>OY764157.1:0-3922237 GCA_963668265.1 Aggregatilineales bacterium
AGAAGCCCTACATCTTGCAGATTAACGACTATCGCGTCCACTTCGAGCCCCGCGGGCATCTGCTCGTCATGGGCAGCCGCGACCGGCCGGGCGTGATTGGCAAAGTGGGCAGCCTGATGGCGGAGAACGGCATCAACATTGCGAGTTGGCACACGGGGCGGGCGGAACCGGGCGGCAACACGCTGACGGTGCTGAATTTCGACGAGGCCCTGCCGCAGCATGTACTGGAGGCGCTGCAAGCGCAGGACTTCATCCGCCATGTGCATCAGCTGCGGATTTGAGGCGCGGCGAATTCAGGCAGTCTCAGACGCGTCCCCGAGCTGTCGGCGCCGGCTGCTGCTTCGAACAAAGGCGATTAGCACGCCGCAGGCCGCGCCGACAACCATGGCGAAACCTTCGGCGCTGTGCCCAGATTCTATGATCCTGACGCCGAGACGCACGAACACGAGCGCCAGCGCGACCAGCAGGAGCGCCCAGCCGCTCGTTCCAGATTATGCCTCTAACGATAGACATGTTGAATTGATGCGTCTCGTCGTCATGCCGCTGTTCTTACAGAATATCGGCCGCCTGTCTCTTTTCGGCAAGAGCCAGAATCCGGTCGGCGCTTCCAGGCAGGGCGCGCTCGTATCCTTCAACTATGCTGGGATGCGGAAGATTGCCCGAATAGCGTTCTACTTGCCGTATATCCAATTGAAACGCGATAATCGCGCGGGCAAAGTCTTCACTCTTCTCTGGAGGAATATTTCGCAACAATTCGCCGGAAACGCCGCTCGATTCCAGAAGGCGCAAATCCTCGAGCCTTCGCTCTTCGCTTCCGGAATCGTCGCTCACACGCTGTCATTCCCGTTGGTCGCGTTATGGTTACTGTCCAGCGCGCGCTGCCAGCGCTCATCAACCGATCGCCAGATAGCGCTGACGCGCTTCTCGTCCGCATCAACAAGCCCCAACAGAATCATCAAGTCCTCTTGTCTGGCTCTTCGAACGGACTCGGCCTCAGATAGCCGTTCGCCGTTATTCCCAGCTAATCCGCGCTCGGTTTCATATTCGCCAATCGCCCAGCGCATGCTGTCGCCCACCGACCGCCAAGTCTTGCGCAGCGACTCCTCAGCTGAAGTCGGCTGCGTCCGGTTTCGACTGTTGGCGCGAATCTGCGCTATCAACTCGCGATCGAGCTCGCCGCTGAAGTCAAACAGCCGCGCGATGCCCCGCCAGAATGGTCGTCCCGGCAGTTTAATCCCATTCGACAATTCTCGTTTTGCCATGTCATTTCACCCGACGCTCGAATCACATTGTAACCTGGATCGCGCCCCGGCGTCAAAGCCCGCTCAATCCAGGTGGCTCTTGATGTTCAGCGCCACTTCTTTGCTGATGCCCGTCACCGCCGTCAGCTCGGCGACGCTGGCGCCGCGAATGGCGTCGATGGAATTCTCGAAGTGCTTGAGCAAGACCTTGCGCCGTTTTGGGCCGACCCCCGGCACCGTCTCCAGCCGGCTCGCCATGCTCTTCTTGCGGCGCTGCTGGCGATGGCTGGCGATGGCGAAGCGATGGGCTTCGTCGCGGACTCGCTGCGCCAGGTAGAGCGCCTCGCCCCGGCGCGGCAGCAAGACCGACTCGCTCTCATCGGGCAAGAAGATCTCCTCGATTCGCTTGGCAAGCGCCGCCAGCGGCACGCGATCCGCCAGGCCGAACTCCGCCAGCACCGCCTGCGCCACATTCAGCTGGCCCAGTCCGCCGTCAATCAGCAGCAGGTCGGGCAGCAGGCGCCAGGTCTCGTCGTTGTCGCGGCCATCGGGCTTGAGTTCCGCCTCCGCCTCCGCCGCTTTTTTCCAGCGCAGGAAACGACGGGTTAGAGCCTCGCGCATGGACTGATAGTCGTCCGAGCCGCCGTGCGAAACGCTGCGGATGTTGAAGCGGCGGTATTCGCTTTTGCGGGCGACGCCGCGCAAGAAGACGACCCGGCTGGCGACGATGGCAGTGCCCTGGGTCGTGCTGATGTCGAAACATTCGATGCGGTTGGGGACGCGCGGCAATTTCAGGCTCGCTTGCAGCTCGGCCATGGCCTCTTCGTGCTTGGTGGCGTCGGCTTCGTACTGGGCGCGCATCATCTGCAGGCTCTCCAGGGCGTTTTCGCGGGCGAGGCCGACGAGCTTGCGTTTGTCGCCCCGCTGCGGCACATGGATGGACACCTTGGCGCCTTGGCGTTTGTCGCTCAGCCAGCGCTCCAATATGCGGGCTTCTTCGACTTCGCTGGGCAAGATAAGCTCCCGCGGGACATTGTTGGAGGCGGCGTAGAATTGGCTGATGAACTGCTCAAGCACGGCGGCGTCGCTCTCGCCTTCGGTGTTGTTCATGGAGCGAGAGTCGCTACCGATGAGCTTGCCGTTGCGGATGAACATAATCTGGACGGTGGCGTCGCGCTCCTCCCTAGCCAGGGCGATGACATCGTGGTCGGTCATGTGTTTGCCGACGGCTTTGTGTTTGTTGGTGATAAAGTCGATCGCCCAGAGTTGATCGCGGATGGCGGCGGCCGCCTCGAAATTGAGCGCGGCGGAGGCGGCGCTCATCTCGCTCTCCAGGCGCTTGCGCACATTCTCCGCCCGGCCGCTCAGCACATCCATCAGCTCTTGAATCATGAAGCGGTACTGCTCGCGGTCGACGGCGCCGATGCAGGGCGCGTTGCAGAGCTTGATGTCGTGAAAGAGGCAGGCGCGCTCGTCCTCGCCGGTGATTTCGCGATCGCAGGTCAAATAGGGGAAAGCCTTGCGCAGGTCGCGCAGGGTCTTCTGCACCACCCACATGGCGGCGTAGGGACCAAAATAGCGCGAGCCGTCGTTGACGACCCGGCGCGTCGTCTCGACTTTGGGGAAAGCCTCGCCCCAGCCGACGCGAATATAGGGGTAGCGCTTGTCGTCCTTGAGCTCGATGTTAAAGCGCGGCTTGTGCTTCTTGATGAGCGTTTCTTCGAGGATGAGGGCTTTGACTTCGTTTTCGGTGATTATGAAGTCGATGTCGTCGACCTGGGCGCGCATGCGCAAGGTCTTGCCGGCGCCATCGGCTTGAGTGGTGAAATAGCTGCGGACGCGATTGCGCAGGCGTTTGGCTTTGCCAATATAGATCACTTTGCCCGCCCGATTCTTCAGCAGATAGACGCCGGGCTTGGCGGGCAAGTGCTTGAGGATGGTCTCGATATGCGCCGGCTTCTGGTAAGGCAAGCCGGCCTCTGGGCTGGAATTCTGGCGAAAGCGCATGACGATATTTTAGCACGAAGGCGGCGCCGCGCGGCCCTCGCGGAGGGGCGAATTCCCGCGTTAAAATCCGAGTGTCCGCTCATACAATGGAAGAGCGCATGAACGGTCATCAGCCGGTTCTGTTGCAGCCCGTCGTCGAGTTGCTGCGGGCGGGCGAGGCGGATGTGCGGCGCTTGATCGACGGCACGGTCGGCGCTGGCGGGCACGCGGCGGCACTGCTGGAGGCGGGGGTCGAGCATGCCATCGCCATCGACCGCGACGCCTCGGCCCTGGCTTTGGCGCGGCGCAAGCTGGCTGGCTTCGGCGAGCGGGTCGCCCTTCATCAGGCCAGCTACACCGAAATGCGGCTGCTGGCGAACGAACGGGGCTGGCGGCGAGTCGACGCGATTTTGCTGGACCTGGGCGCGTCGTCGATGCAGATGGACGACGCGAGTCGCGGTTTCTCCTTCCGCTACGACGCGCCCCTGGACATGCGCTTTGAGGCCGACGCCGACCAGCCGAGCGCGCGCGACCTGGTCAACGGCTTGCCCGCCGACGCCCTGGCGGATCTCTTCTTTCGATACGGCGAAGAGCCCCATGCCCGCCGCATCGCTCGCGCGATCGTCGAAAAGCGCCCGCTGGAGACGACGCGGCAGCTGGCGGAATTGGCAGCGGCCGTCAAGCCAGCCGACCGGCGCCGTCAAAGCCGACTGCATCCGGCGACCCAGGTATTTCAGGCTTTGCGCATCGCCGTGAATGGCGAGCTGGAGGCGATCGAAACGGTCTTGCCAATCGCCGTCGACTTGCTGCGCCCGGGCGGTCGCTTGGCGGTGATCGCCTTTCACAGCCTGGAAGACCGCCTCGTCAAGGTCCGCTTCCGCGAGCTGTCGACGACCGTGCATTCGCCGCCGGGCATGGCTTCGATTCAAGGGCGGCGCGCCACTGTCAAGCGCGTCACCGGCAAGCCGATACGGCCCGGCCGCGCCGAAATCCAAGCCAACCCGCGCAGCCGCAGCGCCAAACTCCGGGTCATCGAAAAGCTGGATTGGGCGCGCGCTTGAGTTGCGCGATGGCGGGCTTTTGATACATTGGAAAGCGTCGGGGCGAATTCAAGCCGCGCCGGCGTGGCCGTGCCGCTCCCTTTGGCGAAAGAACGGGAATCGTGTCGCAAGCCTGGCTGCAGCACACATTCAGCCGCAAGCGCTTTCAGACTCGCAATCAGGCGACGGCGTTGGCGATTTTGGGCGTCGCCATTCTGCTCATTCTGGGCAGTCTGTATTTGTCGCAGGTGGCCTCCTTCGCCATCACCAATCGTCAAATTGAAGACCTGATCGCCGAGCGCGACCTGCTCAAGCGGCAAAACGAACAGCTCATTGGCGAGATCGCCAGCTTCCGCACGGCGCCGCGGCTCCATGCGCGGGCGGTGGAGATCGGCTTCCAGCCCGCCACGAACAGCGAAATCAACTATATCTTGATCGAGGGTTACAACCCGAGCCGGCGAGAGGAGATGAGGGCGCCAAGACAAGACGCGGCGCTGGCGACAGCCCAAGCGTATGACGAGACGTTCAGCGGCTGGCTGCGCGCGCAGATTCGCCTTCTGGGCGAGCAGATCGAATCTTTCGGCGAGTGACCCGCGATGCAAGGACCTTCACCAAAGCAAAGCACGATCCAGGCGCGGCTGCCCTTCGTCGCGATTTTTCTCATCTTGCTGGCGGGCTACCTGGTCTTCAACCTGGCGAATTTTCAGTTCTTCCCGCGGTCGGTGCGCCAGGAACTGGAGAAGATCGGCAGCTCGGTGACGAACACCACCCTGCGCATCCCGGCCGAGCGCGGCCTCATCTATGATCGCGATGGCGAGCCCCTGGCTTTCAACATCGTGCAGTACCGCCTTGGCGTCAGCCCGTCGCTGGTGTCGGATCCGGCGGGCCTGGCGCGGGACCTGAGCCAGATCCTCGATATCGACGAAACCCAGCTCTTCCTGCAGATCCAGAGCGACCAAGTCTGGGAATTCATAGCGGGACCGATCTCGGCGCAGCAAGGCCAGGCGATCGCGGCATTGGACCAGATCTCGCTGGGCCTGGAAGAGATCCCCAAGCGCTTTTATCCGCAGGGCTCGCTGGCGTCGCATGTGATTGGCATCGTCCTCGACGAAGGCTTGATCGGCTCCCTCGGCGTTGAGGGCGCCTACAACGACATTCTGGCGGGCCGGGTGCTCGATCTCTCGATCAGCAATGTGCCTTTTGACTTGCCGGAAGACCGCCCGGCCGAACAGCGCGGGCAAGACATCGCGCTGACGCTGGACCGCGACCTGCAGTTCTGGGTCGAGACCGAGCTCCAGGCGGCCGTGGAAGAGCGCAAAGCTTACCGCGGCGCCGTCATCGTGATGGACCCCCGCAATGGCGATGTCTTGGCGCTGGCGAATTATCCGACGATGGACCCGAACAACTTCCAAACGGTGGAAGACCCCAGCTTGCTGGAGAACGCCGTCGTGCAGGAGGCGTACGAGCCCGGCTCCATCCTGCAGGTCCTGACGGTCGCCGGCGCCTTGGAGAAAAACGCGATCACGCCTTGGTGGACTTACAACGACAGCGGGCATATCGAGATAGGCGGGCAAGACATCTGGAATCGGCATTTTCAAGCTCATGGCGCGACCGACGCCGCCACCGTCTTGGTGCGCTCGCTGAATGTGGGGGCAGCCACCATCGCGCTGGAGATGGGCACGCAAGATTTTTACGGCATGATGCGCGCTTTCGGCCTGGGGCAGCCGACGGGCGTCGGCTTATTCGCGGAAGACAGCGGCGAACTGCGCATGCGCGGCGAGACCAATTGGACGGAGAGTCACCTGGGCTTTAACAGCTTCGGGCAAGACATGAAGGCGACGCCGATGCAAGTGATCACGGCTTTTTCGGCGATCGCCAACGATGGCATCTTGCGGCAGCCGCGCATCGTCAAGCGAGTCATCGGCGAAGACGGCGTCGAAGAAGCGCGCCCGACGACTTTGCGCCGCGTCATCTCGGCCGAGAACGCCCGCATCGTAAGAGAGATGATGAAGCGGGTCGTGCAGCAAGCCGCGCCCGAGGCCTTCATGCGCGATTACAGCATCGCCGGCAAGCCGGGCACCGGCTGGATCTCGACCGCGGTCGGCCCCGAATTCGGCCCGCATTCGTCAATCGTGTCATTTGTCGGCTTCATCCCCGCCGACGAGCCGCAGGCGGTCGTGCTGGTGAAGCTGGACCGGCCGGACGAATATTATGGCTACCAGGTGGCGCCGCAGATCTTCAAGCGCATCGCGGACCGGCTGGTGATTTTGCTCGAGATACCGGATGACGAGACGCGCCTGCGCCTGGCAACGGCGGAAGCGAGCCTCGAGCCCGAAGGCTAACGCGGAAGCGGTCATGGACGGTCAACTGCCATTGGCGCTCAGCGTCGGCGGCGCCACCTTCTTGCTGGGCGTGATTTGGGGCGGCCCCTTCGTGGAGATCCTGCGCCGCTTCAAGCTGGGCAAGCAGATCCGCGCCGAACTCATGGACAGCCACCACGCGCGCAAGATCGGCACGCCGACCATGGGTGGCATCATGATCATCCTGCCAACCATCGCCATCACCCTGGCGCTGAACATTTCGCGCATCGTCGACGAGGGCTCCGGGCGCAGCATTTTGCTGCCGCTCATCGTGCTCATCGGCTTCGCGCTGCTGGGCTTGCTTGACGACTGGGAAGGCATCCAGACTTCGCGCGGCAACCTGGGCGAGGGCCTGAGCGGCAAGCTCAAGTTCGCTTGTCAGATTCTGCTGGCGCTGGCGGCCTCGACCGTCATCTCGCACTTTCAATTCTCTTACGCCAACGCCCTGGAACTGCCGCTGATAGACATCGTGATTCCGCTGCATCCCGTTCTCTTCGTCTGCATCAGCACTTTCATCATCGTCGGCAGCTCAAACGCGACCAACCTGACGGACGGGCTGGACGGGCTGGCCGGCATCATCAGCGCCAGCGCCTTTGGCGCGTACGGGGTGATCGCCGTCTTGCAAGAGCAAATCTTCATGGTGGAGCTCTGCTTCGTCATCGTCGGCGCCTGTTTCGCCTTTCTTTGGTACAACGCCCACCCGGCCCAGCTCTTCATGGGCGACACGGGCTCGCTGGCATTGGGGGCGGCCCTGGGCACGGTGGCGGTGATGACCGGCAAATGGCTGCTGCTGCCGGTGATCGCGATCGTGCCGGTGATGGAGATTCTGAGCGTCATCCTGCAAGTCGCCTCGGCCAAGCTCAGCCGGCGCTTTTACGGCGTGGACATTCGGCCTTTCCGCCGGACGCCGCTGCATCATCACTTTGAGCTGGGCGGCTGGAGCGAGACTCAGGTGGTGCAGCGCTTTTGGCTCATCGGCATCTTGAGCGCTTTCGTCGGCGTGGCGCTGGCCCTGCTGTAGCCGGCGACCGGAGCGGCCGCGCCCGCGAAATCGTACAGCGCCGAGGCCGGCGCAGGCCTTGGCCTCCGATCCAGGAAATCGCCGCCGCATGAGCCGTCCTCTTGGCTTAATGCCCTATAATAGTGGCTGTTTCAGCGATTCTGGCGCGGGCGGGACCTCCATGCCGATGGCGGGCAGAGACAATTTGGCGGGGAAGCGGGTGGTCGTTTTCGGCTTTGGGCGGCAGGGCAAGGCTCTGGCGCGCTGGCTGCCGAAGGTCGGCGCTGAAGCCGTCGTCACCGATATGCGCGGCGCCCGTGAATTGGGGCTGCGCCGGCGCGACTATCCGGGCGTGCGTTTCGTCTTGGGCCGGCATCCGGCCGAGGTTTTGCGCGGGGCGCGTTTGATTTGCGTCTCCGGCGGGGTGCCGCTGGATTTGCCGATATTGCGGCAAGCGCGCGAACGGGGCCTGCCTTTCAGCAACGACGCCCAGCTCTTTCTGGAGCGCTGCCCGGCGCCGGTAATCGGCATCACCGGCAGCGCTGGCAAGACGACGACAGCCGCCCTGGTCGCCAGCATCGTCGAGCGGGCCGGCTACAAGGTCTGGCTCGGCGGCAACATCGGCAACCCGCTGCTGGAAGATCTGGCGCGGATCCAAGCGCATGACATCGTCGTCATGGAACTCTCCAGTTTTCAGCTGGAGCTGACGCGCACGAGCCCGGCGGTGGCGGCGATCCTCAATCTGACGCCCAATCACCTCGACCGGCACGGCACGCTCGAAGCCTACGCGGAAGCCAAGGCGAAAATCCTGCGCGGCCAGCGAGGCAGCGATGTCGCGGTCCTGGGCCGAGACGACGCCGGCAGCCAGGCCTTCGAGAGTCTCGTCGCCGGCGAGCTGCTCGCGTTCAGCCGCTACGACATGGTGGCCGACGGCGCCTTCATGCTGGGCAGTCGGCTGGTGGTGGCGGGTTCGGCCAGTTACGACGCCAGCCCCCATGTAGTCTGCGAACGCGACGAGATCCCCCTGCGTGGCGACCACAACGCGCTGAATGCGCTGGCGGCCTGCGCCATCACCGGCGGCCTGGGCCTGGCGATCGACCGGCCCGGCATCCGCCCCGATCTCATGCGAGAAGCCATCCGCGCTTTTCAGCCAGTGGAGCATCGCCTGGAGATGGTGCGCGACATCGCCGGCGTGACCTGGATCAACGACAGCATCGCCACCGCGCCCGAGCGGCTGCTGGCGGCTTTGGGCAGCTTCGAGGAGCCGCTGGTGCTGCTCATCGGCGGGGCGGATAAAGACTTGCCCTGGGAAGGCGCCTTGCAAATCGCCCTGCGCAAGAGCCGGCATCTGGTGGTTTTCGGCGAAGACGGCGAGAAGCAAGTGGCGACCAAAGTGATGCCCATGCTTTCGCGGATGCGGGCCGGCGAGGGGCAAGTGTCACGGGCTTCCAACCTGGACGACGCGGTGCGCCTGGCTGCCAAAGTGGCGCGAAAGGGCGATGTCGTCTTGCTCTCGCCCGGCGGGACGAGCTACGACGCCTACAGCGATTTCGCCGCCCGGGGCGAGCACTTTCGCCAATTGGTTTCTGCACTATAATGATTCTCGCGCTCCTGGCCGGGGCGCTTGGGTCGAGAGGAAATCGGCGAGGCATGAGCGAGCGAAACATTCTGGATTCGAGGCGGCGTCGCATCCGCCGGAATCTGCGGCGGAGCGCGGGCTTGCCGCCGGCCCAGGACGAGAGACCGCGCCCCCTGCCCAATGCGCGGCGGTCCGCCTTGGCCAGCCTGGACAAGCCGCTGCTGGCGGCCGTGATCCTGTTGCTTGCCGTCGGCTCCTTGATGGTCTTCAGCGCCACCTGGGACTGGAGCAACCAGACTTACGGCAGCGCCACCGGCTTCTTCCTGCGGGAGCACTTGCGCAATGTCGCGCTCGCGGCGATCGCCCTCGCCACATTCGCGATCATCGATTACCGCTTTTGGAAACGCTTCGCCGTCTGGCTCATCCTCATTACCGTCATCGTGCTGGTGGCGGTGCTGCTCTTCGGCGAGGAGCGCTTCGGCGCGGTGCGCTCTTTCGCGGGCGGGCGCCTGCAGCCGAGCGAGCTGGCGGAGTTTGCCATCGTGCTCTATATGGCGGCCTGGCTGGGCTCGAAACACACGCGGGTCGACAGCGTATTCTTCGGCCTGCTGCCTTTCCTGACAGTCGTCGGCTTGTTCAGCTTCCTCATCGTCTTGCAGCCGGACTTGAGCTCGGCGGCGATTGTGGCGCTGACGGCGGGCGTGATGTATTTCGTGGCGGGCGCGAACCTGCTGCAGATCGGGGCGGTGGGCGGCCTGGCGACAGGCTTGGGCCTGCTCGTCATCGAGACTTATCCCTACGCCCAAATTCGGGTGGCCAATTTTGTCGCCAGCTTCAGCGATGTGACCCTTTCGGATTATCAGACCCTGCAGGCGATCACGGCTTTTCTGCGCGGCGGCTGGCTGGGCGTCGGCATCGGGCATTCGGAGCAGAAATTCGGCGCTTTGCCGGCCCCGCACACGGACAGCATCTTCGCCATCATTGGCGAGGAGCTCGGCGTGTTGGGCGCGGCGGTGGTGGTGGCGCTGTATATCGCCTTCGCCATTCGCGGCTTTCAGCTGGCGCGCCGGGCGAAAGACACCTTTGGCTCGCTGCTCTGCGTCGGCTTCACCGCCTGGGTCATCATTCAGGCCCTGCTGAACATCGCGGTGATGACGGGCGCGGTGCCGTCGACGGGCGTGCCCCTGCCCTTCATCAGCTTTGGCGGCTCGTCGCTGATGGTGGTGATGATCGGCGTCGGCTTGATGCTCAGCGTGAATCGCGTGGCGGCGCGGCGCAAACCGACCGCGGAACGGAGGCGCGACATTGCGAGTTTTGATCGCAGCTGGCGGCACCGGCGGGCACGTGTACCCCGCGCTGGCCACCGCTCAAGCGCTGCTGCGGGACAAGAGTGAGGCGCATCGGCTGCATTTCGTCGGCGCGGTTGGCGGCATGGAGCGCGCTCTCGTCCGGGAGTCCGGCCTGGGCTTCGCCAGCTATCATGCGATTTACGCCGGCCCGATTCACGGGGTCGGTCCGGCCCGGCTGGCACGCAGCTTGATCAAGCTCCTAATCGGCAGCGTTCAGGCATTGTTCTTGCTGGCGCGGCTGCGGCCGGGGGCGATGCTGCTGACGGGCGGCTGGGCGAATTTGCCGCTGGCTTTGGGCGCGCGATTGCTGCGCATCCCGATCGTGATTTACCTGCCGGATATCGAGCCCGGCCTGACCATCAAGGCGCTGCAGCCATTCGCAAAGCGAGTCGCCATCAGCGTCGACGAGTCCGCGCGTTTCTTCCCGCCGGGAAAGTGCGTCGTGACCGGCTATCCCTTGCTGGCGAATCGCCTGGAAGCGACGCGGGCGGCGGGATTGGCGCGCTTTGAGCTGGAAGCGGGGCGCAAGACTCTGCTCGTATTTGGCGGCAGCCGGGGGGCGCGCAGCCTCAACATGGCTTTGGTCGGCTGTCTGGGGGGCCTGCTCGACGCGGGCCTCCAGATCCTGCACATCACCGGCCAGCTGGATTGGGCGCGCTCGCGGGAACAAGCCGGCGAGCTGGCGGATCATCCTCGTTATCATGCCGTCGCTTACCTGCACGACGAGATGGGCCTGGCGCTCGCCGCGGCTCAGTTGACCGTGTGTCGCGCTGGCGCCAGCGCTTTGGCGGAGCTGCCGCGATTCGGCCTGCCCGCCATCCTCGTGCCGTACCCTCACGCCTGGCGCTACCAGAAGATGAACGCGGACTACCTGGCGCGACGCGGGGCCGCCATCCGCCTCGACGACGCGGACCTGCCCGCCAAACTCGAGGAGACGGTCCTGGCTCTGCTTCAGGACGACTGCCGCTTGCGCCAGATGCGCCAACTGTCTCGGGCACTGGCCAGATCTGACGGCGCGGAACAGCTGGCGCGGCTGCTGCTGGAGACGGGCGGCCAGCGATGAGCGGCGATTTGCGGCTGCTGCCGGGACAGCGCATCCACCTCATCGGCATCGCCGGCGCTGGCTTGTCGGCAATCGCCCGCATCTTGCTCGAGCGCGGCTATGAAGTGAGTGGCGCCGACTTGCGCGCCAACCGCTTGACCGCGGCCCTGGAAGCGGATGGCGCGACCGTGCACTTGGGGCACCAGGCCGGGCATCCGCTCGGAGCGCAGGCCGTGCTGGCCAGCTCGGCTGTCGGGCGCGATCATATTGAAGTGGCGTCGGCGATGGCGGCGGGGATACCGGTCTACAAGCGCAAAGATTTCATGAGCCTCATCCTGGGCGGCTGCGACACGCTGGCGGTGGCTGGCGCGCACGGCAAGACCACCATTGCCTCGATGCTCATTCACATACTCAAGCGCGCCGGCAAAGACCCGAGCTTCATCGTCGGGGGCGAGCTTGCGGATTCGGGCGCGAACGCCGGCGTCGGCTGCGGTCCCTCCTTTATCATTGAAGCCGACGAATACGACAACATGTTCCTCGGCTTGCGGCCCGCGCTCGCCCTCATCGCAAATGTGGAGCACGACCATCCGGATTTCTTCGCGACGCCTTCCGACATGCGCGCCGCTTTTCGCAATTTTGCCGAGAGCCTCGCGCCGGGAGGCCAGCTGGTGGCTTGCGCCGACGACGCCGAGGCGCTGGAAATCCTCAAGCTGCAGCGTGGCCGTGGCCGCGAGACGACGACTTACTCCATCCGCGGCGCCGCGGCGGATTGGCGGGCGGCGGATTTGCGCTTCTCGCTGGAGAGGACCCGCGCGACCGTCATCCACCGGGGCGAAGCGGCCGCTGAGCTGGCGCTTGGCCTCCCGGGCGAGCACAACGCGCTCAACGCCTTGGCGGCAATGGCGATGGCGTCGAAACGCGGCGTCCCGCCCATGGAAAGCGCGGCGGCATTGCGCGATTTCAAACCGACCGCGAGGCGCTTCCAGGTCCGCGGCGAACGCGACGGCGTGATTGTCGTGGACGATTACGGCCATCATCCGACGGCGATTCGAGCGAACATCCGCGCGGCGCGACTGCGCTACCCCGGGCATCGGATCTGGGCGATCTGGCAGCCCCACACCTACTCGCGCGTCCAGCGATTTTGGGGCGATTTCGCCACCGCCTTTGACGAGGCCGACCGCGCCCTGATCACGCCGATTTACGCCGCCCGCGAAGCGCCGCTGCCCGGCGTCGACGGTCGAGCCATGACGCGGGCGATTCAAGGCCGGACCAACGCCTGTTTCGTCGCCACTTTTGCAAAGGCGGTCGAGCAGCTGCGCCAGGCCCGCGACAGGCCGACGATCGCCCTGATCTTCAGCGCGGGCGACGCCAACAAAATCGCCGACATGTACCTGGACGAAAGCGACTGACCGCCGTGGCGCCGGAGATGCCCGCCATTGAAGGACTGCGGATCGGGCAAAGCCTTGCGCGCTACACGGCGGCGCGGCTGGGCGGTCCCGCCGATTATCTTTACATCGCCAAAGACCCCGACTATGGCGACGCGCTGGACTTGCTGCGGCAGGCCTGGGCGCGCGGCCTGCCCGCGACAATCCTCGGCGGCGGCGCCAATGTGCTGGTCTCGGACCGGGGCATTCGCGGCTTGACCATCATCAACCGGGCGACCCGCATCCACAGCCAGGCCGACGGCGGCGCGCTGTCAGTCGTCGCCAGCGGCGGAACCAGTCTGATTCGCCTGGCGCGCTTTTGCCAAGAGCGTGGGCTGACGGGCCTGGAATGGGCGATCGCCGTGCCGGGCACCGTCGGCGGGGCAGTGGTCAACAACGCCGGCGCGCATGGCGGCGATATCGCCAGCGGCATCCGCGGCGCGCTGATCTACGAATATGAGGCCGGGGCGCGCTGGGTCGCCCCTGGCGAGCTGGAGTATGGCTATCGGCGGTCCGCGCTCAAGCGGCCTTCGGCCGGGCGCTGCTTTGTGATGGCGGCGCGCTTTGCATTGGCCAGCGACGCGCCAGAGCGGATCCTGCAGCGGATGGAGCGCCACAACGCTTATCGCCGGCGCACCCAGCCGCCTGGCGCCAGCCTCGGCAGCATCTTCAAGAATCCGCCGGGCGATTACGCGGGGCGGCTCATTGAGGCGGCCGGCTTGAAAGGCATGCGCGCCGGCGCGGTCCAGGTCTCGCCGCGGCACGCCAATTTCTTCGTCAACCGTGACGAAACCGCCACCGCCAGCGATTATTTCGCCCTTATCCAGCGGGTGCGCCAGCGCGTGATGGCGGAATCTGGCATTCGGCTGGAGCTGGAGATCCAGACCCTGGGACGGTGGGATTAAGATTGCGCCCCAAGCTGTTTGCGCCGAATTTTGAGCAAGTGTAGACTGAACGCGGTGTTGAGGGGCGGCCACTGTCCGCGACCGATGGATGGTCCCAATTGGCTAGTCATGTCCAGCTACAGCGGCGGCAGCCGGAGCGCGCGCCAGGCGTCTTGCATCGGGCGGCGCCAGGGACGACGCCGCGGCCAGCGCTGGCGCCGCGCCAGGAACGGGGCACGCTGCGCTGGCGGGTTGCGAGCGGCCTCATGTTCTTGCTCTTTGGCTTGATCCTGGTCTTCGTCTTTAGCAGCGATGTGTTTTATGTGCGCTCGATCCAGGCGCGGGGCGCCAGTTACATCAGCCGCGAGGAGATTTTCGCCTTTGCTGATATTGCCGATTACCACATGTTCTGGCTGGACCCGGCGCAGATCCGCCGCAACATCCTGCGTTCGCCTTCCATCGCCGATGTCTCGCTGGAGCTGGGCTGGCCGCCGGATTTGATTACCCTCGCCGTGCAAGAGCGGCAGCCAGCCATCGTCTGGGAAGAGGCCGAGGGCGAACGCTGGATCGACCTGCAGGGGCGGGTCATGCCGGCCCGGGCGGAGATGCCGAATCTGCTGCGCGTGAGCGTGGTCGACGAGGGCTACGCCGGCGCCAGGCCCATGGCCGAAGATTTCGGCAAGGACGAGGTGCTGGGCGCGTTGCGGCTGAAAGACATTCTTCCGGCGGGCGAGCGGCTGCGCTACCACCCGGCGCATGGTCTGGGCTGGACGAGCGAGCAGGGCTGGCAGGTGTGGATGGGCAGCGATGGCGCGGCGATTATGAGCGAGAAGATCCAAATGTATGAAGCGCTGACGGAGCATTTCAACAGCCTTGCCATTCCGGTGGCGGAGCTGAACATCGCGAATCCGGACGCGCCGTTTTACCGGGTTTTATGGGGGCAATAGAGGCAGATGGGCGATTTGGTCGTAGGCTTGGATGTAGGCACGCACAAGATTTGCGCGATCGTGGGCGAAGTGCGGCCTGAAGATGTGTATGTCGTCGGCCTCGGCATTGAGCCGAGCGACGGGATGAAAAAGGGCGTCGTCAACAATGTCGGCGCTTTGTCCAGCGCGATTGCCAAGGCGATCCGCAAAGCGGAGAAATCGACCGGCTACGATATCAACCGCGCCTTCGTCAGCGTGGCCGGCAGCCATATCTCGTCGCTCACCAGCCGCGGCCTGGCCACCATCGTCGGCTCGCGCAGCGTCGGCGCCGAAGACCTGGATAAAGCCATGGGCGTCGCCCGCAACATCGCCATCCCCCACAATCGCGAAATCTTGCATGTGGTGCCGCGCAGCTACACCCTGGACGGCCAAGAGGGCATCCGCAGCCCCCTCGGGATGCACTGCTTCCGGCTCGAGGTGGACGCGCACATCATCACCGCCTCGACCACCAGCCTGGCGAACCTGGAAGACGCGGTGGAATCGGCCGGGCTGCTGGTGGACCGCTTCATCCTGAATCCGCTGGCGGCGGGCGACGCCGTGCTGACCGACCATGAGCGCGAGATGGGCGCGGTGGTCATTGACATTGGCGGCGGCACGACCGACCTCGCCATCTTCATCGACGGCACCGTCTGGCATACGGCGATCATCCCCGTCGGCGGCAACCATGTCACCCAGGACATCACTTATTGGATGCGCGTCCCCTTTGGCTTGGCGGAGCAGGTCAAGATACAGCGGGGCCACGCCGACATGAATTCGGTGAGCGAATCCGATGTTTTCCCGGTCGAGCCATTCGGCGGCGAGATCCTGCCGGTTTCGCGCCGCGATCTGGCGATGGTCATTGAAGCGCGCTTTGAAGAGATCTTCGAGCTGGTGGAGAAAGAGATAAAGCGCTCGGGCTACGCCGGTTTGCTGCGGGCGGGCGCGGTCATCACCGGCGGCAGCTCTCAATTGCCGGGCTATCGCGATTTGGCGTCGCGGATCTTGAATGTGCCGGTGCGGCTGGCGCACCCGGAGAAGATCACCGGCATCGCCGACGCGCTGAAGAATCCGGCCTACAGCACGAGCGTGGGTTTGCTGCGGCTGGGTTTGGAAATGGACGCGATGGTGGAGCAGGAACCGGCGGAGACGATGAATTTGCCGGTGGCGCAGATTGGCAGGCGGATGAACGACTTTTTCCGCCGATTTCTGCCTCAGGACGACTGAAAAGACTTAATTGAAAGTTGAGGCATTATTGCCGCTCATTTGAATTGCGCGCGCTGGCAAGAGGCGTACAATGATTTTCTGAAGGTGCCGTAGGCGTCGACGGGACGCGCTGACTTACGAGGGTAGCCATTATGGTCAATGATTTGATAACCGGGGAAAACTTCGCGCAGATCAAGGTCGTTGGTGTGGGCGGCGGCGGCGGCAATGCCGTCAACCGCATGATCAACGAAGGTCTGGGCGGCGTCGAATTCATCGCCGTCAACACGGACAACCAAGCCTTGATGCTGTCCAAAGCCAAGACCAGGGTCCGCATTGGGGACAAGCTGACCCGTGGTCTGGGCGCGGGCGGCAATCCGGAGATTGGGCGCAAGGCAGCCGAAGAAAGCTCGGAAGACCTGCTTGAGGTCTTGCGCGGCTCCGACATGATTTTCGTCGCCTGCGGCATGGGCGGCGGCACGGGCACCGGCGCCTCGCCAGTCATCGCCCAAATCGCCAAAGAGCTGGGCGCGCTGACCATCGGCGTCGTCACCCGCCCCTTCACCTTTGAAGGCACGCGCCGGGCGCAGCTGGCCAAGACCGGCATCGAAGCGCTCAAGAGCCAGGTCGACACGCTCATCGTCATCCCCAACGACCGTTTGCTGCAAATGGCGGACAAGCGCTCCACCCTGCAGCAGGCATTCTCACTGGCGGACGATGTGCTGCGCCAGGGCATTCAGGGCATCTCCGAACTGATTACGGTGCCCGGCTTGATCAACCTGGATTTCGCCGATGTGCGCACGGTCATGAGCGAAGGCGGCGCCGCCCTGATGGCAGTGGGGCGCTCGGCCGGCGACGATCGGGCGCGGTCGGCAGCCGAAATGGCGATCACAAGCGGCTTGCTTGATGTGACCATCGACGGCGCGCGCGGCATCTTGTTCTCGATCACCGGCGGCTCGGACTTGACGCTCTTTGAAGTCAACGAAGCGGCTGCCATCATCAAGGACAGCGCCCACCCCGAATGTAATCTCATCTTCGGCGCGCATATCGATGAAAGCATGGGCGACGAGGTCCACATCACGGTGATCGCGACCGGTTTCGAGCGCAGCCGGCTGGAGACGAATATGCAAGAATCCGGCGCGCTGCCGGTGCGTCAGCCGTCGTCCTTGCCGCAGCCGCCGCCGTCGCAGGGCAGGATTTACGAAGATGTCGAGGTCCAGGCGCCAGGCGAGAACATGGCTTCCAGCAGCGGCGCGTCGCCAGCCCAGCCTTTCCAGCGCGGTCGTTTGGGCTCGCCGGGTTCCGGGCAAGACGAGCAGCGCGGCTACGACAAGATCGACCCGAAAAACACCGAACTGCCGGCCTTCTTGCGGAAGCGCAACCGCAGGCAGTAATCGCGGCAAGCAGCTGCATTCAGATTCTAAGAGGCGGGCCCGTCCCGTCTCTTTTCTGTTCTCCTGTTTCCGCCGCTGCCAGGCCTGAGGCCGCAGAAAAAAGCCCCGGCGCTAGACAGTTTCGATAGTGTGCAGACGGCGGAATCGAGCCCAGCCAAACCAAGATTTCCTTGAATTTTTGGTGGGCGAAGTAGCAGTTAGATGGTATATTTATGCAGCAATAATCGCTCCAAAAGAAACACACAAGCGAGCAGAATTGTCGTCAGCCAGGAGCCGATTTTCGGGCCCGCGCCGCCGCGTTTCGCTGGACTGGCTGCCGTCGCAGATTTCATAACACAGATGCAATCAGGACACAGTCGTCATGATCCAAATGCAAACCAAAACCAGCGACTTGCACGAGCTGGGATACAAAATCTTCCTCGATCGTTATGCCCAGAAAGACATGAGCCGCCGCAGCCTGGGCGTCGGCGACACCGTCATCGTAGTCGTCAACGCCAAGACGGGCCAGCGCGAGATCGGCGAGGTTCGGGCTCTTGATTTGCCGCGAGTCTCGGTAAAGCTGCGCGATGGCGAGACCGTGACCCGGGACCTGGAGCATGTGGACAAGCCGATCGAGACGCAGCCCTGGCAGATGATGGACCGGGTGGCGCGGGGCGTGGCGCAGACCGAAGCCAGCCAGGCGAAACGCGACGAATGGACGGAGAAATTCCGCTGGCTGCTGGACGACTGGAAGTTCGTTCCTGGCGGGCGCATCCTCACCGCGGCGGGCACCGACCAAGACTTGACCTATTACAACTGCTATGTCATTCCGTCGCCCGAAGATTCCCGTGACGGCATCATGACGACTCTGACGCAAATGACCGAGATCATGTCTCGCGGCGGCGGCGTCGGCATCAACCTGTCGACCCTGCGCCCCCGGCACGCGTATGTCAAGGGCGTCAACGGGCGCTCCAGCGGGGCGGTGTCCTGGGGCGGCTTGTACAGCTTCGTCACCGGGCTCATCGAGCAGGGCGGCAGCCGGCGCGGCGCGTTGATGCTCATCCTCAACGACTGGCACCCCGACATTTTCAGCTTCATCGACAGCAAGCGCCAATCGGGCAAGATCACCAATGCCAACATCAGCGTCGGCGTCTCCGACAAGTTGATGGCGGCGGTCAAAGCCGACGCGGACTGGGAGCTGCTCTTCCCCGATTCGCGGGATCCGGATTATGACGAGCTCTGGGATGGCGACCTGGACACCTGGATCGCGACCGGGCGCAAGGTAATCCATTACAGGACGGTCAAAGCGCGCGAGCTGTGGAACGCGCTGATCGAGAGCGCCTGGTCCAGCGCGGAGCCGGGCGTTTGGTTCCGCGAGCGCAGCAACAAGATGGCGAACAGCTGGTACTTCAATCCGCAGATCTGCACCAACCCCTGTGGCGAGCAGCCCCTGGGCGCCTTTTCCGTCTGCAACCTGGGCGCCATCAACCTGTCGCGCTTTTACGACGCGGTCCGCCACGACGTCGCCTGGGAGGAGCTGCGCCAGACCGTGCGCTACTCAACGCGCTTTCTGGACAATGTCATTGATACGACGCCCTACTTCTTCCAGGAAAACGAGCGCGTCCAGCTTTCGGAGCGGCGCGTCGGCCTGGGCACGATGGGCATCGCCGAGCTGATGCTGAAGCTGGGCATCCGCTATGGCAGCGACAAGTCGGTGGATTTCATCGACCGGGTCTACGGCGAGATCGCCCAGACCGCCTACGAGTGCTCGAGCGATTTGGCGCTGGAAAAAGGCGCTTTCCCCATGTTCGAAGCGGAGAAATTCTTGGAAAGCGGCTACATGCAAGCCATGCCGGCAAGCACCCGCGAGAAAATCCGGCGCGATGGCGTCCGCAATGTGACGCTCTTGACCCAGGCCCCGACAGGCACGACCGGCACGATGGTCAACACCTCCACCGGCGTCGAGCCCTTTTTCTCCTGGGTCTATTACCGCAAGAGCCGCCTGGGCTTGCACGAGGAACAGACGCCGGTCGTCGCGGAGTGGCGCGCCGCCCACCCGGAAGCCGACGATCTGCCGGATTACTTCGTCACCGCGATGGACCTGAGCCCGCACGAGCACATCAAGGTCCAGGGCGCCTTCCAGCGCTGGATCGACAGCGCCATCTCCAAGACCTGCAATGTGCCCAACGAATACTCTGTCGAGCAGGTCAGCGAGCTCTATCAATACATGTACGAGCTTGGCTGCAAGGGCGGCACCATCTACCGCGATGGCAGCCGCGACGAGCAAGTCTTGATGCTCAAAGGCGACGAGCGCGCCGAGAGCGAGATGAGCGCGCTGCGCGACGACGAGTCCACCGAGCCGGCCACGACGCCGCATCATGTCTACCCGCGGCCGGATATCTTGCAGGGGCGCACCGTCAAGACGCAGACGCCTTTTGGCAAAGCCTACATCACCATCAACCACGACGAGCAGGACAATCCCTTCGAGGTTTTCATCGCCATCGCCAAGGCGGGGACGGACATTCAAGCCGACGCCGAGAGCCTGGGGCGGATGATCTCGCTGCAGCTGCGCACGACGGCGCCGCACAACCGCCGCGACATGCTCAAGCTCATCATCGAGCAGCTGCAGGACATCGGCGGGGCGCGGCCGATCGGCTTTGGACCGAAGCGGGTGCTGTCGCTGCCCGACGCGGTGGCGCGGGTTTTGCAGCTGGAGTTCTTCCCCGAGGAGCAGCCGCTGCAGCTGGGCTTGCCGATGCAGCCGGACGCCAGCCTGGTCAAGTTTCAAGCCGAAGACGGCGGCACGACTATGAACTCGGCGATTCGCGGCGCGGACATGTGCCCCGAATGCGGCACCATCACCTTGATCCGCGCGGAGAACTGTCGCAAGTGCCTGACCTGCGGCTACAGCGAGTGCTGAGCGGCTGGGCGAAATCCGGGCGGGTCCAGCGCCTCCTCGTCGCGCTCGTCATCTTCTGCCTCCTCTATTGCGTCGCGTTTCTGGCTGTCATACATTTCGCCGGCCAGGTCGACAGCGCGGCGCCGGCCGACATCATCATCGCCTTGGGCGCGGGCTTGCTGCATGACGGCCGGCCCGGCCCCCCATTGATTCGCCGCAGCCTGCACGCCGCCGGCTTGTGGCATGCCGGAGTCGCGCCTCTCGTCTTGTGCGCGGGCGGCCAGACGGAGCGGCAGTTGCGGGCGGAAGCCGAGGCCTGCCGGGATTTGCTGCTGGACGCGGGTTTGCCGGCCGCCGCCATCTTGCTCGAAAGCCAAAGCCGCAGCACGGAAGAGAACGCCATATTCAGCAAGCCGATCCTGGAAGCGCGAGGGCTGGAGCGGGTCCTCTTGGTCAGCGACAGCTATCACATGCTGCGCGCCGGTATGCTCTTTCGCGCCCAGGGCGTCGATGCGCTGGCCAGCCCCGTGCCGCGCGAGCGCATCCGCGATCCCCTTAATTACCTCTATTCGCTGCTGCGGGAATTGGCCGCCTTCCACTGGCAGCTCTTCAAAGCCATCTTCGGGCTGCCAATGACGCGTCCGCGCGGCTTGTGAGGCCGACCTGGCTGGCGGCGCTGGACTATAATGGCGACAGGGACAACCGACGAGCTTGAAGCGGGACAGTTGGCATGCGGCGCTTTTGGCGATACAAAATCGGGGCAGGTCTCCTCTTCCTCTTGCTGCTGGTCGCGGCGGCCGTGGGCGCGCAGGATGCCTGGCATCGCGTGGCAGCGGGCGAAAGCCTGGAGAGCATCGCGCGGCGTTATGGCGTGACCGAGGCGGACATCGCGCGGCGCAATGGCTTGGCCGGCGCCAGCACAATCCGCGAAGGCCAATTCCTGCTGATTCCGCTGCCGGCGGCGACGCCGACTCGAGCGCAGGCGACGCCCGTTCCCGCTGCCGGACCGCGAACGCATATCGTGCGCGCCGGCGAATCGCTGCAAGAGATCGGCAAGCTCTATGGCATGGACTGGCAGGTTCTGGCGGCGGCGAACCAGATCGCGAACCCGCACTTGATCCGCGTCGGGCAGGCGCTGCATGTGCCGGACGCGGCCGAAATCGCGAATTTGCAGCCATCCCTAACCCTGCCAGCGAGCCAGCCGCGGAGCTCGCGCGCGAACTTCCGAATCGCCATCGCCCGCCATGGCGACGACTTGCATGCGATGGCTGCCCGCTTTGGCGCCGACGCCACCCAGATGACGCGCATCAACGGTTTCGGCGACTCGCGGCTTTTCGCTGGCGATGTCGTGTTGCTGCCGCCGAGTGAAATCGCGCCGACGATTCAGCCCGCCACCAGTCCAGACAGCGCGACGCGCCATGTCGTGCGCCCGGGCGAGACTCTGGCTGGCATCGCCGCGCTCTATGGACGGGGACTGTGGGATATCGCCCGCGCCAACAACCTGCCCAATCCTGATCGCATCCGCGTTGGACAAATTCTGATCATCCCCTAGGAGCCTGCCATGCCGGACTATATTTGCATTGGCGTCCCCTATTACCTGGGCGAAGCCAGACCGGAGCGGCGCGAAGTCGAGGCGATGCGACGCAGCGGGATTGCCGCCGAGCTGGGCGCGGACTGGATCGAGATTGAGCCCGATTTCGCCGCGGCCGGCGATCCAGTCGTGGCGGTCAACCGAGCCCTCGCCGACGCGATCCAGGAACAGCGCGACAAGATTCCGGTGGTCTTCGCCAACGACTGCACCAGCTGCCTGGGTATGGTCAAGGGCTTGGAAGCGCTGGACCCCGCCATCCTTTGGCTGGACTCGCATGGCGATTTCAACACGCCGGCGACGAGCCCCAGCGGCTTCCTCGGCGGCATGCCGTTGGCGGCATTGGTCGGCCGCGGCAACCTGCATCTTATGCGGGGCCTGGACTTGCGGCCAATCGCCGAGAGCGATGTCCTCATCAGCGACGCGCGCAACCTGGACCCCGAAGAAGGCGAGATGCTGCGGGCGAGCGCCGTTCAGCATTACGCGACCCTGGCCGAGCTGGACGCGGCGCCGCTGCCAGCCAAGCCGCTGTATGTGCACTTCGACGCGGATCTGGTCGACTGCGCGCAGATGCCGGCGATGAGCTACCCCGAGCCCGGCGGGCCCAGCCTGGACGAAAGCGTCGCCTCCTTGCGCCATACCTTGACGCGGGGCGAGGTCGCCGGTCTGCTTTTCGGTCTGTGGAATGGAACGCTGGCCGGCGCCGACGAAGCGCTGGCGGCGACTCTGCGTCTCGTCCGGGCGCTGAAATAAGCTGGCGCGGATTGCCTGGACTCGGCTTGCGCGGCTTTGGAATTGCGCGTATTCTTTCTGGACGCAGCCGCTCATGCCGCCTGCCACCAATTTAATTCGCCCGTCGAGGATGCCCGCCCGTGTATACAGACAACGAGATTCTCTTCCCCCATTACGCCATCCCCGCCTTGCGCGAAACCCGCGGACCAGCCTGGCGGCGGCTGATAGACGACCTGGAGCGCAAGGAAGAAACCAGCGACGCGACCCTCGCCTTGATGTCGCTTATGATCGAGCTGAACGGCTGCTTGCCCTGCGAGACCGACAGTTACCGGGCGATGCGCGGCTGCACGGCTTGCGCGCGACAGACTTTGCGCCGTCATAAAGGCAGCGATGCCGAGCTCATGCGCCTCTATGAGGAGTCGCTGGCGAAGATCCGCGAGAGCGATATCGCAACCCCCGCGGCTGAAGCGGGCGGCAAGTGGAATGGCGGTTGACAGGCGGCGGGCGAAGGTGTTACACTCTTCGGGCGCTGGCGGACCGTCTGCCAGGCGTCATTGTGCCAGAGCTAGTGAAAAGGTCGTGCGCCGATAGCCAGTTCACCTTACAGGATCAACGGAAATATACGCGGCGTTCGTGAAGTCCGGTTGATTGACGACAACAATAACAACATAGGCGTCGTAAGCCTGCAGTTCGCTCAAGGGCGGGCGGACGATGTTGGGCTGGACTTGGTGGAAGTCGCGCCGGGCGCGGCCCCGCCGGTCTGCCGCATCATGGATTATGGCAAGTTTCAATACGAGCAGCGGCGCAAAGAGCGCAAGTCGAAGAAGAATCAGATCAAGGTCACGGTCAAAGAGATTCAGCTGCGCCCCAAGACCGACGAATACCATCTGGCATTCGACATCAAGCGGGCGGAGAAATGGCTGCAAGAAGGCAAGAAAGTGAAATTCCGCGTGCGCTTTCGCGGGCGGGAAATCACGCATCAGCACATCGGGCGGACTCGCCTGAGCAAGATTGAGGACGCGCTCAAGGAAGTTGGCGTGGTGGAGCAGCGCCCCAATATGGAGGGCCGCGACATGCTGATGATATTGGCGCCGATCAAGGACCACAGGCAGACATCGGAGAGAGCATAGTGCCGCGCAAGAAGAAGACGGGCAAGTACAAGCTGAAGACGCACAAAGCCACGGCCAAGCGCTTCCGCACGACGGGCACGGGCAAGATCGTGCGCACCAAGGGCGGCAAGAGTCACTTGCGCCGGCGCTCCGCCAAGCGCGTCAAGCGGCAATGGGACAAGACCATGCCCGTGGGCGAAAAAGCCACCCAGCGCCGCATCCGCCGGCTCGCGCCTTATCTTGGCAGGTACAAAGCGAACCCACCCGCCTGACTCAGGCATATCACTCGCGCAATTGCGCCCGGCGCCGCATAATGCCGGGCGATTCACGCACGGAGAAGAAAGATGGCAAGAACACGCACCGGCTTCGTCAGACGCCGCCGACACAAGAAAGTCCTCAAGCTCACCAAGGGGCAATGGGGCACGCGCAGCAAGAACTTCAAACGCGCCAACGAAGCGATGATGCGCAGCCTGTGGTACGCCTACCGCGACCGCCGCCAGCGCCGCCGGCAACTGCGCCGTTTGTGGATCCAGCGCATCAACGCCGCCGCGCGTCTCAATGGCCTGAAGTACAGCCAGCTGGTCCATGGCTTGAAGCGGGCTGGCATTGAGCTGGACCGCAAGAGCCTGGCCGCCATCGCCGTGCACGACGCCAACACATTCAGCAAAATCGTAGACGCCGCCAAGCAGAGCCTGTAGCCAACGCGCTTCCAACAGCGCAACAGGTCGGGACCAGGCGACTGGTCTCGTTTGACGCGCCTCGCCGTCGCCCATGGACATGCTCACCAGCCTGCAGAACAAGCGGGTCCGCTATGTCAAGTCGCTGCAGACCAAAGCCCGCTTCCGCCGCGGCGAGCGCAAACTGGCCTTGGAGGGCGACCGCCTGATCGGCGACGCGCTGCGGGCCGGCGGCAAAGCCGAGCTCGCGTTTTATTCGCCGGAGAAAGCCGACTATGCCCTCATCGCCCGGCTGCAAAATCGCCGCTGCGCGCTGCAGCCGGTCAGCGAGCAGATCCTCCAGCATTTGAGCGACACCCAGCACGCGCCTGGAATTCTGGCTGTTTTCCAGTTGCCTCGCCCCGGCCTGCCGCCTTCAGCCGAGAGCGCGCTCATCCTGGACTCGATTCGCGAGCCGGGCAACCTGGGCGCGATCGCGCGGACGGCAGCAGCCGCCGGCGTCGAGCTGATGATCTTGGCGCCGGGCTGTGCCGACCCCTACAACCCGAAGGCGATGCGCGCGGGCATGGGCGCGCACTTCCGCCTGCCCCTGGTTGAAGCCAGCTGGAAAGAAATCGCCGGCTACTGCGGCGGAATGCGGGTATGCGTGGCGCGGGCGGAGGAAGGCATCGCCTATCACGAGGCGGATTGGAGCGCGGGCTGGGCGTTGATCCTGGGCAATGAAGCCCGAGGCGCGGGGACGCAGGCCAACAAACTGGCGGAAAGCGCCATCTCGATACCGATGTCGGGCGCGGCGGAATCGCTGAATGTGGCGGGCGCGGCGGCGGTCCTGCTGTTTGAAGCGCGGCGTCAGCGGCGGGCCTGAGCGCCACTTCAATTGCGCAAAGGGCTGCGGTAGACTAGCGCGACTGGATCTGCTGATAGCGCGGGAGAAGGCGATACATGGCACAGGAATACGATGTCGTCGTGCTGGGCGCGGGACCGGGCGGGTATATCGCCGCCATTCGCGCCAGCCAGCTGGGCTTGGCGACCGCAATCGTCGAAAAGAAGTATTGGGGCGGCGTCTGCCTGAATGTCGGCTGCATCCCTTCCAAGGCCTTGCTGCGCAACGCGGAGCTGGCGCATATCTTGCAGCATCAAGCCGACGCCTTCGGCATCCGCGGCGAATTCAGCCTGGATTACGCGGCCGCTTTCAAACGCAGCCGGCGCGTATCCAATGGCTTGACGCGGGGCGTGCAATTCCTGCTGCGCAAGAACAAGGTCAAGGCTTTCGAGGGCTGGGCGCGGATCGTCGATGGCGAGCGGCTGTCTGTTTCGCTCAACGGCGGCGAGCAAGAAGAGCTGCGCTACAAGCACCTCATCATCGCGGCGGGCGCCTCGACGCGGCTGCTGCCGGGCACGCAATTGAGCGGGCGCGTCGTCACTTACGAAGAGCAGATCATGGAAGACCGCTTGCCCGCCAGCGTCATCATCGCGGGGGCTGGCGCAGTCGGCGTCGAATTCGCATACATCATGCGCAACTACGGCGTCGAGGTGACCCTGGTCGAGTTCATGGATCGCATCCTGCCGCTGGAAGACCCGGAAATCAGCGCGGAGCTGGCAAAAGAATTCAAGAAGCTGGGCATCCAGATTATGACGGGCGCGCGGGTGGACTCGATTGACGACGGCGACGAGGCGGTGGCGGTCGCCATCACCGACGCGGACGGAGCGAGCCAGGTCTTGCGGGCGGAGCGGGTCCTGCAGGCGATCGGCTTCCAGCCGCGAGTCGAGGGTTATGGCTTGGAGAATCTGGGCGTCGCGCTCAACGACAGCGGCGGCATCGAAATCAACGGCAAGATGCAAACCAGCGTCCCTCACGTCTACGCCATCGGCGATGTCACCGCCAAGCTGATGCTGGCGCATGTGGCGGAGACGATGGGCCTGGTCGCGGCCGAGAATATCGCCGGCGCGCCGAGCGTGAGCCTGGACTTCGACATGATGCCGCGGGCGACATACTGCCAGCCGCAGGTGGCCAGCTTCGGCTACACGGAAGCCCAGGCCCAAGAGCGCGGTTACGCGATCAAGGTGGCGAAGTTTCCTTTCCAGGCGAACGGCAAAGCCCGGGGCATGGGCGACGCGACCGGCTTCGTCAAAGTCATCAGCGATGAGAAATACGGCGAAATTCTGGGCGCGCACATGATTGGGCCCGATGTCACCGAGCTGCTGCCGGAGCTGACCCTGGCGCGCTCGGCGGAGCTGACGACGGCGGAGGTGGCGCGAAATGTGCATGCCCACCCGACCCTGAGCGAGGCGCTGAAAGAAGCCGCCCACGGCCTGGAAGGGCACTTCCTGAATTTGTAGCCCGTTTTTCAGCGCCAGCAGTCGACGATGACGCTGGTGTAATTGAGTTGCCCGCCGGCGTTGCGCCGATCGTGCTCGGCCGAGCGCTGGACGAAGCCATCCTCTGCCTGCCAGGCGCGCCGCTGGAAATTGCCGGCCGCGTCGAAATGCTCCAGCAACCGATATTGATAGCCGCTGTCGCGCAGCGCCTTGCCCAGGCTCTCGCCGGTGTAGAGGACTTTGTGGTCGTCGGCGCCGACGCCGCTGCCGCCGGGCTTGACGCGCTGGATGTAGGCGGGGTCGGGATGGCTGCCATCGGGCACGGCAATGCGGATGCGCCCGCCCGGAGCGAGATAGTCGGCCGCGATAGCGAGGAAAGCGCCCAGCTGGTCGGGCCTCAGGTGCTCGAAAACATGCTCCGCGAGCACGCGATCCAGCGACTGCGGCGGGAAAAGCCGCTCCCAGTGCTTGCGATTGAGGGCGTCGAAAGCGGGCATGTCGGTCGCGATCCAGCCTGGGTAGCGCGTCTGACCGGCGCCGATGATGATCTTGACTGCTTTGCCCGCGCGCTGGCATTGCAGGATCTCGTCACGGATGCGCCCGCGTTCGGCCTCCAGGTCGGCTCGCCGGCGCAGTGGACGCAGAATCGGCGCGTAGATCGGACGCAGCAGCGCTTTCAGGCGGCTCATGATTGGCTCTCTTCCGCGATCGTGAAGCGCGTAATCTCCAGGATCGAGCCCGTTTCGCCGCTGACGAGATCAATGCCTTCCAGCTTGGCCACGGGATTGGCGCGCTCGTAGACGATGACCACGACGCGATACTCGCCTGGAGGCAAGTCGGCGGTCGAGATCTCGACTTCTTGCCACTTCAGCAGTTTGGCATCCAGGTAGCGGTCGCCGGCCTGGGCGACGCCCCGCCAGTCGGGCCGGATGATCTGAATCGAGACGCTGTGGCTTGTCAGCAGCGCTTCGTCCGCGACTTCCCAGCCAAGGACCGCGCGGACAAGATTCATGTCGGCGTCGTATGCGCCGAACTTGTCCACAATCTTGATGCCGGTCTCGTACTGAATGGCCTGATAGCCGCGCTCGCAATCCACCAGATTACGCGCGTGACGCTGGACGACGAGGTCGTGGCGCTCCAATTCCCGGCCACAGTCGCGGTAATGCCGCGCCAGCCAAGCCTGAGTCGCCGAGAAATTGGAAGGGGGCGTCCGCGGGTCGTGCAAAACGAGCAAATGCGGATGACTGTCCAGCAGGCCGGGCAGTTCTGCTTCCAGCTGCGGACCCTGCCAGGCCGCCGGGACAAAGCCGCCATCCAGCCCAAGCTGAACCCGCAGATAATAATCGCCGACGCTGTAGCCATGTTTGCGAGCGGAGTTCAGGCGCTCGTTCGGGGCGAAGCCGAGGACGAAATCCTGCTCGCGGGCGACGGCGGGCAGCTGGAAGGCCATATCTTGCAGGCGCGGTTCGGCAGCCGCGTCGCGCCCCCACAAACCGCCGCGGAAGCGATTGATGTCTTGCCCGCGATAAAACTGAAAACCGGCGGCGCAATACAGCAGCAGGCAGAGAAGACCGATGCGATTCCAGGGCGGCTTGGCGGCGATGCCCGCGGCGCAGAGGACGGCGAATGGCAGCCAGAAGAGGAGCATATAACGCGAGCGAATGTGAATGAGGAAGCCGAACTGCGCGTCAATGGCGGCGTAGGCCAGGAGCGTCAGACCGGCGAAGAGCGCCCAGCGCAGCAGCTCGCGCTCGCGGACCCGCCACAGACGCAGACATGCCAGCCCGGCGAAGGCGAGCAGCAGCGGCGGCATGCCATTGGACAGCAGCAGAGCGAGATTCTGCAGCGCGCCGAGGCCGCTGGCGCCGGCCGCCACATTGGAAAATTTGGTGGTGATGTGGCTGAAGCCCTTGGCGACGACTGGCAGATACGGCAGAAATGTCAAGCCCGCCAGCAGCCAGCCCGCCAGCAGCAGCGCGGTCTTGCGCGAGAGTGGCGCGAAAAAGAGGCTGAAAGCGCCCAGGCAGAGCAGCGGAACGAGGGCGAAAACATGGGTGTAGAGCATGGCGCAGGCGCTCAGCAGAAAGCCGCAGTAGAGGCGGGGGTCAATCGAATCGCGCTGGAGCAGCCGCCAGAACAGGCAGACATGCAGCGCGCAGAGCAGCAGGAGCAGCGAGTACATGCGAATGGCGTAGAGGTAATCGAAGAGAAAGGCTGAGCCGAGGAGCAGGCTGACCGCTGCCAGGCCGGCGCGCCGCCCAGCCAGATCGGCAGCCGCGCGATACGACCAGGCGAAGAAGAGCATGGCGCCGAGCAGCGACAGCAGGCGCATCGAAAACTGCGACCAGCCAGCCGCCGCCGCCCAGGCCGCGCCCAGCAGAAAATACAGCGGCGGATGATCCGGGCTGTGATGATCCAGCGACGCGAGGATTTGCGATGGCGAATAGGGACCCTCGAAGGCGCCCAGGTTGCCCAGCGAATAGAGCTCGTCGGTGCCGATGAGATAGGCCTTGAGGTTGGGCAAATACAGCGCGAACGCCAGCAGCAGCAGCGCCGCCGCCAACAGCGCCCCGCGAGCTTTTGGCGAGCTCATTTCCGGGACGCGCGCCATTCGGGCGCCAGCAAGCCGAATTGCCACAAGGTTTGGAAACTGTCTCGCTTGCGCACGCGATCGCGCCAGGCGCCCTCCAGCTGAAAACCGAGCTTCTGCAGCAGCGCCGCCGAGGCCGCGTTGCCCTCGACGACATCGGCTTCGACGCGATGGACGCCCAGGCGCGCGAAACAGAAACCGACCACGGCCGACGCCGCCTCGCTCATGATGCCGCGCCGCCAATAATCCGAGTGCAGCTCGTAGCCAATCTCCACGCGCCGGTGCCGCCGCTCATACAGATGGAAGCCGCAGGAGCCGATCATGCGGTCGCCCGGCTTGAGCGTGATCGCCCAGCGAATGCCGCTCTTTTCGGCGACGATGCGCCCGGCCCAAGCGAAGATTTCGCGCGCCATGGCATCGTCGGGGAGGGTCTCGAAGTCGATCAAATAATCGAGGACGCCCGGGCTGTGCCAGACCGCCATCCAGTCGTCCCGGTCTTCACTGGCGATTCGCCGCAAGCGGAGTCTGTCTGTCGCCAGGGTCGGCACATGCGCAAAGTCGAAATTCGCCAAGATCTCTCCCCCAGCGCAGAATGGACGGCTAGCTTTCGGGCAAGCTGCCGAGGACGATCTCGGCGATGTCGATGACCTGCGGTCCGCTGTCGCTCTCGGCGCGGGCATCCTCGAACATGCGCATGCAGAAGGGGCAGCCCACCGCCAGGGTTTCCGCGCCTGTCGCCGCCGCTTCGTTATAGCGCTCCAGGCTGACCTTGCCGTCGCCCGGTTCTTCTTCTTTCCAGAATTGCGCCCCGCCAGCGCCACAGCAAAACGAATTGCCTTTGCTGCGCGGCATCTCTCGCAAGGGAACGCCCAGGCTCTCCAAGGCGTCGCGGGGCTCGTCGATGACGCCGTTGTGCCGCCCGAGATAACAGGGATCGTGAAAAGTCACATTGCTCCAGGAGGCTGGATCCGCCGCTCTTGGCAGCGCGCCCGTCTGAATGAGCTCGTTGATGAGCTGCGCGTGATGCAGGACTTCGTAGACGCCGCCAAAAGCCGCGTATTCGACGCCCAGGTTGTGCAGGCAATGCGGACAAGTGACGACGATGCGCCGCGGCTTGAGCGCGTTGAGCCGCGCCACATTCTCGCTCGCCATTTCGTGGTACAGGTATTCGGCGCCGGCCCGGCGCGCCACATCGCCGGTGCAGCTTTCGTCGTCGCCCAGCACGGCGAAGTTCTGCCCGGCGCGATGCAGCAGGGTTACCAGCGCCCGCGCGGTTTTTTGGGCTCGCGGATCATAACTGACGGCGCAGCCAGTCCAGTACAGCAGCTCATACTCCGGGTTTTCGGCGACGCTGGGCACGGGGAAGGGCAAGCCATCGCGCCAGCTACCGCGGGGCTCGGCGATCTGCCAGGGGTTGCCCTGGCGCTCCATGCCGTTGAAAGCGCCTTGCAGCTCGGCCGGGAATGCGCCCTCCATGAGCACGGCGTCGCGGCGCATATCCAGGATGTCGATCATCGGCTCGTTGCCGGTCGGGCAGATGTCGATGCAGGCGCCGCAAGCGGTGCAAGCCCAGAGCGCCGATTCGCTGAGCAGATTGCCCGTCAGCGTCCACTCGGATTCCGCGCCACTGGCGAGCGCTTCCCAATTCTCCTTGATGTGAAAGCGTTTGTTGACCTCCAGCGCCGCGGGCGAGAGTTCTTTGCCGGTCGCGTAAGCCGGGCAGACATCTTGACAGCGGTTGCACATGATGCAGGCGAAGGCGTCGAGGATTTGCGTCTGCTCCAGATCTTCCAGTTTGCCCGCGCCAAATTGCTCAATCGACTCGTCCTCAAAGTCGAGCGGAACCAGCTCGCCGATGGAGCGGCGCCGCGGCCGAGTCAAGAAGTTGAGCGGCGCCATGAAGAGATGCGCGTGTTTGCTGCTGGGGAAATAGGGCAGGAAAACCAGAATGCCGCCCAGGGCGAGCCACCAGCAGAGATGCCGCAGCAGGGCCAGAGCGTCCGCGTTTAAGCCAGCCCACAAAACCGAAGCCGCGCTGGCGAAGGGCATCAGCGAGTCCGCCCCATGCTGCGCCAGGTAGACCGATTCGCCCAGGAAACGCGCCCCGACATGCAGCAGGATGAAGGCGGCGACGATCATCGAATCGACTTGAACGCCGCCGGCCGCGACCGCTGGATGCAGCAGAACGGCGCTGCGGAATCGGAGCGTCTCTTTGCCCGGCGGCAGCAAACGCCGCGCCACGAAATAGACGACGCCCAGCAGCACGACGACGCTCAAAACATCGGCGAGCAGGCGGAAGCCGGCATAAGCCGCGCCCGTTGCCACCAGGCGCGCTTCAAAGCCGGGCAAGAAACCGATGAGCAAGTCCACCAGGTTGACGAGAAAGTAAAAGGTGAAGCCGAATACGACGCCCAAATGGATGATGCTGGTCACGCGGCGCGTCTTCATAGTCCGGCGCTGCGTCAGGTAGGCTGCCAGCGCTGTCATCGCGCGTCGAAGCAGACCGTCAAGATGCAGCCGCCCCTGCCCGCGGCCGATGACACGCCACATGTCGCGGAAGCCGGCGTAGCTCGCGCCCAGGGACAAGAGCGCCAGGGCGAGGAACAGCGTTTTTTCCACATCGGTGAGCATGGGGCGGGTCCGCGCTTGATAATCCGAGTTGGCCGCGCAGGCGACCGCTTCAGTTTACCATTGCGCGGGATAATCACAAACGGCGCGCCCCAAGACTCGAAACGGCTTCTGGCGGCGCGACGCGTCCAGTCTTGTCGAAAGCGCCACTATCGGTAGAATGTGACAGCTATACGGCACAGGCGAGGAGAGGCTCCATGATTGACTTTTCACCCATGCGCGAGGGCGCCGTCAGCTACCAGGATTATGCCGCGCGCGAAGGCATTGGACCGCAAGAGCTGCGGGCGCTGAGCGACGAGAGCGTCGCGTACATGCTTGATCTGCTGGATGGGCTGGAAGACGCCGATGTCGTCTTCGACCCGGAAGACCCGGAGGCGGACGACCCCTTCGCTGTCGAGGGCGAAGAGCGCATCGGCTGGAACCTGGGGCATCTGGTGGCGCATGTGACCGCCAGCAGCGAAGAAGGCGCCGCTTTGAGCTCGCTCTTGGCGCGGGGCGTGCCGGCCGCGGAGAGGCCGCGTTACGAGACGCCCTGGCGCGAAATCACGACCGTCGCCCAGGTCCGCCAGCGCCTGCAAGAGAGCCGCCGCATGCGAAACGCCTACCTCGAAACCTGGCCCGACGCGCCCCTGCTGGATGTGCGGCGCGATGTCTCGGAGCGCTTCACCGCCCGCTTCGGTCCCATGAACGCGCCGGCCGCTTTCTTGTTCGGCCTGTCGCACGAAGTCGGCCATTGGGAGCAGATCGACGAGGTCCGCCGCCAGGCTCTGGCCGCCCGGTCGACCTAAAGCTTCGCGCCGACCAGCGCCCGAGGAGGGCTGATGAGCAAGATCATCGCGCCGCGCGCCGCCCGGGGCTTCCGCGACTTCCTGCCCGACGCGATGCTGCGCCGGCGCTTTGTCATCGACGCCATCACCGAGGTCTTCCAGCGTTTCGGCTTCGAGCCCCTGGAGACGCCGGTGCTGGAGCTGCAGGAAACGCTCTTCGGCAAATATGGCGAAGAAGCCGAGCAGCTCATCTTCAGCGCCCAGCATGGCCGCAGCGCCCGCGATCCCCTGGCGATGCGTTATGACCTGACGGTGCCCTTGGCGCGGGTGGTCGCCCAGTACGAGAGCCAGCTGACGCTGCCATTCAAGCGCTACCACATCGCGCCGGTCTTCCGCGGCGAGCGGCCGCAGCGCGGGCGGTATCGCGAGTTCTGGCAGTGCGATGCCGACATCGTGGGCGTGGCGGGCATGAGCGCCGACGCCGAAATCGTGACTCTGACGCAGCGCGTGTTGAGCCGGCTCGGCTTCCCGCAGTTCATCATCAAGATCAACCACCGCCAGCTCTTGACCGCCATCGGCGAATATTCGGGCCTGCCCAAGGCGCAGCTGCCGGAGCTCTATCGCAGCGTCGACAAATTCGACAAGATCGGCGCGGCCGGCGTCCAGCGTGAGCTGGAAGCGCGGGGCCTGGAAGCGGGCGCGGTCCGGCGGATGATGGACCTGATCCAGGCTCAGGGCAGCGGCGGCGACAGCCTTGGCCTGCTTGCCAATACATTGGGCGCGGGGCAGCCGGGAATCCTGGAATTGCGCGAGCTGGAGAGCCGGCTGGGGGACGCGGACGTCCCGCGCGACAGTTATGACTTTGATTTCACCATGGTCCGCGGGCTGGGCTATTACACCGGTCCCATCTTTGAAACCGTGATTTCGCAGCCGAATCTGGGCAGCGTCACCGGCGGCGGACGCTACGACAACCTCATCGGCATGTTCCGCCGGCGCAGCCTGCCGACGACGGGCCTGTCTTTCGGCATCGAGCGCATCATCGAGCTGATGAACGAGCTGGACCTGTATCCCGCGCGCGTTGGCGGCACGCTGACCCAGGCCCTGGTGACCGTCTTCAACGACGCCTGCGCCCCCGCCTCGGCGCGGCTCGCCAGCCATTTGCGCGACGCCGGCTTGAACATAGAGCTCGTCCTGGAGCGGCGCAAGCTGGGGCGGCAGATGGCTTACGCGGACAAGAAAGGCATCCCGCTGGTCGTCATTGCCGGACCCGCCGAAATTGAAGCCGGCGTCGTGAAGCTGCGGCGACTGCGCGATGGCCAAGAGGCGACGGTCGCCCAGGAAGAGGCGGCCAAGGCCGCGCGCCGGATGCTGGAAGCGCCCGCATGAAGGGGCTGCCCCGCTCGAGCGGCATCCTGCTGCACCCGACATCGCTGCCGGGACCCTACGGCATTGGCGATTTGGGCGCGGAGGCCTGCGCCTTTGTCGACTGGCTGGCGGAACATGGGCAGTCCATTTGGCAGGTCTTGCCCCTGGGACCGACGAGTTACGGCGACTCGCCCTACCAGACGCTGTCCGCTTTCGCCGGCAACGCCAGCCTCATCAGCCTGGACGAACTGGCGGAAGCGGGTCTGCTGTCAAAAGACGACCTGGCCGACGCCCCGCCCTTCCCTCGCGGACGCGTTGATTATGGCCGGGTCATCCCGTATCACAACGAAAAGCTGGCTTTGGCGCATGCCAATTTCGAAGCGCGGGCACAGCTCGAATCGCGCCGGGAATACGACGCGTTCGTGAGCGAGAATCGCTTTTGGCTGGAGGACTTCGCCCTCTTCATCGCCTTGAAGCGGCGGCACGACATGCGCCCCTGGCAAGAATGGGAGAGCGCGCTGCGCCGGCGCGATCCGCAAGCCTTGAGCGCCGCCAGGCAAGACTGCGCCGCCGAAATGAATCTGGAGCGCTTCCGCCAGTGGCAATTCCAGCGACAGTGGCGAGCGCTCAAGCGTTACGCCAGCGAGCGCCGCATTCGCCTCTTTGGCGATTTGCCCATCTTCGTCGCCCATGACAGCGCCGATGTCTGGGCGCGCCAGGGAGAATACTTCCTGGACGAGGCCGGCAATCCCAGCGTGGTCGCCGGCGTGCCGCCCGATTACTTCAGCCCGACAGGACAGCGTTGGGGCAATCCGCTCTACCGCTGGGATGTGATGGCGGCCGACGCCTACACTTGGTGGCTGGAGCGCGTCAAAGCGGCATTGCTATTGGTGGATTACATCCGGGTCGATCATTTTCGCGGCTTCGAGGCTTACTGGGAGATCCCGGCTGACGAGCCGACGGCCATGGTGGGCGCCTGGGTCGACGGTCCTGGCGCCGCCTTTTTTGAGGCGATCGCGGCGGAACTGGGCGAGCTGCCCATCATCGCGGAGGATTTGGGCGTGATCACGCCGGCGGTGGAGAGACTGCGCGACGATTTTGGCTTGCCGGGCATGAAAGTCTTGCATTTCGCCTGGGACGACCCAGGCAATCCATTCCTGCCGCACAATCATCTGGTCAATTGCATCGTCTACACGGGCACGCACGACAACAACACCACCCGCGGCTGGTGGGAGAAGGAAGTCGACGAGCGGACAAAAGCTTTCGTCCGCGACTACCTGGGTCAAGAGATTCGCGACATCGTCTGGACCTTGGCGCGGACGGGGATGCGCTCGCCGGCGCGGGTCTTCATCATGCCGCTGCAAGATGTGCTGGGCCTGGGCGAGGAAGCGCGCATGAATGTGCCCGGCGTCTCCAGCGGCAACTGGAGCTGGCGCGTCACGCGGGCGCAGCTGGAGGGACCGGGCAAAGACGCGCTGGAGCACATCACCCGGCTCTACCAGCGCCACCCCGATCAGCAAGACGAATCCATGGAGGCGCTGCCATGAGCGGCATTCCGCATTGGGCGAGTTGTGTGCATCACGACAGTTCCGAGGTCTATGTCAGCGAAATCGCGCCGCGAATCGGCCAGACGGTCAGCCTCCGGATTCGCGTGCCGCGGACGGCGGACTTGCGGGCGCTTTTCTTGCGCAGCCGGCCCGATGGCGAATGGAAGCGGCAGCCGATGACGCGCGTCGAGAGCGACGCCTGCTACGATTGGCACGCGGCCGAGATGCCCATTCGCAAGCCGCACAACAATTATTGCTTCCAATTCTTGACTGCGGACGGCTCCTTCTTCCTCAATCAATACGGAGCGTCTCCAATCGACTGCCCGGACTGGTTCAATTTCACCATCCTGGGCGATTACGACGCGCCGGCCTGGGTGCGGGAGCAAGTCTTCTACCAGATTTTCCCCGATCGATTCGCCAATGGCGACCCGGCGATCGGCTGGCGGGCGGGCCAGCCCACTGCGATGGGCGTCGCCGCGCAGGAGCTGAAATGGGGCGAGCGGCCCCGGCGCTTCCAGGAATCGCGCAATGTGGATTACGCCGGCGGCGACTTGCCGGGCCTCACGGGGCGTCTTGATTATCTGGTCGAGCTGGGGGTAAGCGCCATTTACCTGAATCCCATCTTCGACGCGGAGACCAATCACTATTACATCATTCGCGATTTTGATCATATCGCAGCGAGCCTGGGCGGCGACGCGGCATTGGCGGAGCTGCGGCGGGCGATGGACGCGCGCGGCATGAAACTCGTGCTCGATTTCACGCCCAACCACATTGGCTTCGTCCATCCCTGGCACACTGACGCGCTGGAAGACCCGGGCGCAGAGAGCGCCGAATACCTCTGTCGCGACCCGCAGACCGGCGCAATCGAGCATTGGCTGGGCGTGCCGCACCTGGTCAAGCTCAATTATGCCAGCCAGAAGCTGCGCCAGCGCATTTACGGCGACGCGGACAGCCCCATTCGTAAATGGCTGCGCCCGCCTTATCGCATCGATGGCTGGCGGCTGGATGTCGCCAACATGACGGGCAACTTCTGGCGCGACCAACTGGACAGCGAGGTCTGGCGCGAGATGCGCGCGTCCATCAAAGCGGAAAACCCGCAGGCATACATGATGGGCGAGTATTTCCAGGACAGCAGCGCCCATTTGCAGGGCGACGAGCTGGACGCGTCGATGAATTATCAAGGCTTCAACACGCCGACGCGCCGCTGGCTGGGGAGTGGCGATGTCGGCATCTCAAGCGAGCACCCGCGAGGCGACCCGAATCCGCTGTCGACCGAAGCGATGGCGCAGCAATGGCAACTGTATCTCTGCTCCATTCCCTACATTATCGCGCTGCAGCAGTTCAACCAGATTGGCGGGCACGACATCAGCCGGCCCCTGCGCGTCGCCGGCGGCGACAAAGCCCTGGTCCAGGCCGGCGTCGCCCTGCTCATGGGCTTTCCGGGCGCGCCCTGCGTCTATTACGCCGACGAGATCGGCATGGATGGCGGCGGCGACCCGGACAATCGGCGCTGCATGCCCTGGGACGAGCGCGACTGGGACGCGGACATGCTGCGCTATCATCAGCGCGTCATCGCCATCCGCCGCGGCTCGCCAGCATTGCAGCGGGGCGGCTTTCAGCTCTTGCATGCCGAGGGCGACTTGATCGCCTTCCAGCGGCAGACCCGCGACGAGCGGATGATCGTGGTCGCCTGGCGCGGACAGGGGGAGATGCCAGCCGTCGAGCTGGACATGATCAAAGCGAACCTGGCCGATGGCAAAGAACTGGAAGATCTTCTGGGCGGGAGGACTTACGCGACGCAAAATGGCAAGCTGCGCCTGGCAAGGCTGGAGCGTGGCGCGGCGCTGTTCCTGCGCTGCGACTGACCGCCCGCCAGAGCAATCTGTAGGGGCGAATTTGTAAATCGCCCGCCAAAGCATTATGTAGGGGCGTTTCCGTAAATCGCCCGCCAAATCCTCCGAGGTGCTCCTTTGACAAAACGAAGCGTGTTTTTTGATGAATGGCTGCGCAGCCTGCGCGAACAATACAAAGAGGTCGTCCGCAACGACGACCGCGTGACCCTGCCCACCCTGACGACGGTGATGCAGAGCGTCGGTTTCGGCGACGACGAATTGCGTTCGCTGCGGCTGGAGGCGACCATGCGCGCCGATGAAGTCGCCGAAGACTTCGCGCCCGACATGCAGATCCTGGGGGCCAGCGCGGCGCACCCGGCCGAGTGCCTCTGCCCCGAATGCGCGCCCATCGACGAAAGCCAGTTCGACGCCGACGGCCAGCCACTCGTCCCCGACCCCGATGCGGCGGAGCAGGAAGACAAGCGCGCCTTTCCCGCCGCCGTCCTTGCCGAGCCGGACGACGAGCCCGCCCTCACTTACGCGGACAGCCTGTCTCAAGACGAGCCCGCCGACAACGCGACCCTGGAAGTAGCGGAGACGGCCGCCGAAGCGGACCCGGACGCGCCCCAGCAAAAGGGCTTGTTCTAGCGATGCCCCTCAGCGACGCCGACCGGCAGTGGATGCGCCTGGCGCTGCAACAGGCCGAGCGCGCGCTGGCGGCTGGCGATGTGCCTGTCGGGGCGATTGCGGTGCATGGCGGCCAGGTCATCGGCAGCGGCTACAATCGGCGCGAGCGAGACAAAGACCCGACCGCCCACGCCGAGATGATCGCCATTCGCGCTGCCGCCAAGCGCCTTGGCCGCTGGCGCCTGGACGAGGTGACCCTGTACTGCACGCTGGAGCCCTGCGCGATGTGCGCCGGCGCGATGGTCTTGGCGCGTTTGCCCCGCTTGGTCTATGGCGCCCATGATCCAAAAGCCGGGGCGGCCGGCGGCGTCTTCGATCTGACGCGGCACCCGCGGCTCAACCACCGGCTGCACGTGGAGAGCGGGCTCTACGCGGACGAATCGGCGCGGCTGCTGCGCGCATTCTTTCGGCGGCTGCGGGCCCGCGAGTGAGACGCAAGAACCGGTTTACAATGCCCCGACCGGGTGTATACTCGTGATGCTGGAGAGGTGCCAGAGTGGACGATCGGGACTGTCTCGAAAACAGTTGTACCCTCCGGGGTACCGTGGGTTCGAATCCCACCCTCTCCGTTCAGCGTCGCCAGGCATAGGCGGCGGACGAGCGAGCCGCGACCCGCCCGTCCAAGCCCGGCCTTAGCTTTCTTGCATTTGCAGCATCATCGCCAGCGGAAAGACCATGGCGTCTTCGGGGATTTCGACTTCGAAGGCCTGGTTGAAATCGGCCAGATCCATTTCCATGCGCAGGCTGAGGTCAGTGTCCATGCCGGGCTGGTCGACGAAATCGCCGGCGATCGTCATGTCCATCACAAGCTCGATCCGATGGGTGCGGCTATCGGCCAGGCCGATGTACTCGCGGCTGGACATTTCGCGCGCTTCCAGGCTCTGCGCCAGGCTCAGCGCCGCCGCCGCGTCATCCACCTGGCTCGGGTTTGCCATGGCGAGCAAGCTGTCGAGCGTCATCAGGGACAGGATCTGGTTGACATCCAGCCGGGTCTCGAAGACGGCGACGGCCGCCCCATTCAGCTGGCTGTCGGGCAAGCGCGCGATGGACTTGGCGGAGGCTTCCGCTTCTTCCATGGCGGCGGTCTCGTAGTCATTCGCGAGGGCGCTATCCAGGCCCGCGAGCTCCAGAACCTGGTCGACGGCGCCGCCGGTATCAAAGCCGAACCAAGCCAGGCCCGTCATCGCCTCGCCAGCGAGCGCCTCCATGGCGGCTGCGCCCAAGAGCACGACGCCGTCTTTCATGCGCAGGTCAAGCTGCATGTCAAGTGCCTCGCCGGTGGATTCGCCGGTCAAGCTGAACGAGATATCGCCTTGGAAGCCGGTCAGCAGGGGCGCCAGCTGGGCGCTCATGTCCGCGGGGTCGGCCGCCAACAGCGCGCTGGCCGCCTCGGGGCTGAGCGCCACTTTGCCAGCGCCGGTCGCGTTCAGCTGCAGGACATCCCCGGGGCTCAGGGCCGTCATCGTCATATCCATGCGCATGCCGAAGCTCAAGCCGTAGACTTCGTCCATCGCGGCCTGGCGGTCGTGCAGGATCTGGCAGTCGGCCGCCGAGAGATCGCCACAGTAGACCCCGGACTCGGACTCGCCAGCCAGCGCGCCGGCGCCAGGAACGAGGAGCAGGCCGATGGCGAACAGCAGCAGGGTTGTGCGTAACATCGCGTTTCTCCTTTTGCGCGTCAATTGCGCGTCATTCGTTGCTGAGTATAGCGCAGCGCGGGCCCCGCGGTTGCCCCCCAAAAACTGGGGGTATTGGCCTGGCGGCTGAATCGCGCGGGCTTGACCGGGGCGGGCGGACCGATAGCTGAACCCTACACAGACTCAGCGGCCTGGCGCATAATGGCGGGCGAGGCCGGCGAATGAACGGAATCGCATGAAAACGATCACGGTTTACGGCAGCTCGGGGGTGCGCGCGGGCGCCCCGGAATACGACGAGGCGCTGGCGATTGGGCGCGGGCTGGCGCAAGCGGGCTTCCGCGTCATGAGCGGCGGCTACTATGGCTTGATGGAGGCGGTCAGCAAAGGCGCTCGCGACGCCGGCGGGCGCGTTATTGGCGTGACGACGGACCAAATCGGCCTCCAATTCGACATCCAGCCGAACGCCTACCTGGACGAGATCGTGAATTACGCCGACCTGCGCGACCGGCTGCTGCATATGGTGGAGCGAGCCGACGGCTACCTGGCGCTGCCTGGCGGCATCGGCACGCTGCACGAAATCGCCGAGACCTGGGAGCGCATGCGCATCGGCGGCATTCCGCGCCGTCCCTTCCTATGTTATGGTCCGCTCTGGGCCGGGATCCTCGATAGGCTGGAGGGCAGCCCCTACCTGGGCAATGGCTATGACGGCATGATCGCGCGGGCGCGGCGCCCCGAAGACGCGACTCGCTATTTTGTCGAGCGGCTCTCCGGCGGGGCTTGACGCGCGGGCTGCCAATAGAGCGAAACTTCAAGCGCGGAAACAGGGCCGCAATCCGAGTATAATGACGGCAGATCGCCGGTTGCCAACCCGCCAATTGCTTAAGGAGCGCCCGTGCCAATCCGCCCCATCATCGTCATGCTGATCGCCGTCTTTCTGGCGCCGCCGGCCGCCCTCGCGCAGGACTCGGCCAGCCTCGAAGACGCCCCGCCGCCGCTGCGGGTGTGGCTGCCGGCGCCGCTGATATCGGATGAATCGGGCCCCGCCTTTCAGCTGCTCAGCGAGCACACCGCCGCATTCAGCCTGAACAACGATTTGGGCATTGAGTATCGCATCAAGGATGTCGGCAAGACGGGCGGAATCATGGCGACCATCCGCGCGGGCAAAGAAGTGGCGCCGGGCGCGCTGCCAGATGTGGCCTTGATCCGCCGCCGCGATTTCACGCCATCCCTGGCGCGGCCTTATTTGCAGTCGATGGAGACGCTCTTCTCTTCGTCGCTCATCAACGACCTGGACAACGGCCTGGAGTTCGGTCAGCTGCAGCTGGACGACGGCCGCGCGCTTTATGGCTTGCCCTATCTCTTTGACTTGCTGCTGGCGGTTTACAGCCAGCCCCTGGCGGCGGAGGGCTATCGCTTGCGCTTTGCCGATGTGCTGGCGGGCGACGCGGTCTTTCTCTTCCCTGCCGCCCGCGCCAATGGCTTGAACCAGACATTCTATTTGCAGTACTTGTCCGCGGGGGGCCAGGCGCCCCGCGATGGCAGCATGTCGATTCAGGAAGAGGCGCTGCGCTCCGTGCTGGAGTTTTACGAGGCGCTGGCGCAGCGGGAGCTGGTCGCGCCCGATGTCTTGACATTTCAGTCGCCAGCCTCGTACTTGAGCGACTTCATCAACCACGCCGAGCGGCCGCAGCTGGCGGTCTTCCGCGCCAGCGACTATCTGGCGATGATCGACCAGGAAGACGCGCCCCTGGGCTCGGCGGCAATCCCGACAGTCGACGGCAATGCCGGCTCGATTCGCAATGGCTGGCTGTGGGTGATCGTCACGCCAGACTTGAGCCGACAAAACTTGTCCGCCCGCTACCTGGAGTGGATGATGGAGCCGGCGTTTCACGCAAGTTTCGCCGGCGCGCTCTTTCATGTGCCGACCCAGCCCGCCCTGCTGGACCTCAGCTTGCCGGAAGCGGTCGACCGCCAGCTCATCGCCGAGCTCTTGGCCAAAGCCAGCCTGCCCCTGCCGGAGAATGAAGGGGGCACGGCGCCGCGCCTAATGCAGGAAGCGCTGATTCAGGTATTGCATGGCGACGCCAGCGCCGACGAAGCGACGCGCCAGGCGATCAGCCAATTCTCCGAGCGCTAAGCCCGCAGCGATTTCTCGTAGAAGCGGTGAGTCTTGTAGATCTTGCCACCCAGGCTGAGGCTGATCTTGATGAGCGGATTCGTCTCCAGGATCCAGCCCGAATCCAGATAATCGTAGCGCGACGGCAAGAGCGCCTTCATCATCTCCAGCAGCATCGCCAGCTCCACGCCTTTGTTGCGATGTTCGGATTTCACGCCCATCAATGGCATGCGCAGGCCCCGAATGGACTTGCGGATTTTCCAATGCCAAAGCACCTGCGCCATGGTGATGAACTCTGGCATGCCCGGTCGTGGACGCGCGCGGCGCAGCGCCTCGTTGAAATTGGGAATGGTCAGGGCGAAGCCGACCGGCTCGCCGGCGATTTCGGCGAAGAAGGCCAGGTCCGCCTCCACCAGCATGCCCAGGTCAGCCACCAGCGCCCGCAGTTCTTCGTCGTTCATGGGGATGAAGCCCCAGTTCTTCTCCCAGGCGGCGTTGTAAATCTCCTGAAAGCGCTCAAACTCGGCTTTTTTGTCGCGCCCGTTCATGGGTCGCACGCTGATGCCGCTGCGCTGAGCCGCCCGCGCCACCAGCCGCTCCAGCCGCGCGAGCGAGCCGCTGGCTTCGATCGTCGCCCGGTCTTGGTAGATGCAGTAAGTGTCCATCACCTTTTCGTAGCCGGCGCTTTCCAGCAGGTCCGCGTAATAGGGCGGGTTGTAGGGCATCAAGATGACGGGGAGGCTGAAGTTGTCGACCAGCAAGCCGCATTCTTCGTTGGTGGTGAAGCTGGCGGGTCCGCGGATCGCGTCCAGCCCGCGGGCGCGCAGCCATTCGCCGGCCGCTTCCAGCAAGGCGCTCGCCACAGCGGTCTCGTCGACAGACTCGAAGACGCCAAAGAAACCGATATTCTCGCTGTGATAGCGGTTGTGCTCGTGGTTGACGAAGGCGGCGATCGTGCCGAGCATCTCGCCGGCGCGCCAGGCGGCGAAGAACTCGCCCTCCATGTACTTCCAGGCGGGGTGCTTCGATTTGTCCAGCAGCTGACGGCGCATGGAGACCAGGGGCGGCGCCCAATTCGGGTCAGCGGCGTAGTGCCGCCAGGGGAAGCGGAAGAAAGTTTCAAATTCGGCGCCTTTGGCGATGGGACGGATTTCTATCACGCTTGCTCCCGCGGTATATGCCCGCGACAAACCGTGCGAAACGATCTTGACAGCCCGTTTCACGGCTGATACTATACCGCATTGTATGATCCGTAGTAGCTCAATTGGCAGAGCAATCGGCTGTTAACCGATAGGTTCTTGGTTCAAGTCCAAGCTACGGAGCAGAAATCGCCGGCGGCATGACCGGCGCGGCAAGTCTACGAGAGCCTGCGGCCTGCGTCGCGGGCTCTGTCTTTCAGGCGAACCTTGGCTGGAGCCGGCACCAGATTCCCATGATGGCGAACGATCAGCCGACGCATTCCATGCTGGAGCGGGCGCAAGGCTGCCTGGTCGAGTTGCAGAGCCCGGCGCAGATTCGCCGCGCCCATGCGGCTGGCCTGCGCGAACTGGCGGATGGCGGGACCTGGGACACCCTCGCGGGTCAGCCCACCGACGACTCCGAGATGGCGCTGATGCTGGCGCGGTCGCTGGCGGAGCTGGGGCGCTTCGAGCGCGAGGCGGTTCGGCGCGCTTATGTCGGCTGGCTGGATTCGGCGCCCTTCGATTGCGGCAATACGGTGGCAGGCGGCCTGCGCGGCTTTCACAATCCACAGAGTCAGGCGAATGGCGCTCTGACGCGCATTAGTCCCTTGGGCATTTTCGGCGCGAATCACTCGCTGGACCGGGTGGCGGACTGGGCGCGTCAAGATGCCGCTCTCACGCAGATCCATCCCCTCTGCGGCGACGCCAATGCGCTTAACGCGATGGCGATCGCCCATGCCCCGCGCGACGGCTGCGACGGGCGGGCGCTGTACGAGCGGATCGCCCAGTGAGCTCGCGCCATGGCGGTGGATGGGAGTCTCCTGCGCGCCGACCCCGCGCGCTTCGCCATCAACCGCGATTCAACTCGTAAATCAGGCGCAAGCCATCCAGCGTGAGTCGGGGCGCGACCGCATTGATGAGCGGGATATGCCGCTTGAAGACCGGCGCCAGCCCGCCCGTGGCCACCACCCTTGCGTCGGGCGCGTCCAGCTGGTCCAGCACTCGCCGCAGCAGCGCCTCGATCATGCCGGCGTAGCCCCAGAAGATGCCCGACTGCATAGCCTGCATCGTGTTGCGGCCGATGGCTTGTGGCGGCGGCGCCAGCTCCACCTTGCGCAGCTGGGCGGCGCGGCTGACCAGGGCGTCGTGCGCGAGTCGGATCCCGGGCGCGATCACCCCGCCAATATACTTGTCGTCGGCGGAAAGCACATCCAGGTTGGTTGAAGTGCCGAAGTCGACGCTTACGGCGGGCGCTCCATAGAGCCGCGAGAGGGCGACAGCATTGCAGAGCCGGTCCGCCCCGGCCTGCTCCGGAATGTCGATGTCAATGGTGATGCCCAGCTCCGTTCCCGCGCCCACCGAAAGCGCTTCCAGGCCCAGGTAGCGGCGCGCCAGCTGCTGGAAGGCCGGCGTCAAGGCGGGCACGACCGAGCTCATGCATGCGCCGGCGATGTCGTCGAAGCCGACTTCCGCGCCCTCGAGAAAGCTGCGAATCAGCACGGCGTATTCGTCCGGCGTCTTGTCCGCGACCGAGCGCGCCCGCCAGGCGACGCGCCAGCGCTGCCCGTCCCAGAGGCCCAGGTGGATGTTGGTGTTGCCGATGTCAATCGCCAAGAGCATGCATGTCCCCCGCCTGGCTGTCCTCGTTCGCGGCTTCGCGCGCGCTTGGGCAGTCCGGGCTATACTATAGCAGAAGCTCGAACCGGCGAGCGCCTAAAGTCCTTGTGGGGATAGGGCATGATCGTACGCCAGGCGACCCTGGACGACAGCAGCAAGATCGTGGCGCTGTTCACCGCCCGCGTTTCCATCTGGCAGCGGCTGAGCGCGGCCGGCGAAGTGGAAGACCTGCCCTATGAGGCGCTGACGATATACGAGCGCTGGCTGCATGGCGGCGCCTGGATGTCGCTGGAGACGGGCGCAATCTGGCTCAGCCACCTGCTCAGCGGCAAGGGCTTCGCATATGTGGTGGACGATGGCGCGCGGATCCTGGCTTATGCCGAAGCTTTCCTCAACCGCGAGCTGCCGCCGATGGGCGCGCACCTGCACCTGGCGGAGATCCTGGTCGATGAAGACTGCGGCGATGAAGTTCACGCCTTGCTGGCGGAGGCGATCTTGCAAGAGGCCCGCGGCCCCGGCAAGCTCTCCGCGGCTTTTGCCGATTATGATCAACAGTTGGCGGCGTATTATCGCCAGCGCTTCGGCCTGCGCGAGGTCGGGCGCCTGAAGCGCTACTCGCTGGCGGCGCAGCTGGGACAGAGTTTCTACAAGAGCCAAGAGTACGAGAAGGCGGACGCGGAGCTCATTGACGGCTGGGCGATGGCGGCCGGCCGCTGGAGCAGCCCGCGGGCGCTCTGGGAATCGGTCTGGACGGAGCATTGGCGCGGCATCCCGCAGATTGTCGCCCGGGCGAAGCAGCGGCACTATGTCAACGCTTCCGGGCACGAGGCGGTGGTTTGCTTTCATCAGCAGCTGTACAAAGACCGACACGCGGACATATATTGCTGGTCGCCGCGGAATCTGAGCACGCAGCTGCTGGTGGCGATCCGCGATATGGGGCATCGTCTGGGCTTCCGCGCCTTGTCTCTGGGCTTGCCGGATTACGCCGCCGAGCTGCTTCCAGCCGACACCCCGCCCGAACCCAACGAACAAGTCATCGCCGCCGTCAAGGTATGAAGCGGGCGCGCCAAGCGACTGATCAGGCACTGGAGAGCGACAAAATGCGCGAAAAGCGAGACATCGCCGATTGGCTGGATGAACACGAGGGGCGCTTCACGCGAATGGCTGACGAAATCTGGGACAACCCGGAGCTGCAATTCCTGGAGTTCAAAGCCTCCAAGCTGCAAGCCGATTTTCTGGCGGCGGAGGGCTTCCGCATCACTTGGGATATCGGCGGGCTGAGCACCGCTTTCGCCGCGGAATGGGGCAAGGGCAAGCCCGTCATCGCATTCGCCGGCGAATACGACGCCCTGCCAGGCTTGTCGCAGAAAGACCAGCGGGAGCGCGAGCCAATCGAAGCGGGGGCGCCGGGCCATGGCTGCGGGCACAACTTGCTGGGGACGGGCTGTCTGGCGGCGGCGCTGGCTTTCAAGGAGTGGCTGCGTGGCAGGGGGCAGGCCGGCACGGTGCGCTATTATGGCTGCCCGGCGGAAGAAGGCGGCAGCGGCAAAGTCTTCATGGGCCGCAGCGGCGCTTTCGAGGACCTGGACGCCATCTTCAACTGGCACCCCTGGTACATCAATTCGGCGATGAAGGGCAGCATGCTCAGCGTCAATCGCTATTATTTTCGCTTCTTCGGGCGCAGCGCCCACGCCGCCGCCGACCCGCATTCCGGGCGCTCGGCACTCGACGCGCTGGAGCTGATGAACATCGGCGTCAACTACCTGCGCGAGCATGTGAGCGACGATGTGCGCCTGCATTACAGCATCCTGAGCGGCGGGCTGGCGCCGAATGTCGTGCCGGATTACGCCGAGAGTTATTATTATGTGCGCGCCTACGACCCGCTAAATCTGGACGATGTCTGCCAGCGGGTCATCCGCATCGCCAAGGGCGCGGCGATGATGACGGATACCGAAGTCGAAGTGGTCTACAAATCCGGCTCGACGCGGGTGCTCTCCAACGAGACTTTGGCTGACCTGCAGTACGATGTCATGCGCGGGCTGGGCGGCATCCAGTTCACGGCTGAGGAGCGGGCTTACGCTGCCGCCATCAACGCGCATTTCAGCGACGCCAATGTCCGGACCCTGGTCGAGCGCTATGGAGTCGACCCGGCAGTGGCGCGGCAGCCGCTCATTGGCGAGCCGCTGCCCAGCCGCGACCGGGGCCTGGTGTCGCCGGGTTCGTCGGACATGGGCGACATGAGCTGGCAAGCGCCGTGCAGCATGCTGCAAACCGCCACTTGGTCCAGCCGGGCGGCGGCGCATTCCTGGGGCGTGGTCGCGACGGGTCGCAGCTCCATCGGGCACAAAGGCATGATGTACGCTGCCAAGGTGATGGCGCTGGCGGCGGCGGAGCTGCTGCTTTCGCCGGAGATTCTGGAGGAGGCGCAAGCGGAGTTTCGCGCGGCTCTGGAGCGCAGCCCTTATGTCTGCCCGATTCCCGAAGATCTGCCCGCGCCCAGCCAGCCGCACCCGCTGCGGTGAATGGCCACGAGGCCTGAGACTTTCGTTACGCGCGCGCCCGTAAAACGCTTTCGCCTTGATTATCCCGCGGCGATCGGCCTGGGGAATATCTCGCGGACGGGAAGGACGAAGCCGGGCAAGACATCGACGCCGCTCAGGCTGTCGTCTTCCAGCAAGGTTGTCGCCCCCGACTTGCTGTGGACCGCCACCGAGCGCAGTTCAGGATAGACGATCCAGATCAGGTCCGTGCCCGCGTCCAGCAGCTGCTGAATCTTCTTGGCGATGTCGCTGGCGCTGTTGCTGGGCGAGACTATCTCTACAGCCAGGTCCGGCGCGACGCGCAATGGCTGGGTGGTCAATGGACCAGGAAATCTGTCATACGACAAGTAGGCGATGTCGATTCCGCGGATGGTATCGCGACCAACGGGACTCTGTTCCAGGACGAATGGCGCATCCCCGCCAACAACCTGCCCCAAGCTGTGTTTCGTTACGAACACATTTATGGTGGTCGAAAGCGATATGAGGATTCCGGCGTGAATCGGATTCGAAAATGGCGTATCGACAATCTCTCCTTCGACCAGTTCCAGGCGGCGGTCGGCGTATTCGGGCAGCTCGACAATGCCGAGGAATTCGTCCGCGCTGATGTATTGCCGTTCGACTATCATGGTCTCTCCCCCGTTTATCCCCGAAATTGCCCTACAGCAGCTTCATGTTACCGGGCTGTGCCTGGCTTTCAAATTGCAGCAAGACCTTGAAATCTTGTTCCAGCGTATCGCGCTGGCTGGCGTTGTAGAGCGCGGCGGCCGGATGGTACAGCGGCACGACCGACGCGCGCCCGTAGCCCGTCCGCACCTTGACGACCGTGCCGTGCAGCTGGCTGATGCGCTGGCTCGCTTGATGCGCGCCGTAGCGCCGCAAAATGAATTCCATCGAGAAGCGCCCCAGGGTGGCGATGACCTTGGGCTGGATGATTTCAATCTGCCGCTCGAGGAAAGGCGCGTAGAGCTCGATTTCGGCCCGCTGCGGGTCGCGATTGTTCGGCGGGCGATCTTTGAGGATATTGGTCACATAGACATCAGCGCGCTCGAGCTCGATGGACGCGAGCAGCTCGTCCAGCACGCGCCCGGAGGCGCCGCAAAAGGGCCGCCCGGTTTCCGCTTCGTTCTTGCCGGGCGCTTCGCCGATGAACATGATATCGGCGCAGTGATCTCCCTCGCCGATGACCGGGAAATAGCCATTGCCCGTTCTGTATTCGTAGAGCGGCGAATCGTGGAGGTTGACGACGGCGTCTCTGATGGCGCGCAACCGCTCGCGGCGCTCTTCCCTCATCATGGCGCATTCCCTCCGCGTCTGGCTTGGCGCTAGTGTAGCACAGACGGCGGGCGCGCTCTAAATGACGGCAGGCGTCGATCGGGCTGGGCCGCGCTCAAATCTCCTTGTCGAGGATCGCGAATGCCTTGCCCAGCAGCCGCAGCAGGGCCTCGTCCAGGCCGTCGCACATGGCTTGCGCCTCTTGCAAGCTGAGCCAGCGGAACCGGGTCGATTCGCCCAGCCTTGGCGCCAGGCTCGCCGGCATTCCGGTCGCCAGCAGGTAGCGGCAATCCAGATGCGGGTGGGCCGGCATGCGGCAGGTTGCTGGAATCCAGTGGATGTCGATGTCGATTGGCGCGATCGGGCGGTTTGGCGGGTGAAATGCCAGGTCGGGCAGGCCAGTCTCTTCGCGCGCCTCGCGCAGGGCGGCACAGGCGACATCAGCATCGCCTTCCAGGTGGCCGCCGACCTGCAGCCAGCGATTCAGGCGCTTGTGATAATGCAGCAGAGCGCGGCGCGACGCGGGATCGACAATGAGGGCCGAGGCGGTGATGTGCCCGGCCGGGCAATGGGCGCGAAGGATATCCGGCTCTTGGTCGACCAGCTGGCGCATCAAGCGGAGGTCGCGGGCTTCTTTGGCGTCGGCCGGCCGGTGCGTGGCAAGCACGGCGCGAATCCCTGCCGGCGCCGCGTCGCTGGCGGACATAGCGGCTCAGCGTTTGCCGTTGAGGGCGGCGACGAGGGCGCGTCCGTATGTGCCGCGGCGCCAGGGACCCAGGCCAGTAATGTCGCCGAGCTCGGTGTCGCTGCGCGGGTTGCGGCGGGCAATCTCCCAGAGCGCGCCCCGGCTGAGGATGACATCCGACTCGACGCCGCGGGCCTGTGCGGTGCGTTTGCGCCAGTTGTGCAGGGCGTTGTAACGCTGGGCGATGGCGGACGGGATGCGCTCGCGTTCGGGCCTTTTCATCGGGAGCGCGCTGGCGGCGCCGTGTTTCACCGCTTCGATGATCTCGTGGCCGGATTGGCGCAGCAGCCAGGCGGGCAAGCCCCGAATCGCCTGAAGCTGTCCAGGCGCGCTGGGCAGCTCGGTCGCGATTTGCAGCAGCGCCTTGTTGGAAATCATGCGCTGCGGCGGATGATCGACCGATTGCGCCAGCTCGTCGCGCAAAATGTAGAGCTCGCGCAAGGCGGCGGTCTGGCGCTCGTCCAGCTTTGCCTTGCCGGCGACATCCCAGAAACCGTCGGGGTCGAAGTCCTCGGATTTCAGTTCAAAGCGGGTGATGTCGGCGAAATACTCGGCAGCCTCTTCCAGGCGCTTGGCATGGTCCAGCTTTTCGTGCAGCAGCTCGCGCAAGGGCAGCAGGTAATGCGTGTCGGCCTGGGCGTAACGCAGAGCGCTGGCGGATAGCGGACGGCGCGCCCAATCGTCGGTTTGGTGCTTCTTGCTCTGCTTGACGCCGAGCAGCTCTTCCAGCAGGCTGCTCAAGCCAATGCGCGGCATGCCACAGACGCGGGCGGCCGCCATGGTGTCGAATACGCCGCGGACATCAAAGCCAAAGTCGCGCTTGAGGCAGATGAGATCGTATTCGGCGGCGTGAAAGATCTTTTCGATGGCGGGGTCGGCGAAGACGGGCGCGAGCGCGCTGATGTCATCGATGGCCAGCGGGTCGACCAGCAGGTCTTCGGCGGCGGTCGAAAACTGGATGAGGCAAGTCTCGCCGCGGTACGCGTGCATGCTGTTGGATTCGGTGTCGCAGGCGACGCGCTCCGACCGCAGCAGGCGCTCGGCGGCTTCTTGCAGCTGGCGGCTGTCGTCTATGAATGTGGCGGGCGGGAGCATGGGTCGCTGGTATGCCAGTCGCTTTGCGGACGAGTGCGATTGTACTGGCGCGGCTGGCGCTGGCGATAGGGGGGATTGGGCGGGCAATCATGGTCTGTAGGGGCGACTTGCCATGTCGCCCGCGATGGACGCGCTGCCGCTATCTGGATTACTCGACTGCTTGCTCGGCTTGATCGCCGGGCAGGACGGTCTGGATGAGGTCGACGATTTCCTGAAAGTGGTCCAACTTGGCTTCGAGAATCCGTCGGGTGATTTCTTCGCCGTCCTTTACTTTCTTGTATATGCGAGATTGATGGGCAAGCGATTTGAACATCGCTGTCAGGAATCTCGCTCCGTCAATTTGCTCAAGCCACTTGTCGGAACAGAACTTTGTTCCCGCGCGATAAAACTTGTCCTTCGACTTATTCTCGTCCATCCAAGTCTGGACAGTATCGGGCGTAATGGGCTGAGGCGGCGGTTTACTCTGGTCGCCGCTAATCAAGTCCGAGAGAATGTCGGCAATGCCGTCAAAGTCCAGGAAGTAGCTCTCGTAGTTTTGGCGTTTGAGGTAGCAAGTACGCCCTGCCGATTCCTCCTTACCGGCATAGTGATCGGGGCGCTTGTCGCCGTCGAAGACGAATGCCAGCGCGGACGGCAAGATGCCAACGCCACCTGATAGTTTCTCGTAGATTTTCTCCGCGAGCCGGGCGTGTTTCTTGTCTTCAAGGTCGCCCGTATTCACCAGACCAATAATTTTCACGCCGTCTGGCAGACCGCCGCCAGCCGAGTCCATTATCATCTTGTAGAAAGTCTCATCAGTCTTGCCCTCGACCCAGATGATGGAATCCATGCCGAAAATGTCTGAGCGACTGGTTCCGACCTCTCTTAGAACGGAATCCAGTTCCGCGTTGTCATCTACATTCACGCTCTTGACCGTGCTGAACTCGTCCTGTCGCGTAACCAGCAGGATGCGTTTCTTCTTTACCGACATGATGGCAGTGGGAGAGTGCGTTGCGATGATGTACTGATGATGGTCGTGTTCCTCGAAAATCTGTAGCAGCTTGCGGACAGCGCCTGGGTGCAGGAAAGAGTTGGGCTCGTCGATGATGATGACACGTGGTTCTGTTGAAGTGATTACGACATAGAGCATCGCCAAAATCTGGCCAACGCCTGTGCCGCAGTCTTTGAGTCGAACGGCGAGGTCGGGCCTTCGTACTGATGGCTCTCGACTGTCTATTACAATCGTAGTTGTTTCTTCGTTTTGCAACAGGCGAATGCCCTCGACCTCTGGGATTACCCGCTTGACTGCTAGCAGATACCTGGCCCATGCGTAGGTGTCCTCCCCCAGCAAGGTTCGCAACACCTGTGGCAAATTCGAAGAGTCCGATTGTAGATTCTCATTACGGGCCTGAACGCCAGTGTCTGCCAATTGTCTCTCCGCGTGAAAGCGGAAGATGTACTGGGGCGCGGACTTTGCTATTGACCTCCAGTCGCGCTGCATGTAGCTGACACGCATGCGAGTTTGTTTACGAATCTCGGTTTCAAGATTGCCACTAATCGAGAGCGAGAGCGCTGGATGCTCGGAATCCGGACTTCCGCCAAGAATAGCGTCGAGGCGGCCAACCTTTGATTCCAGGTCACTCAGTTTATTCCCACGATAGGTACAACCGACCGGGAATCCATCTGCCAAGAATCGATTGACACTTTGCACTTCCTCACCCCTAATGCTGCCAGAAATAGGAATCGCGAAACTGTAGTTTTGTGGCATGTCTTCAAGGTGTCTTCTTGCGCCTCTCAGTACTTCTTCACGATCAAACTCAAGGTCGAGCGAAAAGCGAGTATTCCTTTGACCCTGATACGCGGAGGCTCTTGCCGGGACGGTTCTCTCGCTGAGATGTGGCTCGCCAGTGCCACGCAAGCTCAATGCATCCAGCAGCGCCGTCTTCCCAGCGTTATTCTTCCCGACGACGAAGTTGATCCCCGGACCCAGCTCAAACTCGGGCGTGTCGTAGAAGCAGACATAGTTGTTCAGCTTGACCTTCGATATGCGCATGGCGATTCCTCTTGCGCGTGATTCCGCAGCGAATTATACGATAGAATCTGCCGCGACTAACGGGCGAGCCGCCGGCCAGCCTCTACAGGTGGGGATTAGACAGAAGCGTGCGGCATGGTATGTCGCCCCTACACCGCAACCTAGCCACACCAACCGTGGGCGAGCCACCGGCCAGCCCCTACAGATTCGGACATGTTTGCGCGGGCGCCCAGCGGAAAACATATCGTTTACAATCGCTCTGCCAGCCGCGTTATACTTAGCGGCGCGGGCTGGCAAACGCGTTCCGGGAGGACAGGCCGATGCAGAAGCGGAGACGGCTGCGCGCGATCCAACGGCGAAAGCAGCTGGCGACTCTGGCGGGATTGGCCGGCGTCGCGCTGATCGCGGGCCTGGCGCTCGCGATTCTGCCGCGGACAGCGGGCGAGAAGCACGCGCCGACAGTTCAGGTGAGGCCGGCCGCGCTCTCCTCTGAAGGCGAGGCGGGCGAGCGCGCGTTCAACTTGAACTGCGCCGAGTGTCATGGCGAGAACGCGGCGGGCACAGACCAGGGACCGCCCTTGATTCACGACATCTATAATCCGGGCCACCATTCGGACGAGTCGTTCTATCTCGCGGTGGCGGTTGGCTCGCGGCAGCATCATTGGTCATTCGGCGACATGCCGGCCCAGCCTGAAGTGTCGCGCGAAGAAGTCGCCAGGATCATCCGCTACATCCGAGAGCTGCAAGAGGCAAACGGGATCCGCTACCGAGCCTACAGCCCGTGACTCGAGGCGATGCAAGCGCCGCCCGCCCCCCAAGCCAGCCAAAATCCAATCCAGCCAGACACTTGCCCACCCCGCCCCGATTGTGATATATTGAACGATTGAAATGTCTGAACGCCACCCGCGCTGGCAGCAGCCCGCCAGCCCTGTTGGAATGGAAGGACGACCACAGCCTATGGCAACAGCAGAAACCACCAGCCCAACCGCGATGCGCGCCGCTGTCGCCCGCCGAGCAGCCGCCCCTGGCATCCAGGTCGCCGCCCCCAGCCGCCGCGAATTCCTGTATTACATCTGGGCCGCCTCCACCCTCCTTGCGTTGGGCGAGACGGGCGCCGCCTTGATCTGGTTCGCTTTCCCGCGCTTCAAAGAGGGCGAGTTCGGCGGCACATTCGCCTTCAATCCTGAGGAGCTGCCGAGCGTCGGCGCCGCGCCCACTTCCGTGCCGGCCGGGCGCTTCCATGTCACCCGCACGACCGAGGGCATGCGCGCGCTCTATGGCGTCTGCACGCATCTCGGCTGCCTGCCCAAGTGGGTGCCGACCAACAGCCGCTTCGAGTGCCCCTGCCACGGCTCGAAGTTCCATCTCAGCGGCGACTGGATCGAGGGTCCGGCGCCGCGCCATTTGGACCGCTTCATCGCGACGGTGACTTACGCCGACGGCAGCACTGCGGAGACGCCGGCCGATGGCGGGGCGATCCCGTTGGACCCGGACCGCACGATCACCAATATTCAGATTGACACGGGCGCGCGCATCATCGGCGCCTTGCATCCCTAGCGCGGCGTAGCCACGAGGCGAATCCATGAGCATCCTCCCCTTCCCGTCCTTCCTGGATGATGTCAAGGACAAAGGCTTCAAGAAGGCGATCTTCGAGGGCATTGACGACTCGGTCGAGCGCTTGACCGCCGGCCTCAATGTGCAGGACCTGCGCGAGGCTTTCCGCGGCGAGAACCCGGGCCGCCGCCCCAACCCGCGTTTGACGCCCCACGCCGACGGCTTCTGGCTGCACATGCGGCCCGCCTATTTCAACCGCGATGTCACGGGCATGTACCCCACATTCCGGCTGGGCTGGCTGTCGTCGTACTTTGTCTTCTTCGAGACGATCACCGGCATCTTGCTGATGCTCTGGTACACGCCATCGCCCGAGATCGCATACGGCGACATGCTGACGATCTTGAGCAATGTGCCCCTGGGCCAGCTCATGCGCGACATGCACCGCCTGGGCGCGGAGTTCATGGTCGCGGTGGTGGCGATGCACATGATGCGCACCTGGATCACGGGCAGTTACAAGAAGCCGCGCCAATTCACCTGGTTCAGCGGTCTGCTACTGCTTGTCATCACCGGCTTCCTCAGTTTTTCCGGCTATCTGCTGCCTTGGGATCAGCTCTCGCTGTGGGCGGTGACGATTGGCGCTTCGATGGCCGAGGCGACGCCGGTGGTCGGCGACCAGGTCAACCTGCTGCTGCGGGGCGCGCCGGAGCTGGGCGCGAACGGCTTGCTGCGCTTTTACCTGCTGCATGTGCTGGCGCTGCCGGCTCTGCTCTTCGTCTTCTTCGGCGTGCACTATTACAAAGTGGTCATTCACGGGCACAGCCTGCCGCCGCAGAAAGAGAACGTCGGCGAGGACACCGCCAAGCGCGTCCCCCTGGACAAGCGCGTCTACTTCATCCCCGACATGCTTACTTACGAGATGTTCTGGCTGGGCGCGACCACTTTCATCATCACCGTGCTTTGCATCTGGTTTTATCACGCGCCGCTGGAGAATCACGCTGACCCGCAAGTCACGCCCCTGGGCACGACGGCGCCTTGGTACTTCCTCTGGATTCAGGGCGCGCTCAAGCTGGGCGACAAATTTTTCTGGGGCGTCGCTTTCCCGTCGATCGCCCTGGGCGGGCTGGCGCTGCTGCCTTACATGGATGTGACCCCGAGCCGGCGCTACGCTCATCGCCGCTTCATGCTCACCATCGCCGCGCTTCTGATATCGGTCACGACTATCTTGAGTTACATGGGCTTGGCGAAATTCGCCGTGCAGACTTCGGCGGAGACCGAGATTGTGCACGAGCTGACATTCGAGCCGGCGCACAGCAAGGTCGGCATAGGACGGACGATTCCCTTCAGCCAGATGATCGCCGGCGCCTACACCACCGCCCAGCTGCAAGCGCACGACGACAGGCCCGCGAACGAATTTATCGCCGCTTTCAACGACGAAGTCAAAGACAATGGCCAGTTCGCCCAGATGGTCGACGAGCTCAAGGCTCAGCATGTGGGCGCGAACCAGCTGCCGCTGCGCTTCCGCACGATCCCGGCCGACGAGGCGCCGGCGCTGATGCGCGTGATGGAAGAATTCGCCCATCATCTGGAAGCCGAGCCGACCGAGCTGCCGTCGGTCTGGGGCGCGCTGGTGATCACGGACAATCAAGCGGGTTTGAAACGCCTGGACTGGATCGTCAGCTGGGACAGCGTGCTAATTGAAGGCGGCGAGGTGCAAGTCGACGAGGCGGGCGACCCCATCCGGGTCTACGCCACGGAGATGGTCCCGGCCCTGGACGGCGATGGCAACGCGATCCTGGACGAGAATGGCGAGCCAGTGCTGGAAGAGGCGCTGACGCGTGACGCGGAGGGCAATCCCGTGCCGGCGCGCCGCATCTACAGCGACCACCTCTTCATCCACCAGGCCTCGGCCTATTTCGATTAAGCGCGAGGGCGGCGAACAAGTGCGAAGCAGACACAGGGAAGCAGCATGAATCTACTCTTCATCAGGTCCATTGAAGGGCGCGTCCTGGCTGGCATCACCACCTTCATCGGCGTCATGATCCTGGTGGGATGGGTGGCGATCAACGAAGAAGCGCGCATGCAGAGTTTCGTGCGGCAGCACACCGGCCGGTCCATTGAACGCGGCGCGGAGCTTTACGCTTCGCTCTGTTCCGAGTGCCATGGCGAAGAGGGCTATGGCGCTGGCAATCGCGCGCCGGGCTTGAACAACCCGCATCTCTTCGGTTTCGACCCCGTCGGCGTCCAGACAGCTGCCATTATCAATGCCAACCGCGCCTTGGTCCGCTTGAACAAAGACAGCGCCAGCCTGCTCGACGAGATGATGGACGCGGAAAGCCCGCCCTCCGAAGCGCGTCAGAACGAAATCCTGGCGGCGGTGGACGATCTGGAAGCGCGCATCGACGAGCAGAACGCCGTCATCGCCGCGGCTGGCGAAGAGCGGGCCTCCTTGCTGAAGACCCTGGACCCGGCGGTGGAGAACGACCTCTTCCCGCTATGGGACACGATCGTCGACTTCGAATCGACCGAAGAAAATGAAGTTGAAGTCTTCTTCAACACCCACGGCACGCGGCTCTCGCAAGTGGGCTGGGCGGGCGATCTCCAAGGTTACATTATCACGACCCTGGTGCACGGCCGGCCCGGCAGCTACCGCGTCTACCCCAGCGGCACGGGCATGGCAGCCTGGTCGCAGACGGCCGGCGGTCCCCTGCGGCAGGACCAGATCGAGGACCTGGCGGCTTATATTCTGAATTGGGACAAGGGACAGGCCTGGACGACGGAAGATTTCTTCGCCGTCGCGCAATATGGCAAACCACTTGCGGACGGTTCTTTGCCGACCGAGCCGCTGCCGCCGCCACCCGGCAACAATGTGGCAGGCATCCTGGCGCATTTCGCGGCCGAGGAGATCGTCGGCGATCCAGCCAGCGGCCAGCTGCTTTACGATGCCGAGTTCGGCTGCACCGACTGTCATGGCCAGGGCTCCGCGCCGGATACCGAAGGCACCATGACCCGCATCTTGACCGAGCGGCTGGCGCTGCCCGATTTCGCCGGCTACACCGCCGAGCAGTACCTGGTCGAGAGCATCACCCGGCCCGGCGATTATGTGGTCGAGGGATACGCTTCCGGCTTGATGCCGAGCAACTTCGGCGTGCGCATGACGCATCAACAATTGGCTGACTTGGTGGCATTCCTGCTGACCCAGGAATAAACCCGGCAACCGAATTACAGGCAAGCCCTCGAAATCGGGGGCTTTTTCGCTTTATGACGGGGACGCGATGCAGCTGAAACGGCTTTTAATCCTGCTCTGTCTCTTCGGTTCGCTGCCGGCCGCGGCACAAGACAGCGCGCGACCGGGCTGCAGCCCGCCGGAGCTGACGCGGCAGCAGGACACGCTGGCGACTTACCTGGACCTGGATTTCGCAGCCGACATGGATCTGGCGCTGGCCAACTTGTTCCGGCTGGGCGCGCTGTATCAAGAGCTGGCGCTGGACTGCGGCTACCAGCCGAAGGCCGTGCAAGTAGAGGCCATGCTGGATCTGACGCTGCGATTCGCGTCGCTGGACGATATGATCCTGGCGCAATCCGTGGGGACGGATGTCGACGCGATCTTGCTGGAGATGGAAGCAATTTATGGCGACCCGCTGCATGGGCAGCAACTGTACAACGGCCTTGTCCCCACCCTGGGAGGCTCGCCCCTGGGCTGCGCCGGCTGCCACGAAAATGAGGCGATCGCGCCTTTGACAGCTGGCGCCTGGACGCGAGTCGACGAGATCCGGCTGAAATTAAGCCAGTTCGAAGATTACAGCCATCGCCAGTATTTGGTGGAGAGCGTCGTTCTGCCTGAAGCCTACCTCGCGCCGGGCTACGACGCGGTCATGCCGCAATTCTACGGCGGGCAACTCACGCTGGAGCAATTGGCCGACCTGGTGGCTTTCCTCGAGAGCCAGGATCAGCTGCTGGAGGCGGATTGAGGGCGGCTCTCATTCCGGGCGACGGCAGCACCGCGAGCGATGGGCGTCAAGCGGGCGCGGAGGGGCGCAGCTGCGTATATCCTGGCGGGCGCGGTTGTGCTAGAATGCGCCTGACGCAAGTGTTGCTGGCGCGGACGAGGAGGCGCGGCAATGAGCGTGGCATGGCGCCGGGCGGACAGTGTAATGACGCGGCTGCTGCTGATAGGCCCGGGCAGGACGGCTGCCTGGGACGATGTGGGCGCTGCCTCGCGGGGGGCGGAGAACGCGCTTACATTTTCGCTGCTGTTTTCGGGCGCGCGCTGCCTGCTGCAGTATGTCTTGCTGCCCTTTCTGCTGCCCATCGCGGGCGTCGCGGCCGACTTGGCGACTCCGCTGCTGCTGCTCGTCAATTTGGTCGCCGTCATCTCCATCTTTTTCAGCTTGCGCCGCTTTTGGACAATTGGCTACGCGCATCGCTGGCGCTACTTGCTGGTGGCGGCCACGGCGCTCGCGCTGCTTTTCGCCTTCACCGTCTACGATATTATCAAGCTGCAGGCCGCTTAGCGGAGTGAGGCCGCCGGCCCGCTTGCGCGGAGGGAAGGAAGACCATGAAGCTGAAGCCGGGACTGCTCGTTTTTGCGCTGCTCATGAGCCAGGCAAGCGCTTCCCTGGCACAGGCCGACGCCGCCGCTTCATCGCCGGCCGGCATGTCGATGCTGCTGCTGTTCCTCGGCATCGCCGCCATCCTTGCCGTCTTCGTCGCGCGCTGGAGTCAATCCACGAGCGAAGACGACGACGCAGCCTGAGCGCTGCAAGGAGCGCTTCGTGAGCGAGCTTAGCTGGGAAAAACCCAAACATCCAGAGAAGCCAAAGCGCGGTCCCAGCCTCAAATTCGCTGGCGCCGGGCTGGTGATCGCGCTGGCGCTCTTCGCCTTGATCGCCGCCGGCACCTTGCGGGGCGCGCGCTACTTCATCAGCGTCGACGAGCTCTTGAATGACCCGTCTTATCAAGGGCGTACGCTGCGCATCGCCGGCGCCGTCGATGGCGAGAGCATCGAATACGACAGCGAACGCGCCATCATCCGCTTTGAGATCGTCCACATCCCGGCCGCATACGACGACCTGGCTCAGGCTCTGCGCGAGGCTTTGCTCGACCCGCTTGCCAGCCGCTTGCAAGTCATCGCCGAGGACGCCGCCTTGCCGGATTTGCTGCGGCACGAAGCCCAAGCGATTGTCACTGGCGCCTTGAGCGGCGACCGCGTCTTCCATGCCAGCGAACTGCTGCTCAAGTGCCCGAGCCGCTTTGAAGAGAGCGTCGCCCCCGAAGGACTGAGCCAGATCCCGGAACACGAATAATGCTGGCGGAGATCGGCCTGGCGTCGCTGGCGCTGGCATTGGCATTGGCGCTCTACGCGGTTGCCGCCTGCCTCATTGGCGCGCGCGGGACCGGGCCCGGCTGGCTGCCGAGCGGGCGCAACGCCGCGCTCTTGACCTTCCCCGCCCTGCTGCTGTCGGCTGGCGCGCTGACGCTGGCGCTTTTGAGCGAGCAGTACCAACTGGCTTATGTATACAGCGTGACGGATCCACAGACTCCCGCCCTGTACCGCTTTACGGCGCTTTGGGGCTCGCAGCGGGGCTCGCTCTTGTTTTGGTCGCTGCTGATGAGCGGCTTCGCCTGCGCCGCCATCGCCTTGAACTGGCGCCCTCAAAGCCGGCTGATGCCATATGCGATTCCCGCCATGATGGCGACCCTTGCCTTCTTTCTTGGCTTATCGCTTTTCGTCGAGAATCCATTCGAGCGCTGGTGGGTCTTGCCGGATCTGCCGGCCGACCGACAAGTGGCGTCGACCGCGCTGATCCCGCCCGGGGCAATCGCGCCAAGCGAAGCGAATCTGCGGGCCGGGGCCGAGGGCTTGAACCCCTTGCTGCGACACTTCGGCATGGTGATTCACCCGCCCATGCTCTATTTGGGCTTCGTCGGCTTCACCATTCCCTTCGCCTTTGCCGTGGCGGCGCTGGCGGCCGGCGACTTGTCCAGCCATTGGCTGCAGGCGACGCGGCGCTGGTCTTTGATCGCCTGGATTTTCCTCAGCCTGGGACTGCTTCTGGGCGGTCGCTGGGCTTACGATGTCTTGGGCTGGGGCGGCTACTGGGGCTGGGACCCGGTGGAGAACGCCGCCTTCCTGCCCTGGCTGGTCGGCACCGCTTTCATTCACAGCGCGATGATCCAGGAAAAGCGCGGCATGCTCAAGCTGTGGAACATGGCCCTGGTGATCGCGACCTTTTCGGCGGTGATGTTCGGCACATTCGCCACCCGCAGCGGCGTCATCGAAAGCGTGCACAGCTTCGCCCGCAGCCAGGTCGGCTTCCCGATGCTGGGCTTCTGGGCGCTGATGACCCTGGTGGCGCTGGCGCTGCTGTCTTGGCGCTGGCGGCGCGGCGAGCTCCGCGACGAGCGACCCTTCCTGAACATCCTCAGCCGCGAATCGCTCTTCGTCCTCAACAATGTGATTTTCATCGCCCTATTCTGCGCCATATTCTGGGGCAGTTTCGGTTTGCCAATCACATCGGAGCTTCTGCTGGGCAAAGAAGTGACGATTGGTCCGGAGACATTTGAGTTTTATGTGGCGCCGCTTTTCGCCGCGATGTACCTCTTGATGGGCGTGGCGCCGCTTTCCGCCTGGGGCGCCTCGTCGCTGCGGAGTCTGGGACGCTCGATCCTGGCGCCGCTGGCGGTTACCGGGCTCTGCGTCCTCCTCATCATGCTCAGCGGGGCTGGCCTGGCGGTGGCGCTGCTGGGCTATGGCACGGCCCTCTTCGCTGGCACAGTCGCCCTGTTCGAGATTGGGCGAGGCGCGCGCGCGCGGAATCGCTCACTGGGCGAATCCATGCCGCGGGCGCTGCTTTCGCTGTTTCGGCGCAACCAGCGGCGTTATGGCGGCTACATCGTGCATTTGGGCGTGACCTTGATCGGCATCGGCGTCGTCGGCAGCACGGTATTTCAAACCGAAAGGCAGCACAGCCTGGCGCGTGGCGAAAGCGTCCAGGTCCGCGAGTATCGGCTGCGTTACGACGACTTCATCCTGGCGCGAGCCAGCGACGGGCGGCGGCTGCATATCGCGGCGGTGACGGTGCTGCGGCATGGCGGCGAGGTGGCGCGGCTGCGGCCCCGCATCGACGAATATCCGCAAATGCCGATGACCATCGCCGGCGCCCACAGCACCCTGGAAAACGATTTCTATGTGCTGCTCATCAGCGGCGACAGCGAGCGCGCCACTTTCCGCATCTACATCAACCCGCTGGTGAATCTGGTCTGGTGGGGCGGGGTCGTGCTGGCGCTGGGCACGGCGATCGCCGTCTACCCGAAGGTGACTCCCGAGCCGCGAGAGCGCAAACGCGAGGCAAAGCCGGCATGAACCAGCCGCTTCCAGCCCCCGGCGTCTATCCTGAACGCGAGGGAGGGGCGATACTGCGTCGCGTCGTGATGGCGGCGATACTGGCCTTTGCCGTCATCGTCGTAGGCGGGCAGGCTGGCGGCGTCACCGACAACGATGTCATTCGCGTGGCGCAGCGGATGTATTGCCCGGTCTGCGAGAATATCCCGCTGGACGAATGTCACACCATCGCCTGCATCGAATGGAAAGACGAGATCCGGGCGCAGCTGGCGGCGGGACGCGGCGACCAGGAGATCCTGGACGACTTTGTGGCGCGCTTCGGCGATCATGTCGTCGGCTTGCCGCAGGATCCGCTGCTGCGGGCGCTGGCGGTGGTCGTGCCGCTGCTGGCGTCGGCGCTGGCGCTGGCTGCTGGCCTCATCGCGTTTCGGCGCTTCCCGCGCGGCGGCGAGCGCGCTCCGACGCCCCTGGCAATGGCGCCGGCCTCCGACGCAGAATACCGGCGGCGGCTTGAAGAAGATCTGGCGCGCCGGCGTTGAGCCCGGCAGAGACGACGCGAGATGGCGTACGGCGACGCGAAGATGGACAGGGGGCGCCAGGCCGCGGGCAAGAGCCGCTGGGGTTGCGCGGCGCTGCTGCTGGCGATTGCGCTGGCGGCCGGCGCCCTCGGCGTCCAGCTCAGCCGGCAGCATGCCAGCCGTCCCCTCAGCGGTCCCGCGCCGGATTTCGCCATGACGCTTTTCGATGGCGGCGAGTTTCGCTTGAGCGATTATCGGGGGAAGGTGGCGCTGATCAACTTCTGGGCGAGCTGGTGCCCGCCCTGCCGCGACGAAGCGCCGGAGCTGCAAGCGCTGTATGACGACTTTCGGGAAGAGGGCTTGGTCGTGATGGGCGTGAATATGCTGGAGGGCTCGCGCGACAAGGCGCTGGCTTTCCTCAACGAGTTCCATATTACTTATCCCAATGCCGAGGACATCGGCGAAAGGGTGACCAAACTGTATCGCGTGGAAGCGCCGCCGGAGAGTTTCTTGATCGACCGCAAGGGCGATGTGCGCGCCTTCTTTATCGGCGGTCTGCGTTATGACGCTGCCAGGCCAGAAGTCGAAGCCTTACTGGCGGAAGCGGCATGAGCGTCCCGGGCCTGCTTGTCGCGCTGCTGCTTGCGGCGATTGCCATCGCCGTGGTGGCGCGTCCGCTGCTGCTGCCCGCGCGGCAAGAGCGACTGGAGGAAATACAAAGCCGGCGTCAGCGGGATCGCTTGCGCGAAAGTTACGAGCGCGTCTTGACCAACATTCGCGATCTGGACGAGGACCAGGCCACCGGCAAAGCCAACGACGCCGACTACCGCGCGGAACGCGAAGTTTTGCTGCGGCGTGGCATTGAGCTGCTGCGCCTGCAAGACGAGCTGGAGCGCGAGCGGAGCGCAATGCTTTCAGCGCGGGTCGACGAAGCCATCGAGGCGGCGCTGCCGGCGGATCATGCCGGAGACGGTCAAACATGAGACGCCCGCCGGTGCTCATGGCGCTGCTGGCGTTGCTGCTCTTGAGCGGCTGCGGCGGCTTGGCTGGGGAGCCGGAAATAGTCGCCACCATCGCTCCTCAAGCGCTGCTTCCGCCGGCGACGCCAGCCCTGAACGCATGGCGGCCCGACATCAAGAATGGCGAAGGCATCTTCAGCGCGCGCTGCGTCGAGTGCCACGGCGAGAGCGGCGACGGGCGTGGCCAGCTAGTCTTGGCGGGCAGCGTGCCGCAGCCGCTGGACATGCGCGAGCGTGGACAAGTCTCGCCGCTGGAATGGCACGAGATAATCACCGACGGCAGAATCGAGAATCTGATGCCGCCGTGGGAAGCGGCGCTGAGCGAGACCGAGCGTTGGGATGTTGCGCTCTATGCCTTCACCCTGGGTTACAGCGAGAGTCTGCTGGCCCGGGGCGAAGCGCTCTGGCGGGAGCGTTGCGGCGAATGCGCGCTGCCAACTGTCATCCCGCCCGTCTACACTGACGAAGAATATGGCATCCAGCTCAATCAAGAGCGCTTTGGCGCGGCGCTGGACGAGGCCGACGCGGCGGCGGCCGTCGCTTATGCGCGCTTGCAGTCTCTGAAGCGGCTGCAGCCAGCGCAAGACCAAGCGGACCGCCGGCGTCTGACGGGACGAGTCGAACATGGCACGGCCGGGCTGGAGGTCCCGGCGGACACGGTCGTGCAGCTGCGCTACGGCTCGAGCGAAAACGGCTACCAGCTGCGCGAGACGAGCCTGGACGCAAGCCAGCGCTTCACCTTCGAAGACTTGCCCGCGGCGTCGGAGATAATCGTGGGCGCGGTCTATGGCGAGCGGCTCTTCAGCCGGCGCCTGACAGCCGAGGAACTGGCGCGCCCGATTTTCTCGCCGACCATCACCATTTACGCGACGACCCACGATCCCACGGTCATCACCCTGGTCGAGATTGAGCTGGCGATCGAAGCGCTGCGGCTGGAGGACCTGGGCGCGGGCCTGCTCGTCTCGCAGCGGCTGCGCTACCGCAACGACACGGACCGCGTGTACAGCAGTGGACGCGGCTTTGATGACGGGCGCGAGGCGTCGCTGCTGCTGCAAATGCCAAGTGGCGCGCGGCTCCTGAGCGGCGACGCGGGCGGGCGCTATATCGTCGTCGAAGGTCTGGAGCGGCTGCCGGATTCGGTGATCGACTCCTTTCCCGTGCTGCCGGGCGAGGCCCACCAAGTCGCGCTGCAGTACTTCCTGCCAGACGCCGGCGAAACGAAATATGAGCAGGCATTCGCCAACCTGGTCGACGCGCGCGTGCTGGCGCGGCTGTCGGAAGGGCTGCGGCTCGAAAGCGATTGGCTGCTTGCCCAGGGCGACGGCGTCTACGGCGGCGACTTGCGATTGTCGGGCGCAGGCAAGCTCCGTTTCACGATTCGCGGCGCGCCCTTCGCCACCAGCAGCGACGACCCCGGCCTCATCACCAGCGACGCCTTGCCCCTGGTCTTGCTGGGCGCGGCTCTGCTGGGGGCGGCTGGGCTCGCCGGTTTGAGTCGCTGGCGGCGCAACACAGAGTCAAGCGCGATCGACCAGGCGGCGGCGGAACTGGCGCGGCTGGAAGCGGAACACGATCGCGGCCTTATCAACCATGATCTGTATCATCAGCGGCGGCGCGATTTGCGGGCGAAACTGGCGGATCTGATGGAAGGCGGCGAGTGAAGGCGATGGCAGGCGAGCACGCGCTCCTCGAGGTCGAGGACCTGGAGATGGCTTATGGCGCATTGCCGGTGCTGCGCGGCATCGATTTCAATTTGGATCGCGGCGAAGCGCTGGCGCTGCTGGGCGCGAACGGCAGCGGAAAGTCGACCTTGCTGCGGCTGCTCTGTGGCTTGAGCAAGGCGACCGGCGGCTGCGTGCGGGTCGGCGGCTGGGAGATGCCCGGCGAGGCAATGCGGGCTCGCGCGCAGATCGGCTTGGTGGCGCACCAGCCCCTGCTCTACGACAACCTGACCGCCAGCGAGAATCTCCGCTTTTTTGGCGCGCTCTATGGCATGCACGCCCATGCTCGCGATCGCCGCGTCGACGAGGCGCTGCGCTCGGTCGGCATGCGCAAATGGGCCGGCAGCCTGACGCGGACTCTGTCGCGCGGCATGAAACAGCGCTTGAGCATCGCCCGCGCCACCCTGCATCAGCCGTCGCTGCTGCTCTTGGACGAGCCTTACACGGGGCTGGATCAAGGGGCGGTCGCGCTGCTGGATGGCTTGCTGGAAGGCGCCCTGGCAGAGGGCTGCGCCGTCGTTCTCTGCACCCACCAGCTGGAGCGGCTGCCGCCGGCGATCGAGCGCGTCATGGTCTTGTCGCGCGGCAAAATCAGCCTGGACGAGAGCCGCCGCCAGCGCGACCTGCGCGAGCTGTACCGCGCCGCCACCGCATGAAAACGCCTTTCCTGCCCGCCGTCATCGCCATCGCCGCCAAAGACTTGCGCGCCGAGACGCGTTCGCGCGAATTGCTGAGCTTGATGACGCTGTTCGCCCTGCTCAGCATTCTGGTCTTCAGCTTCGCCCTGGACCTGGACAAGCGAGTACGCGAGGAATCCGTCAGTGGCGTATTTTGGGTCACGCTGATCTTCGCCAGTCTGCTCGGCTTCAACCGCAGCATGGCGCAGGAACAAGACAGCGGCGCGCTGGACGCCATCTTGCTCACGCCGACGCCGCGGGGAGCGATCTTTCTGGGCAAGCTCTTGAGCAACGCCATGATCACGCTCGCGCTGGGCTTGATCTTGCTGCCGCTGATGACGGCGCTCTACGGGATGAATCTGCTGGATTGGCGGGTTGTCTTGACGACGACTGTGGGCGTCTTCGGCTTTTGCGCCATCGGCACATTGCTGGCGGCCCTGACATCCCGCAGCCGGGCCCGGGAAGCGCTGCTGCCGATTGCGCTGCTGCCCATCGCCCTGCCCTTCGTCTTGATGGCGACGCGGGCGACCAAGGCGATCCTGGCGGGCGCGCCAGCCCCCGAATGGCAAGGCGCTTTGTTCATGCTCGCCGCCATCACCGCGATATACCTGGCGCTCTGCCTGTTGCTTTTTGGATATGTCGTCGAGGAATAGCGGCGCGGCGGCCGGCGAAAATGCGCGAAAGAACCTAGCATTCTTGAACTCTTCTTGGTAGGATTTTGCAGTTTTACGGGGACTTTGGAGACATGATGACGGAGAACACGCAGTCCATAGCGATGGGCGCCGGGCAGGCTGGTCGTCCGCAGCCGCGATTGCTGCGCGTCTTGACGCTTGCCACCATACTCGGTTTCGCCGCGACCTTGTATTTGGGGCTCGTCGCGGCCGGCACGGATATTCAGCAGGGGCAGGTTCAGCGCATTTTCTACATTCACATGCCCGCCTTCTTTGGCGCGTTCACCGCCTTTGGCTTGACGGTGCTGGGCGGCATCCTGTATCTGGCGCGGGGCAGCGAGACTTGGGACAAGATCGCGCTGGCGGGCGTCGAAGTCGGTTTCGCTTTTTCGCTCATCAACCTGCTGACAGGCGCGATCTGGGCGCGGCCCATCTGGAACACTTGGTGGACCTGGGATCCGCGTCTGACCTCGGCCGCCATCATGTGCCTGACTTACGCCGCCTATCTGATGCTGCGCGCCGGCATTGAGGACAGGCGTCGCAAGCGCGCCTTCATGTCCGTCTACGGCATTCTATCCTTCGTCACCGTCTTGATCACGCTCTTCATCATCCGCGTCGTGCCGGAGACGATTCACCCCGTCATCGTCGGCGCGAGCCCGCAAAACGCCCAAGGCACATTCGAGGCGACCAGCGGCGTGGTGATGGCGCTGACACCCAGCCTCCTGCTCTGGCTGACGCTGATGCCGGCGACGCTGATCTGGCATCGCGTCCGGCTGGAGACGCGGCTGGAAGCGCTGCAGAACCGCAAAATAGAAATCTTGAGCGAGTAAACGATGAACACTCTGCGATGCAAATTGGCGGCGCTGCTTGCTGCTCTGCTCTGCGCCGGCGCGGTCATGGCGAGCGACGCCGGCCCGGTCGCCTACATTCAGTCCGCCGCTTTCAACGCGCCGATCCTGGCGGGCTGGGAAGATCAAAGCGGTGATGGCTTCGCCCAGTTCATGCTGGCGGAAGCGCAGGCGACCATCCGCACGACCATCATGAATGAAAGCGACCCGGTCGCGGCAGCGGCGGCGGATCTGGCGAAGCTCGTCGGCGGCGCGCTGCCGGACCCGCTCTATCGGGGCAAGGTCAATCTGGCGGATGGCACCTGGCAGTCGCTGGTCTACGATGTCGACGCGGCGACGACGGCTTCGGCGATGGCGCGCAGAGCTGGCGGCGGCACGGTCGTCATCAGCTTCGTCGAGCGCGACCCGGCGGCGCGAATCCTGCTCTTGACCATCGCCCAAGCCGACGACGCCCAGGCGGACGCGGGCCCGGAGCTGGCGCTGGCGCTGGAGACTCTGGCGCTGCCGAGCCTGGATTCGCTGGCCGAGGCGGAAACGCGGACGCTGCCAAGCGGAAGCTGGCTGGTCTACGAGGGCGAGTCGCTGCAGGCCATGGGCATGGTCTTTGGCAATGACAGTTATGTGGCGCTGCAGCAGGGCGAGGGCGGCGACCTGGCGACCATTGCCGACGCCTACAATCGGGCTTTGCTGGGCTTTTTCGTCACGCCGGACAATTCGCTGTACCTGGCCTTGGGCTTGGCGGCGACGGCGGCGATCCTTGGGCTGCTGCTATTCAGTTTTGTCTGGCGCGCGCGCAGCCTGAACAAGGATCTGGCGCTGCTGGCGGAGCTGGCGCGCTCGGAAGACTGAGGCAGGGCGCGCTTGAGGCGCAACCCTCCCGCCCTGTCCGCGTATAATGGGTTGATGACCGTACTTCGACAAAGGGCGACGCCATGAGCGAAGAACAGCAACCGCTTGAAGACGAGCCGGCGGAGGCCGAAGAGCAGAGCCCGCTGGAGCAGTTCATATTTCATCAGCGCCGCGGCCTGGAAGAATTTGGCAAGGCGATGGAGTCGCTGCTGCCGCCGGGCTTCAAGGAGCATACGCAGGCGGCGGGCAACGAGTTCGCTTCGGGCTTTCGCATCTTGATCGACGCCGCGATTGACGAAATCAAGAAAGCCAGCGAGATGGAAGATCCGGACGGTCCCATGGCGGCGGAAGCGCAAGAGCGCCAGGCTCGCGCCAACCTCGAAAAGGAAGAAGACGGCGACGCCGACAGCGCCAGCGGCCGCATCAAAGTGGAGGTCGAAGACTGAGCTGCCGCGGCTTTGCCAGGGTCGGAAATTCACTCCGCGTCCCCGCAATAGACCAAGCCTGACCCCAGCGATCGACCGGACAAACGGGCGGCCTCGTGGAGCGGTCCTTTTATCGCATCAGCATGAACCCGTGAGAAGGAGTCGCAGGCGCGATCGACGCCAATTCTACGACGCTTGCTCCTCGAAGCGGATGTTAAGGTACTTCTCCTCGAATTTGGCGCTGGTGATCTCCAGCTGCTGCAGCTCGTTCGGCAGCGCGATGTTGCGGCGGTAGGGACCGACGCTGAGCGTGATTTCGTCGCGCGAGCGATAGAGGTCGAGCTGTTCTTTGCGGGCGAAGCCGATGGGCACGCGCAGCAGCCAGCTCGACTCGTCATCCAGCCGTTCCAGTTTGTGCACGACGCCATCAAACATGCGCTCGGCCGGGTTGCGCTCGCCATAGAGCTCGTCGGCCAGCCGGCGCAGCATCTGCAAGCCGCCCATTTCCTCGCCGAAGAGGGGCGCGCTGAGCATGGGCAAGCTGCCGAAAGCCTCGCCGACAAATTCGATGTTCTTCGCCTGGCGCTCTTTCCATACGCTGAAGAAGGGATCGCGCACTTCGTCGGGTAAGACGCGATTGACCAGGATGGCGTCGGTGGCGTAGTCGTAGAGGTTGAGATAGGTGTAGGTGCGCTGCGTCTCGCGGATGACCATGCGCTCCGGATTAACCACCAGGCGGATGCTGGCGTGTTCGGGGTTCGTCAGCAGGTCGCGCACGCCATCCAGCGTGTCGAATAACAGTTGGACTTGGTCCCAGGCGTTTTCGGCGATGTCGATGCCGAGGTCGTTTTTGCGGCCGCGGGTGAAGAGTTTCTGCACCGGGCGGATGACGCTGTCCAGGCCGCGGGCGATGCGCATCAGCCGCTCGACCCACCAGCGCGTCACATCGGGCAGGCTGAGCAGGCGGATGGTCTCGGCGGTGGGCGCGGCGTCGACTATCAGGACATCATAATCGCCCGCCTGGAAATACTCGCTGATCCACAGCAGCTGCGCGCCCTCTTCAAGCCCGGGGATGATAGTGACTTCGGCGGCGTTGACCTTGGCGATGCCTTCGCGATTGAAAAAGGCGCCGAGGTATTCTTGAATTTTGCCCCAATACTTCTGCATCGAGTAGCGGGTGTCGAGCTCCTGCGCCCAGAGATTCTCGGCGATTTGCATGGGCTCTGGCCCGACCTCGACATCCAGGGCGTCGCCGAGGCTGTGGGCGGTGTCGGTGCTTACGACGATGGTCTTCAGCCCCATTTCCGCGCAGCGCAGCGCCGTCGCCGCTGAAATGCTGGTCTTGCCCACTCCACCCTTGCCGGTATGCACGATGACCCGCATGAAATCACCTCTGCCTGTATTTCTGCGAATGGCTGACGCGGACAGTTGCCGCATATTTCAGTATACGCAGTACGGGCGAAATTGGCGCGTTAGAACTGCGCAGGGAGGGGCGCGAACATCTGGCTTGACATCCGCCGCGCGCCGCCAGAAACTAGCGGCGATAGGCCAGGCAATGATTGGAGAGAATTCATCATGCGTCAAGTTGTGCATATTGAGATAGCCTCAGCCGACCGGGATGCGCAGAAGGCCTTTTATGGCGAGCTCCTGGGCTGGCAAGCGACGGATGTGCCGATGGGCGGCGACTTCGTCTACACCATGTTCGATCTGGGCGAAGGCATGGCGGTTGCGCTGTCTGAGGTGGGCGATGGGGTCAAGCCCGGCGATGTCATCCTGTATTTCGAGAGCGCTGACCTGGACGCGGATATGGCGCGGGTCAGCCAGCTCGGCGGGACGGTGATTCTGCCGCGGGAGGATATCCCGGGCTTCGGCGCGCTGGGCATGTTCCTGGACCCGACGGGCAATCGCGTCGCTTTCTGGCAGACCGCGGATCCGGACGAGAGCTAGGCTGCGCCAACATTGCGATCGGCGGCTGTAGGGGCGGCTTATCAAGTCGCCCGCGCTGAATTTTCACACGGCGGGAATCACCGGTCATGGCTGACTTTCCCCTGCTCAAAGACATGATCGACGCGCCGCTGGTCGAGCAGCTCGCCGGCCGCATCGGCGCCGTCCATCCCGCTTTTGAGCGTGAGCGCTTCGTCTCGGCTGTGATGGCGGAGCTCGAATCGCTGGAACTCAAGGCGCGCTTCAACTCGATCGCGGATCAGCTGCGCCGGCATCTGCCGGAAGATATTCCGCTGGCGCTGGACATTCTCGTCGCGATTCTGGACGAGAGCGACGCCGAGCGCGAGCCAATTGCGGAGGCGGGCTTGCGCTTGCTGCCGATCCCCGCCTTTGTCGAGCGGCACTGCGTCGATCACCCCGAAGCGGCGCTGGACGCCATCTACTGCATCACGCGTCAAGTCACCTGCGAAGCGGCGATCCGCCCCTTTATCGCGCGTCACCCGAAAGCGACAATGGACCGCTTGCGGCAATGGGCGCTGGACGAAAACGAACATGTCCGCCGCCTGGTCAGCGAAGGCAGCCGGCCGCGCTTGCCCTGGGCGCCACAGCTGCGCGCTTTCATCGCCGATCCGACGCCCGCGCTGGCGCTGCTTGAATTGCTGAAGGATGATCCGTCGCTGTATGTGCGGCGCTCCGTGGCGAATCACCTGAACGACATCAGCAAGGACCATCCAGCGATCGTGCTGGAGCGGATGGCTTGTTGGGCGCGGGACGCCGGCGTCGAGCGCAGCTGGCTGATCAACCATGCGCTGCGCAGCCTGGTCAAAGCCGGCGACGCGCGAGCACTGGAAATCCTGGGTTTCGGCGCGGCCGATGTCGAGCTTGTCGGCTTGCGGCTGTCGCGAGCGGTGCAGTTTGGCGGCGAGCTGGAGTTCGCTTTCGAGCTGCGCAATCGCGGTCTGGCGGCGCAGAAGCTGATGGTTGACTTCGCGCTGCATCTGGTCAAGGCGAATGGCGCGCGGGCGGCCAAGGTCTTCAAGCTGAAGCGGCTCACGCTGGCGGCTGGAGCGTCGGCGCATGTCTCGAAGCGCTTCGCCATCAAGCCGATATCGACGCGCAGATATTACCCCGGGTCGCAGCGGCTGGAGATCCAGGTGAACGGGCGCATCGTCGGCGGCGCGGATTTCGAGCTGATAATGGACTAGCGCGGGACACCTCTACCGCGCCTCTCGATATTCCAGGCTGTGCGGGCCAGCCGGTGGTGCGTCCGCGCCAGCCAGTCTTGGCTATAATTGCCGCAGACATCACGCGCCGGAGGTCCTGCTCATGCTTGCCCCGCCCTCGGATTTGTTCCAGCCGATTCCACTGGACGCCGCCTTCAACTGCCAGCGCCAGCGTCTCGACCCGAGTTTGCGCTTGCGCGACGACGACCTGTTTGGCGAGCGAGCTTGCCGCGGCATCCCCTTCCAGTTTGGCGCCGCCGGCGAGAATAATGCGATCCTGCTGGACAGCGGCGCGCTGACGATTACGCTTCCCGACATTACGGCGACCTACCTGATCTTCGCCCACATCGTCGAAGACGAGCGCCTCGGCTTGCCACCGGATCTGGACGATCACCCTGGCGGAGCAAGCCGGGACGGCGCGGCGCCGGGCAACAGCCTGGGCGCATTGGTGGCGGAATATCACATGGAGTACGCCGACGGCGGCAGCGCGTCCTGGCCAATTCGCCGCCGATTCGCGATTCAGCAAGCGCGGATCAGCTGGGGCGCGAGCGCTTTCGAGGCTGTCCCGCATACTTCCGATACTGTGGTCGGCGGAGTCACCGATTCCATCCGGCTGGGTCGCATGCCAGAGAGCGACTATGGGCATGGCGAAACCAGGCACGGCAGCGGGCGCGACGCCCATGACGAGCATGTCTGGCTCTATGCCCTGCCCAACCCGCAGCCGGACAAGCCGATTCGCGAAATTCGTCTGCTCGCCGGGGCGGAGCGCGCCCTCGTCTATGGCATCAGCGCGACTCAAGTCGAGGCGCATCCGCTCCGAGCCTATACGCGGCGGAAGCTGCCGATCGCCTTGCCCGAGGGCGTCGCCTTCAACGCGAATGGCGAGCTGGACGGCGTCGAGGTCGACCTGGGCAGCGTGATTTCGGCGCGGGCGCAGCTGGAATACGAACGCGAGACCTGGTTCAGCGACGCGACAAATGCCCAGCCGACGCGTTCCAGGCGAACCGCGATCATTGACCTGGCGGCGCATCCGCGAGCGAAACTTTACCTTCGGCGCGACGACGGCGAGCTGATCGCCTGCGATCTGAGCCAGAGCGATGGCTGGTCAGTCGCGTTCATCGGCGACGCGCGGCAGCTGGTCACGGTTCGCGTGCTCGATCCAGCGGGGCGCGAAGTGGCGTGCCGCATCCATTTTCATGGCGAGCATGGCGAATATCTGCCGCCGCGGGGCAATCATCGCAAAGTCAACGGCGCCTGGTTCGAGGACAACTATGGCGAATTCGTCAACGGACTGAATCAATACGCCTATATTCCGGGGCGCTGCGAAGTCGAGCTGCCTCCGGGCGAGGTTTTCGTCGAGATCAGCCGCGGCTACGAGATGAAGCCAATCCGCTGCAGCTTCCAGGTGGATGCCGAGACGAGCGATATCACTTTCACGCTGGAGCAGCTGTTGGACTGGGGCGCCCGCGGCTGGGTGAGCGCCGACACGCATGTGCATTTCCTCAGCCCGCAGACGGCGCTGCTTGAGGGCGCGGCCGAGGGCGTCAATGTGGTCAATTTGCTGGCCAGCCAATGGGGCGAGATGTTCAGCAATGTCAGCGATTTCGACGGCAGCACGACATTTGGCGCGGGCGATTTTGGCGGCGATGGCGAGTTTCTGGTGCGGGTCGGCACGGAGAATCGCATGCAGGCTTTGGGACATATCTCTCTGCTGGGTTATTCCGGCGCGATGATTCACCCGCTTTGCAGCGGCGGTCCCTCGGAGTCGGCGATTGGCGACGCCCTGGAGACGAGCATGGCGGACTGGGCGCGGCGCTGCATCGAGCAAGGCGGGCTGGTCGTCTTGCCGCATGCGCCCAACCCGCAGTCCGAGCGGGCGGCCGATATCGTGCTTGGCTTGGTCCACGCAATCGAAATGATGACCTTCAACCCCTTCGACATGCAGATTACGCCTTACGGGCTGCTGGATTGGTATCGCTATCTGAACCTGGGCTATCAAGTGCCTGTCGTCGGCGGCTCGGACAAGATGAGCGCGGCGTCGCTGCTCGGCGGCATCCGCACATACGCGCAGCTGGGCGAGCGCGCCTTCAGCTACGAGAACTGGATGAACGCGGTGAAGGCGGGCAACACCTTTGTTACGGTGGGACCGCTGCTGGAGCTGACGGTCGAGGGCGCCGCGCCGGGCGGAGCGCTGGACTTGCCGGCGGGTGGCGGAAAACTGGGCCTGGATTGGCGCGTCGCTTCGGCAGCCATGCCCGTCGAAAAAGTGGAAGTGGTGGTCGGCGGCTTCGCGGTCGAGCAGTGGTCAGCCGATGGCGCGCTGGATTTATCCGGCAGCTGCGAGCTCGAGTTGCGCGAGTCCAGCTGGGTGGCATTGCGCGCGCGTGGCAGCCACGGGGGCAGGACAGGCGAAATCGCAGCCCACAGCAGCAGCGTGCAGGTTCGCGTCGGTGGCGAGAAGCCCTTCAAGCGGGAAGACGCGATGGCGGTGCTGGAGCAAATCGAGGGGGCGCTGGCTTATGTGGACACGCTCGCGCCCAGGCCCGAGGCGCGGCGTTTCAAGCAGATCCGCGCCAGCATCGAGGCGGCGCATAATCGCCTGCACCAGCGCATGCATCGGCAGGGGATTTATCACCAGCACAATCCCTTGCGCGATCACGACGCGCATTAGGTCTTCCGCCACGGATCCATCAGTAGGGGCAATATGTCATATCGCCCGCATCGCAGACTTTGCCCGAAATCAATAACGGGCGAATTGATGATTCGCCCCTGCAATTCCACCAACCGGGAACCGGCAATAGCTAACCAGCTAGCTGCGGTTGTCGGGCGTCGGCGCCACGATGACATCAACGAATTCGAATTTCTGCGGATTGCGCGCTTGGTCATTGGCGGCGTGGTTGACTTCCACCAGGGTCACTTCCGTGCCATGCTCGCCCAAGACATACTTGGTGTGCCACTCGCCCGCGCGCTGCACATTGCGCAGATACACCAGCCGACACTTGGCGTCCATCAGCCGCAGCTTGAATTTGGCGCGCCAGAGCCGCATGCCGCTGAGCTCCTCCAAGAGCGCCGCCCGCCCGGCCGCGTTGAGATATGCCATGCTCCATCCTCGTTAGCGCCTTTTCGCGAAATCCTGCATAATTGTAACGGTCGTGGCAACTTGCGACAACGGGCAGCCGCGGAAATGACGATGCAAAGTTTCACGGTAAGCGAGCTCACGCGATACATCCGCGGGCTCTTCGACGCGGACGAGGCGCTGGCGGATGTCTGGGCGCGGGGCGAAATCTCCAACTTGACCAAAGCCCGCTCCGGGCACTGGTATTTCAGCATCAAAGACGCTTCCGCCCAGCTGCGCTGCGTCATGTTCCGGCATGCGACCCGCCGTGCCAGCGCGGGCTTGCGGGCGGGGGCGGAGGTCTTGGTCCATGGCCGGGTCGGCGTGTATGAGGCGCGGGGCGAGTATCAGCTCTACGCGGACGAGATTCTGGCGGTTGGCGGCCTGGGCGATTTGCAGCTGCAATTCGAGGCGCTGAAAGCCAAACTGGCGGCGGAGGGACTCTTTGATCCCGCGCGCAAACGCGACTTGCCCGCTTTTCCCAAGCGCATCGGCGTGCTCACTTCGCCAGCGGCGGCCGCCTGGCAAGATCTGCAAAATGTGCTGCGGCGGCGCTACCCGCTGGCGGAGCTCGTCCTCAGCCCGTCGCTGGTGCAGGGCTTTGAGGCGCCGGCGCAGATCGTCATGGCGCTGGAGCGGCTTAATCGGCTGCGCGATCTCGACCTCGTCATCATCGCTCGCGGCGGCGGCTCGCTGGAAGATCTGTGGTGTTTCAACGACGAGAGCGTCGCCCGGGCCGTGGCAGACTGTCGCGTACCGGTCATTAGCGGCGTCGGCCACGAAGTTGACTTCACCATCGTCGATTTTGTCGCCGATTTGCGGGCGCCGACGCCATCCGCGGCCGCCGAGCTGGCGACGCCCAATCGAGAGGATCTGCTGCTGGATCTGGACCGGCTGCGCGGCGACTTGACGAGCCTGCATGCCGGGGCGCTGCGCTCCAATGGGCGCGAACTGGCGCGGCTGCGGCAAGGCTTGCGCTTTGTGTCGCCGGGCAGAGCGATCGTCGCGGCGCGGGCGCAACTGCGCGAGAGCCAGGGGCGGCTGTGGCGGGCGGCGCAATTCGGCCTGGAGCGGCGGCGTGAACGGCTGGCGAGCGCAAACCAAGCCCTGCGAGCCGCCAACCCGGCGCAGATCCTGGGGCGGGGTTACGCCATCGTCCGCGACGACGGGGGCGCGCTCATCCGCGAGGCGGCCCAGGTGAGCAAGAATCAGCGCCTGAATATACAATTGTCACGCGATCGAATCCGGGTCAGGGTCGACGAATGAGGGACGACATCAAGCAGTTGAGTTACGAAGAGGCATACCAGGAGCTTGAATCGCTGGTGGCGCGGCTGGAAAGCGGCGAGCTGCCACTGGAAGAGTCGGTGAATTTGTTCGAGCGCGGGCAGAGCCTGGCGGCGCATTGTCAAGCCTTGCTGGAAGCGGCCGAGCTCAAGATTCAGCTGGTGGAAGCGGCGGAGTGAGCGACGCCCCCGAAAGCGCGCCATGATGGATCTTAGCCGATTGCCCAAAGCCGCCGAGAAGAATATCGCCCTGCGCGTGCACAGCGGCGCCGAACGCGCGTTGCGGCAGGGTCATCCCTGGGTCTATGCCGACGCTATCGTACGCCAGAGCCACCTCGGCAACGCCGGCGACCTGGCTGTCATCTACGATCGCGAGAAGAACAAATTCCTGGCGGTGGGCTTGTACGACCCGCTTTCGCCGATTCGAGTCAAGGTCTTGCAGGCGCTGGAGCCGAAGCGCGTCAATCGCGGCTTCTTCGTCGAGCGGCTGCGGGCTGCGCAAGCCAAGCGGGCAGCGCTTCTCAACGCAGGCACGACCGGCTACCGGCTGGTCCATGGCGAGAGCGACGGCTTCCCCGCCCTGATCGTCGACCGCTACGGCGAAACCCTCGTGCTCAAGCTCTACACGACCGCCTGGCTGCCACACTTAACGGCGCTGATCGCCGCCCTGCGCGAGGCGACCGCCTTCGACGCGCTCGTCCTCCGTTTGAGCCGCGCCCTGCAATCCGACCGGCTGAATGTCGCCAAGCTCTATGGCCTGCGCGACGGGCAGCAGCTCATCGGCGAGGCGACCAGCCAGCCAGCGCAATTCGTCGAGAATGGCTTGCGTTTCGAGGCGGACTTGCGCAAAGGTCACAAGACCGGCTTCTTCTTTGACCAGCGCGACAATCGCCGCAGAGTCCGCGAACTGGCGGCGGGCAAGCGCGTGCTGGATGTCTTTTCGTACACGGGCGGCTTCACCGTCCATGCCCTGGCCGGCGGGGCGCGTTCAGTGACGGCGATGGACATCAGCCAGCCAGCCCTGGCGACCCTGCGGCGCAATGTGGCGCTCAACGGCTTCGACGCGGAGAAAGTGGATATCCTGGCGAGTCAAGCGATCGCCGGCTTGACGCGGCTCATCGAAACGCGGCGCAAGTTTGGCCTGGTCATCGTGGATCCGCCCGCTTTCGCCAACAGCCGGGCGAGCATGCGCAAAGCGGTGCTGGCCTATCGGCGGCTGGCGGAGCTCGCCTTGCAGCTGCTCGCGGAAGACGGGGTCCTGCTGATGGCGTCCTGCTCCAGCCGCATCAGCGCGGAGATCTTCAGCCAGCTGGTCACGCGGACGGCGGCGGTGGCTGGCAGCCCGCTGGATGTCTTCGAGCGGACGGAACACGCCCTGGATCATCCGATAGGCTTTCCAGAAGCGGCTTACCTCAAGGCCCTCTTCGCGCGGTTCAAGAAGTAGCTGCCGCCGCGACGATCGCGAGGGTTGGCGGCTCATCCGCTCCAGCAAGCCTGGTCCAACAAGCCATCGCGCTGGCCGCTTCAGAAAAGAGCGCGACGTCATCGGAATCGGTCAGTTCTTGTAGGGGCGGCTTATCAAGTCGCCCGCTCGCAAGCGCGAAAACCTCATAAGGAAAGGGGTGACAGGGAAGATTGCACCTACACGCTTGCGCTTGGAGGCGGAACGGCGCTGACTGGCCGCGTCAATGGGCAGACTTTCGCAATAGGCGGGCCTGCGCGGTCCCGGGCTACTGCGAATCGCGGCGCATGAGGCTGAAACTTTGGCCGGTCGGTCCGGTGGGCGGCTGCGTTGCCAGGAAGAGCGCCAGCGGCACGACATCTTCCGGCCTCTTGAACCATTCCGCGCCAAAGGCAGACTCGCCAGCCCGCTCGACTTCTCGCGTGAGCTCCGTTTGCACCAGGCCCGGGATGAGCTCGTTGACGCAGATTCCATATTCCCGCAGCTCCAGCGCCAGGCTCCGTGCGAGCATCCAGGCGCCGGCTTTCGACGCGCCGTAAGCGGAATGCGCCGCATCGACCACGCGATGGCCCACTCCCGAGCCGATGACGATGATCTGACCGCCCCGCGCTTTCAGGCCCGGGATGGCGAATTTGCAGGTGTAATAGACCCCGAGCAGATTGACTTCCACGGTCCGGTCCCAGTCGGCGATATCGCTCGCTTCGACGCTGGCGCGGCTCAAGTTGCCGCCGGCGTTGGCGACGACGATATCCAGCCTGCCATAGCGTTCCGCAGCCGCCGCGTAGAGCGCTTCCACGGCGGCCGGATCGGCGACATCGCAGGGGATGGCGATCGCCTCTCCACCGTCCGCGTCAATCGCGTCGGCTGGCTGGCGGATTTGCGCGTCGGTGCGGGCGGCGCAGACGACCTTGGCGCCCCGGGCGGCGAATCCGCTGGCGATGGCGCGCCCGATGCCGCGGCCGGCGCCGGTGACGAGGGCGACTTTGCCTTCAAGCTCGTTGGCCATGCCTTGCTCCTTCGTCTCCATGTGAACTGGCTTCGCAGCTACCGGAATAAACTGCCGAGGCGGCCTACAATCGGCTGTAGCAGCGCGCGCGTCTCGCTGACATTGAAGATCCAGCCGCCGCCGAAAAACACGAGCGCCGCCGCCGCGCAGCCAGCCAGCGCAAGTTGCATGCCGGCGCCGGGCATGGCTTGGCGCAGCAGCAGCAGCGCAGCCGCCGCGACCAGGGCCAGCAAAAGGCTGCCGGCCGCGCTGCGGAGGATGGCGCGATCGTGGAGATCCACCCTGCCGTCCAGGCGCGCCAGCCGCCGCCGCAAGAGCCACCAAAGCGCGAGCGCCTCGACGATGGTGGTGACGGCGTTGGCCAGCGCCAGCCCGGCGAAAGCGCCCCGCGCCAAACTCTCGGGCGAGCCGATGAAGCGGATGAAGACGAGATTCAAGGCGATGTTGCCGAGCATGGCGATGGCGCCGGCGATGACGGGGGTGCGGGTGTCTTCCAGGGCGTAGAAGGCGCGCGAAAGCACCTCCAGCAAGGCAAAGCCGGCGATGCCGATGGCGTAAAAGCTCAGTGCCCAGGCGACGGCCGCCGTGCTCTCCGCCGTCCATTCGCCGCGTTGCAAGGCGCTAACCAAGGGCTCGCCCAGCAGGATCAGCAGCATGGTCGCCGGAAACGACAGGTACAGCACCTGGCGCATGGCGCGGGAGAGGCGGTCTGTGAAGCCGGCGTAATCGCCCTCCGCCCGCAGCGCCGCCAAAGATGGGAACACGGCCGAGCCGTGGCTCTGCGCGATGACGCCAAGCACGAAGAAAGTCAGCATGAAAGCATAGCGGATCGCGCCGACGCTGCCAGCCGTCATCGCGTTCGCCAAGATGATGTTCACATGGAAGTTGAGCTGGACGACCGCCAGGCCGAAGACCCGCGGCAGCATCAAGCGCAGCACGTCGCCCAGGCCCGGGATCCGCGGATCCAGCAGCGGGCGCAGCTTGACCGGCAGCTTGAGCAGGCCCGGCAATTGGGCGCACAGATGCAGGCAAGCGCTCAAGACGGCGCCATAAGCCAAGCCCATGACATTCAATGCGCCAACTTGGCCGACATCGGGATGGGGCGGCAAAGCGGGCGCGATGAAGAGAGCGCCGATAATGATGCCGATGCTGTTCATGCTCGTCGCGATGGCGGGCAGCCAGAATATGGCGTGCGATTGCAGCAGGCCCATCAGCAAGCCGCTGACGCTGAAAATGACCGGCGTGAGCATCATCAGGCGGACCATGTCCGTCATGAGGCGCTGCTCGGCGGGGGAGCGCGCCCGATACAAGATTTCCCCTGTCAGCTGGGGCGCGGCGGCGTAAACGACGAGGGCGAAGATGGCGGCGGCGGCGGCCGAGAAAGACATGACGGCGCTGGCCAGCCGCGAAGCCTGAGCCTCGTCCAGGGAGCGGAACCTGGCGTAAATGGGGATGAAGGACGAGCCAAGCGCCCCGCCAGCCACCAAGGCGAAGACCGTCTCCGGCAGCTGCTGGGCGGCGGCGAACGCGTCGTAGGCGGCGCCGGTGCCAAATTGCGCGCCCACCACCGCCAGGCGAATCAAACCCAGCAGGCCGCTGGCGACGAAGCCGAGCAGCACGATCAAGGCTTTTTCAGTGATTTCGCGGTTGTCCAGCGCGCGGCTCTTGGTCATGCGATCGCTCGTTTTCGCGCTCAGGATTGCCACTTGGCATGGCAATCGCAATGGCTATAATAACCCAGTTTAGATTATGGAAGACGCTGTGGCGCCCTAGGTCGCGGAGGCGAGGAACGACCCATGCAAGTGATTCTCCTTCAAGATTTGTACAAGCACGGGGTAGCGGGCGAAGTGGTGAAAGTCGCTGACGGCTTCGCGCGCAATTTCTTGATCCCGCGGAAGATGGCGGTGCATGCGACGCCCTCGGAGCTGCGGCGCACGGAAGTGATCCGCGCCAATGTCGAGGCGCGCAAAGCCCAGTACAACAACATGCTCAACGACCTGGGGCATCAGATTGACGGTCAAGAATTGATCTTCGGGCGGCGGGCAGCCTCCACCGGCAAGCTCTTCGGCTCGGTGACGACTCAAGAAATCGCCGACGAGCTGGACCGCGCGACCGGCGTCGACATCAACCGCCGGCGCATCAGCCAGCAATCGCTGCGCGAAGTGGGGACGCACCAGGTGGCGGTGCGGCTGGGCACGGAGATCGCGCCGACGCTGAAGGTCACCATCGTGCCGGAAGACGAGCTCGCCGAATTCCTGGCGGCGCGCGCGCGCGGCGAAATGGTCAGCGCGGAAGACATCATGGCGGAGGGCTTCAGTTACGCGACCAGTGACGAGAGCGAAGCGGAAGAGGCCGAGGCCGCCGACGCTGCCGGCGAGGAGAGCGAAGCCGACCTGGAATTGGAGACGGCGGCGGATTAGCGCTTGGCAGTTCCTTTGTCGCGCTCCAGCCCCAATTCAGCATCCCCCGTGGTCGCGCATGGCAAGCTGGCCGTCGGTTGTTGTGAGTGATTGCTGCTGATGGACGCCTACTCGCTGGGCCAGCACCTGCGTGAAGCGCGCGAAGCCAACGAAATCGAAATTGAAGACGCGGTCGCCAAGCTGAGGATTCGTCAGCCGATCCTCGAGTCATTCGAGGCGGGCGAATTCGAGATTGAGGGCTTGCCGCAAATCCAGGTGCGCGGGCTGCTCCGGATCTATGGCAGATACCTGGACCTGGACGAAGAGCAGGTCTTGCAGCTCTACGACCAGATGCGCATCGCCCAGGAAAAGGGACGGCGCGCCCGGCGAGGCCGGCGCCGACGCCGCCACGAAGACGCAAGCCGGGTCCCTGCCAGCGGGACGCAGCCGCTGCAAGAGCTGGAACTGGCGGAACGGCGCGCTTCCGGCTGTCGGCGGGTGGCGCGCTTTTTCTTGCTGCTGCTTTGCACTGTCGCCGCCGTCGCCTTGATCGCCTATGTATCCGTGGAGCTGGCTGGCTTGTCATTGCTGGAGGCGCCGGCGGACCTTGAGGAAGCGCCTTCGCCCGCCCCGACCATTGCGCCATCGCCCGCCAGCGGGACGACGCCTACCGGCGCGACCGCGGCCGACCGCGCCCAGTACAGCGGCAGCGGCGTGTTGCTCCATGTGCGGACGACACAGCGGACCTGGCTGCGGCTGGAAGCGGACGGCGTCGAGCAATACAGCGGCATCGCGCCGCCAGAGACCGCGCTGGAGATCGCGGCGCTGAGCGAGATAAGACTGACGGCGAGCAACGCCATGGCTTTGGAACTCCGCTGGAACGAGCAGCCCCAGGGTCCAATCGGCGCGCGCGGCCAGCAGGCCGATCTGCGCTTCACCCAGGACCAGGTCTTTGTCGCCCTGGGCGAGCTGGGCGCGGCGACGCCATTGAGCCCTACAGCCACGCTCGAGCCGCCGCCACCAGCCACAGCCAGGCCAAGCGCCAGCGCGACGCCAGCGACATTCGCCAGCGACGCTACACTGCCGCCAGCCAGCCCGACGCCGCTGCCAAGCGCCAGACCGCCAACCAGCGCGCCCCGGCCCAGCCCGACGCCCACCAGCAGCGATACGCCGGCGCCAACCGCAATCTTGCCGCCGCGCCTTACCCAGGCCGGCTTGCCGCCGACGAAAGCGGGAGCATGATGAGCGGCCTGCCCGAAATCGACTTCGACTTCGACTTTGACTATGAAGCGCTGGAGGCTGTGCTGCGCAGCTGTCTGGCGAGAGCCTTTACTAGCCTGCAGCTGGATTTCCCGGACGAACGCTTTTACAACTTCACGCTCTTTATCTCTTCCGGCATGCGCACTGTATCGATTGCGGCGAACAGCGAAGCCTGTCTTGACGCAACCGTCCGCGAATACCGTGAGCAAGATCCGAAATACGCCGCGGTAGACTTTGACGCCACCAAGGCGCTTTTCCGGTACGAATTTCTCTCTTTCTGCTTTTTCGCTCGTGGGCACGACATGAGAGCCTATGACGCAATGCTTGAGAAAGCATACGCTCTGCTTGCAGAATTTGGCGAGAAAGCTCACGAGGTGGAGGATTACTTGCTTGAAAGACTCGACGACGACGATGACGCGGCTGACGAATATATTTGGCCACTCTACGAAGCGCTGTCAGACATCTTCGAGCGGGTAATGAAAGGGCTTGACGACGACAAGGTGTTTGAGCTCAACAGTCAGCGCGGCGAGGTGACTTTGCTGATGCAGGATGGCGATATTGAAGCGGATGCTTATACCGTAGCCCAGCTGAATCCGGACAATGTGTACAGGCGATTTCTCAAGGATCTTGAACTTGCCGGTGCGGCTCGACGGCAAATCGACGGCTCTTAGAGACGCATTCAGCGTTCGACGGGCAACGCGAGGTCGCGGCTGGCGAAAAGGAGGCAGCGTGTCCAAAAGCCAAGACAGATATTACCTGCTCAGTCTGGGCTGTTCGAAGAATACTGTGGACAGCGAGAGCATGGCGCAAGTGTTGAACCGCCAGGGCATGCGCGGCGTCGGCGACCCGGCAGAGGCGGAGACGCTGATCGTCAACACCTGCGGTTTCATCAACGCGGCGAAAGACGAATCCGTGGCTGCCCTGCGCGAGTTGGTGGCGGGGAAGCGCGGCGACCAGATGGTGATCGCGGCTGGCTGCCTGTCGCAGCGTTATGGCGCGACTCTGGCGCAAGATGTGCCCGGGCTGGATGGAATCATCGGCACGCGCCGCTGGATGGACATTTTCGAGCTCATCCGCAGTCTGCGCGCGCGCAAGCATCCCGAGCCGCTGTATCACCTGCCGGGCGACGCCGTGGTCGGGCGCGACGAGCGGGGCGTGCTGCGAGCCAGCGTCCAGGGCGCCTCGGCCTACTTAAAGATTGCCGATGGCTGCCGCCGTCCCTGCGCCTTTTGCGCGATCCCGACGATAAAGGGCACAGCCGTCAGCCGCCCGCTGGAGGCGATCGTGGCGGAAGCGCGCCGCCTCGAAGCGATGGGCGTCCAGGAAGTCATGCTCATCGCCCAGGACAGCACCGACTACGGCACGGACCTGGGCATGAAAAACGGCCTGGCGCAGCTGCTGGAAGCGATCGTCGACGCCGCGCCGGGCATCCCCTGGCTGCGCTTGATGTACGCCTACCCCGGGTATGTGACGCCGCGCCTGATGGAGACGATGGCGCAGCACGAGCAAATCTTGCCCTACCTCGATATTCCGCTGCAGCACGGCCACCGCGAAACCCTGAAACGGATGAAGCGGCCCGCCAAAGTCGAATGGGTCTACGAGACGATCGCCACGCTGCGGCGGCTGATGCCGGGCCTGGCGCTGCGCACGACCTTCATCGTCGGCTACCCGGGCGAAACCGACGAAGAGTTCGACGCCCTGCTGCAAATGGTCCGCGATCTGGAGTTTGACCGGGTCGGCGCTTTCCAGTACAGCTACGAGCTGGGTACGCCGAGCGCGCTGCTGCCGAATCAAGTGGACGACGCGCTCAAGCAGGAACGCTACGAGCGCCTGATGGAGACGCAGAGCGCGATCAGCTTGCGGAAGAATCAGGCTTTGGTCGGGCAGACGCTGGATGTGCTGGTCGAGGGGCATGGCGCGGGCGAAGACGACGCTGGCGCAGCCACCGGCGATGTCATCAGCCTGGGGCGCAGCTACCGCGACGCGCCGGAAATCGACGGCTATGCGCTGGTCGAGGGCGAGCTGCCGCTTGGGGAGATCGTGCCGGTCCGGGTGACCGGGGCGACCACTTACGACTTGATCGCGACGGTGGACTTGGGCGCGCCGATCGTGATTGAGCCGGGCGCAGTCTTTGGCGAGGGGATGCTCAACATCGACGCAATCGGCTAATCGCGCGCAGACCATAGCGCCATGGCAACAGAATTCTGTAGGGGCGACTTTGTAAGTCCTTCGCTCCCAGGCCCGCAGATCCGCGATTCGTAGGGGCGAGACTTGTCACAGCCTAAAAGCAGGCCAAATCGAATAAGCGGATGCACAAGATAGCCACGCCGTCGTCGCATATCGATTCAGGGCGACCTGATAGCTCGCCCCTACAGCAGGCATCCGCGCCGCTCGCCGAATCAGGACGCGAATCTCCCGAAACTCGGCGAAGGCAGTGGCAAATGCGCGTATTTCAATAGACGAAAGCTGGCCAGAGCGGGCGAGCCACCGGCTCCCGCTACAAGATTTCCAGTATCAAGACGCCACTGCCAATATCGCGGACAAGCCCGGCTGTCAGCCTCAGCCAGTCTTCACGCCCAGGGCGATGCCGTCGCCGACCTCGATAATGGTGCTGCAGAAATCCGGATGCTCCGCCAGGGCCTGGTTGAACTCGACCAGGCCATGATCGTCCGCGCTTTGCGGATTGAAAATCTGCCCCTGCCAGAAAACATTGTCAGCCACCACCGCCCCGCCGACGCGCAAATGCTCCGCCGCCCAAGCAAAGTAAGCCGGGTAACTCGCTTTGTCGGCGTCGATGAAGATCAAGTCAATTGGCTGTTTCGGCCTCAGCTTCGCCAGGACCTCGGCGCCATCGCCTTGCAAGACGGTGACTTTTTCAGCCAGCCCGGCCCGCGCGAAGTGCGCCCGCGCCAAGCCAGCGTGGACGCTGCTCTTCTCGATGGTGATCAGGCTGCCAGCGGCGGGGAGCGCGCGCCCGATCCAGATGCCGCTGTAACCCGCCAGCGTGCCCACTTCGACCACATGCCGCGCCCCGCAAAGCCGCGTGAGGACTTGCAGCAAGCGGGCTTCATTGGGCTCCAGGCTGATCTGTGGCAGGCCATGGGCTGCGGTCTGCTGGCGGACGAAACGCAGCATTTCGTCTTCTTCGGCGAAGCGCCTGCGCACATATTCTTTGCAGCGCCGCGCCAGAGCGTCGTCCATGGTCATTCGCCTCCTGCCTGGGATTTCGCTTCGTCATTTTTGCGCTGATCACCCGCTTCGACTTTGCTGGGTGGCTTGTCGCGGAAGATCGCCCAGTGATCGAGGTCGCGCGCGACATAAGACGCCGGGAAGAATTTGCGGGCTTCGCGGATGACTTCAAATTCGCGGTAGCGGCGCGAGACATGAGTCAGGAACAAGAATTTCACGCCGCATTCGGTGGCCAGTTCGGCTGCCTGGCGCGCGGTGATGTGGCCCACTTGCCGCGCGATATCTTCGTCGCGATCGAGGTAGGTGGCTTCGATGACCAAGGCGTCCGCGTCCTGGACCGCCTCGCCGATGTCGTTCACCCGCGCCAGATCGCCCGTGACGGCGACTTTGCAGCCTTTGATCGCCGCGCCCAGCACTTCGTCGGGGTGAATGAGGCGGCCGTCTGGAAGCGCGACGGTTTCGCCATGGACGAGCTGACGCCGCACTGGCCCATGCGGAATGCCGAGCGCCTCGGCTTTTTCGGCGAGGAAGGGCCGGCGGGAGTCTTCCTCGAAAATGTAGCCGTAGCATTCGCGCCCGCGATGCGAGACGGGGAAAGCGCGCACGCTGAAATTGCGCCCGCGGACCAGCGGTTTGCCTGGCAGCGCCCGATAAAAGTAAATCGGCATGGGCGGCTGTTCGCGGCGGAAGATCACTTGATGGACGAGCGCCTGCACGCGTTGAATTGCGGGCAAGCCGCCCCAGATATGCGCCTCTTCCAGGGCTTCCCAGCGCCCGTAGGTGGAGAGCAGGCCGCCCAAGCCAAGAATGTGATCCAGGTGCGCGTGAGTCAAAAAGATGCGATTGAGCCGCTTGAAGCCGATGCCGCTGCGCAGGATTTGCCGCTGCGTGCCCTCGCCGCAATCGACGAGGAAGCGCTGTTCGCCCGCCAGCACGGCCAGAGCTGGCAAGCCGCGATAGATCGACGGGGCGGAGGCGGAAGTGCCGAGGAAGACTATCTCAAACATCAGGCGTCGCTCGATTCGCCATTTTCGGACGGCAGCACTTCTATGTCGTAGAGGAAGATGCGGTCGCCATGCGGCAGGTCGTCCAACAGCACGGGCAGGCGTTCGTCGCTGGCGGCGCGGTACACCCCAAGCGAGACGATGTACTTGCCGGGAAGCGCGCTCGCGGGCAGCTGCACCGGCGTAATCTGGATGAAGACATCGCGCGCGCCCAGCTTCGCCGGGTTGACGCTGATGAAATGATGGCTGGCGACGGGCGTCACCGGGTCGGAGAGGATATGCGTGAAGATCTCCAGGTCCCCCGCCAGCTCGCCCTCGACGCGCCAGAAGGTGATCACCTCGACTTCGTCGCCGGGCATGAACTGGCGGCGGACATCGGGCTCGTAACCGAGGAACGTCAGGTTGCCGCCAAAGCGGGCCGGTGGCGGATTGGCTTGTGGCTCGCCCATTTCCGGCGCGAAGGCAAAGGGCGCCGTCGTGAGCAGCGCGCCCGCGCGGCCCGCCAGCATCTCAATCGTCTCGAGCTCGATGATGGAATCGCGAGGGACCGCCCCCTGCACCGCTAGCCCCTGCCCCAGCCACTCGGCCAGATAGGGGTCGACTGCGTCGCGCGCGTCGGCGGAAAAGAAGACGATGCGCTGCCTTTCGCCGCCATTGGTCAGCAAGAGGCTGCGCGCGCAATCGGCTTCGTGAAACTCGAATTGCCGCCGGTTCATCATCAGCAGGGTCTTGTCGCTGGCGTGCAGCTCTGGCGACGGCATCCGATCCGCCCAGGTTTTGTTGCAAAAGACGACAGGCGCGGCGTCGCCGGCGCGATCGAGATAATGCGCGATTTGGCCCAGCTCGCCATTGACGGCGGGCAGCACGGCGGGGTTGCGCCGCCAATCGGAGAAGAGGTCTTGCCAGGTCCAGACGAGATTGATGACGAAAAGCAGCAGAATGCCCGCCACCGCCATGCGCCGGAAGACCGGGTCAGCGAAGAGCGCGAGGCGGATCAAGGCATAGAAGCCGATGCCGAAGAAGATGGCGAGTTGCGGCAAGAGGGCGCTCATGCGGTGGAAATTGGGCCCGTCTTCGACGATCAAGACAGCGGGCAGCAGCAGCAGAAACATAATCAGCATGAGCATGAAACGCGGTCGATGCCGGCGAAGCGCGCAGACGATCAAGCCCAGGGCCATGAGCAAGCCGCAAAAGACATCGACCAAGGCGCGGCCGGGCAAGTTGCGCAGCGGATTGGAGTCGCCCTCGTAGGCGATGGAGAGCAAGCCGTCGACCAGCGACGCCAGCAGGCCGTCCGGGCCCGGCGCCAGCAGCCGGGAAGGCGCGGAATATTGCGGCAGGTTGATGGACGAAATCAGGTAAGGCATGGCGATGATCAGCATGAGCAGGATGGCGAAGCTGGCGTAGCTGCGGCGCTGCCGAAAGAGCACATTGCGCACATAAACCAGATGCGCGATGTAGAACATGGCGCCCAGCACGATGAAGAGACTGACCGGATGCAAGTAAAAGCCGATGCCCAGCAGCGCGCCCAAAGCGGCGAAAGAAACGATGTTGCTGGTCACGACCCGGGTGCGGCGGTAGACCGGCAGCGACCGGGCCAGGGCGAGCATGGTGGCCGCGACCAGGAAGACGAGCGTGGCCTCGCTGGAGACGGCGCGCGACAGCAGAATAGCGCTCATGTTGACGGTCGCCAGCCCGCCAGCCAACAAGCCGACGACGGGATGGAAGAGGTGGTGGCCCAGGGTGTAGATGATGGCGATGGACAGCATGCCCAGCCAGAAGGAGAGGATGCGGAAGCCGATCGTGCCTTCGCCGACGAAGGAAGTGACGAAGGCGGCCAGCAGATGATACATGCCTTCGCGGCCGCCATCTTCGCCGGGGAAGAAGACATAAATATCGCCCTGGCGGACATTGTCGACCAGGCGAATGTTGATGATTTCGTCGTCGCTGAAGCCCTGCGGCAAGGTCGCCAGGTCCAAGCCGCGCAAGAAGGCGGCCAGCAGCAGCAGCAGAACGATGGCGAAATAGCTCATCCGGCTGGTCAGCGTGGCCTGGCCCTTGAGCATGTTTAGCAGGCTTGGTTCTTGAGTCATCGCATTCGCGCAAGCGCTCCGTGGCTGGTTCGAGCCGGCTTGCAAGGGCGCCGCGCATGAGGCCGGCCGGTAGCGAACCGCCGCAAGTGTATCAGAATTGCGCTGGCATTTCTATTCGCGCGGATGCCGGGCTCAGGGACAGATTGGCGCTGGCGCCTGGCCGAGCGCGACGGGACCGTCTGGCGGGCGAGCCGGAATCACGAAGTCGCCGCAGACCTTGCGCATATTGGCGACATCAATGAAGGCTTGCCGCGGCTGCCCGCTGTCCGGCGCGACGATGGACCACCAGTAGGCTTCGTCTTCGGGCAGCCAGGCGGGGTCCGGCAGATAGATCAAAACCATCAAACCGACCCAGGGGCGCCAGTTGGCGATGGCGTAGTCATAAGCCCGCAGCAGATATTCAGCCTGGAGCGCCTCGCTGACGGCGAACCACTGGTAGGCGGGATTGCGCTGGTCGGTGGTGTAGCCGAATTCCAGGATCGCCATTTGCCGCGCCTCGTCGCCGTGCGCCAGCATGATTTTGCGCAGGTCTTCGACGCGGCGGAAGGTGAACCAGCGGTGGAGCGCCGCTTCGTCGTCGGGTCCGATCTCGGGGGCGGCGTAACCGGGCGCGTGAACGCCGACGGCGTCGATATGCGCTTGAAAGCCCTGGCGGTACATGTGGTCGAGGAAAATGTCATCGGGCGTGGCGCTGGCGTCGCTCGTGCCGGTGGGCGCCAGGCCTGCCGAAATCACGGTGGCGGCCGTGTCAACGGCGCGGATGGCGCGACTGCAGGCGGCCAGCAGCTCGACATAGCCAGCCGGGTCAGGCGGCGCCCCGCCCCATTCGCGGCTGAGATTGGGCTCGTTCCAGATTTGGTATGCGGCGATTCTGCCTTGGTAGCGCTCGGCGACGGCGCGGCAGTAGGCTGCCCACAGCCCCATATCGGCGGGCGGTCCGTCGTCTCGCTGGTCCTCGCTTGTGGGGCGCGCCCAGGCCGGGACTTGGCCCAGCCGGGCGATCAAGCGCAGGCCGCGATCCTCGGTCGCCGCCAGGATGCGGTCGGCCTGCGTCCAATCCCAGAGGCCGGGCCGCGGCTCCAGGTCGCCCCAGGCGAAGGTCTGCTTGACATGGCTGAAGGACATCAAGCGCACCCAGTCCAGGTGTTTGCCGGCGTCGCCCTGGTCCCACCACAGGAAAGCTTGGGCGGCGTATGTCAGCGAGGTGAACGGCGGGTTGTGGATGGCGCTGGCTTTGAAGGGGTCGAGCCGCGGCGCCAGCTGCCCCCAAATGGCGAGAGCGACGGCGAGCGCGATGCAGAGGCACAGGCAGGCGCTGACGGCGCGCCGAAGCGTAATCCGCATTTTAGCTGTCCCGGTTGGCGATATGCTCGGCTTGCCAGGCTTTGATGGCGGCGTACGCGGGGCGGAAATTGAAGCCGGGCCCGATCAAGGAATAGGGTACGCTGTCATTGGCGACGGCGTAATCGGCATGGGGACCGTAATTGAAGTTCCAGATGAAAGCGAGCCAGACAAAGCCCCAGTCGCGCATGTTGCTCATGGCGCGGGGGACCCAGTCGGCTTGTTCGGCGAGGCTGGTATCCAGGGCGAACTCAAACCCGGGGCGAGCGCCGCCCAGGTCTTCGGCCGTGGGCCAGCCAAACTCGGTCACGCAGAGGCTGCTGTCTTTGCCGGCGGCGCGCACGCGATTGGCATAGCCTTCCAGGGTGCTGCGGAAGCTCCAGCTGTGGTGCGGGTTTTCGTAGGGACCGCGGAAGATGGCGGCCGGGTCTTCCGGGATGGCGTCGTAGCGAAAATCGGGGCTGATGTTGTAGCCGTTGTGCGCCGCGCCGACGCAATCCGCCCAGTCCAGCATACCCGCTTCGATCATCCCGTCCATGTAGCGGAAATCGTCGATGACGGTGACGCCATCGTCCAGGCCCGTCGGCGATAGCGCGCCGCTGATGAGGATGAGGCCGGGGTCGACGCGCTTCACCGTCTCGTAGGTCGCGCGGAGGAGCGCCACATACCGGTCCGCGCTCAGCCCATGGACCGATGTCCACTCGCTGTCGATGTTCTGCTCGTTCCAGACTTCAATGGCGTGAATGGCGCCGGGGTAGCGCTCGACGACTTTGGCGACGAAATCGGCGAAGGCTTGCGGCTCGGCAGGCGGACCGCGACGCTCCAGGTTCGCGCCTGGCTCCCGCGCCCAGGCCGGCGCCGTCGCAATGGACAGCAGCAGCTTGAGCTGGAATTTTTGCGCGCTGGGGACGATGAAATCGAGCAGCCGCCAGTCAATTTCGCCCTGCACCGGCTCCATCCGCTCCCAAAGCGCCTGCTGCTTGACCCAGGGCAAGCCCAGGTCCTGCGCCACCGAGCGATACCAGTCGTCTTGGTTGATGGTGTTGAAATCGGGCGACTGCTCGACCTGGATGCCGATTTCGTAGGCTCGCGAATTGACCGGCAGCGGCGTGGGCTCGGGCGTTTGGCTTGGGGTGGCGGTGGGTGGCGGCGGGTCGGTGGCTTCGGCTTGGTAGACGGGCACGGTGGCGGTGGGCGGCGGCGGCGTTGGCGTGTATGTGGGCAGTGGCGAGGCGCTGGGCAAGACGAGAGCCGCCGGCGCTTCGCCGGGCGCCGCTTCTCTGGTCAGTGGCAGGGGATTGCCCGCGCGCAGCCAGACCTCGTTTGAAGTGAAATAGATGGCGAGGAAAGTCGCCGCGATCATGATGAGCGTGATGGCGACCCAGATAAGGACAAAGCCGCGAATCTGCTTGTGCACCGTTTTGGTAACCATGGCGGCCGCCTCAATCGCGCTCGGCTTTAGCGCGCGCCACGCAGGGCGTCGCAAGCGGGGCAGGCGCCGTTCGGGCGGACGATCGCGTAGCCGGCTTGAGGGTCGTTGTCATAGTGCGTGAAATCGATATTCCAGACGATCAACAGGCGCACCTGACCGCTTCGCGAGGCCAGGGCCGCCGCCTGTGCCAGCCAAGTGGCTTGCTGCTGCAAGGTCACATTGCTCGCCCAGCTGAAATATGGCGGCAGATTCCCCAGCCCTTCCGATGTCAGATAACCCAGCTCGGTGAAACAGATGGGCTTGCGCGTGATGCTGATGTAGCCGTTCAGCATGCCATGGAAAAAGCGCGTGTAATAGTCGTCGCCGCGGGGATCGCCGCTGTTCTGGCCGGGCGGGACGATGCCCTCGTTGTAATGCGCGCCGACGCAGTCCAGGTAATTCAAGCCGCCGCCCTGCTTCATCTGCAGCAGCCACTGATTATCCGGCATGACCTGCTCAGGATTGTCGCTGACGCCGGTGGGCGCGGGGGCCGCGCTGATGACCATTGTGTTGCCATTGACTTGCTTGATTTTTTGGTAGGCCTCCGCCAGCATCCGCGCGTAGTCGACACCGCTGATCCGCCCGCGGGGCCATTCGCGGTCGATGTTCGGCTCGTTCCAGACTTCGATGGCGTCCGCGCCTTGGCTCGCGATTCGCGCCAGCCAGTCGGTGTAAGCGTGGATGTATTCGGGACCGCCACTGGCGAGCTCGTCTGGATGGCCCACCGTGCCGACCAGCAGCTTGAAGCCGTGACTATGGCTCGTGGCGATGTCGCCGCTGACATCGGGCGGGCTGTGCCAGGTGAAGCGCTTCTGAATCTTCATCCAGTTCATGCCGGCCTGGCGCATGGCATGGATGGCGCGCTGGCTGCCGGCGCCGGTCACATGACCGCCGATCTCGATGGAGATGCTGCCCGGCGGGGGTGGAGCGGCGCTGAAATTCGTCCTGACGGGCGCGCTGACGCGGGGCGCGGCGACTGGACGCGGGATTGGCGTGGGCGTCGGAGTCGGACTGGGAGTCGGCGTTGGGCGGTAGAGCGGCAAGACGGCGCCACGGCGGCTGCTCTCCACGCCGTCGCCCGCAAGCGCGGACCAATTGACGGCATAGTTGCCATCGGGCGCTTCCAGGGTCAGGGACAGCTCAGCCTTGAGCGCGCTCTCGACTTCATGAAGTGGACCGTCCTCGCCGGCGATCAGCCAGCGGGCCTTGATGTCGGCCGGCGGCGCCGGTTTGGCGTCGCCCGCTTTGTAGGCGTCGATGACAGTCGGCAGGCCCGGATGATGCGCGCCTTCCAGCAAATCGTCAAAGGCGACGCCGCCCGCTGCATCAGCCGCCAGCCGCTCCAGACGAAACTGCAAGGCGGCGGCATCCGTCAGCCAGACCCGGGCGATCGGCCTGTCCGAATCGTCGAGGTAGTCCAGCCAGTTGGTCTTGATGGAGGCGTCGCGGCCCCAGCGGGCGTCGTAGCCGCTGAGCGAGGCGCGGACGACCGTGCCCGGCTCGATAGCGCCGGTTTCGCTGATCGTGTCGGCCGCCAAGACGACATCGCCCAGGGGCGCGAAAGCTTGATGCCAGCCGATGGGCAGGAGCGCGCCAGCCGCCTCGCGGAAGGAGCGGGCGCTTAAACCGACGAGCAGCTTCCCGCGCGGAATCAAGCGCGTCGCCCGGCGCAGCAGCGCGTCGAAAGCGCTCGAGTCGCCCGGCGCGTAGTCCAGTGGATGCGGCAGCGGCCGCAGCTGAAAGAAATCGACCGCCTCGCCCAGGGCGCGCCAGGCATAAGCCTCGCCAGTCGCGGGCGCGACCACGCCGAGCAGCAGATCGCGCTTGGCAAAGCTCCCCGCCAGCTCCGCCATGAAAGCGGAAAAGTCGGCGCGGTGGCTGGCGGAGAGGCCGCGATAGTCGATGAACATGCCGTCGAAGCGGTTGTGGCTGGCCAGGGCGCTGAGCCGGTTGACATGGTCGGCGCGCAAGCCGGGGTGGGCGATGATGGCTTCGACAGTGGCCCGGTCGATGGCGCGGGGATCGCTGAAATTGCGGGCGAGAGGCATGAAGAGATAATCGGCGTCGGCATGCCCGCCCGGCGCCAGCGACCCGATCAGGCTGCCCTGGGCGGTGACGCGCAGGCCGGCCGGGCTCAATATCGTCGCCAGGCCCGCCAGCTCCGCGTCCAGATCATGCGAGATTTCCTGCGACAGCAACACCGTAGGCGGCGCCGGCAAGACCTGGAAGAGGGCGAGGGCGCGCGGCGCGAAATCGGCCCTGCCGTGCAAATCGCTCCCCACCCGTTCAGCCGGCAAGAAGCGCCAGGTCTCGCCATCCCAGCCATAGAGCGCCAGGGGTTCGGGCGCGCTGGCGGGGATCGCGAATTCAATTTGCAGGCGCCTGGGCGGCGCGCCATGGGCATCCAGCTGGAAGACATCGCTGGCGCGGCGCAGCCCAGCCGGGGGCGGGGCGGTGAAATCGGCGGGCGCGAGTCGCGTGATTTTCAAGGCGTAGGTCTCGGGCGCGTCGGCGGGCAGGCTCAGGCGGAGCGGGCTCGCGTCCAGGGGTCGGGCGGCGGAGAGCGGCGCGTACTGGAGGGCGAGCAGGCGACCCGGCAAGTTGATGGGCGGGAGGAAGAAAGCGGCGATGACGAGGACGCTGGCGAGGCTGGCGGCGGCGCTGGCGACCAAGCAAGAGGCGGCTCTGCGGCGGTCGCGTGGAGGTGGGGGGCGCTTGGGCGGAACCACGGGTCGCATCCTCAAGCTGAGGCCGCGCCAACTACGCGACCATGCACGGGAATGACCGCTTGCGCCTCCTCAAACTTAATTCCAGATAACTCTTGAAGCAAATGGTCAAATCTATTTCCAGAAGCGCCAACCACGACACATTCATTCAGTCCGACGACTTCAGCTGCCGTTACCTTGCGTTGAATGCGGTTGCCTTCGCTTTCATTCATGGTGATCAGGTAGCTTCGCGCGCCACGATAAACCTGCTTTAGCGCCAGGGCTTCCAAGTCCGCCTGTTTCCAACGCTCGCGCAGCGATGTCTTGCACGACAACGCGACTGGAGTTGTGGGATGATAAAGCAGAATGTCATATTTTACGCTAGGAATGAAGCGGACTGTTGCCTGGTAATAGACAGGCGAGACTCCGAGACGAAAGAGCGACTCAAGAATCAATCCTTCGAAGATTCTCCCGTTTCGGTTTCTGTTCCCGCCGTAAGCAGCCAAGTACGCGTCGTAGGCGCTCTTGACAAGCGTGGAACCCGAGGCAGTCGACGACACGGCGTCCAGCCCGGTTTGCAGCCAAGGCAGCATGTTCAGGTCTTTATGCCAGTCGCGCATCGTCCGCGCCTAACCTAGAATCATCTGCGTTCGTTCAACAAGCGCCGACTCTATGCGGCTTTTCGCCAGTTCACAGTATTCAGCATCGATATCGACGCCGATGCCGAGCCGGTCGTTCATTACAGCCGCAACCAGCGTCGTGCCGCTGCCAAGAAACGGATCGAAGACCGTATCGCCGACATAGCTAAAGAGCTTGATGCAGCGGGTCGGCAGCTCCAGCGGGAAGGGCGCGGGATGCCCCACCCTCTTCTTGCTCTCGCCGTTAAATGTCCAGACGCCGTTCGTCCATTCCATGAACTCGTCGCGGCTAATGTCGTTCTCGCGCGAGCCGGAGCGTTTCTTCCAGCTGTCCTTATACAGCACTACAATGAGTTCCACTGGGGCGATCACATACGGGGCGGAAGCGCTCATCCAGGAGCCCCAGGCCGTGCGCCGCGAAATGTTGCCTTCGTTCCAGATGATGGTCGAGTGATACTGATAGCCGATTTCTTTCGCGATTGTCGTCAGATCCGCGCCAACGCTCTGCTGCCCGCCCTTGTTCTTATCCAGCGGAATATTCAGACAGAAGCGACCGTCGGCCTTGAGCCAGCCGTAGCAGCGCGACATCCACTCTCGCGAGAATTGCAGGTACTCTTCATAAGTCAGATCGTCTTCGTTGCTGTTGTACTGGATGTCGACATTGTAGGGCGGTGAAGTGACGATGAGGTCGACGGACTCGTCAGCGACGGCGTCCGTAGTCAACAAGTCGTCGTCGATGATAGCGACATCATCGTGAAAGTAATAGTAGTGGGAGGACTGCATCATCTATCCTTCGGAAGCTGCCCCATTGGTTACTGGCCTGCGGCGGCGAAATCGATTCAGACAGCGCCGCCGGCTGGAGCGTTGCTCGTCTTCACGGTCGGCTCCTCGCTAGGCTTTGACAACCTTGCAAATCATGCGCTTATCAGATCTACGCTCGTATCGTAACGCATGGGCGAGAAAGTTTCGATTCCATCCTACTCATCCCGCGCAGACGCCACCGCGTTCACCAGAATCCGCGCGCGGCTGCGCAGCTGCGACTTCGACCAGGTCCCGTCGCCGACCAGCCACGGTCCCATGCCGCAAGCCACCGCCCCGGCCCGGATGAATTCTCGCGCGTTCTGGCCCGTCATCCCGCCGTTGCACATAAAGCGCATGTGATTCAGGGGACCAAAGATCGCTTCAAAATAGCCCACGCCCAGCGGTCCCATGGGGAAGAGCTTGACGAGCTCGACGCCCATGCCCCAGGCTGCCACCGCTTCGGAAGGCGTGGCTGCGCCCGGTCCAATCAAGACGCCGCCCTCTAGCGCGGTCGCGACCACATCTGGCTGGAACGCGGGCGAGACGATGAAGTCGGCGCCGGCCTCCATCACAGCCATTGCCGTTTCGCTGTCGAGGACAGTGCCCATGCCGACGCAGGCGTGTGCGCCAAACTCGCTCTTGAGGGCGCGCATGGCTTCAATGGGCGATTCCGAATTCATCATCAGCTCAAAGACGCTGATTCCCTCGCCCAGCAAAACTTCAGCGACGCGCAGAGCCGTCTCCGGGGGGAAGGCGCCGCGCATGCCCGCGACGATGCCGGTCGATGTGATGCGCCCGAGGGCTTCCGCGCTGTCCATGTCGCTCTCGCTTTCCCGCGCTATACTCCGCCTTATGATAGTGTCCCGCAGGCGATTTGCCAATGAGCGAGGAGGGCGCGGGATGAAGATACTGGTGGCGTCGGGCGCCTTCAAAGGCAGCTTGACGGCGGCGGCGGCCTGCGATGCGATTGCGCGGGGCCTGGCGGAATCGGGCCTGGGCGCGGTCGTGGAACAGCTGCCGATCGCCGATGGCGGCAATGGCACGCTGGATGCTTTTCTGGCGGCGGGCGGGCAGCGCGTTTCACTGCCGGTCGAGGATCCGCTGGGCAGGCGCGTCAAGGCCGACTACGGCTTGATCGAGGACGGGCGCACCGCTGTCATCGAAATGGCGCTGGCCTCTGGCATGGAGCTGCTGCGGGCGGACGAGCTGAATCCGCTGCTGGCCAGCACCGCTGGCACGGGGCAGCTGCTGAAGGAGGCTCTGGAGCGCGGGGCGCGGCGCATCATCATTGGCCTTGGCGGCAGCGCGACCGTCGACGGCGGCATGGGCTGCTTGAGCGCGCTGGGGCTGCGGCTGCTCGACGCGGCGGGCAAGCCGATACCGGCGGGTGGCGGCGGCTTGGCGCGGCTGGCGGAGATCGACGCGGCCGGGCTGGACGGGCGCTGGCGCGACATGGAAATCGTCATCGCCTCGGATGTGGAGAACCCGACCCTGGGCGAGCGTGGGGCGGCGCGCGTCTTCGGACCGCAGAAGGGCGCGGACCCGGCCATGGTGGAGCAGCTGGAGGCGAATTTGGCGCATTGCTTCAGGCTGGTGGCTGAACAGCACGGAGTCGATCTGCGGGCATTGCCTGGCGGCGGCGCGGCGGGCGCTTTCGCGGCCGGCTTGATGGCGTTCCTGCCCTGCCAGATCGCCTCGGGCATCGACTTGGTGCTGGAGCACAACCGCTTTCGCGAGCGCCTGGCGGATTGCGCCATGGTCATCATCGGCGAGGGGCAGCTGGACGACCAGACTCTGGACGGCAAGGGTCCTCTGGGCGTGGCGAAGCTGGCGCGGGCGCATGGCGTGGCGACGATCGGTTTGGCGGGCGGCCTGAACATCGACGACCGGCGGCTGCGCAGCGCGGGAATACAGGCGGCCTTCTCCATCATCCCCAGGCCGATGCCGCTGGAAGAGGCGCTGCAAAACGCGGAGGAGCTCCTGTTTCGCGCGGCGCTGCGGCTGGGCTATACGCTTCAATTGCTGGAGAGGCCTTGATGCGCGCGACCGTGATTCGCTGTTTAAGCGCATTTGAGGTCTTTGCTTAATGTGGTATAATGCCAGCGAGAAATGTAGCCGAAGCGAGCGTGCGCCATGACAACGATGGAATCCACGCCGGCGGGCAACTTGTCCGAACGAGTCGCCCGGCTGGAGACGACAATCGAGACTGAACGGCCGCACCTGGCGACCAAGGCGGATCTGGAGCGCCAGACTCGGCTGTTGCTCATGTGGTTCATCGGCATTCAGCTTGCCCTCTTCGCGGCGCTGGTGCACTTCCTCGGCTAAGGGCTGATTGCCCTTGCTCGCCAGTTTTCACCCCCCAAGCATAATGACAGAACTGCCCGCTTTGGCGTAAAATACGCGCTGGAGGGGGCAGCTATGCGGCGAATCGTCCTGAAGCTGGGCACGAGTGTGCTTACCAGCGGCACGGCGCGGCTCAATCGGCAGCGGATGCTGGAGCTGGCGCAGCAGGTGGCTGGCTTGCACGCCTCGGGGCACGAAATAATCATCGTCACATCTGGCGCGCAGACGGCTGGACGCAGCCTGCTGGGCTTCCCGGATTTGGGCAAGTCTGTGCCGGCGAAACAGATGCTCAGCGCGGTGGGCCAGAGCCACCTGATGCGCATTTACCAAGACCTCTTCGACATATTCGAGCTCACGGCGGCGCAGATCCTGCTCACCCGCGACGACCTCAGCGACCGCGTCCGCTATCTCAACGCGCGCGACACCCTGGCCACGCTGATCGAGCAGCGCATCATCCCAATCGTCAACGAAAACGACACCATCGCCACCGAGGAAATCCGCGTGGGCGACAACGACAACCTTTCGGCTCTGGTGGCCAGCTTGGTCGATGCCGACTTGCTCATCATCCTCACCGACCAGAGCGGCGTCTTCACCGACGATCCGCGGCGCAACCCGCAGGCGGCGCTGATTGAAAACATCGCCGAAGTGTCGGACGAGCTTTTTGGCTTGGCGGGCGGCGCCGGCAGCAGCATCGGCACCGGCGGCATGGTCACCAAGATTCAGGCGGCCAAGATCGCCAGCCGCAGCGGCATCAAGACCGTCATCGCCAGCGGCAGCGAGCCGGGCGTGATCCGAAGGCTGCTGGCGGGCGAGCGCGTCGGAACGCATATTGAAGCGGCCAAGGACCGCTCCGAGAGCCGCAAGCGCTGGCTGCTGACGGATCGGACGCAGGGCAAGCTGATCGTCGACGCGGGCGCCGCCAAAGTTCTGCTGCGGGGAGGGGCAAGCCTGCTGCCGGTGGGCTTGCGAGAAGTGCGCGGCGACTTTGAGCGTGGCGCGACCCTGAGCGTGTTGGCGCCGGACGGGCAAGAGATTGCGCACGGATTGAGCAATTACAGCAGCGCCGACCTGCGCAAGATCCACGGCCAGCGGTCCAGCGCCATTGTCGACATCCTGGGCTACAGCTATGGCGACGCCGTGCTGCATCGCAACAACCTGGTTCTGCTGTAAGCTCGGCGCGGGCAGTTTGGCTTCGACGCGGCGCTGAGCGCTATACTTAGGGCGAATGCCAAGAGGAAGCCCGTCATGGAAATTCGCGAGCGCCTGTACACTGTGGACGATGTCTGGGATTTGCAGCGTCAGCCGGGCAATGGCGACAAGAGCTACGAACTCATCCACGGGGAACTGATCGAGATGTCGCCCGCAAACCTGCTGCATTTCCATCTTGCTTCCCAAGTTCTCGTGGCGATAGGCGTCTATTTGCTTCGGCATGAAATTGGATTCGTTGGGCCGGAGGGCGGCTTTTCTCCGCCCGGCGACCGCCACACCCTTCTCGCGCCAGATGTCGCGTTCTTCCGTAAAGACCGCCTGCCCCAACCCTTGCCGCAAACTTTCGCCGGCTTCATGCCCGATCTCGCGGTCGAGATCATGTCGCCCAGCAACACGCTGGCTGAATTGCGCGACAAAGCCGAAATCTACCTGCGCAATGGCGCGGCTCTGGTCTGGATCGTGATCCCCGATGACAAGCGCGCCGACGTCTGTCGACTGGTGGACGGCGCATTGCAAATCAAGCAGGTCGACGCCAATGGCGCGCTCATCGGCGAGGAAGTCCTGCCCGGCTTCCGGCTGGAGATGAGGCTGCTCTTCCCGGAAGGCGGCCAGGCAAAAGCCGCATCCCCTTGATGTGTTACACTTCCATGTAGACAAGAGAACGGATGACAAGATGGAAGTCCGCGAGCGCCTGTACACTGTGGATGATGTCTGGGATTTGCAGCGTCAGCCAGGCAATGGCGACACGAGCTACGAACTCTTCCACGGGGAATTGATCGAGATGTCGCCCGCAAACCTGCTGCATTTCCATCTTGCTTCCCAAGTTCTCGTGGCGATAGGCGTCTATTTGCTTCAGCACGAAATTGGATTCGTTGGGCCGGAGGGCGGCTTTTCTCCGCCTGGCGACCGTCATACTCTGCTCGCGCCAGATGTCGCGTTCTTCCGTAAAGACCGCCTGCCCCATCCCATCCCGCAAACTTTCGCCGGCTTCATGCCCGATCTCGCGGTCGAGATCATGTCGCCCAGCAACACGCTGGCCGAGCTGCGCGACAAAGCCGAAATCTACCTGCGTAATGTCGCGGCTCTGGTCTGGATCGTGATCCCCGATGACAAGCGCGCCGAGGTCTGTCGACTGGTTGACGGCGCATTGCAAATGAAGCAGGTCGACGCCAATGGCGCGCTCATCGGCGAGGATGTCTTGCCCGGCTTCCGGCTGGAGATGAGGCTGCTCTTCCCCGAACGCGACTAGGAAAAAGCCGCATCCCCTCGATGTGTTACACTTGCATATAGACAAGAGAACGGATGACAAGATGGAAGTCCGCGAGCGCCTGTACACTGTGGACGATGTCTGGGATTTGCAGCGTCAGCCGGGCAACGGCGACAAGAGCTACGAACTCATCCACGGGGAATTGATCGAAATGGCGCCTGCGAACATGCTGCATTTCTGGCTCATGGCAGAGATAGCCGGCGAGCTGCGAAACTTTGTCCGGCGACACGACCAGGGCTTTGTCGGCGGCGAGGGTGGCTTTTCTCCGCCAGGCGACCGCCACACTCTGCTTGCGACGGATGTCGGCTTCGTTCGCAAGGGCCGCATGCCTCAGCCCATCCCGCAAACTTTCGCCGGCTTCATGCCCGATCTCGCCGTCGAGATCATGTCGCCCAGCAACACGCTGGCTGAGCTGCGCGACAAAGCCGAAATCTACCTGCGCAATTGCGCGACCCTGGTCTGGATCGTGATCACCGATGACAAGCGCGCCGACGTCTGTCGACTGGTTGACGGCGCATTGCAAATGAAGCAGGTCGACGCCAATGGCGCGCTCATCGGCGAGGAAGTCTTGCCCGGCTTCCGGCTGGAGATGAGGCTGCTCTTCCCGCACGCGTCCGCTTAAACCGGCGTCGTGGCGGTGAGACGCTTGACGCGGCTGGCGAGCCAGGCGCCCGCCAAGTAAATCCAGTACATCGCGAAGAGCACAACGTACTCGATAAGCGGGATGCGAATCACTTCGTTCACCTGCCAGGGTTCGCGCACAATTAGATACACATACAGCATCACCAGCAGAAACGAACCGTAGAAGAGCCGCCGCAGCCATGCTTTCAAACGCAGGCCATGCATCTGCGTGATCAAGAAAATCGCCGCGAAGCCGAAGAAGAACATGGGCCACAAACCGCCGCCCTGGTTCAGCGCAACCTGGAAAGCGTGGGGCAGCACCAGGATCTCCAGCAGCAGCATCCACTTCTTGTTCAAGTGCGCGCGCAGGAACATCAGCGAGCCCTGGGTCATGACAAGCACGACATGAATGAAGCCGACCAGGTGTCCCCAGGTGGGGATCATGGGATGGAACCAGAAAGTGTAGATCACGGCGAAGCTGAAAAAGTAGCCATGATACTTGCGCAGCCCGTTGGTGAAGGCGCGGCGGAACTTGACCTTCTTGCCGAAGAAGAGACCGCGGCGCTGATTTTCGATGCCCAGAATAATGATGAGCATCAGGGCGACGGCGAATTGCGCCGTCCAGCTGGGCAGGTCCTGGGCGATGCCGTCATAAAAGACCATGGTCTGAAAGTAGTGCAAGACGATGAAAATGAAGTTGATGCCCAGCGCCCAGATGTTGACCGGTTTCAGCCGGCTGCCATAATCGCGCTTGCCGTAGCGGCTCTGTGCATAATAGATCGTGCCCCAGATAAGCAGTTGATGCAGGGCAAAACCGAGCCAGGCGGTGAGCTGCGCCAGTGCCTGCGGCTCGGCCAGCTGCCATTCATAGACGAAGCCGTCTTCGGGGTGCGGGATAATCTCGAAGCCGCTGAGCAGCCCGCCCATGGCGACGATGGCGGCGCAGAGCAAGACCGAGAATACGATGCTGCCGTCGACTACCTGATCGCCTCTTAATCGAGAAAGCAACATGGAGGATTCCTCCCGCGAAAGCGCAGCCTTTTCGTCCAGTATAACGGAATGTGCGCGGAAAACGGAAATGCGGCGCGGCGGTCGAGCCACCTGCCCGGCCCCACAGCGTCAAGCAAACGCGTCGGGCGGCGCCCATCATTGCCAGGCCACAAAAATCATGCGATAGTTAGGCTTGAACCAGGACAGATGATGAAGGGCGCGGCAATGTTGGAGATGGTAGCGGAAGCGATAGACCTGCGGGAGATGGGGCGGCGGGCCAAGGCGGCGGCGGCGCAATTGGCGCAGCGGACCACGGCGGACAAGAACGCGGTCTTGCGCTCGATCGCCGATTCCCTGGAAGACGACGCGCTGAGGATCCTCGAAGCCAACCGGCGCGACCTGGACGAGGCGGCCGCCAAGGGCGTCGACCCGATTTGGATCCGCGACCGCATCGACCTGGAGCAGCGCATGGACGGCATCGTCGCCGATGTGCGCAAAGTGGCGGAATTGCCCGATCCAGTCGGCGAAGTCCTGCTGCAATCGACCCTCGACAACGGCTTGCGGCTGATGAAGCGGCGGACGCCCCTTGGCGTGCTCGGCACGATTTACGAATCGCGCCCGAATGTCACGGTCGATGTCTCGACTCTGGCGCTGAAGACGAGCAACGCCGTCATCTTGCGCGGCGGCTCCGATGTGCTGCACAGCAATATGGCGCTGACCCGCGTCATGCAGGCGGCGCTGGCGCGGCACGACTTCCCGATGGACGCGATCCAGTACATCAACAGCCCCGACCGCCGTTATGTCAGCGACATGCTGCGCCTCTATGAGTACATCGACATGATCATTCCGCGGGGCGGCAACGGGCTGCACGCGTTCTGTCGCGAGAACAGCAGCATCCCGGTCATCACCGGCGGCATCGGCGTCTGCCATATTTTCGTCGATGAAAGCGCCTGCCTGGACAAAGCCCTGCCGGTGCTGGACAACGCCAAGACCCAGCGGCCCGCCGTCTGCAATTCGATGGAGACTCTGCTGGCGCACGAAGCGGTGGCGGAGGAATTGCTGCCCCGGGTCGTCGAGCGGCTGGGCGCGGCTGGCGTGACTTTTCATGCCGGGCGGCGCGCCTACGCCATTGTCGGCGGCGACGAGCGAGTCTTGCAGGCGGCGGAAGAAGATTTCGACACCGAGTGGTACAACTTGACGCTGAACTTGAAAGTGGTGGCGGACGTGGACGAGGCGATCGCCCATATCGCGCGGCATGGCACCCAGCATTCGGACGGCATACTTAGCGAGACGCCAGCCCATGCGGAGCGCTTCTTGAACGAGGTCGATTCGGCGGCGGTATACTGGAACGCCAGCACCCGCTTCACCGACGGCAGCGCGATGGGCCTGGGCGCGGAAGTGGCGATCAGCACGCAGAAGCTGCACGCCCGCGGACCCATGGCGCTGGAAGAGCTGACGACCTATAAATGGATCGTCAAAGGCGATTACACCTCGCGCTCCTGAAGGTCCACTTGACATTTCAGCGCGGCGCGGAGGATAATGGCGGCGATCGGCAATACAACGCAAAGGCGATGACGAAGACAGTCCGCAAGCGCGTCGATTGACGCTTGCCCGGCCAGGGAGCGACCGCCACCGACTGAGAGCGGCCGCCGCGGCAATTGTGGAATTCCCTTCCGAGCCGACGGGTGAACGGGCCTCCGCCCCAGTAGTCCGCTCCGCTGGTCCGGCGTTAGCGGGCAAATTAAGCGCAGCGCCGCGCTCGGGCGCTGAACAAGGGTGGTACCGCGGGAAGCGCAGGCGCTCTCGTCCCTTTATCGGGTTGAGGGCGTTTTTCGTTTTTTCGACGCGCGGCGAGGAGGCATGATGGCGGATTCGATTGACGGGATGCGGGCGGAAGCGCTGGCGGAACTGGAGAGCCTGACCGAGGGCGACGCGCTGGGCTTGTGGCGTGGGCGGTATCTGGGCAGGCGCGGCGCGGTCAGCCGGCTCTTTGGCGAGATTGGCAAGCTGCCGGCGGAGGAACGAGCCGCCTTCGGCCAGCGGGTCAATTTCCTGCAGCGGGAATTGGCGGCGGCCTTCGAGGCTCGCGAAGCGCTAATGCGGAGCCGGGCGATGGCGCGCGACCTGGAAGAAGGCGAGATCGACATCAGCTTGCCGGCCTATCCGCGATCCAGTGGCGGCCTGCACCCCTCGACGCGCACGCATCGCGAATTCCAGGCGATCTGGGGCGAGATGGGCTTCCAGGTCTATCAAAGCCGCGATGTCGAAATGGACGAGTTCAACTTCACCTTGCTCAACCTGCCGCCGCATCACCCGGCCCGCGACATGCAGGACACCTTTTACACGAAAGACCCGCGAGTTTTGCTGCGCACGCACACCTCGCCGGGGCAGATCCGGGCGATGCGGGAGCTGGGCGATGGCGGCACGAAGCCAATCCGCGTCATTTTGCCGGGCATGTGTTACCGCCAGGAGCAGGTCACCGCTCGCAGCGAGATCCAATTCACCCAGGTCGAAGGCTTGGCGATCGGGCGCAACATCCGCATGAGCGATCTCAAAGGCACGATTGCCGAATTCGCCAGGCGCATGTTCAGCCCGACGGCGAAAGTGCGGTATCGCGCCTCGTACTTCCCCTTCACCGAGCCGAGCATGGAGATCGATGTAGAGTGTTTCTTGTGCGGCGGCGAGGGCTGCCGCGTCTGCAAGTACACCGGCTGGCTCGAGATCGCCGGCAGCGGCATGGTCCACCCCGATGTGCTGCGCAACGGCGGCTATGATCCGAGCGTCTGGAGCGGCTTCGCTTTTGGCATGGGTCCGGAGCGCATCACCATGCTGAAGCACGGCATTCAGGACATTCGCTACTTTTGGGGCAACGACTTGCGATTCTTGCGGCAGTTCTAGCATGCGAAAAGTCGCGCGAAAGGGAGGAAGTTTACTATGCTCGCGCCGATTTCATGGCTGAAAGACTTTGTCGACATCGATATTCCGGTGGAGCTGCTGGCCGAGCGGCTGACCGTCGCCGGGCTGGAGGTGGCGCAGCTCAAGTACATCGGCCTGCCGCAGGCGGATGTGCCGGGCGTGCACATGCCGCGATCGAAACATCTGGTCTGGGATCGCGAGAAGCTGCTGCTGGCGCGCGTCGTCGAGGTCCAAGCCCACCCCAAGGCCGACCGGCTGGTGCTGGCCATGGTCGATTATGGCGGCGAAGCGCTGGAGCAGTGCGTCACTGGCGCGCCCAACCTTTTCGAATACAAAGACCAGGGCGCGATCGATCCGCCAATCTGGAGCGCCTTCGCCATGGAAGGGGCCGAGGTCTGGGACGGACACAGCCAAAAGCCCAAACGCATCAAACTCAAAGGCAGGGAGCTGCGCGGCATCTACAACAAGAGCATGGTCTGCTCGGAGAAAGAACTGGGCATCTCGGACGAGCACGAAGGCGTCATCGTCATGGAGCACGACGAGGGCTACATCGCTGGCTCGCCGCTGGCGGACACCCTGGGCGATGTGGTGCTGGACATCGAGTTCACGCCCAACCTGGCGCGCTGCTTCAGCATGATCGGCGTCGCCCGCGAAGCGGCCGCCCTGCTCGGCGTCGAGATGCGTTATCCGTCATTCGATTTCGTGGCGGCGGGCGCGCCCATCGCAGACCAAGTCAAGCTCGACATCCGCGAGCCGGAGCTGAATCCGCGCTTCACCTTGACGCTGCTGCGCGACACGACGGTCCAGCCGTCGCCATTCTGGCTGCGGCATCGCCTCAAGCTCATCGGCCAGCGCCCGCGCAACAACATCGTCGATGTGACGAATTATCTGACATTCGAGCTGGGGCAGCCTTTGCACGCCTTCGACTACGACAAGCTGGTCGAGCGGGCTGGCGGCGTCCCGACGATCATCACGCGCTTGCCAGAGCCGGGCGAGCAACTGGAGACCCTGGACGATGTCGTGCGCGATCTCGGCGCGGAGACGATCTTGGTGGCGGATACGGCCGGCGCTCTCAGTCTGGGCGGGGTCATCGGTGGCGGCGAGACCGAAATCAGCCAGACGACCCGCAATGTGCTGCTGGAGGCGGCCGCCTGGAACAACATCGGCATCCGCAAGACCATCCGCGAGCAGCGCGTCCATACGGAAGCGTCGGCGCGTTTCAGCCGCGGCGCGCACCCGTCGCAGGCGATCCTGGGCTGCGGGCGCGGCATCGAGCTGATGCGGCAATTGGGTGGCGGGACGGTGGCGCAGGGCGCGCTCGACGCGTATCCGCTACGACCCGATACGGTGACCGTCGAGCTGCCAATTGAGCGCGTCAATCGGCTGCTGGGCATGGAGGTTTCGCTGGAAGACGCGGTCGATGTCTTGCGGCGGCTGGAATTTGAAGTGGAGACCGAGGGCGATGTCATCCGGGCGACGGCGCCCGACCACCGGCTGGACATCAACGCCGACCCGGTCGTCGGTCAGGCCGACTTGCTCGAGGAGATCGCGCGGATCATCGGCTACGACCGCATCCCGAACACCATCATGGCGGACGAAATGCCGCCGCAGCGCGCCAACACCGCCATGGTCATCGAGGAGCGCGTCCGCGACATCCTGGTGGCGCAGGGCTTGCGCGAGGTCATCAATTATCGCTTCACCAGCCGCGAAAGCGAGGCGCTGCTAAGGCCGGACGGGGCGGAGTCGTCTTGGCAGCGAGCCGACTTTGTGGAGATCGCCAATCCCGCCGCCAGCGAGCGCAGCGTCTTGCGGCACACGCTGATGGTGAACCTGCTGGAGAACGCGGCGAACAACGCCCGCTACCAGAAAGCGCAGGCGGTCTTTGAGGTGGGCAAGGTGTATTGGCAGCGCGGCGAGACCCTGCCGGAGGAGCCCCTGCGTCTGGGCGTCTTGCTCAGCGGCCCCCGCTCGGAGACTTGGTGGGGCGGCGCGCCAGGCGCGAATATGGACTTCTATGATATGAAAGGCGTGCTGGAGAGCCTGCTGCATGGCTTGCACATCAGCGACTATCGCTACGAGCGGAGCGCGCACAGCAGCTTTCATCCCGGGCGCAGCGCCAATTTGCTGATCAAGGGCGAGGTCGTCGGCGTCTTCGGCGAGATTCATCCGGCCGTGGCGGCCCGCTTCAAGCTGGCGGATTCAGCCGTGATCCATGCCGAGCTCGCGGTCGAGCCATTGATCCGCGGGCACGAGCGCTTGCACGATGTCGAGGCGCTGCCGACCAGGCCAGCGGTGCTGGAGGACATCGCGCTGGTGGTCAAAGCGGAGACGCCAGCCAGCGAAGTCGAAGCGGTGATCCGGCAAGCGGGCGGGCGACAGCTAAAAGACGCGCTGCTATTTGATGTGTACGCGGGCGACCAAATCCCGCCGGGCAAGAAGAGTCTGGCTTACGCGCTGACCTACCAAGACGAGAATCGGACGCTGACGGACAAGAACGCGGCGCGGATCCGCAAGAAGATCATCGGCGCGGCGCGGCATCGTCTGGGCGCGGAGCTGCGGTCTTGAGTTTCCGCCCATATCCCAAACTGCAGGGGCGAATTGCCATGCCTCCCGCGGAAGGCGCTGACCGCGCCGTCTAATACCCCAGCGCGCGATCCAGCTGATTCAGCAGCGGACGGTTGTCCAGGTAGCGGCGCAAGTTTTCCTTGAAGACTCGCGCTGCTTTCGCATGATAATCGAGCGAGGCGCCGGCGATGTGCGGCGTGATGACGACATTGTCCAATTGCCACAGCGGGCTGGCGCTGGGCAGCGGCTCTTCCTCGAAGACATCCAGCGCCGCCCCGCCTAGCTGGCCGGACGACAGCGCGGTGATGAGCGCCTTCTCGTCGACGATCGCCCCGCGCGACACATTGACCAGCAGCGCCGTCGGCTTCATCGCCTCGAAGACTTCGTCGTTGATGAGATGCTCGGTGGCGGCCGTGTGCGGCACGGTGACCGCCAGATAGTCGCAGGCTCGGGCCATGGAAGCGACAGTCGCGGCCGGGTAGATGCGGTCGGGGATGTCGCCGCTGGGATCGCCGGTATCGGGCAGGGCATACGCGTTGACCTCGGCCGTGCTGCTGAGATCGCGCTTGGTGGCGAGCACGGTCATGCCCATGTTGGCGCAGAGCCGCGCCAGCTCGCGCCCGATGCTGCCATAGCCGACGATGCCGACGGTCTGCCGCGCCATGTCGACGGGCGCGAAGCGGGCTTCGGAGTTCTCAAGCCACTCGGCTTTGCCCTGCAAGTCGAAAGCCAGGCGCATCTTGTAATTGAACATCAGCATGCTCATCAGGCAATAATTCGCCATATTCGCCGCGTGAATGCCGCTGGCGGAGGTGACGACGATGTCTTCCGCCTGGACGATGGCGTGGCCGAGGGCGTGGTTCATGCCGGCCGTGTGGGTCTGGATCCAGCGCAGCTTGGGGGCGCTTTCCGGCGCTGGGAAGTAGCGCGTCGTGTACAGAATCTCCGTCTTGGCGATGACATCTGGCGGGACATCGGGGAAGTGCCGCTCAACGGACAGCCGCGGCGACAGCTCCCGCAATTCCAGCAGGATCTCGTCGGCGAAGTCCATGGCGACGGTGACGGCGGTGCGTTCGGCGTCCGGCATAAAGGGCTCGTTTTCGGCTCGCTATTCGACGCGAGATTAGCAGGTCGTGGCGCGGCGGTCAAGCGGGGCGGGCGCGGGCAGGCTGGACAGGCGGCGCGGTCTTGGGCTATGATTCGCTTGTTGCGTGGCGGAAAACGAGGAGGCGGACATGGCTTTGCTGGAGGGCAAGATCGCGCTGATCTTTGGCGTGGCCAACAAGAATTCCATTGGCTGGGGCATCGCCAAAGCCTTGCATCGCGAGGGCGCCACTATCGCCCTGAGCTACGCCATGGACAAGCTTGAGCGGCGCGTGCGGCCCCTGGGCGAGTCCCTGGGCGCGGAGCTCATCCTGCAAGCCGATGTGACGAATGCGGCCGAGATGGATGCCGTTTTCGCCGCCGTCGAAAGCAAGTACGGCCAGCTGGACACGCTGGTGCATTCGGTGGCTTTCGCCGAGCGCGACGCCTTGGGCGGGCGCTTCGTCGAGATGCGGCGCGAAGCCTTGCTCAGCGCGATCGATGTCAGCGCCGTCAGCCTGATCGAGTTGGCGCGGCGCGCGGAACCGTTGATGAAAGACGGCGGCAGCGTCATCAGCTTGACATACAACGCCTCGCGCCAGGTCATCCCGAATTACAACGCCATGGCGATCGCCAAAGCGGCGCTTGAAGCGATCACCATGTACCTGGCGGCCGACATGGGGCGCAGCAAGATTCGCGTCAACGCCATCAGCGCCGGCGCCATCAAGACGCTCTCGGCTGGCGGCATTCAAGGCTTCCGCGATCTGCTCAAATACGCCGAGCACACCTCGCCCATGAAGGAGTTGGTGAGCCAGGACGATGTCGGCGATTTGGCGCTCTTCCTGGCTTCGGATCTGTCGCGGCGGGTCACTGGCGAAGTCGTCTATGTTGACGCCGGTTACAGCATCATGGGCTACACCGATGTCGAAGCGCTGATAGAGGCCGCAAAATGAACGCGGCAAGAAGCCTGTTGCGGACGGCGCGGATATGGATCATCCTGGTCCATGTCGGCTTGCTGATTGCGCCTGTCAATGCGCAGTGGGATCACCAATCCGGCCCGCCCTGCGATAGCGCGGCAAGCGACCATCGAGAGGCTGTAGAGCAAGGCATGCAGCTTTACGACGACCTTCGCGCGATGAATCGCGTCGACCCGACTGATTACTTCGTCCTGCAGATCCGATTAAGCGAAATGCCGGTCACTTGCGCCGAGTTGTCGATTTGGACTCTTATCGAGTTAGCAAGTCAGGAGGCACTGTTTTTTGAGCTTGCGCGCGCGCCGCTCGGTTTCGGCGCCGGCGAAGATTTCGCGCCGCTGCTTGAGAAATGGCGGGCCTGGGCAAGGGACTTTCTGGCCGAAACCGACTTCCCGCCCGAAGGGCTCAAGACGCGGTTCTGGCTCGGCAGCTACAGCGATTACAGAGGGGGTGGCATCGAGGTTGGCTGCGCGAGCTATCTACTGCCGGTCGACACGGCAATGCCGCAGGGAGGCAGGGCCTTGGCGGAACTTGCGCTGGCCTTAAGCGCGCTCTTCGATCCGGAGCAGAATCATCCAGACGCGAATGTCGAGACCGTAGACTGGATCAAGCTGCTGGGCTTGACGGTCGCCGGCATTCACATCGACGCTGGCATGGCGGAAATCGAGCTGGGCGGGCGGCTGCGGGGCATCGGCACATGCGGCGACGCCATCCTCGAAGCGCAGATCTTGCAGACCGTTTTCCAATTCGCGGAGATCAAGCGCGCCAGAATCACCGATGGCGAACGGAATCTGCGGCAAGTCGTCGACATGAGCGACATGCTCAGCGAGGAAGATCTGCGGGAGTACATCTACGAGCGGGCAGAGCTGGATTGGCTGCGAGGATGACCCGCCCGGCTACTCCATCGTGCCACTGAGCGCGGCCGCCAGCTCGGCGTCGCCCCGCAATTCGGCGCGATAATCGACCTGGTCCACGCGCCGCAGCGCCAGCCAGGCGATCGCGAGCCCGAGCAAGCCAATACAGAAAACGATGCCGTAAGCGAATGTATGCGCGCCGGATATCGCCAGCGTCAAGTCTCGGATGAGGCCGCCGCCTGCCACCCCGCCACCGCGCGCGAAAGTGACGCAGAGCGTCCAAAAGCCCAGGAATGTGCCGGCCCGCCCGACCGGGCTCAAGTCCATCATCAGGCCGAGCGTGCCGATATTCCAGATGCCCAAGCCCAAGCCCAGCAGAATCAAGCCGGGCCTCACCAGCGGGCGAATCTCGGCGAGGGACGACAGGGCGAAGACCGCGTAAGCCAGAATGAGGACGAAGACGCCGGCGGCGGACAAGTTGATGTGGTTGCACAGGCGGACGCGGCGCAGCAGAAAGAGCGAGCCGAAGCAGCCCAGGATCGACATGCTGCCCCAATAAGCCGAGAAGCGGTTGGTGATGTGCGCGCCCATGCCGAAGACTTGCGCGGCGAAGGGCTCCAGCACGGTGTCTTGCAAGAAAGCGAAAGCCATGGACAGCGTGAGATAGAACAGAAAGTACCGCATTTGGCGGCTGCGCCAGACCAGGGAAAGATCGCTTGCCAGGCTGCTGTCCCTGCCAGGCTGCGCTTCATTGACTGGCGAGCTGGCGCGTTTCTCCTCACCCAGGAGCGACAGCAGCCAAATCGCCATCAGCAGGCCGGCCGTCACCAAGAACAGCCGCAGCAGATCGTCGGCGCTGAAGGCGATGTGGCCGGCGGTTTCGTCGTGGGGCAGCATCAGGCTGAAGAAGACGCCGCCGATGGTGAAGCCGAGCAGCAGGAAAGTCCAGACGATGCCGACGGCGCGGCCACGCTGCGCTTCCGCCGCCCGATCGGAGATGAGCGCCAGGAAAGTGCTGCCGCTGATGGCGCCGCCCAGGCTGAAGAGCAGGAACGAGAAGATCAGCGCCAGCCACAATAGCGCCGGCGCTTGCCCGGCCTCGCCTCGATTCGCGCGGGCTACCAGCTCGGCGGTGGCGTAACCCAGGGTGACGGTGCTGAGAGCCATCATCGCCCGGCCCAGCCAGATCCAGCTCAAACGCCGATAGCCGCCGACGGCATGGGTGTCGGAGTAGCGCCCGGCGATAACGCCGAGCGGCGCCAGAAAATAGCGCAAGCCCGTCAGCAAGCCGACGATTGTGGCGCTGAAGCCCAAATCGGCCACCATGACGCGATTCCAGACGCCGGTCGTCAATACATCCGCCATGCCAGAACCGAGATGGAAAAGGGCGATTTTCAGGTTGCGCCCGAGCGAAAGGCTGGATTCTTGCGTCTCTGGCATATACTTTTGCTCAGGTTTACGCAGATTTTCGCCATGCATTGTACTTGGGCGGGCGGCGCTGTCAATTCTCAATCGTACGGTTTCGCCAAAACCTGTGATATACTTAAATCAGGAATGCGTAACGCGGGAAGAGAGGATCCGATGTTCCAACACCGTCCCTTCAACAAGATCATTGTGCCCACCGATGGCTCCGCCTGGAGCGAGCGCGCCATCCCCTACGCGGTGGATTTCGCCCGCATTGGCGGCGGCGAGGTCGTGCTGCTGCATGTCTTCACGCCACCCATGCACGAGTTCGTCGATTCGCTGGCGATCGCCGGCGAGTATGAGCTGGCGAACCGCATCCGCGAAGAGATCAAGCAGCATCTGCTGGCGCTGCGCAACGAGGTGCGCGACGAAGGCGTGGACTGCCGCTTGCACATCATCGACGCGGTGGGCGTGGCGCAGCACATCGTCGACTATATCGAATCCGAATCCGGCGACCTGGTGGTGATGACGACGCACGGGCATTCGGGCTTGGTGCGGCTCGTCTTCGGCAGCGTCGCTAACAAAGTGATGCACGATGTCAATGTGCCGGTGCTGGTGATCCGCCCCGATCTGGAGTAGGGCCGGGTCAAGCCTGGCCCCGGGTATGGACCAGCAGCAGCAGACCCTCCGTGAAGGCGAGTTCCGCCCGTGGCGCCAGAAGCGCATTGCTGAGGCCGCGGGCAGGACCGAAGCCCAGGCTTTCGCCGCGCAGGGGATACTGCAAGCCGCTGGTGACGATTCCATGCGCCGCCGCCCTCAGGGGGATAAGTGAAATCGTGTCGCCGGTCTCGCCGCGGATCGCGTGCGCGCCAGGCCGCAGCAGGCGGATGACTTGCTCGCCATCGACGATTTCGATGTGGACCCCCTCCAATTCCGACTGCGCCAGCAAGAAGACATTGGCGAGAGTCTGGTCAAAACGGCCGCCCAGCCCGCCCACGATATGGATGCGCGTCGCGCCGACTTCGACGCAATAAGCAAGCGCGAGCTCCAGGTCAGTCTCGTCTTTTTCGCGCGGATGCTGGAGGATGCGCGCGCCCAGCCCTTCGAATTCGCGGACTTGCGCCTGGCTGAGCGAATCGAGATCGCCGATGATGACATCGGGACGATAGCCGAGCGCCCGGGCATGCAAGGCACCGCCATCCGCGCAGACCACTTGGCGCGCCCCAGTCGAATCGAGCAGATTCTGCAGCGCTGTGCCCGGCGTGATGATGCCATTGGCGAAGAGCAAGACATGCATATTGGCGGACCTCGGCGTCGACGCGGGACGCGAATTGCTAGCATACCACTGGCATGGCGGCGGGCAAAATCGGCGAGCCAGACGATTGCAGGGCATTTGCCAGCCACCGGCGCCGGTTTGAGTCTGCGCGACCTCGCCGGTCCCCGGTCTCGCTGCAATGGCGGCGGCTGTGCTGCGGGCGCGCGCTATGCTAGGCTTGGCGCGAAGAGCGAGTGAAAGCGACAGTCCATGCCGGTCGACGCCATCAGCCTGGAAGTCTTCAAGAATCTCTTTGCCGCGGTCGCCGAAGAGATGGGCGTGACCCTGCGGCGCGCCAGCTTCAGCCCGAATATCCGCGAGCGCCTCGATTTCAGCTGCGCGGTCTTCGATTCGACGGCGCGGATGATCGCCCAGGCGGCGCACATCCCGGTGCATCTGGGCAGCATGCCGGCATCGGTGGCGGCGGCGGTGGCCGAATTTGACGAGTTCTTCCCCGGCGATGTCGTCGTGCTGAACGACCCCTATCGCGGCGGGACGCACCTGCCCGACATCACGATGATTTCGCCCGTGTTCGCCGGCGGCGAGCTGCAATTCTTCGTCGCCAGTCGCGCTCATCACGCCGATGTCGGCGGCATGACGCCCGGCTCCTCGCCCTTGAGCACCGAGCTGTATCAAGAGGGCTTGATAATCCCGCCGGTGAAATTGCGGCTGAGCGGCTGGATGAACGACGGCGCGCTGGATCTGATCGTGGCGAACAGCCGCAACCCGGCCGAGCGCCTGGGCGACCTGGAAGCGCAGCTGGCGGCGCAGCGGGTGGGCGAAAGTCGCTTGCTGGATATGCTGGTAGAGCAAGGCGTCGAGGCGACGGTCGAGCACGCCGACGCCCTGCTGGAGTATTCGCGGCGGCTGACCGAGGCTCTGCTGACGCGCATCCCGGACGGCGTCTACACATACTCCGACGCGATGGAAGGCGACGGCCAAGCGGAATACGCGATTCCGATTCAAGCGCGGATCGAGTCTCGCGGCGAGAGGCTGCGCATTGATTTCAGCGGCAGCGCGCCCCAGGTGGGGGGCAATGTCAACGCGGTGCCGGCGATTGTGCGCTCGGCCGCCTGGTATTGCGTCCGGCTGCTGGCGGAAGAAGAGATTCCGATGAACGACGGCTGCTTCCAGCCGGTGGAAGTAATCACCCAGGCCGGCAGCGTGCTGGACGCGCGCTTCCCGGCGGCGGTCGTGCTGGGCAACACCGAGACGAGCCAGCGCGTCGTCGATGTGGTGTTGGGCGCGCTGGCTTTGGCTCTGCCCGATGCGCTGCCGGCGGCGTCGCAAGGCACCGTGAACAATTTCACGGTGGGCGGCCTGGAAGGCGAGACGCAGTTTGTCTATTACGAGACCCTGGGCGGCGGGCATGGCGCATCCAGGTTCGGCGACGGGCTCTCCGGGCGGCACTGCCACATGACGAACACGCTGAACACGCCGGTGGAGGCTCTGGAATACAGCTTGCCGATGCGGGTGCGGCGCTACTGCCTGCGCGAGGGCAGCGGCGGCGCTGGAAAACATCGCGGCGGCGACGGCATCGTCCGCGAGTACGAGATGCTCGCGCCGGCGACCGTGACGATCAATGCGGAACGGCGACTGCGGGCGCCCTATGGCTTGGCTGGCGGCGCTGCTGGACAGCGAGGCGCGGACCGTATCCAGCGCGGCGACGCCATTGAGCGGGTCAGCGGCAAGCACACGGCCCGGCTTGCGCCAGGCGATCGCGTCGTTGTGGAGACGCCCGGCGGCGGTGGCTGGGGCGCGCCAGCTTCAGCGCAGACCGCTTGAGCTCGATCGCCGAATTCTCCTCTCGCACGCCTGCATTTCGGAAAACAAAGAGAGGCGACTCCGAGAGTCGCCCCTGCATGGATTGCGGCCTGGCGTCGGCCTAAGCGCTTGCGGCGATGACGCTGACCGGGATCTGCCGCGGCTTGAAGCGCTCCGCTTTTGGCAGGCGGATCTGCAATACGCCATTTTCGAACTGCGCATCGGCGGCCTCGCCATCGACATTGGCGGGGAAGCGCAGGCTGCGGCTGAACTTGCCGAAGCGGCGCTCGCGGATCAAGGCCGCGCTGCCTTCGTCGCTTTCCTCGCTGGCGCTCTCGGCGCTGAGGCTCAGGACATCGTCGTGAATGTCGAGCTGGATGTCTTCGAGCTTGACGCCGGGCAGGTTGACGCGGACGCGGTAGGCGTCGGCGCTTTCGTCGACATCAAGCGCGGGCGCGAAGCCATGCGCCGGGAAGCCGCCGGCCGGCAGCCAGGGGCGCGGCTCGCGAAGCAGATCGTCGACCAGACGGAAGTAGGGGTGGCGCCTGCGAATCATCATTGTAGTTTCTCCTCTGTGGGCTAATCATTGACAACATCAGAATACGCGCGGAATGTAGGAGAAACGAAAACGCCGCGTTAGAGTGGCGAAAGAGCGTCGTCATAACGGCGTATGCGCGCTATATTTCGCATTGGGCGGGCGAATGGTATGATCTGCCCTTGGAAAACGCGAGCGACGGGACGGCAAAATGCGGGCGGGAGTGGACATCGGCGGCACCTTTACCGATTTGGCGCTGATTGAGGCTGGGCGGCTGAAGATTCACAAGCTGCTCAGCAGTCCCGCCCGGCCCGAGCGCTCCATGCTGGCGGGCCTGGAGGCGATCGCGCCCGGCGGCATGAGAGCCTTGAGCCAGATCGCGCATGGCTCGACCGTCGCCACCAATGCCATTCTGGAGCGCAAAGGCGCCCGCGCCGCCCTGCTGACGACAGCCGGCTTTCGCGATTTGCTCTTCATCGGCCGGCAAGACCGTCCCTCGCTCTATGCCATCCACCCGAGCATTCCCCCGCCCCTCATCCCTCGCGAGCGCTGTTTCGAAGTGGTTGAGCGCCTGGATTATCGCGGCAATGTCCTGGAAGCGCTGGATATGACTGCCCTCGACCGCGCGCTGGACCGGCTGGCGGCAGCCAAAGTTGACTGCGTCGCCGTTTGCCTGCTCTTCAGTTATGTCGACCCGCGGCACGAGCGGCTGGTCAAAGAGCGGATTTTGGAGCGCGGCATCCTGCGTGAAGACTGGCAGGTGGCGCTGTCGTCGGATGTCTTGCCGGAGTTTCGCGAATACGAGCGCGCCAGCACGGTCGCCCTGGAGGCTTATGTGCGCCCGGTCATGTCGCGTTACATCGGCACGCTGGAAGCGGCGCTGCCGGCCGGCGCCTCCTTGCGCATCATGAAATCGGACGGCGGCGTAATGCGGGCGGAGCGTGTGCGCCGTCAAGCGATACACACCGCCCTCAGCGGTCCGGCGGCCGGCGTCATGGGCGCCTTTCACTTGGCGCGACTGGCGGGTTACGACAAGATCATCACCCTGGACATGGGCGGCACTTCCACCGATGTCGCGCTCGTCGCCGGGGCGCCGCAGCCGAGGCCGGAATCGACGATTGACGGCTTGCCGACGCGGGCGCGCAGCCTGGACATCGAGACGATTGGCGCGGGCGGCGGCTCGCTGGCGCGGGTGGACGCGGGCGGCGCTTTGCGGGTCGGCCCAGAATCCGCCGGCGCGAATCCAGGACCGGTCGTTTATGGCTTGGGCGGCCAGCAAGCCACCCTTAGCGACGCCAACGCCATTCTTGGGCGTCTGGACAGCGCGCATTTCCTCGGCGGGGCGATGCCACTGGATCTGGCGGCGGGCGAGCGAGCGCTGAATACACTGGCGCGACAGGCCGGGCTCAGCTTGCAAGAGACGGCTCAAGGCGTCGTCGACATCGCGAATGTGCATATTGATCGAGCGATTCGCCGCGTTTCAATCGCCCGCGGCCACGACCCCCGCGAGTTTACGCTGGCGGCATTTGGCGGGGCGGGTCCCTTGCAGGCCTGCGAGGCGGCCGCTCGGCTGGAGATCCCGCGGGTGCTCGTGCCGGAGACGCCGGGCGTGCTCTGCGCCTTGGGCTTGCTCATCGCCGATGTCGCCGTCGATTTCAGCCAGTCCGTCATGCAAGCCGCGACAAGCGAAACTCTGGCTGAGCTGCGGGCGGCCGAAACGACATTGCTGGCGCGGGCGCGGGCGGAGCTGGAACGGGAAGCGATCGCGGAAGCGGACATGCTTTTCGCCGTTACGCTTGACATGCGCTACGAGGGCCAAGCCTACGAACTGAGCATACCCTTCGGCGCGGCCGCAACAGAAGCATTCCACGCAGCCCATGAAGCCGCGTACGGCCACGCGATGCGCTGGCGCAATGTCGAGATCGTGAACTTGCGCGCGCGCGGGACGGGCAAGATCGACAAGCCCAGGTTCGAGCCGGCGCCGATCGAAACGCGCGCGGCCCAGCCTTTCGGCGAGAAAACGACGGCGCATGGCGCAATTCGGCTGTACCGCCGCGACGACTTGCTGCCAGGCGCGGCATTCGCGGGCGAGGCGCTCGTCTTCCAGCTGGACAGCACCACTTATCTGCCGCCGGGCTGGCGCGCCCATGTCGATGGCTACCGTAACTTGATCCTGGAGCGCCACGACTAGTCTATCGCCGCCATCGCCTCAATCTCGACCGCCATGTTAAAGGGCAGAGCCGCCATCCCCACGGCAGAACGCGCATGGGCGCCGCGATCTTTGCCGTAGAGCGCCAATATCAAATCGGAGGCGCCGTTGATGACGGCTGGCTGCTGCGCGAAATCGGGCCCGCAGTTGACCATGCCATGCAGACGCAGCCAAGCTCGCACGCGCTCCAGATCGCCCAATTCACGCTTGAGGCTGCCGAGCATCGACAGAGCCACCGCCCGGGCCGCGGCACAACCCTGCTCGACGCTGAGGCTCTCGCCGAGCTTGCCAAAAGGTCCAGCGACCGTGCCATCCGCGTTTTGCGGTCCGTGCCCGGAAATGTAGGCGATGCCCGCATGAACGCGCACGAAGGAAAATGGCAGCACGACGCCCGGCGGCAGCTTGATCGGCGGCGGCAGCGTCAAGCCCATCTCCGCCAGCTTGCTTTCGACTCGCATGGCTGTCCCTTTCCGCGGTTTTTCCAGCGTGATTTGACCACAGCCCATGACGAGCCACAAGCGCGGGCGAGCAGAGCGCGGCTGTCAAGCGCCCGCAACGCGGAATCGGGCTACAATGCAATCGGATGCGCGCGCGAGGAGGCGACATGGGGGCGGGGCAAGACTTGCAGCGGGCAATCGTGCTGATGCGCGACGGCGAGGTCGAGGCGGCTGTCCCGCTTTTGCTTCGGCTGCGCGACGCGCCGGAACTGGATGACAAGGGGCGGGCGGCGGCGAATGTCTGGCTGGCGGAAACCCGCGACGCGCCGGACTTCAAGCGCCGCTGCCTGGAGCAAGCGCTGCGGCACGAGCCGGACAACGCGCAGATTCGCCGTGGCTTGCAGCGGCTGGAGCGGGCGAACGGCGCTTCTCTTCAGCGGCCGCCAGTCCGCGCGCCCCAGGTGGCCGGGGTCAGTGGCGGCTTAAATGGCGCGGCGAGCGGCATTTTCGTGAGCGAATCGGGTTTGCTGGCGACCACCAGTTACGCCGTCGGAAGCCGCTTGGAAGTGACCGTGAGCCTGAACCGACAGAGTAGCGTGCCTGGCCGAGTCATGCGCCGCTACCCGGGCGACGACTTGGCCTTCATTGAAACTGGCTTGTCGCTGTTTGGCATGCCCGCCATGCGGCCGGCGGCGGATATCATCGACCAGATGGCGCTGCTGGCGCTTTCTTACGGTGGTTTCAAGCTGCGCGCTCAGCTGCTGCCCGGGGGCGGCGGACTGTCGCGACGCTGGCTGCGGGCGAGCCTGCCGCTGGTACAGCTCCAGGGCGGCGGCGGCGAGGCGCTTTACGACAGCCAGGGGCAGCTGCTGGGCTTGCTGACGCGCAACGGCGATGCGGCCGGCATGGTGCTGGCCTTGACGATGACGCGCGTGCGAGCGCTGGCGGAGCGCTACCGCCGCGAGCAAAAGCTGATGCCAGAGAGCCTCTGCTGCCCCCATTGCGGCGGTTTGACGCGGGCCCGTGTCTTTGGCGGAAAAACTTGCGAACACTGCGGTGGCTGGCTGCCGGGCGGGAATGCAAGCGACCGCGTCGAGCCAAATCGCGACAAGCTGAAGGCGCTTTACGGCGAAGATCGGCGCCCGCCCTGCCCCGTCTGTGGCGCGCGCGTCGGGCACTATGACGAGCGATGCTTGCGCTGCGGCAGAGCGATGCCGGCGCTGGCGGGCCTGGCGAGCTAGCGATGGGGCGCTTGTTCGGGCGTGGCGCGCAAAAAGCCGAGGCCGGCGCAGGGGCGCATTTCGAGCTCTCGCTGCGGGCGGTGGAGGGCATCCTGGAAGCGATCGGGGTCGAGCCTGGCGCGGCGCGGATGGAAGTAGAGAGCGGTTATGGCTGGCGTTTCAGGCGCGGCTCGGCGCTCATTGAGGTTTACTTGCGGCAGGAAGACGGCGGCTACCTGCAGGCGCTTTCGCCGATCATGCATCTGCCGCCGGGCAATCTGCTGGCCCTGTATCGGCGCTTGCTGGAGCTGAACTTGCAGCTGACCAACGCGGCTCTGGGACTGCATGAGGATGTCGTGTATCTGTATCACGAACGGCTGCTGGCGGGCCTGGACGCGGCGGAAGCGGACGCGATTATCCGGCGGCTGGCGGGCTACGCGGATGAGCTGGACGATGCGCTGGCGAGTGAATTCGGCGGGCGGCTGTATGGCGGGGGGTGAGGGGGGATCAATCGTCTCAGAATGTCGATAAAACACTGGACATCGCTATGAATTTGAACCCCGAAAACTACAGGTTTCGTATACTATTCGGATAATTGCCTTCAGATCATCAAAGTATAAACTAACACCGCTGAACGTTAGGAACTCAAGGTCAAGATCGCCGTGGGCAATCTTGTTTCGATGATTGACGATGCTGTCCAATGAGTCTTTCAGTCTGCCTTCTGTTGAGTTGCGAATGCTCGTCCGCCAGTCGTCGCTGAATTGAGATATAAGTCCCAACAACTCTTCTCGCTTCAAGTTTCTGCGGCTCCTGGAACGCAGATGACTCTCGGCGAAGCGCGCGACTCTTGAATCGTTTGGAGTAGCTTGCACGTAGCTGGAAAGGATATCGACAACTGAAGCTTCGAAATATACATAGGTTCTAATGCATAGAAACAATGCAAAGCCGGACTTTACTTCCAGCGGAACATCGTCGTCGGATTGAATTTTAGCGGCGCGGTGAAATAGGCCCTCTAGAGCCTTTTCGCGCTCTATAATGGAAGTTAGCATTGCTCATTCTGCTATTGCAAATGCCTGAGTAGCCAACTCAATGCGACGACGGACATTCGTCGGTTGCGAAGTTCCAGCAGAGATTGCCTCAGAAAACACGTGATTCTCAAGAAGCTTCTGGTGTGCCAAGCGTAGATCTCCGCAAAGGTTACAAGACTGGATTCCGCGCGCGACGCCCACCATAACCGCGTCGGCAACGGCTGCATTGACCTGCGTAACTGGCTTTAGCGCCTTATCGCCAATTCTCTGGCGAATCACGCCAACGGTACGCTCAAACAGGCTGCGCAATTCCGCCTCATCAAGCAGATTCATGTGTCTGTGCATATTCATGAATCGATTTAGAAAGCCCTTCATCGGCGCACGGTACTCATGACCGTCGTAAAAAAGCGCAAGGAATCGTAAGATCAATTCCTCATCACGCTTTCGAACGCTCTTTTTACCAAAAAGACCTCTCCAGTCGCGGTTTTCGCTGAGTTCAACGAGCAAGACGTTGAAAGCGCCTCCGTAAATCGCCGATCGAATTTCCTGCGGCGTCAACGGAGTCGAACTCGTATTCAGGCGTTCAAATATCGAATACCGGCTTGAACCACTGTCGTCTGGCGCTTCCTGATGAATGATTGAAGCATGAATAAGAGAATTGTCCAGCCGGCGGCGGTCCTCGCTTGGCAGATCTTCGTAGGCAAAGCCGTCAAATCGCGACTCCAATCCTTGCAAACTGAAAACGTCGTCGGTGTCGGCTATTCCACCATCATAATAGTATCTCAATGTTCTTAGACGCTGCTGTCCATCTATCACCTGCAGCTTTTGAGACTCCCGCTCTCGATACAAGAAAATGCCCGGAACTGGTAGTCCCATCAGCAGAGACTCTACGAATCGAGAGGCCTTTCTTCGATTCCAGACATACGCTCGCTGGAAGCTGGGGATTATGACATCTCTGCGTCTTAGACGTCTTACCAGGCCCTCGACGTCGAAGTCCGCACCGTAACCGCTAATGATGTATTCCGTCGCATCCACGATTTCGTTGTCGTAATCCTTGTCGACAACTTCCAAGTCCGCATCCACCGCCTCGATAAGGTTCTCAGCCATGCTAACCCGCCTCAGTAACGCTTAATTTCTTCAGATACGATTATACCTTGCCGGCCTCACTCTCTCAATGATTAGCTCAGACTCACCACCCCACCCGCTCCAGCGACCAGGCCTCCGCTTCCCGCCAGGACCCGCCCTCTTGCAGATCCCAAGCCCGCATCAACAGCGCCCGGTGCTGGACGAAGTATGGCAGCTGCCCGACCCTAAACGGTTCAATCTCGCGCTCGGCACGGTAGCCGCGCAGGAATTCTTCGCGATGCCTGCGCCGCCGCGCCAATGGCAAATCGCGCAATTCCATCAAGGCGCGGGCGACATCAGCGATAAGCCAATGGAAATTCGGCTCGTCAAAATCTATCGTGCGGGCGACCTGCCCGTCCCAGACGACATTGCCCGGCCGATAGTCGCCATGCGTCAGCCCGTAGTCGCGGCGTGGCAGGCACTCCATCCATTGGCTCAGCTCCTGGCAGGCGCGCTGAAACACCGGCCTATGCGCTGCGCGGTCGCTTGGATGCTGCGACAGAAGTCCTGGACGGCGGGAAATGCGAAGTCGATTGCCGGGTCCGGCTGGTAGCGGCGGGCGGCGGCGTGCAGCTTGCCCAGCGAGCGCCCCCAGGCCCGATATGCGGAAAGATCGCGCAAGTGTCGTTCCATAAGCGCGCCGGGGGCTTCGTTCTGCGCCGACGCGTAATAACCGCCCGTCAAGACTTCTATGTAATTGCCATCGACCGAGGCGACGGGAACGCCGACCGGCACAGATTCTGCTGCCAGGAATCGCAGAAAGCGCATGACTTGCCGCGCTTTGGGCAAGGAATGTAAAGACTCGTGACAAATTCGCAGATAATGCCCGCGACCCGCGACTTCAAACCGATAAACGATTTTTTAATCTTGGCTGATGAAGCGCAGCGATGCCGGCTCGCCCCGCCACAATTCGCGGACGATCGCTGGCGATTGACCGTGATCGAATTGATCGCGCTGGCGCTGCCACTCGCGGCTCACAAGGCGGTCGCTTTCAAGCGGCGCGCGCCGCCAGAGACGCGTCGAGGCGAGGAAACTGCCCGATGATCGGCAAGCTAGACGAGCAGGTACTCTTCCTGGCTGCAAACCCGCAATGTGCCTGCCAGTTCGTGGCCGAGGAAGTGAGTCTGGCCGTCCACCCGCACCTGCAGGGGTCCCTTAAAAGGCGCGCGCATGACCAGGCGGAAGGCTTTGCCCGGCGCCAGCCGCAGCTCGCTGAAATAGCGCAGCTTGTGCGAGTCGTGGCTGTGCACGCGGCTGATGAGGTAGTCCTGCCCGACAGCCACTTCCGAGAGCGGATAATCGATAACCAGGGGCATCACGCCGTCTGCGCTCGGGATGGGCTCGCCATGCGGGCAGCGTTTGGGGTAGCCGCTCATGGCGTCCATTTTGTCGACCAGTAGATCGCTGACGACCAAGCCCAGGTCATCGGCGTCGTCGTGGACTTCGTGCCAGCCGAAACCCATCACATCGACCAGGAAGCGCTCCACCAAGCGATGCCGGCGGATGTTCGCCAGGGCCTCGCGCTCGCCGGCTTCGGTGAGGCGGATGCCGCGATAGGGCTCGTGCTCGAGGTAGCCGGCTTGCTTCAAGCGCTGCACCATGCGGGTGACGGCGGGCGCCGAGACATGCAGCTCATCCGCCAGAGCCGACGTCGAAACGATGCTCGAATCCGTCTGATAACAGGCGATGCGATAGGCTTCCGCCAGGTATTCCTGCATGGAGTCGGTCGCGGTCATGCCATCCTCGTTCCGCCCCAGACGCGGGCTGGGTTTCGCACTCAACTATAAACGAGGCGCGGGCGGCTTCGCAAGCGCAATCTTCGCCCATCGCCGCCAATCCACGCGCCTTTCAGCACGGTTTGGCCTCATGCGCGGCAGCCGAGCTCGCGCAGCAGCGCGTCCAGCCGCCGCAGCAGCGCAAGAGGCGTCGCATCGTTGAGCAGCGTGTAATCAGCCATGGCGATGGGACCGCCTTTCTCCAGGCGCTCGATCTCCTGGATGTCGCGCTCTTGCGCTTCGCCTGGCGTGAGCGGGCGTTCGGGGCGGCGAGTCAAACGCGCGTATCGCGTTTTTCGCGGCGCGACGATGGCGATCAAGACCAGGGTCGCGCCCAATCGCTGGCGCAGCAGCTGATACTCGCTGAAGCTGTAGAGCCCGTCGATGACGATGCAGTCGCGCGTTTCCAGCGCTTGCCGCAATTTTGGCAGCGAGATCAGCGCCATCGCCGCCATGCCATGCCGCGCGCGCAAATCTTCGCGCACGACGCCTTCGTTGCCGGGGTTGATTTCCAAGCCGCGCCGCCGCGTTTCTTCGACGACTACCGCGCCAAAGCGCAAACTGAAGTAGCCTTGCCGCGCCAGGTGCTCTGCGCAGACGCTCTTGCCCGCGCCCGGCATGCCGACCAATGCCAATGCCAGTTTGTCGCCTGCGCCCTTCATCGCGCCTCGTCAATCCCGCGGGTCCATCGCGGCGAATTATAGCGGCGGACGATGACGGCGCATACAATGGATTGGCTGGCGCGGGGAAAACTGGCTCATGATCGAGAATGAGGAATTATTTCAAGTCGCGGCCGGGCTGCGGCTGGCCGGGCGCGAATGGCTGCCCGAGCGCGGCTCGATTCGCGGCGTCGTTTTCATCCTGCATGGGCTGAGCGAGCACTGCGGGCGCTACCGGCATGTGGCTGCGGCACTGACCAAGGTCGGTTTCGCCTGTTACGGCATCGACCACCGCGGGCATGGCAAGAGCGGCGGAACGCGAGCCTACATCGCCGACGGCTGGCTGCCGGTGGCCGACCTGGAGGCGGTTCAGGCCGTCGTCCGAGCGCGGCATCCCAGGCTGCCCTGCTTCGCCTTCGCGCACAGCATGGGTTCGCTAATCGGCCTGGGATTCGCCTTGAGGAACCCGGGCCGGCTGCAGGGCATCGCCACCAGCGGCCTTCCCCTGGACGCGGAATCAGTTTACCCCAGTTGGCTCGTGTCGCTCTGTCTGCGGGTGGCGCGTTACCTGCCCAAGCTGCGGCTGTCGCTGCCGGGCGGACCAAGCCTGCTGACGGCCGACCCAGCGATGCAGCGCGAGTGGCGGCGGGATCCGCTGGTAAACCGCGGCATGTGGCGGGTCGGCACATCGGCGGCTTTGGCCCGCCTGGCGCGGGACATTCGCGAGCGGCGCGGAGAAGTCGAAACTCCCCTGCTCGTCATGCACGGGGCGGAGGACAGGCTGGCGCCGGTTTCCGGCTCGCGGCGGCTGGCGCGGGCGGCGCGCTCCGGCGATGTCACGCTCAAGATTTACCCGGCGATGCGGCATGAGCTGGTCAACGAGGTGGAGCGCGATCGGGTCGTTGAAGATTTGTGTCGCTGGCTGCTGACGCGGGCTTGAATCGTGGCGGGCTCGACACGGGCGGCTTTGCCTGGCCTTTGCCTCAGTTGGCTGGGTCTGCTATCGTTGTCACTGGGTGGCGTTGCACGGCCTTCGTTGGCGTGAGGCGTCGCCCAGGGTCGCGCGCCGAGAGGATTGCCATGCCGGTCATGCTGCATGTCGAGAAGATCTCCCTGCGATTTGGCGGCATCAAAGCGCTGGACGCGGTGGATTTCCAGGTGCGTGAAGGCGAGATCTTCGCCGTCATCGGCCCCAACGGCGCCGGCAAGACCAGCCTCATCAACAGCGTCAACGGCTTCTACCAGCCGCAGCAGGGACGCATCCTCTTTCAGGGACAAGACATCTCGCATGTCCCGCCCTACCAGCGGGCGAAGCTCGGCATCTCCCGCACATTTCAAAACATCGCCCTCTACACCAACGCGACCGTGCTGGACAACTTGATGGCGGCGCGGCACATCCACATGAAGACGAATATGCTGTCGGGCGCGCTGTTTTGGGGCGCGGCGCGGCGAGAAGAAATCGCCCATCGGCGGCGCGTCGAAGAGCTCATCGACTTTCTCGAGATGGAGCACATCCGCAAGTCGATTGTCGGCGGCTTGAGTTACGGCTTGCGCAAACGCGTGGAACTGGGGCGGGCGCTGGCGCTGGAGCCGACCTTGCTGCTGCTGGACGAGCCGATGGCGGGCATGAACATCGAAGAAAAAGAAGACATGGCGCGCTACATCCTCGACATTCACGAGCGCCAAGGCACGACCATCATGCTCATCGAGCACGACATCGGCTTGGTGATGGACATATCGCATCGCATCGCCGTTATCGATTTCGGGGTCAAGATCGGCGAAGGCAGGCCCGAAGAAATCAGCCAGAACGAAGCCGTGATCGACGCCTATCTCGGCGAAGCGGAGCATTGACATGGCGAGCGCGTCCAGCCAGCCAATCCCCTATCGCGAAGCGGCGCCCGGCGTCGTCCACCGCTCACGCCTGGATCACCCGATCGAGCCGATCGCGCCCGGCGAAGACACCCTCTCCAAGGGCTTCTTGCGGCGCGTCGAGCAGCTGGGCGAGCAAGTGGCGCAGCGCAAGAAACGCTACGGCATCTGGCAAGAATACAGCTGGAACGCGGTCTACGAGCAGGTCGTTCAATTTGGCATGGGCTTGCTGGAGCTGGGCATGCGGCGCGGCGCCACCCTGGTCATTATCGGCGAGAACGACCCGGAGATGTATTGGGCGCAGATCGCCGCCCACGCCCTGGGCGCCAAGACTTGCTGCGTTTTCAGCGACGCCAGCCCTCAAGACATCCACTATGTCGTCATGTCCACCGACGCCACCGTCGTCTGCGCCCACGACCAAGAACAGGTGGACAAGCTGCTGGAGCTGAAAGACAAGCTGCCCCAGGTGCTGCGCGTCATTTATTGGGAAGAGCGCGGCATGTGGAGCTACGCCGATCCCTGGCTGCTGAGCCTCGGCGCCTTGCAGGCAATGGGCGCGGCCAAAGCGCAAACGCAGCCGCGACTCTTCGACGAGATGGCGCGCGCGACCGAGCCCATGGACACCATCATCCTGAGCATGACCTCCGGCACCACCAGCCTGCCCAAATTCGCCGAGGTCACCCATTTCCAACTGGTCTACGGGCAGGCCCTCAATGACCGTTATGTCGATACGCGGCAGAGCGACAACTGGCTGTCGTTCAGCCCGATGGCTTGGCTGGCGGAGCAGGCATTCGGCTTCACATCGCATCTGCTCAAGGGCGTGCAGGTCAACTTCCCGGAGGGGCCGGAGACCGTGCCGGTGGACATGCGGGAGATCGCGCCGGCCGGTTTGCTCTTCCCGAGTCGAGTCTGGGAGAATCTGGCCCGGGTGGTGCAATTCCGCATCAACGACAGCAGTCTTCTCAATCGCTTGATGTACCGCCTGTTCATGCCGGTGGCTTATCGCGCGATTGACCTGGAAGACGCGCACGAAGCGATCCCGGCCCAGCTGCGGTTATTGCGCTGGCTGGGCGAATACGCCATCTTCGAGCCGCTGCGCGACAAGCTGGGTCTGACGCGGGCGCGCAATGTGCTGACGGCCGGCGCTATGCTCAGCAGCGACATCATCCGCTTCTTCCGCGCCATCGGCATCGAGCTGCGCCAATTCTATGGCTCGACAGAGACCTTCGGCACGCTGCACCTGCGGGGCGATGTGCGCTTCGAGACTGTCGGCGTGATTGTGCCGGGCGTGGAAGTCAAAATCGCGGACAATCAAGAAATCCTCATTCGCACGAAAGCGCGCTTCAAAGGCTATTACAAGAGACCGGCCGAGACCGGCGAGGCCCTGGACAGCGACGGCTGGTATTACACCGGCGACGCCGGGCACATGGACGAGAAGACGGGCCACCTGATTTACCTTGAGCGCGTCAAAGACCTGATCGAGCTCAGCAGCGGCGAGAAATTCAGCCCGCAGTACATCGAGGGCCGCGCCAAGTTCAGCCCTTATGTGCAAGACATGATGACGATCGGCGGTCCGACCCTGGATTTCGTCTCGGCGATTGTCGTGATCGACTTTCAGAACGTCTCGCGCTGGGCGGAGAAGCGCGGCATCGCCTTCACCACTTATGTCGATCTTTCGCAGCGCGACGAGGTCTACGAGATTATCCGCGACGAGCTGCGGGCGGTGAACGAGTCGCTGCCAGCTTACTCGCGTGTGCTGCGCTTCGTGATCCTGCACAAAGAATTCGACGCCGATGAAGCCGAGCTGACGCGGACGCGAAAACTGCGGCGCGGCGCTCTGCAAGAGAAATATCACGAGCTGCTGGAAGCGATCTACGGCGGAAAGCGGCAGGTGCATGTCAGCGCGGAGGTGCGTTATCGCGATGGGCGGACGGGCACAGTGGAGACGGAGCTGCGCGTGGCCGATGCGTAAAGACATGAGGTCGCCCGTGAACGCAAAGCAAACATATTGACCGGACATCGCTTATGACCGAATTCATCAACCGCTACCGACGCCAGCTGACTTGGGCTGCTTACGCTGGCGCGGCTTTGGCGCTGGCGCTCTTCCTGGCGGACCAGCTGGCCGGGCTGAGGGCGGCGCGCATCGTCCAGACCTTGATCTCGGGCCTGCTGGTCGGCGGGGTGTATGGTTTGGTGGCGCTGGGCATCGTCGTCATCAACAAAGCCTCCGGCGTTTTCAACTTCGCTCATGGCTGGATGATGGTCGTGGGCGGCATGATTTTCTGGAGCTTTTTCACCGTCAGCGAGATCTCGCTGGTCGGAGCGGGCTTGCTCTCGGCTGCCACCATGTTCATGGCGCTGACCACCGTGAGCTATCGCAGCCTGCGCGAGGGACGCAACCTGGCGGTTTTTGCGGCGGGCGTCGTCATCTGGACCGCGCTGATGACCATCGGCGGCATCGAGTGGAAATGGCTGCATGCCGCGGCAGGTACCTTCGCCGGCGCAATCTTGACCGGGCTGGCGGTGGAGCGCTTCACCATCCGCCCGCTCATCGGCCAGCCGCTCTTCACCGCCGTGCTGATGACTCTGGCAGTGGCGGAAGTGCTGCACGGGGTGACGCAAATCGCCTGGGGCACTGTCGAGCTGAACTTGCCGGTCTTCGCCGATCCCGCGACGGGCAGCCGCTTCAAGCCGATACGCCTCGATCAGTTCCGCGAGCAGCTGGGCGGGATCGCCATCATCCGCGTCGAATTGGTGATTGCTTTCGCGCTGGCATTGATTGCCTTTGCCGGCTTCATCGTCTTCTTCCGCTACACCAGCGTCGGCCTGGCGATGCGCGCCACCTCGGAAGACCAGCAGCTGGCGCAGTCGGTCGGATTGCGGGTGCGGGTGATATTGGCGATCACCTGGGCGGCGGCGGCATTCCTGGCTTCAATCGCGGGCGTGCTGCAGGGCGGCGCGGTCGGTTTGTCGCTGAACATCAGCTTTGTCGCGCTGCGGGTCTTCCCGGCCGTGCTGCTGGGCGGGCTGGAGTCGATTGGCGGCGCGCTCGTCGGCGGCATCATCATCGGCGTCGTCGAGCAATTCGGCACGCTCATCAATTCTTCGGAGCAGGTCGGCACGAACCTGGCGCCGTATGTCGTGCTGATGCTGGTGTTGGTGATCCGCCCCGATGGCTTGTTCGGCGAGAAGCGCATCGAGCGCATTTAGGGATTGGCTATGGCGAACCTTCACCCGGCCGGCGTCTTCGACACGACTTACGACGAGGACATGTCAATAGACCGCACCGCCCGCGACAAGCTCTGGAAGAACCTGGCTTTCGCCGCCTTGCTGCTGCTGCCGCTGCTTTCGGTATCGGGTCCCCTGGGCTTGAAGCTGGTCAGCGACCAGTACATCAGCTTGATCGGGCGAATCGCCATTTTCGTGATCGCCGTGCAGGGCTTGAACTTGCTGGTCGGTTACACCGGGCAGATTTCGCTGGGCCACGCGGCCTTCATGGCGATAGGCGCTTACGGTTCGGCGATTTTGGCGCGCGATCTTGGCTTCAGCTTTTGGACGGCGCTGCCGGCCTGCGCCCTGCTCACCGGCCTGGCGGGTTTGGTTTTTGGCTTGCCGTCGCTGCGGGTCAAGGGATTCTACCTGGCCATGGCGACCTTGGCGGCGCAATTCATCATCCCCTGGCTGTTGCGGTACCCGCTGGAAGACTGGACCGGCGGCACGCGCCCCTTGAGCGTTCCCGCGCCCATGATCGGCCCCTTCGCGCCTTACGCTGAAGCGACGCTGAGCGATGGCGAACCCTGGACAATAGCGGCGGGCGATCCTTATTTTGTCGATGTCATCAGCGTCAATCTGCAAGCTGGGGCCGGCGTCGAGCCGAGCATCGCGCTGCGCAATCCCGCAGGAGATCTGGTGCTGGCCGGCGACATCAACATGACGGTGATGGAAAATCCGGGCGGTCAGATCACCGGTTTTTCTTACATCGCGGCAAAAGCGGGGGAATATCGCGTCGAAATCAGCGCGGCTGACAGCGCGGGAGCATGGACCGCGGCGGCCACCGTCAGCAAGGCATTGAGCTTCTCCACCGACATTGCCATGTATTACATCATCGTGCCGCTTTCGGCGCTGCTGATGTTCCTGGCGCGCAACATCATCCGAACGCGAACGGGCCGAGCATTCGTCTCCGTGCGCGACAACGACCTGGCGGCCGAGCTGCTGGGCATCAATGTCTTCACTTACAAACTGCGGGCTTTTTTCTTGAGCGCGGTCTACGCCGGCGTGGCGGGCTGCCTGCTGGCATTTGAGCGCAACAGCCTGTCGCTGGACATGTTCCAGCTGGATGTGTCTATCGAGATGCTGGCGATGCTCATCATTGGCGGCGCCGGCTACCCCCTGGGCGCGATGTTCGGCGTGACGTTCATCCGGCTGCTGCAAGAAGCGGTCATCCCCTTCGCGCGGCATTCGCTGGCGGATCTGCTGCCACAAGTTTTCCCCTTCATCGACGCGGTCAACATCACCAGCGCCATCAACCCGATCCTCTTTGGCGGCGCGCTGATCGTTTTCCTCGTGCTGGAGCCCCGCGGCCTCGCCCACCGCTGGGAGGTCTTCAAGGTGGCCTGGAAGCTGCGCCCCTACGCCTATTAGTTGCGTAAACCCCGCGCTTGGCATAAGCTAAAGTCAGCGCTACACGCCATTCTTGGCCTCGTTTTGACGACCCGCCTTCGAAAAAGGAGAGGATTATGAAGACTCGCTGCTGTTTCTTGCTCGCGCTGCTGCTCTGCCTGGGCGCGGCGCTGCCCGGCCTGGCGCAGGACATGATGGACTATCCGTCGGAGTTGACCGCCTGCGAAACCGACATGACCGGCGACACCATCCACATCTTTCATTTTGGCGACCTGAGCGGACCCAACGCCTTCATCACCCAGCCCATTGTCTTGGCCGTGTCGGACGCCATCGCCTACTGGAACGGGCGCGGCGGCGTCTGTGGCGCGGAGCTGGCGCAGGTCTATGAAGACACCGGCGGCAACCTGGAAGCCACGCAGAGCGCCTACGACCGCTTCACCAGCGAATACGCCGACGAGCTCGACCTGCTGCTGCTCTACAGCTCCAACGATGGCGAGCTCCTGCGCGAACAGCTGGCGGCCGACGAGATCGTGTCTTACATCTCGGCCGGCTCCATCGAAAGCCTCTACGGCGAAGATGGCCAGACGCCCGGTTGGCTCTACGCCAGCAACCCGCTCTACATCAACCAGTTCGGCTTCTTCTGCCAGTTCGTGGCCGGCAGCCCCGAGACTTTCCCCGACCCCGTCATCGCCTTCGTCACCTGGCCCGGCGCCTTTGGTCTGGCGGGCACGGAGCCAGCCGCCCGTGAATACTGCGGGAGCCTGGGCGTCGAGGTGCTGCCAGAGCCGCAGGTCTTCTTGCCGACCGACAGCGACATCCTGACGCAAGTGCAGAACGCGGTCGACGGCGGGGCGAACATCCTCTACACCAACAGCCTGGCTACCGGACCGGCGCTGCTCGCGGGTACGCTCGTCGACCTGGGCCTGGAAGACGAGGTCAAGCTGGCGGGCGTCAACTGGGTGATGGACACCAGCGTCGGCCTGCTCGGCCAGCGCGTGCTCAAGCCCAGCGGCCTGCCGTCGGTCGATGGCATGTTCGGTTCGATGCCCTTCCAGTGGTGGACGGAGCGCGGCAACCCAGCCGTGGACTTCATCACGCAGCAATTCGCCGCCGCCGGGCACGGACCGCAAGCGCAGAATATCGCCTACCTGCTCAGCTGGGGTCTGGTGGATTCGATTATCGAGACGACAATTCGCGCCGTCAACGCCGTTGGCAGCCTGGACGCGGTCACGGGCGCGGACATTCGGGCGGTCGTCGAGAGCATGGATTACTCGGTGATGGGCGGGCTCTATCAGTTCATCTTTGAAGAAGGCATACGCGACTCGCCGATGAATCGCGCGGCGGTGCTGAAGTTCGCCAACGCCGATATGTCGGGTCCAGCCACCAGCAGCGATGACGCGCTGATGATCGACGATGGCGCCGGCGGCAAGCTCTTCGTGCCGCTGGTGATCCCGCTGACCGACTTTATGCCCGTGCCGCAGCTGCGGGGGCAGTAGGCAGGCCCCCCATCCCCTAGCCCCCTCCCCCAAAATGAGGGAGGGGGACCATGCCCAGTTGGAAGGCGCCGGCTGATGATTTGGAGTGTAGGGGCGAGCCAGATTCTCGCCCAATCGGAATTCTGTACGGGAGAGCCGGTGGCTCGCCCTCAAACGCAAGGGAATCGAATGCACAAGCGACCCACCGGGTCGCCCCTACAAAGAATCAGCGCCAGGAAACGGCGGGCGGGATTCAGTAGGGCGCCCGCCATAACGACATGAATGCCACGAACGGAACGCAAGATCTTCAAACGACGCGGACTCTCTCCCTCAGCAATGTCGAGGTTGTCTACAACAGCGTCATCCTGGTCTTGCGCGGGGTCACGCTGGAGGTGGCGCCGGGAGCGGTGGTTTCGCTGCTGGGTCCTAACGGCGCGGGCAAGTCGACGACGCTGAAAGCCGTCAGCGGCTTGCTGCGGGCGGAGCTGGGCGAGGTCACGCGGGGTCAAATCCACTGGGGCGAGCGGCGCATCGATGGCGCGCCAGCCGAAGAAGTCGTGCGCCTGGGCTTGGCGCAGGTGATTGAAGGGCGGCTGCTCTTCCGCCATTTGACCGTCGAGGAGAACCTGCGCGTCGGCGGCATGGTCTATCGCGGCGGACGGCATATCCGCGACGATCTGGAGCGGGTGTATCACTACTTCCCGCCCCTGGCGAAACTGGCCAAGCGGGTCAGCGGCTACTTGTCCGGCGGCGAAGGGCAGATGCTGGTCATCGGCCGGGCGATGATGGCGCACCCGCGGATCCTGCTGCTGGACGAGCCGTCGCTGGGCTTGGCGCCGCTGCTGGTTCACGAGATTTTCGAGATCATCGGCGAGATTAACCGGCGCGAAGGCATGTCGGTGCTCATCGTGGAGCAGAACGCGCGGGCGGCGCTGGAGCTGGCGGATTACGCCTATGTGATGGAAAACGGGCGCATCGTGCTGGACGGGCCGGCCGAGCAGATGCGCGAAAACGAAGACATCAAGGAGTTTTATCTGGGCTTGAACCAGGCGGGCGGGCGGCGCAATTATCGCGAAGTCAAGCATTACAAGCGCCGCAAACGCTGGCTGGGCTAAAACCTGGCATTTGGGGCGGCGGCGGGTTCGCGCAAGATGAAGACAGCTGTAGGGGCGACTTATCGAGTCGCCCGCTTTTTTCGGAATAATGTCACAGCAAAGCGGGCGATAGCGCATATCGGCCCCACGCGCAGCAGTGTTGGAGAACAGACATGAGCGATACCGACAGCCGCATCCGCGATCTCGTCCTGCACGCTTACGCCAAGGCGCCCGCCATCAAGAGCCTGCTCGACGGCGCCGGTCTCTCGCCAGCCGACATTCAAGGCGCGCGCGACCTGGCGAAGATCCCGGTCACGAGCAAAGACGACCTGGTCGAAATTCATCGGTCGAGCCCGCCTTTTGGCGGCTTCCTCACGATTGACCCGGCCGATTTGCCGCGCATCTATATTTCGCCGGGTCCGATTTACGATCCGCAGCCCGCGCCAGAAGACCCGGAGGCTCTGCTCGCGCCATTCCGCTACCTTGGCATGGGGCGGGGCGACCGCGTGCTCAACACCTTCATGTATCACTTGACGCCGGCCGGCATCTTGCTGGACGAGGCGATTCGCGCCTGCGGGGCGACGGTCATTCCGACGGGTCCGGGCAACACCGAGTTGCAGATAATGCTGATGATGGCGCTGGGCGCGACCGGCTTCGTCGGGCAGCCAAGCTACTTGACGACCCTGCTGGACAAAGCGGCCGAGATGGGCATGGGCGCGGGCGTCGTGCCGCTGAACAAGGCCCTCTTTTCCGCAGAGCCCTACATGCCCAGCCAGCGTGAGCGCTTCGAAGGCGAGTACGGCATGAAGACCACTTCGGCTTATGGCACGGCTGACCTGGGCTTAATCGGCTATACCCGCGACGGCGTCGAGGGCTTTTGCATTTTGCCAGCCACCCATCTGCAGATCTGCGACCCGCAGAGGGGCCATCCGCTGCCGGCCGGCGAGACTGGCGAGATCGTGGCGACGACCTTCAACAAAGCCTACCCGCTGATCCGCTTCGGCACGGGCGATTTGGGCGCGCTGGCGGCGACGCCGGCATGCGAGGGGCAGCAGCTGCTCGGCTTGTACGGGCGCAGCGGCGACGCCGTCAAGGTGCGCGGCATGTTCCTGCATCCGAATCAACTGCGGGCGGCGGCGGCGCATTTCCCCGAGATCAAACTGTTGCAAGCCGTCGTCACCCGCCCGGAGAATCGCGATGTGGTGACAGTGCGCGTGGAATTGCAGCCGGGGGCGGAAGGCGCGGGCATCGGCGACAAGCTCAGCGCCTTGGCGCAAGCGGCGGCGCGTTTACGGATTGACGCGGTGCAGATCGTCGCTGCAGGCGACATCAGCCCCGACGCCGGCGTCATCCTCGATCAGCGCGAATGGGACTAGGCTGGGCTAGTCGTCTTCCTCGTCGCCGGCGTCGCCGTCGGCCTCAGCTTCAGCCGCTTCCGGCGCGTTGCCCACCACGGTTAGCGTGAAGGGAGTCGGCTCGGCCGCGTCTTTGACTCGCGCTTCAAAGATGAAGACGCCCGCCTGCGCGCCGATGGTCAGGTCGGTCCAGGCGGAACTGAGCGTCTCCTCGTCGGCGTCGTCGTTTTCGCCCAGGAGCCGATCGCCCTGGCTGTCGTAGATGCCGAGCACGGTATCCACCTCTTCGTCATCGGCGCCTTTCAGGAAGACATCCACGCTGCGGTTGGCGGGGAGCGTGACCCGGTAACGAACGCGCTGTCCGGGGCCGACGACTCCATGAGCCTGGACCTCGGTGCTGCCCACGCCCAGCGACAGCTCGCCGCCATCGACGAGCTCGCCGAGGATGACGCTGGTTAGGTGGTCTTCCGCCGCCTGCAGCAGCAGGTCGCCTTCCGCGAAGAGCCCGTCGTAAGTCACGGGCACGAGCACGGTCGGCGCGACGCCCCGGGCTTCGACATGGATGTGTTTGTCGGCGTCGAGGGCGCGGGTGACGGTGAAGCGGATGGTCATGTCTTCGGGCATGAGAAAATCGTCGACGGCGCCGCCCAGCCCGCCGCTGGGATAATGCCCGACGATCGCCGCCCGCTCATTGATGGTCAGGTTATACGAGAAGAATTCGCAAGCGCTGAAGCAGCCTGGCGCGATGATGACGGCGATTTCACCGGCGTAGCGCGGTTCCTCCAGATCGTCGGGTTGGCAGAAGCGGTCTTCCGACGCTGGATCCAGGTAAAAGTCGCCGGTGGCTTCGTTGTAGGCGCTGGAATAACCGAGGATGTGCTCGTCTTGGTAAAAGTACGCGCCCAGCTGATCCGCCAGGTAGCCGCTGCCGCCGCCGTTGTGCCGCATATCGATGATGAGGCCGCGGGCTTCCTCGCTGTTCAGGGTTTCGATCATGCGCTCCCACAGCTCCACCGTCAGGCGCTCATCGTCGCTAAAGGAGTAGATGGCGACATAGCCGTAGCCGCTGGGCAGAATCTCGAATTCAATCGGCAGTTCCAAGCCATCGACACCGGCGAAGAACGATGAATGCGAGAAGCTGGCGCGCTCGCTGATGACCCCCAGGGTCGCTGTCTGCTCTTCTTCGCTTTCGGGGTTGCGATAGCTGACCTCGACCTCGGTCCCGATGGGGAAGCGCGTGATGTAGCGCAGCTGCTGCAGCCGCAGGGTGTGCTCGGTGGCGAGGGCTTGTTTCGCCCAGACGAACTCGCGGTCCAGCGCTTCTTGCAGCGCGCCGCCATCCCAGGCCAGGATCTCCGCGCCCAGCTCCACCCCCGCGTTGGCGGCGGGCCCGCCCTCAAGCAAATAGCTGACGACGACGCGCCCGTCATCCAGCTCGGTGAGCGCGACGCCCAGGCCGCCGTCGGTTTCGTCGCGGAAAAGCTCGCCCACGGCGCCCAAGGGCATGCCAACATGGCCATCGGGGATTTCCCAAATGAAGTCGCGCATGGCGAGGGCGTAAGCCTCACTGTCTTCGGCTTCTTCGGCGGCGCTGAAGCGGGGCGCGTAAGTCGCTTCCAGGGCATCCCAATCGAGGCCGTAGAGCTCGGTATAGGCGTATTCGCGGCGGAAGAGACCGACCATGGCGGCGAAAGCCTCGCTGTACGGAAGCGCGGAAAAGTCATGGATGGCGGCTTCTTCCGGCTCGTGCAGGTCGATGACCGGGCGCGCGCCCCGATCAAAAACGAATGGCTCGGCGTCGAGATCGACGACCGAATACCCTTGGGGCGCGGCGACGATAGGATCGTCGGCGGTGAAGAGCATGCCATCTTCGCCGAAGCCGGCCGGGAAGCCCTGGCCCGGGTCCGGCGCGTAAATGACGAACTTGCCGCCGATGATTTCGAGGCGCTGGGCTGGGTCGGCGCTGGCGCGGGTGGAGGCGTAAGCGGTTGACCAGCCGCCGCCAAAGAGATCGCACTTGTCCAGCAGCGGACCGCCGAAGCGGTTCGTCCAGTGCGCCACGGAGAAGACCATCAGGCCGATATCGTCCTCGCCGTCGTTATCGACATCGCGCAAGCTCGCGGTCGGCGCGGCCGGCAGCGACAAGCTGTAAGAAACCGGCGAAGTGAAGAAATCGGAAGTGATCTGCCCCAGGGTTTGCGATTCTGGCGAGAAGATGAAGCGCTCGTCGCGGTCGATGAATCCCGCTTGGTCTTCCAGGATGATGAGCGGTTCGGAGACGCCGCTGGTGAAGAGGGCGTTGGTGTAATGCAGCTGGCCCGTGATGACGACCGGACCGCCCTCGTCATTGACGACCTGGGCGGCAGCCGGCGGCTGGACATTGTTGGCTGGTGCGTCGTCCTCTTCTTTTTCGCCGATCGCCCCGGCGGCAGACAGGGCGAGCAGCAGTACAAGCAGGCTGAGAACGGCTTTCGTCAAGGGCATGGACGGGTCTCCGGCTGGGCAGTATGTCCCTAGAATACGGGAGTCCTGGGGCGGGGGCAAGGCGCGACGCAGGCCCTGGCGGCGGGCTCAGGAGAGGAACTCGGCGATGATGAAGTCTCCGATCAATTGGGCGCGGACGCGGTTGCCATCGCGGTTCATGTGCAAGCCGTCGGTGAAAAGCGCCGACTCGTCCGGGAAGACGGCCGCCAGATCAAAGAGAGCCGCATCGGTGGCGGCGGCTGCGGCGCGGGTTATCTGATTGTGCTGCGCCATGCCGGCGATGTAGGGCTCGCTGGAAAAATAGATATTCGTTCTGCCCCCGGTTCGGGCATGATAATTGGGATCGGACACTTGCGTGACCAGCAGCGCACTCACGCCCTGCTGCCCCGACGCGGCGATCATATTCAGCAGATTGCGCTCGAAATGGACGGGCGGGTTGTTCGCCAGCATGTCCATGGCGGAGGCTTCGCGGAAGACGCCTCGCGGATACTGGCCGTGCTTGAATTGGGATTGGTAAGTTTGCATGTGATTGCTATCGGCGCGCTTGCCGAAATGCCACTCCAGGGCGGCGTGCGAGCGGGTCCAGCCGGCGCGGATGCCCAGAATGCGCAAAGCGGTGCTGTACTCGGCGATGGCGGGCATGAATGTGTCGGAGACATAGGGCGATTCGGCGCCGCTGTTATCGCCCAGGTAACGCTCGTAGGGATAGACGAAGCGAGTCTCGATGTCGTTCCAGCCTTGATACAGGATGACGAGGTCCGGCTCGAGCGGCAAAACGCGAAAGGCGAGATTGATCAGATTATGGTAGCTGTTATGCCCGGCGATGCCGGCGTTGATGACCTCGACGCCCTCGAAGCCGCTGGCGCGCAGGTGGCTCTCGAGCTGGCTCGGGTAACTGTCGCGGTGGTCTTGCACATCAATGGAATAAGTGGTGGAGCCGCCGATCGTCACGATGCGGTAGGCGGCTTCCGCTTTCCTCAAGGGGAATTCGCCGCCGCGATACCCCAGGGAGTTGTGCCGGTTTTCGCCTTTGCGGAAGTTGGGCGTGGGATAGTAGCCGAGGTAGGGATGTGGCGACCAGGACAGCTGGCGGCGGTCGACGCTCTGGACGAAGAACTCATCGCCGTAACGCGCTTTGATCTGGTCAATGGACGCGAGGACTTTGAAGTCGTCTTCACTGGCGATGTGCCAGAGGTAGACATTCGCCGCCGCTTCGATCAGCGCCAGCGTCAGCAGGAGGGCGAAAATGACCAAGCAAAGACGCGCGAGGAATCTGTCGGTTTTGTTCACGAAGCTGGGTCCCCTGAACTGAGCCGGAGCCGCGGCGCAATGTCGATTGTAATGGCGCGCGAGTGAATGGGCAAAGGCGAAAGCAGGAGACCGGGCCCTCTTATTCCGCCGGATTGGGCAGCAGCGCCCTCTCGTCCAGAAAGGCGGCGAAGCGCCCCGCCAGCTCGCGGTTGCCGGATGCCAGCAAGTGGATGCCGTCAATCTCCCAGTCGACGCCTTCAGTCGGGAACTCGGCAGCGAGATCCAGGTAGGGAATCTCCATGTCGCTGGCGAGCTGCCGCGTGACCGCGTTGTGCTCCGCGATTGACTGCTTCCACAGCGGCGGACGATCGGCCCTCACATTGTAAATCCAGGAGCTGAAGATGGGCTGCACGCCCTGAGACTGGGCCAGGGTCGCCAGGCCGCGCAGGTTGCGCTCGTAATAATATGGCGGGTTCGCGACGAGCCGCTGCTCCAGTGTGAAACCGCCGGGATCGGGTTCGCACTTTATGCGAGACGGCTCGAAGGAAGACTCCAGCGCCAGCGGATTGTTCATCCAACCCAGCTGTATGGCCAGCAGGCGATAGAGGGCGGAGGCCGGCAAGGGCGAATTCCGCTCGACGAACAAACCGCGGTTGGCGTCCAGACCCCGCAGTGGATTGAGGCCGCGGTAGCAGTCGACGCTGTTGCGCTCGCGGGCGACCAGGTCGTTGACCGCGCCGTAGTAGATTAGCATGTCCGGCTCAAGCTCGACGACGCGGAAAGCATAAGCGGGCAAGACATCCCAAGAGGTGTAGCCGGAGACTCCCGCGTTGATGACCTCGATATTGGCGTAGCCATACTCGCCGCGCAGGATGGCCTCCAAGAAAGCCGGGTACGATTCTTCGGCTGGGGTGCCGGTGCTGTAGGTGGTGGAGCCGCCCATGGCGACGATGCGGAATACCTGGGCGGGCTTGGGAATCGCGATTTCGGGTCCGCGGTAGCCGAGGGCGTTGTGCCCGTCATATGCCGGGTCGGGCGCCCAGCTGATGTATGGCAGGGGAACGATGTTGCTCTGCAGCCCGCGGATCTCTTCCAGCGTGTAGAGATACATGATCTTCTGCTCACGGTTGCCCGCTGCCCTGAAATAAGCCGAAAGCGCGAGCTCGAGCGCGAGCAGCGTAAAGAGGATCGCGAGGATGACGATGCCGGCCGCCCGGCCCAGCGCGCGCGCGGACTCCCGCCCGGCCGTCTTTTGCGCCGCCCGCAGCAGCACAGCGCTTGGACCGGACGCGAGCAGCGCCAAGGCGATGAAGGCGAGAGCCAGGAACAGGGGCTGAGCCGAGATAATCGCGACCGGCTGGACGACCTCGACTTCGCTTTCGTCCATCAACATCACTTGCAGGGTCGGCTGCGTCTCCGCGTCGATGCAGAGTTCTTTTTCGCCAATCGCGGGCATGAGCTCGTCGTTGGCGAGGACGCGCAGCGTATAGGCGACTTCCCAGCGCATTTGGATGCAGTCGCCGGGAAAGAGCACGGCGCCTCGACTGGCTGTCAGGTGAATGGTGGTGTTGGCATGGGCGGCGGCTGTAGTGACTGACCGTGGAAAGTAATACAAGCCCAAGCCAGCGAGCAAGAGCAGTGGCAGCGCCAGGTGGAGGAGTGTTCTTGGCGAAACGCGGCGCGGCATAGGGGCCTCGGGCTGGATCAGACTGCGCTGCAATTATACCTTAGCGAGGTGGCATCGGTTGCCAAAGAGGCGGGCGACGGCGATGGCATTCGCATTGGCGCGATGCGGCTTCGCCTTCACGATTTTGCGCCGGGAAACTCGCTGCTGTGCGTGATGACGAAGGGAAAGGTCTCGTCGCCGGCGCGCAGCTCATAGCGCCCGTTGAAATAGAAATTGTAAATGTCGAACTCATGCAGCATCCAGGAGTCGGCAATGTGCGTGTCGATGACCTGGCCGCTGTGCACGAGATCAACGCGGAGGCCGGCTGGCACGCCGATGCGCGCGTGATCGCCGGGCCGCGCTTCGCTGATGACCGGCGGCACAATGGCCTCTGGCGCCGGGATTGCGTCATTGGGATCGAGGCTGTAGTAGCTTAAGCTATTCCAGTCGACCGGAACATGGTAGACGCGGTGGTAGCGCTCGTTAAGCCAGTTGACGCGGGCGCCCGGCGGCTCGTCCAGGTGCGCCTCTATCTCGATCAGCCAGAAGTTGCTCACGCCAGTGAACATGTTCTGCATCATGGCGTCGACATTGGCGGCTGCGCGGGGGATGCCGATGACATTGAGGGGCTCGGCGCGGTCGCTCTTCGGGACATCGTAGCCAACTCGATCCAGGTGATAGTAGACGATGGGTTTGCGCCCGCCGGAGACAAAATAAACGCGATCGCTTTCGCTCGTCAGCGCTGCGACAGCCGCCATCATCATGCGGTAGTCGTCTCTGAAATAGCGCTTTTCGGCGCGTTGCAGCGCCATGTTGGCGTTGAATAGCAGCATTCCAGCCAGGATAAGCGCCGCCAGAGGGCGCAGCCGCGGTCGCCGGAGCAGGGCTGCCAGCCCAAGGCCGCAGCCGGCGAAGACAAAGGGGGCGAAGATGTTGAAATGCCGCTCTTGCAGGGCGTTCACATGGACGGGGATGAAAGGCAGGCCGAGGGCGGCGATGAACGCGGGCGGCAGCAGACAGCCCAAAAGAATCAAGGACGCGGCGCGGCGATCGTCGCGCCAGCCGAGGGCGAGGCCGAGGAAGAAGATCGCGCTGATTATGAAGACGGTCGGGGCGGCGGCTTCCAGCGTGGTGGCGGAATTGACGGTGAAGACACTCGCCATGACGATAAATGGCGCGAGGGGATCCAAGGTGGCGAGCGAGGGGTCTTTGCGCATCAAGCCGGCGGTATAAAGGCCCCAGACCAGGCAGACCGCGACGATGGCGGCGAGCGCTGCCAGCCAGCCGCGGCGCTTCAGCCCGATGTCGCGGCGAACCGCGAATTCGTGCAGGGCGAGGATGCCGACAACCAGAGCGCCGAAATAGTGGCTCATGGCGGCGGCGATGCCGGAAATGGCGAAAAGTCGCGGGCGCAGGCGCAAATGCGCGTACGCGGCGAGGCAGCTGAACATCGTCGCGACGGCGTAATTGCGCGCGTCTTGCGACCAATGAATGTGATAGGGCGAGGTGGCTATCAGCAGCATGGCGAGCCCGGCTGCAAGTCTGTGATGGCACAGGCGATGCGCGATCGCGTAGACGGCGGCGATGCTGACGAGGCTGGGCAGCGCGGACAGCGCCCTGATTGCGAATTCGCTGAGACCCGCGACTTTCAGCCAAAGATGCAGCAGCCAGAAGTACAGCGGCGGGTGCACATCGCTGGCGGTGAACTCCGTCAGCAGGGCCAAATCCATCTGCGCTTCCCAGACCGAGAAAGCCTCGTCCCAGCGCACCGGAAACTCGCCCAGGGCGTCCATGCGCAAGAAAAAAGCGAGCAGCAAGATGAGGAGGAGGACGAGTTTCAATTAACTGACCGCTTCCGCGCTTCCAGTTCCGCGGCGAGTATAGTGGCGCGCTTACCGCGATTCCAGCCCTTTCAAGCGGGGCATGAAAGCGGGACGGCAGGGCGCGCGCCGATCACTTCCCTGTAAGCGTTTTGTAAAGTTGTGCGGGCGTATTCGTGGCAGGGCGGCGGGGAAAGAACAAAGTCGTCAGCAAGCCCCCGGAGTGTTGGCGACGGCATACTCTCCCACATCGTCCCCAATGCAGTACCATCTGCGCTCGCGGGCTTAACTTCCGGGTTCGGGATGATGCCGGGTGGACCCCCGCGGCTCTAGCCACCAACACTCCGCAAGCCTACTGACGACCCGCGGTCTTTGGCTCTTTTGAATAATCAACGCGCCAGCAACACCCGCGCGACGCCAATAGCGCCCGAAGTCCCGCAAGATGGCACGGAAAGCCCTCGACCATTAGTACGGGTCAGCTGCACGCATTACTGCGCTTACACCCCCCGCCTATCTAACTGGTAGTCTCCCAGCGGTCTTACCTGGTCTGCGCCAGTGGGGAATCTTGTCTTGAGGATGGCTTCCCGCTTAGATGCTTTCAGCGGTTATCCAGTCCGAAGGTCGCTACTCAGCCATGCCGCCGGCGCGACAACTGAAACACGAGCGCTTCGTCCACCCCGGTCCTCTCGTACTAGGGGCAACTCCTCGCAAATTCCCAACGCCCACAGCGGATAGAGACCGACCTGTCTCACGACGGTCTGAACCCAGCTCACGTACCGCTTTAATGGGCGAACAGCCCAACCCTTGGGACACGATTCTGCCCCAGGATGCGATGAGCCGACATCGAGGTGCCGAGCCTTGCCGTCGATACGAACTCTTGGGCAAGACTAGCCTGTTATCCCCGGGGTAGCTTTTATCCGGTAAGCTACGGCCATTCCACTCTGTACCGTAGGATCACTAAGCCCGACTTTCGTCTCTGCTCGACTTGTCTGTCTCGCAGTCAAGCTGGCTTCTGCCTTTACACTCTGCGATGGGTTTCCATTCCATCTGAGCCAACCTTTGGGCGCCTCCGTTACCTTTTCGGAGGCGACCGCCCCAGTCAAACTGCCCACCTGCCACTGTCCCTAACGCTCGCCGCGCTCAGGTTAGGGCCAAAGCCCTGCCAGGCTGGTATCTCAACATTGACTCCACTCAATCTGACGACCAAGCTTCCATGCCTCCCAGCTATCCTGCACAAGCAAGGCCCTAACGCAATGGCAAGTTACAGTAAAGCTCCACGGGGTCTTTTTGTCCTGCTGCGGGTAATACGCATTTTTACGCATACTTCAATTTCGCCGGGCCCCCTGCTGAGACAGCGCTCCACTCGTTACGCCTTTCGTGCGGGTCGGAACTTACCCGACAAGGAATTTCGCTACCTTAGGACCGTTATAGTTACGGCCGCCGTTCACCGGGGCTTCATCTCGCCGCTCTCACGACTCCACTTAACCTTCCGGCACTGGGCAGGCGTCAGCCCCTATACGTCAGCTTGCGCTTTCGCAGAGACCTGTGTTTTTGGTAAACAGTCGGCAGAGCCTTTTCACTGCAACCTGACCACCACAGCCAGGCGATCCTTCTCCCGAAGTTACGGATCCATTTTGCCTAATTCCTTAGCAGAGGTTCTCCCGTTCGCCTTCGTATTCTCTACGCGTCTACCTGTGTCGGTTTGCGGTACGGGCGGCGCGCTTCTACGCAATCGCGGCTTTTCTCGTCCCATGGCTACGGCCACTTCTTGCCCTAGGGGCACGGCTTCACGGGCTCGCCCCGCTTGCCACCTCAATCCACTCAGAGGCTGACCTTCCCACAAGCTACCGCTATCGCTCCACGCACCGGTACGGGAATATTAACCCGTTGTCCATCGCCTGCGCTTCTCAGCCTCGGCTTAGGCCCGACTAACCCGACGCGGACTGACCTTCCGTCGGAAACCTTGGACTTTCGGCGAATAGGGTTCTCACCTATTTCTCGCTACTCATGCCAGCATTCGCACTCCCACTCGCTCCAATTGACCTCACGATCAAACTTCTCCGCCAGTGGAACGCTCCCCTACCATAACTTCCGTTATCCCTGTCTTCGGTGGTATGCTTTAGACCCGTTACATTATCCGCGCAAATGCGTTTGACTAGGGAGCTGTTACGCACTCTTTAAAGGATGGCTGCTTCTAAGCCAACCTGCTAGCTGTCTCAACACACTCACCTCGTTTTACACTTAGCATACACTCCGGGACCTTAGACGAGGGTCCGGGTTCTTTCCCTCTCGACTGATTAACTCATCTCAACCAGTCCAACTGCCGCGCTTGGCATGCTGGCATTCGGAGTTTGTTTGGGTTCAGTAAGCTTGACGCCCCCTAGCCCATACAGTGCTCTACCTCCAGCACCCAACGCGCAACGCTAGCCCTAAAGCTATTTCGGGGAGAACAAGCTATCTCCAGGCTCGTTTGGCATTTCACCCCTAACCACAACTCCTCCCCCGATTTTGTAACATCGGTGGGTCCGGACCTCCATTACGCGTTACCGTAACTTCGCCCTGGCCATGGTTAGCTCGCCTGGTTTCGTGTCTAATATGCGCCACTACATCGCCCTCTTCAGACTCGGTTTCCCTACGCCTTCGCCTGACACTGGCTTAAGCTCGCCACGCACATTAACTCGCTGGCTCATTCTCCTAAAGGCACGCCGTCAGATCGATCTCTCGACCCTCCGACCGGTTGTAAGCGCACAGTTTCAGATTCTCTTTCACTCCCCTCGCCGGGGTTCTTTTCACCTTTCCCTCACGGTACTACTCCGCTATCGGTCATCTCGCGTATTTAGCCTTGGATGGTGGACCACCCAGATTCACACAATGTTAGCGTGTATCGTGCTACTCAGGATACTCGCCGCTGCGTTCTCTTACGCATACGGGACTCTCACCCTCTTCGGCAGGCCTTCCCAGACCCTTCCGCTTCAAGTTTCCGCAGCTCTTGCAAGTCCTGCAACCCCGACAGCCGCAGCCGCCGGTTTGGGCTAATCCGCTTTCGCTCGCCACTACTCGCGGAATCTTCTCTTCTCCTCGTCCTACTTAGATGTTTCAGTTCGGACGCTTACCCTCCCCGCTTTCGCAGGGATGACGCGGTTCTAACCACGCCGGGTTTCCCCATTCGGACATCTTCGACTTTCGCGGCTTTATACGCCTCATCGAAGCTTTTCGCAGCATAACACGTCCTTCTTCGGCGCGAGACGCCTAGGCATCCTCTGTGCACCCTTATTCGCTTTCCGTAACATCGTACGGAACTTCCGGCTCTCTTGGCACGCGCTTTTAGGTATTACCTTCGCGTTGATTATTCAATTTTTAAGACGCACGCAGCCAACACCCACGTCAGCCGCTCACATTCAGAGTCTTGCGACCCCAGCCGCGCGCCAGTTTAACTGATCCGCAGCCGACAATGCAAGACACACTTCCGCTATACACAGGTGGAGATAAGGGGACTCGAACCCCTGACCTCGTCAGTGCGATTGACGCGCTCTCCCAACTGAGCTATATCCCCCAGCTGCACCATGCCCGACCCGCGCGCTGTGGAGACAAGGGGACTCGAACCCCTGACCTCCTCGGTGCAAACGAGGCGCTCTCCCAACTGAGCTATGTCCCCCAGCGCGTTACTGTGGGGCTGGCAAGACTTGAACTTGCGACCTCGCGCTTATCAGGCGCGCGCTCTAACCAACTGAGCTACAGCCCCAAATCCACCCCGCCGCGCTCGCTTCTACGATTAACAGCACAGCAGCAGGCTAACACTTCGCTCTTCGCACCCCTCGTCTACACCTTCTCTGATCTTCGCGCCAGACATTTGCCCGACGCTCCCTTAGAAAGGAGGTGATCCAGCCGCAGCTTCCGCTACAGCTACCTTGTTACGACTTCGTCCCAGTCATCGATCCTGCCCTAGGCAGTAGCGCCCCGTACGGGTTCGCTTCCCGACTTCAGGCTCGACCAACTCCCATGACGTGACGGGCGGTGTGTACAAGGCCCGGGAACGTATTCACCGCAACGTGCTGATTCGCGGTTACTAGCAACTCCGACTTCATGCAGGCGAGTTGCAGCCTGCAATCCGAACTGAGACAGACTTTCAAGGATTCGCTCCACATCGCTGCTTCGCCACCCATTGTATCTGCCATTGTAGCGTGTGTGTCGCCCTGGATATAAAGGCCATGCTGATTTGACGTCATCCCCGCCTTCCTCCCGTTTGTCACGGGCAGTCATGCTAGACACTTGTAACTAGCACCGAGGGTTGCGCTCGTTTGCGGACTTAACCGAACACCTCACGGCACGAGCTGACGACAACCATGCAGCACCTGTAATGGCTCCCCGAAAGGTCCTTCAGCTTTCGCTTCCGTACTACCACTATGTCAATCCCAGGTAAGGTTCTTCGCGTAGCCTCGAATTAAACCACACGCTCCGCTGCTTGTGCGGGCCCCCGTCAATTCCTTTGAGTTTTAGCCTTGCGACCGTACTCCCCAGGCGGTACATTTATCGCGTTTGCTGCAACACTCAGACACTTCACGTGACCGAACGCCTAATGTACATCGTTTACGGCGTGGACTACCGGGGTTTCTAATCCCGTTCGCTACCCACGCTTTCGCGCCTCAGCGTCAGTTGAAATCCAGGAAGCCGCCTTCGCCACCGGTATTCCTCCGGATATCTACGCATTTCACCACTACACCCGGAATTCTACTCCCCTCTATTTCACCCTAGCGCGCCAGTTTCACCTAACCTCTACCAGTTTAGCCAGTAACTTTCATAGGTAACTTAACGCACAGCCCGCGCGCGCTTTACGCCCAGTAACTCCGGATAACGTTCGTGTCCTACGTTTTACCGCGGCTGCTGGCACGTAGTTAGCCGACACTTATTCCTATGCTACCGTCCTTCCTCGTCACATAGAAAAGGACTTTACGATCCGAAAACCTTCTTCGCCCACGCGGCGTCGCTGCATCAGACTTCCGTCCATTGTGCAATATCCCTTACTGCTGCCTCCCGTAGGAGTCTGGGCCGTGTCTCAGTCCCAGTGTGGGGGGCCACCCTCTCAGATCCCCTAGCCGTCAATGCCTTGGTGAGCCTTTACCCCACCAACCAGCTGATGGCAAGCATCCTCATCCTGTAGCGCATTAGCCTTTCATCACGGCTCTCTAACTACCGCAATAACATCCGGTATTAGCCTCTGTTTCCAAAGGTTATCCCAGTCTACAGGGCAGATCAGATACCCCTTACTCACCCGTTCGCCACTCTACACCCGCCGAAGCGAGCTTACCGTTCGACTTGCATGTATTAGGCACGCCGCCAACGTTCATCCTGAGCCAGGATCAAACTCTCCGTATTCACAGGGTTTGATTCGCTCTGTCTTAACCTGCTATTCTGCTGTTAATCAGCACGCGCGACACTGTCCACGCCGCGCAAAAAAGCGAGAGACCGACCCTCGCCCTTCCTTCACCATCAGCTTAACCACTCGTATCTGCGCTGTCAAGGGCGGCTTTTGAAGCAAATGTCTTCCCGACCGCAGCAGGCTCGCTAGCGCCGCCTCGTCCAGCTCGTCGCCTTCAATAATGTCGATCGCGCGCCTGCCTCGCCATGCCTGCTATTCCCCGCCCTCAATTCCGATAGAAAGGCTTCAGCCAAGCTCGCTGCGCCCTTCCAGAGCCTGCATCAAGGTCACGGAATCGACATATTCCAGGTCGCCGCCGGTGGGCAAGCCCCGCGCCAGCCGCGTCACCTTCACGCCGCTGCCCGCCAGCTCGCGCTGCAGGTACATCGCGGTGGCGTCGCCTTCCAGGCCCGGGTTGGTGCCCACGATGACTTCCCGCGCCTCCCCCTGCTCCACGCGCTGGACCAACTCGCGGATCTTCAGCTGGTCTGGCCCCACGCCGTTGACGGGCGAGATCGCGCCGTGCAGCACATGGTAGCGGCCCTTGTAGACGCCGGTGCGCTCGATCGCCATCAGGTCCAGCGGCTCCTCGACGACGGCGATAACCATGGCGTCGCGCTCGCTGGATTGGCAGATGACGCAGGGGTCCTGGACGGTGATGTTGAAGCAGTGGCGACAGAAACGGGTCTGCGTCTTGAGATCGGACAGAGCCGCCGCCAAACCGAGCGAATGCTCCTCCGGCGCGCGCAGCAGGTAATAGGTCAAGCGCGACGCGGTCTTGGGTCCGATGCCGGGCAAGCGCGAAAAAGCTTCGACCAGTTTGGTCACGGGTTCGGGGATCGCGCTGTTCATATTCGCCAACAGCCGCTCAGCCGAGCAAGCCGCCCAGGCCCGGGATATCGCCCAGGCCGCCGGTGATGGCTTCCATGCGCTCGGCCGCCATCGCCTGGCTCTGCTCTATGGCTTGGTTGACGGCCGCCACCAGCAGATCCTGCAGGTCGGCCAGCCACTCTTCGTCGTCCATGTCGATGACATCGGGGTTGATCGCGACAGACTGCACGCGCTGGTGGCCGGTGATGACCACGACAATCGCGCCGCCGCCCACCGAGACCTCGGTCGTTTCGTGTTCCAGGCTCTCTTGCGCTTCCGCCATGTCTTGCTGCATCTTCTGCAGCATCGCCATCGGGTTGGCGCCCCCGCCTATGCCGCTTGAGCCGCGTCTGCCGCGTCGCTTGGACATGCCTTTTCTCCTGAGATTGTTGGTCCCGCCCCTGCGCGCTCAAATATATTCAATTTCGCCGCGTTCTTCAACTTGCGTCTTGGGCGGCCGAGCCGGGATTGAGCAAGTAGACATGCGCGCCCGCGGCAGGATTGCTGAAGACGCGGGTCGCGCCGCGCTCGTCCATCAGCGCCGGGCTGAGCTCCGGCTCGTGGGCGACGGCGTAGAGCGGGCGGGATGGCAGCTGGCTCTCCAGCGATTCCAGCAGCGCGGCGTAAGCTTCAGGCGAGCTGGTCCGGTCATAGAAGCGGTGCAGCTCGACCACGCGCCGATCATATGCCGGGATGCCTTCCGCAAAGTAGCTCCAGCGGTTCATCGTCACGAAGCTCAGGCGTTCGTGATACAGGTGGGCGTCTTCGGTGTACGCATGCGGCACAAGCGCGATGGCATCCAGAGGGGCGTGATCGCGAATCCAGTAGAGCGCTGCCAGGCGACCGCCCATCGCGTCGGGGTCGGTCAGTTCGATGCGATGCCCGCTGTAAGCCGCCGAGCCGTATTCGCGTTGAGCGCGGTCGATGAGCGCCAGATTGCCGTAAACCGCGTTTCCCAGCGCCAGCGCCAAGAATGCGAACATGAGCGCTTGACCGGCTCGACGCACGATCTGTCTGTCGCCGCGCCTCCACTCGGCAAGCAGTCGGAGCGTCGAGAGAGCCAGGAGCATCGACAGCAGATAATGGAATTTGTATTGATTCTGATCCGGCAGGAGCAGGCTCAAGGCGATGGCCAGCCCGCAGAAGCCGGCCACAAAAAGGAAGCGGTCGCTGGACGAGCGCCGGCGCAGCGCATGGATCGCGTGAAGGCAGAACATGGGCAGCAGCAGAAGCTGCGCCGCCAGGGTCAAGCCCATGTTGACCTCGCTCATGGGCGCAACCGACATCGCGCCGCGCGAGCTGTAAGTCAATTCTTGGGTGTAGACCAGCAAGGGCAGAGCCAGCAGCGCGCTTAGCCCGAACCAGAGCAGCAGCGCCCGCGGGCTGATCCCGGCGACGAAGCGGCAGGCAAGGGCGAGCATGCCCTGGCGCCTTGGCGGCCGCCCGATGCCCTCCCATAGCTTGGTCACGACGAGCGCGCCGACGAGCGGGATGACCAAAAATGGCGTGATGACCGGCATGGCGCCCAGGGTGACGATGCCAGAGGCGGAAACGAGCGCCAGCCCGCGCAGGCTGATCGCGCCTTGTAAGCTGGAGGCGCAGACGAAGAGCGTCGCCGTGAAGGCCGTCACTGCCGGCGTCATGCCGCTGGGATGAAAGACCTTGGAGTAGATGCTGCTCAGCCGCCGGTCCGCCCCGTCGAGCAGGGTCAAGCCCGGATGAATGATGTCGGCGCCGGCCAGCTCGCGGCTGAAGACGCTCAGGATGCCCGTCAGATTCAGCGCTCCATAGACGAAGAGCAGCAAAATTCCCAGCTTGAGCGTGCGCGCTGCCGCCAGTTCCAGCGCGATCAGACTCCGCCCCAGCCAGTACAGGCTGCTGAAGATGAAGACGGCGGCGACCAGATTGGCGATGGAATAGACATCGAGTCCGGTCGCCTGGACGAGGGCGGCGATGAAGGCGTGGAAGAGCCAGTAATGGTTGGGCGGGTACCCGGGCACGAAGATGCTCTCCGGCGGCGCGCTGCGCAGGGTGAGCTGGGTTACATAGACGAAGTTGACATTGACATGGGAGATCGCCATGAGCGACGGCAGCGACAAGAGCGCGATCGACGCGGGCAGCAGGAAGACCGTTGGCAGGGCCGGCAGCAGGGCGCGGGCTGAAAATGGTGGCGCCCGTCGCAATCGCGCCTCCCAGCGCGCGCGGGCACGCAGCGTCAAGGCGGCCAAGGGCGCCAGCAAGCTCAGCCACAGCAGCGCCACCCAGGCGTCGATATTGACCGGCGCCAGCAGCGACAGCAGGTAGCCGAGGCTCATGAACAGCGCCAGCCACAACAGGCAGAGCGGGTTCAGCACATCGTCAACGAGGGTCGTGAACAGCAGCCAGAGCTGATCGCCCCTAGCCTTGGTCATCGAGGACTCCGCCAAGGGCCATGGCTTCCGCGATCAAAGGATCTTCCAGGGCTGGTTCGCTGGCGGGGGCGTCGTCCATGGGCTGGATGACGCCGTCGACCACCCGCACATCCAGGCGCAGTTTGACGCCGTGCAAATCGAAGATCGCCTGCTCGATGACTTTGAGGCGTTCGCCTTCGGTGATTTTGCCGCGAAAGAAATCCGTCTTGACGCCCAGGACGAGGCGATTGCCTTCGATATGGCGGACATGAGCATGCTCCAGGACGGGCGGGATCATGCGGTTGTATTGGTGGATCCGGGTCAGAATGCGGGTCCAGTCCTGCGCGATCTTCGTCGCGGAGAAGGCGGCTGGCTCGCCGGGCGGGCTCTGGGCGGCGCGCTCGAAACTTTCCATGTTGGCCGGCGGCGTCGGAGCGGGCGGGGAAGGGGCTGGCGTGGCTGCCGGGCTGGGGGCGGGGACGGAGGCGGGCGCCTCCTCGGCTTGCAGGACATCGATCAGCGCCAATTCCAGCTCGAGCTGCGGCTGCCAGCCACCGGTGTAGTTGTTGACGGCGGCGTTGAAGGCGCGGATTGCCCGCAAGAGACGACTCCGGCTGAAGCGATCCGCCAGCGCGGCGTAGGCGGCACGCTCTTCCGGCGAGGCCTCCACCAAGTCGACGGTTGCGGTCTGCGCCAGCATGACATTGCGCAGGTATTCGACGATCTGCTGACCAAATTGACGGGGGTCGCTGCCGCCGTCGATCGCCGTGTTGATGAGGTGGATGCCCCGCGCCACATCTTCTTCCGCCAGCGCTTCCACCAAATCGCCCACCTGGAGCGCGTGGGCCGTGCCCAGCAGGCTCTGGGTCATGGCCAGGGTGACGCGCTCGTCGGGGTTGGCGACGATTTGGTCGAGCAGGCTGATGCAGTCGCGCACGCTGCCGGCGCCGCCGCGGGCGATGAGCTCCAGGGCGGCCGGCTCGATGGAGAGCTTTTCCTGCTCGGCGATGAGCGTCAGCCGCGCTTTCAGCTCGCTTAGAGAGACGCGCCGGAATTCGAATTGGAGGCAGCGACTCTTGATGGTGGCGGGCACTTTGTCGATTTCGGTGGTGGCCAAGACGAAGATGGCGTGATCGGGCGGCTCTTCCAGGGTCTTGAGCAGGGCGTCGAAGGCGTTGCCGCTGAAGCGATGCACTTCATCAATAATGTAGACTTTGTGGCTGCCCTCGCCGGGCGCGAAGGCGATCTTGTCGCGCAGCTCACGGACATCGTCGACGCCGGTATGCGAGGCGGCGTCAATCTCGATGAGATCGAGGAATCGGCCTTCGTTGATGGCGGCGCATTGCGGGCAAGCGTTGCAGGGGCGGCGCGCGGCGTCTTCGCTGGAGCAGTTGACCGCTTTGGCCAGCAGGCGGGCGGTGGTGGTCTTGCCCGTGCCGCGGGGACCGCAGAAGAGATAAGCATGGCGGATTCGCCCGCGCTTCAAGGAGTTGCGCAGGCTGCGCGTGATATGCTCTTGGCCGATGACATCCGCGAATGACTGCGGCCGCCATTTGAGATAGAGCGCTTGTTCGGGCACGGGACCCTCTCCCGGTCTGCGCCGCCAGTGTAGCACTTGAGCGCGCGCAATTCGAGTCTGTAGGCGCCAGCCAGTTTCCCGCCGTCCGCCACCGAAACGAAGTCGCCATCAAATCACGACGCCCCAGGGTTTGGCTCGCGCTCCCGCCCAGTCGTTTATGATTACAGCAAAAGATGCGGCATAATAGAGGCGTCAAGACAGCCCGGGGAGGCGCAGCATGAATACGACGCTCGACGCTTATGTACCGGTCGCCCGCCTGGAAGACCTGCGCGGCAAGGGCTGCATCACGGCCCAGTCCAATGGCAAGACTCTGGCGCTTTTTCTCTATGGCGAACGCGTCTACGCCCTGGACAACCGCTGCCCGCACATGGGCTTCCCGCTGGACAAGGGCTCGGTGGAAGACGGCATTCTGAGCTGCCACTGGCATCACGCCCGCTTCGACCTGGCCAGCGGCGGCGCCTTTGACCTCTGGGCGGACGACATCGAGAGCTTCCCGGTGGAGCTGCGCGATGGCGAGATTTATGTCGACCTGAGCGCCAAGAGCGGCGGCCTTGAAAGCCAGCGAGATCGACTGCGCGATGGCTTGCAACACAACCTGAGCCTGGTCGTCGCCAAAGCCGTCATCAACCTGCTGCGGCTGGGCGCGGCGCCGGCCGAGCCTTTCCGCATCGGCCTGGAATTCGGCGCGCGCTACCGGGGCCTGGATTGGGGGCGCGGCTTGACCACCCTCAGCTGCGCGATGAACTTGGTCCCGCGCCTGGACGAGAGGGACCGCCCGCTGGCGCTTTTCCATGGCCTGGCGGATGTGGCCAGCGACACGGCCGGCATGTCGCCGCGCTTCAACCCGCGGCCCCTGCCCAATGACGAAACCGACATCCTGACGCTCAAAGCCTGGTTCCGCCAGTTCGTCGAAGTACGCGACGCCCAGGCTGGCGAACGGGCGATCATCTCCGCCTTGCGGGCCGGCGCGGACGATCTGCAAATCGCCGACATGCTCTTCTGCGCCGCCACCGACCACCGCTACCTGGACGCCGGGCACAGCCTCGATTTCATTAACAAGGCGCTCGAATCTGTCGACCTGGCTGGCTGGGAGCTGGCCGAGCTGGCATTCACCAGCGTCGTGCCCAATTTGACCGAGGCGCGGCGCATGGAAGAATCCAACGCCTGGCGCAAGCCGATTGATTTGATCCCCATTCTGGATGCCGCTTTTGAAGCGCTGCCGGCCGCCCTGGAAGCGGGGAGCGCGATTGCGGGCGAGCTCGATGTAGACGCGCTGACGCCGCTGCTGCTGGGCGATGACCCGCGGTCCATCGTCGACGCCTTGCTGGAGCGGCTGCGCGGGGGCGTGGATCCGGTCGATCTGGCGGGCGCGGTGGCCTACGCGGCGGCGAGACGCATCGCCCACTTCCACACCAGCAACGAATTTGGCGATTGGGACACCGCCCTGCACACCTTCACCTTCGCCAACGCCGTGCAGCAGGGATTGCGGCGGGTGAATTCGCCCGGCTTGACGCGGGGCATATTCGACGCGGCGATGAGCATCTACCTCGACCGCTTCCTCAATGTGCCGGCGACGCGCCTGCCCGATCCGGCGCCCGTAGACGAACCGGCGTCCTTGCTGGACGCGCTGGAAGACCTGCTCAACGCCCAGCAGCAAGTCAATCCGGCCGGTGAATTGGTGGCGCGTTACCTGGCCAGCGGCGGCGCGCCCGAAAGACTGATGGCGAAGCTGGGGCGGCTGCTGCTGCGCGAAGACCGCGACTTCCACACCATCCAGTGTCTGGAGGCGGCGTTTAATCAGTACCGGCTCATCCGCCCCGAGTCCGAGGCGCGGGCGAATCATGTGCTGGTGGCGGCGGCGCGCTACCTGGCAGCCCACGCCCCGACGATGCGCTCGCAGCTGCAGACCTTCAGCATCGCGCGGCGGCTCTCGCACGGGGAGAAGCTGTTTGAGGCGTGAGCCGGGCGCTCGCCTTTAACGGTTGTAAATGATGTAAGTCTCGCGCAGCTCCTCGCGCAGTTCCAGGTAATTCCGGTAGCGGCGCGGGGCGATGAGGCCCGCTTGCAGGGCGCGTTTGACGGCGCAGGCCGGCTCGTCCGTATGCGTGCAGTTGCTGAATTTGCAGTCCAGCACATGGGGCGCGATCTCGGCGAAATAGCCGTCGAGTTCGTCCGGCTCGATATCCCAAAGGGCGATCGAGCGCAGGCCGGGCGTATCCGCCAGGTAGCCGCCGCCATCGAGGCTGATAAGCGCGCTGTCGCGGGTGGTGTGGGCGCCTTCCGCCGATTGCCGGCCGACCGCTTTCACCTGCCGCCCCAAACCCGGCTGCATGCGATTGAGCAGGCTGGTTTTGCCCACGCCGGAGGGACCCGTGAAGACCGAGATTTTGCCCGCCAGCGCCGCTCGCAGCTCCGCCATGCCATCGCCGCGGAGGGCGCTCGCTCGCAGAACGCGATAGCCGATGCGCTCATAATCCGCCAGGGCTTCGTTGACGCTTTCAGGAAATGCCAGGTCGATCTTGTTAAGCGCGATGAGGAGCTCGGGGATGCCGGATTTCTCGCCGGCAGCCAGCAGGCGGTCCAGCATTTTCCAGTTGGGCGCGGGCTGTGCGGCGGCGAAGACGAAGAGCGCGGCATCGGCGTTGGCGATGAGGACTTGCTCGCGCTCCGCCTGGCCGACTCCGCGTTTGCCTGTAGTGCGCTGGGCGCGGGAGAGGACGCTGTGGCGGGGCGCCAGGCTCTCGATGCGTCCCATGCGTTCGTCGATGCCCTCTTCGCGGCGCAGACTGATTCGGGCGCGGTCGCCAATGGCTGCAATGTCGGAAGCGCGGGCTTCTTCTTTCAGGCGGCCCCGCAACTCGCACATATAAGTGGCGCCGTCGTCCGCCTCCACCCAATAGAAGCCGCTCTGCACTTTGACGATGAGCCCGTCGCGCTCTTCTCTCACGCTGCCGATGCTTTCCCCGCCGTCGAACCCCGTCAATTATAGCCTTGCATCAGCCGGCGGCGCTGCCCGGGCTGAGCTCGACATGCTGGCGAAGGCGCGCATAGGCAAGCGGCGCGCTTTTGGCTACACTGAAGGCGACCGTGAAGCGCGCGAAGGAGCAGCCGTGCCAGATGAACAGGCGACGCAAAAAAACGAAAGCAAGGACGGGGCTGAAGGCGAGGCTCTGCGCCGGCTGAATTATGTCGTGATCGCCGCCCTCTTCTTCCTGGCGGGCTTGCTGGCGGGCGCGGCTCTGTTCCGGCAGCCAGCCCCGGAGCGCGTGCAGATCGACGAAGGGCAGATGCGCGCAATCGTGGCGGATGTGCTGGCGCAAAGGGCCGAGCGCGACCAAGTGGAAGAAGAGCAAGACCGTTTCGCCCTGGTCGATGACGACCCTTACCTCGGCGAAGCGGACGCTCCCGTCGTCATCGTCGAGTTCAGCGACTTCTTCTGCAGCTACTGCAAGCGGCACTTCGACCAGACATTCAGGCCGCTGCTGGAGAATTACGGGCGCTACATTCGCTATGTCTATCGCGATTTCGCCCGCTTGACGGCGGAATCGACGCCAGCCGCCGCCGCCGCCCGGTGCGCGTTCGAGCAGGGCAAATTCTGGGAATTCCATGGCGCCTTCTTCTCCAGCCAAGAAGACCTGGGTCGCGAATTCTATTTGCAGACGGCGGAGGAGCAGGAGCTGGATCTTGATGTCTACAGCGCCTGCCTGGACGGGGGGAGCGCGGTGGAGGAGGTCCAGATTGATGGCTTCGACGGAGAGATCGCCGGCGTCCGCGGCACGCCGGGCTTCTTCATCAACGGGCAGATTCTCAGCGGCGCGCAGCCGTACAGCATCTTCGAGCGCATGATCCTGCGCGAATTGGCGAAGGCGGGCATCGACCCCGCGGGCGATTGAGGCGGTCGCCGGGGCGACAAAAGAAATCTTGGCGGCGATCTGGCAAGGCGCCCGACATAAAAGCGCGACGCGAGCCCCATGGAAAAACCGCAGCGCAAGCCCAAGCCCCGCGGCCGGCGCGATCAGCCGAAAGCCGGCCTGACGCTCCGCCTTGACATCCGCGACATGGCGGCCGGCGGTTATGGCCTGGCGCGGGCTCGAGGCAAGACTATTTTCGTGCCCTACACCGTGCCCGGCGAGTCCATCAGCGCCCGCATAACCGGCGAGCGCGGCAAAGCCCTGCTGGCGAGGGGCCTGCGCCTGCATGCCGCGTCGAGGGACCGGGTCGCGCCACGCTGCCCGCACTTTGGAGATGGCAGATGCTGGGGATGCCAGTGGCAGCACATCGCCTATCCCGCCCAGCTGCTGCTCAAACAAGATGTGCTGGCGGACCAGCTCTCGCGCCTGGGCAAATTGCCGGACGCGCTGATCGAGGCGACGCTGCGAGCGGTTTTGCCGAATCCGGAGCCCTGGGGTTACAGCCACAGCCTGAGCCTGCGTCGAGACCGGGCGGGGCGCTGGGGGCTGCGGCGGCAGGACGGCGGCATTGAAGCGATCGCGGACTGCCCGGTGGCGCGGCCCGAATTGCTGGCCTTGCTGGCGCGGCTGGACCTGGATTACCCGAGCGCCCGACAGCTGACCCTGCGACGCGGCACGGACGGGCGGCTGATGCTGATCTTCCATGTCGACGCCGAAATCGCCCCGTCCCTGCAAGCCGACCTGAGTCTGAGCGTCAACTTGATCCTGCCCGATCGCGAGCCGGTCAATCTCATTGGCGACGCCCACAGCCGCTTCACGATCGGCGGCCGGGTCTTCCGCGTCACGGCGGGTTCCAGCATGCGCGACAACATCGCCGGCGTCGAGCGCCTGGTTGAACTGGCAGCCGGGGCGGCGCGGCTGACCGGGCGGGAGCGCGTTCTCGATCTTTATGCCGGGGTCGGCGTCTTCAGCGCCTTTCTCGCCGCCAGCGCCTCGGTCGTGACCGTGGTGGAGAGTTATCCGCCAGCGGCCAACGACGCCCAAGCCAACCTGGCCGACTGCGACAATGTAGATTTGGTCGAAGGCGGCGTCGAGGCTGTCCTGGAAGACATGGCGGAAGCGGGCGCGCGTTACGATGTCGCCCTCGTCGACCCGCCGAGCCGGGGCTTGACCGACGCCGTTGTACGCGCTTTGCGGCGCTTGCGAGTGCGGCGCGTCGTCTATGTCAGCGGCGATCCGGCTTCGCTGGCGCGCGACTGTCGGCGCTTGATCGACGCCGGTTTCCGCTTGCGTGAAATCCAGCCGCTGGACCTGTCGCCGCAGACTTATTACATCACGGCGGTGGGGCGCTTCGAGCGTTAGCCCAGGCTCGCCTCCAGCGCTTCAATCAGCCGCTCGATTTCGCCGCGCGTGTTGTAGGCTTGAACAGACAAGCGAATTCCTGGCCGCCCGACGAATTCGCCCGCGGGAATCTCTATGCCGTAACCCTCGAGCAAAGCCCGCCCCACTGCCGCGGCGTCACAGGCTGGCAGCGGAATCGTGACCATCTGCGCGAATTGATCGCGGGACAGCGGCTCTTGCCCAAAGCGCTCGCAGATTCGCGCTTGCGCCATTTTCGCCAGGGCGTGGCAGTTGGCAGTCACGGCGCTCCAATCATGCTCCCGCTGGAAGTCGATGGCGGCGGGCACAGCCAGAAAAGCCGAGATGTCTCGCGTGCCCAGCCATTGGTGGCGCTCGATGAAACCGGCCTCGTCATGACTTCCATGTGAAATCACCAGCGGGTCGACGCGATGCTGAAGCTCGCGGCGGACATGCAGAAAGCCCGAGCCCTTGGGCGCGCAAAGCCACTTGTGAAAGTTTCCGCTGTACATGTCGGCGTCGATGGCGCCCAGGTCAACCGGCAGTTGGCCCGGGGCGTGGGCGCCATCGACCACCGTGAGGATGCCGCTCTGGCGGGCGCGCTGGCAGATGCGTCGTACCGGGAATATCAATGACGAAGGCGAGGCGATGTGGCTGAGGACGATGGCGCGGGTCCTGGAAGTTGCGTCGGCGAAAAAGGCGTCGGCGAACGCGGCGTCGCTCTGGTATGGCAGCGCCACCCGATGACGGACGACGCGGGCGCCAGTCTTGGCGGCGACAAAATCCAGCAGCCGATTCACCGCGCCGTATTCGTGGCTGGTCGTCAAGATTTCGTCGCCGGCTTCCAGCGGCAGCGAGCGCAGCGCCCGGCTGAGCCCGGTAGTCGCGTTGCTGACGAAGACGATGTCGTCCGCGGCGGCATTGAAGTAACGAGCGATTTGCTTGCGCGCGTCGGCCAGCAGCTTGGGCGCGCGGCGCATGAAGAAATCGACCGGCTGCCGCTCCAGCTCTCGCTGCCAGGCTTGGTAACGGGCGAAGACCGTCCGCGGGCAGGCGCCAAATGAGCCGTGGTTGAAGAAGATGACATCGTCGCGCAGGAGAAAATCGGCGCGGCTCGGCATGGGCTTTCAGACCTGGAAGCGGGCGATGCGGTCCAGCCGGGCGTAATCTTGCAGGATATGGCAGGCGACGCCCAGGCTCTCGGCGACGATCTGGCGGACGGCGGCGCCTTGGTCCGCGCCAATCTCCAGCAAGACCCATGCGCCGGGCAGGCAGAGCGCTGGGATCTGCTTCAGCAGCCGGCGAATCAGATCGAGGCCGTCCGCGCCGCCATCCAGTGCCAGATGCGGTTCATGACGCGCGACGGCCAGCCGCTGCAAATCGGCCGACGCGACATAGGGCAGGTTGGCCAGCAGCAGATCGACCTGAATGCCGCGTTTGAGCAGCGGGCGCGCCAGATCGCCCCGGCAGAAAGCGACATCGACTCCCAGCCGTCTGCCATTCAGCCGCGCCAGATCCAGCGCCTCGCCGCAAATGTCAGTGGCGCAGGCGGTCCAGCGCGGTCGTTGCCGGGCGAAGGCGAGCGCCAGAGCGCCGCTGCCAGTCCCGATATCGGCGAATGCGCCAGCGGGCGACTCGGCGGTCAAGCGCAGCGCCTCTTCCAGCAGGAGCTCGGTTTCGGGGCGCGGAATCAGCGTCTTGGGCGTCACCCGCAGCTCAATGTCGTAGAAGCCTTTGCGGCCAGTGATGTAGGCGATGGGCTCGCCGGCCGCGCGCCGCCGCCAGGCTGCCCTGAACTCGGCCAATTGCCTTTCACTGAGGCGACGCTCGTCATGGGCGAAGAGCCAGGCGGGCTCGCAGCCAAGCGCATGCGCCAGCAAGACCTGGGCGTCCAGCGCGGGGGTATCGGAGCCTGCCAATGCCCGGCGCGCAAGGCCCAATTGGCTGCCAATGCTGCTTGGCGAGCGCGCCATCACGAGAGCAAGCCCGCCGCCAACTGTTGGGCTTGCTCCTGAGTCGCCAGCTGATCGATGAAAATGTCCAGTTCGCCGTCCATCACCGCCGGCAGGTTGTAGCTGCTGTAGCCGATGCGGTGATCGGTGACGCGGCCCTGGGGATAATTGTAGGTGCGGATTTTCTCGCTGCGGTCGCCACTGCCGACTTGGCCGCGGCGTTCGGCTTCGCGTTCGGCGCGCTGGCGTTCCACTTCCGCCTCGTAGAGCCGGGCGACGAGCACTTGTTTGGCGCGGAGTTTGTTTTGCAGCTGGCTGCGCTCGTCTTGCATCTCGACCACGAGCCCGGTCGGTTTATGAATGAGGCGGACGGCGGAGTCGGTGGTGTTGACCGATTGCCCGCCAGCCCCGCGCGCGCGGAAGACCTGGGTCTCGACTTCGCTCATGTCCAGCCGCACATCGACCTCGTCCATCTCCGCCAGGACGGCGACGGTGGCGGTGCTTGTATGGATGCGCCCCTGGCTCTCGGTCGTCGGGACTCGCTGGACGCGGTGCACGCCGCTCTCGTATTTGAGCCGGCTGAAGGCGCCTTGCCCTTTAATTTGAAATGTGATGTTCTTGAAGACGCCGTTGCCCTGCTCGTTGATATCCAGCATTTCCACTTTCCAGCGCTTGGATTCGCCATAGCGCGCCAACATGCGCAGCAGATCGCCGGCGAAGATGCCGGCTTCGTCGCCGCCGGCCCCGGCGCGGATCTCGACGATGACGCTTTTGCCGTCGCGCGGGTCCTTGGGCAGCAGCAGCAGGCGCAGCGATTCCAGCAGTTCCTGGTTGCCGGCCTCCAACGAGACGACTTCCTCGCCGGCGAGCTCGCGCATTTCCGGGTCGTCGGCCAGCTCCAGCAGCTCGCGGGCGCCTTCCAGCTCCTGCAGGCCCCGCTGGTACTGACGGTAGGCGACGACGATGTCTTGCAGGCTGGCGCGCTCTTTGGCGAGCTCGGCGACGCGCTCGAAATTGGAGGCGATTTCGGGCTCGCTCATCAAGCCTTCGAGTTCAATGAAGCGGCTTTCAACTTCGGCGAGTTTTTCCAGCATGATCCCGGCTCGGCGCTTGAGACGCGCATGGGCAAGTCAGCAGGCATTATACCGCGACGGAGGCGCTTGTCGCGGCTGGAATCTGGAGTTTGGAATCGCGATTGCGCACGGTCCACCCTCCTCGGTCCCCCCATGGCGATGGGGGGATGGTCGACCAGTTGGCGCGTCGGAATTTGCTCCTGGATTAACCCCCCTCGGTCCCCCCATGGCAATGGGGGGATGGTCGACCAGTTGGCGCGTCGGAATTTGCTCCCCTTTCCCGATGCTTCGGGGCAAGGGGCCGGGGGATGGGGTTGGCGTGAGCGCAGCGGGACCAAGCTCGCGCATCTCGCCGGGCGGGCCGCAGGCTGTGTTATACTCCGCTTTCGTCAGCCAGCGAGGACTCAGCGATGCCTGTATTGCGGACGCCAGACGCGCGCTTCGAGAACCTGCCGGATTACGATTTCGCGCCGCATTACGCGCAGATCGGCGATACGCGCATGCACTATGTCGACGAAGGCGCCGGCGACGAGACTGTGCTCTGCCTGCACGGGGAGCCGACCTGGTCTTACCTTTATCGCCAGATGATCCCGCCGCTGGCCGCGCGCTTTCGGGTTGTCGCGCCCGACATGGTCGGCTTCGGCAAATCGGACAAATACGCCGATCTGGAAGATTACAGCTACGCGATGCACTACCAGAAGCTGCTGGGCTGGATCGAGGCCCTGGACCTGCGCAATATCACGCTGATATGCCAAGATTGGGGCGGTTTGCTGGGCTTGGCGATCGCGGCGAATCAAAGCGAGCGATTCCGGCGTTTGGTCGTGCTGAACACCTTCTTGCCGACCGGCGAAGAGAAAATCAGCGAGGCCTTCATGATGTGGCGCGCTTTCAGCCAGAAGGTCGGCCGGCGCATGCAGGTCGGTCGCTTGATCGCGCAGACAATCACCAATTACAAGCTGGCGCCGGAGATCATCGCCGCCTACGACGCCCCCTACCCCGACCATAGCTACAAAGCGGGCGCGGCGGTTTTCCCGTCGCTCGTGCCGATCGCGCCGGAGATGCCGGGCGCAAAGGAGATCAAAGCGGCGCGGGAGAAGTTAAGTCGCTGGGACAAGCCGGCCCTGGTCATGTTCAGCGATGGCGACCCGATCCTGGGCGGGGCGGCTGGTTTCTTCCGCCGGCTCTTGCCGACCGCGTCGCGGCAGCCGGAGATCACGATTCGCGGCGCCGGGCATTTTTTGCAAGAAGAGAAGGGGCCCGAAATCGCCGACCAGGTCCTTGCCTTTATCGAGAGAACGCGGCAGTAAGCCGCCTACCCCCGTTTCGGGGGAGGAGCCGGTGGAGGGGGCGAATGGCGACTGAGCTGGAGCGCAACCCGGGCGTCCCGCTGGACATGGGCTGGCTGCGGGCGACCCGCGTCAATTTGAGCGCGACTCAGCGTCGAGCGCAGAGCTTGACGACGCGGCGCAGCGTCAAGGGCGCTTGGCAGGCGGCCTGGCTGCTGCGCGCGATCAGCATGATCGATTTGACCACCCTGGCCGGCGACGACACGCCGGGCAATGTGCGGCGGCTCTGCGCCAAAGGCAGGCAGCCATTGCGAGCGGACATGGTCGACGCCCTCGGCATCGGCGACTTGAGGCTGACCGTCGGCGCGATATGCGTGTATCACCAGCGCGTGAAAGAAGCCGTCGCGGCATTGCGGGGCAGCGGCGTTCCGGTGGCGGCAGTGTCGACCGGCTTCCCGGCCGGGCTTAGCCCCTTTGCCCAACGCATTGAAGAAATCCGCCAGTCGGTGGAGGCGGGCGCGCAAGAAATCGACATTGTGATTTCGCGAGAGCATGTTTTGCGGGGCGATTGGCGAGCGCTCTACGACGAAGTGCGGGAGATGCGGCGGGCTTGCGGCGAGGCGCATATCAAGACGATCCTGGCGACAGGCGAGCTCGGTCCGCTGTGGCATGTGGCCCAGGCGAGCAAGGTCTGCATGATGGCGGGGGCGGACTTCATCAAGACCAGCACGGGCAAGGAAGCGGTCAACGCGACGCTGCCGGTGGGCTTGACGATGACGCGAGAGATCCGCGCGTACCAGGCGATGACGGGTTACCAAGTCGGTTTCAAGCCGGCCGGCGGCATCCGCAGCGCAAAAGACGCCTTGAACTGGCTGATCCTCATTAAGGAGGAGCTGGGCGAGGCCTGGTTGGACAAGGGGCTTTTCCGTTTCGGCGCATCGGGCTTGCTGGGCGATATCGAGCGGCAGCTGGCGCACCACATCAGCGGGCGCTATGCGGCGCGGCATCATATGCCCATGGCTTGAGCTTTGCGGCGATTCGCTTCCAATTCTATACTCGCCCTCAAGCCGCAAACGAAGACGAGAGCGCCATGCTCACGCTGCGAGACGCGCTGCGACTGCCGATCTTGATGAAAGCCAAAGTGGTGGCCGGCGCCGGCGAGCTGGACCGCCCGATTCGCTGGCTGCACAATGTCGGCATGCCCAACGCGGCGGACTGGCTGCATGGCGGCGAACTGGTGCTGACGACCTTCTACAACATGCCGGAATCGCCCGCCGAGCAAGTCGAGTTCGTGCGTCAGCTGGCCGACAAGGGCATCGTGGCCCTGGTCATTACCGTTGGCATGCTGGTAGAGGCCATCCCGGATTACCTCCGCACTGTCGGCGACGAGCTGCGCTTGCCCTTGATCGAGCTGCCCTACCAGATTCGCTTCGTCGACATCGCCAAGGTCATCAACGAGCGCATCTCTGAAGAGAGCCTGGACACGGTCAGCCGGGCGCTTTCGATCCAGGGACGGCTTTCGCGGCTGGTGCTGGAGGGCGGCGGTTTCGCGGAACTGGCGGAGATGCTGGCCGACCAGGTGGGACACTCCATCAGCATAGAGAATGAGCGCTTTGAAGCCATCGCCAACAAGAACATCGCCGAGGTCGATTCGGCGCGGCGCTACACCATTGAGCAGGGGCGCACCAACCCGCTCTTGATCGAGGCCTTGGAAGTCGAGTATCTGCCGAAAATCCGCGAGAGCCTGCGCCCGGTCCAGCTGCCGATGATGCCCGACCTGGGCCTGGAGATGGAGCGCTTGCTGGCGCCCATCGTCGTGCATGGCGAGATTTACGGCTACATGTGGATCATCGCCGATGTGCACGCGCTTTCGCCGCTGGACATGATGGCCATCGAAATTGGCGCGACCGTCGCCGCCCTGCTCATGCTGCATCGCGACTCGCTGCAAGCCGCGGAAGCCTCGCTCAAAGGCAGTCTGCTGGCTCAGCTCATCGAGGGCGACGGCGGACCGCGGACGATCCTGAGCGATCAGTCGCTGCGCTACGGCGTCGACCTGCGCTCGGCCTGGCGCTTGCTGCTGGTCCACATCCGCAAGGGGCATCCGCCGGCTTCGACCCGCGCGTACCGCAATGTCAACCGAGTCTTGAGCCGGCTGGAAGCGCGAGCGGTGGCGGCGCAATTCGCCGGGCAAGTCGTCATTCTGGCGCAAGACGACGGCCAAGTGGAGGGTTTGACGCGGGCTGTGCATGATGCCTTGGCGGAACCGGCGACGATCGGCCTCAGCGCGAGATTCAGCGGGGCGGAAGCGGTGGGCGCGGCGCACCAGCAATGCAACGAGGCGCTGGAAATCGGGCGAAAGCTGGCCGGGCGGCGCAGCCTGCATCGCTTTGACGAGCTGGGTTACTTGCATGCCCTGTATCAAGCGGGTCCCGGCAGCCTGCGGGGCAATGCGGAAGTGGCGCTGTTGCGGCGGCTGCTCGACGAGCAGGGCGCGGACTTGTTCCGCACCCTGGAAGCGTACCTGGACGCGGGCGGCAATGGCGTGCAAACGGCTGAGGCGCTGAACATCCACCGCAGCACATTGAATTATCGCCTGGCGCGGATCCGCCAGTTATGCGAAGTCGATTTGGCGTCGCCGGCGCAGCGGCTGAACTTGCATGTCGCGCTGAAACTGATGCGGCTCTTTGACGAGACTTGAAGCCCTAGCCGGCGGAATGGGCCACGGCCACCGCCATCGCGAGCGCGTCGCTGTGGCTGAGGCTGATGTCCCATTCGCTCAAGCCCAGTTCGGCGGCCATTTCGCTTGCATTGCCGTGCAGGAAGAGCCGGGGGCGGCGTCGCGGGCCGTTGGTGCGCACTTCAATGTCTACCCAGCGCACATCGCCAATGCCGCAGCCGAGGGCTTTGCTCACGGCTTCTTTGGCGGCGAAGCGGGCCGCCAGGCGCAGCGGCTTGTCGGCGCAGTCCTGGCGTTCGCCGGGCGTAAAAAAGCGCTTGAGGAAGCGTTCGCCACCCCGCTCGATTCCGCTGGCGATGCGCTCGCCCTCAATCATGTCAATGCCGCAGCGAATCATGGCGTCGTCTTGTCTCGTCTTTGGCAGCCCGTTCATGCGCCGGGCGACGCCAGTGTACCCAAAGCTGCGTCGCGCTTCAACGATGCCGCGAAGGCAGTTAATGCGCGACGCGCCAAACTTCGTCGTGCAAAAGCGCTGCATTATCGGCTAAGATACGCGCCTTGAAGCCGATTTCAGCGAGTTTGACGGTGGTACGCGCATGCCTGTCTACACTTATCGCCGCGAGGACGGGACGACCTTTGACATTCGCCAGCGCTTTCTGGACGGACCGCTGGAGGCCTGCCCGACGACCGGGCAGCCAGTCAGCCGCGTGATCCAGCCGGCCGGCATCATCTTCAAAGGCAGCGGCTTTTATGTCAACGACAGCAGCAAAGCCAAGAACCCCGCCAAAGCCGGCGCGAATGGCAGCGCGAAAAACGGCGAGAGCAAGACCGCCGACGACAAAAAGAAGAAAACCGAAAGCAAGACCGAGACCAAGCCAAAGGCCAAAACCGAAGCCAGGTAGCGCTGCGACGGCGGCGCCTGGAACGCGACGATGAGACTGTTTTTCCTGCGCCATGGCATTGCCGAAGACTTCAAGACCAGCGATTTCGCGCGCGAGCTCACCGGCCGGGGCCGCCGGCGCCTCGCCAACGCGGCCCGGGTCATGCGGCGGCTGGAGCTGCGCCCGGCGAAGATTTTCAGCAGTCCCCGCGCCCGCTCGCTGCAAACGGCGGAAATCGTGGCCGCCGAGCTAGGGATTCCGGCGACCGTGAGCGAAAGGGTGAATTTCGGCTTCGAGGCGGCTGACGCGCGCGCGCTGGCTGCCGGGCTGCCCGCCAAGAGCGAAGTCATGTTTGTCGGCCACAACCCGGATATGAGCCTGGTCGTCTCCGAGTTGACCGGGACGGACCTGTCGATGAAGAAGGGCGGTCTGGCGCGGGTCGATCTCGCTGGCGGGACGATGGCTGCGGGCGAGCTGGTTTGGCTGATCGCGCCCAAAGTCTTCGACGCGCTGCACGACGCGGGGCTGGCGACGCCGAGCGCCAAGCTGCCGGATAGCGCTGCCGCCCTGCACCGCTTGATACGCGAGCGCTGGAGCCCGGTGGCTTTCGACAGCGAACGGCGCATCTCGCGCGAGACTCTGCTGAGCATCATGGAGGCCGGGCGCTGGGCAGCCTCGTCCAGCAATTTGCAGCCCTGGCGTTTCATCGTGGCGCGGCGCGAAAATGAAGAAGAATTCAGCAAGGCGCTCTCGGTCATCAAGGAAGGCAACCTGCCTTGGGCGCGGCGCGCGGCCGTCTTGATGATCGCCGTCGCCGACAGCTTGCGCAAGCCGGAGGCCCCCAATCGACATGCCGGGCACGACCTGGGGCTGGCGGTCTCGCAGATGGTCTTGCAGGCATTGGATCACGGCGTGTATGCGCACCAGATGGGCGGCTTCTCGCCGGAAAAGGCGCGCGAGATCTATCACATTCCCGCCCAATTCGAAGCCTACACCGCGATTGCCCTGGGCTACCGCGGCGGCGACCTGAGCCACTTGGACGAGCGCTCCCGCCAGCGCGACGCGGCGCCACGACAGCGTCGCCCGCTGAGCGAGACGGTCTTCAGCGGCAGCTGGGCGCGGGCCGCCGATTTTCTGCGGGCGGACTGAGTGACTGGCGGTTGCGTTGCCAGGCGGCTCGCTGAGCGTGAATGAGGCGGACCATGACTCGGACCCTGATCACGGGCGGCGCCGGCTTCCTCGGCATCAACCTCTGTCGCTATTTGCTGGCGCGGGGGCACGCGGTCGTCTCCCTGGATATTGCCGACTTCGCTTATCCGGAACGCGACCGGGTTCGCGCGTTGCGGGGCGACATTCGCGATCGGGCGGCGGTGGAGGCTGCTCTGGAGGGCGTCGACATTGTCGTGCACGCCGCGGCCGCCCTGCCCCTCTACAGCCCCGCCGAAATCCGCAGCACCGACATCGACGGCACGCGCACGGTAATCGACGCCGCCAAAGCCGCGGGCGTCGCGCGCTTCATTCACATTTCTTCGACGGCGGTTTATGGCATCCCGGAAAAGCACCCGGTGCATGAAGACGATCCGCGAGTCGGCGTGGGACCGTATGGCGAGGCCAAGGTGGCGGCGGAAGACATCTGCTTTGAATATCGCGCGGGAGGCATGATCGCGCCGGTGATCCGCCCCAAGTCTTTCGTCGGTCCCGAGCGGCTGGGGGTCTTCGCGCTGCTCTATGACTGGGCCCAGGACGGCCGCGGTTTCCCGCTGCTGGGCGATGGCAGGAACCGTTACCAGCTGCTGGATGTGGAGGACCTGTGCGAGGCGATTTATCTCTGCTGCCAGCTGGACGCGGAAAAGGTCAACGAGACCTTCAACATCGGCGCCAAGGAATTCGGCGCGATGCGCGAAGATTATCAGGCCGTGCTTGATTACGCCGGTTTTGGCAAGACAGTCGCGAGCGTGCCGGCGGAACCCGCGATTTGGCTGCTGCGCGCGCTGGAAGCGATGAACCTGTCGCCCCTTTACAAGTGGGTCTACGAGACCGCCGCAAAAGATTCCTTTGTGTCCATTGAACGGGCGGAGGAGCGGCTCGGCTTCCAGCCCCGCTATTCCAACAAAGACGCTCTGCTGCGCAACTTTCAGTGGTATTTGGACAACCGCGAGTCCCTGGACGGGCAGGCCGGCGTGTCGCACCGCGCTCCCTGGCGGCAAGGGATCCTGCGGCTGGCAAAATTCTTCTTCTAGGCAAGCTGGCTCGCTGACAAGCGGACGCAATCTCGTTACAATAGACTCATGGACGATTTGAAACGCGGCGGCATCGCCGTCATAGACTTCGGCTCGCAATACACCCAGCTGATCGCGCGGCGCGTTCGCGAGTTGGGCGTGTACGCCGAGGTGTACGCGCACGACGGCGGCGAGGCGCATATCAGCCGACATCGCCCGGCCGGCTTCATCTTGTCCGGCGGACCAAGCAGCGTCTACGATGCCGGCGCTCCCCAGCTGCCGCGATTCTTGCTGGAGGGCGATATTCCGCTGCTCGGCATCTGTTACGGCATGCAGGCTTTGACGGCCGCTGGCGGTGGCGCGGTGGCGGCTTCGGCCGAGCGCGAATATGGACCAGCCGCCATCCAGCACGACGCCTCCAGCCCGCTCTTTGATGGCTTGGCGCCGGAGCTGGCTGTCTGGATGTCGCATGGCGACCGCATTGAAGCGCTTCCGGCCGGCTACCGCGCCCTGGCCCGCTCGGAGAACTCGCCCTGCGCCGCCATCGGCGATGCGGCTGGCCGGCGCTTTGGCTTGCAATTCCATCCCGAAGTGCGGCACAGCCCGGACGGCATGGCGATCCTGCGAAACTTCCTGTTCAAAATCTGCCGCTGCCAGCCCAAATGGAGCGCCAGCGCTTTCATCGACGACGCCGTGCGCCAGATCCGCGAGCGCGTCGGCGACGAGCGCGCCCTGCTGGCTTTGAGCGGCGGCGTCGATTCCGCGGTGACCGGCGCCTTGATGCACCGCGCCATCGGCGACCGCTTGACCTGCGTCTTCGTCGATCATGGCTTGCTGCGCCAGGGCGAGGCGGAAGAAGTGCTGCGGGTTTTCCGCGGTGGGCAAGGCATGAACTTGATTGCCGTGAACGCGGTCGAGGCTTTTTTGAGCGCGCTCAATGGCGTAACCGAGCCCGAAGCCAAACGCAAGATCATCGGCAAGCTCTTCATCGACGCCTTCAGCGACGAGGCGCGCAAGCTGCGGGGCGTGCGCTTCCTGGCGCAAGGCACGATCTACCCCGATGTCATCGAGAGCGCGGCCGCCAGCTCCCAGGCGACCACCATCAAATCGCATCACAATGTCGGCGGACTGCCGGCGGATCTGCAATTCGAGCTGATCGAGCCGCTGCGCGACTGCTTCAAAGACGAGGCGCGCAAAATCGGCGAAGAGCTGGGCTTGCCGGAGTCGATCATCTGGCGGCAGCCATTTCCTGGTCCGGGCCTGGCGATTCGCTGTCTGGGCGAGCTGAGCTGGGAGCGGCTGGAGCGGCTGCGGGCGGCCGACGCCATCTTCACCAGCGAGCTGCGGGCGGCGGGCCTGCTGCGCCATGGCACGGCCCAGAGCTTCGCCGTGCTGCTGCCGGTCAAGAGCGTCGGCGTGATGGGCGACAAGCGCAGCTACGAGGAGGTGGTGGCGCTGCGTTCGGTGACCACGGACGATTTCATGACAGCGGATTGGGCGCGCCTGCCTTATGAATTGCTGGCTCGGGTGAGCGCGCGCATCGTCAACGAAGCGCCGGGCGTGAACCGCGTGACTTACGACATCACCAGTAAACCGCCGGGCACGATTGAATGGGAGTGAAGCCGGCCGCGGAGCCAGCGCATTAACCTGTCCAAGGGAGGAGAACAGCCATGCCTGCCGCTTATGTCTTGATTCATCTCAACATGTCGGTCGATTTTGCGGATTCGCTGCGGGACATCCGCGCCATTGAGGGAGTGCTGCGCGCCGACCTGGTCGTGGGTCCGGACGACTGCATCGCTTATGTGGAAGCCGATGACATCACGCAAATGATGAATACGATCCGGGCGATCCGCAATGTCAGCGGCGTCGGCAAGACCGATACCCGTTCCATCGCGGAAATGTAAGCGCGCGGCCGAGGGCTTGGCTTTCCGGCTGCTGTGCTGGCTGGCGCTCGCCGCTGGCTGTGGACCGCTGGTCCCGGCCCGGTCGCCGCCCCAGGTCCAGCACACGCCGGGCGCTTTTGTCGTCGTCGACGCGGGAGGCCTGGACGCGGGCAGCTTCCGCCTGGAGTATCCGCCGGCCTGGAAACTCGTCAAAAGCAGCCCAGCCACTGCGGCGCAACTGCAATTCGTCTTTGTCGCGCCCGACGGCGGCACGGTGACCGTCAGTCAAGTCGACGCCATTGACGAGCCGGTCGAGGGGCAAATGCAGCTGCAGCTGGACAATGGCGTCGCGCTGGAATGGTCGATCGCGCCGGGGCCGGCCGCCTCCGCCAGTTTCATGCGCCAGGCGGAAGCGCTTGTCGCCTCCATCCGGGGCTGAAGCGGCGCGCATGCCGGGGACGATCCTCATCATCGACGCGGGCCAGCGGTCCGCCGCCCGTTTGCGCGCGCTCTTGACTCGGGCGGGATTCGCCGTCCTGGCCGCCGCCGATGGCCAAGCGGGCATGAGGCTGATGCAGGCGGCTGAGCCGGACCTGATCCTGCTCGACGCGAATTTGCCGGGCGCGAGCGGCTGGGAAGCATGCCGGCGCCTGCGCCAGCTCTCGGACTTGCCGATCATCCTCGTCGGCGACCAGAACGACGCCGGCGCCGTCGTCAAAGCGCTGGACGAGCTGCGAGCCGATGATTACCTGAGCAAGCCGGTAGACGACGCGGAGCTGCTGGCGCGGATTCGCGCTCGGTTGCGGCGGACGTCCCGGCGCAGCCACGAACTCGCCTTCCGCAGCGGCGACCTGCGCGTCGACTTTCTCAGCCGCGAGGTGTGGGTCGGCAATTCGCTAATACGCTTGACGCCGAAAGAATTCAGCTTGCTGGCTGCGCTTGCTCGTCATGCCGGGCGGGCGCTGGATCGGCGCGAACTGGTGGCGGAAGCCTGGGGGCAAGAATACGGCGACGCCGGCGACAGCGTCAAGCTCTACATCCATTATCTGCGGCGCAAGCTGGAAGCGGATCCGGAGCGGCCAGCGCTGATTCAAACGGTCCGCGGCGTCGGGTATCGCCTCGTCCAGCGCTGATCACAGCAGCGAACGCAGCAGCGCGTCCGTTTGCCGCGCCATCGAGTCGAAGCTGAAGCGCTCCAGCCCGACGCGGCTATTGGCGGCAAGTTCTTCCCGCCGGGCGAGCAGCTCGACAATGCCCTGCCGCAGCGCTTCCAGATCCCCGGGCGGCGCGAGCAAGCCATTCACGCCATGCCGCAGCAGTTCCGGATTGCCGCCTACATCGCTCGCCAGGACCGGCGTCCCGAGGCTCAAGCTCTCCAGCAGGGTGTGCGACAAGCCTTCGTACTGGCTGTAGAGCGCCACACCGTCGGCGGCGCGCATCAGGCGGAAGACTTGGCGGCGGCTCAGCTGCCCGGTGAAGACGACGCGCTCAGCCAGCGACGCGGCCAGCCGCTGCAGGCGCTGGCGATCCGGTCCATCGCCAACGATGACCAAGCGCAGATCGGGCAGCGATTGCAGCGCCGCAATCAAATGGTCGATGCCTTTCCAGGGTTGCAGGCGGGCGACCGTGAGCAGGGTCGGGCGCGGGCCCCATTTGAGCTCGGCGCGGATGGCGGCGCGCGTTTCGGCGGGCGGGTCCGGCGGGCTGAGGGCGTTGTAGATGGTGTGGATGTTGCGCTCGGCGACGCCCCAGCCCAGGACCATGCGCCGCAGGTACGCGCTGGGTACGATGACCGCGTCCATCGCCGCCACTTGCCGCGAGCGCGAACGCTGCTGCCAGCGGGCTCGGGGGTCGCCGCGAAATGTCTGAAAGGCGTCGATGCTCATGCCTGGCGGCAGCCAGCCCTTGCGAACGCAGCGCTCCCAGGCCTGGTCGCCGACAATTTTGATGACCCGCGGAATGTCGCGCCGGCCCCAGAGCGGCAAGTCAATCGTCTGGGCGAAGACGAGATCCGCCCGCTTGATCTGTTTTCGCGCCGCCATGGCATAACGCAGCTGGCGCAGCGGATACCCGCTCCGGGCGATCCGCGTCACCGGGTAAGGATAGTCGCCGGCCTGCGCCTCGCCGAAGGTCATCACCTGCGGATCCCAGCCCAAGGCTTGCATGGCGGGCAAGATCGCGCGGAGGTAGGTGGCGGGCCCGCCGGGTTCGGGATGGAAGATGCCGCTGGCGACAAAGAGCCGGGGCATGGTCAGGGCGCCAGGCTGGCGCGAACGCGGATGAGGATGTGGCGGTTGAGGAAGGTCGCGTTTTCCGCGCCCCACTGCCGCGGGTCCATCCACTCTCGCGCGACCGGCGAGGCGGCCTCGACCATGTTGACCAGTGCCGCGATCGTGGCGTCGTCGTTGCCTTGGCGCCGCGCCCAGGGCAAGAAATCGTGCCGCTTCAGATACCCTTCGCCGTGTTCGACCGTGAAGCCGGCGCTTTCCAGCATCGCCCGCCACTCGGCTTCATTGTAAGCGCGGTGGTGGCTGGGGTCGCGCAGTTTTTCAAAGCTGTCGATGAAGCGGGCGGCGGCCTCATCGGCAGGCAGCACATGATCTTGCAGCATGAGCATGCCGCCTGGCGCAAGCGTCCGGGCGCACTCTTCCAGGAAACGCTGCGGCGCCGGGAAATGGTGCGGCGCGATGCGGCAGGTAAGCAAGTCGAAGCGGTCGTTTGCAAAGGGCAGGTCTTCGGCGTCTGCCAGGCGGAAGCTCACATTGGCGGCGCCTTGCTCGCCGATGAATTGGCGCGCCTTCTCGAGCATGCGCGGCGTCAGATCGCTGGCGACGACCTGGGCGACATGAGGCGCGAACTTGAGGGCGGTGTGGCCGCCGCCGGTGGCGATGTCGAGCGCCCGCCAATGCGCCTGTGGCTGGGCGATGTCGAGCAGGCGGTCCAGGTCGCTGCCGCGGGCGTGGGTCTCGCTCTGGACATAGCCCTCGGCGAAGCGGCTGTAGCGCGCCTGGGAGAGGGACTTGGAGTCTTGCGCTTCGGTCATCAAGGCCTCGCGCGTTCGTCGATTTAGCTTCAATGGGGCGATCTTCCTGGGTTGTCCGCCCGCCACAGAATACACCGAGACGGCCGAATTTACGCAAGACAAGCGACCGGGAACAGTGTCGGCAGGCGCCGTATCTTACCCATTGGCGGGGCAATCGAACAAGACAAACCCGGTGCGATGGCGCGCCGCCTCCCCGCGAGGACGCGACCAAGCCCGGCCCGGGCAAACATGCTACACTGGCGACGCCGCCAGCCCAATACCGCCGTCCGCGCGAGGCCGCCATGCCCCAGCCCCCCGGGATCCAAAAGACAGACCTCTTCAATTTGCGCTTCCTCAACGGCGCCGCGCTGTCGCCCGAGGGGGAGCGCGTCGTCTATTGCGTCAACAAGATCGACGCGGCCGCGGACAAAGAGTTTTCCGCGCTTTATCTGCTGGACCTGGCCAGTGGCGCGCGCCGCCAGATGACTCGCGGCGAGTCGGTCGACAGGAGCCCGGCCTGGTCGCCAGACGGCCGGTCAATCGCATTCCTCTCGGACCGCTCCGGGCTGGCGCAGCTCTACCTGTTGCCGGCCGACGGCGGCGAGGCGCGTAAGCTGACGGACTTTGCGCGCGGCATTGCTTCATTTGCCTGGTCGCCTTGTGGCGGGCGCATCGCCCTCTGCGCGGCCCCAGACGAAACCGCGCCCGACTTGAGCCAGAGGCCTTACCGGCTGGACCGCGCAGTCTACCGCTTCGACGGCGTCGGCTACCTCGACCAGGCATCGCAGGATCTCTACTTGCTGGATCTGGCGGATGGCGACATCAGGCCCTTGACCAGCGACCGCGTCAGCCATGGCAACCCGCGATTTTCGCCCGACGGCGCGCGCATCCTGACGGATCTGACGATGCGCGCCGACGCCATCCGCGCGATGACGCCGGAGTTGGCGCTTGTCGATTTGGGCGGAGCGCAGCGCACTGCGCTGGCCGGCTGGGAGCGAGTCTCGCGGGCCAATTTCACGCCGGACGGAGGGCGCGTCGTCTTCGCTGGCCGGCCCGCCGACGGCAAGCCCATCGGCGCCAAGTGGGATCTCTACGCGCTTGACCTGGCGACGGGCGCGATTGAGTGCCGGACGAGCGGGCTCGATGTCGGCGTCGACGGCGGCCTCATTCTGGATATGCCGATCGCGGGTTTGCAAGGCGGCAACACGCTCATCGCCGAAGACGGCGAATCCGCCCTCATCAGCGTCCAACGCGGCGGCACAGTCCATGCCTATCGCGTCACGCTGAGGGGCCCGGAAAACTGGCAGCCAGTCACCGAAGGCGAATGCGCCGTCTACCCGCTGGATTGGAAAGCCGGGCGGCTGCTCTACGCGCGCACGAGCTTGAACGCGCCGCCGGACCTGTTCCTGGCGGATGCGCAAAGCGGCGCCGAGCGACAGCTGACCCGGCTCAACGACGCCTTGCTGGCGGAGCGCGCCCTGCCAGCGACCGAGCGGCTTTCATGGCGGAGCGTCGACGGCGCGGAAGTCGAAGGCTGGTATATGAAGCCGCCTCAGGGAGAGCCGCCGTACCCAACCATCCTCTACATCCATGGCGGGCCGAACGCTGCATACGGTTACGGCTTTCATTTTGATTTTCAGATGCTGGCGGGCGCGGGCTATGGCGCGCTCTTCATAAATCATCGCGCCTCCACCGGCTATGGCGACGCCTTTTCCACCGCAATCGTCGGCGATTGGGGCAATCTCGATTATCAAGACTTGATGAGCGGCGTCGACCAGGCCATCGAGCGCGGACTGGCGGATGGCGCTCGCCTGGGCGTATGTGGCACATCGGGCGGCGGCAATCTGAGCTGCTGGATCATCGGGCAGACGACGCGCTTCAAAGCCGCCATCCCGCACAACCCGGTCACGAACTGGCGCAGCTTTTATGGCACGAGCGACATCGGCCTATGGTTCAGCGTGGCGCAGCTGGGCGGACATCCACAGGAGATCCCCGAAGTCTACGCGCGCTGCTCGCCGATTTCATACGCGCACCGCTGCGAGACGCCGACCCTGCTCGTCCAGGCGGAATGCGACTGGCGCTGCCCGGCCGAGCAATCGGAACAATTTTACGCCGTCCTCAAAGCCAATGGCTGCGTCGTGGAGATGCTGCGGCAACCGGGCGGTTCTCACGGCGCTTCGACCAGCGGCTCGGTGGCCAATCGGCGGGCGCACAACGACGCGATGCTCGCCTGGTTCGCGCGCTATGTCTTGGGCGAGCCCGGCGCGTAAGGCAGGTTCCGCAGCAGGCGGCGGTCGAATTCGTCCAGGCGCTCCGGACCAAGTCGCTGCAATTCGGCGCGGACCGCGAAAGAATCGCGCCGCAGCTGCTGAACATCGATGTCTTGACAGCGGTCCGGCAAGAGCCGAAGCCATTGGGCGCTGCGCTGGAGCATCTTCAAGGCGCCGCGAAAATTGCCCCGCTCGATCTGATAATAAGCGACGCCCACTTGCAGAACGGCGCGGTAGAGATCCCGCACGGGACCATCGGTCTCCACCCACAATGCTTCAAAGAGGTCGTGCTGCCGATAATACTCGCCCCGATTGAAGGCGTCGATTCCCCGCATGGCGAGCGCGGGCGGCGGCGACTGGCACTCGCATTTGAGCCGCGCCAGAGTCGCCGGGTCGGGCTTCCGCGCCCAGTCCGCGATGATTTGCTGGATTCCGGCCTGCCACTCCGCCCAGGCCAAGGCCAGCTCCGCGCCACAGTTGATGGCGTCGGCGCGCTGCGCTTGATCGTCGCTGACGAGGCAGAGGGGTATGCGGCGCGTGGCGGCATTGGTCTTGCAAGCGAGGACGAACGAGCGCCAGGCGTGAAAGCCGCCGTCGATGAATACCATAGAGGCCCCGTAATTGATTAAGGCGTCTAGAGATTCTTGCAAGCCGCTTAACACTATGTTATCGTATCCGCCGAGAGCGTCCGGGGAGCGGCTGAAACGGGCCTCGGCGCTGAGGCAGATGAGCGGGGAAGGCTTCACGATTTCTCCCGGCGCGGCACTTGGCAAGCCCCGTATATTGCGTTATCGTTGCGGCGTTCATTGTATCACAACGAATCACGCGCGGGGGCGGCGCCAATTTGCTGAAAATCGCCATGCGCCGAGCCAGGCGGCGAGTTTGCTTCGCTTGACAGGGCTTGACGGGCGCGCCTATAATCTCGTGGACATAGGAGGCGCTAGCAGCCTGCCAATACGCGAGTTGGAAGTGGATTAGGGAGAAGCGGTGGGCGCGGCGGCGCGTGGCTACTTGAAGAAACGGCTGCTCAAGCTGCAGGTCGGCTTTCTGCTGGCGGAGGGACCGGGCACAGCCAAAGAGATGGCTCTCGCTTTCCCGGAGCGGCTGCAGGTGGAAAGCGGTCTGTTCGTGGAGTCGCTTTGCGGCAAGTTGGTCTTGACGCGCGCAAAAGACGGCATCCTGCTGCAAGGCGAGCTGCGCGCGGAGAGCGAGCGTGAATGCGACCGCTGTCTGGAGCGCTTTGAGCATGCCTTCGACCTGAGCCTGGCGGAGCTTTTTCTGTCGCCGCCCAGGGACGAGGCGGGCGCCTTCTTCGTCGGCAGCAATGGCGAAATTGACTTGGCGCCGCTGCTGCGCGAAGAGATCCTCATTGAGGAGAGCTACCGGGCGGTCTGCCGCGAAGACTGCCGCGGGCTGAGCGCGGAAACGGGCGGGAATCTGAATTATGCGGAAGCGGCGCCGGCGAGCGAAACACTGACGGATGCCGATGCGGCGATTGACCCGCGGCTGGCGGTGTTGAAGAAATTGCTGCGCTAAGCCAAAATGGGGCGGCGTCCGCGCGACCAGGCGTCGGGGACGCAGCCAGCGCGATAGAGGTGCGATGGTGAGTGACATGGATGGCAGGCTCGAGTCCGATGTCGACTTGATGACCTTCCTCGACGACGACAAAGGCAGCAAAAACGACTTCGAGGTCTTCTTCGAGGAAGGCGAGCTTGAGCTGCTTGAGGAGTCGTTTGAAGACGACCTGGAGCTGGAAGAAGAAGACGAAGACCTGGATCTGGGCGAGATCGCGTCGAGCGACACCGTCGGCTTGTACCTGAAAGAGATGGCGCGCGTCCCTCTGTTGACGACGGAGGAAGAAGTGCAGCTGGCGATGCGCCAGGAAGCCGGCGACAAGGCGGCCAGCCAGCTCGAGGCGGCGCCGGACCATGAACGGCGGGCGGAGTGGCAGTTCCTCGCGCAAGACGGCATGAACGCCCGCGATCACCTCATCAAAGCGAATACCCGCCTGGTCGTTTCGATCGCCAAGAAATACATGTCGCGCGGCGTCCCCTTCCTCGATTTGATCCAGGAAGGCAATCTGGGCTTGATGAAAGCGGTGGAGAAGTTCGATTATCACCGCGGCTACCGCTTCAGCACTTACGCCACTTGGTGGATCCGCCAGACGATCACCCGCGCCATCGCCGATCAAGGGCGCACCATTCGCGTGCCGGTGCACATGACCGACCGCATCCGCCAGCTGTATCGCGTCGCCCGCGACCTGGAGCAAGAGACCGGCTGCAAACCCAGCGTCGAAGAAATCGCCGAAGTCATGGAGTGCGACCCGCGCAAAGTCCAGTGGATGCTCAAGGTCTCCTGGCGTCCGCTGAGCCTGGAGCACCCGGTCGGCAAAGACGACGACAGCGAATTGGGCAGCTTCATCGAGAACGACCGCGAGCCCAACCCATCGGACAGCGCCTACAGCAAGCTGCTCAAAGAGAAGATCGAAGAATTGCTGAATACGCTGACCCCGCGCGAGGCGCGTATCTTGCGCTTGCGCTTCGGCTTGCAGAACGGCCACTGCTACACGCTGGAAGAAGTCGGGCAGAAATTCGGCTTGACTCGCGAGCGCATCCGCCAGATAGAGGGCCGCGCCCTGCGCCGCCTGCGCCACCCCCGCCGCAGCCGCAAACTGCGCGATTATCTCGATTAAGGCGCAATCTACGCGCCTGTAGAGCCAACCCGGTAATTCTCCATCCCGCGGCCCCTCCCCGCCATCTCTATGGCAGCCATTCCCAATTGGAAGCGTGGGGCGCCGTGCAGGAGCGATTACAGCGTTCCGTGCCGTCTTCCGCGCCGGATAATCCGCGTATCGCGCCGCTTTACGCCCCTCCCTCTTTTTGGGGGTGGGGTTTGAGGCGGGGGTAGAAGCGCGCCGCCGGCCTTTCCTTCGCTCCTGTAACGCGCCTGATTTATGCTAGAATCGCCCGCATGGACAACTCCGCCAGCCACGGCAAAACCGCGCTCATCGTCGCCGGCTTCATGCTGCTGCTGGTCGCCTGCAACCTGGGCGCCAGCGAGAGCGCGCCACCGACCCTGGCGCCCCTGCCTGCCTTCACGCCCCGCCCGACCCTGGGTTACGCCGCCGCTGGACCGACGCCCCTCCGCGCAGCCGCCGCCACCGCCGTGCCTGCTCCAGACGCCGCCATGCCGCCGCTGCTGCGACAGGTCGAATCCGACCGCTTGATGGCGCACATCCGCAGCTTGCAAGAAATGCGCACGCGGCACATCAGCTCCACGCAGGCTTCCCCCAGCGAGGGCATCGGCGCGGCGCGGCGCTACATCAAGGAGCAGCTCGAGATATTCCGCACGGCTTCGGGCGGCGCGCTCTACACTTTCGAGCTGGCCTTCGAGGCATTCGCTGCGCCGGAGGACGCGACGCGGCAATACAACATCGTCGGCGCGATCAGCGGCAGCGACCCGGCTGCCGGCGCCATCATCGTCGGCGCGCATTACGACAGCATCGGCACACCCCGCGAATCGGGCAGCGCCTATGCCCCGGGCGCCAACGACAACGCCTCCGGGGTGGCGGCCGTGCTGGAGATGGCGCGCATCATGAGCGCCGCGCCCCTCAAGGCGACTGTCATGTTCACGCTCTTTTCCGCCGAAGAATTCGCCCGGCAAGGCAGTATTTCTTTTGCCCGCTGGATCGCCGACAACGAACTTGATGTCATCGGCATGATCAACCTCGACACCATCGGCAACACGCAGGACTTTTATGGCGCCAGCGAAGACCGCTACCTGCGCGTGTTTTCGGCGGGACCCAACGAGACTTCGAGCTCGCGGCGGCTGGCGCGGCAAGCCAACTTCCTCGCCTACAATCACAATGTGAACATGGGCTTGCAGGTTATGGACGCCATCGACCGCGAAAACCGCTGGGGCGATCACATGTCATTCAGCGAGCTCGGCTACCCCGCCATCCGCTTGATCAACGCCTTTGAAGAAAAGCGCAACGCCGACCCGACCGACACCATCGATTTCATCGAGCCAGCCTACCTGAGCCGCGCCACGGAAGCCGCGCTGGCCATCGTGGTGGCGCTGGCGGATGGTCCGCGGCCACCGGAAAATATCGTCCTGCGGCAGCGCGACGATGGCAAGCGAGAGCTGGTCTGGGCGCCGGTGGAGGGGGCAGCCAGTTATCTCATCGCGCTGCGGCCGCCGGGTTCGCTGATTTATTCGGATCAGCTGCCTTTCGACGATTCGACCAAACTGGCTTGGGATGGATTCAGCGATTACGCCGCAATCGCCATCGCCGCCAAAGACAGCCGCGGCGTCGTCGGGCCGCTCTCGCGGGAGATCGTCCCCTGAAGCGGCTGCCCCGCCAATGAAAGCGCCCAAGGCCGGCGCAAGAGGCTGCATGCGAGTCGCGCATATCATCAAGGTCACCCGGATAAGCGGCGCCGAAGGCCACCTGCTCCACTTGCTGCCGGCTCTGCGCGAGCGCGGCGTCGACGCCCGCTTGATCATCCTCGTCGAGCGCGACAAGCCCATGGACGAGATGGCGACAGCCTGTGCCGAACGCGGCATTCCGCTGGAGCGCTTGCCGATCGGCCGCGATCTGGACCCGGGGCTGGTTTGGCGGCTGCGCGGTTTGTTAAGGCGGATCCAGCCCGAAATCGTGCATACGCATTTGGTGCATGCCGACCTCCTCGGTTACGCGGCGGCGCGAGCGGCGGGAAAGGCGCGGGTCATCAGCAGCCGGCACAACGACGACAGCTTCCGGCGGGGTTCTGGCTGGCGGCGCCTGCATCGCTGGCACTGGCGTCTGATCGACGGCGGCATCGCCATTTCTTGCGCCATCAAGCGCTTCGCCATCGAAATTGAAGGCGCGCCCGCGGACAAAATCCAGGTCGTCCGCTATGGCTTGCCGAGCCTCTGGCTGGATGACAGGGCAGTCGAGGCGGCGAGAGCGGAACTGCGGGCAGAGCTGGAGCTGGGGCAGGACGCGCTGCTCCTGGGCATGGCCTGCCGCTTAGTGGAGCAGAAAGGCATCCCCTACGCCCTGGAGGCTTTCCGCCGGATTCGGCCAGCATTCCCGCGGGCGCGCCTGGTCATCGCCGGCGACGGACCCCTGGCTGGCGAGCTGCGGCGCCTGGCGCGGATGCTGGGCATCGCCGACGCGGTGCATTGGCTGGGCTGGCGGCCGGACGCAGCCGATTTGATGGCGGCCTTTGATGTTTTCCTCATGCCCAGCGCGCACGAAGGCTTCGGGCTGGCGCTGCTGGAGGCGATGTCGCGCCGGCTGCCCATCATCGCCAGCCGCGTCAGCGCCATCCCGGAAGTGGTGGCGGACGAAGAAAACGGCATCTTGGTCCCGGCCCGCGACGCGGAGAGCCTGGCGCGAGCGATGCGCCGCTTGCTGGGCGATCGCGCTTTGCGCAAACACATGGGCCTGCTGGGCGCGTCGCGGCTGGAAGAGCGCTTCAGCGTCGAGAGCATGGCGGCCGGCGCCCTTGAAGCGTACGAGCGGTTTGGGCGATGAGCCGGATCTACCTCGCCTACGCGCCGGCCGACGAAGCGCGAGCCGAAGAGTTGCGGCGGATTTTGCTGGCCCGCGGGCACAGCCCCTGGCGCGCCCCGGATCCGCAGCCGACAAGCCAATGGCGCCCCGAAATGGAGATTGCCATAGCCGAGGCGGAGGCTTTGGCGCTGCTGCTCACGGCGGAAGCGGCGCAGTCGGTCGCGGTAACATACGCTTGGGCATTCGCCCTGGGCGCGGGCGTCCCGGTCATCGCCCTGATCATGGAAACAGCGGCTGAGCACCCCCGCCTGCAAACCGTCCACCGCTGCGCGCTCGGTGATTTTGGCGACGAGAATCACTTCTGGGATCGTTTCCTGGATCAACTCGAGAGGGCCTTGGCTGGACGGCCGGTTGCGGGCCGACAAGCTGCTCACAGGCCCGCGATGGAAGCCGAGATTGACCGCGACCTGCGGCCGACGGCGCCGGGCTACTGGCTGGTAATGCGCCGCGGACCGCTGCAAAATCAGATGTATCAACTGGAGCGTCCGCTGGTCAGCATTGGTCGCGACCTGGCCAACGACATTCACATTCGCGACGCCCAGGTAAGCCGCTTTCACCTGCGCTTGACGCTGCGGGGGCAGGCTTACCACCTGGAAGACCTGGGCAGCGCCAACGGGACGCGGGTGAATGGCGCGCAGATAAGCGGGAGTCGGCCGCTGGCGGATGGCGATCTCATCGCCTTGGGCGACGCCCTGCTGCTGTCATACGATCTGGTTTATGCCGATTGAGTCGGAGTCTCGCCGATAACGCGGGCCGGGTTGCCGGCGACGACGCAGCCCGCAGGCACATCGCGGCTGACGACGCTGCCCGCCCCGACGACCGCCCCCGCGCCGATGGACACGCCCTTCAATATCAGCGCGCGCATCCCGATGAAAACATCGTCGGCGATCTCCACCGGCGCCGTGCTGGCATGAAGCGGGTCGCTGCGCCGCAGAGCCGGGTCCAGGGGATGAAAGTCTGTGTCGGCGATGACCGCGTTCGCGCCCACCCAAACGCGATCGCCAATGACAATGCGCTGGTCGCAGACGATGGCGCCGCCGGTCATGCCGAAGTCGTCGCCGATGCGCAAGCTGGCGGAGGCCGATCGCGCGCTGAGGACGACGGGGTGCGGCACGCCCAGGGGGTTGCTGCGCGGCGACGAACGCAGCTGCAGCCGGGCGCCGATTTGGATATGGCTGCGGCGGTGGCGCTGGACGATTGGGACGCCATAACAGCGCCAGCCCGCTCCCAGGCGGATGCCACGCAGCGCCCAGCGCGCCCGGGGCCAGCACAGCAAGCGGCGAATTTCGTTTTCCGCTTTCCAGGGCATGTCGCGGGCTTGTCGCAAGGCTGACCGCGAATACAGCGCTGGCGGCAGTTCAACGGGCGGTTCAGTCATCGTTTTTGGCGCCGCGACTCTATCGTCGCGTTCCCGGTACATGATACACAGTTCATCGCCTGTTCCCGCGCGAACGCGCAAGCCTCAGGGCGCGCTGAAGATGACATCGCTGGCCTGCACGATCTGGCCGCCGCGCATCAGGGCCAGCCGCAATACATAATTGCCCGGTTGCAGGGAATCCGCGTGCAGCGTCTCCAGCTGGCCGTTGACGACGGGCGTAGCCTGGCTCGTGCCCAGGGGCGTCCAGTCGCTGAATTGCCCGCCGCGAATGAAAAACTGATAATACTCCGCCTGGCTGTGATCGAAATGCGCCGTGCCGATGATGGGAATGGGCCGGCTGACTGACTGTCCGCTGGCGGGCTGCTGAATCTGCAGGGCGGCGCCGACGCTGCCAATGGCGCTCTGGCTGTAAATGCCGGTCCAGCAGTCGACGGTCGGCAAGAAAGCCAGGCCTTGTTCGCGGGCGTAGCGCTCCGCTTCGACAGCGTCGTTGTGCGAGGTCGCGGGACCGCCGATGAAGACGAGGTTTTGGGCGCCAGCGGCGACAGCTTCGGCCGCGTCTTGCAGCGGCACGCGACAGAAATTGGGCGGAATTGGCTGGCTCTCGCCGGGCGCGACCTGGAACTGGATGCCGGCCGCCAGCTCCGGCGGCAAGGGATAGGCAAGAGTCTGGTAGAGGCCGGGCGAAATCTCCTGCACCAGCGTGCCTTGCTGCGGGACGGGCGTCGGGTAGCTGGCAGCCACTGGCGGATACAGCAGGCCGCCTAGCCCGTCGGGGATGCCGGCGCGGCCATCCAGGGTCCATTCCGTGACGGTCGCCGGGCAGCGCGTCGAGAACTCGGTCACGCGGCGCACATCGCAGACTTCGCGCAAGATCATGCCCGGCGGCGGGATCGACTGGTCGTTCAGCAGCTTGCCCTCCAAGGCGAAAGCGTCGAGCAGGTCGGGATTGCCGTAGATGCCGCTGAGCACGGTGTTCCAGATGGGCGCGGCCCCCGTCAAGCCGGTGGAGTCGATCATCGGGTCGCCGTCGTTGTTGCCCACCCAGACGCCCGCCGCCACATTGCGGGTGTAGCCGATGGTCCAGTTGTCCTTGACATCGTCGGTGGTGCCGGTCTTGACCGCCGCCGATATGCCCTCGGTCCGCAGCGGACTGTAGGCGCCCATGGCTGGCGCGCGGGCGCGGTTGTCGCTCAGCATGTCAGTGATGACGAAGGCGACCCGCGGATCGAGCGCCCGGCTCGGTGAGGCGACGCGCAAGACCGAATCCGCGTTCAAGCGCCCGGCCGGGCAGCCGGCGTCGTACTGGTAGAGGATCTGGTCATCGCTGTCCAGGACGCAGCGGATGGAGGTGACGGGCACATAATCGCCTTGATTGGCGAAGACGGCGAAGGCGTTGGTCAGCTCGATCAAGGTAACTTCGCCGCCGCCGAGGGTGAGCGACAAGCCATAGTTGGACGCGTCTTCGTCGAGGGTGGTGATGCCCAGGCGGCGCAGCAGGCTGAGCAGGTAGTCCACGCCGATCAGACGCAGAGTCTGCACGGCCGGCACATTGTAGCTGTTGGCGAGGGCGCTGCGCATGGTCATGGGACCGTGGAAAGCGTTGTCGAAGTTGCGCGGCGCGTAGACTGGCAGGCCGGGCAGGGCAATCTGCGCGCGGGTGTCCCAGAGCAGGTCAACCGGCGACATGCCCCGCTCCATCGCGGCCGAGTAGGTGAAGGGCTTGATGGTGCTGCCGGGCTGGCGAAATGCGGTGGTGACATTGACGCTGCCGTCGATCGCCTCGTTGCTGTAGTCGATGCTGCCGATCATGGCGATGATCTCGCCGGTGGCTGGCTGGGTGACGATGACGGCGGCGTTGCTGACATTTTTCGCCGCTAGCTGGGCGACCTGGTTGGCGGCCGCGCGCTGCGCCAGGCGGTTCACATCCTGGTCGAGGGTGGTGTAGACGCGCAAGCCCCCGCTGGCGATGTCTTCCGGACTATGACCCAGGCTGAGCAGCAGGCGCTCCAGCTCGGCCTGGGCGTAGACGGTGAAGTGGGGCGCGGTCAGCGAGACATTGGCGGGCGCGAAACTGAGCCCCTCGCGCAGGGTCGCCTTGATTTGCGCCTGGCTGATGTAGCCCTCCTCCGCCATTTCGCCCAAAACCTGGCGCCAGCGCTGGTCGACGGCGGCTTGCACGGCCGGGTCCGGATTGAGCGGATCGAGCCAGGCCGGCGCTTGTGGCAGGCCCGCCAGCAAAGCCGCTTCGCCCAGGCTCAGCTGGTCGACGTCTTTGCCGAAGAAAGTCTGGGCGGCTGTCTGCACGCCATAAGCCAGATTGCCGTAATAGATCTCGTTGAAATACATCTCCAGGATGTCTTCTTTGCTTCTGGATTGCGCGAGAGCGATGGCGAGGACGATTTCTTCGAGTTTGCGGGCGACGCTGCGTTGGGCGCGCTTTTCGAAGTCGAAGAAGATGTTGCGCGCCAGCTGCTGGGTGATGGTGCTGCCGCCGGGAGCGCGCGCTCTGTCGGAAGCGCCGATGTAATTGAGCGCCGCCAAGGCCGTATGCGCGACATCAATGCCCATATTGCTGAAAAAAGTGTCGTCTTCGATGGCGACCGTCGCGTTGATCAGATCGCGGGGGATGCGCTCGTAGCGGACGCGAGTGCGACGCCCCTCGCCAAAGGCTTCGTACAGCACTTCGCCATCGCGGTCGTAGATGAAAGTGCTCTCGAAGCCGCGATACCCGTCGACTTCAGCGACCCGAGCCATCCACTGCCGCTCGACCTGGGGCAAGAAGATGGCGGCCGCGCCCAGGCTCAGCAGCGTGAAGCCGCCGCAGAATGACAGCGTCAAGCCAGCCAATGCCCAGAAGCAGCCGAGCGGCAAGCCGAGCAAGCGCCGCTTCCTCCGCCGTTTGCGCGCCAGCTTGGGCGGCGCCGCGCCATCCAGCCCTTGCTCCGCCGTCAGCGAAGCGGGACCCCGGCCATCGTGGAGCGCCGGGGGGACCGGCCCGCGCCGCGTCCCTCGCTTGGGACCGGGAGGGACTTGCGTTGGCTGGCTTGTCTGGTTTGCTAGCGGTCTCTGCGCGAGCTGCCCAATGGCGGGCATGGTGACTCGCTGACCACGCTCGCGGCGGGCGTCGCGGGGCGGCTGCGCGTCGATCTGCGAGACATGCGGCAGGGGAAAGGGCGCGCCAGCGGGCGTCGAGCGGGCGCTTTCGCCGGACCGCTCAGCAGCCTCCAGCGGCTCGGTTCTGTCGTAGTCTTCGGGATCCAGATCGCGGAATCTGCCGTCCAGGATCATCGCGTCGCCCGCCTTGTTCGAGTCTATTCTAACAGAATACGATATCGCCTGGCGACGCGCTCGACGCCTTGCCAACGGCTGTCCTACGCTGCGACGGGCCCCCCGCGAGCCGCCCTTCAGCCTGAACTTCGCAGGCCAGGCGCGCCATGCTAGAATGAGAGCGCGCCACAGGCGGAGACAATCCATGAGCGCCAGGCAGGACAGCAGCGCAGGACCCGAGCTCGAGCTTTCGGTCGTCATCCCCATTTTCAATGAAGAGGGCAATATCGAGCGCTTGCACAGCGAATTGAGCGCGGCGCTGGAAGCGATCGGGCGCGATTATGAAGTCATCGCCATCAACGACGGCAGCGGCGACCGCAGCTACGCCATGCTGAACGCGGTGCAGGAACGCGATCGGCGCTGGCAGATCATTCACTTTCGGCGCAACTTCGGGCAGACGGCGGCGATGGCGGCCGGCTTCGACGCGGCTCGTGGCGAGATTGTTGTGACCATCGACGCCGATTTGCAGAACGATCCGCGCGACATTCAGGCGATTCTGGACAAATTCGCCGAGGGCTACGACATCGTCAGCGGCTGGCGGCAAGAGCGCAAGGAGCCGCTCTTCTTGCGCCGCATCCCCTCGATGACGGCCAACTGGCTCATCTCGCGCGGGACGGGCATCCGCCTGCACGATTATGGCTGCACGCTGAAAGCCTACCATTATGATGTGGCCAAGGGCGTACAGCTTTACGGCGAGCTGCATCGCTTCATCCCGGCATTGGCAAGCGGCATGGGCGTGCGCGTGGCGGAGACCCCGGTCCAGGATCGGGCGCGGCGCTGGGGCAGCAGCAAATACGGTTTCAGCCGCACCTTCAAGGTCATCCTCGATCTCATCGTGGTCGTCTTCGTCTTGAGCTATTTCAGTCGCCCGCTGTATGTCTTTGGCGCGGCCGGCTTCGTCGTGGGCGGCGTGGGCGGGCTGCTGGGCGCGTACCTGACCGTCTTCAAGCTGGCGACCGAGAACCAGATCGGCGATCGTCCCCTGCTCCTGCTGGCGGTGATGCTGATGGTCCTGGGCGCGCAATTCGTCAGCACCGGCATCGTCGCCGACATGATCATGCGCACCTATCACGAATCGCAGCGCAAGCCGATATATCACATCCGCGAGCGGCGGCGGGCGGAGTCTTAGGTTTCGGGCGGCTGGAAGCTTGGCTCGGCGTCGTAATCCACAAAGCGAATATGCCAAAGGGCCGGCTCGGCCAGCGGGTCCTCCGCCGTCTCCAGCATGCGCATGTCAATCCCGGCGAATTTGCCATCTTCCGCGTCGATGAAGGCGTCGATCGCGACCTCGTCTTGGGGCTCGATGAAACCGAAGAGCAGATCTGCCACAGCCGCGCCCGGGGCGACGCCGCTGACACGCCAGCTCGGGTTCTCGCGCGGCAGGATTTCGGCTTCCGCCAGCTCAATGTCGCGCAGGCTGGCCGCGAGCAGTTCGACGCCCGCGTCCGCTGCCAGCAGCTGATTGATGTCGAAGCCCTCAAAGGCGGGCAGCGGCAGCCAGGGCGCGCCAGCGGGGAAGCTGATCCAGATAGACTCGCCCTGGGAATAAAACTCCAGCGACAGCGGGATGAAAAGGCGGACGAGCGCGCTGATGTGCAGGGCGGCGGGATTGACGAACTGGGCTTCGGCGCTGATCAAGCTGGCGGGCAGCAGATTGACGCCGTCCAACGTCAGCGACAGAGGATAGGGCGCGCCGCTTTGCTCGATCTCCAGACGAAAGCTGGCGGAGTCGCGCAGCCGCTCGACCGCGCCTTCGAGCAGGTCCTGGGCCGTGGCGGGCGACGCCTCCTGCGCCAGCGAGCGCGCGACGGCGGCGATCAGCGCGACGGCGATGAGAATCGTGCGGATAGTGGCGAGCCGAATCTGCATCGCGCCCCTGCTGTGAATTGCCGTTTCGGATGAAGGTATAGCGCGTGAAGGCGGGTTTCGTCGCGCTAGAAATCGCGCTCGATGAGGTAGCGCGCCCATTGCGCCAGCAAGTCGCGGTTGTGGCTCTGCGGCAGCGCGTCCAGCTCCGCCATCGCCTCGCCAACGAATTTGCGCGAGATCGCCTGGGCATAGCGCACGACGCCCAGGTCGCGCAGCAGCTGGACGAAGGCGTCGATGGCGGCGTCGCTGGCGGCGGGGTCGCCCAGAGTCGCTTCAATCTGTCGGCCTTGTTTCGCGTTCGCCAGTTGCAGCGCCTTGAGCGTCAACAAGGTCGATTTGCCCTCGCGGATGTCCGAGCCGACTGGCTTGCCCAGCTGCGAGGCGTCGCCGACGACGCCCAGGATATCGTCCTGTAGCTGGAAGGCCGTGCCACAGAGGCTGCAGAAACGAGCGATGGCTCTGGCCTGGCTTAAGTTGGGGTCGGCGTCTTGCAGGGCGATGGCAGCCCCCGCGCGCCCGGCGAATTCATAGAGCGCGCCCGTTTTCTTGCGCAGCATGTCGATGACCCGCGCTTCATCGAGCTCCTTGGCGGCGCCGGCGTACTGCACATCCAGGGTCTCGCCCTCGACCAGGACCGGCGTCACGCGGCAAGCCAGATCCTGAGCCAGTGCCAGGGTCACATCCGCCGCCAGGTTCCGCTCCAGATGCGCTTCAAAGAGCAGCGACCAAGCCCAGGCCTGCTGGACATCGCCGGTGAGCATGGCGATCGTCATGCCATAGTGCTCGGCGTCGCGCGCGTCCCAGCCGAAGTCTTGAGCCGCCCGCCGCGCATATTCGCGATGCACGGTGGGGACGCCGCGCCGCGCGTCGTCGCGGTCGATGACATCGTCATGCACCAGGGTCCAGGTGTGATAGACCTCGATGGCGGCCGCCACGGGCAAGGCTTGTTCCTCATCGCCGCCAAGCGCGCCGCAGGCCAGCATCGCCACCGCCGGGCGCAGCGATTTGCCGCCGCTCTTGATGTAGCTGTAGACGGCTTCGCCGATGTGCGCCGGGCGAAAGCGCCGAACGAAGCGCTCCTGCGTCAAGTACTCCAGCAGCAGCCGCTTGCGCAGCGCCACCGCCTCCAGCAGCGCCGCAAATGACGAATCGTCGCGCGCCTCGGTCATGCCTTCGCTCGCTCCTCCAGTCCGCGTGCCTGCCGATTGTATCATTTTGACTCGCCCCGCCCAATGCGCTCAACCGGGGCGGCGCAGCGAAACCTCGCGCAGGGAGAGCGTTTGCGCGCGCGGCACATCGACGAGGCCATGCCTGAAATTGCCCTGGGGCTTGACGATGGCGTACTGGTTGTCGATCCAGGCGATGAAGCCCAGGGGACCCGCCGGGGCGCCTGGCGCGGTCAAGACCGGCTCGCCATCCACCGAAAAAACGGCGCCTGTCTCGTTCCAGTCGATCGCGTATTCGTGATAGTCCGCCAGCAATTCTGGATCGAGCGCGGCTTCGTGAACGCCGATGGCGCGCTGCCCCAGCGGCCAGAGTCTGTCGTAGAGCCGGCGCTGGCGCATCAGCAAGAAACCCAGGGGCGCGAAAGGCAGCATGGCGAAGAAGAGCGGCTTGCGCGGGTCAAATGTCGCGGCTTTCCAGCCCAGCCCGGGCACGCCCTTGGCCAGCGCCATGTCGTTGGCGGGCCCCGCGAAGAAAAACCAGAGCGCCTGTGGCAAGCGAAGACCGCGCTCGCCCGGTACGAAGGCGTGATTCCAGAAGCCGAACCCGGCCGTGCCGCAGCGCTGGCAGTCGGCGCGGGCGAGCAGGCTCAAACGCAGGGGCGGCTTACAGCTGAAATCGCGCGCGGGCAGGCGATAATCGCTGATCTGGGCGTTGTGATATTCGGCGGCGCTAGCGGGATGCAGCTGAAGGCGTGCTTCGTCATCATCCAGCTGCGCGAGGCTGCGGCCGCGCTGGCTCGTCCGCCACGGGCGCATCAGCCCGGCTCAGCGCGCGACAAAGCGGCAGCTCTCTTCTTCGAATTCGTTGGCGGTGCCCGGACCATAATGGGCGAAGCCGTCGCTGATTGGGGCGCTCCAGGTGAGACGATAGCTGATGTGGATTTCGCCGGCTTCCAGGGGACCGAAGGGCACAAACCAATAGGCGACGAATTGGCCGCCGCTGGTGGTAGACGGGAGGCGCCACTGGTCGACATCGTCGATGCGCTGGCCATTGACCCGCAGCTCGTGCGCCGCGTTGACGATGTGCTGCCGGAGCTGGGTTTCGCTGCTGGCGAACCAAGCCCAGAAGATCTGGATGGTGGAGCCGGCGGTCATGCCAGCGGGCGGGCCGATGCCATGCGCCGGATTGTCGCAGAAGGCGAAGACCTTGACGTCGAAGCGCGGCGTGGCAGGGGGCGGCGCGTCCGGGCGCGATTCCCGGGTGGGCGTGGCGTCGGCTGCCTGGCTCGCCGCTGCTATCGCGGTGGCCGTCGCCGCCATTGAATCGACATCGGCGATGGGGATGTTGATGACCAGGATGCCGTCCTCGGCGCTGTCAGCCGCATCGGCGCTACCGACTTCCACGACGATGCGAGTCTCTTCGCTCAGGCGCGTTGGCTCGTCGGCCTCCGCCTGGGGCGCGCTCTGGATTTGCAGCAGGCCCGCGCTCACCCAGCCGTCGTCGCCGTCGTCGCGGCGGATCTGCAGCCAGTCGCCGGCGTCGTTGCGCCCGATGACCTGGACGGCGGCAGCGGGCGGCAGCGCGCCAATGACGGCGAAATCCGCGCCGGGACCGCGACGGATGTTGACATAACGCTCAGCCCGCACGTCGGCGAAGACGGTGGGGGTGGCGCTGGGCGTCGCGGTGGCGCTGGGAGTAGGCGTGGCTGTCGGCGTCGGGCTGGCGGTGGCGGTGAAAGTGGGCGTGGCGCTGGGCTGGGCGGTGAATGTCGCGCTGGGCGTGGCGCTGGGCCTGGGCGTGGCGCTGGGGGGCGTGGCTTGCGCGCCACAGCCGGCCGCGCTCAAAAGCATCGCAAGCGCCGCCAGACAGCTCCGCCAGAAGCGGCCAAGGGACCAGCGTGGCTTGGATTGCAGCGGGCGAGCCAAAAGATTCACGCTCCCGGCAGAGTCGCGCCTGCAAGACGCGAGTCGCCGCCGACGCTCCTGAGGCCTCAATTATAGAGAAGCCCGCCCAAGCGCGCAAAACCTCGGCTCGCTTGCCGCGCGACTGCCGCTTGACAGCCAGCGGCGCAGCGTGTATTCTATTGGCGAACGAGTGCCTGTAGCTCAGTGGATAGAGCACTGGTCTACGGAACCAGGTGTCGGGAGTTCGAATCTCTCCAGGCACGCACGCGAAGCCAGCCGCCGGGCTGGCTTTTTTCTTTGGGTTGGTCAAGCTGGCGGATCTTCGCGGAATTGACGGAAGCGGGGCGTCTCGCCGGGCACGGGTGAATTGACGAATGCGCCGCGCGCCACCACCGCGTCGCGCCCGCCGAGTTCTGCAATGCGCCGCGCTTGATCGGCTTTGGCGCGCCGGTCGGTCGCTTCGGGATCGACTATCTGGCGCAGCTTGCCGTCGTACTCCGCCAGCAGCCGACGCGCATTCTCGTCCGGCTCGATCGCCAGGTCATGGAGCTCGTCGGGGTCGGCGGCCAGGTCAAAGAGTTGTGGCGAATCCCCGACATGGGCGATGTACTTGCGCTGGCGGTCGCGCAGCATGAAATGGGCGCTGGACGAGCCGATGGCGTGGTACTCGCCGAAGACCGTCCGATCCCGGTCGGCCTCATTGGCGATCGCCCACAGCGACTCGCCGGGACGCATGACGCCATCGTCTGGCGGGGGACAGCCGAGCGCCTCGAGGATCGTCGGGTGGCAATCGACCAGCGACACGGGCGTATCGACGACTTTGCTGGCCGGCACATCGGGGCCCGCCATGATGAAGGGGATGGCGCTGGCTTCTTCATACATGGTGAACTTGCCATAGATGCCGCGCGCGCCCAAATGCTCGCCGTGGTCGGATGTGTAGACGATGCGCGTGCTCTCCCGCAGGTTCAGCGCGTCGACCGCGTCCAGCACTTGCCCGATCTGCTGATCGAGAAAGCTGCAAATGCCCAGGTAAGTGGCGTTCAGGCGGCGGATGGCGGCTTCGCCAAATTGGCGTTCGCTGCTGAAAAAGCGGCGCATGTATGCGTAAGCCTCGTGTCGCGGCCAGCTGGCTTCTTGCCATTGCGACGGCATCGCGATCATGTCATGCGGATACAGCGCGTAGGTCTCTGGCGGCGAGAACCAGGGCGGATGCGGCGTCACGAAAGACAGAAACAGCGCCCAAGGCTTTTCATCGCCGGCATGGTCGCGCAGCCAGCGAAGGGCGTTGTCGCGATTGCGGATGTCGTAGCTTTGGTAAGTCGAGTCGGCGGGACCCGCTTCTTCGATGCCGGGCCGCCAGTCGCGCTGGATTGAGCCGTCGCGGATGCCGCTGGCCGGGTCGCCGATGCCATCGACGACATGCAGCGGCTCGATTTCGTTGGTGAAGCCATTGTCGTCTTCGGCGCTGCGGAAGTGGAGCTTGCCGATGGAATCGACGCGGAAGCCATGCGCCTTGAGCTGATGCCCCCAGCTTGGCGCGGAACCGTCATAGGGGAAGCCGTTATCCCAATTGCCGATTTCGTGCACATAACGCCCGGTAGCCAGCGACGCCCGCGCCGGCACGCAGATGGCGCAGTTGGTGTAAGCATTGGTGAAGCGCGTCCCCCGTGCTGCCAGGCGGTCGAGATTCGGCGTCTGCGCGAGAGGATGGCCGGCGCAGCCCATCGCCCGGGCTTGATGCTGGTCGGAGATGATGAAGAGCAGGTTGGCTGGTTTCAAGAGCGCGCCTCGCAATGTCGTATTCGCCGATCGTGGCAGGAGCTTAGCGCATTGGCCCGCCACCAGGCAAACGGCCCATGTCGATCGGCCGCTTGTCCGCCCAACCGCCAACGGCTATACTCCAGCCGATGGCTCGCCCGCAAATGCGAGACCTCTAATCCTCTCTCACAGGCAGCCAGCCAATGTCGCGCATTACTCAAGCGAAGCCGCTGAAAGACCTGTGCCAAGCGCTCTTCAGCGCCGCCGGCGCCCCGGCCGACATCGCCGCCGTCGTCGCCGATTCGCTGGTGACGACCAACCTCTTCGGGCACGATTCGCATGGCGTCCTGCGTGTCAAGCAGTACATTGAGATGATCCGCGATGGCAGGCTGCGACCGGCTTCACGACCGCGTGTCAAGAAGCGCTTTGGCGCGACCGCCATGGTCGGCAACGGCTACGGTTTCGGGCAGCTGGGCGCGCGCTTTTCAGCCGAGCTGGCGCTGGAGCTGGGGCATGAACACGGCATCGGCGCGGTCTCGCTGGGGCGGACGGCGCATATCGGGCGGCTGGGCGAGTACACGGCGATGATCGCGGCGGCTGGCTTGATCGGCATTGGCTTCGCCGGCGGCACGATGTACAGCGGCTGGGTGACCCCATATGGCGGGCGCGAGCGGCTCTTCAGCACCAATCCGCTGTCCTTCGCCGTCCCCGGCGACGCGGGCGAGAGTCTGCTGCTGGATTTCGCCACGGCCAGCATCGCGCACGGCAAGTTGCTGTTGGCGCAGGCGAAAGGCGCTCCCGTGCCGATCGGCATGATGCTGGACAAATTTGGCAAACCCAGCACTGACGCCAGCCTGGTCGATGACGGGGCGGTGCTGCTGGCGATGGGCGCGCACAAAGGCTCGGGCTTGTCGCTGATGATGGAGATAATCCCGAATTTGCTGGCGGGCGCCCGTCCAATCAGCTCGCCCCAGTTTCGCGCTGGCAATCCGACGCTGCTGCTGGCGCTCTTGCCCGCGGCCTTCGACGAAGCCGCGGATTTCGCCGTCCATGTCGAGGCGCTGAAGCGGCGCGTCAAGGCGGTGGCGCCGGCTGAGGGCTTTGACGAAGTGCTGCTGCCGGGCGAGCCGGAAGCGCGCTCCTACGCCGAGCGGACAGAATCGGGCATCCCGCTGCCGGATCGTGTCTGGGCGGATCTGCGGCAGCTGGCGGCTGAATTGGATGTTGAAGTATAGAATCGGCGGTCATACGTCGGGAGACGCAAAACGGGCGACCCGGTGGCTCGCCCCCACAAGTTGGGATGTCATTGGGGCTCGCCCGTCATCATCCAATCCGTCAACTCGCGGCCTACACTGCCGCCGCCCACGCAGAATACATTGCGGATCGCCACGGGCAGAATCTTGCATGAATGGCGAATCGTGTGCAATTAACTCCCCTCCCTGACGCCTCGGGGAGGGGCCGGGGGTGGGGTTGGCGGCTCGCAATGTAAACAGGGGCGCAATGCCATGTCGCCCGCCATGAAAACCATACGCCGACAAGGAGACTATCACCATGCTTCAGCCAAAACCGACCAAAGGCGACACCAGCTGGTTCACGCATGACCGCTTCGGCATGTTCATTCACTGGGGCTTGTACGCCCTGCCCGCCCGCCATGAATGGGTCAAGAATCGCGAAGAACTGACCGACGAGCAGTACGCGCCCTATTTCAAGCACTTCAATCCCAAGCGCTTTGATCCCGATCGCTGGGCGCAGCTGGCGCAGGCGGCCGGCATGAAGTACATGGTCATCACCTCGAAGCATCACGAAGGCTTCTGCCTCTGGGATTCGCAATTCACCGATTACAAAGCGACCAACACGCCCTGGGGCAAAGACCTGCTGGCGGAGGTGGTGCGCGCCTTTCGCAGCCGCGGCATCCGCGTCGGCTTCTATTATTCGCTGATCGACTGGCATCATCCCGATTTCACCGTCGACATGCGCCACTCGCAGCGGAATCACCCGGAGCGCGAGCGCCTGAATCAAGGGCGCGACATGAGCCGCTACCGCCAGTACATGAAAGACCAGGTGCGCGAGCTGCTGACGAATTATGGCAAGATCGATGTCATCTGGTACGACTTCTCGTATCCGGGGCCCGATGGCAAGGGGCGCGACGACTGGGACAGCGAAGGCTTGGAAGCGCTCAGCCGCGGGCTGCAGCCGGAGATCATCATCAACAACCGCCTCGACCTGCCGTCCTCAGCCGACATCTACACGCCGGAGCAGTTTCAGCCGCGCAAGTGGGTGCGAGTCGATGGCGAGCCGGTCGTCTGGGAGACCTGCCAGACCTTCAGCGGCTCCTGGGGTTATCATCGCGACGAAGCCACCTGGAAGAGCCCGGGGCAGCTGATTCGCATGCTGGTCAACACCGTCGCGACCGGCGGCAACCTGCTGATGAATGTGGGACCGACGGCGCTGGGCGAGCTGGATTCGCGGGCGGAAGACGCGCTGGAAGTTTATCGCCGCTGGATGGCGCAGCACAGCGAATCGATTTATGGCTGCAGCGCCAGCGCCTTGCCCGCGCCCCAAGATTGCCGCCTGACGCAGAATGGCGATCAGGTTTACGCGCATGTCTTCGCCTACCCCTTCCGTCATTTGCACATCGACGGTTTTGGCGCGCGCATCGAGTACGCCGAGTTCCTGCACGATGGCAGCGAGATTCAGTTCACAGTCGACGACCGCGGCGCGGCGACGCTGAACCTGCCGGTGACGCAACCGAGGACGGAGGTCCCGGTGGTCAAGCTATACCTGAAACCGGAATGATCCACGGGCGCGTTTGTAGGGGCGATATACCACATCGCCGTCCGGCCAAACCGCCGCAATACGACGCCGTAGGGCGCCCCTTGGGTCGCCCGCCGTTGCAACCGACGGTATCGCGGTATATGTGGCGCGACCGGTCAATCCTTCCGCGCATTGGAATGGGCGCGCTTTCGGGCGAGACAAGCCTCGCCCCTACAAATCGCAGGTGTTACGGCGCGTAGGCGACTTCCAGGAACTGGTTGACTGCCACATCGCGCAGACGCTGCTCCGCGCCATTGGGCCAGCGGATGAGAATCTCGCGTATGCCGGCCGCGCCCAGGCCGAAGTGCAGCGCCATGTCATTGCCGGCGCCGAGGCTGGAGCCGGCTTTCACTTCTTGCATGCGCGCCGCGCCGTTATCAAGAGTGAGATACGCGCGGGCGCCAATCGCGTCGCGGTTTACCTCGCCGCCGCCAATGAGCCGCAGGTTCAGCCAGTTCGCGCCAGCCGCGGCCGCGCCCGTGTTGCGGTAGAGCCGGTAGCCTTCGTTCCAGTTTCCCAGCACAAAATCGAGCAAGCCGTCGCGGTCATAATCGGCATAAGCCAAGCCCATGCTCGGCTGCAGGTCTTCCAGCCAGGTGGCCGGCGTTTCATCGGCGAAGCTGCCGTCGCCGCGATTCCGGAACAAGAATTCGCGATATTCGAACATCATGCCTTCGGGACCGCTGAAAATGTCGAATTGGATGAATTCGGTGGCGGTGAGGTAGAGATCAAGCCAGCCATCGTTGTCATAGTCGAAGAAGACCGTGCCCCAGCCGACGGCGCTGCTGGGACCGACGACGACGCCGGCCGCCTCCGCCACATCGTCGAAGGTGCCGTCGCCCTGGTTCTGCAGCAGGACCATGCCGTTGACCATGTCGGAGAAATAAAAGTCCAGGTCGAGGTCGTTGTCATAATCGCCGACGGCCAAGCCCATGCCGTGGATGAAAGTGCGGGCGCCGGCCTCGATGGAGACTTCGCGCCAGCACCAGCCGCCGCAGCCGGGACCGTCGTTGCGCCACAGGATGTTGCCGAGCATGTTCTTGAATTGGTCGTTGACGACATAGATATCGGGGTCGCCGTCGTTGTCGTAATCGCTGAAGCTGGCGCTGAAGCCGGCCCCGAGCAGCAGGTCAAAATCCAGCAGGTGCGTCACATCGGCGAATGTGCCGTCGCCACGATTATGGTAGAGCGTGTCGCGCGCTTCGTCATGGTCGCGGGTGATGTTCGGGTCGCCGCATTCCGGGAAGCAGGACCAGTTTACGACATAGAGATCGAGGAAGCTGTCGCCGTCAAAATCGCCCCAGGTGGCGGTGGCGCCTTTGCCGGGGTCGCCCAGGCCGGCCAGAGCCGTCGCATCGGTGAAGCCGCGGCCGCCATCGTTGTGAAAGAGCGTGTTCGCGCCATGATTCAGCACATACAGGTCGAGCCAGCCGTCGTTGTCGTAATCGGCCCAGACCGCGCCACCCGTTTCCACATCCGCCAGCGCCACTTGAGACGACAGCTCGGATACTGCGAATGTGCCGTCGCCCTGGTTGCGGTAGAGCAGGCTGGGCTCGCGGTTGCCAGTCACATACAGGTCGAGCCAGCCGTCGCGGTCATAATCGCCCCAGGCCTGGCCGATGCCGAGGTAGCCGCTGGCGAAGTCGTCATCGAAGAGCTGCCAGTCGCCGCGATGGACCGCCTGGATGCCGGCCTCGGCGCTGACATCAACGAAGGGCGGCAGCTTGCCAATGGCGGTGAGACAGGCGACGCAGACAAGTAGCAGGGACAGACGGGCGATCGACTTCATAGGGCGCAAACAAACGACAATGTGTCTATCTGTGTCCTCTGTGGCGCGATCAGCGCTTGACGCCCGAAGTGGCGATGCCCTCGACGAAGTAGCGCTGGCCAAAGACGAAGACGAGCAGCACCGGGATCACGGCGATGGTCGCCACCGCCATCATCAGATGCCATTCCGTGTTGCCGTAGGCGCCCTGATACTGCACCAGGCATACGGGCAGAGTCTGCATTTCGGGCGTGCGCAGGTAGAGCAGCGGACCGAAGAAACTGTTCCAGTTGCCGATGAAGGCGAAGATGGCCAGGGTCGCCAGGGCCGGCTTGGACAGCGGGACGAAAATTTGCAGCAGGATGCGCGCGTGCCCGGCGCCGTCGATCTTGGCGGCATCCACCAGCTCTTCGGGGATGGTCATGAAGAATTGGCGCAGCAGGAAGATGAAGAAGGGCCAGCCGAACCAGGGCGGCACCATCAGCGGCAGATGCGTATCCAGCCAGCCAAAGCGATTGAAGAGCACATACTGCGGGATGACCAATGCCTCGTTGGGCAGCAGCATGGTCGCCAAGACGATGGCGAAGAAGAAATCTTTGCCGCGCGCTTTCAGCCGGGCGAAAGCATAGGCCGCCAGGGTGCAGGACACGATGTTGCCGATGATGTTGTTGACCGTGATCTTCAGCGAATTCCAGGTGCAGTTGGTGAAGTCGACATAGCCGTAGCCGTACCAGCCGTCGGCGAAATTCTGCCACTGCAGGGTCTCGGGGATGAGCCGTGGCGGAAAGGCGAAGACTTGATTCAGCGGCTTGAGCGCCGTCGACACCATAACGATGAAGGGCATGACGAAGGCGATGCCAAGCGGAATAAGCAGGGCGAAAGTAATAATGACGCTGATGACGCGCTTGCCGCTGATGGAATGGCGAAAGCCGACATTCTTCGCGCTTTGCTTCCGCTTCGCGCTGGTATGATCCGTCGTCATCGCCTAGACCTCGTAGAATACCCAGCGCCTGCCCAGCCGGAACTGCAAGCCGGTGAGCGCCATCAATATGACGAACATGATCCAGGCGACAGCGGCCGCCACGCCCAGCTTCAGGAATATGAAAGCGTTCTCCCATAGATACCAGATCAGCACATTGCTGGATTCGCCGGGTCCACCCTCGGTCATCACGCGGATCTCGGTGAAATTCTGGAAGCTGCTCACCACTGAGATGACGATGACGAAGAAGAGCACCGGCGACAGCATCGGCAGGGTCACGCTGCGGAATCGCCCCCAGCGCCCGGCGCCGTCGATCTCAGCTGCTTCGTAGAGCTCTTTGGGGATTCCCTGCAAGCCCGCCAGCAAGATAATCATATTCGGTCCAACCGAGAACAGGCTCATCAAAATCAGCGATGGCTTCACCCACTGCGAGCTGTAAATCCAGGGCGGACCGATGATGCCAATTTGTTTCAAGGCGTAATTGAGAATGCCGAGGCGCGGGTTGAAGATCCAGATCCACACCAGCGCCACCGCCACGCCCGCGGTGACCGTCGGCAAGTAATAGACGGCGCGAAAGAAGGGGATGCCCGGCACGCGCTGATTGAGCAAGATGGCCAGCAGCAGCGCGAAGGCAGTGCCGAAGACGACGCGCCCGACGACGATGTAGAGCGTGTTGCCCACCGACGTCCAGAATATCGGATCGCTAAAGAGGGTTTCGTAATTCGCCAGGCCGACGAAATTCAGATCGTCCAGGGAGATGCGCCAGTCGCTAAAGCTCAAACCCAGCATGCCTAGAATGGGACCGCCATTGAAGACGACCAGGCCGATCAGCCACGGCAGAATGAAGAGATAGAAGATGCGCTCTTCGCGCTTGGCGGCGGCGGAAATGGGACGCAGCTCGAGTTTTCGCTTGAACATAACTGCGGCGCTTTCAAGTTCGCTGGGCAGATCGCGGCGGAGAAAGGAGGCGGGAGGCCAGCCCGGGCCAGCCCCCGCTCCATTGCGCTTGCTTTACTCGTCGGCGACTGCGTCGAGAGCGGCGTTGCCCTCTTCGGTGATCGCGGCGATGGCGGCGTCCACGGTAGTTTCGCCGAGGCGCAGCAGGCCAGCTTCGCGGCCCAGAATGCTGCCGACTTCGGCGGCGGCCAAGGACTGGAAGGGAGGTCCAGTCACCGCATAATCGAACATGGCTTCGAGGAAGTAATGTCCGCTGGGCGGGGCCGGGTCGGAGTTGAGCCAGGCTTCCAAGCCTTCCGGACGGGCGGGTGAGCCGCGGCCCGAGAGGCTCCACATGAAGATCATGCCGTCGAGCGACAGATATTCACGCAGGTAGCGCCAGGCCACATCCGGCTTGTCGCTGGTGGGCGTGATGCCGTAGCCGCTGCCGAAGGCGCCGGTGCTGCGCGTGCCGTCTGCGCCCATCGGAGTCGGGGCGACGTCCCATTCAAAGTTCGCCAGCGCGCGCATGCTGGGCGTGCTCCAGGTGGCGAGGTGGCCCATGGCGCAGGCGCCGCTTCGGAAGGGATTCTGGTTGGGGAAAGCTTCCGATTCGGTGCCGCTGGGCGCGGCGCTGTCTTCGTGAATCAAGGCGTACCAATGGTTAAGCGCCTCGCGCACTTCCGGCGTGTCGACGGACATGGCGGTCTCGTCGTCGTTCATGGTCTGGCCGCCCCAGGCGCCGACGAAGAAGCCGCCGCCGCCGTTGCCCAGGTTCAGCTGGCCATCCCAGCCCCAGACGCTCATACCGGCGTCGGTGAGCTCGACAGCGGTGGCAGCCATGTCTTCCATCGTCCAGTCGTCGGCGGGGTAGTCGACGCCAGCCGCGTCAAACATGTCCTTGTTGTAGCCGAGGATGATGGGACCGTGATCGTATGGCAGGGCGTGAATGCGGCCGTCGATGCGATACAGGCGGACCGACTCTTCCCACATGCCGTCGACATTGAACTCTTCGTCGGAGGTGACGATGTCATGGATGTCGATGATGATGCCTTCGTGCGCCCAGGGCGTTGCGCGGCTGCCATGGACATAGATGATGTCGGGCAGGGTGCCCGCGGCCGCCCAGGCGGGCACGACATTGTTGTGATCCGACCAGGTGTTGTAGGTGATGTTGATCTTGATGTCGGGATGCCGCTCCATGAAGCCTTCGTCATACTCCGCCTGCCGCGGGCGGAAGGCTGCTTCCCAGTGACGCCCGAAGGTCAGCTCGACCGTGTCCTGGGCGGCGGCGATGCTGCTCAAGGGCCCGAGGCCAGCGAGCGCGGCGCCGGAGCCACTGGCGGCGGCCAGCTTCAGAAACGCGCGGCGAGAAAGTTGTTTCTTGCTCATGATCCTTCCTTTCCGTGAAAAACTCCCTATGCGCAAAGACGCCCGAACCCGCGGCGAGCCCCAGCGACGGCGCGCCAAGGCACGATCGCCGTCATGGATTCGTGGCGCAAGGCGTATGGTAAACGACAAATACAGATTTGTCAAAGCCTTGAAATCCGACTCGGGCAATCGGTTGCGCGGCGGCATTCCGCGGGGCGCGCCAGATTGCACTTGACAGACCTGTGGCGAGCCGCTAGACTTCAGTACGACAATAACAAATATAGTATGATAATATCAAACTTGGAGAGAGCGGATGAAAATCGACCTGAGTGGCAAGAGCGCCATCGTCACGGGCGGCAATGTCGGCATCGGCGCCGGCGTCGCCAAGTCGCTCGCGGAATGCGGCGCGCAAGTTTTCATCACCTGGTTCTCGCACGAGGCGGAGGCCGGGCAAACCCTGGCGGCGCTGCGGGCTGGCGGCGCGACGGCGAATATGGCGCGTCTGGACGCGACCGACAGCGCCCAGGTGGCGGAAGTCGTCGCCGGCGCGGCGCAGGCCATGGGCGGCAAACTGGACATTCTGGTCAACAACGCCGGGCATCTGATCGCGCGGCAGACGGTGGACCGGATGTCGGACGAGCTATGGCAGCGCGTGCTTGATGTCAACTTGTCCAGCGCTTTCTATTGTACGCGAGAATCCTTGAAGTTCATGGGCGAAGGCGGGCGCGTCGTCAACATGGCGTCGCTGGCGGCGCGCAATGGCGGCGGCAATGGCACGACGGCTTATGCAGCTTCCAAAGCCGGCGTCATCGGGCTGACGCGCGGCCTGGCGAAGGAGCTGGCGGGGCGCAAGATCACCGTGAACGCCCTGGCGCCGGGTTTCATCGCCGAAACGCCATTTCACGAAACCTTCACCGGCTTCGACAATTATCAAGGCATCATCGACGGCATCCCTTTGGCACAAGCGGGCTTGCCCGAAGATGTGGCTGGCGCCGTCCTCTATTTTGTTTCCGATCTCGGCAAGTGGGTCACGGGTCAGGTCGCCGAGATCAACGGCGGCGCCTGGTTCGTCTAGGCGCAATCGCATGCCCCGCTCCACGCCCGACCGCCTGCTGCTGAAGCGCCATTCGCTGCCCGAGTGGCGCCGCCTGGCGCAGACCAGCCACAAGCCGCAATTTCAGCGATTGCTGCGGCAAGCCGATTCGCACCATCAGCAGCTGCCGCCGGCGGAACATCCCAGCGATTCCATCACCTACATCGGCACAGCCGCGCTGAACCTGGGCTTGGCGCATTTGCTTTCGGGCGATAGCGCCTATCTGCAAACGGCGCGCCGCTGGATCAAGGTCGCCATCGGCTACCCGCATTGGGGCAAGGAGCGCATGCCGGACCACGACCTGGACGCGGCCTGGCTGCTCTTCGGCTTGAGCTTGGCCTACGACTGGCTCAAGGACAGCCTGCCGCCGACCGAGCGCGAGGCGCTGCGCGACAAGCTGGTCTGGCAGGGCAAGGAGCTGCATCAATTTGCATTGGATACGGAAGGGCGCTGGTGGAGCTCGGCTTATTGGCAGAATCACAATTGGATCTGCTACGGCGGCCTGGCATTCGCGGCTTATGCGCTGCAGGACGACTTGCCGGAGGCGGAAGCCTGGGCGCGGCGGGCGCGTGACAACTTCGCGAAGGCGCTGGCGTATATGCCCGAAGACGGCAGCAATTATGAAGGACCGGTCTATTGGCGTTACGGCGTCATCTGGTTCCTGATTTATGCCGACCTGCTGCAGCAGCAAACTGGCGAAGACCTGCAAGAGTCGGACTTTTTAAGAAATACTTTCTTCTATCGGCTTTATCTCAGCGGCGGCAACCTCATCGACCACGCCAACTTTGGCGATTGCCATGACCGCCGCAGCGCGCACACAGCCGCCCTCTATGCCCGCTTGGCAGCGCTCTACCAACTGGGCGAGGCGCAGTGGCTCTACCAACATTTCTATCGCAGCTGCGAATGGGAACGCGAAGGCAAGGAAGGTTTGGTCAAGCCGGGGCTCTGGGCGGAGAGCGGTCTGGAATTCCTATGGTATGACCCTGATGTGCCCGAAGAGCCGCTGGACACGCTGCCATTGCATCGCGCTTTCCCCGACCTTGGCTTGCTCTCGGCGCGCAGTTCCTGGCAATCCGACGCGACCATGCTGGCTTTCAAATGCGGCGCGCCCAACGGCAGCAAAGCCTGGCATTCGGGGCAGTCGCTCAATCGCCGCCGCGGCTGGCAAACGCTGAACCCAGGGCACGATCATCCGGACGCCAACAGCTTCGTCCTCATCAAAGGCGACGACTATATCGCTGTCGATGATGGTTACGCCAAGTCCAAGCTGACTGCCAACCACAGCACGCTGCTGGTCGATGGACGGGGCCAATACGCCGATGGCGGCTACAACGCTTTCAGGGACCTGGACGCGAGTTGGGGCGCGCGGCTGGAAGCGTCAGTTGCGCTGGACGGTCTGGTCTATGCGCGCGGCGAAGCGGCCCGGGCTTATGATAAATTGCTGGCGCTGCGGCAATTCAGGCGGGAGCTCCTGTTTCTGGATGGCGACGCTGTCGTCTTGCGCGACACGGTCGCTTGCGACGCGCCGCGAGACTTGACCTGGCTGCTGCAGACGGACGCGCCCGCCAGCGAACATGACGAGGGGCGTTTCACAATCCAGGCCGGCGGCTCGACTTGCGCCGGGCGGGTTTTGCAGCCGCGCGAGTTCCGCAGCCAGGTCCGCGCTACCGAGATCAGCGCCAACCCCACTTCCGCCAAACCCGACTGGATCATCCGCCGCAGGCAGCATGCGCTGGCAATTAGCCCGGTCGGCCCGCGGTCCAACTGCCGATTCTTCGTCATCTTGGATCTCTCGGGTTTCGCGATCGAACCCATGCCGGCGCAGCGGGGCGCGGTCGCTGAACTGCTCGGCGACGGGCGGCGCTGGCGGGTCGGCTTCTCGGAAGGCGGCGATGGCATCCTGGCGCAGGGCATGAATATCGACGGCGCCTGGTTCGCGGCAGCTTGGAGCGGCGAGGCGCTGGTAGCCTGCCTGGCCGGCGACGCGAGCGCGATCTGGCTGGATGGCGAGCTGCAGTTTCTGGCTGATCGCCCGGTCGATATCGGCTGGCGGCGAACGGAGACGGGCGCGCGCCTGCAAGTGGATGCGCCCGCGGGGACTTGGCTGCGCTTCAAGAGCGGCTCACCGCGGACTATCCACTGCAACGGCAGCGAGGCGGATTACGAGTATGACAGCTTGAGCGAGATGGTCTGGCTGCGGGCGGGCGCCGCTCGCTGCGAGATCCTGGTGAGCTGAGGGCGCGGGCATGAGCGCGATTTTTGAAGCGGCGCTGCGGCAAAGCATCAAGACGACGCGGCGCAACCTGGCGGAGCTGGAGGATTTTCCGGAGTCTTTCCAGGACGGTCGCTGGCAAACGATTGAGCGCGAGCGGGCGGCCGGTCACTGGGTCGACGGCTTTTGGACGGGCTTGCTCTGGCTCTGCAGCGAGCACAGCGGCGACGCGGAAATGCGCCGGGGCGCGGATACCTGGACGCGGCGGCTGGCAGGCATGAAGACGAGCCGCGGCACGCACGATTTGGGCTTCATCTTTTTTTTGTCGCATGTGCTGGCTGGCAGATTGACCGGTGACGAATCTTGGTACGAAAACGCGCTTGTCGCCGCCCGGACCTTGACCAAGCGCTTCAACCCGCGGGGCGAATACCTGCAAGCCTGGGACGACGACGGCATCCGCAAATGGGCGGGGCGCACGAATATCGACTTGATGATGAACCTGGCCCTGCTGTATTGGGCGAGCGCGCGGACGGGAGACTCGTCTCTGGCGGAGATCGCCACTTTGCACGCGCGCGTATCGCGAGTCGCCTTGGTCCGCGGCGACGGCTCTACCGCGCATGTGGCGGACTTCGACCCCGGGACCGGTCTGCTGCTGCGCCGCGAGCAGTATCAAGGCTACAGCCACGATTCCTGCTGGTCCCGCGGGCAGGCCTGGGCGCTCTACGGTTACGCGACTTGCTTCCGCTACACGGGGAATCCAGCCTTTCTGGCGACGGCGCAGGCATTGGCGCGCTACACCGAGCGGCGCTTGCCAGAGGATCTTGTGCCCTTCTGGGATTACCAGAGCCCGCACATTCCCGATACTTATCGCGATTCGACGGCGGCGGCGGTGACTGTCTGCGGCTTGCTGGAGCTGGCGGCGGCTGAAGCCGAAGGCGGCGATCACTGGCTACAATTGGCGCGGCGGATGCTGGAGTCGCTTTGCCAGCGGTATCTTGTCGCCAGCGAGGCGGGACCAGCCTCAATCTTGCGCGATGGCGCGCGCTCCGTGCCGGCGAACCTGATGCGGCATGGCTTGATCTATGGCGACTATTACTTTGTGGAAGCGCTGACCGGCTTCCTGCGCCCGGAGCTGCATCAACGCGCCTTCGCCATTGAAGCGACCGGGCGAGCGACGCCCGGAGGCGCGACATGAGCGTAGCCGACAGCGGGCGGAAATGGAGCCTGACGCCGCGAGCCCGCCAGGCGCTCAACGGCTATCTGTTCACTTCGCCCTGGGTGATCGGCTTCTTGATATTCGTTGTTGGACCGATGATCGGGCTTATATGGCTGAGCTTTCATCGTTGGGATCTCATTGGCGACCCGCGTTACGTCGGCTGGCGCAACTTCGAGCGGCTCTTGAGCGACCGGCTATTTCGCAAGTCCCTGGAAGTCACGGTGATATATGGCTTGGGGCGCGTGCCGCTGGGCATCATCGTGGCGCTGGGCACGGCGCTGCTGCTCAACAACCGGCGCATCAAGTTCATCGGCATCTGGCGCACGATCTATTATATGCCCGTTGTGCTGCCGCCGGTGGCGATTTCGCTGGTCTGGATGTGGATCTACAATCCGCGTTACGGCATCTTGAACTCGACCATTCAGCAGCTGCTGGGCGTGCCGGGTCCGCGCTGGCTGGACGACCCGGCCCTGGTCTTGCCATCGCTGATGATCATGGCGGTATGGGTGGCGGCCGGGCGCAACATGATCATCTATCTCTCCGGCTTGCAGGGAATCTCCGACGAGCTCTATGAAGCGTCGGCGATTGATGGCGCGGGTTATTGGCGGCAGTTTTGGCGCATCACCTTGCCCTTGCTGACGCCGATCATCTTTTTCAACCTCATCACGGGCATGATCGATACATTCAAGCTTTTCACCCAGGCTTATGTCATGACCGAAGGCGGGCCGCGCAATCAGTCGCTGTTCTTCACCTATTACCTATTCCAAAAGGGTTTCGAGCAATATCAGATGGGTTACGCCTCGGCGATGGCGGTGGTGGTCTTCATCATCATCATGGCGCTGACGCTGCTGGTATTCCGCTGGTCGAAAGCCTGGGTCTTCTATGAAGGCGAATTGACGGGGAGCAACTGAGTATGGCTGTTCATGTCGCGCTGCCAAATCCCAAGCGCAAAGACGACTGGCGCGAGAAGGTCGCCGCCCATCTCAGCGTCGGCGCCATTTACCTCGTCCTGCTGCTGGGCGCAGTGCTGATATTCTTCCCCTTCGCCTGGACGATTTCCACATCGCTGAAGAGCGAACAGCAGACATTGGAATATCCGCCGACCTGGGCGCCAGATCCCGTGCAGTGGGAGAACTATCCCGACGCGCTGACCGCCAGGCCCTTCGGCCGTTATTATGTCAACACGGCGATTATCACCGTGCTCAGCGTCGTGGGCCAGGTCGTAAGCTCGGCGGTGGTGGCATATGGCTTCGCGCGCTTTCGCTTCCCGGGCCGGGGCCTTATGTTCCTGATCGTGCTCAGCACCTTGATGATCCCCTTTCACATGCTCATCATCCCGCGGTTCATTCTGTTCAAGTATCTGGGCTGGCTGGATACATTCGCGCCCTTGATCATCCCCAACTTTTTCGGCGGCGCGTTCTCCATATTCTTGCTGCGGCAATATTTCCTGACCATCCCGCTGGACCTGGACGAGGCCGCCAAGATGGATGGCGCCAACGCTTTTCAGATCTTCGCGCAGATCATCCTGCCTTTGGCGCGGCCGGCCCTGGGCGCGGTGGCTGTGTTTGAGTTCGTCTCGACCTGGAATGACTTTCTCGGTCCGCTCATCTATTTGAGCTCCGACCGCAACTACACGGTATCCATCGGGCTGGCAGCCTTCCGCAACGATTATTTCACAGCCTGGCATCTATTCATGGCTGCATCGGCCGTCGCCATGCTCGCGCCCCTGGCCGTCTTCTTCCTGGCGCAGAAATACTTCATCAGCGGCGTCGCCCTGACTGGATCTGGCGGATCAAAAGGCTAGTTATTCGCGCGCCAAAGGAGGTGCGGCCACGGACCAACGCGCTCGACCAAACTGACGGCATCAATCAAATGAGGAGCAATACCATGCTGCGTAAAGGCAAAACACTAAGCACCCTGCTTGTCCTGCTGTTTATCCTGTCGCTGGGCTTTAGCGCGACGGCGCAAGAAGGCGTCACCGTCAAGTGGTTCATGCGCTGGGACCAGAACCGCGTCGACAATGTCGCCATGCCGGTCTCCGAAGCTTTCACCGATGAGACCGGCATCGGCATCGAGTTCGAGAACATCGGCAGCGGCCGCGACTATTACACCAAGCTGCAGACGACTATCGCCGGCGGCACGCCGCCCGATGTCTTCTACCCGGCCACGCATGTCGCCAACGCTTATGCCAGCAAAGGCGCGCTGCTGACGATCAACGAATTCGTCGAGCGCGATGGCATCGACCTGTCCGTTTATGACCCCACGATCCTGGAGAATTACCAGATTGATGGCGCGCTGCATTGCCTGCCTATCGATCATGCCGCGCTGGTGGTCTATTACAACAAGGAAATCTTTGATGCCGCGGGCGTCGATTATCCGGTCGATGGCTGGACCTGGGATGACTTCCTGGCCACAGCCGAGGCTTTGACCCTGGATACCGATGGCGATGGCGTCACCGATCAGTTCGGCGTCGATACCTTCCGCAACTACTGGCCCATGGTGGTCTGGAGCAATACGGACCGCGGCCTCTTCGATGACAAGCGCAACCCCACCGAATTCTATGGCATGGACCAAGGCGTTATCGACTCGGTTCAGTTCGTGGCCGACCTGATCCTGGAGCACAATGTCATGCCTTCGGATGAGCAGCGCGCCGACATCAGCGATCTGTTCGCGGCTGGCAAATCCGGCATGCAAGTCGTGGGCCATTGGCGCATGCAGCGTTACCTGGGCTCGGGCTTCGACTTTGATATGGCGGCATTGCCCCTGGGCGAAAGCGGCGAGGCGGTCAACCGCGCGGATGGCAGCTGCTTCGCTATCTCGGCGGACACGGAGCATCCGGAAGAAGCCTGGCAGCTGGTCAAGTACCTGGCTGGTCCTGGCTCCAACGGCGTCAACATGCTGCTGGACCTGCAAGTGATGACCCCGGCGCTGACGGAGTTCAAGAGCGATCCCCGCTTCCTGGAACCCGAACTCCTGCCTGGCTCGAACAAAGCGGCCTTCCTGGCTGGCGCGGGCAATTACTTCTCGATGTACGACCCCATCCATCCCATGTACTCGGCTTTTGATTCGCTGTGGAAGCAAGAGCTGGGCGAAGTATGGATCGGCGCGGCCTCGGCTGAAGAAGCCATGGGGCGCATCGCCGATGAGGTGGCCTACATGCTGGAGAACATCGCCGACTACGAGTAGCGCGATTTCGCGCGGGGATTATCCCCAAGATCGCAAGCCCTTCCCGTTCGCGCGGGAGGGGCTCTTTTGTCGCGCGGCGCGTCAATTGTTATACTGAACGGCAGCGGCGCTGAGTGAAGGCGAGTTGGCGATGACGGTTTTGGAGCGCGTCTACACGGTCGATGATGTTTGGCAGCTGGAGCGGCAGCCGTCAAATCCGACCGTCAAACACTATCTCATTGATGGGGAGTTGATGACCAGAATGGCGCCAAATCAATTGCATGGCGATGTCGCCACTCGGGTGACCGCGCTTATGTTCGGTTTTGTAGACGATCGCAATCTGGGCCGCGTCACAAGCGAGGTCGGTTATCATCCGCCAGGAGATTCAAGCACCGTGCTTCTGCCTGATGTCGCCTTTGAAGCAATGCCGCGGGCAGCCAATCGTCCGCTAACGACCTATGTGCCTTATATGCCAGACTTGGCGGTTGAGGTAATTTCGCCATCGCAGAGCAGGCCAGAGGCGCGGCGCAAAGCGGAAGTCCATTTGCGGCATGGCGTGAGGCTCGTGTGGCTGCTGGATCCAATGCGAGCATTCGCCGAAGTGTGGCGGCGGGGCGACGATGGCGGGAAGCAGATCGAGCGCGTCCGCGGCGACGGCTGCTTGAGCGGGGAGGATGTCATTCCTGGTTTCCAGCTGCCGCTCAAACTCATCTTCTCCATTTAGCGGGCAAGGCGACACCCGGCGCAGCGGACAAATTGGAAAATGATCCAGCGCATCGGCCTGTTTTGCATTTGCCTGCTATTCGGTCTCGCGACAAGCGCGCAGAGCGACGGCATCCACTATTTCGTCAATCCCGCCGGCGACAAGAACAACAGCGGCCTAAGCGTCTCTACTCCCTTCCGCTCCATCCAGCAGGCGATGCAGCTGGCGCAGCCCGGCGATACCATTCACCTGGCGCGGGGCCACTATTATCAAGATGTCTACACCGTGCGCGATGGCGAGCCCGGCAAGCCCATCACCCTGGTCGGCACGCGGGAAGCGGTGGTGCATGGTTTGACCAGCAACCGCATATTCCAGGTGCATCACGATTACATCAGCTTGATCGGCTTCACCATCGACGGTTTGCGGCGCAAGGCCGAGCCGAACCGCATGGGCGCTTTCCGAGAAAAGCTGCTCTATGTCATCGGCTACGATGTCCGCGATGGCGTGCAGCATCTGCGCGTGCTGAATATGACCTTTCGCAATGCCGGCGAAGAATGCGTCCGCCTCAAATATTTCGCGCGCTACAACGAAATCGCCTATTCGACCTTCCATGACTGCGGCATCTGGGATTTTGTCTTTGACGCGCATGGCGTCGTTGGCGAGGCGGTGTACATCGGCACATCCAGCAAGCAATGGGATATCAACTTGACGATTGAGCCCGATATCACGGCGCATAACTGGGTGCATCACAATATCATCGACACGCAGGGCAACGAATGCGTGGAAGCCAAAGAAGGCACGGAGCGCAACTTAATCGAGTACAATATCTGCACGGGGCAAAAAGACCCCAACTCCGGCGGCATCGTCTCGCGCGGCAAAGCCAATATCATCCGCTACAACGAGATCCATGGCAGCGTCGGCGCGGGCGTGCGCCTGGGCGGGCATGTTGTCGACGGCATTCAGTATGGCGTGGATAACGAGGTCTACGGCAATCTGATCACGGGCAGCCAGGCCGGCGGAGTCAAGATCCTGGTCGCGGAGCAGGCGCGGATCTGTGGCAATGTCTTGCGCGACAACCCGGGCGGCGCGACCAGCGGCGATTTCGCGGACAGCTTCGACCCGGCTCAACCCTGCAGCGAAGCCTGAGCCAGCGGGCGCGGCGAGAGGTTGCAGCCCAGCTTGACCGAGATGCGCCCGGCCACTTCCACCACCTTGGCGCCATAGCTCGGGATCATCTTCTCATCAAGGCGCGACAGCGGAAATGAAATGCTCACGGCGGCGACCGGCATCGCAGTGTGGTTGTGCACGGGCGCGGCGATGCAGAGACCGCCGATTTCGTTCTCTTCGCGCTCGATGGCGTAGCCTTGCTCGCGAAAACGCTCAAACTGCCACAGCAAAGTCGTCATGTCGGTGATGGTGTTGGGCGTCATCGCTTCCAGCGGGTAAGACTCCAGCAGCGAACGCGCTTCCCGCCGCGGCAGATGCGAGAGCATGGCTTTGCCCAGGGCGGTCGAATGGGGGAAGGCGCGCTTGCCGATGTGATTGCGGAAGCCCAGGCTCTTGTCGCTGAGCAGCCGCTCAATGTAAATGACCTGATTCTCTTCCAGGATGGCGAGGTTGACGCTCTCGTTGGAGAGGTCGCGCAGGCATTCCAGCTCCGGCATGGCGGTCTTGCGGATTTCGATTTGATCCAACAGCACGCCCGCCCGCTCCACCAGCTGCAAGCCGAGACGGTAACGCCGGTTGTCCTCGTTTTGGGCGATGTAGCCGTTCTGCTGCAAGGTGTAGACCAGCCCGGAGGCGGTGCTCTTGTGCAGGTTGAGGGCTTTTGCGATCTCGGTGATGCCCAGTTCGCGGCTTTGCGTGTCGAAGAGGGACAAGATGTCCAGGGCGCGCTGCACCGATGTGATGATTCGCGGGTCTTTCGCAGGCTCGGGCATATTCGCCTCTCCCTTGGTCTCCCCAGCATAAGTGTACAGCAATGGACGCGAAATGCCATTGGCGAGTCCGCCGCCGAAGCTCGGGAGCGCCCCCTTAACAGCGCGAAAGCAAAGTGGTATGCTTGCCAGCCGTTGCTCGCATCTTACGGGAGCCCGCTGCGGCCGCGCAGCCGGCGCGATGCCCATGCCGACCCCGAAAGTGATCCATCAGCCGCAGACGCAGCATTCGCTCCGACGCGGCATTGAGGCCTTGGCAAAAGCGATCGCCCCAACCTTGGGCCCAAGCGCGCGGCGTTCCGTGGCGCAAAACCAAGCCAAGCTGGAAATGCTGGACGACGGCGGGCTGATCGCGCGTCGGATCATCGCCTTGGCTGACCGCGAAGAGGATCCCGGCGCGATGCTGCTGCGGCAGGCGCTGTGGCGCACTCGCGAGCATGTGGGCGATGGCGCGGCGACGACGGCTGTGCTTTACGAATGCGCGCACCGCGAAGGGCTGCGTTTCATCGCCGCCGGCGCCAACCCGATGCGCCTGCGCGAGCGCTTGCTGGAGCTTCTGCCGCGGCTGCGCGATGGATTGCTGGCGGGCGCGCGCCCCTTGCGCAGCCAGGAAGAATTGCGCGCGCTGGCTTTTTCCGTTTGTTACGACGAAGCCATGGCGGCGGCGCTGGCGGAAGCGCTTTACACTGTCGGCCGCTTTGGCATGGTGGATATCCGCGCCGGGCACGGGCGGGGCATGGAGCGCGATTTTGTCGCCGGCGCCTACTGGACGGGCGGCGTCCAATCCAAAGAGATGCTGCGTGGCTGGGCGCGGACGGTGGCCGAGATGAGCGACGCCGCCATCCTCGTGAGCGACGCCGAGATTGAGGAACCGGCCGAGCTCGTGCCGCTTATGCAGCTGGCCCTGCGCTGTGGCCTGCAAGACTTGCTGCTGATCGTCAAATCCATTTCGGACAAGGGTCTGTCGGTCGTGCTCGACAAGCGACTGAGCGACAGAATCCGCGTCGTCGTCGTCAATCTTGAGCTCTTCCAGCCCGATGCCTTGGCGCGCGCCCAGGCGGACATCGCCCTCTTGGCCGGCGGGCGGCCTGTGCTGCAGACGGCCGGCGATTCGCTGGAGAGCGTCAGAGAAAGCGACTTTGGGCAGGCGCGCTGGGTCTGGGCGGACGACAAGAATTTCGGCTTCGCTAGCGGCAAAGGCGACCCGCGTCAACTGCGCGATACTGTGCGACGGCTGCGCGACGCCTACGACGCAAGCGACGATGACGACGCTCGGGCGCGCATGCTGGAGCGGCTGGGCAAGCTCAATGGCGGGCTGGCGACGGTCTATGTGGGCGGCGTCGCCGAAGACGAGATCCGCCAGCGCAAAGAAATCGCGGAGCGGACCGTGCGGGCGCTGCGCAATGCCATCGCCGATGGCGCCATCGCGGGTGGCGGCGTCGCCCTGCTGGGATGTCGAGATTGGCTGCTGAAGGAAGCGGCGGAAGCAGAGGAGCTGGAGAGCCGGGCAGCCAGGCGGATCCTGGCGGCGGCGGCGGAAGCGCCCATCCGGCAGCTGCTGGTGAACGCTGGACAGGACCCGAGCGAGGTCCTGGCGCGGCTGGCGCATTGCGAGGCGGCCGACGGCTTTGATGTCATGCAGGGCGCCCTGGTGGATGTGGCGGCGGCCGGCATATTTGATGTGGCGCGGGTCCAGGCCGAGGCTTTGCAGCGCGCCATATCCAGCGCGGCGCTGGCGCTGACGATCGATGTGCTCGTGCTGCATCGCGAGCCGGAAACGATGACGGAGCCCTAAGATGGCGGCGGCTGAATCCATGGAGCGGGCGCACGGCCTGGCCTGCGCGGGCGGCAATATCTACGCGGCGCGTCAAAGCGGCTTGTGGCAAGCATGCGCCAATGGCGAGGAGCGCAACCTGTACGCCAGCTCGCCGAACGACATTAACACGCCGACATTCGCCATCGGCTTGGCCGACGCCGGCGAGACGCTCTTGGCGGGCATTCTTGGCGGCGTGGCGCATTCGACTGATGGCGGTCAAACCTGGGCGCTGCGCCAATTTCGCAGGCCGGCGCCGCTGGTGACCGCGCTGGCGCTTTCGCCCGCATTTGCCGTCGATGGCGTGGCGTTGGCTGGCACATTGGAAGACGGCTTGTTTCGCTCGGCCGATGGCGGTCTAAGCTGGAGCGCTTCCAGCCACGGTCTCTTCGATCATGGCGTCTACGCGCTGGCGCTGTCGCCGGCATTTGCCCAAGATGGCGTCGCCTTCGCCGGGACGGGCAGTGGAATATACAGAAGCGAGAATGGCGGGCGGCTGTGGCGCGATTTGCCCATGCCCGCGGGCGACGAAACGGCGCTCTGCCTGGAGCTTTCGCCGGATTTCGCCGAAGACGCCACAGTCTACGCCGGCTGCGAGCGCCATGGTTTGCTGCGTTCGCGCGATGCGGGGCAGACTTGGGAACGCCTGCTGGAGACGGAGGGCGCGGTCAACGGCATCGCCTTGCTGGACGGCTGTCTCGCTCTCCAGCTGGACGACGCGGTCTTGCGCTGGAAGGACGGCGACGGCTGGCGCGAGCTCATCGAGAAGGGAGCGGACTGCCTTACGCACGATGAAGCGGGCGCGCTGCGGGTGGCCATGGCCGACGGGCGCATCGAGCGAATCATGCCGGACTAAAAGCGGGCGGCTCGGTTGACGCTGGCTCATTCAGTGATGATTACAGGATGAAAAAGGGCAAGAATATGACATACGAAGCGACCATGGAATCGGTGCGGCGGCATCGCGTGCCGCAATGGTATCACGACGCCAAGCTGGGCATCTTCATACACTGGGGCTTGTACTCCGTGCCGGCCTGGGCGCCGGCCGGCGGCGACATCGGCGAGGTCTTCCAGAGCGGCGACATGAGCCAGTGGTTCCGCAACAACTCCTACGCCGAATGGTACATGAACACGCTGAAGTTTGAGGACAGCCCGACCCGCGCCTGGCACAACAAGCAGTATGGCGAGGGCTTCGACTACGACGATTTCGCGCCGGCTTTCAACTCGGTGTTGAGGCGCTGGAATCCGAATGAAATGGCTTCTCTCTTCGCCGAGGTCAAGGCCCGTTATGTCGTCTTGACCACCAAACACCATGACGGTTTCACGCTCTGGAACAGCGACATCCCCAACCCGCGCAAGCCGAATTATTGCACGCGGCGCGATGTCGTTGGCGATCTGACCGAGGCCATCCGCGCGCAAGGCATGAAGATGGCGCTGTATTATTCCGGCGGCCTGGATTGGGCATTTAACGAAGCGCGGGTCGAATTGATAGAAGATGTCTGGGGCACGATCGTGCAGACCCCCGAATTCGTCGAATACTCGGTGGCGCACTGGAAAGAGCTGATCGACCGCTACCAGCCGTCGATCATGTGGAACGACATTGGCTACCCGGCCGCCGCCGACCTGGGCGATCTCTTCGCCTATTATTACAACAGCGTGCCGGACGGCTTGATCAACGACCGCTTCACCCAGGATCGCGAATCGCGGCCCAAACGCGGCGAGCCAATGACCGTGCCGCGTGGACCGCATTACGATTACATCACGCCGGAATACGCCACCTTCGACGATATCCAGGAAGGGAAATGGGAGTGCTGCCGCGGCATTGGCCACAGCTTCGGCTACAACCGCGCCGAGGGCGACGAGGAGCTGCTGGCGGAAGACGCGCTGATTCACATGTTCGTCGACATCGTGAGCAAGAACGGCAACCTGCTGCTGAATGTGGGTCCCCGCGCCGATGGCAGCATCCCGGAGAATCAAGCCGAGCGTCTGCGCAGTTTGGGGCGCTGGCTGGATCGCAACGGCGAAGCCATTTTCGCCACCCGTCCCTGGCGCCGCGCTGAAGGCCAGGCGAACGACGGCATGGACATTCGCTTCACGCGGAACGACGAAGCGCTTTACGCCACCCTGCTCGGCCAGCCCCGCGGCAGCCAGCTCCGCATCGAGAGCCTGGAGGCGCCGGGCGACGCCTGCGCGCAGCTGCTGGGCGAGCCGGGCGATTTGAGCTGGCGGCAAGCTGGCGGCGACCTGGTCATCGAGCTGCCGGAGGCGCTGCCAGCTTCGCCGGCGCATTCAATAGCGATTCGCGGAATGGGTGGCTGAATTGAGCGCCAAGACCGACGCCTTCGTCGAGAAGAACCTGCCCTGGAACTTCTCGGTCAACTTGATCGACATCACCTTCATCACGCTGGCATTCAGCTTGATCTCGCGCGAGACGATCACGCCGCTGCTGATCAGCAATTTGACGGATTCCAAAATCGCCATCGGCCTGGCGCCGGCAATCTACAGCATCGCCTATTATCTGCCCCAGCTCTTCGCGGCAAATCACGCCGAGCGCCTGAAACGCAAGCTGCCCTTCGTCATGCTCATCGGCGGCTTGCTGGAGCGCGTGCCCTATCTCTTCGCCGGGCTCGCCATCTTGCTCTTCGCGGAGGGCGCGCCGCTGGCGGCTCTGCTGTGTCTGTATCTGGTGATTGGGCTGGGCGCGCTGGGCAATGGCGTGGCGACGCCGGCCTGGTTCAGCATGATCGGCAAAGTCCTGCCCGTGCGCCGGCGCGGCATCTTCTTTGGCTTGAGCGAAGGCTTGGGCACGCTGATGGGCATTATCGGCGCCTTCTTCGTCGGCCTCGTGCTCGATTCGGTGGGCTACCCGCTCAACTTTTCGACTCTCTTTCTTGTGGCGGCCGTCTTCATGGGCATCTCCTGGGTCGGCCTGGCGCTCAACCGCGAGCCGGAGAGCCCGGTCGTCAAGCAGCACATCCCATTCAGCCACTACTTCCGCCAGCTGCCCGCCATCTTGCGCGAGAATCACAACTTCCGGCGTTACCTGCTGGGTTACTCCATCAGCCGCTTGAGCACGATGGGCGTTGGCTTTTTCATCGTCTTCGGCGACGAGAGTTTCAGCTTAAGCGGCGCGGATGTGGGTTTGCTGACCGCCATTCTCATCGGCAGCCAGGCGGTCATGCAGCTGCTCCTCGGCTGGCTGGCGGACCGGCGCGGGCACAAGACGAACCTGACGATTTCGGGTTTCGCCCTGGCTCTGGCGGCGCTGCTGGCCATGGGCGCCTCCGACCTGGCGGGCTTGATACCGGCCTTCATCTTGCTGGGCGTCGGCCTGGCCAGCGATCAAGTCTCGCGCTTGAACATCATCCTGGAGTTCGCCGTTCCAGAAGACCAGCCGACCTTCATCGGGCTGACGAACACGCTGCTGGCGCCGGTGGTGTTTCTGGCGCCAATACTTGGCGGCTGGCTGGCGGATTTCGGCTTTGAGCCGCTCTTCGCGCTGATGCTGGTTTGTGGCGCGCTGGGCGGGCTGCTGCTGCATTTCTGGGTGAAGGAGCCGCGGCACATCGCGCCCGTGCCCATGGCCGCCGACGAGACAGGCGCCTAATGGCGGAGCGCGACGCCGACGGTCCTGGCGCGGAAGTCCAGCAGAATCTCAACTGGAATTTCACCGTCAATGTGCTGGACAACATGTTTTACGCGCTGGCGATCAGCCTGGTGTCGCAAGAGACTATCATGCCGCTGCTGGTCAGCCGGCTCACCGACAATCCCATCGCCATCGGGCTGATCCCGGCTGTGTTTCGCTTGTCTTTTCTCTTGCCTCAGCTCTTCGTCGCCAGCCACGCCGAGGGCTTGAAACGCAAACTGCCTTTCGTCCTGCTGGGCAGCGGCATCTTGCAGCGCCTGCCCTACCCCGCTATCGGCGTCGCCCTGCTGCTCTTCGCGGCCGACGCGCCTGGCCTGGCTCTGGCGCTCTTCTTCATCGGCATCGCCACGGCGGCTTTTGGCGGCGGCATCGTCACGCCGGCCTGGTTCAGCATGATTGGCAAGGTGGTGCCATTGCGGCGGCGCGGCATTTTTTTTGGCCTGGCGGATGGCGGCGGCTTGCTGATGGGGGTGGTCGGCGCGTTTTTCGTCGGCCAGATCCTGGACGCGGTGGCCTACCCGCGCAATTTCACCTTGCTCTTTCTGCTGGCGGGTCTGCCATTGGCGATCTCTTGGTGCGCCCTCGCCCTCACCCGCGAGCCGGACAGCGTCGAGGTCAAGCGCGCCGTTCCGCTGCGGCATTATTTTCGGCGGCTGCCGGGCGTGCTGCGGCGGCACGGCAACTTTCGCCGCTTCCTGCTCAGTTATTCCCTGCTGCAGATGAGCATGATGGCGGTGGGCTTTTACATCATCTTCGGCAACCGCAATTTCGCGCTCAGCGGGGCAGAGATTGGCTTGCTCAACGCGGTCTTCATCGGCTCGCAGGCGCTGATGCGGCTGGCATTTGGCTGGCTGGGCGACCGCTGGGGGCACAAGCGCAACCTGGCTCTATCGGCTGGCGGCTTCGCTTTGGCGGCGCTGCTGGGCTTGTCCGCGACCAGCGTCGCCGGGCTGGCATTGGCCTTCGTCTGCCTGGCCTGCGCGATCTCCAGCGACGGCGTCTCGCACTTGAACATCGTGCTGGAGTTCGCCACCCCGGCCGACCAGCCAACATACATCGGGCTGACGAACACCTTGATCGCGCCGGTGACTTTCGTCGCGCCGGTCCTGGGCGGCTGGATCGCGGCGAGCCTGGGCATGCAGGCGCTGTTCCTGGTCTCGCTGATCTGTGGCGCGCTGGGCATGGCGCTGCTGCTGCTGTGGGTGCGGGAGCCGCGGCATGAGAAGGCGGGACTGGCCGCGTGATCCGCCGGCAAATCACGAATGAGAATGAAAGGACGAGGCATGAGCAAGCGCTACGAAGCCACCTGGGATTCTTTGATTCAGCACGAAGTCCCCGCTTGGTTCAGCGACAGCAAGTTTGGCTTGTACGCCCATTGGGGCATTTACAGCGTGCCCGGCTTTGGCAACGAATGGTACGGCAAGTGGATGCACGACCCGAGCCACGAAATCTTCGATCGGCATCGAGAGCGCTTTGGCTCGCCGGCCGACTATGGCTACACCCGCTTCATCGACGGCTTCACCGCCGAGCGCTTCGACGCCGAGGCCTGGGCGGAGCTGTTTCATGCCAGCGGCGCCCGTTACGCTGGCTTTTCGCTGGCGCATCACGACGGTTTCGGCCTGTGGGACAGCGATGTCTACCGCTGGAATGTCGGCAAGATGGGCCCCAAGCGCGATCTCTATGGCGAGCTGGCTTCGGCGCTGCGGGCGCGGGACCTGCGCTTGGTCGCGCCATTTCACATCATCCGCGGCTTCAACTGGTTCCTGCCCGGCTGGAATCAATGGGACCAGACTTGCGACGAAGCGGCGGTCCAGCGTGGCGTCGACGAGGGCTGGCAGCTCTTCGACCCCGAATACGCCGATTTCTACTGGGTGCGCCAGACCAGCCGTTTCGAAGATTTCTTCGCCCAGTGGCAAGCCAAAGTCCGCGAGGTGATCGACAAGTACCGACCGGACATGATGTGGTTCGACGGCGGCAAATTCCGCGAAGACGGCTACGAAGCGACCGCGCTGGAGATCCTGGCGCATTATTTGAATCGGGGCGGCGAATGGGGCAAGGAAGTCTTGGTCCTCAACAAGCTGCCGGTGAGCATGCAATACAATTTCCATCCCGAGTTCGGCGTCATCAATTTCGAGAAAGGCCGCGACCGTCCGCTGGAATACCCGCGGCCCTGGAACGACGACATGCGCATCGGCGATCAATCTTGGGGCTGGGTGGAGAATCAGCAGTACGCCAGCGGGCATGCCCTGCTGAGCAAGCTGATCGACTGCGCGGCTCGCGGCGGCACGATGATGCTGTCGCTCTCGCCCAAGCCGGATGGCAGCATCCCCGACGGGCAGCGGCAGCCACTGCTGGAGCTCGGCCATTGGCTGCGGCTTAATGGCGAGGCAATTTACGGGACCGAGCCCTGGACAACGCATTCCGAAGGCGACCTGGACAAGCTCTGGCATCATGAGCGCGGGCACAAATTCTGGGTCTACGACAGCTGCGACGCCGACGACCGCCGCTATACCCAAGGGAAAGACGGCAAGACCGTCTACGCCATGACCTTGGGCATTCCAGCCGGCGAAGTCACATTCGAGGCGCTCAACGGAGGCGTCGGCGTTGAGACGGTTTCGCTGCTCGAATCCGATCAGCCCGTGAAATGGCGGCAGACGGCGGCCGGCTTGACCATCGATTGCGCCCGCCACGAATTCCAGACCGAGCTGGCTGCCGCCTGGAGCGTGCGCCTCAAATGAAACGGGCGTCGCCGCAGCCGTCGCCTTCCGTCGGCGCCGCGGTCTTGGAGGAGCTGGGCATTCCGTTCGCGGATTTCCGCTTGCGCGCTTTGCCCGGCGCCTGTTCCAACTTCACGCATTTGCTCGAGACTGTGGCGGAGGGCAAGCCGCCGCGCAAAATCGTCATCCGCCGCTACAAGCCCGCGAATTACGAAACCGGGCACGACAAGCCCCGCTGCGAGTTTCATGCTCTGCGAATGCTGCAGGCGCGGGAGCTGCCGGCGCCAAAGCCGCTGCTGCTGGATGCGACGGGCGAGATCCTGGGCTTGCCCGGCATTTTGACCGAGTTTGTCGACGGCGCGGCGATCCCCTTGCCGCAAGAGGCCTGGCGCTGGGGGCAGATGGCGGAGAAAGCGGCCCAGACCCTGGCGAAGATTCACCATGTGCCCGTCGACGAGGCGGACAAGCCCTGCCTGATGGACGACAATGTCGAAGTCGCCTGGTTCATCAAAGACGGCGTCGTCCCGGATTTCATGCGAAGCGACCAAGATGGCGAGCGAGTCTGGCATGTGGTGAAAGCGCGCTGGGGCAGCTGGGCGCCGGCTGAGCCGCGATTCGCGCATACGGATTACTGGTCGGGCAACATCCTCTGGCGCGCTGGCGAGATCGCGGCGGTGCTGGATTGGGAGGAAGCCGGTTACGGGCATCCAGCGGCGGATGTCGCGTACGCGCGGATGGGCTACTGCATCGAGGGAATCCCGGAGGCGGCCGACGTGTTCCTGCGCGCTTATGAGGCGGCGGCGGGCTGGCGGCTGAACCGGGCGGAGTTGGCTCTTTTTGAGCTGGCTGCCAGCGCGCGGCCGATGATGTCGCCCAGCGAGTGGTTCGCGCGCCCGTACATGGAAACGGGATTTCGCAAATTCATCGCGGGGGCGATTGCGCGGCTGGACGCGGAGGCTGGCTGATGCGCTAATGCGCGTCCAGCAGGGGCGATTTGTCAAGTCGCCCGTTCAAAGGTTCAATCTGCGCAATGCCATGCGGGCGATATGGCATATCGACCCTGCGCCGTCGCGATGTTTGGGGCGGGCGGCGTCAATCCACATCCAGATGATAGCGCTCATCGCCGACTTCGGCTTGCAGGCGGTGCAACTCCGCTTTTAGCTCCCTCACCAAGTCGGCATTGGCGGGATCGTCCACGATGTTGCGCAGCTCATAGGGGTCGGCTTCCAGGTCGAAGAGCTCCCACTCCGGCGCGTAAGTCTCGTCGATGCTGCCGGCCGTGCCCAAGGCGTCGGCGTAATAATAGATGAGCTTGTGGCGGCGCGTGCGGATGCCGTAATGGGCGTAGACATTGTGATGCGCTTTGTGCATCCAGTAGCGGTAATACATCGATTCGCGCCAGTCAGCCGGTCTGTCGCCAGCGAGCAGCGGCGCGAAGCTGCGCCCTTGCATCGCCTCGGGGACGGGCGCGCCGGCCAGCTCGAGGAAAGTGGGCGCGAAATCCACATTGAGGATCATGTCTTCGTTGACGCCGCCCGCCTCGATGCCGGCCGGGTAGCGCATGATATAGGGCATGCGCAGCGATTCTTCGTACATGAAGCGCTTGTCGTACCAGCCGTGATCGCCCAGGAAAAAGCCCTGATCCGAGGTGTAGACGACGACCGTGTTCTCCGCCAGCCCGGCCTCGTCCAGATAATCGAGCAAGCGGCCGACATTGTCGTCGATGCTGGCGACGACCCGCAGATAGTCTTTGATGTAGCGCTGGTAGGCCCATTTGCGCAGTTCCATCTCTCCCAGGTCGTGCGGGATTTCATTCTTGATGTCGATGGGCTGCATGTGAAGGCCGACTCGCATCTCGGCGGCTTCGGCGGCGCTGGCGCGGTTGGCGTAGTCGTCATAGAGCGTTTCCGGCTCGGGGATGTCTTCGTTGAGGTACATCGCGGCGTGCTTCTCGTCCGGCTCCCAGGCGCGGTGGGGCGCTTTGTGATGGCACATGAGGAAGAAGGGCTTTTCGCTGTCGCGCTCGCGCAAGAAGTCGAGCGTCATGTCGGTGATGATGTCGGTGACATAGCCGTGGACGGGGCGGCGTTCGCTGCCGTCGACGGTGGGGAAGATGAAGGTGGGGTTGTGATACAAGCCCTGCCCGGGCAAGACCGCCCATTTATCGAAGCCGGTGGGCTCGTGCGCCGCGCCCTGCCCCAGATGCCACTTGCCGAAGATGCCGGTCTGGTAGCCGCCGGCGCGCAGATCCTTGACGAAAGTGGGCAGGGTATTGTCCATGGGCGTGCTCAGCGTGGTGACGCCGTTGATGTGGTTGTAGGCGCCGGTGAGGATGGCGGCGCGGCTGGGCGTACAGATGGAGTTGGTGCAGAAAACATTGTCGAAGCGCAGGCCGCCGGCGGCGATGCGGTCGAGGTTGGGCGTTTGATTGATGCGGCTGCCGTAGCAGCTCATCGCGTGGGAGGCGTGATCGTCGGACATGATAAAGAGAAAATTGGGGCGCTCCGCTGGCATGCTGTTCTCCCGATCCGTCTATTTGATTTCAAATCGCAGCAGGGGCAAGATCGTGCCGGTCTCGCCCGTCTGCATGTCGCTTCCGCTCAGTTTGCCGCTGCTGTGATCGCGGTCGTAGACGATGACCACGGCGCGATATTGGCCTGGCTCGAGGCTCGCTGTCGACAACTCCGCAGTATACCACTTGCCAATGGCGTAGAGATGCTGGTCTTCTTGCCCGCGCAAGGACCAGTCGCCGGCGAGAATCTGCAACGACACATTGTAGCGCTCCAGCAGGGCTTCGTCGTCGACTTCCCAACCGGTGACGATGCGCACGGTCTCGCTCGTTTCGTCGTAGGCGGCGAATTTGTCCACGATGCGGATGCCGCGCTCGTAATGAATCGGCTGGTAGGCGCGTTCGCAGGCGATCATGGGATGGACGAAGCGCTGGATGAAGAGGCCGCCGGCTTCATCGACCAGGGCGCCGCAATTCTGGTAGCGCGCCGCGATCGCGTCCAGCAGGCTCGCCCGGGAGTCTGGTTCCGGCTGCCGGCCCCGGTCCAGCGCCGCGAGCAGATAGGGCTGGCCCTTGAGCCGCGTATCCAGGTCCGCCAGCAGTGCGTCGCCCTTCAGCCGCATGTTGACGATGTCGCCGTCGATGCCCAGCTGGAAGCGCAGATAATACTCGACGGGCGACCAGCCATGTTTGAGATTCCAGCTGATCATCGGCGACGCGGCGAAGCCCAGCAGGTAGTCTTGATCGCGCGTTTTGCCTTGCATGCCATCCACATAACGGTGCATAGGCGGGTGGTCCATGCGCAGCGACGCGTGCCCAAAGAAGGCTGTGCTCGATTCGGCGTCGAGGAGCTGTGCCGCGCCCCAGGCCCAAAGCAGCAGAAAAGCGGGCGCCGCGAAACTCCGCCAGCGCCATGCCAGCAGAAAGCGGGCCGCCAGCAGCGTGAATAGCGGAATCACCGGGGCGAAGTAGCGGATGCGCGTCGGCGAGATCACGGGAAAGACAGCGTGGGCGATGAGGATCCCCAGGGTCGCCAGCGCGGCGATTACGAGCAGGCGAATCGCGCTCCGGTCCCGCTGCCGGAAGATTGCATAGGCGCCAAGCGCGGCAATTGCCAGCCACAAGACTCCCATGTCATTGACCAGGGCCCGGCCAAGGTGAATGACTGCCTCGTCGTTGGCCAGCGCATGATGCCGCGCGACTGAGCTGGGCGCATGGTAACCGCGCAAGCCGTCGATGAATGACGGCAGCATCGGCAAAGACAAGATTCCCCCCGCCAGCCAGGCTCGCCATATCATCCAGAAGCGGGCGCTGCGGCGGTGGCAGAGCAGATGCTGGAGGCCCAGCCCGGCGAAGAAAAAGACAGCGAAAGCCTGAGTGTGCATGACGGCGGCGGCGCTCAAGACGAAAACCGCCCAGCCAAGGCGATTCCCGCCCTCCCCTTTGACCATTCGCCAGTACAGCCACAAATGCGCCATGAATAGCAGGGGCCACAAAGTGTACATGCGCATCTCGTGAAAATGCCAGAGGAGGAGGGCGTTGCTGCAGAGCAGGCAAGACGCGAGCAGCGCGGTCCGCCGGTCGAAGGCGTCGGCGGCGAAGCGATATGAGCAGGCGATCAGCAAAGCGCCAAAAAGCAATGACAGGTAACGCATGGGTAGCTGCGACCAGCCGACCAGGAGCCCCCATTGCGAGCCGAGCGCGTAATAGAGGGGCATCTGGTCCGGGCTGTACTGCGCCAGCGACGCGACGACCTGGGCCGGGCTGTAGGGCGGGTTGAAAGCGCCCATATTGCCCAGGCCGTACATCTCGTCCACCCAGACGACATCCATGTTGAGCCCGGCCGCCCCCAAGGCGCAAGCCAGCAGAAGCAGCGCGATCATGAGCCACAGGCAGAGGGTCGGCCGCGGCTGGGCGCTGGCCAGCTGGTTTTGCATGTCAGTTGCCGGTTGGGCTGTCATACGCAAGCGTCGTCGTGGCTTTGCGCTCTATAGTACGCCAATTGCCCCGCCTGAGGAATCGTGAATGACAGCGATGGGCCGGCGCCGTGGACGACGCAACCGGCAAGCGGCTGCGGGCTGCCATACGTTTCCGACGGGGCGGCGCGCCAGGGCGGGCCAGCTTCCGCCTAACTGATATACGGATGATCGGCCGCCAGCATGCCTTCTTCGCGCAGGACATCCCAGAACGCGGCCGGAATCTTGACCGACATGGCTTCGACATTGGTCTGGACGCGGGCTGGTTTGCTGGTGCTCAGCGCGAGGGCGGCGATGCCCGGGTGCGACTTGCCGAATTGGATGCAGACTTCGGCGGCCTTCTGCCCCTGCGCCGCGCAGAGCCCGAAGAACTTCTCGCGCCAGGCGAATTTCTCCGCGTGATCGGGATTGGCCGGGTCGAGCTTGACATAATTGAAAAAGTCGCCGCCGGTCAAGAAGCCGGCGTTGAAGACAGCCGAGTTGATGATGGCGACTCCCTTGGCATGGAGCGAGTCCATGAACGCCAGCAAATCAGCCGGATGCGAATAGAGCGTGTAGCTGTTGGCGAACATCACCCAGTCCAGCGCGACATGCTTGTCAATCTCCGCGATCGAGCGCCAGTCCTTCGCGCCGACGCCGATGCCCTTGGCTTGCCCCTGCGCTTTGAGCTCGCCCAGAGCCCTGTAGGCGCCCAGGATGTCGTCAAAACGGCGCGCGCGATCCGAAGGCGACTCGGCGGCGTCGAGGTATTCGTCGGGGTCGTGCACGGAAATGAGCTGGGTGCGGTAATCGCCGCCGAGCAGCTCCAGCCCTTGTTCAAAGCATGCGCAGATGCCGGCGTAGCTGATGTCCTGGACGGCGTCGTGTTCCAGGCCGAACCAGGCCCCGGGCTCAAATGTGGGTTCGGGCGTCGTCAAGGGCGCGCGCAGCCAGGCCAGCTTGTTGCTGATGATGACTTCGTCATCGCGGAGGCCAAGCTCGCGCAGGCAATTGCCCATGACTTCAAGGGCGAGCCCGGCGCCATATTTGCCGGCCGAATCGATGACGATTGGCTTGGGCAGATGCTCGACGATGGCGCGCATCGTCGCCAGCTTGGATTCGTAGCTGAAGACTCGGAAGAGGTTGCCCAGGGCGGTCGAGCCGAAAATCAGCGGCGGGGTCGTCAGTCCGGTGTTGCCAAATGGCGCTTGTTCCATGCGCTCAGTCTCCATAACTCAATTCGATCATCTGATGCCCCTGCACGCGCGGGACGCTGAAATGGATTCTGCCGTCGACGGTCTCGAAGTCAAGCGCCTCTCCGCCCGGCGCGAGTCTCACGCTGCGAATGGCCTGGTCGGCGCGAATGGAGACGGGGATGTCGTAGAGCGGGATGATGTCCTCGATGATGTCGATCTGGCGGCTGCGGCGAACCGGGATGTAATGCAGCAGGTGCAGGACGAGGCGATTCCGCGCGGCTTGCTGGTTCAGCATCGCTTCCAGGGTGCTGGGACCGCCATGCTGGACGAGGGGCGCCGGCAGCAGCATCTCGAGCGCGTTCAGGAAGAGCGTCCGGCACCAGCGCGGCGCGTTGTGATAATACTGGGTGAAGAGCGGGCTGGAGAAATAGACGACCCGTCCCCGCTTGACGATGGCAGCCGCGGCCGCCTCGCCCGATGACGGCGACTGACGGTGCGAGCAGAAACGTTCCCATGTGCGGTCGAAGACGGCCGACGTGATCTCGGCGAGAACTTCGGCGTCGGGCTGCGCATTCACCTCCAGCCCGCGGATATACATGGCGTGTTCGGTCGGTGGCAAGCCAGCGCCGATCGCGCCGGTCGGGATGATGTACTCGGTGTAATCGCCGCGCTCAAAATGACGCCCGCGGACGAGCTGGCCATGGCGGTCGCGGGGTCCGTCGCCCGTCTTCATCACCGGCAGCGCGTCCAGGCCGAAGCCGCTCTTGTCCGCCTTCAAGCCGGCTTCAAAGGAAGCGATCAGCGCGCCGCCGCCCGCCAGGTAATCATTGATCTTGTCGTTCAGCGCCGCGTCGGCGGGAATGTCGTCGGGCAGGACAAGCGCTTTGTAGCCGGCGAAATCGGCTTTCGAATCGACGATGTCGAATTGATGCCCGGCTTCCTCCAGCATATTGTGAAGGCCGCAAATGGAAGGCTGCATGCCGCGGTCATCGACGGGCGCGAATTCTTCCGGCGTCATCACGGCGATATCGCTGACCGCGCGCGCGCCAAAACACCAGTCTTCTTTCGCTTCGATCTGCCGATAGACCGAGCCGATCAAATCGTAGACATGCGACTCAATCTGACCATCGGGCGGCAGCTGGTCGCCAACGAAGGGACCCGCGCCCATGGCCAGCATGCGGAAGCATTCGTATTCCAGCGCTTCTTGATTCTTGAACGAATGGAAGTCGCCCCAGGCGGTGTGGAACTTGCCCGTGTGCCCGAGGCAGGGCAGATCGAGCGTGCGGGCATAGCGCTGCGTCAATGGAAAATGGATGTAACCCCAGTGGCCGCTGGGCAGCGACTCCAGCTCCCAGTGCGTGAAGGCGTCCGCATTGCGCCGATTGTGCGGCCCGACATGGCCGCGATTGTAGAAGATCGTGCAGTCCGGGCAGAAGCCGCGCACAAAAGCCGACATCTCGTTGCGGAAAGTATCCAGGACGAGGCCGCCGTAGTCGAGGCGCGCGGCCGCGTCGCTCGGATCCAGCCCCGCTTCCAGCATGGCGCGCGTCGTCCAGATGGAGCTGTCGTCGACGGCGTGCACGATATCGAAGAAGAGCCCGTCGACCGCTGGCAGGCAGGCGAAAATATCCGCCACATGCGCCTTGAGAAAGTCCATGTAGGGCGAGTTCAGCGCGATGCGGCGATAGAAGCCGGCGTCGTACATCCCGTTGCCTTGATAGCGCCCGTCTTCATCAACGCAGAGCCAGTCGGGGTTCTGCCGCGCTGTCAGGTGATCCCACTGCACGGTCGTGTAAACCGGGACGCGAATGCCGCGAGCGTGGCAGGCTTCGATCTGCTCGACCAGCAGGTTGCGCCGTTCCAGCTGCGGATGCACGCGCTCGGGGTGGGCTTTCGAATCGTAATAGATCCAGCCATGATGGCCGCGGGCGAAACAGGTTATGGAATTGACGCGGGCGCGCTCCAAGGTATCGCCGAATTCGTCGGGGTCGAACTTTGCGCCGATGCCAGCGATGGCTTCCGAGGTGTGAAAGTCAAGGTGGATCTGCCGCATGCGCATGGGGAAGTCGGGCATTTGGCTGCCTCCGTCTTAGTTTTGGAACCACAGAGCACACAGAGACTATTTTGCCACAGAAATATAACCAGGTTTGTCCCGCGCGACCTGATCGCAGATCTCCAGCGAATGAGGGCGAGCCACCGGCTCGCCCCTACAGGGCATCGTCTGAAATGATGAAATCTCGTCCATAATAGGGATTTGTGTAGGGGCGTCTTATCAAGCCGCCCGCTTCGAAAGCGACGCCTCTGCCGTCCAGCAGTTTGCAGCCCGCGCCACGCATGACTATACTACTCTCGGCACAGGCAGGGCAAACGACGGTTCTGCTTGCTTCTCTATATGTAGACTGTGGCTGAAAACGGAAAAGGACGCGGCCAAATGACAAAATACGAGCCAACCTGGGAATCGCTGAGCCAATACGAAATTCCTGAATGGTACAAGGACGCCAAATTCGGCATCTTCATCCACTGGGGTCCCTACTGCGTGCCCGCCTTTGGCAACGAATGGTATCCACGGCGCATGTACCTGCAAGACGACCCGGCTTTTGAGCATCACCGCCAGACCTGGGGCGAGCATACCGACTTCGGCTACAAAGACTTCATCCCCATGCTGACCGCCGAGAACTTCGACGCCGGCGAGTGGGCGCGGCTTTTCCAGGAATCGGGCGCGAAATTCGTCATGCCAGTCGCCGAGCATCACGACGGCTTTCCTATGTACGACAGCGAGCTGACTGACTGGTGCGCCAGCAAGATGGGACCAAAGCGCGACATCTGCGGCGAGCTGGCCGATGCGGTGCGCGAGCTGGACATGGTCTTCGCCGTCTCGTCTCACCGCGCCGAGCACTGGTGGTTCTTTGATGGCGGGCGCGGCTTCCCGTCGGATGTGCAGGACGCCGCCAACGATGGCTTGTATGGTCCGGCGGTTCAAGCGTCCAAGGACAAGTTAAACCGCGCGGAATGGAAGAAGAAAGACTGGCAGCCGCGGCCGGACGCCAAATTCCTCGAGGACTGGCTGGCGCGCTGCTGCGAGCTGGTCGACAAGTATCAGCCGCAAGTCGTCTGGTTCGACTGGTGGATCGAGCAGGTCGTCTTTGAGCCCTACCTGCAGCGCTTCGCCGCCTACTACTACAACCGCGGCGAGGAATGGGGCAAGGGCGTCGCCATCAACCACAAGTACGATTCGTATCCCGAAGGCGTGGCCGTCTTTGATATCGAGCGCGGGCAGCTCAGCGACATTCGCCGCTTCTTCTGGCAGAACGACACTTCGGTTTCCAAGAATTCCTGGGGCTACATCGCCGATCACGATTACAAGACGGCCGGCGACATCATCGCCGACCTGGTCGATATCGTCAGCAAGAATGGGGCGCTGCTGCTGAACATTGGACCGCGCGCAGACGGCACGATCCCGGAAATCGAGCAAGAGATGCTGCGCGAGATCGGGCGCTGGCTGCAGGTCAATGGCGAGGGGATTTACGACACGCGGCCCTGGAGCGTCTTCGGCGAGGGACCCACCCCGGTGCCGGAGGGCGCTTTTACCGATACGCAGCGCGATCCCTTTACGCCGGCCGACATCCGCTTCACGCGCAAGGGGAACACGCTCTACGCTTTCCTGCTGGCTTATCCCGAGGGCGAAGCGCTGATCACGAGCCTGGGCGATGTCGCAGTCTCGGGCGCGCGCATGCTGGGCTCGGATGAGGCGATCAGCTGGAGTCAGGCCGACGCGGGCCTGCGTCTCTCCGCGCCAGCCACTGCGCCCTGCGACCATGTCTGCTGCTACGCCATCGAGCTGGCTTAGGGAATCTGTAGGGTCGATCAACCTGATCGCCCGCGATTCAGCCCAGGATTCGTGTTCGGGCGGCATGATATGTCGCCCCTACATCAAAATGACCGTGCAAGAGATACTGTAGGGGCGACTCGGCGAGTCGCCCTCAAGACGCTTTAATCGAAGGAAAAAACACAATGACAGAAATCGAATACTTCAAACCGGAACGCGGGCAGCGGCCCGGCGCAAACCAGGATCCCCGTCTGGACTGGTGGCGCGCAGCCAAGTTCGGCATGTTCATCCACTGGGGCGTCTACGCGATTCCGGCTGGCGTCTGGAATGGCGAGCATGTTCCCGGCATCGGCGAGTGGATCATGCTGCGGGCCGAAATCCCCATCGCCGACTACGAGAAGCTGGCGCCGCAGTTCAACCCGGTCGAGTATGACGCCGAGCAGATCGTCAGGCTGGCGAAAGCGGCGGGCCAGAAATACATCGTGCTGACCTCCAAGCACCATGACGGCTTCTGCATGTATGGCACGAAGCAAACCGACTACAACATCGTTGACGGCACGCCCTACGGCAGGGACATCCTCAAGGACTTGGCGGAGGCCTGCGCGCGCGAGGGGATCAAGCTCGGCCTGTATTACTCGCAGACCCAGGACTGGCATCATCCCAACGGCTTTGGCAACACCTGGGATTATGACGAAGGCGAGCAAGATTTCGGCGAGTACATCGACGGCTATGTCAAACCACAGGTCCGCGAGATCCTGACGAATTATGGTCCCATCGCCATCGTCTGGTTCGATACGCCGCGCATCATTGAGCGTCATCAAAGCCAGGAACTGCTCGAGCTTGTGCACGAGATCCAGCCCGACTGTCTGGTCTGTGGCAGGCTGGGCAACCAGCTGGGCGATTACGCCACCGCGCAAGACAACGCCATCCCGCCCGAGCTGCAAGCCGAGATCGACTGGGAGACGCCGGCCACCATCAACGACACTTGGGGCTGGAAGACGCATGACCACAACTGGAAATCGACGACGCAGCTCATCCGCAACCTGGTCGAAATTGTCAGCAAGGGCGGCAACTACCTGCTGAACATCGGGCCGGACGAAAAAGGCGCGATCCCGCAGCCCAGCGTCGAGCGCCTGGAAGCGATGGGCGGCTGGCTGGATGCGAACGGCGAATCGATTTACGGCACGCAGCCGGGGCCGCTCCAGGGCCATGCCAGCCTGCGAACGACGCAGACGGACGACGCGATCTACCTGCATGTCTTTGACTGGGGCGATGGCGAATTCGAGCTGCCCGGGCTGGACGCGAGCGCGGCAAGCTGGCTGGATTCGTCCATCGACGCCGCGCTGACATTGGCGCGGAGCGACGCTGGACTGAAGCTGCAGGGACCGTCGCAAGCGCCTGCGGAGCATGTGACCGTCATCCGCCTGGCGCGCTAGGGTCATCCCGCGAATCACGAACCTTGCAGGGGCGAGCCATTGAGTCGCCCCTGCGTTTCATGCGCTTATATCTTGCCCAGCCCCGCCAAAATCTTCGCCGGCTTGAAGGGAATGTCGCGCAGGCGCAGGCCGGTCACGTCAAAGATGGCGTTGGCGATGGCGGCCGGCGTGGGATTCTGCGCCGCTTCGCCCGCGCCCAGGCTCGGCAGATCCGGTCGGTTCAGAATCAGCGTCTCGATTTTGGGCGCGGCCGGGAAAGCCAGAATCGGGTAAGTCTCCCAATCGACGCTGGTGATGCCGCGCGCGTCAAATTGGACTTCCTCGAAGAGAGTCCAGCTGGCTGCCTGGACGAAGCCGCCTTCCAGCTGATTGCTGAGCCCATCCGGATTGACGACGCGCCCGGCGTCCGCAGCGATAAGAACGCGCTGAAACGCGACCGCCCCGCTTTCGCGATCGACCTGGAGCTGGACCACGATGGCGCAGTAACATTGCAGGTTCTTATACTGCGCCAGCGCCATGCCCCAGCCGGAGTCGTCGCCTTGTTTTCGCGATTGCCAGCCAACTGCCTCCGCCGCCGCCAGCAAGACCGCCCTCGCCCGCTGGTCGCGCAAGTGCCGCAAGCGAAACTCCAGCGGATCGACCCCGGCTGCCAGCGCCAATTCGTCCATGAAAGACTCGATGGCGAAGATATTGGCGTAGGCGCCCAGGCTGCGCAGCGCCGAGACTCGCAGCGGACTGTCTTCGACGGCGTGGCGGACGATGCGTTTGCGCGGCAAATCGTAAATCGGGTCGGCGTTGCGGTGCGCGCCCGAGTGATAGCCGCCCATGGGCTTTGGCTGCTGACGCGGGAATGGACGCGCCAGATTCCAGGCCGCCAGCAAACCCGAAGTCGCCAAGCCCGCGGCCGGGCGGGTGGAATGGGCGTAACTCCAGACATCGTAATTCCAGGCCGAGATCCGCCCGCTGTCGTCCAGGGCCGCTTCCAGCCGCATTTGCATGGCTGTGCCGTAGGGCTCCCAGGCATGCTCGTCGCCGCGCGTCCACTTTAGCGACACAGGCCGGCCCGGCAGCGCCCGCGCCACCAGAGCCGCGTCCAGGGCGACATCGTCAGCGCCATTATGCCCGTAGCAGCCAGCCCCCTCGGCATGGACGACTCGGATGCGCGTCGCGTCCAGCGACAAGACCTGCGCCAGCGCGGCTCGCAAGGTGAAGACCGCTTGCGAATGCGTCCAGACCGTGAGTCGCTCGTCCTGCCAAAGCGCCAACGCGGCTGAGGGACCCAGCGAGCCGTGCATTTGAAAGGGCCGTCGGTAACTGGCGGAGAGCTGGCATCCCTCGCCTGGCAGCGCCCGCGGCGGCAGAGCGTCGTCGACGACGGTCCCATCGACGACCAGCTGCGCGCTGGCCGGTTTCGCCAGCAAATCGCGGTATGTCTGATCGGCGGGTGGCAGCTCGGCGTCGTATTCCCACTGCGCCGCTTCCCGCGCCAGCTCCAAAGCTGCGACCGCTTCATGCTCGCGTTCGGCTGCCAGGGCGATGAATTGCCCGTCCTGGATGACGGCGGCGACGCCAGGCGTGGCGCGGACGGCAGCGGCGTCGAAACTGCGCAGGCGCGCGTGATAGCCGGGCGGTCGCAGGACGCGGGCATGCAGCATATTGGGCATGGTCATATCGTGGACGAAACTGGGCTGGCCGCGGAACTTGCCGGGCAGATCCAAGCGTCTCGCCGACGCGCCGATGACGCGGCATTTCTCCGGCCGCTTTGCCGGAATATCGCCGCTAATCCGCCGGTTGAAGCGCTTCCCGCCCATCAGCTCCCAGTAGCTGGCGCTGCGCCCGGTGCGCGGGTCGCTCACGACGCCGTCCTCGACCGTCATGTCGGCGGCGGGCGTTCGCGAATCCAGCGCTTCATAAGCCAGCGAGAGCAAGTGAAAGCGGGCTTCGGCGGCGGCGCTTCGTAATGCTTCGCCACTCGTCTCCAGCGATCGGCTGCCGGTGGTGCCGCCTTCATCGGGCGTCGCGGCCGTGTCGGCGTTGACCATGCGGACGCGCTCAAGTCTGACATCCAGCTCATCAGCGGCGATCTGCGCCAATGCCGTGCGAATGCCCTGCCCCAGCTCCGCTTTGCCGCTGCGAGCCGTGATTGTGCCGTCGGCGTGAATGGCGATCCAGTCGTCCAGCTGCGGCCAGGCGTCCAGCGATGGCGAGCGCGTCGGCTCGACAGGCGGCGCCAGCAGGGGCTCGGCCGGGATAGTCCGGTGGATGGGCGCTTCCAGCTTGCCGGTGCGCAGTTGGATCGCCCGGCGCGCCCGATCATACACGCCGCAGCGGCAGAGATTGCCCGCCAGCCCGGCGCGAATATCGTCGTCCGTCGGGTAGCGGACGCGATTGAGCAAGCCCTGCGCCGCCACGATCATGCCAGCCGAGCAGAAGCCGCATTGCGCCGCCCCCTCTTCCAGGAAAGCTTCTTGCAGGGGATGGAGCGCGTCCTCGCTGGCCAGCCCCTCGAGGGTGGTGACTGCGAGGCCGGCGACGCGACTGACCGGCAGCTGGCAAGATGGCACGGCGACGCCATCGACCAAGACCGTGCAAGCGCCGCAGATCTCCGTGCCGCAGCCGTATTTGGCGGCTGTGAGGTTCAAGTCGTTGCGCAAGATGTAGAGCAGCGGCGTCGCCGGATCAAGCTGGAGCCGATGCATGCGTCCGTTGACCTGGAGCGCGATCGTTTCGGTAGTGGACATGACGGGGGACCTCCGCGGCGCGCCAAAAAAAAGAGCCCGACGGGCGGGCTCCAACTGCTGCAAGGCGGAGAAGGTGGGATTCGAACCCACGTACGGTTTCCCGTATCCGCTTTCCAAGCGGACGCACTAGGCCTCTATGCGACTTCTCCATCCACAAGCTTGCGCGCTTCCTCACTTTGCATTGTACCAGAGCCCGGCGCGGTTTCCAAGTCAAATTCGCGGCGGCCTCAACTCAGCGGAAGGACGGCGTTGGCGTCGCCGTCGCCACGGGCACGAGATACTCGGCATCCCTTGATCGCGCCCGGCTGCCGCTGGCGGGCGCGCCTGCATTCTCGAGGTGGCAGAGGATGCCCATGGTAATCGCATGGGCGAGCAGATCGTGCTGGGTGGTGAGAATCTCCTGGTCGGCCAGCATGAAGCCCATTTCCAGGATGACGCCGGGCGTCAGCGGGTGGATTTTGCGCCAGGCATGGTTGTTCAGCATGTCGTCGGTTTCGTTGTAACTGCGCCGCAGCGGGATGTGCGCGCCATAATTGAGCGCGATGCACTCGCGCAGGAAAGCGTCGACGCCGTCTTCGGGCCGCGCGTCCGACTTGGAGACGATGAAGCCAGAGACCACCTCGCCATAATCCAGGCACGAGTTGGCGTGAATCGAGACCAGGGCGTCGGCGCGGTAATCGATCAGGCGCGGGTCGAACTCGTCCAGCAGGTCGACATTAAAATTGCGCGCTTCCAGGTTGGCGACGACCCGAGTGCTGACGGCGAAGTTGATGCTCTCTTCTTCCAGGTAGACGCGGCGGTATTCGTCAACGCAGATGGCGCCGGGGTCGCGGCGGGAATTCTCGCTCAAGCCGCGATGCCCGGAGATAATGCCGATGCGCCGCAGCCACTGGGGCGTGCGAACCGGGGTCGGGCGCTCCGCGGCGAAGCCCGCCATGATCGCGTCGCGGTCGAGCTGCAGGCCCTGCACGACGGCGGGGTTCAAGAATTCGGGATTGACGAAGAACATCAAGACAGTGGCGACCAAGGCGGTGCTGACGATGACGACGAAGAGCGTGCCCAGGAAGCCGCCCGCCAGGCTGGACGGGTCGGGCGCGACCAAGGCCAGGCGTCGCAGCCGTCGGATTTCGTGGCTTTCGCCGGCGGGCGCCAAGCTGCGGGGCGTCTCGGATTCTTCCGCGGGCGCTGCGTCGGCTGCGCTGTCGTCGGGCGAATCTGACGAGCTTCGCGAGGAGGCTTTGGCAGCCGCCTGCCGCATCATGGCGACGAAGATGGCTGAGGCTGATGTCTCGCCGTCGTCTTGGTTCAGCCGCTCATCGACCGGCTCGTCGGTCATCGTCCATGCCTCGCCTGCCGGCGCCGGAAAGGGGGCGCGAGGCCATTATAAGCGATTCGCCGATCAAGGCTGGCATTCGAGGCGGTAAGATTGGCGCTCGGCGCAGCTCAGCTCGCGGACATAGCGGTTGGCGCGGGCCCAGCCGATGATGTCGTCCGCCCGCCGTTTGACGCGCCAGCGCCGCAGCGCGAAGTCTTGCCCGGCGGATACGGCGAAGCTCTCGTCGGCGCTGAAATGCACTTCCTGCACCCAGTCCGTATGCTGGTCGTAGCGGTGCAGCTCTTCGCCGCTGGCGATATCCCACATGCGCACGGTCGTATCGGAGGAAGTGGTCAGGAGGACGCCGCTGTCCTGGCTGATGGCGATGCCGAAAGTGTTGCCGGCGTGGCCGACGAATTGCTTGATCTCTTCGCCGGTTTCGACATCCCACATGCGCACGCTGTCGTCCCAGGAGGTGCTGATGATGAATTCCTTGTTCGGGGCGATGACGGCGAAATTGACGATGTGCGTGTGGCCCTCGAAGGTCTGCAGAATCTCGCCGCTTTCAATATCCCAAAGGCGGACGACGCGGTCGTCGCTGCTGCCCCAGCCGCCGCTGGCGCTGGCCATCCATTGGCCGTCGTCGCTGACATCGACCCCATTCACCGGCGCCGCGTGCCCGATGTATTCGCGCAAGATTTCGCCGCTTTCGATATCCCACAGCCGGATGAGGCCGTCGCTGGAAGCGGAGACGAAGCGCTCGCCATCCGGCAGCAGGTCGATCATGTAGACTTGCGCTTCCGGGATGCTGTAACGCTGGGCGATGCTGCCGTCGTCCAGATCCCAGCGGATGATCGTGCCATCCCAGCTGGCCGAGAGCAGCTGCCGCCCGCGATCGAAGAACTTGACCGAGTCGACCGTGTTCACATGACCGTGCAGGGCGATCGCCTGGCGGCCCGTCTTTGCGTCCCAGATGCGCACTGTCGCGTCCAGGTCTTCTGGCGAACCGGGCATCCGCAGCGGACCGGAACCCGAAGCCAGCAAGGAGCCGCCCGGGCTGATGTCGGCCGCCCAGGTCCAGTTCGTGTGCCCGCGATAGTCTTGAGCTTGGGCTCGATTGCGCAAATCCCAGAGATAGGCGGAGCTGTCGGCGGGGCTGTCGTTGCCATCGGGGAAATTGCCGGCGTTGCCCAGGCCGACCAGCAAGTATTCTCCACTCGGCAGGTATTCGATGTCGTGCACGCGCTCGGGGAAATCCACATAGCTTTCGACCAGCACGCCTTTTTCGATATCCCAAATCTTGATCGTGCCATCCCAGCTGGCGGTGGCGAGCATGGCGCCTTCGGGCGAGAATTCCAGGTTGGCGATGACATCGCGGTGGGCGTAGAGGCGCTGGGTCTCCGCGCCCGTCGCCGCGTCATAGAGGACTGCCATGCCGCCGATGCCCGCGCCGTAAGTCGAAGCGGCGATAGAGGCGCCGTCGGGGCTGAACTCCACATCGCGGTAATAACCGATGCCCACCGGCGGGATCGTCAAGACATTGTCGCCGCTGGCAGTATCCCAGACCTGGATGGTGTTGTGCGTCTCGGTGCGCTCGCCCTCGCCGACGCCGATGGCTGCTGACGAACTGGCGAGCAGCCCGCCGTCGGGGCTGAAGCTAAGTTGGATGACATAGTCGATGTGCTTATCCAGAACGCGCAGCGCCTCGCCCGTCGCCGCGTCCCAGAGCCGGACGGTCTCATCGGCGCTGGACGAAGCGAGCATGTCGCCCTTGGGGCTGAACTCGACATCGGTGACGAGAGCCTCGTGCCCCTGCAAGCGAAAGCGCTCGACGCCGCTCTCCAGCTCCCACACGCCGACGCTGCCATCAGCCATGCTGGCGGCGATAAGGGCGTCATCGCCCTTGATGGAGAGGCCGGTGACCGGGCTGCCGGCGTCGATCTGGCGCAGCAGTTCGCCGGTGGCGGCGCTGATTATGCGGATCACGCCTTCGCCGCCGGCATAGGCGCCAAAGCTGCCGTCGGAGCCGGGCTCGACAGCGAGAATGGAATTGGGCGAATCGACGAAGCGGAAGCGCGGGCCCGGCGAAAAAGCGGTCGCGCCCAGGATGCGCAGCACTTCCGCTTCTGGCGGCTCAAAGACATGCCGCGCCGCGATCGCCACCGGCAGAGCCAGAGCGGGGTCGTTCTCGCTGAGGGCGGTGCGGGCGTTGGCTGCCAGCGACAGGCTGAGGTTCTTGCGCTCGTTGGTCTCCGCCACATGCATCGCGTCCACGGCGATTTCGCGCTGTTCGTCGGCGCGCTCGCGTTCGGTCTCGGCGATCATGCGCTGTTCGTCGGCTTTTTGACGCTGCTCTTCGGCTTGGTTGCGCTGCTCAAAGGCGAAGAGACTGAGGATCACGGCGACGACGGCTGCCAAGCCAAAGATAATGGCGGCGATGCGCATGTTGCGCGCTTTTTGCCGCTCGAGTTCGCGTTCGCGTTCCTGGCGCTGGCGCTCCAGGGCTTCGCGCTCGTCGCGGGCGGCCAGGCTGGCGGCGAGAAATTCCAGCTCCAGCTCGTTGAGGCGCATCGTCGTGCTTTCGACCCATTCCTCAAAAGCGAGCAGGCGGTTGCCCTGCAAGAGGTAACTCTTGTCTTTGTCCGAGTTTTCCCAGTCGTGGGCGGCGTTGAGCAACTCGCGCTCCATGCGGACGTCGGCGCGGCTCTCGGTCAGCCATTCGCGCAGCCGTTCCCAGCGGCGGATGAGGGCTTCGTGAGCCACCTCGACCGTGGAGCCGCGGGTCACATCGTCGCGGTCAAAGGTGAGCAGACGGTAGCGCCCAAAGCGGTCGATGACATCTTCGACGACTTCGCGGTCGCCCAGGGTCAGCAGTTCGGATTGCAAGATGCGGCGGCGGGTGTCTTCTTGGCCCTCGCCCAGGGTGACGAGGCGCAGGAACATCTGGCGCGCCATATTCTGTCCGGCTTCATTGAAGCGGCGGAAGACTTCTTCGGCGCGTTTCGCCAAAGCGCCCAGGGTGCCGCCAATGTCTTCGTAGGCAGCCACCGTCAAAAGCGCGCCCTCGCGGCGCTCGAAGAGCTCGGTCAGGGCGTATTGCAGCAGGGGCAGGGCGCCCGGCTGTTCGCGGACATCTTCAATAATCGAGTCGATGAGCCCGTCTTCCAGCAATGCGCCGACGCGGAAAGCGGGACCGCTGATCGTCTCCGCCAGTTCCTCGTCATTAAGCGGCAGCACCAGCTCGGTGCGCATGCGGATGAGCTCGCCGAAGCCCTGGTAAAGCAGGGGACGGTCGTAAAAGTCGGCGCGCAGGGTGGCGATGATGATGATGGGGCTGTCTTCGGCGTCGACCGCGTTCAGGATCAGATCAAGGAACTGCTGGCGGTCGCTCTCGCGCTCGACCTGGGTGAAAAGCTCCTCGAACTGGTCGATCATCAGCAGCAGTTTGCTGTCTTTGGAGGGCAGCGCGTCGTACACGCCACGCGCCAGGCCGTCGACATGCTCGCGCAAGGTGTCGACGACGCCGGGCATGGGCGAGGTGGCGACGCTGAGCAGCGCCGACGCCATCTCTTCCAGGGGCACTTCGCCCGGCACCATCTCGGCGTAGAACCAGTTTTCCGAACCCGGGATCGCCCCATGCCGCAAGGCGGGCAGCACGCCGGCTTTCACCAAGCTGGATTTGCCGCTGCCGCTGGGACCGATGACCGCCAGGAAGTTGCTCTCCACCACTGGTTCCTGCAAGCGCCCGAGGACGCGCTCGATCATGGAAGTGCGGCCGAAGAAATCGGCGGCGTCGGCTTGCTGAAAAGCGCGCAGGCCTTTGTACGGGTTCTTCGTCTCCAGCAGCTCGAATTCGGCGAAATCCAGCTCTTCCAGGTAGAGCTCTTCCGTGGCCGAGTCTTCGCGCAGGGCTTGCTGGAAGTCCATCACCAAGGCGCGGACGTCTTCGTAGCGCTCGCCCGGTTCTTTGGCGGTGGCGCGCTGGATGATGGCATTGAATTCGGGCGGCAGGTTGAGCTCGGTGTGGTTGAGCAGGGGCAGGGGCTCGTTGAGGTGCATGTGCACGATCGTGGCCAGGGTCTCGTCGGCGAAGGGGCGCAGGCCCGAAAGCATCTCGTAGAGCGTGATGCCCAGGGCGTACAAGTCGCTTTGGGGGCCGGCCTCGCCGCCGCGGATCTGCTCCGGCGCCAGGTAAGCGAGCGTGCCGACGAGCGCGCCGGACTGGCCGATGTCGTCCGCGCCTTCTTCTTTGGCGATGCCGAAATCGCTGAGGTAGGCGTTGCCGTCTTCGTCCAGCAAGATGTTGCCCGGGTTGACATCGCGGTGGACGACGCCGTTGCGATGGGCGAAGTTGAGTGCCGCGCCGATCTGCTCCAGGACGCGGGCGATGGTTTCGGTGTCCAGCTTGCCCTGCTCTTCGATGATTTCGCGCAGACTGCCCCCGCGCAGGTAACGCATGACGAGGTAGGCGCTGTCCGGCTCGCGCCAGTAATCGTAAAGCGGGACGATGTGGGGGTGCTCCAGCCGGGCGACGACTTGCGCCTCGCTCTCGAAGCGGCGGATGAACTCGGGCGAGTTGGCGTACTTGGGCAAGATGACCTTGATCGCGACTTCGCGCAGCACGGCGCTCTGTTTGGCGCGGTAGACGACGCCGTAACCGCCCTGCCCCAGCAGGTCCTCTACATCGTACGATTTGACCGATTTGCCGGTAAGTTCAAGAATTTCCATGTCCGTCCCTCGGCGCGACAGGGGAAAGCCGGTGCAATATCGCGCGAGTATAGCATATTCTGCCGCCATTCACAGAATTAGGACGGTCTCCCTAGCCAGAGCCCAGCGGCAAGCCAAAAAAGACCAGCGCCTGCTTCTCGGTGGCGACGCTGATTAAGCTGCCGTCGGGGCTGAATTGAATGTCGGCCACGCCGCCGTCGGTCTCGCGGGTCGTCAGCAGTTGGTGCGTCCGCGCGTCCCAGAGCGAAAAGATGCCTTCAGCCGCGCCGACCGCCAGCATGGCGCCATCGGGGCTGAATGCCAAAGAAGTCACGCCATTGGTGGGCAGCGGATAACTGGCGATCCGCGCCGCGCCCGCGCCGTCATAAATGAGCAGGTTGTCGGCCGACCGCCGCAGCGCCAATGCCAATAGCGCGCCATCCGGGCTATACGCCAAATCCGCCAGCGGCGCCCCGCTTTCCAGCGCCCTCGCCAGGCCGCCGCCCGCCGCGAAATGGAAACGCTGGGCGCTGTCATCGCCGCCGGTCAAGATGAAGGGCTGGTACGGAGCAAAGGCGATGGCGCGGATCCAGCCGCTGTGACCGGTGAGCGCGGCCGCCTGCCCGACCGTCGGCAAGTCCCAGACGATGGCCGCCCAGTCGCGCTGTTCGGTGAGATGCGTGTAGGCTCTGGGGCCGGCGCTGACGAGGCGCTCGCCGTCAGGGCTGAAGGCGATGGCGGAGACGGGACCGGCGTGGGCGTTCAGGTACAGGCGCTCGCTGTAGCCGGTCGGAGACTCGCCATCAAGCTGCCAAAGCCGCAATACGCCCGTTTCGCTGCCAAAGGCGATTTGCGCATGCCGCGGCCGGAATGCCAGGACCGTCAATCCAGCGTCGTGCGGCAGGATGGTCGGCTTCAAGACGGGCTGGCTCATATCGTAGAGCCAGAGCGCGTCGGAGCCGCGGGCGCCAGGCAAGGCGAGGTAGCGACCGTCGGCGGACCAAGCCTGGGCGGGCTGGAAGTTGCCGCGGATCTGCCCGAATTCCAGCAAATAGGGCACGACGCTTGGGTTCAGGATCTCGCGGCTGGGCATGGCGGGCGGTGGCAGCGGTTCGATGAAGTAGGCGCCGTCGCCCGCCTCGGCGATGTAGCCGGTCTGACCGTCGACGATCGCCAGCCACCACAGATAGCCGTCGACGCAATCGGGACCGGCGGTGAGGCGGATGGCGTAACCAGGCGGGATTTGAAGCATGACTTGCGCCGTCGCCGCCGGCTGCCCGCGCAGATTCAAGAAGCCGCCGAGGATCTGCGCGTCCATGCCGGCCCGCGCCCGCGAGCGCATGTAGGGACCGCCACTGGCGTCTGCCGCGCAGAGGCGATTGGAGTAGGCAGCGTCTGGCGCGTCGCCGGGCTCATCGGGGCTGAGGCTGCCGCAGTAGACGACGACTGCGCTGTCCGCCGACACGCGATAATCGTGAGTCAAGCCGTTGTGCTCCAGCCGAAAGCGATAAGCCAGCAGGGCGCCGCCTTCCCCGGCCGCGGTCGTGCAGCCCAGCGCGCTGTCGGGATAAGTCGTTTGTTCCCAGCGCCAGCTGGAGAGGTTGCCGATGCCGACGGCGTAGCCCAGCTTCGCGCTCAAATCTTGCAGCGCCGAGTCGATCTGGGCCGGCGCCCCTTGCCCCAAGACAAGCGGACCAAGCGCGCACAGGCAGAGCAGCAGAGCTGCCCAGCCAAGCCGGTGTTTCATCGCCGGGACCCTTTCGATGCCTTGGCCTTCGCGGCGATTATAGCACGCGGCGGGCGCGGCTGGCTCGCGGGCGGCGGGAAGGCGCATGCTTGCAAGACGGCGCGCAATTTGACAAAATGATGCTGTGGCGAAATGAAACAGCCCTTAAGAAAGACTCAGCTGTGGCAGCGGCATTGGATTATGTGATTCTCGGGCGGAGCCGGCACGCGGACGGAGAAGAGCGCCGTCGACTGCTGATGTTTAATGGCGCGCCGCCCACGCTGGAGACGGACTTCTATCGACGCCTGGTCGAGCTCAGGCCAATGCGCGATCAAGCTGGCGCCGCCGGTCCAGCGCTTGTCATGCTCGCGCATCCGGAACTTGGCCAGGTCTTGGCCAGCTGCATGCCGCGGGCGGACGACGCGGCCTCATTCACCGAGCATTATGTCTTCTTGGGCGCGCAGGCGCCGCCGCTATCCGCTCTGGAACTGGAGAGCTGGCTGGGGCAGCTGCCCGCGCCGCCGATGGACGCCGAAGGCACGGTGCCGCTGCTGCCCGCGCCGACATTCACGCCGGTGGATCTGGCGACGCGAAGCGCCAACCTGGGCCGGCTGCTGGCGGAGCTGCCCGATGATGCCTGGGAACATTGTCTGAGCCTGCTGGGCGCCGCAATCGACAAGCGCAGCCTGGCGATCGTTGGCTTCCCGGCGGACTTCAAGCGACGCCTTCGCATTGTAGCGGGTTTGCAGGCTCTGCTTCCTGGCGAGTTGGCGGCGCGCTTGACTTATGCGACCCAAGCCCCGCTCAAGACTCTCAGCAAGACCATGCTGGCCTTCAGCGACGAGCTGAAAGCAGCCGACGCCTGGCGCTTTGATTGGGCGGCGCCCGCCCTCTTTGACGATCTGCCGCCCCACCCCTGGCTGGAAGCGCTGCGCGCGCTCTGGACCGACGACGCTGACGCCCTGGCCGCGGCGATCCAGGACCTGGGACGGGATCTGGCCATCAGCGAGAGCCAGGATTTGTCTTCAGCGCTCGCCAGCGTGGCGGGGCGGATCGGGGCGGATGGCGGGCTCTCAAGCGAAGTCATCCTGGCTGCCCTCGACTCCCAGACGCGTTTGAGCGAAGCGACGCGCCGGCTCTACCTGGAGCAGCTGCTGCGCAACGCTCTCCACGAACGCGACCGCGAGGCTGGCTTGCGGGTGGCGGAAGAGCTGGAGAATGAGGCTGAGCTGGAGCGCGCGCTGGCGCCGATCATAGACGAGATGCTGGAAGATCAGCCGGATTCCGTCTATGTCTTCATCCGCAACCGCTTGATGCAGCTTGGCGTCGCCGAACCCTGGGTGGAGCGCTTGGGACGGGCGGCGCGGGATTCGCTTGAAGTCGCGATTCAGGACGGCGACGTCGGCACCTTGGCAGGCTGGCTGGAGTTGATCGCGCATGAGCCGCAAGCCTATCGGCTGCACGAGGCATTGCGCGACGGCATCCTCTCCGCCAGGTCGCGCGCTTACAGCGATGGCGAGTTGGGCATTCATCTCATTTTGATCGCGGCCAGGCGCGTCCCGGAAATTGTTGATTCGCTGTATGAGGACGAAAAGCTGATCGCCGCTCTGGAGACCAAAGTGCGGGCGGCGCTGCAAAATCCGACGGCGGCGGCGCTGGAGCGACTGATCGACGAGAAGGCGGAGACCTTCTTGCTGGCTCTGTATCACGGCATCCAGGCATCGGAGGCGCGGCTCGTCACCCTGGCTTCGGCGCGGCGCTTGTGGGCGCTGCAGGCATCGGAAGCGAGCGTGAACTTGCCGGCCGTGTATCGCCCGCCGGCGGTGACGCGGCTGCTGGCGACCCAGGCCACCAGCCAGATGAGCGACGAGGCGCTTGATTTCCTCTTTGACCAGATCGTGCAGGGCGACGACCGCAAGCTGACCCTGGACGCCGCCCAGCACCTGGCGGAGCGCGACATGCTTTTTCCCCGCTTGAGCCACGCTTTGGAAGGCGAGGGCGTGTCGCTGGACAAGGTCATCTCGATCATGAACGGCGTGAGCGGCCTCAGCCAGGCTTCCCCCCGCGATGTCATCGACTGTTATTTCACGCTGCTGGATTATTACCAATGGGAGCCGGCGACGCAGCGGATGATGGAGTCGCTGGCGCGGGCGATGGCGAGCCACCAAGAAGCGCAGATCTCCAGCCGGCATCTGTGGAAGCTCTTCGACAGCTGCCGCGAGCTCAAGATGGAAGGGGCGACCCGGGTCTCGTCCATGCGGCTGCTCTGCCAATACGGCGAGGCGGGCGAGCTGGAGCGGGTCGTGGAGGCGCTGGCGCGGATCTGCCGCCAGATTCACTGGACGCAGAGCACCCAGGAAGCGGTCAACAATTGGTGGCGCGGCTTCACGCACAGCCAGAGTCTGGCGCAATTGCAGCGGCTGGAGCGGGAGCTGGAGCCGCAGGGGCGTCTGGAGGCGCAGAAGGGCATATTGCATTCGGCCGTGGCGATGCGGCGCTGGCTGCAGAGCCTGGACCCGATGGAGTTCGCCGCCGCCATCAACACGACTTTCACCATCCTGGAGCATATTTCCGAGGCTTTTGACGTGGCGCATGTGGCGGAGATCGATTCGCAGACGATCCGGCGCGAAGTCGATGAAGTGGGGCGGCAGCTGAGCTCCGAGCAGCGGCACATCCTGGCGAACAACCTGCGCAATCTGGCGCTGAAGATCCCGCGGATGGCGGAGAAGCGCAGCAAGCCGTCGCTCATCCGCAGCGACGACAGCATCGACCGGCAGCTGCTGCACGGGGAGGCGAACCCGCAAGGCTCGATCGACATGATGAAGTGGATCGCCGGTTATCTGGATGGCGCGCACCCGTATCGAGAGGGCTGAAGCCCGGTTCGGCGCCCGCGTGCAAGCCAGTGTTCGGCCAAGGCGGGGCGTCGTGAGGAAAGGTTACGAGCCCAATGGAAAAACTCTTCACTTACGGCACGCTGCAAGACCCCGAAACGCAGCAGCGGCTGCTCGGGCGCGCCCTCGGCGACGGCAAGCCAGACACCCTGCTCGGCTACCGGCTGGCCAAGCTCGCCGGCATTCACCAAGTCTACTCCATCTTGCAGCCGCATCCCGGCTCCACGGTCGCCGGCCTCCTCTTTGAAGTCAGCCAGGAAGAGCTCCAGCAGCTCGACGATTACGAAGGCGACGCCTACCAGCGGGTGAGCGTCCGCTTGGTGAGCAAGACGCGGGCTTGGGCCTACATGGAAAACCCCCGCTCGAGCTACCGCATTCACATTGAGCCGCCGGATTCGCCCTGAGGCGCCAAGCAAGCGCATAACCCAAGGAGACGGGATTCGCATGACTGAGCTCGGCATCGGCGTCATCGGCATGGGCTGGATGGGACAGGTGCACGCGCGCTCCTACAGTTTGGCGCGGCAGCGTTTCCCGGAGGGCGGCGCAGCGGCGCGGCTGGTGATCTGCGCGGACAATGTGGAGCGGCGGGCGGCGACGGCTCGCCAGGAGCTCGGCTTTGCGCATGCGACGACCGACTGGCGCGAGGCAGCCGCCCATCCTGATGTCGACATCCTCAGCATCGCCACGCCCAATGACCTGCATGTCGAGATCGTGGCGGCGGCGGCGCGGGCGGGCAAGCATATCTTCTGCGAGAAACCGGTGGGCAGGACGCCGGCGGAAACGGCGCGGATCGAATCGCTGGCGCGGCGGGCGGGAGTCTTGAGCTTCGTCGGCTTCAATTATCGCTGGGCGCCCCTGGTGCTGCATTGCCGGCGGCTCATCCGCGACGGCGCCCTGGGCGAGCTGACGCATTATCGCGGCCGTTTCTTCAGCATGTACGGCGCGGACCCGCTGGGCCTGCTCTCTTGGCGCTTTGATCGCGAGGTGGCGGGTTATGGCGCGCTGGGCGACATCATGGCGCATGTCACCGACATGGCGCTCTACCTGAATGGGCCCATCAAACGGCTCGTCAGCGCGGCTCATACCTTCATCCCGCGGCGTCCACTGCCGATCCCGGGCAAGGGCACGCATTATTCGCGGGGCGCGCCGGAAGACCCGAGCGGACCCGTAAGCAATGACGATTATGTCGGCGTCTTGGTCGAATTCGAGAATGGCGCGCGGGGCACGCTGGAGGCGTCGCGGACGATCTTTGGACCAAAGAACCAGATGGCTTTCGAGCTCAATGGCACGCGGGGCGCCGCCAGCTGGGATTTCGAGCGCATGAACGAATTGCAGCTCTACCTGCCGGGCGCGGACAAGGCGCACGACGGCTACATGCGGCTGGTCGGCGGCGATCAGTATCCTCCGCACGGCAGCTTCAACCCCGGCGAGGGCAGCGGCCTCGGCTACGAAGACATGAAAGTGATCGAAGCCTGGCAATTCTTGCAAGCCGTCGCGGCCGGCGAGCAGCGCGCGCCCGGCTTCGCGGAGGCCCTGGCGGTGGCGGAAGCGCACGCGGCGATGACCCGCTCCTGGGAAAGCGGCGCCTGGGAAACGATCCGGCCCCTGCGGCAAGACTGACGGAGAGATTATCCGCATGAGCGCGCTCGCCCTTCGCGGACCGCTGTACAGCCTGATCGGCGATCCCTTTTTCCAGGCGCCCGAGGACTGCGTCTTTCACGAAGCGGACGGGCTCATCTTGCTGTGCGACGGCCGCATCCGGGAAGTCGGCGCCTACAGTCAATTGCGCGAGCGGCTCTCGCCCGCTATCGAGCTGCGGCATTATCCCGATTCGCTGCTGCTGCCCGGCTTCGTCGACGCCCACATCCATTATCCGCAGGTCGAGATCATCGGCGCTTACGGCGCGCAGCTGCTGGAGTGGCTGAACCAATACACCTTCCCCGCCGAAGCCCGCTTCGTCGATGGCGAGCATGCCCGGCGGATCGCTCGCTTTTTCATCGCCGAATTGCAGCGCAATGGCACGACATCGGCCTCGGTCTTCTGCACATCGGCGCCGGTCTCGGTCGACGCCGTCTTTGAAGCGGCCAACCGCGACAATATGCTGCTGCTGGCGGGCAAGATGATGATGGATCGGGGCGCGCCGGCGAACCTGCTCGACACGGCGCAGAGCAGCTACGACGACTCGAAAATGCTGATTGAGCGCTGGCACGGGCGGGGGCGCTGCCGCTATACGGCGACGCCGCGTTTCGCCCTCACGAGCAGCCCGGCCCAACTCGAGCTGGCAGGCGCCTTGATGGACGAGTTTCCCGATATTCGCCTGCAATCGCATATTTCGGAAAACAGAGCCGAGATCCAGCGGGCAGCCGAGCTCTATCCGGAGCGGGCGCATTACGCTGACATCTACGATTATTACGGCTTGCTCAACGAGCGGGCGCTCTACGGCCACGGCATTCACCTAAGCGAAGACGAGCTGCGGCTATTCCATGAGACCGGCGCGAAAATCGCCCATTGCCCGACCTCGAATTTCTTCATTGGCAGCGGGCTCTTCGATATCGCGCGGACAAGAGACGCGGCGCGCCCAGTGACGGTCGGCCTGGGCACGGACGTCGGCGGCGGCACGAGCTTTTCCATGCTGCGGACGATGAGCGCGGCCTACCAGATGGCGCAGCTGCGCGGCATTTCGCTGACGGCGGCGCAGTGCTATTACCTGGCTACCCTCGGCAGCGCCGAGTCGCTGGGCATCGCCGGGCGCGTCGGCAGCCTGCAGGCCGGGCGCGACGCCGATATTATCGTGCTGGATCCGCGGGCGACTCCACTGCTGCAACTGCGCAGCGCGGCGGCGGAGTCGCTGGACGAGCTGCTCTTCGCGCTGATGATCTGCGGCGACGACCGCGCGATCCAAGCGACGTATGTGGCCGGCGAACTGACGCGCGAACGCGACGCCGACGCCTGGCGCGATCAGTCGACCTCTATAGTCCCCAGCTCAACATAATCTTTGTCGCCGACTGGCAGCCGCGCCGACGGGTCGTTGCTGTCGTACAGGCCCGCGATCAGGCGATATTCGCCGCTGGGCAAGTCAGCTGGAATCCGCAGGGCGTGCCTGTCAACGATGATATGGCCCGCTTGCCAGCTCGTGGTCGGCAACGTGCCGCCGCCGGGCTCGCTGTCTCGTTGGGCGACGAGCCGGCCCGCCGCGTCCAGCAGCTGCATAAAGACTTTGTAAGGAATCGCAAGCCTGGCGCCGGCGACCCACGAGAATCCCGCGAGCAGATGATCGCCGCGCTCAACCGCGCTGCCGCTGGTCCAATACGCTCGCAAGCGGATGCTGTCGCCAAACGGCAGATCCAGCTCGACCGGCTCGGGCATGGACGGGGCGGCGATGTAGCGGGCGAAGCGCAGGTCGCCGACCCATTCCTGGCTCGCTTGGTGGCTGCCAAGGTTCAGCGACCGCTCCACAGCGCGGGTCGGATCTTGCTCCTCGCTGCCATAGAAGATGGCGAAGACGCGTCCATGCCCGCGCGTGATTTCCAGCACCTGGGCTTCCGTGACGGCGGGATCGGCGCTGGTCGGCAAGCCATAGACCGGCGCGTCGCCCCGGTAATAGTAGCGCAGCAGCTCTTCCAGGCCGGCCGCGCTAACGAGGATGGCGTCGCCCGGGCCTAGCTCGCTTGCGATTTGTCGCGCCAGGCCGCGCATGTCATCGCGCTGAAAATCGGGATGCGCGTAGAGCGGACCCAGCCCGGCGAGCAGGCTGAACAGAATCAAGCCCGCCAAGACGATCGCGGCCAGTCCGCCGGCACGACGCGCCCAGGCCGGTCCCCGACGAATTTCGAGCGAGCGGAGCGCGCTGAATCCGCCGCCCATCCAAAGCGCGAATGCCAACCCGGCTGGCAGCAAGAAGCGCAGATAGCGCGTCGTCAAGCCGAGCGCCAGGTAGAATGCGACCGCGATCGCGACCCAGACGACGGGCAGCAGCGTTTTCCAGAAATTTCGATCGCGCAAGTGCAGCAGGCACGCCAAGATCAAGGCCAGCGCGGCGACGATCGGCGGGCCCGCGCTCCATTCATGGGCGACGCCAAAGGCGAGATGGTTCAGGATCGCGCGCAGAGTCGCGTGAAGGGGCTGGGGCGCGGCGAGATTGGGCTGGGCGCTGATTTGGCTGAGGGCGGTGGGCAGCCAGGGCGCGAAGAGGGCGAGGGTCAGGCTGGCGGCGGCGACCATGCGAAGAAGCGGCTGCGGGCGGCGACCGGCACAGGACGCGATGAGGGCGACCGCAAGCTGCGCGGCGATGACCAGGGCGTAAGCAACATGGGTGTACATGCCCAAGCCATTGAGCAGACCCAGGCCGACGACGCTCCGCCGGCGCGTCTGCCCGTTCATGAGCTCGCCAAAGAGCCAGAAACTCGCCCCTGCCACAGCGGTCAGCATGGCGTACATGCGCGCTTCCTGGGCGTAATAGACGCTGAAGCTGTTGCATGCCAGCATTGCCGCCGCCAGCAGGCCCGCGGCCGGACCGAAGAGCCGCTTGCCCAGCGCGAAAGCCAAAGCGACGCTCAAGAGGCTGAACCAGGCCGAAGGGGCGCGCAGAGCAAATTCGGCTGCGCCGGCCAGGTCCTCCCACATGCCCAGCAGGGCGAAATACGCTGGCAGGTGCACATTGCGCTGCAAATGCGGGATGAGCTCCGGCAGGCTGCGCAGGGAGTGGGCGTAGGCGACGCCTTCGTCGTACCACAGCGACTGCTCGCCCAGGCGATGAAAGCGCAGCGCCGCCGCCAGCAGCAGCAGCGCAAGCATCGCGCCGAGGAGCGAATTGCGCCTCAAGTCTCGCTTGAATTCCGCGCTCACGATCGCGCTCGCAAAGCCTGCCCCAGCGCGCCCGCCAGGATCAGCAGCCCGGCCGCCAGCAAGGCCAGCCAGGAGAGCAGCCGGCTCGCGCTCCGGTCGTAGACGGCGATTTCGTCGACGACAAGGGGACCGCTGCCGAAGCTGATGTCTTGGGCAACTGCCAGGTTTCCGGACAAGGCGACGCGAGTCCGCCGCCAGCCAGAGGTTCCCGGCTGCCGCCAGCGGATCTCCAGCGCCGTGCCATGAGCGCTGAAGCGCAGCCCGTCTTCAAAGCGAGCGGCCTCGCCGAAGCGGGCGCTGTCGTCTTTCACGGTCTCGCCGCCATGGATCTGCCAGGTTTCGGCCTGGTGACGCCCGCGATAGAGTTTGGGTGGCGTCGTGTTGATGTATTCGCTCACGCTGTGATAGACCGGCAGGGGCGTGAAGCTCGGTTTGTCGGGCTGATAATCCGGCTCCGCCATGCGGAAGTAATAAAAGGCTTGATCGGCTTCAAAGGGATCTTTGCGAGTGAAGAACCAATACATCACATTGCCGACCCAGGTCCATTCCCGCTGGACGCGCTCGTAGAGGAGAGGCATGTATCGGGCGGCCTGTTCCTGGGTGACATTGCCATAATTGCCATAAAGGCTGATTTGCTCCGGCGGCAATTCCGCGTCCAGGGTGGCGTTCCAGGCGGCTTCGCTAAGCCAGATGGGTTTGCGCGCGTCGCCGTTGCGGACCATGATGTCGCGATAATAGACGTGCCGCGCCACATTGACCGAGGTCGCCCGCAAGCGCCGGTCGCTGGGTCCGCTGCGCAAGCCATAGCCCTGTGCCGCGAGCGCGTCAAAGCATTGGCCGCCGCCATGGTCGTAGAGCGCTTGCAAGAAGACCAGGTCGCTCAAGTCGCGGTTTTTGTCGAGGGCGATGGTGGGGGCGATGGCGCCGCTGATGACGACGATGTCGGGGTCGACCGTTTTGAGAGCGGCATAGGCGCGGCAGAGCAGCTCGCTGTAACCGGCCGGGTCGATGGGCTGGTTGCCCCATTCGGGATAGATGTTGGGCTCGTTCCAGACTTGATAATACTGGATGCGGCCGCGATAGCGCCGGGCGACGGCGACGGCGTAATTGACGAAGTCTTGGAAGTCGTCGGGCGGCGCGAAAACGCCAATATTCGGGTCAGCGCGGGACCAGGCCGGCGGGTTGCTGAGGCGGACGAGCAAGCGCAGACCATGAGCTTCGGCTTTGTCGACGATGCGGTCGTATTTCAGCCAGGTATTCTCGACTTCCGGGCTGCCGTCGCCGTCGACATCTTTGGTGCGGGTGAATTGGCCGCGGCCGTCGTGTTCCAGGTCTTCCCAGGGGAACTCTTGCCGCAGCCAGCCAAAGCCAGCCGCGCGGATCATGCGCAGCATGGCGTCGATCTTTTCGCCTTCCACTTCTTGTTCGAGGAAAGTGTTGACGCCAAAGGGGACTTCCGTTTTGTGGTCGATGGCGGCCAGGGGCGCCGTCTCCAGCGGGTGGCGCAGCAAGTTGCCCGCCAGCTCCATCAAGCCGCGGATCTGGCCGGGCGCCGCTTCCTCGCCGGTCTGGGACCAGAGGAACTGCCAGGCCAGACCCCGCTCGCGCAGATCCAGCGCCAGCAGGAGGGCGACGACGACAATACAGAAGCCGGCGAGCGCGACGCGGCGCCGCCAAGGTACGATCCTCATGCGGCGCATTATAGCCTTGGAGCGGGCCATGTGTAGCGCCATGCCGCCCCGGCCGTGACGCCCAAACTTTGATTTGCCGCGGCGGATGTGTTTAACTTGGCGCATTGATTGCCCAAGGAGGGCAAGATTACGCGATTCGCTTTCGCCGCGCTGCTGCTGGCACTGTGGCTGGTTCCCGCCGGCGCCCAGTACGATGTCCGCCCCGCCGATTGCCTGGAGGAGCCGGCCGGTTTTCGCGTTCACTGCGCTTATGTCGTCTTGCCGCAAGATTACGCGGACCCCGAGCGGGGCTCGGTCGAAATCTATGTCTCCGTCATCCAGGCCGCCAGCCGCCACCGCCTGGACGACCCGCTGGTTTACTTGGTCGGCGGGCCCGGCAGCAGCGGCACCCAGTTGCTGCGCTCGTCTTTTCGCAAGTACCTGAACGCCTTCGCGGGCCAGCGCGACATCGTCGTCATCGACCAGCGCGGCACGGGCTTATCCAACCCGCCGCTCTATTGCCGCGAGGCGCTCTACCGCCTGGACGAGATCTTGCAGAGCCGGCACGCGGATCATGCCGAGCTCGCTCTGGAGATCCTGGACGAATGCCAGCGGCGGCTCGCGCAGGACGGCGTATTCCTGGAGACATTTCACAGCGCCAGCAACGCCCGCGACATCGTCAATGTCCTGCTCGCGCTCGGTTACGAAGAGTGGAACCTGGTCGGCGTGTCTTATGGCTCGCGCCTGGCGCTACGGCTAATGCGCGATTATCCGCAGTATCTGCGCAGCGTCATTCTCGATTCGGTGTATCCCCCCCAAGCCGATATCTACCTGGACGCCTATTATCATGGCGAACGGGCTCTGAACGCGCTTTTCGCCGCATGCGCCGCCTCCAGCAGCTGCGCCGAGCGCTACCCGGATTTGGGCCGGGTCTTCTACAGCCTGTACGAGCGCCTCAATCAAGAGCCCATGCTGGAGGTCTACACGCCGCCGCGCTACAAGTCCCTGAAGATCGAGATCAGCGGCTATCGGCTTTACGACTGGGCTTTTGGCTGGCTCTACGAAGTCAACTCCATCCGCAGCGCGCCCAAGCTGATCTACGAGCTGCAGCGGGGCATCGGGCACAACGCGGCGCGACTGGGCGTCAACCATCAGGCTACGATGACCTCGCTCAGCCTGGGCATGCACTACGCGGTGCAATGCCAGGAAGAATATCCGTCGGCGGCGCCGCGCGATTACGCCGCCTTGCTGGATGCGCATCCGCACTTGCGGGGCTTCTTGCGTTACCCGGTCGAGGGCGAGACCACGCTGTCGCGGCTCTGCGGCATCTGGGGCGCTTCTCCGCAGCCCGCCAGCGTCAATGACCCGGTGCGCAGCGATGTGCCCGCCTTGCTGCTCTCGGGCCACTTCGACCCCATCACGCCGCCGGCTTACGCGGACATGGCGCGGCGCACGCTCAGCGCTTCTTACAGCTTTGTCTTGCCCCATGTCGGGCATGGCGTGCTGCGCTCGGATCGCTGCGCGGTGCGGATCGCCGCCGCTTTCATCGACGCGCCGCGTCAAGCGCCGGAGGCCCGCTGCATCGGCGAGGTAGAGCCGCTTGAATTCGACTGAAGCGACACACAGCCGGGAGGGCGCGACACAAGCATGATCACGCTGGCGGAAATCCAAGAGGCGGCGAAAACCGTAGGCGAGCTTACCGTGCGCACGCCGCAGCGACCGTCGCCAAAGCTGAGCGCGAGCCTGGGCTGCCAGGTGGCCCTAAAGCTGGAGATGGCGCAGCACAGCGGCTCCTTCAAGACTCGGGGCGCCTTTTACCAGATGCTGGCACTGGGCGAGGCGGCGCTCGGACGGGGCGTCGTGGCGGTCAGCGGCGGCAATTTCGCGCGGGCGGTCGCGTATTGCAGCGGCGAGCTGGGCGTGGATGCCGTCATCTGCATGCCAGAAAACGCGCCGGCCGGCTCGGTGAAGGCGACCCAGGACTACGGAGCGACGGTGGAGCTGCTGCCGGACGCGGTCCTGGCTTTCGCGAGAGCCGATGAGCTGGCTGCTGAAGGCCGCGTCGCGCTGCACCCTTTTGACAATGCCCAGCAAGTGGCGGGCAATGGCGCGGTCGGGCTGGAGATCCTGGAAGACTGCCCGGCGCTGACGGACATTGTCGTCAGCATTGGCGGCGGCGGCTTGATCGCGGGCCAGATCTCGGCCCTGAAAGCCATGGCGCCTGAAGTCCGCGTCTGGGGCGTCGAGCCGGTCAAGGCGGCCGCCATGCAGCGTTCGCTGGCGGCGAACCAGCTGGTGAACATACAGCCGGCCTCGCTCTCCAGGACCCTGGGCGCGCCCTTCGTCAGTCAGCTGGCGCTGGATCTCTGCCGCGAGCATCTGGAAGGCTTGATCCTGGTCGGCGACGACGAGATGATCGCCGCTCAGCAATGGCTGATCGAGCATGAGGGAATCGCGCCGGAACTGGCGGCGGCGAGCACCCTGGCGGCGGCGCGGCGCATTCAGAATCAGCTGCCAGGCGAAGCGCGGCTTGTGCTGCTCATTTGCGGCTGCAACGATTCGCCGGCGGAGATCGCCGAATACGCCGCCATGCTCGCGGAGCCTCAGCCATAGAGGCGGCGATAGAGATCGAGCTGGCGCTGGCGAGCCGCGACCAACTTTTTGGCGCGCCGGCTGTCTGGTTGGACGACGGCCTGAATCGAGGGCGGATCACGCTGGAGGGGCGCGCCATCGAGGCGGTTGCGCAGCAGCAAGGCGACGCCGCGGGCGGTGACTTCCGCTTCGTTCAGCAAGTGAATTGGCGAATTGAAGGCATCGGCTATCATGCGCGCCCAGGCCGGCGACGCCTGCAGAGCGCCACCGCCCGCCATGACCACCGCGCCCTCGGCTTTGAGCGAGTCGAAGATCAGCGATAGCCGCAGCGCCACCGCTTCCAGATGCGCCTGGGTGATATCGAGCCCGGTCGTGTGCGGGCGGATGCCGTGAATGGCGCCGCTCGCCCTGCCCTGCCAGCCCGGCGCGCGCTCCCCCGCCAGCAGCGGCAGCACGGTCAAACCGTGGGCGTCTGGCTCGCGCTTGAGCAATTGCGCTTCCAGGTCTTCGGCGCGGGCCAGCCCGGCGAATTGCAGCCACTGATAGACATTGCCGCCTTCGCTGGTGGCGCCGCCGACCAGAGGCATCCCCGCCGTGACCAGGTAGCGCCATAGCCCATCGGGAACCCGCTTCACATGGCGGACGACGCGCAGGGCGGAAGTGGTGCCGATGGTCAAGGCGATGCGATCCGCGTCGACCGCGCCCGAGCCCACATTGGCGACCGCGCCATCGCCCAAAGCCGGGAAGAAGGGACAGTCGCGCAACTGTGGCCAGCGGCGGGCGTATGCGGGCAGCAGAGCTTGGGCTGGCTCGTCGAAATCAGCCAAGCGCGGCAGTTTCGCAGGCAATCCAGGCCCCCCAAGCAGAGCCGCGTAGTCGCCGCGCCACTGGAGCCGGGCAGTATCCAGCAAGCCGGTCCAGCTGGCGACGGAGTAACTCGTGCGGGTTTCGCCGCCCAGCCAGCAGCGGCGCAAATAGCCGCCAATGTCGCAGACGCGCGCGATTCGGCTCTCGGTCGCGGGGTCGTTTCGCCGCAGCCAGGCGTATTGGGCGGGCAGGTAGGCGGGGTGCAAGAGGCAGCCGGTGGCTTGATGGTAGGCGCTGGCGTCGCCGCCCAGCTTGTCGCGCAGCTCTGGAATCTGGCCGCCGGCGCGGGTATCGGCATAAGTCATCAGCGGCGCGCAGGGCTCGCCCGCGGCGTCCAGGCCCAGCCAGTTGCCGACGAAGCTGGCCATGCCGACCGCGCGGATGGACTGCGCCCGGCTATGCTGCAGAATCTCGTCGACGCAAGCCTCGACCAAGGAGCGGATTACTAGAGCGTCGGCGTCGCAGCGCCCGTCGCCGGCGGTGGTGAATTGAAGCGGCCGGCTGCTGATCGCGCCGGGGACGAGCCGCGCGCCGCCATCGAAGAGCAGGCTGCGGACAGACGAGCTGCCGATGTCTATGACGAGCAGGCTCATGCGAGGCCCGGGCGTCGCTCGCCCCCCGGGGAAGCTCAATCCGCCTGGAGAATGGCTTCGATGCGCGCCAGCTCGTCGGCGCTGAAGTCGAGATTGTCCAGGGCGGCGACGGCGTCCTCGATCTGGGCGGGTTTGCTCGCGCCGATGAGGGCGGAGGTCATCTCCGGCAAGCGCAGGGTCCAGGCCAAAGCCAGCTGCGCCATGTTTTGGCCGCGTTCCCGGGCGATTTCGTTGAGCCGCGTCACTTTCGCCAGTTTGGCTTGAGCCAGCCGATCGCCCCATTCGTGTTTGACTGCCCGCGAATCGCCCGGCAGATGGCCGATGTATTTGTTGCTCAGGATGCCTTGATCCAATGCCGAGAAGCCGATGCAGCCGACCCCTTCGTCGCCCAGCAGGTCCAGCAAGCCGTCCTCGATCCAGCGGTCGAACATGTTGTAGCGCGGCTGGTGAATCAGGCAAGGCGTGCCCAGCTCCTTGAGGATGCGGATGGCGTCGCGCGCCATTTCGGGGCGATAGCTGGAGATGCCGGCGTAGAGCGCCCGCCCGCTGCGCACGATCGTGTCCAGGGCGCCCATGGTCTCTTCCAGGGGCGTGTCCGGGTCGGGGCGGTGGCTGTAGAAGATGTCGAAATAATCCAGGCCGCAGCGCTTCAGGCTCTGGTCGCAGCTGGCGATGAGGTACTTGCGCGAGCCCCATTCGCCATAAGGACCGTCCCACATGCGGTAGCCGGCTTTGTTGGAGACGATGATTTCGTCGCGGTAGGGCGCGAGGTCGTCGCGGTAAATCTGGGCGAAAGTGTCTTCGGCGCTGCCGGGCGGCGGTCCATAATTGTTGGCGATGTCGATGTGCGTCACGCCCAGGTCAAAGGCTTTGCGCAGCATGGCGCGGCTGTTTTCGAGCGTGTCGACGCCGCCGAAATTCCACCAAATGCCGAGCGAAATGGCGGGCAAGAGCAGGCCGCTGCGCCCCGTCCGCCGATACTGCATCGTGTCGTAGCGGCGGTCCTCCGCTTGATAGACCATGTTTCGCTCCTCGGCTGCGCGCCTTGAAATGTTTCAAGCCTACTATAGTGGATCGCGGGCGAAAGATACAGGGGCGAGGCGGCGCGCCGGGGGCGCGGTTTGCGCAAAGCGCGCACATGACAAGGGGGCGCGTCATGCTACAATAGGCGGCGTGTTCCGCAACACGCTCAGGACAGTCATGCTTTCACAGTCGGCGAGCCGCGCCATCATCTTCTCCCTCATCGTCTTCGCGCTGTGCTTTTCGCCGGTCGCGGCGCAAGACAATTTCCGCGATGTCGTCGAAATGTCGCTGGAGATTGGCTTCGGCGGTTATTTCCGCCCGGGCGAGTGGACGCCGGTGCGGGTCGAGCTGGCGAACCATGGCGAATCGCTGCGGGGGCGTCTGGTCGTCCGCCCGGAGACATCCGGCAGGGTGGTCGGCAACGCTTTCAGCAGGCCCATCGATTTGCCCAGCGGCTCGCAGAAATCGGCGACGCTGTATATCCAGGCGCGCTCCTTCCCGGATTCGATCCGCGTCGAATTGATCGACGAAGCTGGCTTGTCGCGAGCCTGGCGCGATGGCGCGCTCTACGACATCGGCCCGCATGATCAGCTGCACGTGGTGATCGCCGGTCCAAACGCGACGCCGCCCGGGCTTTCCGGGGCGCATGTCGGCGGCGTCGAAGCGCAGCAGGTGATCTGGCGCGCGCATCAGGTCCCGGAGCTGGGCGCCGCCTTGCGCTCGCTGGACATGCTGATGCTGCTCAACATCGACAGCGCGAGCCTGTCCCGGGATCAGGTTAAGGCGATTCGCCATTATGTCGAAGAAGGCGGGCATCTCATCGTCAATGGCGGACCGTCAGCGCTGATCACGGCCGCCGCATTTGAAGCCATTCTGCCGCTTTCGCCGTCGGGCAGCCGCTCCATCGACGATTTGAGCGCCCTGGCCCGCTTCATCGGCGACCGTGACGCGTTGGCCGGGCGGGCGATCGTCGCCCTGGGCGAATTGGACGCAAGCGCGGAGGTCCTGGCGGCGGCGGATGGCTTGCCGCTGGTGGCGCGCCGACGGCTGGGCGCCGGTTTGGTGGACTTCCTGGCAGCCGACCCGAGCCTGGCGCCGCTGGCGGATTGGGCGGGGCTGAATGGCTTGTGGCTGAAGCTGATGGCGACGCGGCCGCCGCATCCCGCCTGGCGCGAAGGCTTCACGCGGCCGGACTGGGCGGCGGAGGCGGTCGCCAATTTGCCCGGCGTCGACTTGCTGCCGCCGATGCAAGCGCTCTGCATCTTCCTTGGCGCCTACATTCTTCTTATCGGTCCCCTCAATTATTTGGTTCTTTCGCGGCTGCGGCGCAACGGCTGGGGCTGGCTGACCATCCCGCTCATCATCCTCTGTTTCACCGGCATCGCCTGGACGGTCGGCTTCAATTTGCGGGGCACGGAAGTCATCGTCAGCCGCTTGACCGTCGCCCAGTCATTCGTCGATCAAGACGAGGCCCAGGTCGACCAGGTCCTGGGCATGCTGTCGCCGCGGCGCGCCACGTATTCGCTGACCCTGCCCGAGGGCAGCAGTCTGGCTGTGGCCGGCGCCACCTCGCCCAGCAGCATCTTCGCCAGCAACACCATCCAGACAGGCACGGAGATCCGCCAGGCGTCGCGTTTTGGCGCCCAGGATTTCACCATCGACGGCGGCATCTTCGCCAACTTCAGCGCCGCGGGCCGCATCCCAAAACCGGCGATCAGCGGCGGATTCACCCTCGGCTTCGAGACCCTGGAAAGCGGCCGGCTCGTCCGCGTCTATCATGGCGCCCTCCGCAACGAGAGCGATATTACGCTGCGCGATGTTCGGATCCTGGGTCCCGGATTCGCGTATCGGCTGGAGGGCGAGCTGGCGCCAGGCGACATCCTCACGCTGAGCGGCGACGAGCTTCGGCCCGATCTGACCGACGCGCCGGCCCAGCCCAACCCGCTGGAACTCTTTGTCACCGTCCAGACCATGGGCCAATCGCCATTCAGCGGCCTCGGGCGCAACACCACCATCAAGCAAATCCAGGGAGAGCGCTACCTGCGCACGCGGGCCTTCTTGCGCGCGGAATCCATCAAAGAGCGGCAGGCGGCGCGCGAGCAGTCTTTCCTCGCCAGCTTCAGCGTGGATCAATTCCTCTCCGACGGCAGGGGCGCGGGCTTGTACCTGGCCGGCTGGAGCGACTCATGGGCGCGGGACCTGGAGATAGAAGGCGCGGCCTGGAGCGCGGTCGACACCAGCTTGTATCTGATTGAGCTTGATGTCGATATTGAGCTGCCCGGCGAGCAGGTGACCTTGAGCTCGGATTATTTCAGCTGGATGACATTGGAGCGCGAGGGGCTGGTCGGCAATGGCACGGACAACTTCAGCCTCTTCGAGTCGCAGAGCGTCGAGTTCCTCTTTCATCCGCTGCCGGGCCTGGCGCTGGACGAGGTGACGCGGCTCTACCTCAAGGTCGACCGCGGCGGCGGCTATGCCCAGATGCTGCCCCTGGAAGTTTACGACTGGGAGGCGGGCGCGTACGAGAAGTTCGGCTACCGCGAGGGCGATGAGCTGGAACTCGCGGCGCCGGCCGCCTACCTGGGCGCGGGCAACGCGGTGCGGCTGCGGCTGGAATACAACAGCGGCTCGGGCACGGCGCGGGTGCGCAGAATCCGCCTTGAGCAGACCGGGCGCTACCACAGGGAGAGGTGATGGACTGGATCATCAGGACCGAAGACCTGCGCAAGACGTTCAGCGGCCTGGAGGCGCTGCGCGGAATCACTCTGGAAGTGCCGGCCGGCTCGATCTACGGCTTCGTCGGTCCCAATGGCGCGGGCAAGACGACGACCATGCGCATCCTGACCACATTGACGCGGCCGTCGCAGGGCCAGGCCTGGGTGGCGGGGCATTCCGTGCTGGAAGACCGGCGGGCGGTGCGGCGCGCCATCGGCTACATGCCGGATGAATTTGGCGTCTACGAAGACCTGCGGGTCTGGGAGTATCTGGATTTCTTCGCCGCGTGTTACGACATCCCGGAGAAGCGGCGCAAAGTCCTGGTGGCGGACCTGCTGGAGCTGGTGGACTTGCGGCATCGGCGCGAGGAGCTGGTGGACAAGCTCAGCCGGGGCATGAAGCAGCGTCTGTCGCTGGCCCGCACCCTGGCGCACGACCCGGAAGTGCTCATCCTGGACGAGCCGGCCTCGGGCCTGGACCCGCGCGCTCGCGTCGAAATCCGCGAGTTGCTGGGCGAGCTGGCGAACATGGGCAAGACGATTTTCTTCTCGTCGCATATCCTGGCGGATGTGGAAGATGTCTGCTCGCATATCGGCATCCTGGAAGCGGGCGAGCTCATCATGCAGGGCAGCATCGACGAACTCAAACTGGAGCTGATGGCGCATCGCGAGATCATCGTCACGGTGATGGATCAAGCGGCGGCGGAAGCGGTCAAGAGCCTGGCCAGCGGCATCGGGCAGGTGGCGGCGGCCGAGATCATCACGCCCAAGAACGGCAGGGCGCGGCTGCGGGTGGATTTTGCGGGCAACGACGAAGAGCTGGGCGCGCTGAGCCGGCGGATCTTTGAACGCGACATTCCCCTGCTGGGCTTCAACGAAGAAGAGAAAGATCTGGAGCACATGTTCATGCGCGTAACCCGCGGCTTGGTGACTTGAGGCGACGGGAGGTTTTTGATGCGGGCTTACAGCGGCGACAGCTTGCATATCCGCGCCAGCGACCAAGGCAAGGCGGGCGCTTTCGCCACGCTCGACGCCAAGCGAGACGGCTGGGACACGATGAACTTCGCCGCCGTGCGCCTGGGCCGGGGCCGGACATTCGAGATCGCCATCGACGCCTTTGAGTTCGTCGTGGTGACTCTGCGTGGGCGCTGCAATGTGCGCACCAACCGGGGCGACTTTGAAGGCCTTGGCCGGCGGGACAGCGTCTTCACGGGCCTGCCCTACGCCTTGTACCTGCCGCCCGGCGCCGAATTCGAGATTGAGGCCTTGACCGAGGACTTCGAATTCGCGGCTTGCTGGGCGCCTACCGAGCGGGAATACGCGCCCAGGCTCGTCCAGCCGGGCGATGTCGAGCTGCAGCTGCTGGGCGGCGGCAACTGCTCGCGCCAGATCTGCCGCGTAATCGGCGGCGGTTTTCCGGCGGACCGGCTGCTGGCGTACGAGCTCTACACCCCGGGCGGCAACTGGTCGAGTTATCCGCCGCGCAAGCACGACCGTCACCAGACCGACGACAGCGGCCGCGTGCTGGAGGCGCAGCTCAAGCGCTTCAGTTTCTTCAAATTCGACCGCCCGACCGGCTTCGCGATTCAGCGAGTCTACGCCGCGGACGGGCGCTTCGACGCGACTATGCTGGCGCGGCAGCATGACATCGTCCTCATGCCCGAAGGCTACTACAGCTTGGCGAGCGGGCCGGGCGCGACCACGTACAGCCTGAATTTCCTGGCGGGCTCCACCCGCGATTTCGCCGCGAGCGAAGACCCGAACTACGCCTGGGCGCGGGACATGAGGCCGAGCCTGGATCCGCGCTTGCCCCTGGTCGACATGGGCATGGAAGTCGGGCATTGAGCGCTTCGCCGGCTTGTCCATCGCGGCTCCCCGCGCCGCCCGCAAATCACCGCCCCATCGCCTCAGCGTGTTTTGCGTTCCCATGCTAGACTGAATCGCCTAGCGAACATTAGATGAAGGGGCAAGGAGCGAAGATGCGTCGACTCACGGTGTTCTTGATGACATTCATAGCCTTGACGCTGGTCGGTTCCGCGGCGGTGATGGCGCAGCAGATCCATGTGGTGCAGCGGGGCGAGAACCTCTCCAACATCGCGCGCAGTTATGGCGTGACCCTGACGGAGCTGGCGCAAGCCAATGGAATCGCCTCGCCTTACATCATCCACGCCGGCAACCAGCTCACGATTCCGACGCCGGGCAGCAGCGCGCCGGCCCCGGCCGCCCCGGCCCAGCCCGCGCAGCCGAGCGGCACATCCACCTACACGGTGCAGCGGGGGGATTCGCTGGCCATCATCGCCGCCAAATTCAACACGACCTATATCGTGCTGGCGGAGATGAACGGCATCGCCAACCCGGACATTCTGCATGTGGGCCAGGTGCTGCAAGTGCCGTCGCCCGCGGGCACAGCCGCCCCGGCCGCGCCAAGCGCCGGCGCAGCGGCACAGCCGACGACCGGCACATACACGGTCCAGCGGGGCGACTCGCTTTCGTCGATCGCGGCGCAATTCAACATCAATTACTTTGAGCTGGCGCGCCTGAACGGCATAGCCGACCCCGATGTGCTCAAGGTGGGCCAGGTCTTGCAAGTGCCGGGCGCGCCACCGCCACCGGCAGCGGCCCCGGCAGCCCCGGCCGGCCCCGCCCCGCCCAGCACCGCCAACACCGGCGGCTTTGAGCTCGGCGGGCAGGCTCTCTCTTTCGCCCATCCCAACCACATGAAGAACGCCCGCATGACCTGGGTCAAGCGCCAGGTCAAATGGCACGGCGAGCCGGCCAGCCACTTCCAAAGCTGGATCGACCACGCCCACGGCCTCGGCTTCAGAATCTTGCTCAGCGTCATCGGCGACAAGAATCAGATCGCGGCCAATCCCGAGGCGTATTATGCCAGCTTCGCCAATTTCCTGGGCGGCTTGGCGCGGGGCGGCGCGGACGCCATCGAAGTCTGGAACGAGATGAACATCGACCGCGAGTGGCCCAGCGGGCAGATCAGCGGCGGCAATTACACGCAGATGCTCAGCGCGGCTTACCATGCCATCAAGTCCGCCAATTCAGGCACGCTGGTCGTCAGCGGGGCGCCGGCCCCGACCGGCTTCTTCCAGGGCTGCGGGCCCGGCGGCGGCGATGACGACTGCTACTTGCGCGAGATGGCGGCGGCTGGAGCGGCGAATGTGATGGACTGCGTCGGCGTCCACTACAACGCCGGCATCGTCCCGCCAGACGCCACCAGCGGCGCCCCGGTCGGCAGCTCCGGGCATTATTCCTGGTATCTGCCGCGCATGATGCAGCTCTACCGCAGCTTCTTCCCGAGCAAGCCGCTCTGCATCACCGAGCTGGGTTACTTGACCGGCGAAGGCATCGGCGCGCTGCCGGGCGGCTTCGCCTGGGCGTCGGGCAACACCCTGGCCGAGCAGGCGGCCTGGCTGGCCGGCGCGATTCACCGCACCCGCGGCTCCGGCTATGTGCGCATGATGATCGTCTGGAATGTGGATTCGACGCATTGGGGCGCGGACCCGCAGTCTGGCTACGCGATCGTGCGGCCTGGCGGCGGCTGCCCGGCCTGCGATACGATGCGCGTGGCGATGGGTGGCTAGGCGACGAAGCGGGCGGCATGCTATGTCGCCCTTACTGACTGGTCTTGGCGAGCGAGCCACTGGCCAGCCCCTACAGATTCCGCGTGAAGGCATGACAAAAGGGGCGGCATGACATGTCGCCCCCGCGGTCTGGCTGTGGCGGAGTGGGCTCAGCCTAGAGTTGATAGTCGCCGGTCACGCGGACGATCTTCTGGCTGTAATTCTCGACATAATCCATGAGCTTGGCTTGCAGGTCGGCCCAGTCCGCGCTGGTGATGATTTGGCGCATGGAGTCTTCATCGTCTGCGATGGCGCCCGCCATGATGCGGGGGATATCGGCGCTGGCGTAGACATTGTACCAGGCTTCAATCGGCGTGAGCCCGAGCTTGGTCGTGTTGGGCACCCACTCGCGCATGACAAACTCAAAATACTCCTGATCCAAGCCGGGCTTGATGTCCCAATGCATCAGGAGTTTGACATTCCCGTTTGGCATGTGCCCGTCCCTGCCTGGTCGGCCGCGTTCTCGCCATACTATACCGCAAAAGAGGCCGCATTAGGCGATGTCGCCCCTAGCCGGCGGCTTGGCTCGGCGCCAGCAGCGCGACTTGCGTCGGCTCTGGCATGTTGCTCGGCGTCAGGCGCAGGCTCTCCTGGGGAGTGTGGCTGCCGCTGCCCATGGCTTTGACGAAGCCGTCAAGCGCCGCCTCATAATCTTTGGCGCTCGCGCCCGGCGGCTGCATCGGCACGACGACATTCGGTTCGATCATCTTAATCAAGTCCGCCATTTCGTCGCCGCTCATCACATCGCTTGCCAGGGGCAGCAGCAGCGCGTTGACTTGATCCAGCTGTTCGATGTCCGCTTGTTCCAGCCGCCGCCGCAGCCCGCCAAGGTGCAGCAGCTTCAGGTTGTTGGGGTACTCAAAATGGTAGGCGACATTGTCCAGCAGGCGGTCTTTCTCGGCGTCGTGGCCATGCAGCGGGATGCCCGTCACGAAGAGCTCGCCGATTTCGTATTCGCCGGGACCCGTGATGAGGTAGCCGGGCGCGGGCAAGCCTTCCAGCTGAGCGCCGGAGCGCCGCCGGCTGAGGGTCGCCAGATCGGTCTTCCAGCGCGAGTCCGCCAGACTCCCCGCCGCAAGCCAGGGGTCGGTCAAAACCGAGGTGTATCCGCGCTCGGTGATGCGAAAGCAAGTGTAGCCGCAGGCGCTAATTTCCACAGACTGTCTCTCCTTGCGTTATGTTGGCAGTCGCCGTCCATGCCAGTCTGGCGCGGCTATTCCGCGAGGCGCTCCCATTCTTCCATGGCTGCCGCGAGCTCGGCTTCCGCGCGGGCGTAAGATTCGCCGAGGCGGCCGGTCTTGGCGCTTTGGCCCGCCTGGCTGGCTTCACCGATGGCCTGGCTGATGGCGCTGATCTGGGCTTCAAGGGCGCCGATTTCTTCTTCCAGTTCAGTCGCGCGGCGCGCCCGCTGGAAAGGGCTGAGGCCATTTACTTTCTCGGCGTAGACCGCTGGCTGGCGCCGCCTCTCGGCTGACTGATCGGCGCGTTCAGCCGCTTCCCTCGCTTGCCGGCTTTTGCGATTGCGCAGCCAGGCTTGATAATCGCCGGCGAAGACGGTCATGCCGCCGGGCGCTATCTCCCAGATTTGCGTCGCCAGCGCTTCAATAAGGTAGCGGTCGTGGCTGACGAGCAGGATCGTGCCGCCAAAACTCTCCAGCGCCGCTTGCAAGACTTCCTGGCTATCCAGATCGAGGTGATTTGTCGGCTCGTCCAGGAGCAGCAGACTGGCGCCTTGCAGAGCCAGCTTGGCCAGGGCGACGCGCCCGCGTTCACCGCCGGAGAGCGAGGCGATCGGACGGAAAACATCGTCGCCGCTGAAGAGAAAGCGCCCCAGCCAGTCCCGCGCCGCCGACAGTGGCATCGGTTTCACCGCCTGAATCTCGTCCAGCAGCGAGCGCTCCGCCGCCAGGGTCTCGTGGGCTTGGGCGAAGTAGCCGGGCTTGACTTTCGCGCCCAGCCGCGCTTCGCCAGCCAGAGCGGGCAATACGCCGCCGACAGTCTTGAGCAGGGTCGATTTTCCGACGCCGTTGCCGCCGATGACGCCGACAGTCTCGCCGCGGGTCACCAGCAGATCCGGCACATCAAGCAGGGGCGCGCCCGGGTAGCCGATGCGCAGGCCCCGCGTGACGATGACCTGGTCGCCGCTGCGCTGGGGCTGGCCCATATCCAGGAACATTTTCTTGCGGGTTCGCGGACCGCTCTCGATGATGGCGCCGCGTTTTTCCAGCGTGGCGAGTTTCTTCTTTCGCCCCTTGGCTTGGGCTGTGCCGCGGCTGCCCATGTGGCGGCGGATGAATTCCCGCTCTTTGGCGATGAAGCGCTGCTGCCGCGCATAATCGACGCGCAGAGTCTGGCGCTGGCGCAGTCGCTGCTGGCTGTAACTGCTGTAATTGCCGCGGTAGGCGCGCAGCCGGCCCGCTTCCAGCTCCCAGACGACGCGGGCGAAGCGGTCGATGAAATAGCGATCGTGGCTGACGGCGAGGACGGCGCCGTCGAATGTCGCCAAGAAGCGCTCCAGCCATTCCACAGCATAGATGTCGAGGTGGTTGGTCGGCTCGTCCAGGATGAGCAGGTCCGGGCTCTCCAGCAACAAGCGCGACAGGGCTGCGCGGGTTTTGCCGCCGCCGGATAGCTGGGGCAGCGGCCTGGCGTATTCTTCCGCCGTGAAGCCGAGCCCGCCGAGCGCCATCTTGATTCGCGCTTCGTAAGTGTAGCCGCCCAGCCGCTCGAACTCGGCCTGGAGCGCGCCATAAGCCTCCAGGGCCGCCGCGGAATCGCCGGCGGTCATCCGCCCTTCCAGCTCTTCCAGCCGCGCTTCCATCCGGCGCAAGTCGGCGAAGGCTTTGAGCTGCTCCTGCCAGAGGCTGTGCTCGCCCGCCAGCTCGGGCCGCTGTGGCAAGAAGGCGATGCGCGCGCCGCGAGCGGTGTTGACAGCGCCGGTTTTGGGCTGGTCGTAACCGGCCAGGATGCGGATCAAGCTCGTCTTGCCCGCTCCGTTGGCGCCCACCATGGCGATGCGGGCGCCTGCGGGAATCGCGACGCTGAGCCCGCCGAAGATTTCTTCGTCGCCGAAATACTGGCTGATCTCGCTCGCGCTGAGCAATGACATGAATCGAGTAGCGTCCGTCCCCGCGAAAACCGCCGCATTATAGCACAGGCCACGCCGCCTTTGACCCGTCATCCGGCAGGCGCTTGCGCGACGCCCCGCCAGTCTGTATAAGTAATCGCTGTGAAAGGAGCGCGAGATGGATTCGCAAGTTCCTGGAAGCGCTATGCCCGGGCGACGACGCGCGCTGCAGACCCTGCTGGCCGGCTTGTTTCCGCTGATCGCCATGGCAGCTTTCGCGCTGGCGGCCTGGCGGCAGGAGAGTCTCCGCAGCCCGGCAAGGCCGACGGCGATCCAGGCCGCGAGGGACTACAGCCGGATCCCGCTGGATTTCGGGCGCGGCTACCAAGGACCTGACTGGCGGCTGTATTTCAACGAGCCGGACCCAAGCGCGGCTGTCGCGGATTATCGAGGCGGCCTGGACGCGGCCTTGGCCTTTGCCATCGACGAGACCCGGCACAGCCTGGATATCGCAACCTTCGAACTCAACAGCGATGCCATCGAGCGCGCCATTCTGCGAGCGCACGAGCGGGGCGCATTCGTGCGAATCGTCGCCGACGACGAGCACGGCTTGCAGGACCCGCGCAATCCCCAGCTGCGGCGGCTGAGAGACGCGGGCATAGCTATTGTTGATGACGCGCGCAGCGGCTTGATGCACAACAAATTTGTCATTCTGGACGGACGCGCGGTCTGGACGGGCTCCTGGAATTTCACGGTCAACGGCAGCTACCGCAACAACAACAACGCCCTGGCGCTCGAAAGCGAGGCGGCGGTCCGGGCATTTCAAGCGGAGTTCGACGAGATGTTCGAAGCGAGGCGATTCGGTCCGCGCTCGCCCAATGGCGGGGAAACGCGCTTTGAACTCGGCGACGGCGCCGCTTCAATTCTGTTCGCGCCGGAAGCCGACGAGCCGCGCCAGCTCATGGAAGAGATCGCGCGTGCGGAAAGCGCTATTCGCGTCATGGCTTTTGTCTTTTCGCTGGAAGACCTGGCGAAGGCCATCCTGGAGCGGGCGAACGACCCCGCGGTGACTGTGCAGGGCGTCTTTGAAGCGCGGACCAGCACAGCCAGCTGGAGCCAGTTTCCGGCTCTGCACTGCGCCGGCGCGGAGATGCGGCAAGACGGCAATCGCTACATCTTGCACCACAAGGTCATCATCATCGACGCCGACACCGTCATCACCGGCTCCTTCAATTTTTCGCGCAGCGCCGCGGAGAAAAACGACGAGAACATCGTCATCGTCCGCGACGCCGACATCGCCGGGCTCTACCTGGACGAGTGGCGGCGAATCTGGGACAGCGCCCAGGCGGTGGCGCCGAGTGAAGTTGACTGCGACTAAGCGATCGGTCCGCAGCGCCGCAGACGCAAAGGCGATTTTTTGGGCTGGCGCTCAATTTCGCCGCGGGCTTCCAGGTCCAGCTGCACTGCCTTGCAATACCAGCGGACGGAGCCGGGCTTGGGAAAGAGCGTTTTGGGGGTGTTCTGGGCTGCCAGCCGCGCCCGCACGGCCTCTTCCATGTCGCTGAAGCGCATCCAGCCCTCGCTGGGCAAGACCGCCATCATCGCCGCGCGAATGATGTGATACTTATCGGCTTTGAGGTTTTCGCGATGTTCGGGGTGGTTGATGTTGCGCGCCCGGATGGATGTCATGCGAGCCTCTCCCTTCTACTGCCATTTGCGCCGGCTCAAGCGGTGACGACAACCTCGTTATAGAGTCGCCAGGCGTCTTCGGCGCGGCAGAGCCGTGTGCCGGCGGTCATCACGGCGGCGCTGCCACAGGCCAGGCCCAGGCGCGCGGCGTCGACGATGTCTCGTCCAGTCGCCAGGCCGAGGACGAGGCCCGCCACCATGCTGTCGCCCGCGCCCACCTTGCTCTGGATGGGCACGATCGGCGCGCGCAGACGCAGATATTCGCCAGCGGTGATGAGCGCGGCGCCGGCCGCCCCCAGCGACACCAGCAGATTCCGCGCCATGCCCGTCGCGATCAAACGCTGCCCCGCCGCTTTAATCCGCGCCTCGCCATCCAGCTTCTCGCCGGCGAAGCGTTCCAGCTCGCGCAAGTTAGGCTTAATCATGAAGACATTCTGGCCCGCTGCGCCAGCCAGGGCATCGCCCGCCGTATCAAGAATAAGGCGCGTATCACGAGCGCGAGCGCGGCTGGCCAGCTGGCCATAAAAGCTCGACGGCGCCCCCGGCGGCAAGCTCCCGCTGGCGACGATGTAGGCCGGGTTCAGCGCGAAAACCGCCTCCACGCAAGCCCGCCATTCAGCCGCGCGCAATTCCGGACCCGGCATGGTGAAGCGGTATTGCAGCCCGGTGCTCGTCTCGTAGACGACCAGGTTCTCGCGGGTGAGGCCACTGATGTCAACGCGCCGCCCGTCGATGCCCTCGTCTGCCAGCAGCCCCTCCAGCATGGCGCCGCTGTGGCCCCCGGCCGCATACACCGCGGTCGATCCGCCATCGAGGAAATGCAGCGCCCGCGACACATTGATGCCGCCGCCACCGGGGTGAAATCGCGGCGCCTCGCAGCGCAGCTTGATCTCCGGCGCGACCGAGGCGGCCCGCGTCTCGATATCCAGCGCCGGGTTCATGGTCAGAGTGACGATTCGAGGCATTGAGCGGTCCTTCATCGACGCGCCCAGTGTAGCGAGGGGCGACCCCCGCCACAAGCCTCAGCCAGCCCGGCAAGCGCGTCACAGGCGGGCGAACTGACGGAGCGACGGGTTACTTTCGCGGCGGATTGCCCTATAATCGCGGACGGCAAAACACATGAAGGGACAGCCAAGTGCGCCTGTATCTCATCCGCCACGCGCAATCGCAAAACAACATCCTGGGACCGGACACGATCGGCCGCCGCCAGGTCGACCCCGATTTGACGCCACTCGGCTATCAGCAGCGCGACAAGCTGGCGCGCCACCTGGAGCGAGCGGAGACCGACTTCGCCGTCGACGAGCTCTACACCAGCGCCATGTACCGCTCGCTATTGACGACGCTGCCCTTGAGCGCGGCCTTGGGCTTGCAGCCGTCTGTCTGGACCGCGCTGCACGAGCTGGGCGGCATGTACCACGCGGAGAACGGCGTCGCGCACGGCCGCGGCGGGATGGCGCGCTCGGCGATCCTGGACCAGTTCCCCGGATACGCGCTGCCCGAGGCAATCAGCGAAGCCGGCTGGTACGATGTCGTCATGGGCTATGAGCCGATCGACAAAAGCGTCGAACGGGCCCTGGCGGTGGCGGCCACCCTGCGCGAATGGAGCAAAACGCGGAGCGCTCTCGCCATGGTGTCGCACGCCGGTTTTCTCAATCTGCTCTTGAGCGCGATCTTTGGCGATCTGCCGATGCGCCCGGGCTGGCGCTTTTATCACAACAACACCGCCGTCACGCGGGTGGACTATGTCGACGGCGAGCCCAGGCTGCACTTCATGAATCGGGTCGAGCATCTGCCGGCCGATTTTCGCAGCTTCTAGGCCTGGCGAAGGAGCGCGCAATGCCAGAACTGGACGGACAAGTCGCGCTGATCACGGGTGGCGGCGGCGGCATAGGCGCGGCTATCTGCCGGCGGCTGGCGCGGGCGGGCGCGCGAATCGTCATCACGTATCACAGCGATCAAGGCAAGGCGCGGGCAGTGGCGAACGCGCTGGCCGGCGGCGGCCACCTGGTCATGCGGGCGCCGGTCGACGATGCCATGGCGCAAGCCAACCTGGCGCGGGCAATCGCCGAGAAATACGGCCGGCTGGATGTCTTGGTGAATAACGCCGGCGTCACCCGCCCCGTGCCGCACGCTGACCTGGAGGCGCTGGACGACGAGACCATCGACTGGATTTTCCGCGTGAACTGGCGCGGCGCTTTCGCCACGACGCGGGTGATGAAGGGGCTGCTGCTGGCGGGGGATGGCGGCGTCGTCGTCAACATCTCGTCCATCGCCGGGCGCACGGGGCTCGGCAGCAATGTCGCGTATTGCGCCAGCAAGGCGGCTCTGGACAGCATGACGCGGTCTCTGGCGCGGGCTCTGGCGCCAAAGATCCGCGTGCTTTCGGTCTCGCCCGGCTTCGTCGATGGCGAATACGCGCGGCGCATGCCCCCTGCCCTGCTCGACGAGCAAGCATCCAAAACGCCCTTGGGAAGGATCGCCCAGGCCGACGACGTGGCCGAGGCGGTCTACGCGGCGGTGGCGCGGCTGCGATTTAGCACCGGCGACATCCTCCCCGTTGATGGCGGGCGACCCTTGGGCTAAGCGCTTCGCTATGAGTCTTCGGGCAGGCGCAAGCGCTGGATAAGCGCATATTCCGCGCCCGTCGTGGTAAGGACATTTTGCGGCGAGCCCGCTTCAAAGGCGTAGACCTGCGCGATAATCTGATACTCCCCGGCCGGCGGCAAGTCCAGCGCGTCCATCGCATGCGGCGAATAGACGATTTCGCCCGGCAGCCAGCCAGAGGTCGGCCGCGCGCCCAGCTGTGGCGGACCGTCGTGCTGGGCGACGACCGCGCCCGCCGCGTCCAGCAATTTCGCCGAAATCATGAAATCGCGCTCAAGCGGGACGGTCGCTTGCCAGTGCGTGTCCAGCCGCAGCTCCGCCATATCGAGGGAAGCGCGCCGCAAGACCATGCCATTGGCGAACTCGGCGACGCGCTCGTCTTGCAGGCGGTCGTAGCGATATGCATGGATGGAGACTTCGCCCGAAAGCCCGCCGTCGTGCAAGTGGATGAAATGGGCGGTTTGGACGAAACCGAGCTTGTCCAGCCAGGCCTGTGCGCCGCCATGGTCCGACCACAGCGTCAGCCAGACCGTCCGCCGCGGTTCCAACTGGGCGGGCAGCCAGGCGTCGAAGGAGGCGGCATGGAAGTCGCGCTGGATCTTGATCGACTCGTAGTCGACGCCCTCTGCCAGAAGCGCTCCCGAAGCGAGGCGACGCCGCAGATAATAGCCCAGCTGATAATCGCCGCCGCCGATGTCGCTCATGACCAGGTCGCCCGGCGCGGCGAATCTGGCGGTCATCTCGGCGACTCCCCGCCAATCCGGCTTGACGCGATAAAAGTCGACATGGGCGACGCCATAGACAATCAGAATGACCAGCAGCAGCCCGCGAATCGGCTGACGGATGTTCGCCAAGCCCAGAGCCGCCAACAGCGCAATCGCCGGCGTCCACTGGTTCAAACGGCGCGGCTGCAGGAATGGCAGGAACTCGTTCGCCACGACGGTCAGGCAGAATGGCAGCAGCAGCCAAAGCAGCAGCAAGGGTGTCGCCCGGTCGAAGCGCGCGCCGAACGCGCCGTCGCGGCGGTGAACCAGCGTAAGGCAGCCGAGCGCGACCAGGCAAAGCGTCAGACTCCATTGCGCCGTGAAGTACTTTACGAGGATGTCTTGCAAGACGGCCGGCGACAGATCGACCGACCAGTTGGCGCCGCGATTGCCCAGCTGCTGGAGGCCGACGAGAAGCAGCCAGGGCAGGGTGAGCAGCACGGGGCCGACCATGGCAGCCAGCGCCGCTCGCCGCTGCCGGCCCCGCAGCCAAAGCAAGGCGTAGAGCGCCAGAGCTGCCAGGCCGAATGCCGCCAGATAATGCGCGTGGAGCATGATCAGGCAAGAGGCGAACAGAGCAACGCGATCGCGCCGCCGCCAAGCCCGCAGCCAGCGCAGCAAAAAGAGCGCCGAGAACGAGACCAATAAAGCCAGCCAGGTGTAATGCCGCGCTTCCTGCGCCAAAAAGATCTCGGCGTCGGCGAGGGCCAGCAGCAGCAGCGCGATCGGGGGCGCAAGCGGGAGGATCGCCGGATTGGCTGCCCGCCGCCGCAAGCCCATTTCCCGCGCCAGCTGATACACGACAGCCAGGCCGAGCATGGAGGGCAGCAGCGAAAACCAGCGCAGCGCCAACTCGCTGTGACCGGTCAGTTCGCTCCACAGGCGCAGGGCGGCGAAGTAGAGGGGCGGGTGCGTGTCGCGGGCCAAGGAGGCGATCAAGCTCGGATGATGGGCGTGATAGAAGGCGTAACCTTCATCGACCCAGAAGCTCTGCTCGGCGATATGCAGGCTCCGCGCGAGTGCCGCAAACAGCAAAATGAGCGTGATGGCGAGCCACGGCGGGGCGGCGTCGCGCCTGAGCGCGATCCCGTTTAGGGTGCGGCCGGCAGCGTTCACGAGTCCGCGCCCAGCCGAACTTTCTCGATGAAGGCGTACTCCTGTCCTTGGTCCGTCGGCAGATTCACGAAGCCGCCCTCTTCCTGCGTGTAGACCTGGACGATGAGCCGATAGTCGCCAGCCGGCAGCGGCGCAACGAGCTGCAATTCGTGCGGCGAATAAATGAGCTCGCCCGGCTGCCAGCCGCTGGTCGGGCGCTGATTGATCTGGGGCTGGCTGTCGTGCTGCGCGACCACCAGGCCAGCGGCGTCCAGCAGTTTGGCGGACAAGCGATAGTCGCGGTCCAGGGGCAGCGCCGCCGTCCAAAGCGTGTCCAGGCGCAGCTCCTGCCGATCCAGCCGGGCGCTTTGCAGGGCGATGCCCTCTCCAAAGCGGGCGAGCGGTTCATTTGCGCTGGCGCGATCAAATCGCAAAATATGCATGCGGGTCTCGCCGAGGGCGCCGCCGTCGTGCCGGTGGATGAAATCGGCCGTTAGTCTGAAATCGAGCTTGTCCAGCCAGGCGAAGGCGCTCTCGTCGCTCGACCAATACATCAGCCAGACAGTCTGACGCGCGTCCAGCAGCGGCGGCAGCCAGGCGTCGTAGGCAGCGGCCGCGTACTCGCGCTCGAATTGCAGCGATTCGTAATGGACGCCTGGTTCGAGGGCGGGCGCGCCGCCGGTCTCGCGCAGCAGATAATAGCGCAAGGGATAATCGCCGCTGGCGACGTCGGTCAAGACGAGGTCGCCGGGCTGGGCGAAACGGGTGGTCAAATGGGCGATTTGACGCCAATCCGGCTGGCCGCGATGGAAGTCATAATGGGCGAGTCCGTGGACGAGCAGCGCGGCGATCATCAGCCCGCGAATCGGCTGCCGGATGTTGCCCAGGCCCAAGGCGACCAAGAGCGCGATGACAGGCGTCCACTGGGTGAGGCGGCGGGGCACGAGAAATGGCAAGAATTCATTCACCAGGAGGATCATGCCAAAGGGCAATAGCAGCCAGAGAAGCAGCAAGGGCGTGATCCGATCCCGGCGCAGCGCGAAGGCATTGTCGCGCCGGTACAAAATCGTGACGCAGCCGAGAGCGACAAGCCCGATCATCAGCGCCCACTGGCTCGTGAAGTACTTAATGCCGATCTCTTGCAGCACCGCGCCCGACAGCTCAAGCGACCAAACCTTGTAGGAGTCGCGGTTTCCCAGCTGGTCCAGGCCGACCGCGGCGAGCCAGGGCAAAAGCGTCAAGGCGCTGGTCAACAGAGCGGCCAGGCCGGCGGTCCTGCGCTTGCCGCGGGTCCAGATCAAGAGATACAGGCTTTGGGCGGCGAGAGCGAAAGCGGCGATATAGTGCGTGTAGAGCGCCAGGACGGATGCCAGCAGCCAGGCAAGGAAATCCAGCCGCCGGGCGCCGCGCAGCCAGCGCGCCATGAAGAGCATGCCGGCCAGGACCAGCAGCGTCAGCCAGGTGTATTGCCGCGCCTCTTGGGCCAGGAAGCTCTCCCCATCGGCCAGCGCCAGCATCAGCATCGCCAGAGGCGGAACGACGCCGCCAAGCCGGGTCATGGACCGCGCTCGCAGCGCCTCCTGCGCCAGCGGATGCATGAGGGCGAGGCTGAGCATGGATGGCAGCAGCGAAAACCAGCGCAGCGCCAGCTCGCTATCGCCGGCGATTTCGCTCCAGAGCCGCAAGCCGGCGAAATATAGCGGCGGATGCACATCGGCCGCCAGCGCCCGCGCCAGATCCGGCGACTGCATGAAGAAGAAACTGAAGCCCTCGTCGATCCAGAAACTGTGCTCGGCGATATGCAGGCTCCGGCCGAGCGCGCCCAGCAACAGGATCAGCACGATAATGAAGTAACGCGAAGCCCTCATGAACACCGTCGCGGCCGCCGATGGGCGAGCGGGAATTGGCAAGCGGGTGGCGATTTAGAATATAATGATTGTAATCCAAGCGCTGGATTTTCCTCTTGGCGAAAGGCGCAATCCACGATGTTCAGAATACTCTTGCGCGCGTGCATTTTGCTCTTGGCTGGCTGTGTCGGGCTCTTGGCGGTCTTGGCGCATGGCGACGAAGACCATGCCGACGACGCGGTGGAGGCGCCCGAGATTCATGGCCTCTCCCTGCCGGCCCAGCCCACATATCACGAGCATGTCCGGCCGATCATGGAAGCCAGCTGCGTCGACTGCCACGCTGAAGGGCAGATCGCCGGCTACGCGCCCTTGACCGAAGCGCGCTTCGTCGCCTTCGCCGCCGACGATGTGGCCTGGCATGTCACCAGGCGGATCATGCCGCCTTGGCCGCCGTCGCGAGAGAACTTGCCGCTGCGCCACGACCGCAGCCTCAGCGACTACGAAATCGCCCTCATCGCCGCCTGGGTCGACGCCGGCGCCCAGCTGGGCGAGCCAGAGGCCTACGCGCCGGCCGCCACCGACGCAGTGGCAATCCCGCCGCTGCGCCCGGACATGATCCTCCAGCTGGAAGCGCCCTACGCGCCCGCCGCCGATGTCAAGGACGATTATCGCTGTTTCGCCCTCAAGCTGGCTATAGACAAGCCGATGTTCGTGACGGCTTACGAATTCATCCCCGACGCGACCGAGATGGCCCACCATGCGATATTTTATGTCGCCGACGCCGCTGCCGAGGGTGAAATCGCCCGGCGGGACAAGGCCGACGGCAGGCCGGGCTGGACCTGCTACGGCGATGACGGCTTGTCGGGACGCAGCGACTCCTTTGGCGGCTGGGCGCCCGGGGGCGCCGCCGTACACTTTCCGGCCGGCACGGGCTACCGCATCTTGCCGGGCCAGCATCTCGTGCTGCAGATGCACTACAACCTGAGCGCGGTCCGCCAGCGCGATCAAAGCCGGGTCGTCTTGCAGCTGGCGGACGGGGACAGCGGCCTCGACGAGCTCATGCTCTTGGCCATGACTGCGCCGGTGGAGATTCCCTGCCCGCCCGGCGTCGAAGGACCGGAATGCGAGCGCGGCGCGGCCCTTGAGCGGCTGTCCGAGCTCTATGGCAGGGGCTCGCGCCGGGTCCCGGACGCCGTGCTGCGCAGTTGCCGCCAAAGCCTGGACGACTACGCGGACAACACCGGCGTACGCGCCATCGGCAGCTGCGATTATCCCGTGCGTTGGGATCTGACGCTTTTTGGCGCCTTGGGGCACATGCACGAGCTGGGGACGCGCTACCGCCTGGAGTTGCTGCGGGGCGACGAGAGCGCTTTCTTGCTGGATATCCCGCGCTGGGATTTCCACTGGCAGGATCATTATCAGTTTGTCACGCCGCTGGAGCTGGCGCCGGGCGACGCGCTGCGCATGACCTGCGAATGGGACAACCGGCTTTCGAAGGCGCCGCGTTATGTGGTCTGGGGCGAGGGGACGAGCGACGAGATGTGCTTCGGCATGCTGTTGGCGAAGCGTTAGGGCGCTCAGTTCCCGAACAGGTTAATCATATACTCGGTCGACAAGCCCTGGGCCTCCATGCGCTGTTTCAGCTTGCGCCTGGCGTCATGGATGAGCTTGTAGAGCGCGTTGCGGTTCGTGCCCATGCGCTCCGCCAGCACATCCATCGGGACGCCCTTGACCGCCACCGCCATCAGGGCTTGGTACTGCCGCTCGGTCAGCGCTTCTTGCAGGGCTTGCTCGATCCGCTCCAGGACATCGTCGCGCTCGGCGACCTTCTCTGGCGTGGGGGCGGCGCTTGTTGCGAGTCGAGCCGCCGCCGGCAGCAATTCGTCATCGGCCGTGAGCTCGTCCAGGCTGAAATCGCGGTAGCGCGCCCGCCGCAAATCGCTGATGGCGAGGCGAATAGCGATCTTGGTGGCCCAGGTGGTGAAGCGGCTCTCGCCCCGGAATTTGTCCAGGTTGTCCATGACGCGCAGGGTGGCGTCTTGGGCGAGGTCCTCCGCCAACTGCGCCAGTTCATGCCCAGCCATGTCGCGCAGGTCGCTGCGGTCCTGGCTCAGATAGAAGGCGATGCTGCGCCGCAAGCGGCTGCGGAGCGCCTCGAGAGCCGCTTGATCTTGCGCGCGCAGTGCCGCGACCCACTCCGCGTTCGCCCGTTCCACTGTTGTCGCCGTCTTCATCTTCGGCAGCGCCTCGTTTGCTTCAGGCTCTATGATACCCGAATCCGCGCCGGTAATCAGCGCAGGACACGGTCTTCAGGCGGATTTATCACCTTTGCGGCGCGAAACGACTCCTTTAATATGACAGGAGGCGCGGGCAAGGATGCGCCATCCTCACCGGGATTACACGGAGAGCTTGCATGAACAACCGCTCAGAACCGCCCCGCCATGTCACCGAGGGCGGCAAAGATGGCAAGAAACACGATGACGGCGGCAAGTCGCCCTTCAACAAAGAGAATTCGCAGCGAATGTGGATCGCGCTGGGCATCATCCTTTTGGTGATGTTCATGCTCGTCTTCAACGGGCGCGGCGGCAGCCATTTCGGCGACAGCCTGCCGATGAACCGCCTGGCTTCGGATATCCGCCAGGGCCGCGTCGAGCAAGTCCACGCGCGGGGCAGCAGCGAAGTCATCGCCACTTACACCGACGGCACGACGCAGGTCGCCTTCAAAGACCCCGCTTCCCACTTTTACGCCCAGATGGAAGCTCTGGATGTGCCGGGCGCGGTCCTGGAGCGCCTGGACTATTTTTATGAGCCGGCTGACGACACGCCGCAGATCATCCTCAACATCTTGATCGGCGTCGTGCCCATCCTCATCATCGTCTGGTTCTTGTGGCGGATGATGCGCTCGATGCGGGCCGGGCAAGACCAGGCGATGAGCTTCGGCCGCAGCAAACCGCGGGTCGCCCGCGACATGGAACGGCCGCAAGTGACATTCAAAGATGTCGCCGGGGCCGAAGAGGCGAAGGAAGACCTCAAGGAAATCGTTGAATTCCTCAAGGAACCGGAGAAGTTCATCCGGCTGGGCGCGCGGGTGCCCAAGGGCGTGCTGATGGTGGGTCCGCCCGGGACGGGCAAGACCCTGATGGCGCGGGCGGTGGCAGGCGAAGCGGGCGTGCCCTTCTTCAGCATTTCGGGCTCGGAATTCGTCGAGATGTTCGTCGGCGTCGGCGCGAGCCGCGTGCGCGACCTTTTCGAGCGGGCAAAAGCAGAAGCGCCGGCGATCGTCTTCGTGGACGAGATCGACGCGGTGGGCCGGCATCGTGGCGCGGGCTTGGGCGGCGGGCACGATGAGCGCGAGCAGACCCTGAATCAGATCCTGGTGGAGATGGACGGCTTCGACAACGACACCAACATCATCATTATCGCCGCCACGAACCGCCCGGACATCCTCGACCCCGCTCTGCTGCGGCCCGGGCGCTTCGACCGCAAGGTGGTGATGGACAACCCCGATGTCAAGGGGCGGCAAGACATCCTCAAGGTGCATTCCAAGGGCAAGCCTCTGGCGGCGGATGTCGATGTGGAGGCGCTGGCCAAGATCACGGCCGGCTTCAGCGGCGCGGACCTGGAGAACTTGGTGAACGAGGCGGCTATCCTGGCGGCGCGCCGCGACCAGAAATCCATCGGCATGAGCGAAATGCAGGAGTCGATGGAGCGCGTGGTGATGGGCCCCGAACGCCGCAGCCGCATCATCACGCCGGAAGAGAAAGAGAAAGTCGCCTATCATGAAGCGGGCCACGCCCTGCTCTTCCATTTGCTGGAGAACACCAGTCCGGTGCACAAGATCACGATAGTGTCGCGGGGCCGGGCCGGCGGCTATGTCATGCCCTTGCCAGACGGCGACGACATGCTCATCACGCGGGAAAAGTTCGAAGACGACATCGTGGCGGCAATGGGCGGGCGCGCGGCCGAAGAGATCATCTACAACCAATTCACCACCGGCGCCAGCAACGACCTGCAGCAGGCGACGCGGATGGCGCGGGCGATGGTGACGCAATTTGGCATGAGCGCCTTGCTTGGTCCGCGGTCTTATGGCAACGGCGGCGGCGCGGTCTTCCTCGGGCGGGAGATCGCGGAGCAGCGCGATTACAGCGAGCACTACGCCCAGCAGATCGACGACGAGGTCAAGCGCATTTTGCAGGCGGCTTACGAGCGGGCGAAAGGCCTGCTGACCGAGCGGCGCGACAAGATGGAAGAACTGGTGGAGATTCTCATCGAGCGCGAGACCTTGAATTCTGAAGAGTTCGTGCAAATCGTGGATGGGGCAGGGGCGTCCGCCTGAGCGTAGGCGGACGAGGGACGAAAGTGACGCGAACCCGGAGCATTCTCAACCAAAATTCGTCGGCAAGAGTCCGGAAGTGAATACTTTATCAGGTAATTCTGCGAGGCTCGCTCTGATGCTACCTTGGTCAGTTGGGGGAGCGACCAGTTCGGTGTCTACGAGGTCTTTCAGAAAGTCGTACATAGCGTCAAGCGGACGTCCGTTTCGGATTTGGATGAATGATACCTGGTTATCTTTGGCAGTCTGATAGGCGTTGGATCGGGGACCGATTTTGTCGAAGATCACCATGCCTCGCGTCCCAACACGCATAATCTTATCCTCAATGACCTCCTGATTACCTTGCGCAATCAAGCCCATTTCGACTCTAATCCTACCACGACGACTGGCTATCTCTACATCAATCTCACGTGGAACTTCAACATCTCGTTCCATGTTGAGCCAGAAATGGATACCCTCTTCCAGCCCAAGAATTGTCAACGCAGCACGCATAAACGCGCATTCCAAAGTTTTTCCAGCGGTTGATTTTCTGGAGCCCCGAATGGTCAAGGTTGCCGCACCGGCCCACAGCATTAGCATTGCATCTTCAAATTCTGGACCGTCGGGATCCTGTGAAACAGCCCAAATATGCTGCCCCACTTCTTCCAGATAACCTAAACGTGAGGCCTTCGTAACATTTAGATTGTCTGCTGTCTTTTTTCCCAATCCTAGCAACCACCATTCGAGACTCCCTTCAGCACGGCCTAGTTCATCTTGTAGAGACATCATCCAGTCAGTGTAGTCCGCATCCGACGGCAGCCGTCTCAACACAGCAATGAGTTCCTTATATGCTTCAAGAAGTTGATTTCGGGTTTCACCTTCAGTGTACAGACGATAGTTATAGCCTAGAAACAGAGCAGCCACGATTTCTCGTAGCCCTTCCGCTGAGTTTAGATCGTACAGACGTGGTGTAGTCACTCGGCAGTCCAAAAATATTGAAGCTCGTCGAAATCAACTTGACTCGTGAACACTCGAGCATTGAACTCTTGTCGCATAGTTTCGAAATAGTCTCTGCGACTCTCCACCAAAACGAACTTTCTTGACATTTCGGCTGCAACGCGCCCCACCGTACCGATCCCGGCAAAGGGATCCAAGACGACGTCGCCTTCAAATGAATAATAGCGCACTACACGACGAACCAATTCGTCGGGGAATATCGCCGGGTGGTCCCTTCGATACGAAGGTGAGATGTCCCATACATTTGTCTTGTCATATTCGCCCAGAATCAGCGAACTAGACAATGCGTCCCTATCAGGATGATTTCTCAGATTCCAGTCCAGAAGGCGGTCAGTCCTTTTGCGGTATACGAGTATGTATTCCGTTACGGTAACTGGCTTATATTGCAATGGCTGTCGGTCAGCCGCAAACCTCCTTCCGCGACCCAAGTGCCAGCCTGCTCCCTCAGGTTTACGCCAAATGATATCGTCTATGAACTCGAAACCAATCTCGTCTAGAATGGGATGAAGGTCGAACGGAATAGGCAGCCGCCTGCTAGCAGTCTTTCGAGACGTACGGCGCACAAGCACTGGTGATACGTTTACTACTAGAAATCTTCCTTCAGCCAATACGGCATGACAGGCTTCAAATGCTTCGCGTAGCGTTTTCAGGTATGATTCATAGTCGACGTATTCGGTGTACTCCGGCTTAGCATTGAAATACGGTGGCGATGTAAAGACAAGCTGGACGCTTTCGGGCATGAATTCGGACAAGACCGCTCTACAATCACCAAGGATTATCTTGTTTGGAACCGGCGGAAACGAGATAGCTGGCGAGCCTCTTGAACGAATCCTGTTGCGCTTCTGGGCAACGACCCTCTCCAATCGTTTCAAAACCAGGGGTACAGTCGGCTCTCTAGCGATGTCGCCTTTCCAGTCGACTTGAAGCTCGCCAAGATGATGCCGCTGGCTATTTTCATGTACTAGAACTACGCGCCAGAGTCCGAGACGGCCGTCCCATTCCGGTAATCCGAGCGTCAAGTGCTGTTGCGCCTTATGTGGCAGATGCGCAACGATCCAGCGCCGAGCAAGTCGGCGAATGTCCGCAGTTCGCGGCTCAGCCGCGTCATGCGGCTGCATTCTTGGCGCCCGTCTCATTAGCAGTTGCTCAGTAGATGACGGATTGATTAGGCCATATCATTTGAGGCCGACTAAGTCACCCGATGGCAGCTCACGAAGTGCTCCGGGCGGGCCTCGATCAGCGGCGGATCCGGCTCCTCGAAGCACAAATCAAAGCGCACCGGGCAGCGGGTGTTGAAGTTGCAGCCAGTCGGCGGGTTGGCGGGGCTGGGCAGATCGCCGGCGATGATGATGCGCTGGCGGTCCTCTTCCACTTGCGGGTCCGGCACGGGCACAGCCGACAGCAGGGCCTGGGTGTAGGGGTGCTGCGGATTGTCGTAGACTTCGTCGACGGGTCCCAACTCCACGATTTTGCCCAGATACATGACGGCGACGCGATCGCAGATATGCCGCACCATGCTCAGGTCGTGCGCGATAAAGAGATAAGTCAGGTTGAGCTCGTCCTGCAGCTCTTCCATCAGATTGACGACCTGCGCTTGAATCGAGACATCCAGCGCCGAGATCGGCTCGTCGGCGACGATGAAGCTCGGCTCCAGCGCCAGGGCCCGGGCAATGCCGATGCGCTGTCGCTGGCCGCCGGAGAACTCGTGTGGATAGCGGTTGATGAAATAGGGGTTCAAGCCCACCTTTTCCATCAGCTGCTCGACATACTGCTGGCGTTCTTTCTTGTTGGAATAGATCTTGTGGATTTGCAGGGGCTCGCTGACGATGCTGCCGACGGTCATGCGCGGGTTGAGCGAGGCGAAGGGGTCCTGAAAGATGATTTGCATCCGGCGGCGCATTTGGCGCAGGTCGTTGCCGGTCATCGTGCTGAGTTCCTGCCCCTCGAAGCGGACGCTGCCTTCAGTCGGGCGGTAGAGCTGCAGGATGGTGCGCCCGGTCGTGCTTTTGCCACAGCCGGATTCGCCGACCAGGCCGAGGGTCTCGCCGCGCCGCACATTGAAGCTGATGCCATCCACCGCCCGCACGGCGCCCACCTGCCGCTGGAAGACGATGCCCGCCGAGATGGGGAAGTATTTCTTCAAATCGGTAACTTCAAGGATGACATCGCTGTCGTCGATGCTTTTGCGCGTTTCCATTGTCATGGCTTGACTAGACATTTTCAGCTACTCCCTCGCGGATATCAGCCCAGCAGGACATGATGTGCATGCCATCGCCGCCAGCGCCTGGCGCCGTTTCCAGTGGCGGGCGCTCTTCCCAGCAGCGTTCCAAACCCAGGTGTTCGCGCACATCGCAGCGTGGCGCGAAAGGACAGCCGGTCGGCTCGTTGCGCATGTCCGGCGGCGAGCCCTCGATCTGCGTCAGTTTTTCTTCGCCGCTGGAATCCAGACGCGGCAAGCTGCCCAGCAGGCCGACGGTATAGGGATGGCGGCTATCGCCAAAGACTTCGCTTGAGGAGCCGGATTCCATGATGCGGCCGCCGTACATCACCTGGATGCGATCGGCGATGCCCGCCACCACGCCCAGGTCATGCGTGATCCAGATCATTGCCATGTTGAACTCGTCTTTGAGCTGTTTCACCAATTCGACGATCTGCGCCTGGATCGTCACATCCAGGGCGGTGGTCGGCTCGTCTGCGATGAGCAGTTTGGGGTTGCAGGACAAGCCCATGGCGATCATGACGCGCTGGCGCATCCCGCCGGAGAATTGATGCGGGTAATCGTCCAGGCGGCGGTACGCGTCGGGGATGCCGACCATGTCCAGCAAGTCGGCCGCCCGCTTGCGCGATTGCGAATTGTTCATGCCTTCGTGCAGCTTGAGCGACTCGGTGATTTGCGTGCCGATGGTGAGCACAGGGTTCAGCGAGGTCATCGGGTCCTGGAAAATCATGGCGATTTCTTTGCCGCGGATGAGGCGCATCTGGTCCGGCTTGAGCGTGAGCAGGTCGCGCCCCTCGAAGATGACCGTGCCGGATTCAACCTTGCCCGGCGGGCTGGGGATCAAGCCCATCAGCGCGAGGGAGCTGACGCTCTTGCCGCTGCCGCTCTCGCCGACGATGCCCAGGGTCTCGCCTTCTTCCAGATCGAAGGATACGCCGTTGACCGCGTAGACGGTGCCTTCCTGCGTATAAAACCTGACGACCAGGTCTTTTACATCCAGTAATGTGCTCAAAGCGTTTCCCTCCTCATTCGGCAGTCTCTCCGCGCCAACCTCGCACGATCGCGGCAGCGCCCGCCCAAGGCCAGCGTCCCGAGCCGCGCCGACCCGCGCTCATGTTACCAGACAACGCGCTAGTTTACCAACAATTCGGCGGCGTCTTCACGCAGGTTAATTCTTCAGCTGTGGCCGTGGCGACGCCCGGCGGCAGATCGCCATCAATCCAGCGTAACGCGCCGCAGCTCGAAGTCGCGCTCAAAGGCGGCCTCGCCGACGACGCCCGCGACGCTGGCGCCGGTGTGAAAATGGTAGACGACAAGGCGAAGGGCGTACTCGCCGGGCGCCAGGCCCGTCAGGTCAAATTGAATCCACGACAAGGGCGCGTGGCCCAGCACTTGATCCGAATGCAGCGCTCGCGCCCCGGCCGCGTCGAAGAGCTGAACGGAGAATGAATGGGTGGCGTCGCCGCCCGGGCGATTGCGCCAGTGAAAGCTGAGGTTCAGTTTGTCGCCGGCGCGCTCATGGTGGAAGCCGGCCAGCTCGATCCCGTTTGCGTAGCGCGCGTCAACGCGGGATGCCGGCGCGAACAGCTGGCAAGGATAGCCCGGCGCAATGGCCAGCCTGGCGCTGAGGCCGCCTTCCGAAATATGCGCGTCGCAGACTTGATATTCGCCGGCGATCCAGGCTTCAAGCGGCTGGAGCGCTTGCGGCGCAGCTTGAGCGCCTTGCAAGATCAGCACCAACTGGAAGTCGCTGGCGATGGCCTCAAGTTGAGCGTAGCGTCCGTCGGCGCTCTGCAAAGCGAGCTCGCCATCGCGGGCGTAGGCCTGGATTAAGGCGCCCCAGTCGGCGAAGAGCGACGCGAAGTAGGCGAAGGCGTCGGGGTCGATCGGCTGGCCGGGAGATTGGCTGAGCAGGGCGATGTCCGGATCGGGGACGATATCCGGCGCCAGCGCCAGGCTCTGCAAGGGGGCGAGGCGGTAGCTGCGCAGGGCGGCGTTGTCACAGCTTTGGCTGAGGTCCTGGACGCGGAAGATGGTCGCGTGTTCGTCGCGGTAGGCGGGCGCGAGACCGGTGAAACTGTGCCATTCGGGTCGCCGGCGGCCGCCATGAAAGACGATGTGCGTAAAGCCGTCATCCAGCAGGCGTCGGGCGTCGGCCTCAAAGGCGGCGCGGTTGGCTGGCAGGCAATGGATGGCGCGGCCGCGCTTCCAGGTCCGCAGCAGCAGATTGTCGTTGATGTAGGCATAAGCTTCGGGCAAGACGCGATTGACGCTGCCCTCGACCTGAGGATAGCCGCTCAAGCTCTGCAGGAAATTGTAATAATAGCGCTCAAAGTCGACGCTCATGGGCAGGTTGATGAGCCGGACGGGCGTCGTTTCGTCCGCTTCCAGCCAGTCCAGGAAAGCGACCTGCTCCTGCTCAAAGGGCGAGCCACGCAAGGGCTGACGGTAGTATTCGATGGCGAGCAGAGCGATCAAGGCGAGCGCGACCAATGGACGCCGGGCCGGCCCCACCGTCCGCCATAAGCAGAGCATCCCGTAACCGGAAAGCATCGCCAGGGGCAGCAGCGCGCCGAACTGCCAGTGCCGCCCGCCAGCGACGCCGCGAAAGAGCGCCGGAAACAAGTAATTCAGATAGTGCTTGGGCAAGAGCAGCTCAGGATATTCGACGCCGGCGAATGTGAAATGGGTGCCCAGGCGCAAGACCAGAAACACGAGCAGAATCGCCAGCCAGGGCAGCATGCGCCGACGCCCTCCGCGCAGCAAGCCGCAGGCGATGAGCAGCAGCGGAACATACCCGAGGTAGGCGCCGAAGACATCCCGCTCCGATAGAAGGGGATGCGTGAAACTGTCGAGCAGGTCATTGCTGTGCGAGCGCCAATACGGGCGGTAGTCCAGCACATCGTCGACATGGGACTGGCTGCCCAGCAGCGGCGCCAAGCGTGGCGTTCCTGCAATGGCAAAGGCGAAAAGCGCCAGCGCCGCCAGCGACCAAAAGCGCAATTCCCGCCAGCGCGCCCAAGCGAGATACAGGCCGTAGATCGCCAGGGTGATCAGCAGGCAGAGGAAAAGATACAAGCCAACATAAGCGGTCAGCCCGAGAGTCGCGCCACAGAGCGCCGCGTGCAAGGGACGCCCGTCGCGGACGGCGCGCTGGAGGAAAGTGATGGTCAGCGGCACGGTGGCGAAGGTGGTGACCTCGGCTGGCATGGAGCGGGCGAGCAAGGGACAGAGGCCCACCAGGACCGCGCCAAAGAGACTTGCCCAGCGGTCCTTGGTGGCGTATTCCAGGCAGACATATGTGGCGATGGCGTTGGCGAAAAGCGTGAGCAAGTAGCCGAGGCTGAAAGCGCTGGACAGCGGCAGGACCAGCTGCAAGGCGTTGACCACCAGCATGTGCGGCAGCGAAAACTGATGATAAGCCAGCGACGCGCCCTGTGGATAAAAGAGCAGGTCAGTCTGGTACAGGTCGGCTTGGCCCGTGAAGAGCAGGCTGCCGTACCAGACTTCCCACAGCTCCAGCCAGATGTCGTTGCCCGCGTCGAGCAGCCAGAATGTTTCCAGGTCGAGGACGCGCTGGAAGACGGGCCAGGTCGTCAAGACGATCAAGGCGGCGAGGAAAAGGAGAATGGCAAGGCGCGGGCGTGTCACGGCGGGCATTTCGTCATGGGTGGCAAGGCATGTCCAGCCACGAACGCGCAAACCAGATCAGGCCTGCGGGAGAGGCGCGCCGGCCTTCATGCGCTCGCGGCGGTACCAGCGGACCGTTTCGCGCAAGCCATCGCGGAAGCTGGTCCGGGCGCGAAAGCCGAATTCGCGCTCCGCCCGCGACACATCCAGCTGGCGGCGCGGCTGTCCGTTGGGTTTGCTGACATCCCATTGGAGCTCGCCGCGAAAACCGACTTCGGCGGCGATGATGTCGACCAGATCGCGAATGCTGATTTCGCTGCCGCTGCCCAGATTGACCGGTTCCGCGCCGTTGTAGTGCTCGGCAGCCAGGGCGATGCCCTCGGCGGCGTCGCGCACGAAAAGGAATTCGCGCGTTGGCGAGCCGTCGCCGAAGAGCGTGACCGCGGGCGCGCCACTCTCTTGGGCGTCGACCATTTTGCGGATTACCGCCGGGATGACATGCGAGTAGCGCAGGTCGAATTTGTCGTGCGGTCCATAGAGATTGACCGGCAGCAGGTGGATGGCGTTGTAGCCGTATTCCTGGCGGTAGGCCTGGCTCTGCGCCAGCAGCATCTTTTTCGCCAAGCCATAAGGCGCGTTCGTCTCTTCCGGGTAGCCCGCCCACAGGTCAGCTTCTTTGAAAGGGACGGGCGCGAATTTGGGGTAGCTGCAGACAGTGCCGATGCCGACGAACTTGGGGACGCCGGCGCGCCGGGCATACTCCAGCATGAGCGTTCCCATCATCAGGTTCTCGTAGAAGAAGAGGCCCGGGTGCTCGCGGTTGATGCCGATGCCGCCAACATTGGCTGCCAGATGGATGACCATGGTGGCTGCGGGATTATCGGCGAAGAGCCGGGCGACGCCCGCTTGCTCGCGCAGGTCGTATTCAGCTCGCCGCGGAATGATGATCCGGTCCGCCCCGCGCGCGCTCAAAGCCGCCGCGACATGCCGCCCGAGGAAACCCGCCCCGCCCGTCACGATGACCGCTTGTCGCCGCCAGAAAGATTCGCTCATGCCCACCCTCGTCATTCCCCGTATCATAGCAGAAAAATCGGCCCGTCATGCCCGATGTACACAGCCGACGGGCGCGCTTCTCAAGTGGCGCGTCCGCGACGCGGATACACATTTGGCGGGCGCGCCTGTATGATAGGCGGCACTGGCGGTTTCGATAGCGAAAACGGGAGGCAGTCTCTTGGAACGGACACTCATCATCGTGAAGCCGGACGCGGTGCAGCGCGGCTTGACCGGCGAGATCATCAAGCGGTTTGAAGGGCGCGGGCTCAAGATTATCGGCATGAAACTGATGCAGGTGGAGCGGGCGCTGGCGGAGAAGCATTACGCGATACACCGCGACAAGCCCTTTTATGACGGTTTGGTGGCCTACATCACGGCGGCGCCGGTGGTGGCGATGGCCCTGGAGGGCAGCGACGCGGTGGCGGCGGCGCGGGCGACAATCGGCGCGACCAAGCCGGCGGACGCGGCCCCGGGCAGCATCCGCGGCGACTTCGCGCTGGAGATCGGGCGGAACCTGGTGCATGGCTCGGACAGCGTCGAGAATGGCGAGATTGAAGTGGCGAACTTTTTCAGTGAGGCCGAGCTCTGCGTCGGCTGGGCGCGGGCGGTGGATGGGTGGGTGTTTGAGTAGCTAAGAGATTTGACACTTCACGGCCGAGACAATATAGTTGCATTAATCGGAGTGCGAGAGCGCAAATCGTGGCAAAAGAACCAATGCCAATAACTCCCCAAATGCTGACGTGGGCGAGGGAGCGGGCTGGGTATAAGGTTGAAGAATTGGCAGCAAAGAGCGGCTTTGCGGATGTGGAAGCTTGCGAACGAGGCGAGTCAGGGCCTACATACAGGCAACTGGAGAAGATCGCCAGAATATTGCAGCTTCCGGTCGCGGCCTTCTTCCTGCCCGAGCCGCCAGATTGGCCATCTATCGAAGAGACGTTTCGTACGCTAGGCGCCGAGCAAATCGCCGAGATTCCACCCCGAATCAGACTTCTGCTCTACAAGGCTCGCTCCTTTCAGATCGGTTTGGAAGAGCTAAACGACGGGCGAAATCCAGCCCGCAGGCACATAGTTCGTGACTTACGGCTGAGCGTTGATGACGACCCTGTGGAGGCTGCCAGACAGATTCGCGATTATATCGGCGTCTCGCTGGAAGATCAGTTTGCTTGGCCGAACGACGTCGAGGCCTTGAAGTCCTGGCGCAAGGCGTTTCACAGAGTTGGCGTAGCCGTGTTCAAAGATAGCTTTCGTGAAGACATCTTTTGCGGATTCTGTCTATACGATGAAGAATTCCCACTTATCTATGTAAACAACTCCAATTCGAAGACTCGGCAGATATTCACGCTGTTTCATGAACTAGCTCACTTGCTGTTTCGCAACAGTTGGATTGAAAAGGAAAACGGATTTAGCAGCAAACTGTCGGTGAGCGGACAGCGCGAGGAGACTCTGTGCAATCGTCTCGCAGCAGAGTTTCTAGTCCCAAACGACTTGCTTCGACGAAGCCTAGAGCAACACAGCAATATGAAGGCGCAGGCGGAACTTCTTGCCAAGAAGTTTAGCGTCAGCCGTGAGGTGATATTCCGCCGCTTTCTTGATGCCGGGTACATTGGACAGAGAGAATATCGCGATGCCGTCGCCAAGTGGAACACGGCGCGATCTAGGCGAGGCGGCGGCGGGAACCCAGTTCGTACTAAGATCTCGTATCTTGGCGATGAGTACATAGAGCTTGTACTGCGCCGCTACTACGAAGGACGGTTCGACGAGACCGAACTGGCGGACTATCTCGCCATCAAACCCAAGTTCATAGACGATTTAGAAGATGCCTTTTACGGAGCACACTAGTGCTATTCAACGAGACTCTGTATGTCCTGGACACCAGTACTCTATCCCAACTTTTCCTGTCCTATTACCCGGACAACTTTCCTTCCCTATGGAGCAACTTTAATCAGCTGCTGAATGACAGCAGGATTGTCTCTACACGCGAGGTATTGTTGGAGTTGGGAGAAGGCCACCGGGCTGAGAAAGCGCACAAATGGGCAATGGACCATGAGTATCTATTCTCAGAGCCCACTCCCGAAGAAGCGCGCTTCGTGGCTCGCATTCTTCAGCAACCGCGGTTTCAGAATATCCTCATGGGGCGGAAACAGAAAGTGCGCAGGCGGAGCGCTGACCCCTTCCTCATTGCACATGCTTCGCGAATTCGAGGAACGGTTGTCACGGAAGAAGCCCAACGCCCAGAAAATGCAGGCATCTATGGAATCTGCACTCACTTCGAGATACCGTGCTTCAATCTGAAGCAACTCATGGATAAAGAAGGTTGGGTATTCTGAGGTATGCACGGAGAGTGCGATGAGCTCGACCCAGAAGCGCCACCCCTCACCCACCCTGCTCATCCTCATCAGCCTGCCGCTATTCGGCCTTTTCGCCGCGCTGCTCATGCTCGCCCTGGAGGCGCGCCCGCCCACCGCCGCCACAAGCGACTTCCAGCCAGCCCCGGCCCGCGCCCTCGCCAATTTCCAGGCGCCCGATTTCGATTTGCCGCTGCTTGACGGCGCGAGCCGCGTTAGCCCGGCCGATTACGCCGGACGCCCGCTCTTTCTCAACTTCTGGGCCAGTTGGTGCGCGCCTTGCGTCCGCGAGCTGCCCGCCTTTGCCGAGTTTGTCGCCGAGCACAGCGCTGATCCGAGCGGGCCCGCCCTGCTTACGATTAACCTGGGCGAGACCAAAGCCGAGATCCGCGCTTTCCTGGATCGGCTGGAGCTGCGCGGGCTGCCAGTCGCCATGGACATCGACCAAGTCGTCAAGCTGGATTATGGCGTGCAGAATCTGCCGACGACCTTTGTCATCGACGGCGCGGGAAAAGTGCGCCATACCAAGCTGGGCGAGATGCTTTACGAAGACATGGACATCTACCTCGAGGCGCTGGCGGCGGATGCGCCCAAGGACTAAGGAGCGGCGACCATGCGCGTCGATTTGAAAGGACAGGCGGCGCTGGTGACCGGGGCGGCGCATCGAGTCGGGCGCGTCATCGCCCTGGAATTGGCGCAGCGAGGCACGCACATCTTGCTGCATTATCACAGCGCATCGCCGGAACGCGCGCGCCATACCTTGCGGGAGATCAAGTCCTACGGCGTCGACGCCCAGAGCGTCCGCGCCGATCTCAGCCGGCCCGACGAGATCGAGGCGCTGATGGCGGCGGCCGGCGAGCGCTTTGATGGCTTGGATATCGTCGTCAACAGCGCGGCGATCTTCCAGAAGCGCGCCTTCCTGGAAGTGTCGCTGGACGACTGGGAGCGGACGATGGCGGTCAATTTGCGCGCGCCATTCCTCATCACCCAGGCGGCGGCGCGTCTCATGCTGGCCAAGAGCGAGCCGGGCGGCGCGATCGTCAACATCTGCGACGCCGGGGTCGACGGACCCTGGCGGGAGTACCCGCACCACGGCCTCAGCAAATCGGCATTGTGGATGCTGACGCGGACGAGCGCGCTCGCCCTGGGACCGGCGATTCGCGTCAACGCGGTCGTCTCGGGACCGATCATGAAAACGGCTGGGCGCGATATTTCCGACGCGGACTGGGCGAAGGTGGGCGAGCGCAGCGTCTTGCGGCGCACGGGCCAACCCGAAGATGTGGCGCGGGCGGTCGCCTATCTGTGCAGCGAAGACCACATCACCGGCGCCCTGCTGCACATCAACGCCGGCGAGCATCTGCCCTAGCTCACATGCGCAAGCGGCGGACGCGGCGGAAGCCGGCCCCGTAAGCGGCGTGCCCCATGCCGATCACGACGAAGGCCTCGGGGTCGATGTGCGCCACCTCGTCTTTCAAGTCCCGCACTTGCGAGCGCGCGATGGTCACATAGAGCATCGTGCGTTCCACGCCGGTGTACTCGCCCTTGATCGTCCAGCTGGTGGCGCCGCGCTGCAGATTGGCGAAGACGCGCTGCGAAATCTCTTCCGGTTTGTCGGTGATGATCATGGCAGTGCGGATGACGCTGGGACCCTCGAGCACATAATCGGTGGCGAGCCCGGCCGTGAAGAGGGCGACCGCGGCGTAGAGCGCGCCCTCCCAGCCATAGACCAGGCCCGCGGCGACGATGATAAGCGTGTCCGTGCAGAGGAAAGTGGTGCTCATTGGGAAGCCGAAGCGCCGCTGGAAGATGAGCGCCAGGGTCGATGTGCCGCCGAGGGTGGCGCCAGCGCGATAGACGAGGCCGACGCCGATGCCGCCAGTGATGCCGCCGAAGAGGGCGTTGAGCATGCGGTCGTCGCTGATGCCGCCGGCGGGCAGCAGCGCGCCCAGATTGTCCACCGCCACCGAAAACAAGATGATGATGACGACGCTGCGCTGGATGACGCGAGCGCCATTGGGCAGCAGGGCGTAACCCAGAGCCTGGATGGGCAGGTTGAGCGCGAAGATCATCAAGCCGACGGGCGTGCCGAAGAGCTCATTGAGCAGGGTCGAGGCGCCAGCGACGCCGGCCGGGGCGATGTCCAGCGGCTGCAGGAAGAGGACCAGCGAAATCGCGCCGATGAGGATGCCGACGCCGATGAGCAGATACCGCAGCGTGAAATCCCGTGCTTGAGCCAGCATGATGCGCCCTCCCTTGAACGACGCGCTGAGCCGATGCCCACATTATAATCGCTCGCTTGCAGGCGCGGCGCCCTCGCGGAATGGCGGGCGGCAGGCCAGCGCCGCCATTGTCCGCAGCGCTTGAAGTGCTATACTGATACGCCGATTTCGCGGAAGTCAAGCCCGCCGATGGAGACCGGATGCCATTAGTCGCGCACACGCCTTTGCCCAGCTTCGATCGCCTGCGCCAGCGGGGGCAGGAAGTTTTGACCCTGTCGCGCGCCACCAGCCAGGACATCCGCGAGCTGCACATCGGCTTGCTGAACATGATGCCAGACGCGGCGCTGCAGATCACCGAGCGGCAATTCATGCGCCTGGTGGGCAATTGCAACCAGATCGCCCAATTCTATGTGCATGTCTTCTCGCTGCCGGGCCTGGAGCGCAGCCCGCAGACTCAAGCCTACATCGACGAATACTACACCACTTTCGAGCATGCCCAGCGCGAAGGCTTGGACGCGCTCATCATCAGCGGCGCGAATGTCGCCAACCCCAGCCTGGACCAAGAAGACTTCTGGCATCCCTTGACCGAGGTCATCGAGTGGGCTAGGGAAAATGTCACCTCGACGCTTTGCAGCTGCCTGTCCACGCACGCGCTGATGAAGTACTTTTACGGCATCGAGCGGGTCAAGCGCGAGCGCAAGAAATGGGGCGTCTTCGAGCATCGCGTCACCCAGCCACAGCACCCGCTGCTGCGCGAAATCAACACCCGTTTTGATGTGCCGCACTCGCGCTGGAATTCCATCACCCGCGATCACTTTGAAGCGGCGGGCTTGACCGTGCTCATCCAAAGCGTTGATGGCGAAGTGCACATGGCGGTCAGCCCGGATCAACTGCGGATGGTGTATTTTCAGGGGCATCCCGAATACGACATCAACAGCCTGCTGAAAGAGTACAAGCGCGATCTGCTGGCGTATTTCAGCGGCAGGCAGGCGCAGCCCCCCTACCCGGAGAATTATTTCCCGATCGAAGCGCGGGAGCTGGCCGAGCGCTACGCCCGGGCGGCGCAGCTGGCGCTGGAGCGGGGCGACGATCCGCCGGACTTCCCTGAAGCGCGCTTCCTGCCCCACCTGGACAACACCTGGGGCGACACGGCCAAGGCGATCTTCAACAATTGGCTGGGCGCGGTCTACCAGCTGACCAATCTCGACCGGCACATCCCCTTCGACGAAGGCGTCGATCCGCGCAATCCGCTGGCCATCTTGTGACGGTCCTCATGCCTCAAATGTGAGCGCGATCACAGAATCCGCGCCATCGGCCGTCCGCAGCCTCTCGCCGGTCCGCCAATCATAGACGACGACTTCCGCGCGGAACGATTCAGCGGCCGGCAGCGCCTCAAGTGGCAGATGATCGATTCGGTAATTGAAATCGCCGGTGGGCAGCGCGCCGTCGACCAGGTGGAGCAGCTCTCCAGCAGGGTCCCAAAGGCGCAGGCTGAGGCTGTACTTTCCCGCGGGCAAATCCGCCGACCAGGTCGAATAAAAGAAGTGGCCCTCGTGCGTCCGCTCGCGCGCGAAATCCAGGAGTTTGAGCGGGGCCGCGTACTCGACAAGCGCTTGATCCGGCGGCTGGCACAGGTCCTGGACGCGGGCGTATTTGTCGGCCCGCGCTTCTGCCGAGCTCCACAGACGCTCGCAATGGATGTAGCGCCCCGCGAGCAATCTCTCGTATTCCGGCAGCAGCGCGCTTGGCGGCGTCGATTTGTCCACCGCGAAATAGACTCGCCCGGCCGCGCCCAGGAAGTGCTTGAACTGCGCCAGCGTTGCTTCCGGGTTCGCCGGCGCGCCCAGGTTCTCCGTCAGGATATAGCGCGCTCGCGAACCTTCCATGTAGAAATCGATCGCGCCCTGCACCGCCCAGACATGGTGTGGATAGTCGAAGACCACCGCGTCGGCCTCGGTGGCGTCGCGGCGAAGGGCCGGGATGAATTCGGCGAAGGGCGACGACAGGTGAAAAGCGGCGCTTTCGCCAGGGCTGTAGAACAGCGTTCGGAAAGACTGCGCCATGCCAAGACCGGCGAGTTGCCAGCAGACCAGGACCGCGGCCAGGAAGCGTCGCCGTCCGGCGAATGCAGCGCAGCCCATGCCGGCGAGCAGCGCAAAGACGGGCAGCAGCGGCATCAGATAGCGCACATGGCTGATCCGCTCGGTCTGGTGATTGGCGACGAGCATCGCCGCCAAGTACGCGGTGAAGATGCAGCACAGCAGCTGCGTCGCCGGGCGCTGGCGAATTTGCTTCAATGAGGCCAGCGGCAGTGCCAGAAAGAACCAAAGGCCATTGCTGAATCCGTGAGCCAAGTCGCGCAGCAGCCAGAGACCGTCGCTCGCCAAGGACGCGACCGAGCCGCCGCCGCCGAATGTGGAGGCGACGCTGGCGATGGTGAGAGCCCAGGGCGCATAGAGCAGCCCGGTCAAAATCAAGGCAGCCAGCCACCCAAGCCAGCCTCCCTCCCGCCGCGCCAGCAGCAGATGATACAGGCCGAGCGCCCCAATGAAGGCGAAGGAGAGCGGATGCGCGTAAAGAACGGCGGTACTGGCTGCCATGAAAGCGAGCAGACGGCGTCGCGACGCCCGCCGCTGTATGCCGCGCCAGTAGAGCCAAATGACGACCAGTGCCAGCAGCGCCCAAAGCGTGTAGGTGCGAATCTCGTGCAGATAGACGAAGAAGAGCGCCGAGCCGCCCAGAATGACGCAGGCGCAGAAGCCGGCCCAATTTGAATGCAGATCGCGGCCCGCGCGATATGCCCAGCCGACAGCCAACACGCCAATCAAGAGCGAAAGCGTCCGCGCGGAAAACACCGACCAGCCGGCGACGCTGGACCAAGCGCCCAGGAGCGCCGGGTACACGATCATCTTCTCTTCCGGCGACTGGGCGACGCGCTCGACAACCGCCAGCGGGTCGGAGCGGTCCTGTGCCCAGCCGGCGAAATACAGCGACACAAATTCATCGTGCCAGATCGAGTCGGCCTGGAGGCCAGCGGCGCCGGCCGCCACCATCAAGAGTATCACGCCGACAATCGGCAGCAGCCAAAGCAAAGCTGGTTTCATGACATCAAGACCAGATTCAGTTAGCGGGAAGCGCGTTGGACTGCCCGGCGGCAAACCCCGCCCAAGTTTGCCATAAGCCAAGACAACAAGTATATTCGCGCAAAATCAGTTTACGAGGGTAGCGATGCCCCTGCTCACAGCCGAAGACTATCAGCGCTTTCCAACCGTCGAGCCACATTTTCGTTACGCTTATGGCGCGGACGCGCAGCAATTCTGCGAGCTGACCTTGCCGCCGGCGGACCCGCCGCACCCGGTCATCGTCTTGGTTCACGGCGGCGGTTACCGCGAAATGTACGACTTGCGGCCGCTGGGGGCGGTCGTCGCCGCGCTTGCGGAGGCCGGTTTCGCCGTCTGGAACATCGAGTATCGGCGCTTTGGCAATGGCGGCGAGTATCCCGCGATGTTTCTGGATGTGGCGGCGGCGGCCGACTTGCTGCGAACCGTCGCGGCCGAGCGCGGGCTTGATCCCGGCGCGGTCTTCATCATGGGGCATTCGGCCGGCGGGCATCTGGCGCTTTGGCTGGCCGGCCGGCCCAAGGTCGCCGCGGCCAGCCCGCTCTACGCCAGCGAACCGCTCACGATACAGGGCCTGGTGGCGCTCGCCCCCTTGGCCGATGTCTCGCATGGCAGCCAAAGCGAATTAAGCAGCGACGCCTTGCTGGCGGTTATGGGCGGCACGGCGAAAACGGCGCCAGATGCCTATCGCAATGGCTGTCCCGGGCAATTGCTGCCCCTGAATGTCCCGCAGATTCTGGTGGTCGGCGAGGAAGACGCGGACATGCTGGCGAACGCCAAGCGCTACATCCAGAGCGCGCAAGCCGCCGGCGACGAGGCGCGGCTGATCCAGCTGCCCGCGGCCGGGCACTTCGAAATCGTCGCGACGCGGACGCCCGCCTGGAGCGCGGTCATGCGAGCGCTGCGCGATCTGCGCCGGAGTTGCGCCAAATATTAAGCTCGGTTACGCTAGCCGCTGAACTTGGCAGAGCGACGCAAAAGCGGGCGGCCGCCACCGGTCATGAAGTTCCACATTAATCAGTCGAGCGAACACAGGGACGATGTCTCGCGCGAAGAGTATTACGCCGGGACAGTCGTCGTGCCGATGGGCAGGCCTGATACGGCCGCGGAGATGCTGCGCATCGCCGGCGAGATGGTGCACCCCAGCGACGGCTTGGTCATCGCCTTGGTGATCTCCCTGGGCGACGCCGAGCAGACGAACCGCTTTAGCGCCCAAATCACCGATGTGGTGGAAGAATTTCGCAATACCGACCGGGGCCACAAGGTCGAGCTGGTCACGGAATTCGCCGTCAGCGTGTCGCGCGGGATCCTCGATGTCGCCCGCGAGCGCAGCGCCGATGTCATCTTGCTGGGCGTGCAGCGCTCGACCCAGGGCAGCGTCAAGCTGGGCACGGTGGTGGAGAATGTCATCGCGACGGCGCCTTGTGGCGTGCTGGTGTATCGGGCGGCGGCTGGCGACGATTTCCAGCGCGTAGTCGTGCCCATCGACGGCAGCCTGCCCTCGACGGTGGCGCTCAAGCTGGGCGTCAGCTTCGCCTTGCAGCACCGCATCCCGCTGCGGCAGATGAGCATCCAATACGATTATCATTACGACCCGGAGCACGAAGAAGCCATCCAGCGCTTTGAGGAGCATCTGCGCGAAGACTGCGTGCTGGAGAAGTCTGTCGTCGCCGGGCGCAACCCGGCCCCGGAAATCGTAAGCCAGATGGCGGCGCGCGACTTGCTGGTGATCGGCTTTTCGCAGAAAACCGACTTCGAGCGGCGCCTCATCAACGACTTGAGCAGCCGGCTGCTCAACCAGGCGCCGGGGCCGGTCGTCATGATTTCGCAGATCGAGTGGCATCGGGGCCTTCGCGGCGCCCTGGAGCACGGCATCGCCCGGCTCAACCCGGCCCTCACCCTGGTCGAGCAGAACGAGTTGATCTGGAGCGCGGAGAAAAGCGCCAGCAGCAACCTCGATTATGTGGTGATGATCGTCTTGTCGGCGGCCCTGGCTACCCTGGGCTTGCTGACGAACAGCGCGGCGGTCATCATCGGCGCCATGCTGGTCGCGCCCTTGATGTCGCCGATCTCCAGTTTCTCCACCGGCATGGCGACCGGCATCCTGCATTTGACGCGGCGCGCCAGCTTGACGCTTTTCACCGGCGTGACCCTGGCGCTGCTGATTTCGATTGTGATGGGAGTCCTCTTGCCGATTGACCGCCCGACGGAAGAGATGCTGGCGCGGGGCAGCCCGAATTTGCTGGATGCCGCCATCGCGCTGGTCTCCGGCTGGGTGGCAGCCTACGCGACGGCGCGCAAAGGCATTCCGGCCGCTTTGGCGGGGGTGGCGATCGCGGCCGCCTTGATGCCCCCGCTCAGCACGATCGGCCTGGGCATCGCCATCCGCGACATCAACCTGGCGATCGGCGCCAACCTGCTCTTCCTGGCGAACATCATCTTCATCATCGCGGCGCAGTACATCACATTCTTGTGGATGGGCATGCACCCCAGCGAAGACCGCGAAGGCGCCACCCTGAATCGCTCGCGGCTTTGGTGGATCGTGCTTTTCGTCATTACCCTCATCGTGCTGGGCATCTTCGCCGAGTTGAGCTCGCAGGCGGTGGACGAGGCGCACATCCGCGAGCGGCTGGCGGCGGAAGCGTTCGATGGCGCGCCAGTCGTCGAGTACCATGTCATCAGCGCCGTGCCCCTGGAAGTGCAGCTGATCGTGCAGACCGATCATTACATCCAGCCGGAAGAAGTGATGGCGGCCCAAGCCCTCGTCAACGCGCTCTACCAGCAGAATGTGGAGCTGACCGTTGCCGCGCGCCAAATTGTGCTGCCGCCCGACCCACTGGCCGCCGTCGTGAAGCGGCTGTTGGAAGAGACCTTTCCCGACGCCGCCATTCGCGATGTCTCCGTTGAGCGCGGCGAAAGCACGCGAGTCGCGGCGAGCCTGGGTCATTACCGCCAGCCCGAGCACAATCGCCTCGAGCAAGCCCGGCTGCGGATTAGCGCGGAAGCAGGAGAAGAAGTGGCGCTCGAAATCGCCTTTCAGCAGCTGATCCGCCTGGAGCGGCCGCTGAAGGCGGTGGATGGCCAGGCGGAGGCCGGCGGCGACCCTGAATCAGCCTCCGAATAACGCTAAGGCACGGGCGCTACACAGCCGCGACCTTAGCGATCGCGCTCAATGGCGGCGCGCAGGACGGCGTCGGCCGCCTCATCGCCGCTGGGCAGCCACTCCGCTTTGACTGCCGAGCCAGCGTCGGCCAGCAGTCGCAAGCTGGCGGGATAATCGCCATCGTCGCGCCAGCCGTGTTTCATGCCATAGAGGCAGGTGGTCACGGGAGTGCCGCCATAGCCATTCAGCCAGTCCAGCGGCGGCGCGGCGTCAGCCTGCAGCAGGGCGGCGATGACCGGGGCGAAACCGTGGAAAGCGGCCGCGTGCAGCGGGGTCATCTTGTCGTCGTCCTGAATATGCAGGTCAAAGCCGAGCGACGCCATCAACTCCACGACGGAAGTTTGTCCGGTCCAGGCGGCGTGGATGAGCTGGCGCTGGTCCCGCGGCGGCAAATTCGCGACCATGCCCGGATTCGCGTCGGCGAGGCGGCGAGCCGCGGCAGCGTCGCCGGCCGCGCAGTGCGCCAGCAACGACAGATCGGCCGGGCTTCGCGCCAGCAGCTGCTCGAAGATGTCCCTGCGCCCGACTTCCAGCGCGACTTGATGCGGCGACAGACCAGCCGCGTTGAAGGCGTAAACATATTGATGCGAGCCATCGGCGGGCGGCGTCAAGGCATAACCTGCCTGATTGACGCGGGCGCGAATGGCGGCGGGATGCGCGTCCAAAGCCCGCTCGACCCGGTCCGGCTCGCCCAGGATGACCGCGGCGAAGACATCGACCTGGGCGCCACGCTTCGCCAGTTGTCGAGCCGCCTCCAGGTTGCCCGCGCCCAGATGCCATTGCAGGGGCGTCGAGGCGTGGTCAAGATCGCGCGCTTCGGGGTCCGCGCCGCGCTGCAGCAGCCAGTCCATGACGGTCGGGTCGGTGGCGTAATGCAGGGGTCTTTTGCCGTCGCCGCCGCGCTGGTGGATGATGGCGGGGTCGCGCTGGCAGGCCGTTTCCAGCCAGTCCAGCCAGCCCTGCTCGGCCGCCGCATGCGGTCCAATCACAGCGCCGCGCTCGACGAGAGCCGCCGCCGACGCGGCCGACGCGCCTTCGAGGATATGGAAATCGCCCGCCCACCATTGCGACTTGGCCTTGATGTCCGCGCCGTGCCTGAGCAAGACATCGACGGTTTCGATCGACTCTTTGGCGATGATGAGGGCGGTGGAGCCGAAGTGAAAGTGCGGGTCGTCCAGGGTGGATCGCAGCGCGGGATGAGCATTCAGCAGAGCGTCGAGCTTGGCATGGTCATTGGCGTAGACCAGCTGGATGAACCGCTCCAGGGCGTCGCCGTAATCGTGAGCGCGCAGCTTGAGCTTCAGGCGCAGTTCGCCGTCGCTTTGGCAGCCATGTTCGCGGGCGATGACGGTGTGGGCGTCGCGCAAGGACAGCGGGAATCGGGCAGCCGCCGGGCGCTGGCCATATTTGACCTGCGGCAGATGCGCGTGGACGCGGTCGATGGCGGCTGCGTCGCCAGCCCGGAAGCTCGAAAGCAGAGCGTCGGCGGCGAGGCCTATGTCGTCCAGGGTTGGTTCGGGCGCTGTTCTGTTAGTCATGGCTAAATCCAGGTTGCTGGCTCAGACGCGAACGGTGTAGGGGCGACTTGTCAAGTCGCCCGCGCCCAAGCCGGCAACGGCGCGCTTCGCAGGGGCTTGTCCGGTACTTGTGAATTGCCGCGTTTACCCCCACCTCAAACCCTTCTCGCCATCTCTATGGCGAGCATCCCATAAGGAGGGAGGGGCTCTAATAAGCAAGATTGGCGTGTTTTCCGGCGATTCGCCAGTCGAAAGTCACCAATGAGCGCGGCCAATTCTCGCGTACTGCTCCCCTTTCCTCGTTCTGGGGGCAAGGGGCCGGGGGATGGCGCGATTACCGGAGAAGCCCGACACATTGACTCTTGCACACGATGTAAGCTTCACTGAACAGCCAACCGCAGGCGACCGAAGTGGCAGGCTCATTCGCAGAGCAGGTTCCGCAGGACGCGCATGTCAACATTGCCGCCGCTGACGATGGCTGCCGTCGCTTTGTCGGCCGACGGCGCGACATCGCCCAGAATCGCCGCCACCGCCACCGCCCCGCCACCCTCGACCACCCAGCCGGCCGCCAGCATGAAGCGCATGGCAGCGGCAATCTGCGCCTCGCTGACCAACACGATGTCGTCCAGATAGCGCCGGCAAAGCGGCACGGTCAGCGAGCCGGCTTCAATGTCGCCCGATAGCGCTTCCGCCAGCGTGTCCCATTTCTGCGCCAGGCTCGCGCCGCGCAGGGCATTGTACATGGCCGGCGCCGAAGCCGCGTTGACGCCGATGACTTCGACATCCGGCTTGGCTTGTTTGAGAGTCGCGGCGACGCCGGCCGCCAGTCCACCACCGCTGACCGGCACGACGACGCGCTCGACAGCGGGCATATCGGCGAGGATTTCCAAAGCGATCGCGCCGGCCCCGGCGATCACGCGCGGGTCGTTGTAGGGCGAGATCCAGGTCTTGCCCTGGCGCGCCCGCCGCAGCGCCTCGGCTTCAGTTTCGTCGTAATTGTCGCCGTATAGAATCGCCTCCGCGCCATAGCGCCGCACGCTGTCGAGCTTTTTCTTCGGCGTCGACTTCGGCATGAGGATCTGGGCCTGGGCGCCGGTGAGACGGGCGGCACAGGCGACGGCGGCGGCGTGATTGCCCGACGAGGCGGCGATGATTCCGCCTTTGCGCTCCTCATCGTTCAGCGACAAGAGGGCGTTCAGCGCGCCGCGAATCTTGAATGAACGCGTCGTGTTGGCGTTTTCCAGCTTGAGCCAGACACTGTCGCCGAGCTGTGGCGCTTCTTCCAGCGGGCTGGGCAGGAGATGCGGCGCGATGCGATTCGCCGCCCGCAAGACTTGGCCAAGGCTCGTCATGCCCTACAAGCCGATGCCGCGCAGATACTCGCGGTTGCGCTTGGCGGAGGCCAAGGGCGCGCCCATGCCCGGCAGCACATCCTGCTCGACCACGATCCAGCTGTCGTAGCCGATCTTTTCCAGCTCCGCCAAGACGCCGGGAAAGTCCACATCGCCCTTGCCCAGCTCCGGGAAGATGCCCTGCCCGACCGACTGCGGACCGTCCCAGCCTTGCAGCCGCGACTGCTCGTGCACGGCCGGGTCGCGGTCTTTGAAATGCACATACCAGATGCGATCGGCGAATTGGCGGAGGCCGCTGACGGGGTCGCCGCCGCCGAATGCCCAGTGACCGGTATCAAAGACGAGGCCGACCAGATCGCCGTCGGTCATGTCCAGCAGGCGCTCGGTCTCTGCGGGGGTCTCGATCCAGGTGCCGGTGTGATGGTGCAGCACGCAGCGCAGGCCCGTCTCATCCATGACCCGGCGCGCTGTTTCGTTCGTACCGGCCGCGAAGACGCGCCAGCCCTCGTCGTCCAGGCTCATGGCGGGGGTGATGCGGCCCGAATTCAAGCTGCGCAAGGGATTGGTGTAGGGGTCGGGACCGAGCACGACCCGCGCTTCCGGTCCGCCGACGGCCGACATCAATTTCGCCGCGCGCAAGCAGGCTTCAGCGCTCTCGTCATGCCGCGACGCATCCTGAAAATTGACATTGACCCAGCCGCCCAGCAGCTGCAAATCGCGCTTTTGCAGCTCGGCGCGGAGCGCTTCCGGGTCGGTGGGCATGAAGCCCCAGTCGCCCAATTCGGCGCCGGCGTAACCGCTGGCGGCGATCTCGTCCAGGACGCGGGCGTAATCGTAGCGCTCGCCTTCGATATTCTCGATGACGCCCCAGGAACAGGGCGCGTTCGCCACTTGGATCATCTTCTCCTCCGACGCTGGCATCGCGGAACTCGATAATTGGCGGCGATTATAGCCGTTTTGCGCCCGCGTTCAAGCGAGCGCCAGCACGAGCCGCGCCATTCGCCCTGTGAATCGACGCCCCTCGCCGCTACAATCCGCGCGATAATTCCGGATACCCAGCCCAAGCAGAGGAGGACGCGACGGCGATGAGCGGATTCGATCACAGGCGCTTGTTCTTGCCGGGACCAGTGGAAGTGCGCCGCGAGATTCTGGAGATGCAGACGCAATGGATGATCGGCCATCGCAGCGGCGAATTCGCCGATCTCTTCGCGCGCTTGCAAGGCAATCTGCAACGCGCCTTTTTCACTGACAGCCGCGTTTATGTCAGCGGCTCTTCAGGCAGCGGCTTGTGGGAGGGGGCGGTCCGCTGCGGCGTCCGCGACGAGGGCAAAGCGCTGCATCTTACGGGTGGCGCCTTCAGCGAGCGCTGGGCGCAGATCAGCCGCGCCAACGGCAAGCAGGTCGATTGCATCCAGGTCGAATGGGGCCGGGCGCATACCGCCGACATGGTGGCTGAAGCGCTGGAAAAGGGCGATTACGACGCCGTCTGCGCCGTGCACAACGAGACGAGCACGGGCGTCACCAATCCCATTCGCGAAATCGGCGAGGCAGTCAACGCGCATGCGGACACGCTCTTCTTCGTCGACAGCGTCAGCGGCTTCTTGGGGACGGAGCTGCGGGTCGACGACTGGGGCATCGACATCGCCTTGACTTCAAGCCAGAAAGCCTTTGCCTTGCCGCCGGGCATCGCCTTCGCCGCCGTCAGCGATCGCCTGCTCGAGCGCGCGCAATCCATCCCCAATCGAGGTTATTATTTCGACTTTCTCACATTGGAGAAGTCGCTGCTGAAGCACAACACGCCGGCGACGCCACCAATCGCGCTGATGTACGCCGCCGACGCGCAGCTGGACGCGATCTTCGACGAAGGCTTGGAGGCCCGCTGGGCGCGGCACCGGGCGCTGCGCGACGCGACCCATGCCTGGGCGCTGGAACGCGGCTTCGGATTGTTCGCCGAGGAAGGCTATCGCAGCGACACGGTGACCACTGTCGCGAACACGCTGAATATCGATGTCGACGCCATGGCGCGCTTCATGGCAAGCGAAGCCGGCTTCGCTATGGACAAGGGCTACGGCAAGATTAAGGGTCCCACCTTCCGCATGCCGCACATGGGCGATGTGACCATGGCGACCCTGCGCGAGGTGCTGGCGGGCTTAGACGCCTTCCTGGCCGGCTAACCCGGCATCCCCAGGGGCGGCAAGGCGAGTCGCCCTAACATTCGAATGTCCGTCCGGGCGTCTTTCCATATCGCCCGCAATCATTAGGAATCTGTAGACACCCGGCCGACAAGGTCGCCACCCACGCAAATTATCTTGCGCATCGCCGCGGACTGAATCCTGCATGAATGGCGAATCGGGCGCAATTAACTCCCCTCCCTGGCGCTTCGGATGCCCGGCATAGAGATGGCGGGAAGGGGCCGGGGGCGGGGTTGGCGCCTCGGCGAGTCGCCCCAACAATCGAGAATCTGTAGCGGCGATAAACCATATCGCCCGCCGATCAAAACGAAAAGGCACTCAACTTGACTCACCACATCCTCGTACCAGACAATGTTCACCAGCGCGCGATCGACATCCTCGAATCCAGCGATGGCGTCCAGGTCTCCGCCCCGGGCAAATTGGCTCGGGCTGAATTGCTGGCGGCGATCGGCGACGCCCATGCCATCATCATCCGCAGCGGCGTCACGGCGGACGCGGAGTTGCTGGCAGCGGCGCCACGGCTAAAAGCGATTGCCCGAGCCGGCGTCGGCGTCGACAATGTCGATCTGGCGGCGGCGAGCGAGCGCGGCATCGTCGTCATGAACACGCCCGGCGGCAACACCATCTCCACCGCGGAGCACGCCATCGGCTTGATGCTCGGCCTGTCGCGGCACATCCCGCAGGGGCATCAGTCGCTGCTGGAAGGGCGCTGGGAACGCAAAGCCTTCACCGGCGTGGAACTCAAAGGCAAGACTCTCGGCATCATCGGACTCGGCCGGATCGGGCAGGCGATCGCGGCCCGCGCCAAAGCCTTCGAAATGACCGTCATCGCCCACGACCCCTACTTGCCCGCCGCGGTCGCCGCGTCGATGGATGTGCCGCTGCTGCCCCTGGACGAGGTTTACGCTCAATCCGACTACTTGACGCTGCACGCCATGGTCACGGACGAAACGCGGGGCATGATCAACGCGGCGTCGCTGGCGAAGATGAAAGACGGCGTCCGCATCATTAACGCGGCTCGCGGCGCTCTGGTGAACTCGGCGGATTTGGCGGACGCGCTGAAAAGCGGAAAAGCGGGCGGCGCGGCGCTGGATGTCTATGAGCAGGAGCCGCCCCCGCCGGATCATCCATTGATTGGCTTGCGGAATGTGATTCACACGCCGCATCTGGCTGCCAGCACATCCGACGCGCAGATCACCGTGGCCGTCGAAGCGGCGCGGCTGATCCTCGATTTTCTGCTGGAGGGCAAAGCGGCGAATGTCTGCAATGCTGACGCGCTGCCGGAATGAGGCGCCGCAAGCGTCATCAAAGTCCCGAGCCCTAGGGGCGAGCCTTGGCTGGACCCTGCGCGTCGCTGGCTGGCGGGCATGAGGGCGAGTTAGGGCCGCGTCGGGCTGCCATCGGGCAGGCGAGTCTGCGTCCAGTCTTCGACGATGTCCTGGCAGGGGAACTGCGCCGCCAGCTTCTCGTCAATATCGATGCCCAGGCCCGGCCCATCGTTGGGATACAGGTAGCCACTCTCGATTGTCGGCAGGCCCGGGAAAATCGCGTAGTCCAGCTCAGTCGGCCGATACCACTCTTGAATCCCGAAATTGGGATGCCAGAGATCCAGCTGCAGGTTGGCGGCGTGGCCGACGGGGGAGGTGTCGCTGGGACCGTGCCAGGCGGTGCGGACGCCATACATGTCGGCGAAAATAGCGACATTGCGGGCCGGCGTGATCCCGCCCATTTGGCTGATGTGCATTCGGATGAAATCGATCAGCCGCTCCTGGATCAGCAGCTGCCATTCATGCGGATTGTTGAAGAGCTCGCCCATGGCCAGGGGCGTGGCGCATTGCCCGCGGATCTGGCGGAACCAGGCAATATCCTCCGGCGCGAGCGCGTCTTCCAGAAAGAAGAGCTTGAACTGTTCAACATCCTTGGCGAAGGCGACCGCGTGGATGGGCGCGAGCCGCTCGTGAATGTCGTGCAGTAGCTCGATCTCTTCGCCGACCCGCTCGCGGACATGGGCGATCATGTCGAGCATGCGCCGGCAGTAATCGCGCGGGTCATAGTAGGCGCCGGGCGGGGCATTTCGCGGCTTGACCATCGGGCTGCCTTTGCCGCCATAGCCACCCATCTGCACGCGGACGAAGCGGTAGCCCGCTTCCATGCAGGCGCGGACATTGTCGGCGACTTCTTCTTTGCTCTCGCCATCGGCATGCACATAGACATTCGCCGCCTCGCGAGATTTGCCGCCCAGCAGATCGCAGACGGACATGCCAGCCCGCTTGCCCTTGATATCCCAAAGCGCCTGGTCGACGCCGGAGATGGCGTTGTTCAGCACGGGCCCGTTGCGCCAGTAGCCGTGAACCATCGCCATATTCCAGATCTCTTCGATGCGGTCGACATCGCGCCCGCGCAGGAATGGCTTCAAGTGCCGCTCGATGGCGGTCGCCACGGCGAAGATGCGCTGGGTGAAAGTGGCGCAGCCCAAGCCATAGAGGCCCGGCTCCGAGGTGATGACCTTGACGATGCAGAGGCGGGATTTGCCCGGCTGCGTCAAGATGACCTGGATGTCGTCGATTGTCACCGGCTTTGGCATGTCGACCACTCGCGTTTACGCTGATTGTGTTTGAGCGGCATGGCATGCCTGCGCCGAACCGCGATTTAGAGCGCGACCCCGTGATACACTTCCCGCAGCGGCAGCTCGCAATCCAGCATGGGCAGGGAGATGATGTGAGCCAAATCCGTGTAAACCCGCATTTGCCAGTCTGCGTCGCCCCGGGTGTAGAGCTCGGCGCGGACGAAATCCTGCTCCAGGATCAATACCGCATCAATTGAGGCCAGCCCGTAGTATTGCTCCAGTTTTACGCCACGATCGCGATGCCGGGTAGAGGGCGATGTCACTTCCGCCACAAGCGCGGGATTGAGCAGACTGAGCTCGCTGGCGCTGGCATAGCGGCTCGCCCCGCGGACGATGCTCAAGTCAGCGTAAAGGAAAGCCGTCGGGCTGGCTTGGATTTTGAGGTCGCTGTGATGGATGATGTATCGCGGTCGCTCGAGAATGCTGGCGAAGGCGATTGTCAGATTCGTGATGATGATGCTGTGATTGCCAGAAGCGCCGGGCATCTCAAACACCTCGCCATCGATGTATTCGTGTCTGCGCGCTTGCTCAAGTTCCCACTCGAGATATTCATCGACGCCGACGCGTGGAGCCGTGATGATGTCCATGCTGAACCTCGCCGCTCTACGATGATCGGATTATAGCAGACCTGCCGCGCCGCGATTTCGTTCGCTCGGCCTACAGCGCCCGACAGGGATTTGTAAGCGTGCCGATGCCGTCGATCTGGATGCTGACGACATTGCCCGTATCCAGGAATCGCGGTGGATTCATGGCTTTGCCGACGCCGGCCGGCGTGCCCGTCAGGATGATGTCGCCCGGGTGCAGCGTGAAGGCGCGCGACAGATATGCGATCAAGTGGCGGACGCCGTAAAACATGTCGCCGGTCGAGCCATTTTGACGCAGCTCGCCATCGACCGTCGTGACGATGCGCAGCGCTTGCGGGTCGGGAATCTCGTCGCGGCTCACGACCCAGGGACCGAGAGGACAGAATGTGTCCATGCCTTTGGCGCGAGTCCACTGCTTGTCGCGGGACTGCAAATCGCGGGCGGAGACATCGTTGGCGACGGTGTAGCCGAAGACGAAATCCAGTGCCTCGTCTTGGCTGACTTTGCGCGCCCGTCGGCCGATGACGACGGCCAGCTCGCCCTCGTAATCGACCTGCGCCGTCAAATCGCGCTCCCACTCGATGGTGTCGCCCGTGCCAATCACGGCGCTGGGCATGACGGCGAAGACCAGCGGCTCGCTCGGCACGGTATTGTCGAGTTCGCGGGCGTGTTCGGCGTAATTGCGGCCGATGGCGAGGATCTTGCCCGGCAGCAGCGGCGGCAGAATCCGCGCTTCGGCAAGCGGGTCAAGCGCGCCCGTCTCGGAGAAGGCGGCGTCGGCCGGCATCAGCTCCCTCAGATCGCGGACGCCCAGCCGCACAATTTCGTCGCCGGTCAAGAGGCCGACATAAGATTCTTCGCCAATGGCGTATCGCAGAAGTTTCATGCTTAGTCCAATGTCGCAGTCGCTAATGGTCGGGCGAGTCTAGCAAATTGCCTGGCGGCGGGCTAGTCATGGACGCGCGAAACGGCGCATGCCGGCCTGGCTGTCGGGACGAGCCACTGGGTCGCCCTTTATTGAATCCGCGCGGACGATCCTGCCGCGCATGCCTGTCCCGGAACAGAGCGCGGGCGATATGGCAGATCGCCCCTACGGCCTGCGGTCTGCGGAGTTGGCATGAGCCTGTTTGCCATGGACGGCGAACACGGACTTTCTCAATCTCTGATACAATGCTGGCTGGATTTCGCTTCGCCGGTTCAGGAGATTCAGCTTGAAGCTCATGCGCGTCGTTCTTGTGCTTGGCTTGCTGCTGCCATGGCTGACGGCTTGCGGCGATACCGGCAATGTCGCCAACGACGCCAAGTCGGCGCAGCGACTCTTGCCGAACATCGCCAATTACAGCGCGTCGGATGTGGACACGACGCTGGATGGCGCGTTTGCGGCTGTGGGCGGGGCGGCGCTAATGGGCGGGCAGATCGGCATCACGGCGGCGATCGCGAAAGCGGAACAAATCTTGCAGTGCTTCCAGGATCGCGGCGCGCTGGCGGCACGCTTTTACCAGAGCAAAGACAGCACCCTGACCGCGCCCAAGGTCGGCGGGACCCTGGTCATCAACCAGAGCCGCGTCAACCAGGAGCTCATCAACTGCGCCCTGGGCGGGCAAGAAGACGGCGCGAGCGCCCAGAATTTCGCCATTGAGCCCTGCGCCAGCGCCGGCAGCTTGACTTACGACGGCGACAACATCAGTTATGTCTATGTCGGCTCGCACCCGGATGTCTGCGGCTTGTTTCAGCTTCATTTCGACAACCTGGGCGCGGCCCTCTCCCCAACCCCGTAAAGAGGGAGCGGCCTGACAGCCCGCGCGCAGTTTAGCAATCTCTAGGGGCGACTCTGTTAATCGCCCGCTTGCCGGCAACAGTTACAAGATGGAGGCAATCTATGACTGGCTTCAACGGGCTTGGCCTGCACCTGGGCAATCTTTCGCGGCTCTCGAGCGCCAAATCACGCTCCATCAGCGCGGAGAATTTCAGCGGCGCGAAGGGCGCTGGCGGCATGGCGACTGACGGCACGGGCAGCGTCGCCTCGCGCGATCTAGGCGTCGGCTGGAAGGTGTCGCCGTCGGTGCGCATCAAAGCGGGCGAGACCTTCACCGTCGCCGATATCGACGGACCCGGCGCGATCCAGCAGATCTGGATGACGCCGACCGGCAACTGGCGCTTTTCGATTCTGCGCGTCTACTGGGACGGGAGCGAGCAGCCGGCGGTTGAATGCCCGGTGGGCGACTTTTTCGGCGTCGGCTGGGGCGAATACGCGCAGCTGAGCTCGCTGCCGATCTGCGTCAACCCGGGCAGCGCCTTCAACTCGTACTGGGAGATGCCTTTCCGCCAGCATTGCCGCATCACCATGACGAACATCGCCGAAGAAGACATGACCCTCTATTACCAAGTCAATTATACGCTGACTGACGTGCCGGAGGACGCCGCTTACTTTCACGCCCAGTTCCGCCGCGTCAATCCCCTGCCCTACAAAGAGGTCTATACCATCGTCGACGGCATCGAAGGGCGTGGGCACTATGTCGGCACATACATGGCCTGGGCGAGCAACAACAACGGCTGGTGGGGCGAGGGCGAAATCAAGTTCTATATGGACGGCGACGACTGCCCCACCATCTGCGGCACGGGCACGGAAGATTACTTTTGCGGCTCCTACAACTTTGACCCCAGCCCGCGGCACGACCAGGGGTATGTCACATTCACGACGCCCTACGCCGGCTTCCACCAGGTCATCCGCCCCGATACCGACTACAAAACTCAATTCCGCATGGGCATGTACCGCTGGCACATCATGGACCCCGTCCGCTTCGAAAGCGACTTGCGCGTGACCATGCAGGCTTTGGGCTGGGGCTACAACCGGCGCTATCTGCCGCTGCAGGACGACATCGCTTCGGTGGCGTACTGGTATCAGACATTGCCGACGGCGCCATTCCCGCCCTTGCCCGCGCGCGATGAGCTGCTCGTCATTTGAGCGCGCCCGATCCCGCGAGACCAGAACCGGCAGGGGCGGCTTGACAAGTCGCCCGCTTGACCAGCCGGAATTCTCGCTGCGAGCCCTGGAGTCGCCCTTCCGCCCCTAGATTATCCGCGCTTGGGACGGGCGCCTGAGAGAACAGATCTCGGCGTAGAGCGCTTCGTATTGGTCGGCCGCGCGCGCCCAGCTGTATTCGGTTTCGACGAGCTCTCGCCCGTGGCGGGACAAGCGCTCGCGCAGGCTTTGATCGCGCAGCAGACGCAGGACCTGCAACGACATGGCGTCGACTTCGGCGATGAGCGCGGATTGCTCGTTACGCACAAGGATGCCGTCGACGCTGAGAGGCGTCGCCACGATCGGGATGCCCGCCGCCAGCGCCTCAAGCAGCTTGTTCTTCAAGCCAGCGCCCATTCTCAAGGGACAGACGAAAACCGTCGCCCGCGTCAAATAGGGCGCGACATCGGGCACGGCGCCGGTGACTTCGACATGCGCGCTCGCCATTTCGCGCAGCCATTCTGGCGGATTGACGCCGACCAGTTGCAAGCGCGCTTCGGGCAGCGACTCGCGGACTCGCGGCAGAATCCGCTCCAGCAAAAGGCGCGCGGCATCCTGGTTGGGCGGGTAAGCGAAATTGCCGACAAAGAGCAGGGTATGCGGCTCGCGCGGGTTGGCCCTTGGCTGGAAGCGCTCCAGCTCGATACCGTTAGGGATGACATCGACCCGCAGCCCGGGCTGCAATTCGAGCAGCATCGCCCGGTCCACTTCCGAGATGACCACCGTGCGGTCGAAGGGCGCGAACATGAAGCGCTCAAAGCGCCGCGCAATCGGCAGACGCAGGCGCGCGCCGAGCTGTCCCTGAGCCGCCGCCGAGCGGAGGAACAAGGAAGTCGATTCGTATGGCGTGATGAGATTGGGCAGATGAGCGAAGAGCCGGTGGTGCTCGAAGACGCTGAACGAGCCGAAGCAATGCGCCAGATCGTATTCGTGAGACAGGAGCCGATCGGCGATGGCGCGCCACAGTGGCGGGCAGAAGCTCTGTTCGGCGCGCGTGGCAAAGCGCGTTCGCGGCAGCAGCAGGCGGCGCAGATAGCCCAGGCTGCCGCGAGGCGGTTCGGGGAAGAGGGTTATGTGGCGGAAGAAAGCGCGGTATGCAGCCACATTTGCTGGATCGTCGGCGCGGTCGTAGAGCGCCAGCAAGTCTAGCTGATAGCCGCGTTGAGCCAGCTCGCGCGCGAGATGCCAGAGGATGAGTCGGTCGCCCAGATGCAGCGGGAATGGCGGGCAGCGCGAGACGAGCAGGATGGTCTTCATGGGCGGCGCAGGCACTGGCTGGCAGCGGAAAACAAAGGCCCGCCGCCTGGGCGAGCCCTGCCTGTGCCGAGACCCAGACTTGAACTGGGGACACCCGCATTTTCAGTGCGGTGCTCTACCAACTGAGCTATCTCGGCCTGCGCTAGCTTTCTTGGGGCTGACAGTGTAGAACGGCGGCAAGCGCTTGTCAAGGATAATCCGATTCGCCTAGAGCGTCGCCAGCCAATTTTTGATCAACTGCGCCGTCGCTTCTGGCGCGGACAGGGGGAAGAGGTGGTCTTGCCCGGCCATCTCGACCAGGTCGGCGCTCGGCGCAAGCGATCGCGCTCGCTCAAAGGCGTCGCTGACGAGGGTGTGGCTGTGCTGGCCGCGGACGAGCAGCACCGGCGCCAAGCCCTCGAGTTTGGGCAAATCGTCCCAGATGCCTTCGTGCACCGTGGAAAAGTAATGCGCTTCCCATTCGACGCTCCAGACGAGTTCGTAGCCGCCGGAGGAGCTGAGTCGCGTGCCGTGCTCGATGTACAGCCATAGCGCCTCGTCGTTCCAGTCGGCGAAGATCGCTTTGCCGCGAAAGCGCTCGAAGGCTTCCTGGCGGCTGGCGAAATGACGGCGGCGGCGTTTGGCAGCCTGCACCAGCGGGATCTGGTCGACGAAACCGCCCTGCCAGGCTTGTCGAACGAGCGCCAGCAGATGCGGCAGCAGAATCGGCGGGTCCAGCATGACCAGCGCCTTAAAGCGGATCGGCTCCTGGATCAGGGCCAGCATCGAGACGACGCCGCCCAGCGAATGGCCGACGGCGACGATATCGCGCAAGCCATGCTCCTCGATGCCGGCGCCCAAGATCCTGGCGTCGACATTCCAGTCTTCAAAGGCGCCTGGCGGCTCCTGACCGTGCCACAGGGGCCGCGGCGGCAGACAAAGACAGCGATGCCGGCTGAACTGGCGCGCGAAGGGCAGGTAGCTCAAAGGCGGGAAGCCGTTGGCGGGGAAGAGGTGCAGCGGCGGCGCCCCGGGTTCGCCGGCGAGTTCAATCAATGGCTGCTTCATGCGCAATGCCAATCCATGCTATGTTTAGAGGGAAAGAGCCATGCTTGGCGCGTCGGCGAGAATGAGGAAAAAATGTCATGATTGATCGCTCCATCATCTTTGTCGTCGGCGCTTCGCTGCTCGCTTTCCTGGCGGTGCTGGAATTGGTGCGGCGGCGGCTGTTGAGCGAAGCGTATTCGCTGCTGTGGCTGGGCACGGCTGCGGCCATGATCGTCGTCGCCATCTGGCGCGACCTGCTGCACAATCTGGCGGCGCTGGTCGGCATCGCGTATCCGCCGGCGCTCCTATTCTTGTTGGCGGCGCTGTTCTTGCTGGCCATCCAACTGTACTTCTCCATCGTCATCACCAAGCTCACGCGCGAGAGCAAGGAAGCGGCTCAGGCGATCGCGCTGCTGCGCCAGGATCTGCGCGAATTACGCGACGCGCAGGACAATGGCGAGGGCGACGAGCCCGGCGAGCGCGGCGGCATAGACGACGAGATCGGGCAAGCGCGCGCTTAAGGGGTTGCTGTCGTTTTGCGCCAGTTGCCGCAGGCTGCGCGGTGGCTGGCTGGGGCGGCTCAAGCGGGGACCGATGCGCCAGGCGAGCAGCGCGCCCCCCAGCATCCCGCCGATATGCCCCAGGCTGTCAATGCGCGAGCCGGGCAGAAAGCCGATAACCAGGTTGATGACGATAAGAATGGCCATGTGCCGCAGCTGGTGGCTGGCCTGGACATAGAGCGCGCGGTGCTGCCGCAGGTGCCAGGCCTGGGCGGCGAAGATGGCGAAGACCGCGCCCGACGCGCCCACACTAGCGCCATCCAGCGCGCCCAGCAGCAGGCTTAGCGCCGAGCCGGTCAAGCCTCCCAGCAGGTATACGAGCAAGAAACGCGCCCGCCCGAAGATCGGCTCCAGCCGCCCGCCGATGATGTACAGCGCGTACATGTTGAAGAAGAGATGGCCCAGGCTGCCGTGCAGGAACATAGCCGTGAAGAGCCGATAGACCTCGCCCTGCTGCACGACCAGAGTCGGGATCATGGCGCCGCGCGCGAAGAACTCCCACTCCAGGTTTGGCGCCAGGTAGCCGGCCAGGAAAATGGCGATGTTCAGCCCGAGCAGCAGCCAAACGAGCGCGGGGCGGTCTTCTGGAGGGCGTCGAGTTCGCTGGCGCGCCGGCGGCGTCGTGCGTGGCGGCCTTTGCCCTGATCCACGGCTTTGATACAGCGGGTGATCGCCCGGGTCCTTGTCTTGCATCGGCTGCGCCCCTCGTCCCCAACAGAGGACCGTATCATAAGCGATACGCCCGCGTTTTTCACGGCGCAGTTGTTCGCGCGCGCGGCGCAATGCCCGAGTTTCGCGCCGGCCAGGAGAATGGGCGGCAATATTTGGCGAGGTTCTTGGAATGCCGCCGGTTTTTGCATATAATCGGTTAAATGCAAGCTGCGCTGCCCAGGATGACCTTGCCTATGTCTCATCGACTTGTCGCCAACATGATGATCGTCCCGGAAGAGATCCTTTGCGAAATGCACGAGGAAAGCGATGCCTGCGATGTCATCGTGCGTATGGAGGACGGCAGCGTCTACACCGCCCTCTTCGCCACCGTGTCTTATGTCCACCGCCAGCTCGCCTTGACCTGGATGGTCACCGAATCCATCCCGGAGACGCCGCCGGTGCGCTACGCCGTGTTGGATACGCCGCATATCATCGTGGAAGATCTGCGCCCGGCGATCATCGAAGACACCATCGACAACCTGGTCGCCCAGCATGTCTTCGAGAGCTTGTTCACCCGCGTGACCGAAGACGAAGACGCCCGGCTCGCCGCCCCGGCCAGCCAGCTGGCCACCCAGGAAATCGCCCAGGCTGTCATTGAAGAGGTGCTCGTCCTCATACACGACTGAGCCGCCCCGCCCCCTTAACCCCCGCTCCGTTCTCCGTTATAATGCGCGCCGGTCGCCAGCCTGGCCACCCGCCACGATTCGAGGCCGAGGGACGCCCATGCCCGAAGTACGCTACGAAGACAGCCAGCTGTATCGCATCCGTCATTCCTGCGCCCATGTCTTGGCGGAGGCGATGCTGGAGCGCTTCCCCGGCGCGAAAACCGCCATAGGTCCGCCGATTGAAGACGGCTTCTATTACGACTTTGAGCTGCCAGCCGCCATCAGCGAGGCCGACATCAAGTGGGTCGAAAAGCGGATGAAGAAGATCCTCGGCGGGCGACACGACTTCAGCACGCGCGCGGTGACAGCCGATGAAGCGCGCCAGCTCTTCCAGGACCAGCCCTACAAGCTGGAGCTCATCGACGATTTGACAAGCGCGGCGGACGACGGCGCTTCCGCGGCGGCGCTGACGGTCTACACCCAGAACACATTTACCGATCTCTGTCGCGGTCCTCATGTGGCCAGCACCGCCGAGATCAACCCCAAAGCGGTGAGCATCTCGCTGACTCCGCCGGCGGGGGCTTATTGGCGGGGCGACGAAAAGCGCCAGCAGCTGACGCGGATCTATGGCACGGCCTGGGAGAGCCCGCAAGATCTGCGCGACTATCGCATGCGGCTGCAAGAGGCGGCGAAGCGGGATCATCGCATCCTGGGCGAGCAGCTGGATCTCTTCATCAACGACTCGATGGTGGGCGCGGGCTTGCCGCTATGGCTGCCGCAGGGCGCGATCCTGCGCGATACCCTGGAGCGCTGGCTGCGCGACATACAAGTCGAGCGCGGCTATCTGCCGGTGGTGACGCCGCATCTGGGCAACATCGCCCTCTACAAGACTTCCGGACATTACCCCTATTACGCCGACAGCCAGTACACGCCGATCGATGTCGACGGCGACGAATTCTTGCTGCGCCCGATGAATTGCCCGCATCATTGCCGCGTTTACACGAGCCGGCCCCGCTCGTACCGCGATTTGCCGCTGCGCTACGCCGAGTTCGGCACGGTCTACCGCTACGAGCAGTCAGGCGAGTTGCGCGGTTTGACGCGTGTGCGCGGCTTCACCGTCGACGACGCCCACCTCTTCGTCCGCCCAGACCAGCTGCAAGAAGAATTCAAAGGCGTCGTCCAGCTGATCCAGCATGTCTTTGGCGCCCTGGGCATGAGCGATTTCCGCGCTCGGCTGGGCACGCGCGACCCCGACAGCGAAAAATATGTGGGCGACGACGCGCTCTGGGAAGCGGCCACGGCCGCCATCATCGACGCCTGCGACGAGCTGGGCATGGATTACGCCATCGAGCCGGGCGAAGCCGCGTTCTATGGACCCAAGCTGGATTTCATCGTCCGCGATGTGCTCAAGCGCGAATGGCAGCTGGGCACGGTGCAGGTCGATTACAACTTGCCGATGCGCTTCGACCTGGGCTATGTCGACCGCGACAACCAGCGCAAGCGGCCCGTGATGATTCACCGCGCCCCCTTCGGCAGCCTGGAGCGCTTCATCGGCATCTTGATCGAGCATTTCGCCGGCGCTTTCCCGCCCTGGCTGGCGCCGACTCAAGCCGCCGTCATCCCCATCCGCGAAAGCCACAACGACTACGCGAGCGAAATCGAGGCTCTGCTGAAAAGCCGCGGGCTGCGCGCGACAGCCGACTTGCGCGACCGCAACATGCGCTCCAAGATCAAGGAGCAGCGCCGCCTGAAGATCCCGTGGCTGCTGATTGTGGGCGACCGCGACATCAAGAACCGCACGGTCAGCCTGCGCTTGCGGACGGACGAGGACCTGGGCGCGCTGCCGCTGGAAGCATTCGCCGACCAGGCCGCGGCGAACATCAAGGCGCAAAGGCAGGGGATCTTGCTCCAGGAGCGCGAATGAGCCGCTCGCGACAAGCATGCAACAGCGCTCCAGGCAGGATTCGAACCTGCGACACTCGGTTTAGGAAACCGATGCTCTATCCCCTGAGCTACTGGAGCTTGCCCGCGCATTGTAGCAGAAGCGGCGCGCGGAATGTATGGCGCGAGTCGCCGCGAGTGGAGTTGCCTTGCCAGAGCGCGACGCCCGCCTGGACAAAAGCGTAACGCGGGTGTACAATATACGCGAATGGGGTTAAAATAATTGATAATGTCGGTTAAAATATTTGGAACGCACTGGCAGGCCGCGCCGACATGCGCTAGTATGGGGCGTGATGCGCGGTCAGAGACCGGGTTTCGCTTGCGCAAACGGTCTTGCATACGGTCATAGTGCCGAAGGAGATGTCCAATGACCCATATCATCACCAGCCTCTGCCTGCGGGATGGCGCCTGCGTGGAGGTTTGCCCGGTGGAGTGCATCATCGCCGGCAAGCCGGAAACCGAGTGGCCCTGGTACTACATCGATCCCGATACCTGCATCGACTGCGGCGCTTGCATCCCCGAGTGCCCCTACGAAGCCATCTTCGTCGAGGAAGAGGTGAGCGCCGAGTATGAGATGATGGAGGGGCAGGAGCGCGTGCCTGCCGACACCAAGGTCATCATCGAGCACGACGAGGGCGATATCGTCGACCTCACGCCCGACATTCAGCCCAATTACGACTTTTTCACCCAAGGACCGGGTTACGACGCCCTCAATATGTGAGCGCGGCCCGGCCAGGCCCCCAGAGCGAAGATCCAGGTCCCTCCGCAGCGCCGCTGTAGGAGGGATTTCATTTTGCCAGCGCAGCCCGCCGCGGCGAGATGATGCCCGTCACCAAGCCCACGCTGAACAAGACGATGACCAGACCGGCGACCATGCCGGGGCTGATGCGCTCCCCCAATAGCAGCGCGCCCCAAAACAAGCCAAAAACCGGCACGAGCAGGGTCACCGTGAGCGCTTTGATGGGTCCGGCCTGAATGATGAGATAGTAATAAAGTTGATAGGCGACGGCGGTGCAGAGGACGACCAGCGCCAGAGTCGCCAGGATCGCGCTCATGGGCGGCGCTTCGCCGGGCAGATCGGCCAGCGAGAGGGGCGCCAGAATCAGCGACGCCGCGATCAGCTGCCCGCTGGACATGGACAGATTGTTCAAACCGCGGAAAGCGCGCTTGGCGAAGACTCCGCCAAGGGCATAACTGAAGGTGGCGGCCAGCAGCGCCAGGGTCGCGGCGATGACTTCGGGCGTCGGGCTCATGCTGCCGCCGCCGACCGTGATGGCGACGCCGACGATGCCCAGCAGACAGCCGATGAGTTTGTAGAGCGTCAAACGCTCGCCCAGGCCAAGAGCCGCCACCAGGGTCGTGAAGAGGGGCGTCGTCGACATCAAGATGGCTGCCATCGAGGCGGACACGGTCAGCTCCGCCCAGGCGATGAGCGTGAAGGGCAAGGCGGATCCCAAGAATCCGAGGACCATGAACTGCCGCCAATGCCCGCGCAGGCGCAGGCTGTGGCCGCGGAGACGAGCGTATGCCAAGAGCAGCAGGCCGCTCAAGACGACGCGCATGAACATCAAAAAGGCGGGACCCAGAGGCGCCACCGCCATCCGAATGAAGATGTAGGACGCGCCCCAGAGCGCGCCGAGCGCGAACAAGGCGGCTAGCTGAATTGGCGGCAGAGCGGCATCCCCCGGCAGAAAACCCGAACATTGTAGCAGATGGCGCAGGTGGCGGCAGGACGCGTCTTTCCGGCGAGCCTGCCCATCTGGTTAGTCCGCGCCTGCCCATTCGCTGGATGCGCCGGCGTCTCGCCCCGTGGGACAATCACGGCAACGCAAATCAAGACAAGGAGCGAACCATGTCGAACACGCTTCGACAGCTATCGAATGAAATGGCGGACCTGGTAGAAGGCGCCGCCGAGAGCGTCGTCCGGGTGGATGCCCGCCGCCGCCTGCCTGCCAGCGGAACCGTGTGGGCGGGGAACTTGATCGTGACCGCGCATCATGTGGTCGAATTTGAGGATGACATCGTGATCGGCGCGCCGAATGTTGGAAGGCTGCGGGCGGAGCTGGTCGGGCGCGATCCGCGGCTGGATCTGGCGCTGCTGCGCGTCGACGAAAACTTGAAGCCGGCCGACTGGGCGCGCGAGCAGGAATTGCGCCCCGGCGAGCTGGCACTGGCTCTGGGCCGGCCGCGGCGGAAAGCGCGTGCCTCCCTGGGCATCGTAAGCGGCGTCGCCTCGCGCGGCGATATTGAGCGCCAGATCAAAGGCATGAAGGCGCAATTCTGGAAAGGCATGAAAGGAGACAAAAGCAAATGGAAAAAACGCAAATGGCGGAAACGCTTTGCCTGGGAGGGCGGCGGCCTCGGCGTCGCGCTGGCTGGCGGCGTCATTCACAGCGACCTCGTCATGTACCCCGGTTTCTCCGGCGGTCCCTTGCTCGGCGTCGATGGCAAAGTCCATGGCATGAACACATCCGGCTTCCGCGGCGGCGCTAGCCTGGCGATCCCGCTCGCGTCCCTGCGCGAGTCGGTGGCGACGCTGCTGGCGAAGGGCAAGGCGCCCACCGGTTACCTGGGCGTCGGCCTGCAAACGGCGCAGCTGCCGGCGGAGCTTGCGGAAGCGCTGGGGCAAGAAGCGGGCTTGCTTATCGTCTCGGTGGAGGCGGGGGGACCGGCGGACCAAGCTGGCTGGCTGGTGGGCGACATCTTGCTGGCGCTGGACGGCGGCGCGGTCGAGCAGGTGGATGAATTGCAGATTCTGCTGCATCGGCTGGAAGCGGGCCACGCGGTGAGCGCGCAGATCGCCCGTGGCGGTTCCCTGCAAGAGATCGATGTCGTCATCGGCGAGCGCTAGGCAAGACGCCGACAGCAACCGATGCGGATTTGCGGACTCGGCTTCATAACGCTCCCCTCCGTGATGCTTCGGAGAGGGGCCGGGGTTGGATAGAATCCGCGGCGCGCTTCAGAGCCGCCCGGGCCCGCTAGAGCTCCGGCGGGACAATCTCGCGCCCAAGCACAACCGCGTCCGTCTCCGCATCGGCGCCCACTTGGTAGGGGATTCCCCAGGTCGTCATCTCGATGTAGCAGAGCTCCTCCGCCTCCACGCGGCAATAATACAGCGTCAGCTCCGCGTCGAGCCGAGTTCCCGACTTGTCGAAGCCGATCGCGATGTCTTGCTCGGCTTCGTGGATGGTCGTCGTATCGGTCCAGCCAGCGTCGCTGCGCAGGACGAGCCGGCTTTCGATCAGCGGGTTGATCTTGAAGCCGGCCGGCAGGCTCAAGCGCAAGTGGAGCATGCCGCTGCCCGGCGCCAGCGACTGCGGCTCGAGCTCGATGTGGGCGCCGGCGGCCGCGTTGCCGCCCAGCAGGACCAGGGAGTCGCGGTCGATGATGAGAGTCTCTGGATTGGGGAATTGGATGGTGTCGACGAGACCCCGCTCCAGGTCGATGGCGCGGATGGCATGGTTGTTGGTGTCGGCGACATACAGAATGCCCTTCGCGTAGCTGATGCCGCCGGGCTCGTCGAACTCGGCCATGGCGGCGTCGCCATCCTTGAAGCCGCCGGTTCCGCCCAGGCCGAAGAGCGTCTGCGTCGCCGTTTCGCCGGCCGGGATCATGCGGATGCGGCTGTTGTATGTATCGGCGATGAAAAGGTCGCCATTGGGCGCGCCCTCGACGCCGAGCGCGTGCTGCAGGCGGTTCACACCCAGCTCGCCGTCGATGTCGCCAAAGTCAAAGAGGCTGTTATCGGTCGTGCCGGCGACGACGCTGACCAGGTCGCTCTCGAAGTCGGCCAGGCGGATCGTGCTGGATTCGCTGTCGGCGAAATAGAGCTTGCCCGCGCCGTCATAATAGAGTCCGCTGGGCTGCGCCAATTCGCTATCGGCCAGGCCGACGCCATTGAGATTGGCTTCGCGCCCGTTGCCGACCGAGGGGTAAAGCCGCTCGGCCGCCAGATCGAGGATGAAGAGCTGGTGCGTGCCCGCCATGGCGACGTGCAGCGTCCGCGCTTCAGGATCGTAGACTTCGACATCCCAGGGGCTGCGCAGCGGGCTCGTCTTCAGCCGCGCCGGACCGAGCTCGCCGATGCCGCTGCGGCCCATCGCGCCATTGCCCGCCAGCGTACTGACTTCGCCGGTCAGCAGATTGGCGCTGCGAATGGAATGGTTGTTGACATCGGCAATGATCAGACTGTCGCCCAGGAGCGCCATGCCCTGGGGCTTGTCAAAGCGCGCGCTCTCGAATGCGCCGTCTTCATAACCACGCCCGCCCGAGCCGATGATGTCCAGCACTTCGTAAGTCTCCAAATCGGCGATGACGATGCGGTTGTGGCTGCTATCGGCGATGAAGAGTCGCTGCCCGGCCGCGTCCGCCAGGACCTTGCCCGGGAAGAGCAGCGGCGTGCCCGGGTCGCCCGCCCCTTCCAGCGCCAGCTCGATGGGACGCCGGTCGATGATGTCCGGGTCGAGCTCGTCGTAATAGGCGATCATGCCGGAGAGATAGTTGTCGAATGCCTCGAAGGGGATCTCGCCCGATTGGCGGATGACCAGGTAGCCGCGGGGGTCGACGATGGCGACGGTGGGCCAGGCGCGAGCGCCATAACTGCGCCAGACCACGAAGTCATGATCGTTGACGACCGGGTGATGAATGCCGTAGCGCTGCACCACCTGGCGCAGATTCTCGAGCTTGCCCTCGGTCTCGAATTTGGCGGAGTGGACGCCGATGACGACGACTTCGTCGGCGTATTTCTTTTCGACCCGCTCCAGCACCGGGATGACATGCAAGCAGTTGACGCAGCCGTAAGTCCAGAAGTCGAGGATGACGATCTTGCCGAGCAGCCCGCTCATTGTCAGCGGTTTATCCACATTGAGCCAGGACAGGAAGTCAAAGACATCCGGCGCCGGGACCGTGCCTTCGTAGAGCTCTTGCGGGCTCCGCTGGGCAGAGCCGAGCCCGGCCCATGCCAAGCCAGCCAGCAGCGTCAGCGCAAACAGCAGCTTCTTCATCGCGGCCGTCCTTTAAGTCTCATTCGCCCCCGCCGTCGCGCAGCCGCTGCAGCAAGGCGTCGCGGTTCGCCCATGCGCAGGAATCTTCCGCGTCATGGAACAGCGCCCGGTCAAACTCGCGCAGAGCGGCGCTTTCGTCGCCGAGCAGATTGTAAATCATGCCCAGTTCGCAGCGGACATCCACGCGATTCGGTTCCAGCTCGAGCCCCTTGTTGAAGGCGTCGCGCGCGTCTTGCCACATCTCCAGCCGGGAGAAAGCCCGGGCCTGCTCGAAGAAGCCGGCGCTCTCGAGATTCAGCCCGGGCGCGTCGGTCGCGGCCGGGAGGCTGGCCGGCGAGCTCGCGACTCGTTCAAGGGGCGCGCACCTGCCCAGCTCAAGCGAGATCAGGCGCTGGAATTCATTCCAGGCGGCAGCGTAATCGCCGGTGGCTGCATAGTGGCGACCGCGCTCGCAGGCCTCGCCCAGCTCGGACGGGGGCGGATCTTCGGCGATGTCGGGGAGCTGCGCTTCAGCAGCGGAGCGCCCGGTGATCATCCAGGCGCCGGCCTCAAGGCGGCGGACGACCAAGGCGATCGCGATGCCGGGACGCTCCTGGACCGTGGCCGGCGCGGCGAAGGGCGTCGACCGGGTGAAGGAGGCTTGGGGCTGGATATTGGGCGGGCGGGCTGGCGACGGCATCATCTCGTAGGGCCGCAGCCAATCCGGGATGTGGCGCTCAGCCGCGAGGCCGGCGCCGGCCGCTGCCGCGCTGGCGATCTCGTCGAAGAGAGTCTCCATCAACAGCGGGATGCTTTCGTCGTCCGGCCGTTCCAGCAGGGCGCAGCGATACTGGTGATAGGCGGCGGCAAAGTCGCCTTGCTGGTGATGCTGCAGGGCGCGTTGGAGGTGGCCGCCGTCGAAAGCGCAGTCATTTTGCCCGAGGCTCGGCGCACCCAGAGCCATGAAGATCAGGAGGAAGAGCGCAAGATGCAAGAATCGCTTAAACATGATGATTTAACTTTCGCCTAATTTCGATGCGTCCATTGTAACGCCAGCGCGCGTTTCGCCGCAAATTTAGCGGCTTCGCGGCCTGGTCGAGCGGCTCAGGCGGAGAGGAAGCGCCCCGTCAATGGCGGGCGTGGATTGCCGGCGCCATCGACCAAGCCATAGCCATTGTGCATGCCTTGAGCCCAGGCGTACCAGATCAAGGCGGCGAATTTGCCCGGGTATTGCCCTTGTAGGTAGCGGATGAAGTCCAGGGCGTAGCGGGCGATATCGGCGGGCTTGTCGTTCGGACGGTCGAGCACGCCCCACTCGGTGATCCACAGCGGTCTGTCTGGCAGCACGGCGCTGTATGCCCAGACGGATTCGTCAATGTGGCCGAAGAGCGAATAATGGGGGTGCCCGTTGACGCCGCGGCCGTAGGGGTGAAAGGCGATGCCATCGGGCTTGACGCCGTCTGAAGTTTCCAGCATGGCGCGGGCGTAGGCGCTGCCCCGCTGCGGTCCGCTGTTGAAGCCGGCCGTGAGGACGCGGACATCGCTGTCGACGCTGCGGATGGCGCGATAGACCGCCGCGAACATCTCGCCATAAGTCCGGGCCGGCAAGGGCACGGAAGCGACGCCGCTGAGCGAGTCCGGCTCGTTCCAGATCTGCCAGGCGGAGACAATATCGCGCCCGGCCCACTGCGCCGCGATCCGCTCCATCATGTCGGCGAAGCGCTCGATGAGGCGACTCCATTTCGCCGCGGTCATCTGCGACCAGGGCCAGAATTCGCTCTTGCCCTCGCCGTAGGTCTGGTGGCTGGTGGTGAAGACGATGCGGTAGCCGGCGGCGCGATACGCTTCCATGAGGGGCAGGTAGCGCTGGAGGGCGGCCTGGATGTCTTCGGAGCCGCGCCCGTTCGACACATTGTAACCAAAACGCAGCCAGCCGAGCCCGCCCAGGCGCGACGGATGCGGGCGCCCGCGTGGATGAAACACATCGAGATTGACGCCGACGGGATTGTGGCCCAAGAGCGGCTCCCTGCCTTCTCGCAGGGTGGTCGCGCCCAGGAAATGCGCGGCGACATAACCTTGTCTGCCGCCCGGCGCGCGAATCTTGAGCCAGCTGCCCCGGCGGCCGATCTTCTCGATGGCGCGGCCGTGATGCTCTTGCGGTTCCAGCAAGTGCCAGCTGAAGACATTGCCGATGATCGAAGCCTGGATGCTGGGCAATCTGCGCAGACGCAGGTTATCGACCGTAGGGCGAGCGCGGAAGCCGCGAATGTAGATGAAGTCGCGCGGGTTGCGCAGGCTGGCGGGTCCGTCGCCTTCGACCGGCGATATTCGCACCCGCAGTCCCAGCCGGTCGCCGGCCGCCTTGGCGATTTTCTGTCCGCGTTCCACCGCGTCGCCGGGCTCGACCCGGGGCTGTTTGAGGCCGATGTAGCTGGCGTGGTAGCGGGCGCCGTCGATGACGGTTTCGATGTCGATGCTCTGGCCAACTGCCAGGACCGTGCCCGGCGCGGCGCAGAGAACATCAGCGCCTTCGTGGCAGAGCAGGTCCAGGCTGTCTCGCGGCGGACCCGCTTCGGCGTCGTCGTTGAACAGGGCGACGGCGGCCATGGGGCGAGCGCTGGTGGGCCATTCCAGGGTAAAGCGCTCGAAGATGTGCTGCGGATTTGCGTCGCGCGCGCCGTAACGATCGGCATTGGCGACGCGGCGCTGGAGGATGGGCGTCAGGGCGGCCGGCGTCGCGGCGGCGATGACATCGACCATGACCACCGAGGGGTAGACGCGGCGGATATGAGTCAAGGCGGAGTCTTGCCACCAGGTCAAGGGCGCTTCCACGGCGCTGACATTGCGGTAGCGGTTGAGGTTGTTGCCCGCAGGCGAGCGCACGACGGCGACGCGTTCAAAGGCTGCCAGGTAGGGGCGCACGACGGCGAGCCACTCGTAGAAGTCGTGGTCTGGCAAGACGAAGGCGTGCGAGATTTCTGGCTGGGCGGTCATGGCGGGCGGTGAAGCGCGCTCCTTCGCCCCGGGCAAAATGGCGGCGCGCCAAGGGCGTCCACTGGCGGGCAAATGCCGTATAATGCATTATATGTTGCTTGCGACGAGCGCGCCTTGAGGAGCTGTTGCGATGGCCTGGGACAAAGAAAAAGTGGTCAAGCTGGCGATCGTCTTCGTGCTGACCCTGGCGGCGCTGGCGGTGATGAGCTTCGTGGCGCAGCTAATCCAGACGGTGCTGCCGTTCTTGATTGTCGGCGCGGGCGCGTATGCCGCCTGGCGTTGGGCATTGAGCGAGGCGCCGGCCCCTACCGCGGACGAAGTCGAAGAGCAGGCGCGGGGCATCTTCAGCCGCTTCCGCCGCACCAAACAAGCCGTCGAGACGAGCATGAAAGTGGGCGAGGCGCTGCAGGACCTGGGCGGAAAAAGCGAGTCAAGCGCGCCAAGGCAAGCGGCTGTGCAAGACGAGACCGATGAAGAAGTGGAAGCGCCGAAAGCGAGCCTGGCCGACGAAAAGCGGCATCGCCGGCGGCGGCCACTGGCGGAGGCGCCAAGCCTGAACAGCGGTCAGACGCCGCAAGCCAGGTCCCCCGAGCCCGCGCGCGAAACTGAAACCGAAGCGGACAAAGCCGCCAGAATCGGCGAAGTCAAGCGCGCCCTCCAGAGCGACCCGAAAGGCAAGATTGAGTTCAAAGATCGCGATGTGCTCATCAAAGCTGATGATGTGCTGGAGCCGGATATCTCGCGCCTGGAAGAGAAAGAGAAAGAAGCCCCCAAAGTCACCAACAATGTGCTGGCGCAGATCGAGGAGCGCCGGCGCCGGCTCGGTGGCGCGGATTAAGCCGCTCAGCTTTCGCCCGCCAGCTCCGCGTAGAGCGGTCGCAGCGCCCGATACAGAGCCTGATAGCGAGACAGCTGCCGCTGATAATGCGGGACGCGCTCCGGCCGCGGGGTGAATGTCTTGCGTGTCTGGACGATCTCCGCCGCCGCTTCTTCGACGCTGGCGTACACCCCGGTGGCGTAGCCGGCCAGCATCGCCACGCCCAGGCTGGCCGCTTCCGATGTATGGATGACGGAGAGAGGCAGATTGGCGATGTCGGCTTTGATCTGCATCCAGCGCTCCGAACGCGAGCCGCCGCCAATCGCCGTAATGCGCTCCACGGCGACGCCGATCTCGTTCAACAGGCGGATGCACAAAGCCTGCTCGTAGGTCAAGCCCTCCAGGATGGCTTTCACGATATCGGCGCGTTTGCTGTCAAAGCTGAGGCCGAGGAGGGCGCCGCTGGCTACCGGGTCGTTGTGCAGGCCGCCGCTGCCGACGAAATAAGGCAGCAGCAGCAGCTGGCCCGGGGCGTCGTCGATCTGCTCGACGATGACCTCGTAGACATCGCGCCCGCCGGCTTCGGCGATGGCTTGCTCGGCTGCGCCCAGCTCGTCGCGATACCAGCGCAGCAGCCGCCCGCCAGTCTGGTTGCCGCTGAGGGCGATATAGGACCCTGGCGCGGCATGCGGATAGCAGGACACATTGTATTCCAGCATTTCAGGGCGCGGCTTTTCCGTGACCGCCACCAGCGCGACCGTCGTGCCGATGGAATACATGGCGGCGCCCGGCTCGATGACGCCCGCCCCCAGCGCGCCGGCCGGCTGATCGTGGCCGCCGGTCACCACCTTTACCGTGCCGTGGAAACCGAGCTCCGCCGCCAGTTTGGGCGGGATTTCGCCGATGACCTGGCCGCTGGGCCGGGGCTGAGCCAGCTGATCGCGGCGAACATGCCCGGCCGCCAGCAGCTCGTCCGACCAATCGAAGCGGTGGACGTCAAAGGCCAGGGTGCGGGCGGCCATGCTGTAATCGATGGCGGGTTCGCAGCCAAGCTTGAAGGCGACAAAATCGACATAGCAGAGGTACTTCCAGGTCCGCTCGAGGATCTTCGGCTGGTTGTCGCGCCACCAGAGGATTTTCGGCAGGGTGTAGATGCTGCTCATGGGCTGGCCCGTGATCTCGAAGATGCGCTCCGCCCCGAGCTCGGCTTCCATTTCGGCGGTCTGCCTGGCGTTGCGCCGGTCGGAGCTCACCGGGCTGTTCGCGAGGACGCGCCCGTCTTGGTCCAGCGGGATCATCGCTTCGCCCTGGGACGAGAGTGCCGCCGCAGTGACCGGGTCATGCGCGATGCGGGCGTTTACCTGGCGCAGGCAATCACGGAGGTAATCCCAGACTTGGTCGGGATCGAGCTCGTACCAGCCGGGGTTGGGGTTCAGCAGGGGATACTCGCGCCCGGCTTGCGCCAGGACGGCGCCCGTTTCGTCGAAGGCGACGACCTTGCAGCCGGTCGTGCCGACATCAATGCCCATTAAGCTCATGTTGTATCCTGTTTCATGCCCGGGCGAGATGGCATGTCGCCCCTGCAGATTCCATTTTGATGTTGTTTGCGGGCGAGTAACGAATTCGCCCACGCAATTTGCTTCTTGTTGTTGCTTTAGGGCGAGCCACCGGCTCGCCCGTACAGATTCCTTACTTGTTTTCGCCCCTACAGATTCCTTACTTGTTTTCGCCCCTACAGATTCCTTACTTGTTTTCGCCCCTACAGATTCCTTACTTGTTTTCGCCCCTACAGATTCCTTACTTGTTTTCGCCCCTACAGATTCCCTACTTGTTTTCGCCCCTACAGGTTCTGGATTGGGGTTGGCCTTACCCGCGCACGGCGCCGGAGGTGAGGCCGCTGACCATGAAGCGCTGCATCAGATAATACACGACGATGACCGGCAGCGTAATCAGCGTCAAGATGGCGAACATGGGCCCCGGGCGCATCATGAATTGCCCGCTGTAGACGAGCGGCACCAGGGTGAGCGGCTTGACATCGACCGAGTTCATCGTCACCAGGGCCAGGATGAATTCGTTCCAGCTGGTCATGAACTGCCAGATGATGACGACGGCGACGGCGGGCCAGCTGACCGGCAGCATGACGCGCCAATAGATGCCAAAGCGCGTACAGCCGTCCAGGCGGGCCGCCTCTTCGACTTCGATCGGGAAGCCGGCGAAAAAACTCCGCAGGATGACGATGGCGAAGGGCACGCCCAAGGCCGTGTAGGGCAAGATCAGCCCGGCGTAAGTGTCGTTCAGTCCCAGCGCCTTGTTGATTTGGAAGATCGGCACCACCAAGGTCGGGATGGGCAGCATCAGGGTCATGATGAGCAGGTAGAACCAGATGTCGCGGGCGAAGAATCGCAGACGCGCCAAGGCGTAAGCCGCCAGCGAGCTGATGCCGACGACGAGAACGACAGACGGGATGGTGACCGCGGCGCTGTTGACGAAGTGCTTGACGATCTCCGCGTCTTCAAACACGGTGACATAATTCTGCGGGCTGACGCCTTTGATGAGCAGGCCGCCAAAACGCGGCGCGCGCTGGTCGGGCGGCATCAGCGAGACCACCAGCATCATGATGATGGGCACGAGCCACAGCAGAGCCAGCAGGCTGACGCTGACGAATGCGAGCGATTTGGCGGCCTTGCGGCGAGTCATATCAACCCCCTGCAAGTCCGCGGCGATCGGCGCAGGGGCGACTGGTCTCAGCTCCCCTTCCGTGACGCGTCGGGGCAAGGGGCCGGGGGATGGGCTTGGCTTGTAGCCAGCTATTCCACGACATATCAACCCCCTATCGTGAAGCGGGCGCCGAGGAACCGCACCTGGAAGACGCTGGCGCCGAGGGCGATGACCAGCAGGACGACCGCCACCGCCGACGCGTAGCCCATGCTTTGCAGCGTGAAGGCTTTGAGGAAGATGTAAGTTGGCAGCATCTCGGTCGCGTGGTTGGGTCCGCCTTTTGTCAGCATGAAGACCAGGGCGAAAGTCTGCAGCGTGCCGATGACGCCGAGCAGAATCAGGGTCAAGTGGACATTGCGCAGCATGGGCAGGACGATGAAGCGCGTCCGCTGCAGGCTGCCGGCGCCGTCGACCTCGGCCGCCTGCAGCACCTCGCGCGACAAGCCCTGCAAACCGGCGACATACATGAGCATGGAGAAGCCGGTCCACTGCCAGACATTGACGAAGATCGTCGAGAAGATGGCGATTTTCGGGTCGGACAAGTAGGGCTGGACGAGGAAGCGCAAGCCCGTCTCGAAGCCGATATCCGCCAGCAAGCCGCCGAAGGGCGCGTAAATGCGCTGCCAGACGATGCCCAGCACGACCGGCGACACGATAGCCGGCATGAAGAAGATGATGCGGAAGAGATTCTGCAGCGGGATGCCGGCGGTCAGGACGCTGGCGAGGAGGAAGCCGAGAAACATCTGCGGGAAGATGGTCAGGAATGTCCAGTAGAGCGAATTGCGGATGGAGACGGCAAAAGCGCGGTCGTCGGTGAACATTTCGATGTAATTCTGCAAGCCCACGAAGAGCGCCTGGTTGATGCCGTCCCAGTCGTAGAGGCTGGCGTTGAAGATGTAGAAAATGGGATAGAGCACGAATACGCAGAAGAGGATCATGGCCGGCGCCATGAAGAAAAGACCCTGGTTTTCGATCAGCCAATTGCGGGTCATTGCTTGGTTTCAACCCCGCCCTAAATCCCTCCCCGGTGCGTCAGGGAGGGACTTTGCTCCGCGCGCGAGTCTGACGCAAAAGCGGGCGACCCACTGGGCCGCCCCTACAGTTTGTCCTTGGGAGGGCGTGGCCCGCCCCTACAGACTTGTCTACGGGAGGGCATGAACTGCCCCGGCCTACATATTCGCGTCCTGCACCATCTGCATGCCCTCGGCCGGAGTCATCTCGCCGGCGGCGACGGCCGCAAGCGCGTCTTCCAGCGCCTGCTTCACATCCGGGCTCTTCAGCTGACGGGCGTATTTCACGCTGGCAAGCCAGTCTTCAGTGAATAGATCCCAGACCGCTTCCTGGTTGGCCGAGCCAAAGGACTCGGGCCGCAGGCCGATATAGGCGGGCAGATCGTTGTAGGTGTTGATGAGGGCCTGGGCGCCGGCCCCGCTGATCCAGTCGGTGATGACCTTGCAGGCGGCTTCGGGATTGGCTGAATCGCGAGTGACGCCGAGCATGACATCGATGCCGCCGAGGAGGTCGTCCGGCGCGCCCATGCCCGTGACGTCGGGGAATTTGAAGGGCGCGTAGCCTTGCAGATTTTGGTCCAGGGGCGGCGGATCGGCATTGGCGGCTTGCTGCTGCCACCAGGCGCCCATGGGGAACATGGCGGCGCGGCCCGCCTGGATCTGTTCGACGGCGGCGGGATAATGCGTCATGCCGAGGGCGCCCATCTGGAAGATGCGGTCGTCGAAGAGGCGCTTCCACCAGGTCATCGCCTCGACGAAGGGCTCGTCGGCGAAGCTGGCCATGCCGTCTTCCGCCTCGTAGATCAGGCCGGGCGCGACATTGTGAATCAGCTGCATATAGACATCGCGGCGGATCCAGCCGTCGCCCGCGCCGATCATGACCGGGGCGATGCCTTGGGCGTTGAACATTTCCGCCATGTCTTTCAGTTCGTCGTAGGTGGTCGGCGGTTCAAGCGACTCTTCCTCGAAGATCGGCACCGTGTACCACATGTTGATGGTCTGCACGAGCACGGGCAAGCCATAGATGTTGTCGTCGCCTTCCGGGTTGCCCAGGCGCGCCTGCTCGATGCCGACAGGGAAGAACTGGCTCTCCCAGTCATCGCCCCAGGTAGCGGCGGCGCAGTCTTGCAGCGGCATCAGATGATCGCGGTATTGCTGGGTCAGGGCGCCGGGCTCCAGGCCGATGAGATCGGGCAGGCTGCCGCCGGCCGCCATCGTCTGCAAGTCGACCAAATATTCGGGATAGTTGGTGATGTCCGGCTCGATTGTGATGTCGGGGTTGGCTTCGTTGAAGGCGGCGATCATGGCTTCGGTGGTGGCGATGACCGGGCTCCAGCTGCGGAAGCGGACGACCACTTCGTCCTGCGCGATAGCCGGCGCGCTGGCAGCCAAAATGAGCAAGACGAGCAGCGCGAGAGTAAGTTTGCGAGTCATGAGGTTTCTCCTTGGAAAAGCTGCCTTGCGAGAAAAAGCGAATTGAACGGACCTGTCAGATTGAGCCTCCTTTCAAGGAACTGTCCTGCAGCTCGAATGTCCAATACAATCCGTCACGGAGCCTGAATATCATGCGGCGGATGTATTCTCTGCCGTTTATCTTCCGCGCGCCACATTGGCAAGGCCTCCTGTCAATCAAGGCTCAGGCCATATATGAATTGACCAGCCGTCATCGTCGTACTCAGAAACTTCAAGGTAAAACGTGCACGCCGGGTCTTCATCGTCCCAGCGAATTCGACCCTCGCCAGAGGAAAACATATTCAATCCTATAGACATACAATGGGAAACTTCGGGCTCTTTAAACACACAACAACCGCCTATACCGTTAGTCCGATATCTATACATTCCTGGCGGGAGATCAATTGTAAAGGGCTCAATAATCCCATGATCGCCATGTGTTTCATTGCTGACGAAGAACTCATTTTCGGCTGTTTCCAATTGAACTTGGAAAACGCGTACTTCAGCTGGACTAGCAAGAGAGTCTACATCGATCGCGCTAGGTATTAGCATTGCAATGAAGCCACCAAGTATTCCTGCAAGAATGCTAAGAAAAAGGTTCACGAAACTGCCTCCATCCAGCCGCGTAAAGCGGGCTTTCGCATTCAGCCAACCAGCCGGTCGTGATATTCATCCGGGATCCGATGCGGCTCGCCATGCTGCAGCGCCATGTGATGGAGCTGCGCCGAGATCTCCACCATGACGGTGCAGTGAATCGCTTTCGCCAGCGACGCGCCATACGCCAGCATGCCATGATTCGCCCAGATCACGGCGCGTTTGTCAGCCATTACCTCCAGCATGTCGTAGCCGAATTGCCGCGAGCCGCTGGGCGCGAAGGGCATGACTGGCACGGCGCCGCCGACATCGATGAGCGTGCCGACATGCAGGGGCGCGATTGGCTTGTGCAGGACGCCGAAGAGATTGGCGTAGATCGGCTCCGCATGGACGATGCCCATGGCCTCGGCGCGGCGCTCGTACACCGCCAGATGCACTTGCGACTCGTGCGACGGTTCGCGCCCGCCCTCGAGGACATTGCCCGCCAGATCCTGGACGACGACATCATCGACGCTCATGCGGTCGTAGGCGAAATCGTGAGGCGTCATGTAAATGTGGCCGCTCGCGGGATCGCGCAGACTGAGGTTGCCCTGGGTCAGCGGCACCAAGCCGATTTCCGCGACCAGGGCCGCGCCATCAACCAACTCTTGTTTGAGCTGCGCTGCCGGCCGAGCTTTGGTCATGCTGACTCCCCGCGCGCGGAAGAAACGCGCCCCCGTCTGAATGCGGCGGAGTCTAGCGAGTCGCTCTGGAAGTGTCAAACAGGGCGGCTAGCGATTGCGCAGGTAGGGGTCCAGGGCGTCGCGCAGGCCGTCGCCGAGCAGGTTCACGCTCATCACCGTCAGAAAGATTGCCGTGCCCGGCGCCAGCGAAATCCAGGGCGCTGTCTGCAGATAGCGATTGCCGACCGCGACCATGCTGCCCCAGCTGGGGTTGGGCGGCTGGATGCCGAGCCCGAGGAAACTCAGCGTGGCTTCCGCCAGGATGACGCCGCCAATGTCCAGCGAGACGGTGACGATGATGGCGGCGGTGATATTGGGCAGGATATGCGCCAGCATGATGCGAGCGTTCGACGAGCCCAGCGCGCGAGCCGCCAGCACATAATCTTCTTCGCTGGCGGACAGGGTCAAGCCGCGCGTCAGGCGCGCCAGCGGCGCGATGCCCGCGATGCCGATGGCGATCAAGGCGTTGGTCAAGCTCGGACCGAGCAAACCCGCGATGGCGATGATGAGGATGATCCGCGGGAACGCCAGCAGCGCGTCCAGGCAGCGCATGATGACATCGTCCGTCCAGCCTTTGACAAGCCCGGAGAGCAAGCCCAAGGGCAAGCCAAGGCAGACGGAAATCGACAGCGGAATGAAAGCCGCCAGCAGCGAGACGCGCGCGCCAACCAGGATGCGCGAAAGCATGTCGCGGCCGATGTCGTCCGTGCCCAGGGCGTGTTCGAGGCTCGGTCCCTGGCGGGCGGCGCTGAAATCCGGCTTGATCGGGTCGTATGGGCTGATCCACGGCGCGAACAGAGCCGCCAGCACGATAATCAGCAGCAGGGCAAAGGCGACCCGCGGCAAGGGACGCCTGAACAGACGCTCGAAAAAGAGCGGCAGCCCAGCGCGCGCTTCAGACTGAAACGCAGCTCTGCTTTCGCCGGCCGGTCTCATGAGCGCGGGGCGCCCTGGAAGCGGATTCGCGGGTCGATCAGGGCGTAGGTGAAATCGACGACCAGGTTAATCAGCATGAATGAAATCGTAATCAGCAAGACCGCGCCCTGCACGACCGGGAAGTCGCGCGCGAAGATGGCGTCCAGCATCAGCTTGCCCATGCCCGGAAACGAGAAAATCAGCTCTATCGCGACTGTGCCGCCGAGGATGCGCCCGATCTGCAAGCCGATTGTGGTGACGACCGGGATCAGCGCGTTCTTCAGCGCGTGCGCCAGGATCACGCGGCGCTGCGACAGTCCTTTGCTGCGCGCCGTGCGGATGTAATCTTCGTTCAGCGTTTCCAGCATGCTGGAGCGCGTCAGGCGCATCGTCACCGCCATCAGCGCCGTGCCCAGCGTGACGACCGGCAGGATCATGCGCTCGACATGGGCGACCGGGTCATCGCCAATCCGGACGAAGCCGCCAGCCGGCAGCCAGCGCAAATGCACCGCGAAGACCACAATTAGCAGCAGCGCCACCCAGAAATTGGGCGCGGACACCCCGGCCAGCGCGGCGACATTGCCTGCCACATCGCCGACGCCGCCGGGCCGGACAGCCGAATAGACGCCGATCGGGATCGCGACCGCGGAGGCGAGAAAGACGCTCAGCAGCGCCAACTCCAGCGTGACCGGGAAGCGAGCCGCCAGCAAATCCACGACCGGGCGGCGCTGGTGAATCGAGCGCCCCAGGTCGCCCCGCAGCACATCCAGGAGCCAGTCGGCGTACTGCAGGGGGACAGGCCGGTCCAAGCCCAGCCGCGCGCGCAGCCGGTCCATCTCAGCGTCTGTCAGCTGGTCGAGCTCGTCCATCGGAACGAGCATCAGAACGGGATCGCCCGGGCTGAGGTAAAGGAGCAGAAACACCAGGAATGTGACGAGGACGACGGTCGGCGCCATCAAGAGCAAGCGGCGCAGCAGGTAGCGTCCCACGCGTCAGGGCCCGGCCGGGGCTGCGGCCTTCACCGCAACCCCAATAGGATACGACTGCCGCTAGCCCGCGACCGTGAAGTTCGTCCAGTCCAGCAGGCCATAGCCGGTGAGCGCGAAGTTCTCGATGATGTCGCCCCGATAGACATAGGGAATCTCGGGATAGACATAGGGCACGACGATCATGTCGCGGAAGGCGAGCTCGTTCATCTGGCGCACTTGGGCGATGCGCGCCTCGGCGTCGAAGATGCCGGGCAAGTCCAGGCGCAGCGCTTCGTACTCGTCCACGCAGTAGCCAATCATGACATTGGTGGATTGGCAGCCGGCGAAGGCGTTCAGATAGCCCTCGGGAATGTTGCTCGCCCGCAGGATCTGCACGAAGCCGGCCTGGGCGATGCTCGGGTCTTCGCGCAAGGCGGCGATGTGGCGGGCGCGCTCGTTGGCTTGGATCACCAGGTCAATGCCGACCTCCGCCAGATTCGCCTGGAAGATCTCGAGCGTCTGAACGCGGTAGGGCTGCGCGACCACCGAGACCTCGAAGCTGAAGCCGTCGGGATTGCCGGCGGCCGCCAGCTCGGCCCGCGCCGCGTCCAGATCGCGCGCGCGCTGTGGCGGAGCTTCGTCGCTGAAGGCGGCTGAATTGGGCGGGGTGATGCCGCGAGCGGCCTGCGCCAGCCCGCCATAGACCAGATGAATCACCGGCTCGACATCAATCGCGTGGGCGACCGCTCGGCGATTGTGAATATTGTCAAACGGCGGCGCGTGCAAGTTCAGCGCCAGCGCGACAACCCCGCGCGCGACTCCGCCAGAGACCGTGCCAGCCACCGTTTCCAGCAGCGGCAGCTCGCCCGCCTGGATGGCGAAGAAGACCTGAATATCGCCGCTCTGGTAATTCAGCGTCGCGGCCGAGGCGTCCAGGATCACGCGGAAAACGGCGCGATCGGCGTTGCCAGTCCGCTCGCCCCAATAATTCTCGTTCGGCACGAGCGTCAGCTCGACGCCGGGCTCCCAGCTTTCGAGCTTGAAGGGACCCGTGCCCGAGGGATTGAAGGCGAATTCGTCCGCGCCCAGCGTCTCGTAGGCTGTCGGCGACATCATCAGCGCGCGGCTGTCGTTGGCGGCCAGCGCCAGCAGGATATTGTTGTCGGGCTGCGTCATGTTGATCTGGACGGCGTGCTCGCCGAGCGCCACGACCGACTCGATGCGCCCGAAGTCGTTGACCGCGCCGCCGCCAAATTCCGGATCCATGCCGCCCTCGATATTCCAGACGACCGCCGCCGCGTCAAAGGGCGAGCCATCGTGGAAGCTGACATCGTCGCGCAGGTTAAGCGTGACGGTCATGCCATCGTCCGATATAGCCCAGTCAGTCGCCAGAGCCGGGTTGATCGAGCCGTCCGTCCCCAGCCGCAGCAGGGGATCGTAAATCGCGTAGCTCACCTGCTTGTGCGCCAGGGACGGGCTGGGCACGCTCATGTCCAGCGAGACGACCGTTTCGCCAATGCCGACGACGAATTCGGTCATCGCGTCCTGCGCGCCGAGAGAACCCGTTAGCGTCAGCGCAAGCGCCAGCAGCGTCAGCATCATCAATTTCGTTTGTTTTCGTTCAAACATCGCGCGCTCCTTTACATGGTTATGATGTCTCGAACTATCCTGCGCTTTCGCCAGGATTTTACGCCCAAGCGTCCCCGTCGCGCAAAAGATAGCGCGCCAGACTCGCGCGCATTTCGGCGACTTCGGCCGGATTCTCGGCGGCGACATTACGCGTCTCGCCAGGATCCCGCGCCAGGTCATAGAGTTCGGGCAGGTCGGCGCCGTTGTCCACAAACTTGGTCGTGGGCCGGCGCAGGCAGCGGAAATCGTGCAGCGCCGACATGATCTCGCTACGATGCGCTTCCGATTCGCCGCGCAAGATCCCCTCAAACGAACGCGCGTCGAGATTCGACGCCGCCTCGACGCCCGCCAGCGCGCAGATCGTCGGATTAATGTCCATCATGTCGATCATGGCGTCGGATTCCGCGCCCTGGCGGATGCCGGGACCGGCGGCAATCAGCGGCACATGGATGGCGGGCTCGTAAGCCAGCTGCTTCTGCCACAAGCCATGATCGCCCAGCATTTCGCCGTGATCGCTGCTGAAGATGATGACCGTGTTTTGCAGCATGTCGCGCTTTTCGAGGGCGTCGAGCAGCTGCCCGATCTGGTCGTCAATGAGCTTGATTAGGGCGCAGTATTGCCGGCGAATATGCGCCAGCTCGCTGGAGTCGCAGGTTTGCTCGCGGCGGCGCGTCCAGCGCGGTTTGCCGTCGGGATTGGCCGGGATGGCGGCCGGCATGGGCGCGTCGTGAAACTGCGCGGCGTATTCCGCTGGCGGATCAAAAGGATCGTGTGGTCCGACAAAACTGACGAAGAGATGCCAGGGAAAGTCGTCGGCGATATTTTCGATCCAGCGCGTCGCTTGACGGCCGATGTAGCAGTCGGCGAAATCTTCCGTCGGCAAGACTGAATCGTGCGAAACGCCGACGATCCAGCCGGCTTCGGCCCGCGCCCGGTAGTCTTCCTGGAAGCGCTCCAGCAGCCCCTTGCGGCGCAGATAATGCGTGTAGGGTCCGTGTGGCTGGCTCGATTCGCCTCGCGCCGCGTGCATCTTGCCTTCGACTTCTTCGGGGTGGGTGAAGCCCCAGCGATAGACAATGGGTCGGTCGCCATCGCGGCCGTTGTATGCGTCGGGCTTGGCCAAATCAAGCTTGCCGACGCAGCCAACGCGGTAGCCATGATCGCGCAGGCGCTGGTAATAGGTCGGCCGGTCGTTCGGCAAATAGCTCTGGTTGTCCAGCGCGCCGAGCCGCGACGGGTGCATGCCGGTGGCCAGGCCAATTCGCGCCGGCGCGCAGACCGGGGCGTTGGTGAAGGCATTCGTGAAGCGCGTGCCAGACGCCGCCAGCCGGTCGATGTTGGGCGTGTCGACGAAGTCCGCGCCCGCGCAGCCCAGATAATCCCAGCGGTGCTGGTCGGTCATGATGAGCAGGATGTTTGGCGGCATGGCCTGTGCGCTCCCCTGTTTACATCGCGAGGCGCCAACCCCGCCCCCGGCCCCTCCCCGAAGCTTCAGGGAGGCGAGTCAAATAAGCGCGGTTCGCGATTCAAGCAAGATTCTGCCCGCGGCGATCCGCAATGCATTTTGCGTGGGCGGCAGCAGCGTCGACGGCAAGTCTACTGCGTCAATCCAAGAAAGTCATCAGGATGCAACCCCTGAAGGGGCGACTCGATGAGTCGCCCACATTATATCTAGAATCTCAACAAGATTTGGCAAGGGTCGCTTGTGATTGACAGGTCCATCTACAGCGCAACGACGCCAGCCAGCGCCACAAAAGCGGCGGCTGATCAGCCAGAGTATACTCTATCGTCAAGCATAGTCGGCTTAAGGCGCGTGACGAGAGCGGCGGTCTTTCTGGCGGGACGGTCGAACATGGCGGGGCGCGGCTGCTGCGGCGACCGGGACGAACCCGCCCGGCCCGCGAAGGCCAGGCTGTTTGAACTCAATCCGTGGGCGGCAGTCTAGCCGACGCCCAAAGCCTGTGCTAGCATGGCGCGATGAAGCCCGCGGCGGGCGGAAGGACCAGCATGCCCGATCGACGGCGCCTCCTCATCATCTTGACGATGATCTTCTCGGCCGGCGTCACGCCCATCGCCATCCGCATCACCCAGAGCGAAGGCATGCCCTCGCTGGTGATCGTGCTGCTGCGTCTGTGGCTGGTCTCGCTGGGTTTGCTGCCGGTCGTTTGGATGCGCTACCGCCACGATCTGCTGCGCCTGCAGCCGCGGCAATGGCTGCTTTCGGCGGTGGCTGGTTTCTGGCTGGCGCTAAATCTTTTCTTGCTCTTCGTCTCGCTGGAGTACACCAGCGTCTTGATGACCAGCTTGCTGCGACGCACGACGCCGATGTGGATCGTCTTGCCGGAGATACTGATCTTCGGCGTGATCTTCTCGCGGCGCTTTTGGCTCAGCCTGGTCTTGACCCTGGCGGGGGTGGCGCTGGTGGCTTTTGGCGGCTTGAGCGCGGTCGAGGCCGGCAGCGATCCACTCTTGGGCGGCGCCCTGGCGCTGATTGGCTCATTCTGCTTTGGCGCCTACCTGCTCATTGGCCGACAGCTGAACAACCTCATCCCGCCCCTGCTTTACAGCTTCCTCGTCTTCTTCAGCGCGGCGCTCGTGACCACGGTCTTCGTCGCGGGCACGGGCACGCCGGTCGCGGGCTATTCCGCCAGCGGCTATCTCTGGACTCTCGTCGTCACGCTGCTGGCGCAGGTCTTGGGGCATATTTTCATGAATCTGGCGCTGCAGTTCTTGACGGCGACAGCGATGGCGATCGTCTTGCAGGTCGGGGTCGTCGTGAGCGCGGTCATCGCCCTGCTGCTCTTTGGCGAGATTCCGTCGCCACTGCAGATCGGCGGTAGCGCGCTGGTGATTTACGGCGTGGTGGTGGCCACCTTCGAGCAGACGCGGGCGCGCTGGAAGCATGGCGCGGCGGGCTAGCGACGCAGATTGCATCTCTCAAGAGAGCGGGAATTGCGGTAAAGTATGCCGCGAAATCAAGAACGCAAGCGGAGCGAGAAGGAGACTCACGCATGAAGCTGGAAACCCAGGCAATTCACGCCGGTTACGAGAGCGAAGCCACCACCAAGGCGGTGGCGGTGCCGATCTACCAGACCGTCGCCTATGAGTTCGATGACGCGCAGCATGGCGCCGATCTCTTCAATCTGGCGGTGCCGGGCAATATCTACACCCGCATCATGAACCCGACCAACGATGTGCTGGAGCAGCGGGTGGCGGCGATGGAAGGCGGCGTGGCGTCGCTGGCACTGGCTTCCGGGCAGGCCGCCATCAATTACTCCATCCTTAACCTGGCGGAGGCGGGCAACAACATCGTCACCGTGCCCCAGCTCTACGGCGGCACCTGGACGCTCTTCCGCCACATGCTGCCCAAGCTCGGCATTGATGTGCGCTTCGCCGCCGACGACAGCCCCGACGCCCTTGCCCAACACATCGACGACAAGACGGCCGGCGTCTTCTGCGAGTCCATCGGCAATCCGGCCGGCAACATCCCGGACATGGCCGCCATCGCCGATATGGCGCATGCGCATGGCGTGCCCGTCATCGTGGACAACACGGTGCCGAGCCCCGCGCTCTGCCGCCCGATCGAGCACGGCTGCGACATCGTGCTGCATTCGATGACCAAGTACATGGGCGGCCATGGCAACAGCATCGCCGGCATCCTGGTCGACGGCGGCATCTTCGACTGGGCGGCGCACAATGAGCGCTTCTACATGTTCAGCACGCCCGAGCCCAGTTATCACGGCGTCGTCTTCACCGACGCGCTCGGTCCAGCAGCCTACATCGGCCGGGCCCGGGTCGTCGCCCTGCGCAACACCGGCTCCGCGCTGAGCCCATTCAACGCTTTCCTCGTGCTGCAAGGCTTGCAGACGCTTTCGCTGCGCATGGAGCGGCATGTCGACAACGCCATCGCCGTCGCCAATCACCTGGAAGGCCACGAGCAAGTTGAGTGGGTGACTTACGCTGGCCTGAAGAGCTCGCCTTATTATGAGCTGGCGCAGAAATACACTGGCGGTCGCCCCTCGGCGCTGCTGACCTTCGGCATCAAGGGCGGCTTTGAGGCTGGCGTCAAATTCTACGACGCGCTGCAGATCTTCAAGCGGCTGGTCAACATCGGCGATGCCAAGTCGCTGGCGGCGCACCCGGCCTCGACGACGCATCGGCAGCTCACGCCGGAAGAGCAGCTGGCGGCGGGAGTCACGCCGGAGACGATCCGCCTTTGCGTTGGCATCGAGCACATCGACGACATCCTCGAGGACATCGACCAGGCGCTGGCGGCGGCGCGCTAGCCAGAAGCAACCGCAATATCGCCGCGCCGGAGCGCTTCCGGGGCGGGACAGTCGACGCGCGGGCGATCTAGACGGTCGCCCGTTTTTGATCCTGGCGGGGCAGCCAATCAATCCTCAAGCGCGATCGGGGACATAAGCCAGCGGGACCAGCCCCAGGCGCAGCAGGCCGGACTTTACGCGCTGCACATCGGCGGCGTCGCCGGCGTCATACGTACGGGCGCAGAGCATGCGATCTTGGGGATCGCTCTGGCCGGCCGCGGGCGCCGTCGACACTTTGGACTTGTAGCCGAGCTGGCCCGCGCGGGTCTGCCGCTTGACGCGCTCCCAGACGGCGTCGACCGTTTCCGCGCTGAGGCTAACGCGCCACTCGCCGGCATTGGCTGTCGGCTGCGGCTGATCTCTCCCTTGCGCTTTCGCCTCGATCCAATAGACGGCTGCCAGATCGCTTGGGCGGGCGCTGGCGTCGTGCATGGCGCGGGCGCGCTGCACCATGGAGATCAGATCAAGGTTGGGTTTCTCGCCGGGCATGGGCGCTAGAAGAGCTGCTGCTCGCCGCTGACATCGCCGTCGAAGCCATAGCGGCCGATGAGCGGGACGAAGCGGCAGCGCAAGAGCGTGCGCGAGGTGAAACGGTCGCCGCGGCGGGTGACGAGCTTGAGTTCCTGCAATTCTTCGTCGCCGATGGGCAGGATCATCTGGCCGCCGTGTTTGTCGAGCTGGCTGCAGAGGACATTGGGCAAGCGGGGCACGGCGGCGGTCACCATGATGCGGTCGAACATGGCTTGGTCGGGCAGGCCCTGGCTGCCGTCGCCGACATGGATATCGAGATTGTTGTAGCCCAGGTCGCCGATGCGGGCGCCGGCCTGGTCCGCCAGCCGCGTCACCCGCTCCATGCTGTATACATAGTGGCACAAATGGCATAAGATGGCGGTCTGATAGCCGGAGCCGGTGCCGATTTCCAAGGCGGTGTGATGCGGTTTCAGGCGCAGGCGCTCGGTCATGAAGGCGACAATGTAAGGCTGGGAGATGGTCTGGCCTTCGCCGATGGGCAGGGGGCGGTCCTGGTAGGCTTGAGCTTTGAATTCTTCCGCGACGAAGAGGTGCCGTGGCATGACGCGCATGGCGTCGAGGACGCGCCGGTCGTTGATGCCGCGCTGCATCAGCTGTTCGTCGACCATGCGGTTGCGCCAGCGGGCGAATTCGCGTGAGGTGGGCATGAAGCGGTCTCGCTTCGTTTTGGCATGCTGCCATTAAAGCTATCACAATTGGCGGTGGCGGGCAAACGATGGAAGGGGCAAGGCGCGTGACTGAGGGCGCGGCGCCACTGGACAAGCGGCGAGTCTTGCCAATCTTTGTCCTGGTCTTTGTCGATCTGCTCGGCTTGACCGTCATTCTGCCGTTGCTGCACCTCTACGCGGCCGCCTTCGGGGCGGACCCGCTGGGCGTCGTCGTGGTCATCGCCGCTTTCCCGCTGGCGCAGCTGCCGGGCTTGCCGGTGATGGGCGCGCTCTCCGACCGTTACGGGCGCAAGCCGCTGCTGCTGCTCAGCCAGGCAACCACTTGTTTCAGCTTCATCTTGCTGGCTTTTGCGGGCTCGCTGGAGATGATCATCTTGTCGCGCCTGATCGACGGTCTCTTCGGCGCGAACCTGTCGACGGCGCAGGCTGCCATCAGCGACATCACCGACGAGAGCAACCGCGCCCGCGGCCTGGGCCTCATCGGCGCGGCATTTGGCCTCGGCTTCATTTTGGGTCCCGTCATCGCGCTGCTGGCGCTGGAGCTGAGCGACTCGCTGGCTGTGCCCGCGCTCACCGCCGCCGTCTATTCTTTCGCGTCGATTTGTCTGACCGCCCTGCTCTTCAAGGAGACGCATCCCGCCGAGCGTCGCGGGCGGGGTCAGCGACTGTCCTTTCGCCTCGGGCTTCGTCCGGCGCTGGCGATATTGCTGCTGCTCCTCTTCGCCCAGCAAGTCATATTCTTTGGCTACGAGAGTTTGCTGGGCTTGTTCACGCTGACGCGGCTCGGTTTTCTCGGGCGGGGCAACGCCCTCTTCTTTCTGTTCATCGGGGTCATTTTGGTGATGGTGCAGTGGCGCTGCATCGGACCCTGGAGCGCGCGCCTGGGCGATCGGCGGCTGGCCAGCCTGGCACTGGGCTTGCTGGCAATTGGTTTGCTGCTCACTGCCGCCACCCCAGCCAGGCCGCATCCTCTGTATGTGCGCGAAATCGCCCAGCGCGATCTGCTCGGCGGGCGCGGCACAAGCACGCAAGCGATCCTGGGCGAGCTGCGAATCGAGCTCCCGCCAAACGCGGGCCAGAGCCTGGAGGGCGTCCTCTGGCTCTTGGTCGCCGTCGTGCCGCTGGCGGTGGGGGCTGGCTTGATCCGCCCGGCGCTGAACAGCTTGATCACGCGACAGGTGGCGCGCCATGAGTATGGGCGGGCGCTGGGCTGGAGCGCGGCTGCCGTCAGCGGGGCGAACGCTTGCGCGCCCTTGATCGCTGGCTGGCTCTTTCAAGCGGCTGGCTCGAGCGCGCCATTTGCGATTGGGGGCCTGCTGATGGCTGCGCTATGCGTCATGTCAGCGCGGGTTGTCCTGGAGCCGGAGTGACGAAGCGGAGTCCGTTGCCATTGGGGAATCGCGAGCGCAATACGGAAGGGAGCAGCTGGCAAAGCGGTCCTGGATCCGCGACGCAGCTCATGCGGACGACTAGGCGTGCGCCCAGCCTTCCCAGCCGCGGGCGCTCCAGGCGCGGTAGAGGGCGATGGCGCCGGCCGTCGCCACATTCAGGCTGCCCACTTCGCCGCGCATCGGCAGGGTCAGCAGCAGATCGCAGGTATCGCGCACGAGCCGCCGCAAGCCCTCGCCCTCGCTGCCCATCACCAAGCCCAGCGACATATTGAGATCGGTCTTGTCCAGGGGCGGGATATTCGGTCCCACATCCAGCCCGACCAGCCAGACATCCTGACTCTTGAGCTCTTTCATCGCGCTGACGAGGTTGGTGACCTGGGCCACCTGGGTGTGCTCGACGGCGCCCGACGAGGCGTTGACGACGGCTGGCGTCACCGCGACGCTGCGGCGCTCTTGCATGATGATGCCGTGAATGCCGACAGCGTCGCCGACGCGGATCAGCGAGCCAACATTCTGCGGGTCTTTCAGCAGATCGAGCAGCAGGATGAAGGGCTTCTCGCTGTGTTGCGCCGCCAGGCTCAGGATGTCTTCCAGGTCGCAGTAAGGATAGGGACCGACGCGCAGAGCCATGCCCTGGTGGACGCCGCCATTCGCCAGGTCGTCGAGGATGCGCCGCTGCACCCGCTGCACTGGCAGGCGCAGGTCTTCCGCCATGCTCAGGACTTCGCCGAGGGCGCCGCGTCTCTCGGCGCGTTCATGGATCATCAGCGACTCGAGCTTGCGGCGGCCGGCGCGGATCGCTTCAATGACAGCCCAGTGGCCGTAAAGGAATTCTGGCATAAGCCTTATCCGATCGAATAGTTGCGCGCTTCGCCTTTGCCGGGCGCCAGATTAAACCGCCCGAGCAAGTTTCCCCTTTGCGGGCGAGCCGCCGGTTAGCCGGCACAGCGTTCCAATCCGCGGGCGCAGCGCATTATTGCAGCTTCCAGAGCGTGCCGTCGGCGCGGTCTTCCAGGGCGATGCCGAGGCCGGCCAACTGGTCGCGAATTTCGTCGCTGCGGGCGTAATCGCGGTTGGCGCGAGCGCTGGCTCGCATGTCGACGAGCATCTCGATCAAAGCCGCTTCGCGCTTGCCGTCGCCGCTATCGGCCGCGTCGTCGGCCGGCGCCAAGCCCAGCACATCGCCGGCCAGGGAGGCGTAAGTCGCGTCGATCGCCGCCAGGGTCGACGCGCCCGGCGCGACCTCGCTATTCAGCAGGCTGTTGACATCGCGGGTCAGATCTTGCAGGACGGCGATGCCCCGGGGCGAATTGAAGTCGTCGTCCATGACCTCGCGGAATTCCGCTTTCGCCTCGTCCAGGCGCGCCAGGAAGCCGGCGCCGGCGTCGCTTTCGGGCGCGACGCCGAGCTGCCGCCGCAAGAGCCGCCGCGCGTTCATCAGCCGCTCCCAGCCGGCCCTGGCGGAGGCCAGCGCTTCTTCGCTGTAGACGACCGGGCTGCTGTAATGCGAGGTCAGTATAAAGTAGCGCAGTTCGGCTGGGCGATACGACTTAAGCGCGTCCTTGATGGTGATGTAATTGCCGAGGGACTTGCTCATCTTGACCGGGATGCCCTCGTCGGGGTCGAGCACATTGAGGCTGCCGGTCAGCATCCAGAAATTGGCGAAGGCGCAATCGTTGGCGCACTCGCTCTGGGCGATTTCGTTTTCGTTGTGCGGGTAGATGTTGTCGATGCCGCCGCCATGAATGTCGAAGTTGGCGCCCAGGTACTTCTTCGCCATGGCCGAGCATTCAATATGCCAGCCGGGGAAGCCGACGCCCCAGGGGCTGTTCCAGCGCAAGATATGTTCCGGCTCGGCTTTTTTCCAGAGGGCGAAATCGGCCGGATGCCGCTTGCCGCCACCGACCAGATCGCGGGATTCGTCTTGCTGCTCGTCGACGCGCCGGTTGGAGAGCTTGCCATAATCGGCGTCGCTGAGCACATTGAAGTAGACATTGCCGTCGATGGCATAGGCGTGGTCGAGGGCGATGAGCTCCTCGATCATCTCGATCTGTTCCGGCACATGGCCCGAAGCGCGGGGCGAGATATCGGGCCGCTGTACGCCGAGCGCGTCCATGTCTTCAAAATAGCTGCGGGCGAAGGTCTCCACGATTTGCATTGGCTTGGCGTTGAGCTGCGCCGCCCGCGCCAGCACCTTGTCTTCTTCGTTGGCGTGCAAGTGGCCGACATCGGTGATGTTCTGCACATAGAGCAGCTCGTAGCCGCGCCAGCGCAGGTAGCGCGCCACGACATCAAAGGAGACGTAGGTCTTGGCGTGGCCCAGGTGGGAATGCTCGTAGACGGTGGGACCGCAGACATACATGCCGACGCGCCCCTCGTGAATTGGCTGGAAAGGCTGTTTCTCGCGCCCCAGCACATTGAATACGCGCAATGCCATAATCGCCGCCGCCCCCTTTGTTCGCGCCCATGCAAGCGACGGTTATTGTAGCAGACTATGCGCCAGGAATCACCATCCAAGCGCGATCGCGCCGGCGCTCAAACCGGCTTGCGGTATTCGTGGAATTCGTGAATCGGCTGGAAGCCGAGCGAAGCGTAGAGCGCGCTGGAGGCCGGATTCTTTTCCGGCGGCTCGTGGCAGACAAAGGCGCGTTCTATGCCCCATTCGCCCGGCATGCGCCGCAGCACATGCGCCATCAGGGCTTTGGCGAGGCCGCGGCGTCGGAAAGCGGAATGCGTCCCGACCGGCTCGAAGAGAAGCGAGCGATTGACCGCGTCGCGCCAGATGTTGGCGAAAGCGGCGCAGCGTCCATCCGGCGCCATGACCGTCATTTCACGCTCCATGTGTGGCGCGGCGAAGACCTGCCCGTAACTGCGGGCGTCCCACTTGTTGGCGAAGCTGTGATTGTGGACATCGGCGAGGCGGGCGGCGTCGGCGGCCGTGGCTTGGTGGAAGCGAAAACCGGCCGGCAAGGGCGCTTCTGGCAGATGGCGCAGGTCGTGGCGGGTCATGATGAGGAAGAGCTCGCCCCGCTTGTAGCCCCGCGCTTCCAGGAATGCCTGATAAGCCGGGTTGCAGGCCGAGCCCTCGACGAGGAAGGCGGAAAGTCGCAAATTGTGCCTGGCAGCCAGCCGCAGAGTCTCGCCCTCGCAAAATTCCCAGAGTCGGCGGTGCGCGTCGCCACAGAGCAGGGACGGCGCCACCTGGAGCTCGAAAGACTCGCGGTGCGCGGCGAGGAAAGCGAAGGCTTGCAAATCTCCGCTTTGGTCGCGCCACAGGCGGAATACCTCGGCGGGATCGTAGCCGAAACAGTTGTTGTAGAGTCGGTGCCCGATGTCGCCTTTATGCAGGTAATTGCAATGCCCGGCTACCTGCGCCCAGCGCATCAAAGCGGCTTGCGCGTCGAAGAGATCCTGCGCGCTTTCAAAGCGTTCCGGCTTCATGACTCCGCCTTGGCCGCCGCGATTGCCCGCTCGTAAAGCTGCAGCATCTTGCTCGCCTGCGCCTCCAGCGAGAACTTTGCCGCGACCCGCTCTTGTCCGCGCGCACCCAATTCGCGCCGCAGCCCGCCGTCTTGCAGGACGCGCCGCAGCTGACTGCTGAACTGAGAGCTGTCATGCGGATTGATGATGAAACCGGTCTCGCCGTCGACGACAGCCTCGCGAGCGCCGCCGAAACAGGTCGCGATCACAGGATTGGCGGCTGCCATCGCTTCCAGCGCGACGGTCGGGAAAGGATCGAGATAGATCGAGGGAATGGCGACCACATCCGCCAGTTGAAAAGCGGCGCGCAATTCGTCGCCCGCAAGCCAGCCGCCCAGGCGAATCCAGCTATGCAGGTGGGCGAATTCGGCGCTGAGCCCTGCCTCCAGCTCCCGCGCGGAGAGCACCAGCAGACAGGCGGCAGGCACGCTCTCACGCAGGCGGTCCAGCGCTTCCAGCATCGGTCGCAGGCCTTTTTCGCGGGTCAAGCGGCCTGCGATGAGGACAACGCGGCGCTCGGAAAGGTCCAAGCGGCTGCGCAAGCGGTCGACGACGGCGGGCGCCACCAAGCGCCACTCCGCAATGTCGATGCCGTTATGCGCGACCGTGACCGGCGGCATGTCGTTGGCGGCGAAAGCGGCGGCGAGAGCGTGGCTGGGCGCGCTGCGGGCATGGGCGTTGTGACGCAGCTGGCGGCGGATGAGCAGGTTGCGCAGGGGATTGTAGCGCAGGCGACTCCGGCGCAGATTGTAGCCGGGCGGCAGGCGCAGGTCACGCGCGCTTGGCTCGGCCGCGTCGAGCATGAGTTTGCCATAGGCGAATGGCATGGCGTCGTGCGCGCTGAAGACGACGCCGCAGCCGGCCTCGCGGGCCAGCCGCAAACAGTGGTACGAGAGCGCGAAATGGATGTTGTGGGCATTGACGACATCGGGCCGCAGGCGCTCCAGCAAGCGGCGAAATGGGACGGTCGTCTGTGGATTGCGCAGCGACAGCCAGGCGCGGAATCGATCGGGATAGCTGGCATGCAGGTGATACGTCGGGATGCCGTCGCGGACCTCGTCGAATGGCGAGCCAGCTGTCGCGGCGACGACATGGATGTCGTGGCCGGCGCATGCCAGCCCCTTCGCCAGCCGCCAGACGACCGTCTCGGCGCCGCCACGCGCTTCGGGCGGGATGCGGTCGCTAAGGAGAAGGATGCGCATGGCGGTCGGTCGTTGCGGGCATGGGCAGGGATTCGGCATGGACGCTGCCCCATTGTACCCGCAGAGCGCGGGCATGGCGCAGTGACATCGGCCGGCGGCGATCCTTCGCTTGCGACTTTGGCGCGGCTGCCGCGTATACGAAGTGCAGCCTACAGGCAGGAGAACGAGATGTCAAAGTCATTGCAAGAAGCCGACCGCGAAGCGCGCAAATTGGTGGCGAACTGGACGACCCTGGCGGCGGGCACGGGCTGGCTGCCGGGCAGCTCCATATTCTTGACCGGGGCCGACATCGCCATGATCAACCAGGTGGCGAGCGCCTACCAAGTCAACGCCTTTGACATGGACCACTTGACAGCCACCCTCGGCGGCACGGTCGGCAGCGCCATCGCCGGCGGCGTCATCAGCGAATTCGTCGGCGTGATCCCGCTGGTGGGCTGGGCGGTGAAGAGCGCCGGCATGGCAGCCAAAGCCAAGGTTATCGGCGAGGCGGTCATCAATTACTTCCGCGAGCGCTCGGAGCTGCCGGACACGAAGGTCTCGATCTTGGTGGAGGGGGTCGGGGCGCCCGAGCCCGAGGCCCAGCACGACGGCGTCGCGGCCGAGCCCGATCCAGCGGCGGGCGGGGAGATCCCTGTCGAAGACGACGCTGAATAGCTTCGCCTCTCGCCGCAATTTGCATTTGTCCCGAGGCGGCTTATGCGGTAGATTTGTGCCAGCGCCGCAACCGCCAGTGAAGGGACCGCCATGGCCGCCAGCCTGCGACAGAAAGTCTTGACGCTTTACCTGCACACTTCCGCCCTGGACAGCCATGTGCTGGGCTGGTCTATCTACGATGGCACGGGGGCGGACCCGCGCACCACTGGCGATGACGATCAGCCGCCCTATGAGACGGGCTTGGAGGCACTGCAGGATGGCTGGCGCTTGATCCAGGTTCCGGTGCTCATCCCGCCCTACCCTGGCGAGGAGTATGTCACCTCGTTTATGAAATACGGTTTTGTCTTCGAGAAACTGGAGGAGATCGATACATGATCGCGAAAGAACACCTGCTCACATCGCGGCAAATGGCAGAATTCGTCGCCCGCGGCTTCTTGCGCTTCGACGAGCTCGTGCCGCGCGAGATCAACGAAGAAGTGATGCGCGCCATCGACGAGCAAGTCATCAAGGGTCACGCGGCCGGCACGCCGCTTTCGCAGTGTTATCAAGGCACGCCCATCCGGAATCTGCTCGACTTGCCGGAAATTCAAGGCTTGATCGCCAGTTTGGTGGGCGAGGATCCGCTCTTCGACCATGACGCGATTCATGTGCGCGAGCCGAACGAGGGCAAAGCTCAGGGTTTGCATGCCGATTCCATCATCGACTGCCGGACGCATTTCGACATTCAGCTGATGTACTTCCCGCACGATGTGCCGCTGGAGATGGGCGGGACGCTGCTCTTGCCGGGCAGCCACTTCCGCAAGGTCAACGAGATGGATGTGGCCGCCTACCAGAACATGCGCGGGCAGATCCCGATGGTCTGCAAGGCGGGCACGGTGCTGGCGCTGCATCACGGAATCTGGCATTGCGGCAGGCAGAACCAGACGAGCCAGCGCCGCTACATGTTCAAGCTGCGCCTGAACCCGGCGGTGCGGCAGCTGCGGCTGTGGAACACGGAAGACCTGAGCGACGGCTACTACGCGCCCAAGGCGATTCACAGCGGCTTCCCGCGGGGCGACGATGTGCCGGGCATCCTCTCGCGCCGGGAGCCTTGGTTTGAGGCGGCTTCCGGGCGGCTGGAGATCGTGAATCGCATCAAGCTGTGGCGCTTCCTGACCGGCGACGAGGGCTTTGATGTGCATTACTGGCTGGGCAGGCTGGAGAACATGCCGGCTTAGCGGATCAACCCACTCGGTCCCCCCAATGCGTTGGGGGGAGGGCTGCGTCCGGGTGATGCGGTAAATCGCCCGCGCGTTTCATCCAATGCCACATCCCAATCTGTCGGGGCGCCCTACCCGGTCGCCCGCACATGTCATCCCATCTCCGCGCATTGCAGACTCCCCCTCCCTGAGGCCTAGGGGAGGGGGCCGGGGGCGGGGTTGATTTCGCGCGTCACCACCGCCAAACTCACCCTACCAATTCGAGCGGTTTCGCCTATACTGTTGTGCCGACTTGCATTGGACGTCGCGGGCGATCGCCCCGTCATGTAGAGGAAACGCCCAAATATGGCATCGTATCACGGACCAAAAGCCAAACCTCAGCGCCGCTTTGGCGAGCTGCTCGTGCCGCGCCCCAAGTATTCGCGCATCCTGGAAGAGCGGGCATACCCGCCGGGCGAACACGGACGAGAAAAGTCTTTCCGATCCAGCCGGCGCAGCAACTACGCCTTGCAGCTGGACGAGAAGCAGAAGCTGGCTTTCATCTACAACATCCGCGAAAAGCAGATGCGCAATTATTACAAGAAAGCGGCGCTGATGGCCGGTCCCACCGGCGTCAACTTGCTGGCTCTGCTGGAGCGGCGGCTGGACAATATCGTGTATCGGTCCGGCCTGGGCGCGACGATTTGGGCGGCGCGGCAGATCGTGGGTCACGGGCACATCAATGTGAACGGGGCGCGCGTCAACTTGCCGTCGTATCAAGCGCGGGCGGGCGATGTCATCGAAGTCAGCGACAAGATGAAGAAGAATGTGCACATCCAGGAATGGGTGCAGCAGTCGGCCTACTTCCCGCCTTACATGACGGTGGACAAAGACAACTTCCGCGTCACCGTGGATCGGGCGCCGGAAGAGGGCGAGGTGCAGACGCCGGTCGACATCCAGATGGTGGTTGAGTTTTACAACCGCTTGACCTAGGAAGCGCGCAGCCTCAGACAATTCGCAAGCCGAACCTGTTCTTCATTTGACCAGGTCCGTAATGAAGCGTCCGGCGAAACCGCGTGGACCGCTTGACATTTCACAAAGCCCTTGCGATCATTGTCTTCAGTGTGAGAGCCTCGGTATCAGGGTGGTCCGTCCGTACGAGCCGTGCGACCGCCGGGAGCTTGATGCGATGGAGAGCATATCGACAGACACTATGCTGCAGATTGTGGTCACTGTCGCCGCAGCCCTGGGTCTATGGTTGCGACTGGACTCCAAGGTCGACGGACTGCGCAAGGAAGTAAATGGCGACATACAGCGAGTCGATGGCAAAGTTGACGCGCTAACAAACACGGTCAATGAGTTTCGCCTGGAAACCGTCGAACGACTGACCAGGCTGGAAGAGCGCCGCGAAGAGCCGGTGGAAGTTATTGCCTGAGGGCGCGATCCTTGATGCTGTTTCTCCTTGAATCGCGCTGACTGGCGAAGGCGAAGCGCCGGCTCACCCGTACAGATTCTGCGCTTTGCTCACGAATTCGCGTGTCAATATTCGCGCAATTCGGGCGACTTGGTAGCTGGCCCCTACAGATTCTCGTTTCGGCGAATCTTCTCGATCAGGGCGCTCGTGCTGTGGCCGGGCAAGAAGTCGATCAATTCGACGCGCCCGCCATATTCCTCGACGGTCGCCCGCTCTGGCAGGGGCTTGCTGGCGTAGTCGCCGCCTTTGGCATAGACTTCCGGCCGCAGCGCCAGCAGCAATTCATCGGCTGTGTCGCCCTCGAAGATGACAACCGCCGTCACCATCCGCAGCGCCGCCAGCAGACGGGCTCGTTCCCGCGCTGGCACGAGGGGCCTGCCCTCGCCTTTCAGCCGCCGCGTCGAGGCGTCGCCGTTGAGGCCGACGATCAGCGCGTCGCCCAATGCCCGCGCCTTTTCCAGGTAATCCAGATGCCCGACATGCAACAGGTCGAAGTGGCCGTTGGTGAAGACGAGAGTCTTCCCCGCCGCTCGCAGCGACTCGCGCAGCGCCAGCGCGTCCTTTAATGCGATGCCTCCGCTCATCATGTCCCTCAGCGATCCCGCAAGCGGTACACCAGCTTCAGCCCCGACCACTGCGCGTCGACAGCCGCCACCTTGACATCGACCAGCCCACCCTGCAGCGCCAGCTCGCGCACGACAGTCTCGCTGATGTCGGTGGGCATTCTCGACGCTTTCTTGTACCAGGAGATCCAGAGCATGCCGTCTTTCTTGATGGCTGCCTTCAAGCTGGCGAATTCAGCTTCGCAGTCGGCGCGCCGCTGAAAGAAAGCGTGGACGAAATCGCAGTCGCCGCCGCCGAGATCGTCGCAAATGGAGAGCTCGGCTGGCAGCTCGCCAAGCAGGTCAAAGTAGCCCGCGGGCGCATGGACGAAGCCGACGCGAAAGCCGGGCTTGATGCCCAGCTTCTTGATCAGGGGCGTGGCGGAATAGCCGGCGCTCATCGCCGCGCTCAGGCGAACTTCCGCGGATAGAGGCGGCGCGACAAGGTTTCGGCCTGGTCGATCCAGCCGGCGATGACATCGATGCCCTTCTGCCAGAAGCGGCTGTCGTTAATGTCGACGCCGACTTGCGCCAGCAGCCGGTCGGGATAATCGGAGTCGCCCGCCGCCAGCAGATCGATGTATTTTGGCACGAATGCGGCGCCCTCTTCTTGATACAGCTTGTAAAGCGCCAGCACGAGCAGCTCGCCGAAGGAATAGGCGTAGACATAGCCGGGCGTGTGCAGGAAATGCGGCACATAACTCCACCAGCTGCCGTATTCGTCGGTGATGGTCACGCTGTCGCCGAACATGTCGCGCTGCGTCTCCAGCCAGAGTTCATTGAAGCGCTCGGCGGTCAGCTCGCCCTCGGCGCGGCGGGCGGAGTGCATTTTGTCTTCGAAGCGGTTCATCGAGATCTGGCGGAAGACGGTGGCGAAGGTGTCCTCGATTTTCTCCGTCAGCATGGACAGCTTGACCTCGTCATCGTCTTCGGCCGCCATCAAGTCTTGGAAGACAAGCATCTCGGCGAAGGTCGAAGCCATCTCGGCGGTGGTCAAGGGCGTGTAGAGCGCGAACAAGCCATTTGCTTTGCCGGAGAGGTACATGTGGATGCCGTGCCCCAGCTCGTGCGCCAGGGTGGTCACGTCGCGCGCGTCGCCCAGATAATTGAGGAAGACATAGGGATTGGCGGAGGCGACGGTGGGCGCGGCAAAGGCGCCGCCGCGCTTGTTGGGCAGCACGGGCGCGTGAATCCAGTTGTGCTCGAAGAATTGCTGCGCCACTTCGCGCATGCGCGGGCTGAAGTTGTCGAAGGCTTGCAGGACCACCTCGCGGGCTTGCTCCCAAAGGTAAAAGGCGTCGCTGTCTTTGAGATTGAGCGGCGCGTAGCGGTCGTAATCGTAGAGCTCGTCGTAGCCCAGCAGGGCGCGTTTCAGGCGATAATGCCGCGCCACCAGATCATAATTGGCGGTGACGCTGTCGACGAGCGCGTTGACGACGGCGTCGCTGGCTTTGTTGCTGAGGTTGCGCGACGAGATCCAGCTGGGGTAGCCGCGGCGCTGGTCGCTGTTGGCTTTGTCCAGGACCAGGGTGTTGAAGATGAAAGTGAGCTCCATGGACTTGTCGGCGAGTTTGTCGCTGAGTTTGCGCCAAGCCATCTCGCGGATGTCGCGGTCGGCGTCGCGCATTTTGTTGAGCACGAAGGTCATGTTGACTTCGTCGCCGAGCCAGTCGAAGCGGAAGGCGCTGGTGAGCTGCGTGAAGAAGCGGGTCCAGGCGGCGCTGCCGGTGACGCTTTTTTCGATGACGATCTGCTCTTCGGCTTCGCTGAGGTTGTAGGGGCGATAGCGGCGTTCGGCTTCCAGGTAATAGCGGTAATCGGCGACGGCGGGGTCGGCGAGGATGGCTTGGGCCTGGCTGTCTTCCAGGGCGTTCCACTCCAGGTCGAAGAAGACCATCTTCTGGCTGAGCGCCGCTTCGAGCTCCTGGGCGCGGGCGACGGCGGCCTGGCAAGCGGGGTCGCCGGTATCGGTCGAGAAATTCAGGAAGGCGAAAGCGCCGAGGCGGCCGCGAAGGTCGTAGATCGCTTCCATCTCTTCATACGCGGCGGCGAAATCGGCGGCGCTCATTTCGGCGACTTTGCCGCGCCAACGCTGCTGGAACGCGTCGGCCAGGGCATGCAGCTTGTCGGTGTCCGCTGCAATTTGGGGGTCGTCGTGACCTTGGTAAAGGACGCTCAGGTCCCAGATGATCTCGTCGGCGCCGGTGTGGCCTTCCTTGGTGGCTTCGCTCATGGCAGTCTCTTTCGCTTTGAGGTTCGCGCAATCGCGCCATGATAGCAGAATGCGTCAACGAGGTTAAGGCGCGCGTGTCAAAGCGCCGCGCCCGGCGGGCTGGATCTTGGGCGACCATTCAGATTGCCCATTCAAAGGAAGCGCAAGACCGGGATAACCGCGTTCGGCATGGCGAGCCGCCCTAACAGAGGGGAATCAGCGACGCGCGTGCGAAGTTAAACGCAGCAGAACTGGCAAGTCGACCGCGGGCGACCGCGTCTCAAGCAGGCGCCTGGCGATACTCCAGTTTGGCGGCGCGCAGCCGGCGACCGTAATTGCCCGTCAAGTAGCCCTGCACCGGGAAGAAGAGCAGCAGCCCCAAGAGCGCGACCGGCAGCAGCGCCAGCAAGAGCATGCTCGCCGCCAGCGAATAGGCCAGCCATTGCAGGGTCAGCCGGCTGTGGCTGCCCACATGCCGCAGCAGCCGATTGACATCGTAGAAGGCGCCCGATTCCCAGGTTTCGGCGTATTGCACCAAGCCGGCCGCCAGCAGCGCCCAGGCGATGACGAAGTAGATCAGCAGGAAGGGCAAAATGCCGACCAGCGCGCCAAGGAATGTGAGCCCGCCAAAGAGACTGAGGGACATGGCGTCGCGGAAGAAATAGAGGGCGGCGACAACGACCAGGGGCGGCAGGTGATAGATGACGATTGCCAGCAAGACATGCGCGCCCTTGCCGATGTCTTCGCCGATGTGATCCCAAACTGGCAGCGGACGCGGATAATCGTTGCTGACATTGTGGATGATCTCCGCCAGGTAGCCCAGCAGCGCGCACAAGCAGAACAAGCCGATCACCGGCACCGGGCAGAGCAGCACGAAGAGCGCCATTTCCGCCAGTTTGCGCAGGCAGTGCCGGTCTCTGAACATATAGGTGAAAGCGCGAAGGAACTCCATAATTGCAGCCTTCCATGAAACTTCATATTTCCTTAAAGATAGCTTAACACAATTTAACGAGACTGCAACAAATGAGTCGGGATGCGGCCGGATTGGCTGCCGCGCCAAGTCAAAGCGGCGCAATCGCCACTATGCGGGGCGGCGCGCCTGCATTACAGTCGCCAGCAAGAACAAGGGACCGCGGCTGCCATGTACTCGCTGCTGAGCGCGCTCTTCCCGGCGAAGACGCTCCCCCTCGACCCGCGACGGATCGTGCTGGCGCGGCACTGCTGCATCGGCGATGTGGTGATGGCGACGGCGGCGCTTTCGGCATTGCGCGAGCATTTTCCCAAAGCGCATATCACCTGGGCGATCGGGCCTTGGTCCGCCCCAGCCATCGCGCGGCATCCGGCTCTGGACGCGCTGCTGATCCTGGACGACGACATGCCGCTGCGTTCGCCAGCCGCTTTTCTGCGTTTGCTGCGGCGCTTGCGGGCGGGCGATTTCGACTTGGCGGTTTCGCTGGTTCGCTCGCCCTTGATGAGCCTGGCAATCTGCCTGTCGGGCATCCCGGCGCGGGCCGGGCTGGATAGCGGCGGGCGCGGATTCGGCTACAACTTGCGCGTGCCGGTCGATCAGGCCGCTCGTCAGCGCGAGAGCGAGATTTACACCCGCGTCGTGTCCGCGATCGCTGGCCGCGATTTCCAGATCCCCGTCAATCTCCCCGTTTTGCCTGAAGCGAGAGAGAGCCTGTCGCGGCGGCTGTCCAGCGAGAATGTGAGGCCGCCCTTCATCGTGGCGCACCCGGGCGGCGGGGCGAACCCCGGCGCGCGCGTGGCGAGCAAGCGCTATCCACCAGCTCAACTGGCGCCATTGCTGAATCGCGTCGCGGGCGAGGCGGGCGCAAGCGTGATTTTGATCGGCGGGCCAGGAGACGAGGCCCACGTCGACGCCGTGGCGGGCGGATTGACGGTGGAGACGCATCGTTGGGCGGGCGCGCTGAATTTCCAGGAAATCGGGGCGCTGGCGGCTTTGGCGCTGCTCTACATCGGCAACGACAGCGGCTTGACTCACCTGGCGGCTGCCAGCGGCGCCAAGACGGTCATGCTGATGGGACCGACGGATCCGCTGCGATACGCGCCGCATACGGAAGACAGTCTGGCGCTTTGGAAGCCCACCGAGCTGCCCGCGGGCGAGGGTTGGAGCTGGGAGCGGGACGGCTTCAGCGCGGAAGCGGGCGCGGCGCGAATCCTCGAATTTCTGGGCGGCTGAGCGCGCGCGGCGCTATGCTACACTGTGGCGCAGGCGCAATCCACAAAGCGAGGGAGCGGCGATGACTTATCAATACATCCTGGCGGACGAGCCGGCGGAGGGCGTCGGGCGGGTGCGGCTGAACCGGCCGGAGGCGCTGAACGCCTTGAACAGCGGCTTGATGGACGAGGTGAACGCAGCCATGCTGGCTTTCCAGGCCGACGCGGCGATCGGCGCGATGATCCTGACGGGGAGCGACAAAGCATTCGCCGCTGGCGCCGACATCAAAGAGATGGACGGCATGACGCAGATCGACATGTTGACGACGACATCGCTGGTGGAGCGCTTCGACTTCAGCAAGATCAGCAAGCCTGTCATCGCGGCGGTCTCGGGTTACGCGCTCGGGGGCGGCTGCGAGATTGCCATGAGCTGCGACATGATCGTCGCCTCGGAGACGGCGGTCTTCGGCCAGCCGGAGATCAACTTGGGCATATTGCCGGGCGCGGGCGGGACTCAGCGGCTGACGCGGGCGGTGGGCAAGGCTTTGGCGATGGAGATCATGCTGACGGACCGCAAGCTGAGCGCCGACGAAGCGCTGCGCTACGGTTTGGTCAATCGGGTGGCGCCCCTGGACGAGTACATGGATATGGCCATTGGCATCGCCCGGAAAGTCGGGCGTCGCTCGCAGGTCGCGGCGCGCTTGACCAAAGAGGCGATCAACAAGGCTTACGAGCTCGGGCTGGCGGAAGGGCTGGATTACGAGCGGCGTCAGTTCTTGCTCGCTTTTGGCTCCGAGGACAAAGCCGAGGGGATGCGCGCCTTCATCGAAAAGCGGCGGCCCCAGTGGAAAAACCGCTGAGCCTGAGCCTGCTCTACACGGGTGGCATCGACGGCGACCTCGACATGCTGCCGCGGCTTTACACATTTCTTGACACGCTGAAGAAGCGCGCCGGCGAGCCTTGTCTGCTGCTTGATATGGGCTGGGCTTGCGCGGACGATGTCTGGCACTGCCGCGAGACGGGCGGGCGCTCGGTCTTGCTGGCGCTGGATGGCATGGGCTACGACGCGGCGAATGCGTCGGATCTGCTCGACCCGGCCGGGCGGGAGAAATTCGCCGGGCAAGTCTCGCTTGGCTTGGTCGCCGAAGAGCGCGATTGGCGTTTTGCGCCAGCGCCGGCGGACGGACAGGAGATTGTGGCGACGCTGCGCCCGCGCGACGAGAAGGCGGGCCTGCAAATCGTATTGGAGCCTGGCGGGGTCCTATCCGTTGCGGGGAATGTCTTGCGGTTGGGACCGCTGTCCAAGGGTCAGGTGGGCGAAGCGCGGCTGGACCTGGGCGCAGAGCCGCGGCTGCGCTGGTCCTGGATTCACTCGCTGCCGCCCTCGACCCCGCCCAACGCGAGCATCGCCGGTTTGGTGGAGTTCGTAATGGCGGAAGCGCGGCTGTTGGCGAGGAAGCGCTAGCCCGCAATTCTTGACATTAATTCGTCAGGGGGCTAAGATTGCGTAAAGGCGGGTATCTTGTGAAAGCGAGGCGGATAAAGTGGCAGTAGCAGATATGCGCATAAAGCGAGCGGAACAGGATATCGAGAACTTGCGCGCGACGCAGACCGCGCTCATGGATCGCGTCGACAGTTTTAGCGACACGCTGGAAGAGACGCGCGACATCGCCGCCGAGAATCGGACGCGGCTGGACCGAGTCGAAGTGCGGCTGGACCGAGTCGAAGCGCGGCTGGACCGAGTCGAGGAGCTTTGTTTGGAAAATCGCGCCATTCTTCTGGCCATTGCCGATCACCTGGATCTCACCTACGAGAAACCGTCCTAGCGCGTACGGCCTGCCTGCACAGCCCGCGCCTGGTTCCATTCCAGCAGCTGTCTCGAAGTCGCGCCCTTTTCCGGGAGCATGCCATAGTCCTGCCAAATGGCATCGCAGCCGGGTTCGTCGCGTGTTGCAAACTTCTCGCTTGCCCCTGAAGCGTTTACGGCCAACTCGCGCATCATGTTCGCGCAGCGCAGCAAGATAGAGCGCCGCGTCATTGAAGTGGCAAACATTCAGCTTGCCCATCGGCGAATCCTCAAGCTAATATCGGCGACGACTCGCGGAAAATCAGCGAAGCTGGCGACTCGCCGAGCCGCCCTTAGGCCATGTGTCTTTGGCGCGCCAAATGCGGACGACCACACTCTCAAGACTCGGTGTACCCGGTGGTCTAGAAACCGTGCTCTGCGCACTCTGAGTCTCTGCGGTGAATCCCTAGGGCGCCACGCGGTGATTCAGCATCTCGTTGAGCGCGACCACGAGCCGCCGCAGCTCTTCTTCCAGGTCTTGGCTGATGCCGTCCAGGATGAGAGCCTCGCGGAACAAATCGCGCGCCTCGCGGATATTCGCCTGTCCCTGTCGCAGCCGCTGCAAGCCAGCCCGCATCTGCGCTCGAGCCTGGCTGCTGGCGGGTCCGGTGTAATGATCGCCCAATTGCCAGCCGTGCCGCGCCGCCACCCGCTGCAAGCCGTTGACGAATTCTTGAGCCGTCTCGATATTCTCCGCCGCCCCCCGCCCCAGCAAGTCGATAATGCCCTCGCTCAGGCTGGGCTCCAGGCTGAAGTCCAGCTGATGGATATCGGTATAGCGCTGTTCAACGGCGTCGCGGCTGCTGGGCTGGGGACGCAGCGATGTGTTTTGCGGCGACATGCCAGTGAAGACGGGGTAGAGCACGCCAACGCACATGTTGTGCAGATCCTTGGCGAATTGCCCGGCCGACTGCGCGCTCGCTCCGTCCAGCACCCGCGAACTGTTGAAATCGATGACTTTGAGCTGGCTGCCGTCCCAGTAGACATGCTCCAGTTTGTGATCGAGATAGACGATATGGTTGGCCTGCGCCAGGGTCAGCAGCTGGCTGAACTGCAATGCCAGGTCCAGGCCTTCTTCGCTGGGCAGGCGCCAGCGGCTGTTGGGTCGGTTGGGCTTCATCAAGTAGAAGAGGCTGTGATGGCGCGGCAGCGGCTCGAGTGCGAGATAGGGTCGCCAGCGCGCTTCCGCGGAAGCCGCCATCGCTTCGACGAAACTGCGGATATCGCCCTGAAAAGACTGGATCTCGCCGCCCCTGGGCGCCTCTTCCCCATTGGAGACGAAGCCGCAGTCGTAGAGCTTGACCACATGCGGGCTATTCCACAAGCGCGTGAGAATGACGGCTTCGTTGGCGAAAGCGCGGTATTCCCAGCGCATGTCGCCCGCCGGGTCGAGGTGTTCCGGGCGCATCACCTTGAAGGCGACCGGGTTGCCGCTGCGCAAGTCGACCGCGTCCAGCACCCGCGCATAATGCCCCAGCGCGAAGGTGTCGATGTAATGGTTGAGTTGGTAGGTCTCCGCGAGTGGCGGCATCGCACTTCCCGCTTGCTGCTCGCCGGGCTCAATGGCAGATGGGCGCAAGCCACAAATGTACCACTCCTGGGACGGGCGATACAAGAGAGGTTCGGCCCCGGGCGCTCCATTGCCGGCGCGATAGCCCGCCAGCCGCGTTCTGCTACAATGACGCGCTGTTGACCGGTTCGCGCGGAGCAAGCGCCTTGACCTTCAGAATCGCCTGCCTTGCCTGCCTGCTCGCCTGCCTGTGGCTGCCCGGCCGGGCGCGCAGCCAAAGCGACCTCATCGAAGCAGCTCGCGAGAGCGCCATCGCCGGCCTGCCGCGTTTGCAAGAAGCGGGCTCGCCAGCAGTCAGCATGCTCGAAAGCGTCGACACGACCGCGCTCGGCTGCGGCTTGATCGCGGGGACGCCCCTGGCTCGGCCCATTGAAGCGCTTCGGATCGAGTTTCCGCTGGGCGACCACAGCTACTCGGTCCATGTCTCGGCTGACGGGCGCATGACTCAGCTCTGCGACGCGCGTTTTCCAGGCCTGGGCGCGGGCTTGATCCCGCAGCGACATCCCCAGCTAGACCGCGATGGCGACGGCCTGCCGGACGCGGAAGACCGCTGCCCCTGGATCGCCGGTCTCGCCGATGAGAGCGGCTGCCCGCTTATCCGCGACGGCGACCGGGATGGCGATGGCGCGATCGACGCGGAAGACCTCTGCCCGGCCCAAGCGGGCTCGGCGGCGGCGGATGGCTGTTCGCTGCTGCCCGACGATGACGGCGATGGCGCGCCCGACAGCATCGACATCTGCCCCATCGACCCCGGGCTCGTCAGCGAGGATTTCGCCCTGGGCTGCCCCGCCGATGGCAGCGGCCGCTCGACTCGCATTCGCGACGAGGCGGACATTTGCCGGGTCGTGGCTAACGGCGTCGCCCTCCATGCAAGCCCGGATGAGGCGAGCGCGCTCCTGGGCATCTTCAACGCTTCAGTGGCGCCGGCGGGCACGGAGACGGTCCTGGGGCGGACGGCTGCTGGCTGGCTGCAGCTGGCGCAGGGCTGGATCGCGCCGGGGCCGCGGCTGGCGGGCGCTTGCTACAATCTGCCACTTGAGTTGGCGGAACCGGGGGAGACCGGCTGCGCAATGCGCGGACGCGGCGAATCCGTCGCTGCCCGAGAAGCCCCGGGCGGCAAGGTGGCGCAGCGCATCCCGGCGCGACAAGTACAGGCGGCGCTGGGCGCGAATCTCGCGGGCGACTGGCTCTTCACACGAGCCGGCTGGACAAGCCGGGCTGAAGTCGAGCTCCTGGGCGATTGCGCAAACCTGCCGATCGTGGATCCGGCCCGGGCAGCCAGCGGCCTGATTCACTTCTGCCCGCCCGGTTACGCCGGCTACCTGAGGCCGCGCTTGCGGCTTGGCGAAGGGACGGCGCAAGTCGTCTCGCCCCGGCTGGCCAATCGGCTCCGGGCCCGGCCCGATGTCAAGGCGGAGCAAATCGGCGAGATCCCGCCCCGCGCGGTCGTCGACGCCGTGCTGGATGGACCGGCCTGCGCCGCGCCGCATGTCTGGTGGCGGGTCCAGATCGGCGAGCGCGCCGGCTGGACGGTCGAGAGCGACATCTACATCAATTTTTATTACCTCGAACCAATCGCCGCTGACGCGGAAGCTGAGCCCCCGCTATTCGAGACGGCGCCGGCCGCTTCAGGACGACGCATTGGCAGCGCCACGGCCAGCTCAATCGCGACGCTGGGCCGGCTGCCGCTGGAGGGGACCGCGACGATCGCCTGGTCGGCCGACGGCGCGAGCCTGGCAGCCATCGACGGCAAGGGCAAGGCGACGATCTTCGACATGGAGGGCGAGGCGCCCACGGCGACCGCGATCGCGGCGGACGACGGGCACAATTTCAGCGCGCTCGCGTTTCATCCGGCTGGCGGTTTACTGGCGCTGGGAAGCGACGACGGCGCGGTGGCCTTGCTGGCGCTGCGGGATGGCGGTCCAGCCAAGGACAGGCTGGAGCTGGGCGGGCTGCGCGGTCCGGTTCGCGCGCTGTCATTTTCGCCAGCGGGCGCGCTGCTGGCGGCGGCGAGCGGCGACGAATCGCTGACCATGAAGCGGCTGGCGGGCGAGCTCAAACTTTGGCGGCTCGACGAACAGAATCCCGCGCGCAGCCAGGTCCGCCTGCATTACAGTTTTCCTTATCCGCTGACATCGCTGGCATTCAGCGCGGACGAGCGGCTGCTGGCTGCGACGGGCGAATCGCTGGAGCGGGGGCGGGCGGCGCTCTGGATATACCGCAGCGACGCTGGCCAGCTCGTCTACGACAGGCCGCTTTCGCCAATGCAGGGGATGGCCTGGGCGCAGGCGTCGCCAGCGGAGGAGCTGGGCGATTTCATTTACGCCAGCGGCGACAGCTTGTACTGGGTGGCCGCCGACGCGGGCGAAGACCGGCGCTTCTTCCATCTGGCCGGCGCTTTGATGCCGCGGGCAGCTTTTCGTCCTGGCGTGATTCCGGGCGCGGAGGCTTTCTTCGCGCTGGCGACCCTGGAGCGCGCTGGCGAGCGGCGGCTGTACTTTGGCAACGCGCTCAATCCTTATGCGCCGCTGATTTCGCATTCGCTTTCAGCCTCCGCGCTGGCATTCAGCCCCGACGGGCGCGTTCTCGCCAGCGCCGAGCCGGAGGGCATTCGCCTGCTGGGCATAGCGGCCGGCGAGCCCTCGGCTGACAGCGCCGCCTGACTGTGCTAGGATGAGCCGCGCCTGGCACAGAGACAAGAGACGCCGCCGATGCCGCAAAGCTTGACTGTTACGCCGCTGCGCGCGCCGCTGCAATCGCAAGCCTTTGACTTGGTCGCCGTCTTGCAGGAGAGTCTGGCAAGGGCGGGGATTGCACCATCCTCCGGCGATGTGCTGGCGATTTCGAGCAAGTACGCCTCGATCGCCGCGGGCCGGGTGGTCGAGCTGGCAGACATCGAGCCCGGCGCGCGGGCAGTGGAGTTGGCGCGGCGCTACAGGATGGACGCGGGCATCGCCCAGCTGGTCCTCGACGAAGCCGAGCACATCTTCGGCGGCATTGAGCTGGGTTTCTTGCTCACGGTCAAGAACGGCGTCATCTCGCCCAACGCGGGCTTGGACCGCTCCAACATCCCCAGCGGGCAGGTCGTCTTGCTGCCGGAAGCGCCATTTCAGCTGGCGGAGAGCTTGCGCCTGGCGCTGCAAGAGCGCTTCGGGGCGCGACTGGGGCTAATCCTCAGCGACAGCTGGCTGATGCCCGGGCGCTATGGCACGACAGGCATCGCCATCGCCATGGCCGGCTTCCAGCCGATCAAGGACGAGCGCGGCAAACCCGACCTCTTCGGCAATCCCATGGCGGTGACGCGGATTGGCGTCGCCGACGCCTTGGCCGCCAGCGCGCAAATCGTCATGGGCGAGCGCGACGAAGCCACGCCCTTCGCCCTGCTCCGCGGCGCGGACATTGACTTGTGCGACGAGCCGCTCTCGCCAGAGGCCGTCGCCATCCCCTGGCGGCACTGCATTTACATCGAATCCCTGGGCATCGGCATGAGCGCGCCAGCAGGAAAAGACATTGGCGAATAGCCTTGGATCGCGCCTTGTGCAGTTTTCACAGAATCGCCCTGGAATCGGCCGCCTTGCTTTGACATGGGCTCGCGGCTGGCATACACTCCAGTCCAAGGTAGGGGAGCGCAGCCACAATGCCTGGCGGAACGCAATCAACTGAATCAGCCACTGGAAGCGCGGCGGAGCTGGCCGCGTTTTGCGTTCTTTGGCAGGGGCGCGCTTGTTGGAAAGGATTGACATGGACGCGAGCATGATCAACAAGATTCAGAAGGCGGGGGAATACGCCAGCCAGCCGGAACGCGCCACATTCACGCGCCTCGCGGTAGAGTTCGCCGGCGCGAACGGCGTCTATTCCATCACGCTGGACGCCGAGGGCTGGTCTTGCAGCTGCCACGGCTTCGAGGCTTACGGCATTTGCCCGCATATCATGGCGCTGGAGAGCGTGTTCAAGCCGATGCTGAAGCGCCGCCCGCTGCCCTACGCGCCGGGGCAGAACATCGTCAGCGATGTCGAGAAAGCCAAACGCTACAGCCAGGAGACCGACCGCATCCGCATCTTGAGTTTTGCTTGCGATTTTGAGGGTTACAACAAGACGCACCATGTCACTTATGAGGAGGGGCGCTGGACGAGCACGGCCTCCTTCTTCGCCCAGCGCGGCGTGTGCAGCCATACGATGGCGCTGGAAAAGATCCTCAAGGGTTTCGTCTTGCCGGTCCGCGCGCAGCCCGTCGCCTGAGAAGGCGCCTGGGCGGTATCGAGGCGCTGCCGGTCTAGGCTTCCTCTTCTTCCGGTTCTTGCTCCGCCTCGTCTTCCTCGGCCGGCAAGCGGGAGTCGCCCGGCGCCACTTCAAAGACCGCCTGCCAGGGAGCGTAACGCGTGAAGACTTGGTCGCGCGAGACGAGCTCCCCGGCCGCGTCGTAGATATTGCGCCAGACCTGGACATCGGCGCCGTCGGCCGAGTAATCAATCTGGCGGATCTGCCCCGGCGCCAAGTCTTCCGCTTCGACGAACTTCGCTTCCGGCGCGGGCAGCAGCGCGCTAATCAGCGGGCTCTCCACCACGGTTCGCCAGTGGCGCGTGCTGTAAATGCGGAATTGGATGGCGTCCTGGGCGGGCAGGAAGCTGCTTTCGATGAGCAGGTGATGGGGCGTATTGTTCTGGAAGCGCAGGTCAACCTCCGGCTGCCAGATGGCCGCGTCCAGGCCGGGTCCCGCGCCGGCGTATTCATAATAGCCGACTCGATAACCGTGGCTGTTGCGCTCGGTGATGGCGTAGCCGCCGCTGTAGGCCGCCCGAAACATGGTGGTGCTGACCTGGCAGATGCCGCCGCCGATGCCGGTGACCGTCGCCCCGCCCAGGATCACGCTGCCCTCGAGGTAGCCCGCCGCCGGCGTGATCTCCCCCAGATGTTCGTTGAAGGAGAATTCTTCGCCCGGCGCGATGATGATGCCATTGAGCTTGCCCGCGCCCAGGGCGATGTTGCTGCGCCGATTCTGCCAGGAGCCCCAGAAATAAGTGGTCGCCTCGGCCACCTGCTCGGCGACGCCAAGCGCGGCCGGGTCGATTCCCTCGTGGTAGCGGGGCTCGAGCGGCTGAAAGACCATGCCGACGCGGCGATTGACGGGGTCGAAGACGGCTTCCTCCAGCTTGGCGACGGTCGCCTCGACATCCAGCCGGCGGCCCCTGGTAGCGGGCGAAAGCGCGCTCCAGCCGCCAGAGCCGGGGTCAAAGTCGAGCTTGGCGTCGACGGGCGCCTGCGACAGCGCTGGCGAGAGCGTGCCCAGGTAACGGGCGATGGCGCGCATATCCAGGCTCGCCTCGTACACCCGGCCAGCGTCGGTGGCGAGCAAGCGCAGATTCAAAGCGGCCAGAATCTGATCCTGGCTGAGGATCCACGGCGCCAGAATAGCACCGTCGCGGTCCGTGCCGACCAGGTGCAGCGGAGTCGACAGGGCAATGCGAAGCTGGGCGGCGACTTCGTCGATATTCCACTGGCGGGCGGGGCTCTCGCGGACGACGAGGGCGATCTCCGTCGTCGACGCCTCATCCAGGAGGGCCGCGCTTAAATTGGCGAGCGAGCTTTCGATATCGAGTTCGCGGCCGCTCCAGCCGGGATCGACGCCGACCGAGCGAGTGGAGATGACGAGGGAAGCGTCGCGCCGTTCACGCCGAATCTCGGCGGCCAGCCCCTCAAGCCAGGCCCGAGCTTTAGCTTCGTCGTAGCGGAGCCGCAGCGGCAGGCTGTGGCCATGCATCCAGGCGGCGGCCTGCTGTCGCAAGCTGGTTCGCAAATCTCCCGCGTGGCCGATGGCGTAAGCGCGCTCGACAAGCTCAGCGGCGGGCAGGCTCAAGCCGAGTTCTTCCGCCGTCGCCGTCCAGCGCCGCTCGCCGTCGCGGAAAGTGAATTGGCGCAGCGTAATGTGCCCGTATTCATGTTCGAGGGCGGTCTGCGCCTCGTCGCGGGTCAGCATAGCGAGGTCGAGCCCGGCGACGCTTGCGCCCGGGGCGATGCGGTCTTCAATCGCGTACTGCGCCATAAGCGCCCCGCCAAGCAGCAGCGCGCCAAAACAGCAGAGACTCAGCAGCGTCAAAATGGCGAGCCGCAGCAAACGAACCAGGAGCGGGCTCCGCGGCCGCGGAAAGGCGCGCTGGTTCATCGCCGGCATCGGGCTTGGCATGCCGTCCGCTTATGTCGCGGGCAGCAGTTCGACATGGTGTTCGGGCATGGGTTTGGGCGCGTCGCCGCAGGAGGTTTGGCGCGGGGCGGACATGCGGCTGCTGACCAGTGCCTGGTGCAGCCCGCCAGCGCGATCGCGGAAACTGAGCCGCTGTTGACCCGCATCCAGTTTGTCGACCGCAGCCAGCTGGATGCCGTCCAGGGCGTATTCGCGATTGCTGTCGCGGATGACGGCTTCGGCCGCGCCCGCCGCCAAATGCGCCGCTTCGTCCAGCTGATGCCCGGCGTAACAGCCGCGCCCGCGATATTTGTGCGTCAGTAGGCAGCCGGCGCGATGATTGGTCAAGACGGCGTCGGCGTCTTCGGGGTCGAGGTGGCCATAAACGACACCCTCGGGGAAGGCGATCATGGTGGCTGCCAGGCGATGCCCGCCGATGTGCGTCGTCTGCCAGACCCGCTCCGGACCAGCCAGCCGCGCCAATTCCTGGAATACCGGCATGCCATGCGTCGCGCAGCAGGGATCGTGCCTGCCGTTGGTGCAGACGGCGTAGAGCTCGTCAATGGGCTGCATCTCGCCGCCGTTCAAGCGCGGTACCTGGCCGGGCGCCAGGCTCGCCAAGTCCAGGCTCAGCAGGTCGCTGTATTCCGCGAGTTCCGTCGCGTAGAGGCGGGGCTGGCTCTGGTTGGTGAGGGCGACGAAGAAGCGCTTGCCACCGGAGCGGGGCCGGCGGATGAAGAGAGTCTTTGCGCGGGGCGCGGCGGACAGGTGACGCAGCAGGGGCGCGAATTCGCCGTCGGCGCTGGCCGCTTTGACGATGCTGCCGCCCCAGCCGCCATAATCGGCCAGATGGCATTCGATCAGAAAGAAGCTGTCGGCCGGCTTGAAAGTGCCAGCCAGCGATTCTTGCGCGGCCCGCGATTCCTGGGCGCAAGTCATGCTCGTGTCAATCATGGTTCGTCTCCTGCGGCGGTCTTCGCTCCAGTTTACCACGCGCCGGGCAATCGCGCGCAATGGGGCGGCCGGCTGCGTTACAATGGCTTGGTCAGCGCGGCTCGGATTTCGGAGCGTTTCATGCCCAGGCTGTCCATTCGCAACTTACGACTGAAGCGCGGCGGCCTCACCGTCCTCGACGATGTCTCGCTGGAGCTCGCGAGCGGCGAGTTGCTGGTGATCATCGGACCGAGCGGGAGCGGCAAGAGCTCGCTGCTGCGCTGCCTCAATCGACTGAACGACATCGACGCAGGCTCGATTGCGCTGGACGGCCGCTCGATCTATGAGATGCCGGTGATGGAGCTGCGGCGGAGCGTGGGCATGATGTTTCAGAAGTCGGCCGCGTTCGAAGGCACAGTCGGCGACAACATCGCCTATGGGCCGCGCTTGCGGGGCGACGAGATTGGGCGGGAGGCGATCCTCGAATTGATGCGCCAGGTATCGCTGGAAGCGGAGTTGATCGACAAGAGCGCCAGCGAGCTCTCTGGCGGCCAGGAACAGCGCCTTGCCATCGCCCGCGCCCTGGCGCTCAAGCCGGCGCTGCTGCTGCTGGACGAGCCGACATCGTCGCTGGACCCCGTCGCCACCAAGGGCGTAGAAGAGTCGCTCTTGGGGCTGCGTCAAGAAGCGAGTCTGACGATGATCTGGGTGTCGCATTCGATAGAGCAGGCGCGCCGGGTGGGCAGCCGCGTCTTGCTGCTGGATGGAGGGCGCGTCGTCCGCGAAGACGCTGTCGCCGCCATGCTCGACCCCGAAACGGGCGACCCGCGGGCGCTGGCCTTTGCTGAAGGCTTGGTCCAGCCGGGTTAATCGCCGTCCTCGTCCTGCAGCTGCCGCAGGAAGGCGCGGTCCGCTTCGCTCAGCTCCGCCTTTGCCAGCATGTCCGGCCGCCGCCGCCAAGTGCGCAAGAGCGCCTGCCGCCGCCGCCAGCGCTCGACTTGGGCATGATGCCCGCTGGTCAGCACGGCCGGCACGCCCTGGCCGCGAAATTCGGCGGGACGGGTGTAATGCGGTCCTTCCAGCAAGCCGTTTGCATGGCTGTCGCGGTGCTGCGCCCCTTCCGCGCCGAGGAGGCCGGGCAGCAAGCGCACGACGGCGTCGATCACGACCATCGCCGCCAGTTCGCCGCCGGTCAGCACATAATCGCCAATGCTGATTTCGTCGTCGATGGCCAGTTGGCGCGCACGCTCGTCGACGCCTTCGTAATGTCCGCAAACGAGGATGAGCCGCTCTCGTCGCGCGAGCTCGCTGGCGACGGCATGAGTGAAGGGGCGGCCTTGTGGCGACATGAGGATGGCGGGAGCGTCGGCGCCGGCTTTCACCATTTCAATCGCCCGCGCGAGCACATCTGGCTTGAGGATCATGCCGCCGCCACCGCCGTAGGGCGCGTCGTCGACCTGGCGGTGCTTGTCCCGGGCGTAATCGCGGATGTCATGCGCGCTGAAATCGAGCAGGCCGCGGTCGCGCGCCTTCCACATCATGCTGATGGACATGACGGGCTCGAACATGGCGGGAAAAAGAGTCAGGACTTCAATTCTCATGGCCTGCCGATCGCGCCGGCCGGGCGCCATTCGCGCGAATCATACATGCAGTGCGGTCCAGCCTCTGGACATCGGCGCGCTACATCGACTCGCGGGTTTGCAGGAAGAAAGCGCGCTTAAGATTGGGCAGGGTGAAATCGAAGCCGCAAGACTTGAAGAACTCCTCCGCCGAACTGATCGCCATGATTTCGTAGACGCCTTCGCGGATGGCGAGTTCGACGCAAATTGCCACCAATCCCTTGCCGATGCCCAGGCCCTGCGCCCGCGGGTCAACCGCCAGGCTGCGGATCTCGCAGAGTTTCTTGCTGTAGATCTCGAGCGCGGCGCAACCGACGATGGCGCCGCCGAGGCGGGCGACGAAGAACGTCTCGAGCAAGTCGTCGAGCTCGTCGTAGGTGCGCGGCAAGATCTCGCCGCTGTCGACGAAGGGCTTGATGAAGTCGGACAGGTCGGCCAGGTCGGCGGTCACGGCCCGGCTGATGAGCAGTTCTTTGGCGCGTTCGCCCGGCATGTGGCATGCTCGCGTAGATGCTTGCCCCTAGTGTACCAGCCCGCCCCAGCGTGACAACCGGCTATGAGCGCGGGCGCGCGTCCGCCGGATTTGCGCGTACAATAGGCGATGGTTGGAGCGAGGGCGTCCCTTGCGCGAGGAGCTGTCCATGAGGCGAATCACGGTCGCATCCGAGAATCCGGTCAAAATCCGGGCGGCGCTGGCTGCTTTTCAACGAATCTTCCCCGGGCAATGCTTCGAGGCGCATGGAATCGCCGTGGCGTCGGGCGTGAGCGATCAGCCGCGAAGCCAGCAAGAGACGATGCGCGGCGCCGGCAATCGCGCGGAAAGGGCGAGAGACTCCGCCAGCGACAGCGATTACTGGGTGGGCATTGAAGGCGGCGTCGAAGACTGCGCGCTGGGCATGCGCTGTTTCGCCTGGGCGCATGTGCTGGGCCGCGACGGGCGCCTCGGCCGGGGCCAGACCGCCGTCTTTTTTCTGCCGCGGGAAGTGGCGGAGTTGGTGCGCGAGGGCTTGGAGCTGGGCGAGGCGGACGACCTGGTCTTCCAGCGGCGCGACAGCAAGCGAGCCAATGGCGCAATCGGCATCCTGACTGATGACGCCGTCGACCGCGAGGCATATTACAGGCAAGCGATGATCATGGCGCTTGTGCCATTCAAGAATCCCGATTTGAGCTGGTAGCGGGAGGGGTTTGGCCGGGCGGCTCATGCGCTACAATGGCGAATACGCCAGCACAGAATCGCAGCCGCAAGGGGGAGCGCCATGCCCGACATATTCGCCGAATTGCAGGGAATCGACCGGGTGCTGCTGTCGGCCGCCTTTGTCTTGATCGCCGCCGTCATCTCGCGCTGGCAGCAATCCGACCTGGAGAAAGACCTGGCGCTGGCGGCAGTGCGCAGCTTCGTCCAGCTTATCGCCATCGGTTATGTGCTGGAGCTGGTCTTCGAGATGGACGCGCCACTCTTCACGATCGCCATCTTGCTGGTGATGATCAGCATCGGCGGTCGCACCAGCGGCAAGCGCGCCAAACAGACGCCCAATGGCGTGACAGTGGCATTTTTGGCCATCGGCATCGGCTCGGCTTTGACCATCGGCTTGCTGGTGGCGCTGGGGGTGTTCGAGTTCGCGCCCAAGGACATCATCCCTATCGGCGGCATGATAGTGGGCACCTCGATGACGACCGCCACCTTGGTCATCACGCGGCTCAGCAGCGATTTTCATGACCAACGCGACATGATCGAGGGCAAGCTGGCGCTGGGCGCGAGCAGCCGGCAAGCGTCGCTGCGGCAGTTTCAGCGCACGATTGTGAGCGCGATGACGCCGATCGTGGATACGACGAAGACGGTGGGCTTGATCAAGCTGCCGGGGGCGATGACGGGCATGATCCTGGCGGGGGCGAGCCCGCTGGAGGCGGTGCAGTTGCAGATCATCGTGATGTACATGCTGGTGGGCGCGGCGACATTCACGGGGCTGGTGGCGGCCTGGCTGACTTATCGGCAGTTTTTCACGCCGGCGCATCAGCTGGCGGTGGGGTGAGGGTTACAGAGAAACTCCAGGCGAACTCCGGCCGAATTAAGGTAGCGCTCAAACACCTGCCAGCAACGGTCGGCGGCGTTTGCAATTGGAGCATCCATTCCGGTGTCTCGTCTGAAACGACGAGCGATGGCTACCCATTTCTTGTCGTCTTCGTCAAACACGCGACACTTGGGGTCATCAGTTCGCCACTGTCCCTCGTTGTCAGGGTAATCGAGGTACTGGCCAGCGCTTGTCTTCGCCAGGCTCACGGTGCGTACGAAACTGTTGTTCCCCAGATTGCTGAAGAGGTGGATCAGAAACATGCCCGCGAGGTCACTTGAGCGGCCCTCTGACGGCACTTTGTTCGCGTATTCAGACAACGCTTCCTTCGCGTCATCCATCACCACTAGAGTTTCGCCGCTGAATACGCTCTCCAGGAAATCAAGACAATTCCGTCGACAATCATCGGTAGCCGTTTCGTTATAACCCGCCGCCGTCAGTGGCACATTGGTGTCGACAACCCTATGACGCACGAGTCTGCCTGAGCTTGCGTTCGTATCCGGCTTTCACCGTTTTGATGACATCACCCGTCATGTTGCCGAAAAAGTCGTCGGGCCAATTGCAGATGTCGCCAAACATGTCCATTTCGAGCGGCGTCAACCGCGACTCGCCGCCGAGCATTTGGCAAAAGAAGAGGGCTGTCTCGTCGGGCTGCAGTTTCTCTTGTGCGACGCGCAACTGCAAACGCCGCAAGAAGTGTTCACTGTGGCTCTCGACGATGATTTGCACATTTCGCTTCTGGATGACATCAATGAATACGTCCGCCAAGCCAGCTTGCACGGCTGGATGAAGATGCAGTTCGGGCTGTTCGAAGATAAGTGTAGAGCCTTGGGGCACATAGTAACAAAGAATCAGCACTGGCAAGACTTGCGAGACGCCGATTCCCATGTCGGGCAGCAAGGTCTCTTTACTCTCCTGGTGTCGCTTAAGCCAAACTTGGTAAAGACTGCTGCTCTCCCCGAGCTGACGCAAATCAAAGGAAGTTGACAGGTCAAGATCCACCAACCATTTTCCTATACGCGACTTGAGCTTGCTGTACCGGCCCCTGCCGCTCTTGTACACTTTCTGATCCCCCCTTGCCAGAAGCGAATGAATAGCAAGTTCGCCCTTCAGTCCAACATCTGTAGGCTTCTCGCCACTCCAACTATAAGTGCGTTGAGGATACTCTCTCAACGGTCCGAGGTAATGCAAATTTCTCATACTCCACTCCAAGTCAAACTCGATATCAAACAGATAGTCCGTATTGGAGTAGAAGAGCATCGCTTCAGATGAGAATCCATAATACTTCTCAGGTCGCATAAAGACGCGAGGCCGCCCCTGGGGTCGTGGAGGTTCCTGGCCACAGACGCGCACTTGAATTACATAGTGATTGTTTGCGGAGCGTTTTAGCTCGGCATGGAATACATTGCCGTGCTCGTAGCGGAGGGACTTTACATATATGTTTTCCGAATCTGCATGAATGACGGTCCCAAATTTGATGTCGCTCAATTCTAGGCGGTCCGCGCTGCCCGGCACTGGTATTTGCAAGCGTCGCCCATCTGTCAGCCGCCAAGAAAACCCAAATGCCATCTCCGTTTCGTTGCGAAACGTGATCTCCTGAGGCGTTCCCAAGTTGACATAGCCCGGCTGCATGCTGCCCGTTTTCAAGACCAAACCGCGATCATTCGACTCCGCCGTCTGCTTCAAGAGCAGCAGCATCTGCAGCAGGCTGCTTTTGCCGGAGCTGTTCGCGCCGAAAAACGCGGTCAGCGGCGCCATGCGCACCGGCCCCGTCTCGCGCCACGACTTGAAATTGGTCATGCTGATCTCGGTAAACATTGCCAATCTCTCTACACCAGCGACTGACTGTCGCATTGCGCCCGAATCATAACACAGCGGCGGCGGGCCATTCAACCAGCCCGTTTTGCGCCGCCCCGCCAGCCTCATTGGCAGAGTCGACGCCCCGCGCTACACTCCCCGCCATGACCCAGCCCATCCCCGTCAGCCGCGACACAGTCAAGCGCCTCGCCGTCTACAAGCAGGGCCTCCACCAGCGCCCGGCCCAGCCCGACCTACGGCGGATCATCGAGCGCGTCGGCCTGCTCCAGCTGGACTCCATCAGCGTCGTCGCCCGCAGCCATTACCTGGTCATGCTCGCCCGCGCCGGCTTGTACGATCCCGCCGAACTCGACGCTTTGCTCGATAGCGGCTTCCTCTTCGAGACTTGGGCGCACGCCATGTGCCAGCTGCCGGCGGCGCACTATCCCTGGTATCACGCTTACATCCAGCAGAAGCAGCTCAAAGAGACCAAGTGGCATATCGAGCGCCTGGGCGACGAGACCGACGCCATCGTCGGCCATGTGCTGGAGACGATCCGCCAGCGCGGCGCCATGTCGTCGAAAGACTTTGAAAGCGAGCGCCGGGGACCGGGCGGCTGGTGGAATTGGAAGCCGACCAAGGTAGCGCTCGAATACCTCTTCGACCGCGGCGAGCTGATGGTGCGCCATCGCCGGAAATTCCAGCGGTATTACGACTTGCCGGAGCGCGTGCTGGAGCGCGGACGGTTCAGGCTGGACAAGCGCGTCGAAGACTTTCGCCGCTGGACGATCGAACGCGGCCTGCGGCACATCGGCATCGGCGCGAGCAGCCACGTCGCCGATTATTACCGCCAGCCCAAGCGCGACGCCGCCCGCATCCTGGCGGAGATGAGCAAAACGGGCGAGGCGCTGCCGGTCGATGTCGCCGGCTGGAAAGACCCCGGCTACATTCACCGCGGCGACCTGGAGCTGCTGGAGCGGATTCAAGCCGGCGCGCGCGAGCCGCGACTGACCGTCTTTCTTTCGCCCTTCGACAACCTCTTTTGGGATCGCCAGCGCGACTTGGATCTTTGGGACTTTTTCTATCGCATCGAGGTCTACACGCCCAAAGCCAAGCGCGTCCACGGCTATTATGTGATGCCGATCTTGCATGGTTGCGAGCTGGTTGGGCGCATCGACCCCAAAGTCGACCGCAAGCGCAAACGGCTGATTTTCAACAACCTGCATCTGGAGCGCGGCGTGAAGCTGAATGGCGCGCTTTACCGCGGCTTGATCGGCGCAATCAAAGAATTTATGGCATTTCACGGCTGCGACAGTTTCGCGCTGCTCCGCTGCAATCGCGTCCCGCTGGAGCGGCGGCTGCGCAAGACCTTCGCCTAGAGCGCAAGCGCCCGTCCAAAGACTGCTATAATGATTGTATGCTGGCGAGCGGCGCTGGGACGGAAATGGACGCGAGCATCGCCGATATTCTGGTGAATCCTGCGGCTTACGCCGATCAAATCGTGAACATTGACGGCGTGCTGCTTGTCACCGATTATGATCGCGAGGGCGGGCAATTCGAGCAGGTGTGGCTGGTCAAACAAGGCGAGCCGCGCAACCGCGCCATCCGCGCCCAGCCCATTCGCAGCGACTCCACTTTGTGGCACGGCTTGTCGCGATTGAACCCGCGGCATCTGCCCGGTTTTCAGATATATCGCGTGCACGACGCCGCTCGCGCTTGCGTCCGCGTGCATCTGCCCGCGGCCAGTGAAAGCGAGCCCCGGGTCGAAGTCCTTACGGCCGCCGTCTATCGCCGCGAATTCACGCTCTATGTCGGCGAAAAGGGGGTGCGGCTGGACCAGGCTTTGCCCGCCCGCGCCAGGGTCCGCGCTCTGCCGGAAATCCGCGGGGGGATCGCGCGTTTCCTGGGCCGCCGCGCTTATGTCTACGGCACTTTGGTCGTCCGGTCGTCGCCGTCGGCGCAGTTCTTGCTGCCGGGCAAGATCCCTTTCGCCGACGGGCTCTCCAGCGCGCTGCGACAGCTGGGCAGTGGCGAGCTCGAGGCGGACTGGCTGGCGGACATCGAGTACCCGCAGAGCGACAGCGAGCCAGCGCCCAAAGATCGCTTGCCAGAATCGCTGCATCTCGACGAGCATTACGCCATCCGCGAACGGCTCTCTGGCTTGCCGGGCATCAACCAGACGATCGTCAAGCCCGCCGTTGTCGTGGGCAAGCTGGCCGCCCGCGACCAAGAAGCGCATTTCGCCACGCTGACGGATATTGAAGATGTGTATCTGCAGAATCTTTGTTACGCCGCGGGCAAGTCGCTGGAATCGGTGACCAAGCTCAAGAACTTCGACGCCATGGCGGACGCAACCTGAAACGCCGGGGGGCAGCCTGAAACAAAGTCGGCGATTGCAGCCGCCGATGATAGACCAGCCACTCGACAGTCAACAGCAGCGCGCCCGCCAAGGCCAGCCAAAGCCAGAATTCGCGCGTGCCCAGCCGCTCGTCGGCCGGCGCCGCCACCAGGGTCCCGCCCAGCTGCAGCTCGTCTTCCCGCAGGGGCGCGATGTCGCTTTCGCTGCTGGCGGGCAAGTTGACGGCGAAGCTCTGGGCGCCGGTGACTTCGCCGCCGGACAAGATTTCCAAGCGATACAGCCCCAGCTGGTCCGCGCCGGCGAAGAGCAGGTTCTGGCTGGCGGCGGGCAAGTCTGTCGCGCTGCCGTCGGGCGCGGTGATGCGGACGGCGTCGGCGAACAGGGGCGGCCTGATCGCCAGCACATCGCCGACATGCATGCCGTCGGGCAAGGCGACGAAATCGGCGGGCGAGAACCAGTCGAGCAAATTCGCCATCAGCAGCGGAAAGGCGATCAGCAAGGGCAAGTTGGAATCGCGCAGATCAAAGGGCAAGATGGCGATCTGGCGCGAGTCGGCCTCGCCAGCCAGCAGCAGCGCATCGGCGCCCGCGCGCACGAGCGGCTCAGCCCAGCTGGCGTCGAGAGCGCGGTACTCCAGCAGGCTCATCTCTTCCAGATCGACATACGCAGTGATGGGGGAATCGGCGGCGAGTTCGATGGACGCGGCCGGGCTGCGCGCTTCGCCGAGGTCGAAGAGGGCGGTCGAGCTGGGCGGATTGATGAGAAGCATATCGCCGGCGGGGAGGCTGTTGGGCAGCCAGCCGTCAAAGACATAGAGATCGAATTCCTCGCCCGGCAAGGCTTTGTTGGCTTCGTTGCCGCGGAAAGTCTGCAGGCCCGGCATGCTGCGCAAGGCTTGCTCGAGGAAGAGATTCTGCCCCGCGGCCACATAATAGACGCGTTTTGCGCGGGCTTGGGCCGGCACGGTCCAGGCGCGGTTGTCCAGCTCCAGGAAATCTTCGACATCGTTATCGAAAGTGAGAACGGCTGAGAGGGTCTCGAAGGGCTCGGTTATCGGCTCGTCGAAGGGGATGGGCAGCTGGCTGCGGGGCGGGACCTTGCCGCTGCGCGAGAGGCGCAGGACATCGTCAAGGCGGATGACCAGGGAGATCTCGGCCGGGGCGTCGCCATAATTGGTGACCTGGGCGAAGAGTTGAGGCGCGCCGCCAGCCAGCGAGCGGGTCGCCAGGGCGGTGATGCCGACATTGTTCGCTGACGCGCCGACGGGCAGATAGATCGGCTGCGGGATGTTGGCGGGCAGCTCCCCGGCCGCGCCCACCCCGCCATCAGAAATCATCACGATGCTGAAGTTTTCCGCGCCAGCCGCTCCAGCCGCCGCCAGGGTCAAAGCAGTATCCCAATCGGCCGCGCCATGAGCGACCGTCATCGAGTCCAGCGCGCGCCCAAGCAGACCCTTGTCCGCTGTGTAGGGCGTCAGCGGTTCGGCGGCATGGGCGACGCGGATCAGCGAGATGCTGTCTTGGGGGTTCATGCTGTCGACGATTTGGCGCGCCTGGGCAATGGCTTGGTCGAAGCGGGTCCCGGCCTCGACATCGGTCGCGCTCATGCTGGCGGAAGCGTCGAGCAGCAGGGCGATCTTGCCGGCGCTGATGGCGGGCACGGTGACGAAGGGCCGAGCCAGGGCCAGGACGAGCAGCGCGACGACCAGCAGCTGCAAGAAAAGCAGCAGGTTGCGCCGCAGCCGCTGCCAGGGCGTGTTGGCTTCGGTGTCCTGCACCACTTGCCGCCAAAGGAAGGTGCTGGAAATCAGAATTTCGCGCCGGCGCAAGCGCAACATGTAGAGCAGCAAGATGGGAATGGCGATCGCGGTGGCGGCGAAAGCGGCTGGCGCCAAGAAAGACATCGCGTTCCTCGTTCTGCCGTGGCGGCAATGGCGAGTATATCACGCGCCGCGAGCCACTTGAATCCAGAACTTGCGGGGCTAGGCGCTGTCCTCGTCCGTCGCTGGCATGTTCGCAAGATGCGCCGCCAGATCGCTCAGCGAGCGTTTGAGCGCGGGCGACTCGATGAGATCGCTCTCGGCGAACCGCGCGATGCGATACTGGTCGTTCAAGTTGCTCGACTGCAAGACCGTCAGCGCGTGCGGATCGTCGAGGCGCAGCAGCCGGGGATACTCGAAATCGAGGTTGTGCCGCGCCATGCCCAAGGCGCTTTCCAGGCTGGTCGGCCGCCCGTCCAGCTTGAGGCGCAGAGTCTCTCGCCGCGCCCCGCCCATGCCTTCCGCCGCCGCTTCATCCATGACGCGCTTGAGCAGATGCAACCCGTCGGCGATCCACCTTTCCAGCGGACGGAATCGCGCTGGCGAGGGCGATTTGCCGCGCAGGGTCAGCCAGAGCGCCAAGGCGAAAGCGCGCAGGAAGCGCCTCATCTTGATTTGCTCGCTTGGTAGTGGGCGCAGGCATCGCGAGCGGCTGCCTGGCCGGCGAGGATGCGCTCCTCCAGGCGGGCGACGCCGGGGCGGGTCGCGGGACCGGGGAGATAGTCGCTGCCGACCAGAAGCAGACCCGGCGGCAAATCGGCGCGAATCTTGGACACATCAGCCTCGCGCGACTCGGCTTGGCCGGCGAGCAAATCGGCTTCCGCCCAGAAATCGACGCGCCAGGCCAGTGGCGGCGGCAAATTCATGCTCTCCACGACGCGGCGCAGCATCTCGTCTGGCGGCGTCGCCGGGTCGCCTCGCCAGCCGGCCTGGATAAGTCTGTGATCGCGATCGGGCAAGCGGCTCGGCCGGTCGGCGCTGAACAGGAAGGCGATGTCGTCCGCGTCGACGCTCCGCAATCTGGCCGGCAGATCGCGCTTGTGATAACCCAGTGACAGGCGCGAAATTGAATCGTAGCGGAAGCCGCGCAGTCGCTGCGCCGCTGCTGGCCTCAGGGTCTTGAGCGCGCGAGCGGCATAAGGCGCGGGCAATGCCAGGACAAGGGCGCCGGCGTCCAGCATGATCCCGTTTTCCAGGCAGATGGTGAAGCGCGGACCAAGACGACCGACCGAGCTGACAGCCATACGCGTCAGCCGGCCGCCACGGAGCCGCCCAGCAAGGGCCTGCGTCAGCGTTTCCGTGCCATGCGCGAAGAGCCAGGTTTGATCGTTGAGCGGGCGAGTGGCGTCCGCCAGGCCGAGGCATGCCAGCAGAGCGCGATCGTGAAAGGGGCGGAAAGCGAAAGCGGCCCCGTCCATGAGGAAGCCGCCCTCGCAGCCGCTGCGGATGGCGCCGCCGAGACGCGCTTTCACTTCGATCAGGGTGTAGCGCGCGCCCAGCCGTTCCAGTTCGCCGCAAGCCGCCAGCCCGCTCAAGCCGCCGCCGATCACCGCCACATCGCGCATGAGCCACCTCGGTTTCATTGTGTAGCGCATGAATGATAGCGGGAGTCGACGCGCCGCCGCCAGCCAGACAAGCCAAGGGCGCGACGGGCGCGGATTGAGAATTCTTGTGGTCGGGGGTATACTGAACGCGAAATGCGAGACGAGGGGCGAGAGGCATGAGCGCCAGCAACCCGCGAATCCAGCGATTAAGAGAGGCCGGCTATCGTTTGACGCAAGCGCGGCTGACGGTGCTGAAAGTGCTGGAGACGGAACGCGGCCACATCACCTCCGCCACCGTCCTGGACAAGGTGGAGCGCCTGCGCCCCGGCGTCGGCCGCGCCAGCGTCTTTCGCGCGCTCGACCTCTTCACCCAGCTCGGCATCATCCGCCCGACTTTCATGGAAACCAGCCTGACGCCAACCTATGTGCTGATGCACGGCGACCATCATCATCATGTCGTCTGCACCGACTGCAAGCGCTTCATTGAGTTCGCGGATTGCGGTCTGGACGCGCTGAAGGAGAGTCTTGAGCGCAGCCTGGATATGCGCATCAGCGGACACTTGCTGGAATTCTTCGGCATCTGCGCCGACTGCGAGACCGAGCCCAAGGCGGGAAAGCGGGCTTGATGAGCGAGGTCGTCATCCTCAGCGCGGTCCGCACGCCGATCGGCAAGATCCGCGGCGGGCTCAGCAGCGTACGCCCGGATGACCTGGCGGCAGTCACGATCAAAGCGGCGCTTGAGCGGGCCGGGGTCGCCCCGGAGCTTGTCGAAGAGGTCTACCTGGGCTGCGCCAACCAAGCCGGCGAGGACAACCGAAATGTCGCGCGCATGGCGCTGCTGCTGGCGGGCTTGCCAGAGACGGTCGCGGGCCTGACCATCAACCGACTGTGCGCAAGCGGCCTCAACGCGGTCAATCAAGCGGCCCGCGCCATCCTCGCCGGCGAGGGCGATGTTTTCGTCGCTGGCGGGGTCGAGAGCATGAGCCGCGCCCCCTATTCGCTGCCGAAGAACCCGGTCGGTTTCGGTCCCTCGGGCAACATCACCGGCTGGGACACGACCCTGGGCTGGCGTTACCCCAACCCCAGGCTGGCGGCGCTGTACCCGCTGGAGGCCATGGGCGAAACCGCCGAGAACATCTACGAGCTCAGCTGCGCGGGCGAGATCCGCGGCGGCGAAATCACGCGGGAAGCGCAAGACCGCTTCGCCATGCAAAGCCAGCAGCGCGCGATCGACGCCATCAACGGGGGAAGCTTCAAGCGCGAGATTCTGCCCCTGCAAGTCCCGCAGCGGCGCGGCGAGCCCTTGATCGTCGACACGGACGAGCATCCCTTCTATCGCAAAGTCAAGGGGCGCTATGAATTGGCGACCAGCCCGGAGAAGCTGGCGACGCTGCGGACCGCATTCCGCGAGGGCGGCTCGGTCACCGCCGGCAACTCCAGCGGCATGAACGACGGGTCTTGCGCGCTGGTCTTGATGTCTGCGGACAGGGCGCGGCAGCTCGATATTCAGCCGATGGCGCGTTGGCTGGGCAGCGCGGCGGCCGGCGTCGACCCGCGGGTGATGGGCTTGGGCCCGGTCTCGGCCGTGCAAAAGCTGCTGGCGCGGCAGGGGCTGGCCATCGGCGACATCGACCTGGCGGAGCTGAACGAAGCCTTCGCCGTGCAGGCGATCGCCGTCCTGCGCGAGCTGGGCATGAGCGAAGCCATCACCAATGTCAACGGCGGCGCCATCGCCTTGGGTCATCCACTCGGCTGTTCCGGCGCGCGCATATTGACGACGCTGCTGCACGAGATGCGGCGGCGGCGCGACCTGGGCGAGCGAATGCGCTACGGGCTGGCGACACTGTGCGTCGGCGTCGGCCAAGGCGAAGCGACTCTGATCGAAATCGCGTAATGCAGGGGCGGCTTTGCGAAACGCCCTTTTGAAGGCGCGCCAATGCGACAAGTACCCCAAATGTCGGCGGCGGAAGCTGCCAATCTCGTCAGATCCGGCGCGACGCTGATGGTCGGCGGCTTCGGCATGACCGGCGCGCCCGTTCATCTGCTGCATGCCCTGGCCGAGACCGACGCGCGCGACCTGACGTACATCGCCAACAACATCGGCGAGCCGGGCCTGGGCGGCGGGCGGCTGCTGCGCAATGGGCAGATCAAGAAAGCCATCGGCTCCTATTTCACCAGCAACCGCGAGGTCGTTGAAGCGGCGCAGAGCGGGCGCATCGACTTTGAGCTGCTGCCCCAGGGCACGCTGGCGGAGGCGATACGGGCGGGCGGAGCAGGCATCGGCGGCTTCTACACGCCGACAGCCGCGGGCACGGTCTTCGCCACCGACGACGCGAGAATAATTGACGGCGTTCCTCATGTTTTCTCGCGGAGCCTGCGAGCCGATGTCGCCTTGATCCGCGCCTGGAGAGCGGACGCGGCCGGCAATCTCTGTTATCGGCGCACCGAGCAGAATTTCAACAAGGCGATGGCGACGGCGGCCGACTTGGTGATAGCCGAAGCGGAGCGGATCCTGCCCGTGGGCGCGCTCGACCCCGATCACATTCACACGCCCGGCAATTATGTCGACGCGCTGGTCGAGGCGCACACCAGCCTCGACGAACTGGGCAGCTCGGCCGATGTCCGCGCTCTCGACGCCGCCACCGATCCGCTGCGGCTGAAGATCGCGCGGCGGGCGCTGGAGGAGCTGCAAGCGGGCGACATCGTCAATCTCGGCATCGGCATCCCGACCTTGATCGCGGACTTGATCCGCCCCGAGCAGGGCATCGTCCTGCATACGGAGAACGGCATGCTGGGCTTGGGACCGGCGCCAGCGAGCGGCGGCGCGCTGGATTACCCGGTCAACGCGGGCAAGATGCCAGTGACGGCGCTGCCGGGCAGCAGCTATTTCGACAGCGCCGATTCTTTCGCCATGATCCGCGGCGGGCATGTCGATGTGGCGGTCATGGGCGGCTTGCAAGTCGATGAAGCTGGCAATCTGGCGAATTGGGCGGCGCCCGGCAAACCGCTGCTGGGCGTGGGCGGCGCCATGGACCTGGCCAGCGGGGCGCGGCGCGTGATCATCACCATGACGCACGCCAGCCGCGACGGCTCGCCGAAGATCGTGCCCCAATGCAGCTTGCCCCTTACCGCGACCGGCGCCGTCGACATGGTGATCACCGAATTGGCGGTCTTCGCGTTTGAGAGCGGGCGGATGCGCCTGGTCGAGCTGAGTCCTGGCGTTTCGCTGGACGAGGTCCGCGCCAAGACCAGCGCGAATTTCGACACGACGGGCTAGCCCGCCCTTACCTGAGGACGCCCGCCGCCGCGTAGGCTTCGGTCATCCCGCGCCAGCGCGCCATCAGCCGCTTCGTATGCTCGCCCGGGACGCCGTCGCCGATGACGGAATGGTCGACCTGGACGACCGGCACGATTTCCTTGGTGCTGGATGTGAGGATGACTTCGTCAGCCGCCCGGTACTCCGCCAGCGTGACATCGCGCAGCTCCAGCCCGCCGTCGGCTTCCAGCAGCTTGATGACTTCGGCGCGGGTCACGCCGAGCAGCAGACCGTCGTCGGGCGTGATCCAGCGACCGTCCTGGACAACGAAAGTGTTGCTGCGCGTGCCTTCGTAGACCTTGCCCGCTTCGGTGTAGATGGCGTCGATGGCGCCAGGCACGCGCTTGTTGGCGGCGAGTTGAGCGGTGATGCCGGGGATGTAGTTGATGGTCTTGGCTTCCGGCAGGTAGCGCTGCTGCTCGCTGGTCGCGACCGCCACGCCCCGCTCGTACCACCGGGCGGGCGAGTCTGGCAGCGGGGTCGCCATGACCAGGAGCCGCGATTCGCCGCGCGGCAGGAAGCTGTTTTCGCCTTCGCCGCCGGTCACGATGATGCGGATGCCGGCCTCGGCGTAGTCGTTGCGCCGCAGCGTCTCCAGCACGATCTCGGCCAGTGCCTCGAGATCCCAGGGCAAGTTCAGCTCGATCAGGTCGGCCGAGCGCTGCAGCCGCCGCAGATGCGCGCCCAGCTGGAAGGGGACGCCGCCATAAGTGCGCAGCGCGTCGAAGACGCCGTAACCGCGCAGGATCGCCAGGTCGGTCGCGGGGATGCGAGCATCGGCCGCATTGACATAGTCGCCATCGATATAGAAGACGCTCATGGGATCGCCAATGCTGATCGCAAGGTCATGGCGTCCATTATAGCGCAGCCGCGCCGGCGGGCAATCGGTGGCGAAATCGCCGATTTTCGACGCTAGAATGACAGCTATGATATCTCGAGTCTTGTTGCTTCTCTGTTGCCTGATTGGGCTGGCGCCGCCCGCTCTGGCGCAGACGCCTGAGAACCAGCTGCTGCTGCTGGTGAACAATTTTCGCCGCGAGCAGGGCTTAAACGCGCTGACCTACCATTCCGCGCTGGCTTCCGCCGCCTACAATCACGCCGACTGGATGGCGCGGACGGGGAACGCCAAATCACACCAGCAGTCCGACGGCAGCTGGGCGCGCGACCGTGCCCGCCGAGCCGGCTACACTTCGACCTTCATCAGCGAAGTTATCTATCTTGGCGGCTCGTCGCCGAGCGAGCCCTTCGACTGGTGGCTGAATTCGCCAGAACATTACAAGGTGTTGACAAGCGGCCACTATTACCAGGCGGGAATCGGCATCGCCACACAGGGTAACAGCACGGCCTATGTGATCGTCTTCGGCAGCGGCAGCGGCGGGCAGCCCGCGAATGTCCCGAGCAGCGGCGGCGGGAGCGCAGCCCAGTCCGGCGGCCAGCAAGCCTATGTGCTTGGCCTGGATGAGTTCGGAAACATCAAGCACGAAGTCCAGCCCGGGCAGACTCTCGGGCATATCCTGGGGCTCTACGGCTACACTTGGGACGAATATCCCTACTTGCTGGAGTTGAATGACATGAGCGAGGCGGACCGGCTCAGAATGCAGCCGGGCGATGTGATTTTGGTGCCGCCAAAAGCTGGCACATACACGCCCGCGCCGGCCCAATCCAGCGCGCCCGCGACGCAGCCGGCGGCGGACCCGGCCCCGCGCGCCACAGAAGCCGCAAATGGCAATCCGGTCGCCAGCCGCGCCAGTACAGCGGCGCCTCGCGAGATTCGCGTCTCGACGGGCGACGCCGAATTGACCGGACAAGACGGGCGCGACGTCACTGAGGGCGGCGATGAAGCGGAGGCTTGGAGACCTGCGATGCTATTGGGCGCGGCGATCGTCGCGCAGGCGGCGGTCTTGAGCGTGGCGGGCTTGGCGCTGCTGCGTCGCTGGCGCTAATCGCGGGGCCTGGTATCGGCGCGGCCACTCCGCGGTCGCAGCGCGACATGCTCGCCCACTTTGAAGACGAGCTGGGTCTGGATTTTCGCCATTTCTTCGGGGCTGTAGCGCTCGCCCTGTTGCAGCCACCAGCGAGTCAAATCCCAAACGGTTTGCATCATGTGGTTGATGGAGACTGCAAGCGGGATTTCAGATTTCTCCCGCGCCTCGTATTGCGTGAGAAAGAAGTGGCCCATTCGCTCCCAGGCAACTTTGGCGGCCGGATTGCTGCGGCGCACGCTGAATGCCGCTCGGAAGAGTTCTTCGCGCTCGTCGATATGGCGGCACATGGCCAAGACCTGGTCCTTAATGGTCGGCTCGGGCCGCAGGCACTCGGCAAGATCTTCAACCATCCCCACAAGGACGCGCTCCAACAGGTCGTCCTTATTCTTGTAATGCCGGAAAAAGGTGGCGTAGCCGATATCCGCGCGGCGCGTCAAATCGCGGATGGTGATGCCATCGTAGCCTTTTTCCAGGATCAGCTCGATCATCGCCTTGCGCAATGATCGCCTGGTTCTTGCGATGCGCCGGTCGACTTTTTTCACCACATCCACGGCAGGAATCCCTTGACTAGCACGGCCTGTTGGGCACTTTATGAGATATATCTCAGAATCTGTATCATAAACCCGTTGTTGGTACAATAAGTGTCTAATATGATACTGTCTATGGCGTCACATTGCAAGCAATCTTCCGCCAGCTGTATCAGGCGACGCAGAATCGCGCGCCAGCCAAATTGACAGAACTGGCAAGACCCGCGATAATGCTGGCTGTATCTGGAGTAAGAACGGCGGGCGACGCGGACTGGGGACTCATGCCCGATTACACCGAATGGGTGGCGCAGGCGCAATCGGCGGACGCGGGCGCGCGCAACGCCGCTTTTGATCGCCTCGCGCGTGATTTCCGCGGCATGGTCTACAGCGTCGCCTACAGCCGCCTGAGCGACCCGCAGCTGGCGGAAGACGCGTCCCAAGAAGCTTTCCTGGCAGCCTACCTGCGCGTCGCCCAGTTGAAAGACTTGGCTGCCTTCCCGGCCTGGCTGCGGCGCATCGCCCAGACGCAGTCGGAGCGGCAGCGACGGGGGCAGAATCCCGCTGCCGAGACGGCGGACCTGGGCGAAGAGCTGCCGTCGCCGGCGCCATCGCCAGAAACGCAGCTGGAATTGAAAGAGCTGCGGCAACGGGTGCGGCAGGCGGTGGCGGCTTTGCCCGATCGCGAACGGGCGGTTACCAAGGACTACTACCTGCGCGGCGAATCGCAACGGGAAATCTCGGAGCGGCTGAACATCCCGCTGGCGACGGTGAAGAAACGCCTGCAATACGCCAGGCGGCATCTGCGCGGGCTCATCAGCGGCTTCAACGAGAGTTTCGACGGCGCGCTGACGCTGGAGCCGCGGCGGCAGTATCAGCCCGTCTACATCCGGCGGCGGCGCGATCGCTGAAGCGAGAGTCGCGCCTGCATGCGACTTGACAAGCCGCCCCTGCAGTTCTTGATGCGATGACCAGCCAAAGAAAACGGGCGACCCAGGAGCCGCCCGCTTGTTTGAATTGGCGAGGCCGCGAGCTCAGCTGCCTGGCACCGGCGCGCAGGCGCCCTGGCGCATGCAGGACCAGGTCATGTCGCCGCCATCCAGCTGCAGCGCCGCCCCCATGCCTTCAAGGACAGCCGCCATCGCCGCCACATAGGGCGCGGAGAAGCTCGTGCCGTTAAGCGCCTTGTAGCCATTATCGAGGTAGATCGTGTGCACATCGCGGCCTGGCGCCCAGATGTCGCCGCCTTTGTTACTGAAGCTGCTGCGCGCGCCATCGGGGTCGATCGCGCCGACCGCGACCACATTCTCGTAACGCGCCGGGAAGCCGGGCAATGCGCCGCCACTGTTGCCGGCCGAGGCGATGACCGTGAGGCCCTTGCCAACCGCGTGATTCACGGCGTCCTCGGTCACTTGCGAGCCGACCATGCTGCCCAGAGACAGGTTGATGATGTCCGCGCCATTATCGGCCGCGTAGACGATGCCGGCCGCCACATCGGCCATGGAGCCGCTGCCGCTGGGACCGAGCACGCGCACGGGCAGGATCGACGCGTTGGGCGCGAAGCCGGCGATTCCGATGCCGTTATCGATGTTGGCGGCGATGATGCCCGCCACTGAACAGCCATGCCCGAAGACATCTTCGGGGTCGTCATCGTTCTCGACAAAGTCGTAACCGTTGTCAAGCACCCTGCCAGCCAGGTCTTCGTGGCTCATGCAGACGCCAGTGTCGATGACGGCGACGGTCTGCGATGCGAGCTCGCCCATTTCGCGCCAGGCGGTCTCGGCCTGGATGTGCGGCAGAGCCCATTGCCGGTCGTAATCGGGGTCGTTGGGCGGGTTGCCAAATTGGACGCTGACGATGAAGTCTTGCTCGATCAAGGCGACATCGCTGTCGAAGCTGAAGTCTTCGCTTTCGAAGCCGGCCGGCGGATCGACCACCCAGATCTCCAAGGGCTTGATGCGCTCGATGACGGTCGCGCCGATGCGATTGACATATTCCCATTTCTCGTCGAGCGGCGTATTCGGGTCGTAATGGATGACCCAGTTCTCGGTGGGCTGCGCGCCAAAGACCGGCGCGACGCGCGTGCTGTCTGGCTGGCCGCTGGCGTCGTAACCGCTCAAGACCAGCCCGGGCGCGAACTCGCTGGCGGCGGCGGGAATTGCCAATAGCAAGATCAGCAGCAAGCCGGCGCTCAATGCGGTCAGGCGAATGACAGGCTTCATGATGAATCCCTTCGTCTATGGAACGGGACGACAGTTGCGGATTAGAAAGTCGATACTTGAGTCTCTTTCGCCGTGATGAACTCCAGCAAGGCAGGGACGCCTTCTTGCGTTTTTTGGATGCCGCGTTTGATGGCGGGGATGATCTGGTCGGGCCTTTCGACGCGCTCGCCATAACCGCCAAAGGCGCGAGCCATGTTGGCGTAATGCCCGGAGATGTCCGTGCTGCGGTACTTCTCGGTGGAGACGGGCATGATCGGGATCTCGATGGCCATGGAGAAGTTGTTCAGCAGCACCGACAAAATCGGGATTCGTTCGCGCACGGCTGTCTCGAAGTCCATGCCGGTGAAGCCGATGGCGGCGTCGCCCCAGACATTGACGCAGAGCGCATCGGGCCGGGCGAGCTTGGCGCCCATGGCCAGCCCGAGGCCATAACCGAGCTGAGTCGTCTTGCCCCAGCCGATGTAAGTCAAAGGCGCGACCGACTCCCAGAAGGGCGACATCTGGTCGCGCGGGCTGCCGGCGTCGTGGGTGACAATCGTGTTCTCGACATCAACCGTGCGCAGCAGATCCCAAATCACGCGGTAGGGTGAAATCGGCGCTTCATCGCATGTGAGTTTCGGTTTCCATTCAGCCAGCCATTCAGCCTTAATCGCAGCGATCTCGGCGGCGACTTCGCTGGCGCGGTCGTGGCGCGGGCTTCTGAGACGGTCGCGGACGGCTTCCGCCAGCCCATCCAGGATCAGGCCGGCGTCGCCGACAAGGGCGGTCTCTGCCACCATGTCTTTGTTGATGTCGGCCGGATCCAAGGTGGCGTGAATGACGCGCTTGCCGGCGGGAAACTTGATGCCAAAGGGAGTGCGCGTGAAGCTGCAGCCGATGCCGAAGATCAGATCCGCCTTTTCGAGGAAATGATGCACCGGTTTCGGGATGGCGCGTCCGCCGGAGCCCAAGGCCAGGGGATGATTCTCCGGGAAGGCGCTCTTGCCGCCCAGGCTGGTCGTCACCGGCGCGGCGAGCAGCTCCGCCAATTCTTTCAGCGAGTCCCAAGCGCGCGCGTAGTGGACGCCCTGGCCGGCGTAGATGACCGGGCATTCGGCAGCCAGCAGCGACCGCGCGACCGCTTCAATCGAGGCCCTGTCCGGTCCGTAGCGCGCAACCGGCACGGGCGTCGGATCGTAGGAGTCGGCAACCTCTTCACTGAATATATCGGAGGGAAACTCCACCAAGACGGGCCGCGGCCTGCCATTGCGGACCTGGGTGAAGGCGCGCCGCATCGCCTCCGGGACGGCTTCCGCCAGGGTCAGCAATTCGGAAGACTTCGTGATGTGCCGATAATTCAGAGCGGAGCTGAAATTGGGCGGAATCTGCCCCAGCTGCCGCGAATAGCCCATGGGCAGCACGACGATTGGCGCGGAATCGCCAAAGGCCTGGGCGACGCCGCCAAAGGCGTTTTCGGCGCCGGGACCGCTCTGCATGCAGAAGACGCCGATTTTCTCGCCCGAAGTCAGCCGGCTCATCGCGTCGGCCATGTGCAGCCCGATGCGCTCCTGTCTCACGATAATGGGGCGGATATCCAGTTTCGCCGCCGCTTCAATGAGCGGGTTGACAGGATAAGCGAAGAGGTACTCGACGCCTTCCGCTTTAAGCGCTTTGGCGACCGCATCGGCGACTTTCATGCGCTGTCCATTCGAATATGTGAGCCGGGCAACATCCGGGATGGTATCACGCGCGCCCTGGCCTGTCAAAAACGACGGCGAAGGCGCTGACTTCATCTACGCGATAGTTGCGCATCCGTCGCGGCGTCCGCGGTTGACGCTGAAACTGAAGATGTCGTCGCGGGCATAATGGCCGGCGACATCCAGCGCCATCTGCTCTTCGAGGATGCGGCCCAGGTCCAGGTCGGCGTAGACGATCGTCTCGGCGTCATAGACCGGCTCGACCAGGAACTCGCCGTCGGGCGCGATCACGCAGCTGCCGCCATTGAGCAGGAGCGCGTCCGCGTCGTCTCGCAGGCTCTCGGGCAGCCGCAACTCTGGCGGAAAATCGGCGACGGGCATGATATTGCCGACGGCCAGCACGAAGACGCGGCCTTCAAAAGCGTAGTGGCGGCTGGCGAGCTGGTGGCTGTCTTTGACCGCGGGCCAGAGCGCGACATGGATGTCCTCGCCGCTGATGTGCAGGGCTTGCCGGGCATGGGGCATCCAGTGTTCCCAGCAGATCAAACCGCCGACTCTGCCCGCCGCTGTCGCGACCGCCTTTAAGCCAGCGCCGTCGCCTTGCGCCCAGACCAGCTGCTCGGTGTATGTCGGGCGCAGCTTTCGGTGATGATTGACGATCTCGCCCGAGGCGTCGATGACGAGCAGGCTGTTGTAGAGGCTGCGATTGCCGCGTCCGCTATGCACGCGTTCGTTTAGCCCCAGACAGAGGACGATGTCGCGCGCTTTGGCGAGCTTGCGCAGCTCCAGAATCGCGGGATCCGCCAGGGACGGGCTGTTGGCGGCCAGGCGAGCGTAGACGCGCTTGGTCGACGCCTGATCCCAGCGGGCGTAGTCGACGGCGTAATCCAGCCAGGCGGGGTAACCAGGGAAGAATGTCTCGCCGAAGACCGCCAGCCGGGCGCCGTTTCGCGCCGCTTCGTCGATCAGCGAACTGGCTTTGGCGACGCAGCCTTCAAGATCGTAATAGACTGGGCGCGCTTGAATCAGGGCGACGCGGACGCTGTCCGGCACGGCGTCGCCGCTCACTCGCCGCCATCAAGCACGGCCGGGACGAGGAATTGCCCCCCGTCGCTTTCGGGCGCGTTGCTCAGGGCGGCCTCGACGGGCAGCGGGGCGCTCGCTTCGTCGGCGCGCATGACGCTGCTCAGGGGCAGCACGGAGGAAGTGGGGTCGATGTGGGCGGTATCAAGCTCTTCCAGCTTCTGGAAGTAGCCCAGGATGGCGGACAGCTGCCGCTGGTAGCGCGGGACTTCGTCGTCGCCCAGCTCCAGACGCGCCAGATCAGCAATCGCGCGGACATCGTCTGCGGATAGCAGCGTTTCAGCCATGCGTCCCCCCGAACGGTAATTCAGCGACAGAAGTGTAACGCCCTTCGCCTCCGCTTCACAGGCTGGGCTGGCCGGGCGCGCGTAATTGCAATCGGCGGCGAAACTTGCGATACTTTGTGGGCAGGCATGAATAAGAGGAGCGCGTCATGGAAGCGCTGACCAAGCCCCGTTTGAGCGTCGCCGAGTATCTCGCCTTTGAGGCGGAGAGCGAGTTCAAGCATGAGTATCATGATGGAGAAATCGTTGCCATGACCGGTGGAACGGACAGTCACAGTCGCATTAAGGTGAACGCCATCGGCACGCTTTTCGCTGAACTGTATGGCTCGGGCTGTTTCATTTACAACAGCGACATGCTAATCCGGGCTGACGCGATCCATTACTTTTATCCCGATTTCAGCGTCGTCTGCGGCGGCGCCAGGCACGCAGACGCGAGCAAGACGACCCTGCTCAATCCCGTGCTGGTCGGCGAGGTGACATCGCCATCGACAATCGACTTCGATCGCGGGCGCAAGCTCGAGCTGTATCAGGCGATGCCCTCGCTGGAAGCCTGTCTCATCCTCGATCAGCGCCAAACGCTGGCGGAAGTCTACACCCGCGAAGAGGACGGCTGGCGCGAGCGGGTCTATCGCAGCCTGAACGACATCATCCCGCTGCCTATGCTTGAATGTGAATTGCCGCTGGAAAAGATCTATTACGAGATTCTTGTCTGAGCCTTAAGCCGGGCGAACAGACCGAAGGAGCGATGGCATGCGCGCGACAGTCGACCGGGCGGAGGCATTGCGCTTGCTGAAGATCGAACACAAGGCCGTGACGGACCTCATCAGCCGGCTCCAACCGGAAGAGATGACCCGCCGCGACACGATTCAGCATGGCATGTATTACGACCAGGAATGCTCCTTCAAAGACTTGCTGGCGCACTTGATCTGTTACGAAGTCTACACCGTCGAAGCCATCGCTGAATGGCGGGCTGGCCGCGAACACTGGGCGATCGCGGCGGTGAAAGATCCGCGGCGCGGCATGGAAATTCATTATGGCGGCATGGCCGAGCGCGCGAGCCTGAGCCTGGATGAGCAGCTGGAAGAATATCGCCGGGTCAGCGACCAGCTGGAGCGAGCCATCTGCGCCATGACCGAGGCCGAGTGGCGGGGGACGCCAGCTTTCTCCAGCGCCGCGGGCGACCTGGGCGGCATGATCGAAGGCATCCTGGTCTTGCCGCCGCGCCCGATGTACCGCCACTTGCCGGTGCATGTGCCCAATGCCGCGGCTTATGTTCGGGGGCTGCGCTGAGTGGCTGGGCTGACAGATCGGCCGCGCTGGACGCGGAAGACGATTGCGTCCAATTCGCATCGAGACCATCAAGCATTCAAGCGGGCGACTTGACAAGCCGCCCCTACAGCCGTCGACCGTCTGCCGCGGTCGCCCGCAAGAACTGCGTTGGACTCGCGTTCTCGGCGGCGCGGTCATGCAGGGAAGATGACATGAAGCGAGAGTCCATGCCGAGGCGGGCGGGACCTATGCTATAATGCCGCGCGTTTGTTGATTCCCGTCCGCGCATTCGCAGGATCGAGGCGGCGTGCGTCCCTCCGGCTGCATCGTCATCATCGCGCTCGGCTTGTTCATGGCTGCCACGGGCTTGTGCTCCGTGACCAGTTTCAGCATGACGCGCCAGACCGTCGTCGATTTGAGCGCCAGCGGCTTCGGCGTGGAAGACCCGCTCGCCACCTTGCGCTGCGCTCTTGGCGGGGGCTGCCAAAAGGCGGGAGCCTTGGCTGGCAATGCGGGCGACGAAGGTCCGCTGCTGATTCTGACGCCGCTGCTCACGCCCGGAACAGCGTCAAGCGCGCTGGCAACTGGCCAGACTGTCAATGCGACGCGCCAGCCGACCGCGACCTGGAGGCCGAGGCCGACCGCCGAAGCGACGCTTCAGCCCGCGCCGCAGGCACTGCCCCGCATCAGCGACCCGCGCGAAATCCAGATCTTGCTGCTGGGCATCGACCAGCGCAGCGCCACCGATGACGACGGACCCTTCCGCACCGACACGATGATCCTGCTGAACATCAGCCCGGCGCGCAAAAGCGTCGGCGTCTTGTCGCTCCCGCGCGACTTGTGGGTGGAGATACCGGACTTTGAGCCCGGGCGCATCAACACGGCGAATTTCATCGGCGACGGCAGCGCCTACCCGGGTGGCGGCGGACCGGCCCTGGCGATGGAGACGCTGGCGAGAAATTTCGGCCTGCGGGTGGATAAGTACCTGCTGGTCAATTTCGATGTCTTCACGACAATCGTGGATACGCTGGCGCCCAATGGCGTGCCGGTCGTCGTTGAGGAATACATCGACGATCCGCATTATCCGGACGACCATTACGGGACGATTCATGTGCGCTTCGAGCCGGGCGAGCAGCGGATGGACGCCGAGACTCTGCTGCGGTACGCCCGCACCCGGGCCACCGAAGGCGGGGATTTCGACCGGGCGCGGCGGCAGCAGCAGGCTCTCGAAGCGGTTCGGGCGGAAGTCTTGAGCGCCGGCGGCATCGTCAATTTCGTGGCTCAAGCCCTGCCGCTGTGGGAAGCGCTGCAAGGCAACTACCGCACCAACCTCACGCTCAACGAGATCCTCGCTCTGGGCGGGCTGATGGGCGAAATCGAGCGGGAGGACATCCGGTATCGCGTGATCGACAATCTCTACGCCTACCCCGGCTTGAGCCCCCAAGGCGACCAGGTCTTGCATCCCGATTTCAACGCCATTCGCGCCCTCATCCTCGAAACTCTTTATCCGCAGACGGACCTCAGCCTGGCAGAGCTGAAAGCGCGGGCTGATAAAGAGAATCCGCTGCTGTATGTCTTCAATGGCACGAGCGTCCCGGGCCTGGCGAGCGACACCCGCGAATGGCTGCTGGCTAAAGAAGCGCGGGTCGACGAAATCAACAACGATGTCACCAACCAGCGCAAGCTGACCGAGATCCGCTATTACGGGCGCTACAGCTGGACGGCGCGCTACCTGGCGCGGCTGATGGGCTTGCCGGAAGATCGGATTCGGCCCGGCGGCGATGGCATGATCGCGGAAGGCGTGATGCTGGCGCTGGGCGAGGACGCGCAGGCAATCATTGGCGGCGGCTAGGCGGCGAAACCCCAGAGCGGCATTTGCTATAATGAGCGCGGACGGGCGACGGAGAGTCTGCCATGCTGCGCAGAATCGGCTTGACGAATTTCAAATGCTGGCGCGAACTGGATATGGAGCTCGCGCCGATCACGCTGCTGTTTGGCACGAACAGCTCGGGCAAGACGGCGATTTTGCAGAGCCTGCTGATGCTGAAGCAGACTTTCTACAGCATCGACCAGAGCCAGTACATCAACTTTGGCGGCGGACCCCAGGACTATGTGGACCTGGGCAGCTATCGTGATCTTGTGCACTCGCACGATTCAGGCAGAGACATTGGCGCGAGGCTGACTTGGGAGAAGACAGGCGAAATATTGTCTCGCAAGGCCCGCGCGATATATCCCGGTGATCCGGCGGATCGCTTTGATTTCGGAAAGACCATAGGTTATGAAGTCGAGTGGCGGATGCGGAAGGCCATTTTCGTCAACAGGCTAGCCTACTCAACGACAAGAGATTCAAGACTTGAAGATTCGTACAGTTTCAGACGCAAGGATGACGGTAGCTACGCGCTGTGGATGGACGGCTCGCGGCCCGACTCTGAATTAGGGGGCTATCCTCCACCACTAAGCAGTTTCTCTTTGACTGATGAAAATGGCATGTCGTTCACAAATTATGGTGGGGAGTTTTACCATTTGATGAGCAGCCTGCAGTATATGGGACCGCTTCGAGGATATTCCAAGCGGCATTACTTGCAGACTGGCAGCGAGTCTCGTACAGCGGCTAATCATGATGTGTCATTCACGATTTCGAACTTGATTGGACGCACGGCAGAAAAAGACAAGCTGGCCCATAAGGTTGGGCGGGAATTGGAAAGTCTCGGCCTCGCCGACGGATTTGAAGTCCGACCCATCGACGCCAACGAGCGAGTTTATGAAGTCGTAGTGAGCAATGACGGCGTCGAAAGCGCCTTGCTGGATGTCGGCTTTGGCGTGTCGCAGGTCTTGCCCATCATCGTCATGCTGCTTTCCGCGCCAAAAGGCTCGATTGTCTTGCTCGAGCAGCCGGAGCTCCACCTGCACCCCGGCGCTCAGGCGGCCATGGCTGACCTGATGCTGCAGGCGGCCGAGACGCGCGGATTCCAGCTCATCGTCGAGAGCCACAGCGAGCACATCCTGCGGCGTCTGCAGCGGCGCATGGCGGAAGCGAGCACGGACTTCGCGCGCCCGGAGAATATCAAGCTGTACTTTTGCCAGCCGGGCGAAGACGGCTCGACGGCGGAGGAAGTCATAATCGACCGCTTCGGCCAGATCAGCAACTGGCCCGAGAACTTCCTGGGCGATCTCGGTGGCGACATTCACAACATGAGCAAAGCCGCCTTCAAGCGCCTGCGTGCGGAGAAAGCCGATGGCTAACATCGTCATCGACGCCAATGTTTGGGTCATGGCGGATAGAAGGCTCAGCGACGAAGTGCCGCCAGACGAACGAGACTGCATCCAGACTTGCCGCAAGTGGCTTCAAGACTTCGCACATGGGGGCGACACGCTTGTAGTCGATTGGGAATACAAGATACTGTCGGAATATCGCGATAATATCCAGCGAGACGGTTTCGCCGAGCCCTAGTTAGCCAGACCCCATGCCATCGCCAATGCGCCGACGCGGGCTTGTGCTACAATATGCGCGGCAAAGCAAAGGCGGGAATGGCAGATGGACGCGGACAAGGGCGCGGCGCTCGCCAAGCTGGTCTGGCTGGACCCCTTCAGCGGGCGCGCCAAAGAACGGCTCTTGCACGAGGGTGATCGCCTCACGATCGGGCGTTCAGCGGACAGCGACATCCAGATCGCCGAGGCGCATATTTCGCGCGAGCACGCGGTGGTCGCCTGCAAAGACGGCGCATTCACCATCGACGATGTCGGCAGCGCCAACGGCACATTTGTCAACGGCGTGCAAGTGTATGGCGCGAACCCGATAGCGATCGGCGACGAGGCGCATCTCTTCGTCACCGTGCTCAAGCTGCTCGCGCCGGGCGACGCCGCCCCGGTGGACGCCGCGAAGCCGGTCGCAGCCGTCGCCGGCGACCGCGCCAGCCTGCGCATCGTCCGCGGACCGCAGCAGGGGCAGATCTTCGCCCTGTTGAAAGAAGAGCTCTACATCGGCCGCTCCACGCCCAGCGCCAACTGGGAGATCGCCCTGCAAGACCCGACCGTCTCGCGCCCGCACGCTTTCCTGGTCAAGCAAGACCGGCGCTGGAAGCTCTTCGATTTGGGCAGCGTCAACGGCACGGCGGTCAACAGCCAGCCCATCAGCGGCGGCAAGGCCCAGCTGCTTCGCGATGGCGATCGCATCATGTTCGGCGGGACGATGACCGTCTTTCACACCGGCTTTCCCGCCCAGCCGGACTCCAGCCAGAAAGAACAGAACGGGAAGTCATGACGCGACCCAACATCATCCTCATCATCGCCGACGACATGGGCTACGGCGACTTCGGCGTCTTCAACGACCGAGTCTCGCCGACGCCGCATCTGGACGCGCTGGTCGGCGAGGGCTTGTGCCTGACGCAGCATTATTCCGCCTCGCCCGTCTGCGCGCCCGCCCGAGCCGCCATGATGACCGGCCGCTACCCTCATCGCACGGGAAGCATCGACACCCTGGAAGCGCGGGGCCTGGACCGGCTCAGCCTGGACGAGACCACCCTGGCGGAGATCCTGGGCGACGCCGGCTACGCCACCGGCTTGATCGGCAAGTGGCACAATGGCGCCCTGGACCGCCGCTACCACCCGATGGCGCGGGGCTATCAAGAATTTGTCGGCTTCCAGGGCGGCTGGAATCCATATTATCGCTACCGGCTGGACAGCAACGGGACGATTTCTTACGGGGAGCGCGACAGCTACCTGACCGATGTCTTCAGCGACGCCGCCGTCGACTTTATCCAGCGGCATCGGCGCGAGCCTTTCTTCTTGCAGCTGGCCTACAACGCGCCGCATTTTCCGCTGGAAGCGCCGGATCATATTGCGCGCAAATACTGCGACATGGGCTACAGCCTGGGCGTGAGCCTGATTTACGCGATGATCGAGGTGATGGACGCCGGCGTCGGCAGAATCCGCCAGACTCTGGACCAGATGGGCATAGCCGACAACACCATCCTCATTTTCACCAGCGACAACGGTCCCGCGCTGGGAGACTGGAACGGCTTCTCGCAGCGGCGCTACAATTGCGATTTTAATGGCGGCAAGGGCAATACTTACGAAGGTGGCATCCGCGTGCCGCTGATCTTGCGCTGGGCGGATGGCTTCGAGGGCGGGGTCCGCGTCGACGACATGGCGCATTACACCGACTGGCTGCCCACCCTGCTGAATCTGACGGGAGTCCAGGCGCCCGAGCAGCTGGACCTGGACGGCGTCGACATCACGAAGGTACTGCGCGGCGAAGGCGATGGCCTCTACCCGCAGCGCTTCTGGCAGTGGAATCGCTATGAGCCGGTCGGCGAGTGCAACGCCGCCATGCGCGACGGCGACTGGAAGCTGCTGCGCCCGCAGATTGCTGAAGCGATGCAAGTCAGCCAGCTGGACACCGCCGTCGACCACGCCGTCAAGTATCGCCCCGAGAGCTTCGACGGCATCCTCACCGAGCCGGCGCCAGCCCGCAGCCTGCCCGAGCCGCCACCCGCCCTGCTCTTCAACCTCGCCGAAGATCCTTTCGAGCTGAACGACTTGGCCGAGGCGCATCCGCAACGAGCGGCGGCCATGGAAGCGGACCTGGAACGCTGGTTCGTCGATGTGACCGGCATTTGAAGCGGGTTCGGCCTTTGCCATGAAGATCGCCAGGCCCTTTGCGCTGGCAGTGGCGGGGCTGCTGTCCTTCGCGCCGGCGCTGCTTTTTGGCTATTTGGGCACATTCAGCCGCTTGTGGGCGGACGATTATGGGTATGTCGGGAAACCGCTGGAGACGGGAACCTGGCAAGCCCTGCTTTTTTGGCGCGAGACCTGGACCGGCGAATACTCCAATCACGCGCTGATTGGTTTGCTGTCACCCCTGGGCGCGGCGCTGCCAGCCGTATTTCCGCTGATCATCATCGGCGTCGGGCTGCTGGGCATGGCCGCCTTGGTCGCGCAAGTCTTGCCCCGGCCCGCCCCGCCTTGGCGCTACATCGCGGCCCTTGCCTTGGGGGCGCTGGTCCTGGGCGCGGGCATCAATGGAATGCATTCGGCGGAGTCGTTTTTCTGGCTGAGCGCCAGCGTCGAGTACACACTGCCTTGCATGACGCTCGCCCTCGCCATCGCCCTGGGTTTGAGAGTGGCGCGCCAGCCGAGAAGTCCGGCTTTCCAGATCGCCGCTGGCGTCGCCGCATTCTTCTTTGGCTTGATCAACGCCGGCTTCAGCGAGATGTTCCTCTTGTTTCAGTGCCTCTTCCTGGCGGCGGGCATCGTTTGCAGCCGCGCCTTCGCCGGTGAGCGCCAGCGCCGAGTCTGCCTGGTCATGGCGGGCGCCGCCTTCATGGGCGCCTTGACCGGCCTCGCCATCCAGATTAGCGCGCCCGGCTGGCAGAATCACATGGCGCTGACCTGGTTTCAGGGCAGGCCGATCGCGCCGCTGCGGCATCCGCCGGCCCTCGTCGAGGCGACCGTTCAATCGACGCTCGCCCATCTCGGGCACGATCGAGCCTTCGCCGGCTTCATGCTGCTGCTGGCCGCGGGCTTGCGCTTTTCGCTTTCGACTTCGCGGGCGACGCCAGATCGACGAGATCGGGTCCCGCTGGCCACTGGCGCATTGTGGCTGTGCCTGAGCCTCCAGCTGCTGCTGCTGCCGGCGCTGTGGGCGCATGAAAGCGATGAGCCCGCCCTCCTGGGCCGCTTCAGCCCAGCCTTCTTCGCGGTCGTCTGCCTCAATCTGCTGCTGCTCGCCGGGTCCTTCGGCCTGCTCCTGCGGCGGCGGCGCGTGGAGCGAATCTTGAACGGAGAGCAAGGCATCCTCCATTATTGCGGCGCGCTGCTGCTGGCGGCTTTGGCCTGCTTCGCGCTGACGCAGGTTCGCAGCATCCATCATCTCGCGGGCGCTTACCTGTGGCTGACTTGCATGGCGCTGCTGGGCATGGCGAGCTGGCAGCTGCGGCGCGCCTTGAGCAAGGCGGCAAGACAGCGATCCGGGCTATTGCTTTTGCGGGCCTGGCCGCTGCTGATCATCGCCGCGCTGAGCCTGGCCGCGCTGACCGCGGTATCGCTCTGGGCCCAAGGTTTCGTCGTCGGGCGGGTCTGGGCCTTCTTCGCGTTCTTGCTGGCGCTTTCCGGCTTGCTCTGGGGCTTGTCGCTGGGCGAGATGGCGCGGAGCTGTTTTGGATCCACGCCCGGCGCCGCCTGGCTCAAGCGCGGCAAAGTCGGGAGCTTGTCGCTGGCGCTGATCCTGGGCTTGGGCATCTGCATCGGCAACTTCGCGCGCCTGGACCCGCTTTCGACCAGCGCTCGCCTGTGGGACGAGCAGGACGCGGAAACTCGGCGGCTAATCGAAGCGGGCGATCCCGCCGTTTACAGCCGCTATTTCGTCAGTCGCTTCATCCGCTACGACGACACGATTCTGGCAGCGCCGCTCCCCGCCCCAATGCACGCCGGCATGCGACTCTTCTATGGGCTGGATTACGATTCGATCACTCCCTAAGCCGTTGCTGGCACGCCTCGCCCCTCTTCTGTGCCTGTGTCTTGCGCTCTTGCCCACTTTACTCTTCGCCTGGCTGGGCGCGCACAGCCGCCCCTACGCGGACGATTATGGCTACCTGAGCAACTCGCTGGAAGTCGGCGCATGGAGACCGATGCTGTTCTGGCGCGAGCACTGGCAGGGCGATTTTACGAATCCGCTCGTCTACAGCCTGCTGGCGCCATTGGGCAGGCTTGGGCCGGCGGTCTTCGCGCTGCTGGCGGCCCTGGCTTTTTTCGCGCTTGCCCAGTTTCGCAGCGTCCATAACGCGCGGCTGCTCAATTGTGGCTGTCTTGCGTCACGGCGCTGCTCATTTTGACCGGGCAATTGCGCGCCCACGCTCGGGCCGGGGAACGAGCGCGAGTCTTGGCGCGGCTCGCCTGGCTTTCGGGCGCGATAACAGTCTTGTGCCTGGCTTCCCAGATTGCCGTGGCGCTTTGTCTGCGCGGCTATGTCACGGACCGAGTCGTTTCGCCCGTCGTCTTTCCCATGATGTGCGCCGCCTTGCTATGGCGCGCGGGCTTGGCGAGTCTGCTGCTGGCGCTGGGCATCGGCCTGGGCCTCACGCTTGGGCAGTCGCGGCGGCTGGACTCGCTGGCGCAGGGCGCAAGGCTCTGGGACGCGCAGCACCACGAGATCCTGCGCATGACCGCTGCGGGCGATCCGCCAGTCTACAGCCGCGAATTCGACGGCGCTTTCCCGCCTTATGGCAATGCGGAGGCAGAACCCCGCCTGCGCGCGCCGCTGCTTTGGCGCATGCGACTGTTCTATGGGCTCGAATACAAGCCGACATTCTAGCGGGCGGCGCCCAAGCGCGATTCGTCAGACGCCTTTACGATAGAAGCGAATGAAGCCAAGCCGAAAGGAAGCCCCATGCCCACCCTACAAGCCCCGGACCTGAGCAAGTTCATCGCCCGGCTCCTGAGCGCGGCCGGCGCCCCGGACGATTACGCCGAGATCGTCGCCGAGCACCTGGTCAAAGCCAACCTGGCGGGCCACGACTCGCATGGCGTCATCCGCGCGCCATATTACGCGCGCTCGATTGAAAAGGGCGATCTGCAGCCGAGCGCCGTGCCGGAAGTGGTCGAAGAGACGGCGTCGATGGCGCAGATCTGTGGCAACTGGACCTTTGGCCAGGTCATCGCCAAGCAAGCGACCGAGATTGCAATCGAGAAAGCCGGCGCGGAAGGGATCGGCCTGGCGTCGATGTACCATGTCGGGCACACCGGGCGTTTGGGCACCTACGCTGAAATGGGCGCCGCGGCGGGGATGGCCTCGATGATTTGGGATGGCTGCCTGGGCGGACCGCGCTCCATCGTCGTGCCATTGAACGGGACCGGGCGCAAGGTCGGCGCCAACCCGATCGCGATGGGCTTCCCCAGCGAGGCGCATGGCGCGGTCATCCTCGATTTCGCCACTTCGATCTCGGCGGCGGGCAAGGTCATGGTGGCGGTGGACAAGGGCGAGCAGCTGCCGGGCGACTGGATAGTCGACGCGGCGGGGACGCCCACATCCGACCCGACCAAGCTGGCGGCGGGGGGCGCGCTGCGGCCGATGGGCTTGCCGTATGTCGGGCACAAGGGTTATGCGCTGGCGATGATGGTCGGCTTTTTCACGCTGATGGCGTCGCTGCGCTCGGACAAGCAGCCGCCCCTGGAAGACCGCTGGGGCACGCTGATTTTGATGCTGGATATCGCGCGCTTTGGCGACGCCAATGTCTTCCAGAGCCAGGTGGACTCGATTATCGAATTCGTGAAGCAGGATCCGCTGGAGGGCGAGGTGCTGTACCCCGGCGAGGTGGAGGCGCGGACGCGGGCGCAGCGGCTGGCGAACGGGATCGAGCTGCCGGCGGCGACCTGGCGCGAAATCACCGAATGCGCCGAGGGGCTGGGGGCGGCGCTGCCGTAGTTTGGTCAACCCCCCTCAGTCCCCCCCGAAGCATTGGGGGGAAGCGTGCGAAATCTGGCGCGATATAATGGATGAACGGCGACGCAAACCAAGCACAGTTGTAGGAGCGACTTTCTAAGTCGCCCGCTTGACCAGCCCGAAAACCCGCCCTGAAGCGGACGAGGTCATACTGCGAGCGGGCACGGCAGAAGGGTCGCCCCTTCGGCTACCGTCCAATAGAGCGAGCGGCAATCCATGCCGACACAGGCTGAGCTGCATCAAGCGCTGCTGCAAAAGCGCGAGCCGGAAACGCGCCGGGATCTCGCGCTGGAGCTCCTCGCGCGGACGCAGCGGCGGCAATACCTCGACGACTGCCTGCGGCTCCTCGGCTCGCCGGCCCTGCGCGCGACCCTCGACGAGAGTCATCGCCCGGTTTTGCGCGCCAAGTGCCTGAGCTTGTTCAAAGACGACAAGCGCGACAAAGCCGGCCTGCTGCGCGAGAGGCTGACGCGCCTGCTCGTTTACATCGGGCATCACGAAGACGCGGACATTTACCGCCTGGGCGTCGAGACATATCATTTGCAGCCGGTCGACGATGTGGCGCAGAACTTGCGGGCGGCTGCGCTGGCTGGATTGGCGCCGCTGGAGCCGGAGCTGGCTTGCCTGTACGCGGCGCGTTTCCTGGGCGAGCCGCATACTTCGGTCTTCAATTGCGAGCCGGCGCTGACGGCTTTGGATCTGCTGGTCGCGGCCGATCAGCCATTGCCGATATACCAGTTCCTGCTGCGCGATGGTATCCAGATGGCGCGGACGGCGCGGGGCGAATTAACCGGCAAGGCGCTGGAATCGCTCGGCGACGCCTTCCCCATTCCGCTCTACGCCGGTTTGATCGAGCAATACCGCCAGCTGGACCAGCCGACGGCGAGCCTGGGCATCGTCAACTGGGTCATTGAGCGGCGGGCGAAGGCGCTCTACGACGATCTGGAAGCGCTCGTCATGGGCACGAAAGATATGGATTTGCGGCGCTACGGCTTGGTGATGATGGCGGCGGCGCGCGACGACCGGCTCAGCCAAAGCTTGCTGCGGCTGGCGAAGACGGCGAGGCGTGACGAACTTGGCATATTCATTGAAGCCCTGGAGATCTGCCAGCACGACGAGCGCGACGCCGCTATTGAGAGGCTGCGGCGGCGGCTGTGACGGGCAGGTTCGGGGTCAGCGTATCTCGCCGCGAAAGATTGTCGCCAGGGCGCCTTCGATCTGCACTGCCAGGTTGTCCAGAATAGCGGCGCCGGGCGCTTGATCCAGCAGCGACAAATCAACCAAGACATCCAGAGTCGCCAGATAGCGCCCGCGTCGGCTGATCAGGAGCAGGTGAATGCCGTCCTCGCCAGCGCAGGTCGGTGCGTGGCTGTGATAGCTATGGACATCTTCGGCGTCGCGCGCGTAGTCGTAACTGTCAAGCCAGCGCTGCAGGAATTCGTCTTCCAGCGCGGCGCGAGCGGAATCGGCGTCGGCGTAGACATCAAGCCAGTAGCCAAGCGACGAGAAAAAGACGCCCTCGTCGCAGCCGCCATTGACGATTTGCATGCGCTGGCGATATTCGTGGTTGCGCTCGCTGGCGAATTGCGTGAAGGCTTCTCGCAAATCAGCCGACACGCTATCGGCGAGCTCCTCAGTGGAGAGTTGGCCGGAGCGCGCCTCGTCCAGCGGCAGCGTCGGCGGCAGGCTCCCGGTGAAAGCGTCGAAGGCGGCGCTGATTTCCCCGGGAGTGGCGGCTGGCGGCGGGCTGATTTCGCCGGCGTCGACGGTGGCCGGGTCGGTGATGATGAGCGCGGCATGCAGGCTCTCGCCCGGTTCGGCGGCGCTGGCGGGGTCGCGCTCGCGGATGGCGATCACATGCTCTTGGCCATCCAGCACTTCGCCAAAGATGGTGTGTTTGTAATTGAGATGCGGCGTCGGCGCGGTGGTGATGAAAAACTGGCTGCCATTTGTGCCGGGCCCGGCGTTGGCCATGGCCAGCAAGCCCGGGCGCTCAAAAGTGAGGAAGCCGACGGGCTCGTCGTCGAATTGGTAGCCGGGTCCGCCGCGGCCGCTGGCGGTGGGATCGCCGCCTTGCGCCATGAAGTTGGGGATTACGCGGTGGAAGGTCGTGCTGTCGTAATAGCCCTCGCCCGCCAGGAAGACAAAATTGTTCACGGTTTCGGGCGTCAAGCTTTCAAAGAGATCGACATAAATGGCGCCGGCCCCGGTGCAGAAGATGGCGCGGTAATCGACGCCCTCTTTTAAGACGGCCTCAGCGCCCGTGAACTGCATGGCGGTCGAGGCGCCCGGCCGCGCTCTGGCGCAGATCGCCTCCGGGCTGGCGGCGTCATCGGCCAAGGAGAGGCTGGCGGCGGCGAAGCAAAATAAGGCGAAAAGCGCGCGAAGCAGCTGCATGCGGTTGTCCTTGGCAAGTTGGCTTCGTCGATTGTGCCAAAGGGGCGGCGGCTTGCATAGGCGAAATCCGCATTGTAGGATGAGCGCGCCATGGACCCGGCAGCCCGGACAGCGTGTTGCATTGGAGCGGACGATGAGCGATTTTCCCGGCTTTCCGCCAGAGACGCAAGCGTTCTTGCAGGAGCTGCGGGCGAACAACCGGCGGGAGTGGTTCGCCGAGAATCGCGCGCGCTACGACGAATGCGTGCGTGCGCCAGCCTTGGGCTGGGTGGCGGCGATGGGCGAGCGGCTGCGGGAGATTGACCCCGAATTGAGGATAGATCTGCGGACGAATGGGAGCGGCTGCTTGATGCGGGCGGCGCGCGACACCCGCTTCAGCAAAGACAAATCGCCCTACAAAGTCAATGTGGCGATGTTCTGGTGGCACGGCAGCGGCAAGAAAATGCAGCATCCGGGCTTTGGCATGCAGATCACGCCCGATGACGGCGGCCTGGTGGCGGGAATGTTTCATTTCCCCAAGCCGATGCTGGAGGCGTACCGGCGGGCAGTGCTGGACGACGAGGCGGCGGCGGCGCTGGACGAGGCGGCCGAAGCGGTGCGGGCGGCGGGCTACGAGATCGAGGGCGAGCATTACAAGACTGCGCCTCGCGGTTATGACAAGCGTCACCCGCGCATCAAATGGCTGCGCCACAACCGCCTGCACGCCGGCGCGCGCGACATATCCGCGGCGACGATTGCGTCGCCTGCCTTGCTGGAAACCTGCTACGCGCATTTCGTCGCGCTGGCGCCGCTGCATCATTGGCTGGTGGCGGCACAGGCGCGTTTTGGGGGCGGCTGAGGCGGCTGCGCGAAACTTGCGCCCGGCAGAATTGCGCCGCATTTCAAGCTATATTTTCCGGGCGAGACTCCCTATAATCACGCGAATGTTTGGCCTTTGGCGCCACAGGATCAAGGGGCGGCCGCCCTTTGCTCTTGCAGCTGCCACCGCGCCGTAGCCATTGGAGATGCCGTGTTGAAGTTTTGCGCCGCGCGCGCCCTGCTCGTTCTGTTGCTCCTGTCGCCATTCGCCGCTTACGCCCAAGACCCGCCCAGCCTTAGCCTCGATATCATCGGCATCGACTCCACCGACCTCAGCGAAGTCGCGATTCACGCCAGCATCCTGGACGCGGCCGGGCAGCTCGTCTCCGGGCTGGAGGCGGCGAACTTTTCCATTGGCGGCGATCTGGCTGGCCGGGCGCGGGTGACGCAAGTGGCGAATGTGACCGACGACGATTTGGCTTTCGCCAGCGTCCTGGTCATGGATACGAGCAGCAGCATGGCGGGCAAGCCACTGATAGAAGCGCAGGCGGCCGCGCGCAGTTACCTGGCGGCGCTGGGACCGGATGACCCGGTCGCCTTGGTCGCCTTCAACACGGATGTGCGCCAGATAAGCGGCTACACGACCGACCGCGGCGCGCTGCTCAACCAAATCGACAATCTGGCTTATGGCGGGCAGACGGCGCTCTACGACGCCACTTACCGCGCCATCGAGATCGCCAACGAAGCGCCATTGCCGCGTGTCGCCGTCGTCATCCTCAGCGATGGCGGCGAGTATGGCAACGCCAGCCGGACCAGCCGCGACGAGAGCATCCGCGCCGCGACCATTCACGGCGTGCCGGTGTATTCCATCGGCCTGGGCTGGGATATTGACCGGCGCTTTCTGGCCGCGATCGCCGCCGAGTCGAACGCGGCCTTTTACGAAGCGCCCGAAGCCGGCGAACTGGGCGGCATCTACAGCGAGCTGGCCTTCTTGTTCCGCAGCCAGTACATCTTGACGATGGGCGTGGATGTGCCGGCCGATGGCACGCGCTACGATTTCAGCTTGATCGTCACCACCGCCGATGGCCGCAGCGCCTCTGGCAGCGCCACATTGCGCGCGCCGATCCCGATTCCGCTGCTCTTCTTGCCCGACGACCTATTCAGCGAGGCGATCACCGAAGACACGCAGATCACGGTCGAGATTCGCGCCGACCAAGACATCGAGAGCATTGAGTACGCCCTGGATGGCGAGGTCGTCTCCACTGACGCGAGCTACACGCTGGCGCCCGAGGAGCAGAGCCCGGGCGAGCATCAGCTGGATATCACGGTCAGCGATGTGGAGGGCGATGTCGGCACTTTGAGCGCGGAATTCGAAGTGGCTGCCTTGCCGCCGCGAGTCTCGGACGACTTTGACGCCGCGCCGAGCGAAGATGTGGCGGAGGCGGAAGTCATTTCTGTCGACGCGGGCGGGCAGACTGAAATCACCCTGGTTGAGTTCCTGGTCGATGGCGAAGTCGTCGCGACAGACAGCGAAGCGCCATATGAATTTGATCTGGATCCCTTTGAATTTCGGCCCGAAGCGCACACGCTGAGCATCCGCGCCACCAACGCCGGCGGCCAGACGACGACCGTCGACAAGACTTTCGAGGTGGAGGCGCTGCCGCCGCGGCTGGAGATTGAGGGCATCGGCGAAGACACGCTGGTCAGCTCCACGCTGAGCGCCAGTATCCGCGCGGCCGGCCAATCGCCGATCGTCAGTTTGAGCGTCGAGCCGGAATTGGGCGCGCTGGTCGAAGGCGACCGGCTGGATTTCACTTTGAGCGCGGCCGACCTCAAGCCGGGGCGCAACAGGCTGGCGGTGCGCGCTGTCGACGCCGCCGGGGCGGAGACGGTAGAGACCATCGAGTTTGACGTCGCCGCTTTGGCGCCAGATGTGGCGATCGCGGGCATAGCGACCGACGCCGTGGTCAGCGGCCCGCGCGAGGTCGAGGTTGCGGCCGGGGGGCAGACCGAGATCACGCGGATGGAAGTGCGTTACGATGACGGGCCGGCGCGGACGGTCGAAGGCGGCGCCTTTACGATCCCGGCCGAGGAGCTGGGCGATGGCGCGCATGAAGCGCAGCTGTCGGTGACGAACGCGGGCGGACAGACGACGACTGTCAGCCTGCCCTTCACGGTGCAGCTGCCGCCGACGCCGACTTTCACGCCGCTGCCGACAGACACGGCAACCGCCACGGCGACCGCGACGCCCGAGCCGACGGCGACTGCCACGGATACTGCCGCGCCCAAGGCGACCTCAAGCGCAACGCCCGCCGCCACGAATACGCTGCCCGCCAGCGCGACAGCCGAGGCCAGCGCGACCGTCCGCGAGCAAGCGCTTGTGCCGCCAACGAGCACAGATACGCCGCTGCCGCCGACGAGCACAGATACGCCGCTGCCACCATCCGAAACGGATACGCCAATCCCGCCAACGAGCACGAATACGCCGCTGCCGCCGACGAGCACAGATACGCCGCTGCCACCATCCGAGACGAATACGCCGCTGCCGCCGACGAGCACAGATACGCCGCTGCCGCCGACGAGCACAGATACGCCGCTGCCGCCAACGAGCACAGATACGCCGCTGCCACCATCCGAGACGAATACGCCGCTGCCGCCGACGAGCACAGATACGCCGCTGCCGCCGACGAGCACAGATACGCCGCTGCCGCCGACGAGCACAGATACGCCGCTGCCGCCGACGAGCACAGATACGCCGCTGCCGCCAACGAGCACGGACACGCCAATCCCGCCAACGAGCACCGATACGCCGCTGCCGCCAACGAGCACGGACACGCCAATCCCGCCAACGAGCACCGATACGCCGCTGCCGCCAACGAGCACCGATACGCCTGTGCCAACAAGCACGGATACGCCTGTGCCAACGGACACCGATACGCCTGTGCCAACGAGCACCGATACGCCAGTTCCAACGGACACCGACACGCCTGTGCCAACGAGCACCGATACGCCTGTGCCAACAAGCACGGATACGCCTGTGCCAACGAGCACCGCTACGCCTGTGCCAACGGACACCGACACGCCAGTACCAACAAGCACGGATACGCCTGTCCCAACGGACACGGACACGCCTGTGCCAACAAGCACCGATACGCCTGTGCCAACGAGCACCGACACGCCAGTACCGACAAGCACGGATACGCCGGTGCCAACGGACACCGATACGCCTGTGCCAACGGACACCGATACGCCAGTACCAACAAGCACGAATACGCCTGTCCCAACCGACACGGATACGCCTGTCCCAACGGACACGGATACGCCTGTGCCAACGGACACGGATACGCCTGTCCCAACGAGCACCGACACGCCAGTACCGACAAGCACGGATACGCCTGTCCCAACGGACACCGACACGCCTGTGCCAACGGACACGGACACGCCTGTCCCAACGAGCACGGACACGCCGATCCCAACGGACACCGATACTCCAGTACCAACGAGCACGGATACGCCTGTGCCAACGGACACCGAAACGCCTGTCCCAACGAGCACGGATACGCCCATCCCAACGGACACCGATACGCCGGTTCCAACGGACACGCCCACGCCAACCAACACAGCCATGCCCACGGCGACAGCCACCGCAACGGAAGCGGAGCAAGCTGCCGTGAGCGGGGAAGCCAGTCCGGCTGGGGAGACCGCCACCGTAGCGCCCAGCCCAACCGAAGCGGCGACCGAGCAGCCGACCCTGGCCGCGACCGTCACCGACGCGCCCACAAGCGAAGCCATCAGCGAGCCGACGGCACAGCCCACATTGACGCCGGTGACCATCACTGAAATTGATGATCCCAGCGCCGACGAGCCCGAAACGAGCGACACTTCGCTGGCGATCGGGGCGGTGGCATTGGGCTTGCTGCTGCTGCTGGCTCTGTTCTTGATCGCGCGGCGCCGCGGCTCACGCGCAACCCCGGCGAGCTAAGGCGCGTATTCGGGGTATGCAAGCGAACGCAAGCGGGCGGGAGAGCGCCATGAGAGAATTTCTGATTCGGGTCTTGATCAACGCGGTGGCGATCGCCGCGGCCGCCATGCTCATCCCCGCGATTCATGTGGCGGATAACGACATCGGCACGCTGCTCTTTATCGGGCTGGTCTTCGGCGTCGTCAACGCGCTGCTGAAGCCGCTGCTCATCCTGCTCACTTGCCCGATGGTGATTTTCTCGCTTGGGCTCTTCCTCTTCGTCATCAACGGCCTTTTGCTGCTCATCACCGACGCCTTGGCTGGCGACCGGCTGATCATCGAGGGCGGTCTGTTCCCCGCGATCCTGGGCGGCATGGTCATGGCTTTGGTTTCGCTGGCGCTGGAGGGGCTGCTGCCAAAAGAAGACCGTCCCGGCGGCCAGAGCAAGGTCGTCATCTACCGCGATTCGCGTGGACCCATGTGACTCGTGAGCCGCGCCCCCGTGCCCGCCAGCGAGGAGACGGTCTGCTGGATCAGCAGCGCGCGCTACAGCCGGCCGCTGAGCGCTGTCGACGCCCGCAAATGGCGCTTGCTGGCGAGCCTGCGCGGCTATGACATTCGCGTGATCGGCTTCGCGGATTCGCCCCGTCCCCGGCGATTCCGCCAATCAGTCCGCTTCTGCTTGCTGCCGCAGCCGCCGACATCCATTCTGCGCTACCTGGTCATGTTCAGCCTGGCGCCGCCCTTGCTGGCTTGGCTGGCGCTGCGCGGCAAGGCGGGAATCGTCGTGGCGCAGAGCCCTTACGAAGGCGCCATCGCGGCCGGGGTCAAGCGCGTCTGCCAATGCTTGGGCATCGCCCAGCGCGTGATCATCGAGAATCACAACAATTTCGAAGAAGACCTCTTCTTGCAGCGGTCGATTCCCTTCGAAAGCCTGTATCGCCGGCTGATGCTGGCCGCGGCGCGTTTCGCTTTCCGGCATGCGGACGCGCTGCGGGTCATCTCCTCGTCGACGGCCGAGCGCGCCCGCCATTATGCGCCCGATTTGCCTCAAGCGCGTTTCATGACCTTCAGCGACACCGATGTCTTCCGCAAGGCGGCGCGGAGCGTCCCCCTGAGCGAGGCGGTCGATTTGGTCTACGCCGGCGTGCTCATCCCGCGCAAGGGCGTCCACCATTTGCTGCGGGCCTTCGCCGCTCTGGATCACCCGCGGGCGCGGCTGCATCTGGTCGGTGGCGCGGAGAACGCCGCCTACGCGCGCGAGCTGATGGACCTGGCGCGGGAGCTCTGCCTGGAGGGGCGGGTGCAGTTCGCGGACGCGGTCTCGCAGGCGGATCTGGCGCGTTACCTGGGGACGGCGCGAGCCCTGGTCTTGCCGTCGCTTTCGGAGGGCTTGGGGCGGGTGGTGCTGGAGGCGATGCTGCTGGGCGCGCCGGTCATCGGCAGCCGCGTCGGCGGCATCCCGGATTTGATCCGCGATGGCGAGAACGGCTACTTGGTTACGGCGGGCGACGAAGCCGACCTGACGCGGGCGCTGCGGCGGCTCTACGCCAGCGACCCGAGCGCGATGGGCGAGAGCGCGCGCGCTTTCGCTGAAAGTTACTTCTCGCCAGAAAGCTACCTCGCGGGCTATGCCGAGCTGTTCGCGCTGGCGCGGGATCGAAAGCGGACCAGAGCGCGGGCCCCGGCCAAGGGGAAAAGCTGATGGCGGAGCAAGAGCGGATCCTGCGCTGCGTTTCTTGCGATGGCTATGGCTGGTTCGAGGACGATTTCAGCGGCGAGAGCGAAGACTGCGACTGGTGCGGCGGCGCCGGCTATGTCTATCGCGACGCGGCCGGCAGCGACCGGCGCATCCCCCGCGGCGATTACGCGGCCGTGGCGGACCAGCTCGAGCAGTTGGAATTGCAGCGGCTGCGCGAGCTGGGTTATCAAGGCGGGGCGAAGAAACCCTGGCGGCAGGCGATCCGCAAAGACACGCAACTGGGCCAGGATCCCTACGCCGCGGACTGAACGGGCGCCTTAAGACTCTTGCCCTTCTTCTTCGGGCCGGCGCAGCTCGTTCATCAGCCGCGCCACATCGACCAGCAGGTCGTCCAGGCGGCTTTCGGTGCGCTGGCTGACTTCGCCCAGGCGGTCGATGAGCTTGGCGGTCTCGCCGGGCGGGAAGCTGCGGAATGACCACCAATAGACGAGCGCCATCACTGCCAGCGTCAATACTTGAAACACTTGCTCGAAATTCATGATTCCTCCTCTGTCTGCGCGCGGGGCGAGGCCCGGTCAAGACGCTTTGTCGACGCGAAAACGCAAGACGCCGCTGGCGTAATCGCCGCGGGTCCGCTGCAGCAAAACGGTGTAGGCGCCCGGGACGAGCTGGCGCAGCGACAAGGAAAAGGCGCCGTCTTTCACCTTGCCATAGCCGCGGCTGCTCTCTTGGCCGCCGCGCAAGACGACGCAGGCGAGCTCGCCATCGGCCGCCAGGCGCGGGTCGCTTGAGCTGAGTACGGGGGCCGGACCGCCCTGTTGAAAGGCGCTTGCGGATGACGCGACTTCAAGCGCGCCAAAGCTCCGCAGCAGGTCGCTGGCGCGGGCTTGATCGGGCGGGTTGGCTTCCGCCAGGTGCACGCGCGAGAGGCCGCCGCCGCTGGAGACGCCGCTGGTGGCGCCGCCCAATGCCAGCCGCGCCGCCAGATCCAGCAGCTCCGCCTCCAGTTCTCGCTGGATGACGATGTCCATGCTCTAGATCTCCTTCGCCCAGAATTGCGGATGCAGCTTGACGATGTCCATGGAGACGGTGTTGTTGTTGGAGGCTTTCCAGCGGAGCTTGAATGTGTGCTGGCCCGCGCTCAAGCCGGTGATCAGCAGCACGAAGGAGAAGGGCTTGAGCTTGCGCGAGTCGCCGCTTTGGGCGATCTGGCAGCTGACGATGCCATCATCGGCGATGTAATTTGCGCCGTCGACAGCCACATTGAAATAGACTGCGCCGGTGTCGCGGCTGCACTTGGCGGCGCCGGTGAAGCCGAGCAGCACGTCGCCGCCGTGCGTGGTCAGCGTCAGAGCCAGGCGCGTCGCGTCCACATCGACGAAGGCATTCGAGGTAGAGCTGAGCTCGCTGAGGCCGCTGACGATTTGGCTGGCGCTGGCGTCGAGGCGGTCTTTCAGATGATTCTGGTTGTCGCGCATATAAGTGTTGAGATCGAGCGAGGTCAGCGGTTCGCTCGACCAGGTCTTGGGGCTCGTCCAAGCCATCTTTGGTCCTCTCGTTGGTTGGGACAGATGGCGCGAGAATAGCACGATTGTTCTATGATAGGGGCGACTCTTTGGTCGCGCATGGGGGGCGGCTTGCGAGCCATCTGCCGGGGCGCGCCTGCGGAATTTCGATCTGGAACGGGTATTGACCGCGCTCAGGACTCGGCTGCGGTGATCTGGCCCCCAGCCACTTGGTAGAGCCGCGCCCGCTGCAAAAAGCCGCGATCAAAGATTTCGAGCTCGGTCGCAGTGAGCAGGGTCTGGGCAGCGCCGTCGAGCCGCTCAAGCAAGAAGCGCCGCCGCTTTCCATCCAGCTCCGCCACTACTTCGTCGAGCAGGAAGACGGGATACTCGCCCAGTTGATCGCGCATCCAATCCAATTCGGCGATCTTGAGCGCCATCACCGCCGTTCGCGCTTGGCCGCGGCTGCCATAAAGGCCGCAATCGCGCTGGTTGATCAGGAGGCGCAGTTCGTCGCGGTGAGGACCGGCGACGGTCATGCCGCGGGCGATAGATTCGCGGCGCTGCGCCAGGAGCCGCTCCTGGAATTGCGGCTGAATTTCGGCTGCCGAGAGCTGCCGGTCGAGGTCCAGGCCCGGCGCGTCAAACGAGAGCTGCCCGCCGTTGCCGCTGGCTTGGGGCAGGATGCTGGGCAGGTAGCGCAGGCTCAGGGTTTCGCTCCCGCCACTGAGGCTGTGGTGCGTCGCCCGCGCCTTGTCCTCCAGTTGGCGCAGAAATCGCTGTCGCCCGGCGACGACGATGGCGCCGGCGGCTGCCAGCTGCTCGTCCCAAAATTCGAGCTCGGCGTCGCGGGCGCGCTTTTCGGCGATGCGCTTGAGCAGGGCGTTGCGCTGGGGCAAGAGCTTTTCGTATTCCTGCAGCGCCCCGAAGTACTCGCGGTCAACCTGGCGCAGCGTCAGATCCATGAAGCGGCGGCGATCGCCGGGCGAGCCCTCCACCAAGGACAAATCGCGAGGCAGAAACAGCACGACATTAAGCAGCCCGCCCAGGTCCATGACCCGCTTTTCGACATTGTTCAGCTTGATGGACTTTTTGAAGCGGGTCGCGCCGCCCGTCGCGTCCAGCATGAGGGTGATGTCCAGCCGGTTGTAGCGGCCCGCCCCGCCGTCGATGGCAGCGGACAGCCGCGCGAAGGGAATCGGATCCTCTTCCGCGCGCCAGTGAATCAGCTGTCTGTCGCTGGTGGTGTAGGGCGAAGTCGAAGTCGCCAGGTAATAGATGGATTCGAGGGCGCTGGTCTTGCCCTGGGCATTCTCGCCAAAGAGGACAATGGGGGCGTCGGCGCAGGGACTGAATTCCAGACGGGCGTAATTGCGAAAGTTGGTCAGCGAGAGATGTTCAATGCGCATGAGTCTGGCTCGGGTTTTGGCTCGTATTGTAATCTTGCCGCGCCCGATTGACTCTGGCGCCGCCAGCCAATCTCACGGGCGATCACGCGGTCGGCCGCCGGAAACCTGAGGCTTTACGCCCCGGCCCACTGCGGCAGGAAAGCATCGGCGGCGAGCAGCCGGCTCTCCCCGCTGCGCAGATCATGTGCCCAGACCTCCGGCTTGGCGGCGCCCTCCGATTGCAGCGGAAAGCGTTGCGTCGCCAAGGCGTCGCCGGCGCGATTCCAGCGAAAGTAGGAGCTGTTGTAGCGCGGGTCATAGGCGACGGCTCGCAGGGATTCGGTCTCGTCCGAAAGGCGGCGCAGGTACAGCTGATGGCCCGGGGTCCAGCGTGCGTCGGTGTATTGGCGCGCCAAGGCGACCGTATCGCCGTCGGGGCTCCACTGGGCGGCGACATCGTCGGTGGGGCCTTGAGGATCGGTGAAAGCGGCGAATTGCCTGGCGGCGAGATCGGCGATGCGCAAGTGGGTGTAGAAGCGGCCGTCGCGGCGGACGAGCTCCGGGAAGATCAATTGCTGGCCATTTGGCGAAAGCGCGCCCATTGCGCCATGCGACGACGGGATGAAGCGCAGCTGGACGCCATCGTCGCCGCGGGGCGCGAAGTCGAAGATCAAGATGCCGGGCTGAGTCGTGTCCGCGCTGTAAAAGGCGACCGTGTTGCTGTCGCCCGACCAAACGGGGCTGTGACCCAGGACTTGCGAATCGGCGATCAAGGGGACTGTGTCGTAGTCCGCGCCCAAGAGACTGACAAGCCAGATGCGGGGCAGGCCAAAGCCGCGGCTGGCCGTTTCCGAGCGCTGATAAGCCAGTTTGGCGCCGTCCGGGCTGAAGACAGGCGTCGTGCAGAGCGCTTTGATGGCGACGCAGTCTACCAGAGTGCGCGTCCGCCCGGCGGGGATATCCAGCAAACGCAGGGCCACGGCGCCGCTTGAGTGGCGCTCGGCGTACGCCAGCCAGCGGCCATCGGGGCTGATGTCGAAGTCGTAGACGCCTGCGTCGCTGAAGGTCAGCTGTCGTTTGGCGGCCGGATCTTGCATTTCCGCCAGCCAGACGTTGTGGGGCGCGGAAGTGGCGGGATAAAGATACGCGACCAAGGCTGGCTGTCGGCCGGGGTCGCTGAAGAAAGCGACTGCGGCGACGCCCGCCAGGCAAAAGGCGACTATCAGCAGAACGGCAAGATCGAGTCTATCGGCTTTCATGGCGCCTCAGGGATAGAGATAGGGCTGTTCCGGCTCGCCGACGAGGTCGATGGCGCTGGGGTAGACGACGGGCAGGAAGGCGCCGTCGAACTCCGACGCTTCGATTTTGCCGCGCAGCCGCAGCCAGGCGCCGGCCTCGATGGCATCCGCCTCTTCCGCGATGACGGGCATGCCGATGGGGAAGGCGTCGGCGACGCAGCAGCTCAGGGTGAAGCGCGACAGCATGAAGCCGCCTGCGGGGAAGCGCGGCTCGCGATAGACAAAACCGATGACATCGACCGGGACGCCATTGAAGGCAGCCGGGGTGGCGGCTCGGTCAAACTCGCGCAGCCAGTCCAGGATGTTGCGGTCGAGCGGATCGCGTCGGAAAGCGCCTTCCACAGCGACCCCGACCGGGCTCAGGCTCACGCCGCCGTTCACCGCCTCCACGCCCAGGGCTCGTGAGGGAATCAAAAGCGCGAGCAGCAGCGGAAATGCCGCGATGAGCAGGATGTCCCAGCCGATGTGGTAATGATGATGATCGTTATGGTGGTCGTGATGGTGGTCATGATCGTGATCGTGGTGGTGATCGTGGTCGCGCGCGGGCGAGCGCAGGCTGCCGTAGAGATTGACCAGAGCGAGCAAGACGAAGATCGCCGCCCCGACATAAGCCAGCCAGGCGAATCGCTGATTGATGTAATTGTCCAGCTTGCCGGTCAAGATCAGCAGCGCCAGGTAGATGCCCATGCCGAACAGGATGAGCGACTTCGCCCAGGCGATCCAATCGACGCTCGCGCCCTCCGCTTTTGCTTTCATCGCGCCCCCGCTAGTGGCCCAGGGCCAGGTTGATCAGCGACCCGGCGAGCAAATTCATGACGAAGGGCAGCAGCACGAGATACAGCACGATGCGGCGGCGGAACACGCCGGTGAACATCAGCGTGCTCTTGATGTCGACCATGGGACCGAAGCTGAGGAAGCTGATGATGGCGCCGGTGGTGAAGGTGTTTACGAAAGCCAGGGCCAGGAAGCTGTCGACCGTGGAGCAGACGCTGAGGATGTACGCGAGAGCCTGCATGAAAAGCACCGAAAGCACCGAGCCCGTTCCCAGCGCAAGCAGGCTGTCCTGGGCGACCAAGGTCTGCATGAGCGCCGCCAAGGCCGAGCCCAGGATCAAGAATCGCCCCATCTCGAAGAATTCATCGCTGGCGATTTGCAGCGAGTTAAAGAGCCTGGCGCGGGCTGAGGGCGTCGATTCGTGGTGGTGATGATGGGTTTCGTCGTCCCGCCGCAGCGCCAGTGGCTTGAGCACGGCTTGCGGCTGCGCCAGACTGCCGATGACCAGGCCGACAGTCACCGCGACGATGACGGTGATGATGAAGCGCCCGATCAGCACGGGTCCAAAGCCGAACGCGATGAATGTGCTGGCGAAGACGATGGGGTTCATGAAGGGGGCCGCCAACAGAAAAGCGATGCCCATGGAGACGGGCGTGCCCTTGCTGAAGAGCCGGCGCGCCACGGGCACGACCCCGCATTCGCAAACGGGGAAGACCAGCCCAAGGAATGCGCCGCCCAGGGTCGCGCCCAGCCGATTGCGCGGCAAGAAGCGCAAAATGTCTTCCGACTTGACGAAGACCTCGATGAGCCCGGAGGTAAGCGAGCCGAGCAGCAGAAAAGGCACGGCCTCGATGAAGATGCCGAGGAAGCGGGTGGCGAAGACGCTCAGGACAAGCGCGTAATCGAGCCCGGCGCCAAGAGCCTGGTAGACGAGCGCCGCCAGACCGCAGACGAGCGCCAGCGCGATGCCCAATGTCTTGAATGGCTTGCTGAAAAGGCCCCGCGCCTCGAGCGGCAAATCGCCCCGCATGATCATGCCTCGCTTTCCGTAGTCTATTGTAGCAGATGGTGGCAAAGGCCAGGGATGGGCATCGCCTCCGTCCGTCTGTCGACCGCGGGCGCTCAATTTGGCATGATGCTGCGAGGCTTGCCGGGAGGGGCGCATGCAGCGCTTGTCGTCGCTGGCGACATCGAATCTCAGGGCGACTCACGACGCCGGGGCGCCGGAGTGGATTGACGCGCCGGCGACCAGGATTGCGTTGGACGAGGCGATGACAAGCGGACCAAGGCGAATAATTCGGGCGCGACGCGCTGGTTGCCGCTCAATTGCGGCGGTTTTTGTTTTGGCTCGGCGACGATCTTTGTTCGCCTAGGCGCCGGCGTCGCCATTGCTGGCGCGGACGGAGTCCCGCAGGCGGTAGATGGCGTCCAAGCTCTCAAAGCCGGCTTTGGATTTGCGCGGCTCGAGCTGGTCGGCGTCGATTTGGTCTTTGACCAGGGCGTAAGTGGCCGGGCTGATGATGACCTCGCCGGGCTCGGCGTTTTCTTGCAGGAACTTGCACATGTCGGGCGCTTCGCCAAGAGCGGCGAATTCGATGCGGTCGGCGCCGCCCACCATGCCGAGCACGGAATGCCCGCTGTGGACGCCGATGCAGAACTCCAGCTGATGATCGGAGCGCATCACCTGGTGCAGCGCCTGAGCGGCCGCCATGATGGCTTGTGCCGCGCGCACCGCTCGCAGGGCGTGGTCCGCCTGGCTGTTGAGCTGCGTGTTCCACAGGGCGGTGATGGCGTCGCCCAGGTATTGATCGACGATGCCGTCGTGGGCGGTGATGGCGTCGCTGGCCGCCCCGAGGTAGCGATTTATGATGCGCATCAAATCTTCGGGCTGCAGGTGTTCGCTGAACGAGGTGAAGCCGTCGACATCGGCGAAGATGGCGGAAATCACGCGTTCGGCCGGTCGGGTGTCCAGCTCGCTGATCGAATCGATGTTTTCCAGCAGCGCTTCTGGCACGAAAGTCCCGAGCAGACGGCGCTGCTCTTCTTGTTCTTTGCGCTCGGTCAGGTCGTCAATGACCAGGGCGACGCCGTGATTGACTTGGTCGTCGCCGCGCAGTGGGCTGGCCACGACCTGCCAGTACAGCTGCCGCCCAAAACGCTCGAAGCGCTCGGCCCAGATATGCTGGGTCTGTTCGCGGCGGACGCGCTCAATCTCGTGATGGAAGCTCTCGGTGACTTGGGGCAAGACGGCGCGCAGCGGCTGCCCGACCGCGTCTTCGTTGCTGGCGCCGGTGATGGCTTCGGCCGCTTCGTTGCAGACGATGACCACATTCTCGCCATTCACGGTGATGACGCCAGAGCCAATCGAGGCGAAAATGTTGGAGAGCCGCGCCCGCATCTCGTCGATAAGCGCCGTCTGCGCGCGAATGTCTTCAAAGAGTCGGGCGTTTTCGATGGCGACAGCCGCCTGCTGCCCGAAGCTGGTGAGCAGGTCCAGCTCGTTCTCCTTGAACAAGCCCGCCATGACGCGGTTATCGCAATAGGCGACGCCGATGATTTCGTCGCGAACCTTTAGGGGGACCGCCAGGATGCTGAGCAGGCTGAAGCCGGCGATGCTCTCGCTGTGGCTGAACTGCTCGTCCGCGCCCGCGTCCACCGTGAGCAGGGGCTCGCCCGTATCCGCCACCATGTTGATGACCGACCAGCTGACGACGCGCCCGCCGGAAGCCGTCTCTTCGGCGCTCAAGCCGCGCGCCACCTTGAATTCCAGCACGCCGGTTTCGCGGTTCTTCAGCACGATGTAGCCGCGCTCCGCCTGGGTTAGCTGAATGACGGTCTCCATCACCTGGTTGAGGACTTCGTCGGTCTCCTGGGAGGAGTTAATAAGGGCGCTGGTATCCGCCAGGCGCCGCAGCTGCTGCAGCTGCATATGGGTGTCGACCAGGGCGACGGAGAGCTTGTCGATGCTGGAGCGCATTTTCCGCATGCGGTCGATGGCGTCGGCCGGCAGGTTGATGCCGCGACGCCGCAGCAAAGCCTGCTGCTGGTCGAGCATGTTCTTGACTTCTTCCGCGCGCGCTTTCAAACCGCGGAGCTGCGTCTGTATCGCGCTGAAGCCGGTCGCCTCGCTCATGCGCCTCGCGTCACCTCGAAAGCTCGCATGCCAACTGACAGCCCTTTGCCATAAATCGGGTCGCGCTCGTGAAAGTCGTAGTTTCGCCGCCCGCCGCCATTCGCCCGGAAGTGATCCAGGGTTTGCTGCACGATGGTGATCGTTCCCCGCGCGGCATTCTCCTGGACGCGCTTGGCGGTGTTGATGCTGTTGCCCAGGGCCGTGAATTCGCGGCGCTGGAAGCTGCCCACATTGCCCAGGGTGGCCACGCCGGTGAACATGCCGATGATGTAGAAGTGCGGCTCCGGCTGGACGCCCATCTCGCGGTAGAGCTCCACGAAGCGGTCGCGCATCAAGAGGGCGCATTCCAGGGCCTGGCGGGCATGGCGCGGCTCGGGATTGATCTGGGTGTTAAAGAGCGCCATGACTTCATTGCCCATGTATTTGTCGATGATTCCGCCGCACTCGTGTATGCAGCCGGTGGCCACCGCCTGATACTGGTTGAGGATGCGCAGTTTTTCGCTGGCGGCGACATCGGGCAGGGTAATCCAGGGCCGCACATCGGCGAAGAGGCATGTGATCTCGCGTCGGACGCCGCCCATCTCGATATTGGCGATTTCCTCGATTTGGTCGACCATGCCTTCGGGCAAGATGCGCTTCATGGCGTTGATAGTGGTTTCGTGCTCGTGCAAATGCGTCACATCGTCCATGACCAGGGTGACGCCCTGGGTCATGTCGTTGCCGTCTTTGAGGGGCGACATGTTCAGCGCCAGCGCCACCTGCCCGCGCCCGGGCAATTCCGCGCTGAGCTCCAGGGTCTGGTCGCGATCGTTTTCTTTGACCAGCTCCAGCTGTTCAGAAAGCTGCAGGGCGGCGTTGCGCATCACCTGTTCAACATCGAAGCCGACGGCGACTTCCGGCATGACATCGAGGATCTCGCCGGCGGCGCGGTTGAAAGTGTGCACGAGGTCGTTGGAGTCGATGGCGATGATGCCGCTGCCGACGGAGGAGAAGATGTTGTCCATCAATTCCTTGACCTGGGTGATCTCCGCCAGGATTCGCTCGGCGCGGCTGTACATGCGGGCGTTGGCGATGGCGACGGCGGCCGTATTGGCGAAAGCCAGCAGCAGGTTGAGCTCGCGGTCGGTGAAGATGCCCGCCACCAGCCGATTGTCGACATACACGACGCCGATGATGTCTTCCTTGTATTGCAGCGGCACGCAGACCACGGAACGCAGGGTGAAGTTGATGATGCTCTGCTGTTCGCTGAGGCGCTCGTCTTTGAAGGCGTTATCCGCCAGCAAGGGCTGGCCCGAGTCCATGACTTCGTTGACGATGGTCATGCTGATCTGCGGGCGTTGGCCCGGCGCCATGCCCCGGCCCAGCAAGCCGCTCTCACTGCTGATGCGAAATTCGAGCTCGCCGCTGTCGTCGCTCTTGAGCACGATGTAGCCGCGCTCGGCGTTGGTCAGAACGATGACGAGTTCCATCGTCTCTTGCAGCACGGTCTCGACATCAAGGGAAGTGGTGATGCTGGTGGACATGTCGGAGAGGGCGCGCAGCTGGCGCAGCTCGGTTTGGTCTTCCAGGACCTGGCTTTCCAGGGTCTTGAATTCCTGCTGCAGCAAGCCGAAGCCGTTGACGATGGCCGAGGGCATGGCGAGGCGTCGCCGACGCAGCTGTTCGCGCTGCGCATCCAGCATGGCGCTCACCTGCCGCAACTCGTCTTCGAGCTGCCGCAGTTCGGCTACGAGGTTGGTGGCCTGGTCCTGCGCCCCGGTCATTCGCGCGTTACACCTGTGCTCCGCGGTCGATCGGCGCCGCGCGTCGGCAGCGCCAAAGCGAGCGGTCACGCTCCCGCCCGACATAAGCGAGTATACACGAAAAGCGCCACGCAAACAGAGTCTGGCGCAAGCAAGGCGCGACGCCTCGCGAAGTCATTCATGGCGGATTGGCGCCGCCTGTCCAGGTCGCTCAGGGCGCTGGCGCCGTCGAACTGAAATCGGCCATGGCCTGGCGGGCGGCGCGGCGTCCGATCTCGACGGCGTAATTCGTGCCCCGGTCCCAGGGGTAGACTTGCGACATGCTCGCCCAATACAAGCCCGGCAGCGGCGTCTTCAAGTTCGGGATGCGGGCGCTGTGATGAAGCTCCGGCACGGGCTGGGCGTAGGGCGCGCGCCAGACCCACCATTTGCGGATCCAGGTCCGCTGGAAGGCGGGGTTGATGGCGCGCAGGGCGGGCAAGAAGCGCTCGACCAGGTCCGCTTCGCTCAGCTGAAAGTACTCGTGCGTCGGCGGCACATAATCGCCACAGTAGAGGATATGGTCGCCGCCATAATGCTCGCGCGAGATGTAATTCGTGTGCTCGACGAGAGCCAGGAAGGGAAAGGCGGATTCGGCTTTGTCGGGCGTGGTGGCGGGCAGATTCAGCCAATAGGTGTCGTCGGGCATGAGCGGCTGTTTCAAAGCGAAGACGACGCAGAGCCCGCCGATGCTCTTCAGCGCCGCCACTTGCTCGCCATAGGCTGTGTCGCGCAGATCGGCCGCCATGTTCAGCAGCAGTCGTGGCGAGGTCGTGCTGAGCGCGATGTCGCAGGGGACCGCTTCGCCATCGACGCGCAGGGTCGGCTTGCCAGCGCGCTGACCAATTTGCTCCACCGGCGCGTTCAAGTGGATGGTCACGCCTTGATCGCGCAGCTGCCGCGCCAGCTCGTCGAGGAAAGCCTGAAAGCCGCCGCGGTATGTGCCGAGGGTCAGCGTGCGCTTCACGATCCGCGCCCACATGAAGGACATCGGCACTTGGTCGTATTGTTCGGCGAACTTGCCGATGAGCAGGGGCATGAAGAATTTTTCGTAGGCTTCGTATCCCATCCAGCGCCGCATCCAGGCGTCGGCGGTGACCCGCTCGAGCGCGCGCCAGGAGGGGTTAAGCTTGAGGAAGGCGCCGGCCAGAGCCATGCGCAAGGTCGATAGCGGCGACAGCGGCAGCAGCAGGGCCGAAGGCGAGATTTCGCTGCGGACGAGCTTGCCATCGAGCCAGTAGCTGGTCTTTGGGCGGGGGAAGAGGATGTTTTCGCGGACGCCCATCTCATCGGCCAGTGCGAGGATGTCGTCGTCGTTGGCGAACCAATGGTGGTAGAACTTCTCGAGGGTCCAATCCCAGCGCGGGTCTTTGAAGCCGGCGGCGAGGCCCCCGACCTGGCTGGCGGCTTCGTAGATGGCGACGCGTTGGCCCGCCCGGGCGAAGTCCCAGGCGGCGGCGAGACCAGTGGCGCCCGCGCCGATGATGGCGATGTTTAGGGGCATGCGGTTTTGAGTCGTAGTCCCATGCATAAAATGCTATCATTGCTCATGTGAACAGTCGCGCAGAATAAAGCAACCGCAAGCCAAGAACAATAGCGATACCATAAACCCCGAGTTCTTCTGAACTCCAAGTCGCAAAAGCTGAGCAAGAGATGCTACAATGTCGCTGAGTGCGCTATGCTTAGCTCAACCGCAATCTGACTAGAATAGTCGCTCCATGATGACACGACCAAGCCGTACTATTCCAGACAACGTCAAGAACCATCTCTGGCAAAATTCCGCCGGCAGATGCGCGTATCCCGGTTGCCGCGATAAACTCTCATTGCCAGGGAACGAAAAGGATGGGCCAGCAACTGTCGGCGAGATCGCGCACATTTTCGCCTATAGTTTGGACGGACCACGACCGAATCCCGACGCGCATTCGCGAGCAACAAACGCCTATGACAACCTGATACTGCTATGCAGGAATCATCACCGAGAGGTCGATCAACAGCCCAATACATTCACTGTAACGCAGCTCCGAAGGTGGAAATCTGAGCTCGAAATCTGGGTATCGCAACAGTTGGCCCAAGGCAGATTCTACTCAACTGACATTGAGAGTCTAGTGAAGAGATTGGAGAGAGTTGTTAGCTTGACTCCTTCAACCGACTTTCAGTTGATCGAAGTGGCTGACAAGATTTCCCTGAACCGGCTTGGAGACAATGTACAAGGCGTGATCAGAATGGGGCTCGCACGCGCTCACGAAGTGGAGACACACATTGGCGCTCTTTCGCAATTGGATCCCAAGTTCCCTGAGCGACTGCTGTCTCCGCTACAGCAGCGCTACCTTGATCTGGCAGAGTCTGGTCAAGATGCCAACCTCAGATTTAACGACTTGCGATCCTACGCTGGCGGATATTCGCACGACTTCAACACACAGTCTGCAGCTACATGCGTTATTGCATACTTCTTCCACACCTGTGACCTTTTCGAAAAATCATGATACTACCAACTAAGTACATCACGACAGAGAATTCCCTCTTAGGACTTGGTGCTCTGATTCTCACTCGACTGGACAAGCCGGTGACTGTGTCGTCACTCTGGGAAGAAATGCGCAACAGTCCTCAGATCGCTACATACGAACGCTTTACTCTGTGCCTCGACTTTCTATACATGGTCAACGCGCTCGAGTATGATGAAGGCAAGCTGCGGAGAGCCGCAAAATGATTCGTCGCGTTGGGGCTAGTCAAGATGGTTTCAAGAGCGTTGAATTTACGTCTGGACTTAACGTCATTCTGGCTGAGCGCACAGAACAGTCTACTGATAAGGACACGCGAAATGGCCTCGGTAAATCACTGCTATTGGACATTGTTCACTTCTGCCTAGGATCCAAGCCAAGACAGAAGACTGGACTACGCGTCAAGGAACTTCAAGAATGGTCCTTTAAAGTTGATCTGCAAATGCGTGGTGAAACTACGTCGGTAACTCGCTCATCAAGCGGACACGGTCGAGTGAAGTTCCCAGGTAAAACCAAGTGGTCTCAATGGCCCATTCAACCGCAGATTGAACACCGCTTAGAACAATGTGAGTTACGAGTCGCTGACTGGAATACGGTATTGGGTTGGGCGCTCTATGGTATCGAGGATGATTCTCGAAAGTATACGCCATCATTCAGAAGCTTGGTAAGTTATGACATCCGGCGAACTCAGTACTCTGATCCGTTTGTGCACTTCTCGCGTCAGTTCATCTGGGATAAGCAAGTACACAATGCATTCATGCTCGATTTGAATTGGGAACACGCGAGAAGATGGCAATTGCTACGCGACAGATCCAAGAGTATTGACATCGTCAAGAAAGCGCTAAGGGAGGGCAATAACCTAATTGCTGACATGGTGGGCGCAACTGTAGGTGAGATGGAATACCAGCGTGACCGTTTACAACGTCAGATCCAAGAGACTGACGCTGAGTTACAACAGTTCAGAGTACACCCACAATACGAAAGGATTGAGGCACGAGCGGACTCGCTTACCTCAGAGCTCCATGACTTGGCAAATGATATTTTGCATGTCAAGCGACTTTTGGAGTTTCATAGACGAAGTATTCACGAAGAGGACACTGTTCGCACGGCAAGAGTCGCCGAACTATATGAAGAGGCAGGAGTCGTGTTGCCTGACATAGTGACAAAGCGACTCGACGATGTTAGGTCTTTTCATATCCAGGTGACCCGGAATCGAAAGCAGTACCTCGAATCCGAAACGCAGAGGCTCCAAGAAGAGCTTGGCCAGGCAATTGACAGACAGAAAAGGCTCTCGACTGAACGGGCAGCTCTGCTAAGATTCTTGGAAACGCACGGTGCGCTGCAGGATTACAACGAGTTGCAGCAACTAAGCTTAGACCAACACGCGAGGCTGAAGGAAATCGAAGAGCAGATAAAGCAGCGCCGTCAGATTGATGTTGAGCAGTCTGAGATCAAAATTGAGCAAGGTCGGCTTGATCTCGACGCCCGCCGCGACATGGAGGAACGAACTTCCAGAAAACTTGCAGCAAGCATCTTTGATGCGAATTCTGTATTCCTCTACCAGTCGCCCGGCGCTCTGATACTGGATATAGACTCAAAAGCCGGCTTGAAGATGGATGTCGACATCGAGCGTGCAGACAGTCTCGGAGTAAGCAAAATGAAAGTCTTCTGCTACGACCTAATGCGCGCTGAGCTCTGGTCGCAGCGAGAGGTCCGTCCAGGCTTCTTGATCCATGACAGCGACATTTTCGCCGGCGTCGATGAGCGCCAGGTCGCTCGCGCCTTGGAATTGGCCGAGCGGAAGACTCGAGAATGTGGCTTCCAATACATCGTTTGTTTGAACTCGGACCAGGTTCCGCGCGATGAGTTCAGTGATGGTTTCGACTTCGACAGTTTCGTAAGGCTGAAGTTGACCGACGCCACGCCTGAGGGCAGTCTACTGGGCATGCGTTTCTAAATCTCAACGTCACCCGCCATACAGATCCTCGCTCAAGCGCCAGCTCGGCCGCGCCTCGAAGTCCAGCCCGCTGCGATGCCCGGCGAGGTGGCGATAATGGGCGGCCGCGCCAATCATGGCGGCGTTGTCCCCGCAGAGCTCGAGCGGCGGCGCATGCACTGGCACGGCCAGTTCGCGCCTCAGCTTCTGCCGCAGCATCCCGTTCGCGCTTACCCCGCCCGAGATATGCACGGCTGTGACCGCGAAGTCGCGCGCGGCTCTGGCGGCGCATTCTACCAAAGCGTCGCTGAGCGCGTCCTGGAATGCGGCCGCCACATCGTTCACGCAGAGGTCGTCGCGCAGGCGGGCCAGCCGTTCCGCGCCACGCTCGCGCCGGTTGCTTCGCGCTGTCGGCTGGATGGTGGCCGCCCGCGTCACGGCTGTCTTCAAGCCGCTGAAGCTCAAATCGTAGGCGCCGGCCGTCTTGGCGACAGGAAAGCGGTATGCGCGCCGATCGCCGGAGCGCGCCGCCTTCTCGATGGCGGGACCGCCCGGAAAAGGCAAGCCGAGCAACCGTCCGACCTTGTCGAAAGCTTCGCCGGCCGCGTCGTCGATCGTGCCGCCGAGGCGCTGATACTCGCCGTGCCCGCGCATGACCAGCAGTTCGCTGTGCCCGCCGCTGACGACGAGCGCGAGAATGGGGAAGTCGGGCTCAGGGCAATCCGGCGCCAGCCAGAGCGAGTAGACATGCCCTTCCAGGTGGTTCATGCCCAGCAGCGGCAGCCCAGTCGCCAGCGCCAGGCCTTTGGCGAAGTGGATGCCGACCAGCAGCGAGCCGGCCAGCCCGGGACCCTGGGTGACGGCGATGGCGTCCAGGTCTTGGCAGCGCAGGCCCGCGACTTGCATCGCCCGCTGCACAACCTGGCTGATGGTCTCGGCATGGGCGCGCGAGGCGAGCTCCGGGAAAACCCCGCCATAGGGAGCGTGCAGCTCGACTTGGGAGGCGACGATGCTGGAGAGGACGCGTTTGCCATCGCGGATGACGGCGGCGGCGGTTTCGTCGCAGGAGGTCTCGATGGCGAGGATGGCGGTCATGCGGCGATTGTAGCGCAGAAAACGCGACGGGCGGATGTATAATGGGGCGCAGGACGAGCGCTCGGCACAAGGAGGCGCGCCATGTACAAGTCGTTTCGGGTGAAGAACTTTCGCTGTTTCCGGGATCTGGAGATAAGCGATTTGGGGCGGGTCAACTTGATCGCGGGGAAGAACAACACCGGGAAGACGGCGCTGATGGAGGCGATGTATGTGCATTCTGGTAACCGCGAATCGAAGACGCTTCTTAGATCGTCACAGCCCAGACCAACTGCTCCACATCGCTCACATGTTGCTGCCAGTTCCGATGAAGAAGCAGCCAGCGTCGTTGGCTGGGACTCAGTTTTCAACGATTTCGACTCCAGTGACGACATTGTTTTGTCGGGAGAGTCATATGCGGCGGAGCATCTCCTGCTGTCTGGTCCGTATGCGTCAACCGTGACACTGGCCGCTAAGTCGCAAACTAGTTACGATTTTGACGACATACTATTTCAACTTAGAGTTTCCGACCTATACAGACTTAAGAATATCGACGTTCTCGCTATATCCTCGGATTACAGCAGGCAGTCCTCCTATTTTGCGATTCTTGACGGAAGGATTGTGCAGTCGAGGGTGAGGACGAAACCGCTATTTGTTGCCGACTTTCTGTATCCTCGGCAAGTCCTGAATGAAGGAGTGGAGTCGACAAGATTTTCAAACATGAGGAAGCGTGGCGAGCTTCAGACTCTGCTCAGAGCCTTGCAGGACATCGAACCCAGACTAACTGGCCTTGAGCTTTGGTTTGACGGCCAGAGACCGCTTATAAAGTGCGAAGTTGGTCTGCGTCAGCCCGTCTCGCTTGGAGACATGGGTGATGGGATAAACCGCGTAGCAAGTCTCGTGTTGGCAATTAGCGAACTGCCGAATGGTGTCATATTCATCGACGAAATCGAAAACGGAATCCACTACAGCGTCCAGCGCCAGGTCTGGAAAGCCATCGGCCAGGTCGCGCGCGAGCTGGACATCCAGGTCTTCGCCACAACGCACAGCCTGGAGATGATCCGCGCGGCCTATGAGGCTTTCAACGAAGCGGGCAAGCTGGACGAGTTTCGCTATCACCGGCTGGATCGCGACCGTGAAACCGGCGACATTGAAGCGGTTACGTACAACCAGAGAGCGGTAGAAGCGGTCGCCACATTCGACTTTGATTTTGAGGTGCGCGGATGACGCGAACGCTGCCCAGCGGAAAGACTCGCTTGCTCTTGGTGGAAGGCAAAGAAGACCAAGAGTTCTTCATTCAACTCGGCCGCCAACTGACCTCGACCGACACATGGCCAATACAAATCAACCAGTACGGCGGCCGATCGGAGCTTGCTGATTATCTGATGGGTTTGACGCGACTGGCGAACTTCACTCAGCTTGAGGCGATCGGCATTGTTCGCGACGCAGATTTCAGCACTGACGCATTTCAAAGCGTACAGAACGCCATCAGGTTGACCGTAGAATCCGACAGTCCGCATTCCTTGCCATTACCTTCAAGAGTGATGGAAATGAGCTCCGGCAGGCCAGCCGTCAGCGTCTTCATCATGCCCTCCGCAGACCGGGACGGCATGATTGAAGACCTCATCGTGGATCCGCTTGGCGACGACCCTGTCATGCAATGCGTCGACGCCTACATTGACTGTCTGACTGAAGCCGGACTCGCCGTCGCGCGTCATAGACTGCCTAAGGCGCGCTTAAGGGCTTTCATCACGGGCAAGAATGTCAGCGAACAGGCCACCAGTGACGACTCCGACAAGCTCTATATGTCGGATGTCTTCAGCATGAGCTGGTGGCGAGACAGCAACCTCTGGGCTAGCCCCGCCTTTGACGACTCCAAAGCCTTCCTCCGCCAGCTCCTCGCCTGAGCGCCGCCGCATTGCATTCCGCGCGGGCATTGTGTTACGCTATGTTTGGCCTACCCTGAATGAGAGGGGCAATATGATGACTGCGTTAAATATCGGGCGGGAGTCGCGGCTGGGCTGGGTCTTGATGGTCGCGGCCGGGATTCTCATGTTCTTCAGCCTTGGCTATTGGGGCGGCATCCCTCGCGGCGCCAGCGACACGGGTTTCTTCTTGCAAGCTTTGCTGCTGCTGGTCATTATCGGCGGATTTGGCTTGGCGGGCTGGCATTTGCTGCTGCGCCCCTTGCCGGCCGGCGCGCGCGCCCCGGCGCCGTATACGCTGCCGGTCGGCCTCCGTCAGCGGCTCGCCCTGCTCATGACCGGCGGAATCGTGTCCACGGTCCTGGGCGCCGTCTGGGACGAGCAGTGGCACCGCGAATATGGCATTCCCTTTGGCGAGGACTTTTTCTGGCGCCCGCACATCATGATCTACTTCGGTTTCGGCGCAGCCATCTTGTCGGGCAGCTACGCGCTGTGGCTGATCAATCGCGACATGCGCGGCAGCTTTCAGCAGCGTTTTCGCGCCAATCCCTTGCTCGGCCTGCTCATCCTCAACGCCGCCTTCATGCTCTACGCCTTGCCGGCCGACCCAATCTGGCACTGGACCATCGGCGAAGACTTGAGCGCCTGGAGCGTGCCGCATCTGATCTTGCTGGCCAGCCTGGCGATGACCCAGCTGCTGGCGATCGCCCTGCACGGACCGCCGGCCGGCGCAAAAGGCTGGCGCACCCTGCTGCAGCCGCGGCGTCACGATCTGCTGCCGATTGTGGGCTTGGCCGGGCTTTCGATGGGCTTGTATCAGATCCTGCTCATCGACTGGGATCTGCTCATAGTGGGCCTGACGCCGGCCTCGCTGGGCTTGTACCGTCCGGAATGGCTGCTGGCGGCCTGTCTTACAGGGGTGGTCGCGCTTGTGGGCGCGGTGGCGACGCGGTCGCTGAAATGCGTGGGCGCGGCCACGGCCTTGGGCTTGCTGGCATTGGCGATGCGCTGGGGCATGATCCAGGTCCTGGGGGCCGACAATTTGCAGTGGGTCGCCTGGGTGGCGGCGCTGCTGCCTTTGTTCGCCATCGACCTCTACGCCTGGGCTTGCATGCGGCGCGGACAGAGCATGAGCTGGGGCGGCGCGGCGCTGAGCTTGATCCTGGCCAGCGTTCCCAACGCCCTGATCATTCGGGAACTGTACCAGCCAGAGCCTAGCTCGCTCCTGTCTTATGCGCTGGCGGTGATAACCGTGTCGCTCTGCGCGAGCTGGTTCACCCACCAAGTTGCCACCGCGCTGGAACGGCAGCCCGCGCAAGAAGAACGGCCGGCCAAGGCGAGCTTGCCGCTGTCGCTGGGCTTTAGCGGCGGCCTCTTCGTATTCCTGCTCTTCTTCGTGGCGACGGCGACGCCGCCCATCTGATCTGACATTGGGCTTTCAGCGCAGGCGCCGCCTACCCAGCGCAAGGTTGCTTCTCGCGCTCGCGCTGATCTTGGCGCTTAACGGCTGCAGCGCAATCGAAGTGGCGCGACAGCAGTCGTCCACCGCCACGGCGCCAAATCCGCCCGGCAGCGCGGCATTCGAAACGGAAAAGGCGCAGCTCCGCGCGACCGGGGACGCTCTCCAGCGCGAGGCGGCCCGGTCTGCTGCCACCGTTGCGGCCCTGACCGCCAGCCAAACTGCCGAGCCGACGCGCGTTGAGAAAGCCGGGTTGCCCGCCTCCGCCAGCGCCAGCGTCTATGGCAGCGTGCCCATCGACAGCGACCGCCTGAACATCATCGCCGCTCTCGCCATCGACGCCGAGGGCGCGCTGCTGGCCGCCACCCGCGCGGGCGAGATTTACCGGCTGCCCGACAGCGACGGCGACGGACTGGCTGACGAGACGCGCCTGATTTTCGCCGACGCGGATCAAGAGTTGGACCGAGTGCGAGGCATGACAGCGGGCGGCGCGGCTTTGTTGCTGCTGCATGGACCGCGCTTGAGCCTGCTTCGCGACGCCGATGGCGACGGCGTCTACGCAATTGCAGCCCAGCTTGACGCGGAGCTGCCGGCGGATAGCAGCGCGCTGCAGGCAAGCAACGGTCTGGTTCAGGCGGCGGATGGGCGGCTATTCAGCGCCGACCTGCATTCTGGCGAGATTCTGCTCATTCGCCTGCGGGAGTAGGCGATATCCGCGCGACAAGCATATTGGACCTGGAAAGGACATGGACATCAAAAGTAGCGCCCGTTTTGAAGTCGCCAGCAGCCTGGCGGTTTTCACCTCCATCGCGATTATGGCGCTGGAGACTTTCGCCTTGCCGGACGACTGGCGACATCTTCTGTTCGCAGCCGACATCACGCTTTCGCTTGTTTTCGTCGGTGAATATGTTTTCCGAATCGCCAGCGCCGATAACAGGCGCGCCTATGTGACCGGCTTCTACGGCATAGTCGATCTTGTCGCCTTGCTGCCACTGCTGTTTCACGCCGCCGCCAGCCTGCGCGTGCTGCGACTGCTGCGCGTGCTGCGCGTCTTGCGCTTGCTTAAGCTGACGCGCTACACGAATGCGCTCGATCGCTACCAGGAAGCGCTGAAATCCATCGCGGCCGAGGCGTCCCTGTTCGGCAGCGTGGCCTTCGTCTTCATCATAGGCTTCGCCTTCCTGATCTACGAAGTCGAGCACGAGGCGCAGCCCGATGTCTACGGCAATATCTTCGATTCCGTCTGGTGGGCGGTCATATCGCTGACCTCGGTCGGCTATGGCGATGTCTACCCGATTACGACAGCCGGGCGCATCCTGACGCTGGCGATGGTGCTGACGGGCATGGGAATCGTGGCCGTGCCGACTGCGCTGCTCGCCTCCGCGCTGAGCCGGGCGCGCGGGCCTGGTTTGGAAGATTGATAACTCTGGCTGGCGAGGCGGGCGGGCGATCCGCCAACGCATAGCCGCCGTTGAGCCGCCGGTAGCATGACGGCTGCTTGCCGCCGCGCCGCGTTCCGCGTTATGCTCAAAAGAATGCAATGGATGAAAGAGGCGAATCATGGCGGAGATACTGGCGCCAGCGAAGCTCTCGACCAATGGCCAGCCCCAGACGGAGCCGGCGACCAAGCCGCGGCGTTACGACTACGACATGATCATTGTCGGCAGCGGACCGGCAGGTCATCGCGCCGCTATCCAATCGGCGAAGCTGGGCAAGCGGGTCGCCGTCATCGAGAAGAAGACGCTCATCGGCGGCGTCTCGGTCAACACGGGCACCATCCCGTCGAAGACCTTGCGCGAAGCCGTCTTGCATCTCAGCGGTTTCCGCCAGCGCAGCATTTATGGCGCGTCGTACACGGTCAAAGAGCACATCACGATGAACGACCTGCTGACGCGCGCCGACCATGTCATCCGCCACGAGATCGAGATCAACAAGGCGCAGCTGCAGCGCAACGGCGTCGAGCTCGTCCCCGGCATCGCCACCATCGTCAACGCCCACACCGTGCACATCCACTTCATCGGCAAGAAAGGCGAAGACGAGCTGACGACGCGCAACATCATGATCGCGGTGGGCACGACGGTGGTGCGGCCGCCCGACATCCCCTTTGACGGCGAGTCGATCTTCACCAGCGATGGCTTGCTCAAGCTGGATCATCTGCCGCGCAGCCTGACCGTGGTTGGCGGCGGCGTCATCGGCTGCGAGTACGCCTGCATGTTCGCCACGCTGGGCTGCCGCGTGACCCTGGTGGAGATGAACGAGCGGCTGCTCACCTTCGTCGATCACGAGATCGTCGACGCCCTCGTCTATCACATGCGCCAGCAGCGGGTGACCCTGCGCCTGGGCGAGACGGTGCGCAGCATTGAAGGCTGCAAGACGCGCTATGGCAAAGGCGTCAAGACCTGCCTGGCCAGCGGCAAGGAAATCGTCACCGAGATGGCGCTCTACGCGATTGGCCGGCAAGGCGCGACCAGCTCCCTGGGCCTGGAGAATGTGGGCATCGTGCCGGACAAGCGCGGACGCATCGCCGTCAACGAGCATTATCAGACCGAGATTCCGAGCATCTACGCGGTCGGCGATGTGGTCGGCTTCCCCAGCCTGGCTTCAACCTCGATGGAACAGGGGCGGATGGCGGCCTGCCACGCTTTTGGCATGGAGCATCAGAGCATCCCGGAGCTCTTCCCCTACGGCATCTACGCCATCCCGGAGATCTCGACCTGCGGCGCCAACGAGGAGGAGCTGACGCACGCGAACATCCCCTACGAGGTGGGCAAAGCGTATTACAAAGAGATCGCGCGCGGGCAGATCATCGGCGACACGATCGGGATGCTGAAGCTGATATTTCATCGGGAGAATCACAAGCTGCTGGGGGTGCACATCATCGGCGAGGGCGCGAGCGAGCTGATCCACATCGGGCAGACGGTGATGGCTTTCGGGGGGAATGTGGATTACTTCATCAATACGGTGTTTAACTATCCGACCCTGGCGGAATGCTATAAGACTGCGGCGTTCGATGGGGTGAATCGGTTGATTTAGGGATTCACCACGGAGACGCGGAGGTCGCAGAGAAACGCTGCCTCGACCTGTACACTAGCCTCTTTGTTCTGTACAATCCCGGCTCAATCAGCGAGCCGATGCTTTGAGGTTTCCCGTGACGAGCGTGTTTATCAGCTATTCAAGCAATGACATTCAAGTAGCCGACTTTGTGGTGGACCATCTTCGCAATCGAGGCGTTGATGTGTTCATTGACCGTGAGCGCCTTAATTCTGGAAATTTTGTCGAGCAATTGGGCGCAAAAATTGAGGAGCAGAAGTATTTTCTAGTCTTCATAAGTCCAAGTGCAGTATCACAGTCTAAATGGGTCCAAGCTGAAGTAACGTGGGCCTTTATCGAAAAAGATCCTGAGTACATTATCCCTATTTGGTACAAGCCAGCAAAGCTTACGAAAGTGTTTGTGCTTGCTGGACTTGAGCGCGTCGACTTTACTCGCTGGGACACGGACAGAGACATGGACGATGCCATTGGAAAACTGTGCAGGCTGATGAGCATAGAATACGATGCGCAGATTGCAGAGCCTGTGCGCGAGCCTATGCTCAATGACACTCCCGTATCTGAATCCGTTATCGAAGACAAAAGCTTCCCCGACGATAAAGGAGTTCCTCAATTCGCCAAGCGCGATGTCGCCAAGATATTCCAGTCGGCAGTATCCGCTCAATCCGAGGATCCTGAAAAGGCGTTGTATCTTTACCAACGAGTGTTGGAACTTGACCCCTACTTCATGAATGGTGGAATCGAGAGCTTTGTAAAACGGCAAGAAGAAAAAATGCTGCCTATGCGGTTGTATCAACTCGAAACCAGAATTAAAGATGCACGCTCTTATGGGCTTTGGGAAGAAGTACAATTGCTTGCTGAAACCATGCTGGATATCGACCCAAACGAGCCAGACGCGTCAGAATACATTGTTCTTGCCAAACAGAATATCGAGTGTGAGCCGATCTATCAGCAAGCAAAGATCGCTTTCGACGGCGGCAATCAATCTGTAGTCAATCTGCTTATGGCGGACATCGCGAGCAATTGCCCCAACTACGGGGATCCGTCCAGTATTCTAAAGGGTCAAGCCATATGTAGAGATCTGACTCCGTATGTCACAATCAAGAGCGTTCTTCGTGGACATACAGGACCGGTCAAGAGCGTATGCTTCTCTCCAACGGGACGCTATATCGCGACGGCGTCCAAGGATGATACCGTTCGAATCTGGTCCGTCATTAGCGGAGAAGCCGTCGAGACATTGCGCCATGGGGCGAATGCAATGGCGTTTTCAAAAGACGAAGAATATCTTGTTATCGCCGACAGCCATACAAGAGTCATTTTGTATCGTCTGAAGGATTGGCGACCTGTGCATACGTTTAGCGGAAACACAAATTGTACTGATCTCGAATTCACTAACGACTCCAAGTCTCTTGTCACTGGCTGGGAGACAGGGGGTCTGAAGGTTCATAATGTACCCAGTCTAGGAGAAGCAAGAACTGACTTACGTACTGAGCAGGGCAATATTGAAAGTCTGTCGATCACAGAAGAAGGAATGCTCTACGCCAACATTTACGTCCCGTTTGTAACAGTCATGCGCAGCATCGTGCAAGTATGGGCTACTGATACATGGGAAAGAGTACGACTTGACGCGTTCGAAGATGTGACCAGGCGCGTCACTAGACGGAACTTAGAAGTATCAACAGACGGGCAAATGCTCGCCTACCGGGGACAAGATCATTTATCAATCAGGCTTTTGCCCTCTGGTGAGGAGTTCTGGTGCTATGCTGTACTTGGCGCTTCGCCAATAGTCACTGACTTTGCCCTTTCGCCAACTGACTATGCACTGATTGCCGTAGCCGCTAAGAACAACGATGGCCAGCACTTGTCGTTGTTCAGCGCCTCCGCGGACGAGAGAATCCGTGAGCTAAACGGACATGACGGCGCAGTCAATGCGGTGGCCTTTTCTACAGACGGCGTACACCTTGCTTCCGGCTCCGACGACTGCACCGCCATAATATGGCAGCTATAGATTCCTCTTGCTTACTCAGCTATACTCTCCTCTGTGTCCTCTGTGTCTCTGTGGTGAATCCAGATGTGGAAAGCGGGCGAGCCAAGGCTCGCCCCTACGGATTCGATGGCAACATAGTATTAGAAAGCGGGCGATTTACAAAATCGCCCCTACAGATTCGCGTGGATCGGGAATGGGATTAGATAGCGGGCGATTTACAAAATCGCCCCTACGGATTCGATGACAGGCGCGATGCGATTCACCCAGCCCGCGCGCCAGCGAACACCCGCTTCACGCTCTCCCGGTCCCGTGCAAACAGCAGCCCCGCGCTCACCTCGAAAGCCAGCTCGTCCGGCAGCGCCCGCACCTCAAAGGCGCGCTCCTTGCCGCCATCGCGCCGCTCCAGCCGATTCAGCGCGAACCGCTCCCACTGCGCCAGCTCGGCCTCGGCCGCCTTGCGATTTGAAGTCTCCCCCTGATGCGTCGGGGGGAGATTTAGAGGAGGGTTTACCGCCACATCCCCCCACTCCACCGGCTCGAGCTGGAAGTAGCGCGCGCGCAGCTCGTTGACGCTCAGCAGCGGGTAGGCGGCGCGGATTTCGTCCAGGCGAGCCTGCGAATCTGTCGGGCGGATGTCGTCGTATTCCGCCACCAGGCCGGCGCCATAAAAGGGCAGCAGCTCCTGGGTGATCTTCTGGGCGATGCGCACCAGTTTCGGGTAGAGGGCGCGCTCGATGAACTGGCGCTCGGCCACTTTGGCGTTGGCTTCGGTGGCGTTCTCGCTGACGAGGCCGACCGGGATGCCGAAGATGTTCAGGATTTCGTCGCGTTGGGCGCGCCTGCCCTGCAGAAAATCGAGATCGCTGTGGCTGAGGCCGATGTGCTGCCACTCGATCGCGCCGCCGCGCAGGAAAGCCGTCCGCCTCGCCGCCCCGCCATAATTGCTGCGCCATTCCCGCTTGAGCCGTTCGAAATCGCCATCGCTGATGAAGTCCTTGATGTTGACGATGCCGGCCGGCACGCCCTGATCTTGCCCGAATGTATTGCGATTCCAGTCGGCCATGTGCTTGTCGGCGAGGACCGCGCCCTTGGCGGCCGCGATCGGCGAGAGCCCGTAGAAATCGTTGTTGGGATGCCAGCGCTTGAAATGCAGCACTTCGATGGCGTCCAGGGGGATGCGCTGCCCGTCGATCTCATAGAGGTAGCCGGCGACGATGCGCTGCTCGTGCGGCACGATGGTCACGCGGTCGGGGCGCAGCAGCCAGATCTCGCGCGGCCGGCCCCGCTGGTCGCCTGTCAGCAGCCAGTAAGCGTTGCCGTGCAGCTCCAGCGAGCCAATGGTCTGCTCCAACAGCTCAAAGCGGCTGGTGAGGGGATTGGGGTTGCCCAGCAGCAGCTCCAAAGGGTGATTTTCGATGCCGACTCTGCCTTCGCCATCCAGCCGGTAGACCTTGAGCGGCACGAGGGCGCCGGCTTCGGCGATGCGGTTGATGGCGATGTAGACCCAGGGCGAGCCTTCATAGACGCGGGCGGAATGGACATCCAGCGGCGGATGCAGGGCATGGCTGTTGCGGGCCGCCACCATCTCGATATGGGGCGCCTGGGGACGCAGTCGCTCGCGGCGAGCGCGGAAAAAATCGCCGAGCCAGTTCAGCATGGTTCGCTCCTTTGCTTAGTCTGGGCGCAGGCTAGCGTCGACAGGCGCGCAAAGGGCGACCATAAGTTCGCGCCGGCGGAGTCGGCTCGCCGTGCAGCAAGCGGTTCAAGCAAAGACATTGGCGGTGCCCAGACGCTCTCTCTGTTTTGCAGCGCCTCCGCCTGCTCTCTTCTCCTGCGCCGCCTCAGGCTGGAGTGCGATTGCGCATAGTTGATTTATGTATTACAATTACGAAGTACGCGTTTGCAAGTTTCAATGGCGGGCATTATGGGAGGGTTCGGATGTGTAGATTAGCGGTTTTCGCAGCGATTATGCTGGCGATACTGGGCGGCCCGCTGGCATTGGCGCAGGCCGATGACAAGCCGACCATCGCCATGTTCACCTTTGGTCCCGATGTAAACGAAGCCAGCGAGTTTGGCGTGCTGGATGCCTTGCGCCTCTTCGGCTATCTTACGGAGGCCGAGCATACGGTCCTGCGCGAAAGCCTGAGCGGCGGCTTGAGCGATATGGAGGGCGAACACATCAATTTGATGTTCAGCAATGCGTCCTGGGATTTCGCCAGCATCATCCCAATGCTTGAATCGGCGCTGGACATGGGCGCGGATGTGCTCATCACAGAAACGACGCCCGTGAGCCAGGCGGCGGTCAACCTGACCTCGCAGATGGAAGATCCCGTGCCGGTCATCTTCATGTCCGCCTTCAATCCCTACTCGGCCGGCATCGCCGAAAGCCCCTGCATCAAGCCGGATCATGTCAGCGGGACGGAGCGCGTCGTCGACTATGAAACCATGCTCTCGCTTGCGGTCGTGCAAAACGCGGACCTTCAGACCGTCGGCACGGTCTTCGCCAGCGACTCCGCCAGTGGCGCGCACGGCGCGGAGCAGATCGCCAGTCTCGGCGAGTCGATGGGCTTGACAGTCGAGGCGAACTCGGTCGTGGGCATCAGCGATGTCGGGCTCGCCGTCGACGCGCTCGTGAGCAGAGGCGTGGAAGCGCTGATCTTGACCGCCGACATGCTCATCTCTGAAGCCTTGCCGCAAATCGTGCAGGTCGCCGAGGACAACAGCCTGCCGATATACCACCCCAATGTGACCTACTTCGCCATGAACCCGACTGTCGCGGCCGGCTCCATCGCCACCTACGGGCCGGGCTTGAACGCGGGGCATATTCTGGTCGGGCTGCTGGATGGCGAGATCGACCTGGCGACGACGGGCGTCAATTCGGTGTCTGGCTTGACGATCGCCGTCAATGTCGACGCGGCGAATGCCATGAATGTGGCCGTGCCGGAAGAACTGGTGGCGATGGCGGATTTCGTGCTAGAAGACGGCGGCTTGTCAATCTCGGAGAAGGGCATGGCGAACTTTCAGTTCCTCGGCGAGATGGGCATGCTGGCGCTGCTCTACCCGGAAATGGCGGCCGGCAGCGGCTTGGCGTCGCCCGAGATGCTGACCATGCTGACGCAGATGGCATTCCCGGATCCGGCGGCGGCGCATGCGGACTTCCTGGCGAGCCTGCAATGCACGCCGGAGATGATCGCCGAGCAGCAGGCGGCGCTGGACGCGTCGTCCTAAGCGAAGCAGAATCAAACGGGCGACTCAGTGAGTCGCCCCTGCAATTTGGGTTTCAAGCGGGCGAATCGCATAATCGCGCCCGCGGCTTGGGATTGAAGCGGATTCTCAGCAGCCGAAACCCAATGCCAGGATGACATCGCGGACGACCGGCAGCTCGCACCAGAGGTTGAGCACATCAATGACGGTGAGGGCTATGCCGGCGAAGCAGACGAAGACCAAGACGAAGAAAACGAAGCAGCCCAGGATGAGCCAGGGCGATGTGCTGCTGCTCTCTTCGCGCGCGGCATAGGGATCATAATCGTAACCGGCGTACTGCTGTGGCGGGGCTGGCGGCGGAGCGTAGGGAGCGGGCGCGCCGGCGTAGGCTTGCTGCTGTGGCTCGGCTTGCTCGGGATACGCGGGGTAGGCCGGCTGCTGCGGGTAGGGCTCGCCGGGGGGCGGCGTGCTTGGCGCGGCGTATTCGGCTGGCGGGGCGTAAGTCGGTTCGGGCGGGGGCGCGGGCTCGGGCGTCACCGGCGGGCTGGGCGGCGGAGTCTCGCTCTGCGCCAGGCTCTCCAAGGCCAGGGTCACCGTTTCGCCCAGGCCGATCATGTCGCCATTTTGCAGCGGCGTGAGGCCAGAGATGCGCTTGCCGTTGACGAAAGTGCCGTTGGTGGAGCCGAGGTCTTCAATGGTCATTGTATCGCCCGAGCGCGTCAGGCGCAGATGATGGCGGCTGGTTTCGCGGTCGTTGATGACGATGTCGTTGCTGATGTCGCGCCCGAGGCTGGTGACATCCTTGAGGATATCGAAACTTTGGTTGGGCTGCGGTCCGCGCCGGATCACCAAGCGGAAATTGTCGTTCTGCTGCATCGCTCCCTCCTCGGTCAGCGCGCCTGCGGGCATGAGATTTCACCGACGGCTAAGAGCGCATTATACCTTGATTCGCCGCCTTTGCAGCACGCCATCGGCGGATATGGCATGGCACGCGATTGCCTTCAGGCTGGCAGCCACAGCTCGAGCAGAGCCAAGCCATCGACGCGCTGCCCGTGGACGAGGACTTCCCAATGCAGATGTGGCGCGCTGCTGCGCCCGGTGTTGCCGCTGTCGCCGATGATTTCGCCCGCTTCAACGCGCTGCCCCGCCGCCACCCGCGCCTGCGAGAGATGGGCGTAGCTGGAGAAGAGGCCCGCGCCATGATCAAGCGCGACCAGCCCGCCGTAGACGCCTTGCCCGCCCGCCGCCACATGCGCGACGATTCCCGCCGCCATCGACCGCACCGGGCTGCCTTCAGCCGCGTTCTGATCCCAGCCAAAATGCCGCGTCCGATGCGCGTCATTCAGCAGGCGAAACGCGCCAAAGGGCGAAGTCAGCGGACCGTCGTGCGGCAGCGTGAAGCCGGCCACGCCCCAAAGCGGCTCTGGCAAGGGCTCGTCGGTTATCGCCTTGAGGAGCGCTTGAGCTTGACGCTCGGCCGCGGCGCTGGCCAGCTGCCCGGCTCTGCCTGCCAGCACAAAATCTTGGCGGATGAAATTGCCCGCGGCTACCTCGACTTCCCGCTCCAGCCTTCTTTCGCCGGCTTCGCTCTCGACGCCCACGGTCAGCTCATGCGTCCCCGGCGCGGCTTCCAGCGGAACGGCGATCAGGGCGTACCAAGCGTCGCCTTTGATGAAGAAGAAGGGAATGTCTTGGCGGAAGAAACGGGCGCGGGCTGCTTCAATGTCGGCGCCAGTCAAGCGCAGCAAGGCGACGCCGCCCTGCTCCAGCGCATTGTGGTGGAGCTCCAGCACGAGGCCGTTTTCGCGCTGAACGGAGGCGGGCATCGGTCGTGGCTCGGCCTGAAAGATTGGCGGCGGCTCGGCCTGCCCGGCGACAGCCAGGTGGAAGACAAGCAGCGCGCAGAGGCTCAGCAAGGCGTTCATGGGCGCAGGTCGGCACGGTTGGGCGGCATCGCCACATGATACCACGCGGACAGGCGGGTGAAATGGCGGCCGAACTGGGGTATGCTAAAGCCTGATTCGCCAAACGAGGAATCGAGCCCCATGACAGCCGACGACAACCGCCGCATCCTGGAGTATCTGCGCCAGAACACCGAGCCGATGGTCGACGATCTCAAGCGATTCATCGCCCTGGAGTCGCCGACGACCGGCAAGGCGGCGGTGGACGAACTGGGGCGGGCGCTGGCGGAGGAGCTGCGCGGGCTGGGCGGCCAGCTCGAGGTCATCGCCAAAGCCGAGGTCGGCGATGTGCTGCGGGCGCGCTGGAATCCTGGACCTGGCGGCATCGTGATCCTCAGCCACATGGACACGGTTTGGGATGTGGGCACGGTGGCAGGCCGGCCCACGCGCATTGAAGGCGACCGCATTTACGGCGTCGGCGCGATGGACATGAAAGGCGGCATCGTCATCGCCTTGTGGGCTTTGCGGGCGCTGCGCGAGCAGGGGCTTTTTCCGCGGCAGCCGATCAGCTACCTGCTCAACTCCGATGAAGAGACCGGCAGCCGCCACTCTCACGCGGAAATCGAGAGCGAGGCGCTGGCGCACGATGCCGTCTTCGTGACGGAGCCGCCCCAGGATGGCGCTTACAAGACGGAGCGCAAAGGCGTCAGCCATTACACCATCACGGCGAGGGGCAGAGCGGCGCATTCAGGCGCGGACCATGCCGCGGGCGTCAACGCGATCGAGGAGCTGGCGCGTCAAGTGCTGGCGCTGCAGGCGATGACGGATTACGCAATCGGCACGACGGTGAACGCCGGCGTCATCAGTGGCGGGACTCGCGCAAATGTCGTGCCGGCGCAGGCACAGGTCGTGGTCAATGTGCGAGCGACCACGCGGGTCAATCAAAACGCGATTCACGAGCGAATCACGAGCTTGGCGCCAGTTCACCCGGAGGCGTCGCTGGAGATTGAGGGCGGCGTCGGCTTCCCGCCGATGGAGCGCACGGCGGCGATCGCGGCGCTCTTCAAGCGGGCGCAGGCGCGAGCGGCGGAGATGGGCATCGCGCTGGAAGAAGGCAGCACGGGCGGCGGCTCCGATGGCAACAAGACGGCGGCCCTGGGCGTCCCGACTTTGGATGGCATGGGCATCGTCGGCGAAGGCGGGCACGCTATCGACGAATACGGCGAGATCTCGTCCTTGCCGGAGCGGGCGGCCATCATGGCGGCGATGCTGCGCGAAGCCTTGTGAGGGGCGCTGCGTGCGAGTCCTGAACTGGAATACGGAGATTGCAAGCACGCGCGGCCGGAACGGGCGCTTCGAAATCATCCAGGGCCTGCTGGCGGGCAGCTTCAGCGATATCGTCTGTTTGACGGAAGCCTGTCCCGAAACCTTGCATTGAGCCGCCAGACCAAGGCACAGATCAATGAAATTCGCGCCCTTTGAAATCGAACATTTCTTCCGCCAGCACGAGTTCAGCGCGCCCCACGGCATCAGCTCGTCCGATTGCGAGCCCTTGACGCTGCCCGAGCTCTTGGACCTGGCCAGCCCCGAGCGCCGCCGGCAATTCGAGACGCTCTGGCTGGGTTACACCGAGACGCAGGGGCATCCGGAATTGCGCGCCGCCATCGCCGCTCTGCACGCGGGCGTCGACGCGGAACATGTCACTGAAGTCGTGCCGGAAGAGGGCATCTTCCTGCCGATGAACAGTCTGCTGCAAGCCGGCGATCATGTGGTGGCGATGCAGCCCAGCTTCCAGTCGCTGTGGGAGATCGCGCGGGCGAAAGGCTGTCGGCTCTCGTTCTGGGAGCAGCGACGCCGGGAAGATGGCTGGCATTTCGATGTCGACGAGCTGGAGAGTCTGCTGCGCCCGGACACCAAGATGCTCATCATCAACTTCCCGCACAACCCGACCGGCTGCCTGCCGCCCCGCCAGGACTTCGAGCGAATCGTCGAGCTGGCGCGAGCGCGGGACCTCATCCTCTTCTCGGACGAGATTTACCGCTTCAGCGAGCGCGACCCGGCCTTGCGCCTGCCCTCGGCCTGCGAGCTGTACGAGCGCGCCATCGTCCTCGGCGGCTTGTCGAAGTGCTTTGGCTTGCCGGGTTTGCGGGTCGGCTGGCTCCTCACCCGGGACGCTTCGCTCGCGCACGAGATTCAGGAGCTCAAGAGCTACACGACCATCTGCGGCAGCGCGCCCAGCGAGATCCTGGCGCTGATCGGCTTGGAGAATTGGGAGACGCTGACGGCGCGGACTGTCGATATAGTCGGCGAGAACATCAATCGCTGCCGTGAATTCTTCGCGCGTTACCCGGGGCTGTTCTGGGTTCGCTTCCCCGACGCCGGCACGATCACCCTGGTCGAGCTGAAGGCGGCGATGCCGGTGCGCGCCTTTTCCGATCAAATTGTCGCTGAACAAGGGGTCATGGTCTTGCCGGCGAATGTGATGCGCTTTGAGGGCAATTACTTCCGGCTGGGCTTGGGCCGGCTGGGATTGCCAAGCGCGCTGGAGCATGTCGAGCAGTTCATCGTCGACCACTTTGTCGCGGCGCCGGCCTAAACGCGCAGAGACTCGGCCTAGGCGCCGCCTTGCCGCTCGCGGTTGTTCCAGCGGGCGACTTGATACCGGCATTCGCGGGTTTGAAGTGAGATTGGCTTGCCTGCATTACAATCTGGCGAAGGCGCGACAAAAGCGGACAAGCCCAGCCAAGACCAGCCAAGGAGAGACTCAATGCTAAGCAGCGATGCCGCCCGCGCCAAACGCGACGGGATGCTGCGCGATGGCTACGCGATAATCGAAAGCGTCCTGCCGCCGGACTTCCTGCAGGCGCTGCGCGACGAAACCGAGCGGCTCATCGCCAGCCACGAAGAAGCGCCCGAGCACCGCTTCCAGGGGCAGCACATCCTGGCGCGGCGAAGCGAGAACGCCTTGGTGCGCGAGCTGCTCGCCTGGGCGCCGACATACCAGGCGCTGGCGGCGATGGGTTTTGGCGACTTCGACCCGGATTGGGACGGCGACGACAGCGCGCGCGTCGTCATCTTGACGAAGGAGCCGGGCGGACCGCCGCTGTATTGGCATCAAGACTGGCTTTGGTGGAATGATCCGCTGAGCCTGGCGCCCTGGCCGCAGTTTATGTCGCTGGGTTATTATTTGAGCGACACCTCGCCCGAGAACGGCTGCTTAAAGGTCATCCCAGGCAGCCATCGCAAGCGCTTCCCGCTGCACGACCAACTGCAGCCGGCGCATGAAGGCGGCGCGCGCTTCATCGACGAGGACGATCCCTATATGTTCAGCGAGCCGCCGGAACAGCGCCTGCTGCCGGTCAAGGCCGGCGACCTGGTCTTGCTGGACGCGCGCGCGCTGCACGCGGCGGGCCAGAATCACACCGCCGAGCGCCGCACCCTGGTCCTTAGCTGGCACAAGCGCCCCAGCGATTCCATTCCCGCGTTTTGGCGAGGACCGCTCCCGCAGGCATTGCAAGAGCGCGACCCGGCGGCAAGCTACGAGCGCTCGCGCGTTCCGGGCCGCTACCTGCCCTAGCGCCTTTTAGGCGTCGTGCACTTGCCGGGCAATCGCCGTGAAGCGGTTGAACATGTCGTCCAGCGCGAATTCCGGCTGCCCGATGATGAAGGAATGCGCCCGGTTGTTGAAGTTGCGCGTCCAGCGCTCCGGGATCGCGTCTTTGCCGTAAGCCGCGCCGAAGATGCTGCCGGCGGTGGCGGCGGTGCAGTCGTTGTCCATGCCCATTGCCACCGTCTCGCCGATGACCTTGCTGTAATCGTCGCCGCCTATGTGCAGGCCCCAGATCGTCAGCGCGGCGTTGTTGATCGTGTGCACCAGGTGCATGCCGGCGTAGCGCTCGTCAGCTGCCGCGCGGGCCGCCCGATGGTCTTTGATGTCGCCGGCGATATCCAGCGCCCAGCGGACTTCGCGGGCGATCACGCAGTCGGCGGGAATCTCTTCCAGGCCGACTTCCAGCGCCTTGAGCGGATCGCCCAGGGCAAACGCGGCCGATATCACAGCCGAAAAGTACATCGCGCCAAATGTGCCGTTGCGGCGGCTGCTCACTTGCGAATCGCGCCAGGCGAACTCGGCCGCTTTCTCCGGGTAGCCGGGCGCGGCATAGCCCCAGGGGTCGGAGCGGATGTCGCCGATGATCCAGAACATGGTCGGGTTGTCGACTGCGCCAGCTTCGCTCGCAGGATGGCCCGCGTGCAGATTGCCGAGCACGGGCGAGGCCGGCGAAACGGGCAGGTACTTTTTCCAGGCTTCGCCGACATCCTCCACGGTGAAGTCGAGCCCGTATTCTTCCAGGATGAGCATGCCAAGCTGGGTGTAGATGAGATCGTCGTCGGTGGGCACGCCGTCCATGCGCGCGGGCGTGAAGCTGTCGCGGCGGCTGGTCTCGTACTTGTACTCCTGGGGTTTCTCGGCGGCGCTCCAGTAATCTTGCGGCGGGAAGGCGTCGCCGAGGTAGGCCGCCCAGTTTTGCATCTGGTCGATGTCCCAGAGCTCGACGATGGAGCCGAGCGTGCAGCCGGCGCAGCGCCCCAGCCAGGCGCCTTGGAGGCGGTCGCGGTAAGTCTCGGTCGGCAGCGCGTCCCAATAGCGGCGGACGCCGGCGCTTCGCAGCGCGCGAATGGCGCCCAGGTCGTCGGGCTCGGCCGCGCTCAAAGCGGGATCGTCTGGCAGGGCGCGCAGCTCCGCCACTTTCTCGGCGACGAGAGCCTGGATCTCCGCCAGTTTGTCAGCGACGCCGGGGGCGCCGGTTTCGGTCTTGAGCTGCGCCCAGAGGTTGACGCGGGCTTCCAAGCCTGCGATCGCGTCCGGGTAATTGTATGGCTGCATAAATGCCTCCTTGCGCCTAAGCGCAATGACTGATGCAGGGGCGAGACGGGAGGCCCCGCCTATTCGGCCAGGGCTTGCGCGGCCTGGGCGCTGAAACGGGCGTAGAGGTCGTCCAGCGCGAAATGCGGCCGGTCGATGATGCAAGAATGCACCTTGTTGTTGAAGTCCCGCGTCCAGTGCGCCGGGATGGCGTCTTTGCCGTAGGCCGCGCCAAAGATGCTGCCGGCGGTAGCGGCGGTGCAGTCGTTGTCCAAGCCCATGGCGACGGTCTCGCCGATGACCTTGGTGAAATCGTCGCCGCCAATCGCCAGCCCCCAGATCGTCAGCGCGGCGTTGTTGATGGTGTGGATGCGGTGCATGCCGGCGTAGCGCTGGTCGACGGTGGCGCGGGCTTGACGGTAGTCTTTGATGTCGCCGGCCTGGTCCAGCGCCCAGCGGACCTCGCGCGCGAGCATGCAGTCTTCGGGGATCTCTTCCAGCCCGGTTTCCAGCGCTTTAAGCGGGTCGCCCAGGGCGAAGGCGGCTGAAATCGCCGCGGAGAAGTACATTTCGCCGTAGATGCCGTTGCGCCGGTGGCTGATGCTGGCGTCGCGCCAGGCGAATTCGGCCGCTTTTTCCGGGTAGCCGGGCGCCGCGTAGCCCCAGGGGTCGGAGCGGATATCGGCGCCGATCCAGAACATGAAGGGGTTATCGACCGCGGCCGCCTGAGCCGCCGGCACGCCCGCCTGCAAGTTGCGCAGGGCAATGCCTTCCGCCGTGGCTGCGTGCGGCAGGTACTTCAGCCAGGCCGCGCCGACATCGTCCAGGCTGAAATCTTGCCCGTAATCTTCCAGGATGAGCAAGCCGAGCTGGGTGTAGATAATGTCGTCATCGGTGGGCACGCCGTCCATCTTGGAGCGGGTGAAAGTGTCGCGCAGGCAGGTGCGGTATTTGAGATCCTGGGGCCGCTCCGCCATGCTCCAGTAATCTGTCGGCGGGAAATCGTCGCCGAGGTAAGCTGCCCAGCTCTCCATCTTGTCGATTTCCCAGCATTCGACGATGGAGCCGAGGACGCAGCCGGCGAAGCGCCCGGTGATGGCGCCTTCGATGCGGTCGGCGTAGGTCTCGGCCGGCAAGGCGCTCCATTGACGGCGGAGGCCAGCGGGCCGCAGCGCGCGAATGCTTTCCAGGTCGTCGGGTTCGGCGCGCTGCAGAGCGGGGTCATCCGGCAGGGCGCGCAGCTCCGCCAGTTTCTCGGCGACGAGGGCTTGAATCTCCGCCACTTTGTCATGGACGCCGGGGGCGCGGGTTTCGGCTTTGACTTGGGCCCAGACATTGATTTCGCGATCGATATTTTCCAGTGGTTCGGGGTAATTGAAGCTGGTCATGCAAGTCTCCTTTGGCTCTGCGGTTGGACGCTGCGGGCGAGCCACCGGCTGGCCCCTGCAGATTTGATGGTTTGCGCGGGCGACACGATATGCCGCCCACGGCGATTCGCTGCTTCGCGCGTTCAGGCCGCTTTAGCCGCTGGCGTGGGCTTTTTGCGCCTGGACGATGAAGCGATCCATGACATCGTCGATGGCGAACGGTTTCTGGTGGTACAGGAACGTGTGCACCTTGTTGTTGAAGTTCTTGTACCAGTGTTTGGGGATGGCGCTCTTGCCATAGACCGCGCCCCAGATGCTGCCGGCGGTGGCGGCGGTGCAGTCGTTGTCCTTGCCCATGGCGACCGTCTCGCCGATGACCCTGGTGTAATCTTCGCCGCCGATGGTCAAGCCCCAGACTGTGAGCACGGTGTTGTTGATGGCGTGCGCCCCGCCCATGACCGTGTAGCGCTCGTCGATGGCGGCGGCCGCGTCGCGATAATTCTTGATGGCCGGCGCCTCGTCCAGCGCCCAGCGGATTTCGCGCGCCAGCAGGCAGTCGGAGGGAATCTCTTCCAGGCCGATCTGCAGCGCTTCGACCGTGCTGTCGACAGCGAAGGCAGCCGATATCGCCGCCGAGAAATACATGGCAGCGAAGATGCCGTTGCGGCGGTGGCTGACATAGGCGTCGCGCCAGGCGAACTCGGCCGCTTTCTCGGGCCAGCCAGGCGCGGCGTAACCCCAGGGGTCGGAGCGGATATCGGCGCCAATCCAATTCAGGAAGCAGTTGTCGACCTCGGCCGCCTGCATGGGGGCGACGCCCTTGCGCAGGTTGTCCAGCGCGATGCCCTCGGCGGTGAAGGCGAAAGGCAGGTACTTGACCCAAGCCTCGCCCAGCTGGTCGGTGGTGAAATCGAGACCGTATTCTTCCAGGATCATCAAGCCCAGCAAGGTATATTGCAGGTCGTCGTCGGTGGGGACGCCGTCCATCTTGGCGGGCGTGAAGTTCTCGCGCGGGCTCGTCTCGTACTTCGTAAGGTGCGGCTGTTCGGCGACGCTCCAATAATCGACCAGGGGGTACTCGTCGCCGAGGTAGGCAGCCCACTTTTCCATGCGCTCGACCGTCCAGCCCTCGACGATGGAGCCGAGGACGCAGCCGGCGCACCTGCCCAGCCAGGAGCCCTCGAGGCGCTCGCGGAAATCGCCGGGCAGCTCCGTCCACATGCGGCGCGACCCGGCCGGGCGCAGGCTGAGGATGGCGGGCAGGTCGTCGGGCTCGGCGCTGGCCAACTGGGCGTCTTCCGGCATGGCTGCCAGCTCCGCCACCTTTTCGCGGATCAGGGCGTCGATTTCGGCGACTTTCTCGGCCACGCCCTGCGAGCCGAACTCGACCTTTTGCTGGGCGTAGGCGTCGATCCTGCGCTCCCACCTGGCGATCTTTTCTGGATAGTCAAAGAGTTTCATGGGGTTCTCCTGTCTGTGATAGGTTTTTGGGATTTTCGCTTGATTGCGGGCGATTTGATAAATCGCCCCTACAGATTCGTGATTTGGCGGCGGGCGTCCTGGTAAATCGCCCCTACAGATTCGTGATCTGGCGGCGGCGGGCGATTGGGCGTCAGCCCCTCATCACCCGTTCAGCCTGGGCGGCGAAGCGGTCAATCGAGTCGTCCAGGGCGAAGGTCGGGTGGCCGTTCAGGTAGCTGTGAATCTTGTTGTTGAAATTGCGCGTCCAATGTTCGGGAATGGCGCTCTTGCCATAGACCGCGCCAAAGACGCTGCCGGCGGTGGCGGCGGTGCAGTCGTTGTCTTGGCCCATGGAGACGGTCTCGCCGATGACCTTGGTGAAATCGTCGCCGCCCACTGCCAGGCCCCAGACCGTCAGGGCGTTGTTCTGGATGGAATGCGATTTCCACAGATCCGGATAGCGTTCGGCGCAGCGCTCGGCCGCGTCTTTGTAGCCGGTGATGGAGGGCGCCTGCTCCAAAGCCCAGCGGAGCTCGCGGGCGGCGATGCAGTCGGCGGGTATTTCTTCCAGACCGATTTCGAGGGCTTCCATCGGGTCGTCCACGGCGAAGGCGGCCGCGATAACCGCGGAGAAGTACATGGCGGAATAGATGCCGTTGCGGCGGTGGCTGATGTAACTGTCGCGGTATGCCATTTCGGCGGCGTATTCCGGCATGCCCGGCGCGGCGTAACCCCAGGGGTCGCTGCGGATATCGGCGCCGATGTAATTCTGGCAGGGATTGTTCAAGCCGCCCGCCTCCAGAGCCGGCACGCCCGCCCGCAGGTTGTCCAGCGCGATGCCCTCGGCCGTGAAGGCGAATGGCAGATACTTCACCCAGGCGGCGCCCATGTCTTCGACGCTGAAATCCGGACCGTATTCTTCCAGCACGAGCAAGCCCAGCATGGTGTAGTTGAGATCGTCGTCGCTGGGTACGCCGTCCATCTTGGAGGGTGTGTAATCGTGGCGCACGCTGGCTTTGAGACGCGGTAGATGCGGCTGCTCGGCCTGGCTCCAGTAATCCACCAAGGGGAAGGGATCGCCCAGGTAGGCGGCCCAGGCTTCCATGCGGTCGACTTTCCAGCCTTCGACGATGGAGCCAAGGGTGCAGCCGGCGCAGCGCCCCAGCCAAGCCCCCTCCAGGCGATCGCGGAAGTCGGCCGGCAGCGCGCTGAGCATTTGGCGGCGGCCGGCGGGCCGGAGCGCGCGGATCGTCTCCAGGTCGTTCGGTTCGGCGCGTTCCAGCGCCGGGTCGTTGGGCAGGGCCTCAAGCTCCGCCACTTTCTGGGCGAGCAGGGCTTCGATCTCCGCCATTTTCTCCGCTACGCCGGCGGCGCCGAATTCCACCTTCTGCATGGCGTGGCGGTTGATCGTCAGTTCCCAGTTTTCTTGCAGCTTGGCGTAATCCCATAATTTCATGCCACTCTCCTAATTCGCTTCTTTCAAATACATGGCGTACAAGCGCGGGTCTTCCGGGCGGACTCCGCCGAAATCGACGCGGATGCGGACGCGCCCGGCTTTACTGGCGATCGCGTCCTGCCCCCGCCAGGACAATGCTTGATTGTAGCCGCTTTCCTCCGGCGGGTCGCAGTCTTGGCTGGCATAACCGGGCAGCGGATTCAAGCGCTCGTCCAATATCGAGACGCTCAGGCGGCTGTGCTGGCTGAGGCGGTCGACATTCAGCGAGAGTCGCGCCGCTTTGCCTTCCAGGTCAATGGGGGTGGAGATGATGTGCGGCTCGCCCGCGGCGAAGGGACCGCCAAGGTAAGCCTGGAAGCAGCCGAGCCGGTCGCGCTCCCAGCTGGCGACGCGGACGCCGTCGCTCTTTTGCTCCGGCCATGGACCGTACCAAAAGAGGGTCTCGCCGCCGATATTCTCGAAGCCTTGACCCTGGATGAGGGAGGGGAAGTTGAGCAGCTGATGCCCTCTGGGCGGCTTCTCCCAGCCATCTTCGGCGGCGGAGACGATGGGGAAATTGGGAATCGGCTCGCGGTAATGCAAACCGTCGTTGCTCACGGCGAGGCCGAGGTCCATGATTGTCATGCGGCGGTCGTTGGAGCGGTGCCCGTTCCACATTCCATAGAAGCCGATGAGGAGATTGCCGCGATTCCACAAGCCCGCGCCGAGGTGGATCTGTTCGCCGGCGTCGCCGCCGATGACGCGGGGCCGCGGCTTGACATCGACCCGGCGCAGACCAAGGCAGGAGGCTTGGCTCCATGTCTCGAAGTCGTAAGAAATATGCGTGGCGAATTGCCGGCCGCCGCCCGGTTCATGCGCCCCGCCCTGCCCGGCGACCAGGAACATATGGTCGAGCTTGACGCCGCCCGCCATCTCCAGCCAGGGTCCAACCGGGTTCGCCGGCGACTCCGTCCAGCGCAAGCCATCGGCGCTGAAGGCGACAGCCAGGCGATTAAGGTAGCGCTCATCTTCAAATGCCATCTTGAAGCGGCGCTCTGGCGCGGGGTCAGCTGGATCGTGGATGACGACGCAGGCGGCAATGTGGCCCGCCGCGCCCACATCGACCAGGTTGTTGTCCCGCGAACCGCCATATTCGACCAATCCAAGATTCGGCTTGCGCCACTGGTAGCCGTCGTGGCTTTTCGCGAGGCAGACGCGCTGATGCCATGTCGGGTCGTCGCCTTGGCCCAGGTACCACATCCAAAGCTCGTCGCCGACGCGGATGACCGTGCCGTAATAAGCGACATGCGCGCTGTCGGGGGCGCCGGCGGGGCCGGGCGGCAAGACGACGCGCGTTCGCCCGCAAGTGGCGCGGTGGCTGAAGAGACGCAACTCTACGCCACGCTGCAGGGGAATGGCATGGTCGTCGAAAGGAAAGAGCGCGATTTCGGCGAGGCTGCGCTGCGAAGCGCCGCTTTGAATTCTCACTGTCTGGCTTTCGCGTGGCGGCGGTCAATGCGGCTGAGGATAACACTTTCGCCTGGGCGCGTCAAAACAGGCAAAGCCGATGCCTTACTTGATGCGAAACAATTTCAGGGCGTTGCCGCCGAGTATCTTGTCCATGTCGGCCTTGCCGCAGGGGAGCGCGCGAACATGCTCCAGGATCGTCTCGATGGAGACCCAGGGATGGTCGCTGCCGAAAAGCAGCTGGTCGACGCCGGCGAATTTGTGAATGAACTCGAGTGCCAGGTCATCGGGCGAGACCAAGTCGAAGTAGACGCGGCGATAAGTCTCGCGCGGGGACTGCGCGATGTGGTCGCGGCCGCGGCGCTTGACCTCGGTCTGTTCGACGACCCGGCCCATCACATAAGGCAAGACGCCGCCGCAATGCGGGTGCAGGACGAGAAGCTGTGGATGGCGCTCCATGAGGCCGCTGAGGATGAGGCGCAGCATGGCGATGGAGGTGTCGACCATGAAGCTGAACATCGGGATCATGCTGTAATCGCGGGTGGCCTCCGCCCAGACTGGCACGGTCGGGTGCAAGACGAGGGGGGCGCCGAGGTCCGCGGCGCGGGCGTATATCGGCTCGAAGCGCGGGTCATCGACGGGCAGCCCGTTGATCTGCGACGGCAAGAAGATGCCGCGCAGATCGAGCGCGTTAATGGCGTATTCCAGCTCGGCCTGGGCGGCTGCCACATCGTTGAGCGGCAGGGAGGCGATGCCGACGAACCGATCGGGATGCCGCTGGCAGAGCTCGGCGGTGGCTTCGTTGCAGAGCCGCGCGCCCTCGATTGCCAGCTCGGGCTCGAGCAGGTCCGGGGTCGGGATGTTGACGCTGATGACGCTCATGTCGACGCCGGCCCGGTCCATGTCCTGGAGTTTGCGCTCCGGCGCGTAATCATCCAGGTCGAGCCGGAAGCGCTGCATTCCGCCGTAATCAAGCGTGTAGACGCCTGCGCCGCCAGTCGCCCGCAGGCTTGACCTGTTGCGCAGCAGCAGCTCGGCGTAGGCGCGGGGGAAGATATGGCTCTGGCAGTCGACGATCGAGCTCATTCCGTCTCTCCGAATACGCCTTGGTAACGCGGGTCGCCGGCGATGGGCGTGAAGGCGCCGCTGGAGAGCGAGTCGATGGCGGCGGCGATGCTGGCGAGGACGCGCAAGTTCTGGCGCCCGCTGAAATGCGGTTCGCGCCCGCCAGCCAGATAATCGCGCCAATGCTCAAAAAAGATCGACCAGGGCTGGGTCGGCGGCCGGCCGCGGTCGAGGTCGATCGCCTGGAAGTCGCCGCCGCGCTCGGCGAATTCGTAAGCCATTTCGTTCTTGCTCATGTGCAGGCCGCGGCAGCGCAAGACGCCCTTCTCCCCCTCCAGGCGAAGCTCGTAGCAATCCGACTGCGACGAGTAGCCGGCGTGGTAGAGCATGCGCGGGCCGCCCTCAAAGCGGAAGACGCCGTTGATCATGCAGGGGCTGCCGTAGACTGACCAAGATGGCTGGAAGCCGTCGACCAAGACCGCTTCGGGCCTCAGATCGGGCAAGAGCGACCAGAAGCAATCAAGGTGGTGGCAGGTCATCTCCCAGAGCACCGGCTGTTCAAAATCCGCCAGGTTGCGCGCTTGATGCCGCGGCTTGGCGTTGAAGAAGAAGATCTGCTCGACCGCGCCCAATGCGCCCGAGGCGACGAATTCGGCGACCGACAGATAATGGCGGAAGTAGCGCATCTGCTGGCCGACGCAAAGCCTGATGCCGCGCAAAGCCGCAAGATCAGTCAGAGCCTGCGATTGGGCGAAGTCGTTGGTCAGGGGCTTGGCCACCAAGGGCGAAAAACCAGCGCGCAGGGCGGCGTCGGTCTGGGCATAGTGCAAGTCGGAGGGCGTGTTGATGATGGCGGCGTCCGCCTCGCAATGCCCCAGGGCCTGTTCCAGGTCGGCGTAGAGCGCGGATGGCGGCAGACCCAGACTGTCGCGGGCGTAAGCGAGAGCGGCTTCGCTGACATCGACGACGCCGGCGATTTCGTGCCACGGTTTCTGGGCGAGGATCTTGAGCATGGAGCGGCTGATGCCCCCCATGCCGACGACGAGCGAGCGGATTTTGACTGGCATGGGCGCCTCCTATTCCGCTTCCAAGAGCGCGAGCAGCTGGGCGGCGTTGGCGCGCACGGCATTGACGCGGTCGTTCCATTGATGCGGCTCCAGGCAATAGTAACCCGGGTAGGCGTCGGCTTGCAGCGCCCGGACCTGCGCCGCCATGTCGACGACGCCGGCCTCAATGGCGACGAAACCGTCGGCCGCCGTCCAGTTTTTGAAGTGCGCATGCGCCAGCAAATCTCGCACTGGCGCGTAGCCGTCTTGGAAGCGCGTTTCGCCGGAAGCGGCGCCGTTGGCGGGGTCCCAGACGACCTTCAGGCCCAGGGTCCGCGCGATTTGCGCCAGGTTCGCGCCGGTGTCGCTGTAGATGCTGGAGGCGTTTTCCAGCATGACCTCGATGCCTTCGCGCCGGCAGAGCTCGACCGCCCGCCCCAGGTGCTGGTAGATCTCGTCCGGGATGGGCTCGTCGCGGCTGGCGCGGCGAAATGTGAAGAGGGTCATGCGGCGGATCGAGAGGCGCTCCATCAAGCGGAAAGCGCGCGGCAGACCGTCGGCGAAAGTGGCTTCGATGACTTCGGAATCCAGCGGACCTTTGAAGAAGCCGGGGCTGACGCCGATCAAGTCCAGTTCATGCGCGGCGACCGCCTCCGCCACTTCGTCGATGGCGCGGGCAGTCACATTCGGGAAGCGCCCGCCTTCCAGTTTGCGCAGCTCGTAGGCGCGGATGCCCAGGGGCAAGCAGACGGCGACGGCTTCGGCGAAAGAGTCGTCCGCTTCGTCGCTGATGATCGCCAGCCGTTTCGTCCAGTCAGTCATCGAGATCCTCCAATGGTCGCGTTTCCAGAGCCGCCAAGATAGCGGGCACATAGCGCATCTTCTGGGCCATCGCCTTGCCGACGCCCAAATGCGAGAGCCGCCCGGGGAACATGCCGATCGTCTTCAAACCCTCTCGCAGGTAGCGGCCGATTTCGCGGTCGCCGGAGAGCTCCCAAGCGGCGGACAAGCCCTCCATCACCCACTGGGTGCACTGGAAGTTGCCGCCGAGCGAGCGATTGGCGCATGAAGTATAGCGGAAGTGGCCGCTCTCGCTGTCAAAGGTAGAGCGTATCAGCCAGCGCGCGCCGCCAATGATGGCTTCCGCGACGGCTTGATCGCCGGTGAGGCGGTGGCAGCGCTTCAGGCCAGAGATCAGAATGCAGATCATGAAGCCGGCTTCGCCCTGGCAGCGGGGGTAACCGCAGCCGCAGTGGGGCTCGCCCAGCATCCGGTTCCAGCCGCCGTCGGGGCTCTGCCGCTCCAGGACCCGCTCGATGATGATGCGCGCCGCGTTCAGGGAAAGGCGGTCGTCCAGGGCTTCGGCCAGCATGGCGAGATGAATCAGGTGCCAGCCGGCGTCGCGCGCGCTCTTGTATTCGTAAGCGTCCAGGCGCGTTTTTTGCGTCAGCCAATCGCGAGTCTTGAGCAGCGATTCATGGACGAGTTCGTCGCCAGTGAGCAGGTAATGCAGGGCGGGACCCTCGACCCACATGTGGGCTGGTCCTGCGCTGGTGCCGCCCATCTTGCTGCGAAAATAAGGCCTTAGGTAACCGCCAAGATGGCCCGCGATGTGCATCGCCTGGCCGCCAATCTGCGAGGGGTCGGCGGAGAAGTTGATGGTGTCGACATCCGCCAGGTGCCGCGCCGCGTCGGCTGCCCAGCGCGCCCAGCCCGGCTGCCCCCCGCGCAAGAACTCGCAGTAGCCGACGAAGCTCGGGTCATATTCGTTGTTGCCCCAGGACCACTGACTCTCGCCGTACCAATCGCCGAAATTGATATGGCCGTAAGCCCGGTGGTTCTCGCGGTCGTCTTGCAGGGACTGCAAAGCCAGGTCGGCCATGGCGTCGTACCTGGGCAAGGCGGCCGGGCCGCGGGCTCCAATTGCGTTCAGGACGCCCGTGCCGTTGAGATGCTCCAGATCCAGGCGAGCCAAGGCGCCGCCCTCCAGCCAGGCGAAGCAAGCCGCGTCGTCCGCGCCGAAATTGAGGAGGATATCGCTGCTCAGCGCCATGCCGGCTTTGAGCTTGTAGCCGGCTTCGTCGAGCCAGAAATAAAGCCGGTGCCAGGCATCCGCGTCGCCGGGCAGCTCGACGCCGCGCCGCTCGGGGAAAAGCTGGAAATGCAGGCCCCGCTCGTCGACGGCCAGAGCTTTGGGATAAGTCTGCCAGAAGCGCGCCAAGCCCAGCCCAATGGAGCGCCCGTTTCCCTCGACGCGGAGCTGGCCGAGAGCGCGGCCGGAACGCGTTTCGCCGCCGATTTGATGCTCCAGATCGTGATCGTGCCGCAGCTGCCAGGCAGCGCCGTCGAGGGTCCACGACTCAGCGCCGCTGGCAACTTTCGACGCGCCCGCGAATGGCAGCGTAAGCGCGAAACTCCGCAATTTGAGCAAGCTGCTTTCCTCGCCGCTCCCGCCGACGATGTTGGCGCGCATGGCGGAATCGTGGCTTTCGGGCAAATCGCCGCCTTGGGCTGGCGCCAGGCTCGGGCTGATGACCTCGAGGCGATGCCGCATGACGAGGAAAGATTGCCCGGGGTAGAGCCGCAAACTGAACAGGCTGCGCAGATGGGCGACGCCATGAGCGTCTTGGTGGTCGACGGCGAAGCGCAGCCGATCCGCAGACCGCGAAAGAAGGCGCGCCGGGCTGGCTTGCAGCGCCATGCCATTCGCCAGAGTCGTCTCGAAATACAGTTCGTCGGCCGAGAGCGCGGGTCGCCACCGTCCGCTGTCGGCCTGCTCGACGCGCCACTGGCCGGCGTCGTCGGCCATGAGCCGCAGCTTTGGCGCGGGTTCGGCGGGGGCGGCGCCACGATTTACATGGACCTGGACCGGGAGGGCGCTCTCTCGATTCAGGGCGCTCGGCGTTGCGCTTTCGACCAATGCCCAGCGCAGCGAACCGTCGTCCCAGCGGCTGAGCGGGCGGGTCGTGGCGGGCAGAGTCTCGCCGCCGGCTCGCAGCTGGCAGGATTGAATCGCGTGAAGCGCGCCGCGGGCGAAAGGAATGCCGAAGCTCAAGGGCATCTGGCCAAGCGGGGCGCCGGCCGGATTGAGCAAATCCAGGGGCACAGTGACTTCGCCAACCGGGGGCGCTTTCGCCTGGAATGTCGAGAAGGACAGCTGCGCCGTGGAAGCGTCGCCGCCGGCTTCTGTCGCCCTGAGGGACGCGCGGAAATGGCCCTGGGCGGGCAGCCCATCGAAGACCAAATGGTGCAGACGCGAGGGCGCCGCCTCTTGACGGGCGTGGTATCCGTCCGCCTCGATCGCGAGCTCGATCCGCGCTGCCCGCGAGGTCGTCCAATGCAGGTGCGCGTCAAAAGCGCCATCATCGCGCAAGACCGTCCGACAGCTGAGGTTCTCGATTTCCGGGGCGAAGCTGCACGGCGTCGGGCGTTTATGCAGCAGGGCGAAAGCCTCGATGCGATAGACGCCTTTGCCCGGCGCGGTCAGGCGGAAAATCTCCATCTCGCCAATGAACTCGACCGGGCGATCGACGACGATGAGGTGGCGGCGGTTGTCGTGGCGCTGCGGCTCGACGCGACCAAGGACCTGGCTGGCCAGCTGGAGATCCATCGGGCAAGCCTCGCCGGCGGCGCAGTAGATCAAGATGCCGATGTAGCGCGAGCCGGTGTGGTCGGCTTGATTTTGCACCGTTTGCCAGAAGCGGTGGCGCAGGGTGCTGGCGATGCCCGATGTGGCGACGGCGCCGGGGCGATAGACGCTGGGGCGCTGGTAGCCGGTCAAACCGAGATCGGGGGTCCAACTGTCGAGGGTCTCGCTGTCGATGGCGCGCCAACAGAAATTGCCTTCGTCGGCGAAAATCGCGTCGATGCGGGCCGGCTCGATAATATCGATATGGGGAAGAATTTCCATGTTCCGTCCTTCCGTCGCCGCGGAGCCGCCCTGCCCCTGAAGCGGGACTGGAGCGCGAGCCTCTATCTTAGCGCGATTCCGCGATGCGCCGCGCCCAATACGGCAGCATGAAGGGCTTGCGCCGGCCTTTGAAGTGCAGCGCTTTCGCCCGCGGGTATTCGCCGGTCATGTCGCTGGCGCGGGCAGTGGAAAAATTGTAGATCGCGCAGGGCAGGAAGCGAATGTCGAGCTCGTCCAGGCGCCAGGAGAAACTGTCGTCGCGGGCGAAATCCACCGCGGCGAAGAGCTCGCGCAGGGCGTCTTGGTCGCCGCCCCAGACGCTGTGCCGGTCGTGCCATTGGCGAAAGTCGCGCAGCCAGCGCTGGTGAAAGGCGCGGGCGGCCGCCAGGAAGCGGCCATGGGCGAAGTTGAGGCCCGCGTTGATGGGCCATTTGGCGTCGCCGGCGCGGTATGTGAGAGCCACGGCAAAGTCTTGGTCAAAGACATGCGCCAGGTCGCCGTTGATGAGGATGTCGCAGTCGAGGAAGATGGTGTGCCCGGCAGCAGCCTCCAGGTAGCGCAGCCAGGCGATGGAGCGGGCGCGCATGGGCTGGGCCGCGTCCAGCGGGTAACGGACGATCTCGATTTCGGGCAGCGGCGGGAAGGCGGTTCGCGCGTCGCTGAGGATGACCAGGCGGCAGCGCGGATGGAAGCGGCGCGCCGAGGCGAACATGGCGCGGATGTAGCGATGCGGCTCGGTGACGGTGATGGTGGAAGTGGTGCGATGGATGTCGTCCATCGTCGCGCTGGTGACATCAATGTAGAAAGTGACGAAGCTCAAGGGGTCCGGGGGCATATTCGCGTCGCGGCTCATCGTTGTATTCGCGCAGTATATCCAACCACAACGGCTAGGGAGAACACAGTGCAAATGCCATGCAGGGGCGACTCGCCCGCCGACAGACGCCAGGCGAAATCGCTTAAGCGGGCGACATAGCGTGTCGCGCCTGCAAATGACGGCGGAGGAGGTTGAAATCCGTATTCTTGGCGCTGGCGCATTCCGATCGCGAACTTGTCTCGCAAGCGCTTCACAGCCCGCCTCAGTCGTAGAGTTTCACCAATTCCGACATCAAGTCCGCCTTCAGCTCAAAGCCGACGCCCGGGACCTGCGGTGGCTGGATGCGCCCGTCCATCACCGGGATATCGTCGCCGAAGCCGCCAAATGGCTGGAAGACATGGGGGTAAGATTCGTTGCCATAGAGCCCCAGGCCAGCGGCGATATGCAGGGCGAATTGGTGACCGCCGTGCGGAATGCAGCGCCGCCAGGACCAGCCCTGCCGCGTGAGCGTCTCCAGGGTGCGCATGTATTCGACCAGGCCGTAGCTCAAGGCGGGGTCGAATTGCAGGAAATCCCGCCCCGGGCGCATGCCGCCATAGCGGATCAGGTTTGCGGCGTCGATGGCGGAGAAGAGATTCTCGCCGGTGGCCAGGGGCAATTCAGTAGCTTGGGCGAGAGCCGCGTTCAGCGCGTAATCCAGGGGATCGCCCGGCTCCTCGTACCAGAAGAGCTCGTACTGCGCCAAGGCGTCGGCGTATCTTAGCGCTCGGCGCAGGTCAAATCTGCCATTGGCGTCCACAGCCAGGTCCCGCCCCGCGCCGACGATCTCCAGGACCGCCTCAATACGGCGCCGGTCATCGTCCAGCGAGGCGCCGCCAATCTTGATTTTGACCGTCGTGTAACCCATGTCGAGGTAAGTCTTGATCTCGTCTTGCAGGGCTCGCCGGTCTTTGCCGGGGTAATAGTAGCCGCCAGCCGCGTAGACAAAGACATCTTCGTCGTATGCGCCATCGCGATAACGGGCCCCCAGCAATTGGTAGAGGGGCAAGCCTTCGATTTTGGCGACCAGGTCCCAGAGCGCCATGTCAAGCACGCCCACCGCCACGGAGCGCTCGCCGTGTCCGCCGGGTTTTTCGTTGGCCAGCATAATGTCCCAGGCTTTTTCCGGGTCGAAGTTGTCGCCAGCCTCGTTCAGCAGCGCGGCGGCCGGCGCGGCCAGCAAACGCGGGATGAAGCGATCGCGCAGCATGCCGCTCTGCGCATAGCGGCCGTTGGAATTGAAGCCGTAGCCGATGAGGGGCTTGCCAGCGCGAATGACATCGCTCTGGATGCCGACGATGGAGGCGGTCATCTGCGAGAAATCGATGAAGGCGTTGCGAATGGAAGATTTGATGGGCACGACCAGGTCGCGAATGGCGGTGATTTTCATCTGACTATGCTGCTCTCCTTTTGAGACGAAGCTTGTCTATGTTGCGATCCAGGGCGCCAAATTAGCTTGGCGGCCGCGAGCGCCAGGCTTCGTGGCGATTGTGCATCGGCAGGCTGTCGCCGAGCAAGCCGCTGTGCGCCGGCGCTTCGTAGCGCGCGAAGAAAGCCTCCAGTCGCGCCAGCAGCCGGTCGCGAATTTCTTGATAGCGCGAGTCCGCGTAGAGATTGACCGTCTCGCGCGGGTCGGCCTCCAGGTCGTGCAGCAGGCTTTCGCCGCCGGCGTAACGCTGGGTCAGCTTGTAACGCTGGTCGCGGATGGCGCGGGTCGTGCCGTATTCGCCGAAATAGACATGCTCCCAAGAGGCCGCGGGCTCGCCCAGAAGAAACGGCATGAAGCTCCTGCCCGGCGAGTCGCGTTGCGCTGGTTCCGCGCCGGCGAAATCGAGCAGGGTCGCGTGCAGGTCGCAGTGATTGACGAATTCGTGGCGGCGCTGCCCGCCCGGTATCCTGCCCGGCAGATTGAGAATCAGCGGCACCCGAATCGACTCTTCCAGCATGTTGAGCGGCTGGCTGCCGTTGCCCTTGCCCCAGATGCCGTGCTGGCCCAGGTTCAGCCCGTGATCGGAAGTATAAACGATGAGCGTGTTTTCGCGCGCTTCGGCGGATTCCAGCTCGTCCAGCAGGCGGCCGACGCCTTCGTCGATCATGCTCACGGAGGCGTAATACTGGGCGCGTGCTTCACGCTGGTCGGCTGGCGCGGCTGGATGCGTCCCGGGCTCGCCGAAGGGATAAGGCGCGTCGTCCGCAATGTCGTCGAAGGCGGCTCGGCGATAATGCGCGACGAGGCGCTCGGGGCGGTTGATCCAGGGATTGTGCGTCGTGGCGTAACCGACGAAGAGGAAAAAGGGGCGATCGCGGTCGCGGGCGCGCAGAAAGTCGATGGCGGCGTCGCTGATGTGGAGGACATCGCTGCCGGCCCGCTCCACCACCCTGCCATTCTCGATGTATTTGTTCCTGGGGTTGTGATATTTGGGCGTCTTGCGCCAGGCGCTGCGCCAGAAATCGAAGCCGGGTTTGGCCTGCTCGCCACTGCCGCAATGCCATTTGCCACAGAGCGCGGTCGTGTAGCCGGCCGCTTGCAGGCGCTGCGCCAGGGTCGGGAGCGCGCGGAGCCAGGGAGTCGCCGCCACGGCCGGGTCGTCTTCCGCCAGGTGATCGTGTACGCCATGTGCTGAGGGGTAGAGCCCGGTCCAGAAAGAAGCGCGGGCTGGCGAGCAGACGGGGCTGGGCGTGAAGGCCTGTTGCATGAGGGCGCCGGTCTCTGCCAGGCAGTCGAGCGACGGCGCGTGAATCTCGCGATTGCCATAACAGGGCAGCGCCCATTGGGCATGATCATCGCTGAAGAAAACGAGGATGTTGGGCTTCATGATCCTGCGATCGCGGGCGATTTGATAAATTGCCCCCGCACCGGCTTATGGGGCGACGCCGGTAAAGGGATTCTCCCGCGCAATCCAGGCTTCGAGCTCGGCGGGCGGGCGCTCAAAGAAGCGGTCGCCGGTCGCGCGGCGGCTGAAGGGGCGGATGGGCACTCCGCGCAGGGACAAGATGTGCTTGGCCGAGGCCGGGAAGCCATGCGCCACCATCAGCTCGTTGAAATCGGTCAGCTTCTGATGCGCCCGCTTGCGAAGCGCCGCCGGCAGCGACAGATCGCAGACCTGGGCGCAGAGCTCCGGCGCGACGATGGGCATCCAGCCACAGAAGCCAGCGCCGCCCGCGTCCATCGAGCCGGGCAGGGTCGCCAGATTGGCTTGATACAGCTTCAAGGGCGCGTCGGCCGCCGCCGCGACTTTTTCGCCGAAGATATCGACCAGCCGACAAGTGTCCTTCATAAAGTAGTAACGACCGCTTTGGGCCACCGCGCGGACTTCCGCCGGGCTCAGCAGGCGGTGCTCCGGCTCCGGTATTTCGTAGATGCCCAGCCGGACTTCGGGCGAGACCAATGAGGCCAGCTTCAGCAGCTGACCGGCGAGGTCTTTCGCCGAGGGCAGCAAGGCCAGTGCCACGACGACGATATCGGCGCCCATGTCGTAGACGCGCTGGAGGCTGGAGGCCTGCTGCTGCAGCGTTTCGCCAAAGTTGCCGACCGTCGCGATGGAGAGATTATCGCGGGGTTGTTGCGCCACCACTGCGGCGACGCGCATCCGCTCCTCGTCGTTAAGCAGCAGCATCTCGCTGGCCTGCCCCAATGCCAGGACGCCGGGCGAGCCCAGGCCGTCGTAGAAGCGCAGCATGGCGCTTATGGCGGGCAGGTCGAGCTGCCGGTTTTCGTCGAAGGCGGTAAGCAAGATGGGCCAGGCGCCGTCCGGGGCTGCGAAATCGCTCATGAATCTCCTCCTGCGTCGCGTCGAGCTGGAGTATAGCACAGGGTCGGCGGCATGGACTTCGGCTCTCGGCCGCGAATGGCGGTCGCGATACTGGCGGAAGGGGAGCGGGCTGTGGCATAATGGACGCGTCCGAGACTTGTCGGGCAACTGGGTTCCATTCGTCTTGTTGAGGAGGAAGTAATGTCCAAGAGGTTATTCGCATTGTTCATTGTCGCGCTCGTCTTGCTGATGAGCGTCAGCGGCGTCATGGCGCAAGACCAGGCGCTGCGCATCGCCACCGGTTCGTCCGGCGTGGCGAACTTCAGCTTCCAGATCCTGTCGGCTGGCGGCGACCAGCAGAACTGGATCACGTTTCAGTCAGTGCCCCCGCTGTATTTTGATGTCGACTTCAACTTGAATACCGGCTACTTCAACGAATACAGCTCCAACGAGGACGGCACGGTCTGGACCTTCAGCGTTGACCCCGACGCCCGCTGGTCGGACGGCACATCCATCAGCGCGCAGCAGGTGATTGACTCCTGGCAAGTGCAGGCGGCGCCGCTGAACAGCGTCGGGCGCATCCGCACCTATCTGGGCAATGTCGCCGGTTTCGCCGACGCCCGCGAGAACGCCGCGGAAGACGCGATGACAGTCGATGTCCCCGGGCTCTCGGCCCTGGACGATTCGACCGTGCAGGTCGAGCTGGTGCTGCCGGACCCGATCTTCTTCTGGCGCATCGCCACCGCCCACATGGCGATTGCCCGGGCCGAGGATGTGCTGGAGCACGGCTTCAATGAATTCTGGAAGCCGGAGAACAACCCCATCGTCAACGGTCCCTTCATCTTGACCAGCTTCGACGCCGACTTGCAGACGGCCGAGATGACGCCCAACCCCGAGTGGTGGAAAGACGGTCCCATCCTGGAGAGCGTCAGCTTCCAGTTCGTGCCCGACCAGCAGATCGTCGGCACGATGGCGCTGAACGACCAGATCGACGCCAGTCTGGCAGCCGCGCCGTCGGTTCTGCGCGACGCCATGCCGGATTACTTCCGCCAGTTCGACGCCATCGGCTTCAACACCTTCTGGATGCAGCCGACCCGCGAGCCGACCAACGACCCGATGGTGCGCGAGGCGCTGATCAAGTCGGTCGATTGGAACGCCGTCTTCCAGGCCGCTTTCCCGATTGAAGGCAGCGGCGTGATGACTACCCAGACTCTGGACGATATCGTGACTTGCCAGAACGCGGACGCGACCGGCTATCCCTACGATGTCGAGGCGGCGCAGGCGGCTTTGGCGGCTTCGAGCTATGGCAGCGCGGAAAACCTGCCCAAGCTGCGGGTCACCCCGCGCGGCAGCAACGAGTTCAACAACCGCGCGCTGACGGCGGTCATCGAGTTCTGGCGGCAGAACCTGGGCATCGAGAATGTCGAGTTCCAGCAAGACCCGAACAGCTTCGGCGATGACTACGACAAGATCAACCTGAGCCGCGACGATGTCGTGATTCGCTTCCCCGACGCCGCGACGTACATGTGGGCGGCGGGCCACTCGTCTGGTCCAGTGCCGAGCAGCTCCATGCTGAACGGGTACTACAACGAAGCGCTGGAAGCGGCTGTCGACGAAGCGCTTACTCTGGCGCCGGACGACCCGCGTCGCTGCGAGCTGGCGCTTGAGGCCCAGGCGCAGTACGAGGGCGACTATGTCATCATGCACTTCGGCAAGCCGTTGCGCACCGCCAACGCCCGCGAGCATGTCAAGGAGTACTACAGCGGCCCGGATGTCAGCGTGATCGAGCCGTGGAAGATCTACATCGAGCGGATGTAGCCGAGATTCTCGGACCCCCGCCCCAGGCCCCTCCCCCAAGATTGGGGAGGGGCATTCTCCGGGCGTGGAATGTCGCAGGGGCGACCCGGCAAGCGAGAAACTGCAGGGCTCAAATTGTTGGGGCGGCTCTGTGAGTCGCCCTTCGCGCGATTTCCTGCAACCGCAAATGAGGGCGAGCCGCCAGCTCGCCGCTACAGGCGTCGGCTAAGGCGGCGTGCGGCCACAACGCGCGCTGAAAAGCAAGTCCCGCCCTCGATACGGGGGAGGGATACAGGGTGAGGAAAGGCTGCCAAGATGGCGACATTCTTGCTGATTCGGCTGCTGCGCTGGACGGCCGGCATGTTCCTCATCTTGTTCGTGACTTACGCCATGATGTTTTATGGCGCGGGCGACCCCATCCGCATGATGTTCATCCAGGGCGAAGACTTCGACAGCGAAGACGAAGTCGTGATGCTGGCGCTGCGCAAGAAATACGGCCTGGACGAGCCCTTCATCGTGCAGTTCACCAATTATCTCAACAAATTGTTTCGCGGCGACTGGGGGCGCTCCATCCGCCTGCAAGTCGACCGGCCGGTGATCGAGATGGTCAGATTCCGTCTGGCGATATCGATGCAGCTGGGTCTGGCGGCGACAGCCATCGGCGCGGTCGCTGGCATTGCCTTGGGCGTGTTGGCCGCCTTGTATCACAACCGAATTCTCGATCGGCTGATCGTGAGCAGCGTCCTTTTCATCAACGGAATCCCCATCTTCGTCACGCTGCCGATGCTGCTGCTTTTGCTGGTCTTGCAGCTGAAGCTGATCGATGTTCCCTATGGCTGGAGCGGGCTTTTCCACATCGACGCCGCCTTGCCGGTGGCCGTGATCGCTATCGGCATCTTGCCCATCCTCGTGCGCCAGACCCGTTCCGCCATGCTGGAGGTCAAGGGGCAGCAGTATGTGACCACAGCCCGGGCCAAGGGCGTCCCGGAGCAATGGATCATACTGCGGCACATGCTGCGGCCCGTGCTGACGCCGGTGATCACCACCCTCGGCCTCGTCATGATCGGGCTCATCAACGGCTCGCTTTTCGTGGAATACATTCTGAACATCCCGGGCTTCGGCCTGCTGACGATCGAGGGCATCAAAAAAGTGGATTATCCCATCATCATGGCGGTGGCGGTGGTGGGCACGCTGATCATCTTCGTCAGCAATTTTCTGGTCGATATCATTTATCCCATCCTTGACCCGCGGGTGAGGGCGCAATGAGCGGGGAAGCGGCGACGGGGCAGGTGGCGCGCATCGTCGATGACGGCAGCGTCTTCGCCGGCGAGCAGCGCAGCCTCTGGCAAGACGCGGCGCGGCGCTTCAGCAAGAACCGTTTGGCGATCGGCGGCCTCGTCATCGTCGTCTTGTTCTTGATCACCGCCGTATTCGGTCCGCATGTCGCGCCTTACGATTTTCTTGAACAGAACATCATGAACGCCTTTCAGGGTCCGACTCTGGAGCACGCGCTGGGCACGGACGATCTGGGCCGCGATGTGTTCAGCCGCATGCTGCATGGCGCGCGCACAGCCGCATTGGTCGCTTTTTTCACCACTTTCATCAGCTTGGTCATCGGCGTCGCGGTGGGCGCCTGGGCTGGCATTCAAGGCGGGCGCACCGACGAGCTGCTGATGTGGATCAGCGATTTGATTCAGGCGATGCCGGGCTTGCTGCTGGTCATCTTGATCAATACGACCCTGCGCCGGCCCATCATCAACTGGTTCGACCAATTGTATATGCAGACGCGGGACCCATTCTTTCTCAATACTTTGTGGCTGGATTATGTGCTGGTGTTCAGCGCTCTGGCCTTGATCGGCTGGCCCGGTCTGGCGCGGCTGATTCGCGGGCAGGTCTTGAGCATCAACGAAGAAGATTATGTCGTGGCGGCGCGGGCATTGGGCTGTTCGGAGCTGCACATCATGCTGCGCCATGTCATCCCGAACGCCTTGGGTCCCTTGGTGGTGGCGGTGACGGCGAGCATGGGCGGGGCGGTGACCCTGGAGGCTGGCTTGAGCTTCCTCGGCATCGGCATCCAGCCACCCAACGCCAGCTGGGGCTCCATGCTGGAAGAAGGCAGGCGGCTTTGGCAGGTTTTCCCGCATTTGATGCTGATCCCGGCGGCGACCATCGGCGTGATTCAAGTCGCATTCGTCTTTCTGGGCGATGGCTTGAACGACGCGCTGGACCCGCGGCGCACTGGCTGAGGGAGCGCGACCATCGCCGCCGAAACTTCACTGAAGGCAGCGCCAAGATCCGCCAGCAAGCCCTGGAACAGCGCTCGCTGTCGCGGCTGACGCAAGATATCGAGGATTCGCTGCGGACGGCAGCGCGCTCACCCGGCCGAGCCCGCCGCCAGCCGCCCGTCAAATTACATTGTTCGCCGGCGCTCGCGCCAAAGCGACTGGAATACAGGAAAGCAGCCATGAAAATCACCGATGTCGAACTGCGGCAATATCGCTGGGAGCGCGCCACGCCCATCCGCAACGGGATGCACACCTACACGCATTCCGGCCTCAGCCTGCTGCAAGTCCACACGGACGAGGGCTTTAGCGGCATCGGCTGGACGGGCATGGCGCGCTCGCCGGGCATGGCGAAAGTGGCGCAGGGCTTGCTGGAGCATTTCAAGCCGGCGCTCGTCGGCCAGGATCCTTTTGATTATCGGCGCATCTGGGCGGCGCTGTGGATCCCGAAGCTGGTCGGGCGGCGCGGCTTGACGACCCGCTTCATCAGCGCCATTGACATCGCCCTCTGGGATTTGATGGGCAAGGCGACCGGCAAATCGGTGCACAAGCTGCTGGGCGGCTATGCCGATCGCGCGCCGGCCTACATCGCCGGCGGCTATTACGAAGCGGAAAAAGGCTTGGCGGGGCTGGCGGCGGAGATGGAAGCGAACCTGGATCTGGGCGCCCGGGCGGTCAAGATGAAGATCGGCGGCGCCCCGATGGCGGAAGATCTGGAGCGGGTCCGCGTTGCCCGCCAGACAATCGGCGACGATGTCAAGCTCATGGTGGACGCCAACTGCGCTTACAATCCCCGCGAGGCTATCCAGATCGCGCGGAAGATGGAGCGCTACGACATTTACTGGTTCGAAGAGCCGCTGCCGCCGGACGATTACCGCGGGCACGGCAGCCTGGCGCGGGCGACCACGATCCCGATCGCCACCGGCGAAAACGAATACACGCGTTACGGCTTTCGCGATCTCATCGCCCACGACGCCGCCGCCATCTTCAACGCCGACGCCCAGATCCTCGGCGGCGTCACCGAGTTCATGCAAATCGCCGCCTTGGCTGCCGCCCACGACCTGCAAATCGCGCCGCATGGCGACCAGGAAGTGCACTTGCATCTGGTCGCGGCTATCGAGCAGGGGCTGATCGTTGAGTTTTACCGCGAGACGGTCGTCGCGAATCGCGGCAAGATTTTCGAAGAGACGCTGCGCCTGGACGCGGACGGCTGTTTGACCGTGCCGCAGCGCCCCGGCCTCGGCTTCACGCCCAACTTCGACTTTCTGGACCGGCATCGCGTCGGCTGAATGCCAGTGAACGAGACCGGGGAGACCGTCCCGCCCATGTCGAAGGCTTTGCCCATCGCGTATGTGCTGAATCATGGCGACTCGCTGAGCCAGTGGGAACAGGCGGGTCTCTTCCAGCGCCAGACGATGCTCCTGCGCGAGTTTCAGCGCCGCGGCATGCAGATCACCATCGTCAGTTTTGGCGGATCGGAAGAGCGCGCCTTCGCCAGCAAGCTGCCCGGCATGCGTATCCTGTGCAACTGGATGGGCTTGCCGCCGAAGTTCTACGCCCGTCGGCTGCACCAGCTCTTTGCCTTGCCCTTGCTGAAGCCCGCCCTCGTGCTGACGGCTGACGCCGCTTCCATCGTCGTGGCGCGGCGCATCGCCTGGAGCTGGCAGATCCCGCTGGTGTATCGTTTTGGCTTCGTCTTGTCGTATGTGCATCGGACGACATCGCCCGACGACCGGCCCCGCATCAAAGAGCTGGAAGGCATGGAGCGCGTCGGCCTGGAGAGCGCGGCGCATGTGGTGACGCCGACCCGGGAGATCGCCGAGGGCATGATCCGCATAGAGCCGAGCGTCGCTTCCAAGGTTACGGTCATCCCCAATTTTGTCGATACGCAGCAGTTTCGCCCGCTGCCCGAAGAAAAACGCTACGATCTCGTTTATGTGGGGCGCTTCTCCGTGCCGAAAAATCTCTTCGCGCTGCTGGCGGCGGTGGAGCGGCTGGACCTGAGCATCGCCATGGTCGGCGGTCCGCTACCGCGCGAGATTGGCACGCCCTACGACCTGAGCCAGAAACTGCGGCAGCGCTTTGGCGATTTGGACGGGCGGATTCACTGGCTGGGGCGGCTCGAAAACGCGGATTTGCCCGCCCTGTACAACCGCGCCCGCGCCTTCATCATCGCTTCCCGCACCGAAGGCACCAACCGAGCCCTGATGGAGGCGATGGCTTGCGGCTTGCCCGCCATCGTCAGCGATGTGCCCCAGCTGCGCTACATGATAGAGCACGAGGTCAACGGCTATCTCTGCCCGCCGGAGAGGGACGGAATCGCCGCCGCCATAGAGACGGTGTTTTCACGACCCGAGCTAATGCGGAAGATGGGCGCGAAGGCCAGAAAGCGCGCCGAGGAGCTGTACGCCCTGGACAAGCTGGCGGATCGCGAGGCCCGCTTGCTGCGCGAGCTTGCGCGGCGCCAGCCCATGCAGAGCGCGGCCCCGCGCGTCATCAAATATTTGCTGCGCCGCCGCTAGCGGCCAAGGACAAGCAATCATGGATCGAAGACAGGAAAGGATAGACGATGTTCGATAAACCCTGGACGGGCGTGCTGCCGGCGACGCTCTGCCCCTTCAACGACGACGACTCTATCGACGAGTACGGCCTGCGCGAATACGCGCGCTATCTCGCTTCCGTGGATGGCATCACGGGCCTCGTCTGCAATGGCCACACGGGCGAGGTGATGTCGCTGCGCAACCACGAGCGGGCGCGGGTCACCGCGGTCATCGCCGAAGAAGTCGGGTACAAGGTCAAGGTGGTGAGCGGCGTCTGCGCGGAAGGCAGCGACGAAGCCATCGCCCAGGCATTGGCGGCGAAAGAGGTGGGCGCGGACGCGATTTTGCTGATGCCGCCGCATCATTGGCTGCGCTTCGGGCGGACGAGCGAGACGGCGGTCGGTTTCTTCCGCGATGTGGCGGAAGGCGCGGATATGGACATCATCGTGCACCAATACCCCGCCTGGACGAAAGCCGGCTACAGCCTGGCGGAAATGCTGGAGATGACCGAGCTCGAGCGGGTCGTCAGCATCAAGATGGGCACCCGCGACATGTCTCGCTGGGCATACGACTACCGCAACCTGAAAGCGGCGGCGCCCGATGTCAGCGTCATCAGCTGCCAAGACGAGTACCTGCTGGTGACCTTGCTGGATGGCGCGGACGGCGCTCTAGTGGGTTTCGCCGGCTTCGTGCCGGAGCTCATCACTGACCTGGTCAAAGCGGCATTGCGCGGCGACCTGGAAGAAGCGAATTATCATCAGAGCAGGGTGCGCCCGCTTTCGCAGATCGTGTATCGCTTTGGCGAGCCCTCGAGCGACGCGCATCAGCGGATGAAATGCGCCATGACCCTGCTGGGCAAATTCCCGTCGATGCGGATGCGCCGCCCGATCCGCCCGCTGCCGCCGGAAGAAGTGGATCGCATCGCGCAGGAGCTGGAAGCGGCCGGCTTCCCGGTGGTGGAGCGGGTTCCGGCTTAAGGCGCGCCCGCAGAATACAGCTCCTGTACGGGCTTGCCGGCGGCTCGCCCTCAAAATGATCGGAATCGCCTGGCCAAACCTGCCCGCAACAAGAGAACGGTGTAGGGGCGACTCTGTGAGTCGCACGAACACAGAATGAATGTACTGGCTTTAGGGCGAGCCACCGGCTCGCCCGTACAGAATGAGATATGGATCGGGGTTTTCCGCCGCAACAAATCTGCATCTCACGCCACATACCGCCATGCGAAAAGGATTGCCCCATGCCCCGCGGCCAAACGCACCCCGCCGAATCCCGCGTCTTCGACGACCCCAAGACCGGCGCCCGCATCCGCCAGGTGACCGACCACAGGTCGATCCACCATCATCCTTTCTTCATCATCCCCGCCTACGACGACGCGATGGAACGGCTGATTTTTGTCTCGCACCGCAGCGGACGCCCGGAGATTTTCGCCGAAGAGCGCGGCGCTGGCCGGCTCGTGCAGCTCACCGATCGCGCGGGAATCGCCGAATACTCGGTCTATCCGTCGCACGACGGCCGCTATGTGTACTTCACGGCGGGGGCGGCTGGCTACCGGGTCGAGACGGAGACGCTGCGCGAAGAGCGGCTGATCGAGCTGGGCGACAGCAAACTGCGCGAGAGCGGGATGGTGGCCGACGCGATGGGCACGACCGCGCTGAGCTTCGACGACCGCTACTGGGCGCTGCGTTACAGCCAGGGCGGGCGCGCTTTCCTGGCGGTGATCAACACGGGCAGCGGCGACTGCGACATCATCCTCGAGCGCGACACGATCGCCCACCTGATGTTTTGCCCCGACGACAGCGACCTGCTGTATTACGCTGGTCCGCTGAAAGACCGGGTCTGGGTGATCCAGCGCGACGGCAGCGGCAATCGGCGCTTGTACCAGCGGGAGTCGGGCGAGTGGATCACGCACGAGAGCTGGCTCCCGGGGACCCGCGAGCTGGCTTTCGTCGACTGGCCGCATGGCGTCCGCGCGGTGCATGTGGATACGGGCGCGGTCCGGCAGGTGGCTTCGTTTAACGCTTGGCACGCGGTCTGCAACGCCGCTGGCACGCGGATGGCGGCCGATACGGTTTTCCCTGATATTGGCATTCAGCTCTTTGACCCGCGGGATGGTTTGGGCGAGCCGCGGACCGTCTGCTTTCCCGGCGCCAGCAACGAAGGCGCGCACTGGGCGGGACCCTTTCCCTACGAAGACGGTCCCATTCCCGTGTACGCGCCGCAGCACACGCACCCGCATCCATCGTTTTCGCCGGACGGGCGGCGGCTGGTCTACACAAGCGACAAGACGGGCTTCGCGCAGGTGTATGAAGCGGAGCTGCCGGAGGCGCTGCTAGGGTGAGCCATCCGGGGGCGGCGGCAAGGATTCGTGTGGTCTAGCCCTTGTGGCGCGTCTCGCCTCGGCAGGCCGGTTTGACATTTTGGTCGGGCGAGAACATAATGGGGTGAGCTCGTCGAGACTGTTTTGGAGCGCGCCGCTGGACCAGAATGTGCAGTTTCTCATCACCGTTGGAACAGTGATTGCCGTTTTCGTGTGGCTGCGGGCGGATATCAGCGCATTGCGCAGCGAAGTGGCTTCACTCCGCGAATCGGTGTCGTCCATGCGCGAGAGTCTGGCCTGGATGCGCGGACGCTTGGGCTATTCTGAAGACTTGCCTTAGGATAAGGTCGGGCAAGACGGATGACCGGATAGTTTGCCGATCGTCCTCGTTCGGGCTCCCCAGCCATCAAGAATCCGGCACGCGCCGCCAGCTTAAGCCGCGTTTTTCATTTCAACAGCCAGCAACTTGACGAGTCGCCCGGCTGCTGGTCTTCGTGTGCCAGCCAAGCTTCGTGGCTTATCCCGCCGCGTTCGTCGGACTCGGTGATAAAATCCATCTAAGCGACAGGCTGGCACGCGATCCCGCAGACAGGGAAAGGCGAAGACATGGCACTGGCAGACCCGCTCCGCGTCGCGCTCATCGGCACGGGCAACCGCTCCCGCACGACATACAAGCCCCTCTTTGAATACCTCAAGCCCTGGGTGGAGATCGTCGCCGTTTGCGATCCGGTGCGCGAATCCGCCGACGAGTTCGCCGCCGAGATTGGCGCGCCGGCCTTCTATGACCTCAAAGCGCTGGTCGAGGCGCGGCCGATGGAAGCGGCCTTCGTCGTCAGCCCGATCCCGTCGCACCATTCCATCTGCTGTTATCTGCTGTCGCACGGGGTGCATGTCAATGTAGAGACGAGCATGTGCAGCCTGCTCCTGCAAGCGCGAGAGATGGTGGCGGCGGCTCGCGACAACGGGGCGATCCTGCGCATCGCCGAGAATTTCTTCCGCTTTCCCTTCGACCGCATGATGAAGCTCATCGCCGACGACGGCTACATCGGTCCGGTCAAGCGGTTGACCTGCTGGCACGATCACACGGGCTACCACAACAATTCGCGCTGGATTCGCTTCTTCGGCGCCCACCCCACAGCCGCGCAAGCCATCAGCCACGCGATGCCCACCGCCGGGCATTATCAGCTGGCGCACCGCTATCACGAATCGGAGCAGTATCGGGCGCACTTCTTCTGGTTCCCGGAAGCGGCCCTGGTCATCGACCACGCCGGCAACATCAAGAGCATGCTGGGGCGGTATCCGCGGCCCGGCTACACGGAGTTGGCGGGCAGCCGCGGCGCAATCGTGCAGCAGGCCGGTGAAGGCTGGCATGGCGTCGGCGAAGTGCGGGCTTGCACCGAAGACGCGCTGCTGAATGGCGGACAGCACGACTTGAGCTACCCCATCGTGCATCTGGGCGACGGGCGCGACTGGCTCTCGTCGCATGTCGATTTGCCGACCGGGCGCATCGTCCACGAGAACCCGTACCGGCTGGGCGAAAAGGCCTATCACCGCCGCAATTATTACAGCGCCGCCGTCATCAGCCATATCGTCGATTTCGCCGAGACCGTCCGCGGCCTGCGCCAATCCGAATACACGGACGAAGACGCGCTGATGGCGATGATGATGGAAGTCGCCACCCGCGAGTCGGCCCTGCAGGAGGGACGCCGCCTGTCGCTGCCGCTGGAAGGCGAGCTGGAATCGGAAGCCCGCATTCGCGCGGAAGAGACGCGGCTCTACGGCGTCGACCCGCTGGACATCGACGGGATGCTAGCGATCAGCTATCCGCGTCCCTAGCCTCAAGGCTGGAAAATACGGAGAAGGCGCCGCCTGCCAGACTGTTATTTGCATTCCAGGATATTCTGTGGTAAGGTCATTAGCGAAATCGATTTCGTCAATCTGGTCCAGTTCATGCCCATTACCATCGACGACATCGCCACGCGGCTCGGCGTCGCGCCCTCCACCGTCTCCAAGGCGCTCAACGACCGCGATGATGTATCGGCCCGCACCAAACAGCGGGTCAAAGCGACCGTCCGCGAGCTTGGTTACCAGCCGCGAGCGGCCGCCCGCAGCCTGCGCCGCCAGCGCAGCGACAAGATCGGGCTCGTCGTCAATTATCCCATTCACATGGTCCGCGACTTCCTCGCCGAGCTCATCCCGGGCATCGCCGCCCGCGCCGAAGAGTCCGAGCTGCACCTCATCCTGTACACCTCCATGGCCGGCAGCCCCGAGCGCGTCAAGAGCCTCTGCCGCTCGCGCGAAGTGGACGGCGTGATAGTTGCCTGGCCGCCCGATTTCGCCGAGACTGTGGCCCTCTCCCAGCTGTTGAGCCGCGAAGACATGCCCCATGTTTTCTTGCCCCGCCGCGTCCCGCATGACTGCGTCTCCTATATCGCGGCCGACCATGCGCAGGGCGCGCGAGACCTGACTCGCCACATGATTGATCTCGGGCATCGCCGCATCGGCTTTGAGCGACTGCCGGAAGTCTATGAGACCGACCGCGACCGCCACGCCGGTTATCGGCAGGCGCTTGACGAAGCCGGCATCGCGTACCGCGCGGACCTGGTCGCGCGGGCCGATTCCAGCCAGCCCGATTACGCCACCCGCTCATTTGAGACATTCTTGTCCCGGCCGCAGCCGCCGACAGCCATCCTGTTCTTCACTGATCCGGTCGCCATCCGCGCCCTGTCGCTGGCCAAGGAGCGTGGCATCCGCGTGCCCGACGACCTGTCGATCGCCGGTTTCGATGGCATCATGTCCAGCGGCGTCACCGAACCAGCTTTGACCAGCGTTTGGCAGTCGGCCGCGGAAATGGGCCGGCTGGCGGTCGAGAGTCTGCTGCGCTTGATCGACGGCGCCGCCACGCCCATCCAGCGCACATTGCCCGTCCAGCTGCTCGCCCGCGCGTCGACTGGCGACGCAGCAACCTGAGGAAAAGGTGGCGCAGGCCGCTCTGGCGCGCCCTTTTTGCACCGTACGCTCGTATCGCAAGGACTGTTCAAGGAGAACATCATGCGCAGATTGATCGTCATCCTGTCCGTGCTGGGGCTGCTCGTCATCCCGGCATTCGCCCAAAGCGGCGACGCCTGCAATGTGGCGGCGCCCGCAGAAGCCGTCGAGCTGCAGCTCATCAGCTGGCCCTTCGCCATCACCGAGTTTTACGCCGCCGAAATGGAAGCCTGCAGCGAAGTAGACAATCTCACCGTCAATGTCAATCTCATCGACTCGTCCAGCCTGCAAGAGCAGGTGCGCCTGGCTTTGTCCACTGGCGGAGACTCGCCCTACGACATCATTCACGGCGCGAACGGGCAAGTCTCTGAATGGGGCGCGCCCGGCTGGGTCATGCCGCTCAACGACCTGGTTGACAAATACCGCGAGCAGTACGACCTGGACGACATCCCGCAGAGCGCCTGGGACGACGCCACGCTGGACGGCAACATCCTCGGCGTGCCCGCCGTCGGCAACACTCTGCACCTGGTCTACCGCGCCGATGTCTTCGAAGCGAATGGCTGGGCTGTGCCCGATACCTACGACGAGCTGTGGGCGCTTTGCGATACCATCGGCTTCGACAACCCGGACTGGGAGCTGCCCTTCGCCCTGGATGTCTCGCGGGCCCGCGCCTGGGAGCTGGAGTTCTTCATGCTGCTGCGCGCCCTGGGCGGCGATTACCTGGATGACGACAACATGCCCGTCTTCAACAGCGAGGCTGGCGTGGAAGCGGTCGATATCATGATCGAAACGGTCAACCGCTGCGTCGGTCCGGATGGCATCGCCTACAGCCTCAACGAGATTCAGCAGGCGCTTGGCGGCGGCACGCTGCCCATGACCAAAATCTGGGCGAGCCGCGCCGCTGGCATGCGCGACCCCGACATGAGCGACCTGGGCGAGGCGATTGAGTTTGCCCCGGCCCCTCGCGTGTCGCCCGACGGTCCGCGCGCCGCGTCCGCCTGGCTGGATTTCTACTTCATCCCCGCGACCACCGCCAACGACCCGGATCTGATCTTCCAGGTCATTATGGAGACGGTCGACGCCGCAAGCCAGCAAGCCGCGGCCGCCGTTGGCATCACGACCCGCAGCTCGTCGGCGCAGTATGGCGGCGCCTACCTGCCAGCCGCCAGCCAGACAATCGCCGAGGGCATTGGCAACTACCAGAAGACCTTTGCCAACAACATCGCTATCGCCAAGCTGGTCGAGTACCTGCCGCTGGTCTATGTTGGCGACATGACCGGGCAAGAGGCGCTGGACGCGGCCGCCGACGACTATATCGCCGAAGCGACCGCCCAAGGCTTCATCGAGGGCTAGGCATATCCGCAGGCCTGCGGAAGACAAATTGGGGCGGGTCGCGCTGATCCGCCCCAATGACAACTTCGGGCGACATGGCTTGTCGCTCCGACGAATCTGTAGGAAGATCGGGCATCCGACGGGCGCGACGCCGTCTCGCCCCGATGGTGATTTACCCGCTATCCAGGGACGCAAATGAAACGCGGCACATTCTTCGCCTTCGCATCGCCCAGCGCCGTCATCATGCTGCTGCTGATGGTGCTGCCGCTGGCGATCGCGTTGTGGCTGAGCTTTCACTACATGACCTTCCGCAACATCGCCGCGCCGGAATGGGTCGGCCTGCGGAATTACGCGGACATCCTGGCGGACTCCCGCTTCTGGCGCTCCTTCAATTTCACCGCGCTTTACACCGCCATCGTCGTGCCCAGCTGGGTCGTCATCGGTTTCATCATCGCCCTCTTTCTCGACCAGGTGTCGGGTTTCGTCCGCGGCGTATACCTGTCGATCTTTCTGCTGCCTTTCATCACCGTGCCCATCATCGCCACCATCATGTTCAAGCAACTCTGGGAGCCTTCCGGCTTGCTGACCTGGGTCTACCAGCAGCTGACCGGCGCGCGCTTCCGCATCAACGAGACTTCAGTGAAAACGCTGATAATCTTCTTCGGCGTTTGGTATGTGACGCCCTTCACTGTCGTCGTCTACTTCGCCGGCTTGCAGACCCTGCCGCAGGAGATGGTCGAAGCCGCCTCCATCGACGGCGCCAGCCGCATGCAAAAGATCCGCCACATCGTCATCCCATGGGTCAGCTCGCTGACCGTCTTCATCCTGCTTTTCTCCATCATGGACTCTTACCGCGTATTTGACAGCGTGTTCGTGCTTTCGGGCTTGAACCCGCAGTTCAAGGCGGACACGGTCATGACCTATACATTCCTGACGGCGGTGCAGGTGCAGCGGCTGGGCAAAGCCAACGCCATGGCGATTCTCACTGTGGTCGGCATCATGGTCGTGCTCGTGCCATTCCTGCGTCTCATGTACAAAGAACAGATCGCGGAGCGCTGAGATGGACCGGGTCAGCAGCCGCGGCGGACGGCGCTTCGTGCATTTTGTGCTCTGCCTCTTCGCCGTCTACAGCCTCGTGCCCTTCATTTGGACGGCTATGCAGTCTTTCAAGACGGTCAAGGACGCCTTCGCGCGCACGCCGAAATTCTTATTCGCGCCCACGATGCAGAATTACCAGGAAGTCTGGGTGCGCCGCCCGCCCGACAACCCCGAAGCCGTCGGCATTGCGATCTTCGTCGTCGCGGCGCTGCTGCTCGCGCTGATGCTCTCCGCCCGTTACCTGCCATTAAACGCGACTGCCGTCTACGCCGTCTGCTTGCCGGGCATGGCGCTCCTGCTGTGGGCCATCCCGCAGATGATATACATGCAGAAATTCTACGACTTCTTCATCAACACGATCATCGTAACCGTCTTCACCATTCTCATTTCCATCAGCATTGGCTGCCTGGCGGGTTACTCGCTGGCGCGCTACGCGGGCATGGCGGCGGTCGTGATTCTGATCGCGGCGCTGGCTTTTCGCGCCCTGCCGCGCCTGGCTTTCGTCCTGCCCTATTATTGGATCGGCTCGCTGCTCCACCTGCTGGATTCAAGCCTGCTGGTGGTCATCGCGCTGGTGGCGGTCAACCAGCCCTTTACGATCTGGATGCTGCGCAGCTTCTTCATGGAAGTGCCAAAAGACCTGGAGGAATCGGCCATGGTCGATGGCGCGAACCGGCTGCAGGGTTTCCTGCGCGTCATCGTGCCGGTCGCCTGGCCCGGCATCATTTCGACCGCCCTGTTCACGCTGCTGCTGGCCTACAACGAGTTTCTGCTGGTGCGCGTCTTGACGCAATCCAACTGGACGCTGCCGGTGGCGATCTCGCGCTACACGGGCAACGAAAGCGCCGACGAGCTGACGCTGGCCGCGGCCGCCTCCATCTCCGCCACCCTGCCCATCATCGTCGTCATCCTCTTCTTCCAGAAGCACCTCGTCAAAGGACTCTCGGCCGGCGCGGTCAAGGGCTGAGCCAACTTCAACACATTCGGGAGCGAACGCATGAAACCGTCCATCGCCCAAGGCAACCGCGAGACGATTCGCCACTACTGGCAGCTGCAGGACTCGGCCTCCATCGACGCGCTGCCACAAGTCATCGCGGGGCACACCCACAGCGACTGCGAATGGCGCGGTCCCCTGCCCTTCAACGATATCCAGGGCGTCGACGCGCTGATTAACGAGCTGTGGCTGCCGCTGCGACATGCCTTCCCAGACCTGCGCCGCCACTGCGATGTCCTGCTGGCGGGCCGCTTCCGCGACCAGAACTGGGTCAGCGCCAGCGGCTGGTTTGAAGGCACATTCGTCAACGATTGGCTGGGCATCGCCGCGACGGGCAAGGAAACGCAAATCCGCTTTGGCGAGATCATGGCCCTGGAAGACGGCAAAATCGTCAAGACCTACTTTCTCACCGATCTTCTGGATGTCATGCGGCAGGCCGGTTTTTATCTCGGCTGGGACGCGCCAGCCACAGAAGGCGTCCGTCAACCCGTCAAACACGGCCGCGGCATCATCGACAGCGACCAAGACCCCGACGAAACCCGCCAGACCCTGCGCCTGGTCGAATCCATGCTCTTTGGCTTGGTTCGCAAGGACCAGCCGATGTCGCTCTACTGGACGGAAGACATGGTGTGGAGCAGCCCGGCCGGCGTCGGCACAGCCACCGGCCTGGACGATTTCCACGCGCGCGTGCATAACGAATTCCTGCGCGGACTCGGCGGCGGCTGGAGCGGCTCGCACAAGGCCCGCTATGCCGAAGGACGCTTTGCCGTGTCGACCGGCTGGCCCAGCCTGGTGGCGGAGCACAATGGCTACTTCCTCGGCCAGCAGCCGACCGGCGCCATGCTCAGCTGGCGCATCATGGACTTCTGGGAACGCGAGGGCGACATGCTCGCGACCAACTGGGTGCATATCGACATGATCAATGTCTTCCAGCAAATGGGCGTGGACATCTTCGCGCGTTATCATAACTGGCGACAGGCAGACCAATCCTAGAGACCAGTTGCCATGCCCGACTCGAGCGCCGCGCCACCGCCCGGAGACCGCGCCTCTGATCCCATCGCCATCAGCCATGGCGCTTCCGTTATGCCCGGCGACTTCGCCATCTCCCTGGCAGCCAGCGGCGGCACGGACGCCATTCTGCGCGCGCCAGGCACACAGCGGCGACAGCACATGCGCGGCTTCGAAGACCAGTATGTCGACATCATCGACTACATCGTGCGCATCACCCACCGCATTTGGGAAGAGAAGGACATCGGCTACATCTACGACACTTACGGCGAAGACTGCCGCGTCTACGACGATTATGGCTTGCAGCGGGGCAGCGAGAAAATCGTCGCCGACACCGCGCACACGATAAACGCTTTCCCCGATATTCGCCTCTACGCCGATGAAATCATCTGGGCGGGCGACGAGCGGGTCGGCTTTCATACTTCGCACCGCACCGTCATCCAGGGGCGCAACACGGGTCCCTCGCGTTATGGACCGCCGACGGGGAAGCCGGTCCTGCTCTGGTGCATCGCCAATTGCGTCTCGCTGGAGAACCAGATCTTCGCCGAGTGGGTCGTCTACGACACCGCCAATATGCTGCGCCAGCTGGGCTACGACCTGCCCGAGATGGCGCGGAAGCTGGGCAACGAAATGGCGGAATCCAGCGCGGACGCAAGGGCCGGCGAGATGGAGCGGCTGCGCGGCCAGCTACCGCCGAGGCAGATTCCCCCATCGACGACGCCGGGCTTCGATGTCGAGGAGTTCATCCGGCGCCTGTGGCACAATATCTGGAATCGGCGCAGCTTGAATCAGGTGATGGAGGCTTATCACCCGAGTCTGGTCGTACGCGGCGCGACCGGGCGCGTCTTTCACGGGCGGGCGGAGTACCAGGCTTTCGCGCTCGGGCTGCTGGCGACATTCCCGGATTTGGCGCTTGCGATTGATGACATCTACTGGATGGGCAACGACGCTGACGGTTACCTGGCGTCTGTGCGCTGGCGCATGGCCGGGACGCACCGGGGCCGGGGCATGTATGGCGCGCCGACGGGCCGACAGGTGAATATCTGGGGCATTACGCAGCAGCGGATCGAAGGCGGGCGCGTCGCGCAAGAGTGGATGCTCTTCAACGAATTCTCCGTCATGCAGCAAATCTATCGCGATTGAGCCGCGCAACGGGCGCGCTTTCGGCGGGATGCGGGCGACATGGCATATCGCCCCTACAGATTCGGCGCCGACGCCCGGAGGATGCGCTCCGCCGCCAATTGCACGACCGCGGGACCATCGACGCCGACGCAGACATTCACCTGCGGCCGCCCTTCCCAAGCCGGCAAGAGGCTTCCGCCAGTCGCGGGCCAGGTTTTGCCTCTCCCCAGACCCTGCGCCCCGACGCGGATTTCCCAGCGCCGCACGCTGAACAGGTCGGGCGCCAGCAAATAGGCGATTGCGCTGGAATCGTGCACGAAGATGCCTTCAATATCGTAATTAGCTTCAAAGTAGCGCCGGTAATGCGGCAGGATAGCGGTGATGTGCCGCGCCATCGCGCCTTCGTTGCTGGCGTAGGCGGCGATGTCTTGGGGCCGCATGTGCGCGCGCAGGGTGACATCCAGGCCGACCATGGTCACCCGCCAGTCCGCGCCAAAGACCAGATCGGCCGCTTCCGGATCGTTGCGGATATTGGCTTCGGCGGCTGGGCTGGCGTTGCCCGGCACGAGGGCGTTGCCGCCCATCAGCACGACTTCATCGACCCACAGCGCGAGACGCGGCTCCAGGCGGAGGGCGAGAGCGATATTCGTCAGCGGACCAATGGGCGCGAGCGTGATCTGGCCGCGATTCGCCTTGACCTGCTCGACGATGAATTCGGCGGCGCTGAGGCCCAGTGGCTCGCCCTTGGGAGCGGGCAAGTTGATGTCGCCTTGGCCGTCGGCGCCATGGACAGCGGGCACGGGACCCTCAAAAGCGCGGGTGAGCGGGTCGGCGGCGCCACGCGCGACCGGGATATCGGGGCGCCCGGCGATCTCCAGCAAGCGCAAAGCATTGGTCGTCGCCAGCGCGCTGGTCACATTGCCGAAGACGGTCGTCAAGCCGACGACTTCCAGCTCTGGCGACCGAAGCGCGAGAAAAATCGCCATGCTGTCGTCGACGCCGGGGTCGGTGTCAATGATAATCTTGCGCGCCATAAGCGACCTCCCGTCAGCGCCCTAGGCGGGAGCGAGACTGGTCCGGTTGATGACAAAATGCGCCACGCCAAAGAGATAACAGAAACCCGCCACGCCGCCCGTCAGCGCGATCAATACAAGCCAGACGACCGCGTGGCCAACCTGTTCGCCGAAGCCGAAATTGCAGCGCAGCCTCGCGTTCGGGGCGCCACGCTCATTGACTAGCACGATCGATTCCAGGATCAGCCGGGCGGCCGCGTAGGGCCAGAAGAGCGCGCCAATCCCGAGCGTCAAGAGCGAGATGACCGCCCAGATGACGACATGGCCGATGACCTGGAAGGCTGTCAGCTGCGTGCGGCAGCGTCCGATGCTCGCGAGCGCCGGCCCGGCCTCGAAGCGCATGTGATCAGTCTTCTGCTTCTGCATGTCGCGTCTCTCCTTGCGCAATATCGATTGCGGCCTCTCAGCCAGCGATGATTTTCACTTGAACCGCCCGGCTTCGCGGGCCATCGAATTCGCAGAACAAGATGCTCTGCGACCAGCCGACAAGAGGCTCGCCCGCGTCAATCGGCAGGGTGAGGCTGTTGCCGACGAGGGTCGCTTTGATGTGGGCGGCGGCGTCGGCCGGGGTGTCGTATTGATGGGCGAAATCCAGGCGAGTCGGCACGATGCGTTTGAGTTCCGCGACAATGTCGCTTAAGGTGGCGGGATCAAGCGCGGAGTTGAGGCTGATGGCGGCGGTGGTGTGTGGCACGACGAGGGCGCACAAACCGGATTCGACGCCGCTTTCACGCACGATGTCTTTCACCTGCGCCGTGATATCGACCAAGGCGTCGCCGGCCGGCGTTTCGATTTCGAGGGTTTTCAGCATCGCAAGTCGATTCCTGTATTGTGTTCGCGCAGCAGCCGCGAGACATCGGCGCGCCCGGGCGTGTGTCCCCCCGCGCCCAGCCTCGCGACGCAGGCCGCGCCCATAGCATTGGCGATTGTGCCAGATTCCGCCGCGGAATACCCCTGCAAATCCGCCCAAATCCAGGCGCCGGCAAAGGCGTCGCCCGCGCCGGCCGTATCCACGACCGCCGTCGCAAAGCCCGGACAAGCGATTTCTCGTCCCCTGGTCATAACGCGGCAGCCGGCTTCCGCCAGCTTCAGGACGATGGTCAGCTTGGGGAAGCGCTCAAGCAGCGCGCGACAGCCATCCAGGCCCGCCCCGTCGGCTACAAGCGGGATTTCATCTGCCGTGAGCAGCAGCGTGTTGGCGCGGCGCAAGACTCGGCTCAGCAAGGCCGGCGGCGCCCGCCCCGCGAATGGACCGACATCAAAATACAGCGGAGTCGCGCGGCCCGCCAGCCAGTCCATAAGGACCGCGGTCAAGCCTGCCAGGCGGTTTTCGGCGAGGGTGTAGCCGGGGATGAAGACGGCATCGGCGCGCTCCAGCTGGGCGCGGGCCGCGTCGCTCATGGCGGTTGGCGAGCCGGCGCCATAATGCCCGAGGAAGACATGCTCGCCGCTTGCTGTGTCGGCCAGGGCGATCACGGTGGTCGTCGTGCTTTCGGGCGGGCAGTGCAGGGCGGAAACATCGACGCCCGCCTCAGCGAGCCTATCGCGCAGGAATCGCCCTTGCAAGTCGTCGCCCAGCGCGCCGAGAGCGGCCACATCCAAGCCCATGCGCCGCGCCGCCAAGATCGTCGTGCAAGCGCCGCCTGCCTCAAAGCGAAGCGAGGCCGCGGTTTGGTGAGCGCCGGCGACGACTGGCAGCCGCGCGTCCAGCACGATATCGACAACGAGGTCGCCCACCGTGACCAAGCGTTTAGGCATCGCTCTCGCGCCTGCTGACGAGGTCCTGCAAGCCCTCTGCGATGCGCGGCACGGCGTACTCCTGGAAGACGGCGTCTGCGTCGAGCGCGGCGACATCCGCGGGCGGGATGGCGTCAAAGCCGGCGAATGCGCCAGCCATGGCGCAGGCGATCGCGCCGATGGTATCGGCATCGCCAGACAAGTTGGCAGCCAGGATGGCGGTTTCTTTGGGATCGCCATGCGCCATTTTCAGGATGCCAAAAGCCGCGCCGACCGTCTCCGGCACATTGAGCGTCGCGCCGACTTCGTCGAAGATGCGCCGCAGACGCGCCCGCCTGTCGCCGCTGGCCTGGGCGATCGCCAAAGCCGCCTCGATTTTGAAGCGCAGGGAACAGCCGAACCAGGGTCGACCGCGCTGGCCTCCCAGCTCCGCGCCGCGCAGACCCGCCGCGATGACCTCGTCCAGCGAGACGCCGTCGACCAATGCCATGGCCACAGCCGCCGCCACCGCGCAAGCGCCGGAGACGGCCGGCTGAGTATAGTGGGTGGGCTGGCAGACAATGACGGCGTCGTGGACCGCGGCTTCGATATTGCCGGGATGGAGCAAGCCGATGGGCGAGATGCGCATGGGCGCGCCGTTGGTATCGCCCCAGAGGCCGGTCGTCCGCGGGTCGGCGCCGGCTTTGAGCGCCTGGACGCCGCGACGCGTGCTGGGACCGACATAGGGGGAGCTGTCGCCGTCGACGCGGTCGTACCAAGAGACGATGCCGCGGACAGCCGCATCCAGCGTGACCCCGCCGGCGTCGATGACCGCCTGGGCGATGGAGAAGGCTTGCTCCGAGTCGTCGGTGATGCGCCCGGCCGGCAAGCCCGCGTGCACGATGTGGTCGTCCGGGGCGGCTTGCCAGCTATCCAGCCAGCCGAAAGTCCGTTCCGTGTCGTCTGGGTGGACCTGCGCTGGCATGGCGAAGGCGTCGCCGAGGGCTATTCCATAGAGGCAGCCGAGAGTCTTGTCGCGCAGATTACTCATGCAAGAACCCGTTTATGGGTGAATGGATCAGAGCGGCTCGCGGCCTTCTGCGAGGCCCCGGCGGATGGCGTCCAAGAGCTCCACGCTGCGCGCCTGGTACGCGTTTCCAGTATGGATTCGATCAGCGAGGCGCTGGATATCGCGTTTGATCTCCAATCGCAAGTCGTCCATCTTGGAATCTTGCGCCCGGAAGCGTTGGTCGATTCTCTCGTCTTGCAAGTCAAAGCGCTTGTCCTGTCTTGCGAAGCGCTCGTCGACCCGCTTGAAGCCGGCCCGCATTTCATCGCGCCGGTCTGAAATCACGCCGTCTTGGGCGTCGATGCGATCTTCGAGCCGCTTGAGCGAGTCTTTGGATAGAAAACGCCACAGGGCGCCGAGAAACACCAAAACGAGCCCGGCAATTTGTATGACAGTGTCGCTGTCCAAGCGTTCCATTGCGGGCGATTCTACCACAGATTGCCGGCTCACTCTCGCCGGGTCAACACCCGCCCGCCGATCATGTACCAGACCAGGGCGCTCATTACCGCGCCGAGGCCGAGCGCCACTGCAAGCTCGAAAAAGAGCGCCAGGAAGAGCGTCAGGTACAAGCCCAGCGACGCGATCGTCACGGCCGCGCTCGCCGCCCAGCGCTGTTGAATGCGGAAGACATCGCGGACGAAGGGCAGGCCAATGACGAAGAGGAGGAGCGAGCCCGCGCCGATGAGCAAGCCCGCCGGCAGCGCCGTCTCCGCCCCGCCGAATCCATTGGGCGCCGCCAGGATCGCCCCGGCCGTGACGACGCCAATAACGGCGAACATCATCAACAGCATGTGCAGGATGCTGATGCGCTGGATGGCGCCCCAGAAAGCGGCGTCGAAAGCCGCGCCCGAGGCGGTGCGCATCTCGCTGACGCGCTGCGAGATCCGGCGCTGCAGGGCATAAATCACCAGCGCCAGCACTGTCGCGAAATAAGGAATCGACTGCGGCAGCTGGGACGGGATCTCGAGCGAGCCGATGCGCAGCCCCAGGGCGTCGAAGAAGCCGAATATGGACGAGGCGACCATGGCGCCGATGGGCGTGCCGCCGCCCAGCGAGGGCGTCACCAAAGCGATGAAGCCGCGGCCGTTCGTCATGTCGCGCTGGAAGAGCTGCAAATAGCCCATGCCGATGTGAATGCCGCCCAGGCCGGCGAAGAAGCCGCTGATGAGCAGGGCGTAATAGCGGACGCGCTTGACATTGATGCCGACCGAGGCGGCCGCTTCCGGGTTCTCGCCCACGGCCCGCAGGTGCATGCCAAAGGGCGTGCGATACAAGACGAAGGACACGATGAATACGGCGACGAAGGCGACCCAGGTCATCAGGTTCTGGTTGCTCAATGCGCCGCAGACGAACTCGCCAATAGTAACGGTGGCGTCGGTCTTGACGCAGCCGGGCAACTGGATGAAGGGCATCTGCAGGCTGGCGAGGGTGCTGGTGTTGCCGCGGTCGCCGGTGAGCTCGTACATGATGGCGACGGTCGCCGACGAGCCCAGGATATTAAGGGCAATGCCGCTGAGGAAGAGATCGCCTTTTAGGTCCAGGTGGAAGAGCGCCAGGACGAAAGACAGCAGCAAGGAGACGCTGACGCCCAGCAGCAATCCCAGCCAGGGTCCGACAGCTGTGCCGGTCGCTGGCCCGAACCAATCCTGGGCATAAGCGCTGACGACGACGCCGGTGAAGGCCGACGAGAGCATCATGCCCTCGAGGCCGATATTCAGGACGCCCGCTTTCTCTGAGATTAGCGCGCCCAGCGACGGCAGCAGGATTGGCGTGGTGACCCGCAGGATGGCAGCCAGGAAAGCCGCGCTGAAGATGCCGTCGATCACATTCTCAAACATCGGCGTCCTCCACAGCGGCGATGGCGTGGCCCTCGGCGTCGATATCGGCCCGTTTCTGCCGCGCCTGGAAGAAAGTCACCAGCGCTTCAGCCGTGATGAGCAAGATGATGATGGCCTGGATCATGCGCACGACTTCAAAGCTGACATTGGCGTCGCGTTCCATGAATTGGGCCCCGGCCCGCAGATAGGCGTAGAGCAGGCCCGTGAAGGGCACGACCAGCACATTCAGCCGCGCCAGCAAAGCCACCACCACGCCTTCAAAAGCCAGCGCGAAAGAGATGTTCAGGATGAGCTGCCGGTGAATGCCGTTGGCCAGGTGCATGCCCGCCAGGCCCGCGACGATGCCCCCGATCGCCATGACCAGCATGATGGTGCGCCGCGAATTAACGCCGCCATAATCGGCGAAGCGCAGGTTGGATCCGATGATGCGAATCTCGTAGCCCAGGGGCGTGCGGCGGATGAGCAGCCAGCAGACGAAGACGACCACCACCAGCAGAAAGACGGCGATCGTGACCTGGGTTTTGTCCACGATGACCGGCAGCACGGCGTTGTCGGTGAATTTGCTCGAGGCGACATAACCGGCGTCCGGCGGCTTCAGTTGGAAGTTGAGCACCATCTCGAAGAAGCGCGTCGCCACCACATTAAGCATGAGCGTGGAGACCAGCTCGTTGGCGCCGAGGTAGGCTTTGAGCGCGCCCGGTATTAGCCCGTAGAGGAAGCCGGCCGTGCCCGACGCCAGGATGATGAAGGGGATCAGGATGATGCCGGGCACATGCGGCGAATTGAGGGCGATGATGCCGCTGACCAGGGCGCCAAAATAGAGTTGCCCCTCCGCGCCGAGGCTGAATTGCTGGGCGCGGAAAACGATGGCGAAAGACAGCCCCAGCAGAATCAGCGTGATGGCGTCCTGAATCCAGACGCCCCAGCGATTGACGCGCTCGATGGGACCCAGCAGCAGGGCCTCGAAAGCCAGCCGCGACTGGCTCAGGGCCTCATGCACGACCGTGCCGGCGTCGATGTCCTCGGGGCGCGCGTAAAGCGTGTAGAGGCCGTCCGCCGGCAGCGCGTAGCTTTCAATGACGGCGTCGCGAACGCTGACGAGGTCGTCGAAAGTCTCGTCGACATGCATCTCGGTCGCGGAGGTCGCGCTTGCCAGAGTCCGGCCAGTCGCGTCGCGCAGCTCCACCAGCAGGTCGACTTCGGAGCGGCGATTCTTGGCGTAGGCGAGCAGGGAGACGCTGTCGCCCGCCGCGCCGGCGAAGCTCCAGGCGATCTCGCTGACAGGCGCGATCACATTCGGCTTATTGAATTCGCCGCCGCGCCGCTTGTTGTATTCCAGCTCGGCGGCCTCGTTTTCAGTTGGCTCGGCGTCGGAAACGACCTGGACGCGAAACTCGCCCCTGGCAAAGCGTTCGGCGGCGTCGAGATTGAAGACGAAGGTGACCAGAAAGCCGAGCAGCAGCGCCACGATGACGGTGAGCAAGACGCGGATCGCGCCCCGCCCGAGCTCCGCCACGAAGAGAAAGATGCAGGCGCCGACCAGAGCGTTGACCAGCAAGATATTCTGCCAGTCGGTCGTGCCGGTCATCTTCTCCAGGGAGCCGTCAAAGAGCGTGTGCATGACGAAGAGCGTCGCGATGAGGCCGGCGGCGCCCCCGACGATCATCAGCAGATGCTTTCTCAGCATGACGACGGCGGGGCTGGCGCTGCTTCCGTCGTCCGGCTGCTTTGCTTTCGCGTGCGCGTTAGAATCCATGCTCATCGCTTTACCCGCCCATACCAGCCGATTCGCAGTGCCGCTCCCCGCTCCAAAGCCTTGGGGACGCACCGGGGAAGGGGTTGATCATGCGTGCTTCTCCATGTCGTCGGCGGGCTGGCGTTCGGCGCCAAGCATATAATAGCCGATGCGCTCTTCTGTCAGGCGCTCGTCGTTGGGGAAGATGCCGACGATCTCGCCCTCGTACATCACCATGATACGGTCGGAGAGTTTCATCACCTCTTGCAGATCGGCCGAGATGAGCAAGATTGCCAGGCCCCGGGTGCGCTGATCGACGAGCTCTTGGTGAATGAATTCGATCGCGCCGATATCGACGCCGCGGGTTGGCTGGGCGGCGATGAGCAGCTTGGGCGAAGACGACAGCTCGCGCGCGACGACCACTTTTTGCATGTTGCCGCCGGAGAGCGCGTTGACCGGGATCTCGCCATTGGGCGCGATGATGTTGAACTCGCCAATGAGCCGGCGTCCATTATCGACGATGGCCTGTATGTCGAGCAGGCCGCGGCGGGTGAAAGGCTGGCGATAATAGCGGTCGATAATGAGGTTGTCGTCGATGGACGAGCTGAGGGCGACGCCGTTTGTCAGGCGGTCTTCCGGGATATGCGCCACTTGATGTTCGCGCACCGAACGCGGCCCGCGGCCCAGAATCTGCTCCGCGTTGATATAGGCTTCGCCGGAGGTCGGCGGCCGCAGCCCGGTCAAGACTTCGGCGAGCTCGGTCTGTCCATTGCCTTCGACGCCGGCGATGCCGAGGATCTCGTTCTCATAGACGTTAAAGCTGACATGCTGCAGCAGTTGATGGCCGCTGTCGTCGGCGTAGGTCAAATCGCTGACGGAGAGGATGGCCTGGCCGCGGCTGACCTGGGGTCGGTCGACCTGCATGAAGACTTCGCGCCCGACCATCATGCGCGCCAGCTGCCGCTCGTCGGTTTCGGCGGTGTTGACGGCGCCGATGACGCGGGCGTCGCGCATGACGGTGACGCGGTCGGAGATTTCGATGACTTCTTTGAGTTTGTGCGTGATGAAGATGACGGTCTTGCCGCCCTCGACCAGATTTCGGATCGCCGCGAAGAGGTCCTGGGTCTCGCTCGGCGTCAGCACGGCTGTCGGCTCGTCGAGGATGAGAATCTCCGCCCCGCGATAGAGCGCCTTGAGAATCTCGACGCGCTGGCGCATGCCGACCGGGATGTCTTCAATGCGGGCCTTCGGGTTGACCGCCAGTCCATACTCGGCCGAGAGCGCCTCTGTATCGGCGACGGCTTGGGAGAAATCGATGCGGAGGCCTTGTTTCGTCTCCCGATTGAGAATGATATTCTGGGCGACGGTGAAAGAATCGACCAGCATGAAGTTCTGATGCACCATGCCGATGCCGAGCTCGATGGCGTCTTGGGGATTGTTGATCTGGACTTCGCGCTCGCGGATGAAGAGCTGGCCGGATGTGGGCTGCTCGAGGCCGTAGAGCAGCTTCATCAAGGTCGACTTGCCGGCGCCGTTCTCGCCGACAAGGGCGTGAATCTCGCCGGGTTCGACGGCGAAGTCGATTTCGTCGTTGGCGTGGACGCCGTTGCCGTAGATCTTGTGGATGGCGCGGGTTTCTACGATGGGCATGGTTTATTCACTCGACACAATTTCGTTCCAGCGATCCTTGAGTTGAAAGTTCACAACTGGATCGGATTCCAAGTGGGTGACATAGGCGTCAATGAAGGATCGCGTACTGCCGATCAGTCGCAGATAGTATAGCAGCGTGCGATCCACACCGTTGACGATCAGTTGACATCCGTGCGTCTGCGCTATATGCCGAATGTCGGCGTCGAATTCATCATAGCTTTCATGCGGGAAAGTAGTCAGGATGTAGAATCGTCGCGCAGGAGTGGTCCGCAGCTTTTCGAACGAAGTTTGAATCAAGTCGGAGGTGACGCGTACATTGTGCTTGATCTCGTAGCCCTCAAAAACGGCGTCGTCAGCGTCCAGAATCACGATATCGCCGATGTGATCCGAACGCGAATCGGCAGTTGTATGAGATTCAAGGGCCAGGAGCTTACAGGCACGGTATCGCTCGGTTTCTCTCAATAGCACAGAAAGCATAGCATGCAGCGCCAAAACCGGCAGCCTCGCGGCCCCGGGAGTCCGCTCTTGATGATGCCGCGTCAGTTTGTCAACAACCTCCGATATGGTCAAGTTTACCGGCCGCGCGAGCTTCAGGTTCGTGTTTTTGTCCCGCGCCTCAACCAAGCCGACAAGTATTCTCAACAAGAATCGCTCTGCACATCGCGCGCCTTGTTTCTGGGCGGCGTCGACCAGGTAGAGGAACGACTCCTTCAATGCCTTCGGCGTTATATTTCCGGGATAATCCAGATCAAACGGATGCGACTGCTCAAATGAGCGAGTCAGCCAACCAGATTCGCTCATGCTCGGGAACTGCTTCGAGCGCAAGAATGGCGTCACGACTTGAGTGTCAAGTCTTCGGCCACTAAAGCCCCCTTCGAACTCCGCCCTGTGAAGTCGAATATCCTGGTCAGGGCTCAGCGCTTTTTTCAGCAGCAGTGTGACGAGTACAGCGACGCAGGCCTTTCTTCTCTCTTGACTGCGAATAACTGTCCACAGTTCGCTTTCTTCCCGGACGGAGATCCCTTGCGGGGCAATGTCTTCGTCGTAGTGTTTCAGCGCCACTTGGTAGACTTGCCCCAAGAGCTTGCGACCTGGATGTTGGCGCGTCACAGGAGACGCTCCATCGCCGGCGCGGGAAGTTCGCGGATGCTCTCTCGTATTCGCTTCTGTGCGTCGAGGCAGTATTCTAGGCTGATGTCAATTCCGATGCAGCTTCGCGCTTCTTGCAGCGCCGCCACCATCGTCGACCCGCTGCCGAGATATGGGTCCAATACCATCCCGCCCGCAGGACAAAGAAGCCTAATCAATTCCCTGATCACCGCGACGGGAAAGACGGCGGGATGACCGTTGCCGGGCAGGCTCTCTACGGGATTTACAATTACGTCTCGCTTCATGGGCTCGCCCGAAATGCGGATGATGGTGAATCCATAACGCTCAATTCGCATCTTGCGGCCGCCTTCTTGCCCGCCATAGGCCGGCGCGTGAATGCCCCTGATCTTCATGCGAAAACTGTGAATCTTGCCCTTTCGCACCTCTTCAATCACTTCATCCAGGGCCCGATTTGCACCATCCTTCTCTTCCTGGCTAAGCGTAGACGATTCAAGCAGCTCGCGATACTTGGCGCCAAGCTTGCTGGTCGGCCTGGCCGGCTTCTTGCGCTCTGCTCGCAGAAACGCCTTCCTGTCGTAGTAGTAATCCTTGCTCAAGGCGAAATGAAAGAATGGCTCCGTGCTTGCTATTAGTCGACGGCTGAATTGATGCGGCGTCGGATTGGACTTGACCCATGTAATCTCGTTCACGAGCCGCAGGTTGAACTCTTCCAGCACGCGCAGCGCAAACCGATACGGAACGAGCTGCAAGCTGCCGCCGATTATCTTGTCGCCCATGTTGTAGACGATGCTGCCGGTCGGCTTCATCACGCGAACGACCTGGGCGAATGTCTTTAGCATGGTTGCGAGATATTGCTCGACGGAGGCTTCATTCCCCTGGCCGTTGACCGCGTACTCCCGCTGCTGAAAGTAGGGCGGCGAAGTCACGACCAGATCCACCGAGCGAGGCTCCAGTCGGGCGAGCTCGATTTCGCTGTCGCCACAGATGACCTGGTACCGAAACTCTGCGATTCGATGCGAGTAGATAACGCTGCTCATCCGCTTCGCTTTCTCAATGCCCCTTCCCCGCGAGGAGCGAATGGGATTCAATTTTGCAAGGCCCTGCGGTCAATACCGCAATTCCGCTTCAGGCAAGAGCCACACGGTAGGAACAAACGCCCAGTCCCGGCCGAGCTCCTGCATCAGCACCGACCCGTATTCGTGTTCAGCGTAGACGGCGGTGGACGCGTCAATGTAATCGGCATAGATCCCTAGTATTTTCTTGTCCTTTATCGCCACGAATCTCCCAGCGTGTTCCCTGGCTAAGTCAGCCCAGATCGTGAGGTAATACTCGTATTCTTTCTCCAATGGCTTGGTCATCTCCATGTCCCTTCCGCTTCACAGCGCGCCACAGACCATCGCGCGGGCGGGCGACTCACAGAGTCGCCCCTACAACTCCCCATGTCGCACGGACAAAGCGCGATTATTGCTAGCTGCGCGAAGGGGCGAGCCGACGATTCGCTTCTACACGAACCGTCGCCCGCCCGCATTCGGCACTCAGAGAGTCGCGGAGACCGCCTACATATCGTCGTCCATCATCAGGTCGTCGATGCTCATGCCGGCGGTCGACATGTCGGCGCAGGAAGTGCCGACGGCCGCCATCATGTCCTCGCTGGTGAAGACGGTCTGCACTTCAATGTCGCCAGCCACAACCGCCGCCTCAGCCGCTTCCACCATCGCCTTGATGTCATCGGAAGTCGCGGCGTCGTAGAATTCGTTCTTCGCCAGGCCAACGCCGCCTTCGGGGATGCCCAGGCTCTCGGACGAGCCATAGGGCAGCTCGCCATCCAGGTGCAGCGAGACGGCGCGGAAGATCGAATTGTCGACATTCTTGAGCATGCTGGTCAGGATGCGCTCGGCTTGATCCGGGTCGGTTTCGGCGACGATGGTGGCTTGGTCGCTGTCGACGCCGATGGCGAAGCGTCCCTGCTCGTGCGCCGCTTCAAAGACGCCGACGCCCGTGCCGCCCGCGATCTGGAAGACGATGTCCGCGCCCTGCTCATACATGGCCAGGGTGATTTCTTTGCCGCGGGCCGGGTCGTTCCAGCTGCCGGCGTACTGGACGATGCGCTGCGATTCCGGATTGACCAGGCAGGCGCCCTGCTCGTAGCCGACGATGAAGTCGTCAATGACCGGGATTTGCTGCCCGCCGACCGCGCCGATGATGGGGGCGTCGTTCGTGCCTTCCATCATGCTGGTGGTGATGGCGGCCGCGTACACGCCAGCCAGGAAGCTGCCCTGGTTCTGGGCGTAGGTCATCGAGTAGACATTGGCGCAGGCGTCGACGCAGGTTTCGGCGTCATCGTAAGGCATGCCGGCGTCGTAGAACATGAAGTGCTTGTCGGGGTAGTTGTGCGCGTTCGCCGCCACAAAGCCGACCATCTGCCAGGTGCCGGCGATGAGGATGTCGTAGCTGTCGGTATCCGCCATCACATCCAGCAAGCCCGGCTCCCAGTTGGCGGGGTCGATGCCGAGCTCGACGGTGTCGATATCGAGGTCGTATTCGTCGGCGATGGCGTCCATGCCGCGCTGGGCGCTATCAAAGAAGGACTTGTCGCCAAGGGTGCCGTTGATGACCGAGACGACCTTGAGCGGCTCGTCCTGGGCGACGGCGGTGAATGCCATCAGCAATACCAGCGCTGCCGCGAGTACAAAACCTAGCTTTTTCATGGGATTCCTCCATAGGGTTAAGGGTGAAAGCAGAGTCAATTCCGATTGCGCTAGTATACCCGCGCGGCCGCGATTCGGCAAAAGCAATGCTCTAGAATGGGTCAGTGCATTGCTTTGCGCCCTCTGCTCATTCGCGGTTATAGTTAGCTGGAAAGTCGAAACTTGAGCGAGGCGCAGCGAATGAAACTCATTATCGACACCGACGCCGGCGTGGACGACGCTCAAGCCATCTTGCTCGCCTTGGCGGCGCCCGCCGTCGACCTGCTCGCCATCACCACGCTGACGGGCAATGTGCATATCCGCCAGGTCAACCCCAATGTGCTGACCATCCTGGAGATTATCGGGCGCGATGTCCCGGTCCACGCCGGCATCGACCGTCCTTTGATCCAGCCTTGGGAAGACGCGGCTGAATTTCATGGCGGCGATGGCTTGGGCAACTTTCGCGACCGTCCGCCACTGACGCGCGCAATCGAAGAAGAACAGGCGGTGCTGGCTCTGCTGCGGCTTTCCCGCGAATATGCCGGCGAGCTGACGCTGATTGCCTTGGGGCCGCTGACGAACATCGCCGCCGCCATCCGCCTCGACCCCGACTTTCCCGCTCGCGTCAAGCAATTTGTCTTCATGGGCGGCACGATCGCCGCGCAGGGCAACACGCCCGTCGTCACCGCCGAGTACAACATCTACACCGACCCGGAAGCGGCTTATATCACGCTGGAGGCCTTCGCGGAGTCGTCCATGCTCAGCTGGGAGACGACCCTGGCCCACGGTTTCGCCTGGGACAAGTTTGACGCGCTATGCGAGATCGACACGGTCGCCGGGCGCTTCTTCAGGGCGATTTCGCAAGAGACGGCGCGGCGCTTGCGGACGACATTCCGGCGCGATGCGTACCTGCTGCCGGATCCGCTGGCGATGGCGATCCTGCTGCGCCCGGAGCTCATCCGCGAGAGCGGCAAGTTCTACACGACGGTCGAGCTCCGCGGACAGCACACCCGCGGGCAGACCGTCATCGACTACGCCGGCGTCACGGGCAAGGCGCCCAATGTCAAGCTGATTCAAGCGCTGGACATCGACGGCGTGCATGCGATGTTCGTCGAGGCGCTGTCGCGCTTGTAAACGACTCAGCAGAGCTTGTCCGATACTGCCTTGCTCATCCCTCGCCGGAAACGCGAATGACCGCGAGACGCAAAAGATCATCATTTTTCTGTACGGGCGAGCCGGTGGCTCGCCCTCCTTTGCTGGAGATTTCCGATCAGATCTCGCAAGCGTGACTCGGGAGTGCGGTAGAATCCCATCATGTCACTGGACAAGTTACTCGCCCAAATCTCCGCGGATCCCGCCATCGCGTCCGAAGCCGTCTTCGCCAGGCTGTCGCGGCTGCTGAAGGCGCCGGCCCCAAACAACAGCTGCCTGCTGGACGGCGCCGTCGGGCCGGTCATCGAGAGCCTGGCGGCGGAGCTCGGCTTGCGCTGCGCGGCGATCGGCTCTAGCGGCAACCTCGGCCTCGAAGTTGGCGACCAAGCCGCCCCGCTGGACCTGCTCGTTAGCGCTCACATGGACCGCCCCTGTTTCCGCGTGTTGAGCTTGCCGGACAAGACGCTCTATCCACTCTGCGCCGTGCGCGTCCCAAGCAGAGGCTATGCCTGCGATGCGATTGGGCTGCGCTGTATCGACGGGCGGGCGACGCTGGCGGCTCGTGGCAAGCTGCATTTCGAAAGCGCGGGTGAGCCCCGGCGCATCCACTTTGAAGTTGAGGCTGGCGAACTGCATTGGGGCGACGCCGTGATGATGCATCGCGCCCCTCGCCGCGAAGCCAAGACGATCACCGGCGCGGGCTTGGACAACGCGATTGGCCTGTTGATCGCGCTGCTGGCAGCCAGGGCGCTGCAGCGATACGCCGGCGACGCCATCAAGAACCGCCGCATCCTCTTCGCTTTCACCGACCAGGAAGAGGGACCGCCCGACGGCCTCTTCGGGCAAGGGGCGGCGCGTTTGGCGCATGCGCTGGAGCCGCCTCGTATCGGCTTCGTCAATGTCGACGGGCACAACCGCGATGACGCGAGCGGGCATCGGCCGGGCGTCGGCGCGTCGCACGCTTTTGTCTCCGGGCGCGGGCGCGGCTCGGTCGTGCCGCTCGATTATCAGGCGCTGGCGGAGTCGCTGGCGGATGAAGTCAATCAAGCGCGGCCTGGCACAGTCCGGCTCAACTACAGCTATGTCTCGCGCAGCGACGATATGCTGCTGAGCCTGTGGGCGCGCTGCGTCGGTCTGGTTGGCGTGGTCGTGGAGAACGCGCATACCACCGAAGAGACCGCCAGCCTGGACGACATCGCCGCGGCGGCGCATTGGCTGCCGGCTTTCATCGCGCGCTTGCTTTCGCGCTAACCTTGAACAGATGGCTCCCGCGCGTCTATCGCTCGCAGCCCCTTGCCCGTGAGCAGAGTCTGGCGTATACTGTATCATAACTTAAAGTTGCGAAAGATGGAGACGCCCCATGCGAAGCTCCCGTTGGCTCAAGCGCGTTATGATCCTGTCCCTTCTGCTCCTGGCGCTGCCAGCCGCGGCGGACGGCGACCACATCAACGTTTTCATCATGTCTACTTCGGGCGAGACTTCGACGCCATTGATCGCGCAGGGGATTGTCGACGTGCTGGACGCCTTCGGCATTGTCGACCGCGCCGATTTTGATGTTTTCAGGCGTTCGATTCACAACGACATGATCTCGCTTAGCTCGGCGCCGGTCGATTTGGATGTATCGCTGGCGCGGGCGCAAATACAAGAAAACCTTGACCAGAATCCAGATATAATCGTGTTGTCCAGCGTCACCCTGACGCAGCTGGCGGCCACCGCGACGCGAGACCTGGAAGACCCGCCCACGCTCTTCTTCGTCGGCGTCGACGACCCCTACGGCGCCGGGTTGGCCGATTCTCCCTGCGTGAAGCTGCCCAACCTCACCGGCAGCGAGAGCGTCGTGCCATACGCCGATATGATGGCGGCGCTGCCAAAGCTCGACCCGTCCATCACGACAGTCGGCACGCTCTACAACTCGGGCGACCCGGCCGGCGCGCGCGGCGCGGCGCAGATCGCGGAAATCGGCGAGGCGATGGGCTTGACGGTCGAAGTCAGCGCCTACACCGACTTCTCGACCATGGCGGCGGCGGCTGACGGTTTGATCTCGAAGGGCGTCGAGGCGCTGGCGCTGCCCCTGGAGACTGGCGCCGGTCAGATCCTGGCGGGCGTCCTGTCGCCATTGGCTGTCGAAAACAGAATCCCGATTGTCGCGGCCGACGCGGGTCTCACCTACGCCCAGGCGACGATCGGCGTGGGCAACATCAATCATTACCTCTGGGGCATCAATGTCGGTCGGCTGCTGGTGGCGGATATCCAGGGCGAGCTGGATATCGCCAGCGCCGCCATTTCGCCGTCATCGCTTGCGCTGTCTGTCGGCGTGAATCTCAATGTGGCGGCCGCCTCCGGGCTCGAAATCCCGCCCGGCTTCATGGACGAAGCCGACTTCACCGTGGATAACATGCAGGGAAATCTCACCGAAAAAGGCAGGCAGAACACCTGGCAAGTGGAGAGCATGCGCGCCCTGGGCGAGTTCCTGCAGCGCTTCACCACGCCCGAGACTTTCGCCTTCGTGCAGGAAGCGGAATTGCCGGATCTTCGGGAAGGCCAGGCAGAATTCATCAAATCCGTCCGCTGCACGCCGGAGCGAATCGCTGAAGAGCAGGCGAAGCTGGACGCGGACGCGTAGTCAGATTGTCGGGGCGACTCTGTGAGCCGCTCGCGAAGTTCAACCCTCTCGGTCCCCCCATTGCGATGGGGGGGAAGGGCGGCCTGACCAGTCGCCGCCTCGACCCGACGCCAGGCATCAGGCATGCGAATCTGTAGGCATGTCGCTCGTTAGTAGCGCGCGAATGAGGGAAGCGCGTCCCGGTCGTCAGCTGCCGGAAACGCGAAGCAGGACTTCATTCAGCACAGCGCGGCTGGCTGACAATTCAGCCAGCATCGTGTTGTGCAGATGCCAAATCTGGGAACCAAGCAAGCCAATCAGCGCGAGGACGCTGTACGAGGCGATTCTGTGCAAGTCCGCCTTGGTCGCCGCGTGCTTTGATCGTTCTTGCAAGGCTGCGATACTTGCGTCCTTGCTATGAAGACTATCCGTCTCGCTTGAATTCACAGCCGCCAGATTCGCCATTGCCGCATACTCGTTGGTTGGTTGAATGTTCTCAACAAGTCTAACGCGTCTTCGCGCCGTGTCAAGCAGGCTGAGCGAGTACGACCCCATGGCGCGTGGTCACCAGGTCCTCAGACGCGACTAACCTAAACATTCCTGCGAGCAACCGGACGATGGCTGAATGGCAGGTGGCGAGGGACGCTCAGCTCACCGGTTCCGCAGGCTCGCGCCGGCGGTACCTCCCGGTCAGCATGGCGGTCAAATCGATGCCTTCGTCCAGGTCATCCCAATAGATGTTGAGACCAAACATCTCGTAATTCTTGCGCTGCGCCTCCGCGGTGAAGTTTGTTTGTGCCATCCCCGCCCATGTGGTACAAATCCACATCCCCATGTCACACAAAGGAACCTCCAATGCCGAACCCCATGCGCCAGCAGATCGACACCCTGCCCGGCCTCGTCCGCGAGATTGTCAAGCCCTTCGACGCCGCCGCCCGCCGCGCTTTCGATTTCGAGACTTGCGCGTCGGTCAAGCGCGTGTACCTGGTCGGCTGCGGCGACAGCCACCATGCTCCCGTCGGCGCGGAGCTGGCCTTTCACCAGCTGGCGGGCCTGCCGACTCAAGCGATGAGCGCCCTGCCCTTCAGCCGTTACACGGCCGGCTACCTGCCGGCGACGGGACCGAAGACCAATCTTGTCATTGGCGTGTCGGTCTCGGGCGCGGTGAGCCGCACGATCGAAGCGCTGGCGATGGCGCGGCAGGCGGGCGCGACGGCGGTGGCGCTGACAGGCAATCCGACTGGTCCGCTGGGTCAGGCGGCCGACGCGGTGCTGGAGACGGCGGTGCCGCCGCTGCCGGACGAGCTGGCGGGCATGGTCGTGCCGGGCGTCCGCTCGTACCTGGCGTCGCAAATCGCTCTGGCATTGGCCGCCATCCGCATCGGCGAGGTCCGCGGCGCCATGACCACCCGCGACGCCGATGGCGAACGGGCGCGGCTGCTGAACCTGGCGGAGGCGATCGAAACGACCATCGAGGCTTGCGCGCCGATCGTGGAGCAGCTGGCTGAGCGCTGGCGGGCGGCGTCTCAATTCGAGTTCGTCGGCGCTGGTCCGCTCTATGGCGCGGCGATGTTCAGCGCGGCAAAGGTGCTGGAAGCGAGCGGCGACCCGGCCCTGGCGCAGGAGACGGAAGAGTGGTCGCATTTGCAATACTTCATCGCCGACAGCCAAATCCCGACGATTCTGCTCTGCGCGAATGGCTTTGAGGCCGACCGCATGGCAGAAGTGGCGCGGGCCGCCCAGAGCATCGGAAGGCCCCTGGCCTTGATATCGAACGAAGACGCGCGCGAAATCCGCCAATATGTCGACGCGCTGCTGCCGGTCCCGGCCTCCGTGCCGGAGCGTTACGCCGCGATTGTGTACAGCGTGCCAGGCGAGCTCTTCGCGGCGGCCCGGGCGGAAGCGCTTGGCGCGCCGTATTTTCGCAATTTCGCGGGCGGCCGCACGGTCCCCTGGGCCGATGGCGCCAGTCAAATCCGCTCCAGCCGGATGATCGCGGAGCTGAAGCGCTAACACAGGCTGCATGAAGTGATTTCCGGCGAAGTTGAAAGCACCAGCGAACAGGCTGCCTGCCAGGCTCATGCGCATCTTCCACAAAAACAGGCGGACCCGGCACAGAAGATCAAAGTCCGGATTATGGCTGGCGCTGCTTATCGTCGCGGCCTTGGGTTATTCGTGGCTCTTTCCTGCGGAATCGACTCCGCGCCAGAGCAGCAGCACTGCCGCCGGCGCTCAAGCGACCGCGATCCAAGGCGCCGCGACAGCGATTCAGCCGCGCGAATCTGGTTGTTACCCGTGGGCGGAAGCGCTGGTCCACGGCAAGCTGAAGATCCGAGCGGAACCGTCGACTTCCGCCAGGATCCTGGGCACGACGCCCCCGGGCGAGCGATATACGGTGGCAGCTTCGCGCCAGGGCGCCGCGTATTGCTGGATCGACATCGACCTTGGCTGGATCGCGGCGACGGAGCATGTCAGCGGCGGTAAAGCGTCGGCGACGGCTGCGGCGACGACTCAGGCGGCGTCGCGGTCAACTGCAGAGCAAGGGCGGGCCGCTCCAGCGACTCCAGACGATTCTGTGCAGCGGGCTCTGGAGGCGCTCAGCCAGTTGGTCGTCGCCGACGAGCGTCGCTGTTCGCCTTACGATTCTGGCGAGTACTCTTATCCGCAATCGGTGGAGGCGCGGATCGTCAGCCAGCTGGGCGGCCGCGTGTACAGCCCCTACACGGGCAGAACATTCAGCAGCGCCAAGGAAACGGACATCGAGCATATCGTGGCGAAATCCGAAGCGCATGACAGCGGACTCTGCGCCGCGAATGAAGAGGCGCGCCGCGTTTTCGCCCGCGACCTGCTCAACCTCACGCTGGCCTCGCCGGCCGTGAATCGCTATCAGAAAAGCGGCAAGGACTTTGCCGAGTGGCGGCCGGCGCGCAACGAATGCTGGTATGCCGACGCGATCATCAAAGTAAAGACCAAGTACAGCCTAACGGTGGACGGTCGAGAGAAGCGGGCGCTGGAAGCAAGCCTGCGGTCCTGCGCTTCGGTGGAGATGCAATGAGCCACCGGGCGCAGCCTTCAAACGGTCTGGCGGCATTGATCAAGCCAGGCGGAGTCTTTGGCGCTAAAATCGGACTTCGCCGAAACCCGCCCGCAAAGTAGAAACAAGCGTATATGCCCTCCCCCGACTTTCTCGCCATAGGCAGCGTCATCATCGACGACATCGTTTACCCCGACGGGCGGACGAGCATGGGCGTACTGGGAGGCGGCGGGGCGCACGCGGCGTATGGCATCGCGCTGGCGGGGGAGCGGCCCGGCTTGGTGGCGCTGATCGGGGAAGACTTGCCCGGCGAGATACGCGCGCGGCTGGATGCCGATTTTGACGCGCGGGGCCTGGCGACGACGCCGCATCCGCAATTGCGCGGCTGGCAGATCTTCGAGTGGAGCGGGCTGCGCAACGAGATCTTCCGCGTCGAGACGGTCGAGCCTTTCATGTATGGTCCCGAGCCGGAGAATAAGCAGATCCCTTTCAAGGACGCGCTCGGCTTCACGCTCTTGCGGGGTCCGGCGCAGGTGGCTGCCTGGCGAAGGCGCTTCCCGCGGGCGGTTTTGCTCTGGGAGCCGGTGCGGGTCTTCATGCTGGGCGGCGATCGCAGGGCATTAGTGGAGACTTTGCCGCAATGCGATATCGTCTCGCCCAATTTGCACGAGGCGCAAACGATGTACGGCGTCGATGACGAGCTGGAGTTGCTGCGGCGGCTTTTTTCAGATGGCGCGGAAGCAGCGGCGCTGCGCATGGGCGAGCGGGGTTCGCTGGCGGCGCGACGGGGCGAGGGGACGGCGCATTACATTCCGGCGGTGGAGGTGGCGGAGGTCATCGACCAGACCGGCGCGGGCAACACTTATTGCGGCGGCTTCTTGGTCGGCTACTGTCTCAGGGGCGATGTGGCCGACGCGGGCTGCTATGGGGCGGCGGCGGCGAGTTTCACGCTGGAGCATGTTGGCTGCGCGCGGCTGCCGAGCAATCGCGACGCCGAGTGGAAGCGGCGGCTGGCTGAAGCGCGGCGGAGCCTCCGCTCAGTCGCGTTGTGAGAATGGATGTCGCCACAGAGACACACAGGGCGAAGAGGCATTTTGCGCGACGATTCTGCCCATCCGAAGGGGCGACATGAAATGTCTCCCCTGCAATTCCAGATTATCCAGGCGCCAATGCTGCGCGAACAGACTCGCTAATTCTCTGTGCGCTCTACGCCGCCGTGGCGAATCCTTCTCGTCTCTGCGGAGAGTCGCCCATCGACAAAGTGCCGATGCCACTCCTCGAGGGTCAGCAGCGCCCAGAGCGGCCGGCTATGGTCGCGTTTGCCGGTCTCGTGTTCCGCCAGCAGCCTTTCGACCGCCGCCATGTTCAGCATGCCACGCTGGCGCGCCGGCCGGCTGAGCAGCGCGTCGCGGGCGATGCCGATATCGCGCCGCAGCCAGGCGCCAAGCGGAATGCCGAAACCGTGCTTCTTGCGCTGGATGATCGCGTCCGGCAGCAAACCGCGAGCCGCTTCCTTGAGGATGCGCTTCGTCCGCAGGCCCTGCAGCTTGAGGTTGAAGGGGATGCCCGCCGCGAGCTCCGCCAGCTCATGATCGAGGAAGGGCGCCCGCGCCTCCAGGGAGGCGGCCATGCTGCAGCGATCGGCTTTGACGAGCAGGTCATCGGGCAGGTAATCGCGCATGTTGGCTTCTACCAGGCGGGCGACGGGATGAGGCTGGGCGGACTGCTGGCTGGCGCTCCACTCGACGGCTCGTGGATCAAGACCCATGTCCGCCAGCAGATCGGCGCTGAACACGCGAACCAGGTCAAAGTAGGCCTCGTCCAGCGGCATGGCGGCGCCACGCAGGAAGCGTCGCCCGCGTTTGATCGGGTTGTAATAGGCATTGCCTTCTGGCAGCAGCGACAGGGCTTTGGAAGCGCCCCGCCAAAGCGCGTCCGGCGCCAGCCTCAGCTTGTCAAAGAGCTGGGCGGCGGCGAAGCGTTCGTAGCCGGCGAAGAGCTCGTCGCCGCCATCTCCCGTGAGCGCGACGGTGGCTTGTTCGCGGGCGAGCTGGCTCACGAGAAGCGTGGGGATGGCGCTGCTATCGGCGAATGGCTGGTCGTGGTGCCAGACGAGCTTGGGCAGCAGGCGCAGGGCGTCTGGCTGGACGCGGAAGCTCTGGTGCTCCGAACCCAGATGCCGCGCGACATGCTCGGCATGGGGCGTTTCGTCAAAGCTGTGGTCGCCCGCGAAGCCGATGCTGAAAGTCTTGACGGCGGCTGTGCTATGGCGGCGCATCAAGGCGACGATGAGGCTGCTATCCAGGCCGCCGCTCAAGAAAGCGCCCAGGGGCACATCGCTCATCAGCCGCAACTTGACCGCTTCTTCGAGTTTTTCGCGCAAGGCTTCAATGTGCAGCGAAGCGCGGGCCTGGCGATCGGGCGGCGCCAGCCGGGGCAGCTCCCAATAGCGCTGGCCGCGCGCCTTTCCGTCCAACTCGATTTCCAGGCTGTGCGCGGGCCGCAGCGCGGAAATGCCGGCGAAGGCGGTCTGTGGCGCGGGCAGGTAGCCGAAGCTCAAGTAGCTGGCCAGGGCGGCAGGATCGGCCTTGGCGAAGCGCGAGACTCGCGGCACATCGGGGTTCGCCAGCAGCGCCTTGATCTCGCTGCCGAAAACGAAGACGCGCTCGTCTTGATAGAAGTAGAGCGGTTTCTGGCCGAAGCGATCGCGCGCCAGGAGCAGCTTGCCGCGCCGGGCGTCCCAGAGGGCGAAGGCGAACATGCCGCGCAAACGCTCCACGAGGCCGGGCCCGAGCTCTTCGTAGAGATGGACGATGGTCTCGCCGTCGCCGTCAGTTGCGAAGCGATGGCCGCGTTGGCGCAAATCCGCCCGCAGCTGGCGAAAATTGTAGATTTCGCCATTGAAGACCAGGGCGATGGAGCGGTCTTCGTTGAAGAGCGGCTGATCGCTGCCGGGGAGATCGATGATTTTGAGGCGGCGCATCGCCAGGCCGACATTGGCGTCGACGAAGTAGCCGTCGCCGTCGGGCCCGCGATGGCGCAGTTGGTCGTTCATGCCAGCCAGCTGCCGCCAGTCGAGCGGTTTGCCGTCAAAGTGGATGATGCCGCAGATGCCGCACATGAGCCTATTCTAGCACTCCGGCTTATCGCTTTCCGCGCCGGACCAGGCTCGTTTGGCGCTTGCCGGCGGCTAGCCAGGAGGGCGACGCGAAGCGATCAGGCATGGCCTCAGCGGAGCAGCCGGGCGCGGCGATTTTGACACATGGCGCGAACTGCATTAGGGTTATGGCGAATCCAGGAGTCCGGCATGGCAAGCGAAGCGAAACCCCTTGACGGCGCCGAGCGCATGGCGGTCATTGAAACGCGCATGGATTCATTCGTCACTGGCGAGCAGCACGAGAGAGACAACGCGGACATCAAGGTCTTGCTGGCGGACATCCGCGGCGAGCTCAAGGCCATGCGCGTCGACATGAAGAATTCGAAGTGGCAGCTGGCCATCATCGTCGCCATCCTCTCCAGCATCATGTCTTTCCTCGTGAGCCGAATCCCGGTTTGACGCTCGGCCGCCTGGCAGCGGGCAATGCAACGCGCGGAGGCCTGGACGAGCCGCCCACACAGATTCCGCTTCTTGGTGCATCGCCCGGTCAATGCAGCGCCGGCGAGCGCAGATGCCAATCCGTCGCCCCTTGGTAGGCATGCCCCAGCCGCAGCAGCCGCGCCTCGCTGTAGGCCGGCCCCAAGATTTGCAACCCGATCGGCAAGCCGGCTTCGTCAAAGCCGCAGGGCAGGCTCAAGCCGGGGATGCCCGCCAGATTCGCCGAGATCGTCAAGGCGTCGGCGAGGATCATGCGCAGCGGGTCTTGCGTGACTTCGCCAAATTTGAAGGCGGTCGTCGGCGCGACCGGGGCAACCAGGGCGTCCACCTCGTCGAAGAGGGCGTCAAAGTCGCCGCGGATCAAGGTGCGGGTCGCCTGCGCTTTGCCGTAATAAGCGTCGTAGTAACCGGCCGAAAGCGTGTATGTGCCGAGCATGATGCGCCGTTTGACCTCGTCGCCGAAGCCAGCGCCGCGGGTTTTCTTGTAGCTGTCGATGAGATTCGCCCCGTCGACGCGGGCCCCAAAGCGCACTCCGTCATAACGCGCCAGGTTCGCGCTCGCCTCGGCCATGGCGATGATGTAATAAGCGGGCAGGCAATAGTCGGCGTGGCGCAGGCTGACCTGGCGGATCTCCGCGCCCAGGCTCTCCAGCTGCGCCACTGCTGCCCGGACCGCGTTTTCGACTTCCGGCTGCAATCCTTCGGCGAAGTATTCGGCCGGCAGGCCGATTTTGAGTCCGCGGATCTCGCCCTGTAATTCCGCGAGATAGTCGGGGACAGGATTGGGCATGCTGGTCGAATCCAGCGGGTCCTGCCCGGCGATGACCACCAGCAAGCGCGCCAGGTCGGCCACGCTGCGGGCGAAGGGGCCCGCCTGATCGAATGAAGAGCCGTATGCGATCAAGCCATAGCGCGAGACCCGCCCGTAACTCGGTTTGATGGCGCTGACGCCACAGAAAGCAGCTGGCTGGCGGATGCTGCCGCCGGTGTCCGTGCCCAGGCTTGCCAGAGCCATATTGGCCGCCACTGCCGCCGCGCTGCCGCCGCTGCTGCCACCCGGCACATGGCCGCGATTCCAAGGATTGCGGGTGGGGAAGTAGCCGCTGTTTTCAGTGGACGAACCCATGGCGAATTCATCCATGTTGAGCTTGCCCAGCAAGACGGCGCCGGCCGCATACAGCCGCGCCACCGCGGTCGCGTCGAACACGGGACGATAGCCTCTGAGAATCTTCGAGCCGCAGGTGGTCTCGATATCCTTGGTGGAGAGCACATCTTTCAGCGCGATGGAGATGCCGAGCAGGGGACGGTCGTCGCCGGCCGCGCGGGCCGCGTCGGCTGCCAGAGCCTGCTGCCGCGCCAGATCGCCGGTCACGCTGAGGAAGGCGCCGATGGAGGGATCGTGCCGCTCAATGCGCTGCAGATGCGCCTCGGTCAATTCCACCGCCGACAGCTGGCGGGCGCGCATCTGCTGCAGAGCCTCGCCGATGCTCAGGCTCGTCAAATCGGTCATGCGTTTCGCCTCGGGTCTTGTCCGCCCATCATAGTGCGCGCGGGCCGAATGTGTAGGGCTGGTTCGCAAGGCCGCGCCAGCCACGCGTCCGCGCGGAATCCGCGAGCCTTCAAAGGCTCTTGTCCGGCATTTTCGCGTCAACGCGCTCGCGCCATTCCCGCTCGACCTGGGCTCGCGTCGCGTCGAGTGCGCCGTCGTTGCGGATGATGACATCTGCCTGCCGCAATTTGTCTGCCTGGCTGTTCTGCAGGTCGACGCGCGTTCGGGCTTGATCCGCCCTCATGCCGCGCAAGCCGGTCAACCGCGCCAGCTGAGTCTCGCGGCTGGCGTCCACCACCCAGATCGAGTCGACCGCCTGCTTCAAGTCGCCTTCCAGCAGCTTGATCGCTTCGATGACGACGACAGGATTCGTGGCTGCGCGCGCCTTCTCGTAAATGACCGCGCGGATGGCGGGGTGCGTGATCTTTTCCAGCTGCCGCAGTTTCGCCTTGTCCGCGAAAACGATCGCCCCCAAGGCCGGCCGCGAGATCTCGCCGTCGGCGTCGAGGATGTCTTCGCCGAAAGCCGCGATGACGCCGCCGTAGGCTCGGCCAGCCTTGCGAATGACTTGATGCGCTACTTGGTCGGCGTCGATGGCGGCCGCGCCCAAATCCCCCAGCATACGACGCACGACGCTCTTGCCCGTGGCGATGTTGCCGGTCAAGCCGATGACAAATTTGCCAGGAATGCGCGCGCTCATGGCCGGACCTCCGTCGACAAGCCGTCCGCATTATAGCACGCGGGGTGATGCCTTTAGGCAGCCGCCGCCCAAGGCATGCGCGACCATAAATGCGCCAACAGCCAGAACATTTGTGCATCAGTAGAAACGACTGCCAGGGAATCTGCGAGGAGGATGGCGGAGAGCGAAGCAATGTGAGCGCTTAACCAAGTGCGCAAGCCAGTCGAGGGTGTCGTGTGGGCTGGCTCGCGCCGGGGCGAAACCCACGCGACGCATTCGCAAACCTGCTCGATGAAGGGCGGGTACCAGTTGAGTACGGAAATGGCTGAAACCAGTCAACAAAAGGAGGAGACAAGATGGCATGGACCGCGCCCAAGACCAATTGGAAAACGGGCGAGCTGGTGGCGGCGGCCGACATGAACGCGATCGGCGAGAACCTGGCGGCGCTGAAGGACCGTTCGAGCACGCTGGCGTCTCACACGACGCCGGCCGACATCATCATGCCGGGCAACAACAAAATCAGCGACATCGACGCCGACAACCTCAACCTCAGCATCACGACGGCCGGGGGCGATGTTTTGGTGCATTTTCACGGTTCGTTCAAGCCTACCAATCATGCGCTGCTTCGTCTGCATCTGGAAGTAGACGGCGCCCGGCTGGAAGGCGACGACAGCATCCTGCGATACCAACCTCACCATAGCGCAGTGCACACAAGCGTAATCAGCTTCACGCGGCTGATCCAAAACCTGGACGCGGGCGCGCACACGTTCAAGCTGCAATGGCAAACCAACGACGGCTCGGGTGTGCTCTTTAAGGGCGCACAATTCTGGGCGCGCGAGATTTAGCCGGCGCCGGGAAAGGAGGAGGCTTATGCCAACGGATACGCGCGACTGCCGCGACTATCAGAAGCGCAAGCTGAGCGGCAGCAGGGATGGCCGCGGCGTCCAGGTTCGGGCGACGGCCAGTCCGGGCACGCTGATACACCAGGCGCTGGACAGCGTGGCGGCGAATGAATGGGACGAGGTTCACATCCGCGCCCTCAACGCGAGCGACCAGGCGGTCAAGCTGACGATTGAGTGGGGCGGCGCCGCCGCGGCGGACCAGGTCGAGCTCACCATTCCGGCCGAGAGTGGCTTCACGGAGGCGATACCGGGACATGTCTTGCAGAACGGAGCCACGGTACGCGCTTTCGCCGCCACCGCCGACGCCATCGCGCTGCACGGCTTCGTCAACCGCTACCAACAGATCTAGGAGGGGGAGATGCCCAAACTAGCGGGCGATCATGTACGGGTGCTGGTCGATGGCTACGAGCTCACGGGCGACAGCAATCGCATCGGCATCGACGAGAGCCGCGACACATTTGATGTCACCGCTTTTGGCGACGAAGCGCGTAATTTCATCGCCGGGCGGCGCAGCCTGGCGGCGCGACACGCCGGCTTCATGAACAGCGCGGCCGGGGCGGCGCATCCGCTGCTCAAGGGCTTGGCGGTGGATGGCTTGTTTTCGCTGTATCTGGGCGAGAACGCGGCGCCCGAGGCAGGCGACCTGGTCTTCAGTTTGCTGGCGCGGCAGAGCCGTTACAGCGCGCTGCCCACGGTCAACCAGGCGATTCCATTTGAGGCGCAGTTCGCCAATCGTGGCGAGTTCGGCGGCTGGGGCGTCGCGCTGGCTTGCCTGGCGAGCTTTGTCGGATCGTCCAGCGGGGAGGCGATCGACGGCGGCGCAGCCAGCGACAGGGGTGGCGCGGCTTGCCTGCACCTGCTGGGGGCGGCGGCGGATGACCGTTACGCCTTCCGCGTCGACGGCTCGGCCAGCGGCGCGTTCCAGGGCGAAGAAAGCGTCGTGGCGCGCTTCAGCCTGGACGGGAGCGCGACCGGCTCGGAGCTGGTCCGCATCGACGCGACGATCCCGCGATACGCGCGCTGGGCGGCGAGCAGCCCGTCGGCGACCAATCGCGTCGCCATCGCAATTTCACTGATTCGCAATTGACGACACACACGAGAGGAGACGAGCAAATGGCTCTATCGGGCGATCATGTCATCGTAAAGATGGACGACAGCGGCGGCGTCTTGCGCCGGTTCGCGGATGGCGACATTCGCAGCCTGGACCTCGGTCTGGCATACGAGCAGTTTGATGTAACCGGCTTCGGCGACGAGGCGCGCCAATTCATCAACGGGCAGCTGCGGGCGCCGGTGACGATTGAGGGTTACCTGACGACCGACAGCCCCAACGGCACGCACACGGTCATCCAGGGCGCGTTCGCGGCGGGCGCGCAGGTCTCGCTGGAGGTGCAGGTGGGCGACAACGCGACGCCGACCACCGACGACCCCAAGTTCAGCGGCGAGTTCCTGATCGCGAGTTATCGGCCGCAGATCATGACGGGCGGGGCAGTGATGTTCACGGCGACGCTGCAGCCCGCGACCGGGACTGCGCCAGCCTGGGGCACGGTGTAGGCGGCGACTTCGCCTAAGACTTCCGGGGATGGGCGGCGGCTTGCCTTAGGGCGCGCTGCTCGTCCCCGCGCATCGCAGACCAAAGAGACTGACAGCGAGGATCAGCGCAGATGCAATTCATCGGAATTTCGCCCGACGAAGAAGGCTCCATCATCTACGACGGCGAGAAGTTCATCGTCCGAAACCCGCGCAAGATTCCAGCCAACTTCAACCCGGGCAGCATTCCGGTCATTGGATTGCCCCCAGATCATCCCAGCAGACGCGCCCCACTCCCGCCGGCGCCACAGCCCTTTTCGCATGCGCCCCCACCGCCGCCGCCCAAGACCGCGCCCAAGAATCAGGCCCATGCAGAGCCTCAGCTGCCAGCTGCTCCCCAGCCAAAGCCGCCGGATTATCAGCAGTATATTTCCTGGCTGCCGGAGCGCGAGGAGCGCCAAGCGATGGCTTTCCTCGATGCTGCGCTCGACGGCCTGCGCCTTACCCACGAAGACGCGGCCTTGACCCTCGGCGAGGCTCTTTATAAGGCGGACCCTGAGGGCGCCGAGAGTCTCGTCAAGATCATCACGGGCATGACGCCTGTCAACGGTTCGGAGACGATTAGCGAGCTCGCGGCGCAGATCTTGAACATCGGGCTGCCCGGCTTCATCGCGTCCAAATCCTGGGCGACGATGAAACTGAGCGCGCTTGAGCAAGGGCCAGACGAATCGCCGCCGATTGCAATCGACCCGTATGCTCAGCCCGAAATAAACCTGCTCACGCAGTACTACTTGGCGGAGGCGTATCCGGGGTGGGACCCCGCGCGGACCGACAAGGCGGATTTGCGGGATTACCTGGTGGCGCGGCTGCACGGCTTTATTCCGGATTTCGACGCGACATTACGCAACTGGGACGATTACAGCGTCCGCGAGCTGATCGCCATCTATCGCTATGAGCTGGGAGAGCAGTCGGGGGCGCTTTGGAGAGCGAACCCGGATGCCTGGGACGAAGCAATACTGGCTGTCAGCGCGGAGTTTGAGCGCGCGACCACATTGCTCGCGATGTCAGTAGCCATGCCGCTGGATGACACCGACGCCTACGCCGCGTCATTCGCCGGGAGAGTCAAAATCAAGGATGCGGCAGCGGAGCGGCTGCATGTCCAGGAGCAGCTGGCGCTCATCTACAAGCATTTGGAAATCCCGGTCGCCGACGACCATCTCGACAGTCGGAGCGCGATCCAGCTGAAATACGAGCTCTACTACCGCTTGCATTACGACGTTCGCCAGTTCTTGGACGACGATGAGAATGAAGCGCAGATCCAAGCCTTTATTCCCGAGTGGCTCCAAGTGGCGCGGGACACCACGGACGGGGTCATAGAACGGCTGCAGGGCAGATCCGCCACGCCGGATGTGGTCGGTTTCCTCTTTCTCATGGGCTTGACGATGGTTTTCGAGCCGCTGGACTGGGCAATGGCGGCTGTCGAAGTGGCTAAGTCGCTCGCTGAAGGAGACATTGGCGGCGCCCTCGCCACAGGACTCGCTGGCATTATGCCGTTTGTTCCCTCGGCGACTGGCAAACTCCTCCGTCATGGAATTGACGCCGTCGGCGATGTCGCGCGGGCGGCCGGGCGCGTTGCAGAGACGGCAGAGGACTTTGCGGTAAAGCACAACAAGTTCAATCACACCAGCGTCGAAGAGGCCTTTCGCAGCTTGCGCGCAAACGAAAAGTACAGCGATCTACACGACGTGGAGATCCGCAGAATGGCAATAGAGCGCGCAAACAAAAGAAACTCGGAGAAATTGCGCAGGCAACTTGAGTGGGCGCGGGACGCAAATCCGGCTCAATGGGAGTGGCGCGTGCCGCGGCCGGGTCAACACGCGCATCATATCGTTCCTTCTGGCGACGCATCGGCCAAGCTGGCGCGAGAGCACATGGAAAGCCTCGGGATATCGGTCAACTCCGCGTACAATGGCGTCGGATTGAGCCCGACAGTTCATCACTTGACCTTTGATCAAGCATATGTGACAGCCATTAACGACGCCGTGCCGGTCTTTCGGAAGCCCGAAGAGCTGGTAAACTTTCTCGACCGAATGGCGAGAGAGCTGAATGGACTTTCCAAGTACGCTCACGACTCAGACAGGCTGAAACACGAGTTTGGCAACTTTTTGGTTACAATCAAGGAGATTGAGCCATGACAACAGTCTGGAGACTGGACCATACTGATACACACATCAATAGCCTCAGCTTACGATATGAGCGCCCACCCATCTACCCTAGAAACGACGGCCTGCCGGAACTTGAGACATGGGAAGCGCCCCAAGTCTGGTATGAACCGCTTGACTTTCGAGTAAGCAAGTCATTGGTGAATTTCCCTAGATGGACAGGCATTACTCCGGTATGCGACGCACACGCAATGTCGATAGTCCAGCCGCTGATTTCAGAACATGTCGAGTTCCTGCCACTTGACTTTCGGGCGCCTGTAGGAGACGGATCGCTTTACTCCGAGCAAGCCTTGCAGCTGCTCGAAGGCAAGTCGTACCATGCTATCAATGTGCTGACGACTCTTGACTGCATGGATTATGAACGGTCGGAGATAACCTACTTCGAGAGCACCGGAGGCATATTTAGGATTCCGAAAATGGTATTGAAGGCCGATTGCGTCGGCGATGCGCCGATATTCAAACTTCCGATTCGAAACCGAGTCCGCACTTATGTGTCGGATGAGTTCAAGCAACTGGTCGAAGCCAACAATCTAACCGGGCTGGAATTCAGAAAGATACGGATAGGCTAGAGCGGCGAGCCAAGGCGAGGGATGGCGCAAACAGCAGAAACTCCGAGAAACTGCGCAGGCAACTTGAGTGGGCGCGGGACGCAAATCCGGCTCAATGGGAGTGGCGCGTGCCGCGGCCGGGTCAACACGCGCATCATATCGTTCCTTCTGGCGACGCATCGGCCAAGCTGGCGCGAGAGCACATGGAAAGCCTCGGGATATCGGTCAACTCCGCGTACAATGGCGTCGGATTGAGCCCGACAGTTCATCACTTGACCTTTGATCAAGCATATGTGACAGCCATTAACGACGCCGTGCCGGTCTTTCGGAAGCCCGAAGAGCTGGTAAACTTTCTCGACCGAATGGCGAGAGAGCTGAATGGACTTTCCAAGTACGCTCACGACTCAGACAGGCTGAAACACGAGTTTGGCAACTTTTTGGTTACAATCAAGGAGATTGAGCCATGACAACAGTCTGGAGACTGGACCATACTGATACACACATCAATAGCCTCAGCTTACGATATGAGCGCCCACCCATCTACCCTAGAAACGACGGCCTGCCGGAACTTGAGACATGGGAAGCGCCCCAAGTCTGGTATGAACCGCTTGACTTTCGAGTAAGCAAGTCATTGGTGAATTTCCCTAGATGGACAGGCATTACTCCGGTATGCGACGCACACGCAATGTCGATAGTCCAGCCGCTGATTTCAGAACATGTCGAGTTCCTGCCACTTGACTTTCGGGCGCCTGTAGGAGACGGATCGCTTTACTCCGAGCAAGCCTTGCAGCTGCTCGAAGGCAAGTCGTACCATGCTATCAATGTGCTGACGACTCTTGACTGCATGGATTATGAACGGTCGGAGATAACCTACTTCGAGAGCACCGGAGGCATATTTAGGATTCCGAAAATGGTATTGAAGGCCGATTGCGTCGGCGATGCGCCGATATTCAAACTTCCGATTCGAAACCGAGTCCGCACTTATGTGTCGGATGAGTTCAAGCAACTGGTCGAAGCCAACAATCTAACCGGGCTGGAATTCAGAAAGATACGGATTGCCTAAGCAGGAGCGCGCCAAGCCATAGTTCTGCGCGAACAGCAGAAACTCGCGAAAGCTGCGCAGGCAGCTCAAGTGGGCGCGGCAACCGGCTGCGGGGCAACGAGCTGGCTGGAATGAATGGGCGGGAGCCTGAACACCGGAATTCCGCCAGCCGATCCCCAGCCAAGTCCGCCGGACTTTGAGACTATTGAGCAGGACCCGCCCGACATCCAGACCGAGCCACCACTCGAACCACTCGACTGTAACCGACTACTTGCCTACGCTGACCCCGAATTCCGCCAGCTCATGCACGACATCGATTTCCGCCCGCAGACATTCAGGATATGCTTGGAATTGGAGGAGTCGATCCAGCGCGTCCTGGACTTCATCTACGCGTCGCAGCCCGACCTTGAGGCCCGCGCGCTCGAGTATCTGAAAGTCACCAGGGCGCAATTACGATTTTGGCGATCTGGCGCGAACTTACTTTCCGGCGCTGCTGAGGGTGCTGCTAGCCACATGAGAAAGGACCTTTCCGATGCACAAGGCAAGACTGCTATTTGCTGCCTCATTTCTCTTGTTCTTCTGGCCCGCTAGCGCTGACCACGAGCGCGAATGGGTTTCGTCCATTGCCTGGAGCCCCGACGGACAAACAATCGCGGCAGGCGGAAGCGCCGGCGTTTGGCTCTTCGACAACGACTTCAACATACTAGGCCATATAAAGGCGCAGCATCGCAATTCTCATCAGCCGCAACTGGTGGCATGGAACTCTACCAGCGACCTGCTTGCGTATTCCAGCTTCTTTAGCTCCATTTTCGTCATTGATGCGAAAGCGCTAGAGATAGTTCGTGAAATCCAAGTACCATATCCAGGGCTCTGGGCGCCGGTGCAATGGCATCCATACAAGAATCAGATTATCGGCGGAACTTATCAGGGGACGACGCATATTTGGGACGCAATCAGTGGTGAGGAACTGTTCTATTTTGAAAGCCCGCCCACAGATCCCAACTTTGGATATGAACCTCTGGGATTCTGCTGGTTCGCTGACAGTCATGTTGTTATCGTTACCAGTATAGCAGCCTATCTAGTCGACCTTTATGAAGGCAGAATTCTCCAGACATTCATTGCTTTGTCAGGGTATCAATGGATTAGCTGTAATCATCAGTATCAGATGCTCGCAATAGACGGATGGCTGCGCGATCTGCTGAATCACCGGCTAATCCGGGTCTTTGGACCGGGAGTGGATGCGCCCTACTCAAACGACTTCGATCCTTTGGCGGTCGCTTGGTCGCCTTCCGCTAATCAGTTTGTGTCCAGCAGAAACCTCTGCCGCATCCGAGTCTACGAGTTCAGTGAGCATGGCGCCCGGTTGAGTGCCGAATTGTCGGGCGGGTCTTACTATTATCGCTCGATGGGTTCCAGAATAGGTTCAATAGCCTGGCGCCCTGATGGCAGCCGATTTGCGGTAGCGGGAGAATTCGACGAGATCCGCGTCTGGGATGCGGAGACCTACGAGCTGCTGCAGAGATTTCACGGCTTCGACCCGCATCCGGATCGCTTGGCAGCTATAGAACGCGACGAATTGACCGACAAGACACTGTGTCCATAATCTTGCGACTGAGCCCAAAGCAACAACAAAAGGAGAGCAGCACATGCCAACAACATGGACCATCGCAATTGACTGAGAACTCACCGGACTAAGACAGCAGTCCTGGACCCGGCCGTCTCTGGAAAGACCTATCAAGTCTATTCAACCACCTATGAACTACTGGTCTCGCATTTTGAGCAAGAGAAAGCGAAGTTTATGAAGCAGGGGCACAGCGAAGCTGCCGCAAGAGCCGAGGCCGCCAGAGCCTTCTACAACTGCGGAAAGTTGGGCGGTTGTGCCCGGCGCGATGTGAAGTGGCAAGAAAAGTCACCAGGGCGCAATTACGATTTTGACGATCTCGCGCGAACTTACTTTCCGACGCTCTTGAGTACGCTGCTAGCCACATGAGAAAGGACCTTTCCGATGCACAAGGCAAGACTGATATTTGCTGCCACAATTGTCCTTCTGTTCTGGTGCGCTGCCTACGCCCAAGAGGGCGATTGGGCGTCGTCCATTGCCTGGAGCCCCGACGGACAAACAATCGCGGTAGGCGGAGGCGCCGGCGTTTGGCTCTTCGACAACGACTTCAACAAGCTAGGCCATATAAAGGCGGAACATTGGAATCCTCGTGCGCCGCAGCTGGTGGCTTGGAACTCGACAAGCGATCTGCTTGCGTATTCCAGCTTTGGGAGTTCGATATTCGTCATTGATGCGAAGGCAGGCAGGATAATCCGTGAAATCGGAGGGCCAACTTCGGGGCTGTGGACGCCAGTGCTTTGGCATCCATACAAGAATCAAATCATCGGCGGAACACATCAGAGGACGACGCATATCTGGGACGCGATCACCGGTGAAGAACTGTTCTATCTGGAGAGCCCGGGAACGGATCTGATACGCATTCACGAGGAGCCCTTGGGTTTCTGCTGGTTCGCCGACAGTCACGCTGTCATCGCTACCAGTCTAGCAGCCTATCTAGTCGACCTTTATGAAGGCAGAATTCTCCAGACATTCATTGCTTTGTCAGGGTATCATTGGATTAGCTGTAATCATCAGTATCAGATGCTCGCAACAGACGGACGGCTGCGCGATCTGCTGAATCACCGGCTAATCCGGGTCTTTGGACCGGGAGTGGATGCGCCCTACTCAAACGACTTCCGGCCTTTGGCGGTCGCTTGGTCACCTTCCGCGAAACAGATTCTTTCCAGCATCCACGGCTGCCGCATCCGTGTCTACGAGTTCAGTGAGGATAGCGCAAGGTTGAGTGCTGAATTGACGGGCGGGTATTACGCCTTCCGAGGGCTAGGTACCACCATTGGCTTGCTTGCCTGGCATCCTGACGGCAGCCGATTTGCGGCCGTCTCTGAACTTAGCGAGATCCGCGTCTGGGATGCGGAGACCTACGAGCTTCTGCAGAGATTTCACGGCTTCGACCCGCATCCGGATCGCTTGGCAGCTATAGAGCGCGACGAATTGACCGACAAGACACTGTGTCCATAATCTTGCGACTGAGCCCAAAGCAACAACAAAAGGAGAGCAGCATATGCCAACAACATGGACCATCGCAATTGACTGGGATCGAGACGGGCAGTTCAGCCGGTAACATCGCCTAAGTCTAGAGTTCCCTCCTCTTCCCCAAAGCGCGACCAAACATTCACCACCTCGCAGCGCCCTCGTGTTACTCATGAGTTGCAACGCAGCGGGCAGACCGTCCAGGCGGACAGGATTCCGGTCATCGGGCTGCCGCCAACTCAACCCATCATCAGTGAGCCCAACCAGTCGCAGTTGAGCCATGTAGGGTATCATGAGCGCACTGGGTCTCCTCAACTGTCGACTATCCGCAAAGGCAAGAATCCAGATTTCATTATCGAGGAGCGAGTGTTCGATCACTATACCGTTGGAACGCCAGAAGAGTCGCCAGTCTCGGCCGACCGGACCCTGAAGAGAATATGGAACATGGTAGAAAACAAGGTTCCAGAACAGGCAGATGGCTTGGTGATAGATCTGTCCAACTCGGCGCTCTCTTCGGCGAGGCTCATTGAGGAGTTAGATCGTATCGACTTCTCAGGGCAAAGGTATATCGATCCAGGGTTCGCGGAACTGGAAGAGGTCTTCATAATGAAGGGTGGCTTGCTCGCCGGAATATGGGTAGGTCCGAACAAGCACTAGAAAGGAAACATCAATGTCATTCTGCGACGCAATCAATTTACGGACGGTGCTCGAGGCGCCTGAGGCCTTGGCGATAGTCTGCCAACACACTTTTCGCGACTTTGACACGCAAGCTGCAGAAGTTATCAGCAATCGATACACCACCGTGAACATGTATCCATATTCGATAGACGCGAATTACGTCAATCCGCCAGACTTTATTGGACGGATTAGAATGGCTGACTTTGGATTCATTCCAAATCTCGCCATTCCGATATTCTACAGCAAGGCCGAACAAGTCTGGGTCAATCATAATGGCCAAAGGGATATTCCCCAGCTGCGGGATGTCATTCTCCGCGGCGTGGTCGGCACGCTCAAGGCAATCGAGGACAGTCTTGTGCTTCGTCTGGACAATCCAGAACGCCATGTGCTTATTCGCCACGCCGGCAAGCTCACGCTGATAGAGGATCGCTTCTGGACGGAAGACCGGCTGCGCCTGTTCCAGGACATTCCCTATGAATTCAAGACTCCACAACTATAGAGGGAGGAATGAAATGCCAACAACATGGAACATCGCAATTGACTGGGATCGAGACGGAAACTCCAGCGGGTAACATCGCCTAAGCATAGAGTTATCTCCTCTTCCGCAAAGCGCGACCAAACATTCACCACCTCGCAGCGCCCTCGTGTTACTCATGAGTTGCAACGCAGCGGGCAGCCCGTAGAGACGGACAGCGAGGGACAGAGCACATGCAATTCACTGGAATCGCGCCGGACGAAGAAGGCTCCATCATCTTCGACGGCGAGAAATTCATCGTCCGAAACCCGAGCAAGATTCCAGCAAACTTCAATCCGGGCGGGATTCCGGTCATCGGACTGCCGCCAAATCACCCCAGCAGACGCGCCCCACTGCCGCCAGCGCCGCAGCCCTTTTCGCATGCGCCTCCACCGCCGCCGCCCAAGGTCGAGACCGATACGCGCGCCCATGCAGAGCCTCAGCAGCCGGCTGCTCCCCAGCCAAGTCCGCCGGATTATCAGCAGTATATTTCCTGGATGCCGGAACGCGAGGAGCGCCAAGCGATGGCTTTCCTCGATGCTGCGCTCGACGGTCTGCACCTAAGCGACGAAGACGCGGCCTTCACGATCAGCGAGGCTCTCTATCGGGCGGACCCTGAGGGCGCCAAGAATCTCGTCAAGATCATCACGGCCATGACGCCTGTCAACGGTTCGGAGACGATTAGCGAGCTCGCGGCGCACATCTTGAATATCGGGATGCCCGGCTTCATCGCCTCCAAGCGCTGGGCTGCGATGCCACTGAACGACCTGGATGCGCAGTCTTTCCACAATTACAGCCAGCCGATGCCACCGCAACTTCCTCTACAAGCCGACCCAGCCTACCCCGAATCAGCCGAGATCGATCCCCGCTTGGCCGCCGCGCTAGCCCAAGCCACCGGCGCCGAATCGGGCCTCGCCTTCACCTCTACGCGCGACCTGCAAAACATCCTGCTCATTCCCATCCTCAAGACCCACATTCATGGCTACGACCCAAGCTCCGTTGCCTGGGATGAAATGACAATCCAAGAATCGCTCGAATATTTCGAACGACTCATATCCACCGAATTGATGGCGCTTTCGAAAGTCGCGACTGTTTCAGACGATTACTACGAACAAGTCCAAGCGCAGCTCGTTTGGGCGAAGAATATGCTCGAACTGGCGAAGAAAACCGCCATGAACGACAGCGAAACTTTCGCCCTGGAGTTCAATATCCGCGTCGAAGACGAAAGAACCCATGTCCTGGCGCAGATTCAACTCATCGACGCGTACACCGGGGCAGCGCCCCATCCAGACTACTATCACCGACTCAGTACGCAAGACCTGAAATTCCTGTTGCATTCGCTCCTCTTTGAGCATGTCGTTCCTCCAAGAATACACTCACGGAACCAGAACACCGCCAATCTGTACCGAGACTACTTCAGACTGGTCGGTCTAGGGCCTCAGGAAGCGACGCGACGACTCCAGGGCACATTCATCCCGCCCGATATCGTCGGATTTCTCGTCCTCATGGGACTGACGATGGTCTTTGAGCCGCTGGATTGGGCCCTGACCGCCGTTGAAGTCGCGCAAGCGCTCTCCGAAGGCGATTACGAAGCCGCCTTCTGGAGCGGATTCTTTGGATTGGTCCCGTTCGCGAGTACCAAAATGGCCGATGCATTTGAGCTCTTTCATGACATTCATCAACCTCAGATTGGCGGAGGCTTGGATACTGAGCCAAAATATTTTGCCAATCCAGTAAGTAAAGGACGAACGAAGTCCGATACAGAATTTGCGCAGATCCTCATGGATGAACACCCTCGCCTCGCCGCCGAGATTGTGCACGACGCATCTGAAGGCGCGCGCATAGTCAAGGGAGCCCATGGCAAGGGGGCTGATGTATTGCTTCCAAAGAAGCGCGAGCGGGAGATAACTGTCCACAGCGGTAGTATGAGAAATTTCGGCAGCCACCTCCTTGATGAAGCTAGACAGTTTTCGAGAGATGCCGCTCGCAAGGAGATTTGGATTCAAATATCGAATCCTGACATAAGCAAAAGTGCGCTTTTGCACGAAATAACCAATCACACCGATGGCTGGCAAACCAAGTCAGGCTTCCGCGAATTGGATGGAGTCTATGTGAAGGTCTACGGGAATCAAGGCGACGTCTGGTGGGAAGGCGTTTTCACCCTCGGCGCCCACGACTAGAGAAAGGCTTCAACTCATGGCTCACTATATTAGCATCAACGCAGACCTGCGAAGCGTAGAAGACGTGATTGCAATTCTCCAAGGGCTGTTAACTACAAGCGATGTGGGTATCGCGTCGATTTGCAGTTTTCGCAATTGCAAGAACGGAGCGAGTTGGCTCTTGTCCGGATTCGCAGTAGAAACCCTGATCGACAGATGCCTCCATGTTAGCGGTGGCAATACAGCACGGATATACACTCTTAACGAACCACAGCGAAATGAGGAATACCTTAACCAGATGGCACAGATCATAAGCCGAGGCAACAGAAAACGTGAATCATCTCCTTTTGAGACAATGAAAGGCAACTTCACTTTCATTGATCGCTCAATCAATATTATCGAACATTCCATGATCAGAACATGGTTCCAACAAGCAAAAGTCACTAGTGCCTCCGCGTATCTGTTTGCGCGCAAAGGCTATCTGGGAGCGAGAATGCCATTTCGCCACAGGTTTATCGACAAGATGTTTGAACCTGTTATGGAAGTCCGCTTGGCAAAGCATCCTCGCGCAGGATTCACCTTTAATCTATACAGCGCCTCGCGAATCTGGCTCAAGGCGGATTACGCTCCGAATCTGGCGCCTGCGCATGTTGCGGACTTTAGCCTCCGTGTTCTAACCCACGTAGTGGAAACTTCACTGCTTCCGCTAGACTTGACTGACCTCGCAGTAGGATTATCCGGGAGCGCCTTTCACAGTGAGTCGGGACGCCTGTTTGGCGCCTTCGACCGCTTCCGAGTAACAGAGCAAATCAGATGATGAGCGACGCGAGCCGCGAAGAGCAAGTCGACACAGTCATCGGTACGCTCCAGATTCTTGAAGGAGTTTTAAAATGTCATTCTGCGACGCGATTGATTTGCTGACCGAACGCCACGCGCCTGAGGCCTTGGCGATAGTCTGCCAACACACTTTTCGCGACTTTGACACGCAAGCTGCAGAAGTTATCAGCAATCGAGACACCACCGTGAACATGTATCCATATTCGATAGACGCGAAACACTTCAATCATCCAGACTTCGTCCCAGACTTCGTTAGACGAATTTCAATGGCTGACTTTGGATTCATTCCAAATCTCACCATTCCGATTTTCTACAGCAAGGCCGAACAAGTCTGGGTCAATCATAATGGCCAAAGGGATATTCCCCAGCTGCGGGATGTCATTCTCCGCGGCGTGGTCGGCACGCTCAAGGCAATCGAGGACAGTCTTGTGCTTCGTCTGGACAATCCAGAACGCCATGTGCTTATTCGCCACGCCGGCAAGCTCACGCTGATGGAGGATCGCTTCTGGACGGAAGACCGGCTGCGCCTGTTCCAGGACATTCCCTATGAATTCAAGACTCCACAACTATAGAGAGAGGCAAAAAATGCCAACAACATGGACCATCGCAATTGACTGGGATAGAGACGGAAACTTCAGCGGCGACGACTTCGTTTCGGTCTAGAGTTTGCCCCTCTTCCCCAAAGCGCGACCAAACATTCACCACCTCGCAGCGCCCCCGTGTTACACATGAATTGCAACGCAGCGCGCAGACCGTCCACGCGGACAGCGAGGGACACAGCACATGCAATTCATCGGAATCGCGCCGGACGAAGAAGGCTCCATCATCTACGACGGCGAGAAATTCATCGTCCGAAACCCGAGCAAGATTGCAGCAAACTTCAATCCGGGCGGGATTCCGGTCATCGGATTGCCGCCAAATCACCCCAGCAGACGCGCCCCACTCCCGCCGGCGCCACAGCCCTTTTCGCATGCGCCTCCACCCCCGCCGCCCAAGGTCGCGCCCAAGAATCAGGCCCAGGCAGAGCCTCAGCAGCCGGCCGATCCCCAGCCAAGTCCGCCGGACTTTGAGACTATTGAGCAGGACCCGGCCAACATCCAGCCCGAGCCACCACTCGAACCACTCGACTGTAACCGACTACTTGCCTACGCTGACCCCGAATTCCGCCAGCTCATGCACGACATCGATTTCCGCCCGCAGACATTCAAGATATGCTTGGAATTGGAGGAGTAGATCCAGCGCGTCCTGGACTTCATCTACGCGTCGCAGCCCGACCTTGAGGCCCGCGCGCTGGAATATCTGAAGGAATATATCTGCCAAGTCTCCGATGCCGACTCCGCCCGGTGGGAGAACGCGACCGGACCGGACAGTGAGGCGCGCGCGACCGCCGATCTGCTCGATCTCACAGATTGGCGCCAGCTTGAAGAAAAGCTTGAAACCGAAGCTGGCTACGAAATCATTTGGGACGAAGGCTTCGATGATGCGAAAAAGCTGGAGACGCTCGAAGCTTTTGCCCAGGCCACTGAGCATATCGTCGACTATCTTGATCTCGCATTTGAGGACGATCCGAACATGACGGGCAGGCAAGCCTTCATGCAGCGCTTCAGCCACAGCGAGCATGGTCGGCTCCAGGTTTTCCTCGGGGCGGAGAGCTTGCTCGCCAAAAGTTTCGACATTACTGAGCATGTGGCGAGCTATTACGGCTTCGTCCCGCTGGGACTGGAGAAAGACGACGAACGGACGCGGAGAATGTACCTCGGCAGCGCCGTGGATATCGCGACCATCGTGCATGAGTTCGGGCATGTGATTGACAGGAGCGCGGATTTGACTGCCCACCTCGACGGCAAGGTTGGACATGGCGAATTCCGGCTGATGAACGCCGACGACAAATACGGAATCAATCTCAACAGAAATGTGCTCGACTATGCCATTGAGGGATTCGTCGGCAAACAGTACTTGGCCCAGGAACTGTTGGCGGATCTCTTTATGACTGCAGTCTTGGATCCTGCCGTGTCCGATACTGAGTACCGCGTAGACGCGGTTGGCGACAGAGTTTACAGCGACGCCGGCGCGGTCCTAGACGATCCTGTCGCAGTTTTTGCGACGTTTAACAGCTCGGTTCGCCTGTTCAAGTGCGGCAGAGACGCTCCGTGCATAAGTCGTCCCATTCAGTGGGAAGATACCGAACACGCAAGAACAACCGCCCGGTTTCTCCGAAAAGTGATTCGCAATCTGTTACCCGGCTAACAAGAGGAAGTCGCATGACCAGAATACAGGCGTGGCTTACAGTTGTCTACTTCGTCGCGCAGTGTTGCATCGGCTTCGCTCAAAGCCGCGGATGGCCCTTATCCGCCGCCTGGAGTCCGGATGGCGAAACAATCGCGGTGGGGAGCAGTACGGGAGTATGGTTTTTCGACAATGCCTTCACCGAACTGGGATTTGTCAAGACCATTCCGGAGACAATCACGCAATCTTCTTTATCTATTGATTGGAATGCCGCCGGAGACATGCTCGCTGTCGGATATCCTGGAGGACATCCTTCAGGTCCAATTCATGTCATAGGTTTTGCTGACCAAGAGATCATTACCGTAATTGACTATCCAGACATATATGCCCCTGTGGCATGGCATCCTCTTAGCAATCTGATATTGAGTGGAGACTGGTGGGGAAACAGCAGCGTTTGGGACGCAGTAACCGGAGAGCGAGTATACAGCTTTCATGAGCGAGACATGAAGACGGCCGGATTCACGAACTCTACCTTAGCTGCCTGTTGGGATTCGGAGCATGCAATTGTCGCAATTCAAGCCTTCGAAGTCTATTTCGTCAATACATTAGAAGACAGGATCATTAAGCACTTCGATGCCGGATTTCCCTTGGATCGAGCCACTTGCGGTTATGAGCGGACGGCATTGACTGAGCGCGGTCATCTGCTGGACCTTCAAACCGGTGCGGTCACTCGCGTGTTCCTCCCACCGCCCGGCGCCATTGGCACGAATGAACTCTACGCGAGGGGCGCAGCTTTATCGCCCAACTCTCGAAAGATAGCCATCAATGACGAAGGCTGTCGCATTCGCGTAGTCGATGCTCAAAGAGGAAAACTATTAGCGGAGTTGGAAGGCGGCATCATTCAGAATTTCCGGTTCTCATATACATACTCGGTATCATGGCGGCCAGACGGAGAACAATTCCTGACTGTAGGTCAACTGGGCGATATCCGGATCTGGGACGGTCAATCATACGAACTGATACGACGGTTCGATGGTTTCGAAATGGCGCCCGAATTGGCAGAGCGTGAGCTGCCAGTGCTTAGAGATGCCGATCTGCTCGCCTTGCATGTGAACGACATGAAATGCTTACGAGAGTTTTCCGCTATGCTAAGCAGACTCCCGAGGCTGTGAGAAGACAAGAATGACTCGCTACTTTGCATGCGTCATGATGTAATCCAAGTCAAGATCCTGTTGCCAAGAGTCCTCTACCCCATGGTCGGTCCAGCTTACGATGCCGCTTTCTCCCCCGACGGTAGCAGACTACTCGTTATCCGCAACGGCTGCAGCCTTAGTGTATATGACGGACTCAACGGTAAAGGCGTTGCGGAACCCCGAAATGGAATACATCTTCTGACTGACCGGGCCGCGCAACCCTTACAGGACGCCCTTGACTGGCATCCCGACGGCAGCCGATACGCGGCCGTCGGCCAATTCGGCGGCATCCGCATCTGGGACGCCGATACTTACGAGCTGCTGCAAAGATATGATGGCTTTCAAGAAGGCTACGGAGAAGTGGCTTCGCATCTCATGCGTGACACAATTGCAGAATTTGGCGAGGCGGTGGCGAACCAGCTCGAGGCTTATCGAGACCAATGCATTGAAGAGCTGAATGCGGAGTCTGACGGAATGGAGCGCACACTCGTCGATGGATTCGCGCTTTGGCAGAGAAAGGATCGTGACTGCAGCGAAATCTCGTGCGCAGAAGAGCCCAAAGCAACAACAAAAGGAGAGCAGCATATGCCAACAACATGGACCATCGCAATTGACTGGGATCGAGACGGAAACTCCAGCGGGTAACATCGCCTAAGCATAGAGTTATCTCCTCTTCCGCAAAGCGCGACCAAACTTTCACCACCTCGCGGCCACTCCCTGCTACATCTGAACTGAAGCGCAGCGGGCAGCCCGTAGAGACGGACAGCGAGGGACACAGCACATGCAATTCAGCGGTATTTCGATTGACGAAGAAGGTTCCATCATCTACGACGGCGAGAAATTCATCGTCCGAAATCCGCGCAAGATTCCAGCCAACTTCAACCCGGGCAGGATTCCGGTCATCGGACTGCCGCCAAATCACCCCAGCAGACGCGCCCCACTGCCGCCAGCGCCGCAGCCCTTTTCGCATGCGCCTCCACCCCCGCCGCCCAAGACCGCGCCCAAGAATCAGACCCAGGCAGAGCCTCAGCAGCCGGCTGCTCCCCAGCCAAGTCCGCCGGACTTTGAGACTATTGAGCAGGACCCGGCCGACATCCAGACCGAGCCACCACTCGAACCACTCGACTGTAACCGACTACTTGCCTACGCTGACCCCGAATTCCGCCAGCTCATGCACGACATCGATTTACGACCGCAGACATTCAAGATATGCTTGGAATTAGAGGAGTCGATCCAGCGCGTCCTGGACTTCATCTACGCGTCGCAGCCCGACCTTGAGGCCCGCGCGCTGGAATATCTGAAGGAATATATCTGCCAAGTCTCCGATGCCGACGCCGCCCGGTGGGAGAACGCGACCGGACCGGACAGTGAGGCGCGCGCGACCGCCGATCTGCTCGATCTCACAGATTGGCGCCAGCTTCAAGAAAAGCTTGAAACCGAAGCTGGCTACGAAATCATTTGGGACGAAGGCTTCGATGATGCGAAAAAGCTGGAGACGCTCGAAGCTTTTGCCCAGGCCTCTGAGCATATCGTCGACTATCTTGATCTCGTATTTGAGGACGATCCGAACATGACGGGCAGGCAAGCCTTCCTGCAGCGCTTCAGCCACAGCGAGCATGGTCGGCTCCAGGTTTTCCTTGGGGCTGAGGCAGTTCTCGCCAAAAGTTTCGGCATTACTGAGCATGTGGCGAGCTATTACGGCTTCGTCCCGCTGGGACTGGAGAAAGACGACGAACGGATGCGGAGAATGTACCTCGGCAGCGCCGTGGATATCGCGACCATCGTGCATGAGTTCGGGCATGTGATTGACAGGTCCACAAGCATAGTGAGCGCATACAACAGAACTGGCATCAACCACAGTGCGCACTGGCGCGACTGGCATCGCGAAACAGGCCTGGCGCTAAATCGGTCGATTCTGGATCTTGCCATCGAAGGCTTTGCAGGAAAGCAGCTTCTCAATGAGGAGATTTGGGCAGACTTATTCATGACAGCAGTCCTGGACCCGGCCGTCTCTGGAAAGACCTATCAAGTCTATTCAACCACCTATGAACTACTGGCCGCGCTTGTGGAGCAAGAGAAAGCGAAGTTTATGAAGCAGGGGCACAGCGAAGCTGCCGCAGCGGCCAACGCTGCCAGAGCCTTCTACAACTGCGGAAAGCTGGGCGGTTGTGCCCGGCGACCAGTTAGATGGGTAGCGAAAGAGGAGTACAAAATCGCAGACAAAGCGCCGCCGAAATACCATTTCCTTGACTTGTTGCGACCAATACTAAACGGTTAGGACGAAAGGAGACACAAATGCACACGAGGATTCTACTGCTCGCGATTGTGTTGGCCGTGATCGCATGCAGCATCAGCCTTGCGCAGGAGCGCGGCTGGGCATCGTCTATTGAGTGGAGTCCCGATGGTCAAACAATCGCCATTGGCGGCAGTGCAGGGATCTGGCTCTTCGACAACGAGTTCAATGAAGTCGGCCATATTCCAATTAACCTTGATGCAAAGTACATCGATAGTGCCGGATTCGTCTCGTGGAACGCTACCGGAGAATGGCTCGCGTATTCCGGCATCAATTTGGATACTGTCAAAGTAGTAGATGTCGGCAAGCGCAAAGTCATAACAGATATTGACGCGTCGCGTCTCCAGCTTTGGACTCCTGTCGTATGGCATCCAACGGACAATCTCATTGTCGCCGGAGCCTTCGACGGGAAAGCCTACATTTGGGACGCAGAAACCGGTCAAGAGAGATTCCTTGTTGACATCAGAGCTGAGGCGTCTGGCGCGCTTGACAGTGAAGCGATCGGCTCATGCTGGATCAGCTACGATACTGTCGTAATCGTAACCGTAGAATTGGGATATGTCCTAAACATTGCGGAAAACCGAATGGAGCGAAAGTTTTACATCCCAGGCTGGCCGAGATGGACTATGCCAACTCAATGCAATAGTCGGAATGAGCTGATGCTCAACTCGGGAGAGTTAGTCAACCTTGAGACCGGTACAAGCACGCGCGTCACCGATACCGATTACTACCGGATGGCCCTCGAATGGTCGCCAAACTCCTCTCACTTCGTCTCAAGCTCGTTTGGGTGCAATCTGCGGGTATTCGACGGCGGCACCTACCAAGTGGTGCAAGAACTCGCAGGAGGCCGCTATTGGACGAGTTTGGCATCCGAGGCCAAGATGATAGCCTGGCACCCTGATGGCAGCCGATTTGCGGTAGTGGGAGAATTCGACGATATCCGCGTCTGGGATGCGGAGACCTACGAGCTTCTGCAGAGATTTCACGGCTTCGAGACCAGCCCAGGTGTATCGGCAGCACTAAAGAGCCTTGGAAAGACCGAGAAAGACCTGTGTCCATAATCTTGCGACTGAGCCCAATTCAACAACAAAAGGAGAGCAAGGCATGCCAACAACTTGGACCATCGCAATTGACTGGGAACTCACCGGACCAAGACAGAAGTCCTGGGCCCGGCCGTCTCTGGAAACTCCTATCAAGTCTATTCAACCACCTACGAACTACTGGCCGCGCTTGTGAAGCAAGAGAAAGCGAAGTTCATGGAGCAGGGGCACAGTGAAGCAGCCGCAGCGGCCAACGCTGCCAGAGCTTTCTACAACTGCGGAAAGTTGGGCGGTTGTGCCCGGCGCGATGTGAAGTGGCAAGAAAAGTCACCAGGAGACAATTTCGATTTTGGCGATCTCGCGCGAACTTACTTTCCGACGCTCTTGAGTATGCTGCTAGCCACATGAGAAAGGACCTTTCCGATGCACAAGGCAAGACTGCTATTTGCTGCCTCATTTCTCTTGTTCTTCTGGCCCGCTAGCGCTGACCACGAGCGCGAATGGGTTTCGTCCATTGCCTGGAGCCCCGACGGACAAACAATCGCGGCAGGCGGAAGCGCCGGCGTTTGGCTCTTCGACAACGACTTCAACATACTAGGCCATATAAAGGCGCAGCATCGCAATTCTCATCAGCCGCAACTGGTGGCATGGAACTCTACCAGCGACCTGCTTGCGTATTCCAGCTTCTTTAGCTCCATTTTCGTCATTGATGCGAAAGCGCTAGAGATAGTTCGTGAAATCCAAGTACCATATCCAGGGCTCTGGGCGCCGGTGCAATGGCATCCATACAAGAATCAGATTATCGGCGGAACTTATCAGGGGACGACGCATATTTGGGACGCAATCAGTGGTGAGGAACTGTTCTATTTTGAAAGCCCGCCCACAGATCCCAACCTTGGATACGAACCTCTGGGATTCTGCTGGTTCGCTGACAGTCATGTTGTTGTCGTAAGTAGTCCATCGGCTTATCTAGTCGACCGTTATGAAGGCAGAATTCTCCAGACATTCCCTAGCTTCCATTGGAAAGAATGGATTAGCTGCAATCGTCAGTATCAAGTCCTCACAATGGACGGATTGCTGCGCGATCTGCTGAATCACCGGCTAATCCGGGTCTTTGGACCGGGAGTGGATGAGCCCTACTCAAACGGCTTCCGGCCTTTGGCGGTCGCTTGGTCGCCTTCCGCTAATCAGTTTGTGTCCAGCAAGAACCGCTGCCGCATCCGAGTCTACGAGTTCAGTGAGCATAGCGCCCGGTTGAGTGCCGAATTGTCGGGCGGGTCTTACTATCATCGCTCGATAGGTTCCAGAATAGGTTCAATAGCCTGGCGCCCTGATGGCAGCCGATTTGCGGTAGCGGGAGAATTCGACGAGATCCGCGTCTGGGATGCGGAGACCTACGAGCTTCTGCAGAGATTTCACGGCTTCGACCCGCATCGGGATCTCTTGGCAACTATAGAGCGCTACGCATTGACCGACAAGACACTGTGTCCATAATCTTGCGACTGAGCCCAAAGCAACAACAAAAGGAGAGCAAGGCATGCCAACAACATGGACCATCGCAATTGACTGGGATCGAGACGGAAACTTCAGCGGAGAGCACGACGATGTCACTCGGCGTCTTGTCAAAGCCGAGTGGTTCGTGGGGCTACAGCGTCCATTCAAGGAAGCCGCAGACGGATCGACCCTCTTGCTGACTTTGAAGAATGAGGACCGCCGCTTCTCGCCGGAGTACAGCAGCGGCAGCCTGCACGGAAACCTCGCGCCGCTGCGCCCGGTCAAGATCGAGTCCAACGACGGCTCCTCGACGCGCATTCACTGGTCCGGCTGGATTTCCGCGATCATTCCAACAGCCGGGAAGTCTGGCGCGCGCGAGGCAGCCATTCTCGCGCATGGCGCAATGCACTTCCTGAAGGCGGCCGAAACCCAAATCGAGCTCCAGGAAAACCAGCGCAGCGACCAAATCATCGACGCCCTCGTCCAGGAAGTCATCTTCCCCCATTCCCTCAGCCACAGCTGGGTCATCGGCGATAGCGTCTACAGCCGCGCCGGCGCCTCCACCATCCTCAGCGAGCTCCGCGCGTCTGCCGATTACGAAGAAGGCAAGCTCTGGCTGAAGATGGCGGGCCACAACTGGGTGCGCCAGGGCGCCTATGCCGACGAGCCGAGCGACACCTTTGACGTCTACCGCGGCATCCGCGATGTCGCCGCCGCCGAGCGGGGCAAATTCTTCTTCGACCGCGAGGGCAAAGCCGTATTCTGGAATCGGCATCACATCCTGGATAACGACCAGGTCGACGCCAGCTTCCAGGACGACATGAGCGACATGCAATACGCCTTCGCCAGCCCCGAACAGACGAAGAACGAAATCATCGTCACTTGCCACCCGCGCAGCGTCGACCAGCGCCCCTCCACGCTCTGGGAGCTCAAGAACGCCGTGATCCGCGTCGCGCCCGGCGATACCCGCGAGGTCTATGTCAAATACAAGGACGAGAAAGACAAGCGCATTGGCGGCAAGGAAGTCGAGGTCGCGGATGTCGAGTTCGCCAAGGGCAGCTGCCTGGCGACGGTCGAGGCGAAAGCCAACGGCGCCAACCTCGTCTTCAAGAACGAGAGCGACAGCCAAGAGGCGATCGTGGAGCGCTGCCGCGTCATCGGGCGCAAGATCGTCGACGAGGGTCAGATGGACGCCCGCGCCATCGACCAGAGCAGCATCACTTACTTCGGCCGGCGGACTCTGAACATCAACCTGCCGTCGATCGACGACCTCGATCAAGCGCAGTTCATCGCCGATTTCGAGCGCGACCGCCGCGAGACTCCCTTTGGCATGGCGCAGTCCATCTCCCTGCAGAGCCACGCGCAGAACGGCGGCGCCCGCCATGCCGACCAACTGGACCTGAACGTCGGCAGCTTGATTCGCCTGCGCGAGACTCAAACCGCCCACGACGCCAACTACTTCATCATCGGCGAAAGCCACGAGCTGGCTGGCGGCGGCCAACACTGGCGCACCACCTGGTATCTCGAGCCGCAGATCGCCCCCCTGCCCTGGAAGCTGGGCGACGCCCTCCGCGGCAAACTGGACACCGGCGCCCGCCTGGCCTACTGAGCCAGCAGCCGGCGAAAATCGACGGGGCGGCTGGAGACGGTCGCCCCGTTTTGCTGTTCATCAGAATCTCCCCTGCCCCCTCGCCAGCCCGCAATCGCCGCGTCTTTCTCCATGCGCGACCATATCTGCGCCCCGTCATAGAACTTCTGTACTAGTCTGATTCTGTAGCGGCAGAGGCAGCCCATTCGCGGACGGAATATCGGCGCCGTTCCCGTTTGCAGCCGGAGGGCGAGTGATGGGCGCCTCACCCGCTTTTTTGTTGGCAACGCAGCCAAGGTCGAGCCCAGCATGACGCGACGCTACCCCCTGAAGGTCAAGATCGACGCCCTGAACCAGCTGGACGAGCACGACGGCGATATCGGCCTGGTCAGTGAATTCAGCGAGATCAAAGCCAGCACGCTGCGGGCTTGGCTGAAGGACGAAGAAGCGCTGCGGCGCAGCTATCGCAAGCGGCGTCAAGGCCAGCGCGACCGGCTCGCCGCCGAGCTGCAGCTGGAGATGCTGGAGCGCGGGCGGGAAATCTTGCAACAGATAGACGAGGCGAAGCTGGAGAAGGCGCCGCTGAACCAACTGGCGTCGGCCCTGGGCAGCCTCGTCGCCCATGCCCTGAAACTGGAGGAGGTGGCGGAAGAAATCGATGAGGGACAAGAGAAAGTCGTCCGCTGGGAGTTCCACTACGACGGTCAAGTCCATGAGGCTCCACCCTGGGCAAGACCTGGTCCTGAGCTATCCCGCGCGCTTCAAGGTGGTGGCCTGCGGCAGGCGCTGGGGCAAGACCGAGCTGGGCAAAACGGCGCTGCTGCAGCGGGCGGCGCGGGAGAATGGACGGGGCTGGTGGCTGGCGCCGACCCGCTTGATGGCGAGCCAGGCCTGGCGCGATCTGAAAGCCAGCGTGAGGAACATTGAGGGGGTGGCGATCAGCGAAACCGAACGGCGCATCGATTTCGCCGGTGGCGGCATGATCGCGGCCCGCAGCGCTCATCAGCCGGACAGCCTGCGCGGCGAAGGCCTGGATATCGCCGTGCTTGACGAAGCCGCGTACATGGAGAGCCGCGTCTGGCACGAGGTCCTGCGCCCCATGCTGACGACCACCCGCGGCAGCGCCTGGTTCCTGAGCACGCCCTGCGGCCGCAACTGGTTCTGGGATCTCTTCCGTCTGGGCATGGACGGCGACAGCGACGGCTGGGCTTCGTTCCACTTCACCACCGCCGCCAACCCCTTGATCGCGCTGGAGGAGCTGGAAAGCATTCGCCGCGGCACGAGCGAGCATATCTGGCGCGTCGAGTACGAAGCCCGCTTCAGCGACGACAGCGGCCAGGTCTTCCGCCGGATCCGCGCCGCCATCGCGCCTCCGCCGCCTTCCGAGCCGCAAGCGGGGCATGTCTATGTCGCCGGCGTCGATTGGGGCCGCCACCACGACCACACCGCCATCGCCATCATCGACGCCAGCGACCGGCGCATGGTCGCCCTGGACCGCTTCAGCAATATCGGCTGGCGTCTGCAGCGGGGCCGGCTGCGAGCCTTGGCGCAGCGCTGGCGACCGGCGGTGATCTGGGCGGAAGCCAACAGCTTCGGCGCGCCCAACATCGAAGCCTTGCAAGAAGAGGGCTTGCCCGTGCGCAGCTTCATGACGACTTCCAAGAGCAAAGCGCCTCTGATCGAAGCTTTGGCGCTGGCGATTGAGCGCGGCGATCTCGGCTTGCTGGATGACCCGATCTTGCTGGGGGAACTGGCGAGTTATGCGCTGGCGCCTTTGCCCGGCGGCGGCTATCGCTATGGCGCCTCAGCCGGATCGCACGACGACACCGTGATCGCGACCGCCTTGGCCTGGCATGGCGTCGAGCATGGCGGTTCCCGCGTCGATTTCGCCTGAAAGCCCTCAGTCGCTGTCGAGCGCGGCTCTGGCCGCCGGGCTGTCAATCCGCTGCAGCGCCTCGCGGGCAAATCTGCGCACGCCTTCATTGCTGTCTCGCAGGCAGAATTTCAGGGCTGGCGCCGCCCGTTCGCTGCCGATCTTGCCCAGGGCTTTGCAAGCCGCCCGTTTCACCGCGCTGTTGGGGTCGAAGAGCGCCCGCGTCAAGCCCGGCACGGCTGGCTGGCCGATTCGAATGAGCGCGCCAGTGATGCCCGCCCGCAAGAACATGTCTTTATCGCGCAGCGCCTCCAGCAAGACCGGCAGAGCCGACTCCGCCTCGTCGCCTATCTGCCCGAGCGCGCGTGCGGCCAGGTAGCGCGTGCCGGGGTCAGCCGCCCGCACCAGACCCGTCAAGAGCGGCACGGCGGGCGCGTATCGCCGCTCGCCCAAGTAGCGGATGGCAGCCGCCCGCGTTTCGGCGTCGTCGCCATTTTGCAAGGCGCGCTGCGCGTCGTCCAGCGACTCAAAGGCGCTCATTTCACCACTCATCTTCGGCATCCTGCTTCCACGGGTATTGCGGGCGACATGATATGAGGCCCCTTCAAGTCTTGCCAGAGTCGGCGCTCCGCGTTTTTGCTCGGCGGGCGACGAGGCATGTCGCCGCGACATGTCATGCTCGAGGCGGCCGCTTAACCCGCCAGAGCCGCATCCACCTCGCGCTGCCAGCTGCCGGCCACGGCCACGCCGTGCTCCGCCATCCCACCGGTGGCGCGCTCCCCCGTCAGATAGGGCCGCTTGCCCAGGACGAAGCCGCTCTGCGCCGTCGCGTCCATTGCGCCGTTGATGAAATGCAGGGCGATGCCAGCCCGCTCTTGATCAGTCTGGTTCGCAAGGGTGCAATGCGCCACGCCGTACGCGAAGAAGACGACGCCTCCGGCCGGCAGCTCGATCGCCAGAGCCTCGTTTTCCGGCGGGTAACAGCGGATGTGATGATCGCTGTAAGGATCGCGACTGTGCTCGTAAGCGGTGCGGAAGCTGCCCGGGATGATATGCAGCGTGCCATTGGCGACGGTCGCGTCGTGCGCCGCCGTCCACATGGCCGTGCCCGCCAGGGGATCGTCGATCCTGAAGTAAGCGTTGTCCTGATGCCAGTTCGTGCCGCTGCCCTGCCGCCCCGGCTTGAGGAAGACTTGGTCCAGGTGCAGCACGACCGGGTCGCCGATGAGCTGTCGGACAGCGCTGACGGCTTTGTCTGCAAAGGGCATGGCGCGGAACAAATCGCTGTGCGGGAACATCGGGCAGAGCTGCAGGTTGGCGAAATCGGTCGCGGGAGTCTCGCCATCGCCGGCCGTCGCCACATTGCGCAGCAAGCCGGCTGCCTTGAGGCGCTCCAGCTCGCGGCGCATCGCCCGGATTTCGCGCTCCGCCCAGAATTCGGCTTTGGCGACCCAGCCCTCGCTGCGGAACTGCTCGATTTCGCGCTTGCTGAACATGGACGGGCATCCTCGAAACAGGCTTGGACAATGGCGCTATTCTAGCCAGAAAGGGGCAAAAACGCAGGGCGCGTTTGAGGGGCTGGCTTCGACTCTTCTTTGGCGTCGGGTTCATCGCGGGCGCATGCGCCGCCGCCAACTTGACGGGCTGTGCCGCTTCAGCGCCAGATGCTACAATCGAGGCGCACTGTCCGCCATCGTGGAGCGCCCCATGTACGATCCCAAAGCCCATCTCAAGCGCTTGGTGGAGACGCACGCGCCCAGCGGCCATGAACGCCCCATGGCGGACTTGCTGCGCGATGAGTGGGCCGACCTGGTTGAGGCCTTCGAGAGCGACCGCCTCGGCAGCCTCATCGGCCTCAAGCGCGGGCTTGGCGAGCGCAAAATCATGCTGGCGGCGCACATCGACGAGATCGCGCTCATGGTCCGCCAGATTGAGGGCGCTTTCGTCTACGCGCACCGGCTCAGCGGCATTGACCCGCGGGTGATGCTGGCGCAGCCGGTCATCGTGCATGGCGAGCGCGCTCTGCCCGGCGTCGTGGCGACCAAACCGCCCCACATGCTGAAAGCGGCCGAGCGCAAGCAATACGCCCCGGTCGAGGCCCTGGTCATCGATCTTGGCTTGCCCGCCGCTGAAGTGGCTTCCCTCGTCCGCGTCGGCGATCTGATCACCCTGGACGCGCCCATGATCGAGCTCCAGGGGCGCATGGCAGCCTCCAAAGCCATGGACGACCGCGCCTGCGTCGCCGCCCTCACCGTGTGCTTGCGGCTGCTGAACAATGTGAAGCACAGCTGGAATGTCTACGCCGCCGCCACGGTCCAGGAAGAGGTGGGCTTGCGCGGCGCCGCCACCGCCGCCCATCATGTCGCGCCCGATTGCGCCATCGCCCTCGATGTCGGCTTCGCGGAGCAGCCGGGGGTCTCGCCGGGCGCCAAGCTGGGGGGCGGACCGCAAATCGCCATCGGCGCCAACTTCCATCCCAAACTGGTCCAGCGCCTGCGCGATGTGGCGGCCTATTACGAGATCCCATGCCAGACCGAAGCCGTGCCCGCCCGCAGCGGCACCGACGCCTGGGCGATACAGGTTGCCCGCGACGGCGTGCCGACCGCCCTCGTGAGCGTTCCGCTGCGCAATATGCACTCGCCGGTCGAAACCCTGGACATCAAGGACATCGAGCGAGCCGGCCGGCTGCTGGCGCATTTCATCGCCGGGCTGGACGAGAGCTTCCTCGACGCGCTATCGCTGCTGCCGGCGGATCCCGCGCCCGCCTGAGCCAGGAACCGCGCGAAGCAAGCCAGCTCCAATGCAAGCCTTTAGCGCGCGCCATGCTGGAGTCCGCATGCGATTCTTCAAGCTCGCCCTCCTCCTTGTCTTGCCCCTGCTCATGCCAGCCCAGGCTCAAGAAGCCGAATTCCCCAGGCTGGGGGCGCTGACGGAGCTGGAGATTCCCCCCTTCCGTCTGGCGGACATGATCGGCCGCGCGACTCGCCTCGACGCGGATTACGCCCCGCCGCCACAGCCGCCGCAATATGAGCTGGGCGAGCGCCAGGCATTCCAGCTGCGCACTGGCGAAAATGGCCGAATCGAAGCCGTCGAAATGGAATTGCGGGGCATGACCGACAAGGTGCTGATCTGGGCGCAGCACGACCTCGAGTATCCCCGCTGGCGGGCAGGGGAGATGGCCAAACGGGCGGAAAGCGAGGCGCTGCAACCCATGCGGCGGCTCTTCCAATATGCGGAACCGCCGGGCGTCGATGGCGACCCGCGCCTGCACATCGCTCTCGCGCTGGACCCGCAGGGCGATTCCCTCGGCCACTTTCCAAAGTCGTCGACAGCCCCGCAAACGCTTGACGCCAAGAGCAACCAGCGCGAAATGCTGGTGATCACCCTGGACGAAGACGAGAATTTCGACTTCTTCGATGATATCATGATCGAGGTCATCGCCCACGAGTACCTGCATCTCCTGCACCATTATCGCGATTACGGCGAAGAGCTCTGGCTGGACGAGGCGCTGGCGAGCTACGCCGCGTATGTCGCGGGCCGCCCCCTGTTTCGCATTTCGGGCATCCACAACCTCGCGAACAGCTACCTGGCGGCGCCCCATGTCGGGCTTACTCACTGGCAGATCCGCGAAGACATATATCCAAAGTACGGCGCTGGCCTCCTCTTCATGGTCTACCTGGCGGAGCGCTTTGGCGAAGCGATCATGCCCCGCTTGCTGGCGGAGCCGGCGAATGGCTGGCGCGCCATAGAAAAAGTCCTGCGCGAAACCGCCGCGGCCGACGCCAACGAAGTCTTCGCCGATTGGGCGCTGGCGAATTACTTTCTCGATTACCGCCGTGGCTACGGTTACCGTTATCTTGAGGCCGAGCTTAGGCCGCCCGAGACCGTCGCCGCGTACAACAGCTTCCCCGCCAGGCGTCAAGGCAGCCTGGATCAATACAGCGCGGATTACATCGCCATCGACGCGCGGGGCGCTTCCCGGCTGCGCCTGCGCCTGCGTCAAGCGGCGGAAACCAGGCTCGTCGACGCCGAGCCGATTCAAGGCGATCATGTCTACTATGCGCCCGCGTCGGACTACAGCCACAACCGCCTGACCCGCGCCTTCAACCTCTCCCATGTCCAGTACGCCAACCTGAGCTTTAAGCTGTGGCACGACCTGGAAAGGGACCTCGAGTGGGCTTATGTCAGCCTCAGCAAGAACCAAGGCAAGACCTGGGAGACCTTAAGCAGCCGCCAGACCGAGCCGTCGCGAATCTATTCCGATTATGTCGACGAGGGCTACACCGGCAGGACCGGCGGCTGGCGGACCGAGCGCATCAGCCTGCGCGATTATCTGCCGGGGCGGATTCTGATCCGCTTTGAAGTCGTTTCCAGCATCGCCACGAAGTACGGCGGCATGGCGATCGACGACATCGAAATTCACGCGATCGGCTACCGCGACGGTTTCGAAAGCGCCGACGACGCCTGGATCGCCGAGGGCTGGCTGCGGACCGATAACCGCCTGCCCAACCAGACCTGGCTGCAAGCCGCCCAAGTCGACGGCCAGCGCTTGCATGTCAGCCGCGCCCTCCTCAGCGGCCCCGGCGAACTGCTGGTGGAGCTGCTGCCGGGCGCGAGCCAGACAATCGTCGCCATCTCCCCCGTCACGCCCTTGACGAGCCTGCCAACCGACTACGCGCTGGAGATCGACCTGCTGGACGCCGCCGGCGAGATCTTGACCGTCAGCCGCGCATGCAGCCTGACGACGACCCACGCGCTCAACTTTCGCGACGCGCCGAATGGAACGAAGATCGGGCTGCTCCCCAAAGGCGCGACTGTGGACGGCCTCAAACGCGACGGCGATTGGTTTCAGGTGGAGTTTCGCGGTCGCCGGGGCTGGGTCCATGGCGGCTACGCGCTGGCGGCGGGCGACTGTCCCTAAACGGCAAACTGGAGCATAATAGGCGCGTCATTCACTGTCAGCGCGGCTGGCAAACACTCAGGAGAGGCGATTATGCGGCGATTTGGACAAGTCATCGGCATCAAACCGGAGCACGTCGAAGAATATACGCGGCTGCACGCTGATGTCTGGCCCGGCGTGCTGGCGAAGATTCACGAATGCAACATGCGCAATTATTCGATCTTCCGCCATCACGACACGCTCTTCGCCTATTTCGAATATGTGGGCGACGATTACGAAGCCGACATGGCCAAGATCGCCGCTGATGAGACGACGCAGGAGTGGTGGTCCGTCTGCGGTCCGATGCAGAGCCCGGTGGAAGACCGCGCCAAGGGCGAATGGTGGAAGACGATTGAAGAGGTCTTCCATACGGATTGAAGGCGGCGCAGCGGCCCGCGAGCTCGCTGCAGGGTTGGCCTGTCAAGTCGCCCGCCAGGAAAATGCGCCGTAAAGCGGCCGATTGTGGCGGAGCGCGGCGTCGAATGCGCCCTAGAGCACAGCAACCGTCGCGTCGTCGATGAAATCCCAATCCCACTCGACGCCGATGCCCGGTCCCGTTGGCGGATGCGCGTAGCCTTCGCTGTCGATTCGCACCGGATTCCTGATCCCCAGCTTCAGCAGAGACATCGGGTACAGGACTTCAAAGAATTCGCTGTTGGAAATGGCGCAGCAGCAGTGCAGGTTCACGATCTCCATCGCCGGGTAGATGGTCGTATGCACTTCGCAGCGCAAGCCAAAGGCCTCGGCCAGGTGCGCCGTTTTCATCAGCGCCGTGACGCCGCCCTTCCAGCTGACATCGCTGCGCACGATATCGACCACGCCGCTGGCGATGCACTCGGCTGTTGAGTAATGCGCGCCCGCCAGGACTTCCGTGCCGGCGATAGGGATGTCCAGGTCCCGCGCCAGCCGCCGCAAGCCATGAAAGTCGACATCGTAGAGCGGCTCCTCGAACCAATGATAGTCCAGCTTCTCCAGCTCCCGCCCCATGCGCAGCGCCTCGTCATAATAAGTGTGGGCTGTAACGGGGTCCGCCATGAGCTTGAAACGCGGGTCGTCGCCGATGGCTTCTCGGCAAGCGCGGTAGGCAGCCAGAGCCTCGTGATACTCGCCGGGCGGGTGCAGTTTGTAACCGTGAAAGCCGCGTTCCTTGAATTCGACTGCCTGCGCGGCGTAGTCTTGTGGCGTATCCAGGTACATGGAGCTGACATAGGTCGGGACCTTGTCGCGATATGCCCCGAGCAGCTGGTACAGCGGCAGCTCCGCCAGTTTGCCCGCCAGATCCCAAAGCGCGATGTCAAAGGGACCGTAAGAGTAGATCGGCGCGTGATGCCAGTGGCGCTCGTAGCGGCGGAACTCGTGCCAGTGCCGCTCGCGCGCTAGCGGGTCTTTGCCCAGGAAGAAAGGCTTGATCGACTGCGCCGCGATGTTGCCGGCCATCTCCGCGCCCATGCCGGCGAATCCCATGCTCGCGCCCTCGACGCCGGCGTCGGTCTTGATGGTGACCAGCAAGAAGTTCAAGTCGGAGCGGTGGCTGTCGCGCAGCTCGTTTTCCGCCATGACTTCTTCCGCGTGCTTGCAGAGGCGAATCTCGATATCGGTGATTTTCATCGCGCTTTTCCCGTCTCGTTCGCGTCGGCGGATTGTAACGCCCCGCGGCCGACCCGCAAAGCGCGTCAGCGTACAGGCGGCGATTTTGCGTCTGGGCGATAAGGGCAATATAATGGTTGATGAGGTGGTGGCGTGGCTCATACTCAAGTTGCTCGCTGCAAACCAGCGCTGGACCGCGCCTCGCCGGATTCCGTTTCGCAAACGCTTACTCTGGAAGGAGCGAAGAAATGCGCAAATTAAAAGGGCTCACTGTACTGTTTGTCTTGCTTCTCCTGCTGTCGCTTGGCTTCGCGGCGCAAGCCCAGGACACGACCATCTCGTTCTTGACGCCGCCCTGGGGCGTGCCGCCCAATGAAGACGCGCTCAACGCCTTCATGGAAGAAAGCGGCATCAATGTCGAGATCCAGTCGGTGCAAATGGCGGATCTCTACAGCCGCGTGCAAGTCTCCGCCGCCGCCGGCGAAGCGCCCGCCGATGTCATCTTCATCACCGAAGAAGGACCGTCGAATGTGGTCGCCACTGGCAACATGCTGCCGCTGAACGACTTCATCGCCATGGGCGAGCTGGACGCGGACGACTTCGAGAAGCTCGACTTCTGGACCGTCGACGGCGACGCCTACGCCATCCCGACTTACCTGCAGCTGGTGATGATGGACTACAACGCCGCTCGCCTGGCCGAAGCCGGCTTCGACGCCGCGCCAAGGACCTGGTCCGAGCTGCACGAGCAGTCGGTCGCCATTCGCGATGCCGGCGTGGACGACCACCCGATTGCCTTGGGCGCGATCTCCTGGTCCTGGTGGCTGATGGCGCTGAGCATGGGCGACCCAATGTTCGATGCCGACCTCAACCCCGTCTTCGCCGATGAAGGCAGCAAGGGGCGCGAGGCGATGGCGCTGCTCAAGACTTTCTTCGACGACGAGCTGATCAGCCCCGAGATCCTGGCGGGCAGCATCAACCAGCACGCCTTGTTCTGGAGCGGCGTCGGCGTCTTCCATCAAGCCTGGCAGGGCTCGCTGGCGGTGGCGAACAATCCCGACCGCTCGCAGCAGGCGCCGGACAGCGCCTACATGGTCCTGCCCGAAGTCGGCAATACCTGGAGCTTCCCGGCCGGCATCGGCATCTCGGTCGACAGCGAAAACGCCGAAGCTGCCTGGGAATTCATCAAGTGGTATGTCAGCGATGGCACGCAGACCGACATCTACAAGGCCTTCGGCCTCTATCCGTCGCGGATGTCCGTCGCCGCCGCGCTGAATGAGGAAGGCGTGATCCAGGGCTACGACGAGATCGTGGCGCAGAGCATGCACACCAACGAGCTGCCGCGGTTCGCGCTGTGGTGGGGTCCCTGGGCGGCTTCGGTGAGCGAAGAGATCAAGGAAGCGATGCAGACGGGCATGTCTTCCGACGACTTGATCGACGCGCTGGCTGAGGAATGGAACGCGCTCAAGGACGAATACGAGTAGCGCTGGCCGAAACAAGCAACGAATTGTAGGGGCGACTCTGCGAGTCGCCCGCATTCACATCGGGAATTGGTTAAGGGCGATGATGATGTCACCGGCGACTTCGAACGCGATCGCCACTCGTACCAACACGCCGTAGGGGCGGGCCTTGGCTGGCCCGCATTCACATAGGGCGTCCGCTCATGGCAACGGTGATGTCACCAGCGACTGCAATCCCGCCCGCCGCTCGTACCATCTGCCCGTCGGGACGAATCTCGCGTCGCCCGCATAACAATGGCACATGCTCGATGGACGACGACGATGACGCTTGCAACTTCAAGCACGGTCGCCACTCGTACCAACACGCCGTAGGGGCGACACTTGTGTCGCCCACGCTGAAAAGGGACACGCGCTAGGCACGACGGCAATCACATCGGCGACTCTATGAACGCGCTCGCCGATCAAACCAACTGGCCGTAGGGGCGACACTTGTGTCGCCCGCCTTGAAACCGGACTGGCAATATGAGCCAACAGAATCCGTCATTCCGCGCTCGGCGGTCCACGCGTTGGCCAGAATACGACTATCGTCAAGCCGGCGTCTACTTCGTCACGGTTTGCTCCTATCAGAAATAAAGGCTGTTTGGCGAGGTCGGCGACGGGGAAATCAGGCTCAACGAGTTGGGCGAAATCGTGGAACGCGAATGGCGCAATATCCCCGGCGCGCGCGACAATGTGTGGCTGGACAACTATGTTATCATGCCTAATCATTTGCACGGCCTAATCGTAATCGACGCCATGACGGACCGCAGAGCATCGCAGACAATAAAAGCCGGTTCGCTCGGCGCGATCATCGGTCAATTCAAGGCAGCAGTCAGCAGAACGGCAAGGCTGCGGCGCCTGGATCATGGTCGCCCAATCTGGCAGCGGAACTATTACGACCGGGTTGTCCGAGACGAAGTTTCATTGAACGAATTCAGGCGCTACATCATCGAGAATCCCGCGCATTGGCGCATGGATAGTTTGTATGTCGCGTAGTGCGAAGAGTCTGGCCTCCGGCGATTCGATAGAAGCCCGCGATGATATTCGGGCTTTTGGGCGACACAAGTGTCGCCCCTACGGCCCTTGCATGAGCGTTGCCTACAACTTGTGGCGGACCGGCGAATGAAAAACCGAATAGGATTGCGCCGCCTCACATCCTCCGACTCCATCTACATCCTCGTCGTGTTGACGCCGATCGCCTTGCTGCTCGCCCTGTTCATCTACTACCCCGCCCTGGACACTTTCGGCCAGTCCCTCACCAACCGCAACCTGCGCATCCGCCGCCCGCCCAAAGCCATCGGCTTCGACAACTACATCAAGCTGGTCGAGGACGACGAATTCTGGGAAGTCACGGGCCGCAGCTTCAAGGTCGTGCTCATCACCCTGCCGCTGGAGATGGCGGTCGCGTTCAGCATTGCCATGCTGCTCAATCAGCGTTTTCCGGGGCGCGGCGTCGTGCGTACGCTCGCCATCCTGCCCTGGATGCTGCCCGGCGTCGTCAACGGCTTCTTGTGGGGCTGGCTGCTCAATGGCGAGTATGGCGCGCTGAATGGATTCTTGTATCAGCTGGGCTTGATTGAAGAATACCAGTATTGGCTGCGCGAGCCAGAACATCTGATCTTCTGGGTGACCGTCGTGCAGACCTGGACGCGCTACGCCTTCCCCACCATCATCTTGCTGGCTGGCTTGCAGAGCATCCCCGAAGACCTCCACGACGCAGCCAAGGTCGATGGCGCCGGCGCGATCCGCCGCGTCCGCCACATCACCGTCCCGCTGCTGCTGCCATCTCTCGGCATCGCGCTGGTGGTCGAGTTCATCGCCGCATTCCAGATCTTCGATGTCATCTGGACGCTGACCGCGGGCGGCTCGGCTGGCGGAGCGATGAACCCCTTCACCAAGACCTTGATGCTCTACAATTACGAGCTCGTATTCCGCGATTTGCGGGTGGGGCTGGGCGCGGCGCTTTCGTACATCATCCTGGTCATGTCGCTCTTCGTCGGCATGATCTTCGTCTGGCGCGTCTACAATCAAGGGGTGCAAGAACAATGAGCCGGGGACTAAGCCCCACCCCTGTCCCCTCCCCCATAAAGAGGGAGAGGGAGTGCGGGGTCGCCTGGGCGTCGCCGGCTGGGGGTCCGCCGATGGGCTTGGCAGCGCGTATCCAACCCCCCTCATTCCCCCCAATGCGTTGGGGGGAGGCGGCCGCAGGCTGGAACTCTCTCCTTCCCTTCTCGTGGGAATGGCCGCCAATGAGATGGCGCGCAGGGACCGGGGGATTGGGGAAATGAAGCTCGGGCTGCGCGGGCAGGAGCGGCTGCGGCTGGCGGTCATCTATGTCTGCTGCGCCATCGTCTTGATCTGGGCGCTCGCCCCGATTTACTGGGTGGCGGTCAGCAGCGTCTCGACGCGCCAGGAGCTCTACGCCCGACCCTACAAAATCTGGTTCCCCAGCCAGCCGACGCTCGATTCGTACCAGACCATCTTCACCCAAGGCGCAAAGTTTCGTTCCGGCGGCTTCTCGCCCACCGCTCATTTGATGAGCACGGGCCTGCGCAACAGCGCCATCATCAGCGTCGCCTCGGCTGGCATCGCGACCTTGCTGGCCACTGGCGCCGGCTACGCTTTCGCAAGAATGCGCTTCGCGGGCCGCAACGCGCTTTTCCTGCTGATCATGCTGATGCTGCCGCTGCCAATCTGGGTCTCGTTAATCGCCCTCTACTTCCTCATGTCGCAGTTGGGGCTGGTGGACACCCTGGTCGGGCTGATTCTGATATTCGTGACCCTGCTGCTGCCGCTCTCGGTGTGGATGATGACCACGTTCGTCCGCGACATCCCCAACGAAATTCTGGACGCGGCGCGGGTTGACGGGGCCGATCGCTGGCGGCAGGTATACAGCATCGTCCTGCCCCTGGCGCGCCCCGGCATGGTGGCTGTCTTCCTGGTCGGGATGCTCTCGACCTGGAACAACTTCCTCATCCCGCTGATCTTCACCCGCACCGACGACTCGCAGCCCCTGACCATCGTGCTGACGCTCTTCATCGGGCAATACGAAGTGGCCTGGGAAGACATGTCGGCCGCCGCCGTCGTCACCATGCTGCCGCCCTTCTTGATGGCGCTCTTCTTCCAGCGCTACCTGGTGCGTGGCTTGACCATGGGCGCGGTCAAGTGAAACGGCGCGCCAACCGGCCAACTTGCTTTTCATGAACGCGCGGCGTCGATTTTGGGCGGTCTCGCTAGGCGCGCTCGCGTTTGCGCCGCTCTGCGTTTCGCTCTGGGTCGCCCTGTACAGCCGCCCGATCTATGACGACTTCGACCATATCGCCGCCGGCAAAGAGCTGGGCGCCTGGGCTGGCATGCTGCATTGGCGCCGTCACTGGAACGGCAGCTACAGCGATTACTTCAGCTTCGGCGCGCTCGCTCCCCTGGACGAAATGGCGCCGGCCGCGATGGCTCTGCTGAGCATCTGCCTGTGGCTGGCTGGCGCGGCCGCCTTGGCCGGGCAGCTGCTGAAGCGGGCGGGATGCCCCATGAGCCGAGCGACCAGGTTCGCCTTCGCCGCCTTGGCCCTGGCCGCGACCATATCCGCGCTGGAGACCGAGTCCTTCTATTGGTACGCCGCCAATGCCCGCTACGCTTTTCCCGCCGCCCTGCTCACGATTGCGCTCGCCATCTGCGCCTCGTCCTGGCCCGCAAAGCCGCGAGCCGCCGCCGTCGCCACGATCTGTTTCGTCAGCGCCGGCTTCTCCGCCATGTTCGGGCTATTTCAACTGGCTTGCCTCGGGCTGATTCTGCTAGGAGCGCGCTGGCTGCGAGACGGCGGCCTCCACCCGGCATTGCGCCTGTCGCTTGGCGCCGGCCTGGCGACGACCCTGCTCAGCCTGCTCGTCCAGTTCAGCGCGCCCGGCGCCCGCATCCGCATGGAAGCGATCCCGTCGCTGGCATACAACTATCCCGCCCGCTCGGCGGAGGCTTTGCTGCTCGGCTCGCTGCATTCCCTGCTGGAGTTTCTGGGCGATCCCTGGCTCTTCAACGGATTCGCGCTGCTGTTCTGCGCGGGCCTGCTGTACGCCAGCGCTTGCGGTCCGGCGCCAAGCCATCACGCTCCATTTTTGCGCGGGGGGACGCTTTGGCTCGGCTTCATCGCGCAGTGTCTGTGCGCGCCATTCTTGTGGGCGCATCAGAGCGAAAGCCCGCAATTCTTCGGGCGCTTCAGTCTCGGCTATTTCTTGGCGGTCGCGCTAAACATCGTCAGCATCATATTTTGGGCTTGCCTGCTGCAGGGGCGGCGGCGCGTGAACCAATTTATGACGCGGCGTCCAGCGGCGGAAGCAGCAGTAGCGGCAGCGGCTCTCGGCCTCATGCTCGGTCTCTTCGCCATGACCCAGCTGCGCAGCGTCCATTTTCGCGCGTCCAGCTACCTCTTCCTCAGCTGCGTTTGCGCCCTCGTCGTCTTGACCGGCTCTCGACGCGCGGGCCACGGCGCTGGCATGGGCTGGCTCGCCACTTGCTGCGGCGGCGGCGCGATCGCGCTGGCCAGCGTCCTCATCGCGCCGAACATCTACGCCCAAGGGTATGCGGTGGAGCGCGCGCTCATCCCGGTCGCCTTCGTCCTGATCGCGTCAGGCGGGCTCTGGGGCCTGGCTTTGGGCGGTTCGCTGCGCCCCGTTGCGGGCCGGCCGGCGCGCTGGCTGCGGAGCGCGATCTTGCTGACGGCCCTCGTAATTGGCGCGAGCCAGGCAATTCACCAGGCTCGGGTCTTGCCCGCCATGTCCGAATTCGCTCGAGCGTGGGACGCGCGCAAAAGCCAGATCCTCGCCGCCCAGGCACGGGGAGACGCCCGGTTGGAAACGCCGCGCTTTCGCTTTCGCCTGGCCAGCCCGCTCTCTTGGGGCGAGACCGTCGAAAACAAAGGCGAGCGCGATTATTATGGCGCTACCGCTTTCACCTGCTCGCGTGACGCTTGCCGCGTCGTTTTCGAGCAGGCCGATTAGCCCTGCCTTCAGCCCGCTTGATGAACTTTGGCGCGGGCGCGCGAACGGTGGTTAAATCAAGACAGCACGGGCAGAGGAGAACGCGCCATGGACATCGACGCCACCATTCGCTCCATGACGACGGCGGAGAAAGTCGGGCAGATGTTCATGCTCGCCTTCGCCGGCGGGCAGCTGGAAGAAGCGCGGATCCTGATGGAAGACCAACTCGTCGGCGGCGCGTACATCGGCGACGACAATGTGCCGACCGCGGCCGAAGCCCGCCGCCTCTGCGACACATTGCAGTCATTCGCGCGCAACACCCGCCTCGGCATCCCGCTGCTGCTGGGCTGCGATCAAGAAGGCGCCTGGTCGGTGATGACCGCGGACAGCGCCATGGGACCCGGCAATCTCGCGCTCGGGGCGACCGGCGACCCGCAAGCCGCCTACGACATGTACCGCGTCATCGCCCGCGAGACCGCCGCTGTCGGTTTGAATGTCGTGCTCGGTCCAGCGGCCGACTGCAATTCCAACCCGCGCAACTCCATCATCGGCATGCGCTCATTTGGCGAAGACCCGGCAAGCGTCGCCGCCATGACCGCCGCCGCCGTCCGCGGACTGAACGAGAACCACTCCGTGGCCACGCTGAAGCACTTCCCGGGCCATGGCGACACCACCATGGACAGCCACCGCGGTCTGCCCGCCGTGAGCCGATCGCGGAGCGAGCTGCAAGCCATCGACCTGCGTCCCTTCGCCGCGGGCATCGAGGCCGGCGCGCCCATCGTCATGACCTCGCACATCGTCTTCCGGGCCTTGGATCCTGTACGACCGGCGACCCTCTCGCCACTGATCCTGGGCGATTTGCTGCGCGGCGAGCTCGGCTTTGAGGGCTTGATTATGTCCGACAGCATGAACATGGGCTCGATCAAGCGGCATTACGATCCAAGGGACGCAGCCATCCAGGCTTTCCGCGCCGGCGTCGACTTGATGATGCTCGCCGAAGAGCATTACGATCACGACGCCAGCGCCTACCTGGCCAATCAGCGCGCCCTCATCGACGCCGTCATTCGGGCGGTCGACGACAAGACGATCCCGGCCGAGCGCGTCAACGACGCCGTGAGACGCGTCTTGCGGCTCAAGCGCGACGCCGGCTTCACGACCGAGCCCAAGCCTGAAAACGACATCAGCCTCGTCGGCGGCGCGGAGCACCGGGCGGTGGAGTTGGCGGTGGCGCGAAAGGCGATCGGCATCCTGCGCGATCGACGCGGGCTCGTCCCGATCGCGGCGGAGGGGCCCCTCTGCCTGGTCAACACGACCAGACGCGGCGCTTACGATGTCTTGACCAGGACCCGCGGCATCGGACCCAACCAGGCGACGCCGGCCTTTGATGTCTTCGCATCGCGACTCCGCGAGAGCCGCGCCAGCCTGCGCACCCTCGAAGCGGAAGACTTCAAGCCCGAGCGTTTGCCGAGAGACGGCCTCGTCGTGGCGGTGACGGAGAATTACACCCTGCCGGGCATGGATTTCGACCGCGCTGGCGTCAACGAAATCTTGGCCGCGCTGCAGGCGGAAGCCGGCGACCGGCTCATCGTGGTCGGCCTGCGCGATCCTTACGAGCTGGAGCGGCTGCCCGAAATCGACAGCTACCTGTGCAGTTTCAGCTCTCGCCCCTGCGCCGCGATCGCCGCCGCCGAAGTCTTGCTGGGCGCGGCTCAAGCCAGCGGACGGTCGCCGGTAAGCGTGCCGGGGACGGAGATTCAAGCCTAGCGCTCGCGCAGCGACAGCCAAAGCATCGCCAGCCCCAGAGGCAGGAAAATCACATTGCCAATGGCGCCGGGCGCGGTCTCGACCGTCGCCAGGCCCGGTGTGTAAACACTGGCGATCAAGCGCATGAAATACTCGAAGCTGAAGAAGAGATACATCAGCGGAATCAGCGATTGGTAGCGCCACAGGACAATGCCGTAGAGCAGGCCGATGATGAGCTGCGACAAGCCCCACAGGCCGAAGACGGTGATGAGCGCGCTCGCCCCTTGCGGCGTAAACGAGCCGAGCGGGACGGAAGCGATGTGCCCGGCGCCGCCGTCTTCGGCAAACATGTGCGTGAGGCTGCGGCCAATGGTGATGACGGTCAGCGCGATGAATATCCACTTCGCGAGCCTGTGCCCGCGGTAGCTGTTGTTCACTTGGGCGGGCAGGAGTTTTTCCAGCATGGCGCGCGTCCTCCAGGCAGCTTACGGCGTCGAGAAGTGTAGTGGCGGAAGCGCAAACGCAGAAGTCCAATTCGCTCAGGCGCCTCAAGCGCGCATGGTCTGCGCCGCCAGTCTGGACTAGAATGCCGGCCCAAGGCCGATAGATTTGGAAGCGCCATGCCCGAGCCCGAAACGCCAAGCGGCCGTCAGCCCCGCCTGCGCGCCCTGCTGTATGTCGCGCTGGCGCTGGGAATCGGCGTCGGCTTGCTGGCAGCCATGACCTGGTTCGTCATCGGCGCCGCGCCGCGTTCAAGGGCGGTCGCTTTGCGCGATGGTCTCTCCGTCCGCGAGTTCGCCGCCCTGCCCGACGCCGACGCCTACCCCGCCGCCCTCGCCATCGACGCCGACGGCAAGCTCTACACCGGCAGCTACGCGACGGGCGCCATTTGGTCCATTAGCCCGGCCGGCGATGTTCGCGAGCTCCCCGGCAGCCGCGAGCGCATCGGCAGCGTGACCGGCCTGGACCTCGCCCCGGATGGCGCGCTGTATGTCCTCGATCGCATCGCCCCGCTGGACGCGCAGGGAGCGCTTGTCTGGCGCTATTTCACGAGCCAGCTGGAGCGCCTCTTCGACATTTCGCCGAATCCGAGCACGGGCGGTCCCCTGGCTGACGACATCGCCGTCGACAAGCGGGGCCTCATCTACATCAGCGACCGCCTGGGCCATGTGCTGCGCTACAGCGAGACGGGCGCTCCCATGGGCGACGCTGGCGAGCCGATTTGGTGGCGCGCCCCTTGCCGCGAAGACTGCGAGATCACGGGCCTGGCTTACGACCGGGCGAATGATCAGTTGCTCGTCGCCGAGCCGGGCAGCGAAACCATCCTGCGCCTGGCCGAGCTTGATCGCGAGCGCCCTCGCGAATCCAGCCTGTATCGCAGCCTGGGCGACAAGCATGACTACGGCTTTGACGGCATTCATGCGGCGGACGCCGGCGAGGTTTTTGTCAGTCTGCTGAACTGGAATCGCGTCGCCCGGGTCGAGGCCGGCGCCCTGGTCATGCTGGCGAAAGACTTCCGCGGCGCCAGCGACCTCGCCTTCGACGCCCAGCGAAAGCGCCTCTATGTCGCCAACTGGAATCAATTCAGCCTGGCCTTCGGCACGCGCCCGCAGCTGCCCTTCGCCATTGATGTCATCGACTTCGCGCCCGACGCCTGACCCGCGCCCGCTTGACCCGCCCGCGCTCCCCAGTTAGGCTAGGAGCGAGCGCCGATTGAGGAAGGGGTCCATGCGCCGCCGTCGCCGCGCCTACCGCAGAAGCGGACCGACCCTGGTTACGCCACATCGCCAAAGCGATGCGATGCCGCGCTGGCGTCGCATTCTCGGCTGGTTCTGCTTGCTGGCCGCCATCGGCTTCTGCGGGTCCGCCGTCTATTTGGTGGCGACGACTCCGTCCGCCATCCAGGCAGATCCCGCCTTCGCCGATGAAAGCCCGCCGACAGCCCAAGCCGCGCCACAAACTCGGGTCGCGCCTGCCTCGCCCGCGCCCGACGAAAGCGCCAGCGTCAGCCATGCCCGCATGCTGGAGCTGCTGGCGACGCCGCCGCAAATCGCTGACCTGGCGGAGCAGGGAGGCGCCCTGGGCAAGCGCTACGAGCCGTTCACCATTATCCCCAGCCGCGCCCGCTCCAAGATGACCAGCACGGTCGCCCAGCGCGGCGACACCATCGACGCCATCGCCATTCGCTTTGGGCTGAAGCGCGAAACCATCGCTTGGTGCAACGATTATCGGCTGGCCCTGGTGCTGCGCCCGGGCGATGTGGTGAACATCCCGCCCGGCGACGGCGCCTGCCACACCGTGCTGCGGACGCAGGGCAAAGACATCCGCGCTATCGCCGAGCAGTACGGCGTCGACGACCCCTACGCCATCATCGACGCGCCCGCCAACGAGCTGGGCGACATCGAGCCCGAGACTCTGCTGCCCAGTGGCGCGCGACTCTTCATCCCCGGCGGCGAAGGCGAAATCATCACCTGGAACGCGCCCGTGCAGCAAGACGGCGCCGGCAACATCGTCGCCTTCGACCCAGGCAGCCCCTTCAGCTGCGGCTCGCGTTCCGGCGGCGGCACGCGCTGGACGAACCCGCTGCCCAATGGCACATTCGTCCGCGGCTACTACGCCGGGCACAGCGGCATCGACATCGCCGCCCCCATTGGCACGCCCATCTACGCCGCCAATGGCGGTCCCATTCTCTACGCCGGCTGGAACAACTGGGGCTATGGCAGCACGGTCGTCATCGGCCACGGCGCCTGGTCGACGCTCTACGGGCACATGAGCAGCATAGCCGCCCGCTGCGGGCAGACGGTGGGCGCGGGCCAGGTCATCGGCTATGTGGGCAGCAGCGGCAACTCCTCAGGACCGCACTTGCACTTCGAGCTGCGCTTTCAGAATCGGCCCGCGGACCCCTCGGCGACGGCTGGCATCGGCTGGTAACCGGGAAGCCGCGCCAGAAGCGGACTGAGACCCGCGGCAGATGACTAACTTGCGCAGTCAGGGGAACTGATGTCACACACTTCGTGTACAGATATAGTCTCTGCGTAGATACGCGCCTTGGAGCAGTCGTGGCTGGAACCGCGAACGACCATGAACGCAGATTCTCCACCACAGAGGGCGAGATGAAGTCGCTGGCTACCAAGGCTGACTTGGCGAAGCTGGAGACGCGCTTCACAAAATTCGTCCAGGACTCGATCACGGCGCAGACCGCGGAACTCAAGGGCGCGCTCCGGGAACAGAGCAAAGCCAGCCGCGTGCGAGCGATTGGCGCGACCCTGACGGTGGCCGCTCCCTTCGTAATCAGCATCGCGGCGATCGTCGTGGCGATTCTGAAGTGAGGCGCAGTCAGGTCCCGCAGTCTCGTTTGTCCAGCATGATTTGCCGCAGCTGAAACATATCCACGCGCGAAGTCATGTCCAGGCTGATCGGCGTCACGGAAATCGCCTGGTCGTTCAAGAGCGCGTAGACATCGCTGTCCGGCTCGGCCGCGGCCGGGTCGCTGTTGTACTGATAGCCGAGCTTGCCGCTGTCGTGCAGGGCGGCGCGCTCCGGGCGGGTGGGCCAATAAACGCGCCGCCGCGAGAGCCGCGTCAAGCGCCACTCAGTCGCCGCCGTCGCGCCCGCGGGGATATCAATCTTCAGCACATCGACATCGTCCGGCAGGTTTGCATGCTCCATCAGCCACGCGCCCATGCGACGCGTGAAATCGGCCGCGACGCCGAAGTCGACGCCCAGCGAATAACTCAAATGCAGGTCGGTCGGCGTCTGCTGGCTGACGGCGATGGACGGGATGCCGAGGCTGGCCCCCTCCAACGCCGCGCCCACGGTGCCGGAGATCGTCACGCCATTGCCCGTGTTTTCGCCATAATTGATGCCCGAGACGAGCAGCGCCGGCTGCCTCTCGGCCAGCTCCAGCACGGCATGCTGCACTGCCTGGGCGGGCGTGCCATCGACGGCGTACGCTTGGCAATCCGCGCCATCCAGGGGCTGCTCCCAGGGAAAGATTCTGCCCTCGCTGTAATGCGGCATGCTGCGCCCCATGCCGGATTGCTGCTCGCGCGGGGCGCAGACCAGCAGCTGCCCGAGGCCGCGAAAGGCTTGTGCCGCCGCCCACAAGCCCGGCGACTCGATGCCGTCGTCGTTGGTGAACAAGATGACCGGTTTCGCCGTCGCGGGCATGCCTTCTCCTTCGCGCTTGACTGGCGGGCATGACCTTGTAGGCTAAGGTCAAATGGGCGACTCCGCAAGCGCCTCAGCCGCCAGCCCCCGGCAGTCCGATAAAGAAGGGCGGAATTCCGCTGTCCCAGGTAGACATTGCGCCCCAGCTCGCCCTCGTCGCCCGGCATCTGCCGCGGCTTCAGTTTCGCAGCGCCCGCGCCCTGCCAGCCACCGGGCAATTCAACCTCGTCATAAGCCTCGACGACAAATGGATTCTGCGCTTCCCCAAGAGCCCGCCCGGCGCCGCCCAGCTCGCCCGCGAGGCAGAGCTGCTGCCGCGCTTGCAGGGGAGGCTGCCGCTGCCCATCCCGCAGCCCTGTTGCGCCGTGCGCGACGCCACTAACCAGCTGCTTTTCATGGGCTATCCCATGCTGCCCGGCGAGCCGCTGCTGCGCCGGAAGTTCGCCGAAATCGCGCGGGACGCCACCATCGTGGACCGCATCGCCACAGAGCTTGCCGGCTTTCTGCGCGCCCTCCATGCCATCCCGCCCGCCAGCCTGGGCCCGTCCCCGCCAGCTCAAGAACCGCGCGGCGAGTGGGCAGCGCTCTACGATGAATTTCGTCGACAGCGCTTCCATTTCATGCGCCCGCAAGCCAGAGAAGCGGTCAGCCGGAGCTTCGGCGCGGCCCTGGCCGACGCCGGAATGTGGGCGGCCGAGACTCGCCTGATTCATGGCGACTTCGGCACGGGCAATCTCTTGTTCGAGGCGGGCCGGATCAGCGGCGTCATCGACTTCGGCTTTTGTGGGCTGGGCGACCCGGCCCAGGACCTCGGCGCCTTGATCGCCAGTTACGGCGAGGCTTTCGCTCGGCGCGTCGTCCAGCGGTATCCGGCCCTGGGGGCGGGCTGGCGGAGGGCGCGTTTCTACCGCGAGCACTACGCCTTGATTCAAGCGCTCTATGCCCGGCGCGATGGCGATGAAGCCGAATTCGCCGATGGCATGCGCGATTATGTCTGACTCCCTGGCGCGGCGCTTGACCGGCGCGGCTATGCTATAATTCGCGCATACGAGCATCCATTGCGAAACGAGCAGGTCCATCATGGCGGAAATCAGCCTGAGCGCCTACCAAGAGCGGCTGGCGAGCCACCTGAAAGCGGAGCGCTACGACGAAGTCATCGCCCACGCGCGGCAGATCCTCAAAGCGCAGCCCAAGAACCTGCGAGCCTATCGCCAGCTCGGCGAAGCCCTCTTCAGCAGCGGGCGCTGGCAAGAGGCGGCCGACATGCTGCGGCGGGCTTTGGGGGCGCAGCCGAATCACTTCATGGCGCAGCTGCTGCTGGCGCGGACTTGCCAACAAACCGGCGAGCCCGCGCGCGCCATCTGGCATGCCGAGCGCGCCCTCGATCAACAGCCCAGAAACCCGGAAGCCAATCGCCTCCTCCGCAGCCTGTACCGGGAGCATCGCGAACAGGAGATTGACCGGTTGCCGCTGAGCGCCGGCGCCCGCGCCCAGGAACAGGTCCGCGGCAATCGCCTGGCCGACGCCCTGGACACCCTGGCGCAAGCCCTGGAACACAGCCCGGAACGCGTCGACCTCAGCCTGGCGCGGGCCCGCGTGCTCTGGCTCGATGGCCAGCGCATGGACGCCGCCGAAGCCGCCCTCGATATCCTGGAGCGCCTGCCTTGGTCTATCGAAGCCAATCGCATCATGACCGAGCTCTGGCTGGCGGAGCAGCGACCGTCCGACGCCCAGCCCTATTTGAAGCGGGTCGAAGCGCTCGATCCCTATCTGGCGCATCAGCTGGCGACCGGCGAGCCAGCCCCGGCAACCCTGGTCGCCCTTGACGAGCTGGACGACGCCGATGCCGAAATGGAGGCGCAAGACAATGACTTGAACGAGCTGGAAGACCTGCTCCCCGCCGACGCCATCGACCAGCTCTTCGGCGAAGCTGACGCCAGCCAAGCCGAGGCCGCCCCCGGCGCGACCGACAGCGAGCTCGAAACCAGCGCTTCAGCCGCGGGCTCCAGCGAAGCGACCGCGAGCGACGCCCTGGCTGGCGCTATTGAATTTGCCGCCCCGCTCAGCGCCGACGAGCAAAGCGCGGGCCGAGCGGCCGAATTGGACGACGACCTGGCGAACCTGCTGGAACGGCTTGACGGCGCCGACGAAGGTGGCGACTGGATGGCGGAGATTCAAGCGGGCAGCCTCGCCGGGGACGAAAGCGAATACGAACCGGAAATCGCCGACGATTTCGAGCGCGAATGGGTGAACGACGGCGACGACGAGCAAGGCGCGGGCGCGCCCTGGCTGTCGGCCGCCATGCGCGAGGCGATGGAAGGGCAAGACGGCGGGCTCAATCCCTTCGGCGAAGACGACGGCTTGCGGAACTTGCTCGATCGCGCCTCGGATACCGAGCCGATTCACCTCAGCGACATTGAAGACTGGCTGAAAGAGACGCCCGAGCCGGAAGACGACGAAGAACAGGCTGAAGCCGTCGCCGACATGGACGACGATTTGCTGCGTTCGCCGCCGGCGCGATCCTGGCTGGAAGAGGACGCGGCCGCCAGCAAGCAAGACGACGCCAATGCCCGCAACGCCGAACTCATCGACGCCTGGCAAGCCGAGCTGGACGATGACGACGCCGACGACGACCCTTATGTCGACTGGCTCAAAGACGATCCCAACGACCTCGACGGCCTCAGCCCCCTGGCAGCGGCGCCGAGCGCCGATGATGCCGGCCGCCCAGCGCCCGACCAGGAGACCGCCCGCGCCTGGGGCCTGGACAGCGCCGACCAACTGGCGGATTTTGTCGAAGACGAGGCGAAAGCGCCCGACTGGCTGAACGCGGTCGCGCCCGGCCTGGACCGGGAAGCCGACGCGAGCGCCGACGATCCGGACGAATTCGCCGGCCCCATCGCGGCGCCGGGCAGAGACTTCGCCTGGGTCGGCGATATCGTCGAAGAAGAAACCGGCGAAATGCGCGCCATCGACGCAGATGAAGAAGAAACCGCCCAGCCCTATTTCCGCTTCAGCAAACCGCCGGCCTGGCTGGCTGGCCTGCAAGCCCGGGCCAGTGGCGGCGACGCCAGCCCGCTGACGGGGGCGACCGCGCTCAGCCTGGACGCCGATATTGAAGCGCTCGACCTCGACAGCTTGACTTTCGACGACTTTTTCAATTTCAATACGCCGACCGACAAGCTGGATGTCATCAGCTTGGATGAAGACACGCAGCGGCTCAGCTTTGAAGGCTTGGACTGGGACGATTATTTTGACCTGGAATCGCCCACCGAACAGACCATCGCCATCACCCTCGATGAAGACGCGGCGGTCGATTATGACGAGCTGGGCATCGACGACATGAATTTCGATTTTCAGAAAGACGCCAAAGCCCAGCCCGGCGCGGCCGCCGGCTTCGACGACCTTGGCCTGGGCGTCGAAAGGCGCCAGCCGAAGGGCGACGCCGACGATCCCAATCGCGCGAGCGGGAATAAAGCGCTATAATCCGCTTCCGCTCCCAGGCAGGCAAGCATGCGTCAAGAGTGACAGGTCCTATGCGCGAAGACCCGGAATTGCCCGACTTCGATTCCATGTCGCAGGAAGAATTGATCGAATGGCTGGAACAGCTCGCGCGCAGCCAGGGCGGGGGCGGCGCCACATTTTTCGATCAACAAGAGCCGCCGAGCCCGGGCGACGACAGCGCCGCGGCCTGGACCGATTGGATGGACGAGACGCAGCCGATAAGGGAAGCCGGCCCGCGCAGCGTCGGACCGCGCCTGCCAGCCGGCGACGCCTTCGCCGAGCCCGACGACGAAGAGCGCGACGAGCCGCGCCCCGTGCCCGACCCGACGCCCGGCGAGCTCAGCGAAGACGCCATCCGCTGGCTGGCGGAGCTGGCGTCGGACGATGTCGCCGACGAACTGCCCGATATCAGCGATTACAAATCGCCGCCGCCGGAGAACCTCAACGAGCTGCTCGACAAGGGCGCGCAAGACGACCCCCTTGATTGGCTCGATCGTCTGGAAGGAGCGCCTGTCGGCCGCGCCGAGCCGCCGGCGCCAACGAAGCCCGCCGCTGACGAGATCGACGACGCCTACGAAGACGACGAGCGCCTGGACGACCTGGAAGACGAGAGCCTCTATTCGCGGCGCGCCCGGGCGGCCGCCACGCTCCAGGAGTCTTTGCAGCGCCTGCGGCCCGGCGAGAGCGATGAATTCAGCACGCAGTCCATGGCGCCGGCCCCGGACGCGGCCCGTAACGGCGAAGCGAGCGTGAAAGGGCCGGTCGCCGCTGCCAGAGCCAGGGACAGCCTGAGCCAGGCTTTCCTGCTGCAAGATCAGGACCGCGACCTGGAAGCCTGGTACGAGAGCCGCCTGCGCGCCATCAGCGAAGATGCGGCGCCGCCCGCCAGCGACCCGCCGAAACTGCAATCGACCAAGCCGCCCCCGCCCGGCCTGGCAGCCGCCATTTACTCCGCTCGCGGCAAGATCGAATCGGGCGAATGGCAAGCCGCGCTGCAAGATTACGAGACTCTGCTGCTCACCAGCGCGGGCTTGGAGTGGGTCGTGGCGGATATGCGCCAACTCGTTCAGCGCGAGGAATTTCAGCGAAATCCGTCGCTGCATCGCGTGCTGGGCGACGCCTTGATGCGCCAGGGACATCTGGACGCGGCGCTGGCTCTGTACCAGCGAGCTCTGGCTATGCTCTAGGGCGCGACGCAATGCCTGCCGCCCCGCCAAGGCGAGCCTGAGCTCGCGCCATGCCCGCCGCCTTCACAGACCCGCTCCTGAGCTGGTTTCGCGCCCATCGCGCCGAGCACCCCTGGCGCCGCGAGCCGACGCCGTATCGCGTCTGGCTGGCCGAGGTCATGCTCCAGCAAACCCAGGTGGAGACGGTGCTGCCGTATTACGAGCGTTTCTTGCGCGCCCTGCCCACTGTAGAGGCACTGGCGCAGGCGCCCCTGGACGATGTGCTCAAGCTCTGGGAAGGCCTGGGCTATTACAGCCGCGCCCGCAACCTGCATCGCGCCGCCCGGCAGATCGTCGCCGAGCACGACGGCGAGTTGCCCGCTTCGGTCGACGCGCTGCGTAAGCTGCCCGGCATCGGCGCGTACACCGCCGGCGCCATCGGCAGCATCGCCTTCGGCCTGGCTGCGCCAGCGCTTGACGCCAATGTGATCCGCGTTTTCGCTCGACTGCTGGACCTGGAAGACGACATCACGCTGCAGGCGACGCAAAAGCGGCTTTGGCAAGTCGCCGCCGAATGGCTGCCTGCCGAGCAGGCCGGCGACCATAACCAGGCGCTGATGGAATTGGGGCAGAAAATCTGTCGGCCTGCCAATCCGCGCTGCCCGGCCTGCCCGCTGCAGAAGCATTGTCGCGCCTTCGCCGCCGGCACTGTCAGCCAGCGCCCCGTCCGCTCCAGGCGCCCGCGGAAACCGCATTACGAAGTGACGGCCGGCTTGATCCGCGACGAAGCTGGACGCCTCTTGATCGCGCAGCGTCCACTGGAGGGCTTGCTCGGCGGCTTGTGGGAGTTTCCCGGCGGCAAACGCGAGGCGGGCGAGAGCCTGCCAGATTGCCTCAAGCGGGAGCTGCGCGAGGAGCTGGCGATCGCGGTCGATGTCGGGCCACTCTTCGCCGTCGTGCCGCACAGCTTCACCCATTTCAGCATCACGCTGCACGCCTTTGAATGCCATTATCGCGGCGCCCTGCCGCCCTATGCCGAACCCCAAGCTATCGAGGCGCTGCGCTGGGCCTGGTCCCGCGAAGATCAGCTGGAGGATTACGCCTTTGGCAAGGCCGACCGGCGACTGATCGCGGAGCTGCGGCGGCGGCGCGCGACGCTTCTCTAGCGCCCTGCGACGCCCGCCATCTCGACGAGGGCAATGAATTCCGCGCGAAATGGACTATAATGCGGTCGACAGTTCGCATGACCCTCGACATGCCCAAGCGCGAGGAGACGGAAGTCCCCATGATCGCTTCTGCAAAGAGCCTGTACCGGCTCATCGTAAGCCTCTTTGGCGCCAATGTGCCGGCGAGCCAGGCTTGGGATCGCGTGCCGCCCCATCTGATGACGCCCCGCGAAAAGCTGCTGCGCCGCAGCTCGCTGCTGATGCTGGCGGGCGCCGTCGTCAACTTTCTGGCAGCCATCGCCTTCATCGGGCTCTCGATTCACGCCGCCAACCAAAATCCAGCGCTCTTCAGCCAGCTGCAAGCCGCCTTGCTCAGCGATTTCGCCGTCAGCGCCGACGCGGCCGCGCTCTTGGTCATCGCCGGCGTGTTGGCGAACATGGCGGTTCTGCTGGTGCTTTCGGCGGTGATTCTGGCGCAGGAGCTCTGGACGGTCATGACCGCCTGGCTGCTTATGGCGCTGAACCTGGCGGCGCTGCTCGTCTACGGTTTCAACGCGGCGCTGCTCGCCATCGCGCCGCTGCTGCTTGTCGGCTTGATGAGCCTGGGCGACTTGCGCGCATTCCGCCTCAACCCGGTGATGGTGAAAGAATTGCGGGGGCGGATGCGGGGCGCGCGCGGCTTCGCCATTATCTCCACCTTCCTCCTCTTGATGAGCTTCTTCACCCTCTTGCTTTATCTGCTGCGCGTGCCAGCCGGCGGCGTTGTCGTGACCGGCGAGCTCGGGCGACAGCTCTTCATCGGCGTGCTCTTCATCGAGCTGATGCTCATCATCTTCATCGTGCCCGCGCTGACGGCCGGCGCCATCACCACCGAGCGCGAGCGCAAGACTTACGATCTGCTGCAGACGACGCTCATTACCAAAGCCACTTTCGTCGTCGGCAAGCTGCAATCGGCTCTCGGCTACATCGTGCTGCTGCTGCTCTCCGCCATTCCACTGCAGAGCATCGCTTTTCTCTTCGGCGGCGTCAGCGAGGCGGAGCTGCTGCTCGCGCTGATTGTGCTGCTGGCGTCGGCCATCGTCCTCGGCGCCTTTGGCATGTTCTTCTCCTCCTTCACAGAGCGCACCCTGGCGGCGACGGTCCGCACCTACTCGGTCGCCATAGGCATCACAGTCGGCTTGCCCGTGGTCGCGCTGACGCTTTTTCAGAACGCCTACGCCAATGTCGTCAACAGCGTCGCCGCCGGCGTCAGCGACAGCCCTGGCCTGGAAGCGGCGACCATCTACCTCGACATGATCGCCACCAGCCTCAACCCGATCCTCGCCACCTTGCGCTCGCAGCAGATGCTCATCGACCACCAGCAGCTGGTCACGATGCGGGTGACCCTCTCGAGCAATGGCGCGTCGATTCCGATTCTGTCGCCCTGGGTGCTGCTGACGCTGACTTATCTTTCGGTCACGGCCCTGCTCACGCTCTTTGCCATCCGGCGGATGGAGCGCCAAGGCGGCTAAAACGCTCGACGATTTGGCGGCGCGTCGCGCTTGTGGTATGCTGTCGCTGTAATCGCATGGAGGCGGCCAGTGCAATTGGATACGAGCCTGTCCTTGGAAATGGTGGTCGCGGTACTCACGATTCTCGCGGCTTTCTGGCGGCTGGATAGCAAGTTCGAGCAGCGAATTTCAGCCCTGCGCACCGAGCTCAAAGGCGAAATTGCCGAGCTGCGCACAAAGATGGATACCGAGTTCGGCGCGTTGCGCACCGAGCTCAAAGGCGAAATTGCCGAGCTGCGCACAAAGATGGATACCGAGTTCGGCGCGTTGCGCACAGAGCTAAAGCGCGAAATTGCCGACCTGCGCACAGAGCTAAAGGGTGACATTGCCGAGTTGCGCACCGAACTCAAAGGCGACATTGCCGAGTTGCGCGCGGAGCTAAAAGGCGACATTGCCGAGCTGCGCAAGGATGTCCGGACTGTCGAAGAAAAAGTGGACGACTGCGCCCAGCGCGTCGCCCGCGTCGAGGGCATCATCCTCGCCCGCGAAGACCGCGTCGGCGACATCATCGACGCCCCGCAGTAAGCCTCAGCTGCCATTCAGTCGCAATTCGGGCAAATCTAGTAGGCTTGCGCCAAGCCTGCTAAAATCACTGGCCTACCGTCAACGCGCGACAGCACGGGAGCAAGCGCATGAGCAACCCCCTCTTGGAAATACAGCGGCACGGGCAGAGCGCCTGGCTCGATTACATTCATCGTGACGACTTGAATACTGGCGATTTGCGGCGCCGCATCGACGAGGAAGGCGTCTTGGGCGTCACCTCCAATCCCTCAATCTTCCAGAAAGCCATCGGCGATTCCGACACATACGACAGCGCAATCTTGACCATGCTTGATCTGGAAGCGCAGGACATATACGAATCGCTGGCGATCGCCGATATCCAGAACGCGACCGATCTCTTCCGCCCCGTCTACGAGCGCACGGCAGGCGGCGACGGTTATGTCAGCCTGGAGGTCTCGCCCTTGCTGGCGCGCGACACCCAGGGCACGGTCGACGAAGCGAGGCGCCTCTACGATACCGTCGCCCGCCCCAACTTGATGATCAAAATACCAGCCACGCCGGAGGGCATCCCCGCCATCGAAGAGACCATCGCGGCCGGCATCAATGTCAATGTCACGCTCATCTTCGCCATCAACAACTATGAGCAGGTGGCGGAGGCATTCATCCGCGGGCTGGAGCGCCGGCTGGAACAGGGCGAAGATGTGAGCCGGGTCGCCTCGGTGGCCAGCTTTTTCCTCAGCCGCATCGACGCCATGGTCGATCTCGTGCTGGAGAACAACATACGCGCCGCGCAACTGCGCCAGGATACCGCCCGCATCGCCGCCAATCGCGTGCTCCTGGGCCAGACCGCCATCGCCAACGCCAAGCTGGCTTACAAGTCTTTCCAGCGCATCTTCCAGGGAACCCGCTTCGCCGAGCTGCGCCAGGCCGGCGCCCAGGCTCAACGCCCGCTCTGGGCATCCACCAGCACCAAGAACCCGGCTTACCCCGATACGCTTTATGTGGACAACCTCATAGGACCGCATACGGTGAACACCCTGCCGCCCGCCACCCTGGCCGCCTTCAAAGACCATGGCGCCGTCGCCGAGACCATCACCCAGGAATCCGCCGGCTTCCTGCCGCCCGAAGAAGCCCTGGACCGGCTGGCAGAGGTCGGCGTCGACTTGAGCCAGGTCACGGCCCGCTTGCAGGACGACGGCGTCGACGCCTTCATCGACGCCTTTGAAACGCTGATCTCGCAAGTGGAGGCCAAGCGGACCCTGCTGCGCAGCGGACTAATCGAGCGCACCAAGCTCGCTTTGGGCATTTACCACGCCGCTGTTGACGAAGCCATCGAATCGCTGGACGCCGAATTCGCCAACCCGCGGCTCTGGAACAAAGACGGCAGCCTCTGGAAGACGCACGCGCCCACCATCGAGAATATCGTAAACCGGCTCGGCTGGCTCGATTTTGACTCCAGCATCGACCGGGCTCGCTTGCAGGCTCTGCAAGATAGCGTCCGCAGCGGGCGCTTCCGACATCTGGTCTTGCTGGGCATGGGCGGGAGCTCGCTGGCGCCAGAGACGCTCGCCAAGACCTTCGGCGCTCAAGACGGCTTCCCGGAGCTGATCGCGCTCGACAGCACCGACCCGGCCCGCATCCGCCAGGTGGAAGCGCAAATCGCGCTGGAAGAGACGCTCTTCGTGGTCGCCAGCAAGTCCGGCGGCACCGTGGAGACCCTGGCGCTGGATCACTATTTTTGGGAGAAGACGGGCGGCGCGGCCGATCAATTCATCGTCATCACCGACCCCGGCTCGCCATTGGAGCGTCACGCGCGCCAGGCGGGCCTCCGCGACATCTTCCTCAACCCGGCCGATATCGGCGGGCGCTACAGCGCGCTCAGCTATTTCGGCATGGTTCCGGCGGCGCTGCTGGGCTTGGACCTGGACGGTTTGTGGGCGCGCGCGGACATGATGAAAGCCGCCAATGGCGAGAACATCCCGGCGCAGTATCACCCGGGGCTGCTACTGGGCGCGGTCATCGGGGCTCTGGCTGGCGAAGGCAGAGACAAAGTCACGATTTATACATCGGAGTCGCTGGCGGGCTTTGGCGCCTGGGCGGAGCAGCTCTTGGCGGAGAGCCTGGGCAAAGAGGGCAAAGGCGCGCTGCCAGTCGCCGGCGCGTCGGTCGGCCTGCCGCACGATTATGTCAGCGACCGCCTCTTCATTTACCTGCGCGTCGACAGCGACCGCGATGTCGCCGAGAAAGACGCCGCCATCCGAGCCTTGCGCGAGGCGGGCCACCCCCGCGTCACCATCCGCCTGGCGGACAGTCTCGCGATCGCTGGCGAATTCTTCCGCTGGGAATACGCCACCGCCATCGCCGGCGCCATGCTGCGGCTCAACCCATTTGACGAGCCGAATGTGAGCGAAGCCAAAGAAGCCACCAAGCGCCTGCTCCAGCACTACCAAGAGCGCGGCGCGCTGCCCGCCAGCGAGCCCCTTATGCGGCGCGACGCCCTCGAGCTGCAGGCCAACGAGACCACCCTGCAGCCCTTGCGCGAGCTCTGCCATCAGCATGGCTTCGACGGCAGCGACCCGGCCCAGGTGATCGCGGCGCAGATGGCTGGCTCCCGCGCTGGGGATTATTTCGCTTTCCTCGTCTACTTCACACCCGACGCTGGCGAAGCGCGCCTGCTGGCCCAGATTCAGCGCCGGCTGCGCCATGTGACGAAACGCGCCGTCACCATCGGCTATGGACCGCGCTATCTGCACAGCACCGGGCAATATCACAAAGGCGGCGGCAATAACGGCATCTTCTGGCAGCTCACGGCGACGCCCGCGCCAGATCTGCCGATACCGGGCTTCAATTACAGCTTCGGGACGCTCTTCGCGGCACAGGCGGCAGGCGACCTGCGCGCCCTGCAAGCGCATCAGCGGCGCGTGATCCGCCTGCATCTCAAGGGGCGGCGCGACGCCGGGCTCGACACGCTGCTGCGGGCGATCGAATTTGTCGAGGCGCGGCGGCGTTAGGCAGCGGAGCCAGCGCTCGGCGCAAAACCGGGGGAAAAAGAAAACCCGCCTCGCAAGAGACGGGTTCTTTGTGGCTTGATTGGGAGTGCCTCAGTCGATGACGGAGACGGAGCTGGCTTGCTTGCCTTTGCGCCCTTCAGTGATGACGAAGTCCACCCTCGCCCCTTCGTCGAGACTGCGGTAGCCAGTCCCCTGGATTTCCGAGTAATGCACAAACAGATCATCGCCGTCTTCGCGGGAGATGAAACCGTAACCCTTCTCGGCGTTGAACCACTTGACAGTACCTTGCGAACGTTCTTCGGACATGTCCTTCTCACTCCTGATAGAGAAACGAATAGCTGGGATCTGCCACAGCCTGCCGCATTGGCGCGCTCATCCCAGTGGCAGGATGCGCGCGACGCCGCGACACAAGAGAAGCGACGACGCCAAAGAACGCAGCAACCCGCTGTGCTCCTCACGCCGCCTGCATTGCGCTCTCGGGGACTGATGGGTGCGTACCCACCGCACCAATGTGGAAAAGACGCTCATGTCTTCCTTGTACCACAGTTGCAGAATTAGCTTACCACGATTGCGACCGCCGCGCCAGACCGAATTATTGCGAGTTCGCGCCCAAGGCCGATTCCCGCTTCACGCGCGCCCGCGCCCTCGAAACGCGCTCCACAGCTGTGGCGAGCAGCCAGCCGATCAAGATCGAATACAGCGGCGCCAGGGTCGAGATATAACGCGGCGTCAAAATCGTGGCGGCTGCCAGGGAAACCAGACCTGCCAGCAGCATCGCCGCGACGCAGGTCAGGAGCCAGTCGCGCCTCCAAAGCGCCGCCAGCAGCGCCAACGGCGTCAGCAGCTTGATCAGGTTCCAGGGCCTGAACAAGGCGCTGAACAAGCTGAGGCCGGGCCGCCAAACGAGATGTCCGTCGAATTGCCGGCTCAGGGCGCGCTCCATGCCGAGCTGATTATCGCCTTGCCACGCAATCGCCTCCGCGCGCTCCAGGTACATGTAGTCCACCGGCGCGTCGGCCTGAATATGCGTCAGGCTGGCGCCGGCGGCGCGGACGACGCCGGCCAGGTATCGCGGCCAGTTCAGCGCCAGCGCCTCTTGAAATGCGCCGCTTAGCAGGCTGTCCACCGGGCAGGGACCCAGATGCCAATACAGCAAGCCAGGGAAATCGGTGGCAATCTCTTCCGCGACGTCTCCATGGGGCTGCCTCAGGAAAGCCTGCTGGTCCGCTTCGCCGACCCAAGGCCCGGCGCGACGCCATAGAGAAAGGTGATAAGTTTGACCGTGCGCTCTGGCCGGAAGAGCCAGCAGCTCGGCGTACCGAGCGGAATGCTCGCCGTTTGAGGCGCGCGCGGCGACGCCCTTTTCGCGCAAGCTTCGCATCGCGTTGTGCGCGGCGACGCAGTTCACATCCGTCACGCCGGTGGAGGGGATGTGGATCAGCCCGATGTACGCGCCGATGACGCCGCCGCTGCAAGCCGCCACCAGCAAACACAAGAGCGCTCGCTGCCGCAGCGGGATATGCCGCCACAAGAAGACGCTGAAGCCAAAAACCGCTACCGCCGGCGCGAAATTCCAGCGCGCCAGGCACATCATGCCCAGGCCGACCCCGGCGAGGGCGAAACAGACGCAGCGGCGGCCCGGGCTCGCGCGCCAGGCCAGCTGCGCCAGCCACAGCGCCGCGACGCAGACCAAGGCCACCAGCCAGCCCGGCAGCATGACATGCGCCCATTGCAAGCCAAAGGGGTCGAGCAAGACCGCCAGAGCGACAATGAAGGCGCATTTATGGCGGAAGCGCCGCCGAAACATATCGTAGACCAGGAACGGGATGGCGCTATGCGCGACCACTTGAATCAGCAGAAAGCCGCGGTCCGCCAGGCTGCCAAGCGCGCGCGTCAAGGCAAACAGCGGCGCCATGACCAGCGGGTAGCCGGTGCCGTAGCGCACATTGCCGACAAGCAAATTGCCCGCCGCCAGCTCGGCCATGAAGTAGCCCTGCGCCGCTTGGTCATCGTCGTAATGCGCCGCGCCCAGCGGGTAACTGACGAACATCATGCATCTGACCAGCACGGTGATCGCCAGCAAAATGCCCAGGTGGCGTCGGGCGGCCCTGCCGATGCTCATGTCCGCGCCAGCTTGTGTAACCGATTCCACTGTTCCGCGATGACAGCCGGCTCGCTGCGCCCGGCGAAACGCTCGCCGACGCCGCCGTACTCAAAGGCCAGGGTCTCCGGCTTGTGCCACAGACCGCGGCGAATCTGATCCAGCGCCCAAGTGGTGATTTCCCAGTCGGGCTGGCGCATCGGGCTGTGCTCGTGGCGGAGGCCGCATTCATCCGCCGCCGGCGCCAAGCCCACCACATGCAGCTCGCGCAGAGCATGAACCGGCAGCGCCTCGATGTATGCGCGGGCATCGCCGTCGCCCAGCGCCTCGCAAGCGTGAAGGGCATGCGCGATATCCAACAGAAAGCCGCAGCCGCTGCGCCGCACGACTTCGCTGATGACTGCCGGGTCCGCCACCGCCGGCAGCAGCTCGCCGATCCAGCCGCGGGTCGGATAAGGAACATTCTCCAGCACGATGTTCTCCATGCCAAAGCGCTCGCCCAGGCGTCGCAGATCCCGCAGCGCGCGCTCGATGACCATCTCTGGCGTAATGCGGGCGTCGGGCACAAAGTCCGACTGCAATACGACGAAGTGCGTGTTCACGACCAGCGTTTCAGTTTCACGCAGCCAAGCCCGGATCAGGCGGTCGTCCAGCTCGTCCCTTAAGCCGCGGCCGGCGTACAGCGCAAAGTGCACATAGACGGGGAAGTCCACCCGCAGGCGATTAACCAGAGCCGCCCAATCGGGGCACTTGAAGAGATCGACCTCGATCTCGCCAGCGCGCAGCAGCCGCTCGGCCGGGGGCGAATAATTGATGGCGAGGCGCATCTTCCAGTCTCGCTTGCCTGTGGTTGACATGCGCGCCGCGGTTGGCAGCGCCGCTCTCGGCTATGTTATAGTTTGGCTTGGGATGCTGCGCAAGAGACGGGCGCGTATGACGACGATTCTGCTCATTCGGCACGCGGTGAACGACTTCGTAAAGACGGGCAAGCTCGCCGGGCGGCTGCCGGGCGTGCATCTGAACGAGGAAGGCGTCGCCCAGGCGAAGGCATTGGGCAAGCGCTTGGCGGAGGCGCCGCTGCAAAGCGTCTACGCCAGCCCGATGGAGCGCACCATGGAGACGGCGGAAGCCATCGCCTTGCATCACCCGCGGCTCGCGGCGAGCCCGCTGCCACAGATCAGCGAAGTTGAATATGGCGCCTGGCAGGGCAAAGCGATCGGCGATTTGCAGAAGCGCAAGATGTGGGCGGTGGTGCAGGAATATCCGTCGCGCGCCCGCTTCCCCGGTGGCGAGACTCTGCGCGGGGCGCAGACGCGCGCTGTTGACGCAATCGAAGACCTGGCGCGGCAGCACCCCGACGGCATGATCGCGCTGGTGTTTCACGCCGATCTCATCAAGCTGGCGCTGGCGCATTATCTGGGCATGCACCTGGACGCCTTCCAGCGGATCGTGATCTCGCCAGCCTCAATCAGCACGCTGCAGCTCGGGCACAGCCGCCCCTTCATCGTCGCCATGAACGACATGAGCCACCTGCTGGCGCTGAAACGCGCGCGGCAAAGGGACGAGAGCAGCTAGCCCCGCCATAGCCCGCGCCGTTGGAGGAAGTTATGAGCAATGTCATTGAACTCAATCCGGTCGATTTCGTGACCATCGGCACGATCGGCCCCAAAGGCAAGCGCACCTTTCATCTGCAGGCGGGCCAAGACAACCGTATCCTCTCCTTCACTATCGAGAAAGAGCAGGCGCAAGCCCTCTCCGCCGCCATCGCCGAAATGCTGGACGACATCGACTCCAACGAGAATACGCGCACCGTCGCCGATTTCAGCCAGCTGGACATGGACCTGCGCGAACCGATCGAGCCGCTTTTCCGCATCGCCCAGATGGGCTTGGCTTACGAAGCGAACGACAACAAGATCATCTTGGTGGCGCAAGAATTCGTGCCGCAAAGCGAAGACGAACTCGCCGAAGACGATCCTATGGAGGAGGACATCGAAGGCGACTCCGTCGACGCCGCCTTCGATTTTTTCTCCGGTGGCGATGGGGAGCCCCAGGTGGCGCGGATGTGGTGCACCCGCGAGCAGATGCGCGCCCTCAGCCTGCATGCCATGGACACCGTGAAATCCGGCCGGCCAGACGCCAAGCAAAACGGCCGCATCATCTATTACTGGACTTGAAAATCCTCGCGAGCGCCAGCCACGCGCGACACAAATGCAGCGAGGACCAATCATGATCGGCAAGACGCGCCAGACGACCGGCGAAGCAGACTCCGCGCTCGGCGATGCGATCCCGCTCCAGACGCTGGACTGCCGGCTGCCACCGGACCAAATGCATCGCGGCGTCGCCTTCCCCAGCTGAAGCGCCGGCGGCTCTTTTGCGCTGGTCTTCGCCCGCAAGTTACAATACCCGGGGAATAGTCGCAGACTTGGTGCGCCCATGAGCGTCACGCATGTACACACCGCCCGCGCGCTGGACGAGCCGGTGCGGGTCCCGCTGGCGGAAGCGCAATCCATCATTGAAGCTGGCGCGATGGATGAAGAAGTCGGCTTGATGCGCTGGGGCTCGAATTACACCTTCCTGGTCAACATCGTTCGCGATGGCATCGGGCTGATGGCGATCTACAAGCCGCGCCGGGGCGAGCGCCCGCTCTGGGACTTCCCCGATGGCACGCTCTGCAACCGCGAAACCGCCGCCTATCTCACCTCCAAAGCCCTGGGCTGGACTTTGGTGCCGCCCACCATCCTGCGCGATGGCACCCGCGGCGTCGGCTCCGTGCAGCTCTTCATTGATCACGACCCGGAAGAACACTATTACACCTTCGACAAGGGGCGCGTGCTGCGGCAGCTGCAGCGAATGGCGGTCTTCGACGCCATCGCCAACAACGCCGACCGCAAAGGCGGGCACTGCCTGCTCGATGGCGACGGCCGCCTCTGGGGCATCGACCACGGCTTGACCTTCAACGCCAGCGAAAAGCTGCGCACCGTGATCTGGGACTTCGCCGGGCAGCCCGTCCCGAGGGCGATCCTGGACGACCTGCAACTGCTCTGCGGGCGGCTGCATGACGCGGCCGACGGCTACAGCCAGGAAATGCGGGAGCTGCTGTCGCCGATCGAGATGAGGATGCTGCGGCATCGCGTCGACGAGCTGCTGGCGGATGGCGTATTCCCGCTGCCCGGCGCGGGACCAAATCGACCCTGGCCGGCGGTGTAATTCCAAACGCGACCGAAGCGCGAGGGGCGCAACGATGCCAATCACAACACGCGGACGCCATTTCATCGACGAGACCGGGCGGACGCGCATCCTCCACGGCGTGAATCTCAGCGGCGGCAGCAAAGTCCCCGCCGAGCCGCCCGGCTTCACCCACCTCCCCGACAGCCTCGCCGAAAAGCGCGATGGCTCCTTCATCGGGCGGCCCTTCCCGCTGGCCGAAGCCGACGAACACTTCGCCCGCCTCAAACACTGGGGCCTGGATTTTCTGCGCTTCATCGTCACCTGGGAGGCAATCGAGCACGCCGGCCCGGGCGAGTACGATGAAGCCTATCTGGATTACCTCGAAGCCGTGCTCGAAAAAGCGCATGAACACGATATCCAGCTCTTCATCGACCCGCACCAAGATGTCTGGAGTCGGTTCTCCGGCGGCGATGGCGCGCCCGCCTGGACCTTTGAGGCGGCCGGCCTGGATGTCGACCGCTTTCACCAAACCGGCGCCGCCCTGCTCCATCAACGACAGCCCGACGACTTCCCGCAATTGATGTGGGCGAACAATTATTACCGCTTCGCCGCTTTCACCATGTTCACGCTCTTCTTCGCCGGCGAGACTTACGCGCCGAAGCAGCGGGTCGACGGGCGCAACATCCAGGAGCATCTGCAAGACTGTTACGCCCGCGCCTATCGCCATGTCGCCCGGCGCATCGGCGGCCTGCCCAATGTGCTCGGCTTCGGCACGATGAACGAGCCGCATCATGGCTTGATTGGCGTGCCCGACCTGCGGCGCCACGATCATCTGCTCATTCAGCGCGGCATTATGCCCTCGCCCGCCCAAGCCATCTTCCTCGCCAACGGCTTCGCCCAGGACTGCCCGGATTTCGGCTCGCCCCTGCCCGAGTTCCCGCCGAAGCAAGCGCGCTCCGTCCGGCTCGATCCACAAGGCGCGACAGCCTGGCGCGATGGCTGCGAATGCGTCTGGCGGCGACATGGCATCTGGGATCTCGATAAAGACGGGGCGCCGCGGGTTCTGCGGCCCGGGCACTTCGCCCATGGCGATTTCACGCAGGACTTCCTCAAGCCCTTCGCCGAGCGCTTCGCCGCCGCTATCCACGACGCCGCGCCCAGGACGCTGATCTTCATCGAAGCCGAGCCCTTCATGCCGCCGCCCAAATACGAGAAACCGGACAAGTTGGTCTACGCGCCGCACTTTTACGATGGCATCACCCTGTTCACGCGCCGCTTCCACCCGCAGTTCAACTTCGACTTCCTCACCATGCGTCCGCTCCTCGGCGAAACCAGCATCCGCCGCTACCTCAGCCGACAGTTCGGGCGCTTCCGCGACTTCGCCGACGAGGCCATGGGCGATGTGCCGCTGCTCATCGGCGAGTTCGGCATCCCCTTCGACATGAACCATGCCGAAGCCTACAAAAGCGGCGACTTCACGCGGCAAGCGCAAGCCCTGGATTACAACTTGCGCGCCCTGGACGACAACCTGCTGAGTTACACGCTCTGGAATTACACGCCGGACAACAGCAACGCGCGCGGCGACCAGTGGAACGGCGAGGACCTGTCCATCTTCAGCCGCGACCAGCAAAGCGATCCGGCCGACATCGACTCCGGCGGGCGCGCCCTGGAGGCCGTCGTGCGCCCCTACGCGCGGAAGATCGCCGGCGAACCGCTGCAGACGCGCTTCGACCGGGGCCGCGGGCTCTTCACTTTCAGCTTCCGCCACGACAGCGCCATCAGCGAGCCAACCGAGCTCTTCGTGCCCAAGGCGCAATTCCCCGATGGCTACCGCGTCGAGCTCAGCGACGGCAGATGCGAAGTCCTGCGCGAGGAACAGCGGCTGCTCTACTGGCACAGCGAGAAAGAGATGCCGCACATGATCCGCGTCGTGTCGGAGGCGGCGCCGCGGCCGGGGCTGGGCCTGGAGGACAAGCTGAAGCTGGCCGGGCTGCTGGCGCTGCTGCTGTTGGCTGTGTTGGGCAAGCTCGCGCGGAGGAAGGGGCAAATCCGCCGCAAATAAGCTACAATTGGGCATTGTCGGGGCGACTAACTGACCTGAACATGACGAACGACAGCTACATCATTCTTGGCGACGCCGCGATTGAGCTGGCGCAGCTGCACAGCGACTCCGTACAGCTTGTGGTTACCTCGCCGCCCTACGCCGATCAGCGCAAGAAGACTTATGGCGGCGTACACCCAGACGAGTATGTAGATTGGTTTCTGCCGGTCTCCCGCGAACTGCTGCGCGTCCTGAAACCTCGCGGCACATTCATCTTGAATATCAAGGAGAAGGCGGTCAACGGCGAACGCCATACTTATGTGCTTGATCTGATCAAGGCGCTGCGAGAGCAAGGCTGGTATTGGACCGAGGAGTTCATCTGGCACAAGAAAAACTCTTATCCGGGAAAATGGCCCAATCGCTTCCGCGACTCGTGGGAACGCCTGCTGCAATTCAACAAGAGCAAGAAATTCGACATGTACCAAGAAGAAGTGATGGTGCCAGTCGGCGATTGGGCGAAAGGCCGACTGAGCAATTTGAGCGAGACCGACAGGATCCGCGACGAATCGAAGGTCGAGAGCGGTTTTGGCAAGAACATTTCCAACTGGGTCGGCAGAGACAAGGTCTACCCGAGCAATGTCCTGCACATGGCGACCGAATGCAACAATCAGGGACACAGCGCGGTATTCCCCACGTCGTTGCCCGCTTGGTTCATCAAGCTGTTCACTCAACCGGGCGACACGGTGCTGGATCCCTTCGCCGGCTCCGGCACGACGCTGTTTGTCGCGCAAGAGATGCGCCGTCGCGGCATTGGCATAGAGCTGATGCCAGAGTATGTCGAGGCCATGGAGGCAAGACTGATCGGTGGGCGACAGCAACAGTTGTGGGGCGCGCATGAGTGACGAGCTCTTGCAGGCAGTTCAGGAGTATGTGGAAGCGAACATTGGCTCGTTCCATGAGAAGCGCTTGGCGACGGTCAAAAACAAGAGGCTGGATGATGTTCTGAAGCGCAAGAATCCCTATCTATTCCGCACCAAGAACCAGACCGTAATCCAGCTTGTCTATGGCATCATGGACGCCTTCCTGTCTTCCCAAGAGGAGACGCTGTTTGGCGACTTTCTGGAAGGAGTCGCGATATTCGTCGCCAGCCGCGCACATGACGCGCGAAAGCCGCGCCAAGGCGAGCTGCGAGGCATAGACCTGGTTATGCGCAAGGAGACCAAAACATTCATTGTGGAAATCAAGTCGGGGCCCAATTGGGGCAACTCCAGCCAAGTGCAAAGGATGCTCACGCACTTCAAGGACGCCGTTGAGATTCTGCGGCCGCAAGCCCCAAACCGAAGCGTCGTCGCCGTGAACGGATGCATGTACGGTAAGGATCGCAAGCCTCTCAAGACTGGGATTCTCAAAGTCTCCGGTCAAGCTGACATAACGATACCGTATTGGAAGCTTTGCGGCCAGGATTTCTGGTATTTCATTTCGAACAGTAAGAACTTGTATACTGACATCATAAAGCCTCTCGGTTATCGTTCCAAACAGCGCAATGGCGCATTCCTGGATGCATACGACAATTTTATCAATAATCTCGTCTTCGAATTCCTGAGCAAATATCGTAATGAGGACGGCAGCGTCGCTTGGGAGCGATTGACCAGATTTGTCTCCCAGAGCGCCGCCGACGACATAGTGCGCGATGTCGAATCCAGCTGACCGGCACAAGTTTAGGGCATTCCCTAGAGACGCCACAACATGAGATTCGTCATTGTGCTCATTCTCGTTTTCAGCGGCATTTTGACTGAAGCCGACGACGTGCCAACTCAAAGTCTCGTCACCCTCCAGCGAAACGACGCCGCGCTCGCAGCCGACTTCCACCCCGCCGACACCCCCGCGCCTGTCCTCGTCCTCATCCACATGCTCAACAGCGACAGGGGCGCCTGGACTCCGCTCATCCCCGACCTGCTCGATTCCGACTACGCCATCCTGAACATCGACCTGCGCGGCCACGGCCAGTCGACCGGCGAGCGCGACTGGGAGGCAGCCATTGACGATGTCGCAGTCGGCTGGGTCGGTTGGCTGGGGGAGGCCGGGCATCTCAACGAAGCCGGCGTCGTTTTCATCGGCGCGAGCATCGGCGCCAATCTGGCGATTATCAGCTGCGCGGAAACCGAGGCCTGTCGCGGCGCGGTCGCCTTGTCGCCCGGGCTGGATTACCGCGGGGTCAAGCCAGAGTCCGCCCTGGTCGACGGGCTGGCGCACCGCGCGGCATTGCTGGTCGCTGCCCAAGACGACTCCAGCAGCGCCGCTGCTGTCCGGCAGATGTTCCTCAAAGCCGAGGGGCAGCTCACCGCCAGGATGTATCGCGGGCGCGCGCACGGGACGCGGCTCTTCGATTCCGACTACGAGAGTGTCAGCCGCCTGCTCCTGGGCTGGCTGGCCGAGCATCTGCCAGCGCCAGCGGTCTCGGATGCGCCAATCGCGTACGCCGATGGCACGGAAACCATTTGCGGCATTCCTGGTCTGGAGCGCAGCAAGCGCGACCCCGACTACATCATTTGCAGCAGCGTACCGGCGAATCTCAAGCCAATCAGAAGCGACCACTGCTTGTACGAATATCTGGATGACAGAGACGATGACGGCATTGTATGCGAGAGCAAAAGGAGCGAATCATGAATTTTGACCTGGCGTCAGTAGATTACATACTCGAGACGACCCGCAGCGTGCGCAAACGCCTGGATTTGACCCGCCCGGTCGAGCGCGCCACCGTTGAGCGCTGCCTGGAGATCGCTATCCAGGCGCCCACCGGCAGCAACCAGCAGGGTTGGAAGTGGCTGATCGTCACAGACGACGACATCAAAGCCAAAATCGCCGCGCATTACAAAGACTCTTGGTACAAGTACGCTGGCGTGGCAGCGCGGTCGGGGCCGGGCGAAGAGCCCTCGGCGCAGATGAAGCGCGTCATCAGCTCGGCGCGGTACCTGGCCGACCACATGCACGAAGTCCCGCTGATGATCTTCCCCTGCGTCGCGGGCCGCGCCAGAGACGCCAGCCCTTCCGCCAACGCCGGCTTGTACGGCTCGATCATCCCGGCCGCCTGGTCGCTGATGCTGGCTTTGCGCGCCCGGGGCATCGGCAGCGCCTGGACGACCCTGCATCTCAGCTACGAGAAAGAGTGCAACGAGATCCTGGGCATCCCCGACGATGTGACGACCGCCGCCCTGCTGCCCGCCGCCTATTTCACCGGCGAGACTTTCAAAATCGCCGACCGCGTGCCCGCCAGCGAGCTGACTTACTGGGAGACTTGGGGCGCCTAGGTCGCCTGGAGACTGACCGCCGAGACGGCCCGCCGGGCGCCTAGGTCGCCTGGGTCGCCTGGAGACTGACCGCCGAGACTGACCGCCGAGACGGCCCGCCGGGCGCCTAGGTCGCCTGGGTCGCCTGGAGACTGACCGCCGAGACTGACCGCCGAGACGGCCCGCCGGGCGCCTAGGTCGCCTGGGTCGCCTGGAGACTGACCGCCGAGACGGCCCGCCGGGCGCCTAGGTCGCCTGGGTCGCCTGGAGACTGACCGCCGAGACGGCCCGCCGAGACGGCCCGCCGGGCGCCTAGGTCGCCTGGGTCGCCTGGAGACTGACCGCCGAGACTGACCGCCGAGACGGCCCGCCGGGCGCGTCGCGTCGTCGCAAGCGCGACAGAGCCAGGACCGGGCATCTTGTCGAACAGCGCCGCCTGGATGATTCGCGGATCTGCTTGCCTCAGCGGATCCGCGCTTTCTTTGCAGTTCCGCCAATCTTATGTATAGTTAGGCTATTGACCGCCTGCTGTCTTACAAGCGACTGGGATTGGCGATGTCCACTGCCGAGCAAGCCGACGGCCTCCGGCGCTACTACGCGAGCAGCCACAACCTGCGCCTGCGCGAGCAAACGCACACGGACTTTGCCGTGCCGCGGGTCGATTACGCGCGCTGGACCCTGGACACGCTGGATTGGAGCGGCGACGAAAGCATCCTCGATCTCGGCGCGGGACCGGGCAGCCACTACGCCCTCCTCTTGCCGGCAGCGCCCCGCCTCGAGTATTTCGGCCTCGATCTGTCCCGTAACTTGCTGCTGGCCCACCCCTGCCCGGCCGACCGCCTGGCTGTGGGCGACGCCATGCAGCTGCCTTTTGCCGACGATCGCTTCGATATCGTGATGGCGAACCAAATGCTCTATCACCTGCCCGATATTGACGCGGGCCTGTCGGAAATCAAGCGCGTCCTCAAGCCGGACGGCAAGCTGCTGGCAGCCACCGACAGCTGGGCCACCCTGCCCGAGCTGCAAGTGCTCATCCGCCGCGCCATAGTCCTGCTCAGCAAGAACGGCGCCCAAGCCAACCCGCCCACCTTGCCCAGCGACCCTTTCGCGCTGGAGAACGGCACCCGCCTCCTCGCCCGCCATTTCTACGCCGTCGTCCGCCACGACCTGCCCAGCCAACTGATCTTCGACGACATCGAGCCCGCCCTGGAATTCCTGGATAGCATGCGCGACCTGCGCGAGCACAGCCTGCCGGCCGATGTCGATTGGGACGACCTGATGCTTATCATGCGCCAGCAAATGACCCAGTTGGCGCAGCTCCTCGGCAAACTGGAGCTCAGCATCGCCCGCGGCGCCTTGATCGCCAGCGACAGCGGCGGCTTCATCCACGATTTTGTCGCTCGCGAAAAACGCAGCGGCGGCTTGCCCGGGGCGGAATAGCGTGGCAGCCACGGCTGAGCAAAAGAGCGACCGGCAGCTGCGCCTGGGCTTGCCCGCCGATGGCGCTGCCCGCGACGCATTCCTCCATGCGCTGCGCAGCCGCGGCATACTGGCTTACAAGCGCAATCCGGGCTCGCCCCTGCGCTACGCCGGCGGCAAGAGCCTCGCCGTCGGCATGGTCGCGGAGCTCCTGCCCAGCCCGCTGCCGCCGCAAGTCGTCTCGCCATTCATGGGCGGCGGCTCCATCGAGATCGCCCTGGCCCGCGAACTGGGCTTGCGCGTCCACGCTTACGACATCTTTGATATTCTGGTGAATTATTGGCGGGCGCAAATGAGCGATGCCGAAAAGCTGTATCGGCTGCTCAAGCAATTCGAGCCGACCCGCCCGACATTCGCCGCTGTCAAGGAGCGCCTGCAAGCGCACTGGCCGGGCGGCGAGCCGCCGTATTACCTTGCCCAGGGCAAGACCTTCGTCGGGATGTACCGGCGCCGCAACTTCCCGATTCATCATCATGGCTTCCGCCACGACAAGCTGCGCGACCTGCTGTTGGCGCACGACGGCGGCTTCATCTTGTCCTACAACGACTGCGAAGTGATCCGCGACTGGTACGGCGACTGCCGGATCGCTGCGCCGCAGTGGCAGTACACTTTCGGCCAAGGCGACACGCGCATCGGCCACAACCGCCGCCAAAGCAACAACGGCAGCCATATCAAGAAATCGCACGAGCTGCTGATCTGGAAATACGCCGATCGCAACAGCGCGGACCAGGGCGCGAAAGAAAAGGCGGCTTAAAGAGAATGCGACGCGTTTTCATTGATCTGCCGGCGGCAGCGAACTGATCCATGTCCGTCCTCTCATTTGGCGAGCTGCTCATCGACTTCGTCGCGCTGGAAATGGGCGTCACGGTCGGCGAGGCTGCCGGCTTCGTCAAAGCGCCGGGCGGGGCGCCGGCGAATGTGGCGGCGGCAGTGGCTCGGCTCGGCTACCCCAGCGCTTTCATGGGGCAAGTCGGCGACGATCCCTTCGGGCATCATCTGGCGGGCGTGCTGGCGGCGGAAGCGGTCGATATCCGCGGCTTGACTTATTCGGCAGAGGCGCGCACGGCCCTGGCTTTCGTCTCCAACACCGCCGATGGCGACCGCAGCTTCATGTTCTACCGCCATCCCTCCGCCGACATGCTGATGACCCCGGCCGATGTCAACACGAGCGTCATCGACGAGTACGCCGCTTTTCATCATGGCAGCATCACCCTCATCCGCGAGCCGGCCGCATCCGCCTTGCGCCTGGCCTTGGACCGCGCCATCGACCGCGGCAAATTCATCTCCTACGATCCCAACCTGCGCCTGCCGCTCTGGGGCGACGCCGCCCAAGCCAAAAGGCGCATGATCGCCGCCCTGGACAGCGCCAACCTGCTCAAAATCAGCGAGGAAGAACTCGTGTTTTTGACCGGCGGCGACGATGTGCGGCCGCTCTGGCGCGAGCGCATGGAGTTGATCTGCGTCACTTACGGGGCGGGCGGCGCAGTCCTCCACTTGAAAGACGGCAGCCAAATCCGGCATCCCGGCTACCGCGTCGGGGCGGTGGACACCACCGGCGCGGGCGATGCTTTCGTCGCCGCGATCTTGACCGGCATCCTGGAGAGCGGCGCGGATTATCGGGCGCGGCTGCCACAGATCCTGAATTTCGCCAACGCCGTCGGCGCCTTGACTTGCCTGGGCAAGGGCGCCATTCCCTCCCTGCCCACGATGGAGCGGGCGCGTGCCTTCCAGGCGAAAAACAGCCCCGCGTCATAAACGCCTCCCTCATGACGAGGGCGCGTTGAGGACGAGGATGGATATGCCAACAGGAGGAATTATGACACAGCCAAACATCATCTTGATACTCGCCGACGACATGGGTTATTCCGATATTGGCTGCTTCGGCGGCGAAATCCAGACTCCCAACCTGGACAAGCTGGCGGCGAATGGAGCGCGCTGCTCCCAGATGTACAGTTTCGCGCGCTGCTGTCCGTCGCGGGCGGCGCTCCTGACGGGCTTGCATCCGCATCAAGCGGGCGTGGGCCACATGGTGGCGAACTGCGGCACACGCGCCTACCAAGGCTACCTGCGCGATGACGCCGTGACCATCGCCGAGGTGCTGAAAGGCGCCGGCTATCGGACGCTGATGTCCGGCAAGTGGCATACCGGCGGGCAACTGCTGGCGCAGGAGCCGCAAGACTGGCGGCCCGGCGCGGAAGGCTACCCCACGCCGACGCAGCGCGGCTTCGACCGCTTTTACGGCACCCTGGCTGGCGCCGGCAACTTCTTCTTTCCGCACGCGCTGACCGAAGACGGCGAGTTCGTGCGCGATTACCCGGACGACTTCTATTACACCGACGCCATCAGCGACAAGGCGATCGACATGATTGACCAAGCCCATGGCGAAGACATGCCCTTCTTCCTGCATGTCGCCTACACCGCGCCGCACTGGCCCCTGCATGCCTGGCCCGAAGACATCGCCAAATATCAAGGCGCCTACCGCACAGGCTGGGACGCGCTGCGGCAGAACCGGCATGAAGAGCTCAACAGCCTGGGCATTCTGGATCCTGTCTGGCGGATTTCGCCGCGCGACGCCGATTCGCATCCTTGGGAATCCGAGCCGCATACCGACTGGGAAGACCTGCGCATGGCGACTTACGCCGCGATGATCGACCGCATGGATCAAGGCATCGGGCGCATCTTGGCAAAGCTGGACGCGCTCGAGATCAGCGACGACACGCTCATCATCTTCTTGTCGGATAACGGCGGCTGCGCCGAGTTCCTGGCGGAAGACGGCTGGCGCGATCACCGTTCCTACTCGCCGACGCTGCCCGATGGCAGGCGCGTGCGCATCGGCAACCGCGTCGATATGCGCCCCGGGCCCGCCGACACTTTCATGAGCTACGACCTGCCCTGGGCCAACGCCTCCAACTCGCCCTTCCGCCTCTACAAGCACTGGGTGCACGAAGGCGGCATCTCGTCGCCCTGCGTCCTGCATTACCCCGCCCTGATTCAAGAGCCGACCGTGCTGCACAGCCCGCTGCAGTTCATCGACATCCTGCCCACCTTCGCCGACCTGGCGCGCGCGGAATACCCCAGCGAATACAAGGGACAAGCTATCCAGCCGGTCGAAGGCGAGAGCTTCCGCCCCTTGCTGGAAGGCGCGGACTGGAAGCGCGAGCGGCCGCTCTACTGGGAGCACGAGGGCAACCGAGCCGTGCGCGTCGATGACTGGAAGCTGGTAAGCAAGCACCCGGGCGATTGGGAACTGTACAACATGATCGAAGATCGCACCGAGCTCAAGGACCTGAGCGGCGGCGAGCAAGAGCGCGTCCAGGCCATGAGCGGGCTCTACGACCGCTGGGCGGCCCGCTGTGAAGTGCGGGATTGGCCCCTGGTCTAACTGCCGCGCGCGCCACATCCACCAAGAAGCTGCGGCGAGCCTCGACTCGCCCGCCATCGTCAAGCACCCGCTACCCGCTTGCCAGCGAAGAACCGCCGAAGATCCGCCGACTCGCGTTTTTTGTCCGACGCCCGAATTGTGCTACCATGTTCTTGGACCTGTTCTCACGGTTGAAAAGGCGAGATCATGCACTCAGCGCCGCTGACCATCGGAATCGAAGAAGAATACCAGCTCATTGACCCCGAGACCGGCGAGCTGGCCGCGGCCGTTCAGCAGCTGCTGCACGACGAGGGCATCCGCCAAATCGGCGACCAGGTCAAGCCGGAATTCTTGCAATCCCAAATCGAGATCGGCAGCGCCATCTGCCGCAATGTGCAGGAAGCGCGCATGGAGTTGGTGCGCCTGCGCCGCGAGGTCAACAAAGTCGCCGAGCGCCACGGCTACTGCATTATCGCCGCCAGCACCCACCCTTTCGCCAAATGGGAGGAGCAGGAAGCCAACCCCGGCGAGCGCTACGAAGACCTCAAGGAGTACATGCAGGAAGTGGCGCGGCAGATGCTCATCTTCGGCATGCATGTGCATGTCGGCTTCGGCACGACGCCGCAGCAGTTGGACCTGCTCATCGACATCCAGAATCAGCTGCGCTATTTTTTGCCGCATTTGCTCTGCTTCTCGACCAGCTCGCCCTTCTGGCACGGGCACCCGACCGGGCTCAAGAGCTACCGCAGCATCATCTTCGAGAATTTGCCGCGCACCGGCACCGCGCCCATCTTCGCCTCTTTCAGCGAGTACGCCCATCTCATCGACACCTTTGGCCAAGTCGGCACGCTGGGCAAGGGGCGGCAAGACGGCAAGGCGGATTACACCAAGATCTGGTGGGACAGCCGCCCGCACGAAGACTTCGGCACCCTGGAGATCCGCATTTGCGACATCTGCACGACGGTCGACGAGGCGGTCGCCATCGCCGCCTTGGTGCAGGCACTCGTCGCCAAGCTGATCAAGTGGCGCAACCAGAATTTGAGCTGGCGCATCTACCCCAACGAGCTCGTCGCGGAGAACAAATGGCGCGCCGTCCGCTATGGGCTGGACGGGCAGCTCATCGATTATGGCAAGCGCGAAGCGGTGCCGATGCGTTTTCTGGCGCACGAGTTGCTGGATCTGGTCGACGATGTGGTGGACGAGCTGGGCTCGCGCGAGGAAGTCAATTATGTGCGCCGGATCCTGGAACGCGGGACGAGCAGCGACCGGCAGCTGGAGGTGTATCGCGACAGCATGGCGGCCGGCGCGTCTCAAGACGAGGCGCTGAAGGCGGTGGTGGATCACCTGCGCGAAGAGACGATGCGCGGGGTGAACGATTAAACTGGCATGACCTACGATCTTCAAGACTTCAAGATTCCGGTGCAGTCCGCCGACTATCCGGCCTGCTCGCGTTTTGTAACCTCATCCATCGGCGAAATCATTGACGAAGCGATCCGGCGTGGCAACAACAAGATCACGATTCACACTAATCTAAAGCTTGGTCTGCCCATGGAGAACATTAACAAGATTGCTGGCCCCTTCGTAGAAGCCTGGGCCACTGAGACCTTCCACGCCGTTCTGCAAGACAGCGGCAATCGGTTTTCGCTGATCAATGTCGAGGCGGCTTCGCGACTGCACATGGCCGATGTGATATTGCAGTTAGGAAGCAAGGCCGGTTTGAGAGCGGAGTGACAGCCGAAGTTGATGTGAAAGCGACGGCGGAAGATATCGAATCGAGCGGACGCGGACCGAACATCACTTCTTTCGCTCGCATTCGTAGCGCCTATGTAGAAGATCCAGACTATATTCTCGTCATCCTGTCTCTCAAACACCGCGTGTATTCTTATCGAAACGCAGATTCCGGTTTGGTCGAAGGAACTATGGAAATTGTTTCATACAGCGTTTACGACCTAAAATACATCGGCGAAAGAGACATCAATTACAATCCATCTTTAGGGACAGGTCAGATTCAGATTCGAGATATTCATTATGTGGAACTTGAAGAGCGCGCGACATGGGACTTCTGTAGACTGCTGGACACCAAGCATTTGAACTCGTCTCAAAAGTCCTTTCACGATTGGCTGCGGCTGGCTTCGAAACACGAATGGATAAAGCAAGATGACTGAGCAGCGGCTAATTCTGGGCGAGTCTCTCGTGACGCTTCCAACGCTGCGCGACGAGACATTCGACCTCATTGTCGCCGATCCGCCATACAATCTTGGCAAAGACTACGGCAACAACCGCGACAGCAGAGGCTTTGAAGAGTATCTGGAGTTTACGGCTGCCTGGCTGCGGGAGGCTTATAGACTGCTGAAGCGACAAGGCACGATTTATGTATTTATGGGTTACAGATTCATCTCGTATCTCTATGCGATCCTGGAAAAGGACTTGGGAATGCATTTCAACAGTTGGATCGTATGGCACTACACGCAAGGCATAGGCAAAACGAAGGGGTTTTCCCCCAGACACGACGATATCTTGATGTTCACAAAGTCAACAGATTTCGTCTTTAACCTGGATAGCGTACGGATTCCGCAGAAGTTCTACCGCGAGAGAAACAATATGCGGGGCGCCAATCCGGGCGATGTTTGGGAATTCTCTCATGTGCACTACTCCAATGGAAAACGCCAAGCGCATCCGACTCAGAAGCCCGAAGCCCTCATTGAGCGCCTCGTCCTGGCTTCCAGTAATGAAGGCGATTCTGTGCTTGATCCGTTTCTTGGCAGCGGGACTACCCTGCGCGTCTGCCAGCAGCTCAAGCGCTTCGGCACGGGAATAGAGGTCAATCCCGAATATGTCGCCATGGCGGAACGACGGTTGAAGAGCGGATTCGAAGGATTTGACAGTCTAGACCCCAGAATGAAGCGGATTCCCCTAAACATGCGCGACGCGGCCCAGCGTCAACAGTACCTTCGCGATCACGAACGATGGTTCCTTGCCAACCGCAGTGACGGAGCGACACACCTGGAGCGGACGATCGAAGCCGCATACCCTGAAGAGTCCGCCAATCGCGAACAGTCAAAACTGCTGTAGAAGCCTTGACGCGCAGAGAGCGCCTAACCGTCTTTCGACTTCCTCGTGCGCGAGCTGGCGTAGCGCAGGCTGAGCTCCGGCTCCGCCATTTGCAGGCGCCGCGGCGGCAGCCCGCGCACGATCGCCTCCAAATCGTCCACCACCATCTCGCCCAGCTCCACCATGCCCTGCGGCACCGAGCCCGCCCGATGCGCCGACAAGATCGCGTTTTCCGCCCCGCGTATCGGGTGATCGGCCGGCAGCGGCTCCACCGGGAAAACATCGGTCGCCAGCTTGAAGCGCCCCGCCAGCACCAGCTCCGTCGCCGCCTCAAAATCGATGACATGCGCCCGGCTCGCCAAGATGATGATGGCGTCCTGCCGCACGCGCTCCAGCAGCTCCCGCGAGATCATCGCCCGGTTTTCTTGCGACGGCACCGCCATCACAAAGATGAACTTCGAGCTCGACATCAGCGTTTCCAGCGAGACGGGCCGCAAGCCCTGCCGCTCAAGATAGCCATCGCCGAGCCAGGGGTCAAAGGCGGAGAGCTCCACGCCAAAAGGAATCAGCAGCGGGTGCAGCGCCCGCGCCAGGCTGCCGTAACCGATGATGCCCACCGGCTGGTCGTAAAGCAGGAAAGTATCAACATTGCCATCCCAGAGGTACTGCTCTTCGCCGCGCCGCATCAAACGATCGCCATACGAAATCTGCCGCGCCGCGTCGATCGCCAAGCCCAGCGAGAATTCCGCCACTTGCCGCGCGAAACCGGGCGCCGCGCTCAACACGCGAATGCGCCGCCGGTAACATTCCTCATAATCCAGAGTGAGCGGAAATCCGCCGGAGACATCCATGATCGCCCGGAGATTGTCGGCGCGCTCCAGGATATCGCCATAATGCCAGCCGGCGCAGACGATGACCTCGGCTTCTGGCAAGGCGCGCAGGAAAGCCTCCCGCGGCATGCGCTCGTCTTTGCCCCAGACGACATCGACCAGGTCGCGCAGGCGACGCTGGTCCGCCGGCGAGAAGATTTCATCCATGCGCCGGAAACTGGGGTCGACGATCACTTTGCTTTTCATGGCGGTCCCTTCTCTCGTAATCGTTCGTTAAGCGGGCGGCGTGGTTTGTCGCCCCTACAGATTCGCCAATTGTAGAAGCGAGCGACCCGTATTGCGCGCGCCCCGACCGCGCCAAGCTTATTTCAAGCGGCGATCGTACCACACCGGCAAGTCGCCCAGGCTGGCGGCGATATGCGCTCCAGCCGCCTGGAGAGCCGTGTTCGCGTCGGCCGCCTCCAGCGGATTCACGCCGGTCGGGCGTAGCTTGTCCGCTTCGTGATCCACCCCCGGCAGCAGACAGTCGACCAGTTTGTCGCGCTCCACCAGCAGCGGCCTGAAGCTGCCGTCCAGCATGTGCAGGTTGATCTCGCCATGCATGACCGTCGGCCGGCGGCCGCGCTTCTTGACCTGTTCGCTGACATACACCGACTGGATGTTGCCGGCGCTCACTTTCCAGCGCTGCCGCGAACCGCGCATGGCAGCCACGCTTTTTTCAAAGCGGTTGACGACCACCCTGTCCGGCTCGCCCAGAATGAGGCGCGCGACCCGCAAGTTGAGGAGGACGAGCGCCACCGCGACGCCGATCCCGAGCCAAGGCAGCCAAGCGGGATTGGGAATCAATGTGCCCGCGTTCGGCAGCGCCAGATCGTTGTTCAAGGTGGCGATCGAGACCCACAGATAAGCCGCGATCAGCAAGGCGTACCAGAGGAATTGTCGCTGTTTGGCGCGCAGCCAGCGCCTTTCCCGGAGCAGACGCGATTCGCCCGATCCGCCTTCAGCGTCCGCGCCCTCCTCCATGCGCCACATGCCCAGGTCCAGCGGCAGCGGCGGCAAGGGGACTGGCTCTGGCTCGGGCGGTGGCGCCGGCGCCAGCGAATCGGCGGCGAAGGGGATGCCCAGGGTCTGCGCCAGGGCGCTGCCCAGCTGGGTCGCCCGCGGCTCAAATACGGAGGCGTCGGGATGCGTGAAGCGCAGCAACTCAAACCAGCGGCTGGAGCGCGCCAGCGAGATCTCCGGCGAGAGGGTGATGCCCAATTGCCATGAAGCGGACTCCTGCGACCAGCCAAGCACCACTTGGCCCAGATCCGCCTCCAGGATTTCGCCCGCGTCGGGCAAATCGCGGCTGACGGCGAAGGCGCCATTGTAGCGGAAAGGCGCGCCGCTCTTGGCTTCGACCACCAATTCGGGCGTCGATGCCGAATCCACCTGGATCAGACGCCAGCGTTCCGGGCTGTAATCGACGAGGGCGGTGGCGGATACGGCGATTCGTGTCATGCGCTGCGCGGGGTCCTGGCTGCGTTCAGTCGCTCACGCGCCCATTATGGCAGAATTCCAGCCCAAATTGCAGGCGCGATTTGGCTGCCGCGAGCCGGTTCAGCGAGTCGCGCGACCCGCAGGCCAGCGCAGCAGCATCAAGAGCGCGAAGACGACGCCCAGCAAGAACAGCGCCAGGCCGCCAATCGCCAGAGCCAGCTCGCGTTCCGCCTGGCTGACCAAGAGCGCGAAACCGCCATACGCAAACGAAAAGAGATAGAGCAGAGCCAGAGTCTGCCGCTGCGACAAACCCAGGCCCAGCAGCCGGTGCGAGACATGGTCTTTCGCCGCCAGCATCAAAGGACGCCGCTCCAGCAAGCGCGTCACGATTGCCAGGTTGATATCAAGCACGGGCAAAGCCAGAACGAAGACCGGCGCCATCCAGCTGACTTCAAGCTGCTGTCCGGCAAACTTGAGCTTGATCGCCAGGATCGCCAGCACGAAACCCAGGGTGTACGCGCCCATGTCGCCCATGAATGTGCTCGACGGGTTGAAATTGTAAATGAGAAAGCCGAGGGCGCTGCCAAATATCGCCGCCGCCAGCAGACTCACCAGGATCTGTCCCTGGGTCAGCGCCAGCAGCAAAAAAAAGCCCGCCGATATCGCCGCCGTGCCCGCCGCCAGCCCATCCATGTTGTCGATCCAGTTGACCGCGTTGATTAGGGCGACGATCCAGAACAGGGTCAGCGGTATATCGATCAGCGGATTGTTGAAGAGGCGGATTTGCACGCCAGCCCAGATCGCCACCAATGCCGCCGCCGTCATCACCGCCAGCCGAATGCGCGGGCTCAGGTGCCGCCGGTCGTCCAGGTAGCCGATAAGCGCCAGCATGCTCGCGCCGGCGACGATGGCGCCCAACTCGCGCAAGTGATCCGGCGGGCTAAAGAGCAGCAGTGAGAGCGCGAAGGCGATGTAAATGGCGGCGCCGCCCATCAGCGGCACATGGCTGCTGTGAATGTTGCGCTTGTTTGGCGCGGCCGTGACGCCGAGGCGCATGGCGATCTGCCGGGTCAGCGGCGTCAGGCAAAGCGCGGCGCCAAAGCCCACGATCATGATGGGGATGAATTGCAGTCTGGCGTCCATGCGCTCCGGCCGGCGACGCATCGCCTGTCTTCAGCTTCACTTGGCTTTCATCTTACCACGATCGGGCATGTCCGTCGCCGTCGCAGCGGCATAAGACCGGCGCGAAACCAGGATCGCCGGTCAATCCGCGGCGTCGCGCCACTCGAATTCCGCCAGCAGCGGCAAATGATCCGAGCCGATCGCCGGCCCCACAGACGCTGTCGCCGTCCGAAGCGCCTCGCTGTGCCAGAGATAGTCGATGCGCAGCATGGGGTGAATCACGCGGGGCAAGCCAATCGCCTCGGCCACGGGCCAGGTGCGCCCGGCGCCATTGCCCGCCCCGCGCCAGGCGTCTTGCATCACGGCGGCGATCTCGGCATAAATCAGCGACGAGTCGCTCATGTTGAAGTCGCCCGCCACGACATACGCGCTTTCCTCGCCCTGGATGCGCTCCAGGAAGCGGCGAATCTGGGCGTTGCGGCGAGCCTCGTCATAGCGCAGCAGCGCCTCCAGCCCGATATCGGCATCGGGCTCGTATTGCGCCCGCGGCTTCAAGGGCAGGGTGAAATGCAGCGCGTACACCGCCAGCTCGCGGCCTGCCAGATCCAGCCTTAGCCGCAGCGCCAGCTTGCCCGGCGCGTCCTCGATAGTCAAGACTTCGCGCTCGGTGATGGCGAAGCGGGATAAAACGCGGAGGCCGCCAGCGACGCGCGCTTCGTGGGCGTAGCTATCGTAGAGCCGCGCCAGACGCCCGTCATCGCCTTCGGCCGTCTCTTGCAGCGCGATGACATCCGGCCCGCGCTCCAGCAGCCATTCGGTGGCGCGCTCCAGCTCGCGATTGCTGCCTTGCACATTAAAAGTGACCACCGAAAAAACTTCGCCTGTTGGCGGGTTCACGGGCGCGTAGACTGCCTTCCAAGCGAAGGCGAGCAATCCAGCCGCGATCAGCGCGATTTGCAGGGGCACGCTCCAGCGGGGCGGCGGCAGGCCAGCGCGGTCCTCGTTGTCGCGTTTTTTGCGCGAGTCGCCATCAGGCGGCTGGCCGCTCCCCCGCGCGACCAAAATGGACAGCGGGAAGGTGAGGACCAGGGGCATGTACCAGTAGGGCGCGAAGGCGTTGGCCAGGTCAATCAGGGGGAAGCCGGCCACCCGCAAAAAGCGCAAGAGCGTGAACAGCGCCAGCAGCAGCGCGTATCCGGCGATGAGACGGCGCAGCGGAGTGGCGATGCGACGCGGGAAGCGCTGCAGCCCGGACCAAGGCATCGCGCGGACTCCTGGAAGCGGCGACGCTACAGCAAGAAGAGGGAGACGAGGATCAGCGCGACGAAGAGCGCCGCCGCCAGCAAGCCCATATTGCGCAGGTCCTTGATGACAAAGCCATAATCGGCGCGCAGGTCCGCTTCCGTGACGACCTTCGTCGGATTGGCCAGCAGCTGCGCCACATATTCGCCATCAAGCGCGCCTTCGTCTTTGCGGCGTTCCAGCTGCGCCGCCTGCAACGCGCGTCGGCGCCGCGGCGCCCCGCCGGGTGTGGCAGCGGCAGCCGGCGCGGAAGCGGGCGTCGCCGTCGTGGGCAATGTCCCTTGATCGACCTCGCCTTGACGCGCCTGCTCCAGCACCGCTTTGGAGATGTTGGGTTTTTTGCGCCTGCGTCTCGCCATGGTCGCGCCCTTTACGCTAAGGCTTCGTTACAGCGAGATTATCGCAAATCCCGGGCTCGCTGGCAAGCGCCCGCGGCCTGACGCCCTCAGCTCGCGACCAGGCTGACGCTGCCCAGGGGCAGGCGCCCGTCGAGGAATGAATCGCCGGCGGCGTCGCTGGCGGGCAGCCGCTCGCGATCGTTGCTGCGGTACAAACCCGTGGAGACTTCGTACACGCCCGGCGCGAGCTCGGCCGGCAGCTCAACGCTCCAGCCCGCGCTATCGGCAAAGCCCGGGTACCACAGCCGCGCCGGCAAGCCCTCGCCCAAAGGCGGCTGATCGTAAATCCACCAATGGCCGGTTTCCCGATGTCGCAGATGGAGGAACTGGATGTAATCGGCATCGCTTTCCGCGCTGGAACGCCAGTCGAAGCGCAGTTCCATGGCGGCGCCGGGGGCGGCCTGCTCCGGCAACGCAAACTCGACCAGGCTGAAGCCATTCTCGAAGTGGGCGAAGGCGGCCGTTTGCGCAGCTGCCGCTGGCGATCGTTGCGCCAGCTCGCCCAGGACCACCTGTCTGTCATTCAGCTGGCTGAGCGCGGTCCCATAAACAGGCTCCGGCGGATATCGATCGCCAAGATCGCGGAAGAGCGCCAGCGTAAGCCAAAGCGCGCGGTTGGCTGGCGCATCGGGCGGGATCTGGAGCGTGATCGACTCGATGTAGCGGTATCTTTCCCAGTAGCGGGCGCCAGTGCGTTCCGCGCCTTTGTTCACGCTGGCAATCGACTCGCCCGTCTGTTGATCGACAATGTGCAGCGCGTAACCCAGCTTGGCGAAATTGAGCCAGTCGTCCGTCGACGCCACCAGCTCCACCCGGTAGCGCCCGCTCTCATCCAGCGCTTCGACCTGGTAAGAATTCAGCTGCACATCCCGCCCGTATTGGACGACGACTTCGCTACGCTCCGCCAGAAACAAGTACTTGAGGCTGTTAAAGTTGCCGTGCGGCGGGTGCAAGACAAGCCAGACAAAGGGAAACAGCCCCAGCATCCAGCGCCCAACCGGCCCGAAAGCGGGCCCCGCGTCGCTCAGGCGCCCGAGCATGGCCACCAGGGCCAGCCACATTCCCAGGAATTCAAGCGACTCTTCCAGGAACGGCAGCATCAAGCATTGTTCGTGGTTCAGAAAAGTCCAATCGCGGCAGGCGACCGGGTAGCTGTTGTACACATCATCCATCAGAACGCCGCCGCTTGCGCTGATCGCGAGGCCAGCCAACAGACAGGCATGCCAGATGCGCAGGCGCCTCGGCGAGAGCGCGGCGTCGACCAGGGTCGCGGCGACCATGACCAGGCCCATCAGGGTAATCGAGACTTGCCAGCCATGATAAACCTCGTGAAACTGGAAGTATTCGTCCCGCGCCAGATGCAGGAACACGAGTCCGACGCCGCCAAGATACAGCCGCGAAAGCAATCGCTGTGGCTTTGGCTGGCTGGCGGCGAGCAAGCCGAGCGCGCCCACGAGCGCAAGCTGGACGGAGGCGACTACGGCGGGCAGGCCCTCTTCCGAGCCCAGACCAAAAAAGTCCACCCAGGGCAAGAAGATGCGATTGAGCTGCGCCAAGACGATGAGCAAGCTGAGAAGGCTGAACATTCCCAGCGCCACCTGTCGTGGACGGCGCCCCATGCGCGGCAGCAGCCACTTGAGGGCCACGCCGCCAGTGAGGAGATAGACCAGCGCGACAAAAGCCGTGGATTGTATTATTGCTGCGCTCATTGCTTCATCCGCCGCCGGGAGCGACGAGCCGTTACTGCAAGCGCATCCGCCGCAAGCCCTGATACGCGGGATCGCCCTGGATCTCTTTCCAGCGCGCGTCGCCGCCGTCGGTGTGCCACTCGACGACGAACATGCCTTGCGTGTCTTGGTAAGTGAAGACCGGCTTCAAGCCAAGCAGCACCTGGCGTATCGTCGCGACGAGATCTTTGCGCTCCTCGCCCATGCGCAGGGTGAAGTATTGCCCGGCGACAAACTCAAAGCTGAGCGGCATGCCTTCCAGATTGCCCTCCAGCGCGACGGGGGCTTCCGCCCGCGTACAGCTCATAAAGACATTCTGCAGCCGGTTGTTCCACAGCGTATGGTTGACGCGCTCTTCTATGTAATAGGGTCGCGCTTCCGGGGTCGAGTAAAACCACTGCCGGGCGGTGTTCGCCATCGCCTGTCTCCACGATATGAGCCGGACGCCATGCCGCCAGTGTAGCGCAAAACGCGCCCGAGCGAAAAGGCGCAAGATTGCCGCACTGTCTAGAACATCTGTTCTAATTCTGTGCTAGAATAGCGGGACAGGCATCCGTCTCTGGCACACAAGGCAGGCATCCATGAAATATCGCGACAACCGCAGCCGGCGCATTTTCGACTTCATCTGCCGCTACATCGGCGAATACGGCTTCCCGCCCACGCTCTGCGAGATCGCCGCGGACGAAGGCTTCAAGTCCAATTCCGGCGTCATCCGGCACTTGGACAAACTGGAGAAATGGGGCTGGATCGAGCGCTATCACGGCAACGCGCGCAGCATCCGCCTCTTGCGCCGCTGCGACGAGCCGCCCCCTAGCGCAGATAGAGTGAATTCTTCTCGCCAACGCTTTCGGCGGCGATGATCACCCCCGATTGCGGCAGCACATAATACTGATACAGCTCACCCGTGACGAATTGCCGCGCCAGCCCGCCATCCAGCAAGCGGTATGTCTGCAGCTCGACGCGCACGGTGTGATACAGCGGGTGCGTGCGCACGGTGTAGCGGCTGGTCCTGCCCTTGACGATGCGCACCGCTTCGGCTTCGCGGTCCAGGCTCAGCTCGCGCACGAAACGGCTGTAGTCGCTGTTCATGTAGAGCATCGCGCCGACCACCGTCACCTCGATCACCAGAGCCAGCGGCAGCAAGATGACGCGGACAAAAGCGAGGACGACCACCGCCACCGTGACGCCCAGAGCCAGCAGCAGCGCCCGCCGCGTCATATCAGTCATGCGCCGCTGAAAATGTTCGATCTGCTCGCCCAGGGTCTGCGCCTGCGCGCCGCTCATCAGCCCGAGGCGGTTGTTCTTCAGGTCATTGGGCGAAGCGGCGATGACTTGGACGCTTGCTCGTCGCATCTGCGGTTTCCACTGAGCCGTCACCCATCGATTGTACCAAGTTCGCGTCTCAAGCTCAATTTTCCGCGAATCGCGCCGAAGCGGAGGCCGGCATGAACTCGCTGAGGTAGACGGCGAGCTGATCGCGGGCGAAGGCGTAACAGCCCCGCTCGACCTCCCGCAGCAGCGTTTTGGGCACATGCCGCCACAAGCGCGCTTCCATTTGCGCAGGGTCGTCCAAAGCCGCGCGAATCACGGACGGTTCGCAGCGCAGCCGCTTGCCAAAAATCGCCAGAGTCTGGCTTGCGCCGCCGGGCAGCAGCTGCCGCGCAACCAGATCGCGCCAGCCGCAGAGGATCTCGTCGCTCAAAAATGGCAGCCAGCCCGCCGGCCGCGCGCGACAGAGCGATTCGCCCTGCCAGGCATGCAGCAGCCGCTCGTCGCGCTCGTCCATCACGGTGAGGATCAGATGGAGGGCGAAGAATTTGTCGCGCCGCTCCACGCCCGGCCATTCGCGCCCCCAGAAATGCCGCCGCGCCATTTTCAGCGCCCAGGCTTCGTCGACCGCCAGGTGCGCCACATAACCCGCCAGGAAGGCGAGACTAGTCTCGTCGCCCGGCGCTTGCAGGCCGGGGTGCGCGCGCAGCATCAAGCGCCAGGGCCGCTCGGTGATGGGCTGCCCATACGCGAAGAAGTGGGTCACTTCCCGCCCCAGGCCGCTGGAGACGCGGGCGTCGGCGACGATGCTGCCCAGCTGGAAAGCCGGCAGCCGCCGCCCCAGCAAGTCGCGGTAGAGCGGCGCGAGCGCGTCGTCCTCGAGCAGGGTCTGAGCGATCTTCAAATGCGTGAAGGGCGTAGGCATGAGGGCGATTGTAGAGGCGAATGCAGCCAGGCGCGAGGGGCGACTCAAGCCCGCAAGACGCGCGCGATCTGTTCGCTGTGGTCGACATCGTGCAGGATCGTATGGGTGGCCGCCATGGCGACATCGACTATGTCAGCGTCGGCGAAGCTGCCCGGCCGCGCCCACTGCGCCTCGTCCAAGCCTTTCAAGCGGTCGATCATGGCCAGCCGCGTCGACTGATAGTCGGCGAAGACAGCGCGCAGATCCTGGCTGGCGTAGGCATTGTCGATCGCGAGGTCCAGCCGGGCCGCTTCATCGACGGGCTTGAAGCGGGGCATGTCTTCTTCCAGCATGCGGCGGATGCGCTCGGCGAAGATGGCTTGGTAGTCGCGCAAGTGGCAGAGGACTTCCAGGACGCTCCAGCCTGCGGGGCCGTCGCGCCGGGTTCGCGCTTCTTCCTGGGCGACGCCGTCGAGGATGAGCGCGAGCGTGCGCCAGGATTTCTCCAGACCGTCGATGATCCATTCGTTGGGCAAACCTTGCATGAGGGCGGCTCCTGAATTGTGTCGCCATTGTAAATCGCCCGCCGCGACCGCGCCCCTCACTCGCCGCGCAGCGCCTCCGACGGCTTCAGCTTGCCCAGCAGCCAGGCGGGATAAGCCCCCGCCAACAATGCCGCCAGCAGCGCCACCGCCAGGGCCTCGACAAAGTAGGCCGGCTGCAGCGCGAACTCCATCGTCCAGCCGAATGAGCGCTGGTTGATGACCGAGGTCAGCGCCAGCGACAGCAACACCCCGATCGGCATGGCCAGCAAGCCCGCGACCAAGCCCATCAGCCCCGTCTGGATGACAGCGTAGCGGGTCAGCTGCCGCGCCGTCATGCCCACCGCCCGCATCACGCCGTATTCGCGCGCGTGCTCCAGCTGCAGCGCCATCAAAGCCGACAAGATGCCGATGAAAGCCACCAGGGTCGTCAGCAGGCGCAGCGCCACCGTGATGGCGAAAGTGCGGTCGAAGACTTCCAGCGCGCCCGCCCGCAAACTGGCGTTGTCCTGCACCAGCAAGTCGTAAGCCGCCAGCCGCGCCCGCAGCGCCTCCATGACCGCCGGAATGTCCGCGCCCGGCTCGGTGAATATGCCCAGCGAGCTCAAGGACGAATCTTCAAAATAGCGATCGTAGACCGTCCGCGCCATGTAGACCGTGCCTTGATCGGTGCTGTAGTCATAGTAGACGCCGAAGACCTCGAAACTTTGCGCGCCGCGCTCCGTCTCCAGGATGACGCGGTTGTTGTCGCGGTCGATGCCGCGGCGAAAGGCGAAAGACTCGCTGACCATCACCGCGCCCGCCAGCAGCGCGCTTTGATGATCGCCCGGCGCCGTCGTCCATTGGAAGCGCCGCTTGTCGCCGGCGATGTCGAAGTCGCTGGCCAGCAAATTCACCGGCGGCAAACCCGGATACTCGGGGGCGGCCACGCTGACATGCCGCGCCGACGAGACCGCGCGCACGCCGGGCGTCGCTTCCGCGAGCGCTTGGACCCCGCGATCCACATCGACCGTGGCGTTGTTTGAGGCGAAGAGGGGCGGCGACACATAAATCTGGGCGCCCAGCGAGTTGACCAGCCAGTCGGCCACAGTGGCGCGAAAGCTGCCGATCATGGCGCTGACGCCGATGATGACGCTGACGGCGACGGTCAAGGCGGCCACCGCCACCGAAGTCCGGCTCAGCGAGCGCGTAACCGCCCTGGCCGCCAGCCGCCCCAGCGGACCAAAGAGCGCCGTCGAGAGCGGCTGCAGCGCGCGCATCGCCAGGACAAGCGCGGCCGGCGTGAAGAGCGCGCCGCCGATGTTGACGCACATCAAGCCGGCGAAGCTCAGCGCCAAATCACCCTGCGAGAGCAGCAGCAGCCCGCCAAGCGCATTCAGCAGCAGCCCGCCCATGGTGGCGGCCGGCAGCAGACGCCGTGCCTGTTCTTCTTCGCTGGAGCGGCGCATCACCCCGGTTGGCGGCACGCGAGTCGCCTCCCAGGACGGCAGCAAGGCCGCCAGCAAACTCGCGCCCAGGCCAATTGCCGCGCCCTTGAGCAGGGTGGCTGGCGGCACGCTGATCCGCTGCACATTGAGGCTGAAGTAGAGATCGCTGATCGTCTGCGAAACCAGTGCCACCGCCCCGCGCCCGAACAAGATGCCCAGCGCCAAGCCCAAGGCCGTGCCAAGCAAGCCCAGGATCAGCGCTTCCAGCAAGATAAAGCGGAAGATTTGCGCCCGGGTCGCGCCCAGGGCTCTTAATATGCCGAGCGCGCTACGCCGCTGCACCACGCTGAAGGTAACCGTGTTGTAAATCAAGAAAAGCCCGACCACCAGCGCCAGCCAGCTCATCGCCTGCAAATTCAGCTCAAAGGCGGCCAGCATCTGGTTGAGTGCCTTCTCTTCGCGCGCGTCCACCAGCCGGATGCCCGCGGGCAAGGCGGCAGCCACCGAATCGATTTCGTCCGCCTCCAGGATGAGGTCGATGCGGCTGAGGCGATTGGCATAGCCCAGAAACTCTTGAGCCGTCGCGATATCGCTGATTATCAAGTCGTCGAGAGCCTGGCGGCTGGCGCTGTTTGCCGGCTTCAAAATGCCGACCACCGTGCCAGCGCCGATGCGGCCGCCCGCGCTGAGTTGGAGCCGGCTCTCCCGCTCCAAGCCCAGCCGCGCCGCCAATGCCTCGCTGACGATTAGTGCGCCCGGCTCCGCGATCAGCCGGTTGAGCGCGTCGAAATTGAAGTCGCCGTCTTCGCCGCTGAGGTAGCCGCGAACTGGCGGCTCCGCGATCGGGTCGACGCCCAGCAGACGCAATGCCTGCGCGTCGCCCGACGCCCGCGCGACTTCAGTGACGACGGGCGCGCTCCGCTTGATGCCCAGCTCCAGGCGGACGCGGGCGTAAATCTCGGACGAGAAGCCGTTGGGTCCGCCGATGATCTGGTGGCTGGCGCTGCCGACGAGGCTTTCGCTGCTTAGGGCGAAGGCGCGCGATGCCGAGGCGTTGGCGATGTCAATGGCGACCACCACCCCCACCCCAAGCGCGACGCCAAGCGCGAAGAGCCCGCTCTGCAAGAGACGCCGGCTCATGTAACGCGTGGCGAGGCGAAAGATGATGGAGGGCATGGCGCTAGCGCCGAACAGTTTCCGAATCGCGCGACTGACTAGCCTGTTGCCTGAGAGCCCGCCTCAAGCCGCAGTCACGCCAAAGGCATCGGCGAAGCGCTGCAAGCGCCCCAGGTATGAATCCAGATCGTCGCCGTGTGGGTAAATCGCCAGCTCGGTCGCGCCCAGATCCGCCCAGCCGGCCACGAAACGCTCCCAGGCGCTTTCGGGCGTGTTTTCGCTGGTTAGCCGCGCATGCAAGCCCAGCTCGCCGCGCCTGCCATGCTCGTCCGCGAATGCCCAGTAGCGCGCGCAGATCTCTCGCGCAGCCGCCGGGTCGCCGCCCGCCACATAGCCATCGCTCAGCCGCGCCGTCCGCTCCAGCACGACATCAGCCGTCCCGCCAATCCAGATCGAGATGGGTCGCGCCGGCAGGGGGTTCAGGCCCGCGTCGTCGATTTCGTCGAAGCGCCCGCGGAAGTCGACCAGCTCTCGCGTCCACAGCTGGCGCAGCAAGCCGATCTGCTCTTCGACGCGCGCGCCGCGGGTCCTGAAATCGTAGCCGAGCGAGTTGTACTCGACGGCGTTCCAGCCGACGCCGATGCCCATGCGGAAGCGCCCGCCGCTGAGCAAGTCCAGCTGGGCCGCCTGCTTCGCCACCAATGCCGTCTGCCGCTGCGGCAAAATGAGCACGCCCGTCATGAAGCCGATGCGCTCCGTCAAACCCGCCAGCCAGGCGAAAAGCGTGAAGGGCTCGTGAAACATGTCGCGGTAGGTGTAAGGCCGGCCCGGCTGCCAGCCGGGGCGATCGGGGTTGGCGCCCAGCACATGGTCATAAGCCAGCAAATGATGATAGCCCATGCCTTCCGCCGCCTGGACAAAATCGCGCAGGATCGCCGGGTCCGCGCCCAGCTGAGTCTGCGGGAACACGACTCCGAATTTCATTGGATCTCTCCCGGTCTTGCCCGCCAGTTCGCCGCTCATGCTACTGGAGACGCGGCGATAATGCCAGAGCCGCCGCCCGCCCCAGCCAGCCGAGTCCATCCAGGGGAGACGCATCAAGTCGCCCGCTCGAACAGGCATATGGCGGGCAGTTTACAGACAGGCGCCTCACCGGCGCGGTTTTGCATCGCGCCCGCTTTGTGCTACTGTGAACGCAGCGCCCCGCCATCTCGCCGAGCCGCCCATGCCCGAGCTCTCCGTGATTATCGTCAGCTACAACACCCGCGATCTGCTGCGGAATTGCCTGCGCTCCCTGCGCGCCAGCCAGGGGGTCGATCTCGAGATCATCGTGGTCGACAACGCTTCCGCCGATGGCAGCGCGGCGATGGTCCGCGACGAATTCCCGGAGGCGCGTCTCCTGGCGCAGAGCGCGAACAGCTGGTATTGCGGCGGCAACAACATCGGCCTCGAGGCCGCCCGCGCCGACCATGCCCTGCTGCTCAACCCGGACACGGAAATTGCCGGCGACGCCCCCGCCAGGCTGCTGCGCTTCGCCCGCTCCCATCCGGAGTATGTCGGCGTCACCGCCCAGCTGGTCTACCCGCATGGCGCCATCCAGCCCACTTGCGCCGCCTTGCCGCGCTATCTCGACCTGCTGCTGAATTACAGCGCGCTGAAGTTCTTGCTGCCCGCGCGGAGCCAGCGCAGCCAGGCCGCCATGACTTACGCCGATTGGGACCGGCGCAGCGACCGCGATGTGGCCGCCATCCCCGGCGCCTGTACGCTGATGCGGCGCGACGACGCCCGGCTGGACGAAGACCTGCTGCTCTACTTCCCGGAAGAGGACCTGGCGCGGCGTCACCGGCGGAAGATGCGTTTCCTGGCGAGCGCCCGAGTCTTGCATCACGAAAAGTCGTCCACGCGCAACTGGCTGGCGACGCGGATTTTCTTCCGCGATCTGCTGGTCTATTGCAGAAAGCATCACGGCGGGCCGCGCATGCTGCTGCTCTGGCTGCTCAGCCGCCCGCTGTATTGGCTGATGTGGCTGAAGAATCGCTAGCCGACGAAGACCGCCAGCGGCATGTGAAAAGACACCACCCAGTTCGGCGCGTCCACGATCTCGCTGATCTTCAGGTCGCCGGCGACGCTGCACAAGATGTAGGCCTGGCTGCGGCTCATTCGATGAGTCCGCTCCAGCCAGTCGATCATGTAGCGCAGCGCGTTCTTTGCGTTGGTCATCAAGTCCGGTCCATGCGCCGTCGTGATGCGGTAGCCGGCGCTGTCCAGCTTGCTCATCGGGCTGGGCCGGCTCAGCTGTACTTCGGGCAAGCGCAGATCTTTGCGCAGCGTGAAGCGCATGGTCACGGTCATCGGCGCTTCAATGCCGGTGACGCAGACCTCGCCTTGGCCCTGGGCCGCGTGGCAGTCGCCGGTGGCGAAGAGCGCGCCCTCGACCAGCACCGGCAGCCAGACGGTCGAGCCGATGACCATGTCGCGCACATCCAGGTTGCCGCCATTCGCGCGCGGCGGAAATGTGCTGAAGCGGCCCGGCTCGCTTGGGGCCACGCCGACCACGCCCGGATGCGGCTCGAACGGGACCCGAATCTGCTCCAGCTCTGTCGAGTAGCAGAAGTCGCCGCGGATGCGCCATTGGTGAAAATAAGCGTAATCGAAGTCTTCCGGCAGCAAGCCCATGCCAGGGCGATGCGCGCTCCAGCCCCAACCCTTGTGCCGCATGTCCAGGATCTCGATTTCGAGCGCGTCGCCCGGCTGCGCGCCCTTCACCCGGACCGAGCCGTTCAGCGCATGGATCTTGCTGCGATCGACATGCTCGTACTCCGCCACCGTCCAGTGCGGCTCAATCTGCCCGTTCGCCTCGCGGCAGTCAAAGACCACTGTGTCGCCGCTGTCGATCTCCAGCCGCGGTTCCACCGAATTGTCCCAAAAGGGCTGGATGAGGCTGTCGTCCAGGTAATGTTCGCGCATCGTCCCTCTCCTTGGGCGCCGAACAGGCTAGCGCATGAATGAGCGCGGCGTCGCCTGCAGGATGGTCACTTCAATGCCGTCGCGGTCGATCAGCTCGGGAATGCGCGGGTTGACCTCGTCGCGCCAGAAGGCGCTTTTGTAGACGGCGTCGTAGAGCGCTTCTTTTTCGGCCTGGTTGGCGAAGCGGCGGATCCAGACATAAGCGTCGCCCGCGTCGTTGATGAAGGCGCCCAGGATCGTCATGCCTTTGGACAGCTGGAAGGGGATGATGGTCTCGTCCATGTAGCGGACGAACTCGTCGGCTTTGCCCGGCTGGATAGGGTAGACGCGCAACTCAAAAAACATGGTCTCGCTCCTGTGCCTGTTGGATGGCGTCCATGATACCACTTCCGGGCGGGCAAAATGGCATGTGGCCGCCGCAAGTCGCCCGCCTGAAAACGCGATTCGCTGGCGAAGAAGCGGAGGCGTCGGGCGGCCGTCGCCTTGCCGTCTGGTCGCCGTCTGTCGCGCGGGCGGGCAAATGATGGTACTATGCGCTTTGACCTTTCTAGCCGCAGAGGCAGTCCATGCGCATCCTCGTCATCTCCGACATTCACGCCAACCTGACCGCCTTCGAGACCGTGCTGGAACATTGCCAGGGCGAGTGGGACTTCGTCTGGTGCCTGGGCGATGTCGTTGGCTACGGGCCCGACCCAAACGAATGCGTCGAGCGGCTGCAGCAGCTGCCGATGCTCTGCCTGGCGGGCAACCACGACTGGGCGGCACTGAACCGGCTGGACGCGCGCACCTTCAACCCCGACGCCCGCCGCGCCGTCGAGTGGACGCAAGCCACCTTGACCGCGGCGAATACCCGCTTCCTGGAAGAGCTGCCCGTCACATTCGTCATCGGCGATTACACCCTGGTGCACGCCAGCCCGCGCGAGCCAGTCTGGGAATACATCCTCGAGCCCAACATCGCCACGCTCAACTTCCCGCATTTCGAGACGCCCTACTGCTTCGTCGGGCATACGCACCAGCCTGTGATCTATTCGCTGAAAGACGAGGCGGCCAAGGCGCAATCGGCTTTGCCGCGCTACAACGCGCCGCATCATCTCAATGGTCAGCGCCAGATCATCAACCCGGGCAGCATCGGCCAGCCCCGCGACCAAAACCCGGAGGCCGCGTATGGCATCCTCGATATGGCGAGCGGCGTCTTCGAACATCGGCGCATCGCCTACAACATTAAAGCCGTCCAGCGCCGCATGTTTGATTTCAATATGCCGGAGCGCCTGATCACCCGCCTCGAGCACGGCTTGTAAAGCGGGCGCCGGCGCCAGCGCAGGGAACCGCATGTCCAGCGAACTCAGCAGCAAAATGCGCGCGTACATGGCGGAAATTTATCGCCATATCGACCGGCAGCGCGAGCCCGGCGAGAATGTGACCAGCTCCCAACTGGCGGACCTGCTGCTCGTCAGCCCGCCGGCCGTCAACCGCATGGTCAACCGTTTGAGCGAGCTCGGCCTGCTGCATCATCAACGCTATCGGGGCATCGCCATCACCGAGCGGGGCCGGGTCGAGGCATTGAAACAGATCCGCTGCCAGCGCATCGCCGAGGCTTTTCTGGTGCGGATCATGGACATCAACTGGCTGGACGCGCACGAAGAATCGCTGCGCCTCTGCGACGGCTTGAGCGAGACGGTGCTGCGGCGCATGTACGAGATGGCGGGAAAGCCGGCCGTCTGCCCGCATGGCGAGCCGATCCCGGACGAGGCGGGCAAGATCCCGCCGGCCAGCGATGTCTTTCTGTCGCAGGTCCAGGCTGGCGCCAAAATCCGCGTCAGCCGCTTGATCACCCGCGAGCGCGACCGCCTGCAGTACATCGAGGCTCTCGGCCTGGCGCCGGGGCAAGTCTGCGAAGTTATCCATGTGGCGCCTTTCGACGGACCCATGCAGCTCAAGCTGGGGCGCGAGTTCCGCATTATTGGCAACAGTCTGGCCTGGCTGATCCGCGTGGATCTGCTTCCTTGACGCAAGTTTTCGCCCGCCCGGAAGTCTCGCTGCCTCTCGGCTCGGCTTGCGGCTATACTCTGCGCGGTAACTGAGCGCCACCGTCAATCGCAGCGGGACTTGCTATGAAAATCGGCGTGCTCGCCTTGCAAGGCGCATTCATCGAACATGTCAAGATGCTGCGCCGGCTCGGCGTCGAGGCTGCCGAAGCGCGGCTCCCCGGCCAGCTGCAGGATCTCGACGGCTTGATCATCCCCGGCGGCGAGAGCACGACCATCGGCAAGCTGGCCACTTCTTACGATTTGATCGAGCCGCTGCGCCGCTTCGCCAAAGACAAGCCGACCTGGGGCACCTGCGCCGGCATGATCTTCCTGGCGAAAGACATCGGCATCGACGCCCAGCCCATCCTCGGCGCGATGGACATCACGGTCGACCGCAACGCCTTTGGCAGGCAAGTCGACAGCTTTGAAATCGCCCTGGACATCGCCGGTCTGTCCGGCCCGCCTTTCCAGGCCGTCTTCATTCGCGCGCCCGTCGTCACCGCCATGGGACCGGGCGTGGAGGACCTGGCGCGGCTTGACGACGGCCGCCTGGTCGCCGTCCGCCAGGGGCATCTGCTGGCCACCGCCTTCCACCCCGAATTAACCGGCGATTTGCGGCTACATTCGTTCTTTTGCGCTATAGTCCAAGAGACGATGGCTTGAGCCGGGCGAAGGGAGAACTGGCCTGATGTCTGGCAACGACCAAGCCCCAGGCGACGGGGAACGCGACGGGGCGAAGGCTGGCCCGCAATCGCTGCTGGACCTGCTCCTGCGCGGCGCCCAGACCAAGCTCGACGACCTGCGAGAACCGACGGCGGCCGAACTGGCGGCTTTGGACGGCGTCGACGAAGTTGAAGAGACGGCGCCCGCGCTCGACGCCCCGGTTGATCTGCAGCCCGCCCTGGCCGCCATGCTGCTTGATATCGAAGAGCCGGAGCTGGTCTCGCTGGAGAGCCTGGACGACGCCGACGCTGCCGACGAAGAGCCCGAAGAACTGGACAATGTCGACGAGCTGCTGGAAGATGTCGAGGAGCTCATCGAAGACTACATCGATGTCGACCTGGACGACGCCGAACTCGAAGACGAAGGCTACGACCTGGACGACGACGAGGTCCAGAGCTATCACGACTTGTACGGCGCGGACGACACCATCGTCCCCTCTTTCCGCGAAGGCGAATATGCCGAAGAAGAAGAGGGCGACACCGCCTACTACGATGATCTGCGCTGAGCGGAAGCGCCGATGGATGGCATAATCCTCGCCGGCGGGCATGGCACGCGCATGCGCCCCTTGACCGACTCGACGCCCAAACCGCTGCTGCCCCTGCAAGACCGCGCCATCCTCCATTGGTCGCTGCGCAGCCTGCGCGGAGTCGTCGAGCGCGCCTTGGTCGTCGTGCATTACCGGGCCGACCAGATCGCCGCCTTCATGGAGCGCCAGACGCTCTTCAATGATTACGCCCTGGTCGAACAGCCGCGGCCACTGGGCACCGGTCATGCGCTGCGCTGCTGCCAGGCCGCTTTACGGAGCGATGACTTTCTCGTCGTCAACGGCGATGACCTCTATGCCAGCGAGGGCTTGCGAATGCTAAGCCGGACGGGCTTTGGCGTCTTGTCCAGCCGGCGCGACGACTACGCGCGTTTTGGGGTGCTCGTCCAGGACGAAAGCGACTCGCTGCTGCGCATCGACGAGAAGCCGCCACTTGGCCGGTATCCCGCCCCCGCCCCCTGCAACATCGGCGCCTACAAACTTGGGCGCGCCGTCTTCAAGTACGCGCCCGAGCCATCGCCCCGCGGCGAATACGAGATCACGGATTATGTCAGCGCCCTGGCCCGGGAACGCGCCGTGTCGGTGGTGGAGACGCCCTTCTGGCTGCCCATCGGCGATCCGGCGGCACTGGCGGCGGCGCAAGACAGGGACCTTGAGCGCTGGATCCCGCCCGTCGAATAAGCGCAGCCTGCTTCCGCCACCGAGCAAATCGGCCTGCGCGGCATGCGCGACGCCGCCAGCCGATACTTGGAAGGCGGCGCCAACTATGCGACAATGACTCGCGCTTGACCGCGAAGCGAGGTCACCCCAAGTCCATGATCCGCATCACATACGCGCCCGCCCAGAAGCGGCTCGCCCAGCGCATCCGCGATGACCTGGCCGGCAGCCAGCCCGCGACCGGCGCAGTCTTGATCGTCCTCGCCTCCGCCCAGTCCATGGCCGACGCCCATGTCCAAGCCGAGATTCAGCGCGCTCAATCCGCCGGGGCGGCGCTCTTGCCCCTCCGCGTCGACGGCGCGCCCATGCCGGCGAACCTGGCCGATCTGCGCCCGCTGGATTTTCGCGGCGGCTATGATGGCGCGGCCCTGCGACGCCGGCTGACGCCGGAATCCGGGGGGCAGGCTGCGCTCCGTCGGGCGAATCGGCGCGGCCTGGCGCTGGTTGGCTCGCTGGCTTTGCTGGTCTTCATCGCCGCCCTGCTCTCCATTAATCGCGGCCTCATCGCCTTCCCGGTCGCCGAATACAACGAAGAAGCCACTTTCCAGGCCGAGTGGGTGAATGGCTTGATCCGCCAGACCCTGGAGCATGTCGCGCCAGGCAGCGCCGAAGAGGCACTGCACTTCGCCGCCACCTACGAAGCCGCGCCAACTCGCCTGCACTTTTACATTCGCGGCACCGCCACCGCCTTGCCCGGGGCGCAGGGGGCCTGATGCCGACCGCGGATGTGCTAGTCATCGGCGCGGGACCCGCGGGCCTCAACGCCGCCTACGCTCTGCGCCAAGCCGGCATCGAATACCGCCTCATCGACCGCGCGGACAGCCTGGCCAAGACCTGGAGCAGCCTCTATCCTTCGCTGCGGCTGAACACATCGCGCTTTTTCAGCGAGCTGCCCGGCGCGAGGTTCCCGCTGCGCTGGGGCATGCACCCGACCGCCAAACAATACCACCGCTACCTGGTCGACTGGGCAACGCGGCAAGAGCTGGAGATTGAACTGGGCGTCGAGGTTTACCGGGTCGCGCCACGGGCCGATGGCTTGTGGCAGGCCGAAACCAGCGCCGGCGCGGAGACTTATCGCGCCGTCATCCCCGCCACCGGCGTCTTCGATAATCCGCAGCTGCCCGATATCCGGGGCCTGGAGCGCTTCGGCGGCGAGCTGCTGCACTCGCGGGATTTCCGCCAGCCGGATCAAGTAAAGGGCAAGCGGACCATGGTGGTGGGCAACGGACCCAGTGGCACGGACATCGCGGTGGCGGCCGGGCCGGTCGCGGCTGACGGTTTTGTCTGGCTCGCCATCCGCAGCGGCGTCGATCTGCGCCCGCGTTATCCTTATGGTTTGCCGCGCCACGCCTGGATGATGCTTGGGGAGCGCCTGCCGGAGCAAGCCTGCCTCTGGCTGCAGCGCAAGACGGGCGCCGTCAAATACAACATGGCCGATTTCGGGGTCTGGCAAGCGCCGCCCAGGACCGGCGCCGGCACCGGCTATCGCGGGCCCGAGCTGCTCAACGCGCTGCGCCAGGGCACGGTCGTCCCGGCTCGCCACCCGGTGGAATTCGACTCTCGGGGCGCGACCTTGGCCGACGGCCGCCATCTGGAGCTCGACGCCGTCATCATGGCGACCGGCTACCTGCCCGTGCTGCATCGCTATATGGACATCGAAATGCAGTACAGCCTGGCGATGTTTTACCCCGAGAGCGGCTGCGACTGGGACATTGGCCCGAACGGCATTCGCGGCTGGCCCCTCCGCGACCTGAGCGCGCACCCCAACGGGCGTGAGGTGCTCGGGCATCCGGGGCTCTACCTGGTCGGCGTCTTCTACAAAGGGCGGGGCGCCTTTTACAATATGCGCGTCGAAGCCGCCATCGCCGCCGAGCAGATCCGCGCCCAGCTGCGCCAGCGCCGCCTCGTGCCAGTCGCCGCCTGATGCGCCGCAGCGCCACCCGCCTGCTCGCCCTCGTTTTCTGCGCCGCCCTGGCATTGATCTGCCTGCGCGCCCTGCTGGCGGCACTCTCTCCCTCGCCCGTCGTCGCCTACATGAACCTTGCGGATGGCTTGCCGGCGGTGATCGTACAAGACCTGCGCCACAATCTCTCGCTGCGCCTCGATCACGGCTATCTGACCGAACCCTCGTTTTCGCCCGACGGCGCTCGCCTGGCCATGACCGAGTATCTGCGCTTCGGCAGCGACATCGTCGTCTACGATTTGCGCAGCGCCGCGACCCGCAAACTGACCGACTCCGAGGCCATCGCCGAGTCGCCCGCCTGGTCGCCCGACGGGGCATGGATCGCCTTCGCCAGCAACCGCGACGGCGACAACGAGATTTATGTGATCCGCCCCGATGGCTTGGACCGGCGCCGCCTCACCGAACATCAAGCCAGCGACCGCGAGCCCGCCTGGGCGCCCGACAGCAAAAGCCTCGTCTTCAGCTCCAATCGCAGCGGAAGCTGGGACCTGTATCGCATCGAACTGGAGACCGGCGAGCTGCGCCAGTTGACTTCGCATCGCGCCTTCGATACTTCGCCTGACTGGTCGCCCGATGGGCAGCGCGTCGTTTTTGCCAGCCGGCGCGATGGCGCATCGTCAATCTACCTGCTGGAGCTGGCGACGGGCGCTGTCGAGCCCTTGGTGGTGGAGTCGCGCTACGACAGCTTGCCCCGCTGGACGCCCGATGGGATGGCGGTGAGCTTCGCGCGCTCGGTCGACGGCGTCTCGCAGATCATGCTCGTCGAAATCGCGAGCGGACTCGTCACGCAGCTGGACCTGGGCGGGGCGGACGCGGACGCGCTTGTCTGGGCGCGGAATGGCTGAGCGCGCCCGGGCCTGTTGCCGTACAGACAGCGCCAATACGCCGCGGAGTCGCAGGGGCGAGAATTGTCTCGGCCAATCGCGGATGATGAAATCTAAGGGCGAGCCGATTCGATTGATGGCGAGCCACCGGCTCGCCCGTACAGATTCTCAAGTGAATCGCGAGTCGGACAGCTGGTCTGTCAATGATCCCTGGCGCGGGCGAAGGATGGCGGGTCGGTGTGGCGGATATGCGAGATCTGGACCCAGTCTTGCGAGTGCTCCTCGACCAGGTAGATACCGGGAATCGTGATAATGCCGAAAATCAGGCGCACGATCGTCGTGCCGATGAAGAGCTCAATGAAGCCGTCGGTCGTCATTGAGCCGGCGAAAGCCAGCAGCAAGAAGAGTATGCGGTCCAGCGGGATGCCGATGGCGTTGCTCAGCAGCACGCGGCCCCATTGCATCTCGCCGCCAAAGCGCTCGACCCAGCGGGTGTAGACTTCGGTATCGACCAGCTGCGAAACGACAGAAGCCACGACAGCCGCCACCAGGAAACGCCACTCGGCCGTGAGCAGCTCGTTCAGGGCGATGCTCTCTTCGGGCCGCATCTCCGGCGGCAAACCGGCGATGATATGGAAGAAGGCTTGCACGACCAGGTAAATGACGGCGGCGGCGATGATGAGCGTGCGCGCGACATGCGGCCCCGCCAGTTTATGCGCCATGTCGCGCAGGGTGAATGTCAGCGGATAGGCGATGGAGAAGGCGCTGACGCCAAAGCCGAAGAGCGTCAAATCCCGCAGGTTGGAGATGTCCGCCACCATCTGCGCCGCGACATAAGCGACGCCGACCAAGATTAAGATATGCAGGTTTCGGATGGACATGGGCGCGCCTCGCTAGGCTTTACAGTCTCCCGAATTATATCACGAACTTGTCAGGCGTCGGCCTGCCCGAGCTCGATGCGCTGCTCCTTGACCAGGTAAATGCCGGGGATGGAGACGATCGTGATGACGGTCTTCATCAGCATATTGGAGGCGAACAAGCCGAGCAGCACTTCGTTGGGCAAGACGCCGGCGAAAGCCAGCACGGTGAAAAGCGCGGTATCGACCGGCACGCTGACGGCGTTGCTGGCGAGCACGCGGCCCCACTGCCTGCGCTGTCCGTAACGCTTCACCCATAATTCGTAGATTTCGGTGTCGATGAGCTCGGAGACGATCTCGGCGATGATGGAGGCCAGCGAGATGCGCGCGACCGGCGCCAGCACCATGCCAAACTCCGCCTGTTCGCCCACGGCGGGGTCGGGCGGCAGCTGCGCGATAAGCCAGAACAAGCCCGCCATGAACAGGTTGAGGCCGCCCGAGGCGAATATCAAGAGTCGCGCGATGCTGGCGCTAGAGACTTTGTGCACCATGTCGCGAAGGGTGAAGGTGATGGGGTAGATTAGGGTGCCGCCAGCGAGGCTCAAGCCGGCGATGGACAAAATGCGCAGGCCAGCGATATCCGCCAGCATCTGCACCGCGACATACAAGACCGCCACCAGCACCAAGACATGGAGCGAGCGATGCGTCATTTGGCTTCGCCCTCTCGGTTGCGGGCTCGCGCTTCCAGCTCCAGCAGCTGCAGTTTGCGCTCGATGCCCCAGCGATAGCCGCCCAGGCCTTTGTCGGCGCGGATGACGCGATGGCAAGGGATGACCAGGGCGACCGGGTTGCGGGCGCAGGCATTGGCGACGGCGCGGCTGGACCTTGGCTGGCCGATTTCGCTGGCGATCTCGCTGTAGCTGCGGGTCTCGCCAACGGGGATGGCTTGCAGAGCGCGCCAGACGCGCAGCTGAAAGGCGGTGGCGCGCAGATCCAGCGGCAGCTTCAAGTTGGGCTGCCAGCCGTCCAGGTAGTTGATGACGCGGCCCGCCCAATAGCCGACGCCTTCATCGTCGCGGATGCGCTCGGCCCGGGCGAACTCCGCCGCCATTTCGCCGATGAGCGCCGTTTCGTTGTCGCCCAGGCTGATTTTGCAGACGCCGCGCTCCGTGGCCGCCACCAAGACGCGCCCCAGCGGGCATGGCAGGACGCTGTAGAAGATCGTCATGCCCTCGCCCAGTTTGCGATAGGTCGACGGCGTCATGCCCAGCCTCTCGTCGCTGCTTTCATAGAGGCGGCTCGAGGACGAGTAGCCGGCGGCATGAATGGCGTCGGTGACGCGCTCGCCCTGGCGCAAACCCGCTTTGAAGGCGCCCAGCCGCAGGCCAGCGGCATATTCGCGCGGCGACACGCCAACCGTCCCTTTGAAGCGCCGCTGCAAATGCCATGGGCTGATGTGAAAGCGCGCGCCCAGCTCCCCCAGGCTCGCTTCTCGTGGCTGGATCTCGCGCAAATAATCGCAGACTCGCGCCGCAAGCTCCGCATGGTCCTGGCTGGATTTGGCTGCCATGGCGCCGCTCCCGTCATCGTCTTGGCTGATGATAGCATAGACGACGGGGCAAGGCGGCACACTCTGATTCTTGCGCGTTTTCGGGCGCTTGCGCGAGGGGGCTTCTAGCCGGGCAGGAGGATGCTTTCGATGGAGTCCACCAGCCGCGCTTCCTTGCTGGGGTCGGTCGCGCCGGCGAAGAGATGTGGCCGGAGCCGCTCCATGGCGCCATTGAGCCCGGCGATGTACAGATGGCCCTGGCGCGGGTGCGGCGTGCGATGGATCGCGCTGAAGTGGCGCAGGATGCCGGCGGGCGGGCGCTGGCTGGCCTGCAGGTCGAGGAAAATCGGCACGCGGTGGTCGACGGATTTGATCATGCGGTGCCAGGCTTTGCGCGCCTCGATGAAGTCTTCAAGCGACCAGGGGTCCTCAAAGCGGGTGGCGATGAGCGTCTGCGATTTTCCGTGCCACTCGACCGTGATGGGCATGCGTATCCCCAGCGGACGCCATGCGCTTCAAGAGCGGCGACCGAGACTTTATGAGCCAATATCCCCAGTAGCATATTGTAACGCAAACGCATTCCCGTCGCAATGATAAGGATTGGGGCAATCTGGCTCATTGCGTGCGGCGAACGCGGGTATGAGGCGCGGCCGTGGTGGATTGCGTCTAGTCGGCGCCCCAGGGGCGGATGAAGCGCTCCGGCTCGACGCCGAGGGCATCGGCCACCCGATTGATGTAGTTGAAGAAGCCGATGACCTGGGTGGCGTCGTGGATCGCCACATCGTCCAGGCCCGCCGCTCGCAGCGCGTCGATGTCGTCCGCGGTCATCGTAGCCGGGCTCAGCGTGAGCTTCTCGGCATAAGCGCAGAGGGCGCGATCGCCGGCATTGAGCGCCGCGTCTCGCCAATCCCGCGCGATGGCATGGACGAAAGCGTCGGCTTCCGCGTCAGTCAGGTTCGCGACCTCAGCCCGGAGGTCGTGCGCGTGGGACTGGATTCAGTAGTGGCAGTGGTTGGCTTTGCTGACGACCACGGCGAGCATTTCGCGCTGCCGGCGGCTGAGTGGCGAGGCGGCGAACATGGTCGCGCCGTACATCTCCATCGACGCCTTCATGACGCGAGCGTTGAGGGACATGATCTGGACGATGTTCCAGACTCTTCCCGCGCGGGCGACGGCTTTCTCCAGCTCTTTCTTGAGGAGGCCCGTGGCGCTATCGAGGGTGATCTGCTTGATGTGGGGCATGGCGAGTCCCTGCCTAGATTAGCTCGGGCGATACTAGACCGACAGCTTCGCAACGCGCGAGTGCAATCGAAATATTGTTTTGTCCCAATTGTGAGTTTTGTACCAGCATTCAGATTTCGCCTTAACTGCGTACTTGAGCGCCTCTTCATACCGGCGCTGCTTTTCGTAAATCTTTACCAGTCGCTGGTAGCCAGATTGATCATGCTTGTAATTCATGACTCTGTCCGCAGCTTGCAAATGGCGCTGCCTCTGCTCGGCATCGTCGGCGCAGTTCTCCGCGTATCGCAAACAGCGGGCTTGACGCGGCACTCTATCCTGATACTCGGATTGGGCATAGTCAAACGACAGAGCAATCTGCTTCTTGCATAGCTTTATGACTAGTTCAATTGCATTCTGATCTTCATTGCGCTGTGCGAAGGTCGCGTGGATTTTACGACCCAAGACTTGATATCTTCGATAAAATCCGGCTTGCTCGCGATTCATCGCATCAGCGGCGATACGGCGAAGATAAGCGGGAAAATAGCAGGCGCTGAATTCTGGTACGGGCTTATTCTTGCTCATAGCGAGAATTCACGCACTTGGAGACTATGCGGAAGTCCACAGTTCTGCGCTGGGAATCAAACTTCCAATATAGCCAAACAACAAGAGAGTTGGTCAATTGACGAACCCGCTCCGCTGGACGCAATGATGATGCGAACTTATTTCCGCAGCCGCGGATCCAGCGCGTCGCGCAGCCCGTCGCCGATGAAGTTCACGCTGAGCACCGTCAGCGAAATCAAAAGCCCGGGCCAGAACACCAGCGTCCAGGTGATGACCAGATAATCTTTGCCGTCAAAGAGCAGGCGCCCCCAAGTGGGGAAATCGGGCGGGAAACCCAGCCCAAGGAAAGACAGGGCCGACTCCGTGATGATGGCGCTGGCGATGCTGAAAGTGGCGGCGACGATGACCGGGCTCATCACATTGGGCAGGATGTGGCTGCCGAGGATGCGCCCGTCTTGCGCGCCGACGGCGGTGGCGGCGGTGATGAACTCGCGCGATTTGACCGTGAGCACCTCGCCCCGCACCAAACGCGCCGTGGGCATCCATTGCAGGCCGCCGATGACCGACACCATCAAGATGAAGACGCCGCCTTCGACGCCAAAAGCGGCTTTGAGCGGCTCGCGGAAGAGCATCATCAGCACCAGCAGCAGCGGCAATTGCGGCAAAGCAATGAAGATGTCGGTCATGCGCATCAGCGGGTTGTCCAGCCGCTGGAAGTAACCCGAGAGCAAGCCGATGACCGTGCCAAGGCAAATGGAGACCAGCATGGCGGATACGCCCACCATCAGCGAGACGCGCCCGCCTTGCAAGACTCGCGCCAAAGTATCGCGCCCCAGATTGTCCGTGCCCCAAGGATGCTCTGGCGACGAAATCTGATTTGCGGCAATGATGTCAATATATGTCGGGTCGAGGGTCCAAATCGCGGGACCGACCAGTACGCCGCCAATTATGACCGCCAGCACCGCGATGGCGATCATGCCCAGCTTGTGCTTGCGAAATTGATTCCAGGCGTCGCCGACAAATGTGCGCGCCGCGATCTGGTCTTCAACTTCCAGACTGACCGGTTTCTTCTTCTCGGCTGCTGTCATGTTTCAGTCCAAACAGTCGTTACGAGTAGGTTACCCGCGGGTCGAGTACGCCATAGAGCGCATCGGCGACGATATTAAAGAGCACGACCAGCACGGCGAAGATGAAGGTAATCGTCTGCACCGTCGGCAGATCCCCGTTCTCGATCGCGCTGATGAGGTATTGGCCGATGCCGTTGACGCTGAAGATCTGCTCGGTGATGAGCGCGCCGGAGAAGACGCCCGGAATGCCCAGGGCGATAAGCGTGACGACCGGGATCAGGCTGTTGCGCACGGCGTGGCGCGTTATCACGGTGCGCTCGGTCAAGCCTTTGCTGCGCGCGGTGCGGATGTAATCCTGCTGCAAGTTGTCCAAGGTGCTCGCCCGCGTATAGCGGCTTAGCTGCGCTGTAAAGAAGAGAGCAAGCACAGTTACTGGCATGGCCATCTGTCGCAGCTGAAGCTGAAGGGACTCTATGTCGGTGACGACAAGGGTGGTGTCATACAACGACGGAAACCATTTGAGGTTCACCGCGAAAATGATGATGAACATCAAGCCGGTGAAAAAGGTCGGCACGCTGAAGCCCACCATCATCAGGAAAGTGCCGACCTGGTCGAAGATGGAATACTGTCGATAGGCGGAAAATACCCCGACCGGCACGGCGATCAGCACGCCCAGAACATAGGCCGAGCCGACCACCCACATCGTCTGGGGCAGGCGCTCGGCAATGATGTCCATGACGGGACCGCGAGTAGCCCAAGACATGACGCGCACGCGATCTTCGCTGCCCGGCAAAGTGACGCCAAATGATATTTCAAAGAGATTCAATGGCTCGGAAATGAAGAACTGCTGCAGCCACTTGACATATTTGACCAGGAACGGTTCATCCACGCCCAGCGCGGCGCGGATCCCTTCCAAGACCTTGGGCGGGATGGATTCCGCCAGGTTGCCGGTAGGGTCTGTGGGGGACAAATCGACGACAGCGAAAATAATGAAGCTGATCACCATAATCGTTGGAATGGCAGTGAGAAGCCTGCGACCGAGATATTTGCCCACGATTCATCTCCTTGCGCTTGGCTTGGCGGCGGGCTGGCGCGTGCGCCGCCCAATCCCCATTGCGGCAATAGAGGACCGGGCTGTCCTGCCCGGCCCCGCTTGTTTGCGTGGATGCCCCTCCGCCACAGGAAGCGGGAGAAAGGGCATCCAGCGATGGCTGCGGAAGCGCTAGCCGTCGTTGCGCGTCCACTCCGCGGCGTTCCACATTTCAGCGTCCCAGGCGTTCATGATGAAGCCGTCCAGGGAGTTGGAAATCGCCGAAACGCCGGCGCGATAGACCAGGGGGATCATGGCGCCATTCTGCACGACGAGGTCATTGGCGCGCTTGGCCAGGTCGGTGCGCTCTTCAAGCGTGAAGGCGCTGGCCAACTGCGTCATCAGCCCGTCGAACTCCTCGTTGTACCAACGCATGATGTTGCCGCCGCCCCAGTTGTCCGGGGTCGTGATCTCGCTGGTGATCCAGTTGCCAAGGTGCACTTCCGGATCTGGCGCGGGACCAGTGGTGTACATCTGGATGTCGGCGTAGAACTTGCGGTAGGTGTCCGGGCTGGCCGGGTCGCCGCCGAAGAAGACGCCGCCTGCTATGTTGCGCAGCTCAGTCTCGACGCCGATCTCCGACCACCATTGCTTGATCAGCGCCTGGGTGCTCTGGCGCACGGCGTTGGTCGAGGTCTGGTACGACACCTTGAGCGGTATGCCCTCGTATTCGCGGACGCCGTCGCCGTCGCTATCGACGATGCCGGCTTCGTCCAGCATGGCATTGGCGGCGTCAATGTCCTGAACCAGGCAGTCGTCATTGGCTGTCGAGGCGAAGACTGCCGGACCCGGAATCACATTGCAGACCGGCTTGCCGCCAACTCCATAGAGCTGCTCGGCGATGATGCTGCGGTCAATGGCTTTGGACATCGCTTGCCAAACGGCGGGCACCTGCAAGAAGGGGTGCGCGTTGGCGTTGTCCGGCATCCACACGGAGCGCGCTTCGTCGCCCAGGCTCGAATCGGGATTCGTCTGGTTGACCAAGAGCCGTTCGACGGCGCCGGCGTAAGCGACCACAACCTCGCCCATCCCCGTCGCTTCCATCGCGTTCAGCACGGCCGGCGCGATTTGCAGGTTCCAGGCGAAGTCCGCCTCACCAGTTTGCAGGACCGCGCGAGCGCCGGATTCGGCATCGCCGCTGCCCTTGAATATGACGCGATCAATGCCCGGCTGCCCCTCGACGCGGTAGTTGGGGTTGGCGGTGTAGGTCACCACATCGTTGACGCGGAATTCCTCGACGACAAAGGGGCCAGTGCCAATGGGACCGAAGTTCTGATCGGAGCAGGTCTGGGCAGCCGCGCCAGCGCAGCTTTCGAACTGAGCCTTCTGCAAAATGGGGGTCAAGTAGCTGGCAAAGGGACCGTAGGGGTAGGCTTTCGGACCGTCGAAGTTGACGCGCACCGTCAGGTCGTCCAGGGCTTCAACCGACTCGACATTGGCGAAGCTGTTCAACACGGTGCAGCCCGTCTCGGGATTCATGCAGAAATCGGCCGTGAACGCGACATCGTGCGCCGTCAGCGGCGTGCCATCCGACCAGAGGATGCCCTCTTGCAGGTTCCAGGTGATGGAAGTGAAGTCTTCGGCAATGCCGCCATTTTCCGCGGTCGGGATCTCGGTGGCGAGCCACGGCACCGGGAATCCGTCTGGCGCTGTGCGAGCCAAGGGCTCCAGCGTCAGCGAAGCAGCTTCAAATTCTTTGGTGCCGCTCGCGAGATAGGGATTCAGGTGGGAGGCTGGCTGCCAGAAAAGGATCGTGACGCTGCTTTCATCTTGCGCCACGGCGATGCCGCCAAAGGACGACAGGACCATAACTGCAATCAGTAGAAGGGTGAATTTGGTCTTCATTGTCTCCTCGCTTGATGCTTGAACTGTTTTCGATAGAGCCGCGACGGGGATTATAGCGACAAAGCGGGCGGCTACGCAAGTTTGACTTCGCCGGAGCGCCCCGCAGGAGCTGGCGGCGCAGGCGAGAAGTGACAGGGAAAGCAATTTGACCAATTGTTCGCAATTATTGTGTAAGCTGTTACACTAGGCTTCCGATAGTGATACTTTATCTTATAACATCACCGCTTGGGTAATCAGGATCGACATGATGCGTCGTGCGCTGCTGGCTGTCATTTTCGCGCTCGCGAGCCTGCTGCCATCGCTCGTCGTCCAGGCCCAGACGCGCCTCGCGACGCCGACGAACCTGCGCTTTGAAGGCGATACGCTCCACTGGGACAAGGTCGAGAACGCCGAGGGCTACAGAGTCCGCTGGCGGGCCGGGAATAGCGGCGCCTGGACACGCGCCGTCTTGCCAAAAACGCAAACGAGCTACGACTTCAGCAGCTTGCCGCTTGGCGTGTCGCATTCGATTCAAGTGCGGGCGCTGGCCGGCGGCAGCATCGAGTACACGAACAGCCGCTGGGCGAGCGCGGATCCCTTCACGCGGGTCGCGACTGCGACGCCGACTCCAACATCCTCACCGACGGCGACATCCACGCCAACCCTTACTTTCACGCCGACGATAACGCCGACTCCATCCGACACGCCGACTCCATCCGACACGCCGACTCCATCCGACACGCCGACGCCCACGCCGCAGCCCCTGCCCGCGCCGAGCAATCTGATCTACGACAAAGACGGAAGCACGCTGACCTGGAATGGCGTTGTCGGCGCGCAGAGGTATCAGATGCGCTGGCGGGTTTCCGACGGCTCGGACTGGACGCAGCCTGTCGATGTGAGTGACACGCGTTACATGTTTCTGCAGCTACCAATCAGCGGCAATTTCGATGTCCAGGTGCGCGCGCTCGGCGATGGCACGGTCTACGCCGCGGCTGGTCCCTGGAGCGTGATCATCCTCGTGCCGGATGGAATCCTGGCGACGCCGACGCAGACCCCAACGCCAACTTTCACTCCGACGTCCACCGCGACGCCAACGCCAACTTTGACGCCAACCCCGACTTTGACGCCAACCGCGACGCTCACCCCGACGATCACTCCCACGCCGACGATCACGCCGACTCCGCCGCCGAAAGAGCTGCCGCAGCCGTCGAATGTGCGCCATGTGAGCGGCACGACGGTCGCCTGGGACGCGGTAACGGGCGCGGAAACTTATCGCGTTCGCTGGATAGCTCCGGGCGGCGCAACTGATGCCGACAACATCCCGAAAGACCAACTCGAATACGAAATCATCGGGCTGTCAGGCGGCGTCCAGTACGCGGTCCAGGTGCGGGCGCGTGGCGATGGCGTCGAGTACCAAGAGAAGGGACCGTGGAGCGCGAGCATCTCGATGATCCCGAACGCGACGGCGACGCCGACGGCGACCTCCACGCCCACCGCGACGCCAACAGCGACCGCCACTCCGACGCCGACGCCGACGCCACTGCAATTGACGGCGCCGGGCAATGTGCGGCATGTCTCGGACACGACAGTGGCTTGGGACGCGGTCACTGGCGCGGTTGATTATCGCATTCGCTGGAAGACGACCGGGACGGACTGGGAAGCTCGCAATGTCACCGCGCCGACGACCCGCTATTTCATCATCGGGCTGACGGCCGGCGTTCAATACGAAGTCCAGGTCCGGGCGCGCGGCGATGGCACGGTCTACGAGGAGAAGGGACCCTGGAGCGCGGGCACGCCATTGACGCCACTCGAGACGGCTACGCCCACTTTCACGCCGACGCCCACTTTCACATTCACGCCGTCGAACACGCCCACCGCGACTCCGACAAGCACGCCGACTCCGACCGCGACGCCTACGCCGACGGATACGCCAACCGCCACCCCGACGCCAATCAATACGCCGACCGCAACGCCAACGCCAACATTCACTTTCACGCCCTCAAACACGCCAACGGCGACTCCCACGCCAACCGCGACTTTTACGCCCAGCAACACGCCGACGCCCACGCCGATTCCGCTGGCGGCGCCGCAAAATCTGCGTCACCTGGGCGACACGACGGTGGCCTGGGACGCGGTGCCTGGCGCGAGCGGCTATCGCTTGTACTGGCGCTATCGGCGCGACGAGACCAAGGTCGAATTGCCGGCCTCGCCGACGCAGCATCAGATTCAGGGCATGACGATGGGCCAGCGCTACGAAGTCCAGGTGCAGGCGCTGGGCGATGGGACGGTCTACGCGCTGGAAAGTCCGTTGAGCGCGCCGATCATGTTCAATGCCGCGCCGACGCCGACGCCGACTTTCACGCCGACGGACACGCCGACGCCAACTTTCACGCCGAGCAACACGCCAACGCACACGCCGACGGACACGCCCACCGCGACCTTCACGCCCAGCGACACGCCGACTCCCACCGCGACATTCACCCTGACTTACACGCCGACGCCGACGGCTACCTTCACGCCGACTTACACGCCCACCGCCACGCCGACGCCGACCGCGACTTTCACGCCCAGCAACACGCCTACCGCAACCTTCACGCCGACGGCGACCTTCACGCCAACAATCACGCCGACTCCATCCGACACGCCGACCCCCGCCCCGCTGGATCTGGCGGCGCCGGGCAACTTGCGCGTCCTCTCCGGCACGACCGTGACCTGGGACGCGGTGGCGGGCGCAGTCGCTTATCTCGTGCAATGGATCTCGCCTAATGGCGGCGTCGAATTCGGCTCAGTGTCCGCGCCGACGACTCAATTCACGCTTTGGAAAATCCAGCCCGGCCAGACTTACACGGTGGACGCGCAGTCGAAGGGCGATGGCACGGTCTACGAAGCGGAGGGACCGTGGAGCAATTCGCTGGAGCTGAGGATCGTGCCGACGGCGACGCCGACCGCGACGAACACGCCGATCTACACCAACACGCCGCCGCCGCAAGCGACTTCTCCGCCCGGCGGTCCGAAGCCGCCGTCTACGCCGCCGGGCATTTGTACTTGTAAAGAGCGGACACAGCTTGAATGGCGAGAGGACTATCATCACATCGGCGATAATCAGTGCAAGATTATTCGCTATGAGCGCACTTGGAAGATCTCTTGCACTGACGACTGCAAAGAGGTGTGGACAGTCACCAAGCCCTGGGAAAAGGTGAGCGAAAAGACCGTCAACGCGCACTGCGGGCACCCGGCTTCGGCGACGCCCTAAGCGCAATTGGCTGCCCGTGGAGCGGCTATCGACGCGCCGGCCGCCGCAGCAGATTCACCAAGATCGCCAGCACCACCTTGACCATGTAATAGCCCGAGCGCAAGGGCGTGATCGACGACTCGCCGTGCTGCCGCGGCAGCATCGACACCGGGATTTCCAGTTGCCGCAAGCCGGCCCGATGCGCCAGGACGATCGCTTCCGGCTCGGGATAGTCGTGCGGGTAGGCGTGGGCGAAGAGGGCGATCGCCCGGCGGTTGAAGGCCGCGCAGCCGGAGGTCGGGTCGGTGACGCGCTGCCCGATGACGCGCGAGAGCAAACGCGCCAAAATCGCGCTGCCCAGCCGCCGCGCCAGGGGCGTCCCGTAATCGCCGCGGGCGTCGATGAAGCGGGAGCCGATGACCATATCCACCGTCCGCGTCTCCAATGCCGCCAGCAGGTCCAGATTGCCGGCCGGCGCGTGCTGCCCATCGCCGTCGTTTCGCAAGACGATGTCGTAAGCCCGCGCCTCCGCATAGCGAAAGCCGGCTTGAGCCGCCGCCCCGATGCCGAGGTTGTAGGGCAAATCCAGGGTCATCGCGCCGGCCGCTCGTGCCTGTGCCGCCGTGTCGTCGCTGGAGCCGTCGTTGACCACCAGCACATCGACCCGCGGCAGATGCGCCCGGAGGCCGCGGACCGCGCCCGCGATGTTGGCGCCTTCGTTGAGCGCCGGCAAGACCGCCAGGACGCGCGGAGAATCCATGCTGTGCGTCGCCATGGCCGACGATGGTAAATGAAAATGGTCGGCGCGCAAAGGTCTGGCGCGGCAGTCATAACCGGGATCGCTTGCGACGACGCCCGCCGCTGGTGTAAAATTGAGGCATCATCTGGGGTGGCGCGGCGATCGCGCGGCGCAAGCTGACGGACGGAAGGCCTCTATGGGCGATCAGGTATCCCTAAGCGCGGGCATCGGCAATTTCAAGGAATGCGTCGCTCTGGCTTGCGAGCGCGGGCTGGGCATCGAGTTGATGGCGTTTTCCGTGCCCGGCGTGCTGGACGGCGAATGGCGGACGCTGACTCGCGAATACCGGGAGGCGCTGGCGGCGGTGCCGGGCAAGCTCTCCATACACGGCCCCTTCATGGATCTGGTCTCCGGCAGCCCCGACGAGCGCATCAACATGATTACCTACGGGCGCTACGAGCATGTCATCCGCATCGCCGATTTGCTGGGCGTGGAACAGGTCGTCTTCCATGCCAATTACATCGGCCTGCTGCACAACGATTTCTACCGCCACGGCTGGCATCAGCGCAATGTCGACTTTTGGGGTCCCCTGGGGGATTACGCGCGCGCTTACGGCATCGTGGTCGCGATCGAAAATATGTGGGAATTCGACCCCAGCATCATCGGCAATCTGCTGCATGAGCTGGAGCACCCGAATCTGCGTGCCTGCATTGATGTCGGGCACGCCACGCTTTTCTCGGACCCCGGCGTCACATTTGATCACTGGCGCGAGACCCTGGCGCCCTGGGTGATTGAATTGCACATGAACAACAACAACGGCGCCATGGACGAGCACTTCGGCCTTGATTGGGAGCATGGCGTACTGGATTATGGCAGCCTTTTGCCCAAACTGCGCGACTTGCCCAACAAGCCGCTGATGGTGCTGGAGATGGATCGCCTCGCCGATATGCAGGAGAGCCTGCATTACTTCGACCTGGAAGGGAACGCGCCCTAGGCGTCAGCGGCCGCCTGCGCGGCGAAGGCGGGGTCGCAATTCCCGATAATGGCGAGGATATCGGCGGCGTACTGGCTGTAACCGCCCGCGACAGCCAGCCGATAGCCCGGCTCCAAAAAGCTCATGGCACGGGCGCAATTGCCCAGCTCGATCTGCGCGGCGCCGGCCCAGAAGTAATGCTGCGGGTTCTGGCTGCCCAGCTCGATCGCGCGCTCAAAGGAGGCGGCCGCCTCGTCCGCCGCGCCCAGCTTGTCTTGGGCGCGCCCCAGCAAGAAAAAACAATACAGATAGCTCGGATTCAGGTCGACGCAGTCTTGCAGGTAGCGCATGGCTCGCGCGTAATTGCCCTCCCGCTGGTACTCGATTTCGCCCAGGCGGAAGAGGGCTTGCGGGTTATAGGGGTCGGCGTCGATGACCTGCTGCAGGTAACTGCGGGCCGCCGCGTAATTCTTCAGCCCCATTTCGATGATGGCGATATCGATGGCGATGAAGCTCATGTTGTCCGCCAGGCGGAAGGCGCTCTCGAAATCCGCCAGAGCCGCCTCGTACTCGTACTGATTCCATTTGATCAAGCCGCGGGCGCGCAAGGCCTCGGGGCTGTCCGGCTGCTCCGCCAGCAAGTCGTCCAGCAGCAGCCGGGCCCGCTCCGCTTGGTCCAGGCTGCTGTAGATCTCGGCCAGATAGGCGGTGGCGCGGGCGTTGCCCGGGTCCAGCTCCAGGGCGTGCAGGGCATGCGCCAAGGCTTCGGCGGAGCGGTCCGCCCAGTCCAGCGCCCAGGCGTAAATCGCCCAGGCTTCCGCGTCGAAAGGGTCGGCGTGGACGGCGCGCTCGGCGTATTCGACGGCTTCGGCGGGACGGCTCCGGTTGATCATGCCGAGGGCGATGCGGCGGAAGACCTCGACCGTGTTGGGCAGCGACTCGGCGATATCAATGTAGAGCGCGGTCGCTTGGTCGAGGGCGCCTCTGCCCCAATAATTGTTTGCTTCGACCAGGCTGTTGCGCGGGTCGGCCGTGGGCGTGGGCGCCGGCGCCGCGATGGTGGCGGCCCGCGCTTCAAATTGGCTGACGATATCGTAAACCGCCCGCTGGGCGATGGGCCCGAGGCTCGCTTGATTGGCGATCGCGAAGAGGCCGCCGCCTATGAGGCAGAGCGCGACCAGGTAGAAAGCCAGCCGCCGACAGCCAAGGATGCTGCGCCGCTGCCTGCCGCGATATTTCTTGGGCGTCCGAATCTGCATCCGCCGGCCCGCCGCCGCTAGAGCCGCAGCGCCCGTTGGAAATCGCGCAGATCCGCCAGCAGAAAGTCCGGCTCGCTGGCGACCAGCTCCGCGCGCTCGGCATATCCTGTCCGCACCGCCACGGCGACCGCGTCGATGGCGCGTGCCGCCTGTACATCGGCCGGGGTGTCGCCGATGACGACAACATCCTCAGCGCGAATCTCTTGCCCGGCCAGAGCCTGCGCCCGCTCCAGCGCCAAGCGCGTCAAGTCGTCGCGATCGGCCGACTCGCTGCCGAAGGCGCCGACGGCGAACCAGCCCGGGTCGTAGCTCGCCAGCTCCAGCTTGATCGCCGCCGTTTTGGATGTGTTGCCGGTGACGAGGCCGATGACGACATCGCCGCGATTCCGCAGCGCCTGCGCGAGCTCCAGCGCGCCGGGCAGGGGATCCGCCCGATAATCGCTTCGAATCGCTTCCATGTGGCGCGCCATGACCGTCTCGTACTCAGCCATCCGCGCGCCGATATCCGCGACCGTCCAGCCCAGCGGCGCCAGCAGATCCGCCAGGATGCCCCAGTCGGTCTTGCCGCCGAAGATGTGGCTGTCCAGCGCGCCTTCCGTGCCGAAGCACTCCAGCATGGCTCGCCGTTTCGCCTCGCGCCCGATGCCTCGGCTGACCAGCAGGGTGCCGTCAATGTCAAAGAGGACGAGTTTCATAAAGCCTCCGTCACGGATCTCCTTCCAGCACCACGAAGGAGGCTTCGGCCGCGCCCTCGCGCACTTTGATGGCGGCCTGATATTCGTCGGAGTTGTACATGCGCTCCACCGCTTCGACGCTCTCGAAACGCAGCAGGACGATGCGCTCCGGCACGGGCGGACCTTCGAGCACGGTTTTGTCGCCGCCGCGGATGACGAATTCGCCGCCGTATTTTTTGGCGATGGCGGGGGTGAGCCGCATGTAGCGCTGGTATTGCTCCATATCGCTGATCTTGGCGCGCACGAGCAGGTAGGCGGGCATGGGCCGGTCCTTTCGCTTTGCCGGCAATGATACCGAGAAACGCGCTTGGGATACAGGGGGCGGCGGGGGTATACTCGGCGGCGAGGGGGGCGGATGCGTCCCGGTGGATGCCCCGGTCTTCAAAACCGGTGGGCGGCTGCGCAGAGCAGGCGCTGGTGGGTTCGACTCCCATGCGCTCCCGAGAAGTTGACAAGCTAGGAGTCTGTTGATGGGAAAGAAACAGGATGTTTTGGAGTGGCTGTTCCATCGAAGCCAAAATAGCGGCGATCCTGTCATAACAGGGGACGAAGTGCGACGGGCATGTGATCTGTTCCACTTCCGGAACCAATTCGACGCGACGAAGGTGGACCACTCGCGGCTCTATCCCGAAACCATGAAGCGCGGCGCGGGACACTTCATAATTCACTTAGGCAAGGGCAGCCACCAGTTTGTGCCGAATACCTCCCTGGGGTTTCGACGATTCGAACCTATCGGCCCCGACGACTCTATCGAATGGCCCTATGTCCCGAGCGTTCTGAATGACTTCGATAGCAGCGAAGCGAACATTCTGTCGGTAGCGTTTAATCAGCTAATTCTGCACGATTTTCTGTATGGTGATCGCCGCGCAAACCCCCAGATCTACCTTGCGAGACGGACGAAATACACTGGTCTCTACACCATAGCGGAGTCGCCCGTTTCCGTTACCCAGGTACAGATGGAGATGGATTTGGTCTTGGAACGAAACGGCGACATTACTGTCTTTGAAGCCAAGAACGGTTTTCCGGACGACTTTGCTGTGCATCAACTCTTCCATCCATATCTGTATTTTGACGACTTCAAGCGGGCTGGTACACTAGGCATAGGCAGAATCGATTGCTGCTATCTCCAGAGGCGACGGTGTCGAGGCGGGAGCGTTCTAAGGTTGCATCTGTACCGGTTCTCCGACAGGGACTTGGCGTCAATTGAGCTCATCCGTGCTAAGGAATACAAGTTGAAAATGGAAGATCCTCTATGAACGAATTACCGGTTCATCTCAGTGATACGGTGGTCCAAGGCGATGTGATGGAGACGCTCCGCGCCTTGCCGGACAACTGCTTGAACATGATCTATGGCGACCCTGATTACGGCGTTGGCATCAACTACGCGGGCAAGAAGTACACCCAGCGCTGGAACGAATACATTGACTGGTATGTTGAGCTCGCCACAGAGTGCATGCGTGTGCTGCGCGACGACGGCAACCTGTTCTTCATCAATTATCCGCGTCAAAATTCGTATCTGCGCGTTCGCTGTTTGGACGACCTGGCCTACGACGTCTTCGATTATGTCTGGGTCTATCCGACCAATGTTGGGCATACGCCGCGTCGATTTACGACGGCACATCGGTCAGTAATGCATGCCGTGAAGAGCAAGAAGAACGCATTCTACAAAGAGCAGGTAGCGCTGCCGTACAAGAACCCGGAAGACCGCAGGATTAAGGGTCGGCTGGCAAGCGGCAGCAACGGGCGCATGCCCTACTCGTGGTTTGAGTTCAATCTGGTCAAGAATGTGTCCAAAGACAAGACATTCCACGCCTGCCAGATTCCGATACCGCTGTACGACATGCTGCTCCAGGCGAGTACGGTCGAGGATGACAGCGTCTTCGTTCTCTTCGGTGGCAGCGGTTCAGAGGTCATTCATACTCAGGCAGCGAATCGACGCTTTCTCACTTGTGAGATACATCCGACCTACCACCAGATGATTTGCGACCGTCTTGCCAATGACGGCGCCATTCGAGACGAACACAGGATTACAATGCGGGATAGCCTTGAATGTATGACTGAGCAGCCGCAACAACATTCGCTGCTTGACGAGTATATTATCCGAGTCAGTTTTGCAGACGTCGCATCAGAATCGCGGCAAGCGGTGGTCAGCGAAGATTAGTCGAGGCCAACATTTTTCACTGATCAAATCGCCTGTGCTTTTGTCCCCGCAGCGCCCCCGTCAACGACGGATGCTTGCGCGCGAGCCGATCAACTCTCCTGATAAAGCTATGCGGAAAGATGACTTACCAACTCATCGTCCGTCAAGCCTTTTTCAATCAGATCCAGCGCTTCCTCGGCCGGCAGCGTCGTGCCCGCGTCGCTCTTGCAAGCGCAGATGAGCAAGAACGAAGAGTGGTCCATCAACAACATCAGCAACCTGGCTCTGCTGCAGCGGGCTGGCGAGCTCAAGAACAATGTGCAGACATTTGATGTCATGCTCCAGGATAAGCTCCGGCCTGGCGAAATCAGCGCGGAAGAGGCCAAACAGCAGCAACTCGACTACGAAGAGCAGCTGCTCTGCCCCGCTCGCCTGCTGCCCAAGCCGCTGAACAAGGGCAATTTCGAGAGCTTCTTGCTCGAGCGCTTCGAGTTGCTCAAGCGGCGATTCATTGAAGTCTGGCGCGATCATATCCCGGCCGACCCGCAGGTCTAGCCCCGCCGGCGCAGCGGATTCAGCCGCCAAAGCAGCCGCTGGACGCGCAGGATCAGCAAGTAGCCTTGAGTCTCGCTGTGGTTGTCGAAGGCTTTGCCGCCGCCGCTGCGCAGGTAGTGGCTCAGATCCGCAATTGCCGCGTCCAGCTTGAACTGCGCCGCTCGCGCTCGGCCCCGGGCCTCGTAAGCCTGGAGCGCATGCCGATTCAATTCCAGGGTCCGCGTGAAATCCCGCTCGGCTTCGGCGTAGCGTCCCCGCGCTTCGTATGCCAGAGCCCGGTTAAAATGGGCTTCGGCGTAGTCCGGCTCGATGTGAATCGCCATCGTGAAATCGCTGATCGCCGCGTCGTAGTCGCGCCCGAGATGCCGCGTTTTGCCGCGCTCGTGATACGCCGCCGCCATGTAGGGCTCGCGCTCAATGGCTGCGTTGACGCTCTCCAGCGCCGCTTCCAGCTGGCCCAGGCTGGCGCAGGCCGCGCCGCGGCAGACATAGATGGCGGCGATATCGCCCAGGCCCAGCTTGATGGCGCGGTCGAACTCCAGGATTGCGCCGGCCGGGTCGCCCGCGTCCAGCAGCCCCAAGCCTCGCTCAAAATAATCGCTCTCGGTTCCCGGCGCCACGCCCCTGCCCCCTGCATGCCCCTTTGATTTACTCTAGCGCAAACGCGGCGGCTGGCAAGCGACGGCTGAAACTGGACAGGCTTCGCGCGGCTCTGTTACGATGAAGCGGCCGCCCAGCTGCCCGGGAACTTCATTTTGGCGCGACGCCCGCTCATACCGCTGCTTGTCCTGCAAGCTATCGCGCATCTCTTCTGGCTGTCGCCGGCGGCCCATTCCGGGCAAGTGGCCATCCCCTGGCTGATGAACCGCGGCTTTACGCTCTTCGGCGACATTCTGGAGCAGCACGCGCCCGGCAGCTCGGTCCTGGCGGCGCTCTTGCAAGGCGCGACCGGCGTCGACCCCGGCGCCCTGGCCAAGCTGCTCAACATCGCTCTGGTCGTCGCGACGACTGCGCTGGTTTATTCTGTGGCGCGGTCAATGGCTGGCGACCGGGCCGGCTTGCTCGGCGCAATGGTCTACGCTTGGTGGCAGCCGGTGTATGGCAATGTCCTGCTCTATTTCGACTCCCTGCTGGCGCTCTGCGTATTGGCGGCGCTGGCGGTCGTCGTCGCCGGCGGAGCTGCGACGCGGCGGCTCGCGCTGGCCGGCTTGCTCATGGGCGCGGCGACGCTCTTCAAACAGCATGCCTGGCTCTCGCTGGCGGCGATGGCGCTGTGGCTGTGGCATGTGGCGGGGCGGCGCGGGCTCGTCGCCTACTTTGCGGCAGCAATGGTTTTGCCCCTTCTGCAATGGGCGCTGCTGGCTGGCGCGGGAGTCTGGGAGGGCTATGTCTTCTGGAACTGGAGCTTCAACCTGAGCGGCGCGATGGATGGCGTCGCCCTGGATGGCGATTTCTTCCGCAAGCTGCTCTTGACCAATGTCTGCGTCGCCCCCTTCTGCGCCCTCGCATGGCGGCGCGAGCGGCGCTCCTGGCTGATTGCGCCCTTGCTGTGGCTGGCCAGCTTGATTCTGCTCTTCCCGCGGGTCGGCGAAATCCATGTCATGGGCGGGCTGGCTCTGACCGCGGTCATGTCCGGCGTCGTGCTGGCGCGGCTGCTGCCCGTGCTTCGCGAAGGCGGGGCGATGGATCTGCCGCGGACCATGCTGGCCGGGCTGGTGGCGGTTCTGGGCATCGGCTGGCTCTGGACCGGCGCCGTCAGCTACCTGCACATCCCCCTCGGTCCGGGCGCGATCCAGGCTTATGACGAATTCCGGCCGCTGGGCGCCCAGCTGCAAGAGCGCGCCGAAGCCGGCGACACGCTTTTCATCTTGCCCGAAACCGACAGCACGCCGCAACTGCATGTCTTGAGCGCGCTTGAGCCGCCCGGAACCTGGATCAAAGGCTGGCATTGGTATTTCCGCCCGCCACAGGTCCTGCCCATGCTGCTGGAAGAATGGAGCGCGGCGCCACCCGACTGGATCGTCGTCTTCCCCTATTTGACGCCAGCTGGCGAGCCCGGCATCCTGGAGCTGCAAGCCATCGTCGAGGCCCGTTATGAGCTCGCCTTTGAGTCGGCGGCGATATTCGATCACGGACGCGCCCATGTCTATCGGCTGTCGGCAAGCGCGTAGACGGCCGCGGACGCCGCTGGAGCGCGCATGATCCAGCTGTCGCCGCGGGGCGCGGAACAGTATCGCCTGCTCACGCTGGTCGTCTGTCTGCTGCCGCTCTACGCGGTCGCGCTGCTGCTGGCCGCTTCATTTCAGCTTCCGGCGCAGCCCTTGGCGGGCTTGGTCGACGCCAGCCTGGCCGACGCTTTCAGCCGGCGCCTGCTCCATTTGACCGTCTTGAGCGGTTTCCTGGCAGGCGGACTGATGATGGCCAGCCCAAGCCCGAGCGCAACCGCGCTGAAGCGAATCCGGCGAACCTGGACGGCGCTTGTAATGCTGTCGCTCGCCGCCACGCCCCTCCACGCGGGAGCGGCAACCGAGCTGGCGCTGGCGCTTGTCTTGCTGCTGCTCGCGCGGCAGGCGTCGCACAAGGAAGATGCCGTTTATCCGCGAGTCTTGCGCTTGGGCATAGCGCTTTACGCGGTCGGCGCGCTGGCGAGCCTGGCAGCCACGGGGGAATTGACGGCGGCCGCGATTGCCGTTTTTCAACCTCTGGTCGGCTTCGGCATGGCTGGCTTGAGCGTCGTCTTCTGGCTGATGCGGCGCTTCAGCCGGGTCGACGCCGCCTGGACGCGCGACGGTCTGCAAATCGTCGCTCTGCTGGTCTTCCTGGCGGGGAGCCTGATCAGCCTGGGGCGCCTCGGCCTGCCACCGCTGATCGCCACGGCCGGCGCGCTGCTCGTGCCGCTCTGCTACATCATCCTCGCCGGGCACTGCGCCAGAGCCATCGGCGAGCGCAATGAAAACGCCACCCTGGCGCCCCATTACATCGCCTTGGCGACCTTGCTGTGGCTGATCGGCGGCGGCTTCGTCGGCGCGCTCAGCCTCCAGCCCGGGTTCGCCGCTTCGGCCGCCTCCAGCGATATCGGCCTGATGCAGCTTGGCTTGGCTGGCTGGGCGGCGCTGGCGGTCGTCTTGGCATGGGTCAACGACAGCGCCTCCGCTTTGCGTGGCGAAAATCGGCGCGTCACTGGCTATGTGCCCTTCTGGCTGCTGAGTTTCGGCGTCGGCCTGGCGGCGGTGATGGAGGCTTGCCGCGGCGTCGCCCGGCTATACTTACGACTGTCGCTCAATCCGGAGCAGGGCGCGCTCCTGGACCTGCTCGCCCCGCTTACCGTCCTGCGCTTGATCTGCCTGCTAGCGGTCGCGGCGAGCCTCTGGATTTACGCCCTGGGCTTCTGGCTGCGGCGGATGCGAATCCGCGTCGTCGAGGCTTAGTCGCTGGGGCCGGGCAAAAAGGCCGACAGCAAGACACTGGCGTAGGCGATGAGCAGCCAGGCGCCAAAGCTCGAGGCGGCGCTCGCGGGCATATTTGGGAAGACCGACGCGAAGGCTTCGGTGGCGAAGGCGTCGAGAATCATGCCGGAGATCACCAGCAGGACAGCCGCTTCAATGCGTTGCGCGCGCCCCAGCCCCTGCCAGCGGAACAGGACCTGCGCCATGAGCAGCATTGCCGCCGCGCTCGCGAGCCAGAGCAGCGCCAATACCGCCATATCTTCATCGAGGAAGAAATGCTGCCCGGCCAAGCGAAAGGTGACAGTCGCCAGCAGCCAGACGAGGAATCCAATGCCCAGAAACAGTCGCCGGTTCATGGAAGCTCAGCCAGCCAGGCGTTCCCGGATCCAGGCGAGCTCGGGGTAGCCGGCCGCTTCCCAGGTCCGCAGCGCCGCCGCGACATCGTAGGCCACGCGCCGCAAATCGACCGTGAGCGCGCCCTCCCGCCATTCCAGCAGCGCCCACTCGGCGAAACCCGGCTGCCCGAATGACAGGCCGACGCTGCCCGGGTTCACGACGCGCCAGCCGTCGACTTGCCGGTCCATCGCCAGGTGGGTGTGCCCGCAGAGCGCCAGCCGCCCGGCCCGGTCGAGCAGCGCGTCCGCCCCTTCTTCGTCAGCGCTGTCCGGGCGCAGCGCCAGGGATTCATCGTCGCCCGGCGTCGCGTGAAAGCCAAGGACGCCCCCGTAACCCGCCACCTGCTGCCGCAATTCTTGGCCGATGATCTGCTTCAACAGCTCGAAACTCGCCCAGGAGAGCCGCTCCAGAGTCCAGCCGAAGATGGCGTTCATGCTGCGGACGCTTGCGCGGTGGACGGCGAAGGCAGTCGCGTCGCCCGGCGGATTCAGTGGCATGCGCTCGCCGGTGACCAGGTAACGGTCCGTGTTGCCACCGATGATCTTGAATTTGTCGTCGCCCAGTTCTTCGCGCCATTCCTGCAGGTCCGCGACGCATTCCTCCGGCTGCCCGCCCATTGCGGCCAGATCGCCCAGGCACCAGAGCATGTCCAGCGCGCCCGCCGCTTCAATGTCCCCGCGAGCCGCCTGCAGCGCGGGCAAGTTGCCGTGAATATCGGCGATCAGGGCCAGTCGCATAGCATCGTTCTTTCTTGCCGTCGTGGCATCCGCTGGGCAAGACTTTAACATGGAATCGCGCATTTCGCTGGCGGCTCAATTCGCCGGAGCGAAAGCGATGTTTTTTGCCAGCGAGTTCAGCGAGCGCGTGGCGGCCGCGTCTTGCCACGCGTCGCCGAATCGAGTGGCGCCGTCGCGGCTGTGCTAGAATGGCGAGACTGGAAAGTAAGCGAAACGAGCGCGTCGGCGTGGGTCGATTCCAAAATTGGCGGGGGCTGCCCCTGCATTGGATCTTGCCGCTTCTCTTCTTCTGCGTCGGCTTGCTGTATCTCTATGCCGCGCCGCATTTCGAAGCCTCGGACAATATCCCCCATGTGGGCGTCGTCAAATGGATCGCCGAACGGGGCGCGCTGCCGGTGCAGAGCGCGGAGCATGACCATCTCTACGGCCAGGAAGCCAGCCAGCCGCCGCTTTATTATCTATTGATGGCGCCGATCTGGGCGCTGGCGGATACATCCGACTTTGACGAAATGTTTCAGCTCAATCCCTTCGTGCTCATCGGGCATCCCAAACGCCTGGGCAACCGCAACCTCGTCCTTTATCGCCAGCCCTATCCGCCGGACCTGCGCGGCAGCTCGCTGGCGCTCTATGCCATTCGCCTCGTCACGCTGTGCATGGCGACCGCGACCGTGGCGGCGGTGCATCAATCGGCGCGGACGATCCTGCCAGAAAGCGCGGGATTCGCCCTGCTCGCCTTCTCGCTGGCGGCCTTCAACCCGATGTTCCTCTTCATCAGCACATCGGTGAGCAACGACAACCTGGTGAGCATGTTTGCGGCCTTGGCTTGCTGGGGCGGGCTGCGGATGCTGCGCGACGGCTTCGACGCGCGGCGCAGCGTCGCCCTGTCCATCGCGGTCGCCTTGGCCGGCCTCTCCAAATTGGGGGGCTTGGTGATGGCGCCGGCTTTGGCGCTGGCCGGCTTGTGGCTGTGGCGGCGCGGGGGCGATCGCCGCGGCTTCTTCATCTTGCTCGGCTCGCTGGCCATCGCCTTGCTGCTGCTCCTGGGCTGGTGGATCCTGCGTAACCTTCAGCTTTACGGCGAGCTCTTCGGCACCTCCGCCATGCTCGACTTTTTTGGCAGGCGCAGCGTCTCCCTCTCACAGTTGCTGCTCGAAGAATTCCAGGGATTGCGCATCAGCTTTTGGGGTCTCTTCGGCGCATTCAGCATTTTGACGCACGATCTCTTTTACCAGCTCATGGACGCGCTCTGCCTGCTGGGCGCGGGCGGCTTGCTGCTGCATGCCTGGGGCTGTCGGCGGCGACCGTTTCAACTGGCCGTGCTGGGCTACCTGGGCTTCTTGCTGGCTGTCGGCGGCGCCATGCTCATCTGGTGGACGATGCAGACCACCGCCAGCACCGGCCGGCTGCTCTTTCCATATATCAGCTCGATCGCCCTGCTGCTGGCTTTGGGCTTGCGCGCGCTGCGGATTCCGCCGCTCCTTATTAGCGCGCCGCTCTTCGCCTTTGCGGTCGCCGCGCCATTCTTGTACATCATCCCGAATTACCAGCATCCGCCGCAGCTGGAGGCGCTGCCGGCCAGCGCCAGACCCGCCGACGCCCAGTGGGACGATATTCGCTTGGTCGGCCACCAACTGCCGCCGCCACAGCGATACGCGCCCGGCGACCACATTCCGCTGAGCCTGTACTGGCAGCCGCAAGCGCAATCCAGCGAGAGGCTGGCGCTCTTCCTGACCGTGATCGACGCCGACGGACAAGCTATCGCGACCATCGACAGCTTCCCCGGTTGGGGCAGCTTGCCGACGACCTGGTGGCAGCCCGGCGCGATTTACCGCGACGACTACATCTTGCAGCTGCCCGAAGACGCGGCCGGCTACTCATCGGCGCGGCTGCACATCGGCTGGTACGCTTACCCCGACGGTTCCGACATTCGCCCCGAGTTGGCGGCGGGCGGCGCGACAGACAGCTACATTCTGCCTCTGGGCGCATTTGTGGATGGCGCGAGCCGAGAGCTCGCCGGCGAGGGACTCATCGCCGACGGCACGGTCTTCGGCGACGCGATCCAGCTCAATGCCTACCGCTTCGGCGACGGCAGCCTGCTGGAGCTGGAATGGCGGCTCCTGCGCGAGATGGCCGGCGACTGGCGGGTCTTCGCCATGGTCTTCAGCGAACCGTATCAGGCCGGCGCCGCCTTCGAGATCCTGCTGCAGCACGACGCCGCGCCGGCCGTGGCTCTGGAGCATCTGCGCCCGGGCGAGACTTTCCAGACGCGGCACCTTTTTCCGCTGCCGGCCGGTTTCAGCGGCGAGCATGGCGTGTATGTCGGCTGGTACAATGACGACCTGGTCCAGCGGCTCGCTGCGCCTTACCCATCAAATATGCTGGAATTGCCCGGCTTGCGCTTTGGCGCGCCCGCCGACGAAACGCAAAGTTGACAGCCTGGCGGATTCTCGCTATGCTTCTGCGCCATTAGGCAAGCGCGGAGACGCACATGAACAGTCGAAATCGCCATAGCTGTTGTCGCGGGACACGAGGAGCCTGACGCCCCGCGATCACAGCCGACAGCAAGCACAAGCTCGAATACGAGTCAACTGGCAGAGGGACGCGCAAGGCGCCGGCAGCGGTGGGCGCGCCTGATGGCAAGTTGGCTCTTTTCTTTAGCCAGGCCTCGGCAAATGAGGGACGGATGACCGCAGTCGCGACAGACGAGCGTTACGAGACCGACGACGCCGCCCGCGCCATTGAGCGGCAGATCGGCAACACGCCACTGCTCAGCTTCCGCCGCGTCACCAGCCACCTGCCGGCGAATATCCGCGTGCTCGCCAAAGCCGAGTGGCAAAACCCCGGCGGCAGCGTCAAAGACCGAGCCGCCTATGGCATCGTCCGCCGCGCCGAAGACGACGGTTTGCTCGCGCCCGGCGTCGTCATCCTCGATAGCACCAGCGGCAACACCGGCATCGCCTACGCCATGATCGCCGCCGCCAAAGATTATCGCGTCAAGCTCTTCTTGCCGGAGAATGTCAGCCCGGAGCGGATTTCGATCTTGCGCGCCTACGATGTCGAGCTCGTTTTCACCGACGCGCTGGAAGGCTCGGACGGGGCGATGCATGCCGTGCGCGCGCTGGCGGCCCGCGAGCCGGAACGCTACTTTTACGCCGATCAATACAACAATCCGGCTAACTGGCAGGCGCATTACGAGGGCACGGGCGCGGAGATCTGGCGGCAGACGGGCGGGCAAGTCACGCATTTCGTCGCCGGCCTCGGCACGACCGGCACGCTCATGGGCTCGGGGCGGCGACTCAAGGAGTATTGGCGCGGGCTGCAAGTCGTCTCGGTGGAGCCGGATTCGCCTTTTCATGGCCTTGAGGGGCTGAAGCACATGGAGACGGCGGCCATGCCCGGCATCTATGATCCGCGTTTCGCCGATCGCCGGCTGGCCGTGCGGACCGAAGCGGCGCACAAGATGGCGCGGCGGCTGGCGCGGGAAGAGGGCTACCTGGTCGGCATCAGCGCGGCGGCGGCCATGGTCGGGGCGCTGCGGGTGGCGGAGGAGCTGGCGGAAAGGGAGCGGGCCGGCACGGTGGTGACGCTGTTTCCGGATAACGCCTACAAATACCTGAGCGAGGCTTTCTGGCGGGGGTAGCGGGCGACTTGACAAGTCTCCCCTACACATACGACGCGCGCTAACGCCCGGCCGTAGCTCTGCGCCTCTGTGGTTAGTCCCGCTCGTATGGAATGATCTTGTCCCATTCATCCGCCGTCGAGCGCGCCACGAAAGCGACGACTGGCTCGCTGTCGCTCAAGTTGAAGACCTCGTGCGGCACGCCGGGCTCGATGAAAATGAAGTCGCCCGCGCTGTTATCCACCACTTGTTTGCAGCCATCGCCATATTCATGCCGGACTTCGCCTTCGACGATGTAGAGCATGACTTCGAAATCGACATGGATATGGGCATAGGCGACGCCGCCGGGCGGGATGGTGGCGACATTGATCGACAGCGCCTTTGCCTTCACATTCTTGCTCGACAGGCCCGTCTTGTAATGGATGCCGTTCCAGTCGCGCTTTTTGCCGCCGCCGCGCAGCACGCTGATGCCGTCCTCGCCCTCCACCAGCGCCTTCAAATCGAGTTGCTCGCTCATCGCCCGCTCCTGTTTACATTGCGCGCCGCCAAGCCCACCCCCTCCCCGAGGCCCCAGGAAGGGGAGACTGCTGTACACGAATCGCCATTCACTCTGTCTTCAGCCCGTGGCGATCCAATATGCACTTCGCGTTGGCATCGGCAGTGTCGGCCGGATGTCTGCTACTCCAGCGCCTTCAGTATAGCTATAATGGGGCTCTGATTCCAGCCGAAGGAAAACCGCATGACAGCGAAAATCGGCATCCTGACTGTCTCCGACCGCGCCTACCGCGGCGTCTATGCAGACCTGGGCGGTCCCGCGATTGAGCGCTACCTGGGCGAAGTCCTGACCAGCGAATGGCAGCCGGTGGCGCGGGTCGTGCCGGACGAGCTCGAGCGGATCACGACGGCGCTGATTTCCATGACGGACGACGAAGACTGCAGCCTGGTAGTGACGACCGGCGGCACGGGCCCCGCCCCGCGCGACATCACGCCTGAAGCCACCGAAGCCGTCTGCGAGAAAATGCTGCCCGGCTTCGGCGAGCTGATGCGCCAGGTGTCGCTGCAATATGTGCCCACCGCCATCCTCTCGCGGCAGACAGCCGGGATACGCGGCCGGGCGCTGATCGTCAACTTGCCCGGCAAACCCAGCGCCATCCGCGACTGCCTGGACGCGGTCATGCCGGCCATTCCCTACTGCATCGACCTGGTCGAAGGCGCTTACTTAACGACTGACGAGAGCAGGATCGTCGCCTTCCGCCCCAAGCAGCAATGAGGCGCGGGCCAGCTCGCTTGCTTTGGGACGCCGCCCCCGTTAGACTGGCAGCATGATCGCAATCGGAGGACGAGCGCATGGACCTGAACGCGCCCAAGACGAAGACTCTGCCGGAAGCGGAGATCGCCGACGACCGTGAAGACGAGATCCCCTGGGATCAGCTGTCCGAAGGCTCGCGGCAGTATCTGGAAGACATCCGCGCCGGCATTGAAGACATGCGGGCCGGAAGAGTGCGCGATTCGGACGAGAGCATAGCCGCAATTTGCGAAAAGCTGGGCATTGATGCCGAATAGAGTCGAGCATGCCAACAGCTTCGACTCAAGATTCGAGAGGCTAGCGCGAAAGTATCCATTAGTCGTGCGCGAAGTTCGGCTGCTTGCCAGTCGCTTAAAGGCAGGTGAGCGGCCCGGCATTCGCTACCGGCGAGTCGGCGCTTGCTGCGCGAGCTGGATTTGTAGCCGAACGCCGCCCCCGTTAGACTCGCAGCATGATTGCAATCGGAGGACGAGCGCATGGACCTGAACGCGCCCAAGACGAAGACGCTGCCAGAAGCGGAGACCGCCGACGACCTTGAGGAAGAGATCCCCTGGGATCAGCTGTCCGAAGGCTCACGGCAGTATCTGGAAGACATCCGCGCCGGCATTGAAGACTGCAAGGCGGGCCGCGTGTACGACGCCGATGAATCGCTGGCGAGAATCCGCGCCGAGCTCGAAGCGGATGCCGAACAAAGTTGAGATCGGCGCCAGCTTTCGCTCCAGGCTCAGGAAATTGGCTAGAAAGCACCCGTCAGCAATTGACGATGTTGACCTGTTAGTCGGGCGATTGCAGGCGGGCGAAAGGCCCGGCATTCGCTACCGGCGAGTCGGCGCTTGCTGCGCGAGCTGGATTTGTAGCCGAACGCCGCCCCCGGTAGACTCGCAGCATGATTGCAATCGGAGGACGAGCGCATGGACCTGAACGCGCCCAAGACGAAGACGCTGCCGGAAACGGAGCTCGCCGACGACCTTGAAGACGAGATCCCCTGGGATCAGCTGTCCGAAGGCTCGCGGCAGTATCTGGAAAGCATCCGAATCAGCTTGCAGCAGGCACGCGACGGCGAGGTGCTGGATGCCGATGAAAGCATGCGGCAGATTCGCAGCGAGCTCGGCCTAGATGGCAACCCGCCTCGAACACACTAAGAAATTCAACGCCGATCTGCGGAAGCTCGCCAGGAAGTATCCGTCAGTCCTGGAAGCCGTAGACGCCCTTTCCGTCCGACTGAAACGCGACGAGCGCCCGGGTAAGCTGTACAAGCGTGTTGGCGGAAGAGTCTTCCGCGAGCGGCTGCCCAACCGATCGGCGCGGCGCGGCAAGAGCGGCGGCTTCCGCGTCGCCTATCGCGTCGATAGCGAGAACAATATAATGCTGCTCGCCATCTGCGCCAGAAAAGATTGCCCGGACCTGGGTGAATCCGCGATTCGGCGTTTGCTGCGCGAGCTGGATTTGTAGCCTGCCAAGTTCACGACAAGACAGCCAAGCTCGCTCGCGGCCTGGCGAGAGAGTTATCCGAGCTTGAGCGCGCGAGGAAAGACGACATGAAAGCGCTCATCACAGGAATCAGCGGACGCGTCGGCCCCAACCTGGCGCGTCAGATGCTGCGGCGCGGCTACGAAATTCGCGGCCTGGTCATGCCAGCTGACCCCCAGGCGGAGAAGGCGGCGCGGCTCGGCGTGGAGATCGTCGAAGGCGACATTGCCGATGCCCATTGCGCGCGGGCGGCCGTCGATGGCGTCGACATCGTCATTCATCAAGGCGCGCAAATCCCCCAAGGCGCGGACCCGGCCGAGCGCATGCTGGATGTGAACGCGCGCGCCACGCTGAGCTTGCTGGAAGGCGCGCTGGAGTCGCGGACTCCGCTCAAGCGCTTTGTGCTGGCCAGCACTTACCAGACCTACAATCCCTTCGTGACCAGCGAAGTCGAGTTTGACGAAGACAGCCCGCAGAAGCCAATCGACATTTACGCGCTGACCAAGCTGCTCTCGGAAGAGATTTGCTTCGCCTACATGCGCGAATACGGCATTCCCGTCACCGCGCTGCGTTACTGCTCCATCAAAGCCGCCAACGAAGTCCTGGGCATGCTCAAGCCGGCCTGGCTGAATTACTTCATCGACATGACCTTGTCGCGGAATCGCATCCCATGGTTCGGCGCGGAGCATATCGCCGAAACCAAAGCGATCATGCGCGAATTGCTGCACGAGCCGGAGGCTGTCTGCGCCGTGAGCGACGCCCGCGGCAAGCCCTGGCTGCTCGTGGTCACCGATGTGCGCGATGTCGTCGCCGGCACTATCCAAGCCCTGGAGAGCGAGCAAGCCATTGGCGAAGCCTTCAACATGACCGGCGCCCCGCCCATGACCTACCCCCAGGCCGCGCGTCTGCTGGCCGACGCCACCGGGCGCCCCTACCGCGAAGTCCGCCTGCCCTTCTACCGCGGCGCGACCGCCTCGACAGCCAAGGCGCGGTCCATGCTCGGCTACAGCCCGCAGTACAGCTTCGACAAAATGGTGGAGACGGCCCTGGCGCATCAACGCGGCGAGGCGATTGACCAGATCCCGAATTAGCGCTCTTGGCCAGAGGCATGCCGCCGCCAGCCGCCATCTTCCAGAATCTCCCGCATCGCCAGCAGCGCCGCCCGGATCTCCGCGTCGCTGTTGTAGAAATGCGGTGCGATGCGGATGCCAGCCCGCGGCCGAAAGTCGATTTTGATGTCCCGCGCCAGCAGCTCGCATGAGACTTCAAAGGCATGCTGCGGATTCACCGTCACCGTGCCCGCCCGGCGCGCCGGATCTCGCGGCGAGACGACTTCGTAGCCCAACTCGTCCGCCAGCTCAATGATGAGCGCCGTCTGCCGCATCGACTTCTGGCGGATGGCCGCCACGCCCACCTGCGCGACGATGTCGACGCCCGGCTGGATCGCGTGCAGCGAGGCGATGCCCGGCGTGCCGTTCATCAGCCGATAGGCGTCCTCGCGCAGATCCAGGCGCTCCACATCAAAGTCGAAGGGCGCCTTGCTGGCGAACCAGCCGGTCACTTTCGGCTTCAAGCCCGGCAGCCGATCGGGCCGCGCGTACATGAAAACGCCGCCCGGCCCGCCACAGAGCCATTTGAGCGTGCCGCCGATGTAATAGTCGATTTCCCAGCCGGCGACATCCACCGGGATCACGCCGACGCTGTGATAACCGTTGAAGAGGACCTCCGCGCCGACCGCATGCGCTTTCGCCGTGATTTCCCGCGCCGGCATGATGAAGGCGCTGCGAAACAGCACATGCGATGTGCTGACCAGCCGCGTGCGCTCGTCAATCGCGTCCAGCAATTCGTCGATGTCGACGCCGACGCCATCGCGAGAGCGGATCGTCTCGATGCGCATCCAGCCGGGCAGCCAGCTGCGCAGGGCATAGACATCGCTGGGGAAGTCGAGCTCGGTGATGAGGACTTTGTCGCGCCGCCGATCGCTGAAGTCGAGCGCGCCGAGCAGGATGCTGTTGGCGATGCTGGCGTTTTGGTGGACGAGGACCGTGTTTTCCGCCGCGCCCATCAAGGGGGCGATCCGGTTGCCGACCGTCATGGGCAGCTCGAACCAGCCATCGCCCCAGGCCGAGACGCCCTGCTCCGCCCAAGTATCGGCGTAATGGCGCAAGCTGGCGTAGACGCCGCGGGGCATCGCGCCGAGTGAATTGCTGATGAGGTAATTGCAGCGGCTGAGAATGGGGAACTCGTCGCGCCATTGCAGCAGGGGGTCGTGGGGCATGGCAAGGCTCTTCGCTGGCTCGTTTCGTCCGCGCCCATTTTGCCACAGAGCGCGCCGCTTTGGCAGTCAGCGCCCGAGATTGTGCCGCCGCCAGTGCAGCCACTTCTGCCACAGGCGGGGCGTCGTCCGCTCGAGGCGCCGCTGGATTTCCGCGCGCAAGTCCGCTTCATCGGCCGCGTCCACCCACCGGCTTTCCAGCAGCGCGTCGACCAGCCGCTCCAGATCTCGCCTGGCGCGCCGCCGTTCGGCCCAGGGGAGCTTGTCGCCCAGGTGCAGCGCATTGAAACGCGCAATCGCAGCGAAGGGCGCCTCGCCCCAGAGCGTCTTCAGCAGACGCCCTTTGACCGCGCCAATATCGCGCATAAAGCGCTTCCGAGGATCGCGGGCCCCGATCGCGCTCTCGTGCCGGCGATAGGTCATCAAGACTTCCGGCAAGTTCGCGTAGCGGATCCCGGTCGCCGGCAGCAGGCGCGAATGCAGTTCCAGGTCGTCGACGCTGCGTCGGCCCGCTTCGTAGCCGCCGACCCGGGCGATCAGTTCGCGCCGGATACACAAGGTCGAATGCAAGATGAAGCCGCCGCCGATAAACATGTTCAGCACGATGCGCGGGTGCCGCTGCGGAACCTGGAAAACATTCAGCGGCGAAAGATCGGCCTTCGACCGCAAGAAACAGGCGCCGACAGCGCCGATGCGCGGGTTGGCGCGCAGGAATGCCAGCTGCTTCTCGAGGCGCTCCGGTCTGCTCACGTCGTCGCAGTCCATCATGGCGATGAATTCGCCGCGAGCGCGAGCCAGGCCATGATTGCGCGCGTCCGCTTCGCCGCGATTTTCCGCCAGGCGCAGCAACACGACGCGCTCGTCGCGGTCGGCGCAGGCTTGAATGATGGCGGCCGAATCGTCGCTTGAGGCGTCGTCTACGACCAGCAGCTCCAGATCGGCGAAGGTCCCCTTGAGGACGCTCTCCATCGCCTCGGCGACGAATTTGCCGCCGTTGTAGACCGGCATGACGACGGAGACGGTCGGGTCGGCGCGTCGATTCATCGCTTTCGCCTCATCGTGCGCTCAGCGCCCAAGATTGTGCCGCCGCCAATGCAGCCACTTCTGCCACAGGCGGGGCGTCGTCTCTTCCAGCAGCCGGTTACTCGTCTCATAGAGCAGGATTTCGTCGGCCTTGTCAACGCGTTCTTTGGCGATGAGCGCCCGGATCAAACGCTGCATGTCCCGCCGCGCCCGCCGCCGCTCTGCCCAGCCCAGCTTTGCGCCCTGCCGCAAGCGGTGGAAGCGGGCCATGGCATCCGCCGGCGCCTCGCCCCAGAGGTATTCCAGCAAACGCGCGCGGGGGGCTTGTCCTGTCTGCGTCGCTTGAGCCGCGCTGTAATTCATGCTCGCCGATTCGCCATGCCGCCGATAGCGATACAAGGCCTCCGGCAAGTTGGCGAAGCGAATGCTCGTATTCACCAGCAAGCGCGCCTGCAAGTCCAGATCATGCGCGGATCTGGCGCCTGGCCTGTAGCCACCGACCGCGCCGAGAAAATGCCGTCTCAGCATCATTGAACCGGCGACCATGCGCGGCCGGAAGAACAAGTATAGCGTGATGACGGCATGCGCTTGCGGCACATCAAAATCGTACAGCGGATTCAGATCGGCGTCGCAGAATTGGGCGCAAGTCCCCACGAGGCCAATGTCGGGATTGGCATTCAGGAAGTCCACCTGCTTCTCCAGGCGTCGGCTGTGGCTGACATCGTCGGCGTCCATGGCGGCGACATACTGTCCTTGGGCGCTGGCGATGCCGCGGTTGCGCGCGCTGCCTGCCCCGCCATTCTCCGCCAGCGCGATGAGCTGGACGCGACGGTCGCGCCGCTGATGCCGCTCCGCGATCTCCAGCGAGCCGTCTGTCGAGGCGTCATCGACGATGATGAACTCGAAGTCCGCGAAGCTCTGCCCGAGGATGCTCTCAATGGCCTCCGCCAGATAGGCTTCGCCGTTGTAGACCGGCATGACGACGGAATCTTGCGGCACAATCTTGCCATATCTGCCTCATAAGTAGCCCGATTGTAGCACAATGCGCCTGGCGCTCCTGTTTGACAGCGCGCAAACCGGCCGGCTAGACTCGGGGCGCGCGGAAACGGTTTGAGGGCATGGCATGGGCGCGTCGGATATCAAGACCATGGGTGGCAACGGCAGCTTCGCCGAGGTCGTCGCCAATGCGCCGCCGGAGATTCAAGCCCTGGCGCATGCGGCGCGGTCGCTGCTGGCGGATCTGAGGCCCGGCGTCACCGAAGTGCCCTGGGCGCGGCAGAAAATCGCCGGTTATGGCGTCGGGCCGAAAAAGATGTCACAGCATTATTGTTACATCGCGCCCTTCAAGAAGCATCTCAATCTCGGCTTCATGTACGGCGCGCATCTGCCGGACCCGGCCGGCCTGCTGGAAGGCCAAGGCGCCGACCTGCGGCATGTCAAGATTCGCGCTCTGGCGGATCTGGAGCAGCCCGCCCTGCGCCAGCTCATCGTGGAGGCCAGCCAGTACCTGCCCAAGCTGAAGCCTTAGGGGCGACCGGCATACCCCCCTCGGTCCCCCATAGCAATTGGCGGAAGGCGCATATCGCCGTGAAATAGACGGGCGCGGCGGCGTCGGTTCAGCCCTTCAAAGCCCGCCGAACTCGCGAATCTTGCCGAAGAGATCGCGGAAGACATTGTCGCGCCGCACGAAATTCGCCACCCGTATCAGATGCCGCGTACGGTCGACGCTCCAGGTGACTTGATCGGTCAGCAGGGGCGCGTGAGTCAAGTCGCTCGGCGTCCAACTCGAATCGATCAGCCAGGCGATGGTGGAGATGTCCCAGATGACGCTGCTCGCGCCGAAAGAATCCGGGCGGTATTCCTGGAATATCTGGCAAAGATACTCGCCCAGGTCGCCCGCCTGGCCGATGAAGGCGCGCAGTTCGGCATGGGTCGTCAAGAGATGCGAGCTCACGCCCATGCACGGCAGCAGCACGAGCGGCGCGCCGCAATCGAGCAGGATCTGGGCGGCCGGCACATCTTGCTTGAGATTGAATTCCCGGGTGTGCGGCCAATGCAGGGCATGCCCGCCCAGCCAGACGACGACGATCTTCTCGACAATCGCCGGCGCCAGCAGCAGGGCGGAAGCGACATTGGTGATCGCGCCGATGGCCACCACATAAAGCGGATCGTCGGCGGGGCTGGCGAGGGCACGGGATATCAAGTCCTGGACGGCGTCGCTGTCTTGCGGCGCGCGCTGCGCCCCGACGTAATCGAGCGAGCCGCGAAAGGCGAAATCATCCGCCGGGCGCCCGAGGAAGTCCAGCAGGCGCAGGATCTCCTGGTAGCTCTGTTCCATGCCGTCGCCGGGGCTGCTGGAGCGGGCGTTGTGAAAGGGCGCGGCGTATACCGCTTCAACCGCGATCTGCTCCGGCGAAAGCAGAGCGTAAGTCAAGGCGAACTGATCGTCGATTTCGTTGTAGGTATCGGTGTCGAGGACGATGCGGACGGGGTGGCGGGGCGGCTGCAAGCGGCTGATGCGCAGGGCATCGGTCAATTGGGGAAAGTTCATCGTCGATCTCCCGGCTGAAATGAAAAACGAGCGGGCAACGCGCCCGCCCGTTTACGCCGGCGATTATAGCGCTTTCAGGCCGCCGCGGACAGAATCAGGGCGTTGTGCCGGGCGCGATGTAATTCGTGCCATGCGTCTGATACACGGAAGGGAAAACCACCGCCGCGTCCAGCGCGCTCTGGCCCTGCTCGAAGTATTGCACGACCGTCACAATCGGGTCGGGCCATTGATGCCAGAGGAAGGCGGGCGCGCCTTCGGGCAGCTCCGGATTGTGGCTGCCATAATCGAAGTAGTAGCGCCCTTGCGCCAGCACGACATCAATCGTCTCCAGCGCGGCGACGATGGCGTCGGCGTCGGTGTAGCTCTCCGCCATGTCCATCGCTGCCGCCAGCAGACGCACGCTGTCGTAGGGTTCCAGCGCGAAGCTGGGCGCGACGCCGCCCCAGGCTTCCGTATAGCGCGCGTTCACATCCTGGGCGATTTCGCCAAAGAGCGCGGGCGTGGCGCCGACGCGGGTGAAGGCGCAGTAATTGCCGTCTGGCACTGCCGTCCAGAATTGCTCCGAATCGCCGGCGAAGCTCTCCGCGATGCAGATCGTGTCGCTGTTCGGCGTGATGCCGAGCTCCGCCATCTGCTGGTTGAGGTTGAAGCCGGTTTCGCCGGTCAAGAGCACGCGGATGGCGTCCGGCGGCTCCGGTCTCGATTGGACGCGGCTGAGGATGGGGACGAAATCTTCCGTGCCGAGCTCGATGTTGAACTGCTCGACGGCGACCCCGGCCGCTTCCAGCAGGGCGCGCTCATCCGCCGCCGCCGGGATGCCGTAGTCGGTGTTCTCCGTCATGATGATGACATCTTCCAAGCCCAGCTCGATCATCCAGTCGGCTGCCACGGCCGCCACCATGGAATTGGCGGGCGAGGTGCGGAAGATGTAATCGACGCCGTCTTCGATGCGCGGCGCTCTGCCCTCGTATTCGATGATGCCGTTGGCGGTGATGTTGTCGTTCCAGGGACCCGCGAAGAGAGTCGGGATGCGGTTCTCCTGGGTCACTTTCATGGTCGCCAAAGCCACCGCGCTGTGATAGCCGCCGACCACGCCATGCACGCCGTCTTCGAAGATCCAGCGCTCGGCGAGAGCCTGCCCGCGTTCGGAGATGCCTTCGGAGTCGCCGGTCAGGACTTCGACGCGGTGGTTGACGCCGGCGATGTCGACGCCGCAGTCGGCATTGATGTCAGCGGCCGCCTGCTGGTAGGCCCAGTCGATGATGATGCCGGCCCCGGTCGCGCCCGGTGGCGAAAGCGGGGCGATCCCGCCGAATTTGATGCTCTCGTCGGCGAAGGCGCAGTCGTCCTCCGCGTAGACCAAGCCGACAGCGGCGAGCAGCAGGAGCAGACCAATCATTCTGATTAGCGATCTGGCTGGCATGAAATCCCCCTTTATTGACAGAAACGAGTCGTCCGATGCGCAATCGCACCATATAAGTAAAACAATATCATAATTTGGCCCTGCCGCGCAAATCGGCGGGCGCCAGCGCAATTCCTGCGGGGGCTCAGTGGCTCGCCCCCGCGCCATAGCTTGAAGCCGGCGCAGGGGCGAATTGCTGGGGGGATGAAGCCTGAACTCGCGGAGCGCGCTTAGGGCGTCGCGCCGGGCCCGAAGTAGATCGTATCGTGAGTCTGGTAGATCTCGGGATAGACGACAGCCGCGTCCAGGGCGCTCTGCCCCTGCTCGAAGTATTGCATCACCGTCACGACTGGCACGGGCCACTGATGCCACATATAGGGCGGCACGCTTTCCGGCAATTCAGGATTGTGCGCGCCATAGCTGAAGTAGTAATGCCCTTGGGACAAGTCGATGTCGGTCAACTCCAGGGCGGCGACGATGGCGTCGGCGTCGGTGAAGCTCCCGGCCCGCTCTATCGCGTCCGCCATCAGCCAGACGCTGTCGTAGGCTTCCATGGCGAAGCTGACGAGGATGTCGCCAAAGTCTTCTTGGTAGCGCCGGTCGAGCTCGATCGCCAGATCGTTGTAGAGGCTGGGGATGATGCCGACGCGGTCATAGGCGCAGAAGTTGCCGTCCGGCACGGTGTTCCAGAATTGCTCGCTCTGGAATGCGAGGTGATTGGTCACGCAGATGGTATCGGCGGTCGGCGCGATGCCCAGCTCCGCCATTTGCTGCGTCAGGTTGTACGAAGTCTCGCCGCTGACGAGGATGCGGACGGCGTCGGGCGGGGACGGACGAGCTTGAATGCGGCTGAGGATGGGCACAAAGTCTTCGGTGCCGAGCTCGATTTCCAGTTGGTCGACATGCACGCCAGCCCGCTCCAGGTGGGCGCGTTCGGCGGCGGCGGCTGGATGCCCGTAATCGGTGTTCTCCAGAATGATCACGGCGGTCTCCACGCCAAGCTCGACCAGCCAGTCGGTGACGACTTTGCCGACGATGGCGCTGGGCGGCGAGGTGCGGAAGACATAATCGACGCCGTCGTCCTTGCGCGCGGGCGAGCCCTCGTAAGCGATGTAGCCGGCCGCGCTGATGTCGTCGTTGCGCGGGTGCGCGTAGATGGTCGGGATTTTATACTTCTGCGCCATGCCCATCGTCGCCAGGCCCACTGCGCTGTGATAGAAGCCGACGATGCCATGGACTTGATCCTGGAAGACGAGACGCTCCATGGCCGCCTGCCCAAACTCGGAGACGCCTTCCGAATCCACCGTGATCATTTCGACGCGATGCTGCAAATCGTCGATTTGGATGCCGCAGCCGGCGTTGATATCGGCGACGGCTTGCTGGAAGCCCCATTCCATGCCGATGCCGCCAGCCACCGCGCCCGGCGCCGACAAGGGCACGACGCCCCCAATCAAGACGGGCTCGTCGGCGAAGCTGCAATCTTGGTCCGCCTGCGCGCCAATGGCGAAGCACAGGCAGAGGAGGAGCGTGGCGCTGAAGCGGGATAGATTGCGTGTCATGAGGTTCTCCTGGAGCTTTTCATTTTTCTTGCGCCGCTGCGGGCGATATGGCCCTTCGCCAACCCCGCCCCCGGCCCCTTCCCGCCATCTCTGTGGCGGGCGCCCGAAGCCTCAGGGAGGGGAGTCAATAGCATGCGATTCGCCGTTCACGCGGTCTTCTGCCCACGGCGAACCGTGATGTATTCCGCGTGGGCGGGCGGGTGAAATGGCATTTCGCCCTTACAAGGCTAGTCCGCGGGCAATGTGCCGGGCGCGATGTAGGCTGTGCCGTGGGTCTGGTAAATCTCCGGGTAGACCACCGCCGCCTCCAGGCCCGTCTGCCCGGCTTCAAAGTACTGCATGACGGTCACCACCGGGTCGGGCCACTGCCGCCACATGAACTTGGGCGTGCCCGCCGGCAATTCGGGATTGTGATTGCCATAGGTGAAATAATAGCGCCCCTGCGAGAGCGTCATGTCGATGGTCTCCAGCGCGGCGACGATGGCGTCGGCGTCGGTGAAGCTCTGGGCTCGCTCGATCGCGTCCGCCACCAGGTAGACGCTGTCGTAGGCCTCCATCGTGTGGGCTGCCAGGATGTCGCCAAATTCGGCTTCAAAGTCGGCATTGAGCTCGTGGGCGATCTCGTTGAACAAGCTGGGGATGGTGCCGATGCGGTCGAAGGCGCAATAGTTGCCGTCAGGCACGGTCGCCCAATACTGCTCGGATTGGAAGGCGATCTGGTTGGTGACGCAGATGGTGTCGTCGCTGGGGGCGATGCCCAGCTCCGCCATTTGCTGCGTCAGGTTGAGCGCCGTCTCGCCAGTGACGATGATGCGGATGGCGTCGGGCGGCTCTGGGCGCGCTTGAATGCGGCTGAGGATGGGCACGAAGTCTTCAGTGCCGAGCTCGATATCCAGCTTTTCGACGCGGACGCCGTTCGCCTCGAGCCGGTCTTTCTCGAAGAAGCCGGCCGGCTGCCCGTAGTCGGTATTCTCGATCAGCAGCACGACATCGTCCGCGCCTTGCGACATCAGCCAGTCGGTCATGACGATGCCGACCATGGAGCTGGAGGGCGCGATGCGGAAGATGTAATCTTGCCCGCTTGCGATGCGCGGCGGCTTGCCGTCGTATTCGATGATGCCGCTGGCGCTGATGTTGTCGTTGCGCGGGTTGGAGAAGATCGTCGGGATCTGGTACTCCTGCATGACGCCCATCGTCGCCAAGCCCACCGCGCTGTGATAGACGCCGATCATGACATGGACTCCGTCTTCCAGGATCAGGCGCTCGGCCGCCGCTTGCCCGCGTTCGGAGATGCCTTCAGAATCCGCGGTGATGACCTGGACGCGATGACGCGCGCCAGCCACTTCCAGCCCGCAGTCCGCGTTGATATCGGCGACGGCCGCCTGGAAGCCCCAATCCATGACGATGCCGCCCAGGGTCGCGCCGGGCGCCGAAAGCGGGATGATGCCGCCGATGCGGATGACCTCGTCGGCGAATTCGCATTCCTCGTCGGCTCGCGCGGTCGCCGATAGCAAGATCAGCGCCAGCAGCGCAGCCAGCGAAATTCGTGTGATGCGACAACCCAGCAGCATGGCCTCTCCTCTTCATGCGTGGTTTCTGAATTGATATGCTAATCTTAGTGGCAGGCAAGCGCCGTGACAAGACGCGTCGCCGCCGCCAGCCAAGTTTAGGCCCGGACAGCCGTCGCGAAAGTGCCACCCATGCCCCGTCTCTTCGTCGCCATCGACCTGCCAGAAGCGACCAAAGACGCCATCCTCGCGCTGCGCAAAGACGACTTGCCGCCCGGGCGCTGGACCCGCCGCGAAGCGCTGCACCTGACCCTGCATTTCATCGGCGATGTGCCGGAGGCGGTGGCGCGCGCCTACGCCAGAGCGCTCGCCGATGTCCAACTGCCGCCATTCGATATGCGAGTCGGCGGCGTCGGCCAATTCCCCATCAACGAGCGCCCCCGCGTGATCTGGGCGGGCGTGGAGAACGGGCCGGCCCTGCGGGCGCTGCACGAGGCCAGCGGACGCGCGCTGGAGAGTGAAGGCTTCCGGCGAGAACGGCGGCGCTTCCACCCGCATGTCACGCTGATGCGCTTTCGCAAGCCGCTGCGGCGGGGACCGGCCAGCAGATGGCTCGCCCGGCATCTCGATTTCTTCGCCGAACCCTTCGCGGTGGAGTCCTTCGCGCTGTATGAAAGCGACTTGCAGCCCGACGGGCCGGTCTACACGAAGCGCGCGGTGTACGATCTGCGCCCCGTGTGAGACGGCGGGAGAAGATGCGGCGGCCCAATTGCTCGCCCCTACGATTTCGGCTGCCATCGGAATGCGCAGGCCATGAGCGGACCGTTCACGCGGATGGCAGCCGATGCGCGCGCAGAAACAAGCCGGCGAACACGATGCCCGCCCCGATGACGACGAAAGCCAGGGGCAGCGAACGCTCGGCCAGCATGGCATGCAGGGGCGCGCCCAGGGCGACGAAGAGATTGACGCACATGTTGATCAAGGAAAGCACGGTCGCCCGGTTCTTGCTCTCGATCAAGGCGTTCTGATAAGCCGAGAACAGCGGCGCCTTCATGTCGTTGAGGCCATACATCAAGATGACGACCAGGGCCGACGGCAAGGGACCGGCGACCGCCGCCAGCAGCCAGTAAGTCGCGCCGGGCAACAGGATCAAGCAGGCGATCGCCCGCGCCTGACCCAGCCATGCCTCCAGCTTGTAGGCGTAGCGCTGGGCAGCCACCGCCAGCAAACTGCCGAAGGAGAGCGTGACCCCGACCGCGTAAGGCGTGACGCCGTTCTGCGTTAACCAGGGCGGGCCGAGAGTGGTCGCCAGCGCGCCGGTGAAGGGCGAAGAGAAAACTGCCAGCAGGGTCAGCCGGCGCAAACGTTGATTGCGGCGCAGCAAGCGCGAACCGTCGCGCAGGAGAGCCAGGCTGCTCGGCTTGTCCTCGGCTGAATCCACATTTGGCTCGCGCAGAGTCAGGCAGACGAGCAGGCCCGCCAGCAGCGCGACCACGGTCAGGGCGATGGCCGGGATGAAGTTTTCGACAGAAGCGTCGCCAATAATCAAGCCGCCGATCAAGGGCGCGATGAAAAAGGCGGCGTTGCCCCAGCTGTTGACCCGCCCCATCGTCCGTTTCATGGCGGCTTCGCGGTTCTCCGTCGGCAGGCTGTCATAGACCAGTGCCTCCAGCGCGCCCGAGGCGAAGGCGAAACCCGTGCCGGCCAGCAGCGCGATGAAGAGATAGGCCTCGAAGCCGCGGGCGAAAATGAAGAGGAACTCGCCAATCATCAGCAGGCCCGTCGAGGCGAAGAGGGACCATTTGCGCCCGAGCCGATCCGCCAGAATTCCGGTGGGGACTTCCATCAAGAAGATCGCGCCGATGAAGACGGTCTCGATCAAGCTGATCTGCGTCAGCGACAGGCCCCGCCCCAGCAGCAGCAGGGCGTAGGCGTGAATGTACAAATGAAAGCGCTGGCAGAAAGCGACGACGATGATCTTGTTGATGTTGCGGCTGTGCATGGCATCTTGTCCCGCGGCGGCAAGCCCGTCATTATAGCAGGCTCGCTCGTCGCGACTGTCTTGGAAGCGAGCCGAAAGCGGCTATAATCGGCGCGGACTGACAGTGTGCGAGGAATGGACGAAATATGCGCGAAAATCGGCTGCGGACACTTTGGGCGGCGGGCAAACCCGCCATCAACGGCTGGCTGCACAGCCCCAGCACCTGGTCGGCGGAAGTCATGGCGCATTGCGGCTGGGACAGCCTGACCGTCGACATGCAGCACGGCTTGATGGGCATGGAAACGGCGATACAGATGCTGCAAGCCATCTCCACCACCGACACCGTGCCCATGGCGCGAGTCAACTGGAATACGCCGGGCGATATCATGCGACTGCTCGACGCCGGCGCTTATGGCATCATCTGCCCCATGGTCGAGACTCGCGAAGAATGCGAGGCTTTCGTCGGCGCCTGCCGCTTCCCGCCCATGGGCTACCGCAGCCTCGGCCCCACCCGCGCCCGCATCTACGCTGGCGCCGATTATGGCGAGCATGCCAACGACACAATCGTCGCCTTCGCCATGATCGAGACTCAAAAGGGCTTCGAGAACCGCGACGAGATCCTCAGCGTGCCGGGCCTGGATGGAGTCTTCGTCGGCATTGGCGATCTGCGCTTGACCATGACCGGCAATTTCGGGCTGGACGGCGACGACCCGACAGTCGACGAGGCGCTGGACGCGCTGCAGGAGTCGGCGCGGGCGCATGGCTTGAAAGCGGGCTTGTTCGCGGCCGACGCCGACCACGCGATCGAAATGCTGGGGCGGGGCTATGATCTGGTGACGGTGATGAACGACATCAGCCTGATGGCGAGCGCCGCCGAGTCGACCGTGAGCGCGCTGCGGGCGAGCCTGGGCTGAGGCGCGTCAGTCTGTTCGGCGGCACTGTAGGCCCCTGTGTGAAGGTCGCTGCTGTCATAGGGAAGACTTTGTATGTCGTCCGATACGATTTCGCGTAAGCGCGAGTCGCCGCCACGCCCCTACGAATTTCATTAGAGCATGCTCAGCGTCAGCTAGAATGGAAAGTGTAACTTGAGGGGCCTGGACGACATATCAAGCCGCGCGCCACGACTTCAGCAGCCTCTCATCGTTCCAGCGCAATAGCAGCACTTCTTCGCGCAGCTGTTCTTTTGTCGCTGTCGAGAAGCGCGTCCGGAACAGGTCTATATCCAGCACTTCATAGCCCAGGCGCTCGGCCACTTCCGCCAGGATCTGCCCTGTGCGAATCATGATGCGAAAGTACGAGGCTTGATCGCCGACGACATAAGCCAGCCGCGCGCCCGGTTTCAGCAGCGGTCGCAGGTCAGCCAAGTGGCGCGTCATGCCGCCGAAGTAGAGCCGCACGACATTGGCGTACTGCCTCTCGAAGCCGGAAGTTTTGCCCAGCTCCAGGCGGCGGGCTTCAATCTCGTCAGCGAGCCGCTGTATGCGAGGCATATCGGTCACCCAGCGGTCGTCGCGGTCGGCTTTGTAGACGCCCCGCGTATTCGAGCGGATGAATTGCTGCTTTTGCCGGCGCAGGTCCTGGCGGCTGGTTATGAAGCCGAGCAATACCGATTCCAGGCGCGTCGTGCGGCTGTAGTCTTTTTCGTTCGGATAGGGCGGCGAAGTGATAACCGCGTCTATCGACTTGGGTGGCAGGCGCTGGCCCATGTCGCGCGCGTCGGCCAGGCAGACTGTCGCTTTGGTCTCCGGGCAGCCGCGAACCGCCCGGAGGTCGAAAGCCATTTGATCGAGCGCCTGAAGCCAGGGCTGGATGACCGGCGCGTCCGCCTTGATCTTGCCGACGCCGATCTCGGGACCAAAACGCAGATTGCTGATCTTGTTGACCGTCTGCTTCGCCAGCGCCAGCTTCGCGTGCCCGCGCAGTTCTGCGGTTGGACGCGCGTCGATGGCATCCAGGAGCGTCAAGACCTTGTGCAAGGGTAGCGGGCTGATCGAGTCTTTGATTAACAGCCGTGACCGCTCCGCGCCCAAAGAGCGCAGCTGACCGGAGAACACGCTGATCATGTCGCCGCCATTTCCGCCCGGCCGCATCAACTCTTGTCGCAGGCGCCGCAGCTGATCCGCGACCTGCCGTCCAAACGCGAGCAGCCGGTCCGGATCAACTGTCCAGTCCGTTTTGACGCAAGCGGCGAAATGCGCCATGGCGTTGGCTTCTATGCCGGCGCTCTCGATGCCGAGTTTCTTCGCTTCGACGAGCGTCGTGCCCGTCCCGCAGAAGGGATCCAGCAGGACTTGATCGGGAACAAGGTCAAACCTCAAGATGTAATCGCGGGCCAGATGCGGCGGAAACGACAGTACAAAGCGGTACCACTCGTGCACCGGTCGGTCGGCTGCATAGAGCCGGTTCAGTTCGCTGCCGCTTTCAAGCTGGGTTGCGTACGCCATCAGGAGCCTGCGCTGGATTGGAACAATTGTACGGCCGACTAGTGGAAATAGCAACGGGGAGTCGCTAGGGCAGGACGCCCAGCAGAATCAAGGGCACGGCTGGCGCGCCGCGATCCGCATCAATGACCGCCCTTGGGCAGGGACGGATCGTAAATCGGCTTGCCCATCGGCCGCGTTTTCAGCCGCCCGGCCCGCATTTCGCGCACCCGCTCTCGCGCGATCTCGATGTACTCGGCGGAAATGTCGCAGCCATAACCGTTGCGCCCATGCATCAGCGCGGCAATGACCGAGGAGCCGACGCCGACATACGGGTCAAGCACAGCATCGCCTTCGTCCGTCATCGACAGCACCAGGCGCTCGACCAATTCCACCGGGAACTGACAGGGGTGGACCGTCTTCTCCGGGTGATTGTTCTTGACATTGGGGAAAGCCCAGACATCGCTCGGGTTCTTGCCCTTGGGGTTGCCCGAGAGCTGCCCCTTGCGCGGACCCTTGAAATGGCGCTTGCCCGGGTACTTCGACGGCACGCGGATCGGATCGAGATTCCAGCTGTAGTCGTCGCCCTTCGTCCACCAGTTGATCGTCTCGTAGCGGCCCGAAAGCCGATTGCGGCAGTGCAGGCCGTGGCCGAAATGCCAGACAATCCGGTTGCGCAGCTTCAGCCCGAAATCGCGAAAGATCGGGAATAGCAGGCAGTCCAGCGGCATAATCTCGCCGTTGTCGGTGAAATTGCCGACTTGCCAACAGACCGAGCCGCGCGGATGCAAGACGCGGACGCACTCCGCCAGGACCGCCTTCTGCCCATCCAGGTAATGCTGCAGCGGCGAACGCGCCTCGTAGCTCTTGCCAATGTTGTAAGGCGGCGAAGTGACGATGAGCTTGAATTTCTCGTCCGGCTGCGCGCGCAGGAATTCCAGGTTGTCCTGACAGGCGAGGACGGCGACTTGCTGGTCAATTGCAAGCGCGCCTTCGCTGGCGTCGAAATCCGCAGGCGGCGCTTCTTCCGCGTCGAGCGCGACATCAATGAGCGGCGCGACGAATGTCGGGGGAGAGGCGGCGTCGTTACTGACCGCGTTTACGCTGTCTTCCGGCGAAGGCATCGTAGCGTCGCTCACTCTGGCAAGCAGGCTCTTCGCGCCAAGTATAGCACTAGCGCTTCATCCCGATCAATCGCGCTCACAGCGCGTCCCCCAGGCAGATCTCCAGGTCCCGCGCCGCTTGCAGCCAGGGGTGATCCAGGGGCACATTCTTGCGCGCGCCCACCACTTCCTCCAGTGGCACGGCCGCCACGCCTTCGCCACAGACTCCCGCCAGGATATTCGTCTTGCCCTGGGCGATGAAGTTCGCCGCGGCCGCCCCCAGCTGCGTCGCCAGCAAGCGATCTCTTGGCGAGGGCACGCCGCCCCGCTGGACATGCCCCAGGATGGTCACCCGCGATTCCAGCCCGGTCTGTTTTTCCAGCTCCGTCGTCAGCAGAGCCGTGCCGCCGCTGCGTTCTTTTTCTATCTCGGCCAGCTCGGCCCGGGCTTCTCTGCGTTGCTGGCGCGCCGCTTTGTAGCGCGTTCTGTCGTCGGCGCTGGCAGCCATCTCGGCTTCGACCTGGGCCAGCCTGGCGCGGGCGTCGCCCAGGAGCCGGCCGACGCGCTGGGTCATGGCGCCTTCGGAGACGGCGACGATGCTGAAGCGCTTCCCGCCGCGGCTGCGGGCTCGTATCGATTCGGCGATCGCCTCGATATTGAATGGGATCTCCGGGATCAGGATGACATCGGCCCCGCCCGCCAGGCCCGCGCCCAATGCCAGCCAGCCCGTGTTGTGGCCCATGATCTCGCAGACGATGATGCGGTGATGGCTGTGCGCCGTCGAGTGCAGCCGGTCTATCGCTTCGCTGGCGATGTTCAGCGCGGTGTCGAAGCCGAAAGTCACATCCGTGCCGCTGACATCGTTGTCGATGGTCTTGGGCAGGCAGACGACATTCAAGCCCGCTTGCGCCAGCCGCCAGGCATTCTTGGCAGTGCCGCCGCCGCCCAGGCAGACCAGCGCTTCCAGGTCGTGCCGGCGATAATTCTCCACCAGCACATCCGTCATGTTGCGCGTTTTGCCGCCGATGAGCATCTTGTGCGGCTTGTCGCGGCTGGTGCCCAGGATCGTGCCGCCCAGGGTCAAAATGCCGCTCAGCTCGTCGGCGCCCAGCCAAATGACCCGATTCTGCATCAAGCCGCGGAAGCCATCGCGGAAGCCGACCAGGCGCATGCCGTGCCGCTCTATCGCCACCTTGCCCACTGCGCGAATGGCTGCGTTCAAACCCGGGCTGTCGCCGCCGGCTGTCAGAATGCCTATCGTCTTTCCAATCATAAGTCTTTGCCTCGCATGAATACTGTTTCACGCCATTATAGCCAATCCGCAGCCTGTCCGTCACGCGCGCCGGCGGGACGGGCGAATGGACATATGTTATGCTCTGGGCAGACGGATAGAAGGCGAGATGACCATGCCAGTTCGAGAGCGGCTCTACGATGTCGATGACCTGTGGGCGCTGTACTGCCAGCCGGGCAATGACCACTTTAGATTTGAGTTGATCGATGGAGAAATCAGTGAGATGTCTGGACCTGGTGGAGTGCATGGGCGAATTGCGATGAGGCTGGGCCGCTATCTTGACATCTTTGCCGAAGAAAACAACTTGGGCATCGTAACCGGCGAGGCAGGCTACTACTCACCCGATGACCGCTACACAACCCTCTTTCCGGATGTCGCGACCATCAGCTTCGAGCGCGCGCCGGATCCCTTCCCCGAGTGGTTCGTGCCCGCCATGCCGGACCTGGCGGTCGAGGTCAAGTCGCCCGGCAACACTTGGCCCGAACTGCGCGATAAAGCGCGGCGCTACCTGCAGCGAGGGAAAACGCTGGTCTGGATCGTGGATTCCGCGCGGGGCGCCGTCGAGATTCACCGCACCAGTGGCACAGTTGAGGCGGTCAGCGCTGAGGGCTCGCTCGCTGGCGGGGAAGTCCTGCCGGGCTTCACGCTGGAATTGAGTCGGCTCTTCAGTTGACGCCATGCCCACCGACGCCCGCCTCAAAAAGCTCCAGCGCGTCGCCCGGTTGCGGCAGCCCGGCTTGACAGTCGTCCTCGAAGACCTGCACGACCCGCACAACCTCGGCGCCATCAGCCGCAGCTGCGACGCTTTCGGGCTGCAAGACATTCATGTCGTCTTCCAGCGCGAGCAGCCCTTCGATCCCAAAGAAAAAGGCAAGAACAGCTCCACCGCCACCAACAAATGGCTGCGCTATCACATGCACCGCGACGCCGCGACGCCGCTGCGAGAGCTGAAGGAGGCCGGCTGGCAGCTGGTCGCCACCGCCGTCGCGCCCCAGGCCGAAGCCATTTTCAGCGCGGACTTCTGCGGGCAGCGCCTCGCCCTGCTCTTTGGCAACGAGAAGACGGGCCTTTCGCCCCAAGCCCTGGCCATGGCGGACAGGCTGGTAGCATTGCCCATGCGCGGCATCGCCCAGAGCGTCAATGTCTCCGTCGCCGCCTCCATCTTCCTCTACGAAGTCACTCGCCAGCGCATCGCCCGCTGCCCGGAGCGCTTAAGCTCGACGCCGGAACAAGGGGAAGAGACTCTTGCCTATTTCCTCGAGATGCACGAGAGCCTGGCGCGCCGCAACAAAGGCCGGCGGAAAGACCGCGCGAATAAGGCGGAGACCTAGGGGCGGATTAGGCGCGGGCGAAGATGCCCACGGTCGGGCGGTGGTCGGTCAAATCGTCGAAGGGGATCTTGCTCTGGATGTGGCAGGAAATGACTTCAAACTGCTCGGCGGGGTCGTGCAGCAAGACATGATCGATGAGAATGCGGTGCGCGTGGTGCGTCCACAATTCGCTGCGCCGATTCTCCGGCTTCAGCAGGCGAAACCGCCGCTGCAGCATCTCCATCTCCGGCGAGCCGGGCTGGGCGTTGAAATCCCCCGCCAGCACGATAGGCCGTTCCGCCGTCTCGTGATATTGGTCGGCGCGCTTCAGCTCGTCAATCACATGCAAGATTTCGTTGACCTGCGCCTGCCGCATCTGCGAGGCCGTCCGCGAGCGCTCGTACGTGGTGTCGCGCCGGTCTTCGCCGATGAGCACGCCCAGGTGCGTGTTCAGAAAATAGAAGGGGATGCCGCGATAACTCAGCGAGGCGACCATCAAGTTGCGCGGCTGGGTGTCGCGGTTGCCGCTGCTGTAGAGGGTGGCGCGGCTGATGCTGGTGTGGCGCGCCCAAGCCCCCCGCATGCCGCAGTCGCCGTAATCCGGGTAGCTGCCCCAGGACCATGGCGCCACCGGCAAATTGGTGACGATGGCGTTGCCCTCGGCCGCCTGGGTCATGTCGCGGTAAGCCGGGCGATCCCAGAGATTGGGGTGGGGATGCTCGCACATGGAGACTTCGGCGGCAAAGGCGTCAATGTAATCGCCGCCCAGCAGCTGCGCCATTTTCCTGCCGACATTGCGGCTGCCGCCATTGAGCGTCGCCAGACCCGATTCTTGCAGGGCGATCACGGTTGGCTGATTGGGGCTTATCACCTGCTTCAAGGTGCTGCAAGTGTCCGCCGCCAGTCGCTCGTGATCGTGCCGCGCCAGCCGCATGCCACGCGCGCCGCCGATGTTGAAGCTCACAATCTGCAGCATTTTCGCTCCCCAAGCCGCGAAAGTCGCAGCATTATATCATAGATGAGACGCCATCCTAGACCCGCGCCCCGCGCCAGCGCGTCAATTCAAAGCCAGCCCGCCAAGTGAAAGGAAAACCCAAGTGCGCCGCCCGCAAGTCAAGACCGCCCTTATCCTGATTGATGTGCAGGAGGGCCTGGACGACCCGAGTCTGGGCAAACGCAACAACCCCGCCGCCGAAGACAATATGGCGCGGCTCTTGCAGGCCTGGCGCGCGCGACAGCAGCCGGTGCTCCACATCCAGCACTTGTCGACCGAGCCGGGCTCGCCACTGCGCCCAGAGCGGCCGGGCAGCGCCATCAAAGCCCTGGTCGCGCCACTGCCGGGCGAGCCGCTGATCCAGAAGCGCGTCAACAGCGCCTTCATCGGCACGGACCTCGAAGCCCGCTTGCGCAAGGCCCGCGTTCAAGACCTGGTCCTTGTCGGCTTGACCACGAATCACTGCGTCTCCAGCACGGCGCGGATGGCCAGCGACCTCGGCTTCCGGGTGACGGTCGTCGCCGACGCCACCGCCGCCCACGAGCAGCGCGGCCACGACGGCGCCCTGCATTCGGCGGAGACGACGCACGCCCTGGCATTGGCGAGCCTGAATGGCGAGTTCGCCACGATCCAGGACGCCGATCAAGCGCTGGGCGCGTTGCGGCTGGCGCATACGGCGGACTCCGCTTGATTTTGCGCCGCCCTTGTGCTGTGATTGTCGCGTACTTGCCCGGGAGCGCGCCCCGCCCATGCCAGTCGCCCTGATTTCCTCCTTGTATCGCTGCGAACGGCACCTGCCCGCCTTCAGCGCCGCTTTGTTCGGCTTTGCCAAGCGAGTCAGCGAAGCCGGCCTCGCCGTGCACTATCTGCCCATCGTCAACGACGCCACCACTGGCGAGCGCGAATTGGTCGATAAGCTGGCGGGGCAGATCAACGCGCGTTATTACGGACGCATGTCGCCGCAGTATGTCCCGCGAGAGAGCCTGTACGCATCCTGGAATCGCGCCATTGAAGCGAGCGACGCGCCCTGCTTCACGCCCTGGAACGCCGACGACATCCGCCGGCCAGAAGCCCTCATCGCCGGCTACCAAGCGCTCCAGGAAGGCGCCAGCCTGGTCGATTTTCCCTTCACCCGGGTCTTCACGCGCAAACGCTTTGGCAGGCTGCGGCAAGAGCGGGAAACGGCGCCCAGCCCCTACGATCCCCTGCGTTTCAGCCGCGTCAATGGCTTGGGTCCTTTTTTCATGGCGAGCCGCGCCCTTTATGCGACGGTCGGCCCCTTCGACGCCAATTTCCGCGTCGCCGGCGACACCGAATGGGCGGCCCGCGCCCAGCCCCATGCCCGCTTTCAAGCCTGCGACGAGCCGGGCGGCGACTTTGTCATTCACGGCGACAACCTGAGCAACACCGGCGGCCAGCGCGAAGACATTGAAGTCAACATCATCTTCATGCGCCGCGGCGAATGGCGTTTTCTGAAGCCCGCCAATCCCATAGCGATGCGCGCCGCCTGGGAGCGCTGGGGCAATCCAGCCCAATTGCGCCTGCCGCCGGCGCAAGCCGACTTCCTCTGGGGGCCCGGCGCGGAAAGGCGCTGGAAACGCTTCCAGGCGGAGCGGCGTCAACCGGCCCCCTTGCGACGGCTCCGCCTGGCTCTGGCGGCGCGCGGAATGCTGACCAGCGTCGAATGGTCGATGGCGCTGCGAGAACGCGACCGCCAGTGAACTTCCGCAAATGCCTGCCGCCGCTGTGCCTCTTTGCATTCCTGGCCCTGGTCTTCTTCTTTCCGCTGCTCTTTAGCGGCCTCATCCTCGCCCGGGGCGACACTTACAATTACTTTTATCCGTATTGGGACATCCGCAACGCCGCTTTCCGCGCTGGCGAGCTGCCGCTGTGGACGCCCGATCTCTTCATGGGCGCGCCCCTGCTGGCCAACCCGCAGCTCGGCGTCTATTACCCGCCCAACTGGCTGACCGCGCCCTTCCGCGCCCCGGCCGCCATCGCCCTCAGCATCGTCTTCCATGTCGTCCTGGCGGCGGCCGGCGCTGCCTGGCTGTACCGCGAAAGCATCGGCAAGGGCTGGCTTCCCGCAATCGCCGCGGGCCTGGTCTTCGCCTTCAGCGGCCACATCGGCGCTCATGTGGAGCAGATCAATCAGTTGCAAGGCTTGGCCTGGATGCCGCTTCTTTTCGCGCTGTATCACCGGGTCTCGTCTCGTGGCGCGCCCCTCCGCGACGGCCTCCCGCTCGCCATCGCCTGGGCAATGCAAATCCTCAGCGGTCACACCCAGACCGTCTTCATCAGCGGCGTCGGCCTGCTGCTTTTTGGATTGGCGCGGGCGTGTCTGGCGCCGGACGAGACATCGCTGTCGCGTCGATTGCCGCGGTCCATGCTGCTGCTGGCTCTGCCATTTGGCGCCGCCCTGCTGCTCTCGCTGCCACAGCTGCTGCCCAGCCTGGAGCTGCTGCAACTGTCCAATCGCAGCGACGGCTTCGACCTGCGCAGCGCCACTTCATTCTCGCTGCCGCCCAGCATGCTGGGGCGCGGACTGCTGCCCAGCTTTGATGGCCAGCCCTACAGCGAATATCTGGCTTGGCTGGGCGTTCTGGGGCTGGGCCTGGCGCTTTGGGGCATCGCCTGTCGCGCCCGCGCCGATCGCCAATGCCAAATCTGGCTCTTGCTGGCTCTGGCTGGCCTGGCGCTTGCTTTTGGACGCTTCAACCCGCTTTATCTGCCCTTGGCGGAGCTGCCCGGCTTCAATCTCTTCCGCGTGCCAGCGCGCTTTCTGGCGCTTTACAGCCTGGCGATGGCGCTGCTGGCGGGCATGGGCGTCGACGCCCTCGCCTCCGCCAGGGAGCGCAGCGCAGGCCGCGCCGCCGCGGTCGCTGGCGCCCTGGCTGCCATGCTCCTCGCCGCCGCTTTCGTCTTGCGCGCCGACCCTGGCTTGATCTTCGGCCACGCCCCGCTCGGCGCCGCCAGCCTCGGGCATTGGCTAATTGCCTGGCTGCTGCTGCTCTTCCTGCTGCATTCGCGCCACCGCCACCGCGGCCTGGCCGCCGTCTTGCTGCTGACTCTGGAGCTCTTCCTGGCGGCGCGCAACCTGCCCTATAATGACCTTGCGCCGGCCGATGTCTACTTCGCCCCGCGCGACGCCATCCACCGCCTGCGCGCCGATCAAGGCGACGAGCTCCCGCCCGGGCGCCTTCTCGCCATCAGCCAGCTCTTCTTCGACCCGGCCGACATCGACGCGCTGCGCCAGCAATACGCCAAGCGGGACATGGACGCGGCGGCTCAATTTCAGGCTCTGGTCGCCGTCAAAAAGCTGACGACGCTCATGCCCAATCAATCCCTGGTTTGGGGATTGCCCACCCTCGACGGCTTCGGCGGCGGCATCACGCCAACCCGGCATTATGCCCGCTTCAGCGCGCTGCTGCTGCCCGACGGGGCGGAGCCGGCAGTCGACGGCCGCCTGGGCGAGCGTCTGGCGCTTTCGGAGTGCTGGGGCGCCTGCATCCCGAATCTGCGCTGGCTGCGCGCCACCGACGCCCGCGCCCTCATCACCGACCGCGTGCACGATTTCTGGCACGACGAAATCGAATACGACACCACCCTCTGGCGCTTCTGGCGGGAGGCGCCGGCTCTGGACTTCGCGGATTCGCCCCTGGACGAAGTCCGCGTCTTGCATACAGCGCCCTTCAGCGACGACCGCGCTGTCGCCCTGGATTACGGCCTCCTGCTCACGGTCACCGATCCGGCCGGTTTGAAGGCGCTGCTGGACGAAGGCGAGCGCATCCTGGCGGTCAGCCTGGTCGACAGCCGCGATCCGTCCACTTTCCAGCCCTTGCAGCCGCCGCCTTTCCAGCGCGTCCTCGCCAGCGACATCGAGGTTTATCGCCTGCCCGCGGGGGAGCGCGCTTTCCTGGCGCCGCAGCCGGTGATCCTGCCGGCCGACGCCGCTGGCGACCAGGCTGCCCTGGAGCTGCTGCAAGCTGGCGAGGCTGTCGTGATCCAGGGCGCCGCCGAAACCCGCGACCTGGAACTTGCCGGCGGCGCGGTGGAAATCACGCGCTACAGCGCAACCGCCGTCGATCTGCGCGTGAATGCGCCCGCGCCGGCCTACCTCGTCCTCGCCGACGCCCATTACCCCGGCTGGAAAGCAAGCGTCGATGGCGCGCCGACGCCGATCTACCGCGCCAACCTGCTCTTCCGCGCCCTGCCCGTGCCCGCTGGCGAGAGCAGCGTCCGCTTTCGCTTCGAGCCAGCCCTCTGGCGCGACGCCCTTCTCGCCGGTGGCTTGTGCTGGCTCATCGCCCTGGCGCTTCTGGTACACTTGTGGCGCGCCAAAGGGACCAGCCAAATTAGGGAGACAGAATAATGAAACTGGGCGCTTATGTAGAAATTTTGCATTATGTCGACGACCTGGCGGCGGCCGGCGACTATTATCAGCGGCTGGGCCTGGCCGCGCTCGGCGAGGATGTCTACACCGACGGCAGATACCACTTGCATCTCCTGCCCGGCGCCGGATCCAACCCCAGCCTGCGCTACTTCGGCAGCGACATCGACGCCCTGCAAGCGAGAGGCCTGCCCATCGATGGCGACCGCCTCGTCAGCCCGGCCGGCATCCACATCCTGCTCAGCAGCGAGGAGCCGCCGCGCCAGCTGCCGCATGACAATGTCGCTCGCGCCGCAGACATCACCCGCCTGGGCAAATTTGGCGAGATCTCGGCGATGATCCCCGACCTGGAAGTCGAAGCCGAGTTCTGGGAAAGCTGCGGCTTCGCCACCCTGGGCAAATACGCGCAGCCGTCGCCCTGGGGCATCTGGCTGGACGAGCTGATGCTCATTGGATTGCACCAAGACGATGTCGACGAGCCCTTCGCCATCTGCCACTTCAGCCCGGCTATGAAAGAAGTCAACGCCGATCTGCTGGAAGAGGGCTTCGATCTACAGCCTTTTGATGTCAGCGCCGCCCACGACGATCTGAGCTGGCGCAAATTGATGACGCCTTTTGGCTTGCTCTTCTATCTCTTCGTCGGCGATATCTCCGAAGCCCAGCCCTGAGCCGCGGCGCGAGCAGCCGACCATGGACGGAATCACCTGGATCGACGCCGACATCGCGCAGATTCGGCTGCCCCTGCCTTATGCGCTGAACAGCGTCAACTGTTACCTCTTGCGCGGGGCGGGCGGCTGGACTCTGGTCGACACCGGCTTGAACACGGCGGCGGCGCGGGCGCAATGGAAAGCCGCCATGCAGGCGCTGGGCATTGAGCCGGACGATATCGAAAAGATCGTCCTCACGCACATGCATCCCGATCACTTTGGCATGGCTGGCTGGTGGCAGCGCCTGGCCCGCGCGCCCATGCCACTTTTCATGCCGGCGGGAGAGCGCGAGCTGGCCCAATTCTTCTTCCGCGGCGCCGACCCGGCCGAGCAGCAGGGCTGGATGCTGGACTGCGGCATGGAGCTGGCGGCAGTGGAGCGCATCGAAAGCGCCCTGCAAAGCACCCGCGACCTCACTCAGCCGCACCCGCTTGAGCATGAGACTGTCGCCGACGGCGCCGAGCTGAAATTGGGCGAGCGCCGCTTCCGCGCAATGCAGGCGCCGGGCCACAGCGACGGCCAGCTCATGTATTATGAGGCCGCTGACCGGCTGCTGCTCTGCGGCGACCATGTCTTGATGAAGATCACGCCCAACATCGGCAGCTGGCTGCACACCGCGCCCGACCCCCTGGGGCGGTATCTGGCGTCGCTGGAAGCGCTGCGAAGCCTGGACCCGCGGCTGGCGCTGCCGGGCCACAAGCAGCTCATCACCGATTGGAGCGGTCGCATTGAGGAGCTGCTGGCGCATCACGCCGAGCGTCTGCGGCGCACTCTGGAATCGCTTGAAGGCGGCGACTCCACCGTGCTGGAAGTGGCTGGGCGGCTCTTTCAGCTGAAGCGCTTGACCGCCCATGAATGGCGCTTCGCCCTGGCCGAGACCCTGGCGCACCTGGAATGCCTGGAAGCGCGCGGGCGGACGCATTGCGAGCGAGAGGGCCACATGCGCTGGCGGCTGGCATAGGCTGGTTCGCGGCGCGCGAAGGACGAGACAGGCGCGACACGGTTCCGATCTGGCGCATCGCCTAATAGGGCGCGATTGCCTCGGCGGCCGCGTCGACTCTGCTGTCATCCACGATGACGAAGCGGGCCGAATCGGCCGGCTCCAGGGTCCAGCGGGTTTCGTGCCGCGTCCCGCCCGCGCCTACATGGTGCGCTTCCGCCACAATGAAGTACTCGCGAGCGCCGTGCCCGGTCTGCGATTCGCTGACCCGCACCCGGTCAAACAGGCTCGCGCCCAGGGCGGCTTGCGGGTGATCGCGGGCCTCCAGCCACAGCTCCTCGACCATTCCCCGGGGATGACGCCGCCGCGCCAGCTCATATGCGGCGAAAGCCTGAGCCGTCGCCAAATCGGAGAGGGCCGGCAGCTCCAGCGACAGCGACTTGAGGCCGTAGACATGCATGCCCGCGCCGTCGCCCAGGCGGATCGCCAGTTTGTCGCCACGATAGAGCGGCTTGCCATAGAGCTCCAGCGCCGTCAGATAGAGGTCTTCGCGGCTTTGATTGCTCACGCGAGCCTCGACCGAAGCAGCGCCCAGCGAGACTGCCTCCGCGGAGACATTTTCGCGCCATTCCTCGCCAGTCGCCCGCCCATGGCGAAAGCGCGCCTCCAGCCTGTCCAGCTCCAGTAGCCCGACAGGTCGTTCGCGTTCGTCGAGCAGGCGCAGGCTCAGCCGCAATTCGCTGAAGCGGTCGATGCGCAGCGGCTGCCGCAATTGCCAAAGCAGGGTATCGCGCTGGCCGATGGCGCGGGGCCTCATGGACAGCGAAATCTGGTTCAGACGCCGCTCGCCATACTGGTAGCGCATGCCAATCATGTCGTCGTCCAGGCTGGCGCGAAGCTGGCGGCTGACGAGGGTGTGATGCCGATTGAGGAAGACTGGCTCGCCCGCCCGATCGATGAAAAAGCGGCCGCGTTTACTCTCCACCACATCGCCAATCGCCTCCAGAGTGGAGGTGGTCTCGCGCCACCAATCGCCAACATAAGCGAAACGCGTGCGCCCGCGCTCCAGCCGCCGCGCCACATTCCGCGCCGGGAAGACTCGGCAGGCGTCGATCTGGCTGTAGCCCGGCACATCAATGAGACAGTAGCCGGCGATCGCCGCCCTCCGCAGGGTCGCGCCGTCCAGCAGTCGCCCGATGACGGCGTCCGCGGTCACATCCACCTGCGGCTCCAGCCGGGCCGGGCTATCGCGCAGCCAAGCCTGCAAGTCCGCCAGATGCAAGATCGCCCGCCGCGTTCCATAAGCGCCAGCCTCGAGCTCAACATGGCTCAGGTAGCCGGTGAAGTGCGCCCGAGTCTGGCCGCCGGCGACGCTCTGAATGCGGACTCGCGTGCCGCTTTCCAGGCGATGCCGCTCCGGCGAAAAAGCGCCGTCGTGGTTGCGCAGGCTGATTCTCGCCCAGCTGTCGGCCGCCATGCCGTCGTAGGGACTCGCCATGCCCAACCGCCACTCGAGCTCCAGGACGCGTTCGCTTATCTCACCGCCGGGGTCGCTGAAAGCGCCGTCATGATCGCGGTCGATTTCGACTCGGTAGCGTATAGTCATGCCCGCCTCCTCAAAGCGCCAGCTGCCAGGTATGGCGAAACGCGCAGCCATGAAACTCGCGCCCGCCATAACTGTATCGGCCCGGCTCCACGCCCAGCCGCGCCGGCGCCAGCAGCTGGCCGCCCAGGGTCACATCCTCCGCCAGAGCCGCGGTGTAGCTGTCGATCAAGTCCACCAGGGCCGGTAAATGACTGCGGATGCCGAGGCCCTTTTCGACTGGCGCCACCAGCAGCAAATGGGTGAGGCGGTAACTCGCTGTCTTGGCGGCGCCGCTGAACACGGCGGTCTGCAGGCTGTCGACGCGCTCGCGGAAGAAGCGCTCCGCTTCCAGCTCGACCGGCAGCGCCAGCAGGGCCGGCAGCTGGGCGAGGTGGAGCGTCGCCGGCAGCTCGTCGAGGTCATAATTGTTGCGCGCGCCCGGGACGCGCAAGTTGGCCAGCTGCGTGATGGCAGCGCGAAATGTCGCCATCGGCAATTCCTTTCATATATGCGATTTTCGATTTGTGAGAGGGCGCTTAGAAAGCGCGCGGGAGCGTTATGCCAAATCGCCCGTCAATTCAGCAGACGAGTCGCTGGCTAGCCGGAAAGGTTTTGCCGCCGCCGCTCCAGCTCCGCGTCTTCCGCCAGCATGCGCTCCAGCTGCGCCGTTTCCTGCTCGTCGACCCAGGCCCCAATGACGCGCTCCAGGTAGGCGGGCAGGTCTTGATGGATGTTCTGGAAATTGGCGATGAATTCGGGATGCGTGTTGTAGAGCTGCCCCAGGCCGCGCAGGCGATCCAGGCTCGGCTCGTAGAAATGCCGCAGATGCCGCCGCCAGCGCTCCAGAATAGCGTCGACCGCCCGGTCGCCCGGCCCCAGCCCGGCTTCCATCGCCGCCGCCAGGTCGCCGTACACGCGGTCGCCCTCCGCCAGGATCTCGGCTTGCTGCGCCTCGCTGTAGCTATTCCAGCGCCCGATCGACTCGTTGACCTCGCCCGGACCGTATTGCAGCCGCGCCTCGCGCTCATACTGTTTCTGCCGCGCCGCGCCGTGCCGCTTCAAGCCGCGTTTTTTGCCCGCCATCAACGTTTCCTTTTCAAGTCGTTCGCGTTGTTGTAGCGCCGAATCGAAGGATAGCGCCAGGCGACCCAGGCCGTCAGCAGCACGGTCGCCACGCCGCCGCTGAAGATGGCGAAGGGCGCGCCAAAGGCAGCCGCCACCAAACCCGCCTCCAGCTCGCCCAGCTGCGGACCGCCCATGAAGAACATCATGTTGACCGACACCATGCGCCCGCGCATTTCGTCAGGCGTCATCAATTGGCGGATGGTGCCGCGGATGACCATCGAGACGGTGTCGCCCGCGCCCGTCAAGCCAAACATCAAGTACGACAGCGCGAAACTGGTGGAGATGCCGAAGACCGCCGTCGCCAAGCCATAGACCGCCACGCTCAGCAGCAAGATCAGCCCCTGGCGCTTCATCTCCGACCGCAGCGACAAGACCAGGCCAACCAGCAGTGCGCCAATTGGCTGCGCCGTCGCCAGGATGCCATAACCGACCGCGCCCACGCCCAGAATATCGCCCGCCACGATCGGCAGCATCGTCCGCGCCGACGAAAAGAGCGTGGCGAAGAAATCGAGCAGCATCGTGCCCATGATGATGCGCGTGCCAAAGGTGAAACGCAAGCCCTCCACCAGGGACCGCCAGCCGATCCGCCCGCCGACCGAGAGCTTGCCGCGATGCCGGATAAGCCAAATCGCCGCTATCGCCGCCGCGAATGTCGCCGTGTTGATGCCGTAGACCAGGCCAATGTTGAACTGCGCCACCAGCAAGCCCGCCACCGCCGGACCGCAGATCGTCGCGATCTGGAAGATCAGCGTGTTCAGGCTGATGGCGTTGGCGAGATGGCGCGGTTTGACCAGGTTCGCCACGATGGATTGCCGGGCCGGGCTGTCAAGCGCGGTCGCGGCCGCCCCCAGCGCCGTCAGCAGGTAAATCGACCCCACCTCGATCTGGCCGCTCAGGGTCATGACCGTAAGCGCAGCCGCCAAAATCGCCGAGAGGACGCGAGTCCAGACCATCACTTGCCGGCGATCCAGGGCGTCGGCCAGCAGGCCGCCAACCAGGGCGAAAAGCGCGATAGGGATGACGCGGACCAAACCCAGCATGCCCAAGCCAAAAGCCTCCGCGCCCAGCTCGACGGCATTGCCCAAAATCTCCACCGTGAAAGTCTGCCCGCGCAGCAGCTCGAAAACATGCCAGTTGATGGCGAAGAGCTGCATCTGCGAGCCGGTGGTGGAGACCATCTCCCCCAGCCACAAGAAGCGAAAATCACGATAGCGCAGGGCGACCATGCGCGTGAGCTGACGAGGCATTTGGCGAGCCTGTCGGATGCGTGGGAAGCGCGAGGCAACCTTATCGCATGCGCCCAAAAGCGAACAGATTGAATCGCCCGCTCAAGCCGTCAAGCGCCGCATCCGCCCCAATAGCGGGTCGTCGACCGAATCCAGTGGCTGGCCCGAACGCAGCATGAGCGCGGCAAAGCGCAGAGTCAGATCGCGAATGCCGGCCGCTGGCGCGTAAGTCTCGATTTTGGCGCCGCTGGCATGGGTCTGCGCGACCGTCCCTTGCGCGCCCCGCAGGACCGCCAGTCGATTGCTGGCGGCGTCGATAGCGATCACCCGCAGATACTCGCCGCCGATCCGCAGCAGATGCCCGACATGGAAACGCGGGCGCAGGGCCTCAGCGTCCGGTCCGTCGCTGTCCGTCACGGTGAAGTGGCTGGCGGCAGCGCTGATTCCGCCTTCTGGCAGGCGGTCGCGGCTGTCGCGCCAGGCTTGATCCCAGCGGTCGTGCCAGCCCCAAAGGCCTTCAACCCAAAGCCCGCGATCCGCTTCGCCGCCTTGCTGGAAGGGCGCCCCGTCAATGCGCCGCAAGACGCTGGCGGGGCCCGCATGGCAGGGCACGGCGCGGATACGACTCGGGTCGATGGATCCGCCGCCGTCGCGCAGGGAGCGCAGCTCAAGCAAATCGCCCGGCAAGATCAGCTCTCGCGGGCTGGCGCGCTCCAGCCGGGCTTCGCGGCTCTCCAGCACGGGGCAGTAACGGCGCTGCGTCAAAGATTCGATGCGCTGGCTGGCGGCCGTCAAGGCGCGGCGCAAATCTTCATCGCTGGCGGAGTCGTCCTCGCCCAGGCCGAGATGCCGCCGCAAGTCTTGCAATGTCGCGATCGTGTACATGGTCGTCCTCTTCCTCGCTTGCGTGGTCGATAGCTTGCGGGCCGGGCCGGCTGACTTGCTTGCTGCGGCGGGCGCGCATGTGTTAGATTTGGGGGAGTTCAGCGAAAGATGGCCCTGATGCGCCCCCTCGCCATCGCCCCAGACGAGTTTGACGCCGCGCTGCATCGCCTGCCGATCGCGGGGGAGCTGCTCTTGCCCGGCGCCCAGGCTCATGTGCGGGCGGACGGGCTGGCCTTCGCGCTGAAGCAGAGCCTGCTGCCGGCGGGGGCCTGCGGCACGGTGATCGAGCTAAGCCGGCCGGGCGACGCGGTGGAGATCGCGCTGGAGGCGGAGCGTCAGGCGGATGGCGGCTATTTCTTCAGCGCGCTGTGGGTGCTGGCTGGGTGAGGGGAGGGCTGGCCTTGTCCTGGCGCGTGACCAGCCCTAATTGGATTGAGCCGGCCGCACATAAGCGGCAGGGCTTTCAGTCGGCTCAAGTGGCGACAATGTCCTGGAACTGGGCACTAGACGGAATTAGCGCGCCACGAGGAATTGGAGAGTCCGGGACGGCTTCAACAACTCGGTGCAGATGCTCGCCGAAATTAACGCTGAACGGCTTTTCGATCGGCCGCGGGGGCGGAATGTCAAGACCGTCTTCCAGCATGAAATAGATGAACTCAACTATCACTTCATTGAGTAGCTCTTCCGCTTCGTCTACGGTGCTACCGTGAGTATGGCAACCAGGCAATTCAGGCACAAGTGCGAAGTACACATCAGCGCCGTCTGTAGACCTGTCTAGAAACCTCATCTTCTGATACGGCCGATCGGCCAGGACCGTTGCCCGCTTCAGCATCTCTTCGTTCATGTGTCCTGTCCTTTCATTGATCCCGCAATCCCTGTTCTTTCTGTCTCGGTTCAATCAGAGTCCTTTAGCGCAGTCAATCTGTCAATAGGCCTAATCGCGTTACGCACACTGTACTCCGCGACTACTCCGCTGCGCTTGACCGTATCTCTAAGCTCTGGATACTCGGGATGCCTATAATAGTCGTGCTTGCTGCCATGTTTCAAGTGGAATCCGTACCCCTTGTACAATGTATCCAAATGCTGCCGCTTCCAACCTGCTTTTGACCGCCGCATCCGCTCCAGCAGTTTTGCCGCTCGGGAGGTCATCTATCCGCTCCCATTTTCTCGCAGCACTACCTGTATTGCCGTATTTTCTTCAAGTTTATCCGAGTCCACGCTTACATAAAAGCAGTACTCCCCAGGCTCTTCAAATCGGAGATCGTTGAGCTCAATGAGCACGTTGCAATACGGAGGCATTCCGCTAGAGTCCTTAGGCAGCTCAAAACCTCCTTGTATTGCAAACACTTCCTTGCCGTCCTCATCGGCCAATTTAACTGACAGTTCATGTGACTTGGCGCTGTCCGTAATGTCTCCCTCAATTGTCAGCGCCAGGCACATTCGGGAATGCTGACAAGGAAAGACGCTCGCGGATATGTTGCGAAACACGCCAAGAATATGCAGCTTCCCAGTGATTGGGTCTATAGTCGCATAATCCGCGGTGACCATTAGAGGGATTTTCACGGCAGTCAATCTCCGACGAGATCCATTTCACCCTACCATAACACATACTTGATATAAGGGCAGAGGCGCGCAGACGCCTCCGCCCCGCTGCGCAGCCTACAGCGCGATGTTGTACAGGCAGCTCGCCACTTCGTCATTGAAGCGCGCGAAAGCCAGCCGCACCGTCGCCGTCAGCTGGTAGCTGTCGTAATACGACAGATACTCCACGCTCACCGCGATCTTGCGCCGATAGCCCACATACCAGCCCGGCCGATAGACGCAGACCGCCTGCCCGCGTCCATTCGCGCCGCCGCCGACCTTGCCGTCCGCCTCCGTCAAGGGCATCTCCGCCGAGACAAAGACCGGGATCCCGTCAATGAAGCCGATCTGCCCCGTCTGCGCCGTCGCCAGCGGACCCGCCTTGTCCATCGTCAAGAACTCGCCGATGTTCAGCAGGGCGGCGTAAGTGCCGCTGTCCACCAGCCAGGCCAGATCGGAGGGTCGGGCGGCCTGCTTGGCCGGCATCTTGAAGCGCGCCTCGCGCAGTTTCGCCAAGGTCGGCGCCCCGTTCATGTTCACCGCGCTGGCCGTCCGCTCCACCAAGGGCAAGTGCCGCAAGCCATCCAGAGCCAGGTACTTGGAAGTCGCCGCCGGCGCCGCGTGGTCGCTGTTGATGTTGCCGCTGGCGCTGGCGGTGGAATCGCCGTTGAGCAGCACATGGTCGATGGCGTCCGCGATGGCGCGGGCCGCTTGCTCGCGATAGATGTTCAGCACGGGGACGACCGCGTCCTCCACCAGCTCGCTGCTGAAGCCGACCCGCAGAGCCAGCTTCTTCGCCCGCAGCGTGACCTTGCCGCTGCCGACCTTGCTATCCGGGATCGGGTTGCCCGCGCCCAGGCTGAGCTGCGCTTCGTCCTGCGTCTCCGGCACGAAATAGACCGTCGGGTCCGCCCCTTCTATCGGCAGCTCGAAGGGATTGCTGGGCATCTCGACGCTCTGGAAGAGGGGCAAGACGGTGTTGTCCTGCCGCGCCTTGCGCCAGATCTGCTGGCTCCACAGATCCGGCGCCCATTCATCGCCGAAGCCGGTCTGCGCGCTGTAGGCCAGCTCGTCGGCTTTGGCGGCCTGGAGCTTGGCTTGGCTGATCTTGGCTGCCAGTGCCCGGCTGTAGCGCTCGCTGACGCCCTGAAAACTCTTGGCCGAGCGCAGCAGCATGTAGCCGTGCAGCATGTCCAGCGCGTCCAGCGAATCGAACTCGCTGCCGACCTCCACCCGCGCCAGTTTCAGCGCGTCGCGCTCGTCCGCCAGCGGCAGTCGCTTCAGCGGCGATGTCGTCGTCTCGTTCATGGACTTTCCTTTCTCGTTCTCGTATTGACTGTCTGTGGCAATGCTCTCGCCCAGCCCCAGCCGCGCCAAATCCAGGCCCAGCGCCTTGTACGCGCTCTTCATGGTTCGCGCGCAAGAATGACGCGGCTCCGCCGGGGTCGGCGTCAAGCTGCCTTCGACGATGGGCCAGCGCTTGATTCGCCCCGCCGCCCCCACCTCGACAAGATGCGGCAAGCTGCCCGAAGACCAGCTCAGCAAGCCTTGGTCCACCAGCTTCCGCACTGCCCGCACATATCGCTTGCGCAGGTCCAGCTGCGCCTCCGCCCAGAGCCCGATCTCGTCCGGACTCAGCGTGTCGATCGCGCCGATCAGGGCCGCTTTCAAGGCGCCGTCCAGGCCATGGTGATAGAGCACGGGCCGCCGCTCGTACCAATCCAGACCCAGGTCCGTCTCCGGCGTGAAAAACTCGTCCTGCAGGTCGCGCCGATGCCGCTCGCCCCATGTGATCAGATAGCCGCCGACGCGTCCGGCCCCCTCGTCGATCATCTTCACCGTCTTTTCCGGGTTCAATGCCGCCTCCTTCCTCCTGCTCCATTTGCGATTGCCAGCTGCCTCGGTCCATCCGCGCGCGGCTGTCGAGTGGCGCAGTGGCGGGCAGCAATGCGGGAAGGCGCCGCTAGCCGCCACCGCCCAAAAGCGAAACCGCGACCGCCGCATCCCGTCCCTTGTTAAGCGCTCGCCGACCGCAGCCAGCGCGCCATCTCCATCGCAGACTAGCACTTATGTTCTATCGGTGGCGAAAGAATCTTCGCGGGTTGCGGCTTTCTAACCGCGCCGATTTCACCGGACACGGAATTACAGGACTCTCGATAGCCCCGCAGCCCGCCTTCCGCCTTAGCGCGCCCGCCGATTCGTACTATCATGGTGGGGACAGCCAAGGGACGAGCAGCGCGCATGCAAGAGCAACTCGGCGGCGCCATCGAACGCGTCACTTATTTCAACGAAGACAGCGGCTACAGCGTCCTCAAGATCTTGCCCGAGAAACGCTATCCTCAAGCCCAGGCCCGCGATGGCACGGTCACTGTCGTCGGCGTATTGCCCCCGCTCAACGAGGGCGAATCGGCGGAGTTCAGCGGCGAATGGGTCACTGACCCGCGCTACGGCAGGCAATTCCGCGCCCAGCAAGCCTTCCCCATCGCGCCCAACACCGCCGACGGCATCGTCAGCTACCTCAGCAGCGGCATCGTCAAAGGCATCGGTCCGCGCACCGCCGAGAAAATTGTCGAGTATTTCGGCGACGACACGATCGCCATTCTGGATTCCGAGCCGGCGCGGATTCACGAAGTGCCGCGGCTGAAACCCGGGCTGGCGCGCGGCTTAATCGAGGCCTGGGCGAAGAATCGCGCCGAACGCAACATCCTCATCTATCTGCAAGGCCTGGGCGTCGGCGCCAAGTTCGCCCGCCGCATCTTCAACGAATACGGCGGTCAAACGCAGCGCATCATCGAAAACAACCCGTATCAGCTTGCCCAGGACATCTTCCTCATCGGCTTCCGCAAAGCCGACCAGATCGCCCGCAAAATGGGCTTGACCGCCGCCGACCCGCACCGGCTGCGCGCTGGCCTGCACTACGCCCTGGGCGAGCTCGCCCGCGACGGCCACACCTTCGCCCCTCGCGAACAGCTGCTGGAAACATGCGCCGATCTGCTGGGCGTCGACGATGCCGCCGCGCTTAGCCTCGCTTTGCAGAGCCAGCTGATGGCGGGCCACCTGGTCGAGGACAAACTGCAACCCGCCGACGGCGGCCCTTCCATTGAAGGCATCTACCTGCCGCGTTATTTCCGCGCGGAGACGGGCGTCAGCGCTTTGCTGCGCAACATCGCGAACAGCTCCAGCTTGATCCTGCGCGATCAAGACGGGGCCGATTGGGCGCAGTTCCTCAATCGCTTGAGCCAGCGCGACGGGCTCTCGCTCTCGGCGCAGCAGTCGGGCGCGGTGCGGGCGGCGCTCGCGAGCAAGCTCAGCGTGCTCACCGGCGGACCCGGCACCGGCAAGACCACCGCTCTGCAAATGCTCATCGAGGCGCTGCGTGAAGGCGATTATCAATTTCGCCTGGCCTCGCCGACCGGGCGCGCCGCCAAACGCCTGGGCGAAGCCACTGGCGAAGAAGCCAGCACGATCCACCGGCTGCTCGGTTTTTCCGCCGACGAAGGCGGCTTCGAGCACGACGAATCCAACCCCCTGGCGGCCGACATGGTCGTCATCGACGAAGCCTCCATGCTCGACCTGCAGCTCTTTCACAGCCTGCTGAAAGCCTTGCAGCCGACGACGCATCTGCTGCTGGTCGGCGATGTGGATCAGCTGCCGTCGGTGGGCGCGGGCAATGTCTTGCGCGATGTCATCGAGAGCGGCATCGCCCGGGTCACGCGTCTGAGCCAGATCTTCCGCCAAGACGACCGCAGCCACATCGTCAGCAACGCCCACCGCATCAACCAGGGCCAGCACCCCGTCACCGACAACAAAGCCAGCGACTTTTTCTTCTTCAACATCAGCGACCCAGCCGCCGTCGCCGAAATGATCGTCGAGATCGTCAAGCACAAGGCGCCGGCCCGCTGGGGTTACGACCCCGTCCGCGAGATCCAGGTCATCGCGCCCATGTACCGCGGGGCGGCCGGCGTCAACAACCTCAACGAGCGCCTGCAGCAAGAGCTCAACAGCGACTTTCGCCTGGCCCAAGCCAAGCTGGGCAGCCGCGTCTTCCGCGTCGGCGACAAGGTGATGCAGACGCGCAACAATTACGACAAAGATGTCTTCAACGGCGACATCGGCTTCATCGACAGCATCGACGATGACGACAATTCACTGGAAGTGGCGCTGGACGGGCGCTTCGTCGCTTACGATTACAGCGAAGTCGACGACTTGATGCACGCCTACTGCATCAGCACGCACCGCTCGCAAGGTTCGGAGTACCCGGTGGTGGTCATGCCGATCTTGACCCAGCACTACATGATGCTGCAGCGCAACCTGCTCTACACGGCAATCACGCGGGCGAAGCGGCTGGTCATCCTCGTGGGGACGCGGCAGGCGGCGCACATCGCGGTCAACAACAACCGCGTCGCCAAGCGTCACAGCGGCCTGCGGCATCGGCTGGGGACTTAGGCGGGCCCAATCAAGTCAATCCGCGCGCCTTCCGCATCGGCCGGGTCAATGCAGCTCGCTTCGCCGTCCGTCCAGAAGCGCGCGCAATATGGCGACGCGCCATGTGCCGCCAAATGCGCCGCCAACGGACTCCCTTCGCCGTCGGGCGCCAGGTACTCCAGCGCCTGCCCGCCCACTGTCATGCGCAGGCCCCGCGCCGCCAGCCCATTGTCATAAATCGGCTCGCTTTTCGCGCCAGTCGCCGCCGCCATGACTCCGCCATAGCGCTCGACATCGCGGGTCGCAAAAACCAGACTGGCGATGCCGCTGACTCCGTTTGCGTGCGCGGTCTCACGCGGCAGACGCTCGGCGCGGGGAGTCACATCTTCGATGACGAAAGGAATCAGACCCTGCCAGTGGCCGCCGACCTTGTTGTTAATCCAGCGCACATGGTAGCCATCGGGGCGCGCGCGTCCGCCCTCGGTCAGCTCGCCGCTGTCGACTCCCCCCCGCCGCAGCGCCGCGATATCCGCCCGAATGTCATCGGTCGCCATGCAGAAATCGACCCAGCCGCCGCCGCGCTCGCGCAGCAGACCCCACCAAGGGTGAGCCGGGCTCCGCTCGTAGAAGCTGATTAGCTCGATGTAGCTGCCGTCGGCGAAAGCGATGAGCGCGTTGTGCGAGCCGTATGGGTGGCGTCCGCCGGGGACGACCGTGAAGCCAAGCGCCCGGTAACTTTCGATGGCGCGCTCCAGAGAAGACGCCGCGATAACGATATGGTCAATGCCGGTGATCATGCGCCACATCCTTGTCTCTGGTCAAACATAGCCGCCCTCCACCGCCGTCAGCAGGATGGGATCCGCGCCGTTGATGATGACGGTGTGCTCATACTGCGCCGTGGCGCTGCCGTCCACCGTGCGCAGCGTCCAGCCATCTTCCGCCTCCCGCACCCGCCCGCGCCCGGCATTCAAAAAGGGCTCCAGCGTAACCACCATGCCATCGCGCAGCACCGCGCGGTTGCGCCAGTTGTAATAGTTGGGGATAGAGGGCGCCTCGTGGATGTGTCGGCCGACGCCGTGCCCGCCCAGCTGCCGCAGGGTGCGGTAGCCTTGCCGCCGCGCGTATTTCTCCACCGCCCGCCCGATCGCGTTGGATCGCTGCCCGTTGCGCGCCATGCCAATCGCCAGGTCCAGCGCCCGCCGCGTCGCCCGACACAGACGCCTTTGCTCCGGCCGCGCTGGCGGGATGATGATCGACGCGCCGGTATCGCCCCAGTAGCCTTCCAGCTCCGCCGACACATCAACATTCAGCAGATCGCCGGGGCTTATCTGGCGGTCTTTCCGCGGCACGCCATGCGCCGCTTCGTCGTTCAGGCTGATGCAGGTGTAGCCGGGGAATTCGTAAGCCAGCAATGGCGCGGAGACAGCCCCCGTCCGCGCCAGAAAGTCGCGCCCGATATCGTCCAGGTCGCGGGTGCTCATGCCGGCTTCGGCGCTATCGAGCATCAGCTTCAGAGTCAGGCCGCAGATCTCGCCGATGCGCTTCATGCCGCGCAGGTCTTTTTCGCTTTCGATTTGCATGACGCTTGACCTCAGCCTGGCGATTCGCGCGAATGTCCGTGCCAGGCGCGGGCGAACCACCGGCTTGCCCCTACAGGGTGCGATGTATTTTGAGATCGCCCGCGACGAACCGGGCTGACAGACTCATTGGCGGCATCCAGCGCGCCACTTGATAATTCGCCCCTGCACCACGCATCGTTGGCGCCCCTTATCAGACAGACAGACACTCGGAACTCCGCGCGTTCGGCGTACTCGGTGGTACGGGAAATGTTCCGTGTCAATGTGGCAAGACAACGGAACGGCAAAAGCGCTTAGCTCGCGCGCTCGCCAAGGCGCCGCTCCGTCCCGGCCAGCAGCCGCTCCACATTGCCGCGATGCCGCAGCAGCAGCATGCCGCTCAAAGCCAGCGCGAAGAGCAGCAGCGCCGAGTCCTGGCTTGCCTGGAGGACCTGCGCGATCAGCCACAAGTTGGCGATGGCGAAACCGACCAGCACGCCCAGCGAGACATAACGCGTGCCCGCGACAATCGCCCCGCCGACCAGGCCAGCGACCAGGAGCTGGGCCGGCTGGATCAGCAGCATCGCGCCAAAAGCGGTCGCCGCTCCCTTGCCGCCACGCAAGACCAAGTTAAGCCGCCCGCCTTGGAACGACGCCGTCAGCAGCGTCGCCCAGAGCGACCAATTGTGCCCGACCACGGCGCCGGTCGCCGCCAGCGATGTCGCCAGGCCCGGCTCGGCTGGCAACAGCAGATCCCGCGCCAGCCACACCGCCGCCAGGCCTTTGAGCGCGTCGACGACGCCGGTGAAAATCGCCCAGCCTTTGCCCGCCGCCCGCGCCACGTTCGTCCCGCCCATGTTGCCGCTGCCCACTTCAAAGATGTTGATTCCCTGCGCCGCCGCGACGATGTAGGCTGTCGGGAAACCGCCGAGCAGGTACGCGCCGACGAAGATCAAGACCGCTTGCGCCGCGTATTCCCCGCCAATGACCTCGTTCATGAGCTCTCGCGCCGATTCTTAGTGCATCCAAGCCGACATTCACCCGCAGAGGGTAGCCGAAAGCCGCCAGTCTGACAACAAATACGCCCGCTGCCAGGTCCGTTTCATCACCGCGCCTGGCTGGATTCGCCGCCGATTTCGGGCTACCATGTCCTTCGGCATCGTTTGAAGGAGCGCCATGCGAAACAGACCCGTCATCGCCATCGCCCTGGGCGACCCGGCCGGCATCGGACCCGAAATCATCGTCAAGGCGCTGGGCGATGACTCGCTATGGGAACGCTGCCGCCCCTTCATTATCGGCGACATTGAAGTCATGCGCGCCACGGTCGCCAATCTCGGCGCCTCCATCCGCTTCGCGCCAATTGAAGGCTTGGCTGACGCGCGCTTCCAGCCCGACGCGGTCGAGGTCCTCAATCCACCGGGCTTCGCGCTCGGCAAACCGCTTCCGCCACAGGTCCATCCCAAACTGGGCGAGGCGGCCGCACGCTATCTGGAGCTCGCCTACCAGCTGGCCATGCGCGGGCAAGTCGATGGCGTCGTCATGGCGCCGATGAACAAAGAGTCTTTCCGCGCCGCCGGCTATGAGCACTTCGACGAGCTGCAATTTCTGGGCGAGATCACCGGCAGCGCCGAACCCTTCATTCTGGGCGCCTGCGGACCCGTCTGGGCCATCGCCGTCACCGAGCACATCGCCTTCAAAGACATCGCCGGCCAAATCAGCCGCGACCGCGTCTTGCGCTACATCCAGCATCTGCAAGCCGTCCTGCGCAAACTGGATTACGCCGCGCCCCGGCTGGCCTGCGCCGCGCTCAACCCCCATGCCGGCGAAGGCGGCTTGTTTGGCAGCGAAGAGATCGACAGCATCGCGCCCGCCATCCGCGACGCCCAGGCAGCCGACATCGATGTCCGCGGACCCGTCCCGGCCGACATCGTCTTCAAGCGCGCCCTCGATGGCGACTTCGACGGCGTCCTCTGCATGTATCACGATCAGATGAATATCGCGCGAAAGCTGCAAGATCGCGGCGACATCGCGACGCTGTGGATGGGCTTGCCGGTGATCGGCGCCACCACCGCGCACGGCACCGCCTTCGATATCGCTGGCCGGGGCGTCGCCGAGCCCGGCAGCCTGCGCGCTGCGCTGGACTACGCGATTAGGCTGGCGTAGTCAACCCGCATAACTCTGGATCCCGCCCCCATCCCGCCGGCGGAGCCGCGCCAGCCGCGGCCCGATATTCTCCAGGATCTCGCTCTTGTCGAGAGTCTGATGCTCGCGCTCGCGCATGATGACCCGCCCGTCGCATATCACCGTGCGCACATCGCCCGCCCGCGCGTTGTAAACCAGGCTGGCCGCCACATCATGCAGCGGAAAATGATGCGTCCCGCGCAAATCGACCAAGATAATGTCCGCCAGCTTGCCCGGCTCAAGCGCGCCCAGCTCGTCCCTTTGCCCGAAGACTCGCGCGCTTTCAGCCGTCGCAATGCTCAGCGCCTGCCCGACCGTCAGATTCTCGGCGTCGCCCGTCAGCTGCTTCTGCGTCAGAGCCGTCAAGCGCATCGCTTCCCACAGATCCAGGGTGTTGTTGCTGACCGCGCCGTCCGTGCCCAGGCCAACCGCAATGCCCATCCGCCGCCACTCGACCAGATTGCAGCCGCCCATCGCCAGCTTGGCGTAAGTCTTGGGGCAATGGGCGATGCCGACCGGCGTTTGCAAATCCGCCAGCAGCTCCAGATCGCCCGGGGTCGCGCCGACCGCATGGGCCAGCAGCGTCGGCACATGGAAGACGCCGCAAGACTCGAGGACTTCAATCGGAGTCATGCCGCGCCGCGCCAGACTGGCTCGGGTCTGTTCGCGGGTTTCAGCGACATGGATGTGAATGCCCGCGCCGATTTTCTCCGCCTTTTGCGCGCTCGCCCGCAGGAAATCATCATCGCAGGTATAGGGCGCGTGGGGCGCCAGGATCGTGCGGACGCGCCCGCCAGCTTGCCCGTCCCAGCGCCTAGCGAAGTCGGCCGTCTCGTCGATCTGCCCCAAGCCCTGCGCGCCGAACATCGCCTGCCCCAGCAGGGCGCGCGTACCCGCTTTCTCCACCGCCCGCGCCGCGTAATCCATGTGCCAGTAATGGTCGCTGACCGCCGTGATTCCGGCTTCGATCATCTCCAGCAAGCCCAGCTGCATGCCCCAGTACACATCCTCCGGCTGCAAGTTGGCTTCCAGGCGCCAGATGTAGTCGTTGAACCAGCTGTCGATGTTCACATCCTCCGCCAGGCCGCGCCAGAGCGCCATCGGCACATGGGCGTGGGCGTTGATGAAGCCGGGCATGGCCAGCTGCCCGCCGGCGTCGATGACGGATTTCGCCTGGCTGGGGTCGAGCTGGCCCGTCGGCAGGATCTGGCTGATTCGATTGCCACGCAGCGCGATATCGTGTTCAAATAAGACAGTCGCCCGCTCGTCCCGCAGCTGCAGGACAGTGGCGTCGCGGATCAATAAATCGGCCATACATGCCGCTTTCGCGTCGCTTTGATCTCGCCATCAAGTATAGCTGAGGCAGACGCCGCATGATCATGAAGCCAGCCCAGCCCAACCCGGAAGAGGCCGCTCATTTCGCCCGCCTCGCCCAAATCGCCGGCGACAATGTCTTCAGCATCCTCTTCGGCAGTCGCGCCGAGGCAGTCTTGCGCTCCATGTTCATGCGCCGCGACAACGACAGCAGCCACAGCCACGCCCGCTTCTTGCTGGAGGGAGAGGCCATCGCCGGTCTGCTGCATGGTTACAGCGCGCCACAGGCAAGAGCCTTCGCCAATCGCTCGACCTGGCTCTACTTGCGTTACGCCGGCTGGCAGCTGCCGCGCTTTCTGGCGAGCATCGTCTTGATGGGCGACCTGCTCGACTTCATCGCCAAAGATCTGGACGAGCGCGATTTCTACATCGCGATGCTGGCGCTGTACCCGGAATATCGCGGGCGCGGCTATGGCAGAGCGCTGCTGGACGAGGCGGAAGGGCTGGCTGCCGAAGCTGGCTGCGCCCGGCTGGCATTGGATGTCGACGAGCGCAATACAGTCGCCCGCGCCGTCTACGCGCGCTACGGCTTCGTCGAAATCGCGCAATCGAAAAAAGTCACCGAGAAGGGGGAGCGCTGGGGACTGCTGCGCCTGGCAAAGCCGCTGATGTCTAGCCAGTCGGCTCCAGCGATGTGAAATAGTCGCGCACGACATCGCGCAAGCCCAGGGGCACATAATCGCTCTCCAGGGCGCGGTTGGCGGCGTTCTGATAGTCGCTGAAGACGGTGTCGTAGCTCACCCGCGATTCCCCGGCCGGGTTGTCGTCGAACTCGCCCTCGGCCAGGGTGGTGTCGCCCGGGCTCGCGCGCAGGCGGATCTCGTTTTGGCCGCCGCCTTCAATCCCGCTTGGGCTGTAGAGCGCTTCGTATTCAATCTCGCCCCGGCCCGTCGTGCGGTTGTCGGTTTCCGCGCCTCGGTCGACGCCGCCGCTGCCGGGCAAGCTCTCGTTGCTCGGCGGTCCTTCACCAGCGCCAGCCCCGGCCGAGCGACCATCTTGATTGCGGCTGTCGCCGCCTTCGGGGCCGGGTCGGTTGCGCTCGGCTGGTTGGTCGCCCCCGACCGCGCCCGGCTGCGCCCCATCGGCGTCGTCGCCGCTTTGGCTGCCTGGCTGCTGCCCGGCCTGGGCGGCATCCGGCTGCCCCTCTTGCGGACCGCCCGATTCGGGCTGCCCCTGCATGGCTTGATCCTGGGCGATCGCCTCCGCGCCCGCTTCCGCCTGGTCGGCCTGCTCTTGCAGGGTCATCCGGGCGTTCCGCTCCTGTTCTTGGCTCTCCTGCGCCTGCGCCAGCTCGTCGGCGAGGGAATCCATGGCCTCGTTCAAGCTCTCCATGTCGCCAGATTCCATCGCCTCCGCCATGGACCGCAGCCGTTCCGCCATTTCCGGGCTGCTCGCTTCCAATGCCTCAGCCGCTTGCCGCAGCGCGTCCGCCGCCCGCTGCGATTCTTCCGCGCTCATCTCCGGCGCAGTCTGCTCCATCTGCTCCAGCGCGCTCAGCATGTCTTGCAAATCGGCGGCGTTTTCCGCCCCGTCGCTTCTGGCGGAGTCGGCCTGCGCCGCGTCGACCGGCGGCAAGTAGTCCGCCAGCGATTCCAGAGCCGCCTCGCTTGCCCTTTGATCGAGCTCCATGCCCTCTTCCAGCTGCCGCGCCATTTCTTCCAGCTGCGCCGCGAGCTGACTCATGGCGGCGAAGGCTTCTTCCTCGCTGACGGCTTCCTCTTCCAGCCGCTCCAGCGCGATCTCCAGCGCCTCCAGCAGCTCTTGCCGGTCGATATCGTCCATTCCGCTGTCTTTGGCGGCCGCCTCAATCATCTCGCGGAGCTCGTCGCGGGCCTCTTCCACGGCCGCTGGCGGCGCCTCGGCGATGAAATCCGCGCCGAAGACGGCGGGCAACAGCAGCATGCCAATCACGGCGACGCACAGCAGCGCCAATACAGCCAGCTCCCGCCTGCGGAAGTCCATTTTGATGCGCTCGACCGGGTCGATGGCGCGGGCATGTTCCAGAGTCTCGGCGATTTGCCGCGCTTCGATTTCCGGGCTCGTCGTGATGCGCCCTTGCATGAGCTCCAAGGCGGTGGAGACCCGCTCCTTCAAGCCGAACTCCAGGTCAAAGTAGCGGGCTCGCTGCGCCAGTTTGCGCGGAAAGAGCAAGGTTTGCAGCAAGTTAAGCGTGAAGCCCAAGGCGCAAAGCCCCGCGGCGACGAGAGCCAGCTGCTCCGCGCCCGCCCGCAAGCGCCAATAGCCGATGAAGCCGGCCACCAGGCTCAGCAGCAGTGCGGCGATGAGCGAACGCGGCACGCTGCGCGAAAGCATGCGCCATTCGTAACGCCGCTCCCAGCGATCGAGGATGCGCTCAAGTTCGCTGGCTTTGGGCTTGAGGCTCTGTTCCCGGTTCATGTCGTCTTGGCGCGCCGCCTGTCTGGTTTGCTAAATCCATTGGAAAGTCAAAGCGAAGCTCGCAGGCCGGCGATCGTCGCCGCCATGATGCCCGCGCCTTCGACGCAAGGCCCGCCGCAGCGCTCAATCGCCTCGCCGCTGCGGGTCGCTTCCAAGCGCCTGCCATCCATCGGCCCGGAAACCGCGCTCATTATAGCCCAGTCTTTGCGCCCTGTGACCTGGCGGCTACAATCCAGCCACAGCCAGCGGGGAGGCGCGCCATGCCACATACTTTTGTCGTCACCGGCGCGGCCGGCTTCATCGGCTCGCACCTGGCGGAGAGACTCTTGCGCGACGGGCAGCGCGTCCGCGTCATCGACAATCTGCTCACTGGCCGGCAAGAGAATCTCGATTTTTTGCGATCGCTCGATGGCGACCTCCATATCCGCATCGGGGACATCAACGAGCTGGAGGCGCTGCGCAAGATCGTCGACGGCGCCGATTATGTCTTGCACCAGGCAGCCTTGCCGTCGGTGCCGCGCAGCCTGGCCGACCCGCTCGAGACTCACCTGCACTGCGTCACCGGCGCGCTCTCGCTCTTTGTCGCCGCCCGCGACGCCGGCGTCAAGCGCGTCGTCTACGCCGCTTCGTCATCGGCTTATGGCGACCAGGCCGGCGACTTCAAAAGCGAGTCAATGCCGCCCGCCCCCATCTCGCCCTACGCCGCCGCCAAGCTGGCTGGCGAGTTGTACGCCGCCGCTTTCAGCCGCAGCTACGGGCTGGAGACGGTCTCGCTGCGCTACTTCAATGTCTTCGGTCCGCGCCAGGACCCGCGCTCGACTTACGCCGCCGTCATCCCGAAATTCATCAGCGCCATGCTGCGCGACCAGCGGCCGACCATCTACGGCGACGGCGCCCAAAGCCGCGATTTCACCTACATCGACAATGTTACCGAGGGCCTTTTGCTGGCTTGCGACGCGCCGGGCGCGGTCGGCGAGACAATCAACCTGGCCAGCGGCGGTCGCGTCTTCATCAATGATCTCGTGGCGCGGCTGAACCAGCTGCTGGGCACGGACCTGGCCCCCCGGCGCGGTCCTGAACGCCCCGGCGACATCAAACATTCGCGCGCCGATATCGCCAAAGCCCGCGCTCTGCTCGGCTACGAGCCCGCTGTCAGCTTCGACGAGGGCCTGCGGCGCACGGTGGCCTGGTATCGACGGGCGCTCGCGTCGAGCGGGCAAAGGCTCTAGCCAGCGGCATGAACAAGCGCGAGCGACTCGCCTGCCCAAGCGCGCCAGCCCATTGACCAGCGCGTCGGCCGCGTCCCTGCTTGAACAGTACATCAGCCCCCGGCCCGAAGCCGCTCTCGGTTTTTGCGAGTTTTTCGGCGCTTGGCTATAATGCGCCTCGGGCAGGTTCGCTGGCGGGGAAGGGCGCATGGTTACCGATATCAGCTGCGAAGACTATCGCGAGCGCTTTACGGGCGCGGAGCACAGTTTCATTGATGTGCGCGAAGACGACGAATACGCCGAAGCGCATATCCCCGGCGCCCGCAACCTCCCCCTCAGCGAGTTTATGGCGCGCTATGACGAGATCGACGAAGACCAGCCGGTCGTCCTCGTCTGCAACACCGGCCTCCGCTCGGCACAGGCGGCCGACTTTCTGGCGAGCCTGGGTTACGACCAAGTCTACAATCTGGATGACGGCACGAAGGGCTGGATGCGCAAAGGCTATGCGATCGAAACGGCGCCGGCGCGCTGAGCCGGCCGAATATGCTTGTTGAATCCACAATTTGCTGAAGGAGACCTCAACGATGGTTTTACGCTCGATGGTAGGCGCAAGCGTCAAACGCAAGGAAGACCCGAGCCTGATCACTGGCGCTGGCAAATATGTCGGCGATATCAAGCTGCCCGGCATGGCGCATGTGGCTTTTGTCCGCAGCCCTTACGCCCACGCCAGGATCCGCGGCATCGACGCGACAGCGGCGGCAGCCCGCGACGGCGTCATCGCGGTCGTCACCGGCGAAGACATGCGCGAGCACTGGGAACCAGTGCCGGTGGCTGGCGGCGACCAGGCACAGGAGCGTCTCAGCCATTTCGCCTTGTCCGTCGAGCGCGCCCGGCATGTGGGCGAAGCGGTGGCTGCCGTCATCGCCACCAGCGCCGACATCGCCGAAGACGCCCTTGACGACGTCGTGGTCGACTGGGAAGAGCTGCCGGCCGCGGCTGACCTGCTCCGCGCCTACAGCGGCGACGATCCGCCAGTCTTCGAGAGCATGGACAGCAACATCGTCGATGAAGGCGAGAAGAAAAGCGACGATATCGACGCGGTCTTCGCGGAAGCGCCACACACGCTCAGCCAACGCATGCGCAGCCAGCGCGTCGCCGGCGTCCCGATGGAAGTCCGGGCGGTGGCGGCCGCGCCCGACGCCGTGACAGGCGGAATCACCCTCTGGTCGAGCACGCAGATCCCGCATGGCGTGCGCTCGTCCCTGGCGACGGTCCTGGGCATGCCGGAGAACATGCTCCGCGTCGTCGCGCCCAATGTCGGCGGCGGCTTCGGCGTCAAGAACCAGCTCTACCCCGAAGAGATCGCCATCGCCAAGCTGGCGCAGCTGCGCAACATGCCGCTGAAATGGGCCGGCGCGCGCGACGAGCACTTCGTCAGCACGACACACGGCCGCTCGCAAATCGCCGATGTTGCCGTGGCTTTCGCCGACGATGGCAAGATTCTCGGCCTGCGCATGCATGTCATCGGCGAGCTGGGCGCTTATCCGCCCTTTTACGACATCGCCCACTTGACGGGCCTGATGGCGAGCGGCAATTACGACATCCCCGCGGTGCATTTCAAGGCGAGCAATGTCTTCACCAATACCGTCGCCGTGGCTGCCTATCGTGGCGCGGGCAGACCGGAAGCCATCTATTATGTGGAGCGCGCCATTGAGCTCATCGCTGACGAGCTCGGCCTGGACGCCGCCGAAGTCCGCCGCCGCAATTACATCCAGCCAGACCAATTCCCCTACAAGACGCCAACCGGCTCGACCTATGACACCGGCAATTATGAGGCGAACCTGGACGCCGCGCTGGAAACGGCCGGCTACCGCGCCCTCCGCGATGAACAAGCGCGACGCCGCGCCAGCGACTCCGATAGCCTGCTGGGCATCGGCTTGGCGACTTATGTCGAGATGTGCGGCTTCGGGCCCTACGAGAGCGGCCAAGTGCGGGTCGAGCCCAGCGGCACGGTCACGGTCTACACCGGCACATCGCCTCATGGTCAGGGTTTGCAGACGACCTTCGCCCAGATTGTGGCTGACGAAATCGGCGCGGATTACGAGCAAGTCATCGTGCGCCACGGCGACACCGGCGCCCAGCCCGTCGGCGTCGGCACCTTTGGCAGCCGCAGCCTGGCGATCGGCGGCTCCGCCATCGTCCGCTCGGCTGGCAAAGTGCGCGACAAAGCCATCAAAATCGCGGCGCACATGCTGGAAGCGGCGCCCGGCGACATCGAATTCGCTGACGGCGAGTACCGCGTAAAGGGCGTGCCCAGCCGCAGCCTGGGCTTGAGCGAGATCGCCGCCCGCGCCTACAGCGACCGCTTGCCGGACGACATCGACACCGGCCTGGAAGCGACCGATTTCTTCCGCCCGCCCGACTTCATCTATCCCTTCGGCACCCATGTCGCCGTCGTCGAAATCGAAAAAGACACCGGCTGCGTCAGCTTGCGCGAGTTCTATTCGGTCGACGACTGCGGACCGCGCATCAGCCCGCTCTTGGTCGAAGGCCAGATTCACGGCGGCCTGGCGCAAGGCATCGGGCAGGCACTGCTGGAAGAAGTGGTCTTCGACGAAAGCGGGCAGCTCTTGACCGGCACGATGATGGATTACGCCATGCCGCGCGCCGACAACTTCCCTACCTTCACCATCAACAAAACGGTGACGGAGACGACCCTGAACCCCCTGGGCGCCAAGGGCATCGGCGAGGCGGCCACCATCGGCTCCACGCCGGCCGTGGTCAACGCCGTCGTCGACGCCCTCGAGCCATTTGGCGCGCGCCACCTGGATATGCCGCTAACGCCGCATCGAATCTGGGAAGCGATGCACTCGGCCTAGGCGGCGCCCGGCATCGGCGATCTGGGGCGGAGCGGCTGGAAGACTTCGAAAGCGAAGCGCTGCGCCACGCGATGGAGCGCTACGCCCTGGAATCGCTGGAGGCTTTCAGCGCCATTCCCAGCGTCGAGAAGACGATCGAGTTCTTCCTCTTCCTGGGGCAGTGACCGCCCCGCATGGAAGTCCGCCACGCATGCTGTATAATCCGCATACACGACTGCGCGGGAGAAACGCCATGAACACTTTCACCATGGAATCGGCGAAGAACGACTTTGAGGGGCTGTTTGAACGCGCCCGCGAAGGCTTGCTCGTGTATGTCATCGGCGACGACGGCCACGAGTACAAGCTCAGCCTCGAGCGCATGCCGGTCAACAAGCCGCGCAAGGCGGGAAGCGCGCGCGGAACTGTGTGGATGTCGGAAGACTTTGACGCGCCAATGCCAGAGCTCAAGCCATACATGGAATGAATTGTCTCCTTGACACCTCTACATTTCTCTGGTTCGTGTCCGACCCGGCCAGACTGAGCCCTCTAGCGGTCGCCATCATTGAAGATTCGCGAAATCGCGCGTACCTCAGTCATGTCAGCATCTGGGAAATCGCGATAAAGTTTCGGACAGGCAAGCTGGACTTGATCGCGGACTCGTTTGCAGGCTGGCTGGACGCGCGGCTGAACTCCAACAGCTTTCGACTGCTTGAGATCAAGCTATCGCACTACAGGCAGTACGCTGACTTGCCGCTGCATCACCGAGACCCGTTTGACGGCTTGCTCATTGCCCAGTCCCTCGCCGAAGAGCTGCCCCTCATAAGCAGCGACCGCGCCTTTGACCAGTACGCCGTCGACCGCCATTGGTAGCCCCGCGACAGCGCCATGAGCCTCTTCATCGTCTTCATCGTCGCCGCCGTGCTGCTGGGCGCGGGCGCCATGCTCTCGCCCGCCTGGCGGACAGCCCAGCCACGCGTCGCCCTCGCCGCCACGCTTTGTCTGGCGCTGGTCATGGGCGGCGCGGTCTTCTACGCCGAGGCTTTTGGCTGGGACACCCTGGTGGTCGATTACCTGCTCTTCGCCCTGCTCTCGGCTGTCATCCTCGGCGGCACGCTCTCCACCGCCCAGGCCCGCGCCGAAGCCCAAGGCCAGCAGCTGGCCGACCGCGATCAAGGCTGGCCCGGCCCCGGCGATCTGGCCTTTTTTGCCCTGGCGGCAGCGCTTATCGCCGTTCCCCTCTTGCACCTGGAGGCGTCGCCGGGCGCCCATGGGCAAATCCACGGCCTGCACAGCCTGGCGGCGCGCGACAGCGAATCTTTTGCCTCGCTAGCGCCCTACGCCGGGACTGAAGCCATCGTCATCGCGCCCGGCTTTCAGGCCCTCTCCGCCTATCTGAGCCAGCAGCTGGGGCAGCCCATGCCGCGGGTCCAACTAAGCCTGGCGGGCGTCGTTTTTCTGCTGCTGGTCTGGCTCTGTTACGATTTCGGCGCGGAACTTCGCTGCAAAGCTTCGGGCAGGGCGATGGCGCTGGCAGCCCTGCTTTGCCCCAGCCTCCATCACAGTTACCTCGACGGGCGCTTCAGCGAGCTGCTCGGGCTGCTGTTCCTGATGGCATTCGCCCTGTACGCGCTGCGCTTCCTGCGTCGCTTCAACCTGGCGGATCTGCTCGCCGGCGGCTTGATGCTCGGCGCGGTCGTCTATTCCAGCCTTAGCTTGAGCCTGATTGCGCTGCTGGGCTTCGCCTCTCTTTGCGCCATCGCCCCGGCCAGCCAGCGAGCCAGAGTCAAGACCCTCGTCGGGCTGACGCTGGGCTTTCCTTTCGTCGCCGCCCTCGGCATCGCCCCCTGGCTGGTGAACAATCTGACGCTGCTGCTGCCCGTCAAGCCCGCGCCGGAGCCCGCCAGCCTCAGCCAGCTCGCGCTCGTCATCCAGGCGCCCGGCATCGCCATTTTGCCACTGGCGCTTTGTGGCATGGTCCAGGGCTTGGGCCGCCAAGGCTCGGTCCGCTTCGTCTCGACGGTCATGCTGGCCTGGCTGCTGCTGGCATTGGAATTCAGCCTCGTTGGCGCAATCGGCGAGCTGCTCTACCCCTTGGGCGCGCTGATCATGGCCGGCAGTCTGGCGCGCTTTGGCACGCTCGTGCCGCTCTTGTTCTTCGCCGGGCTGGGCCTCCAGGCGCTCTGGAATGACCGCGCCACCCCCGCGCGACAAGCTCGGCTGCGCTCAGCCGCCATTCCCTTGTTGACCCTGGCCATGCTCAGCCTGCTGCTTTACGCCGTCGCTTTCGCAGCGCTCCTGCCTCTCTTCGGTTTCCCGCAACCGCTTCAGCGCGACGACTTGGCCGCGATGACCTGGCTGCGGGATAACTCGCCCGCCGACTCCATGCTGCTCAGCGCGGAAGGCGACGCCTGGCTGCCCGTCTTCGCCGAACGCAAGGCGGCGCATTTTCGCGCCTTTGGCTATTTTGAATGGGACTTGCGGCAAGGTTTGGACGAGGGAGCGGACGCGGCTGATTTTGTCTTCGCGGCGACCGGCGTCGACCCGCCAGCCGAGCTCGCCCTAAACCTGGTCTTCCAGCGTGGCGGCGCGCGGGTCTACGAAATCCTCAAAGGCTGAGCAGCGGCGCGATTTCGACCGTAGCGCCCGTTCGCTGGCTCTGATACGCCGCTTCCATCACCGCCTGGGCCAGCAAACCAGCCCGCCCGTCCACCGGCGGCGCTTCGCCACGATCCAGCGACTCCAGGAAGGCGCCCAACTCCGCGGCGAACCCGTCCACTGGCGCAACTCGGCGCCGATCGATGCCGCGGGCCGTCGCCGCGACCAGATGCCCGGAGCGCGCCCCGGCCACATAACCCGCCTTGCCGACGATCTGAAACAAGATGTCGTCGCTGGTCGCCACGGGCGGGTAGCTCTCGCTCGCCCAGCCGCCGTGAATCGACGCCAGCGCCCCGTCCGCATAGGCGACTTGCAAGAAAGCTTTGTCCTCGCCGGCGTATCCCAAGCGGTGATCGAGCCGCGCCCGCACCGTCAGCGGTTCGCGATTCAGCAGCCAATTCGACATGTCAATCGCGTGCGCGATGTTGTCGCGCAAGACGCCGACATCTCTGTACCAAGCCCGTTCCGGTGGCGGGACCTGCTGAAAATAACTCAGAATCGCGTACATGGGCGCGCCGATTTCGCCCGCGTCGATCAAGGCTTTGGCTTCCGCGAAGACCGCTTCGAAACGCATCTTGAAACCGACGCCCAGGCGCTTTCCCGCATAATCGGCCGCCCGGCGCATCTCCCGCGCCTGCTGGAGATTCCATGCCAGCGGTTTCTCGCAAAAGACATGGCAGCCGCGCGCGACCGCCGCCATCACCGCCTCGTGATGAAAAGCCGGGGGCGAACAGACGCAGAGCAGATCGATCGCCACGCCGTCCAGCAGGGCTGTAAGATCCGCGTAACTCGCCGCGTCGCTGAGCTCCGCCACGGCCCGCGCCCGCCCGACAACCGGATCGCAAACGGCGACGACCGACGCGCCCAATGCAAGCAATGTCTCGGCGAACTTGCGCCCGATCATGCCGCAGCCGACGATGCCAATTCGTATGGCGCTCACAATTCCGCCGCCACGCCACGCAGCTCCAGCTCGTCCGCCCGATGACAGGCGACGGCGTGCCCGCCCGCCATAGTTTGCAGCCGCGGCCTTTCGGTCCGGCAGCGCTCCACGGCGTAGGCGCAGCGCGGGTGAAAGTAACAGCCGGTCGGCGGATTGGCGGGGTCGGCCACTTCGCCCTGCAAGACGATGCGCTGGGAGCGGCGGCGCGGATCCGGCTTGGGCACGGCCGACAGCAGCGCTTCGGTATAGGGGTGTTTGGGCGCGTTGAAGAGCGCTTTCGTGTCGGCGATTTCGACGATCTTGCCGACATACATCACCGCCACCCGATCGCTGATGTGCTTGACCACGCTCAAGTCGTGCGCGACGAAGAGATAAGTCAAACCGAGCTCGTCCTGCAGCTCCAGCAGCAAGTTCAGGATCTGCGCCTGCACCGAGACATCCAGGGCCGAGACCGGCTCGTCGGCCACGATCAGGCTGGGCGCCAAGGCGAGAGCCCGCGCGATGCCGATGCGCTGTCGCTGGCCGCCGCTGAAGGCATGGGGGTAGCGCCCCATGAACTCGTTCCGCAGCCCCACCCGATGCAGCAGCGCCTCCACGCGAGCCCGGCGTTCTTCGCGGTTCTTGAGCCCGCTGGCCAGGAGCGGCTCCGCGATGATGTCGAAGACCGTCATGCGCGGATTGAGCGACGAAAAGGGATCCTGGAAGATCATCTGCATCTGATGGCGAAAAGGCCGCAGCGCCTTTTTTGGCAAGTTGGCGATATCCACCACTTGGCCGTCCGCCGCGCGGAACAATGCCTCGCCCGCTGTCGGTTTCAGCGCGCGCAAGATGCAGCGGGCCGTCGTCGTCTTGCCGCAGCCGCTCTCGCCCACGAGGGACAAGGTCTCGCCGCGGTCGATGTGAAAGTCGACGCCGTCCACCGCCCGCACCTGCCCCGTCACCCGGCGCAGCAAGCCCCGGCGTATCGGGAAGAGCTTGCGCAGATTCCGCACTTCAAGCAGGGGCGCCTCGGCCGCTTTGCCATTCGCTTTCATGCGGGCGCCCCCGCCGGCTCGTGATACAGGAAACAGCTTGCGCTTTGCCCGTCGCCCAGGGGCAGCAGGCGCGGCTCATGCCGATCGCAGAGGCCCGGCATGAAATCGGCGCAGCGCGGATGAAAGGGGCAGCCGGCCGGACGGTTGTGCGGATGCGGGATCGCGCCGGCGATGGTCGGCAGCTTGGCGCGCGGCTCGGCGTAAATGCTCGGGATGGAGCGCAGCAAGGCTTGGGTATACGGGTGCTTGGGCGCGTGGAAAATCGTCTCGACCGGACCGGCTTCGACGACCCGCCCCAGATACATCACGATGACTTCGTCCGCCATCTCCGCGATGACGCCCATGTCGTGGGTGATGATGATGACGGACATGCGGGTTCGCTGCTGGATCTCGCGCAGCAAATCCAGAATCTGCGCCTGGGTCGTCACATCCAGCGCCGTCGTCGGCTCGTCGGCGATGAGCAGCCGTGGATCGCAGGACAAAGCCATGGCGATCATCACCCGCTGCCGCAAGCCGCCGCTCAGCTCAAACGGGTATTCGTCTATGCGCCGCTCGGGCCGCGGGATGCCCACCATGCGCAGCAGCTCGATAGTCCGTTCGCGGGCTTCCGCTTTGCCCAGGTTCTGGTGCAGCCTGATCGCCTCGATAATCTGGTTGCCGATGCTGTAATGCGGGCTGAACGAGGTCATCGGCTCCTGGAATATCAGCGCGATCTCCCCGCCGCGAATCGCTCGAATCTCCGCTCCGCCCGGGTCCAGCCGCGCCAGATCCACCGTCGTCGTCTTGCCCGCGCCGTCGGCCCGCCGCAGCAGAATCTCGCCGGAGACGATGCGCCCCGGGCTCTGGACGATGCGCAATATCGACAGGGCGGTCACGCTTTTGCCGCAACCGCTCTCGCCGACAATGCCCACCGTCTTGCCGGCCGGCGCCGTAAAGCTGGCGCCATCAACCGCCTTGACGACGCCTTCGTCGGTGAAGAAATGCGTTTGCAGATCTTTCACCGTCAGCAGGGGAGGTCCGTTTTCCGTCATCGCGCTCAGCCGTAGGGGTCGGCGGCGTCGCGCAGACCGTCGCCTAAAAAGTTAAATGCCAAAATCACCACGATAACCGGTATCGCCGCCGTCAGCAGCCAGGGCGAAATCGCCACCGTCTGGATGTTCTGCGCGTCCTGCAGCAAGACGCCCCAGCTCACCGCCGGCGGCCGCAGACCCAGGCCAAGGAAGCTGAGCGCCGTCTCGCTGATGATCATCGTGGGCAAGGCCAGAGTCGTCGCCGCGATGATGTGGCTCAAGAAAGACGGGACCATGTGGCGGAAGATGATGCGCATCTGCCCGACCCCCGCCAGCTCCGCCGCCAGGACGAAGTCTTCTTCGCGCAATGCCAGGAAGCGCCCGCGCACCACCCGCGCCAGATCCGTCCAGCCGATGAGCGACAAGATGATGGTGATGGCGAAATAGACCTGCACGACGCCCCAGTCGCGTGGCATCGCCGCCGCCAGGCCCATCCACAGCGGAATCGTCGGGATGGAGCGCAAAATCTCGATCACGCGCTGGATCACGGTGTCGATCGCGCCGCCATACAAGCCGGAGACGCCGCCCAGCAAGACGCCCAGGACCAGGCTCAGGGTCACGCCAGCCAGGCCAATCGTCAGCGACAGGCGACAGGCGATCATCAAGCGCGACCACAGATCCCGCCCCAGCTGGTCCGTGCCGAGCAGGAAGATGGCTTCTTCCGCCGCGCCAGTCTCGACGCCGATGAGATGAATGTTCGTGCGAAAAAAGCCAAGGAAAGTGTAGTCATAGCCCTCGGCGAAGAATTTGAGCCGGATCTTCTGGCTCGGGTCCGGCTCGTACACGCGCTTGAAGGTGCGCATGTCGCGCTTGCCGACCAAGGCGAAGACATGCGGGCTGAATCTGCCTTCGTCGAAGAAATGGATTGGCTGCGGCGCGATCAGCGAACGAAAGGCTTCGGTCTTGTGCGGGTCGGCGTAGGCCAGGAAATCCGCCCCGATCGCCATCAAGTAGAAGAGGAAAATGACGACGCCGCTGAAAACCGCCAGCCGATGCTTGCGGAAGCGCCACCACATCAGCTGCCACTGCGTCGCGACCGATACCCGCTCTTCAGCCGCGCTCGTCGCCTCCGCCGGGAGCGTCATTCTCGCCTCTCAAAGCGAATGCGCGGGTCAATCCACATCAGCAGAATGTCGGAGATGAAGGTGCCGAAGACCGTCATCACGCCCAGCAGCAGCACAATCGTCCCCGCCAGGAACATGTCCTGCGCCACCAATGCGCGCAGCAGCAAGGGTCCAATCGTCGGCAAGCCCAGGACCAGCGCCACGATGATGCTGCCCGAGATGATGAAGGGGAAGAGATAGCCCAAGGTGCTGACGAAAGGGTTGAGCGCGGCCCGGACCGGGTACTTGAGGATGAGCCGAAACTCGGACAAGCCCTTGGCGCGGGCGGTGATGACATAAGGCTTGCGCAATTCGTCCAGCAGGTTGGCGCGCATGATGCGGATGAGCTGGGCGGTGCCAGCCGTGCCCAGGATGATCGCCGGCAGCGGCAAATGCTTGATCAAGTCCCAGAGCTTGCCCAGGCTCCACTCCGCCTGCAAGTACTCCGGCGAGAACAAACCGCCGATGTTCGCGCCAAAATAGCGGAAACCGACATACATCAGAATCAGCGCCAGCAAGAAACTGGGCACGGCCAGCCCGATGAAGCCGACGAAGGTGAAGATGTAATCCGCCACCGAGTACTGCCGCACGGCCGAGTAGATGCCGATGGGCAGCGCCAGCCCCCAGGTGAAGACCACCGCCGAGACCGACACCGCCATCGTCAGCCAGAGCCGGTCGCCCATGATCGTCAGCACCGGCACCTGCCACTCCAGCGAGCGCCCGAAATTGCCGCGCGCGATCTGCTGCATCCACTTGAAGTACTGCACCCAGATCGGGCTGTCCAGGCCATATTGCTGGCGCAGGTTCTCCGCAAATTCGGGGGTGACATCGACGCCGCTGCTGGCCAGCTGGGCGATGTAAGCGGTGACATAATCGCCCGGCGGCAGCTGGATGATGGCGAAAGCCAAGACGCTGATCGCCCAGATGGTGAGCAATGCCAGGAGAAACCGGCGTATTGCGTAACTTAGCATCTCAGCGACTCACTGTCCCGCTCGCTCATCATCCAAGCCCGCAACGGGCGACATCCGCAGGGGCGAGCCTAGGCTCGCCCGCTCAAGATCCAAATCCGCAAGCGCCGTCGCCCGCGCGAACGCGAACCCGGCTACCGCTTGATGTAATAGGTCTCCGGCAAAGTGCAGCCCGGCGTCATGCAGAGCACATTCGAGAGCTGCCGCGCCGGCACATTGCCCATGCTGTTCTTGACGACCCGCGTGCCCAGCACCACTGGCGAACTGCCGACGATGCCCGCTTGCCAGACATTCTCCGCGAAGAGCACCCAAAGCCGCTTGCCCGCTTCAATGCGCTCCTCCGCTGGCAGGGCGGGACCGCTCACCCAGATCTCCATCGCTTCCTTGATCTCGGCCGGGGGCTCCATGCCGATCGAGCCGCCGCTGCGCATCCAGTCGGTGTAATCCGGGCGCGCCCAGAGCCAGGTGTTGTTGTAGTGCAGGAAGACATCTTCCGTGCCGCCGTTGTCCCACAGGCTCAGCTGAATCTCGCCGTTGTCAATCCGCGACTGCCACAAGCTGCGCTCCAGCTGTTCCGGGATGACCTCAAGGCCGACGCCCTTGAGCTGGCTGGCGACCATTTCCGCGATCTTGGGGTAGGGCACGAAGCTGGCGCCCGGGGTCGTCAGCGTCAGGCTGAGGCGCGCGCCATTGTCACTGCGCAGGCGGTAACCCTCGCCGTCTTTCGCGTCCAGGCCGATCTCGTCCAGCAGCGCGTTGGCGGCGTCGGCGTCGAATGCCGTCCACATCGTCTCGTATTCCGCGCCAGGATAATAGGGATTGGCGGCAGTGGGCACCACCGAGCGCGCCTCGCCCAAGCCCAGCAGGAAAGTCTCGTTCACCTGGCCGCCGTCGATGCCCATGGACAGGGCGCGGCGGAAGTCCACATTCTGCAGCCAGCCGGCGATTTCGGCGTCCGCGCTGTACGTCATGCCGAAGAAGAGCAGCACATTGGCGCCATAGTCGGCCGGGTCAAGGCGGATGCTGTAATCGCCGCGTTCCATGTTGTCCAGGTAGAGCGGCAGCTTCTGCAGGTCGATGTGGCGGCTCTGCATATCGTATTCGCCGGCGATGGCGCGCAGGTTCAGCACCTCAAGATCTTCCGCCAGGGTCAGCACGATATTGTCGATGTAGGGCAGCTGATTGCCTTCCGTGTCGACGGCGAAGTAATAGGGGTTGCGCTCCAGGACATAGACCGGGTTCTCGGCCGGCGCCAGCTTGACGCGCCAGGGCGCCAGGGTCGGCAGGTCCGGGTTGCGCGCCCAGTCGTTCTTGGATTTGACCAGGTCCACCCAATTGGAGTAGCCGCCCGCTTCCAGGATGGCGTTCAAGTCGGCTTCGTCGGCGAAATCGGGATGGTACTGCTTGAGGTAATGCGCCGGCGCGTAACCGCCATGCCCGTTCCAGCCGCGCCGCGCGTGACTGGCGATATTGCTCGACGGCGTCGCCATCACCTTGAGGAAGAGCGGGTAAGGCGCGCTGAAGCTGTACTTGACCGTGAGGTCGTCGATCTTGGTCAGCGTGCCGAACTCGCCATTGACCGACAAGAAAGTCGAGGGCGCGGGCAGGTATTCTTCGTTCAGGAAGAGCTCCTCGAACCAGAAGACCAGGTCGTCGGCGGTGAAGGGCGCGCCATCCGACCATTTGTGGCCCTCGCGCAGGCTGAAGGTGAACTCGGTGAGATCGTCGTTGGCTGCCCAGCTTTCAAAGACCCAGGGCTTGATCTCGTTCAAGGTGTAATCCATGAAGAGCAGGTTGTCGTTGCCCGCGATGCGGCGCGCGTTCCAGACATCGCCCGGGCCCGTGTAGCCGCGGCGCCACTGCCCGCCATATTGCCCGATCTCGTGGGCTGGCTGGATGACGCCCGGGTTGGCGGGCAAGCGGTCTGCCACCGGCGGCAAGTCGCCCGCTTCCACCATCGCCGCCAGCATGGGCGCTTCGCTGTAGCTGCTCGGCATCATGCTCGCGTCGGTGATGATCGTCGGTCCTTCAAATTCGCCGATGAGAAAGGCGCCCGCTTCGTCCGTCTGGGCGAAACTCGTGAAGCTGAGCAATGCCAGCGCCAAAATCAAAAGTAACTTCCTGGACATCTCGTCCTCCTGTGCCGTCTATGTCATGCGAATGAGAGATCTTGCATGAATTTCGCTTGCCGGCTTGTTCGATGGCGGCTCCCTTCTCCAGTGGCTCGCTGGCGCCTTCAGCCCGCGGCCGGCGTCACGACCGCCCTGGCGTAAATCTCGTCGATGAGGCGGACGGCGCGATAACAGTCTTCCAGGCTGGCGATCGGCGGGCGTCCATCGCGCAGCCGCTCCAGCGTGTCCGCGCCAAACTGATCATAGCGCGCCCCCTGGTTCGGGATGGATATCCTCCGCTGCCCGCCATCGTCCAGGGTCGCCACGCGCAGCTCGTCATCGCGGTCGATGAGATAGCAGTTGGCGCTGGCAAGCCTGCCTTCAAAGTCGCCGCCCGCCCGCATCGAGGCGAATGAATACCCCGCTTCTACCGTGCCAATGATACCGCTTTCGCTGCGCAAGAGCGCTGTCGCCAGCTCCTCGATCGCCGCGCCATGCACGCGATAGCTGATTGCCGCGCCCACCACTTCGGCTTCCTCGCCCTGAATGTAGCGCAGAAAGCCGTCGACCGCGTGAATGCCCACATTGCGCAGGCAGCCGCCGCCCGCCACCGCCGGATCCAGCATCCAGCCGACGCCGTCCTGCTCGTAACGCAAGGGCGGACCATTGATGACGCGGAAGTGAAAATGCGAGCGCGGGCCAACCCGCCCGGCCGCATCCAGCCTGTCGAGCTCGCTCCACATGGCGCTGTAGCGGTTCACCAAGGGGACCGCCACGAATGTGCCTTGCCGCCGCGCCAGCTCCACCAGGGGCGCGATTTCTTCGGCAGAGCGACCAGCCGGCTTCTCCATGGCGAAAGGCAAGCCCGTCTCCAGCAGGTCCCGCGCGATGCCGGGCATGTCGGCGTGCCGGCCCAGGGCGATGACGAAATCCGGCTCGACCGCGGCCAGCATCTCCCGGTGATCGAGAAATGCGCGCCCGCCCGCTTCCGCCGCGAAAGCCGCCGCGACGCCCGGCTGCCTGTCGGAAATGCCAACGAACACGACCCCCTCCGCCCGCTGGAAGGAGCGCAAATGCATGCCCGCGTGCCAATGCCCCGCTTCAATTATTGCGACGCGCATCGCCCCTCCTTGACCCTACGCCTGACTCAAAGCAAAAAGATCGCCAACAAGGCGACGCTCGGTTGGGCGAGCAGTCCAGCGTCAGCATTCGAGAATAACCACTTCGTCTTCCACATGCACCGGAAATGTCTCCACGCCCGTCGGCGGCGCCACATGCACCGGGTAAGTCTTGACGCGATTGCGCGACTGGAAGACCGTCCGCCCGTTGAGGATGTCGAACTCCCAGCCGTGCCAGGGACAGCGCAGAATCTCGCCATCGCGGGTCCAGCGCAGCTCGCCCGGCGCGTCGGCCACGACCAAGCCCGTCACCTCGCCCAGGCAAAGCGGCGCGCTCTGGTGCGGGCAGGTATTGCGCAGCGCATAATACTTGCCCTTGACATTGAAGACCCCAATCTCGCGCCCGCCCACGGCGACGATGCGGCGGCTGCCCGGCGGCAGGTCCGCGGCTCTGCCCACGACGAATCGAGTCATCCCGGCTGCCCCTGCCCGTTCAAGCCAGTATCCGGGCGCGTCGCCGGCAAGCCATAAAGCTCGCGCGCGTTCTCGCAGAATATCCGCTGCTTCAGCCGCGCCGGCAATGGCGGGAAGGCGTGTTTCGGGTCGTCGAAATCCCAATGCGGATAATCCGACGAGAACATCAGCACATGCTCGGCATCCATCATCTCGAAGATCTGCAGCAGATGCTTACGGTTCTCCGGCTCTTCAATTGGCTGGCTGGTGAAGCGGATGTGATCGCGCAAGTAGGCGCTGGGCTTGCGTTTCAGCCAGGGCGTCTCGCTGCGGGCGCCGCGCCAGTCTTTGTCCATCCGCCACATCATCGGCGCCAGCCAGGCGCTGCCGCCTTCGACGAAGACGAACTTGAGGGCCGGATATTTCTCGAAGACGCCCTCGGCGATCAAGCTGACCAAATGCGTCATGTACACCGCCGGGTAAAGCGTGTGAAACTCCAGAAAGTAGGAAGGATTGCCCAGGGGCGTCGGCGGCGAGGGACCGATCGGGCTCTCCACATGGACCGCCACCGGCAAGTTATGGCGCGCGGCCGCTTCCCATATCGGGTGGAACTGCGGCTTGCCATAAGCCGCCAGGGCGCTTGAGCCGGCCTGAACCTGCACCAGATGCGGGTGCCCGGCCAGGCGCTCAATTTCGCGGGCGGACCACTCCGGGTTCTGCGGCGCGATGACGATCGAGCTCTTGAAACGCCCGTGCCCGTTGTAGGCGCCCAGCCAGGTATCCAGCTGCCAGTCGTTCCAGGCTCGCGCGACCACCGCCGCATGCGCCGGATCGGGGATGACGCTGATGCTGGAAGCCGGGATCAAAATGATGAAGTCGACGCCGATGCCCTCGAAGACCTGCTGCTCCATCAGGGCCGGGTCGCTGCCGGGCGGGCTGCCATCGGCGGGAAAGGAATCCAGCCGTCTGCCATCGCCGGGCGGCAGAAACACCTCGCGCCGATTGGGGAAGCGCTTGCGGCGCCAAGGCTCCGGCATGTAGGCGCGCAGGTCGTCCTGCCGCTTAAGATAAGGGTGCACATCGCAATCGATCAGCCGGACGGGCAATTCGCTCATGCGCTCTCCCGCTTGCGCCCTTCGCCCCAACTCGCCAGCCGGGGGACTGGCGCGACAAGGCGCAAAATGACAGAATCCAGACCGCCAAGAGAATATAACGCGTATTCGCCGCGCGGGCGAACATTGCGAGAAGGCGAGACAAAATGAAAATCTGCGGACACACCATGGGCACGCCCGATCGCGCCTTGAGCGAAGCAATCGCGCTCTTCGCCAATCTGGGCATGGACGGGGTGGAGATCATCTGCGCCGACGATTATTCCTGCGGCTTTAACGCGCAAACATCCAGGGCCGAGCTGCGCGCCATCCGCGGCCTCGCCACGGACCTGGGCTTGGCCATCGCCGGGCTCGTCCCCTACGCCAAAGACATGAACAGCGCCGAGCCACAAGCCAGACAAGCCGCCATCGCCGAGCTCAAGCGCGCCGTCGACATGGCGGAGGCTCTGGATTGCCGCGCAATCCGCGTCTTCGGCGGCCACGAAGTCCAGGCGAGCCAACGCGAAACCGCTCTCGGCTGGCTGGCGGAGTCGCTGCGGGCCGTCGGCGAATACGCGGAAGCCGCCGGCGTCCAGCTCAACATCGAGAATCACATGGACACCATGGCGACTTCTGCCGCCTTCACCCTGGAGATCGCCGAAGCGGTGGACCTGCCCAATGTCGGCATCCTCTACGATCAAGCCAATCTGACTTTCATGGGGCAGGAAGACCACGCGGAAGCCATCCCGCTGCAATTCGCGCACATCCGCTATGCGCATGTCAAGGACTTTTTCTGGCAAGGGGAGGAGCGAATCGCCGCCGTTCTCGGCCATGGCAGCTTGCCCTGGCGTCAGATTCTGGCGGACTTGCGGGCCAGGGGCTTCGCTGGCTGGCACTCGGTGGAATACGAGCGGCGCTGGTACCCCGATCAGCTGCCCCCGCCGGAGATCGGCATGAAACAGTGCGTCGACTATCTGCGCGGGGCGATGGCGTAGGTCAGCATGGCGCCGGGAATGCGATTGCGCTTTTGTGGCTTTGCCGTCCCCGCGTAGCTCGCAAACAGGCCCGCCGCTGTTTCGCGCGCTTCCCGCGTCCAGCTGCCGCTCTGCTTCGAGGGCGACTGGCTGAAACCGGCTTGCATCGTTTCCGGCGCGCTCTCGAAATTCGGGTGATACCAGAGCGTGACGACCGTGCGCCAGGCAGCCGAGCGATTGCCATAGGCACCATGCAGCAGCCGGGCGTCGCCGATGACCAGGTCGCCCGCTTTCACCGGCACGACGACTTCGTCCGCCAGGGGCTGGTAGGCCGGGTGGGCGGGATCTTCATTGCGGCGCAGGCCGTCGGCGTGCGCTTCGGGCGTGGCATCGTGCATCGGGTGGCGCTGGCGGTGCGAGCCCCGCAGCAGGCGCAGGCAGCCATTCTCGCGGTCGGTGTCCACCAGGTAATACATCAGGAAGAGTTGATGCGGCGTCGGCCCGTAGCTCGCCGGGTCGTCCCAGTAGAGCCAGTCTTGATGCCAAAACAAGGGCGGCGAGTCGGGCGGCTTGCTGATGACGAAGCCGGATGACCAGCGCGGCTTGGCGAAGCCGAGAGCGGCCAGGCAATCCAGGGCTGGCGGATACGCGACCAGCTCGGCGAAAAAAGAATCGTCATACACGCTGATCATGCTGCCGGTGGATCTTTGCTCCGCGAAATGCGACGCCGGCTGCGCGCCCAGCAGGCTTTCACTGGTCCGCCGCGTCCGCTCCAGCATCCGCGGGTCCAGCACGCCGCTGAAAACGCAGTAGCCGTCGCATATCAGCCTCTCGTATTTGTCGCTCGCGCTTCTCATCGTCGCCATTCCAGCTTTCGCCCCCGTTGCGCCGCGCCCAGTCTAACACAAAGCGCGCGACCAAAATTTGACGCGCCTCGCCAGCTTCGTTATTGTTGGCTTGGCAAGGTCTCCATAGGCCTGATACGGGGGGCTTTAGCGGCGTCGTACGCGTTAGCCGGAAGGATCCAGGCGATGAACGCGATTGAGCAGTACGAATTCGACCGGCTCGGCTACCTCGTCTTGCCCGGCTTCTTGCCCGATGCTCTGATCGAAAGTCTCGCCACCGCCACCGACGCGCTGGAAGCCTACGCCCTTGCCCGCGCTGAAGATCCGCCAGACAAAATCAGCGCCTACGGTCTGCCCTACCGCCACCACCCGGAGCGTGGCGTCTTCGTCAGCGGCGCGCGCGCCGACGGCAAGACCCTCATCATAGAAGACTTTTTCAACGCAGACAGCCGCTTCGACGCCCTGGTCAATCACGCCCGCACCATGGACTACATCCGCGCCATCGTCCGGGAGCGCCCCACCATCAACAACTGCGAAATCCGCATCCGCTACCCCGGCAACCAGACCGGCGCGCACATGGGCGGCCCCGTCAGCCCCAAGCACCGTTACGCTTTCGACGCCCGCGGCATCAATTGCATGATGGTGCGCTTTGTCTATTTCTTGCACGATGTCGAGCCCGGTCAAGGCGAGTTCTGCGTCGTGCCGGCCACGCACAAGAGCAATATGGCTTCCCCCTACGAAGGTCGCGACCCGGATACCGAGCCCAACATGATCGGCTTGCCCGTAAAAGCAGGCGACGCCATCCTGTTCACCGAGAACCTGCGGCATGGCGGCTTGACCAATCGCTCGCGCCAGACCCGCAAAACCCTGCATGTCGGTTATGGTCCCTACTGGATGAAATCGCAGAATCACAGCACGATGGACGAGGAGCCCTACATCCTGCCGGCGACATTCGCCCGCTTCGACGCGGAACAGCGCCTGCTCTTCCGCGCCCACGAGACCTTGCTGGACGGCGCATGATCCAGGTCCAAGGCCGGGAGCTGGCCGGCGTCCCTTGCCTCACCCTGCAAGACTCTCGCGTGGCGGAAGCGCCCGTCGTCTTGCATTATCATGGCTGGACCGGGAGTAAAGGCGAAATCGAGACGCCCGACCAGAGCCTGGTTCAGCTGGCTTCGGCCGGCTTCCTCGTGGTCGCGCCCGACTGTCACGAGCATGGCGAGCGCGCGACCGAGGCCTGGTTCCGCGCCATGTTCAACGGCTGGGCTTTCATCTGCGAGGCGATGGACGAATCCCGCAAAGAAGCCGGCCCGCTCTTCGACGCCATCATGGATTTGCCCGGCAGCTCGCCGCGGAATCCGCAAGTGACCGGCGGCTCCATGGGCGGCTTGATCGCGCAGATGGTCTTCGCCGAGAACGACGCTTTCGTTTCGCTGGTCTCGGTCGTGGGCAGGTCGAGCTTCTTTCAAGCCGACGCCTGGTGCCGGCGAGCCCAAAGCGGGACTTGGTGCGAGCAATGGTGCGCCGAATACGCCACGCAGTCGCACCCCGAGCGCTTTGTCGGTCGTCCGCTGCTCTTCATCGACGGCGCGCTCGACACCGACTGCCCAGCCGAGATCAACGCCGAGACCGTCCGCCTGATCAACGACGCCGGCGGGCAGGCTGCGCACTTCATCGATCCGGAGTTTGGGCATGGCTTCTCGCCTGCCATGCGCGAGCAATATGTCGCCTGGCTGCTGATGCATGGACAGCCGAACTTGCGAACCCCAGCCCCCAACCCCCTCCCCGAAGCCTCAGAGAGGGGGCGCTAATCGCGTATCTCTTGCCGAAAAAGCCAAATGGCAGGGGCGGTTCCGTGAATCGCCCGCAAAACGCAAACTGTAGGGGCGATTTATCAAGTCGCCCGCAAACCAGAGGAGATCCACCCAATGCAGCACGATATCGACGCCATCATCGCCGAAATCGAAGCCCGCAGCTACTGCGTCATCCCGTCGGTGATCTCGCCCGAGAAAGCCGACGAAGCCCGCGTCATCCTGGAAGGCTTGCTGGAAGCGGAAGCCACCGACGCCAGCCGCGCCGCCAAGACCCAGCGCGTCGGCGGCATCGCGGTGAAGCACCCGATCTTCCTCGAGCTGATGGCGCATCCGCTAATCCTGGCGATATGGAAAAAGTACCTGGACGAAGATGTCATCTGCTCAACCTGGACCGCCAACACCAGCTACCCCGGCTTTGGCACATACAAATGGCATCCGGATTTTCCTTTTCAGTGGCTGAATTACCCTTGGCCGACGAGCCCGGTCAGCGGACAGACGATCTGGCTGCTAAACGACTTTTCAGCCGAGAACGGCGGCACCGGCGTCATGCCCGGCAGCCACCTGAAGGGACATCGACCGCCCCCCGAAATGATCGACAAATGGCATCCCGATGGCGAAATCCTCCAGGGCCTTCGCGGCAGCGTCATGGTCTACAACGGCGCCACCTGGCACACCGCCCGCCCCAACAAGAGCGACGCCCCGCGCAGCGCCTTGTTGGGCATGTACACCCGGCCATGTTACATTACGCAGGAGGATATGCTGACGCAGCTGCGCTTTATCGCCAACCCGTCGCCGATCGTGCGGCAGCTGATGGGCGCGGAACGCCGACAGCCAGTCATCGTCGGCAATGGATAAGAGCGGGCGCAGTTTCCAGCGAGAGCGCGGACAGCGTCGAGAGGAGGCGGGCTCAACGGATCAGATAGATGAAGTTTTTCGACCGCAGCAATTCGTAAATCAAGGGAGATTGATATGTTTGCCGCAAAACGCGGAATCGCGATTCTTGTTCTGGCGGCGCTGCTGCTGTCCGTTTTCGGCCTGGCTCTGGCGCAAGACGAAGAGCTCGTCTTTGGCGATCTGCCGCGCAGCGAGACCTTCATCGTCGCCTCGCAAGCGCCGCACAACGATGTCTGGGACAGCTTCAATTACTATCAGGCGCCGACCTACAACAACGCCACCGGCTTCGCCAATGTAATCTACGAGCCGTCTTTCATCACCAGCCATGACTTCCATGCCTGGCTGGCGCAATCCTGGGAATACAACGACGACGGCACGGAGATGACCCTGGTCATCACCGAAGGCGCCAACTGGAACGATGGCATGCCGCTGACCATGGACGACTGGCTCTTCACCCTCCAGTACAACAAAGACAATGCCGACAAGGGCATCAACTGGTCGTCCTTCCTGCGCGATGTGACCTGGACCGCGGAGGGCGCCGCGATTACCTTTAGCCTGCCGGAGCCCGACTGGCGCTTCCATTACAACTTCACCGGCATCGGCACCTTCTCGCCTGTGCCCAAGCACATCTGGGAAGGCCAGGACCCGACCACCTTCAAGAACCCGGATGCCGTGCATTCCGGTCCTTACCGTCTCGTGAGCTCCAACGCGGACACCCGCACGACCATCTGGGAGCGGCGCGATGATTATTGGGATCCTGATCGCATGCCCGCGCCGAAGTACATGGTCTGGCTGAAGCGGCCCGAAGCCGATGTCGCCGTCTTTGAATGGGAAGACGGGAATTACGATCTGGGACGGATGCCGAACAGCGTCATGATTCGCATGATGAGCTCCAACCCGCACATCAAGCCGCTGGTGCACCAGGATCCCTGCCCGCGCGGTCTGATCTTCAACACCACCATTTCGCCGCTGGACGACAATCTCTTCCGGCGCGCCCTGGGTCTGCTGCTCAATCGGCAGGCGGTCGCCAACCTAGCGAATGTGCCCGGCTATGTCACGCCGGTGCTCTGGCCCAACCTGGGCAGCCCGGACGAGCGGTATTACGACGCGGCGGCGGCTGAAGAATTCCAGGTGACCACCTTTGACCCCGAAGCGGCGGCCGCCCTGCTGGATGAAGCCGGCTATCCGCTGGTGGAGGGCAAGCGCGTTGATAAAGACGGCGAGCCGATTTCGCTGGACGCGCTCTACATCGATATCGGCAACCCGGGCTGGACGGTCTGGGCTTGGCTGCTCTCCGAGCAAGCGCAATTGGTCGGCATCGAGATCAACCCGCGCCTGCTGGACATTCCCACTTTCCTGACCTCGGGACCAAATGGCGAGTTCGACATCATCTTCCGCTGGTTCTGCGGCAACTTGCCCGGCGACCCGATCTCGCTATTTACCGGCCTGCACTCCGAACACGCCTTGCCCATCGGTGAACGCTCCGGCGGCGTCCCGGGCCGTTACAGCAACCCGGACATGGACGCGCTCATCGAGCAGATTAGAATCGCCGACCCAGCCTCCGAGGAAGCCCAGGCGCTCTTCCGGCAGGCTTATCGTCTTTGGGCGGAGGACGCGCCCTATGTGACCCTTTACGGCGAAAACGAAGGCGTCGTCTTCAACACCGAGTACTGGACGGGCTTGGAAGTGGGCCAGGCATGGGTGCACTGGACGCCAGCCGCGCGCCAGATCGTCGACTTCCTGGAACCGGCGGGATAGCCATCCGCATATTGCAGGTTCGCCGTTTCGTCGCGTATGTGACGGGGCGGCGAGCTCGCCCGAAATTTTGACACAGGCGCGATAACCCATGACAGCCGCATGACCGCGAACGCGAGTTCTGGCGCTGGCGAAGCCATCAAAGACAAAGCTCAAGCTGGCCGGCGCGAGGTCTTTCACTACGCCCTGCGTCGTTTCGGCGTGTATGTCTTCACCCTCTGGGCGGCCATCACCGTCGCCTTCTTCGTCTTTCGCCTGGTGCCGGGCGACCCGATGACCATCCTGCTCGGCAATTTGACAAGAGCCGAGGGGCGACAGCGGGACACCGAGGCCGAAGCAGCCATCATCGCCTATTACCGGCAGATCTTCGGCATGGATGACCCGCTGCCGCTGCAATATGTCAATTATCTGCGCAAGGCGGTCCTGGGCGGGCTGGACCTGGGTCCCTCCTTCGTCGAATATCCCACGCCGACCCGCGACCTGGTCTTCCGCCGCATGCCCTGGACGATCGGCATCTTCACCACATCGGTGCTGCTCGCCTGGCTCCTCGGCACGGGCCTGGGCGCGCTCATGGGCTGGCTGCAGCGCCGCCGCCTCTCGCAGTTGGCCGTCGCCTTGTCCACCCTGCTGCAAATCACGCCGGTCTACCTGATCGCCCTGGGCTTGATCATCTATGTCGGCTACACCTTGCGCGCCCTGCCGGCCGGCGGTCCCTACGCCCGTCACCTGCAGCCCGAATGGAGCTGGGAGTTCATCGGCAGCCTGCTGGAACACGCCATCTTGCCCATGCTCTCCAACATCATCGTCATCGGCGCCGGCTTCACCCTGGGCATGCGCGCCTTGATGATCGGCGTCCTCGGCGAAGATTATCTGACATTCGCCCGCGCCAAAGGCTTGTCCCCCTTCACCGTGCTCAAAGATTACGCCTTCCGCAACGCCCTCATCCCGCAAGTGACGGGCCTCGCCATCATTCTGGGCGCCTCCCTCAACGGCGCCTTCATCATTGAAGTGCTCTTCCAGTATCCGGGGCTCGGCACGCTCTTCGTCCAGGCAATGGGCCTGCGCGACTTCAACACCATGCAAGCCATCGTCCTCTTCTCCATCTTCGCTGTGCTCAGCCTCACCCTCATCGTCGATCTGGCCCTGCCCTGGCTGGACCCGCGCATCCGGAGGACGCCATGAGGAACGCCAGGATCTCCGCGGGCCTGCTCATGCTGGCGCTCATCGTTCTCGTCGCCCTGGTTGGACCCAGGGTCGCCAACGACCGCCTCTTCCCCGGCGAGCGCCCTGGCATGCGCGGCAGCTACCGCCCCTACCAGCTGGATTCCGCCACGCATCCCATCGGCACCGACGGCGATGGCCGCGACGGCTTGATGGTCTTCCTCTCCAGCATCGGTCCCTCGCTGCAGATCGGCTTGATCGCCGGCGCCACCTCGACCGGGCTGGGCGTCGTCATCGGCTTCCTGGCGGGTTACGCCCGCGGAAGGCTCGATACTCTCTCGCGCATTTTGATTGACATGGTCCTGGTTATCCCGACCTTGCCCCTGCTGCTCATGCTGGCCGCTTACATCGAGCGCTGGGATCTTTATAAACTGTCGCTGATCCTGGGCATTTTCGGCTGGTCCTTCGTCGCCCGCGTCATTCGCCCCCAGGTGCAGAGCCTGCGCGAACGCAGCTATGTCGATTTGGCGCAGCTCTCCGGCGAAAATGGCCTGGAGATCGTCTTCCTGGAGCTGCTGCCGCCGCTGCTGCCCTATATCGGCTATGTCTTTTCGCTGAGCATCGTCGGCTCCATGCTGGCGGAGGCGGGCTTGCAGATCATCGGCCTGGGGGCCGGCGGCCTGCCCACCCTCGGCTTCATGATCGCCAAGGGCTACCGCGAAAGCGTCATCGCCATCGGCTTGAACGGGCAGATGCTGCTGCCGGCCGGCGCCTTGATCTATGTTTTCCTCGCCCTCAACTTGATCAACACCGGGCTGGACGAGGTCTTCAACCCGCGCCTGAAAACCACCGTCGAGGGAAAGTGACTCATGCCGCCGCTATTGCAGATCCGCGGGCTTTCAGCCGGCTTGCAAGGCCGCCGCTCCGTCACCCAGGTCCTCAGCGCCATCAATCTGGATGTGCTGCCGGGCGAGATCCTGGGCGTCGTCGGCGAATCCGGCTGTGGCAAGAGCACCCTGGCCGCCGCCATCATGCGCCTGCTTGCCCCGCCACAGCTGCTGCAAGCCGGCTCGATGTCCCTGCGCCTCAACGACGGCAGCCAGCACGAACTGCTGGAGCTGGCGGGCAAAGACCTGCGCGAGCTGCGTTGGCGGCATCTGTCTTACATCCCCCAGGGCTCCATGAATTCGCTGAACCCGGTTTTGCGGGTCGAGCGGCAGATGACCGACACCCTGCTTCAGCATGGCATGAGCGAGCGCGAAGCCCGCGACCGCGCCGGCGCCGCCCTCGAGCTGGTCAACCTGGCGCCGCGACTGCTCTCCAGCTACCCGCACGAGCTCAGCGGCGGGATGCGTCAGCGCGTCATCATCGCCGCCGCCGTCTGCATGCGCCCCGCCCTCATCGTCGCCGACGAGCTGACCACCGCCCTCGATGTCGTCACCCAGCGGCAAATCTTGCAAGAGCTGGCCGCGATCCGCGACGAACTGGGCGTGACCATCCTGCTCATCACCCATGATATGGGGGTCGTCGCCCAAATCGCCGATCGCGTCGCCGTCATGTACGCTGGCGAGATCGCCGAAATCGCCGCGGTGAGGCAGATCTTCGATTCGCCCATGCACCCCTACTCGCAGGGTTTGATCGGCTCCATACCCCGGGAGAGCGGCCAACGCGTCGCTGGCTTGCCCGGCGAAGCGCCCAGCCCCTGGAATTACCCGTCAGGCTGCCGCTTTCACCCGCGCTGCCCCCAAGCCTTCGCGCCCTGCCCGGGGCAATCGCCCGCTCTCACGCTGCTGGACGAGAGCCGTCACACCGCCTGCCATCTCTACGACGGGGAGCGCGCCAGCCATGCCTGATCTGCTGGAAGTGGAAAACCTGCGCCAGGTCTTCGGCGGGCGTCACCCGACCGTCGCCGTCGACGATGTCTCGTTTCGCATGCCAGAAGCGCCGACCATCGTCAGCCTGGTGGGCGAAAGCGGCAGCGGCAAATCGACCATCGCCCGCGTCATTCTGGGTTTGCTGCAGCCGACGGCCGGGGCGGCGCGCTATCGCGGGCGCGACATCCTCCAGCGCGACCGTCAATGGAATCGCCAATTTCGCAGCGAAGTCCAGGCGGTCTTCCAGGATCCTTACAGCGTCTACAACCCGGTCTACAAAGCCGAGCGGGTCTTGAAACTGGTCATCCGCAAATTTGGCTTGGCGAAGAGCAAGGCGGAAGCGCAAGCGAAAATGGAAGAAGCGCTGCGGGCGGTCGACCTGCGGCCCGAAGAAGCCCTGGGCCGGCACCCCCACCAGCTCAGCGGCGGCCAGCGACAGCGCCTCATGCTCGCCCGCGTCTACCTGATGCGCCCGCGGCTCATCATCGCCGACGAGCCCGTCTCCATGATCGACGCCGGGATGCGCGCCTCGTTTTTGAATATCCTGCTGGACTTCCGCGACCGCCACGGCATCTCCACCCTTTTCATCACCCACGACCTGTCGACGGCGATGTACCTGGGCGGAGAAATCATCGTGCTCTATCAAGGGCGCGTCATGGAGCGGGGCGCCACCGAAAATGTCATGCGCGCGCCGCTGCACCCCTACGCCCAGCTGCTCATCAGCTCCATCCCGACGCCGGACCCGAAGCGCCGCTGGCAAGAAGACCTGTCGCTGGGACCGCTGGCGGAAATCGAAGAAGCCGCGCCCGCCAGCCGCGATCGCTGCCTTTTCGCCGAACGCTGCCCCCAGGTGATGCAGCGCTGCTGGGGCGCTCGCCCGCCGCTGGAGACTGCCGCCGGCCACGACGATCCGCGGCAAGTGGCATGCTATCTCTATTAGGCTGCGCTGTCGCCCGTCACAGCGCCCAGCCCAAAATAGAATTCTGTACGGGCGAGCCGGTGGCTGGCCCTCAACCGCAATGTTCGATAAAGGGACGACGCAAGCGCTGAAGATCTTGTCGTCCGCGAATGGGAATAGGCCTGCTTTTGGGCGGCACAAGTCTCGCCCCTACGGATCGGGATCTCATTTGAGGTCGCCCGCCAGGCCCGGGCCGAGGCCTGGCTAAAGGAGGATTCCAATGAACACGACGCGCCCACCCTTCACCATCTCGCTCTGCGGCAGCGACTGGCGCATCCAGCCCGACCCGGACGGCGACGGCGCATCCCGCGCGCTCTACAACGCGGAAATCGCGGACTGGCTGCCAGCGACCGTGCCCGGCAACATCCAGGCCGACTTGGAGGCGGCCCATGCCTTGCAGCCGCTCTGGTATGGCGCGGGCGACCCCCGCCTGCACGCCGCCGCCAAGCAAGACTGGTGGTATCGCCGCGACTTTCAGCTGCCCGAAGCCGCCGCCGGCAAGCGCCTCCAGCTCGTCTTTGACGGCGTCGACCATGCCTGCGAAGTCTGGCTTAATGGCGAGCGCCTCGGCGAAAACGCCGGCATGTTCCGCCGCTTCGCCTTTGATGTCGCTGGCATCGTCAACGCGGGCGAGACGAATCGGCTGGCGGTGAAAATCGAGCGCATCCCGCCGGAGCTGGAGCGCATCCTCGAAGCCTCGGATGGCGCCATGAGCGGCGGCGGCGAGAATTACCCGACCGAATGGGGAGACGACTTCTTCGTCCACGGCATCAACCAGACGCGGCAGCGCCTCCAGGAGCTCAAAAGCCCGACCAATTTTGGCTGGGATTGGGGCGTCAACATCTACACCCTCGGCATCTGGCAAGAGGCTCGCCTGGAAGCGACCGGCAGCGCCCGCATCGAGTGGCTGCGCGTCCAGAGCGAGCTGCGCGCCGACTATCGTCAAGCGACCATCCGCGTCCAGCTGGACATCGACAGCCAGAGCGCCATCGCCGCCGAGGCCAGATTCCGGATTCATTGCCAGGGACAAGATTTGGAAGCCTCCGTTGCCGCCGACCTGCGCCCGGGCCACAACATCATCCAAGCCGCCCTGACCGTGGACGCGCCGGCGCTGTGGTGGCCCAACGGTCATGGCGAACAGCCGCTCTATGCGCTGGAAGCCCGCTTGCAGGCCGCAAACGGCGAACTGCTCGACGCGCGTTCGACTCGCTTCGGCATCCGCGAAATCCGCTGGGAGCAGACCGCTGGCGCCCCGGCCGACTTCATCAATCCCTATCAGCTGGTCGTCAATGGCAGGAAGATTCGCATGCTCGGCTCGAACCTGCTGCCGCCGGATCTGCTTTTCGGCCGCATGAACGAACGCGGAATCCGCCTCATCCAGCTGACGGCCGAAGCCGGCATGAATGCGCTGCGCGTCTGGGGCGGCGGCGTCTTCCCCAGCGACGCCATGTTCGACCTGGCCGACGAGCTCGGCATCATGATCGTGCAGGAGTTTCCCTTGGCCAGCTGCGCGCCGGAGACCGACCCCGTCTTCCTGCGCAACCTGGAATCCACCGTCCGCCAGCTCATCCAGCGCGCCCGCAACCACCCCTGCATCGTCGAATGGAGCGGCGGAAACGAGATGTGGTGGGCCAGCGGCGACGAGCACGCGGCTCTGCAGCTGCTGGAGCGCATCGTCGATGAAGAAGACGACCGCCTCTTCCGCGCCACCTGCCCAATCCAGGGCTCGCGCCACAGCCCCTGGCATTACGACCCCGAGACGCACTACGCCCTCTTCGACGATGACGACCTGCCCGACAACGGAAGACACCCGGGCGACCACTGGGTCATGCGCTACGGCGAATTCGGCTGCCACTCGCTCGCCCATCTCGAAGTCTGGCAGCGCGAGATCCCGCCCGCGGACCTGAGAGCCCTGGACGATGTGAACAACCCGGTGCTGATCCGCAAAAACCTCGCCCAGGCCGTCTTCACCAAAGAGCACTGGCTGCTCAAGCCGATTCTCGCGTCGCTCTTCGGCGAGTTGACGGACCTGGAAGATCTGGTGAGGACGGGCCAGTTCCTGGGCGCGCATGGACTCCGCTATGCGGTCGATGCCTTGCGGCGGCGCGGCGGCCGGCTCGGCGGCTTGACCACTTGGTGCCTGAACGAGCCCTGGCCCAATGGCGGCGGACCCTACCTTATCGATTACGACGGTCGCCCGCTGATGATCTACGAATTCCTGCGAGACGCGCTCGCGCCCGTCGCCCTCTCGCTGAAGTCCGAATCCAATCTCTTCGATCCGGCGGCCGCCTTGAAAGCCGAGCTCTGGCTGGTCAGCGACGCGCCGGACTCCGCTGATGATCTGCGCTGGAGCTGGCTGATCCGCGATCGGCGTGGCGCAATCTTGGCAGAAGACTCGGGCAGCGCTTCCATTGAGCCGATGGAGGCGATCGCCCTTGGCCAGATCGAGAGCGGTCCACTCGACGAGGCCGAAGCCGGTCCGCTGCTGGTCGAGCTGCGCTTGAGCGACGCCGCTGGCGAGATCCTGGCGGAGCGCGCGCATGTCTTTGGCAACGCCGCCACAAACGCGCCATTGGCAGGCCTGCTGCCCAATCATGCCCGAAGCGTCGCGCAAACCCGACTGCGACTCGTCGGGCGGCAGAGCGCGGTCGAAGCCGACAGCGAAAGCCTGACCCTCTCCCTGCGCAACGACGGCGCCATGACCGCCCTCTTCTGTGAACCCCAGCCCCTGCTCGCGTATCGGACGGACCTCAGCATCGACGGCAATTACCGCTGCATCCCGCCCGGCGAAACGCGCTCCATCACGATTCGCGGGCCCCGGGATAGCCGCGACGGCTTCTCCCTGGCGCAGACGGGCTGGCGCGTCGCCTGTTGGAACGCGGCCGCGCTGATCGTCCCGCCCAGCGACGATGTGCTCTTATCCATAGGCAGGCGCGACTCGATGTGCCGCGAGTTTCTGCCCTCGGTCGAGTCAGCCAGCCACAACGAGCAAGCCATCGCCGGCAAAGTCCTGGAACCAAAGTCATTGAATCATTTGCTGCGGCGGGGCGAGACACTGTGGATTGTCTTCACCCTGGCGGCCAGCCCGGAAAGTGCGGCTCGCCTGCGCCTGCACAGCGCCGACCAAGACAGCCAGACCGCCCCGCAACTGCATGTCGAGCTCAATGGCGCGGTCTTCAGCGGCGCGCTGCCGACCGGGCTGGGCATCCAGGAACGCGAGCCGGAGCATCTGGCTTTCCCGCAGACGCTGGAATTTCGCGTTCCGAGCGGCACATTGCGGGCCGGGAGAAACCGCCTGCGCATCCGCCTGGAGAATCAGAGCTGGCTCACCTGGGATTCGATGGACCTGGTGGCGGGCGCCTAAAGCGGGATACGAGCTTCATTCGCCCCGATATTCAGCCGGGCGTTTCTCGCGGAAAGAAGCCAGTCCCTCGCTCGCGTCTTGCGAATGAGCCGCCAGCGCGCCGGAAAGCGCCTCCAGCGTGAAGCCCGCCCTTCCGTCTGCGCCGTCGATCGCCGCTTTGGCGAATTGCACCGCCAGAGGAGCGTTCGCCGCGATCCGCTTCGCCAGCTCCTCCGCCCGCGCCTCCAGCTCCGCGCCCGGCACGACTTCGTTGACCAGCCCCCAGCCTTCGGCGGTCTCCGCCGCGATGGGCTCGCCCGAGAAAATCATGCCTTTCGCGCGGGCTCTGCCGATGAGCTCCGGCAGACGCTGCGTGCCGCCCCAGCCGGGCAGAGTCGCAATCGAGACTTCGGGGAAGCCCAGCCGCGTCCCCGCCGCCGCGATGCGAATGTCCGCGCACAAAGCCAATTCCAGGCCGCCGCCCAGGGCGAATCCATGCAGAGCCGCGATCACTGGCTGCCGCAAGCCCGCGATCCGGTCGAAGAGGCGCTGACCGTCGCGGATCCAGCGCCGCCACATGTCCAGCGGCGCCAGCGCAGTCCACTCGTGAATGTCCGCGCCCACCGAAAAAGCGCGCTCGCCCGCGCCGTCAATGACCAGCACGCGCAGCGACTGACTCGCCTCCACCTGCTCGACCGCTTCCGCCAGACCAGCCAGCATGGCGCGATTGATGGCGTTCAGCTTCCGCGGACGGTTCAGGCGAATCCGCGCGATATCATCCGCAATCCAAAACTCGATCTCGCTCAATTTGCGCCGCCCCCAGCGAGCCGCAAGCCCATCAACGCGGGCGAAAACAGCCGCGCGTCCATGGTCCGCAAATCCGGGCTCACCCGCAGCGGAATGGCGGCTTGATCGAGCACATCCTCACGCAGACGAATGCCCGGCGCAATCTCCACCACGGTCAAGCCGTCCGCCTCCAAGGCGATGACGCAGCGCTCGGTGATGTAGATCGCCCGCTGCCCCAGCTCGCGCGCGCGCCGGCCATTAAATGTGACTTCTTCGATGCGCGGCGTGAACTTCTGGAAGCGCCCCTCCTGCAAGATGCGCAGCCGCCCGGCCTCAATCGCCAGCCGCAGCCCGCCAGCCGTGAAGAAGCTGCTGAAGACGATCTGCCGCGCCCCGCTGATGATGTCGATGAAGCCGCCGATGCCCGCCGTCACATGCGGTTTCGCCGCCAAGCGCGACACATTCACGCTGCCATCCGCGTCGACTTCCATGAAGGACAGCAGAGCCCTGTCGAAGCCGCCCCCCTGAAAAAAAGTGAATTGATCGGGCGAGGCGACGATCGCTTCCAGGTTCGAGGCGCAGCCAAACTGAAAGTCCTGCAGCGGCAGGCCGCCAATCGCGCCTTGTTCAATCGCCCACGCAACCGCGCCATGCAAGCCCTCTTCCAGCAAAATGTAGGGCGCCAAGGCCGATATGCCAAAACCGAGATTGACCGTCTCGCCCTGGCGCAGGCTCATGGCGGCGCGGCGGGCGATGACCTTGGCGACGCCCCACTCCACCGGCGCGAATTCGCTCAGCTGGCGCGGCAGCTCGCCGCTGATGGCCGGCTCGTAGGGCGTCTGGGTCGTCTGCATCTGTTGCGGGTCCAGCGTGATATGGTCGACCAGAGTCCCCGGCACGCGCACAGATTGAGGCGGCAAGGCCCCCGCCGGCACGACGCGCTTGACCTGGGCGATGACGAGGCCGCCGTTGCAGCGCGCCGCCATGGCCTGGTCCAGCGCGCCCAGATACGCGCCCTCGTGCTCCATCGACAGGTTGCCGCGCTCGTCGGCTGTCGTCGCGCGGATGAGCGCCACATCAATCGGGATGGACTTGAAATAAAGCCACTCCTCGCCATCAAACTCGACTCGCCGCGCCAGGTCTTCGGTGGTGACCCGGTTCATCTTGCCGCCGCGCAGCGCTGGATCGACGACCGTGCCCCAGCCAACCTTGGTCAAGACCCCGGGACGCTTGGCAGCCGCTTCGCGATGCATGTGAAAGAGGATGTCGCTGGGCAGGTTGTAGGCTTCGACCTCGTCATTGTGAATCATCCGCCAGATCCGCGGCGACTCCCGCGAAGAGGGACCGCTGGGGAAGGAGCCGGCGATGACCCGGTTGAGCAAGCCTTGCCTGGCGATGTGATCGATGCCGTCGATGCCGTACATGTCGCCGGCCGCGATGGGATGAATCGTCGTGAGGCCGCGGGGGGCGCCGCAGCGCTCGAAGCGCTCGCCAATCGCCCGCAAGGTCGCGTCCGGGCAGCCGAGACCGCTGGAAGAACTCACCGAAACGACCGCGCCATCGGGGATGAGCCGCGCCGCCGCCGCCAGCGATATGACTTTGCCCTCAGCCATGCGCCCGTCCAATCTCGCCGCTCCAGCGCCGATGATAATTTGCGCCCGCGCCCCTGTCAAAAACCCGCGCCCTCGCGGTCCCAGCCGCAAGCGCTTGGCATCCGCCGCCATCCAAATTAAAATGCGTCGCTGCCAGGCCGCCAGCGGAGAAGCCGATGCAAAACAAGCCCGCCCTCATCCAACGCATCCGCGACGCTCTCGATTTCGCCGGGCGGCAGCTGCGCCATCTCGTCACGGCGCATCCCGATTTTTTCCCCATGTACACTCAAAACGGCAAATGGAAGCACAGCGGCGAGGCCTGGACAAATTGGTGCGAAGGCTTCCTCGGCGGGCAGCTCTGGCTCATGCACAGCCACAGCGGCGACCCCTGGTGGCTGGAGCGCGCCATCCACTATTCGCGGCTCATTGAAGCGCGCCAGCACGACGCCAGCGTGCACGACCTGGGCTTCTTGTTCTGGTCGACCTGGAAGCGCTGGCAGGAACATGCGCCAAGCGACGAAATCCGCGCCGTCCTCATCCAGGCGGGGCGCACGGCCGGCTCGCGCTTCCGCGAACAAGGCGAATACCTGCCATCGTTTGTCGCGCCGGAGAGCTGTTTCATCGACATCATGATGAATGTCGGCATCATCTTCCACGCGGCCCGCGAAAGCGGCGATTCAGCCCTGTGGGACGCGGCGCTGCGGCACTGCCACACCAGCCGCCGCCACCTCGTCCGCGGCGATGGCAGCGTCGTCCATGAAGGCATCTTCGACAGCGAAAGCGGCGAATTTCTGCGCGAAAGCACGCATCAAGGCTGGCGCGGCGATTCTTCCTGGGCGCGGGGCTTGACCTGGGCGCTCTATGGTTTCGGCACGGCTTTCCGCTTCACCGGCGAGCGGCGCTTCCTGCAAACCGCCGAAGCCTGCGCCGCCTATTACATCGAAAACACGCCCGCTCATGGCATACCGCCCAACGACTGGCGCGAAGCCAAACCCGCCAGCGCTTTCGAGAGCTCCGCCGCCGCCATCGCAGCCAGCGCCTTCCTGCAGCTGGCCGAGCTCAGTCCGGACGCCATCCGCGGCCGCCATTACCAAAGCTACGCCTTCAGGATTCTGGATTCGCTGCTGGAACCCGGCTTTCTGGCCAGCCACAGCCCCGGCTGGGAAGGCATCCTCAAGCGTGGCATGTATCACCAGGCACTGGGCCTGGGCCTGAACGAGAGCGTCATGTGGGGCGAGTACTTTTTCCTCGAGGCGCTGCTGGACGCGCTCTACCGGCTGGAGGGCAAAGCAGCGCTCTCCGCCAGGCCCCGCTGCCAGCCCGGCCGAATCGCTGCCGTTCGCCGCCGCTGAAGGCATGGGGGTAGCGCCGGCTGTATTCGGGCCGCAATCCCACCAGCCGCGGCACATGCGCCACCCGCGCTTCCAGCAGCGGTCGCTCGGTCTCAGTCTTTTGCGGCGAGTTCAAGTCACTGCCTCCATTGATTCCGCTTCGTCAGCATCGCCGGAATACAGCAGACAGCGGGCAAAGCGCCCGCGTGTAAGGCTGCTTCGGCTGATGGAAGATCGCGTCCACAGCGGCACGTAGGCGCTCTCGACCGGATCCGAGGGGAAGTGCCAGATCGGCGTCAAGAAGACATCCAGCCCGCCGCTGCCGCCCCGGATCGTGGCGTCGTGCTCGCTGTTCACCTTGCGCGAACCCAGCAGCAAGCGGTCGCCCGCTTCGACGATGATGCTGATGCGTTCGATGGGCGCGATCACCAAGGGCTCGGCCGGCGGCCGCTCCGCCACCGGGGGCAGCTCGCCCGCTTCGACCATGGCCGCCAGCGCCGGCGATTCGCCATACATGCCATCCTGCGCCAGCGCGCTCGCCGAGCCGAAAACGAGCAACACTGCCAAGAGCAGTAAGAATACGGTCTTCTTCATGAGCCTTCTCCAAGACTGATTCGTCGATATTTTTTCGATGCCTGGATTACAGAAGCGGCGCAAATGGAATGTCAAACAGCCAGGCGGTGATTGCGCCTGGCCCGGCTCGTCGCTAGCATACGGGGAGTAACCCGCAAGCCCCGACCAGAGCGCCGTAAAGGAGATCGCGTGCCGCACAGCCTGCTCATGCTGGATCCGCGCAATATCGCCGAATCGCGCAATTCCGCGCTTAGCCTGGGCGCGGTCCAGAAAAGCGCGCTTAACCCCCTGTTTCGCGAGGACTTCTTCGCCGAGCCGCCCATTACCTGGGAAGCGCGTTACGACAACCTGTACCCGACCGTCATCTTCGACGAAACCGACCGCCTGTTCAAATGCTGGTATTCCGCATTCATCCGCGACGGCGCCTCCCAGGTCACCCCGCTTGAGATGCGCCCGAGCGTCGACTACCCCGTCAGCGAGCGCGAAGAAGGCTTGCTCTACGCCACCTCCAGCGACGGCCTCAATTGGGAGAAGCCGGCGCTTGGCCTCATCGAATTCGCCGGCGACCGCGGCAACAATCTGCTGATGCGCCGGGCGACCCATGGCCTGCACGCGGGCGGCGTCCTCAAAGACTCGCGCGAGCCAGATCCGCGGCGCCGCTACAAATTCCTGCATCGCAACCTGGACGCCGGCAAGATGGCGGTGGCCTTCTCGGCCGATGGCTTGCGCTGGTCGCCGCCGATCCCCTGGCCCAGGCACGACGCCGCCGGCGACTGCCACAACAACGCGCTTTGGGCGCCGGAACTGGGCAAATACGTCGGCATCACCCGCGGCTGGAGCGGCGAACGCTACTTCCAGGGCGAGCGCACCGTGCTGCGCAGCGAGAGCGACGACTTCCTGCATTGGACGCAGCCGGAAGAAATCTTGCGCGGCCGCGACCCCCACGACCAGCTCTACTCCATGCCGATTTTCCGCTATGGCGAGCTCTACCTGGGCCTGCCGGCCGTGCTGCGTCACGGCGGGCGCGACGCCCCCGATTGGGATTTGGTCGATACCGAGCTGGCTCTGAGCCTTGACACGGTCCACTGGGAGCGGATCTGCCCGGGCCAGGCGCTCATCCCGCGCGGCGCGGGCCAATATCCTACCGGCGACTACGACTGCGGCTGCGTCTACGCGGCCGCCCCCGTCGTCCTGGGCGACGAGATCCTGCTCTATTATGGCGGCAGCAACGGCAAGCACACCAGCTGGCGCGAAGGCTCCTTCAACCTGGCCAGCCTCAAGCGCGACCGCTTCGCCGGCCATAGCCCATGCGACGCCGCGGAACCCGCCAGCGTCACGACGAATCCGCTGCGATTGGCTGCCGAGCCGCCAGCGATCAACGCCGCGATCGCGCCTGGCGGGTCCATCCGCGCGAGCGTCCAGACTGCCGACGGCGCGGCCCTGCCTGGCTTCGGGCTGGAAGATTGCCGGCCCATGACCGAGAGCGGCCTCGATATTCCGCTGCGCTGGCGCGACGCAAGCCTGGACCGGCTTGGGGGCGAGTCGCTGCGCCTCGTCTTTCACATTAAAGGCGCGACGCTCTACGCCCTGGCCGGCTTCGGCCGCGCCTAGCGACGCAACTGGGCTGGAACCGCCGGGTCCGCCGCGGTAAAGCCGCATTCCGCGATCGAGTTGTGAGCCAGCCCGCCGAAGTGGTACAGTCTGGGCATACGCTTCTTTGCCGAGAAGATTACGGAAAGGACGACACTCATGGCGCGCGCGGGATTATCCAGTTTTTCGCTGCATCTGCCGGGGGCATTGGGCGACCCCTGGTTTGAATTGGACGAGGGCGGCAAGAGCGTCTCCGGCGCCCATCGCCAGCCGCCCAGCCTCGATCTGCTTGATCTGCCGGCCGAAGTGGCGGAGCGCGGCATCCGCTGCGTCGATCTCTGCATCCAGCATATCCCCAACATTGAAGCGAGCTACCTGGCGGATTTGCGCGCCGCGTTTGAATCGGCGGGGGTGGAGCTGTATCAGCTGCTGATTGACATCGGCGAGGTCGGCAGCCCCAATCCTGAAGAGCGCGCCGCCAGCATCGCCCTGACCAAGCGCTGGATGGAGATCGCGGCCGAACTCGGCTCCAGCGGAGTGCGCTATGTCCCCGGCGACAGCCAGCCGACGCCGGCCACCATCACGCGGAGCGGCGAAGCATTCCAGGAGCTCTACGATTACGGCGTCGCCTGTGGAATCGAGCCCGCCACGGAGAATTACAAGATCTTCAACAGCGAAGCCGACGACCTGCTGCAAGTGCTTGATCTATCCGAGCGTGAATACGGCCTGGTCGCCGATTTTGGCAACGCCAAGGGCCCAAACAAGTACGGCACGCTGGAGAAGCTGATGCCGCGGGCGACCGCCATTCACCAGTGGGTCGCGCTTGACGAGGACGGCGCCATTAACGATGAAGATTCCAAGCGCTGCCTGCGCATGGCGCGCGACAACGGCTTCGACGGTCCCGTCATGCTCCTGGGCGGCAAGCCTTACCAGCAGTATCTCGACAGCCGCGCGATGTGGCAGGCCGTGGACGAGCTGCGCGCGGAAGTGAAGTCTGTCTTCGGCGCCGCCTTTCAAGATTGACGCTGGCCTGCCATTTCGCCCGCTTGACCCGCAATCTGTCGGGACGACTCGGTGAGACGCCCGCTTCACAGTCGACGAAACTGGTACAAATCCATGCGGATCAAAGGCAAGACCGTCATCGTCACCGGCGCCGCTCGTGGCATCGGGCGCGGACTCGCTGAAGCCTATGCTGACGCCGGCGCCAAGGTAATCGTGGCGGACTTGGGTTCCCTGGCAGCCCGGCCGGGCGCGGACTGGCTCTACGCGCTCTCGCCGAAATCCCAGCTGGATGCGGCGGCCAGCGCCATTCGTGAACGCAGCGGGCAGTGCCTGGCGGTCGAGGTCGATGTGACGGAGCGGGCTTCCTGCCAGAACCTGGTAGATGAAACGGTCAAGGTTTTCGGCTCGCTGGACATCTTGGTGAACAACGCCGGCCTCATCCAGTCTGGCCCCACCGTCGAGTTCGCCGAGGCCGACTGGGAGCGGATCTTCGCCGTGAATGTCAAAGGCATCTTCCTCATGTCGCAGGCGGCCCTGCCCCAATTGACGAAGAACGGCGGAGTCATCATCAACATGGCGTCGGTGGCGGGCAAGCGCGGCTTCCCGAAGATGGCGGCTTACTGCGCTTCAAAGTTCGCCGCGATCGGCTTGACCCAGTCACTGGCGGCTGAGCTGGCTGAACACGAGATCCGCGTCAACGCCATCTGCCCGGGTCATGTCGCGACCGCGATGTGGAACGACCACCTCTCCCAAGCCTTGCGCCGACCCGACTCCGAAGACGATACAATGACGGCTATAATCCGGGAGTCCGTCCCCTTGAAGCGCGAACAGAGCGCACAGGATATCGCGGAAGCGGCTTTATACTTGACGCGCGCCGACCATGTCACCGGCGTCGCCCTCAGCGTCTCGGGCGGATTCGTGATGGACTGAGGCGCGAAATTGGCGAATGATGCGAGGAAATTGCCATGCAATCAGCTGCGGAATATGATGTCATTATCGTCGGCGCCGGCATAGCGGGCTTGTACATGCTCTATCGGACGCGCGAGCTGGGTCTGACGACGCGAGTCTTGGAAATGGGCGGCGATGTCGGCGGCACCTGGTACTGGAATCGCTACCCCGGCGCCCGCTGCGACACCGACACGATGGAATACTCTTACAGCTTTGACGAAGACCTGCAGCAAGAATGGGAGTGGCCCGAGCGCTACCCCAGCCAGCCCGAGATCCTGGCTTACCTCAATCATGTCGCCGACCGCTTTGCGCTGCGCCCGCATATCACTTTCAAGGCGCGCGTCGAATCGGCGCTCTTTGACGACTCGAGCAGCCGCTGGCGCGTGACGACTGGCGACGGCGCGGCCCTCTCGTCGCAATTCCTGATCATGGCGACCGGCTGCATCTCCGAGCCGAACATCCCAAAAATCCCCGGCATCGACAGCTTCGCCGGTCCTATTCACCACACCGCCCGATTCCCCGAAGAGGGCATCGATTTCAGCGACAAGCGCGCCGCGGTCATCGGCACGGGCTCGTCGGGCGTGCAAGCCATCCCGGTCATTGCCGAGCTGGCGGATCATCTCACCGTCTTCCAGCGCTCGCCCCAGTGGTCGGCCCCCGCGCGCAACCACAAGGTAGATCCCGAAGCCGTCGCCGATATCAAAGCCGAGTACGCCGCTTTTCGGAAGCGCAATCGCCTGCGGCCCGGCGGCGACCGCGCTTCCAGCCCCGCCCACGATTTCTCCGCGCTCGACGTCAGCCAGGAGGAACGCCAGCAAATCTTCGAGGACGGCTGGGAATACGGCGGCCTGGCTTTCTACACCACCTTCAACGATATTCGGAGCAACGCCGACAGCAATGTCGAGGCGGCTGATTTCGTGCGCGCCAAGATCCGCGAGATCGTCAAAGACCCCAAGGTCGCCGACAAGCTCTGCCCCGATTACACCATCGGCTGCAAACGCGGCGTCATCGATCACGGCTACTACGAGACATTCAACCGCGAGAATGTGAGCCTGGTGGATGTCAGCGCGGCGCCAATTGAAGCGATCACGCCGACCGGCATTCGGACCGCCGCCGGGCATCATGTGCTGGACATCATCGTGCTGGCGACCGGCTACGACGCCATGACCGGCGCCCTGCTCAAGATCGACATTCGCGGCCGCGATGGCCAGCGCCTGCGCGACAAATGGGCGGATGGTCCCGTCACGTACCTGGGGCTGGGCGTGCCCGGCTTCCCCAATCTCTTCACCATCACCGGCCCGGGCAGCCCGTCTGTCTTGACAAATATGATGGTCGCCATTGAGCAGCATGTCGAATGGGTGTCGGATTGCATCGGGCACATGCTCGAGAGCGAGCGCGCCTGCATCGAAGCGACTCAAGCGGCGCAGGAAGCCTGGGTCGAGCATGTCGGCGAGGTGGCCAGCCAGGGCCTGGCGCTGACATGTCAGTCTTGGTATCTGGGCGCGAACATCCCCGGCAAGCCGCGGGTCTTCATGCCCTTGCCCGGCTTCCCGCCTTATGTCGAGATTTGCAACGAAGTGGCCGCCAAGGGTTACGAGGGCTTCGCGCTGTCCTGAGCCCGCAAAGGAGTGAAGATGAAGATCACCGGTTACGAGACTCTCCTCGTCAACAACATCCCGCCCTACCGCGGCGGCAAGTACTGGCTATTCCTGCGGCTGCGCACCGACGAGGGCGTCGTCGGCCTGGGCGAGCGCCCGACCGGCAACGCCGTCGACCTGAAAGCGCAGATCGCCTTGCTTGAAGATCTATGCCAGCAATTCGTCCTTGGCGAAGATCCGTTCAAGATTGAGCTCCTCTGGCAGCGCGTTTTCGCCTCCCGCCACGATTATCGTCATCCCAGCCTGAGCCTGACGCCCGCCCTCAGCGCAATCGAGATGGCTTGCTGGGACATCGTCGGCAAAGCGCTGGACCAGCCCGTCTACAACCTGCTGGGCGGCAAATTTCACGAGCGGCTGCGCGCCTACGCCTACATGCCGACCGATGGCATCTGGGAGGACCCAGCCAAAGCCGGCGACATCGCCATCCAGCTGGTGGAAGACGGCAACAGCGCCTGCAAATTTGACCCCTTCACCCCCTTATTCCCGCAGCCCCGCGATTTCTCGCTCAAGACGATCCGCCATGTCGCCAGGATCTTCCGCGCCATCCGCGACGCCGTCGGCGACGAGCTGGAAGTCGCCATCGGCACGCATGGCCAATTCAGCACGGCGGTCGCCATTCGCGTCGCCAAAGAGCTGGAAGAATTCAGCCCCTTCTGGTTCGAGGAGCCGGTGCCGCCGGAGAACATCGACGAGATGGCGCGGGTCGCCGCCCATACCAGCATCCCCATCGCCACCGGCGAGCGCCTCGTGACCAAGTTCGAGTTTTCGGAGCTGCTGCGCAAGCAAGCGGCCCAGGTCATCCAGCTTGACGTGGGGCAGTGCGGCGGCATCCTGGAATCGAAGAAGATCGCCGGCATCGCCGAAGCGCACTACGCCATGATCGCGCCCCACATGTACTGCGGTCCGGTGGCGGCGGCGGCGGCCGTCCAGCTCGACGCCTGCTCGCCCAATTTCCTCATCCAGGAATACAACGGCGACCGCCTCCACAGCGACATATTCGTGGAGCCGATTCGCTTTGAGCAAGGCGGGATCGCGCCGCCAAGCGGGCCCGGCCTGGGCGTCGAATTTGACGAGGCCGTCCTCCAGAAACAGCTGGCATGAGTCGCATTCGGACGGGCGATTCTGCTGGGCTAACCAGCTGATTCCCCTGTCCCGCCGTCGCTATCGCAAGCATCCCCAAATCGAGGAACGGGGAGCGGCATGCGAGCAAAGGCCGCGTTCATTGTCGACTCCTGAATGACGAAAGGCCGCTCCCTCTCTATGCGGGAGGGGTTTGGGGTGGGGGCGCGACCGCGCCGGTTCGTCCCGCTTATTTGCCAATTTTCGCGGCCAGCGATACAAATGCGCCAAGCGGATCTATTCAGCGAGAAAGCCATCCCCATGCTCGACCACGAAACCCTGCAATACCTCTTTGACGTCAACGGCTACCTGGTCATCGAAAATGCCATCAGCCAAGGCGAAGTCGCCGAGCTGAACCGACTCATCGACGCGCGGAAGCTGCCGCCGCCGGAGGAGTCGCCCCGCTTTGGCAGCGCCCCCACGTTAAGCGCGTCCCTGGTCAAGCCGGAGGCGGCTGTGCCCGACTCAATGATGAAGGGCGATCGAGCGGCGCCGGTCGGCTCGGGTTTCTTGAATTGGGGGCAGCCTTTCTGCGATCTGCTCGATCACCCCGCCATCATGCCCGTCTTGCGCATGCGCCTGGGCGACGCTTTCCGCCTCGACCGCATCTATGGCATGTACATGCGCCAGGGGATGAGCTATGGGCAACTGCATGCCGATTATGGCGCCACCGCCCCGCAATCCGCAGTCGCTCCGGGCGAGTATTACGGCTTCCGCTCCAGCCAAATCTACGAAGGCTTTATCGTCGTCGCCTGGTCCCTCGCCGACGCGGGGCCCGAACATGGCGGCTTCTGCTGTATCCCCGGCAGCCACAAGAGCAATTATCGCCTGCCAGGCCACATCGCCGAGAACTTCAAAGACTCGCCCCATGTCGTCATCCCGTCCATGCCGGCCGGCTCCGTCATCTTGTTCACCGAGTCGCTGACCCACGGCACCGCGCCCTGGAAAGCGGACCACGAACGGCGCACCCTGCTTTACAAGTATTGCGTCTCGCACCTGGTCTGGACTTCGCGCCGCGTTGAAGAGCCGGCCGATGTCGCGCTGACGCCGCGGCAGCGACTCCTCCTGCGCGAGCCGGGCGACCCGCTGCGGCATTTCCCGTCGCTCTTTGAGGGGCAGCCCGCCTGAAAGCGCCGCCCGCGATGCCGGAAGAGTCCGCCTGCCGCGCCAAGCCTCAAGGCAGCAGCAGCCGGGGCGCCGCCGCCTGGATGTAGGGCAGCAGAGTCCGCAGCGCCCCCGTCAAGGCTCCTAGCGCAAAGTCGATCTCCGCCTCGCGCATCGGCGTGGAGACGCAAAACATCAAGCGGTTGCTGCAATACAAGCCACGATTCAGCAGCTCTAAATGCAGCAGCTCGCGCAGATTGCCGATGTCTTCGCTTGCCCTGGCCGCGTCGCCCAGGGTCCGCACCGGCGCCGCCGTCCACTGGATCTGCTGCAGCGAGCCATAACCCAGGCACTGCGCGGCAATGCCCAGGGACTCAAAAAGGCGATTGACCCCCGCCGCCAGGCGCTCGCCCAGGGCGTTGATTCGCGCGATCGCCGCACCGTCAAGATGACGCATCGAGGCGATGCCGGCTGTCATGCAGAGGTCGTTGCCGTTGAATGTGCCGCTGTGCGAAAGAAAGTCCGCGCCGGCCGCGGGGTCGAATTGCTCCATCAAATCGCGTCGCCCGCCAAAAGCGCCCACCGGGAATCCGCCGCCAATCACTTTGCCGAAAGCGGTCATGTCGGGCCTAACGTTCTCGATCGCCTGGAAGCCGCCCTCGCTCAGCCGCAGAGTCACGACTTCGTCGAAGAGCAGCAGCGCGTCGTAGCGATCGGCCAGCGCCCGCAGACCCCGCAGGTAGCCCGGCGCCGGCGGTATCATCCCGCCTGAGTTGGGCATCGGCTCGACGATGATGCCGGCGATGCGCCGTCCATGCTCGCTCAACAGCGTTTCGACCGCCGCCAGATCGTTAAATGGCGCGACCAGGACCGCCTCCAGCACGGCCTGTGGCAGGCCCCGCCCCTCCAGGCGCGCCGCTGGCAGACCCGGCGTCTCCAGATCCGGGCTGACATTCACCTCGACAAAATCGTGCGAGCCATGATAGCCGCCGTCCATCTTGACGATGATGTCGCGCCCGGTGAAGGCTCGCGCCGCCCGCATCATCATCAGGGTCGCTTCCGTGCCCGAATTGGTGAAGCGCAGCAAATCCAGGCCGGGGACCCGCTCGACCAGCAGCCGCGCCAAAGCCGCCTGGGGCTCGCCAGCCGCGCCAAAGACCGTGCCCCGGGTCAGCTGGTCGGCCGCCTGTTCGACGATGTCCGGCTGGGCATGGCCATGCGCCAGCGAAGTGTAATTGTTCAGCATGTCCAGGTAGCGGTTGCCATCGCAATCGCGCAGCCAGGCGCCCGCCCCCGCCACCATCGTCGTCGGGTAGGGCGCGAACCAGGTGGAGCTGCGGGTCTCGCCGCCGGGCAAGACGCGCCGCGCCCGTTCGTGCCGCGCCCGCGAGCCAGGCGTCCGCCCTTCGTATCGCGCGTAGATCTCGGCTTGCAGCTCGTCCGCCATGTTCGCCGCCATCGCACACTCTCCGCTTCGCTTCGCCAGTTTCGCCTCGCCCGAGGATCGCCGGGCAGATTGTAAACCCGCCTGCCCGCTCGGCACAACATCGCCCGCGACCGCCGCCGCGCAAGTTGCCCCGTCTTGGCAATAGTCCGCATCCACGCTCTGCCTTATAATCGAGGCAGACAAACCGCCAAACGACGGAGCGCCAATGCGACGCCTGACCGCCAGCCTCATCCTCATCTTGTCCTTCGCCGGCGCTACCCTGGCGCAAGCGGGCGAGCTCGTCCTGCGCTGGGACTCCTCGCTCAACACCGTCCGCGACACGGTCTACCTCTCCGGCAGCGCCAATGTCCCGGATCAGCAATGGTTCTTCGTCGAAGCCGCCCCCTTTGATCAAGCCGCGGCCGAGGCCGTCTGGACGCCCGTCGTCAGCTATCAGTTCGCGCCCGTCATCGACGGCAGCCTCGGCGACTGGAACACGTCCGTCTTCACCGACGGCTTCTACCAAGTGCGGCTGCACGCCGTCGATGGCGCCCAGGAGAGCCACTATTACACCCTGGGGCCCATCTTGGTCAACAACGACGGCGCCCTGGTCAATGAAGAACGCGTCGAGGTCATCGGCCGCGCCCGGGCGGCGGATGGCATGCTCCCGTCGCCGGCGGTGGAAAATCGGCTGCCGCTGCCCGTCGGCGGGCACCTGAGCGTGCTCGACGAAGACGCGCAAGAGGCGATGCGCCGGGCCGGCATGACCTGGGTCAAATGGCAGATCCCCTTCCATCCGGGCGGCGGCCTGCATGTCGCGCGCGACCGCATCAACCGGGCCCACGACGCCGGCTTCCTGGCGCTGCTCAGCGTCACCGGCGAAAAGCACGACCTGGCAACTGGCGGCATTGACTATCTCGATGAATACGCCGCTTTCCTCGGCGAGGTGGCGGCTCTGGGCGCGGACGCAATCGAAGTCTGGAACGAGATGAACCTCGACCGCGAATGGCCCCACGGGCAGATCAGCCCAAGTCGCTATTCGCCCATGCTGCAGAAAGCTTACAAAGCCATCAAAGCCGCCAACCCGGACACCACGGTCATCACCGGCGCCCTGGCCCCCACCGGCGCGGAAGGCGCATTCGGGCTCGACGCCGTCTGGAACGACGACCGCTATTATCTCGGCATGGCAAACCAGGGCGTGCACAACTACGCCGACTGCATTGGCGTGCATTACAACGAAGGCATCCTGCCGCCCACCAGCCAAGGCGGCGACCCACGAAGCGAATACCCAACGCGCTACTTCCTGCCCATGCTGGAGCGAGTCGCCTTCCCCTTCCGCAATGTCGACATCCCGATGTGCATCACCGAAATGGGCTACCTCTCGCCCGAAGGCTACGGTCCCCTGCCCCCGGGTTTCGAATGGGGCGCCTACACCTCGGTCGAAGAGCAGGCGCAGTGGCTGTCGCAGGCGATCCTGATGGCGTCGAATTATCAGCGCATGCCCGTCGCCCTCATCATCATCTGGAATATCGACTTTCAAGAATACGGCGCGGACCCGCAAGCCGGCTTTGCCATCATCCGTCCCGACGGGGGCTGCCCGGCCTGCGATTCCATCGCCAGCTTGATGCGCTGAGCCGGCGTCGCCATGTCCAGGAGCCAGTCTCATGCGGCGGTTCATCCAATCGCTGATCCTGGGCGCGCTTATCGGGCTGGTGGCGGGCCTCGGCCTCGGCTGGTTCAGCTTCCCGCCACAAAGCCGCGACCGCCCGTTTAGCGAGCTGGCGCAGCGCCATCGCGACGACTATCGCGTCATGATCGCGGCCGGCTTCGCCCACGACGGCGACCTGCCCGGCGCGATTGACCGGCTGGCGAAGCTGGAAATCGCTGAGGCCGGCGCGGACCTGCGAGTCGCCACCGAGCGCGTCATCCGGGATTCGTCGCGGAGCCTGGCGGATATCCGGCTGCTGGTCGGCCTGGCAGCGGCGCTGCGGCAGCTGACGCCGATGATGCAGCCTTTCCACGACGCGAGCGACGGCGGCCTCTGATGCGCCCGGAGGCCGACAAGCCTGGCAGGCAAGCGCCGTCGCCGCGCTTCCTGCCCTATTGGGCTTTCGCGCTCAGCCTGATTTGCGGGCTGGCAATGGGCTTGGCAGTCACGCGCCTGCACGGTCCCCTCCAGCGGGGGCATGCGGCGCCTTGGCAGCTGAATGCGGAAGCGCGATCGCATTTCAGCCTTGCCATCGCCCTGGAATACGCCGGCCGGCTGGATTTGCCCCTGGCGCTGAACAAGCTCATCAGCCTGCGCCCGGCGCGCGACCCCTGGACCGAGCTGGCGATCGCCGCCTGCGAGTTGGGCAGCCGCGGCTACCTGGGCACGGAAAGCGGCATCCAGGCGACGCGCTACGCCGTCGAGCTCTACACAGCCCAGGGCGTCGAAGGCTGCGCCGAACGCCTGCTGCCGCCACCGGCCGAGAGCGCGCCCATGAACAAGGCGCCGCTGGAGAGCGCCGCCGACTTCGCCACGCCACAGCCGACCAAGCCGCCCATCCAGGCTCGCGAGCAAGCGCCAGCCAGCCGGCTCTCCCGCGCCCAAAGCCGGCCAAGACGCTTTGAAGCGCGCACGCTGCGCTCCTACTGCGACGCCGCCAGCCCCGCCCTCATTGAAGTCTATGTCGTCGATTATCTCGGGCGCGGCGTCCCGGGGCAGCAAATCCGCGTCAAGTGGGGCGAGCAAGCCAGCCTCTTCGTCAGCGGCCTCAAAGCCGACCGCGGCGACGCCTATGCCGATTTTCAGATGCGCGCCGGCATCGACTATACGATTGACATGCCCGACGCCGCCGAGCCGCTGAATATCAGCCTGCGCGCCGACGCCTGCTATACCGAGAATCGGCGGACTCTCAAGTCTTATCGAGTCACATTCGTCGAGATCTGAACCGCCGCCCGCGCGAGCAGTTTCCTCTCATTGCGCGACGCTCGCCGCCCGCCCGCGTATCCGTATTAACGGGCAGTTAATGGCAGGGACGGGCAGGGATGCACTCCGCGGAGAAAAGCTCACAAATTGGCACGGGCGTCCTTTTTCTAGGTTTGGGCATGTTGTTTTTGACCGGCTGGTGGTGGCCCGGCGTGATGTTCGTGCTGGCGGCTTCCATGCTGGCGCGGGCTCTGGCGGCGGGCGAACCCTGGCAATCGGCGACCGGTGCGCTCTGGCTGTTCGGCATTGGCATTCTCTTCGGCTTGCCCGGCTTGATCGGCGATATCGCCGGCGCTTTCTGGGGCCTGCTGCCCGTCATCTTGATCGCCATCGGGCTTTTCATGCTCTTCGGCGGCAAGTACCGCCCCAATGTGAGCGGCAAGCGCAAGAACGACGATGACGCGACCCAAGTCTAGCGCAGCATGCGGCGCAAAGTTATACTCGCTGGCGCGGCGGGATGGTGGAATGGCAGACACGGGCGCCTTAAAAGCGCCTGCCCGGAAGGGCGTGAGGGTTCGAGCCCCTCTCCCGCTACTCGCCTGGTTTCGCCCCGATCCACGCCCGCCACAGCCTGCCCCGCTCCAGAGCCTCGCCTCCTCAAACCGTAAAGGGAGCATATCGTGATGTTGCAACGCGTCGCCGGCATGCTGCTCTGCCTCATTTCCTTTTCGACCTTGAGCTTGGGACCCGCGACCGCGCAGGGGCCGGGCTGCGGGCTGGCCGACCGCATCCGCGCCGCCAACAGCGATACGGCTGTCGGGGGCTGCCCGGCCGGGACCGACCACGACGTCATCACGCTCAGCGAAGACATCACCCTCAGCGAGGCGCTGCCGCCGATCACCAGCACGATCACCATTGAAGGCGGCGGGTACGCTATCAGCGGCGATTACAAGTTTCGCGTCTTCAGCCTGCGCGGCGGCAACCTGACCGTCAACAACCTGAAGCTGACCAGGGGCCGCGTGCCGCTTCAAGACGATGTGTACGAAGGCGGCGGCGCCATCATGCTTGATGGCTACAGCGTCCTGACCGTCAACGATTCCGTCTTTGAGGACAATGCCGCGCCCGACGGCGGCGCTATCGGCTCGGCATACAATTCGACGCCCAGGATCACGATCAACAACAGCAGTTTCATCGGCAACAGTTCCGGCTCCGGCGGCGCCATCGGCACGATCCGCATGCATGGCGGCCAAATCGACATTCGCGACAGCAGCTTCTTGCGCAACCGCTCGAACAATGGCGGCGGCGCGGTGAATGTCTTGTCGCAGATGCAGGTCAATATCTCCAACAGCACCTTCAAAGACAACTCGGCCCGAAATGGCGGCGCGGTCAGCGGCGAAGTCGGGCAGATCACCCTGACTCATGTGACCATGGTCAACAACTCGGCCGGCAATGAAGGCGACGCCATCTGGACTCCCTCCATCCGCGAGTCCTACCTCTCGCGCGCCAGGGTCAATCTCTACAACAGCATCGTCACGGGCGAGTTTCCCTTGTTTGTGGAAGGCTGCTACGGCCGGCTGAACGAGAGCGCCGGCAACCTGAGCGACCAGTCCTGCCAGCCAACCGTCGCCGACGAGCCCCTGCGGGGCAAAGCGAGCGCCGCGCCGCTGCATTATCCGCTGCTGGATCTGAGCCCGGCCCTCGACGCCGGCGACCCGCGATACTGCCTGCCGACCGACCAGCTGGGCAACGCGCGTCCGGTTGGCGCTGGCTGCGACATTGGCGCGATCGAGTCCCTCGACGCCATTCCGCCGCCCAGGCCGCTTCCGCCGATCTGCACGCTGCACGACCAGATCATCGCCGCCAACATCGACGCGCCAGTCGGAACCTGCCCGGCCGGCGACGGCGCCGACAGCATCTTCTTGCTCCGCGATCATGTCCTCGCCGAGAAACTGCCGCCCATCACCAGCGACATCACCATTTACGGCAACGGCCACAGGGTCAGCGGCGACAATAAATTCGGCATCTTCGAGGTCGATGGCGGCCGCCTCGTCCTGCGCGATCTCACGCTGACCCAGGGCGCCTCGGGCGAAGGCGGCGCGCTCCGACTCCGCTATCGTGGCAGCGCCATCGCGGACAATGTCTTGTTCCTGGAAAACACGGCGACAGCCGGCGGCGCCATCGCGGCGGAGCATTACAATGTGCGGCTCGAAGTGCGGAACAGCAGCTTCCTGCGCAACCACGCTGACGAGGGCGGGGGCGCAATCTACACAAACGGCGGCGTCATTGAAATCGAGCGCAGCGCTTTTCGGGGCAACACCGCAGTCTATTACGGCGGCGCCCTGCACTTGGCAAACGGCCGAGTCCGCATCGTCAACAGCACGCTCAGCCGCAACAGCGCGATTGAAGGCGGCGGCATCCTGGTTGACGGCGCGGAAGCGACCCTGAGCCACCTCACGCTGCACGGCAACAAGGCAAGCCAGCTGCGCGGCGGCGGCATATACAAACAGGCGGGCTTGCTCTACCTGCGCAACAGCCTCGTCAGCGGCAGCGTCGGCGGCGACGACTGCTATGGCGCGCCCACGCAAAGCGTCGGCAGCTTCAGCCAGGACGGCTCCTGCGCGGCAGCGAGCGGCGACCCCGGCCTCGGTGAATGGATTGGCGCGCTCGGCTTCTTCCCCTTGCTCGACGGCAGCCCGGCGCTAGACGCGGCCGACCCGGAGTTTTGCGCCCCGGACGACCAGGTCGGCGCGATTCGTCCTGCTGGCGGCGGCTGCGATATCGGCGCGATCGAATCCGGCGCCCGGTCCGCTTCAGATTCGCCAGCGTCGGCGAGCGCCGAATGTACGCTGGCTGACCAGATCATCGCCGCCAACACCGACGCGCCAGCGGGGAATTGCCCGGCCGGCAATGGCGCGGACATCATCACGCTTAGGAGCGATATCACCCTGCATGAGCCGCTGCCACAGATCACCAGCGACATCAGCATCCGCGGCCAGGGGCATCGCATCGACGGCGCCGGCAAGTTCCGCATTTTTGATATTGGCGGCGACGCCCAGCCTAAAGTGTCCATCAAGAATCTGTCGCTGGTCAAGGGCAACGCGCCCGGCGAAGATGGCGGCGCAATCCGGCTCAGCGCGGGCGAGCTCGTCATATCCGACGCCATCCTCCGCGACAGTCAAGCGGCCAATGGCGGCGCGATCGCCACCGGCGACGGCGCCAGCCTGAAAGTCTTCAACAGCCGGCTTTCGGGCAACATGGCGGAGCGGCGCGGCGGCGCGATATCATATGGCGGCTGCATTCTCATCGACTGGACGGTCTTCTTCAGCCAGAATCGCTCGGCGCTCGGGCTGGACGACGCGCGCAAAGAAATCTCCATCACGCGGACATCCAGCGGGAGCGGCTGCGATTCCGATGTGCTGCACTTCCGCGTTGAATGAAGCCTGCCCAGCCCAATCTAGAGGCTCAGCCGGGTAGCGTAGAGCCGCGCGTATTCGCCATTCAAAGCCAGCAGGTCCTCGTGCCTGCCCTGTTCCTGGATGCCCGACTCCGTCAGCGTCAGGATGCGGTCGGCATGGCGGATCGTCGAGAGCCGATGGGCGATGACCAGGGCGCCCCGGTCTTGAATCAACCGCTCCAGCGAACGCTGCACGATCGCCTCGCTTTCGCTGTCCAGCGCGCTCGTCGCCTCGTCCAGGATTATCAGCGGCGGGTCTTTGAGGAAGAGCCGGGCGATGCTGAGCCGCTGGCGCTGGCCCGCCGACAGCTTGACGCCGCGCTGCCCGATCTCGGTGTCGTAGCCCTGCGGCAGGCGCATGATGAAGTCGTGGGCATGGGCTTGTCGCGCCGCGTTCACGATTTCGTCTTCTGTCGCCCCCGGCTTGCCATAGCGGATGTTCTCGCTCACGGACGCGCCAAAGAGATAGACATCCTGGTCGACCGCGCCGATATTCTGGCGCAGCTCCCGCAAGGCATAGTCGCGGATGTCGACGCCGTCCAGGCGGATCTGCCCGCTGCAGCGCTCGTAAAAGCGCGGGATCAAGGCGCTCAATGTCGTCTTGCCGATGCCAGAAGCGCCCACGACCGCCACAAATTCGCCAGCCCCAATCCTGAGCGAGAGATCACGGAAGACCTCGCCATATTCCCGCTGGTAGCGAAAACTGACGCGGTCCAGCTCGAGCTCGCCGCGGACGCGATCGGGCAAGCGCGGAGCTGGCGGATCCTGGATGGCCGGCTGCAGCTCCATGATGTCCATGAAACGATGAAAGCCGGTGACGCCTTCCTGATACCAGCGGGCGAAGTTGACCAGGCGCTGGATCGGCTCGATGAGGATGCCGACATAGAGCAGAAAAGTGATCAAGTCGCTGAGGTCGAGCGCCGCCTGCGCGATGGCGATCGCGCCAAAGACCGCCACCACGACCGTCATCAGCTGCGCAAAAGCGGTCATGCCGCCATAAAACAAGCCCTCGCTCTTGTACTCCTGGCGGCGGCTCTCGACGAAGCGCGCGTTGGCACGGTCGAACTTGGCTTGTTCCAGCGCTTCATTGGCGAAAGACTGCACGACGCGGATGCCCGCCAGCGAGTCTTCCACCTGGGCATTCACCTCGGCGACCCGCTCTTTGCTCCGGCGCAGCGCCCGATTCATCTTGCGGTTGAAATGCAGCGAATAGAGCAGCATCAGCGGCAGAAAGGCGATGACCACCAGGCTCAGCGCGGGATTGATGCCCAGGGTGATGAGAAAGACGCCGCCAAATTTAACCAGACCGATGAACAAGTCTTCCGGTCCGTGATGCGCCAGCTCCGAAATCGCGAAGAGATCGCTGGTAATGCGCGACATCAAGGCGCCGGTCTTGCGCTCGTCGTAGAAGCTGAACGGGAGCCGCAGATACTGGGCGAAAAGCGCGCGTCGCATGTCGCTCTCGATCAGCGCGCCCATCATGTGCCCCTGATAATCAACATAGAGGTTGCAGAGCGCGTGCGCCGCCACCAAGATCAGCATCAGCGCCGCCATCAAGGCGATGCCGCCAAGCTCGCCCTCGCCGCCCAGGACATTGCCCGTGATATGGCGGACGCAAAGCGGCAAAGCCAGGGCAATCGCCGATACGACGAAAGCGCAAAACAAATCAATCGACAGCCGGCCCAGGTAGGGGCGGTAGAATGACAAGAACTTGACAGCGCGAGCGGGCACGGCGGCTTTCCTCGGCGATTTGTCGACGGCTTCGGCGCATTATAGCAGCGGACCGCGCAACGAGAGTTCCACCTTGACCGATGCGAACATTTGTTCTAGATTGGCGTCATGCGCCCGCTGCCGCGCCTGAAAGGAAAGGAATCATGAAGACTCGCCGCCTGCTCTGCCTGCTCTTTGCGCTGCTCGCCTTGTCCGCCTGCGGCACATTGGGCGCCAGCGTATCCACCAAGATCGCGCCCCAGGTGAGCACCGATGTAGCGGAACAAGTGCGCACCCAAGTGCCAGCCCTGCTCAACGCGACCGCGGCGCCCGCTTACGATTGCGTCAAGCTCACCTGCGACAAGATCGCCTCTTGCCAGGAAGCCGCGCACAAGCTTAATGCCTGTGGGCACAGCTACCTCGACGGCGACAAAGACGGCATCCCCTGCGAAGCCTTCTGCAGAGCCAGCGACTTCCCCGACCGGCCGACAGCGCTCCCGCCAACAGCCGTCCCGACAGCCGCCCCGCAGAGCCCGCTCGAAAGCGGGCCGGTGATTCGCGTAGTCGACGGCGACACCATCGATGTGCTGCTCGATGGCCGCAATACCCGCGTCCGCTACCTGCAAGTCAACACGCCGGAGCGCGACGAGCCTTGCGGCCGCGACGCCACCGCAGCCAACGCCGCCTTCGTTCAAGCCGAGGTCGTGAGCCTCGTGCCCGATACCGAGCTGTTCGACCGCTACGGCCGGCTGCTGCGCTTCGTGTATGTGGACGAGCTGCTGGTCAATCGCGCCTTGGTCGAGCGGGGTTACGCCGAAGTCGTGCTCTACCCGCCCAACAACGCCCGCTACGACGAGTTCCGGGCGCTGGAGGCGGAAGCGGCGGCGGCTGGGCGCGGCTGCCACCCGACCGGCATATTCGACGACGGCTCCTCCACGCGCTAGCCCTTCTACGCGAGGGCAATTTGCGCTAGAGTCTGCGCGGCGAACGCGGGCGGCTGCAGGCGCGTATGGCGGTAAAACGACTCCTCTATTATCCAGACGACGAAGCGCTGCTGCGGCGCAAGAGCGCGCCCGTCGCCAACTGGAAGAACAAGCGCGTCAAACGCCTCATTCAGGATCTCAAAGACACCCTGGCCACCCAGCGCGGCGCAGCCATCGCCGCCCCGCAAATCGGCGCTCATCGCCGCATCGCCGTCGCCAAATTCGGGCAAAACGACGAGGCGGAAGAAGAGCCCATGCTCGCCCTCATCAATCCCGAGATCCTTGAAGCGGGCCCGCCCGAAGCCGGCTTCGACGGCTGCCTGAGCATCCCCGACATCTACAGCTGGGATACGCCCCGCCCGCGCTGGATTCGCTTCCGCGCCCTCGGCGAAGACGGCAAGCCAATCCTGCGGCGCGTCGACGGCATGGACGCCCGCGTGCTGCACCATGAAATCGACCACCTTAACGGCGTCCTTTTTCTCGACCGCCTGCGCGACCCGAATGAGCTCTATACGCCCGTCGAAGGCGACGATGGCGAGACCAAAATGATTCGCCTCGACGAGCTGCCCGATTTCCACCCATGAACGCGCCGGCGGCACGGCTCAAGAGCCAGGGAACCCAAAGCAGCGACCAAGGCATCGCCATCCTGCTGGAGCTGCTGGCCGCCACGCCGTATCGCTTGCGCAGCCTCAGCGCGAACTTGACGCCAGCCCAGCTGACGACGCCTCTGGGCGCGGGCGAGCGCAGCTTCAAGCGCGATCTGACGCACCTGATCTACTGCGCCGAACGCGCGACCATCCCGATTTACTACGCCCTGCTCTGTGACGAGCCCCTGATGCCGCGCATCCACGCCGAGCGACAGTGGGGCAAGCTGCTGGGTTACGAGCGCTTCGACCTGCCCGAGCTGATGGCCTACTTCGACTTCGGGCGGCGAGCGCTGCTAAGCGTGCTGCGCGGATCGAAACGCGAACAGTGGGAACGCGCCGTCCAGCCCGAGGGCAAGCGACGAACGGAGTCCGTCTATTTCGCCGCGCGCGGACTCTGCCTGCACGAAGTCGAGCATTTGGAAGACTTGGCGCGGAAGCTCGGAAAACCGCTCAGCCCTTGATGCCGCTGGTGGCGATGCTCTCGATGAAAGCGCGCTGCAGCGCCAGGTAGAAAAGCAGCACCGGGATCGTGACGACCGACAGGTACGCCATGATCTCGCCCCAATGCGTGTTCAGCTGGAAGAAATACTGCAAGCCGACCATGATGGGCCGCAGCTCTTCCGAGCGAATCGTCATCAGCGGCCAGATATAGGCGTTCCACATGCCCAGGAACTTAAGGATGGCGACGGTCGCCAGGATGGGTCCTGCGATGGGCATGATGATGCGCGCGTAGATCTGCCAGACGCTCGCGCCGTCAATCCGCGCCGCCTCGACCAGCTCGTCCGGCAAGTCGCGGAAGTATTGGTAGAAGAGAAAGATGCCCAGGGAATCGGCGACGAAGGGGATGATCTGCACATGGTAAGTATTCAGCCAGCCAATCTCGATGCCCTCGGGCCCCAGCCAGGGCAGGTTGTTGACCACCAGCAGCATGGGAATGGCGATCACCTCGAATGGCACGATAAAGGTGGCGATGATGAGCGTCAGCATGAGCTTCTTGCCGCGCCATTGCAGAAAGGCGAAAGAGAAAGCCGCCATCGAATTCAAGAACAGGCTGGCCAGCACGGCCACCGCCGTCGTGAATATCGAATTGAAGGCGAACTGGACGATGGGCACGCGCTCAAAGGCGTCGGCGTAGTTGGCTAGCGAGATATCGCCCACCGGCAAGAAAGCGCGCAGCGATCCCGAATCCCGCAGCAGCTGCAAATCCGGCTTCAGAGACGACATGATCATAAAGACGATCGGGAATACGAATATCGCCGCGATGAGAATCAAGAGCGTATAGCGCAGGCTGAGGACCAGCTTTTGGCGCGTGTCGTAGCTCATCGTCGCCATCATCAGTCCCGGTCGCGCGTCAGATAACGGTTGACGATGGTGATGCCCAGCACGACGGCGAAGAGCACGACCGATATGGCGGAACCCTCGGCGATGTCCTGCTTGTCATAGCCCCGCTGCACCGCCTGGAAGACGACGCTCTGCGTGGCGTCCAGGGGACCGCCGCGGGTCATCACATCGACTTGCACGAAGAGGCCCATCGCTTGAATCACGATGACGATCAGGATCAGCACGGCTGTATTGCGCAAGCCGGGCCAAGTGACATAACGGAACTTCTGCCAGCCGCCGGCGCCATCCAAACTCGCCGCTTCATATAGGCTGGCCGGGATCGTCTGCAAGCCGGAGAGCCAGATGACCATGTGAAAGCCGACCGCCTGCCAGGCTGACATCGCGACGATGGCGGGCATGGCGGTGTAGGGGTTGCCCAGCCAGTCGACCGGCTGAAAGGCGCCAAAGGTCGCAATGCCCAGCAGCGTATTCAGCAAGCCGTTGTGGCCGTCATAGATGAAGCGCCAGAGCAAGGACACGACCACCATCGACACCACGACCGGCGCGAAATAGATGGCGCGGAAGACATTGATGAAGCGCAAAGCCTGATTGAGCAATAAAGCCAGCAGCAGCGCCAAACCGCCCTGCAGGGGCGCGATGACCGCGGCGAACAGCAGCGTGTTGATTAAAGCGCGCAGAAAAACCACATCGCGCGCCAGGATGACCGTGCGGTTCTCGCCCGACTGCCAGGAGGCGAATTCGCGCATGCCTTCCAGTTCTGGATAGTCGGGATTCTTGCGCGTGAAGGTCCGCAGGCGCGGATACGCGATTTCGCCATCGTCGTAAACAACCGCGCCGCTATCGTCCCGCTCCGGCTCGAGCGTGAAGACGCGCACCGACAGCAGCCGCTCGAAGTTGCGCATGCCCACCCATTCGGCCGGGTTGGGCGAAATCAGCCGCTGGTTGGTGAAGGATATGACGAACGCCATCAAGAAGGGGATGACAAGAAAGACCAGCAGCGCCAGCAGCGCCGGCAGCGCCATCAGCCAGCCGATGATGGCTTCGTGGCGCTGGTAGAGCGGCGCGGACTTGGGGACGAGCAGCCGCGCCCAGAGTGGAGCGCTCTTCCTTGATTCCGCTGCGGAAGTCATGTTGGCAGTCCAAGGAGTCAGACGGGGGCGAATCGCTGACTCGCCCCCGCGTTATGTGGCAAAGCGCCAATTACATGTCGCCGAAGCCGTAGCCGCCGTTGTCTTCGATGTCCAGTTCGATCTCGTCAACAGCCGCGTCCAGCGTATCCTGAACATCCGCGCCGTTGGCGATATCGGCCAGCGCCTTTTCGAAGATCAGCGCCATCGTGGCGTAACCAGGCGTGACCGGGCGCACCAAAGCCTGCTGGCTGCTGAGCTCGAAGAAGACCTGCAGCGCGCCGCCATCCGTGTAGTGCTGGGAAATCGCGGCCGAACCGGCGGTCGCGGGAATCAGACCGATGCCGTCCGAGAAGGCGGCCAGGTACTCGTCCTGGATCGCGAACTCGATGAAGGCGCTGGCGCCTGCTTTGTTCTCGCTGGTCGCGCTGATGCCAAACTGCCAGGAAGCGGCGCCGATGGTCGAGCCTGCGCCAAAGTCCGGGGCGGGCAGAAAGAGGACGTCGTCGCCGAGTGCCTCCAGCGCGGTGATGCCAGCCCAGTTGCCGTTCCACTGCAGCGCGTATATGCCGTCAAGGAAGCCGGTTTCGCGGTCTGCGCCATCTTGCGATGTGCCCGGCGCCAAGCCGCGCTCGAAGAGGCTCTGCCACCAATTGCCAAAGGCGACGCCGGCCTCGCCGTTGAGCACGCCTTCCGACGTCAGGTAAGTCGAGCGGTCGATCAAGTCGCCGCCGAAGCTCTGCAGGAAGGGCGCATAGGCGTAGGGATACCATTCGCCGGTCCAAGCCATGCCCAGGTCGAGCGCGTATTCGAAGTCGCCGGTCGCCTGCAGCTGCTCCAGGATGGCGTCAAACTCGTCGCCGCTCCAGGGCTCGTCCAGCGTCGGGATGCGGATGTCGTTCGCTTCGAGGACCGAGCGCCGCGCGTAAATCGAGACGGCCGCGTCCCACAAGCCCACCGAGTAGACTTCGCCATTCCATTCGCCAATCGCGCCAGGCAGGAAGTCGTCCAGCGCGCCTTCGGACAAGCTCAAGGGCGACATCCAGCCAGCCCAAGCCCAGCCCGGCATGACCGGACCATCCACATCGATGATGTCGGGCAGATCGCCAGCGACCGCCGCCGCCACGATCGACGAGTTGTAGGACTCCTGCGGGAATTCTTCCAGGACGACGGTGTAATCGCCCTGTGAAGCATTGAAGTCGTCAATGATGCCGATCAAGATACTGCGCTCGGTTTCATTGCCAGCGCCGTGATACCACAGGCTGAGCTCGGTCTGCGCCGACGCCAGCCCGCTGAACGCGACCAGCATCAGCACGAGAATCACGAGTGATAGTGCTTTCTTCATTGTGTTCTCTCCTATTGAACGGATTGATTGCCGATTTGTCGTGAAACATTTCTGTCTATTCGTGGGCGCCTCCTTCAACCTGCTGCCATCTTCGCTCCAGGTACCGGCGATCTCAGCCAATTGCCGACATCTGCCAGATATCCAAGCCAGTCAAAGCGGCCGGCGCAATCGCCCGCAAGCGCGGGTCAGCGGCGGCGGCCGGATAAAAGCGGCTGGTCACCCGCGAGCGTCCATTGGCGATGACCTCGATGACCGAGCCATCGACCAGGACGCGCAGCTGCAAGCGCTCGCCCGGGTCCAGCGGATGCGGGATGCCCTGGGGCGCGTCATCCAGCTCGGGGTAATCGCGCCGATACTGCCGATAGACGCAGAGAGTCTGCCCCAGGCTGTCGAACTGAATTGCCAGCTTTTCGCCGCCGGCCGCGAGCTCCAGCCCGCAGAGGCCGCCGTTATCCGGCTGGAACTCGGCTTCGATATCCAGCGCGAAACCAGGAAGCGCCAGGCCGCTCTCGTCGAGCTCGCTGGCGGAAAAGGCCTGATGCGAATGGCGCAGCGACTCCAGCGCGGGCACAGGCTGACTGACCAAGCGATTCTGATCATCCAGGCTGAGGACGCGCGGAATCGCCTGCACTCCGCTCCAGCCGGCTTCTTTCTGTCGCTCGACGCTCCGCCCTTCGCGGATCCAGGAATAAATCAGCGGAATGCCGTCGTCGTCGAAGTGCGTTAGAGAGGCGTAGCTGTAACCGGCGTCATAGACTCCCTCGCGCTCGGGGATGAAGCGGTCGCCTTCCCGCCGTCCGACCAGGTAGAGCGTGGTCGCCGGGGCCGCGTCCAGCATGACGGACAGCAGCATCACCCACTTGTCTCCCAGCGGGAAGAAGTTGGCGCATTCGAAGTTGCGTCCGCTGCGCGTCCGTTCGCCGACATAGAGCGGGCCCGCGTAATCCCAGTCGACTAGATTCGGCGAGCGATACAGCAGCGCCGCGCCGCCGACGCCGACGATATGCGCCGAGAGCGTCATCAGCCAGGTCTCGCCCTCGCGCCAGACAAAAGGATCGCGGAAATCGCGGGTCTGCCCGAGATGCGCCGGCACATCAGCCAGGACGGGATTGCCCGCGAATTTCTCCCATTCAGTCAGATCCCCGTTGCCCGTCGCGAGGCATTGCACCTGTTGGCTATAGTCGTCATTGACGCCCGTGTACACCGCCACCGGCGCGCCATCGTGGACGACCATGCAGCCGGAGAATATGCCGCCCTCGTCCGGCGAAACCGGCGTCGGCGCGATCGCGACCGGCAGCTCCCGCCACTGCACGAGATCGTCGCTGACCGCATGGCCCCAGTGCATGTTGGCGTGGTAGGCGCCGTCGGGGTTGTACTGGAAGAAGAGGTGATACTGCCCGCGCCAGTGGATCACGCCGTTGGGGTCGTTCATCCAGTTGGCGGCTGGCAGGAAATGGTAACGCGGACGGTGGATGTCTTGCGGGAAGGGTTGGGTCATTGGCTGTATTCCTCAGTTCCGATCGTCGGAAGCATTGGCCACGTCGGCTGGATATTACCGCGAAGACAGCGGCGCGAAACCGCTCACTTGTACCCAGTCTTCGACAAGCGCGCAATCCGCTCGTCGACGCTCATGTCTTCGGTTTCGCCGGCAAGTTCCAGATCCGCCGACGACTCAATTAGCAACAATGTCGACCCGACGGTCTTCTCGTAATCCGCAGCCTTGCCGCGATAAGTGAACTCAGTCGCTATGCTTCGGCCTCTGTCCACAACTGTGACTTTGGTGTTGACACGCACTTCGCTTCCAATACGCGCCTGAATCTTTTCAGAAAGGTAGCCGCTCATCACTTTCACATAAATGGGGATGATTACCCGTTCCACGATTATGTCTGGCAGGAATAGGTCATACGATCGCCGGGATAACTCCCTCTAACCAGAGGCGCCTACGCATAGCCCTGCACGGAGTCCCTCATCATGAAACTCTTGGCAATGCATCCAGAATTCATTGGTCCACTCTGGGTATACCAGTCCGTCTATAACCGGGTGACCAAGCTCCGGAGTAATGAGCAGATTCGAAGTCTCCAGTTTCTGGCGCGCCGGACCAGCTAGGTAGTCTTGTTCAAGCCAATATTCAAAAGTCTGGTCGGAACGTTTCACTGTTATATCGGACTCTACCATAAACATACTGTGTTTCCTCAAGACTCGGGTTTTCGTTCCGCTTCTAGAATCTCAACTCTCCTCCGCCACGATCCCCGCCGCCAGCTTCAGCAGCTGCTCCCGCCGGGCTTCGTCAATTTCGCGCGCTTCAAAATAGCGCTCCAGCAGCTCCAGCGGACCCAAGCCTTCCGGGCTCGCCCCCAGCCGCGCGCGAGCCGGGCGATCGACCGCCTTGCTAATCCCCGCGATGTGAAAGACGCCAGCCCCCTTCAGCGCCTTGACGACGAGCCCGTCATTCAGCAGAGCCTCGCTCTCCGGCGTCAAGCGCAACTCCAGGCGGACGACCGCGTCGCACAGATCTGCGCTTCGGATGGCTGCCAGCGCGACCGCCGTCGGGTTCTCCAGCGCCCGACAATCGACCGACAGCGTCCGCAGCTTACGCGCGGGCAGCTCAATGAAGCGCCACTTCGCCTCGCCGCGCAGCAGCTCCACCCAGCAGAAGCCCTTGGCGTCGCGCTCCTCGCCAAAATCGATGCGTTCCAGGCTGCCGCTGTAGACGACCGGCGGCAAGGCCGGCTGGCTCGCCGTGAGATTCTGATGCCGGTGAATATGCCCCATCGCGACATAATCCCAGCAAGTCCGCGCCACCGCCTCCAGCGCGAACACCGGGTCCCGCCCGAGCATGATCGCGGCTTCGCTGCCCGGTTGCGCGCCAATCAGCCCGAAGTGCCCCGTCAGCAACCGCGGCGTCGACTCTTCCGCCAGCTCCTCCGCCCGCGCGCCAATCTTGTCGAGCAGCCGCTCCATGGCTTGCCGCAGTTCGGCCTCTCCCGCTTCCATGCTCGCGCCGCGCCCGGCATTCCCCGGCAATACACGCGCCCGCACCGGATAGGGCGCCGTCCCGACCACGACATCGCCCCGCTTGGTGGCGATGCGCTGTGCCGCGTAGTCTTGCGCCACGATGACATTGGGCACATTCAGGGCCGCGTATATCTCGAGGCTGCTGGCTTTGGCGGCATTCCGCGGCAAGTCATGATGGCCCACCAGCAAGACCAGCGGCGCCAGCTGCGACAGCCGGAGCGCGCGCTCGGCGAATTCGCGCTGATAAGTCGGGTTGGGGCTGCGGCTGCGGAAAGCGTCCCCCGCGAAAATGGCAAGATCGACATCGCCGTTTTCCGCGAAATCAATCGTCTCGTCCAGGCGCGTCAGGAAATCCTGAGCGCGGCTGCTGAGGCCGCTATCGGGGTCAGTCCTGCCGTAATTCTCCATGCCGATATGGACATCGGCAAAGTGCAGAACGCGGATCGGCTCGCTCATGGCAAGCTCACTGGCGGCGGCCTAGGCCGTGTTGCGATGGTCTTCGTCGCCGACGCCGACCGGTTCGTTGGTGGTGGTGACGCTGGTCCATTGCGGGTAATCGCCGCGCAGATGACCGAAGATCGGGCTTTCGTTGCGCAAGATGTCGACGAAGGCGTGGAGGTCGGCTATGGGCATGAAGATCTCGCCGTGACGCTTGGCGATGTCCACCTGCGGCGCCGGCACTTCGCTGTCCGGGGCGAGAAAGTAGACATCGAGCCGGTAGCTCGCCTGGTCTTTCGCGCCGATGCCGTTGCAGCGCACCAAACCGCGGATCCGCGCCAACGCCCCAGCGAACTCCCGCTCTTCCAGCTGACGCCAAATGACCATGTAATTCTTGATCTCAAAGACCGCCAGGCTCTGTTCCGCCATCTATCGCCCTTCCCGCGCGCCTGCCCACGCGCATTATAGCGGCGTCGCGCCCAGGGGCAAATCCGCGGCTCAAACCGAGAATCCGTGCCAGACCAAGGCGCAGGCGAGCGCAAGGAACAGGAAGCGGAGGCCATAGAGCTGCATCATCAGCTTGTCCTCTCTCTTGTTGTCCGCGTCATAAGCGTAGCCAGCGCCTGTTCCGCCAGCTTGACGCCCAATCCGCCGCCCCGCCTACGCCCCAGCCAGCCTATATGCATCTTGCCAGCTTGCGCTTGCCAAACTAGAATCGCGCCCATGTCGCTTCTGCTGCAATGCCTGTACATGCTTTGCGCGCTCTCGCTCGGCCTTTACACCTTGGGCCAGTGCGTCTTGCTCTGGCGCTATTGGCGGACCTGCCGCGAGACGCCGCCCGCGCCCGCTTTCCACGGTCCCTGGCCGAGGGTCACCGTCCAGCTGCCGCTCTACAACGAGGTCCATGTCGCCGGCCGGCTCATCGACGCGGTAGCCGCCTTCGATTACCCGCGCGACAAGCTGCTCATCCAGGCTCTGGACGATTCTGAAGACGGCACGACGCGCCTGGTCGCCCGCAAACTCGCCGCCCTGGAAGAGCGCGGATATCGCGCGCAGCACCTGCGGCGCGGGGCTCGCGAGGGCTTCAAGGCCGGCGCCCTGGCCAACGGTCTGCGGCACAGCGCCGACGACTTCATAGCCATCTTCGACGCCGACTTCGTGCCGCCGCCGGACTTTCTGCGTCGCGCCTTGCCACACTTGCTGGCCGAGCCCGATATCGGCATCGTCCAGAGCCGCTGGAGCCACCTCAACGCCGACCAGAACAGCTTGACCCGCGCCCAGCGCCTCTCCATCGACACCCATTTCATCGTCGAGCAGGCGGCGCGCAACCGTAGCCAGTGGCTCATCCCCTTCAACGGCACCGGCGGGGTCTGGCGGCGCGGCTGCATTGAAGCGGCCGGCGGCTGGTCGGCCGACACCTTGACCGAAGACCTGGATTTGAGCTACCGCGCGCAAATGGCCGGCTGGCGTTCGCATTTCGCGCCGGAGATCGCCGCCCCGGGCGAGATCCCGCCCCAGCTGGCCGCCTACAAGAGCCAGCAAGCGCGCTGGGCGACCGGCAACACCCAATGCCTGCGCAAGCTGGCGCCCGCCCTCTTCGCCGCGCCCCTCAGCGTCGCCCAGAAAATCATGGCGATCCAGCACCTTTGCCAATACCTGCCGCAGCCGCTCATGCTGCTCATGCTCCTGCTGACGCCGCCCTTGCTGCTGCTGGGTGGCTTGCCGGGCGTCTCGCTGGCGCCCCTCGGCTTGATTGGCCTGGCGCCGCCGCTGATGTATGTCGCCAGCCAGCTCCGCCTCTACGCCGACCCCCTGCCCGGCATCCGCGCTTTCCCCGCCCTGCTCTTCATCGGCACGGGCATGTCGCTCAGCAACAGCCTGGCCGTGCTGGGCGCGCTGATCGGCCTCAAGACGCATTTCCGCCGAACGCCCAAATTTGAAGGCGACTGGCGAGGCAGCGCTTACGCCCTCTCCGCCGATCACACGCTCTGGCTGGAAGCGGCTCTGCTGCTCTACTCGCTCTGGGCTGCCTGGCTGGCCTGGGAGCTGCAGCGCGAGCTCTGCCCCTATCTGCTGATATTCGCCCTGTCCTTCGCGACAGTGGTGGGCTTGTCGCTGCGGGACAGCTGGAATCTACGGCGGGCCGGCAGCCTTCTCGTCGCGGGCGAGGCCGGGCTGGCGGGCGACTGACCCGGCGGCTGACGCGCTACAATTGCCCTGGCAAGCGAGGCAAAGCGCAATGACGGACTTTCTGAAAGACAAACGCGCTCGATACCTGGCGCTCGGCCTCTTGGCGATCCTCATCGCCTTGGGCGCGCTCAGCCTGGCCGCCACCGTCTTCCAGCTTATCGTGCCCTTGGCGATCGCCGCCGGCATCGGATTCGCCGTCTACAAGATCGCCATCGAAGGCCGCGATCTGCCGGCCGAGCCACCCGAAGCAGCCGTCGCCGACAGCGACCACGACGACATGAACGAAGCCGCTGAACGCCTGAGCGCCGTGCAGCGCGCCCATGGCGACTTCCTCGAGGCAGCCACGCCCGCCGAAGAAATCCTGGATCAAATCAAAGCCCGCCGCCAGCGCCTCAGCCGGGAGGACGAGTGAAGCTGCTCTCCGTCAATGTCTCGCCCCCGCGCCAGGTGGAATACGCCGGCCGAGCCTACGCCAGCGGCATCAACAAGCGCGCTGTCGCGGGGAAAGTGGCGCTGGGCAAGTTGAACCTGGCGGGCGACGGCCAAGGCGATCTCAACAATCATGGCGGCGAACACCAAGCGGTTTACTGCTACCCGCATGAGCATTACGCGCGCTGGGCGCGTGTCCTCGAGCGCGGCGATTTTCACTTCGGCCAATTTGGCGAGAACTTCACGACCCGAGGTCTGCTGGAGAGCGCCGTCTGCATCGGCGATGTTTTTTGCGTCGGCGGGGCCCGCCTTCAAGTGTCGCAGCCGCGCGTGCCCTGCTACAAGCTGGCGGACAAGCTGGGTATCCCCGGCTTCGAGAAGACATTTCTGCGCGCCAACCTCTCCGGCTTTTACTGTCGCGTGCTCGAAGCCGGCGATGTCCAGGCTGGCGATTCGATAACCCTGGTCGAGCGCGACCGCGTCGGCATGACCGTCGCCGAGGTCAACGCCGCCCTCCACCTCGACAAAGCGCCGAGCCAAGCGGAACGCGCCCTGCGAATCGACGCCCTCTCGCCCGGCTGGAAGCGCTCCTTCGCGAAGCTGCTAAGCCGCGCCTGAGAAAGCGCCCGCTCACAGCCAGCGATCGAACCACTCGTGGCTGAAAGCGTGATGGTAGGCATGGGCGCCCGGATGCACCGCCAGCGACAGCCCCTCGGCCGCGCCCGCCAGAGTCCAGTATTTTTCGACGCGGCGATATTGGGCGCGAACGCCAGCGATGGGGAAGATGGGGTCCAGCTCGCCGGCGATGAAGCGCAGCGGCCGCGGCGCGACCAAGAGCGCCAGCTCCGCCATTTCCGCCAGCTCCAGGATGCCGGGCACATAATTGCACTCGCAGTGCCGTAGGCCAAGAATCGAATCTTTGAACGAGCAAAAATAACAAGAGGGCACCGCTGCTTTGACGCGCTCGTCGATGGCGGCCAGCCACAGCGTCGTCGTGCCGCCGCCGGAGTTGCCGGTCGCCCCCAGCGCGCCAGCCACGATATCGTCCCGCGCCAGCAGCCAGTTGATCGCCTGCATCGCGTCGCGGCAGCGCTCCCCCAGCAGAGTCCTGCCTTCCAGCAAGTACGAAAACGCCAAGTGCCGGCAGCCGGGCTGGCCGCTCATGCGCTCGCCGAAGCCACGCTGTTCCGGCGCGCAGACCAAATAGCCGCGCCGCGCCAATGCCTGGGCGTAATTGACATCCCGCGCCAGATGGTCGCGCTCGGTTTCCGCGTCCGGGTAATTGCCTAGAATATACTGGACGGAGGGGTTGTGGCCATGGAGTACCAGGATCGGCTTCCAGGGCGGCGCCGTCTTCGGGCGCAGCAGATAGAGCGAAAGCCGCGCTCCCTCGCCCGCGTCCAGCGAATGCCATTCTTCGATGTAGGCGCCACGGTCGACAGTCTCAAGCAGCGTGGCGTCGGGCGGCGGCAATGGCGGACGATTGCGCAAGCCCAGCAGGCGGACCACTTCCCGGCGCAGAGCCGCTTGCCAGTGGGCGAATTCTTCGGCTGTTTCCGCGCGAATCGCGAAGCGCCGCTCATTCGTCGCGTAGAGCTGGTCGAGGTGGCTTTGCAAGCCAAAAGCCGCTGCCATGCCAAGCCTCAATACAGGTTCACGACGCTGACTGAATGTGGCGGGCAAGCGACCGTGAAATCGCCGGCGTCGTCCAGCGCCAGGGCGCGCTCGCTCAGCGACACCGCCTCCGGCTGGTCGATGTCATTGTAGGCGTCGGCCGTCGCGCCATTCAGCGTTCGGGCAGTCGCGGCGCATGGTCCGCGCCCAGCCAGGCCGCGCACGCGACAGTCGATGGCGCGCTCTCCATGCAGGTTCACCAGCGTGATGCCGATTCTGCCATTCGCCGAATCCCGCGTGACCACCGCGTCCAGCTGCCGCAGGCTCGTCTCGCCGCCGTCATCGGCCGGGGCATCAAAAGATGGCGTCCGCAGCGCCGAATGCAGCACCTGGTCGAAAGTGTGATTGGCGAAGAGGTCAAATACATGATACGTCGGGCGCAGCACGATGCCGTCGGGGTGGGTGAAGACCGCGCCGACCGTGTTCACGACAGGCGAGAAATTCGCCATGCCCACCACATCGCAATGCCGCAGGCAGCTATTGAGGAAGCAGGCGGTGAAGACGGCGTCAGCCATAGTGTAGTTGCTGTTGATGTCGTTGGCGTCCATCAGCCCGTGGTCAGCCGGTCCGAATTCCATGAAATGGGGATGGCACCAGCCGCGCAGATTCCATTCGTCGAAGGCGATGCGCAGCTTCCCCAGAAAGCCCAGCGCGCCGAGGATATGCTTCACGGCGACGATGCGCTCCTCCGGCTGGAAGGCGCGGGCGACCAAGTTTTCGTAACCCGTCTCGAAGACGCCGTCGTCGCTGGCGCGCGACCAGTAACCGTGGATCGAGACCCAATCCAGCAAATGGCCGGCTTCGCGCAGGACTTTGGCGTTCCAGTCCAAATCGGGAATTGAGGCGATCGCCAGCTCGATCGTGTGATCGACGCGCTTCATCATCTTGGCCGCTTCCAGCACGAGCCGCGCCCATTCGTCGGCGGTCTTCGCGCCCATCTCCCATCCGCCATAATTCTCGTTGCCGATGCTCCAGTAACGGACGCCGTGGGGGCTTTGATGCCCGTTGGCTGCCCGCCGCGCCGCCCACTCGCCAATCTCGAGGTTGCAGTATTCGACCCAGTCCGACATGTCTTCGAGGCTGCCCGTGCCGGCGTTCGCGCAGATGAAAGGCGCCGCGCCCACTTCGCGGCAGAAAGCGACGAATTCGTCCGTGCCGAAGCTGTTGGGCTCTTCGACGCGCCAGGCTTTGTCATAATAGGGCACGCGCCGGCCGACGCCCTTCTTCCAGGGATAGGCCGAGACGAAGCAGCCGCCGGGCCAGCGAATCACCGGCGTTTTGATCTGCCGCAGCGCCTCGATCACATCGCGCCGAAAACCATTTTCGTCCGCAAGCGGGCTGCCCGGGTCATAGACTCCGCCGTAGACCTGGCGATGAAAATGCTCCAGGAAGTGCCCGAAGATCATGAAGTCGCGCTCGCCTGCCTTGTGCTCGGGCAGGACATCGAGGATCGCCTGCTTGCTCATGCCGCGCCTCCGTCCGATTCCGCAATCCGCAATCTCATGGATTGTAACGCGCTTGGGCGGCTGGACAAAAGGTGGCGGCAAGACCCTCGCGCAACTTGGCATTTCCGGCGGCAACACGGTCGCGGCGCGGCTTCATCGAATTCTGCCACAGTGGCGAGCGGCATGCCGCCAAGAGACGCGGCTACGAAGGGGCCGCCTCGCCTTCAAGCTCGTTCGTCCACAAGCCCAGCGACGCCAGCCCGCACATCCGGGCGCGATGAACCAGGGCGGCTTGCGCGGCCGGCCCTTGCTCGACGCGGTTGCTCCAGATGCGCATTGGCTCGCGCTGGAGGGCTCGGGCGTAAGAAAAGCTCAATTTCCAGGGCAGCTCATAAGCCGCGTTCATCGCGTTGAGATGAGCGGTGGCGTGATAGTCGCTCTGCCCGCCGGAGAGGAAAACGATGCCCGGGATCGCCGCCGGGATCTGCCGCCGGAATGCCCTGACCGTCCGCTCCGCCACTTCGTCCACGCTGGCTTGCCGCTCGCAGACCGCGCCGGAGAGCACCATGCTCGCCTTGACGAGGGTCCCTTCCAGGTCGACGCGATGCAGGTAAAGCGCCTCGAACAAGCGGCTCAGCGCCCATTCGGTGACGGCGAAGCACTTTTCAATCGAGTGGTCGCCGAGGAGCATCACTTCCGGCTCGACGATGGGCACGATGCCCGCCTCCTGCGAAAGCGCCGCCACCTGCGCCATGACATAGCTGTTGGCTTCAATCGCGTAATAACTCGGCGTTTCGGCGCCGATCGCGTAAGCCGCGCGCCACTTGCTGAAGCCGACGCCCATAGCCGCGTACTCCGCCAGGCGCTCGCGCAGGCCGTCCAGGCCGCTGCCGACGGTCTCGCCGGCGCTGCCCGCCAAGACGACCATGCCCTTGAATGGCGAGATGCCCGGTATCATGCCGCGCCCGATCACGCCATCGATCATTGAGTTGCCGGCCGCGTCGGACAGGCGCACCTGCTCGTCGGTCATGATGATGCCGCTGACGCTCTCGTCCAGCCCCGGCGCCGTGAACAGCAGCTGCGACCAATTCCGGTAACTCTCGGCGTCGCTGGCGATGCCTTCGCTGGCCAGCAGCTCGTAGAACGCGGGCGACGGACGGTCCGCCGCCATGATGCCTTTGCCGCTGGTCACCAGTTGATTGGCGATTTCGTTCAAGCTCATGTCGCGCTTCCGTCCCCTCGATCTCGGTTTCACGCTTGCGGGCGCATTGTCGCAAGTTCGCGCCGCCGCGACAAGCCTCGTCCAGCCCGCCCTGGGAACGCAAAGGGACGGTCGCAATGGACCGCCCCCAAGAAAACCGCTTGCGACCGGGCGACTCCGCCAATCGCCCGCAAGTGCGCCGCCTACGCTTCAGCCGCGTCCAGCGCCGCTTGCTGCTCGGCGATCATTTCGTCGCTGCACTGCAGGCTCGCGATGAAGGCGTCGTTTTCCGCCTCGACCTCCGGACTCTGCGACATCATCGAGACGATGCGATGCAAATCAAGCGAGAACTCGATCTCGTCGCGCTCGACGGACATCTTGGCGAATTGGCTGAGAAAGGCGCTAATCGCTTCGTCGCCGGAACCAAAGCCAGCCAGGAAGGAGACAAAGGCCGATTCGGGTCCAATGCCATCGGCGATTGTGATACGCACCTGCTCCATCAAGTCGTCGGAAATGACCACGCCCTGAGCTTCGGCTACATCGGCATTGAGCCCCACCGAAAAGTCTTCGAGCGCGCCAATGCCCGTCGCCTCGATATCCAGTTCGCCCGCCAGATAATGCAAGACCAAGGTGGCCATGCGTCTGCTCTGCAACGAGTACTTGGAGGAACCGGCGCCAACGGTCGCGCCGCGGGTGATCGCGCCAAATGTCGAATGCACCAGCGGCACCTGATTCTCGGCCGTGATATCCAAGAGGGCCGGCAAGCCGCGGGCGGTGATGGCGTCGGCCGGGCTCACGATGATTTGCGCGCCCTTGGAGATCAAGCCTTCAGCCGCCAATGCCAGATCCGCCATGCTGACGATGGCAGCCTCGACCACTTCCAGATCCATGGCCTGGGCCGCCGCCGCGATCGCCGCCGCGCCCAGGTTGCCGCTCGTCTCGGCGCCGCTGTAGAGTATGCCTACCGTGCGCAGTTCCGGGTCCTGTAAGAGCAGCACTTTCATGACCTCTTCATAACGAGTCGCCGTGTATATGCCCGTGGCATGCGCTGGCTTAAGGCAAGGCGCCTGAGCAATCCCCGCCTCGTACGGGTTGTAGACCTGGGTGAAGAACAGCGCGGGCGGGTCCTCCATATCGCTGGTGGCATGCAGCGCCGCCTGGGTCACCGGCGTGGAGAAGGCGACTACAATGTCCGCGCCCCTGTCCAAGGCGCGCTCGACGATGAAGCCGATGTTGGCCAAGTCGAAATCGGCATCGCCCCAAAGCAAATTGAGATTCTCCCCCGCGAGCTCCTCGCCGCCTTGGACGGCAACCAGCTCTTGCTCGCTGAGGTAACCCGCCATCTGCAGCTCGCCCAGGATGGCGTCTTCCGTGTAGCTGGCAGCCAGCTCCGGTCCAAAGCGAAGGATGGCGATGGTTGGATTGTCATCGGCCTGCGCCACGCCGGAAATGAGCAGCGCGAACAGACAGATTGAGATTGTGAGCGTGCGAGTCATGTAGCTCTCTCCTGTTGTAATATCACGCATATACATAACATATCACGCGCGAGGGAAAAAAGAAGAGCGGGTAATGTCGCCCGCCCTCGAAGAATCTGTTTCAAAGAAGAGCGGGTAATGTCGCCCGCCCTTGAAGAATCTGTTTCATTGATCGCGCCGCTTATCCTGCAGCCGCGTCCAGCGCCGCTTGCTGCTCGGCGATCATCTCGTCGCTGCAGTGGACTGCCGCCAGGTATTGGTTCACAGCCGCTGCCGGGTCCCCCTGGGTTCTGCTCATGGCCGCGACCAGCGCTTGCACTTCAGGCGGAAGTTCGGACAAACCGCCGGGTCCCGTCTGCTGCAGCTGCCGCATGACTTGTATCATCGCTTCGCCTTCGTACCCCAACGCTGTCAGTCGCTCGACCAGGAAATCCGCCATGACGACGCCATCCTGGATTACGACATCGGCGCGGTCGCGCAACGACTCCGAGATTTCCAGTTCCTGCTGCTGTGCCGTATCCAGGTTGACGCCCACGGTCAAGTCACTGACGGCGCTAATGCCGACCCTGGCGATATCCAACTCGCCACTCAAGTGCCCTGCCAACACAGAAGCAATCAACAGGCCTTGCCACTCGTATTGGGAGGTGCCAGCGCCGACGGTCGCGCCGGCTGCAAAGGCGCTCGACATGGAATGGAAGACCGGAATGCTGTTCTCCGCGGCGCTTTGCATGATGATCGGCAAGCCGCCCAGGGTGATCGTATCGGAGGGAATAATCAGCGCTTCTGCCCCGCGCTCAATCATGGCTTCCGCCGCCAGCGCCAGGTCGGACACGGTATTGACGCCAGACTCCAGCACCGTCAATCCCAGCTCTTCGCCCAGCAGCTTGATTTGCTCCGCCCCAACAACGCCGCTGGCCTCGTTGAGACTGTAAAGCACGCCTATGGTTTCGAGCGCGGGGTCCTGCAGCATGAGCAGGGGAACGATCTCGCTGTATGGCGTCTCGGGTGACACTCCCGTCAAATTGGACGGCTTGACGCAGGATGAATCCGCGATGCCAGCGGCATAAGGCGCGTACACTTCGCCAAAGATGATTGCCGGCGCGTCGTCAAGACCTGTCGTGGCAGTCAAGGCAGCGAGAGTCACTGGCGTCGAGCTGGCGACGATGGCATCGACATCCTTGTCTAGCACACTCTCCACCAGCGTTTGCGCCGCGCTAAAGTCGAACTGCGCATCGCCCCAAAGTATGTTGATCCGCTCGCCTGCCAGGTCTTGCCGCTGGAGGAGAGTCTGGAATTCCGCCTCGTTGACGAAGCCCATGCGAAGCAAGCCGCCAAGTAGATTGTCTTCTATGTAGGTGGCTGTCACCGCAGGACCGAAGCGCAGAATGGCGACGGTTGGATTGTCATCGGCCTGCGCCACGCCGGCAATGAGCAGCGCGAACAGACAGATTGCGATTGTGAGCGTACGAGTCATGTCGCTCTCTCCTGTTGTAATCTCACTCATATACATAACATATCACGCGCGAGGGAAAAAAGAAGAGCGGGTAATGTCGCCCGCCCTTGAAGAATCGGTTTCGTTGATCGCGCCGCTTATCCTGCAGCCGCCTCCAGCGCCGCTTGCTGCTCGGCGATCATCTCGTCGCTGCAATGGACGGCCGCCAGGTATTGGTTCACAGCCGCTGCCGGGTCCCCCTGGGCTCTGCTCATGGCCGCGACCGCTTCTTGCACTTCGGGCGTAAAATCGGTCAATGTCGCGCCAGCGCCAATCTCTTGCAATGCCTGCAGGATGGCTTGCAGCACATCGCCCTCATAGCCCAATTCCGTCAGTCTATCGACCAGAAAACTCGCATGAACGACGCCATCTCTCACAATCACATCGGCGAGCTCCAGCAAAGACTCGGAGATTTCGATGTCCTGCTGCTCCGCCATGTCAAGGTTGACGCCGACGACCAAGTCTCTGACCGCGCCAATGCCCACCCTGGCGATATCGATCTGGCCCTTCAAATGCCCCATCAGCAGAGTGGCGACCAGCCGTCCCTGCCATTCGCGTTGCGAAGTGCCGGCGGCGACGGTGGCGCCATCAGTCATGCCGCTGGATATGGAATGGAAGACCGGAATGCTGTTCTCCGCGGCGCTTTGCATGATGATTGGCATGCCAGAAAAGGTGATGGTGTCGGATGGGATGACCAGCGCCTGCGCCCCGCGTTCAATCATGGCTTCCGCCGCCAGCGCCAGGTCGGACACGGTATTGACGCCAGACTCCAGCACCGTCAAGCCTAGCTCGTCGCCCAGCTGTTTGATCATTTCCGCGCCGACGACGCCGCTGATCTCGTTGAGACTGTATATCGTGCCAATGGTTTCGAGCGCGGGGTCCTGCAGCATGAGCAGGGGAACGATCTCGCTGTAAGGCGTCTCGGGCGAAATGCCAGTCAAATTGGACGGCTTGACGCAGGAAGAATCCGCGATGCCAGCGGCATAAGGCGCGTACACCTCGCCAAAGATGATTGCCGGCGCGTCGTCAAGGTCGCTTGTGGCGCTTACGGCGGCGACTGTCACCGGGGTGGCGCTGGTGACAATGGCATCGACTTCCTTGTCCAGTATGCTCTCAACGAGCGTTTGCGCCGTGGCGTGGTCGAACTGCGCATCGCCCCAGAGGATGTTGATCTGCTCGCCTTCCAGGTCTTGCCTGGCTATAAGCTGCTGGAATTCAACCTGGTTGACGACGCCCATGCGGAACAGGCTGCTGATGACGGTGTCTTCGATTAAGGTGGAGGTAATCAGGGGTCCAAAGCGAAGGATGGCGATGGTTGGATTGTCATCGGCCTGCGCCAAAGCCGCCGGCGCCAGCAGCAGCCCCAGCGCAACCATCACGAGCAAAACTTTCGTTCGCATTCGTCTTCTCCTCAAATGTACAGCGTATTAAGTCTCCAGTCTATCATACATTAAGACTGCCTGTAGATAAAAAAAAGACGGCTGTTTCCAACCGTCCTTGACCTTGCTTAAGTTGCGGGAGCGCGCTTGGGATTAGCCCTCGGCCGCGTCCAGCGCCGCCTGCTGCTCGGCGATCATCTCGTCCGTGCAGCGCAGCGATTCCAAATAGGCTGCGTCGGCCGCCATCCGCGCTTCCAGGCTCATCTCCGGCAGTTGCGGCGCTGGCGTGGTCATCGAGATTTCGCCATCGCGCACGGTCATGGTCGCCAACTCGGCGAGCTCGTCGGCGATCTCGATGCCCATCTCGGCTGCGCTGTCGAAATTGACCGCATAGGTGAGATCAGGCACTTCGGCGATGCTGACGCTGCCGAGGTTCAAGCCGTCGTTCAGGAAGGCGATCAGCATGCGCGCGGCGATCACGCCTTGGTGATAGTGGTCGTTGAAGCCGACACCAATCGGCGCCCCGTCCGTGATGAAGCCGGGTATCGGCGAATAGACCGGCACATGATGATCAGCCGCTTCGTTGACGATAGCGGGAATGCCGAACAACACAAAGTTCATGGACACGACGATGGCTTCCACGCCTTCATCCAGCAGCACTTGCGTCGCCAGCGGAATATCAGGGAAGGAATTGACCGGCGCCGTGACCGTCTTCAGTCCCTTCGCCTCCGCCTGTTCCTGGATTTCCCGGTCCGAGCGCTCGCTTTGCGCCATGCCGGGCGTGATGAAGGTGCCGATCAAGCTGATTTCCGGATCCTGGACCATGACAGCGTCTAAAAGATCGCCGTAGGGATGGACCGGGGTAGCGCCCGAGACATGGTCGGGCTTGATGCAGGGCGCGTCGGCGATGCCGGCCGAATAGGGCGCGGAGACGATATGGAACAGGACAGCTGGCGGATCTTCAAGATCAAGGGTGGCGTTCACGGCGATCTGGGCGACGGAGGTGCCGCTGGTCAGCATGACATCAACGCCTCTGTACAGCGCGTCTTCCACCATCAGGTTGGCTGTCGGAATGTCGGAGTCGGCGCTGCGCCAGATGATGCGCAGCTTTTCGCCATAAAGGTCGTCGCCATTTTGCAGCGTGTCGCGTTCGGCTTCGCTGATTAAGCCATAAGCTTGCAGCATGTCCAGGATGCCGCGGGCGCCTCTATCGAATGGACCATCGGCGCTCCAGCGCAGCACGGCGATCGTCGGCAGGTCGCTGTCCTGCGCCAAGCCAGCCGGCGCCAGCAGCAACGCGAGCGCGCTTGCAATCAAGAGTATGTGAGCCTTCATGTCGACATTCCTCACACTAATATGAACGAATAGCAGCCTCATCACACACATGATAGCATAGAGTCAAACAAAGACGGCTGTTTCCAACCGTCCTTGACCTTGCTTAAGTTGCGGGAGCGCGCTTGGGATTAGCCCTCAGCCGCGTCCAGCGCCGCCTGCTGCTCGGCGATCATTTCGTCCGTGCATTGCAGCTCGGCCAGCATGGCGCCGACATTCGCTCGCTGCCCCATTGAACTGAAAGCCTCGGTAATGAGCTTCATGATATGTGGCGGGACATCTGTCGTCCCCTCGCCCGGCCCGCGCGCGCCCTGCGAGATGGCCGCCATGACCGCGTCCAATGCCTCGCCTTCCAAGCCCATCGCCTTGAAGGACTCAATCATGCCCGGGTTGGTCGATATGCCGTCGTGAATTACCGAGTCGGCCAGCTCCAACAAAGCCTCCGAGATCTCAATGCCCTGCAGCGCCGCCGTGTCTTGGTTGACGCCCACGGTCAGATCGCGAATGACGCCAATGCCCGTGCTGGCGATATCCAGGCTGCCATCGAGGTAGCCCGCCAAAATGCCCGCCACCATGCCGCCCTGCGAGGCGTACTTCGCCGGTCCCGCGCTGACGGTCGCCCCTTCGTTGTAGGCGAAAGCGACAGAATGGAATACCGGCAGCTGATTCTCGGCCGCCACCTGCATGATGATGGGCAAGGCGCTCACGGTGGTCATATCCGCCGGGATGATCAGCGCTTCAACGCCCCGCTCAACCAAGCCTTCCGCCGCCAGCGCCAATTCCGAAATGCCAGCCACAGCCGCCTCTTCAACCTGCAAGCCATGCGCCTGCGAGACTTCGACGATGCGGCGCGCGCCTTCCAGCCCGCTCGCTTCGGACGAACTATAGAGCGTGCCGATGACCTGGATCTGCGGGTCTTGCAGCAGCAGCAGCGGCACGATGTCCTCGTAAGGCGTGATTAGCTCAACGCCAGTGACATGAGCCGGCTTGACGCAGCTCGAACGGGCGATGCCGGCGGCAAAGGGATCGTACACCGATGTGAAGATCAGCGGCGTCGGCTGGTCCATTTCCGATGTGACAAGAGCCGCAGCCTGCGTCACGGGCGTCGAATAGGTCACCAAGACATCGGCGCCAGCGTCGATCGCCTGCTCGACGATGAAAATCGTATTGGCGAAATTGAAACCCGCGTCGTTCCAGATGAGGCGGATCTTCTCGCCATCCAGATCCTCGCCAGCCAACAGGATCTCGTGTTCCGCCTCGTTCACCATGCCGCTCGCCAGGATAGCGCTCAAAAAGCCATCGTCCACAAGGTCGTAAGACACATGCGGTCCGAAGCGCAATACGGCCACGGTCGGTTTGTCGCCGTCCTGCGTCTGGCTCGCCGCGAGCGGAATCAGCAGCGCCAAGGCCAAAACTGCCTGCATCGTCAAGCGAATCATTGCCACGCTCCTAATTGTTCCGTAATCAGACAAGTTACCAGAGGAGTATAGCAAATGAGATAGGCTGCGCGCAAACGTCTGACTTGCTTGCATGAAACTTAGGGACGCGGCGACCCGAAAGCTCCCGCCGCCGCTAGCTCAGGAAAACAAAAAGGGCAAGCGTCGCCGCCTGCCCTTGATGGATTGTGGATGCGCCCGGAAGCTGGCGCGCGCCGCTACGAATCAGTCGCGTCCAGCGCCGCCTGCTGCTCCGCGATCATCTCGTCGCTGCAGTGCAAGTCCGCCAGGAAAGCCGCGTCGGCCGCGACTCGCTCTTCCAGCGTCAACTCGGTGAGCTCGGTGTTCACGCCCGGGATCTCGAGCGTGCCTTCCGCCGCCAAGCCGCCTTCAATCACGAAGTCCGCGACATCCAGCATCGCTTGGGTCGCCTCCACGCCGTGCGCGTCCGCCGCGTCAAGGTTCACCGCGACGGCGTAGCCAGGGGTGGTGCTGATGCCGGTGCGAGCGACATCCAGCTCGCCGCGCAGCAGATGCGCCACCATGCGCCCGGCGATGACGCCTTCGCGATACCAGCCCTGGAAGCCCGCTCCGAAAGGCACGCCAATGAAGACATCGGTGACCATCGCGGAAAATACCGGCACGCCATAAGCCGCGTCCAGCACGCCCAGCACGCCCGCGGCCGAGCCCGTGCGCGGCGGCAGCACGATGGCTTCCACGCCACGATCCAGCAGCGAGTTGGTCGCCTGGGCGAAATCGGTAATCGTGATGGCGGTCGCGACCTCTATGTTCAAGCCATATTGATCGGCGTAGGCACGCAAGGTCTCTTCCGCAGACAACGAGCCCGGGTCATTGGCGTCGAGGACCAGGCCGAATGTAGTCAGCCAGGGCACTTGAGCGGTGCGGGTCGTTTCAAATTCGCTGGCGTCAATGAGCATCTGCGTGCCCGCCACATTGGGCGGCTTGACGCAGGGCGCGGAGGCCAAACCCGTGTCGTAGGGCGCGGTAACGATGGCGAAGATCAGGGTCGGCGGGTCGTCCATGTCGCTGATGGCGTTGACGGCGATCATGCCCACCTGGTTGGATATCGTCAGCAAGACATCCGCGCCTTCGTCCAGCGCGTCCTCCACCATCAAGCTGGCCGTCGCCAAATCGAAGCCGGCGTCGCGGTACAGCAGGTTGATGTGCTCGCCGCGCAAGTCTCCGCCGCCGTACAAGACGAGGCGCTCCTCCTCGCTGATGAAGCCATAGGCGCCCAGCACATCCAGCACGCCCTTGTCCGTCAAGGCGAAAGCGGGCGACTGGCCGAAGCGCAGAAAAGCCACCGTCGGCTTCTCATCGTCCGCCAGAGCCGCCGCGGGCGAAAGCATCGCCAACAGGGCCACCAATATCACAATGTTCTTCCAAGTTTTCACGGATCGCCTCCAAGTGTCGTCTCGTCAAAGGCCAGTTGCGCGCCAATCGCATTATAGCCGCGTCAGGGCGCGCTTGGCAAGCTCAGTTGAGGGTACGCGCGCGCCATTACCGCCCTCGCGACGCCGTTATCGCAGCCTAGGGCTTCGCCGCGTCCAGCGCCGCCCGCTGCTCGGCGATCGTCTCGTCCGCGCAATGCAGCCCGTCAACGATTGCGCTGACATCGTCGCTGCTTGCGAAGGCGGCAATGGCGGCCGCCAGCATGTCCGCCACATCTTTTGGCAGATCCGCTTCAATCGCGCCGCCGCCCGACTGCGCCTGTGCCGCCGCCTCCACCACGATGCCGATCATCTCGTCGTCCATGCCGATGCCTTCGAGGAACTCGATCAAGCGCCGCCCGGTCATCGAGCCATCGCGCAGCAGCAGATCCGCCCGCTCGTAAAGAGCCGGTTCGATCTCGATGCCTTGCATCTCCGCCACATCCAGGTTGACGCCCACATTCAAGTTGTCAATCAAGCCGATGCCCGTCCGCGCGATGTCCAGCTCGCCGCTCAGGTGCCCCAGCAAGATGGCGCCGATGAGGTTGCCCTGCAGCGTATTTTCGGACGAGCCGGCGCTGACGGTCGCGCCCATGTTGATGGTGTTGGCGGTCGAGTGAAAGACGGGGAGGCCGTTCTCGATGGCGACCTGCATGATGGCGGGCAAGCCGCTGATGGTGAGCAGGTCGGCGGGAATCAAGAAGGCGTCAACGCCCTTCTCGATGAGCGATTCCGCCGCCACCGGCAAATCCGGTATGCTGCTCGCCGCGACCGTCTCGACCCGCAAGCCCTGCGCCTCCGCCACTTGCGTGATCCGCTCCGCCCCCAGCCGGCCGCTGGTTTCACTCGAGCTGTAGATGACGCCGATCGCGCTCAAGTCCGGGTCTTGCAGCAGCAGCAGCGGCAGAATGTCTTCGTATGGCGTCAGCGACTCGATGCCGGTGACATGCGCCGGCTTCAGGCAGGGCGCCTGGGCGATGCCCGCTTCGTAGGGATTGTAGACCGAAGTGAAGAGCACCGCCGGCGGGTCGTCCATATCCGCGGTGATGTTGACGGCCGCCTGGGCTGTCGGCGTCGACAGCGTGATCAAGGCCTCCGCGCCGCGGTCCAGAGCCTGCTCCACGATCAGATTGGCGGCGGCAAAGTCAAAGTTGGCGTCGGCGAAGTAGAGCGAAATCCGCTCGCCCTCCAGGTTCTCGCCCGCCTGGGCGATGGCGTATTCCGCTTCGCTGAACAGGCCCGCCGCGTTCAGCGTGTCGATGATCGCGTTTTCGACATAAGTGAAACTGAAGAACGAGCCAAAGCGCAAAATGGCGACGGTCGGCTTGTCCGCGCTCTGTCCCAGGCTTGCGGGAGCGACCAGCGCCAACATGAGAAGCGACAATAGCAAGCGGGACATGGCAAGCCTCCATCGGCTCGGACTCGGGCGGAACGATTGCGCTGCAGTATAGCAGAAGGCTCGGCCCGCGCCCTTCGCTGGCCGTGCCGAGCCCAATGTATCGCAATTTCGAAGCCGCTATGCTTCCGCGTCCAATGCCGCCTGCTGCTCGGCGATCATCTCCTCCGTGCAGCGCAGCCCCGCCAGGAAAGCCTGGTCGGCTGCCATGCGCTCTTCCAGCGGCATTTCTTCCAGCAGGGTCGTCATTCCCGGGATCTCCAGTTTGATGCCCGCGCCGGCGCCGCCTTCATAGATGAAATCCGCCAGCTCCAGCATCGCCTCGGAGATCACGACCTCCTGCCGCGCCGCTGAATCCAGGTTGATCGCCGTGGCCACCGCCGGCTTGCTGGCGACGCCCGTCGTCGCGATGTCCATCTCGCCGCGCAAATGGCCGATGATCATCCGCGCCGCCGTGTGCCCCTCGTCGTACCAGCCATGAAAGCCGGCGGCGATCGTCACGCCCAGCAAGACATCCGTCACATTCACGCTGTAGACGGGCGCCCCATAGGCTTCACTGATCACAGCCGCCACGCCGCGGGCGGGGTCCGCCGTATGCGGCATGATCACTATGGCGTCGACTTCCTTGTCCAGCAGCGACTGCGTCGCCAGCTGCCAGTCGGCGTCGGTCGCGCCCGTGGCCACTTCCAGCCGCAGCCCGAATTTCTCGGCGTACTTCTCCGACTCGCTGATCCACCAAGAATGGGCCGGGTCGTTCGAATCCAGCAAGATGCCGTAGGCGTCGATGTCCGGATCCTGGATGAAGAGCAACTCCTCGTAGAGCGCTTCGTCATAGTTCATGCGCGTGCCGGTGACATTGGGCGGCTTGACGCAGTCGGACTGCACGATGCCGGCCACTTCCGGCGCGGTTACGATGGCGAAGATCATCGCCGGCGGCGCTTCCATATCGCGCATGGAATTGGCGGCGATGTAGCCGACTTCGTTGGACACGGTGAGGATGACATCGGCGCCTTCGTCCAGGGCGTCTTCCACCATCAGCGTGGCCGTCGCAAAGTCAAAGCCCGCCTCCCGATTGAGAATGTTGATCTTGTCCCCGCGCAAATCTTGCCCGTTCTCCAGCGTGGCGCGCTCGTCGGCGTCGATGTATTCGTATGCCTCAAACATGTCGAGCAGCGCGCTGCCAAAGAGATCGAATACCGGGTGCCGCCCAAAGAGCAGGAAAGCCACCGTCGGCTTGTCGTCATCGGCTGCCAGGCTTACGGACGGCAGCAGCAATGCCAGCAGCAACCCGACTGCCAGCAAGATCTGAATGCGGTCTTTCGCGAACGAAGTCATGGATCTCCTCCAAATCGTCGACTTGTCGAGCCGGGCAGCCACGCGCCGCCCAGTTTACCAGAACGCTGTCGAGCGGCAAACTTGCCCGGGAGCGGGCAGCCAGCCCGGGACGCCCGCCGCCCTTGCGGAGGCTTTAACAATCAAGCAGGTCCAGCGCCCGCCGGGCGAAACATCGGGTGGCGCGCTCGTGCGCCCTGCGGTAGCGAAAATCCATGAATCTTCTCTTGTCCAGTCTTAACGCAAGCGCGGCATGACTACGCTATAGATTCAATTGTCATATTACAAAGTATTGCATGGAAGCCCCCATCTCGACAATGCCGCCTTCACCTGCTCCAGCGGCAAGCCGACCACATTGCTGTAACTGCCCTCAATGCGTTCCACTGGATGAAAGCGCGCGTTCTGGATGGCGTAGGCGCCGGCCTTGTCAAAAGGGTCGCCGCTGGCGATATAGGCCTCAATCTCGGCATCGCCATAATCGCGCATGCGCACGCTCGTCGCTGCTCGTCGGGTGATCGCCGGCGGGTCTTCGCTTCGTCCGCGCAAGGTGAAAGCGGTGACGACTTGATGCTCGCGATTGCGCAGATGCCGCAGCATCCGCCGGGCGTCGGCTGCGTCGACCGGCTTGCCCAGGAGCGCGCCCTCGTGGTCGATGACAATCGTGTCCGCCGCCAGGATGAGCGCTTCCCCGCTTTCCAGCCGCTCGGCGACAGCCCGCGCTTTCTCCCGGCTTAAGCGGATGACATAGGCTTCCAGGCCTTCGCCAGGGAGACGCGATTCATCGATGGCTGGCTTGATGACCTCGAAGCGCAAACCAAGCTGCCCGAGGAGCGCTTGCCGGCGCGGCGACGATGAGGCGAGTATCAGGCGCATGGCCGCTCCTTTCTCTGGCTTGGCCGCGAGCGTCGCTTGCGAAGCGCCACCAGCGGATTGTACAATGCCTTCATCAGCGAGCGAAAGGCAAGCTCGTGCAGGCTCGGCAGAAACGCAAACAGCCAGCGCCCCTGGACTGCGCCCGACTGCAGGCGGTCTTGCGCCTTGTCTTCGCCTGGATGACCTTGGCCCTGGGCATCACCGCCGCGGTCGCTTTGAGCCTGGACGCCAGCGGCGCTTCCCCGGACTTGGGCATGTGCCTCGCCGCGCTCGCCTGTCTGCTCGTGCTCGTCATCATGCTTGGCAAGCGCTTGCATGTTCTGTCCCCGGTTGTCGCCGGGCTGGCCCTCGTCGTCTACGCGGCTCTCTGCGGCCTCGCGCTTTGGCAAGTCCTCGGCGGCCTCATGCATCCCCTGCAAAGCGACGCCGCCTTCAAAGCCAGCTTGAGCGGCGCCAGCCTCTTCGCCTGGATGCTGCTCGTCAGCTGGAAGCTGCCCCTCGATCTCGCTCGGCGGCGCAGCTTCGCGCCAATTGCGGGCGGCGGGCTGCTCTGCGCGCTGGCGATTCATTTCGTCATGGACGGCGGCGAATTTGGCTTTGATCTCATTTTCAGCCTGGCGGGCATCGCCCTTTTCAGTGGCTTGTGCGCCAACAGCGTTAAACCCATCGAGGACCTGGCAGCCCATGCGCAAGGGCAGTCCAAGCCCGCTGGCCGCTTGGGATTCAGCTTGCTGGCCGCTCTCCAGCTATTCCTCGGCGCCAGCCAGTTCTACCTCCTCCTGCTGAGCCTGGCGTTTCGGCGGCGGCGCGTCCACGATGACATGCGAGCGGGCGACTTTGGCGGCCAAGCCAGCTATTATCTCATGGCAAGCGCCTTCATGGACGACGCGGGCCTGGACGCGGGCGGCTTCGACGGCGGCGACATGTCGTGAGCAAGTGTAAGAAGGGCGTAAATTCGTCCCGCGGCGGCGCATCTTGGCGCTGGCGAATCCATTTTGATCATTAGTATAATCAGGGCGACGCGCCGCCCAATGACGCGCGCCCCGCCGGAGGAGAACCGATGAATTACCACCCCAACGCACAGACTATCGACATGACGGGCAAAGCCAAGCGCCCGCTCGACAAGGTCCAGCTCAACGCCGTGATGCGCAATGTCTACGGCTGGATGACCATGGGCCTGGGCATCACCGCCTTCATCTCCATCTTGCTCAGCGCCACCGGCTTCGTGCCCAACCAGCTGATGTTCTTCATCGTCATCATCGCCCAGTTCGTCCTCGTCATCGGCTTGAGCCGCATGATGCACAGACTCTCGCCCACCAACGCCGGCCTGCTTTTCTTCACTTACTCCGCGCTCACCGGCGTCACTTTCAGCATCATCTTCCTGGTCTACCCTATCGGCTCTATCGCCGCCGCTTTCCTCAGCACCGCCGGCGTTTTCGGCGCGATGACCGTGGTCGGGATGACCACCAAAACCGACCTCAGCCAATACTCCAGCTACTTCATGATGGGGCTCATCGGCTTGGTCATCGCCATAATCGTCAACATCTTCCTGGGCAGCGCCCTCATCGACTATGTCATCAGCATCTTCGGCGTGCTGCTTTTCACCGGGCTCACCGCTTATGACACGCAGCGCATCGCGGCCATGGCGGCCGACCCGCGGCTGGAGCTGGACCCGGACAAGGCCGTGAAATTCAGCGTCATGGCGGCGCTCACGCTCTACCTGGATTTCATCAACCTCTTCCTCTTCCTGCTGCGGCTCTTCGCCGGCGGCCGCGACTAGCCGGCGCCAAGACAGTCAGCATTTGCCGGGGGCGGCTCATCGCGTCGCCCTTTTTTTTGTACATCGCGCGAGAATGCGCTACCATTCGCGTATCCGCCTGCGCCAACGCATGCGGCCACCAGCTGAATAGGTTTCCGGAGGAGAAGGATCATGACACGCGCTACCCGCAAGAGAATGCTGATTATTTTGAGTCTGCTTCTGCTGCTGTTTGGGGGCATCGGCGGCGCGACCGCGCAAGACACCGTCACGCTGACCTGGTGGACGACGTCGGGTCGCGATTCGCCAGAGCCCGCCATCCGCAACGTGATCGCAGCTTTTGAAGCCGAGCACCCCAATATCAAGATCGATGTCAGCATCATGGCGGAGGGCGCTTACAACGATCTCATGAACACGGCTTTTGCCGCGGGCGAAGGCGTGCCTGATCTCGCTTGGTATTGGTCGAACAACTGGCTGCCGCAGGCGCTTGATCTCACTGACCGCCTGGATAACGATCCTGATATCAGCCGCGACATCTTCCACACCGAATACTTCAACAACTGGGTCGTTTGGAATGACATGGTCATTGCCCTGCCCTACGATATTGGCGCGAATTTCGTCATGTACAACAAAGACGTATTCGATGACGAAGGCGTGCCGTATCCGACCCAGGAATGGACGCCGCAAGACTACATCGAAATCGCCAAAGCCTTGAGAAATGAGGACAAGCGGCGCTGGGGTGGCGACCGTCCTCGCGGTCCCTTCCGCGCTCTCTGGCGTAACATGGGCGCCACCAACCCGTACAGCGACGACAGCACCACCGTCGAAGGCTACATCAACGGTCCCGAATCGGTCGCCGCCTATACCTGGCTCTGGGATCTGGTCGATAGCGGCGCGACGCCGACCCCGGCCGATCTCGAGGTGCTCGGCACCGAAGGCACTGGTCCGGTGGATCTCTTCATCGCCGGCCGCCTCGGCATGGCTACGCTCAACCCCGGCAGCATGGTCTCGACGCTTGAAGCGGGCGTGAATTTCGGCGTTGTGCCCGAACCGCGCGTCCCGGGCAATGAAAACTGGGTCCACGGCTGGGCTTTGCGCGCCGGCATCTGGAAAAACAGCGAGCACCCGGACGAAGCCTGGGAATTCCTGAAGTATTGGAACGGCCCCGAGGGCCAACGCATCATGATGGAACAAGGTCTCGGTCACTTCCCGCCGATCCCGTCCCTGCTTGCGGAATACGAGCACGCCGATACCGACTGGTTCCAAGGCTTCGTGAACGTGCTTGACGCGACGCAGACTGCGTCCTGGCGCAAAGACCATCCCTGCTGGCGCGGCGCCGTCATCCGCGGCGTCAGTGACGCCTGGGACTTGATCATGCTCGGCGAAATCGCGCGCGATGAAGTGCAGACGACGCTGGACGCCATGGTCGAACCGGGTCAAGCCGCGCTCGACGAATGCGTGCCCCGCCTCGGCGGCTAGAGCTTGTCGCGTCTGTTTCTGTGGGTCAGCCACTGGCTGGCCCCTCCGTGCGTCATCTGCGAAGAATCTGTAGGGGCGGCCCGGTGGGTCGCCCGCAGATATCGTCTCTGGGATTGAATGCTTTCGTTCTGGCGAAAACTCACGCCGCAGCAGCGCCGGGACGCCAAGACCGGTTACTTGGCGCTGTCGCCTTGGATGGCCGGTTTCATCGTCTTCTACGCCTTCCCCATTGTCGCGACGATCTACTTCAGCTTTAACGAGTGGACCTTGGCTGAACCACCGATTTGGATCGGCCTGGACAACTACGCCCGCATGTTCACGCGCGATCCGCTCTTCGTCAGCTCGCTCAAAGCAACCACATCCTTCGTCGCCATTTCGCTGCCTCTGAAACTTGTGCTCGGTCTGATGCTGGCGCTCCTGCTCAATCTCAAGATCCCGGGCATGAACTTTTTCCGCACGGTCTTCTTCATCCCGGCCGTCATCTCCGGCGTCGCCGTCTCCTTGATGTGGATCTGGTTCTTGAACCCGGATACCGGCGTTGTCAACACCCTGTTGAGTTACTTCGGCATACGCGGTCCATTATGGTTCTGGGATCTCCACTGGGCCCTGCCTTCAGTCGCCATTATGAGCATCTGGAAGGTTGGCGGCGCCGCGATTATCTACCTGGCCGGCTTGCAGAACATCCCGGCGCACCTCTACGAAGCCGCCAAGATAGATGGCGCCAGCAAGTGGAAAAGCTTCTGGCGCATCACCCTGCCCCTGCTAACGCCGACTCTCTTCTTCCAGCTCATCATCGAGCTCATCGACGCCTTCAAGATCTTCACCGAAGCCTACGTCATCACCAAAGGCGGCCCCCTGAAGGCAACCTATTTCTTCCTCTACTATTTTTACGAAGAAGCCTTTCGCAATGCCAATATGGGTTACGCCTCGGCTTTGGCGCTGTTCTTGCTGGTCGTCATCTTGTCGGCGACTGTTTTCGTGAATTACACCTCCAGAAAATGGGTCTTCTATGAGAATTGATCCAGCCCGGCTGAGCGCGTCTGAACAGCTGCGGCGGAGCGCAAGGCAGCGCCGCGCCAGGAAGCTCCTGGGGCATGCGATCGTCTATGCCGTCATGATCACGCTGGCATGCGTCTTTATGCTGCCGATCTTTTGGATGGCTTCGACCTCGCTCAAGCTGCCGCGCGAGCTCATGGCTTGGCCGCCAGAATGGTTCACATCCAATCCGCAATGGGGAAATTACGCCGAGGCTTTCGGCAAATACCCGCTCGCCCGCTACATGCTCAACAGCGCGATCCTGGTCGTGGCAAATGTCGGGGGCCAGCTCATCTCCGTGCCCGTCATCGCCTATGGCTTCGCCCGCTTCAACTTTCCCTTCAAGAACGTCCTCTTTATCTTGATGTTGAGCATGATGATGGTGCCCGGGCATATCAAACTCATACCCCTGTACGTACTCTATCTGCGCCTGGATATGATCGACACCTATTGGCCCCTGATTTTGCCGGCTTATACCGGCAGTCCCTTCTTCATTTTTTTGATGACTCAATTCATGCGCACCATCCCGCGCGAACTGGACGATGCCGCCCGCATTGACGGCGCCGGCCCCTGGGGCATCCTCTACCGCATCATCATCCCTCTCTGCCGGCCCGCGCTCACCGTCGTGGTTGTATTTACATTCCTCTGGACCTGGAACGACTTCCTCGAGCCGATCATCTTTTTGCGCGATTACGAGTCGTTTCCTATATCGGTGGGGCTGGCTTTCTTCCAAGGGCGCTACAGCATCGAATGGCACCTGTTCATGGCCGCGACGCTGGTCTCCATCATCCCGATCCTGGTCGTCTATTTCTTCGCCCAGAAGCACCTCATCGGCGGGCTGGCGTCCATCGGCTTAAAGGGCTGAGCCGCGCCTCACTTCGCCTTGCGCTTGCGGTAGCTCAACAGCGCGAGCGTGGCGAACAAGCCCGAGGCCGACCACAGCAAAAACGGCGTGTTCAGCGAAATCGCGCTCAGCGCGTTGCCCAGCGGCGGCGTTATGGTCGTGCCCAGGTTCTGCAGCACCCCGCCAAAGCCCAAAGCGCTGCCCACCATGACCATGGGCAAGCCATCGATCTCGGTCATGGACGCGCCCTTCAGCGCCATGAAACTGTCGAAACAGAAACCCGCCACCCCCATCGCCAGCATCACCGCCCAAAAACTGTCGCCGGCGAAGTACATCAGCGCGGCGCCAAGGGTCATCATGGATGTGCCGAATGCCATCACCAAACGGCGATTGCCCAGCCGGTCCGACGCGTGCGAGATAGGCACGACCCCCAGCAGACTGCAGAAAAAGAAGACCGTCAGGGCGCTGTCGGCGTCGACTGCCGCCCAGCCAATCTCGCGCAGGTAAGTCGGCACATAGCCGACGACGCCGCGCATCAAACCGAGCACGCCAAAAACCGCCAGCGCAATCGTCCACAGCTCGCGGAAGCGCGCCACATGACGCAGGTTGGCGAGCACCTGGCGCAAATCGAGCCGGGACCGTTCCTGGCTTGGCGTCGGCGGATGCACCAGCGCCCAGACGCCGGCCAGCACAATCGCGCAGAGGCCCAGGAAGACGAAGACGGCGCGCCAGCCCCCCAGCAGCGGCGAAAGCACGGTCGCGCTCAAACGGGCGCCCAGCATCAAGCCCGTCGCGAATCCCGCCGACATCACGCCCGCCGCGAAACCCAGCTGCCCCGAGCGAAACCACTCCCGATTCAGCTTGACGAAATTCATCGGCAGTATCGGCTGCACCATGCCAAACAAGAAAGAGAAAAAGAACAGCGACCAAAAATCAACCGCGGCGCCCCGCAGCGCGCCAAATACCCCGGTCGCCAGGCACAGCAGCACCAGAGTCCGCCGCGTGCCGAAACTGTCGATGAAGGCGCCGCCAGCCAATGCCGTGAACACGCCCATCACCGAGCCGACGCCCCAGATCACGCCGATCTCCACCAAGTCCAGATCCAGCGAGTCCGCCACTTCACTGAACAGCGCCGACAAGCCAGTCGTGGGAAAACCCATGACGATGAAGCCGGAGACGGTGACCATCGCCAGAATCACCCAGCGGTAGGGCGAATCCTGGCGATCGCGCGGGTCAATATAACGCGGCATCGGCGGCTTCCCGTCTCGTGCCATGCAATCCCGCAATCCTAACCCAATCCCAGGCGATGCGCATGGGCGAGCCATCGTCGGCGCCTGCGGCTGGCCCGCGCGAAGCCGACCGCGCATCGTGGTATACTGTGGGCTGCGCAGCCGTCGACCAGCTGGAGCCGCCATGTCCCAACTCACTCGCCGCCAACAAGAGCGCCAGATGCGCGCCGCCGGCCGCCTGCCCGACGGACAGTCGCTGACAGAGAAGTTTCCCGTCCTCACTTACGGTCCCACGCCAAGTTTCGACCCCGCCACCTGGGATCTGCGAGTCTTTGGCGCGGTCAAGCGCGAGAAACGCTGGACCTGGGACGAATTTCAGCAGCTGCCCACCGGGCGTATGACTGTCGACATTCACTGCGTCACCCGCTGGAGCAAGTTCGACACCAGCTGGGAAGGCGTGATGTTCCGCGATTTTTTGCGCCTGCTGGAGCTCACCGCCGACGCCCGCTTTGTCATCGCCCACTGCGAGTACGGCTACACCACCAACTTGCCGCTGGAGATCATGGACGATGACGATGTCATGCTCGCCACCAAGTACGATGGCCGTTTTCTGCACGAGCCGGACTTGATGGATCATGGCGGTCCGCTGCGCACGGTCGTGCCCAAACGCTACTTCTGGAAGAGCGCCAAGTTCCTGCGCGCCCTGGAGTTCAGCCCGGTCGACAAGCCGGGTTTTTGGGAACGGGGCGGCTATCACAACGACGGCGACTTCTGGAAAGAAGAGCGCTTCCAGCGGCGCGGATTCTTCTAGGCGGCCATCGACGCGGGCAGCGCAGAACATGGAGAACCTGTAGGGGCGAGCCGGTGGCTCGCCCGCATAGCGCGATCCTCCCCAAGTAGAGGCAGACGATTCGCTGCAAAGGCGCCGCAGGATCGGCGGCATTTGACGGATTGCGAACTTCTGGTTACATTCGCAGTATCGGAGTCTGCCGAATACAAACGAGATTTGCGCATGCCGAAAATACTGACGGACGAGCAGATCCGCGGTTATCACGAACGCGGCTGGCTCAAGGTCAAGAATGTCGTGCCGCCCTCAGGCATCGCGCTCGGCCGCAAGGTCTGCGCAGACTGGGTCGACCGCACGATCCAGGCCTGGGTGGACGAGGGCTTGCTGGACGACGCGCTGGAGCGGCTCGACCTGGAGCATCGCTTGACCGTCGCCTGGAACGAAGCTGGCAAACCGATGTACCAGCGCAGCCCGCGCCGCCAGATCGTCTGCGCCGAGCTCTTCCAATTCATGAGCGAGCCGAATGTCATCGACATTGCCGAGGACCTGCTGGGCACGCCGGAGGTCTTCATGCACGGCGTCTTCAACCTGCGGCCGAAGCTGCCCGACCAGCGTTGGACGCGTACGCCCTGGCATCAAGATTCGCAGTATTATCCCTCCATCGCCCAGGTGCATACGCTGTCAATCTGGATGCCGCTGATGCGCGTCACGACCGAAAACAGCTGCCTGCAAGTGGCGGAGGGCTATCATCACGGCCACATGTACGCCATCACCGAAGACGAGGAGACCGGCTTCCTCGGCATCTCCAAAGAAGAGCGCGCCTCGCTGCCGGGCATCCCGGTCGAGATGGAAGCGGGCGACGCCCTCTGCTTCACCCAGCTGACGCCGCATGCCGCCTTGCCCAACAAGTCCGGCGCCGTGCGCTGGTCGATCGACTTGCGCTACCAGTCCATCCAGGATGCCATGGTCGACGAATACAATGTCGAAATTGGCGGACGCGACAAAGGCTTCATCGCCCGCAGCGAAGCCGATCCCGCGTCGGTGGCCACTTGGGAAAGCTGGCAGCGCCAGTGGGAAGGAGAGCCTTATAGCGCTTACTGATGCTCAGCGCTTGTGCCGTTCGCTGATCGACCGGTGACATGCTTCCCAGGCTGCCGTGATCCCCGGCTATTGGAGAGCAGCCCGCCGTCGCAATTGTGATTCCATCTCCAGCGCGCGGTACAATCCACACTTCCTCGTTCAACTAGCCAGCATTGGAGAAAGACGCATGAGAAGCCAGCCATTCATTCTGCTCTTGCTTGCGGCATTGGTTCTGGGTTTGGTCGCGCCAATGGCGGCCGCCCAGGATACGCAAACCCTGACAGTCTCGATCTGGGGGTTTAACCTTGATGTTCTCGAAGAGAATGTCTTCGCGCCTTTTGAAGAAATGCACAATGTGGAGATCGTGCTGGACACGGGCAACAATTCCGATCGCCTGGCGCGTCTGCAAGCCGAGGGCGAAAACACCGATATTGATGTCGTGCACTTCGCCACGCAGTTCACGCATATCGCCAGCCAGGAAGACTTGCTCCAGCCCTACAGCCCCGACAGCCTGGAAAACCTGGACGAATTGTACGATTGGGCAAAAGACCCGCTCGGCAATCAAGCCGGGGTCGGCTACACCGTAAACAGCCTCAGTCTGATTTACCGCTCCGACCTGATTGAAACGGAAATCACTTCCTGGGCGGACCTGCTGCGCGATGATGTGGCCGGCTTCGTCAGCATTCCAGAGATGTCCACTACCTTTGGTCCCGCCACGCTCGTCATGATTAACCGCGCGCTCGCGATGCAAGACATGGACGAAGGCGAGGCGCCAGCCGAAATCGACTACGACGCCGACGCGGCATGGGAAGCCCTGCCCCAACTGGCCGATAATCTCGTGACGACCTATATTCGCAGTTCAGCGCTGACGACGCTGGTGCAGGAAGAAGAAGTCTGGGTCGCGCCCTACGCCAGTTTTGCGATTGGCAACCTGCTGAACACCGGTCATGACCTCGCCATTGTCGTGCCCGACGAAGGCGCGGTGGGCCAGACGAACATGATCAGCATTACCGCCGCCACCGATCAGGTGGAGCTGGCGCATGCCTATATCGACTGGTTCATTTCGCACGATGTCCAGGAAGCCGAGGCCCTTGATCTGATCGATTCGCCCACCAATGCCACGGTCGAGCTGCCGGAAGACATTTGCGCGCTGCTGACCTGTGGCGACATGCTCGACACCATGATTGTGCTCGATCAGGCAGAGGTGTCGGAGCGCCTGGAAGATTGGCTCGAACGCTGGAATGAAGTCATGGTGCAGTGATATCCAAAGTCCGCGCTTCGACGATGCAGCGCCGGGGGGCCTTCGCGCCCCCTTTATCCAATCATGATGCGACGACCCAATTCGAGCCGCGCCATCATCTTGCTGGTCGCGCCAGCAGCGGTCGTCGTGCTCCTGTTCTTCGTCTTGCCCTTGATATTCCTGCTCTCGCAGAGCGTCCTGCCGGAAGAGGGCGGCTTCACGCTGAGCGGCTATTCCGACTTTTTCGAGAGCCGCGTTTCGCGTATCGTCTACCTGCGCACGCTCAAGCTCGGCCTCATCGTCACCGGCATTTGCGTGTTGATGGGCTATCCAGCCGCGTTTGTGCTGGCGCGGATGCCGGCCCGCCGGCGGTCTTTCTTGATGTCTCTGGTGATTCTGCCCTTGATGACCAACGCGGTCGCGCGCACATTCGCCTGGCTGATTATTCTTGGGCGGCGCGGCATGGTCAACCAGACGCTGTTGTCGCTGGACCTGGTGGAGAACCCCGTGCGCTTCATTTTCACCGAAACCGCGATTGTGCTGGGTCTGGCGCAGCTGTTCCTCCCGCTGATGGTATTGCCGCTGGTCAGCGCGATGGAGAACATCCCGGATGAGGTGCTGGAAGCGGCCCGCAGTCTCGGCGCCAACCGCCTCACCACATTCCTGCGAATCGTCGTGCCGCTGTCATCCGATGGCCTTGTTCTGGGCGCGACCCTCGTCTTCACCGGCTCGGTAACCGCCTTCGTGACCCCGGCTATTCTCGGCGGTTCGCGCCTGTTGCTGATGTCCACGCTGCTCCGGCAGAAAGCCGTGATTCTCTTCGACCAGCATGCGGCGGCGGTGGTCGCGGTTGTGATGATCCTGACGACCCTGGCGGTCAATCTGCTGCTGCGCGGCCTGCGCGTGCGACAGAGCTAGGAGCGTCGCGGATGGTCTCACGCTGGATGTATGTCAGCCTGGTCATTCTCTATGGCTTCCTGCTCGGTCCCTTCGTCATCATTTTCATGGCGAGCTTCGGCGAGAACGCGACAATGGCTTTTCCGCCACAAGGCTTCACGCTGGACTGGTTCGCCAATGTATTCGAGACCTCCCAATTCATCGACAGCTTCTGGATCAGCCTGCAGCTCGCGCTCTTGTCCACGCTGGTCTCGCTGATCATGGGGATGCCCGTCGCCTATGCTTTGACGCGCTATCAGTTTGCCGCGGCCGGCATCGTGGAGACCGTCTTTTCAGCGCCGATACTCGTTCCAGGCCTGGTTATCGGCTTTGCCATGCTGAATTTCTTCGTCCTGCTGGGCGATATGAGCGTCTTCACCGGGCTCTTCATCGGTCATACCGCCATCTTGTTTCCCTACAGCGTGCGCGTCATATCCGCCAGCCTGCGCAACCTCGACCCCTTCGTCGAAGACGCCGCCGTCAGCCTGGGCGCCAATCGGCTGCGCGGATTCTTGCTGGTCGTGCTGCCCAATATGCAAGCCGGGATCGCGGCCGCCTTTGTCTTGGGCTTTATCACTTCGTTCAACAATGTGCCGGTTTCGCTCTTCCTTAGCGGACCGGGCGTGACCACGCTGCCCGTTTCCATGCTCAGTTACCTCGAATACTATTTTGACCCGACCATCGCCGCGCTCTCGACCCTGCTCGTCATCTTTACCGTCGTGCTGGTGCAGGCGGCGGAACGCTTGCTCGGATTGTCACAGTTTGTGTAGCCTATGCCTTATCTGGAAATCCACGAACTGACGGTTTCGTACGAAAAGAACCAGCCAACGCTGAAGCGGTTCAGCCTGGATGTTGACCAGGGAGAACTGGTGTCGCTGCTCGGTCCTAGCGGCTGTGGCAAGACGACAACCCTGCGCAGCGTCGCCGGCTTCATTCAACCGGACGCGGGCCGGGTAGTCGTCGATGGTCGCGACTATACCGCGCTGCCGCCCAACCAGCGCGATATTGGCCTGGTCTTCCAGAGCTACGCGCTATTTCCACATCTGACCGTCTTTCACAATGTCGCCTTCGGCTTGCGTATGCGGCGCGTTCCAAAGAAAGCGATTCATAGCCGCGTCGCCAAAGCCCTGAAAATGGTGGGCTTGGAAGCCTTTGCCGACCGGCGTCCTGCGCAGCTCTCGGGCGGCCAGCAGCAGCGCGTCGCTCTCGCCCGCGCCACCGTGATCGAGCCGCAAGTGCTGCTCTTGGACGAACCCCTGAGCAACCTGGACGCCGGACTGCGGGTCGAAATGCGGCAGGAGATTCGGCGCTTGCAGCAGCAGCTCGGCATTACCACGCTCTATGTCACCCACGATCAGGTGGAAGCGATGAGCATCTCCGACCGCGTCGTGGTCATGAATCAGGGCGAAATCGAGCAGATCGGCAGGCCCGAAAAGATCTTCGCGACGCCCGAGACCGCGTTTGTCGCCGATTTCATGGGTTTCGACAATCGCTTTCAGGCGGCCGTCCTATCGACTCAGGGGAGCAAGCTGACGGTGAAGTGGGGCGGCGCTCCCGTCGAAATGCGTTGGCGCTCCAAGTTTGGATCGCCCCAAAGCGGCGCCCTCGCTGAGGTCTTTTTTCGCGCGGACGACGCCAGCCTGGCAGCGGGAAAGGAAGCGGTCGGTCTCGCCGGGCAAGTCATCCTGCACACCTTTCATGGCAATGAGGTGCAATACCTTGTATCAACCGAATTCGGCGAATTCAGCGTCTTGCAAGACAGCGATAGCGAACGCTTTGAAGCCGGCGCTACGGTGACCGTGCTGCCTCACACGCATAAGTGGATCGCCATCCTGGACGAAACGGAGCGACGCGCATGACCAGCACAGAAAAAATTGAAGCGCAAAAGCATATTCGCTGCAAGCCGGGCGATGTCGCGCGCAGCGTGCTGTTGCCGGGCGACCCGGCCCGCGCCCGCCGCATTGCCGAACATCTTGAGCAAGCCCGCTTGATCGCCGAAAACCGGGAATATGTGGTCTTCAGCGGGACGACGAACGGCGTCCCCGTCAGCGTGTGCTCGACTGGGATCGGCGGTTCATCGGCCGCTATCGCCCTGGAAGAACTGCGCAATGTCGGCGCGGAGCTGTTTATTCGCGTCGGTTCGGCCGGCGGGCGACGCCAAGACATGCCGATCGGCTCGCTGGCAGTGGTGACGGCTGCGTACCGCGGCGACGGCGTATCGGACGAGTATCTGCCGCTGGGCTTTCCAGCCGTCGCCGACCTTGATGTGAGCAATGCTTTGATCCAGGCGGCGAAGGAATTGGGCTATAAAGCCTTCGCCGGCATCGGGACGACGCGCAGCGCCTTCTATGTTCGCCACCCGGAACTCAACGAACGATTGCGCCAGGTCGGCGTCGTCGCGGCGGAAATGGAAGCGTCAACGCTCTTCATTGTCGGCGCGCATCGACGGGCGAGAGTCGGTTGCGTGGTCGCCACCGATTCCAATATCTTGCTGGAACCGCAACCAACGCAGGCGGAAAAGGAGGCGCTTTACATGCAAGGCGAAGAGATGACCATCCGTACCGCGCTGCGAGCGGTGCAATTGCTGAAAGCGACGCAGTGATGCAATTCGACGCGCTGCTCATTAATGTCAGGATCGCCGATGTTTTCCGTTTCCGCCTCTTTGAAGGCTGGATTGGCATCCGCGACGGGCGCTTCATCACAGTTGAAGCCGGCAGCGCGCCAGCTGGCCTTCGCGCTACCGAGACTCTGGACTTGGCCGGGCGCATCGTCATCCCCGGCTTGATCGATTCGCATTTGCACATCGAGTCCAGCTTATTGACGCCGCGCCGCTTTGCCGAAGCCGTGCTGACCTTCGGCACGACGAGCATCCTCAGCGACCCGCACGAAGTCGGCAATGTCGCCGGCGAGGAGGGCGTAAAATGGATGATTGCCGCGTCTCAGGATCTGCCGCTCAGGATATATCATTCGATTCCGAGTTGCGTTCCCGCCACCTCGCCGGAGATCGAATGGACGACCGAGGTCTTTGACGCGGCCGCGATTCGGCGCTTGGCAAAGCAGCCATCGGTCATCGCCCTGGGCGAAGTGATGGATTATCGCGGCTTGCTGGGACCGAATGAACGCTTGCCGGCGATCGTGCGGGCGGCGCGCGAAAACAATCTCCTCATTGAAGGCCATATCCCCACGCTGGCCGGCGTCGAACTCTCGCAGTACCTGGCGCACGGGATTAGCTCCGACCACACGCTGACCTTCGCGGCAAAAATCAAGGAGCAAGTCTCGAAAGGTCTGGCGGTCATGCTGCAAACCAAGTCGGTGACGCCCGAGAATGTGGCGGCAGTCGCCCAATTGCCCGATCGTTCGCAGATCATCCTCATCACGGATGACATCGAGCCTTCGCTGCTGATGGACGGGCATCTGTCGCGCATCTTGACGCTGGCGATTGAATGTGGCATGCCGCCGCTGGAAGCGATCGCGGCCGCGACCATTCGTCCCGCGCGCTATCTTGGTCTGCGCGATCACGGCGCGATTGCCCCCGGTTACCTGGCGGACTTCTTAATCATGGACGACTTCACCGCCTTCCCGCCGGCGCAAGTCTGGGTTGGCGGCCAACCGGTGGCGCGGGCGGGCGAAATGACCGGGTCCATCACGCGCGCAAATCCGGCGCAGCCAGACTATCCCGGCATTCCCGGCGCCTTCAAACCGGCTGATTTCAAGCTGGCTGGCAAGGGAGTCAGCGGTCCTGCGCGAGCGAATGTCGTTGCCCTGCAGAATAAGCATTCGACCCTGACGCAACTGGAGGAGCGGACGCTGCCATTGCAAGATGGGCAGGCGCAGTTTCAGGCCGATGACGGGCTGGCATTGGCATCGGTGATCGCACGGGACAAATCCTCGCGCACGGTAGGGCTCATCGCCAATACCGGGCTGAGCGGCGGCGCCTGGGCGAGCAGCGTCGCGCATGACTGCCATAACTTGCTTGTGATTGGCCGCAGCCCCGAAGCGATGGCAATTGCCGCCAACGCGGTTCATGCGATGGGCGGCGGCGTCGCCGTTGCCGCGGGCGAAGAAGTCATCGCCTCTTTGCGGCTGCCCTACTTCGGCTTGCTGAGCGATGCGCCGGTCGCGCAAGTCGCCGACGGGCTGGTGGCGCTGGAAGACGCGATGCGGCGTATCGGAGCGCATCAAACGCGCCCCTTCCTGACATTTTCTATCATGAGCTTGAGCGTCAGCCCCTACGCGAAATTTACCGACAAAGGAATTGTCGATACCGAATCGCGCCAGCTGCTTCGACCAATTGGTCCGGCGGACAATTCGCAATGGTAAAGTGGGGAGCGGCGCCGGTCGCGGACACAGTCTCTATAGCGAACACGGCGGAGATGCTTCACCACCGAGCACAGCAACGATAACAGGCCTGTCACCCGAACGAGCCAACTCAGCGGCGGGTGACACAAGCGTCGCCCCTGCCGGGCTGGCAAAGTTTGACACCTCCCGCGAAGTGCGCTACGCTCCGCCGATAGGGCCTGGATGTTGGAGCAGGGACTGGTGTATGCCCAAGATACTGAGTGACGAACAAACCGCTTTCTATCACGACAAAGGTTGGCTTAAGGTCGAAAATGTCGTCCCGCCGCGCAGCATTGAGCTGGGGCGCGAGGTCTGCGCCGGCTGGGTCGACCGCGAAGTGCAGAAATGGGTCGATGAAGGCTTGCTTGAAGACGATTTCGCCCGTCTTGACCTTGAGCATCGGCTGAAGGTCGCCTGGAACGAAGCTGGCAAACCGATGTATCATCGCAGCCCGCGCCGCCAGACCGTGTGCGCCGAGCTCTTCCAATTCATGAGCGAGCCCAAGATCATCGATCTCGCCGAAGACTTGCTGGGCACGCCCGAGGTCTTCATGCACGGCGTCTTCAATCTGCGGCCCAAGCTGCCCGATCAACGCTGGACGCGCACGCCCTGGCATCAGGATTCGCAGTATTACCCCTCGAACACCCGAGTGCATACGCTTTCGATCTGGATGCCGCTGATGCGGGTGACGACCGAAAACAGCTGCCTGCAGGTGGCGGAGGGCTATCATCGCGGCGATATGTACGCCATCACTGAAGACGAGGAGACTGGTTTCCTCGGCATATCGAGAGAGGAGCGAGCGGCGATACCGGGCATCCCGGTTGAGATGGAGGCGGGCGATGCGCTCTGCTTCACGCAGTTGACACCGCACGCCGCCCTGCCCAATAAATCCGATGCCGTGCGCTGGTCCATCGACCTGCGGTATCAAACCATCGCCGACGCCATGGTCCCGGAACACAATACCGAACTCAGCGGGGGCCGCGAAAAAGGCTTCATCGCCCGCAGCGAAGCCGATCCGGCATCGGTGGCCACCTGGGAAAGCTGGCAGCGCCAGTGGGAAGGAGACCCCTATAGCAACTACTAGTCAGGAACTGTAGGGGCGAGCGGCGGCAAGTGTATGCGCTAGCCCTTGAGTAGCCCGCCCTCCCAACCACAAATCTCCATTTCGAAAAGGAAAAAGCATCATGAAACGTTCGTTCACTCTTTTCACAACCGCGCTATTGCTGCTGAGCCTGCTCATCGGCGCGGGGACGGCCTCGGCGCAAGATGAAGTCACGCTGACCATCTGGACCTTCGGCGCCTTCTTCACCGATCTGTACGTAGGCATTGAAGACGCCTACAAGGAAATCGCGCCCCATGTCACAATCGTGGTCGAAGAGATCCCCTACGGGCAGCTCTACGACAACTTGCAGGGCGCCTTTGTCGCCGGCGTCGGCGCGCCCGATATCGCCGATGTTGAGCAAGGCGTCATCAGCCGCTTCCTCAAGGGCGAGCCCGGTCTGCTGCCGCTGAACGATCTCATCGCGCCCTATGAAGACGACTACATCATGGCAAAGACTGCCCTGTACGCAGATCAAGGCGCCATCTACGGCATTGACCACTGCCTTTGCCCGGTCGTCCTGTACTATCAGCACGAAATTTTCGCCGATGCCGGCATCGAGATGCCCATCGCCACTTGGGATGAATTTATCGAGGCTTCCGCTGCGCTGACCGATCAGGGCATTGCGGCGCTTGTCTTGGACGACCGCAGCTGGGGCGACTATTACATGCTGCTGCTGCAATCTGGCAGCCCCGGCTTATTTGACGGCGAAGGCAATGTGATAGTCGATTCGCCCGGGAATATCGCCGTGCTCGAATGGTATCTCGACTTGCTCGAAAGCGGCGTCGCGATTTCCACGGGCGATTATCACGCCACCATGGGCTTGTTCGCGGAGGGCAAGATCGCTTCTGTTATCGGCGCTGACTGGTTCGCCGGCAGCTTGAAGAACGAATTGGCTGACGCGGCCGGTCGCTGGCGCGCGGCGCCCCTGCCCGCGTTTGAGGAAGGCGGCTCCCGCACCAGCACACACGGCGGCACCGCTTATACCATCACCACGCAGAGCGAGCACCCGGATGAAGCCTGGGCTTTCATCGAATTTGCCCTCTTCAACGAGGACAACAAAATCTTCGAATATCACGTGAACAACCTGCTGCCGCCTGTGCTCTCGCATCTGGATAACGAAGCGCTGCTGGCGCCCGATCCCTACTTCGACAATCAGTCGGTGGGCGAGCTCTTCCTTGAGCTGGCGCCGGAAGTGCCCTTCCAGGAGCGCGGTCCCTGGTTCAACGAAGCCACCACGCTGGTTGCCAATGCCGTTTTTGAAGCGACCCAAGGCGAGAAAACGGCTGAGCAAGCCTTGAAAGACGCGGCGGACGAGCTGCGCCGTCAGATCGATTTCGGTTAGAGCGCGAGAATAAGTTGGAATCTGCACGGGCGATCCATCGGGTCGCCCCTATGAGTTCTCGCCAGCGACGGGGCGATTCTGCGGATCGCCCGCCGATGAATCACGAATGGACACGGGCGACTCGCGGAGTCGCCCCTACAGCGGTGATGGCGGGATGGAGGTGCGAATCGTGAGCAGCGCCTCAATCACCGAAGACAGGAGCCTGCGCGCCAAGTGGAGCCGCTCCCAGCGCAAGGTCGTGCCCTACGTCTTCATTTCGCCCTTCTACATCCTCTTCATCGTCTTTTCGGTGGGTCCGCTGATCTACGCCCTCTACCTCAGTTTGCACCGCTGGCCGGGCAGTGGACCGATGCGGCATGTGGGCTTGGGCAACTACACCTACCTGGCCGGTGATCCAGTCTTCCTCAAATCCCTGGGAAATACAGTCTATTATGCCATCGGCGCGTTTCTGTTCATCTTGCCGCTGGCGCTCGTGCTTGCCTTGCTGATCAACTCGACGCTGATCCGCCTGAAGAGCATCTTTCGCATCGGCTACTTCCTGCCCATCCTCACAAGCACGGTCGCCGCCACTCTTATTTTCCTGTTGATCTTCAACAACCAGTTTGGTCTGATCAATCAAGGCTTGGCGCTGCTGGGCATCCCGGCGCTGAAATGGCTCGACGAAGAGCTGGTCAAGATTTCGGTGCTGGCGGTGGCTACCTGGCGCTACACCGGCATCAATGTCTTGTATTTTCTGACCGGCTTGCAAAGCATCCCGCCCGATCTGTATGAAGCGGCGCAGGTGGATGGCGCCGGAACCTGGGCCCAGTTCCGCTTCGTCACCATTCCGCAGCTGCGCCCCATCGCGCTCTTCGTCGGCGTGGTGACGATGATCGGCTCCTTCCACCTTTTCGCCGAGCCGCTGCTGCTGGCGGACGGCGGACCCAACGAAGCCAGCCTGACCCTCGCCAACTATCTCTACCGCATGGGCTTCACCAATGCCAAGCTCGGCTACGGCTCCGCCATCGGCTGGGTGCTGGCCCTGATCATCTTTGGCTTGTCCTTCATCCAGCTCTATCTCTTTGGCGCCTTCAGGAAGGAGGATTGAGGCGATGGACATGACGCTCACGCGCCGCGCCCAGCGGACCATCGCTTACGGCTTCCTCTTCTTCATCCTGATCTCGATGGCGACGCCCTTCGTCTGGATGATCTCCAACACCTTCAAAGAACAATACGAGATCTTCCAGCTGCGGCCGACGCTGATCCCGGAAGAGCCCCACCTGGGCAACTATATCAGACTCTTCGCCGAGTTCGACTTCGCCCACCACTTCCTGAACAGCGCCTTCATCGCCGTGGTACATACCGTCTCTCATCTTTTCCTGGCATCGCTGGCCGGTTTCGCCTTCGCGAAGTACGCCTTTCCGCTGAAGAATTTCCTCTTCCTTGTTCTGCTCGGCTCGATGATGGTGCCGCTCTACACCATTTTCATTCCGCTCTTTGTCTTGGTGATCCGCCTGGGCTTGGTCAACAGCTACGCCGGCGTCATCATCCCGGGAGTGGCCGGCGCCTTCGGCATCTTCTTCATGAAGCAGAGCATGGAAGCAGTGCCGAACGAGCTGCTCGATTCCGCGCGCATTGATGGCGCGTCAGAGTTCCGCATCTACTGGCAGATCGCGCTGCCTTTGGTGCGTCCGGCGCTGGCGGTGTTGGCGGTGCTGGCTTTCATGAACTCCTGGAACGATTTCGTCTGGCCGCTGGTCGTGCTGCGCAGCCGGGAATTGCAGACCCTGCCCGTGGTGATGGCGGGCATGGTGGGAATGTACCGGATGGAACACGGGGTAATAATGGCGGCGTCTCTGCTGTCCACGCTCCCGATCCTGCTGCTGTTTCTGGCATTGCAGAAGCAGTTCGTCCAGGGGCTGACCGTCGGCGCGATCAAGTCATGATGGACATGCAAGCCGCCATCCTCACCCGGGCGAATACGCCCTTCCGCGTCGAGACCGTGAGGCCGGACCCGCCCCAAGCCGGCGAAGTCCGAGTAAAGCTGGCGGCCGCCGGAATCTGCCGCAGCGACTGGCGGGTGGCGATCGGCACGGCGCCCAAACCCATGCCCATCATCGCGGGCCACGAAGGCGCGGGCTTCGTCGACGCGGTCGGCCCCGGCGTCGCTCGCTTGAAAATCGGCGATCCTGTCACCTTGACCTGGGCGCCCAGCTGCGGCTCGTGCTTCTATTGCCGGCGCGGCAAAGCCAACCTCTGCGACACTTTCGGCGACTCGCTCGAGACGGGCTTGATGGCGGATGGCACATCGCGGATCCGCTGGAACGGCGCGCCGGTATACATCCTGGCTGGCCTGGGCGCTTTCGCGGAGTACGCCGTCGTCCGGCAAGAGAGCTGCGTGCCCGTCCGCGGCGACCTCAGCCTGGAGGTGGCTGCCCTCGTCGGCTGCGCGGTGGCGACTGGCGTCGGCGCCGCCATGAACACCGCCAGGCTGCGCCCGGGCGAAAGCGTCGCCGTCTTTGGCGCTGGCGGCATCGGCCTCAACATCATTCACGGCGCGCGGCTCTGTGGCGCGGGGCCTATCGTCGCCGTCGACAACATGGCAGCCAAACGCGCGCTCGCCCTGGAATTCGGCGCGACCCATGCCCTCGACTCCGACGCGCAAACCCTGGCGCGCATCCGCGAGATCACTGCGGGCAGAGGCGTCGACGCCGCCTTTGAAGCCGTCGGCATGCCCGAGCTGCAAGAGCGCGCTTTCGCCGCCACGCGCCCCGGCGGACGCCTGACCCTGGTCGGCACGACGCCGGCCGGCAGCCTGACGAACCTGCCCGGCGCAGTCATCACTCGCGAGGAAAAGACCGTGCGCGGCGCATTCTACGGCTCCTGCGACCCTCAGCGCGATATCCCGCAACTGCTGGAATTGTACGCGGCGGGCAAGCTGGAACTGGAGCGGCTGATCACGCGGCGCTATCGGCTGGACCAGATCAACCAGGCTTACGCCGATTTGTTGAGCGGTTCGCTGGCGCGCGGTATCATCGTCTTCTAGCTCTACCCGAGGCGCGCAAGCGTCGCCGGCGCGAGCCAACCGGTCGCCCGCCATAGAAAGGACAGACCATGAAGATGCAGGCTGCAATCCTCACCGAATTCAACACGCCCTTCAAAATCGAGACGGTCGACATCGCCCCGCCCAAGGCCGGCGAAGTCTTGGTCAAGATGGCGGCCAGCGGCGTCTGCCACAGCGACTGGCATGTGGTCGAGGGCTTGTCCTACTTTCCCCTGCCGATCATCTGTGGCCACGAAGGCGCTGGCGTCGTCGAAGCGGTCGGCGACGGCGTCCGCCAAGTTCAGCCCGGCGACCATGTCAGCCTCAATTTTCGCGCCAGTTGCGGCGAATGCTTCTATTGCCAGCGCGGCAAGCCCAATCTCTGCGAAGCCTACACGCCAGTGCTGCGCTCGGGCTTGATGGGCGACGGCACGAGCCGCTTGAGCTGGCGCGGAGAGCCGGTCTACATCATGACGGGTTTGGGCTGCTTCGCCGAGTATGTCGTCATCCCCGAAAGTGGCGCCGTGCCCGTCCGCCGGGATGTGCCGCTGGAGATCGCCGCCTTGGTCGGCTGCGCTGTCTCGACCGGCGTCGGCGCTGCCATGTTCACCGCCGATGTCCGACCCGGCGAGAGCGTCGCCGTCTATGGCGCTGGCGGCGTCGGCTTGAACATCATCATGGGCGCGGCCCTCTGTGGCGCGGACCCAATCATCGCCGTCGACACGAACAGCTCAAAAATGGAGATCGCCCGCGAATTCGGCGCGACCCACACGCTCTACTCCGACGACTCCACCATCGGGCAAATTCAGAAGATCACCGGCGGCCGCGGCGCAGATCATGTATTTGAGTCGGTCGGGCTGACTTTCTTGCAAGAGAACGCCCTGGAAGCCACCCGCCCCGGCGGCACGCTGACTCTGGTCGGCTTAACGCCCGTCGGCAGCGGCACCAACCTGCCCGGCGCAGTCATCACCCGCACCGAGAAAGTCATCCGCGGCAGCTTCTACGGCTCCGTGCAGCCCAAGCGCGATTTCCCGATGTTCATCGAGCTCTACAGCAAGGGCAAGCTCATGCTCGACGAGCTGGTGACGCGGCGTTATTCCCTGGACCAGATCAACGAAGCCTACCAAGACATGCTCACCGGCGAAGTCGCCCGCGGCATTATCGCCTTCTAACGGCAGCAGGACGGCTGGATGCCATTCATCATCTCGTCCCCGGCAAGGCGGAATTCCCCGCGCCCATCATCCTCGGCCACGAAGGCGCGGGCGGCTGGACGAGATCAACGCGGGCTTCGCTGAAATGCTGACGGGGGATGTGGCGCGCGGGGTGATCGTGTTTTGAGCGGGCGCCTAGCCGTCGCAGAAATAATGCCCCTCCAAGCCATCCAGATTGAAGATCAGCACCTCGCTGTGAAACAGTACCCCCTCGTAGACATTCTTGGGCAGCGACACAATAGAGCGAATCTTCGGATAATAGCCCTCTCTGAATCTCCGCCAGCGGCGACTCTTGGTCGTCTGGTTGAGGCGGAGACCATAAGGCGCGAACAAAACCAGCGGCACATCAGGCCCCCACAATTCGACTGACTTTTGGAGCCACACTTCTGGCAGCAGGGGCCGGCGCCCAAATGTATTCGCCACCAAGGCTTGCGTCTTCTCGTCGATATTGAATGGCGGGTTGGCGATGACGAGGCAAGGCGTCGGCAGCTCGTCCGCTTCGATGGAGATGAAATCGCGCAGGATCGTGCCGGGATAGCCTTGATCTTCAATATCAATCCCGACCGTGGGGAAGCCCGCTTCGGCGAAGGGCGCCAGCAAAGCGCCTTGACCGACGCAAGGGTCAAGCACCGTGCCTCCCACTGGAATCTTGTCTTGCAAAATGTCAAACAGGAAGCGGCTCACGCGCGCCGGCGTGTACACCGTGGCCTTCTTCTGGTCGCGATAAAAATTGTTGCGGTCAACCCGATACATAGATATTCGCCCTCAAGCCCGCGCAGCCAACAAACCAGCGCGCCACGCGCAAAGCGAGACTTTATCGCCCCCGCGCACCGGTCGCTCAGGTCGAGATCCCGTAACGCCGCGCCAGCCGCCTGGTTCGCCAAGTGTGCCGGCCCATGGCAGTCCGGTCGCGGAGTTCCTTTTCCAATGTCGCCATGTTCAGCTCAAGAAACGCCTGATTGACATCCTCGCCGACCAAGTGCATGAGCGCCAGCAAATAGGTGCGCGACTCCACATAATACATATCGCCCAAGATCGCTCCACAGGGCCGCGCGTAAAAGTCGCCCCAGTCCTTATTTCGCCAGGCCTGAAAAGCCAGCAGCCAGTCTCGCAGCGACTCGAATGAATCCACCTTGAGCAGGGCATCCGTCACCTTCTCGTAGCCGTCCCGGGTCGCGTAGTAGGCGAGGGCGCGGTCTTCGCCACAGCGCGGGATTTGCCGGGCAAGGCGATTAATCTCCAGATCGACCTCCGGCGAGTCGTTCAACTCCATCGCCGCCCGATCCACCACCGCCATCTTGCGCAGCTGGGCAAGCGCTGCATCCGCGTGGATCTCGCCGGCGTCGCCGCAGAACTGCTCGAGAATGCTGTGGCGCGCGTGTGCTTCCAGGGCTTGAATCATGATGCTAATGCCCGTGCCGCCATTTGCTGTGAAGCGCGACCAGCTGGCCGCGATCCAGCCGTTGTAATCCGCGTACCAATCGCCCAATGCATCCAGGTCGTCGAGCCGCGCCAGGCTGTCCAGCAGCTCAAGGTAGCCGTCCAGGGAATCGTAAAACGCGGCCGCGTCGCCCCGCGAGCAGGGGACCATTTCGTCTACAGTCTGGTTTATCTCGAGTTTCGCCATGTTCCCAAAAGCTCCCGTGATTCTCGCTGGTCAATCATCAATGGTCGCAAATTCCGCAGCGCCGCGACGACCGCCGCACTCACATCCGATTCCCGTAAGCCTGCCCCACGGCGCTGGCCTGCGAACTCACCACGCGGATCAACTCCTCATCGCTGTCCCGCGCCAGCTGCCGCAGCTCCCCCATGTCGCGCACGCCCACATCCGCCAGCGCCCGCGCCGCGTAATGCTTGAAGGTGTTGATGTAGAAGACCATCGAATTGGCTTTTTCCTCGAAGAAACGGTAGCCCGCCTTGCCCTCCACGTTGCGGGTCCTGCCGCCGGGCCGCAAGCGTTTCCGCGCCAGCGCCGGGTTCGCGCTTTCGATGATCATCGTCGGCGCCGACGCGCTGCCGTGATACGGCATGCAGACGACGCCGCTCTTGTGCTCGAAATAGATGTCGCCCTGCTCGATGACGCAGCGAGCCAGCTGCTGGTTGTACGAGATCAGATCCACGCCCAGCAGCAGCAGGTGACCCATTGAGCTGCCGATGCCGCCCTCGACCGCGATCGTCACCTCGTTGAAGCGCGGGTCAGTCGTGATGCTGTAGACCTCTTCCAGGGTCGTCACCGCCATGCCATTGGTGGCCGAGGTGCATTGCCGGCCGCCGCCATGCCCGAAGAACAAACCATCAGCCCGCACCTCGGGTCCGATGAGCTGCAAGCACTGCGCCTTGTCGCTGACCTGCCCGACGAAGAGCTCGATCGAGTCGCCGAATTCGGCCCGGATCGCCGCCGCCACCTCGATCACCCGCGGGTCGGAGTTGATGGTGTACATGCGGAAGAGCCGCACGCCCGCCTCGTCATAGAGATGCCGCGCCGCCGCCACCTCTTCGCCGACGCTGCTGCAGCCGATGGCAGCGCCGATGTTGCCCGCCGCCCGCCGCCGCGCTTCCTCCGCCATGGGCAGCCGCTCCAGGACCGCTTTCGCCGCTTGGATGACCGCCGCCTGCCGCTCGATATAGCCGGCGAAAATGCTGTTGCGATGGGTGAAGATGGCGTGATGACCGACCGCCGCCGTGACCAGCACGTCGCGCCAGCCGCTGATGGCGGGCATGGAACCGAAACCGAGCACGCTGCGCGGGCGTTTGCCCACCCGGTTGAACAAGCCGATCTCGGCGCTCTCCGTCCGCGACACATGCCTGGCGGCGCTCAGTTTGCGGTAACCCAGGTCTTTCCAGGAGTAAGTGCTGGTGATGAATGGATTCTCGTTCAAGCCCAAGACAGTCTCGACCGTCCGCGAGCGTTTGTTGCTGCGCCGCGGGATGCGCCCCGGCAAGCCGGCCGCGTCCAGCGCCGCCAGCACTTCCGCGCTTTGGTTGCTCACGAAGAAATCCGCCCGCTGCGCCAGACAGAGCGTGCGCCGCTCCGGCCCGAATTGCCAGATGGCGGGCGCGCCATTGCGGTGCATGCGCAGGCTGCCGCGGTCGACATCGGTCAAGATCAAGCCGATGCTGCCGCTGTCGCGCTTTGGCGGGTAGCGCGTGTAATAGATGTTCTCTTCAAAGCCAATCGGCTGATAGCGCGACGCCTCGAAGCCGGCGTTGGGCGGGTTGCATTCTTCCAGAGCCTCCAGGGCAAAGGCGAACTCCAGCGCCGCCGGCTCGCGCAAAGCCGCGTAATCGACCCGCTCGAGCTCTTGCTGGTAAGGTTCCGGGATCATGAAGACGCTCTGCCCCAGCGCAAAGGGACGCCGCCGCAGCTCTTGCAGCGCTTTGCCGCGCATGCTGTGGCAGTCTTTTTCAGCGTCGCTCATCTCCGCGAATGTGCGCGTTTCGCCATCGGGAATGAAAATGTCGTCCCAGCCGAAGCCATTGGTCCCGCGCAGCGTCTCCGCAATTTTGCCCGCGATGAGGCCTTCGCGGATCTGCGTTTCGCCGCCATCGTAAATCGCCAGCAAGACTCGCGCCAGCGCCGCTCGATCCCGGCCCCGCAGCCAGTCTTCCGCGATCATGCGCCGCATCTCCGGCTCTTCGCAGAAGTCCTTGATGTAGACGCCGGGCCGCCCGCCCAGGCCCCGCAGCGCCAGCGAAGTCTCCTCCACCAGAATCGGGTTGTAGCCGTTTGCCTTGTAGGCATCGACCGCCTTGCGCGCCGCCACCTTGTAAGGGTCGAGGCTCTGGATCTCTTCAATGTCCAGCTTTAAGCCGACAATCTCATAATCCGGCAGCAAGCGGCGAAACTCCTCCAGCTTGTGGCGGTTGGCGGTGGCGACTTCCAGGTAGGGGCGGTCCGTCTCGCGCAATTCCAGACGGTTGACGACTCTGGGCTCGCTGGCGTATAGCGCTCGTGGCATGGGCGGCCTTCTTCCCGCTCTCGCGATTGGCGTCGCCCCGATTATCGCAGAGCCGCGCCGCTTGGGCTAGGAATTACTTGGGCCGCGCCGCCCAATCCGAATCGCATGCGCCGCCCGCAATCCTGGAGTATGACGCAAGTGGACGATGCGCTGAGGTCGTCATGCTCGGGGCGCCGGCGTCCGCAACCAGCGCGAGGTCATGGAGATGAACCAACAGCGATCTTCAGCGCCCTGCGAACGCTGCTTCCTCTGCGTCATCGCCATCATCGCGGTCGTGACCGTCATTTTGGCCGTCATCGTCCGGCGCGCGCCGCTTGACATGCTGGGCTAGCTCGGATTCGTCATAGGCGTCAACTGCATTTTCTTCGGCTGACGCATGTGACATATGCTGTTCAGTCCTTGCATCCAGGTCGTGCTGCTGGCTTCGGGGCTGTTTGTACCAGGTTGCGCGGGCTAGCAAATCCGGGAGCGCCTCGTTGGAGTCGGCGCGATTTTCGTCGTTGACTGACGCATTATCCAGCGAACGGGCGGCTTCTCTGCCGCATCAGACTCAATCGCCTGAAACGCGCCCCGAATCGATCCCGCTCAGTCCGCCGCCCGGGCCACGAATTCCAGCGCCAAATCCACATCCTCCGTCACATTCGCCACCGACGGCACCTCCGGGATCACCAAGCCGAAATCCCCATGCAGCACATTCACGGTCGCCCGGCCGCTTAGCTGGGTCTCGCTGTCCAGGGTGACCGTCGCCGCGAAAGTGACCGCGCGCGTGGCATCGGTCACGGTCAAGTCGCCGCTGATGTCAAAGCTGATGGTCTCGCCGACCGCGATGCGATCCGCCGAAAAGTTGCTCAGCTGCTTCGGCTGGAAGACGATGAATTCGTTTTCCGCCTGGGCCGTCTGCAAGATTCGGCTGCGCAGCGCCCGATTGCGGAATTCGTTATCCGTCTCCAGCGTGCGCGCGTTGATGACGATCGTGCCAATGCTCGACGCGCCGGGGTCCGCCAGGTCCACCATGACGCTGCCGCCCACCTCGTTCGTCTCGCCCACGACCGTCGTGCGCTGGCCGCGCAGATCTTCTTCCAGGGTGAATGTCGCCCGGCTCTCGGCGGAGACGATCTTGAACTCCACCGGCTCGCTGACGGCGGCCGCTTCCATCGCCGCGCTCACGCTGCTGTCCACCGCTTCCGCCACCGCCGCCGCGACCGCCTCCACGATGACCGCGTTCGCCACATCCATCATCGCCGTGCCCACCGCGTTCGCGATCTGGCTGTCGCTGGCCGCCTGGGTCGCCAGCTTCTCTTCCACGGTCACGCTCGCCTCGCCGGAGCCGCCAGTGACCCAGATGTAACCGAGAATCCCGGCTGCCGCGCCCCCAGCCAGCGCCACCAGCGCGATCGCCAGGGCCAGCAGAATCGGCAGTCCGCCTCTGTTTGCATTCGACATTGGCTATCGCATCTCCGTCCTTTTGCGGGTTATCAAGCTATTCTAGACCGCCTCTGGCCGTCCAATGTAAGTGAACTGTAAAATGTCCGCCCCGGCGTCGCGGGCGCCAGCCAAGAATCTACCACAGCCAGCGGCGCCGCGCAGTGGCGGAGGCTTATCCCAAATATCCCAAGCGCATCAATCTTGCTTGGGATAAATCGCCGTATTTCGCCAGCAGCTTGCGATAGACTTGGGATTCGCTCGACCGCCCAGAAACCAGACCGCGCCCTGCCCCAGGCCAGCGGCCGCCGGCGACGCTGTCGCAATACCCGCCAGTCTGCGCTACAATCGGCGCAGGTTCGCGGCAGGCGGCGCTTGAACAGGCGCGAGGAGTTGGTCATGGCTGTTTCCATCAAGTGGTTGGGACACTCGGCGTATTCCCTGGATATCGATGGGCGCAAGCTGTTGATCGATCCTTTCGTCAGCGGCAACCCCGTCGCGAAAGCACAGGCCAAGGACCTGGACGCGGATGTCATCTTGCTGACTCACGCCCATGGCGATCATGTCGGCGACTCGGTGGAAATCGCCAAGCGCACCGGCGCCTTGGTCGTCTGCAACTTTGAAATGGGCGATTGGTACATGGCGCATGGCGTACAGCAGGTCTTCCAGGGCAACCCGGGCGGGACCTTCCGCAACGACTGGATGAGCGCCAAATGGACCCTCGCCTTTCACAGCTCCTCTTTCCCGGATGGCACCTATGGCGGCCAGCCCAACGGCTTCGTCATTCGCGGCGGCGGCGCAGTCATCTACCACGCCGGCGACACCTGCCTCTTCGGCGACATGAATCTCATCGGCGGCGAAGGCTTGGACCTGGCGATCCTGCCCATCGGCGATGTCTTCACCATGGGCGTCGACGACTCCATCAAAGCCATAAAACTGCTTGAGCCGCGGCTGGCGCTGCCGATGCATTACAACACCTTCCCGCCCATTGAGCAGGATGCCGAAGCCTGGGCGCAGCGGGTCGAGAACGAGACCGCCGCAAGCGCGATCGTGCTGGAACCCGACGGCGAATTCAGTCTGTAGCCAAGTCGTCGCGCCGCAGTTCCGCGATATACGCTTCAATCGCCTGATAGCGGGCTTCGTCCAGATCACAGCCCAAAGCTCTGGCCAGCTCGCCGCATAGCTCGCGGAAGAGAGCCAACTGCAAGTCCAGCGCCCGCCAGAGCGCCGGCGCCTCCCAGCCCGCCCAGAGCCGCGTCAGCCGCTCGTAAGTCTCGTCGCCCGCCCATTCGCGGATCCGCCTTCCCAGGGTCCAGGTGTTGGGGCGCTCGTCGCGGCAGACTTGTCCATGCCATTCAAGCGCGCGCAGCAAGCACTGCTTCATCGTCCAGTCTCGGTGTTTCACCACCCAAAAGTCGCGCCGGTGGATGAATTGCGCCACATGAATCGCCTCGAAGTAAAACTCGTTCACAACAGCCAGCAACTCGCGCTCGGCCGGCGCCGGCGGCGAAGGAAAAGTCTGCGGCGACGGCGGCAGACCGCTGAAGAGCGCCCCTTTGTCCAGCAAGACCGTGTAGCCGCGCAGATACTCGTCGGAGAGCCAGCCGCTTTCGCGCATGCCTTGAATCTCCGCTGGCGAAATGAACTGAAAGTCGACCTTGCGCCCGCCAGCAAACCAGACCAGCCGATATGGCGCGGCGCTATCCAAGGGAAAACGAATCCAGACCTCGCCCAGCCCATCTAGCCAGGAGTCGTCTTCCAGCAGGGCGCGGGCAGCGTCCGTTATGATTTGCAGGTCGAAATCGGAGAATTGGTCGACGCGGCCATCCGCCCTTGCCCGCGAGCCAGTGAGCGCGACCGCGACGACGCCTTCTTCTCCGCGCGCCCAATCGAGGATTCTGTCGAGAAGCTGGCGGCTTGACATGGCTGCTCCAGGCTGGCGATGACGCCGAGTATAACCAAGCGAGTCCGGCCTGGAGACAAAGCGCTCGATCAAGGCAAGGGCGAGCCTGCGCCTAGGAGCGCTACCGCAAAGCCCGCGCCCGTGTTATACTGAAGGCGTCGCCGCATCAGCCAAATCTGGAGGCTCCCTATTTGAATCCGCTGGAATTCGCCCGCGAAATCGTGGACCTCGTGGAAGACAGGAAAGCGGAAGATATCTTGCTGCTCGACCTGCGCCCCGACCAGATCATCGCCGACTTCTTCATCATCTGCAGCGGCGACAACGAACGCCACCTGCGCGCCTTGACCGAGGCCGTGCGCCTGGAGATGAAAGGCAAGCACGGCAAGCTGCCCTTCACCAACGAAGGCAGAGCGGAAAATGGCTGGATCGTGATGGACTACGGCGATGTCGTGGCGCATTTCTTCTCGCCGGAACAGCGCGCCTATTACGCCCTGGAAGCGCTCTGGGACGCGGCCGGCAAGGTCATGCTGCGAATTCAGTGAGGCAGGCACCAAAGACAGGAGAATAGCATGGACCCCTTGTTTGGCGATGTCATCGACCGCCTGGAAGTGATGCACGAGCAATACTTCGCGCACATGGAAGGCTTGTCCAGCGCCGAGCTGGATTGGTCGCCCGGCGACGACATGAACTCGCTCTGCGTCCTGGCGGTGCATGTGACCGCGGCCGAGCGCTTCTGGGTGGGCGCCGCCATCGACTCCATGACCGAGCGCGACCGCCCCGCCGAGTTTCGCGCGTCCGGCTACGAGCTGGAGGCGCTGAAAGCGGGCTTCCGCCAGAATATCGCGTTTTACAAGACTGCCTTCCAAGGGCTATCGACCGACAGCCTGGGCGAAGTGGTGGATATCAGCCTTTTCCGCGACCGACCGCCGCAACGCTGCTCGCGGGGCTGGGCGCTGCTGCACGCCCTGGACCACACCGCCGAGCACCTCGGCCACGCCGGCATGACCCGGCAATTGCTCGACCGGCGCTAGCCCATTGCGATTCTGCGAAGCGCTTGAAGTTCTCCATCATCCGGCGCGTCTGCTTGCGGAAGCCGCTCTCCCGCAGGAACAAGGCAGTCAGGCGCATCAAACCGCTAAACTGAAACTCGCAGTCGAGCCGCCAGCGCGTCCTGTCGCCGTCGGCGTGAAAAGTATTGCGCACGATGTTGTGCACGCCCGAAGCGTCGTATGTGCCAGAAAACTCGTCGGGCAAGTCGCGGGTAATGATGGTCTCGATCATGTCGACGCGCCGCCGCCCCATCTCGTAGAGCAGCCGCATCTTGGCGCCCGGCTGGCCCGGCTCGCCGCTGATCTGCTCGTGGCTGACCAAGCCTTCCTGCCACTTCCCCAGGTTCTCGACGCTGTCGAATAGCGCAATGACGCGTTCCCGCGGCAGCTCAATGACCACTTCTTCGACATATCGCATTACCGCCCTCCCTCTCGCGCCCTGGTCTCTGGCTGACCGTCGTCTCACAGCCGAAGCGCGCCGCTCATAATCTGGTCTGACCAAAGGCGATTGTAACCGGCGAAGGCGCGGATTTCCGCCGCCCTCAGAGCGGGCCCCGCCGCAGCGTCGCTCAGCGACCGTCGCGGAGCCGATTCCAGCTCGACTGCAGCAGGAAGACCAAGCCGAAGATGACGCTGGTCGTGAGCACGATGCAAGCGCCAGAAGGAACATCGAGGTAATAAGAAGCGTAAAAGCCGACCAAGCCGCTGACGATGCCCAGCAGACTGGCAATCGCGATCATGTGATGCAGGCGCTTCACTAGCAAGCGCGCGGTCGCCGCCGGCGTGATCAGCAGAGCCAGCATCAAAGCGATGCCCACCGCCTGCAAGCTCGCCACGATGGTCACCGCGATCAGCGCCAACAGCAAGATCCGCAGCGGCTCGACCGGCAGCCGCAAACTGTGGGCCAGGCTCAAGTCAAAGCTGATGATGAGAAACTCTTTGTAAAGCAGGACAATGAGGCCGACGACCACCGCGCCCATCCCGGCCACCATGTACAATTCGCCCTGGCTGATGCCGTTGATGCTGCCGAAGAGGATGTGCGTCAGATCGGCCGCGTAGCTCCGCTGCGTGCTGATGATGGCGATGCCCAGGGCGAACATGGTGACGAAGACGATGGCGATGGCGCTGTCTTCTTTGACTTCCATTCTGCGCGTCAGCCAGGCGATGATGAGCGCCGACAAGATGCCCGCGCCCAAACCGCCCAGGAACAGGTTGCTGGCCACGTAGCCGCCGCCGACCGTATACGACAGGGCGACGCCCGGCAAAATCGAATGCGCCAGGGCGTCGCCAAAAAATGACATGCCGCGCACGACCACGAAACAGCCCACCACCGCGCTGACGCCGCCGACCAGCGCCAAAGCCAGCAAGCCGCGCCGGATAAAAGCGTAACCCAGGGGCTCGTTCAGGAGCTCAAGAATCTCCACGCCCGCGCCTCTTCTCCTGGTCGACCTGGAACATGAGCAAATCGTCGGCATGCGCCATCATCGGGATCGCGCTGCCAAAAGCCTCGCGCAAGTGGGCTGGCGTCAAGGCTTCTTCGGGGCGCCCAAACTGCATCACCCGCTGCCGCAAAATGAGGATCTTGTCGACATGCAAAGCCGGGTTCCCCAGGTGATGAGTCGAGATGAGCAGGGTGATGTCGTGCTTCGTCAGGATGTCCAGGGTGTCGATGATTTCTTGCTCGGCGGTCTGGTCGACGCCGCTGAAAGGCTCGTCCAGGACCATGACGCGCGTGTCCTGGGCCATGGCCCGGGCGATGAAGACTCGCTGCCGCTGCCCGCCGCTGAGCTCGCCGATCTGCCGCTCCGCCAGGTCCGCCAGGCTCAGATGCTCCAGGATGTCGCGCACGACGGCGCGGTCGTCTCTGCTGGGCCAGCGAAACCAGCCGATATGACGGCTGCGGCCCATCATCACCACATCAAAGACCGAGGCGGGGAATGTCCAGTCTATCGCGTTCTGCTGCGGCACATAGCCGATATTGCTGTGGCTGCTGTGCGTGTCCGCGCCAAATATGGTGATGCTGCCGCGGCTCACCGGCAAGACGCCCACGATGGTCTTGAAGAGCGTGCTCTTGCCAGCGCCATTGGGACCGATAACGGCGACGCGTTCGCCCCGTTCCACACAGAAGCAAATGTCGTCCAGCGCATGGCGGTTGCCGCGGTAACCGGCGCAGACCCCCTCTACCAGCAGGGCCGGCGCCTCCTTCGTCGGCGGGCGAGCCATGTGATTCGCTCCCGCTCGCGCTAGCGCGTCTTTCGCGGGCTTAGCGCCAGTCTCCCTGCAGCGCTTCCACCAGGGTCGACACATTGTAACGCATGTAATCGAGGTAGGTGGCGGCCGGTCCATCGGCGTCGCTCAAGGTGTCGGCGTACAAGCCAAAGACCTCCACGCCCGCCTCCGCCGCGATGGCCTTGACGACGGTGTCCGACAGATAGATGTCGCTGAATATCGCCGGCACGCCCTCGTCCCGCACCCGGTCAATCAGATGCGCGACATCGCGGACGCTCGGCTCCACCGCGGTCGATACATTCGGGATGACCGTTGTAACGATCTCAAAGCGGTATGTGCTCGACAAGTAGCCCAGCGACTCGTGGCCAGAGACGATGACTCGGTTCTCGACCGGCAGCGATTCCACCGCCGGCAGCAGGACCTCGGCATGCAGCGCCAAGACTGCTTCGGCGTAGGCGGCGGCGTTCGCGGCGAAATCGTCCGCATGATCCGGCGCCAGCCCCGACAAGGCATCGCGTATCGTCAGCACCCAATGCACCACATTGTGCGGGTCCAGCCAAAGGTGCGGGTCGCAGCCGCCTGCTTCGCCATGATCGTCGTGGGCGTCGTGGCCATGATCGTGCCCGCCGCATTCGACTTCCATGCCGCGTCCCAGGATCTCGAATTCCCGGCTGGCGGCTTCGTCGCCGACGATCGCGGCGTACTCGGCATCCTGCGCCTCGCAGTCGATATCGCTCTCATGGGCATGCTCGTCTTCTTCGTGAGCATGGTCATCGTCGGCGTGATCATCGTCGGCGTGATCGTCCATGTGCTCGTCGTCATCGTGGTCGTCGGCGTGGTCATCGTCGGCGTGATCATCGTCCGCGTGATCATCGTCATGGTCGTCGGCGTGGTCATCGTCGGCGTGATCATCGTCAGCGTGGTCGTCGTCGGCGTGGTCGTCGTCGGCGTGATCGTCGTCGGCGTGGTCGTCGTCGGCGTGATCATCGTCCGCGTGGTCGTCGTCCGCGTGATCGTCGTCATGCTCGTCGTCGGCGTGGTCGTCGTCGGCGTGATCATCGTCGGCGTGATCGTCGTCATGGTCGTCAGCATGGTCGTCGTCCGCGTGGTCATCGTCAGCGTGGTCGTCGTCGGCGTGGTCGTCAGCGTGGTCGTCATCGTGCTCGTCCATGTGTGGATCGCCACTATAGGGCCGGATTTGCACACAAGACGACGCATTGAGGATGTTGCCCGCTTCGCCGGCGCCTTCAATCGCGTCCAGCAGCTGTTCCTCGTAGCCCACGCCATTGATGAGCACCAGGTCCGCCTCCGCCACCGCCGTCAGGTCGCTGGGGGTCGGCACGAATTTGTGCGGGTCCGAAGTCACCGGAATCAGCGTGGTAACCTCGGCCTGGTCGCCGGCGACATTGCGCGCGACATCCGCCAATATGCTATGCGACGCCACCACACGCAAGTCCGCCGCCGCGCCAACGGCGGTCATCGGCAGGCAGAAGCCCGCCACGATCAATAGAAACATCCAAGCCCTTACCAGCATAGATACAGCCTCCAGCAGTAATATTGATACGAAGTCTCATTATATTCGCGGCGCAAATCCTTTTCAAGCCGCACTTTCGCGCCAAGCCGCCGCCTGTCTCTTCCAGTGTAATGCACGGGGGCGACTTGGTAAAATGCCCGCATGGACAGGACTCCTGCCAGCAACATCGAGGCCCGCGCCCAGCAGACGCGCAAGCGAATTCCGCCGCCCAGCGCGCGAGCCCGCCGCCATGGACGCGGACCTTGGCCGCTGCGCATCCTCGTCGCGGCGACCAGCCTGTCGCTCTGCCTGACCATCTTTCTGTTCCTGCGCGCCTTGCCACCCATGCTCCAGGCCAGCCCGATCGATTCCGCCACGGTCAAAAGCCTGACCCGCATCACCATCGGCGCGACGCAGCGAGCCATCGAAACGAACCTGCGCAACCCGGCCGAGATCCTGCGCCAAGCCGGCGTCTCGGTCGACGAGGCCGACCGACTCTGGGTCAACGGCGCGCTGGCCCATGTCGACGCCCTGCCCGGCTGGAGCGTGCCCGCCTACCACATCGAGATTCGCCACGCCGCCCGCGTCACCGTCATCGACGCCGGCCAGGAGTCAAGCATCGAAAGCAGGTCCGCCAGCGTCGGCGACGCCCTCCGCGAAGCCGGCATCGCCCTGCACCCCGCCGACCATGTCCAGCCGCCGCGCGACCGCCCCCTGAACGACGGCCTCCGCATTCACATTCAGCGCGCCCTGCCGCTGAGCTTGCTGGTCGATGGCGTCGAGATCGAAGCGCGCAGCCGGTCCGCCACCGTGGGCGAGGTCTTGACGGAATTGAACGCGCCCCTCTTCGGCGAAGATTATGTGAAGCCGCCCGCCGATAGCCCGCTCAGCGCCGGCCTGCGCATTGAAGTCGTCCGCGTCCGCGAAGAAGTCCTCGCCAGCAGCGAAGCCATCGACTTCGACACCGTCTACCAAAAAGACGACTCGCTGCCCCTGGACCGACGCCGCACGCTCCAGGAGGGCAAAGCCGGCCGGCGGGAAACGCGAGTCCGCGTCCGCTACGAAAATGGCGTCGAAGTCAGCCGCGAGCCACTTGAGACCCTGGTGGCGGAGGCGCCGGTGAACAAGATCGTCGCGTATGGCGCGCAGCTCGCCTCGCTGGGCACAGTCCCCGGCACGGACCTGCAGTATTGGCGGCGGATCTGCGTGCTGGCCACCTATTACAAGCCCGACGATGATGGCTTCGTGAATCAAACCGCCACTGGCGCGCCCCTGCAGAAGGGCGTCATCGCGGCCAAGCCGCAGATCATCCCCTATGGGACGACAGTCTATGTGCCGGGTTACGGGCAAGGCAAGATCCTGGACACCGGCGGCGGTTTGCCCAGCACGCCGTACTGGATCGACCTCTTCTACCCAAGCAAGCTCGAAGCCGAGCAAGCGAGCGCGCACACCCGCTACACATGGGTCTACCATCTGTTCCCGGCGCCGAAGGAGGTCCATGTCAGACTGCCCGCCTGGCAGCCAGCGCGCAAACCCAGCGGAAGTTGCAGCTAGCTCTCCGCAAGGTGCTCCGCCAGCGCCTGCCCCTGAGTCTTGACCGGGCTGTAGGGCTCGCGCCACCAAGCCGGGAAAGGCGCGACGCTGTACCCCTCGTAGACATCGATGACGCGGCGGATTATCGGGGCGACGACTTCCGCGCCTTCGCGTGAATGCGCCATCACGCCGGCAAAAGCGATCCGCGGCGCCTCGCGCGGGTACCAGGCGACGAACCATGCGTGAGGATTGCCCAGGGTCTCGGCTGTGCCGGTCTTGCCACAGAGCTGATAGGGCGCGCCGCGAAAGACCCACTCGGCCGTGCCCAGGTCCTTGACGCTTGTGGCCAGGCACATGCCCTCCCGCGTGACCCGTAGCGCCTCCTCGTCCAGCGCCACTTGCCGCAGCAGGGTCCTTTCGTTGACGACTCTGTAATTCGGCTCGCCTTCAGCGCCGATGTGGCTGACGACGAATGGCTGATAGAGCGCGCCGCCGTTGGCCACGAGAGCCGTCAGCTGCGCCATCTGCATCACGGTGACGGCGACTTCGCCTTGGCCGATGGCGTTGTTGATGGCGGCCGCCACTTCGCCGGGCGGCGCCAGCGCGCCGGCCGCTTCGATGCCCAGACCGCGCAGGCCCGTTTGCCGCCCGAAGCCCAGGGCCTCGGCATACTCGACTTGCAGCAGCGGATCCCGCCGATAGAGCAGGACGCCCATCTCGTAGAAAAAGGGATTGCACGACGCCGCCAAGGCCTCGGCCATGGTGACCGGGCCCGTCGGCGGCAAGTCTTCCAGCAAGCGCCAATCCGTCCGCAGCGGTTCCGAATCGCCATAGTCGCCGCCGCGCCAAATATAATCGCAGTCGAAGCGCTCCGCCGGATCCTGGATGCCCTCGGCCGCCGCCGCCAGAGTCGTCACAATCTTGTAGACCGAGCCCGGCGTATAATGCGCCGCCAGCGCCTTGTTGGCGAAGGGGTTGCGAATGTCGCGATCGAGCCGCAGCAGCGCGCCGCCCACATTGTAAGTGGTGGCGGGGTTGAAGATATGCGGGTCAAAGCTGGGGTAGCTCGCCAGCGCCAGGACTTCGCCGGTATGCGCGTCCAGGGCGACGATCGCGCCGCCAGCCGTGATGCCGCCCCAATTGGGCAGGGCGTAATTCACCGCGTCCGCCATCGCTTGCGCCAGCGTCGCCTGCAAACCGCGGTCAATCGTCAGCGTCACCGGGCTTGGCGCGGCGCCCGCCTCCCCCGCCAGTTCGCGGATGACGACGCCCCCCTCGACGATGCGCAAGTAGCGCTGGGGCCGGCCCGCCAGCGCGTCCTCGTAGGACTCTTCGATGCCCGCCCGCCCCACGAGATCCCCCGCCGAGCGCCCGCGCGCTTCCCAGCGTTCCAGCTCGTCGGCCGGCACCGCGCCGATATACCCGACCAGGTGCGTCGCCACGCCATGCCCGAAATAGCTGCGGGAGCGGTAACGCAAGACCTTGCTGAAGGCGCCCTCGGTTTCGGCGATCGCGCAGTCCTCCGCGAGGGCGTCGCGGTGGCGCCGGTACTGCTCGCCGTCGATCTCCGCCACATGAAAACGCGTCTCCGCCAGATAAGTGGCGAAGATGGCGCGCAGACTGCTGATCTGCCGCCGGGTCGCCGCCGCCAGAGTCGCCAGGCACAGTTCCACATTGGGCATGTCTTGCTCAATGGCGTACAAGCTGTAGACCGCGCCGCCTTCCTCCGCAAGGGGTTCGCCGTCGCGGTCGTAGATGTTGGCGCGCGGCGGGAACTCCGCCCGTTCGGTCAAGCGCGCCCGGCTGCCCATGCCGTCGAAGATGTCTCGCGGCGACCAAGCGATCTTCCAGCCCTCTTCCCGCACGAGGCGCATCAGCCGATCGCGGTCTTCAATCGCGCCGAAGGTCGGCGACTCGATGACGATGTCGTAATGCAGGATCGCGGTTGTCCCTTGACGCTCGACGCCGGTGATTTGAGCCCGGAGCCCGGCGAAACGGATGACGCTGTGCGCCGCCGTGAAGCGATCGACGAAAAGCTGCCGCGGGTACAGCTCCTGGCTGCGCCCGGCGATCATGGCGTGCATCGCCTCGAAATCTTCCGCGTTCCAGGCCGCCAGGTAGGCTTCCAGGGCCGCGCTTGGCTCGCTCTCGCTGGATTGCGCTTGCGGGGCGGGCGTCGCCTCAGCCGCTTGCCCGGGCCTCTGCAGCAAGACGGAGTCGCAGCCGACAAGCGTCAACAGCGCGATGAACAAGAAGAGGCGAGGGACAAAGGCAAGCATGTCGCCGCATTATGCCGCTTGCGAGCGCGCTTGGCAATTCAAGCCGGACAGGCATGCTGGCGGCGCGCCCGGTCCAGAAGCGAGAATCGCTCGTAAACTATCGTAAATTGTCATACTCGTTCATCCGTGATTGAGCGTCGGCGTTGGCCAGGCTTGCAGCGGGCGGACAAGCGCGCGAAACTTGGCGGCGACGCCAAAATAGAGCGAGCAGTCCCATGCAATCAGCCGCGGACCAGAATCCGACAGACGCTGTGGCGCGGGCGCTCAGCGCTTACGAAGCGCATCTGACGCGACTCGAAGCGGCGATCGACGCGTTGCCGGCCGGCTCAATGGCAGACCGTTTTGCCCTGGCGATGCAAGACACCCTGGCTTGGCTGGAGCGGGAAACAGGCGCCATTCAAGCCCTCTTCAGCGCCGCCATGCGCTCGGATTCGACTCTCGACTTGATGGCGGGCTCGCAAGCGCGGCAGCTGGCGCGGGCTTGGGGCGGCCTCGTCCTCGGCTCGGACGACGCCCTGCCGGCGGAACAAGCGCGCCAGCTGGGCATCGCCTTGGCCGCGCTGCACAATCTGCTGATTCTGTTTTGGCTTTACGATCGCTCGCCAAACCGCGCAGCCAGCCGGAAACTAACGCGCCTCGTCAGCGAGCTGCTCAAGACTTTGCGCCCGCTGTATTTCTTGCCGATGGTCCGCGACGGCGTCGCCCGTCTGGCGGATATCATGCTGCCGCCCGCCGGCTCAATAGGCGCCGCTGCGCAAGAAGACCCGCGGGATCGTCAGCATGAGGATTTCGATGTCCATGGCGATTGACCAATTCTCGATGTAATACATGTCCATCTCGCACATTTCGTCGAAAGGCACATTGCTGCGCCCGCGGACTTGCCACCAGCCGGTCATGCCGGGCGTGATCTGCAAGCGCCGCGCATGCCGCGTCTCGTACAGCGCCACCTCGTCCGGCGTCGGCGGCCGCGGGCCAACCAGGCTCATCTCGCCGCGAATCACATTCAGCAAGTTCGGCAGCTCGTCCAGGCTGGTGCGCCGCAGCAGCTTGCCGACGCGGGTCACCCGCGGGTCATCGACGAATTTGGGATGCCGCGGGTCTTCGCCCGACTCGCGCAGCATCGATTCATGCAGCGCCGCCGCGTTCTCGATCATGCTGCGAAATTTCAGCATCTCGAACTTGCTGCCGTCTTTGCCGACCCGCGTCTGCCGAAAGAGGATCGGTCCCGCGCCCTCCAGCTTCAGCGCCAGCGCCGCCAGACCGCAGATCGGCAGCCACAGCGGGCAGCCCAGGGCCACCAGCGCCATATCCAGAGCCCGCTTGAGCAATTCGTTGGCGCGTCCAAATGAGCGATGCGCGCCGATGCCCAAGAGCGGGACGCCATCCAGGTTCTCCACCTGCACCTGGCGGATGTTCAGCTGCATGATCTCCGGCACGATGCGCAGGTCGCTGCCGGCCTCGCGGCAGACCTCGGTCAATTCTTGAATCAGGTCATAATGCTTCCAGCGAAAAGTGATGACGACCGTGTCGATCATGTGCCGCTCAATGACCGCCGCCAGATCGGCCGTGCCCCCCAGAGCCTCCACCCGTCCCATGCTGGCGTCGCGCTTGGCCGCGTCGTCATCAAGAAAGCCGATGGGCTGGTAGCCGAATTCCGGGCGCGACAGCATGATGCCCACGAGCGAGCGCCCCACATCGCCCATGCCGACGATGAGCGCCCGCTGGATGCCGACGCCATGCTGCCGCAAGTAAGCCTGCGCCCAGCGTCGCATCAGCCGCGAACATGCGCCAGCCATCAGCGTGAGCGCCGCCACATAGATCAGCATCAAGCGGCTGGTGGCCAGGGGCTGCAAGATAAAGAACATCGCCAGCACAATGACGATGGACACGGCGACGCCGCTGGCGATCAGGTAGACCTCTTCCAGCCAGGCGCGCCCGGCGATGTTGCGGTACAAGCCGTTGCGCTGGTTGTTCAGCCAGATCAGCAGCGCGAACACCGCCGCGAAGGGAATGTAGGGGTCAAAGCCGCGCTCCAGCGGATCGTACACCGGGCGGATGATCTGCAGCTCGTACCGCAAGATGTACGCCAAGCCAAAAACCAGAAAAGCCACCGCGGCGTCAACCAGCGGCAGCAGCCAGCGCGGCTCAATGGTGGGGCGTTCCGACAAGCTCAAGTGCTGGTTCACGGACCTGCTCTGCCCCGGCCGCCGGCGACAGATTCTGGCGGGCGCGGATTACTTGCTTTCAAGGAGGCCTTCCTTTTCGCTCTCGGGCAGGGGAGTCAATGCCTTGCGGTAACTGGCGAGCGTCAATTCGGCCGTCCGCTCCCAGCTGAAGCGCTTGGCGCGGCGCAGGCCTCGTTCCCGCGCTTCCCGCCGCCAGGCTTCGTCGCGCCACAGCCCGCGCAAGGCGCCTGTCCAGCGCTCGCTGTCGTCCGGCGGCAGGCACATGCCCGCTTCCCCGGCCACTTCCGGCAGGGACGAGACATTGGTCGTCAGCACCGGCGCGCCGCAAGCCATCGCTTCCAGGACGGGCAGCCCAAAGCCCTCGTAAACGGAGGGGTACAGGAAAGCCTCGGCGCAATTGTACCAAAGTGGCAAATCGGCGGTAGGGATGAATCCGGCGTGGCGCACGCTGTCCTGCAATCCCAAGCCCGCGATCGCCGCGAAGACTTCCCGCGCCATCCAGCCACGCCCGCCACCCAGGATCAAGGGCAAGCGCTCGCTTGGCGCCAGCCGGGCATAAGCCTCCAGCAGCATCGGCAAATTCTTGCGCGGCTCCAGCGTGCCCACATAGAGCCAGAAGCGAGCCGGCAGCCCCTGCTTGCGGCGAAAATGCGCGATCTCCCGCGCCTGCAAAGGCCGAAAAGCGGCTCTGTCGTAACCCAGGGGCGTCACATCGATCTTCTGCGCCGGCAAGCCCAACAGCGCTGCCAAGTCGTCGGCGGTGCTCTGGCTGATCGCCAAGACGCGCCTGGCCCGCACGCAAGTCAAAGCCGTCATCGCCCGCAGGTAATGGCGTCGCGCCCGGCCCAGCCGCGCCGGATAGCGCAGAAAACTCAAGTCGTAGACGGTGACCGCCATCGGCGTCGTCAAGAATACGGGCGCCACAAAAGCCAGCGCGTGATACAGATCAAATTGACCCAGCTGCCAGGGCTGCAAAGCCTGTTCCCAGAAGACGCGGCGCAGGGGCGACTCCGTGGCCATGCGCGCCCGCCGCATCCGGACTTCATTGAATGTCGCGCTGCTGCCCGCGCCCGTCATGGCTGTAAAACGCCAATCAGGACCGGCCACCGCCGGCAAATGCCGCAGCAGATTGCTGATGTAGGCGTGTATGCCCGCCGAACGATAGCCCGCCGCCCCGGCCAGCAAGTGCGCGTTCAGTCCAACTCGCATGGCGCAAAGTATAACATAGCCGCCCGCCAGGCTTCCGCGCCCGCCCGGGCTTGGAGCGCTTCCACCCTACTCGAAGGCCCGCGATTGAAGCATCATGGAATCGCGCCCGCGCCGAGAGCCGCCCCATGCCCAGTCGCATCGTCATCGCCAGCTTCTACAAATTCACGCCCCTGCCCGATTATCGCGAGCTGCGCGCGCCCCTGCTGCGTATCTGCCAGGCTCACAGCCTCCGCGGCACGATCCTGCTCGCCAGCGAAGGCATCAACGCGAGCGTCGCCGGCGAGCGCATAGCTGTCGACGCGGTCCTGGCGCGCCTGCGTGAAGACCGTCGTTTCGCGCGGCTGGAGGTCAAAGAGAGCAGCCACTGCCGCCAGCCTTTCCAGCGCATGAAAGTCCGGCTCAAGCGCGAGATCGTCGCCCTCAAAGTCGACGGCGTCGACCCGCGGCGCCAAACCGGCGTCTACATCGAGCCGAAAGACTGGAACGCCCTCATCCAGCAAGACGATGTGCTGCTGCTGGACGCCCGCAACGATTATGAAGCGCGCATGGGCAGCTTCCAAGGCGCCCTGAATCCCGCCACCGACGCCTTCAATGAACTGCCGCGATTCATCGAAGAGAGGCTCGACCCGCGGCGTCACAAGCGCGTCGCCATGTTCTGCACCGGCGGCATCCGCTGCGAGAAAGCCAGCGCCTTCATGCTCCAGGCCGGCTTCGAGGCGGTCTACCAACTCAAGGGCGGCATCCTCAATTACCTGGAGGCGACGCCAAGGGAAGACTCGCTGTGGCAGGGCGAATGCTTCGTCTTCGACGAGCGCGTCTCGCTCGATCATCATTTGAGCAAGGGCGCGCTGCGCATCTGCGACGACTGCAAAGCCACGGTCGCGGCGAGCGACTCGGCCTGCCCGGTTTGCGGCGGCGACAATTTCTTGTGATATTGGCGCGGCGCATCCCGCCTCTACAATCGGCGCAAGCTGGCGTATAATGTAGCCCGTAGTGAACGGTTAAGGTCCCGTCTGGATGCGAATTGGAATCATTTCGGACGTACATGCGGATCATGATACGCTCGAATTCGTGCTCGCTCGCTTTGCACAATACCATCAAGTAGACCAGATCCTCTGCGCGGGCGATCTGGTCGGGCGCGGTCCCAACCCCGATGGCGTCATTGATTTGATTCGCGCGCATGACATACCGGTCGCGCGCGGCAATCACGACGAGCTGGTCTATGGCTTGCGGCAAGAAAATCGGCGCTTTCTGCGCGGCTTGCCGCTCGATTGGCGCGGGCAGCTGGGCGGGCTGAAAATCTACATGTGTCATGGCAAGCCGGCAACAACATGTGGGGCATGTACCGCGACCACCTATCCGAGACTTATTTGAAGATGGTGCTGCGCTCGCTGAAAGCCGACATCCTCGTCACCGGGCACACGCACCTGCCGCTGCACCTCAAGACGAATTGGGGCTGCCTGGTCAACCCCGGCTCGCTTTACACTTTCAAGTGCGCCCGGGCCTCGTCGCAGACTTACGGAGTACTCTCCCTGCCCGAACAGAGCTTCCGCGTCTATGATGCCAAAGCCAACGGCAGCGCTCCGCCCACTCCAATCGCCTGAGCCGCGCCATGCCTGAGCGACTCGCAGGAACGCGCGTCTTGATGCTCTCCAAAGCCTGCGTGGTCGGCATCTACCAGCCCAAACTCGAGGCGATCGCCCGCCACGGCATCGACCTGCTCGTGCTGACGCCGCCCGCCTGGCGCGACGAACGCGGAACGCAGCCCCTGGAGCGCGCTCACGCCGACGGCTATCACCTAAAAGCCATTCCCATCCGCCTCAACGGCAATTTCCACCTGCATCATTACCCGAGCCTGGCCAGCGAAATCCGCCGATTCCGGCCGCAGCTCCTGCACATCGACGAAGAGCCCTACAACCTGGCCACCTGGCAGGCTCTGTATCACGGGCGTCGCATCGGCGCGAAATCGCTCTTTTTCAGCTGGCAGAACATCCAGCGCAGCTATCCGCCGCCGTTCAATTGGGGCGAGGCTTGGGTCATGCGGCAGGCCGACTGCGCGCTGGCGGGCACGGAGGGCGCGGCCGCTGTCTTGCGGCGCAAAGGCTATCGCGGCCGCCTGGCTGTCATCCCGCAATTCGGCGCGTCGCAAGCCCACTTTCAGCCGGCGAAATCGCCTTCGCGGCGTCCATTCACCATCGGCTGCATCGGGCGCGTCGTGCCGGAAAAAGGCATAGCGGTTTTGCTGCGGGCGGTGGCGCAACTGGATGGCGCATGGCGTTTGCGAATCGTCGGCGGCGGACCGGCTCGCCCGGAAATGGAAGCCCTGGCCCGCGACCTCGGCATCCAGCAGCGCGTCGACTTCGCCGGGCAGCTGCCCTCCACCGACCTGCCCGCCGAATATCATCGGCTGGACGCGCTCGTCTTGCCCTCTTTGACGCGCCCAAACTGGAAAGAGCAATTTGGCAGAGTGCTCATCGAGGCAATGGCCAGCGGCGTACCCGTCATCGGCAGCGACAGCGGCGCCATCCCTGGCGTAATCGGCGCCGCAGGCATAGTCGCGCCGGAGAACAATGTCGAAGCGCTGGCGAAAGCGCTGCATGATCTGCGCGCCCAGCCCAGCCTTCGCGCCGACTTGAGCGAACGCGGTCGGAAGCGCTTCCTGGCGCATTTCACGCATGAAAGCGTCGCCGCCGCCACCGTCGCCATCTACCGCGAAATGCTCGCCGACGAGGCCTGAATCAGCCGGGCGCGAAACGCCGCAGCCGCCGGATGAAGTCGACGCTCTCCAGCTTTCGCTCCAGCAAGTGCGCGATGTAGCCCAGCATGATCGCCTCGGCGCGAGCCTGCTGTCCCGCCGTGACCCGCAAGCCGCGCAGCCGCTCCCAGGCGTCGCCGCTGCGCTGCAAGTGCCGCAGCAGCTTGAGGCTGTCCAGGTCGATCTCGATCAGCCGCGATGGCGTCAAGGCCGCGCCCGCCAGGCTGACGACGCCGCCTTCTTCGTGGCTGAAGTATTGCGCTTCTGCCAGGGCAGGCTGGCGCAGCATCACGCATTCGCCCAGCTCCGGGCGGAAACCGACCAGATCCAGCAGGCGCAGCTCAAACAAGCGGACAGCCAGGGGCGGGTCCTGCTCGTCGGCGATCCGCCCCAGCGTTTCGTGCAACAGGCTGAAGAGCGCGTCGCCTTCTTCGTCTTCGTCCGCCGTGAAACGATCGAGCAGCTCGGCGACATAATTGGCGTAGGCGCCGCGAGCCAGGTCTTCGCGCAAGCCGCGATATGGCTCGAGCAGCTCGGCTTGCGTCAAGATGTCGAGGTTGCGGCCGCGATGGATGAGGCAGTCGCTGCGGGCGAAGAGCTCGACATGGCCGCTGATTTTGGCGCTGGGTTTGCGGGCGCCTTTGGCGATGGCGCGGAGCTTGCCGCGGCTCGGCGTGAAAAGCGTCAGCAGCCGGTCCGCTTCGCCGAAATCGCGCCGGCTGAGGATGATGGCTTGGGTGCGGAACTGGCGTGGGGGCATGGCGTCGCCTTCGCTGCGTCACGCGATTATGATATACTGGCAGCCTGCAGGCAAGCAGCGACAACCCAAGACTATAAGCGAGAAAACTGATTTGCGGTTGCCGCATGACGAGAATCAGCCCCTATTTCCGCCAAGAGCTCATCGACTCTAAGCGTTTGATGGCCGAAAAATATGGACCGCCACATGACTGACCAAGCCAACAGCAGCGACAGCGCCAAGCCCGAAATCAAAGAAGAAGCGCCCGTCGTCACATCCCACGAGCTCGCCCTGGCCGACTCCACGCTGACTTACGCCGCCACCGTCGGCAAGCTCCCCCTCAAAGACGAGAGCGACAAAATCCTTGCCCAGATCTTCTACACCGCCTACTCGCTTGACTGCGACGACCGCGCCAGCCGCCCGCTGATCTTCGTCTTCAATGGCGGTCCCGGCGCCGCGTCGATTTGGCTGCACATGGGCGCGCTGGGACCAAAACGCGTCTTGATGGGCGCGGAGGGCTTCATGCCGCCGCCACCGTACCAACTCGTCGACAACGCCCACAGCTGGCTGGACCTGGGCGATCTCGTCTTCATCGACCCCGTCGGCGCCGGCTACTCCCGCGCCAGCGACCCGGCCGACAATCAGAAATACTGGGGCTTGAGCGAAGACCTGGAAGCCGTCGGCGAGTTCATCCGCCTCTATCTCTCGCGCGAGCGACGCTGGAGCTCGCCCCTGTATCTCGCGGGCGAAAGTTATGGCACGACGCGAGCCGCCGGCCTGGCGGGCCACCTCATCGACCGCGGCATCGCCTTCAGCGGCCTCATCCTCATGTCGACCGTCATCAACTTCCAGACCCTGCGCTTCACCAAAGCCAACGACCTGCCCTACGCCCTCTACCTGCCCAGCTTCTGCGCGACGGCGCATTATCACGGCCGACTGGAGGCCGGGCTGCAAGCGCGGGAGCTGCCTGGATTGCTGCGTGAAGCCAGCCACTGGGCGATGACGGACTATACCGTCGCCCTGGCAAAAGGCGACCGACTTTCAGGCGACGAACGCGACGCCATCGCCGCGACTCTGGCGCGCTACACCGGGCTCTCGCGGCGCTTCATCCTCGGCGCGGACCTGCGCGTCAACATCATGAGCTTCTGCAAAGAACTGCTGCGAGACGCCAAGCGGGCTGTCGGCAGGCTGGATTCGCGCTTCATCGGCATCATGGCTTCGGCAGAGGGACAGTCTTTCGATTTTGACCCCTCCCTGAACGCCATCGTCCCGCCCTACACCGCCGCGTACAACCAGTACATCCGCGAGTCGCTCGGCTATCACAGCGACCTCAATTACGAGAGCCTCAATTTCAAAGTGAACGAGAGCTGGAAGTACCCCGGCGGCGAATTCCCGGATACCAGCGAGGGCTTGCGCGCCGCTTTCGCCAAGAACCCTTTCATGCGTCTGCTGGTGGCGCAGGGCTGGTACGACCTGGCGACTCCCTTTGAAGCCGCTTATTACTCCCTGGCGCACATGGGGCTGGACGCGAGCCTGCGCGACAATATCACCATCGCCGAATATGAGGCCGGGCACATGATGTACCTGCACGAGCCATCGCTGGCCAAGCTCAAGGCGGACGCCGCACGCTTCATCCGCGTCGAGGACTGACCGCGGCCCTTGCCGAAGGCTTTGAGCGCGTCGACGATAAAGCGGGCAATCCGCATCGCCGGCTCAATGCCGCTCAATCTTCATAGCCCCGCATAACATCCATCCACATTACCAAGCCCTGCCATTTTCCAAAGCGCGCGTAATGCGCCTCGATGGCTTTCGCTTCCGCCTTGACCCCGCCATTGTGACGCGCGGCGAAAATCGCGTGGCAGGCGCTGTCGATGGCGAGCCGGTCAAAATGCCCGTACATCCGCGCGATCGTGCCAGCCGCGTAATCGCCAAAGCCTTTCAGCGACTTCACCGCCGCGAAGAGCCCATCGCCATCCAGCCGGCGCCAAGCCTCCAGGTCGATCTCGCCAGAGTCAATCTTGCGCGCCAACTCATGCAGCCAGGCGCCACGATACCCGGCGCGAACTTGTACGGCGAAATCGTCGCCTGGCATGGCCGCGATGCGCCGCGGCGTCGGAAATGCATGACAGCCAGCCACGGACGGGTGCGCCGCGCCCAGCTGACAAAGCCGGCCAGACATCTGCACCGTGTAGGCCCAGCTGCAATTGGTCGTCAGCAGGGTCTTGGCCAGGTCTTCCCACAAGCTTGGGCTGATCAGAATCCGCCCGTGCCGCCCTCGCTCCAGCCAGGCGTATTCAGGCTGGGCGCGCATGAACTGGTAGAAGGGGCGCAAGTCCCAATCGAGGTTCAGCATGCGCCCGACAGCGGCTTCAATCTCGGCTCGCTGGGACGGGAGCTCGGCCGGACAATCGGGCAAGTCTACGCGGATTCCGTTTTTCGCCGAGCGAATCTGCAGGCGCAGCGCCTCGCCGGCGTCGCTCTGATAGACATAGCGCAGGGTCGCTTTGGCTTCGTCCCAATCAAAAGGCGGCAGCATCCTCCAGCCGTGGCTGTGGACCGTGCGCAGAAAGTCGAATTGAGGCGCGCTGGCGATGAACAGGCTACGCATCAAGCCGGCATTTTATCCAGCACATCCTGGATCTGCCGCACATGGTTCAAGCCGTGCTGGGCATAAAGGAGAGCCATCTGCTCCAGGCTGTAATCGGGGCGGTCCGGGCTGGACGCGATGCCGATCTTCGCCCATTCTTCGTCGCTCAGGTTCTCCAGCAAGATCGCCCAGCGCGCCTGCAAGCCTTCCAGGATGCGCAGCGAATGCTCAATGTCGGCGTTTTTGGCATCCGGATATTCGGCGATGGCGTTCACATCGTAGGCGGTGAACTGAAAGCGCGGGCTGGTCAGAATCAGCTTGAAGCGGCGGATGCAGACCATGTGCGTGTCCGCCAGATGGTGGATGTTCTGGGCAATCGTCCATTCGGGCGCATTATACGCGGTGGTCAGCTGCTCCACGGACAAGCCCTGAACCTGCTCGCGCAGCCGGGCGGGCAGCTGGCGGATGGCCTGGATGGCGTCGGCGCGGGATTCCATATTTTGGGTCTCCTTATGAGAAAAGCCGGTTACGCTGAAATCATAACGAATTTCCGCCGAGTTTCCAGGCAAATGGAGATCTTCGCCAAGCCGAGACGCTGCATCGCCCGGATTGCGTCAGGAGCGCCCGCATAGAGAATCGCAGGCTCTGGCAAATTGCGCGCCCGCCCCGCGTCAGCCCCCGGCGAGCGCCGCCCGCTGCTCGGCGATGAGCGCCTCCGTGCATTCCAGCCCCGCCAGAAAGGCGCGATCGGCTTCGCGCTGCGCATCGGCCGGCAGCAATTGCGCCCGCTGCTGTGTCATCAAGCCCCAGGCCGGTTCCATCAGCGTTTCGCCATCGCGAATCGTGACATCCGCCGCCGCCAGCATGTCCGCAGTCAATTCCATGTCCAGCGCCGCGGCCGCGTCAAAGTTGGCCGCCACCGCCAGATTGTCGTGCGCGTAGACGGCGCTTCGGGCGATATCCAGCTCGCCGTTCAAACTGGCGATCAGCAGCCTGCCCGCCTGCAGGCCCTGCTCATAAAACAAGAAGGGACCGGCAGACATGAGCGCGCCGCCATAGACCGACACCAGCGAGGCTTGATACACCGGCCGCTGATGCTGGTTCGCATACTCCGCGACAAAGCTGACGGCTTGCCCGAGGGACAAATCATAAGGCATGACGATGGCGTCGACGCCTTTGCCAAGCAAGCTCTCCACCGCGACTTTGAGATCCGCCAAGCTGAGCACGGGAGCGGATTTGACAGCAATTCCCAGACTCTCGGCGATTGCCTCAATGCGCGCCGCGCCGTATGCCCCGCTGGCGTCGGCGGGATGGCGCAGCAGACCGATGGAAGCCAGCTCCGGCTGCTGCAGCAAAATGAGCGACACAAACGCTTCGTAGTCGATGATCGCCTCGACGCCGCTCACATGGGCGGGTTTCAGGCAGCTGGCGCTCATGAGGCCGGCCTCGACCGCGTTGAAGACATCGGCGAAGATCAGCGCTGGCGGCGCTTCCAGCAGCAGCGTCTGGCTGACCGCCATTTGGGTCAGTGGCGTCGAAAATGTGACGAGCGCGTCCGGCTCTTGGTCAAGCGCCTCGTCAATCAAGATAGAAGCGTAGTTGAAGTCGTAGCCGGCGTCGCCCCAGAAAATGCGCAGGTTTTCGTTCTCCATGTCGTCGCCGTTGCGCAGGGCGGCTCGCTCGTCCTCGTTGATCCAGCCATGCAGCCGCAGCAGATCCAGGATGGCGCCTTCCATCCAGAAAGTAGTGGGGTACATGCCAAAGCGCAAGATGCCGACGGTCGGCCGGGAGTCCGCCTGCGCCACCGGGACCGACGCGAGCAGCAGCGCCAGCAGCAGAAGCAGGGCCAGGCGAGTCTTGGGAAATGCCCGCGACATGCTTCGGCGCCGCGCCTAGCCCGAGATCGTCGGTGTTGGGGTCACAAAGGCCGTCCCGAAACCGCTTGGCTGCGTGCCCTGCGCCACGGTGCCGAACAAGCCGCCGTCATAAGTGGTAATGACCGGGAAGGTAATCGTGTTCGTCAGCGCGGCCACGGACAAAGCCACCGCCGCCAGCAACAATATAGCCACCAGCGCCATCAAGATCTTGCTGTTGCGTTTACGCCTGCGCAATGTCATCTCGCGATTCCTTCATGCCAACTCCACATATCCTATATTACCGCTAATTGATACTCGCGTCAATCAGTCTCCGCGACGAAAGCCCGCGACAGCGGACGGCCCTGTTTGTGGCGCGCGCGCCGCCAACGCGATAAAAATTAGCTGGCGATCACAACGAGACGAGAAAGCGATTCCATGCGCCCCGCTTTTGACATTATTGGCATCGGCGTCTGCACTGTCGATTACATGGCGACCGTGCCGCGTCTGCCGCGACGCAACGAAAACATGGCGGCGCTGAACTACGCCCGCGCCCCGGGGGGCCTGGCTGCCATCGCCTTGGTGGCCGCCGCCCGGCTCGGCGCCCGCGCCAAGATCATCACCCGCCTGGGCGATGACGATGTCGGCGAATACATCCGCAGCGCGCTGGAAGCCGAATCGCTGGATACGAGCGACATCGTCGTCCAGCCGGGCAGCGACTCCCATGTCTCCGTCATCTTGGTCGACGCGCCCACAGGCGAGCGCAGCATCATCACCCGGCCGCCCACTGGCGCCCCCATATCGCCGGCCGATATCCGGCGCGAAGACATCACTTCCGCGCGCATTCTCTTCGTCGACGCGGTGAACGACGCGACCATGCAAGCGGCGCGTTGGGCGCGCGAGGCGGGCGTGGATGTCGCGCTCGATCCCGGCATGCCCTACGACGCGATGAAACCGCTGCTGCCCTTCGTTAACTTGCCCATCGTCGGCGAAGCCTGGGCCCGCGCCTGGCTGCCGGACGAGCCGCCAGAAGCTGTCGCCCGCCGCCTGCATGAAGACGGGGCGGAGATCGCGGCCGTCACCCTGGGGGAGCGCGGCGCCGTCTTGGCCTGGGAGAGCCAAACGCGAGCTTTCCCCGCTTTCCCGGTCGATGTCGTCGACACCACCGGCGCCGGCGATGCTTATCACGGCGGCTTCATGTACGCCCGGCTGCAAGGCTGGGACGCGCCGCGAATAGCCCGCTTCGCTTCGGCTGTCGGTTCGCTGAATTGCCGCGCCATGGGCGGCCGCGACGCCCTGCCCAGCTTGCCCGAAGTCGAGCGATTCCTTGCCCGCAACGCGCGCTGAATCAACGGCTGTAGAACGGTGATTTGGGAAAATGCCCTGCCAAATTGCGGAAAAGTGTTATACTCCGCGCCTAGCATGCATTTAAAGGAGACATGGACATGAATAAAGCAGAACTCATTGCCAATATCGCAGACGAATCCGGGCTGAGCAAGGCCGACGCCAAGAAAGCCTTGGACGGCTTTGAAGCGGTCGTGACGAACGCGCTGATTGGCGGCGGACGAGTTTCGATGGTCGGTTTTGGCACTTGGTCGGTCGACCAGCGCGACGCTCGCATGGGCAGGAACCCGCGCACCGGCGAGTCCATCGAGATCGCCGCCAAGAAAGTCGTCAAGTTCAAACCCGGCGCCACCCTGGCCAGGGATGTCAACCGTTAGAGATCTCCCGGGTCCAAAAAGAACCCGCGAATGAGCAGCTTGTCGAAAGCCAATGCGGCAAGCTGCTCGCTTTGCGCATGACTGCAACCTGGAGCCTGCGTCTCCCTCAAAGCTGAATGCGACTAGCCCAGGCCGCAGCGGCGCAGATGCTCCAGGCCCGCCTCAAGCGCAGCCGCGCTGGTCTCGCCCGCACTTGGTGGCGCGCCCCCGATCACCAGCCAGCCCGAATACTCCAGTTCGGCCAGGACCGCCCCGATCGCCGCGAAAGGCAACTGGCCCGTCCCGGGCAATCCGCCCTTGTCGTCGCGCAGGCAGAGCGCGCTGATCGCCCCCTGATGCGCCCGCAGGCTCGCCAGCAAGTCCGCCTCTGCCATGCTCATGTGAAAAGTATCGGCCGCCAGCCGGATCTTGGGGTGCTCGTCGACTTCCCGCCGCAGCGCAGCGCCTTGCTCCAGCCGCGTGAGAAAATCGGTTTCGCCGCCATGAATCGGCAGCATCGCCAGTTCCGCGTCCATCGCCTCCGCCAGATCGGACATGCCGCGCAGCAGCCAAATCAGGAGTTCCCGCTGCAGCTCCATCGGCGAGGCGAAGGGCGTCAGATCGGGCATGTCGCTCGATCCATAATGCGGCACGAAGCAGAGATAATCCGCCCCCAGGTCGAGCGCGCCCGCCAGCGCCCGCCGCAGCAAATCGGCCGCGTCGTCGCGCCGTCCGCGATCAGCCGCCAGCCAGCCGTCGACGCCGCCCAGGTGGAGGCCACTGGCCGCCAAGCCATGTTCCGCCAGCAGTGCCTCAATCTCGTCGATGCGCTCGTCCAGGCCCCGGGCCTGGAACTCGACCGCGCCAAGCCCCAGCCGCCGCGCCAGCGCCAGCTTGTCCCGCAGGGTCGCGCCGGGCAGCAGGTCCTCTTGTATGGCCAGCTTCGGCATATCAGGTTCGGCTCTTGGGCACGCTCTTCAGGGCGTCGGCGATCAAGTCGTCGACCGGGACGCCTTCCGCCTGGCCCTCGAAATTCAGCAAAATGCGATGGCGTAGAGCGGCTGGCGCCACCGCCGTCACATCGTCGAAAGAGACATTGCTGCGCCCCTCAAGCAAGGCGTTGATCTTGGCGCCGACTATGAGAGCTTGCGCGCCGCGGGGACTGGCGCCATAGCGGGCGAACTGCCGCAGCAAGGGGGCGGCTTCGTCGTTTTCCGGGTGCGTCGCAACGATGACCCGCGCCACATATTCGGCGACATGGCTGGGGACGGGCGTGCTGAGCGCCAGCTGACCCATGCCGAGGACCTGGTCGCCAGCAGCCGCTTTGCTCGCCTGGGGCGCGTCGACGCCGGTCGTGCGATCGAGGATGCTCACCAACTCCGCCACCGCCGGGAAAGGCACATTGATCTTGAAGAGGAAGCGGTCCAACTGCGCCTCTGGCAGCGGGTAGGTGCCTTCCATCTCCAGCGGGTTCTGGGTCGCCAGCACAAAGAAAGGCGGCCTCAGCTCGTAGCGCCGTCCAGCCACGGTCACCGTCTTTTCCTGCATCGCCTCCAGCATGGCGGACTGAGTCTTGGGCGTCGCCCGGTTGATCTCGTCCGCCAGCACCAGATTGGCGAAGATGGGGCCGGGCTGGAAGCGGAATTGGCGGCGGCCGTCTTCGGTCTCTTCCAGGATGTCCGTGCCGACGATATCGGCCGGCATCAAATCCGGCGTGAATTGAATCCGGCTGAAATCAAGCTCCAGCACATCGCCCAGGGTGCGGATGAGCATGGTCTTGCCCAGGCCCGGCACGCCTTCCAGCAGGGCATGCCCGCCCGCCAGCACGCAAATCAGCACGCCGCGCAAGACTTCCCGCTGGCCGACGATGACCTTGCCGACTTCCGCTTCGATTTCGCGCGCGATCTCGCCAAATTGCGCCAATCCGATTTCCGCTTCGCTCATGTGCTGGCTTCCTCACGCGTCTCGCCGGAAAAGAACGCCCGCCATTATAGCCGCAAAACCGCCGCTAGCGTGATACGCGAATCGCGCCCCTCCGCCCGCGCCCGTCATTCCAAGCCACCGGCGCTAAATCGCCTTATAATAGCGCGCATGGACGACAGCGAATCGCTACGCGAATCCACGCTCTGGCGCGACAATCACAGCGTGCTCATGCCGCCGGCGCCAAACAAAGATCAGAGGTCTCGCCTCGCCTTTTACATTGACTGGCTCACGCGGCGGCGCCTGGCCTGGTATCAGCCCGCTCTGAGCGCCTACCGCGATTACTTGCTGCGCGAACGCAGGCGCCAAAACAAGAATGGCGAATCGCGCCCGGCCACCCTCGCCCCGCAAACCGCCCAAGCCCACCTGGCCACCATCCGCGGCCGCTACCAGCAGCTGACGCGAAGCAACCATGTCCGCGATTTGCTCTTTGAACTGGTCGACCCCGACGCCCCCGAAGCGGAGCAGCGCGCCTTGGTCGATGAATTCTTCATCCGCATGATGAACGACGCGCACCCGACAGCAGCGCCGATCCCGCTCGTCAAAGCCCAGGACCGCGCCGATAGCGAGCACCTGCGGCTGAAGCCCTGGCAAGTCAGCGACTTGACGCGGTCGCCGGGCTTGTCGACGCTGCGGGGAATGCGCGATACCGCTTTGATGACGCTGATGGTCTGCACCGGCATCCGCGCGGCCGAAACGGCCTCACTGGCAGTCGACGACCTGCGGCAGCGGCTCGGCGGCGAATTGTCTCTGCGGGTGCGCGAGGGCAAGGGCGCCAAGCAGCGGCTCATCCCCTACGGTCCGCTGGACTGGTGTTTGATGTATGTGGAGGCTTGGCTGCGGGAAGCGGGGATCGAGGCGGGACCAGTCTTCCGCGGCATTCGGCGGGGCGGCAAACGCGTACGCCCGGCCGGCATCGGCGTCTGGACGGTCAACGACATCTTGAACCGCTACCCAATCAGCGTCGACGGCGTCTTGCGCGTGGTGAAGCCGCACGACCTGCGCCGCAGCTATGCCCGCAACGCCTACGATTACGGCATGGATCTGGAGCGCATCCGCCAAAATCTGGGGCACGCCAGCTTGCAGACGACCCAGACTTACATCGGCGCGCTCGATGGCAAAGACCGCCACCCGCCCGGCATGTTCCGCCCGCCGCACGACCAAACAAGCCTCGCCCGCTTGACCGGCGCCGTCATTGATTGACCAGAGCCCTGCCCAACTGGAGAACTCAGGCGCTGGCCGCTTCGTCAGCCGGCACTTCCAGCTCGATCGCCTGCTGGACCAACTGACGGAATTGCGGCTCCGCCAAGGCGCCCGGCTGGATGAAGATCAGCTTGCCCGCCTTGAAGACGGCGATCGTCGGGATGCTGCGGATCTGGAAAGCCTGGCTTAGCCCTGGGTTCGCGTCGGTATCGACCTTGACCACGCGGATCTGCCCGGCGAACTCGCCCGCCAGCTTCTCCAGGATCGGCGACACCATGCGACAGGGACCGCACCACTCCGCCCAGAAATCCACCAGCACCGGCATCTCGTGCGAAGCGACGATGGCTTCTTGCTCGAATGTCGCGTCGCTCACATCCATCGGCGCGTCCAGGATCACGGCCGGCTTGGCGGGCGGGGCCTCTTCCGCGAGCTCGGGCGGCGCGTCTTCCGCCAGGGCGTCGTTGAGCTGGCTGATGTAATCGCTCAGGTCGGTGGCCCAGGGGCGCGAACGCCGGAACAATGTCTGCCCGCGGTACAGGCCAATGAGCAGCGACCTGCCCTGATACTGAAAATGCCCGGCTGCCGAACGATGGATATCGGGGTCGACCCGAGCGAAAACGATGCCGTCTTCCTCGTCGGCCGCCTTGTCAAAAGCCGTCTTGAAATCGCTGCGCAGTTTGTCGGCTCCGTTGGAAACGAGGACGAGCGCGGCGGATTTGCCGACGCGGGAGCGGAAGTTGCTGTCGGTTAGCGTGAGAATTGTCATCTTGCATCCTGTAAAGCGTTGGTCGATTGTCGCCGCGACATGCGAGACTTCAAGGCAGGCGGGCCTGGCACGAGCCGTCGGAGCTGTTGCCGTCGCTCTCGCGGATTAGGCCATATTCGCCGAGCCGACAGTCGCCGCCAGCGTTACCAGCGAAGTAATTGTAGCGCAAGCGCAGCTCGCCATAAAAGGCATTTCCCCCGCTCGCCAAGCCCTTGGCCATGAGGCCGCCGCCTTCCGCCGCGCTGTTGTCGTGGAAGACGCTGTCGCTGATCGTGACGCTGGCGCGCCCATAGGTCATCAAAGCGCCGCCCCCGCCCCTCGCCGCATTGCCGCGAAACTCGCTCTCGTCGATCGTGATATGCGCCTTGTAGTCATTGTAGATCGCGCCGCCGTTCCTCCAGGCGCCGTTCTCGCTGAAGACGCTGCCACGGACGCTGGCCAGAGCCAGGCTGTAGATGGCGCCGCCGCTGACCGCCGCCCGGTTGGCATGGAAGCCGCTGTCAATGACCGTCAGCTGCCCCTCGGCGAAGATCGCGCCGCCATGACGCGACGAGTGATTGTCGTTGAATTCGCTGTCGCGTATCGTCAAGGTCGCCGCCCGGGGATTGCCGCTGGCCTCCGCGCTGTAGATGGCGCCCGCTTGACGGTCGGCGACATTGCCCAGGAAGCTGCTGCCGCTGACGACCAGGTCGCCCGCGTTTCGAATCGCGCCGCCGTCTTCGCCAGCCCGGTTGCCGCGCACGACGCTGCGATTAATGCGCAGCGTGCCCAAATTCAGGACTGCCGCGCCATCGCCGATCAAGTTCAGTTCGCCGTCATCCGCCACCCAGCCATCTTCCAGGCTGATGTCGTTGAGCTCGAGCGCGCCGTAAGCCTCCACCATGAAGATGCGGTAGCTGCCAGCGCCGCTTACGCTATGCCCATTGCCGTCGAGCCGTATCTCGCTCTTGATTGGCGGCAGCTCCCCGCGCAAGACCAGATTCCGCGTCAGCGTGATGCGGTCCGCCCCGGCGCCAGCGCGGCAGCCGCCCCGGCCTTGGTCGTCGTTGGCGGCGCGAATGGCGTCGGCCAGGCTGCAGCGCGCATCCACCACAATGCCAGCATAGCGGGGCTGGGCGGGGGCCGTCGGCTCCTCTGCGGGCATTTCAGCCGCTTGCCAGGCGTCGCCAGCCCCAATCAGACAGATGCCGCCACGAGATTGCCCGGGCGGACAGTAACCGGCGTAGACCGCGCCTCGCCAGCGCGCGCCGCAGCCGCCGTCGCTGATGTGATTATCACGGCTCTCCGCCAGGCCAGGGCGCCCGGGATCGACGCGGCAGTCGCCGTTCGCGTTGTCCGCCAAGACGCTCTGGCGCAGCCGAAAATCGCCGCCGGCTATGTACAGTCCGCCGCCGGCCGGGGCGAAACTGTCGCGAATGACGCTCTGGCTCAAGGTCGCCTCGCCCAGGCTGTAGACCGCGCCGCCGCCGTCCCCAGCGGAATTGCCGCCGAAGTAGCTGAAGCGAATAGTCGCCTGGCCGCGGATCTGCAGCGCGCCGCCATAATCGCCGGCGTAATTGTCGCGAAATTCGCTGTTCGAGATGTGCCCTTCCGAGCGGATGCTGACCGCGCCGCCGATTTGATCGCCACTGCCGCCCTGTGCCGCGCTGGCCAGGTTGGCCTGAAAAGCGCTGTCGGCCAGCCTGGCATAGCCCGCGCTGACGCTGACCGCGCCGCCGACCCGGGCTTGATTCTGTCGGAACTGGCTGGATCGTATCTCCAGGGTCGCCTCATCGCGGCTGTTGCCAATCGCGCCGCCGATGGCCGCGCTGTTGCCAGCGAAGACGCTGTCGCGAACCGCAAGCGCCGTGAAGTTGTTGATCGCGCCGCCCGTGCCCGCCGAATTGCCGTAGAAGGCGCTGCCCTCGATTGTCGCACTGCCGCCGTTGTCCAGCGCTCCGCCAAATTGCGGCACATGATTATCGCGAAACTCGCTGTCGCTGATATGCAGGACCGCCTCTTCCGACCAGTTGTCGATGGCGCCGGCGAAACGCGCGCTGTTGTTGTGAAAGACGCTGCCCGAAACCCGCAGCGAGCCATTGTTGAGAATGGCGCCGCCGCCGTCTTCGGCGTAATTGTCGCGGAACACGCTGTTATGGACGCGCAAGCTCCCCAGATTGAAGACCGCGCCGCCGAGTTTGTAGCTGCCCGCGCGCAAGTCGCCTTCGTCCTGCCCGCGACCGCGGCTCAAAACGACATGCTCCAGTGCCAGCGACGCCCCCGCCTCCACATACAAGATCTGGTAGCGCTGGCTGCCGTCAATCTCGCGCCCGTTGCCCAGGATCGTAATGTCGGAGCGAACCGGCGGCAACGGGGCATCGAGGTGAACATCGTGGCTGAGCTCGATAATGTCCGCGCCGTAACCCGCGCTGCAGCCGCCATAAGCCCGATCGTGGTTGGCGCTGCGAATGGCCTCTTCCAGCCGGCAATCGCCCTCCACCCGAATGTAGCCGCTGGCGGAGGCGACGCCGACGCGGCCGAAGAGCGCGATGCAGACCACTGCCACAGTCCAGATTGCAGCCGCCATGAGGGACGCTCCAACTCCGCGCCGAGCTTCGGGGCGCGCTGCCCATAGTATGCCATGAACGCGCTTCAAGCCCAAAACCAGGGCGAATGCGAGGCCGGCGGCTTGATCCGCGCCTAGCCAGCCAGCCGCTCGATGTATTCCAGGCTCTGGTGGCGGAAGTAAGAATCGTACAGCATGGCGTAGTGCCCGCCGCTGGACATCAGCGACTCGTGCGAGCCGGTTTCGATGATCTCGCCCTCGCGCAGGACGATGATGCGGTCGGCGTGCTGGATCGTGGACAGGCGATGCGCGATGACAATCGAAGTGCGCTCGCCCAGCAGGGTGTCCAGGCCTTCCTGGATCAGGGTCTCCGTCAGCGGGTCGACGCTGGCCGTCGCCTCGTCCAGGATGAATATCGCCGGGTCTTGCAGCAGCACCCGCGCGATCGCCACCAACTGCCGCTGCCCCATGGACAGGTTGCCGCCGCGTTCGCCCGCCTGGGTCGCCAAACCCTCTTGCAAGCTCACCAGCCAATCGCCCCGTCCCACCTGGTTGGCGACGGCGATGACCTCTTCATCGCTGGCTTCCGGCTTGCCATAACGGATGTTGTCCATCACCGTGCCGTCAAACAGAAAGGGCGTCTGCGTCACCACCCCCAGCTGCGAGCGGTAACTCGGCAAGTTGAAATAGCGGATGTCCACGCCGTCGATCAGCAGTTCGCCATCCTGAAATTCGTAAAAACGGTTGATGAGCTTGGCGATGCTGGATTTGCCGGAGCCGGTGTGCCCCACCAGAGCCAGAGTCTCGCCCGGGCGAATGCGCAGGCTGAAATCCCGCAGCACCGGCTCGCCCTCGTTGTACTGGAAGTCCATGTTGACGAATTCGATCTCGCCGCTCAGGCTCGTCACCCGCTCGTCCGCCTTCTGCTTGACCAGCGCCTCCGCGTCCAGCAGGGCGAACACGCGCTCGCCCGCCGCCAGGCCCAGCTGGAACTGACTCCAGAACGAGGCGATGCTGGTCAAGGGAAACCAGACCATGCCCATGCCCTGAACGAAGAGGAACCATTCGCCCGCCGTCAGCGCGCCCGCCTGCGCCAGGCCGATGCCAAACCAGACCACCGCCGCCACGCCGACGCCCGCTATCGTCACCAAGATCGGGAAAATGCTGCTGAAGACGAAACCGTTGACCTTCTCCACCTCGTAGCTCTGGTGGTTGACCGTCTTGAACTCGTCATAAATCATCTGCTCGCGGCGGAAAGCTTTGGCGACGCCGATGCCGCTGATCGATTCCTGGATGTGCGCGTTCACCGTCGCCAGCTGCCGGCGCGAATTGGTGACAGTGCGCCGCGCCACCGTGCGGAACTTCAGCGCCGTGTACATGATGAAGGGCATGATCGCGATAACGACCCAGGTCATGTTCACATTGACCGTGAAGAGATAAATCACCAGCAGCACGACCAGCAGCAGGCGGCTCATCAAATTGATGCTCAGGCGGACCGTCTCCGAAAAAGCCTGGGTGTCCGACAAGACGCGGCTGACCACTCTGCCGGTGGAGTACTGGTCATAGAAAGACATGTCGCGTTCAGTGACGGCGTTGAAAGCGTCCTCGCGCAAGTCCAGCGTGACATCGCCGACCGCCTCGGCCGAGAGCCACTGGCGGATCATGTTGGCGACCCAGCCCATGCTCGCCGCCACTCCCAGCACGACCGTCGTGCCGATCGGGTCGAAGGTCTCGGGCGAGAACTGCAATTCGTCCAATGCCCGCGAGACCACCACCGGCAGCAGCAAATCCATCAGAGAGCTGAGGAAGACCACCGCCGCCACCACCAGCATCTTCCACAGGTGGGGCTTGAAATAGCCCAAAATGCGTTTGACCAGCGACCAATCGGTATATGAGCGGTCGTAATCTTCGGCGTCCAGGCCGTCCATTATGAAGCCCATCAGGCGCCTCCTTCGGCCACGAGCTGCCCGACTGGCGCTTCCACCGCGCCATAACGGGCGAAGATCCGCCGGTACTGCGCCGATTCTCGCAGCAGCTCGTCGTGCGCGCCATTGGCGATCGCCCGCCCCTTTTCCAGCACGATGATGCGGTCCGCCCAGCGAATCTGCGAAAGCCGATGCGTGATGAGGATGGTCGTGCGGCCTTCCTGGGCGCGGCGCATCGCCTGTTGGATTTCGTCTTCGGTGGCGCTGTCGATGGCGCTCGTCGAATCGTCCAGGATGAGGATCCGCGGCTGCCGCAAGAATGCCCGCGCCAATGCCAGCCGCTGCCGCTGCCCGCCGGAGAGGGTGACGCCGCGCTCGCCGATTTCGCTGTCGTAGCCGTCGTTGAAAGACATGATGAAGTCGTGGGCTTGCGCTTCTTTCGCCGCGCCTACAATCTCCGCCTGGCTGGCGTCGGTCACGCCAAAAGCGATATTCTCCGCCACCGAGCGCGAAAACAAGAAGACATCCTGCTCGATCTTGCCCATTTGGCTGCGCAGCCGGTCCAGATTCCAATCGCGCACATCCACCCCGTCAATCAGCACCCGCCCCGCATCCACATCGTAAGTGCGGCTCACCAGCTGCGAGAGCGTCGACTTGCCCGAGCCCGTCTGCCCGACAATGGCGACGGTCTCGCCCGGCTCGGCGCGGAAGGAGACATCCTCCAGCACCGTCGAGCCATGAAACTTGAAAGTCACCTTATCAAACTCGATCGCGCCTTCCACCGGCGCGCTGTGTCCGGCCAGGTTCTCGTCGATGTCGCTGCGCTGGTCGATCAGCTCCAGGATGCGGCGGGCGCCGGCGATGCCCAGTTGGATCATGCTGATGGAAAAGAGCGAAATGAAGACCGGGAACTGCAAGACATTCATCAAGCCGGTCACGGCGATGACTTCGCCAATGCTCAAAACGCCGCGGCTGTACATGTACAGGCAGTGCAGGAACATGAAACCGAAAGCGATGCCATACATCAGCAGCGGCATGTAAGCGGCTTCGATCTTGCCCTGCTTGACAAAGAAGTCGCGGAATTTGCCGGCGTTGCGTTGGAAGCGCTTGCGCTCCTCCACTTCTTGCGCCGCCACTTTGACTATCTCGATGCCGCTGATCGTCTCTTCCAGGCGCGCGCTCAAGACGCCGTACTGCGTCCGCTGCCGCATCATCACCGGCTCCAGGCGCCGCATGTAACGCCGCACGACGACGATGTAAGACAGCACGAACAAGACCGGCGCCAACAGCAGCTCGAGGTTGATCGCGGCGATGTACAGCATCGGAATGGCGAAGCCGAGCACCATGTCGAAGATGAACATGATGCCGGGGTGAATCACGAAGTGCAGCTGCCGCACATCGTCGGTCGCCCGCGCCATCACATCGCCGACCCGCTGCTGATCGTGAAAAGTCTGGCTCTTGCCCAAGAGGCTGGCGTAGAGCTCGTGCCGGGCGTCGCGCTCCACCCGCGTCGACAAGATCACCATTGATAGCGAGCCCATCAGCGAAAACACGCCATCGGAGACCGACGCGATCAAGACCGCCAGGCTGACGGCGATCACCGCTTGCAGGTCGCCACCGTTGATGATCAGCTCCGCGCCCCTGCCAAACAAGACCCGCGCTGCCGAAAAAGCCACATAAGTGCAGGCGAAACCCAGCAAGCCAACGAGGAGATAGCGCCGATGCTCCCAGCAGTGCGAGATGATCCAGCGGGTCGCGCTGCTGCGGTTGTATTCGCGCAAGCCTTCTATCGAGAACTCGCTCTTGTGAGCCACCATGTCGTCCTCACTTTTCACGACGCCCCGCGCGCGGCAGGGCCAGCCATTGTAGTCCAGCGGCAGCCACGTGATAAGGGCGGTGTTCAGTCGCCGTTTTCGGGCGGGCTGACGGTGCAATTCCCGGCCCGCGCGTCTATCATCAGCGCTAGGGCGAACGAGACGGAGTCAGCCTGAACTGACGCCGACAAGATAATGGCTGAGTCGCTTGATCGAAATGTGATTCCGACGCTGCAAGCGCGGGCGGGCGGGCAGGCCTTCGTCGTCTATGGCGACAGCTGCTCGGGCATCGCGGACGCGGCGAACGCAGCCAACCTGCGGCAGGTGAACGCCGCCATCGAGGACCTGGAGCACAAGCCCGATTTCATCTGCTTCCTGGGCGACGAAATCATGGGGCTGGCCGACGAGCGAGCGGACTTGCTGCGGCAGTGGCGGCGCTTTTTCGACGGCGAAATGGCATGGCTGAAGCGCGCTGGCATCCCGCTCTATCACTGCACGGGCAATCACACGGTCTACGACGCGGCCAGCGCGACTGTATTTCGCCAGGTCATGGCGCATCTGCCGCTTCAGGATTCGGGCGGGCTCTCGTATTGGGTCCGCCGGGGCCCGCTTCTGCTGGTCTTCGTGGACACGCTGGACTTGAAGTCAGGCGGCGAAGGCGCGCTGGATATCGACTGGCTGGAGCGGACCCTCCACGAGCAGGCCGATGCCAGGCACAAGCTGGTATTCGGGCATCATCCGGTCTGGCCGGTGAATGGCTACAGCGGCGAATACCAGCGGCAGATTGAGCGCGAGACAGGCCGGCGCTTTTGGGCGGTCTTGCGGCGGCAGGGGGTGATTGCCTACTTTTGCAGCCACATCCTGGCCTTCGACGTCCAAGCGCATGCGGGCGTATTGCAGATCTGCACGGCTGGCGCGGGCGCGGACCAGCGTATGCCGCCGGGCGCGGAATACCTTCACTTTGTACAGGCCGCGCTGGATGAAGCTGGCTTCCGCTATCAGGCCATCGACGAGCAGGGCGCGATGCGCGAGTGGCTCTGCTGGCCCTGGCGGCTGCCGCCCTCCGAGTCGTGGGCGCGCTTCGAGCGGACTTCAGCCGCTGAATTGCCGCGTGATTGCCTGCAAATGCCCGAGCGGGCGCTGCTGATCGTCTGGGAGATGCGATTGCGCCTGCCAGAAGATGCCGGGAAAACGCCGTCGATGCTATTGAGCGCGGCGGCTGAGAATGGCGCGCTGCCCGGCGTCTGGCTTGGCCTGGCTGGCGTCGATCGGCGGCTGACGGTTTTGCTCAGCCCGCAAGCCAATCGCAGCCCGCATCGCTGGCTCGGTCCCGCGCTGCCGCGAGGGCGGACGGTCCGCCTTCAATTTGCCTTGCACAGTGGCATGGGTCCGGGCGGTTTGCTCTGGCGCTGGAACGATGACGCGCCTTGGTCGAGCATGCTGGGCGCGTCGGCTTGGGGACCCGAGCGCTTGGCTTGGCGCGGCGACTGGCGGATTGGAGCGCTGGCAGAGGAAGTTCGCTGGCGTCATCGGGTCTTCGCGCACGGCGATTGGCTCTAGCTGTGGCGAACGGACCTTTGGACTATTGCCCGCGGTGGACGACGATCGGCGGGGCGAGAGACGAGGGAAATTCATGGAAAGCATTCTCAAGGCGATGCGCCAGGCTGCTGAATTTTGCCGGCTTGTGCAGGAGCGGTATCTGGTGGCAAACAGAAAGACGAGCGGATCCCAGGCGGAACCAGTCACCATCGCCGATTACGGTTCGCAGGCGATTATCTGTCGCGCGCTGAGCCAGCACTGCCCCGGCGACGCGGTCGTCAGCGAAGAATCGGGCGCCCAATTCATGCGCGTCGTCCCGCCCGGGGAGCGCGCGCGGGCTTTGCAATTGCTGTCGGATTCGCTGGGCCGGCCCGTCAGTGAAGCGCAGCTGCTCGCCTGGCTGGATTTCGGCGTCGACCGAGACAGCGAACGCGCCTGGGTCATCGACCCCATCGACGGCACCAAGGGCTTCCTGGCGCGCCGGCACTACGCCATCGCCTGCGGCCTGCTGGTGAAGGGGCGGGTGGCGGAAGGCATCCTGGCGGCCCCCGGCTACAAGGAAGGCGAAGGCGCGCTCTTCTACACCAGCGATTGCATGGCTTGGCGCGAGCCGCTGCGTGGCGGGCCAGCCGTGCCGATCCGCGTTTCTGACCGGCGCGAACCAGGCGAAATCGTCGCCGCCCAGAGCTTCGAGCGCGCGCACGCCAGCAAATCACGCATGGGGCGGGCGCGGGAATACGCTGGCTTTGGCGGGGCGCGGATAATCGAGCTGGACAGCATGGAGAAATACGCCCTGGTCGCTTGCGGCGACGCCGATGTCTACCTGCGTCTGCCCCGGCCCGGCAGCGAGTACGCGCACAAGATCTGGGATCATGCGGCCGGCGTGGCGCTGGTGACGGCGGCTGGCGGGATGGCGACCGGGCTTGATGGCGAGCCCCTGGATTTCTCGCGTGGCGAGTCTCTGCCCAACGCCGGCATGATCATCAGCAGCGGAATTCATCACCAGCGGCTGGTGGCGGCTGTGGCGCGGGTCATGGCGGAGTAGCCGGCGACGCGTTGGCTCACAAGGACATTCTGGCTGGCCGCGCCCCGCCTCTTGGCGAACTGCTCCCATAACCTGGAGTACTCGATGGCAAGAGAAAACGCCACTCGGCCGCTGTGGAGAGTCGCGACAGTCAAGAACCCTGGCGCGCAATCAAGCCCGCATACACCGCCAGCAGCTCATCCATGACCGCGTCCCAGCTCTGTTTCTCGGCATAGGCGCGGGCCTGCCGCCCCATCCAAAGCCGCTTCTCCCGGCTCTCGCTGACCTTAAGCAGATTATCCAGCAAGCCAGCCTGGTCGCCACTTTCGAAGCTGAAGCCCGTCTCGCCTTCGCGCAGCACATCTTCCACGCCGCCGACTCTCGCCGCCACCACCGGCAAACCGGCCGCCATCGCCTCAAGAACGACCAAGCCAAATGTCTCCAGACGCGACGGAAAGACGAAGATATCGGCGCTGGCATAAGCCTGCGACAGCCGCTCGCCCCGCAAGTAGCCCATGAATCTGACGGGCAGCCCTGCGAAGGCTCGCTCCAATTCGCCGCGGGCCGGTCCATCGCCGACCAGAGCCAGACGCGTCTTCGGCAGCCGCTCCAATGCCGGGCGCAGATCTGCCAGCCGTTTCTCGCGCGACAATCGCCCCACATAGAGCAGCAGAGTCGCCGCAGGATCGCCGCCAGTCATCTCTTCGCGCATTGAAGCCGAGCGGAACCGGGGATGAAAAGCCTGGGCGTCGACGCCGCGGCGCCACCAGCCCGCATCGCGGATGCCCAGGGCGCGCATCTGCCGCTGCAGCAATCGCGACGGCGCCAAACTGTAATCCGCCCAGTTGAACGCGCGCTTCGTCGCCGCATCCACCAAGGGCCGGCTGAAGCCCAGCCCGAATTGCCCCGCCAGCCGCGCGTAATCGAGATGAAACGATGCGACGGTCGGCACGCCCAGCCACTTCAGCATCGCCATCGCCGGGATGCCCGCCATTGCCGGATGAAAGAGATGAGCCAGATCCGGCTGAAACTCCGCCAGCGCCCGAAACAGCGAAAAGCTCGCCAAGCCCATGCGCGCCTCCGGATAGAAGGGCACGGGCGCGCTGGGCAGGCTGTGAATCGGCGCGCCCATGTACGCGCGTTGCGGCCCATAGCGGGGCGCGATCACCATCGCCTCCAGGCCGCGCCGCGACAAGTGCTCCAGCAGCAGGCAGGCGACTTTGACGATGCCGTCGACTTTGGGCAGGAAGGTCTCGCTGACGAGGACGACGCGCACGGCTGGCTCCAAGACTGGCTGGCCAGTCATTTGTACCATAGCCTCTCGCCGTCGCTCAATTGCCCGCCAGCGAGAGCGGCTGGCAAGTGGAGACCAGGCGGTCGCCGTGCTACAATACTGGCAAGCGTCGCAAAGGAGCGCGCAATGGTCTTGAAAGCGCCGCCAGTTTCATTCAGCGTGGAACAGTATTTCGCCTTGGACGAGGTGGAGCATGATCGCCGTTTTGAATACATTGACGGGGAGATTCGCGAGGCGCCAGGTGGAACGGACAATCACAGTGTAATCAAGCTCAATATCGCCATAGAACTCGGCCTGCAGCTGCGCGACGCCCGATGCCGGCTGCGCAATAGCGACATGCGTGTCAAGGTCAGCGACACCCGCTATGTCTACCCGGATCTCAGCGCCGTTTGTGGCTCGCCCCTGCATGAGGACAACCAGACGACCTTGCTGAATCCCGTGATGGCTGTCGAAGTGACTTCCCCCGAATCTTACTGGAGGGACCGCGCCGAGAAGCTCAGTCTGTACAGTTCCATTCCAAGCATGCGGCTATATCTCGTCGTCGACCAGAGCCAGGTTGAAGTGGAGCTGCACAGCAAGACCGCTGACGGCTGGCTGCGGCAGGTGTATTCGGATTTGGACGACGCGCTCGAGCTGGGCGCGCTGGAGTGCAGGCTGCCGCTGGCTGAGATTTACCGCGATATCGACTTTGACGCCTCATGAGCGGGTCGCCACTGATCGGATTTAGCCCTCGACTCCGCGAAGCCGGTCGGCGCTGGCGATAGACCGGGCAGAGTAGCGCATGGCAGTCGAAGTCACCCCGCCGAAATCCAGCCTGGAAGCCATACGCGTCGACGAGCGCTCGCCCATGGACAGCCTGCCCTATTGGGCGCGCGCCACCAACCCCATCGTCCGGCGGCACCTCGGCTTGTATTGGCGCACGCTGCCGCCCGAATTCGCGCCTATCTTCAAAATCTGCGGCTTCTGGACCCTGGCTCTGCTGGGCGGCATCTTCTTCCCCTTCATCACCGACCTGGCCACCACCGTCATCGTCGTCTCCATCCTCGTCATCCCGGTCGGCCTCGTCTTTTACCTGCGCGCCCTCTTCTCCATCGCCGCCAACTCCGCCGCCGCCATGGCCGACGAAATCCGCAACAACACCATGTCGCTGCTGATGTCCACGCCCATGTCCCTGGAACAGATTTTCCTGGGCAAAGTGGCGTCGGCGATCTGGCGCAAAATGGACGACCTCATTCTCATCGTGCAGGGCGCCGCCATTTTCGGTCCGCCACTCATCATCATGCACTACGCGAGCCTCTTCCCCCTGCGCGAATCCGGCCCGCTGACTTACCTGCTCGTCATCGCCATGTCCATCACCGCGCTGATTCGCCTGGTGCTGGAGCCGCTGATGGCGGGCATGGTGGCGGTGGGCATCGGCGCATTCGTCCCCTTCCGCCCCATCGCCATGACGGCGTCGCTGGCCTGGGTCGCCTTTTATTTCTTGCTGCTCAACATGCTGCAGCAGCTGAATTTGCGCTACCTCGCGGGGGCGATGGAGACCGCCGACGGGCGCGCCGTCCTGGCAGTGGTCATGACTGTCGCGGTGGAGCTGGCCCTGCCGCTGGCACTGCCGTACGCGCTGATCCGGCTGGTGAGCGGGCTGCTGGCGCGGCAGCTGCGGGCGAGCTAGGGGCAGGGACTGCAAACCGCGCATCACAGGACGCTGCGGAGGACACCATAATGAAAAACCGACTGTATTACGGCGACAATCTGGAAATTCTGCGCAGCCCGGAGTACTTCCCCGAGGCCTGCGTCGACCTCATCTACCTCGACCCGCCCTTCAACAGCAACCGCAATTACAATGTGCTATTCAAAGCCGAAAGCGGCGCCGACAGCGAAGCCCAAATCACCGCCTTTGAAGACACCTGGCACTGGGGACACACCGCCGAAGCGACTTATCACGAACTCATCACCGACGCGCCGGCGAAAGTGGCCACGGCGATCGAGGCCCTGCTGAATCTCATCGACCGCAACCAGATGATGGCTTACCTGGTCATGATGACGGCGCGGCTGGTGGAGCTGCATCGCGTCTTGAAACCGACCGGCAGCTTGTACCTGCACTGCGATCCGACGGCGAGCCATTATTTGAAACTGATTCTCGACACGATATTCGGCGGCGAGAATTATCGCAATGAGATCGTGTGGAAGCGAACGTCGGCCCATAACGATGCGAGGCGGTTTGGCAAGATCCACGACGTAATTTTCTACTACTCGAAAGATGTGAAGAGAGTTCACTTCGAGGCGGTGTATGGAGCATATTCCGACGCATACATTCGAGATTGGTTCAAAGCAGATGAAAATGGTCGATTGTACAAGCTCGAGGACTTGACTGCGCCGTATCGCGGAGGGCCTGGTGGACGATTTGTGTTTCGCGGAAAACTGCCAGGACCGTCAAGAATGTGGAGCAAGAATGAAGCGGAAATGGAACGCCTTTGGCAAGACGGGCGAATCGTTACGGGCAAAGACGGCAAACCAAGCCTACGAGGATTGATTTCGTATCTCGACGAAAAGAAGGGAATGCCAGTGCAAGATTGGTGGGACGACATCACGAAAATACCGAATCGCTCAAAAGAACGACTCGGCTACCCCACCCAAAAGCCCGTCGCCCTGCTCGAGCGCATCATCCGCGCGTCGTCCAACGAAGGCGATGTGGTGCTCGACCCCTTCTGCGGCTGCGGCACGGCGATCGCGGCGGCGCATAAACTCGGTCGCAAGTGGATCGGCATCGATATCACGCACCTCAGCATCGCACTGCAAAAGTATCGTCTCCAGGACATGTTCGAGCTGGTCTCTGGCCGCGATTATGAAGTCATCGGCGAGCCAAAAACCGAGGCGGGCGCGCGCGAACTGGCGACCGACTCGGCCAACGAAGGCAGATACCAATTCGAGTGGTGGGCGCTGTCGCTGGCAGGCGCGAAACCGGTGGGCGGGCAGGCTGGCAGCCGCAAGGGCAAAAAAGGCGCGGACAAAGGCATCGACGGCGTCATCAACTTCTTCGAGCCGAGCGAAAAAGGCAAGGCGAAAGTCCGGCGGGTCATCGTCCAGGTCAAGTCTGGCAAAGCGCAGTCGGGCGACATCCGCGACTTGAAAGGCGCGCTCGAGCGGGAGAAAGCGGCAATCGGCTGCTTCATCACCCTGGAGCCGCCAACGCAGGAAATGCGCAAAGAAGCGCTGGCGGCGGGCTTTTACGAATCTGCATTTTGGCAGAAGCGCTACCGCAAGCTGCAAATCTTGGCGGTGCGCGATTTGCTGGATGGCGCCGGGGTGGATATGCCGCCGCAGCACGGCACATTCCAGCGGGCGGCGCGCCACAAATCCGCCGACGGCTCGGCGCAGAAGGATCTGATGTAGCCTATCCGAGACTTGACCCTTCAACAGGCCCGGCCTCCCCGTTCAGCGCGACGCAGCCTTCAGAAAACTTTGCGCCGTGACCGCTTCTGTATTAGTATTCACTTATCCTAAATCTATTCTCGGGAGCGTCTGCGATGAAACGGGTCATCTTATTCTTGGCATTGACGGTTTTGCTTTTGGCGGGCGCGGGCCTGGCGCTGGCGGACAACAACCTCTGCCACACGGTCTGGGCGGGGCAATGCACGACCATGGTGCAGTGGCAAGCGGGCCACTGTTACGCCAATACCGATACCGCCACCTGCGACGCGATCTATAACGGCGTCGTGAACATTCCGACTGGCGAACTGCAAAGCGCCAGCGTACCGGGCGGCGGGGAACCTGAAAGCGGAGTCGCTCAAGGCGCCGTCGGGCAATCGGTCGGCGGGCAGAATAACGGCGGGCAGTCGCAGCAATTCCAGGGCCGCACGCTGGCTCAGGGTCAGACTCAGCAGCAGCAACAGCAGCAACAGCAACAGCAGCAACAGCAGCAACAGCAGCAACAGCAGCAACAGCAACAGCAACAGAATTGCACGCCCTCCATCAGCTTCACCAGCTTGAGCGGCGGCACTTACAGCTTCTCCGTCAACAAGTGCAGCAAGTCGCTTTCGCCCATGCCGTCGAGCTTCACGTACATCAGCTCCTTGGGCGGCGCGGCCAGCGGCGGCTGTGATGTGCGGCTCTGGCACAAATCCGATGGCAACGGCAACAAGATCGACAATCAACTCTACTGGAATGTGGCCGACGCCAGCACCTCCTGCACGAACTCGAATGTGTCGGTCTCGTAAGCGCCTTTCATAAGCGCGGCGACCGCCGAGTCGGAAGATGACGCGGTCGCCCTCCTCCTCAACCGCGCAGCTAGGTCAGGCCAGCCAGACGGGCTCGCCTGGGCCGGCGCCCGCGGCCACGCTGGTCATCTGATAGACCGCAGCGCCGCCTTCAAACCGAGCAACGCGCTGATCCCCAGATTGGGCGGACCCCGCTCTGTCGCTGATGTTATGGTCGGCGGCCTTAATAGTTGAGTTGCAAGTGCAGTTGCAAGCGCGTAACTAAACATGTTATGCTTGCCGCGCTCCCTTAAGACTCACTGGAGGAAGTCATGAAAAAGTCCCTTTTCGCGTTTCTTGCTCTCGCTCTACTCTTGTTTGGCGCCGCTTTGGCGACCCAGGCCGATAACAACCTCTGCCACACGGTTTGGGCGGGGCAATGCACGACCATGGTGCAATGGCAAGCGGGCCACTGTTACGCCAATGTCGACGCCGCCACCTGCGACGCGATCTATTCCGATGTGGTGAATACCCAGACCCTTGAACTGCTGGACAACAGCGGGGGAGCCAGCGCGCAGTCCATGGGCGGGCAATCCCAGCAAGCCCAGGGGAATTCGCAGAAGCAGCCGCAAACGACTCCCGATTCCAATTCTTCAGACGCTTGCCGGCCAAGCATCGCGAGCGCGGGGCACAACAGTTGGCTTGGCCACTTCGAAGCCACTGTCAATACTTGCGGCCGCATGTTCGGCGGGAGCGGTAGCGGCGGCAAACTGCTGGACACGCGCAAAGCCGAGAATGTCGCCACTATAGGCGACACCAGCTGCAGCATCAGCGTGAGCCTGTACGAGCGCACCTGGGACAAATCCAGATCGCTCTACGCGATCGCGACAGCCAGTCCGTGGCCCTGCGACAGTCTTTCGTTCTGGGTGCATGCCAACTGATGACCGCGGGGGCGGGCAACTGCCTGTTTGACAGCGCTTTGGCAGAGTGATGCGGGACGCTGGTCCAGTGGCGCGCGCCTAGCCCAGCCAGACGGGGTTCGTCCAGGCGCGGCCGCCGGTTTCGTCGAGCGTGGTCAGCCGAATCCAGCGCGAGTCGACTTCGCTTAAATCGAACGTCGCGCCGGTCAGTTGGTCGCCGCCGGCTCGCGTGATGGCGCCAGCCTTATCGCCGGTGATCAGGATCTGGCGCGCCGGCGAACACTCGACAACCAGCGCGTCTCCCTCAAGCGCGACATGATGCAGCTGCGGACCAGTGCTGGAGTAATAATGCCCCGCCTTCAGCGCCCGCAGCAGAGCGGCCGGCTCAAGCGCCTCCGCCTTGACCTGGACCCAGCCGCGCGCAAAGTCGCCGATGCCGGGCGCCGAGTGGCTGTCATCGACCGCGATCGCGCCGAAGCGATGCCCGCGATGCAGCAGCAGGTCAATGAAATGCCAGCTGTAGCCGCGATCACACGCGACATCACAGCCGCCGTTGTAGCACTCGACGGCGTCCAGCGCGCCCAGGCTCTCGAAATCGGCGACGGTCAGGGCGTACCAGTTGGGATGCGCCGCCGCCACGAATGCGCCCGCTGCCATAGCGCGCGCCGCGACGCTCGCGCCGGTATCGCCCTCACGCCGAGTCTCGAAATCCAGCGGCAAGCCGACCGCCAGCAGATGCCAAGGCGAGCCGGATTCGATCTGGCCGGGGTGCAGCTCCGCGCCGATGAGGGTGGTGAAATCGGCTGAGCGGAAGGGGCGCGTGTCGGTGATGTCGTAGCCGTGGTCGTCGGTGCAGTGGTCGGTCAGCGCGACGAAGTCGTAACCGTTCTGGCGGTACTGGCGGATGAACTCGGCGGGGGTCCAATGGCCGTCGGAGTTGGTGGAATGGCCGTGGAGGTTGCCGCGGTAGAAGCTGCCGGGCTGGGAGAAGGGGAGGGATGAGGGTGAGAATTCGGACATGCGCTGCCTTTCTCACTAGCCTACTCGTTCGGTGAAAAACGCGAATCCAATTGCCGTTACCGGAACCAAACTCTCGGCAGACCTAAATCTAGACCTCACGACTGCGTCTGTCGGCGAAGTAAACGATAGCCAAGACCGCGGGGCGTCAGCGGCGATAAGGCCGAACCCTTCCAGACTGTATCCAGCCAGAATGATCACTGCGCCGATGATGAGTAGCGTTTGCGCCAGGAAGAAGCCCAGCCACATCCCGCGCCGATCTCGTTGAACAGACGCGTTCAATATGGTGGTTTCAGTAGTTCTTCTATGCTGACCATGCTGGGCGAATTCGTCCACGATGATCGCTTGCACTTCAGGAGCGTATGCATCAAGCATGCCAGGCGGCGGCATATGCCCGGTCGTTTGCTCGACATGAATGAACTTGCTGACGTACTCAATCAGCTCGTGGCGCTGATCTTCGGGAAGGTCTTGTATAGACGCTGGTAACTCCGCAGAAGGTGGCAATCCTGGCGCATCGCCTGATGCTTGGGACACGCCGCTCTGTTCATCACTCACCTACGGACGCCTCTCTGTCTCGCCGTTCCTGTTGCTCAAGCGCCCACCAAAGGCTTGCGCCGACGGCCTCCCAATCGGCGCGCATTGCGTCGGCGGCAGAACGCTCGAGAATCTGCTTGGCGTAATGGCGGGTCCGGGAACCGGTGAAATCCAGGAGGCCGGCGACTCCGCTCAAGAATGGCCGCTTTGGCAAATAGAATGAATTAGCGATCTTGCGCTCGTCGTAAGCCATTATCCGCTCCTTGCCACGCCAAGATACTGCTTGCGTAAATTGTAGTCGGCATTGCCCGCAGCTGTCAATAAGTGTCAAGCGTTTAAGCGCCTCGGACATGCTGATTCTCTCCACAAACCCAACATGCGAACTCAATGTCCCGAGCTACCCCTTCACCGCGCCCAGCGTCAGCCCCTTGATGAAATAGCGCTGGAAGAAGATGAAGATAAACAAGGTCGGCAGCGACCCAATCAGACTCGCCGCCGCCTGCCCGCCCCAATCCACCGTGTACTGCCCGGTCAAATTCAAGATGCCCACCATCACCGTCCGGCTCTCCGCTTTCTGCGTCAAAATGAAGGGCCACAGAAAATCGTTCCAGATCCAGGTGAATTGCAGGGTCGCCAGCACCGCCAGCGCCGGCAGCGTCAAGGGCAGCATGATGCGGAAGAAGATGCCGTATTCGTTCGCCCCGTCGATCAGCGCCGCCTCGCGCAAGGCGTTCGGCACGACCTGGAAGAAATTGCGCATCACCAGGGTGCAGATCGGGATGCCAAAAGCGGTGTGAATGATGATGACCGCCCAAAGCGTGTCGTAGAGCCCGATGTCGTTCATCAAGCGGAAGACCGGGATGAGCGCGATCTGTGGCGGCAGGAACATCCCCGCCACGATGAAGATGAAGAGCAGCCCGTCCAGGCGAAAACGGTACTTGCCCAAGCCATAGCCCGCCAGCGTGCCCAGAGCAATCGAAAAGAACGAAGCCGGTATCGTCAGCAGCAGCGAATTGCCCAGGTACAGACCCAGATTGCCGTCTTCGGGGTCCATCACCCGCTCGAAGTTCTCCGCCGCCCAATTCGCCGGTGGCGTCCAGTAGCCGCCAGCCGCCACTTCCGCCTGCGACTTGAAGGCGGTCACGATTGCGCCATAAACCGGCGTCATGAAGAGCACGAGCAGGATCGTCAGCGCGAAGTACAGCAGCGCCCGCCCGAGCAGCCTTCTCCCGTTCATCTCAGCCAGTCAGCCCCTATTCGATCGATTTCCTGTAGACTCACGGCCGACAGAGCCGCCGCCCACGCAAAATACCTTGCCGATTGCCGCGTGCCGAATACCGATTGCATAGCGATAGTTGCGCGTTTGACTCCCCTCTCTGACGCTTCGGGGCGGGGCCGGCAACTCGTCATGTATTCCGGGACGGCTTATCAAGTCGCCCGCGAACGCGATCGAAATTCTCGCCGCGCCGCTACTCATACAATTCCTCCGCTTTGGCGATTTGGCGGAAGTACAGCGCGATAATCACCAGGGTCATCAAGAACAGAATCACCGCCGCCGAGCTGCCGTAGCCCATCTTGAACTTGCGGAAGCTCTCGCTGTACATGAAAACCGCCAGCGTGTCCGACTTGTTGAAAGGACCGCCCATCGTCATCACCCAGATGATCTCGAAGCTCTTGAGCGCGCTGATGGCGGTCAGCGCCAGCACGACGACCGTCGCCGGCCGCAGCATCGGGATGATGACCTTGACCAGGGTCTGCCAATAATTCGCGCCATCAACCCGGGCCGCCTCCACCAGCGGCGCCGGCACGGAGGTCAAACCCGCCAGAAAAATCACCATGTTCAAGCCCGTCTGCTGCCAGGCCCAAGCGACGAAGACCGCGTAGAGCGCCGTGTTCGGGTTGGCCAGCCAGGCCGTCGCCAAATGCTCCAGGCCGACGCCGCGCAGGAAGATATTCACGATGCCCAGCTTGGGGCTGTACAGCCAGACCCAGATGATGCCGATGATGATGGGCGAGAGGCAGATCGGCAAATAAAACAGCGATTTGTAGGCCGTGTTTATCAGCCGCTTGCCCTGCAGCGCCAAGGCCAGGGCCAAGCCCAGCAAGGTCGGCATGGTCATCGCCAGGGCCAGCCAGATCGCCGTGTTCTTGATGGCGTTGCTGAAGAGGCGGTCGGTGAAGATCTTCTCGAAATTGGCGAAGCCGACGAATTCCAGGTCCGCTCCGTAGCCGACCCAATCGGTGAAGGAATAATACAGTGAATTCAGAGTCGGCAGGATGACAAAAGCCAGGTAGACGAGCACCGGCAGGGCGAGGAAGCTGGCTGGGACGATCCAGTTGTGGCGACGCTGCATATCGGCCTCAATCTGCTGCCCCCGCCCCAAACCCCTCCCCAATCAAGCGGGAGGGGCTTTTTTGAAACGCGTTGCGCGAGGTTCTCCCCACATCCTTCCAGCCTTCGCTCCCCCTCGCTTTATGTCAGGGAGCGGTCAGGGGGTGGGGGGGATGGCCGCGCGCTATTCCATGCCCGCGAATTCAGCGGCCGCGTCCGCCTGCACGCGCTCCAGCATCGCCATGTAGTCGCCCGGGTTCGCCATGAACTCGGAGAAGCTGTTCAGCCCGACTTCCGCGACCGGGGGCGGCGTCGCCAGGTCGTAGTTAAAGGCGAAGACCGGGTCATTGGCGATCTCGCCGGCGATGCGCGCCACCACATCGTTGTAGATGCCCGTGTCCACCATCAGGCTCGGCGCCAGGTTGCCCGCGCCCAGGGCGAACTCGGCTTGCACGGCCGGGTCCGTCAAGTAGACGAGGAAAGCTTTGGCGGCGTCCGGGTTCGGCGCGTCGGCCGAGACGACGAAAGTGTCGATGGGACCCAGCGAGGCGCGGGGCGTGTCTTCGTCAATGGTGGGGAAGGAGAAGTAATCGAAGTCCTCGCCCGGGACCATTTCGTTGCCCGCGTACAAGCCGCCGATCCAGGTGCCCATCAAGGTCATGGCCGCTTCGCCATTGGCGACCTGGTTGGCTGCCTCGTCCCAGTCGTAAGCGTTGGCGTCGGGGTAGAAGTAGCCGGCGTCCACCAGTTCCTTCCACAAGCCAAAAGCGCGAGCCACCTCGTCATCGGTGTACGACGCCTCGCCGCTCATCAGCATGTTGCGATAGTCGTTGCCGGCCGTGCGCAGCAAGATCATGTCGAACCAGAATTGCCCGGGCCAGCGGTTGATGGAGCCCAGGGCGAAAGCCGGTATGCCCGCTTCCTTGAACTGCTCCGACACCGCCACCAGCTCGTCCCAATTCGTCGGGACCATGGCGCCGACCTGCTCAAAGAGCGCCACATTGTAGAACATGCCCACCCAGTGCAGGGTCAGCGGCACGGCGTAACGGTGCATGTCGTAAGTAGCGGCGTTGTCAATGACGGCCTGCGGGAATTGCGAATCCATGTCGTTCGCTTCCCAGATGTCGTCAATCGGCTGCAAGCGCCCGCCATCCACGACGAACTGGATGCGCGCGCCCGCCCAGTAACTGAAGGTGTCCGGCGGGTTGCCGCCCGCCAGCTGCACGAGAATCGAAGTCTTGAACTGCTCGTGATCGACCGGGCTCTCCGCGTGCATAAGGCCCGGGTTCGCCGCGACGAAGTCATCGACGATGCCATCAATAAACTCGCCGCCGAAGCCGCCGAAATAATGGGAAATCGTGAAATCGCCCATCAAGTCGTCCGCCATGGCCGGCGCGACCAACAGCGCGCTCAATGCCAAAAGCGCCAATGCCGCAAGCAAGCGTTTCGTCAACATGTCATGTTCTCCATTCCTGTAAAGCTCGGCGCAGAAATACCGCACTTCCAAACTGGCATAAGCCTCCCCTCCACTGCCGCGATTCAACTCCATCATACCCAATTCGCTTTGCGCGGGCAAACTGGGCGGCCTGCGCGAGAATCCAGGTCAAGCGTCGAGCAATGCGCTAAGGCTTGTTTCTCGGCGTCCACGGTGGCAAGCGTGTCTCGGCTCTCTCGGTGGAAAACGAAGCAAAGCGACGGCGCCTTGCCAGGAGCCGCGTCTCGCCCTGCGCCGCCGGCCGCGTTAGGATTGCTGCAGAACGATGCCAGCCACGCGAAAGACGAGGAGGACGCGATGCAATACAAAATGCTTATCAATGGACGCTGGGAAGCGGCGCAGGACGGCGCAACCTGGCAAGTGATCAACCCGGCCACCGAAACGCTCGTCGCCGAGGTCCCCTTCGGCGGGGCGGCGGAAACCGAGCGCGCCATCGACGCCGCCCACGACGCCCTGCCCCTTTGGCAAGCCATGACCGCCTACGAGCGCAGCGCCATCCTCCGCGATATCGCCGACGCCATCCGCGCCCGCGCCAGCGAGCTCGCGCCGATCATGACCGCCGAGTGCGGCAAGCCCCTGGGCGAAGCGGAAGGCGAGTGGGGCGCCGCCGCCGACCTCTTCGATTGGTTCGCCGAAGAAGGCAAACGCGCCTATGGCAGGCTGATCCCCTCCCGCAAACCGGGCAAGCGCCTGCTCTCCCTGCCACAGCCCCTCGGCGTCGTCGCCACCATCACCGCCTGGAACTTCCCCGCTCTCCTGCTGGCGCGCAAATGGGCTGGCGCCCTGGCGGCCGGCTGCACGGTCGTCGGCCGCCCCAGCGAGCTCACCCCGATGTGCGCGATGGCGCTGGTCAATATCATGGTTGAAGCGGGCCTGCCAGCCGGCGTCGTCAACCTGATTAACGGCGAGCCCGCCAACATGGCGCAGGCCATGATGCGAGACCCGCGGGTGCGCAAAGTCAGCTTCACCGGCTCCCAGCGCGTCGGGCAGCTCCTCATGCGCCAGGCGGCCGACGGCATCAAGAAGCTCAGCCTGGAGCTGGGCGGCAGCGCCCCGGTCCTGGTCTTCGCCGACTGCGACATGGCCTGGGCGGCGCAGCAGGGCGTCATCGCCAAATTCCGCAACAACGGCCAAGTCTGCATCTCGCCCACCCGCTTCTACATCGAGCAGCCGGCGCTGGAAGACTTCATCGACGCCGTCAAAGACGAGACCGAGAAACTGATCGTCGGCGATGGCATGCAAGCCGGCGTCACCAACGGTCCCATGGTCAGCGCGACGGGCCGAAACAAAGTCGAGCAATTCGTCGAAGACGCCCTGGGCAAGCGAGCCGCGCTGATCACTGGCGGCGCCCGCCCCGATCTCGCCAGGGGCCACTTCTACCAGCCGACCGTCCTGACCGATGTCACCGCCGATATGCAGCTGGGCTGCGACGAAGTCTTCGGCCCCGTCATGGCGGTGAGCGCCTTTGCGTCGCTGGAAGAAGGCCTGCGCCTGGCCAACGACACGCCCTTTGGCTTGGCCGGCTATGTCATGACCCAGGACCTGGCCCGCGCCACCCGCGTCTACGAAGGTTTGGACTTCGGCGTCGTCGGCGTCAACGACATGGTGCCGGCGACGGCGGAAGCGCCTTTTGGCGGCGTCAAGACCAGCGGCTTCGGGCGCGAGTCCGGTCAAGAAGGCTTGACCGAGTACATGACGCCGAAATTCGTCTCGATCGGGCTGGATGGCTGAGCCCGGCGCCTCAGCCGCAGTCGCCAGCCAGCCGGACAAAATCGGCGCCGATCCAGCCGGCGGCGTCCCCGTGAATCACCTTGAGCCATCGGTCGCTTTTCTCCAGCGCGACCAGGGTCTTGCCCAGCGACACGACGCCGATGCGCTGGCCATCCAGGCTTGGGCTGGCGCGGAAATTCAGACCGTGGGTGGCAGTCGCCTCGCAGTTGGCAAAGGCGCCGTCGGCAGCCGTCTCCGCCGCGAATCCCGATTCGATGGCGCCCACATCGCAGCCGGCGCCGCGGGGCCGGGCTCTGCCCAACTGGTCAGTCTCCAGGCAGAAGGCGGGGTCAGCCGCGTCAATCGCCGGGCTGCCTTTCCGCGGCGGATGATGCTCCAGCTGGCGCCAAAGATGCCCGCTCAGCACACCCAGTCTGGGCAAGCCCCGCGGCATCGGTCCGCAGCTGCCATCCACGCTCAGGTTGCCGACGCTTTCGTCGAGGCCGCCGGCGCAGTCCACCACTTCGCTCTGGCCCGCGTCGATGAAGCTGTTGCGCAATTTCACGATCCCCGTCCGCTTGTAGACGCCTTCGCCCCGCCCCCATGCCTGGTTATCCATCAAGGTCAGATGCGTCAGCGTCAGCTCGCCGCTGTTGTGCAATGCGCCGCCATCTCGAGCCTGGTTGCCGCTGAAGGTGCTGTTCTCGATGCTGACGCTGCCCAGGAGCGTCTCTATCGCCCCACCGTAAGAGCGCGCTACATTGTACAGAAAGCTGCTGTCGCGGATCTCGACCTCGCCGCCGTAGACGAAGACCGCCCCGCCGCCCGTGCCCGCGTAGCCGAAACGGAAAGCGCTCTCGCTGACGGTCACCTTGGCGCCACTGCCCTCGGTGGCGATCGCCGCGCCATGGCCCGCCCAATTTTCCTTGAAGTCGACGCCGCTCGCGACCAGCTCCGAGTTCGCCAGCACAAGGATCGCGCCGCCACTGCCCGTCCCCTTGGCTTTGACGAGAGCCATGTCCCGTAGCCTCAGACTGCCGCCGGCGACGACGAAAACCTGAAAGCGTTCGTCGCCGCTGATCCAGTGCCCATCTCCCTCGATCGTGAGCGCGCCTGTGATTGGCGGCAGCGGCTCGCTGAGGATGAGATCCGCCGCCAGCGCATAATGGCTTGCTTCTCCGCTGTTCGCCCTTTCAATGGCCGCGACCAGGGATGAGGCCGGGTCCAGGTCCGCCAGCGACAGGACCGAGCTCATCCAGACCGCCACAAGCGCCACAATCCGCCGCATTCGCCCCGCCGGCATGATCCCCTCCCATTCCGCCGCTGCTAGAGTCTACGCGCTGTCGCGGCGATGGTTGCGCCCGCGCCCGCCGCCAGCTAGACTCCGCCCGCAGTCACCATGCCAGACGAAAGACGCGCCATGTCCAAGATCGCCATCAGCCTGGGTCAAATGCGCATCCAGCTCGCCCGCGTCGAAGACAATCTGCTCAAAGCGGAAGCCATGATCGAGGCGGCAGCCCAGGCCGGCAGCCAGCTCGTCCTGCTGCCGGAGCTGTGGTCAACCGGCTACGACCTGGAAAATGCCCAGAATTACGCCAGCAGCCTCGACGCCGGCCTCTTCGCCGAAGTGGCGCGGCTGGCCCGCCGGCATGGCATCGCCGTCTATGGCTCGCTGCTGGAGCGGCAGGGCGAGAGCGCGACCAACTGCGCCGCTTATTTCGACGACCAGGGGGCGCTGGCGGCCGTCTATCGCAAGATTCACCTCTTCCGACTCTTCGACGAGCACCTCTGGCTGGCTGAAGGGGCGTCGCCGACTGTCTTGCAGCTGCCCGCGGGCGCCGCCGGCCTCAGCATTTGTTACGACTTGCGCTTCCCGGAGCTCTTCCGCCGTTACGCCGTCGCGCATCAAGCCAAGCTCATCCTCGTCTGCGCCGAGTGGCCCCTGGCTCGGGTCGCCCATTGGCGGGCTTTGCTGCGCGCCCGCGCCATCGAAAACCAGTGCTTCGTCGCCGCGGTCAATGCTTGTGGCGAGACGGGCGCGACCGTCTTTGGCGGCGCCTCCATGATCCTCGACCCCTGGGGGCAAGTCCTCGTCGAAGCGGGCGCAGACGAATGCCTCTTGAGCGCGGAGATTGACCTGGCGGAGGTCGATCGCGTCCGCCGCGCCATCCCCGTTTTTGAAGACCGCCGCCCCGACGCCTACCTCAAGGAAGATTCGCGCGCTTGAAACTTTGCCGCGCCCGTGCTATACTGGGCGCGTGTACCAAAAATCGGCAGCCTCAATTTCGCTTGCGTTTCATCAACTGACGGCAATTCCTCGATTCATCAACATTTCAATCGACGAGATTTCTGGCAGGGTCGTCCCGGGCCGCGCGCTTTCGCCGCGCCGGCTTGCGCATTCAACAAGCTCGCGCTGTAGATAATAGAAACGCGGACGGGGGCAGCCGCGCACCTAGAGCAGGCGACGCAAAAGGGGAGCAATCAAATGTATTCGACAGGCGACCAAATCATCCATCCCCGTTATGGCGCCGGCACCATCACCGGCAAGAAGAAACTGACTTTTCAAGGCAAGACCCGCAATTACCACATCGTGGAGCTGGTGGGCGACCGCGGCGAAGTCATGATCCCGGTCGAAACCGCCACCGAAATGAACATCCGCCCCGCCATCGCCGACTTGTCCATCATCGAAAAAGCCTTTGGCGACCCGCCCGCCGTGCTCTCGGACGATTACCGCTCCAGGCAGGCCAAGATCCAGAAGCAGATCCAAACCCGCGAGCCAGACGCCATGGCCAGCGCCCTGCGCGATCTCTTCTGGCGCGAACGCACCGACAGGCTCACTTCGGTCGAAATGAAGATGAAGAGCAGCTTGATGCAAAACCTCAGCCGCGAGGTCGCCGTGATCCGCGCCGACATGACGGAAGAAAACGCCCGCGTCCACCTCACGCAGATGCTCTACCGCAAGCTGGAAGCCCATGCGGACGCGGACAAAGCAGAAGAAACCGAGGAAGACAACCCGGGCGATTGAGCCGCGCTCTCAAGCCTCGTCCGCGTCCCACTCGAGCGAGAAGCTGCCGACGCCGCCCTGATACGCGATGAGGACGGGCTCGCCGGCCTCCGCGTAACCGTCCGTCTCCCAGACAGCGCCCGCAGCCCGCTCCTGCAATTCTCGCGGCAGCTTGATCTGCCCCAGCCCCTGGCGCGCCTCCAGCCGGATCGCCATGCCAGCCGCCGCCCGCAGATTTACCTCGCCGACGCCGCCCTTGATGCCGAGCCGCCCGCCGCCACCGACCAGCTGGATCTCCGTCTTGCCCAGGCCGCCCGCCAGCTCCGCGTCGAACTCGCCCCCGAGCTTCAGCCGGACCTTGCCCACGCCCGTCCGCAGCCGCAGCGTCTCCACTTGCAAATCCCTCAAGTCGAGGTCCGCCTCGCCCAGGCCGCCCTGGAGCCGCAGTCGCAGCGGCATGCCACGCGCCAAAGCCAGCTCCCAGTGCAGGTCTTGCGCCGAGCCCGCCAGCGCCGCCCAGTCGCGGGGGGCGCCGGAGCGCTGCCGCAGCTTGATGACCCGCTCGGCAGCGCCCGCCACTTCGTATTCGTATTCGCCTACATAGCGCAGCTCGGCGGTGAACAGGGCGTCGGAATCGGCCGGGAGCGGGCCGAGAGTCGTCCGCCCGACAGCAAACTCCCCAATCAGTTGCGCGCTTGTGGCGTCGCCGCGTTCTTCGCGCAGCGAGGCTTGCTTCGTCTCGGCTTTGCCGCCCGCCATGTCGCTGACGAACTGCGTCGCCCGCGCCCGCAAATCGCCCAGGTCCAGCGACCACTCCAGCTTCCGCTTCTCGTCGCTCATGCGCTTTCCATTCCGCTCGCGTCCATGCCAGGTCATTCCTAACATGAAGGCGCTGGCGGCGCAACTTCAAGCTGGCGGACGGTCCAGCCTGCGCCTGTTATCGCCGCCAATGCGAAGCCAGTCCAAGCGTCTTTCGTTTCGCGGAGGCATGCGCCAAGCGCGCGGAACTGGACTAGCCCTACAGCCCGCGTCAAAATGCCGCTATACTGAGGGGCGAAACAGCGACAGGAGCGAGCGCCGATGCAAAACCTCCCCGCCGTGCAATGGGTCATGCGCCACCCGCGTTTCAGCGCCTGGGTCTTTCTGGCTGTGGGCATGGTCGTCATTCTCGTCCTCGAAGCGCGCAGCGTCGGCCTGCTGCCGTCGCAGTGGCTGGCGCTCATCATCGCCACCGTGCTGGTCGCGGGCGCATGCATCTGGATCATCAGCTGGGAAGACAAAGACAGCCCGGAAGACGAAGCCGAGCTCAGCGCGACAGACCAAGCCGAGGCCGAGAAGGCCGACGCCGCCGATTGAATCGCCGCCCCGCCGCCATGAGCGACGAGCGCGCCCGCCTCGCCCCGCCCGACGCCGCCTGGAAAGACAGCTACATCGACGCCGTCCGCGAATTCATCCGCGCCGGCGACGCCATCCAGTGGGATCCGGCGATACTGCGCCAGCGCTTTGACGAATACGTCCGCGTCTTGCGCCAGGCAGAAACAGAGCCCCTGGCCGGCTATGTGCCCAGTACGCATTATTGGCTGATCGGGACGAGCGGCGTCTTCCTCGGCGAGGTCAACCTGCGGCATCGGCTCAACCCGAGTCTGCTGCGCTTTGGCGGGCACATCGGCTACAAAATCCGCCCCTCGGCGCGGCGCCAGGGCTACGGCAAGCTGATCTGCCGGCTGGCGCTGGAGCAAGCGCGTGCCCGCGGCATCGGCGATCTGCTCCTCACCTGCGACGACGACAACATCGGCTCCATCAAGGTCATCGAGGCGAATGGCGGGCGCGGCTATGACCTGGTCAACAACAATCGCGGCGTCTTGACGCGGCGCTACTGGATTCGCGCGGGCAACTGAGGCCGGCTCACGGCCCGCATTGACAGCCAGCGGCGCATTCGGGCAGCTCTCGCCCAAGCAGCTTGTTGAGGCGGTAGCGGCGCGCCGCGACAAAGCGATATGCCCGCCTGCCCATGCCATCCATCCCAGGCAGACCCAGCAGCAGCCACAGCGGATAGGCCGCGGGCAGCTCCTGCAGCAGCCGGCGCGTCGCCTGGAAGCCAGTGTAGAGCGCCCCCTCGCCGTCAATAAGGTGAATCTCGCCCAGCAGCGCCTCAAGCCGCTCTTCCGGCAGCGCCGGCGCCGCGTGCAGATCGCGAAACTCGACGCGCCCATGCCAATCCAGCTTCCGCGCCAGCCCGCAGGCCGATTGACAGATGGCGCATTTGCCGTCGTACCAGGCGGTGATCATGCGTCGCGCTCCCCTTCTTCGCCGCGCCCATTCTAGCATTGCCGGCGCCGCAGGCAAACGGGCCCGCTCGCGGGCTGCCACCGCAATCTTTGCTTGCCTGGAACGGCAACTGTGGTTAAATGAATGCGAGCCGCCCCAAGACGAGGAACGATGCTGCCCATCCGCCTGGAAATGCGCAACTTCCTGGCTTACCGCGCGCCGGAGCCCATCGTCTTCACGGGCCTGCGGTTGGCCTGCCTCAGCGGTCCCAACGGCGTCGGCAAATCGTCCCTGCTCGACGCCATCACCTGGGCGCTCTGGGGCAAAGCCCGCGCCAGCCGCGACGACGAGCTCATCCACTCCAGCCAGAGCGAAATGGGCGTGGCACTGGATTTCGAGCAAGACGGAATGCGCTACCGCGTTTCACGGCGCCGCGCGCGAGCGGGCCGGGGCAGCCGGGGCGCGCTGGATCTCATGGTCTGGGGCGCAAACGACAGGCCGCGGCTCATCAACGAAGACGGGACCCGCCGCACCCAGCGCAAAATCAACCAGATTCTGCGCCTGGATTACCACACCTTCGTCCATTCCGCCTTCCTGCAGCAAGGGCGCGCCGACGCATTCGCCCGCCAAACGCCCGCCGAGCGCAAGAGCCTGCTCGCCGAGATCCTGAGCCTCGGGCAGTGGTCCGCCTACGAAGACGCCGTAAAAGGGCGCTTAAGCGAGATTGCCTCCCAACTCGAAATCCTCGAGCACGACATGCGCCGCGCGCGGGAGGAAATCGCCCGCCAGCCGGAAGTGGAAGCGGACCTGGCGCAGGTCCTCGAGCAGTTGGCGGATGCGCAAGCGCGGCTACAGCAAGCCAGCGCAATTCACCTCCCCTTGGCGCACGCGGCCGATGCGCTGCGTCGCGAACGGTCGACTCTGGCGGAGCTCGAGAGCGCGATCGCCGGCCTGCGCGAAGACAGCAGCGCCGCCGAAGCGGAGATCGCCCGGCAAGACGCCAGGATCGCTGAATATCGGCAAACCATCGACCAAAGCGAGCAAATCGAAGCCGGTTACGCCCAGCTGGCGCAAGCCCGCGAGAGCCAAAGCGCAGTCGCCGACTTGATGGCGCGCAAAGCCGAGCTCGACCGCCGCACACACCGCCTGGAGCGCGCCCTCGCTGAAAAAGAAGCCCAGCTGAGAGCCGAGGCTCGCGTTCTGGAAGAGCGCGTCCGCGGGCATGAAGCGCAGCTGGAAGCCGCCGCCCAAAACGATGTCGACGAGCTGCGAAGCGAACTGGCCGAGCTGGCTGCGCTCGACGCCCGGCGCGATCAAGCGACCCGCTCATCGCGGAAAATGCGCGAGCGCCGCTCCGCCTTAAGCGCCCGCTTGCATGCGCTGACTTCCGAAGGCAGAGCGCTGAACGAGCGGCTCACCCGCTTGCAAGAAGCCGACGGCGCCCTCTGCCCGCTCTGCGGCCAAGAGCTGACGGCCGAGCACCGCGACAGCATGCTCAAACAGCTCACCGCCGAGCGCGATGACAGGCGCCAGCAATATCGCCAGCGCAGCGCAGAAATCGACGAGATCGACGCCACCAGCCTCGAGCGCCAAACCAAGATCGACGCCTGGGGCATCGAGTTGGCGCGTTTGCCGCGCTTGCAGGGACGCCTGGGCGCGGCCGACGAAATGGCGCGTGCCGCCGAAGCGCATGCCAGCGAGCTGGAGCTGGAACGCGGGCGACTCCAGCGGCTGGAAGCGCGGCTGGCGCAGAGCGACTATGGCGGCGAACTGCGGCGGCAACTGGCGGATCTGCGGGAACAGAGCGAGCGCCTCGGCTATGACCCGGGCTGGCGCGACAACATCAAGGAGCAGCTGGAGACTTATGCCGCCTTCGAAGGCCAGCGCAGCCAACTGGAATTCGCCCAAGCCAATCTGCCCGAAGCGCAAACCAGCCGAGCCGACGCGGCAGCGCGCCTGCAACGCCTGCGAGAGCGTCTGGCGCAAGACGAAGCGCGGCATGAAACCGCCATCGCCGAGATCGCCGCGCTCGAAGACAAGGTCGCGCAAGAGCGGGAGCAGCGGCGCGAGGTCGAGCGGATCCGCGCCGAGGCGCAGGGCCTGGGTGAGCGCAAAATCATCCACGAGCAAGAGCGCAGCGCAATCGAAGCCGGCAAGCAAAGTCTGCGCCGCCTCGCCGAGCGCCAGCGGGAAGCGCGCCAGCAGCAAGGGCTCTTCCAGGAGCTGCGTCTCGCCTTCAGCCGCCGGGGCCTGCCCGCCATGATCATCGACAGCGCCATCCCGGAGCTGGAAGCGGAAGCCAACAGTCTGCTCGCGCGGATGAGCGACGGGCGGATGCGCCTCCGCCTCCATACCCAGCGCGAAACTGCCGGCGGCGGCACGGCCGAGACTCTCGCCATCGAAATCGCCGACGATCTGGGCGCCCGCTCGTATGAGCTCTACAGCGGCGGCGAGGCTTTCCGCATCAATTTCGCCTTGCGCGTCGCCCTCTCCAAGCTGCTGGCGCGGCGGGCAGGCGCTCAACTGCGCGCGCTTTTCATCGACGAGGGCTTCGGCTCTCAAGACGAAGAGGGCCGCGACAAGCTGGTCGACGCCATCAACCGCGTCCAGGAAGACTTCGACCTGATCCTCGTCATCACCCATATCGACGAGCTGCGCGACGCCTTCCCCGCCCAGCTGCTGGTGCGGAAAACCGACGAAGGCAGTATAGTCAAGCTGGCCTGAGGCGGGCGCCGGCGGCTCGTCCACATGGCTCGTCCGATAAACGCAGGGGCGGCTTATCAAATCGTCCGCCGTAAAGGGAATGCAAATGCCAGACAGCCAAGCCAGCCGACTCCTCAGCCGCGCTGAAATCGATTTCTTCGTCGAAAACGGCTACCTCGGTCCCTACGCCGCGATGAGCCCGGCGGAGATGGCGCGGGTCCGCCAAGAAATTGACGACCATGTGCTGACCAGCGACGGACCCAACCCCCGCTCCCGCGGCCAGTCACGGCACATGGACCAAAGGGTCATCTACGACCTGGCGACCAACCCCGCCATCATTGAGCGCATCGCCTGTCTGCTAGGTCCGGATCTGGTCGTCTGGGCGACCAACTTCTGGCACAAGCCACCCGGCGGGGCGGAGATCCCCTGGCATCAAGACATCAACTTTTGGCCCCTGGAGCCGCCGCTCAACACTTCCGCCTGGATCGCCGTCGACGAGGTCACGGTCGAGAATTCTTGCGTGCAGATCATCCCCGGCTCCCATCGCGGCAGCCTGCGGCACATAGAGGCGCCGGACGAGGTGGCTTTCGGCGAAATGGCGGATCCCGCCGCTTTCGACGCATCCGCCGCCGTCAACATGGAGCTCCAGCCCGGCGAGTTCTTCATCTTCAGCGAGCGCACGCTGCACCGCTCCAGCAAGAATGCGTCGGACAAGCGGCGGCTGGGCTTTTCCATCCGCGTGACCCTGCCGATCACGCACATCTTCCAGGATCGTGGTCCGCTGCACCCGGGGCACACGGCGATCCTGGCGCGGGGCAAGGATGTGATGGGTTTCAATCGTTACGCCGGCCGCCCGGCTTGAGCGGCCCGCCGTCGCGCTTTGAGGCTTGCCCCAAGCCTTCCAGCGCCTCCCGCGAGCGCCGCCGCAGCTTGGCGCGAAAGTGAGCCGCCTCGATCGCGCTGTACTTGCTGCGGATGATGCCGACGATCTCCTCCATGCAGGCTTTGCAGAAGGCGGTCTCCCCGTCGGCAAAGGCGCTCGGCGGCAGTTCCAGCTCGCAGCGGCTGCAGGGCCGTCGTTCCGTCAAAGTGGCGCTTCCCTTTCAGTCGACCCGTTATTGTAAGCGACGCCAGCCGCCTTTGGAACGGAGCGTAAGCGGAGCCAGCCCCGAAATTCGACTTTTCTCCCGCCATGTGTCACAATACCCGCGTCCGCAAATTACGCGATCGGCAAAGCATTTCTCGTTACGGTTGTTGTTGAACTCTTCTTTTCAGCGATAGAATTGACGCTGCGACGCCAGCGAAACCGTAGGCCGTGACGAGGAGCGTGTGCTGTGAAGTTATGTGTGATTGAGGGCGACGGCATCGGTCACGAGGTCGTGCCGGTCGCGGTGCGCGTGCTGCGGCAAGTCCTCCCCCAGGTGGAGGTCGTCCAGGCAAAAGCCGGCTGGGATCAATTCCAGCGGAGCGGCGCCGCGCTGCCGGCCGAGACAGTCGAACTTGCCAAAGAAGCTGGCGCGGTCTTGTTCGGCGCTTGCAGTTCGCCCTCCTACGCCGTGCCAGGGTATTCGTCGCCCATCGTCAGCCTGCGCAAACAGATGGAGACCTTCGCCAACCTGCGCCCGACCCGCTATCTGCCCGTGCCCACCGCCCGCCAAGGCGTCGACTTGGTGGTCGTGCGCGAAAACACGGAAGACCTCTACATCGGCGACGAGCGCACCGACGACGCCGGCGACACCGGCACCGCCACCAAGCGCATCACCCGTTTCGCCAGCGAGCGCATCGCCCGGGCCGCTTATCGCCTGGCGCTGAACGAAGGCAGACGGCAAGTCACCATCGTGCACAAAGGCAATGTCCTGCCACAGACCGACGGCCTGTTCCGGCGCGTCGCCCTGGAAATCGCCCGCGAGTACTCGGCGATCGAGACCGACGAGCTGCTGGTCGATACGGCTGCCTACTGGCTGGTCAAAGAGCCGGCCCGCTTCGATATCGTGCTGACGCCCAACCTCTATGGCGATATCTTGTCCGATATGGCGGCGGCCTGGTGCGGCGGCTTGGGCCTGGCGCCCTCGCTGAATATCGGCGACGCCGTCGCCATCGCCGAGCCAGTGCATGGCTCCGCGCCCGACATCGCCGGCCAGGGCATCGCCAACCCCACCGCCGTCATCCTCAGCGCCGCCATGCTCGCGCGGCATCACTGGAACCTGCCCGCCAAAGCCGACCGCATCGAAGCCGCTGTCAGATCCGTCCTCAACCGCGGCGACTACACCGCCGATATCCTCGGCGCCAAGGGCGTCGGCACCCAGGCTTTCGCCGATCTCGTCTGCGCGGAATTGGGCCAGGGCGCTACTGCTTGACCGCGCCGATCGTCAGGTTGTCCAGGATCTGGTTGCGCCCGGCGACGAAGATCAGCACGATGGGCAGGGTGGCGATGAAGGCGCCCGCCAGGATCATGCCATACTCGATCTTGTACAAGCCGTTCAGCGTGGCCAAGCCCACCGGGTAAGTGAACTTCTCCGGGGTGCGCAAGACGATCAGCGGCCAGAGGTAATCGTTCCAGGCGGTCAAGAAGACCAGCACCGCCAAAATCGACAGCGCCCCCCGCGACAATGGCAGGCCGATGCGCCAATACAGCCCCCATTCGCTGGAACCGTCGATGCGCCCCGCGTCCAGCAACTCCTGCGGGACGGAGACCATCGCCTGGCGCATGAAAAAGGCGCCAAATGCGCTGACCGAGCTGGGCAGGATGACCCCCAGGTAGCTATCCAGCAAGCCCAGACGCACGATCATCTGGAAGAGCGGCACCAGCGTCACCTGGAATGGGATGGCGAAGGTGAAGAGCAGAAATATGGTCAAGAAAGTCTTGCCGCGGAACTCGTACTTGGCGAAACCCCAGCCGACCATCGAAGCGAAGAGCAGCGTCAGGATACTTTGGCTGACGGCGATGATGACGCTGTTGCCCATCTGCTGCAGGTAGGGGATTTCTTCGCCGCTCAGCAAGCGCTCGTAATTGGCCGTGGTCGGGTCCGGCGCGAGCAGATCCACCGGGTAACTGAAGAGCTGCCCATTGGTCTTGAAGGAGCCGGTGATCATGTACAGAAAGGGGACGCCCACCAGCAGCGCGAAGAAAAAGAGGATGGCGTAGAGCACAGTCGCCTCCCCCAGTTTTAGCGCCAGGGATTTGCGATTCGTCTTGCGCTTGGACGCCGCCTTGAGTCGCATGCGCCTTAATCCTCGCGGAAAGCTCGTATGAGAATGAGCTGGAAGACGGTCAAGATCAGAATGATGATGGCCAGCGAATAACCGATGGCGGAGGCGTAACCCATTTTGAGCTCGCGGAAGCCGCGGGTGTAGAGATACATCGTCATGGTCAAGCCGGAATTGTTGGGTCCGCCTTCCGCGCCGACCAAGATGGCGGGCTCCGCGAACAAGTTGTAGGAGCCGATGATGGCGAAAGTCAGCACGAAAGCCAGGATCGGGCGCAGCAGCGGCAGGGTCACATGCCAGAAGACCTGCCAGCGCGTCGCGCCGTCAACCCGCGCCGCCTCCTTGAGCTCGGGCGGGATGTTCTGCAAGCCGACCATGAAGTAGATGGCGTTGAGGCCCGTCCATTTCCATGTGCCCAGCAAGATGATGGCGGGCATAATCCAGCGCGACTCCCGCAGCCAGCGCACATTCTCCACCCCCAGCGGCGCCAGCAGTAAATTGTTGATCAAGCCGTACTGCTCCTCAAATACCAGGCCGAAGATGATGCCGACGACGACGCCGGCGGTGATGTTCGGCGTGAAGTAGAGGAAGCGGAAGAACTCGCGCAGGCGCAGCCGCGGGCTATGCAAGATGAGCGCCAGCAGCAGCGCCAGCGGCACGATGATGAGGATGCTGCCGAGGGCGTAATAGGTGGTGTTCGCCAAGGCCTTGACGAAGAGGGGGTCTTTCGTGGCCAGGCGCACATAATTGTCGACGCCGATGAAGCGCGGCGCCTTGTTCAAGCCGACTTGGCGATAAAAGCTCAACTGCAGCGACTGAACCACGGGGTACAGGAAGAAGATGGCATAACCGACGAAGAAGGGGCTGATGAAGAGATATGGCGCGATTTTGCGGCCCCGTCCAAACATCGCCGGTCCTCTTCCCGCTGCGAGTTGGGAGCGGTGGCGAGCGCGCGCCCGCCACCGCGCTTGCGAAACAGCCTAGCTTTCGAATTCCATCTCGTCGCGGATGGTGTTGGCGATTTCAGCGAAGGCATCGGCCGGGCTGCGGACGCCATCGATGACATCCTGCCAGGCGGCCGTGCGCAGGCTGTTCAGCTGCGAGCGGAAGGGGCTCTGCCACTGTGGCGGCGCTTCGGGACCGACATCCGCGAAGACCGCGCCCAAATCCATGCCCGAGAAGTATTCGTCGTCGGCGTGCAGACGCTCGTTGTCCATCGCCGGGATATAGGGCGGGAAGAGGTTCGTCAGTTCGAAGCGGCGCACGTTGCCCTCGATCGAGAGCATGGCGAATTCAAGGAAACCCAGCGCCTCTTCAACATGGTCGCTGGTGGCGACGACCGTCGCGCCGGTGCCGCCCCATACGCTGGTGCGGCGTCCGCCCTCTTCAAAGGCGGGCAGCGGGGCCGCTTTCCATTTGCCAGAGAGCTCGGGCGCGTTGTCCTTGAAGAAGCCGGCGTACCAGTCCGCGCCGACCATGGAGATCAGCGTGCCGTCCTTGAAGGCCGCCCAGAGCGCGTCCCCGGTCGGCGGGTCGCCCGCGACGCCTTCGTCTTTCAGCGCCAGCAGCCAGTCCATCAGCGCGATCGATTCTTCCGAGTCAATCGTGACATCGCCGTCGGCGTTGAAGTAGTCGTGCCCCTGTTGCCGCAGCAGCAGCTCGTGCAGGCCGCCGTGAATGTGCAGCGGGATGACATCCGGGTTCTCAGCGACGATGACGCGAGCGGCGTCCACGAAGTCGTCCCAGGTGACGAATTCTTGCGGGTCCGCGCCAGCGCCTTCCCAGACATCGGCGCGATAGTACAGCACCACCGGCGTCAAGGCGTGCTCGATGCCATAGACCGAGCCCATGGAGGTGTAGAGCGCTTGGCGGGCGCTGACGAGATTCTCGGTGTGGCCGCCTTCGTCCAGCAGGGCGTTCAGCTCGACGAAGCCGGGGTCGCCGCCGCCGCGCAAGAAGCCGCCGAAGCGCCCCTGCTCAACATCAGCAATATCCGGCGCGCCAACCCCGCCCGACTGGATCGAGATTTGCAGGCGGTCGTGCATGTCGCTGTAGGCGATTTCGACGACTTCCAGGCTGAAGTCCGCGTTGACTTCTTCGGCGTAGCGCTCCGCCTGTTCGCGGAACCAGCGGGCATGGGTGTTCACGAAGGTCCAGAGCTCAAGCTCCTGGGCGGCGACGGGCGCCAGCGCGCTCAACAGTAAAACGCCAACGAGCGCCAACAAACAAACTCTCCGCATTTTCATGGTCTTGCCCTTTCCTGAGCGTATGAAACAGAAACCTGCAAGAGCGCGACGCTTCCGCCAGCGCTCGCTTCAAGCGGATATTGTAGCGCGGCGCCGCCGCTTCCCGCAAACCGCGACCGCCTTATGCCTTGATTGAGCCGCTGGTCAAACCGCTGATGAATTGGCGCATGGCGACGGCGAAGACGCAGAGAAGCGGGATCGAGGAGATGACATAGCCGGCGAAGAGCGTGCCCCAGTCGGTCTCGAAGTCGGACGAGAACTGCATCAGCCCCAGGGCCAGGGGCATCGAGCTCTTGTCGGTGATGGTGACCAGGGGCCAGATGAGATCGTTCCAGGTGCTGATGAGGGTGGTCATGGCGACGGTGGCGATCATGGGACGGGCGAGCGGCACGGAGACATAAATGAAGACCTGCCACTCGGCCGCGCCATCGACATAAGCGGCGTCGAAGAGCTCCGTCGGAAGCGACTCGAAATAGCTGCGCATCAGCCAGGTCGAGAGCACCAGCCCGCCGCTGACCCAGACGGAGATCAGAGCCATCGGCGTATTGACGAAACCGAGATCGCGCACCAGCACAAAACGCGGCGCCAGCGTCAAAACGCCGGGCACCATGATGAGCGTGATGAAACCGAGGAAGAGCGGCGTCTTGAACGGGAAGCTGAAGCGGGCGAAGACATAGCCCGCCACGGACGCGATGATGGCGATAAGGCAGATGGTCGAGCCGGAATAGAGGACGCTGTTGACGATGTAGCGCCAGATGATGCGAAAGGCGGAAGTATAGTTGCCGGTGTGGAAGGGCAGCTCGGGCAGCCAGAAATTGTGATAGAACTGCGTATTGCTCTTGAACGAGGTGATGACGACCAGGACGAGCGGGAAGAATGTCACGATGCCGAAAGCCAGCAGCACGATCTGAAATGGCAGGTCGTGGTTGGCGAAGCGGATGCGCCGTCGACGAAGCGTTGTCATGCGCCGCCCCCTATTGCCCGCCCGCGCCCGCCGAGACGCGCAGGTTGATGATGGTCAGCGAGAGCATGGCAACGAAGAGCACGACGCCGATGGCCGAGGCGTAACCGAATTCCAGGAAATGGAAAGCCGACTGGTAGAGCTGAAGCGCCGGCACCATGCTGCTGTAGCCGGGCCCGCCGTCGGTCATCACCAGGAAGAGATCGAAACGCTGAGTCATGAAGAGCATGGTCAGGATCATCGCCAGCGTGATCTGCCGCCGCGTCATCGGGAGGTCGATGTAGAAGAGCCGCCGCCAGAAGCCCGCGCCATCGATGGCCGCGCTCTCGTGCACTTCCTGCGGGATCGTCTGCAAGCCGCCCAGGATGATGAGGAACTGCAGGGTCGGCAGCCAGGGAAAGCGCACGAAAGCCAATGCCCACATGACCGTAAGAGGGTCGCCCAGCCAGGCATGCGTATACTGCTCCAGGCCGATCAGCTTCAAGCCTTCGTTGAGCAGGCCGACCTGCGGATTGTAGATGAAGCGCCAGATCAAGTAATTGAGGATCGTCGGCACGACCATCGGGAAGACGAAGACGATCTTCCACCAGTAGGACCAGCGCTGGCTGCGCAGGTTCACGATCATCTCGGCGGCGAAGAAGGGCAGGACCGTCTGCATGATGACGCGGAAGAAGACGAAGCCGATGAGATTGGCGATGGCGACGCGGAAGGTGCGGTCGGAGAGCATGCGCTCGTAATGCTCGAGCCCGACATAGAAATGGACTTTGCCGCCGTTCCAGATGTAGAGCGAATTGTAGAGCGCGCTGAAAGCCGGCAGCCACTCGAAGAGCAGCAGGATGCCGACCGGGACGAAGAGCGCCAGATAGAGCCATTTCGCCCGCCACATCCGCAGCGGGAGCGGGCTCTGGCTCGCGCGCAAATTTAGCGTGGCTGAGCGGTCAGCGGCGAGTCGCTTGAACATGGGTCACGTGGCTAGTTCATCAGCGTCAAGGGCGTATCAGCGCCTGTTGCGCCTACCCCGCCCCCGGCCCCTCCCCGAAGCATCAGGGAGGGGAGCTAGCGTCAGCGGGCTTCAGGTTTCTAACGCCGATTTCATCAAGCTAAGCGGATGTCGGCGAAACCTTCCCCCCATTGATATGGGGGGACCGAGGGGGGGGTAAACCGTTCCGAGCCTACTCCATCTGGAAGTCGCAGGACCAGTCGTTCTCGGCGATGACGACCCGCGCTTCGCGAGTCATCAGGCGGTCCTCTTCGGCGATCAGCGTTTCCAGATCGATCTGATCCGTGAAGTATTCCTGCATCAGGCGGCGATGATCTTCACCGTAACGCCGGCTGAGGCGCGGATCGGGGTCTTTCAGCGCGCGGATCGGCAGCTCAAGGAAGGCGACTGTCGGCTTCAGCGCGTCGGGCACATCCAAGCCGAGCTGGGTCGGGATGCTGCGCGGCGAATCGGTGACGACGCGGCCCCATTGCGGCTGCGCGGTCAGGTACATCAGGAAGTCGACGGTCTGCGCTTCGATGCCTTCGCGGCGCGCGCGGTCCGTCACCGTGAAACCGGCCGTGAAGCCGCCGACCAGGTAGGCGCTCTCGTTATTCGCGGCGTGCGGGCTGGTCGTCCCGGTGACCGGCGGAAAGTAGCTGATGCCCCAGTTGAAGTCGGCGTCGCGGGTTACATTGATGGTCTGCGAGGCGGCGTTCTGCAGCAGGAAGGGCACTTCCTCGGTCACGAAGAGGCGGTAGGTCTCGTCGTTGGTCAGGGTCGAGTAGCCGTCCACCCACATCGGCTCAAAGTCGGAGAGCAGCGCCAGCCAGTCGGCGAAGGCGTCGTCATTGGCGCTGATGAGCCCGTTCTGGATGGCGCAGGCGAACTCCCGCTGGTTCAGAGCGTGCCAACTGGCGCCGGGCTCCCACCAGCTTTCGATGTGGTCGATGTACATGCTGGTCAGGCTGGTGCCGTCAAACCAGTTGTAGGTGTAGGGCGCGGCGGTGGACATGGAGAGCGCCAGCGGTTTCACGCCCGTCTCGGCGTAAGCGCCCATCTCGGCGATCATCGTCTCCCAGTCTTCCCAGAGTGAATAGGGGATGTCGAATTCCGTGTCGATGCCGGCCGCTTCCAGCATGTCGATGTTGTAGAAGAAACCGACCGCGACCGCATTCACGGTCACGACATACTGGTTGCCGCTGCCGGTGTGGTAGGTGGTGTTCCAGACGACTTCGGGGATGCTGTCCGCCCAGCGTTCGTGGCCCGGCGTGCCCTCGGGGATGTAGGGATTCGGCGCTTCAATGTAATCATTGAGCGGCACATACCAGTCGTTGCCCTGCTCCTGCCAGACGCGGATGTAATTGTTGACGATGATATGCGGTTCGTTCTGCCCGTTGAAGACGGTGCTGCGCCACTGATCGCCCGAGATGTTCGCCGGCACATCCACCAGCTCAATGTTGAGGCCTGGGTTGGCGGCTTCGTATTCGGCGACGATGTCATTCATCAGCTTGGGCGGATTCGGGTTGTTCTCGGTCGGCTCGTCGGGGTAATAGGCGCCGACGGTGACGAAGAGGGTGACCTCATCTTGCGCCAGACCGGCGAAAGCGCCGAAGACCAGCAATATCACCGACGCCAGCAGGAGACGCTTGTACATGATCTGCTCCTTTTTTTCCGATGTATTCGCTTTTCAATGTCGTTTGACACGCCGCAAGTCTAGCCCATGAACTTGGACTGTGTCAAACCGAATGAGGCGGTCTGGAAAGCTCTTCGGAGGCACTGCTGTCTTGCCACAGAGACACAGAGGCGCGGAGACTTGCGCCGTAACCGCCGCCGAGGCTTCCTGGCCTAGGACCATTACGCTGTAGCGCCCGACCGCCGCGCAGCCCTCCAGCACATGGCGAATCTGCGCGATCATGGGCTGTGGCGGGCAGGTTTCGTCGCCGGGCCAGCCAGGCACGACGCCCAGCTTGCCAAAGGTCGCCGATGCCGCAGCCTCCCCCTATCGCGATGGGGGGACTGAGGGGGGTTGAAGAGGCTTTCGCAAGCGGCGCCCCAGCCTCCACCTATCGCGATGGGGGGACCGAGGGGGGTTGAAGAGGCTTTCGCAAGCGGCGCCCCAGCCTCCCCCTATCGCGATGGGGGGACTGAGGGGGGCTGAAGAGGCTTTCGCAAGCGGCGTCCCAGCCTCCCCCTATCGCGATGGGGGGACTGAGGGGGGTTGAAGAGGCTTTCGCAAGCGGCGCCCCAGCCTCCCCCTATCGCGATGGGGGGACTGAGGGGGGTTGAAGAGGCTTTCGCAAGCGGCGCCCCAGCCTCCCCCTATCGCGATGAGAGGGTTGAATTTGGCGTGCCATTCACGCGCTCAGAATGGACCGAAGCGGTCGGTCTGGGCGGGCAGGGCGTCGATGGCGGCGTCGAAACTGCGTTGCAGCAAATCCAGCTTCACATCAGCATAAGCGGGGTCGGCTGCGAGGTCGGTATGCTCCCAGGGATCCGCCTCCAGGTCAAACAATTCACAGATGCCCTTCTGGTGATAACTGACCAGCTTCCAGCGCCGGTCGCGGTACATGGTCGCGTGCGTTTGGTCGGGATAGTAGATGGCGCCAAAATACTCGCAGCGCACGAAATCGCGGTGCTCGCCCATGCCCCCGCGCAGCCCATCCGCCAGCGATTTTCCCTGCGTCGACGCGGGCGCGTCCATGCCCAGCAGCTGGTACAGCGTCGGCGCGATGTCCAGCAGCTCGACCAGGGCCTCGGACTGCTGCGGCTTGATTTGACCCGGCCAGGAGATCATCAGCGGCACGCGCGTCAAGCCCTCGTAGAAGCGGCAGCCCTTGAGCATCAAGCCGTGGTCGCCCAGCGCCTCGCCGTGGTCGCTCATGTAGATGACGATGGTGTTTTCGCGCAGCCCCGCCGCCTCCAGCCAGTCCAGCAAGCGCCCGAATTCCTGATCGACAAACTCGATCATGGCGTAATACGAGGCCTGGACTTCTTTGTGGCGCAGGCTGTCGGGATGGTGCGCGCGTGTCTGAAAGTCGATTTCAGCCGCTTCGAGCTTGCGCTGGCGCCCAAGGTCGCTGTCGACGAAATGCGCGCCGGGCAGGGACTCCGGGTCGTAGCGCCGCCAATATTCCCAGGGCGCGTCAAATGGCGAATGCGGGTCAAATGGGTTGACGCTGAGCAGCCAGGGCTGGTCGACGCCGCGCTCGCGCTCCATGAATTCGATGGCTTTCTCGCTGCACCAAAAAGTCTGATGCAGATGCGGCGGCACATTGTCGTTTTCGGGCCTGGGCACGCTCAAACCGCCGAAGTTGGGATGCGTTCCAGCGCGGCGATAGCTGGCGGCGGAGGTGAATTCGCGCCGCTGCAAAATGCTGCCGGGTTCAATGCCTTGCGCCTCCAGCCAGGCGACATAATCGTTGCCCGGCTCGCCGAATTTGTGATCGTGGCAATACTGGAAGTAGCTGTAGCCGTCATCGACTCGCTCTTCGCGCCGGTTCATCGCGGAAGCCAGGTGGAGCTTGCCGATGAGACCGCAGTCATAGCCGCTGTCGCGCAGCCGGCGTGGCAGCAGGCTTTCGGCCTGATGAGCGGGGAAGCGCTCGTAGCCGTTGGCGTTGACGCCGACCGCGCTGGGGTACATGCCCGTCAAGAAGCTGGCGCGGCTGGGCGTGCATATTGGCGACTGGCAGTAGGCATGCGTGAAAACGGCTGACTCCGCGGCGAAACGGTCAAGATTGGGCGTGCGAATGTGCCGGTTGCCCAGGGCGGCGATGGTGTCGAAACGCTGCTGATCGCTACAGTACCAGAGGATGTTCGGGCGGTCTGGCATGGGAAGCCTCCTGGACGGGCATCGGCGACAGGCTGAATGATAGCGTTCTCCGCGTCAAAACGCCCGTCGTATCTTTTCTTTAACACAGAAGACACCGAGGACAGCGAGAAAAGATTCGGTCGCCCGCCGTTACAACGCGAATCCGAATGGGCAGTAGGCCATGCCCGCCGCGCCGCATCCCATTCCGCAGGGGCGTTACGCCGCGTGGGAAAAGCGATACAATAGCCGTACCTGCCACCTGTGAAGGAGCGACGCAATGGTCGATTTTGGATTGGCTCTAATGCACGGCCCGCCCGCGGGCAATACCGCGCAGTTCATCGCCGACCTGGACGCGACCCTGCCCCTGCTGGGCGGCGCCTTCCGCAGCATCTGGATGACCGACCATTTCCAATGGGACGGACAGCCGACTTTTGAAGCCTGGACCGTGATGAGCTATATCGCGGCGCGCTACCCGGACTTTGAAGTGGGACCGATGGTCCTGGGGCAGAGTTACCGCAACCCCGCCCTGCTCGCTCTGATGTCCGCGTCGCTGCAGGCGCTCTCTGGCGGGCGCTTTGTCATGGGCATCGGCGCCGGCTGGAAAGAAGACGAATACCGCGCTTACGATTACGCCTATCCCGAGCCGCGAATCCGCGTGCAGCAACTGGAAGAGACCGTCATCATCCTCAAGAAAATGTGGGAAGAGCCGGGCCAGGTCAGCTACGAAGGCAAGCATTACCGCGTCCGCGACGCCTGGTGCGAGCCGAAGCCCCAGCCGATGATTCCGATCCTCGTCGGCGGCGGCGGCTACACCACCATGAAACACGCCGCCAAATACGCCGACATCTGGAATTTCCCGGACGCGCCGCTGGACCGCTACCTGGCGCGGCAGGCGGTGCTCTTGCGGCATCTGGACGCGATCGGGCGCGACCCGGCCACCTTGCGGCAAAGCTGGTTCGGGCGCATCGCCATCGGCGCCACCGAAGACGAAGCCACCGCTCGGGGCCTCTCGCGCGAGAACAAGTGGACCCGCGACAACGCCTTCGTCGGCGCGCCCGCCCAGCTGGTCGATCAGCTCGGCGCGTTCATCGAAAACGGCTGCGATTACTTCGTGGTGGATATCATCGACGCGCCCGATGAACGAGTCGTCGGCATGGTGATTGAAGATGTGATTCCCAAACTGAATGGAGCCTAGAGCATGAAAATCAAGTGGTACGGACACGCGGCATTCCTCATCACCGGGGACGACGGCGCCTCGGTCATCACCGACCCCTACACGCCGGAGACATCTGGCTACCAGCCTATCACTGACCAGCCGGATGTCGTGCTCACCTCGTCGCTCAATGACGACTTTCACGACCGCTCCGACTTGATCCCGGGCGATCCCGTACGCATCAACATGCTGGATGTGGCCCGCGGCGGCGGCAAGATTGAAGCGGCGGGACTTGTCTTTAAGGGCATCGAATCTTCCGAGATGTACGAGCACCCGTATCACGAGCCGGACAAATGCGCCATGTACCGCTGGGAGATGGATGGCATCCACATTGGGCACATGGGCGATGTCGGCAATCCATTCACGCCCGAAGAGTACGACTTTTTCCGCGATTTGGATGTATTCCTCGTGTTGGCGGGCGATGTGCCGACCATCCGCCTGCCGGACCTGAAACGCGTCATCGACCGTGTGCAGCCCAAACTGGTTATCCCGATGCACTTCCGCACCCTGCGTTACAAGCCGCGTAACATGCAGTGGATCACTTCTTTCCTCCACCACTTCAACGACGCCGATGTTGATTTTCAGTCGGATTGGGAAGTCGAGCTGCGCCGGGAAGGCCTGCCGGAGTCGACGCGGGTCCTGGTGCTAACGCACGCCTTGTGAGCGGCGTCAGCGCATTTGGCATTTACAGGCGCGCTGTGTTAGACTGCGGGCTGCCGGTGGAGAGGAATTGGAAATGATCGGCGAATGGATTGAGCCCTTGGTCATTATCGTCACCGTCCTGGGCGCCTTTGCCTGGCTCAGGGCTGACATGAGAAGCTTCCGCAACGAAATGCGGGAGGACATGAAACAGCTGCGCGCGGACATGCAAAGCGACATGAAACAACTGCGCGCGGACCTGGAAGACGACTTGAAACAACTGCGCGCGGACCTGGAAGACGACATGAAACAACTGCGCGCGGACATGCAAAGCGACTTGAAACAGATGCGCGCGGACCTGGAAGACGACATGAAACAGCTGCGCGCGGACATGCAAAGCGACTTGAAACAGCTGCGCGCGGACATGCAAAGCGACTTGAAACAACTGCGCGCGGACCTGGAAGACGACATGAAACAACTGCGCGCGGACCTGGAAGACGACTTGAAACAACTGCGCGCGGACCTGGAAGACAACATGAAACAACTGCGCGCGGACCTGGAAGACGACTTGAAACAACTGCGCGCGGACCTGGAAGACGACATGAAACAACTGCGCGCGGACCTGGAAGACGACATGAAACAGCTGCGCGCGGACATGCAAAGCGACTTGAAACAACTGCGCGCGGATGTGCAAAGCGACGTACGAGACTCGCGCGACGATTTAAAAGGCGATTTCGCCCGCCTGGAGCGCAAGGTCGACGGCATCGACGACCGGCTGCGCGCCGTGGAGATCGACCAAGCGAAGGTCGTCGGCTTCCTCGGGCGCCTGGATCTCTCAGGCTTGCTGCCCGAGGTCGAGAGCTAGCAGCCTCACAGCCGCGCGAAAGTGGCTTTCAGGGCCGGATACAGGGAGCGGTAAATCTCGTAGCGCTCGGCATAGGCTTCGGCATGCGCGCCGACGGCGACCGTCTCGCCCCGGCGGATCATCGACTCGCAGGCGCTGGCGACATCGCCGTACGCTCCCGCGGCGACCGAGGCCAGTATCGCCGCGCCAAATGCCCCGCCTTCGGTGGTATTGATATTCACCAGCGGGGCGCCCAGGACATCGGCGATGATCCCTTGCCAGACCGGGCTCTTCGCGCCGCCGCCGCTGATCCGCGCTTCAAACGAGTCGGGCAAGCCGGCTTGCGCGATTAAGGTGAAAGAATCTTTCAAGCCGTAAGCCACGCCTTCCAGCACGGACCGCGTCATGTGTCCGCGGCCGTGACGGCTGGTCATGCCGATGAACGCGCCTCGAGCCAAAGGATCCGGATGGGGCGTGCGCTCGCCGGTGAGATAGGGCAGGAAGAACAAGCCTTCGCTGCCCGCGGGCGCCGCGGCCGCCTCCGCCAGCAGCGCGTCGAAGCCCATATCCGGCGCGAATGTGTCTTTGTACCATTGCAGGCTGCCAGCCGCGCTGAGCATCACGCCCATGAAATGCCAGGTATCCGGCAGGGCGTGACAAAAGGCGTGCAGCCGCCCTTCCGGCTCGTAAGCGTAACGATCGAGGGGCGCGAAGACCACGCCAGAAGTGCCCACCGTCACGCCGATCGTGTTCGGCGCGACGCAGCCCATGCCGACCGCGCCCGCCGCCTGATCGCCGCCGCCGCCAACGACGGGCGTGCCCGCCTTCAGACCGGTGGTTTCCGCCCCCGCCACGCTGATCGTCGCCGTGACTTCGGCGCCTTCATGCACCGGCGGCATCCACTCGGCCGGGATCTCCAGCGCGTCCAGCACTTCGGCCGACCAAGCGCGCTCCGCCACATTCAGCAGCGATGTGCCCGCCGCGCCCGCCAGATCCGTCGCGTAGAGGCCCGTCAGCTTGTAGCGGATGTAGTCTTTGGGCAGCAAAACCTGCGCCGCCCGGGCGTAGATTTCCGGCTCCTCGTCGCGCACCCAGAGAATCTTTGGCGCGGTGAAGCCGGTCACAGCCGGGTTGCCGGTCAGCTCCAGCAGCCGCTCCGCGCCGACGGTCTCGGTCATATAATCGCATTGGGCTTGGGTGCGCTGGTCGTTCCAGAGGATGGCGGGGCGCAGAACTTCGCCCGCCGCGTCAAGCAGCGTTAAGCCGTGCATCTGCCCCGTGAGCCCGATAGCGGCGATGTCGTCGCCCTTCAGCCCGGACTCGGTCAAGGCTCCCCGAATGCTGCCCGCGATGCCGTCCCACCAGTCGGCCGGGTCCTGCTCGCTCCAGAGGGGCTGGGGCTGGCTGATGGGCTGCGGCGCGTTGACGCTGGCGATGACGGCGCCCGCTTCGTCGATTATCAAGGCTTTGGCGCCAGTGGTGCTGATATCGAGTCCCATCAAGTAGGGCATGGCTGGTCCTTTCGCCTTGGATGCATTGGCGGGCGACTTGATAAGTCACCCCTACAGGTCGGGATGATGCCGCGGCGGGCGACCCGGTGGCACGCCTGCGGCATCCGACAGGTCGGGTCTAGCGCACGCCCAAAAGGACATCGAATGTCAACTGGTCCAGCCGCTCGTAGGGCAAGTTGCGCGCGCCCATGCCGGCCCGGTCAAACTCGGTCGCTTTCAGCCTCTCGGCGGTCGCCCGGCTGTAGCCCGCCCCCAGATAGTCGTAACGGCCGTCATCGGCGTTGATCTCTTGCAGCAGAGCCTGTATCTCGGCGTCAGCGTTGAATTGCGCCGCCTTCTCTTTGAAGACCAGGTACGAGCGCATGCAGCCGCGGGCGAACTCTTTGACATCATCATATTGAGAACTGCGGTAAGCGTGGGCGTCAAAGTGGCGGCTGCCATCGTAGCCGACATCCTCCAGGAAGCGCACCAGGTGGAAGTTCTGCTTGATCATCATGCTGCCGAAGCGGAAGTCTTGGTCGTAGCGCCCAAACATCTGGTCATTGAGATCAATGTGAAAGAGCTTGCCCGCGTCCCAGGCTTGCGCCACCGCGTGCATGAAATTCAATCCCGCCATGTGCTCGTGCGCCACTTCCGGGTTGACGCCGACCATGGCCGGGTCGTCCAGGGTGGCGATGAAGCCGAGCATGCTGCCGACAGTCGGGAAGTAAATGTCACTGCGCGGCTCGTTCGGCTTGGGTTCCAGCGCGAAACGATAGCCGTATTCTTGGTCTTTCGAATACTCGCACAAAAAGTTGATGGCGTCGCGCATGCGCTTCACGCCGTCGGCCGCGTTCTTGGCGCTGTCGCATTCCGCCCCTTCGCGCCCGCCCCAAAAGACATAGATTTTCGCCCCCAGGTCCGCCCCCAGGTCCATCGAGCGCATCGTCTTCTGCAGGGCATAAGCGCGGACGGCCGGGTCGTTGCTGGTGAAGGCGCCGTCTTTGAATGCGGGATCGGCGAAGAGATTGGTGGTCGCCATCGGACAGACGATGCCGGTCTCGTCCATGGCCGCTTTGAAATCCGCCACGATTTGGTCGCGCTCGGCGGCGGTCGCGTCGATGGGCACGAGGTCGTTGTCGTGCAAGTTCACGCCCCAGGCGCCGACCTCCGCCAGCATATGCACAATCGCCACCGGGGAGATGGGCGCGCGGGTGGGCTCGCCGAAGGGATCCCGCCCGATGTTGCCGACCGTCCATAAGCCGAAGGTGAATTTGTGTTCCGGTTTGGGGCTGTAGTCCGCCATGTCGTCCATCCTTTGCCTTTGCGCTGGGTAGCCGATTGTAGCGCAAATCCAGGCCGCTTCACAGGCGGCGCGCGGCGCCGGGCGCTTGACACGCGAAGCAAATTGCTCCACAATGTGAACATTAGTTCTAGTTCGAGGAGTGCGTTCATGTTGCTTCGCAATCACCGGCAGACGATCGAGCTTGGCAGCGGCGGCAAACCGCCAGCGAAACCGCAGCGAGAAAAACAGAATCCAGCCCCAGCGCCCCTGGTCGCGTGCACCGCTTTTGGCGCGAAATTGGCCGAAGCCCTGCGCCAGCGCCTGGACGCGACCCTGCATCCGGCCGAGAAACCTGCCCTGCCGCCCAGCCAGCCCGAGGCGCCGGACCCAAGGCCCGATTTCGAAAGCGACGGCGAGCCCCAGCCCCTCAAAGCCGAGTACGCCGCCACCGGCGAAGAAATCTTCCTGTCCATGAACGCGGTCGATTATGCGACCTGGTCCATGGCGATGTACACTGAGCCCGTCCAGAGCCTGGCGATTTCGCTGCGCACGCAGAACTTCATCCTGCACTACCTGGACGAGCCGCTCGAATATCTGGAGCGCTTCGCCGATTATGGCTACAATAAAGAAGATGACGCGGCGGCTGAAGCCTTCCTGCTCTGGTACATCGACCGCTTCCGCGACGATTTGCAATGGCAGAAAGAGACGCAATTGCTGAAGGGCTGGTCGCGCGAATGGCTGGACACGCTCCAGGACCTGGCGAACGACAGTGCCGAGTCCTTGGTCGCGGTCGACCTGGATGCGCGGCAAACGCTCTTCACGCGCCAGGGAGATGCCGATTTCGTCTCGCTGCAGGAAATTCACCGGCAGCAGGCGGCAAAGCGGAATGTCATCCTGTTTCATAACCACCCCAATCATACGCCCGCCTCGCCAGCCGACCTTGACGCGGCGCTTTGGCTGGACGCGGAGTATCTCATCATCGTCACGCCCTATGGCGACCTGCGTTACTACAAACGCGTCGGCGGACGCATGCTGGAGCTGCCCACAGAACGCGAGCCGGAGTTCCTCGTCTGGCCAGAAGACCCGCTGGAGACCCTGGCCAACCTGGTCGGCCTGCTGGCGCAGCGCCATGCCGAAGCCGACGACCCTCCGGAGATGGTCATGCTGCAGGGGGAGGCGAGCGCCTTCATCGAAATCGCGGGCGCGTTCCGAGGCTACGGCGATCAATGGTCGGCCGCAGACAGGCTCGCGGAACCCGAGACTCACATGGAATACGATTTCAGCGGGAAGCCGCGATTGTTCCGGGTCCGGGGCAGATCGACGTTAAATCCGTCGCTCGTTCAGATCGAAGTGCAAGACCCTATCCATCCGGCGGTTTATCATCACTGGATCAATCTTGAAGACTTGGGCGACAATTTTAGGATCCGGGGGAGTGACTTGGAAACCGTTCCCGTTCGGTATGCCCGGCAATCCATTGTGGCCGATGAATCATTGGATGTTGAACTCTCAAATGCTAAATGGGCGGACCGCGCGGAACGAGGCCTTCGCTCGCGAGATCTAAATCCCAGAGGATTGACGCATGCATTTGAAGTGCAGTCGCCTATGATTGGACCCGATGTCAGGGTCGAATATGTCGTCAGGGAATACGAAACACATGTTGGGCTCGGAAACACGGTCATCATCAGTTTCCCGGCCAGCGCGTTCCTGGATGACCCCATGCTCATGCAAGCCTTGGCAAGCGATCACAATCACAATCCCGCACTCTGGAGGAGAGACGGCAGGATATTCTATTCCTTCGGGCATCTGTCGCATATAGCAGAGCGCGTTCGGCCTCAGAGCGTCATAGACAGCATCGACAAAGCCTCCATAGGCCTTACAGGGAACACCGGAATGCTGAATCCAGAAGACAACGAACCATATCCTAACGAACACGATAACCGCCACCTGGACCTAATCATCGCGCATTATGGTTCCGAGGAAAGGAATGCGCTGGATGAGAACGAGACAAGCATCTACAGTTCGAAATAGGCGAGCAAAGACTTTCGCTGTCGCGCTGGCATGTCTCGTCGCGCTTTCGGCAGCTGCTCGCGCGCAAGAGCCGCTCCCTACTTGGCGGGCGAGACTTGTCGCCCTGTCTGATAATGGACGCCATCTTGCTGTCCAATATGGCCTGGCAAGAACCGAGACTTCAGACAGCGCCAGCGCAACCTGGCTCTACGACATGGAGAATATCCTCTCGCCTCCCCGCTACCTTGCTGGCTCATCCCACATCGGCGCGAACCTGGTTTTCAGCCCAAATGACCAATATCTGGCGATTGGCGCCAGTCAAGGTCTGTCCATTATCAATCTGGAGAACAAGGAGACCGTTCTCAAGCTTCACAGAATGGCGACCGATATCCCGACCGATTTCAAGTGGACATCGTTCAACTCCGATAGCAGCCACATAATGGCTTTTAGCGATTGGTGGACAACCCAATACGAAATGTCCATTTGGGAGTTAGACAGCGCAGAACGAGTGCGGACTGCGCTCGCGAGGCGGGGAAGACGCTGGACATACCTTACTTGGCTGAGTCCCGACTGGCGGTATCTAGCGCGCCGGTGGCATCATTTCGAGGAAGGCACAATCGTCAATGCGTTTGACATTGAGCGGGGTCCTGGCGCTGTGCTCGCGCGTCTGCCCGGGAACATCGGATCGGCGACATTCAGCCCCGATGGCGCGCTCTTTGTGGTCGCTGTTGAAGGACTCACTGCAGATCGCGTCGCGCTGCATGTCTACGATACCGCTACTTGGTCGTTATTGAAGCGGATCGAGACCAACGCGGGCTCTTGTGAAGCCGATGTCACATGGCGCTTTAGCCATGACAACACCTATCTTGCCTTCGCCTACACTTGCATGTCAACCAAGCTCTCTGTCTGGCATCTGGACACCGAAGAACTGGTGTTCCATTCCGAAACCGACTTTGTTGGCGCGCGATTCACCTCAAACAACAAGTACCTGGTCTCCTCAGGCCGCTCCGGCATTTCAGTCTGGAATATCAAGCGTAAATTCGAGCATTCCGAGTATCCGGGCAGTGTACCGCGGCTTCACCCGAACAATGAACTGATGGTGGCGATCGGGCCGGACGACCGCGTCTGGATCTGGAATATCGAGTCCAAGAAGCTGCTTGTCATGCTGCCGATTCCTCTAGCGTAGATCCCCAGCGGCGCCTGACATGCCGAAGCCGGCGACCAGCCCTCGCGCGCGCGCCAATTCCCTTGCGCCGCGGATAGCCAGTCAAGCCCGTTTTCGCTACACTAGCCGCCTGGACGGACCGCCACTAACGAAGGCACACGGCATGGCGCTACCCCAACGCGACTCCCCCAAAGACAAGCCAGTCTCCCTCTTCATCACCTGCATCGTCGACATGATCTATCCCGAGACGGGCATGTCCGTCGTCGATATCCTGGAGCATGTCGGCGTCCCGGTCGTTTTCCCGCCGCGGCAAACTTGCTGCGCCCAGCCCGCGTTTAACTCCGGCTATCGCGACGAAGCGCGGACGGTGGCGCGGCATTTCTTCGACGCCTTCGCCGAGGCCGAGGTCATCGTCACGCCTTCCGGCTCCTGCGCGGCCATGGTCCGGCACGAATATCCGCGTCTCTTCAGCCCCGAAGACGGCGCCGATTACGAGCGCGCTCAACACATGGCAGCCATCACCTGGGAGTTCAGCGAATTCTTGGTCGACGGCTTGGGCATCACCAATCTCGATTTGACTCTGCCGGGCAAGCAGTCTTTCGCCGTGCACGACGCCTGCCATGGCCTGCGCGGCCTCGGGCTGGGCGGCGCCACGCGGGATCTGCTGGCGCATCTGGGCAACGCCGACCTGCGCGAACTCCACGAATGCGAGGTCTGCTGCGGTTTTGGCGGCTTGTTCAGCGTCAAAATGCCCGAGCTCAGCAACGCCATGCTGCGCAACAAAATCAACAACATCAACGAGTCTGCCGCCGATACAATCGTCACCGGCGACGCCAGCTGCCTCACGCAGATGAACGGCGGCCTGTCGCGCCAACGATCCGCCAAACGCGTCGTGCACCTGGCGGATGTGCTGGCTCAAGCCTTGCCAGGAGGCGCCTCATGACCGTCGAGCTGAAGTCCAACGATTTCGTCTCGCTGGCGGATATCGCCCTGCGCAACCCCGATCTGCAGCATGCCGTCGGCGCGGGCACGCGAGGCGGCTACAGCAAGCGCGCGGAAGCCATGTTCGCTTATGGCGCGGACCACGGCGAATTCTTGCGGCGTAAGGCAGCCGAAGCCAAACGGCGCGCCCTGCGCAACCTGCCAGATCTGCTCGAGCAAGCCGAGAGCAACCTGCTGGCCAATGGCTGGGGCGTTGAATGGGCTGAGGACGCGGCCGCCGCCAACCGGATCGCCCTTGATATCGCCGCCAGGCACGGCGCTCGCACGGTCACCAAATCCAAATCCATGCTGACCGAGGAGCTGGGGCTGAATCACGCGCTTGAAGCCGGCGGCATGCGGGTCGTGGAGACGGACCTGGGCGAGTACATCATCCAGCTCAACAACGAGACGCCGAGCCACATCGTCGCCCCGGTCATGCACAAGACCAAGGACGAAATCCGCGATATCTTCATCCGCGAGCTGGACATGCAGCCCACCGACGACGCCGAAGAGATGGTCGCCTTCGCCCGCAAGATGCTCCGCCACGATTTCCTCCACGCCGATCTCGGCATCTCCGGCGGCAACTTCCTCATCGCGGAGACCGGCTCCATCGGCCTGGTGATGAACGAGGGCAACGGCCGGATGTGCACTTCCATGCCCCGCGTGCATATCGCCCTGGTCGGCATCGAGAAGATCGTCGAGACCGTTGAAGATTACGCCACCCTGACGCAAGTGCTGCCGCGCAGCTCCACCGGCCAGTCGCTGACGGTCTATACCAATATCCTCAACGGTCCAAAGCGCGCCGCCGAAGACGACGGACCCGAGCATGCCTATGTCATTTTGGTGGACAACGGGCGCAGCAAAATCTATGACACCGCCTATGCCGAGGCCTTGGCCTGCATCCGCTGCGGCGCCTGCCAGAACGCCTGCCCCGTCTATCGCAGCACCGGCGGTCACGCCTATGGCTGGGTCTATGGCGGTCCCATCGGCGCGGTGCTGACGCCGCTCCTGGTCGGCCTGGAAAACGCGACGCCCCTGCCCCATGCCAGCAGCCTCTGCGGCAGCTGCAAGCAAGTCTGCCCGGTCGATATCGACTTGCCGCGCATGCTGCTCGACCTGCGCTGGGACCTGGTCCAGGCCGGGGAGAGCAAAGCCGGCTGGGATCTCGCGATGAAGCTCTGGTCCGTCGGCATGACCTCGCCAAAGCGTTACGCCCTGGGCGGGGTCGCCGCTCGCGCGGGCCAGGCAGTCATGGGCGAGTACCTGCCCGGCCCCCTCGGCAATTGGAGCGCCCACCGAGACTTCCCCAATTTCGCGCCCAAGCCTTTCCGCGAGCTATGGAAAGAGCGGGCCGGCGCTTGATGAAAGGACGAGCATGAGCCAGCGCGACCGCATCCTCGCCAGACTGCGTCAAGCGCAGCCGCCATTCGCTTCCCTGGCGCCCATTGAAGAGAGCCGCCCGGTCACCCCGCGCTCCAGCCAAGGCGAAAGCGGGCGCGTGAACCAATTCATCGCCGCCGCGCGGGAACTCGGCTCTTATGTCTACCAGGTCGATCGCAGCGAAGCGATTGAGCAGATCATGGACCTGCTCGACGGCGACCAAAGCGCGCTAAGCTGGGACGGCGAACAGCTGCCCCTGGCGGGCCTGCAAGAGACGCTTCGGTCGCTGGGCGTGGCCATCGCCGCCCCCGATGACGGCGACGCGCGGGTGGGCATTACCGGGGTGAGCGCGGCATTGGCAGCCACCGGCAGCCTCGTCCTGGAAAGCGGGCGCGGGCGCTATCGGGGCGCGTCGCTGCTGCCCGATTTGCACATCGCCCTGCTGCGCCCCGACCAGATCTTGCCCGATCTGGAGAGCTGGCGCGAAGAACAAGCGCAAGCCGGCTACACGGCATTCCGCGACAGCAGCAATACGGTCATCGTCACCGGACCGAGCAAGACGGCCGACATCGGCCATCAGCTGGTCAAGGGCGCGCATGGACCGCGGGAGCTGCATGTGATGATCGTGAAATAGACCGTGGAGCGGACTCGCCGAATAATGGAAGATGCCGAAGTCCGGGTCGGGAGAAGCCAAATGCTACATTCGATACCGCAAGAAACGGCTGAAGGCTCGCGGCGCCGCGACTGCTTCGAGCTGCTGCCGCGCGTCTGAAGCTAACCCTCCTCAATCCCCGCTTCAGCCATCAGCTTTCGCAGCGCGCCGACCGCCGCCTCCATGCCAGCTGCCCCGCTGAATCCGCTTGAGTGCCGCGCCTCCAGCAGATGCGGCTCCAGCGACAGCACGCCCGCGTAACCGGAATCCCGCAAGCGCGCCAGCAGCTCAGGCAGCTGGCCATCGCCCGCGCCCGCCACGGTCACCGCCTTGTCCGCCAGCCGCGAGTCCTTGATGTGAATGTAGCCGATGTAGGGGCTTAAGGCATCCCACCAGCGCTCGACCTGCTTGTCCGCGCCGCACTGCACAAAATTGGCGGGATCCCAGATGAAGCGCAGGCTGGGCGAGTCAATCGCGCGCATGATCAAGAGGCAGCGCTCCGGGATGTCGCCAACCACGCCTTTTTCGTTCTCCAGCAGCAGCTGCAAATCGTTCGCTTCGGCGACTTCGGAGAGCGTCGCCAGCCGCTCGATGGACAGCTGCAGCGCCGCCTCGTCATGCTTGCCATCGGGGTAGAAGCTGAACAGGCGGATATTGCGCGTGCCCAGGGCCCGCGCCGTCTCGCCAATGGTCTTCAAGCGCTCGCATTCAATGGCGATGGGATCATGAATCGGCGATTTGCCAATCGGGCTGCCCATGCACGACGCCGCAATCTCGTATTCGGCGCACAAAGCCTGGATCCGCTGGCGATGCTCCGCGGTGAACAGGGCGCAGTTCCGGCCCCAGGCCGCGCGAATATCGATCAGCGGGATGCGTAAACGAGCCAATGTCCGCAGCTGCTCTTCAAAGTCGACCGCGATTTCGTCGCCAAAGGCGCTGATTTTCATCATGGGCTGTCTTTCGCTCTCATTCGTCCAGTGTTCCGCGGCGCGATTGTAGCAGATGACGGGCCCTCGCGTGGATTGGCGGCTGCCCTAGACCGGATCGTAATAGCCTTCCAGCGCGCCCAGCAGCCTCGGCAAGTCGGGCGAGTCTTGGAAGAGCAAGCCATCGTCGCCGGCCGGGTCGGGGAATTGCGGCGGCTCAAAAGCGCGCCAGCCGCCATCGTGAAGCGGCAAATCGTAGCCATCGCCGGCGAAGCGCTCCAGGAGCAGATTCCGCATTGACTCCAGGCTCGCGGCGTAGAGCGGGTTGCCCGCCCAGCTCTTGGTCTCGCCCGGGTCGCGCTCCAGGTCGAAGAGCCATTCGCGGTCGTCGGCGGCCGAATACACATATTTCAAGTCGCGCGTCGCCGCCATGTACAAGCCGGTGTTGCCTTCGCTGAACTGGCTGAATACGCAATCCCGCTCCACTGAACCGGCGGCGATATCGAGCAGGCTGGCGCCTTCGGGCGATGGCGGCGGGCAATCGGCCTTCGCCAGCGACGCAAATGTGGGAAAGACATCCAGCAGGCTGACGGGCATGTCAATTCGGCTGCCGAGCAAGCCGGCCAACAGCCGCTCCGGCGCCCGCAGCAGCAGCGGGACTTTCGCCGAGGCGTTCAGCATGCTGCGTTTGCCAACGCTGCCATAATCGCCCAGCAGCTCGCCATGATCCGCGGTGAAGACGATGACCGTGTTGTCGATTTCGTCGCCCAGAGCCGCCAGGATCCGCCCCAGGTTGAAGTCGATGAAGGAGATGCAGGCGTAATACATCGCTTTTATCGCGCGGAAGAGCATCTCGTCGTAACCCTTGTCGCGGTATTTGTAACGATTCTGATGCAGATTCCAATAATTCAGCAGAGCCTCGTAGCCGGGCGGGCGGCGTGGCGGCAGCATCCGCGCGGCGCGATACAGCTTGTTCCAGGGCGCGGGCGACTCGAAAGGCGGGTGCGGCTTGATGAAGCTCGTCCAGAGGAAGAAGGGCTGGTCTCCGCCGGCCGCCTCGCGCTGGCGAAGAAAGTCGATCGCCCGGTCCGCCACCCAGGTCGTGTGGTGATGCCGCGCCGGCAGCTGCGACGGCTGCGGGATGTAGTACATCTCGCTGCGCATGCCCTGGGGCTCCAGCACATGCCCATAGCCGTTCTCGCCAAGATAGGCGTGAAAGTCGTTGCGCCCGCCCCTCAGCCGCGCGCCCTCTTCAGAAATGTCGCGGCTGTCAAAGCCCCACATCGCCTCCGTGGCCGGGTTGAAGTGCATCTTGCCGATTCCATGCGTCCGATAGCCGCGCTCCCGCAAGACCTGCATGACGCTGGGCAGATGCAGGGGCGATTCGTTGTTGGATGCGCAGCCGTTCAGATGCGGTGGCGTGCCCGTGATGGTCGCGCTGCGGGCGGCGACGCAGACCGGCGCCGGCGTGTAGCAGTTGCTGAAAGCGATGCCCTCATGCGCCAGCGAATCCAGGACGGGCGTCCGAATCTCGCGGTTGCCCAGGGCGCCTATGGTGTCGCCGCGCTGCTGATCGGTCATGATGAAGAGAATGTTGGCTGGCTTTGTCATCGCAATGCCTTTCGCCGGTCGCCCGCTACCCGATCCGCATGACCACTTTGCCGAAGTGATCGTGCTCTTCCAGGACGCGGTGGCCCTCGCGGATCTGCTCCAGGGGCAGTACGCGGTCAATGACTGGGCGCAGCAAGCCGCGGTCCGCCAGCTCCAGCACGCGCCGCAATTCGCCAAAAGTGGCGCCGTTCGCGCCCAGGATGCGCAGCTGGCGATGATAAATCTGCGGGATGCTCAAGTCAAAGCGGGTTCCCGAATGCGAGCCACAGACGACCATGCGCCCGTTCCGCGCCAGAGTCCGCAGCGTGCTCGCCCAGGTTTGCGCGCCGACCAGATCCTGTGCCAAGTCGACGCCGCGCCCGCCCGTCCGCTCGATGACTTGGTCGACCCAATCTTTGTCGCGATAATTCACCACATCGTCCGCGCCCAGCCGCCGCGCCTTCTCCATCTTTTCGTCATTTGAAGTGCTGACGATGACCCGCGCCCCGGCGAGTTTGGCGATCTGGATGCCCAGCGAAGCGACGCCGCCGCCAGCCCCGGGGATGAAGACGGTCTCGCCGGCTTGCAAGCGCCCGACCGTGATCAGCATGTGCCAGGCCGTGCCCGCCACCACCGGCAGCGCCGCCGTCTCAACATGGCTCAAGCGCCGCGGCTTGGCGATGAGATTGCGGGCCGGCGCCAGCATGTACTCCGCCAGACCGCCGTCGAGGTGCTCGCCGATGATCCGGTGCCGCGGGCAGACGGTGAGCTCGCCGGCGCGGCAGAACTCGCAATCGCCGCAGGTGATCAAGGAATAGAGCGTGACTTCGTCGCCCGCCTTCCAGCCCGCGACCGAATGGCCGACCGCGTCGATCTGGCCGGAGACGTCGACGCCGGTGATCAGCGGCAGCGGCACGGCGCCAAATTTCGGACCGCGGCGTATGCCGACATCAAGCCAGTTGAGGGCGCAGGCACGCACGCGAATACGCACCTCAGCGCTGCCCGGCGCGGGGATGGGCCGGCGCTCCAGCTGGACGACATCGCGCTCGCCATGTTCGTGAAAAATTGCCGCCAGCATCGTGCTCATCGCCGGGCTCCTCGCGTCATCGCGCGTACGCTTCTATGACAATCTCGCCAAGCGGCGCGCGGCCCTCCAGGTAGGGCTGTCCAGCGGCGTCGCGGGCGGGAATGCGCTGCTGATCGCCGGCGCGATACAAGCCCGTGAAGAGCTGGTAGCGGCCCCGCGGCAGCTCGCCCGGCAGCGGCACGCTCCAGGTTTCGCCATCCGCCAGCCCTGCCTGCCAAAATCGGGTCGGCAGGCGCGGGCCCAGGGGCTGCTGGTCAAAAGGCAGCCATTGGCCGTTTTCCAGCGGTCCCAGATGCACGAACTGCACCAGGTCTTCGCTCCCCGCTTGTTCAGCGCGCCAGCTGAAGCGGATTTGCAGGGTTTCGCCCGCTCTTGCAGTGGCTGGCAGCGCGACCGGCGCCAGCGCGAAACCGTTGTCGAAGCGCGCCAGCGTCGCCGGCCATGCCGGGGCCGGTTCGGCGGGCAGCGCCAGCTCGCTCAAGATGATTTGCGCGTCGTTGAGGGCTGGCAGGTCGCTCTCCAGCGCCTTGAGCGGTTTGAAGTATCCCTGCTCTTTGCGCCAGAGCGAAAACACGAACCACAGCGCGCGATTGACTGGTTTGGGGGTGGGCAGGGTCAGATCGATCGCCTGTCGGTAGACTGGCTCGTAGCCCCTGCCGCCGGGCCAAGTCCAATGATCGCGGCGCAGAAAGTCGTCGCGGCTGGCGAGAGAAGCGCCACTGGCTTGATCCACAAGATGCGCCGAATAACCGTAATCTTCAAGCTCCAGCTCGGACGGCAAATGGACATAGGCGAAAGCGGGCAGCCCCGCCTCGTCCAGCCGAAAGCCATGCAGCTGCAGCCCCGCCTCGAAGACGACGGAAGCAGGCAGCGATGGCTTGGGAATGTCGTGGCTCTTGATGGGCGAGAAGTGGATGATGAAGGGGATCCAAAGCAGCGGCGCGATGGCGAAAAGCAGCCACAGGCGGCCAGAGTCGCGCGTCTTCGCCTCGCCCAGCAGGCCCAGCAGGCTTAGCAGCGCCAGCCACCTTCCCAGGCACTCGACGATCTCTTCCGGCGCCGCTCGCCAGACGACGCAGCCATCCAGCGGCAGGAAACCCAGCGCGCCGCAAGTGGGTCCAAGGTTGTCGATGACCAGGCTGCCCAGCCCGATGACGCACAAGCCCGCCAACAGAACCAGCAGCCAGGTTCGCTGCTCTTTCGGGCTTCGCCAGGCAGCCCAGGCCGTCAAGGCGGCAGTCGCCGCGCCCGCTGGAACGACGAGCGCCAGCCAGAGCGTCGCGTCCAGATCTTGCTGCGTGGAGAAGAATTCTTCGCAAGCTTGGGCGATGAAGACCAGCGCGAGCAAGAGCATGAACCAGCGCCGCCAGGCCGCGCGCGCCTCGCGGCACAGAGCCAAGGCGAAGCAGGCTCCCAGCAGCAGCTGCGTCGACGCGAATGCAGAGGGGATGTTGTATTCCCCGTCCAGATTCCAAAGCCAAAACTCAATGTAACGCGCCGGCTGGTTGAAGAGCGCCGCCACGATCAAGGCGACCTGCGCCAGCAGCAGGCCGCTCGCCAGCCACCGCGCGCGCGAATCCAGCCGGGGAATCAAATGACGGTAGCTGAGCGCGCAGACCGGCGCCCAGACCACGAGCGCAAACACGCGTATCACCGTCTCCGGGTTGACCACCAGCGCGCCGCCTTCCATCGCCCGGTCGCATCCTCCGGCGCTCGCCGTGCCTTTGCCCCCAAGTGTATAGCCTTTTGCGCCCGACGCTCAGCGCTCAATGCGGATCTCGCCCAGTGGCACGCTGTCATCGGGATAGCGCTGGCCAGCCGCGTCGCGAGCCGGCAGCCGGACCAAATCGCCGCGGCGGTATAGCCCGGTGTAGACGGCGTGCGTGCCCGGCGCGAGATCGCCCGGCAGCGGGACGCGCCAGCTTTCGCTGTCTTCCAAGCCCGCGCGCCACAGCCGGGTCGGCAAGCGCAAGCCCAGCGGATCCTGGTCGAAGCCCCAGACCTCGCCGGACTCTTGCGAGACGAAATGCGTGAATTGCGCCAAATCCGCCAAGCCCGCGCCGTCGCTGCGCCAGCTGAATTCCAGCGCGAGAGTCTCGCCCCGGCGCGCCGACGCCGGCAAGGCGACCATGCCCAGCGCAAAGCCGCCATCAAACTCCGCCAGAGTCTTGAACTCGGAAACGGCAGCAGGCTCGGGCAGGACGAGCTCGCCCAAAATCGCTTGTCCCGCGGTCAGCAGCGACAGATCGCTCGCCAGGATATCCAGGCGCCGGTACTCGCCGTCGTATTCGCGCCACAAGCTCAAGGCGATCCACAGCGCCCGGTTCCGCGGCGCGCCCGCAAGCGCCAGCTCCATGCTTTGCCGGTACAGGGGCTGGCCGGCGGCGTCGGCGAACCAAATGCGTTCCCGGCGATCGACGCCTTGGTCCTGGCTGGCGACTGAGCCGCCATCGACCTGATCCACCAAGTGAATGGAGTAGCCCAAATCCTCGAAGGACTCATGCGGCGCCGCCACAAAAAGCCGGACCTTCAGCCCGCGCTCATCAAGCTCCCAGGCATGGGCCGCCAGCCTCAAATCCGGTTCAAAGCGAATCTCCGCCGCCGGCCTCAAGCTCTCGAATTCGGCTCGCAGCTCCCGCCGCGCCAATTCCACTTGCAGTCGCTCCAGCCCGCTTGGCAAACTCGCGACTGCGCCCGGCGCGTAGGGCGAAAGCGCAAGCTGCGCCATCAAGGCCAAGGCTGGCAGCGCGTACAATAATCGCCGCAGCCGCCTTGAGGGCGACGCCACCGTCGTGGAAAACATGCCCAAAGCCGCCAGCAGCGACAGCCATACGCCGCAGAATTCCAGCGTCTCTTCAATGTAATACAGATGGCAGCGGCCCCCCCGCCAGAAACCCAGACCGCCGCAGCTGGGTTCGAAGCGCAACTGCTCCAGCAACAGGGCGCCGGCCGCGCTCACTGCCAAACCCGCCAGCAAACCAAGGGGCCAGACTCGCTCAGGTCTCGGCGCTTTCGCCGCGATCCAGCCGCTCGCCAGCGCCAGACAGATGCCCACCGCCGCGTAGAACAGCGCCCAGCCGGCGATGAGCTCGTGCCAGGCGAAGGCCTCGTCCAGCGCCAACAATGCGAAGAGCAAGCCGACAGCGTTCCAGTAACGGCGATTTCTGGCTGCCAGGGGCCGGCGCGCCGTCAACAGGCAGAGCGCCGCCACCAGCGCCAGCTGCGCCCCGGCCAGGGCGGTGGGGATGTTCGCTTCCAGGTCCAGATGCCAGATTTGGCTGGAGTATTCCGTTGACGAGCCCTGGGAGAGCGCCAGCAGCAAGACCGTCAGCTGCGCCGCCAACAGCGCCAGCGACAGCCTGCGCCCGAACGGCGACAATCGCGAGAAAACATGGCGCCGGGCGATGAAGAGCGCCGCGCCGTAGAGCAGGGCGATGAAGACGAGGACCAGGGACTCGATCATCGCGGCTTCCTCCAGCGCTCTGCAGCCCAATGGCGCGCGCCGCCTCGCCTGACAGTCATCTGATGACAATCCTGCCCAGGGCGACGCGATTGTCCAGCCAGGCCGCGCCAGCCGCGTCGTAGGCTGGCAAGCGTTCCTTGTCATCGTGGCGGTACAAACCCGTGAACAGGCTGTACTCGCCGGCCGCCAGGTCTTTGGGCAGCTTCACTCGCCAAGTCTCGCTATCGTCCAGGCCAGCGTACCACAGCCGCGTTGGCAGTCGCGGTCCAAGCGGTTCCTGGTCGTGCGTCTGCCAGGCGCCGCTTTCGCTGTGGCCCAGGTGCAGGAACTGGATGAGGTCCTCGCCGCCCTTGGCATCGGCTCGCCAGTGGAATGCAATCGGCAGGCTATGGCCGGCTGTCGCGCTCGCGGGGATGTCGGCGCTCATCAGGGCGAGGCCGGCGTCGAATCTCGCCAAGGGCTCGGCGGCGGCGGCCCGCGCGGGGGCTGGCCGCAGGGTTTCGCCCAGGACCAGCTGCATCTCGGTCAAGCGGGGCAGATCGGTCTCGACGACCGCCTGCGTGCCAAAAACGCCCTCTCTTTCGCGCCACTGCGTGAGCACGATCCAATACGCGCGATTGCGGGGCATATCGCTTGGCAGCGCTACCTGGACAGTCTCGCGATACAGGGACCGCCAGGCCGCGCCCAGGTACCACAGAAGCTGCCCCCGCGAGTAGCGATCGCGACGCGCGAGCTCCGCGCCACTGACTTGGTCGACAAGCACGACGCTGTACCCCAGCCAGGGATAATCGGCTTGACGGGCGGAGGGATAGAGATGGACGACGACTTCATCCGGGCGCGGCTCGACCCGGTAGCCATGCAGCCGCGCGCCATTCCCGAACTGCGTCTCGGTCGCTTCCGCCACGAGCCCGAGCTCAATTCGCGGCAGTTGCGCCCACAGGAAAAGAAGCAGCAGCCAAATGAATGACCAGGCGAGCAGGAGGCGGCTTCCCCGCCCCGACATGGTTCGCGCGCCTTCGTCGGCCGGCCGCCGCGCCATGCCCAGCAAAGCGACCAGCGCCAGCCAGACGCCCAGGAACTCGCAGGCTTCCTCCAGCGGAACCAGATACAGGCACTTGTCCAGAACAAAAAAGAGCCACCGCTCGCAGGCGAACAGCGCTTTGTCGATGCCGAAAGCGCCAAAGGCAGCCACAGCCATGCCAGCCAGGAAACACAGCTGCCAGCGCCGTTCAGGCCCCGCCTTGCGCGCCATCGCCAGGGTCAACAGCGCCGCGCCTGAACCCAGCGCCGCGTAGATGAGCGCGAAACCGGCTTCATCGTCCTCGTGCAGCAGCAAGAATTCGTCCGCCGCCAGAAAGGTGAAGAGCAGCGCCAGACCCAGAAAGAAGAGCCGCTGCCAACGCGGGCGTGGACTGCCCAGCCGCGCCGCGAGCAAGGAAGCGCATGCCGCCAAAGCCAATTGCATCGAGGCAAGGGTCGCGGGAATGTTGTATTCGCGGTCCAAGTGCCACAGCCACCAATCGAAGCTGAAAGCGGGGCGCTCGACGAAGGACAGCAAGATCAGCGCGCCTTGAGCCAGCAGGCAGGCCAGCGCCAGCAGTCTCGCGGTACGCGTCAAGCCGGGGAGCAGCCGGCGACAGGCGTACCCGCCGAGCGGAAGATACAGCGCAAGCAGCAGAATGGCAGTCAAGGCGTCGGCTGATGCTGGGATGTTTCCGCTCTCCATCCAGAAAAGGCTTTAGGGCGCGCGATCGCCCCAGGCATCCGATGTTTTGCCCGCTCAACAAGACGCGCCGAAGGCCAACCGTCCATCGCTGGCATGAAGGCGCCGCAAATCGCTATCGGCGCAGCCAGTGTAACACAGCCGGTTCGCCACAAGCCGGGAAGGGTGAGCCGCAACACTGTGGATCATGCCAAAAGGCCGCCCCAATGACGCGCTTCGCCCTGTCAAGTTCACTGGCGATCCAGCCAAAAAGCGTCAGGGGAGCGTTGCCGCGCGATTCAGCCTGGGAGAATCGCGCTGATCGCCGTAGAGGTGGCATTGGGCTTGATGTTGGCGCTCGTCGGCGATGGCGGGCGGCGGTGCGCTCAGACAGGCTTCCATGGCTTCCGGGCAGCGCTGGGCGAAGGGGCAGCCGGCGAAACGCTCCGTCGGCCGCGGCACGCCTTCACGGATGCGCAGCGGCGGGTTCTCCATGGTCGGATCCGGCACGGGCACCGCCGCGATCAAGGCTTGAGTGTAGGGGTGCTGCGGGTTGTTGATGACTTCCTGGCTCGGTCCCATCTCGACGATTTCGCCCAGGTACATGATGGCGATGCGATCGCAGGTGTATTGCAGCAGCGACAGATCGTGCGAGATGTAGACGGTCGCCAAACCCAGTTCGCTGGCCAGGCGGCGCGTGGTGTTCAGGATCCCCGCCCGCACCGAGACATCAAGCATGGAAACCGGCTCGTCCGCCACCAGAAAATCCGGATGCAGCACCAGCGCCCGCGCCAGCACCACCCGCTGCAGCTGCCCGCCGGAGAGCTGATGCGGGTACTTGTCCAGGAAGACCTCGGCCGGCCGCAGGTTGACGCGGTCGAGAGTCTCGATCACCCGCTCCAGGCGCTCGCTCTCGCTCTTCCAGCCATGGATGATCAGCGGCTCCGTCAGCGAGCGGTACAAGGTGAAGCGCGGGTTCAGCGCCTCAAATGGATTCTGGAACATGAGCTGGACGCGGCTGCGGAAGCCGAGCAGCGCCTTGTCTTCCAGGCTCGCCATGTCCGCGCCGTCGAAGACGAGCTGCCCGTCGCTGGCGTCGAGCAGCTTGACCAGCAGCTTGCCGGTGGTGGATTTGCCGCAGCCCGATTCGCCCGCCAGCCCCAGGCTCTCGCCGCGCCGCAGCGTGAAGGAGATCTTGTTGACGGCGTATACCGTCTGCTCTTTGTCGCCGCGCAGCAAGCCGGCCAGCCCGCCGCCGATCTTGAAGCGCTTCGAGACATCGCGCAGCTCGACCAAGGCGTCGCTTTCGTCTTCAGTCGGCTTGCCATTTTGGACAGCCGGCCGCCCGGGTGGCTCGCTCTGGCGCTCGTCTGGCGGAGACGGCGGCCTAAATCCCCGCGCCACCTCGACATGCTGCCAGAGGGTCGGGTCTTCGGCTTGCAGGCGCAGCGCGTCCATTTCGCCGGAGCGCAGGCAAGCGGCCTGACGCTTGTCGCCCACTTGCTCCAATGGCGGGTCGACGCGGTGGCACTGGTCCTGGACGAAGGGGCAGCGCTCCGCAAAGCGGCAGCCGGTTGGCGGCTCGCGCAAGTCGGGCGGGTAGCCTTCAATGGAGACCAGCACATCGCGCGGGCGAGCGAGGTTGGGGAAAGCCTGCTGCAGGCCGAGGCTGTAGGGATGGGCGGGCGAGGCGAAAAAGGGCGCCGCCTCCGCCTCCTCGACGATGCGCCCGGCATACATCACCGAGACCGAATCGCAGACCTGCGCCACTACGGAAATATCGTGCGTGATGAGCATGACCGTCAGCTTCAGCTCTTCTTCCAGCTGGCGCAGCACCTCCAGGATTTGGTGTTGGACGATGACATCCAGGGCGGTGACCGGCTCGTCGGCGATCAGCAAACTTGGCTCAAGCGCCAAAGCCATCGCGATGACGGCCCGCTGTTTCATGCCGCCGGAGAATTCGTGCGGGTAATGCATCAGCCGCTCGGTATCCAGGCCCACCAAGTCGAAGAGATGCTCGGCTCGTTTGCGCGCCGCCGCCCTGCCATAGCCGCCCCGCACCCGCAACAGTTTCATCAGCTGCGAGCCGACCCGCTGCACGGGATTGAGCGAGTCCATCGAGGCTTGCGGTATCGTGGCGATCTCGCGCCAGCGCAGTTGACGCATCTCGGCTGGCGGCAAAGTCAGCAGATCCCTGCCTTTGAAGCGGATTTCGCCCGAAGCGATGTGGCCGTTGCGCGGCAGCACCTGCACGATCGCCTTGAGCAAGGTGGTCTTGCCACAGCCGGATTCGCCGATGAGCCCGAGGCGCTGGCCCTCGTCCAGATCCAGCGACACGCCGTCGACGGCTTGGACGACGCCGTCTTGAGTGCGGTAATTGACTTTCAGATCGCGGATCGAGAGGACGGTCATGAACCCCCCTCTGCGCCCGCCAACAACAAGAAATCTGTAGGGGCGAGCCGGTGGTTCACCCGCGCAAGCGCGAAAGATTCAGCCATATCGACGCATCGTGCGAAGACTTGCCGCTTCATAGCCGCCTCACATCCTGCGCAGCCGCGGGAAGAGCACTTCTTCATAACCGCGACCGATGAAGAAGCCCGCCATCACCGTCAGCATAATGCACAAGCCCGGCGGGATAATCCAGTAAAAGGCGCCCCGCGTCAAGGCGAGCGACAAGAAGGCGTCCTGCAGCATAAAACCCCAGCTGATCGTCGTCGGGTCGCTGAAGCCGAGGAAGCTGACGCTGGCTTCCGTCAGGATCGCCCAGGCGATGGCGAATGAGCCGTACAGAAACGACAGGGGCAAGATGCTGGGCGCGATGTAGACGAAGATGATGCGCAGATTGCTCGCGCCAGAGACCCGCGCCGCGCTCACGAATGCCTGCTCCTTGATGACCAGCACCTGCGAGCGGATGACCCTTCCCGTGTCGCGCCAGAGCAGAATCGCCATGGCGACGACGACATTCCAGATGCTGGGATCGAAGAACGCGGCGATGACGATGATGAAGGGGATGAAGGGAATGCCAAAGGCGACATCCGCCAGGCGCATCAAAATGGCGTCGACCCAGCCACCATAATAGCCGGCCAGCAAGCCGATGACCGTGCCAATCACCGCCACCGCCGCCGCCGCCGAGAAACCCACCAGCAGCGCCGCCCGCGAGCCATGCGCGAGCTGCGAGAAGATGTCGCGCCCGATATTGGTCGTCCCCAGATGGAAATTGTTGGTGTAGCCATCGGCTTTGTCCGCGCCCGGTTCAGCCAGCCAGTAGGGCAGCGCGTCTTTGATCCAGTCGCCATCGGCGTTCTTGAGCGGGGTCAGCGGGTCGTAGGGAGCGATCACCGGCGCCAGCAAAGCGACGACCGCGAAAATGGCGAAGACGCACAAGCCAAAGAGCGCCATCTTGTCGCGCTGGAAGACCTCCAGGTTCGTCTCCCAGAGTTGGCGCAGCGCCGAGCCCTGGCGGAATTGCGCCGTCGGCGGGCCCGCCTCGTCGCGCGTCATGGAATCTCGCCCTTGCTCTTGCGCTTTCAAATCTGTTTGTCCTCGTTCAGCCGTTCAAGTCGCAGCCAAGAAAGTTTCGATTCTGCATATTCGCGGCTTGCATCACCGAGAACGAGCCAGCAGCCGGATCGACTATGAACTCGCCTTCGTTGCTCACGGCCGCAATCAACCGACTCTGCAATTCTGTTGGTTTATGATGCGGATGATTCTTCGCGCTGACTCTTTCTGACCATACATCAAGGATATTGTGAACTCGCCAGACGCCTTTGGCTCGCTTCGGCGCTTTCTGCAAGACGACGCAGTACTCGGCGACGCGCCGCGTGCGGTAGCCCATGCCCATCCTGCCTTTGTCCCAGGTGACGAGGTCGACCACTTCAAGCCGCGTGGCGTCGAACCACCCGCGGAAGTCTTGGCAGAGGTGAAACTTGTCGATCCACAAAAAAAGATGCCCGGAGGGGATCAGGACGCGATCTATCCCGGCTGCAAACTCGCGGATAATGTCCTCGGTCATTTGCAATAGCTGGGAGCGGCGTTTGCCCCGCTTTTCGCCCTCGTTGCCATAAGCCAGCTTGTCCAGCAGGCCGCGATACTGCGGGTCGAAGAAGACGACTGGAATAGTCGCCGCGGGGATGGCCGCTAGCAGCGCCCTGCCATCCATCTTCAATCTCGTATTGGGAACGATCTCGTCGGGCAGCGCCAACTCTGGCGAGACCACTTCGCGCGACGAACTGAAAACCGTCTTCGCCCCAGCCAATTCCATTTCCGGGACTCTCTCCAAGATGGTCGCTTCTCTTGTCATGCTGTCGCTCTTTGGCATGCCGGCAGCCAGGCCTCACGAAACCTGCGCCTGCGCCGACGCCCCGACCCGCGGGTCCAGCAGGCTGTACAAAATATCGGCGATGAAATTCATGAATACGATGATGAGGGCGATCAAGAAAAAGGCTCCCTGCGCCAGGGGATAGTCCGCTTGCTGCACCGCCCGCACCAATGTCCGCCCCAGGCCGGGCCAAGAGAAGACATTCTCAATGACGACATTGCCGCCGATGCTGTAGCCGATGCCCAGGGTCAGCGCCGTCAGCACGGGCAGCATGGCGTTGCGCGCCGCCGTCTGGATCATGACGCGCCATTCGCTGTAGCCCGCCAGCCGGCTCATTGTGACATAATCTTGATCCAGCACTTCCAGCATGTTCGAGCGCATCAGCAGCAGCGGCAAGCCATGCAAGTAGAGCGCCAGGGTGAAGGTGGGCAAGATCATGTGCCGCCAGAAGACCGGCGACGCCAGCTTGTCCCATTCCGTCTCCCAGCGGTAGCGCACCAGGGCCGGGCCGATCCCGGCCGAAGGCAGCAGCTTCCACTGAAAAGCGAAAAATGTCAGCAGGAGCATCCCGACCCAGAAAGACGGCGCCGCCCGCGTCATCAGCGTGAAAGTCGTGCCGACGCGCTCGAACAGCGTGCCGCGCATTGCCGCCATCGCGATGCCGCCCAGCACGCCGACGACATAAGCCAGCAGCAGCGAGCTCAGGGTCAGATAAATCGTGTTTGGCAGGTCAGCTATCAGGATGTCCAGCACCGATTTGCCGGAATAGCTGAAAGTGTCACCCAGGTCGAGCCGGGCCAGATTGACGAGATAGATGAGGTACTGCTCGCCCAGTGGCTTGTCCAGCCCGAAGCGAGCCAGCAGCGCCGCCTCTTGCTCCTTGGTGAAAGTGGTGTCGATGTAGCTGGCCAGCGGATTGGTCGGCGCCAGGCGAAAGAGCAGGAAGAGAATCGTGACGATGATCCAGAGCACGGTCAGGCTCTGCAGGAAACGCCCGAATATGTAATAGGCGACGCCTCGGTTCATGTCGTTTCCCGGCTAGCCGATTGCGAGCGGGCGACCCAGGGGCCGCCCCTACCGTTTCGCTTCTATGGGCGACGCGGTTCGCCGCCCACGCAGTTTCGCTTTTATGGGCGTTCCAAGTGAAACGCCCTCACAATTTCCTGCGAACGCGCTTAGCCGCCCGGGTAATGCAGCCGACCCTCATCGTCCCAGCTGTAGCCGGCGCTGGCCAGCAGCTCGCGCGCGCCATCGATGCTGAAGTCGTAGCTCGGCAGGTCGTCGCACTGGCGCCAATACTCAAGCGCGGCGGAGACGAAGCTGTCGGCTGGCGCGGCGAAGCCGTTGTAGATGTTGTCGATGATGAACTGCTGCGGGATGGTGTGCGCCACCGCCTGGCGGAATGCGACATCGTCAAAGGGCGCGTAGCGCACATTGAAGGCGAAGTACTGGAAACCGATGCTGATCGCGCTGAAGAGATCGAGGTGCTCGTTGGAGTCCACGATGCCCTGCAGGATGCCCGGGTCGTCCGCCCATTCCCAGAGGAAATTCATCTCGCCCGACTGAATCTGGCCCAGGGTGGCTTCCTGGTTGGGCAAGACATTCATCACCCATTCGTCGATCTTGGGTCGCGCCCAGTGATCGTCGAAAGCCTGCAGGTAGACGAACTCGTTCACATCAAAGGCGACATACTTGAAGGGACCGGAGCCGACGGGAATGTCTTCCTGGATGGAATCGACATCGGCGTCGTCTTTCGTCAGCAGGTCGTCGATGATGGGCTCCCAGACATGCTTGGGGATCAGGTTCAGCTTGGCCAGCGAGCTGGTCTCGAAGGCGGCCGACGGCGTGTGCAGCGTGAAGCGCAGCGACAGGTCGTCGATGATTTCGATGCTGGCGACATTGCGCGCGAAGGGGTGGTAATCGGGCGCTTCCGGCCGGAACTCTTCCTTGCCGTCTTCGTCGGTCTGGGTCGTGCCAGCCAGGGCCGCTTCAAAGCTGTAGGCGGCGTCATCGGACATCACCGGCTCGCCATCGTGCCAGGTCATGCCTTCGCGCAGAGTGACGACCACATTCAGCGGGTCCTCCCAGACGACGCTCTCGGCCGCCCAGGGCTCGGCCACGCCGATCGGGTTGATGCGCATCAAGCGGTCCCAGGTCATCTCGGTGACGCGGCTGGGGGCGTCGCCGGCGATCTCCAGCGGATTGAAGGAATTGAGGAAGGAGGTCGTCGAGGTGATCAGCGTTTTGTTGTCGCCGGTCGGCTCGATGCCGGTCCAGGTCCAGAAGTTGTGCACGCCGATGCCCGCCTGGGTCACGACGCTGTCCGCGTTGAAGACCTCGGTGTTGACCACTTGCGGCGTCAGCGGGTGAATGAAGTAGGCGTTGACCATGTCGTTGCGGATGACCTGCTGGGCTTCGCAGATGAGATCCAGCCGCGCCTCTTTGTCGCCCACTTCGACGCGCTGCGCTTCGGCCAGGCTGTCATAGACGGGGTTGTTGTAGCCGATGAAGTTGTAGCCGCCATCGCGCACGCTGGAATGGAAGAGGTTGTAGGTGAACTCGTCCGGGTCGCTGCGCTCGGGCCGGCCGACCATGCGCCAGTAAGTCATCTCCCAGGCCTCGTCGCCGGTGCGGGTGTACCAGATCTCGTCGATCAGCTGGGCCCAGGGCACGGCGCGATGCTCGACTTCCAGCCCCAGCTCGCGCATGTTCTCTACGACCAGCAGGGTGGTCTCGTATTCAATGGGGCGTTCGGCTTTGGTCACCGAGCGCACGATAATGGGCGGCACCATCTCGCCCGCGGTTTGCGACGCCGCCGGTATGGCCAGCGCCAGCAGCATCATCGCGAGAATTGCGATACTGACAAGTTTTCGAGTCATGGCAGTGCGTTCTCCTTATACTAATGCACAATCGAGCCAAGCATGACGCGCGGCGCGCGCTCGGGCCCGCAATCCCTCTGATTGTAACCCACCTCCTCGATTCGACAATCACAAATCTATAGCGGCGCGACAAATATGCCCGTCGGCCTATGCCAATCGCAAATGCCCGCGCCCGCCCTCGTAGCGCAGCCCGCACCCTGGCGAAAGCGCGGCCAGCCGCTCGATCAGAGACCGGGCTTCGTCGCCTTCCAGAAGCCGCGGGTCGCCCGCCGCGCCCAGCAAGACCGGCTGCAGCTGGCATTGCAGGCCGCCTTCGCCGAGCTCCGCCAGCAAGATGACCGTCTCGCTCCATTCGCGGCCGCGCCGGTTGACATTTGCGGAATACGGCGCGTGACGGCTGATCGGCGTCTCCCGCACTGGTCCGCGATTGTGATGAAAGACGAAATTGCCCAGGCTGTAGAAGATTGGCTTGCCGCGATAGGCCTCGACCGCCTGCAGCGAGTGCGGATGATGCCCGACGATGAGGTCCGCGCCAGCATCAATCAGCGCGTGGCCGACCTCGACTTGATAATCCGCCAAGCCATCTTGAAAGCGCGGGCGCCAAAATGGCGGCACGCCCCAATGCAGCGCCAGCACGACGAATTCGGCTTGTTCCCGAGCGGCCTGGACGGCGGCGATGGCTCGCTCCAGATCGTCCCGCCAGGCGCGAGTATGCACATAGGGGGCGCTGCCCGGCTGCTCGATACTGGCGGAGGCGTCGATGTGGTAGGCCTCCGAGACGCGGATGGGGGCGACGCCGGGTCGATTCGCCGCGGCCGCTGAACCCGGACCTAGGGTCGATGTCGCGCCCAGGAATGCCACTTTCGTTTCGCCCAGGCTGACGATCTCCGCCCGCCAGGCAGCGTCGAGATTCTCTCCGGCGCCAACATGCCCCAGCTCGCGCTCACCCAGGTGCGACAGCGTATCGCGGAAAGCGACTTCGCCGAAATCCCACATGTGGTTGTTCGCCAGGGTGACGATATCAAAACCAAGCGCGACAACATCGTCGAGCAGCGCCGGCGGCATGCGCATGTTGATCCACTTGTCGGTCGGTTCGCCGCGCTCGCTGACCGGCGCCTCCAGGTTGCCGAAAGCGATGTCGGCCTCGCCCAGGCAACCGCGGATGCCCGCCAGCTCCGGCGTCTGCGGCAGAGTCTCCTGGATGAATATGTCGCCGACCAGCGCGATTGCTGGCATTTCAATCCCCCTCGCCCGAAAAACCGCCCATTGTGCAACGGTGTAGGGGCGACTCTGTGAGTCGCCCGCGTCCTAATCCCGCCCAACTTACAACGGTGTAGGGGCGACTCTGTGAGTCGCCCGCGCCCTACAGCCCGCTCGCCGCTACACCTTCTCGCCGCCTTTGTAGACCGCCGCGATTCGCCGCAAATTGCGGATGTCCTGCAGCGGATCCGCCTCCAGCAGCAGCAGATCGGCGTATTTGCCGGCTTCCAGCGTGCCAATCTCGTCTTCCCAGCGCAGGATTCTGGCGTTGTTGCGCGTGCCGATCGTGATCGCTTCCATGGCCGTCAAGTCGTTCTCGACCAGCAGCTCAAGCTCGCGGGCCATGGCGAATTGATGCGGCGCCAGGGGGTTGCCGCCGGCGTCGGTGCCACAGCCGATGAAGACGCCCTTGGAGCGCGCCAGGGCGATGGTCTGGCGGATCTGCTTCACGCCCTGCTCGATCATCGGTTTGCGCCGCGCCGCATCGGCCTGCTGCACCGGCGACAGCGGATAGCTCTCCAGATCCGGGTTGCCGACGCCGACGGTCAAGACCAGCTGCGCGCCCCGCTCGACCATCATGTCGGCGGTCTCTTCGTCCAGGTAGGTGCCGTGCTCGATGGAGTCGACGCCGCCCAGCATGCAATTGCGGATGCCGCCCGTGCCATGGCAGTGCGCCGCGACCGTGCGGCCCATCATGTGCGCCACTTCGGTGACCGCGGCGATCTCTTCGACCGTGAGCTGGCTGGCGTGAATGTCTTGGCCCGGCGTCGCGCTGCCGCCGGTGGCCATGAGCTTGACCAGGTCCGCGCCGGCTTTGATTTGCTCGCGAGCGGCTTTGCGCATTTCGTGGGGTCCGTCGGCTTCGCGGGCGATGAAGTGGGCGTGGCCGCCGGTCATGGAAATAACCCGCCCCGAGAGTTTCATGCGCGGTCCGCGGATGAAGCCGCGATCAATCGCCTTGCGCAGCGACATCTCGATGTATTGCTCGCCGCCGACATCGCGTATCGTCGTCACGCCCTGAGACAAGGTGCGCTCGCAGATTTCGACCGCCTCCAGCACCAGGTCGTCGCGCGGTTTCTCAAGCAGGGCGAAGGTGCTCTCTTCGCCGTTGTAGCAGATGTGAATGTGGGCGTCGATGATGCCGGGCATCAGCCACTTGCCGCTGACATCAATTTGCTCGACGGACTGCGCTTCGGCTGGCAGGTCGGCTGCAGGACCGACCCAGGCGATGCGCTCGCCTTCGACGAGGAGGGCTGCGTCGGGGACTGGCGCGCCGCCATTGCCATCGATCAAGGTCGCGCCGGTGAGTACAAATGCCATCATGTTCTCCTTTGCTTGCGTATGAGGGCGGGTCGCCGCCTCGCCGCTGCGGATTCGCGTTTTGAAACGGGCGACACAATGCCTCGCCCCTACAGAGTCGTCTTTGGCTCAGGGGCCGAGCGGGTTTCAATTCTTGCTGTAGTACAGGTCGGCCGGCGACGCCGCTTCCCCCGAAGCGATCTTGGGCGGCGTCATATAGGCGCGCTTGGAATGGCTCAAGCCCGAGCCCAGCATCGCCTCCAGGAATTTGAGCTGCACCCGCGCCGGATTCAAAAAGGGCACGCCCAGCTCCGCCTGGCAGGCTTCGGGAATCTCCAGGAATCCCATGCTCATGCAGCCGACGATGAGCGTGTCCGCCCGGTCTTCGGCGATGGCTTTTCTGCCTTCTTCCAGGGTGACCTCAATCGCCTGTTCGCGGTCTTTGTGCAGTTCCAGCACCGGGATGTTGACCGCGCGCACGCTGGCCAGCTTGTCGCCGCCGCCGCTGTTGCGCAGGGTCTCTTCCAGGGGACCGATGACGCTGTCGGTGACGGTGATCACGCTGTAGCGCCGCCCGACCGCGGCAGCCATCAGCGAGGTGGCTTGCCCGGCGCCGACCACCGGGATATCGACCATTTCGCGCAGCGCGCCCAAACCCGGATCGCCATAACAGCCCAGCAGAATCCCGTCCCAGCCATCGGCTTGCAGCTGATGCGCTTTTTTCACCGTCTCCGGGATGGACAGGTACTCTTCGTACATGCTCTCGATGGAGCCGGGCCCGGCCGGGATGTCGGTGATGTCGACCTGGGTGTCGGGCGCGGCGTGGCGCTGGAGGTAGTCGCGGCGGCGGCTCAACTCGGCTTGACCAGCGGGCGTGCGCCCCATGGGGCCGGATACGAGGTAGATGAGTTTCATGCGTGTTTTCCTTTTCGATAAGCGGGCGCGCCAGTGGCCGGTCCGTGCAGGTTCGTGGTTTGCGGCGGGCGACTTGATAAGTCGCCCCTACAGATTCGATATTGGACTAGATCTTTTCCAGGGCGGCGCGGACGATATCCGCCGAAGTCTCGAAAGCCCAGGCGACGCGATTCACCCCGCGCAGCAGATGCGTCCGCGTGACCCGCCGCATGTGCCCGTCTTCAATCGGGAAATCCAGGGCCGGCGCCAGATCCGGCAATTCCGGCACGCGCACGGCCGGCTCGTTGCGGAAGCGCCCCTTGCGCGTGTAATTGATGGGCACCAGCTCCCGCGCCAAGCCGAGCAAGGCGTCGTTGCAGGCGCGCACGGCCGCGTCCCCGGCTGGACGATCCGCCAGGTCCGCCGCCCCTTGATAGAAAGCGTCAAGCGCCTCGTCCAGCCCGGCCAGGGCCTGGTAGGCGGGCGAAAAGTCCACTTCGTCGCCGGCGGCCGAGGCGTAGCGATCCAGGGTTCCAATGAACTCCGCGCTCAATTTGCGGAAGTCGTACGGGTGCAGCGGATTGTTCAGCAGGCGCTGCAGCGAGACGGCGTAGACCCGCAGGTCGCGCATCAGGTTGTCTTGGTCTGCGATTTCCAGCTGGTCGTTCTCCGTATGCCAGGCGATGTTCTGGCCACAGCCGCCCACCGGGTAGTAGCCCATCTCTTCCGCCTTGGCCAAGGGCATGGAGCTGAGCAGCATGAACAAGCTGGAAATGCCGATGTTGTTGAAGGCGTAGTCGCCGGCCTGGGGCGGGCGCTCGCCACTGAAGCCTTGACCAGTGGAATCGAGCACCGAGCGCGCGGCGAAATCTTCCGCTTCCGCCATCACCGTCACATCGCGGTATTCGGTCGCCCAGCGGCAGCCCGGCGAGTCGATGTTCATCTGGGCAATGCAGTCGCGCGCCAGCTCCAGCCCGAAGGCGTCGGCGTACCAGGTCGACGCGCCATAACGCCCGGTCGAATGGCCCGACCACCAGGCGATGCGCAGGCTGCGCGCCATGCCGTCGCGATTCTCGTGAAATATCCGCGCCAGCTCCAGCAGGGTGGCGTCGCCGACCGCGTTGTCGCCGATGCCCACATCCCAACTGTCGACATGCCCGTGCACGAGCGCGAACCGCTCCGGCTCGACATTGCCTTTGACCTCCGCCACCAGGCAGGGGCACTCGAACCAGCCCTCTTTCAGCTCCGTATGCAAAACGACTTCGCTCAAGCCGCCTTGCAGCCGCTCCAGCAGGGCGTCGCCGTCGGGACGGTTGATGGAGAGGACCGGGATAGTCGGCTGGCGCTGAAAAGTGTCGAGGTCGGGCGCGCCCCAGATCGTCGTGCAGATGCCCCAGTGAATGTCGACGCCGGGGTTGATGAATATGGCGCCCTTCGCCCCCTTGTTCTGGAAATACCAGACGGGCGGCGGACCGCCAAAGCCGTCGACGATGACGATCTTGCCTTCGACATCGACTTCCGTGGTCGGCGAGAAATCAAAGAAATCGACGCTGCGCCCGGCGGCGAAACCCTCGATGACGATCGCCTCGCCGCGGATGCCGCCCGCCGGCGTGCTGACGGAGAAAGCGGGGGTCTTGGCGCGGTAGCTCGTCCCGCCCGCTTCCAGCGACGCGCTGACGGGCACGCTCAGAAAAAGCTCCGGCATGTGCGTCTCGTGGGGGATGCCCAGCGCGCGCAGCCGATCGGCGATGTACTTGAAGGCGGTCCGCTCGTCTTCGGAAGACGATTCGCGGACGAGGGTCGTGAAGCGCTCGATCAGCGACCAAGGCTCGTCGGGCGCCAGCGCGTCCAGCAGGGCGCTCTCCAGCGCGGCTTGTTTGCTCTCGTACAAGGCTTGCATAACGGCATTGTCCTCCGACCGGCTGAGCCATCAGAATGCTTGCGGAATTGGCGGCGATACGCGCGGCATTGTAGCGCAGGCTGGCGGGGATGCCTAAGGGGAATATGGCGCGACGCGCGACCAGGCCGGCCGTCGCGCCCGGCGACGCGCGTCTCGGTTCGTCCGGCAGCGGCTTTCTCGGGCTGAAGCCTTTAGAAATCCGTCTGGCAGCTGCTGGTGTCGTAGCTGTAATCGTCCTCGACGCCGTCGGGCGGCAAGTTGCATTGGCCGCTGCCGTAGGATGTGTTCAGCGTGACGGCATAGTCCGGATGGAGGCTTTGGCCGCTGCTGGCGCTGGCGCCATTGCCCGGCTGGGCGACGCTCATGTCATCGGGCAAATTGATGTGATTGCACATGCCCCAAAAGTCGCCCATTGGAAACTGACTGTGATAGGCGATGCAAGATTGCAGGCTGGGCGGGTTGTTTGCCCAGAACCAGCCCGCCTTCCACTCTACATCGGTATAGCAGTGCCCGGCGTGAGTCGTGTAGCAGATATTGCCGTCCGCGTAGACGCCGCCAGCCGCAAGCAGCCAAAGACAGAGAAAAACAAGACCGATCTTGCGTAACATGACATGGCTCCTAACTCCAAGAAAAGGACTGTGTCTTTTGGAATGCAAATCAGCGCAAGCGCAATTCGCCAGCGGAGCGCTGGGCAAGGGAGACGAAAACTGGCGTCGCAAGCGAAGGCGGTTCGCGCGTCGATCGCGCTAGCGGGGAATGCGGGGCGGCAAAACCACGAACCTGGCGGCCGGCTGCGCATCATTAGAGTCCAATACGCTTTATTGCTTACCAGTGTATTACAGCTTTATTTGCTGTCAAGCGAATCGCGGCGCATTAGAGCCGATTGACGCGGGCGAAATTTGCGCGCTCTCGCCGCTTTGGGCGAAACTGTGCGCGAGAAGAATTTGCCGACTCGGTTGCCAAGGAAGCGACTCGATGAAAACGATGTCCTTCGATTTCAACTCCCGCCGCTCCATGATCAGCGCCCGCCGCGGCATGGTCGGCGCCAGCAACCCCCTGGCGGCCCAGGCCGGCTTGCATGTCCTGCGCCAGGGCGGCAACGCGGCCGACGCCGCCGTCGCGACTTCGGCGATGATGAATGTCGTCGATCCCGGCTCCTGCGGCGTCGGCGGCGACTGTTTCGCCCTCTATTTCGACGCCCGGACCAAGCGAGTGACCGCGCTCAACGGCAGCGGACGCGCCCCCATGAATCTCACCCTGGATGTGGCCCGCGGCCTCGGCTGGTCGAAGATGAACCCGCGCCACGCCCATGCCGTCACCGTGCCCGGCGCGGTCATGGGCTGGCACGATCTGCTGCGGCGGCACGGCACGATGTCGCTGTCCGATGTGCTGGGCGACGCGATTCACTGCGCCAGCGACGGCTATCCCACGGCGCCGGTCACCGGGCTGCGCTGGGAGCAGTCGGACGCTTTCTTGCGGAGCGCCCGCAATGCCGAGGACTACCTGCCCAATAAGGCGCCGCCCAAAGCGGGGCAGGTGGTGAAATTGCCCGGGCTGGCGAACACCTTGCGCGCCATCGCCGAGGGCGGGCCCGAAGCCTTCTACAGCGGACCCATCGCCCAAGCCATCGTCGACTCGCTGGAAGAACAGGGCGGGGTCATGACCCTGGACGACCTCAAGCGGCATCATTCGACCTGGGACGAGCCAATCCACACGGACTATCGCGGCCTGACCATTTACGAGTGCCCGCCGAACGGCCAAGGCTTGACCGCGCTGCTCGCGCTGAACATCGCCGAGAATTTCGACCTGGCGTCGCTGCCCTGGGATTCGCCCGAGCGCCTGCACCTGATGGTCGAGTCGATGCGCCTGGCCTGGGCCGACGCGCACGAATATATCGCCGACATGAGCCGGGCGGATGTGCCGGTCGACATGCTGCTGAGCAAAGACTACGCCGCCAAGCGCGCCTCGCTCATTCACCCCTTTTACGCCGCTGCTCCGCCGCCGACGCCGGGCCAGCTGCCGGGCGGTTCAGACACGATCTACCTCAGCGTCGTCGACGGGCAGGGCAACGCCTGTTCCTTCATCAAGAGCCTGTACATGGGTTTCGGCGTCGGCATCGTGGCGAAAGGCACGGGCGTCTGGCTGCAGAATCGCGGCGCGGGCTTCTCGCTCGTCCCCGGGCATCGCAACGCCCTGGCGCCGGGCAAGCGACCGTATCACACGATTATCCCGGGCCTGGCGCTGAAAGATGGGGAGCTCTGGGCGAGCTTCGGCGTGATGGGCGGTTTCATGCAGCCGCAGGGGCATTTCCAGGTTTTGAGCGCGATGATCGACGATGACTTGAACCCGCAGGAAGCGCTGAATCGGCCGCGCTGGCAGGTCGACCGGGGCGAGCCGGGCGGCGCGCTGCTGATCGAAGACGGGACGCCCTTCAAGACGCTGGCGGCGCTGGCGGAGCGCGGGCATCGCATCCAGCCGGAAGCGGGCCTGGGGCGCGGGACTTTCGGACGCGGGCAGATCATCCGCTACGAGCCGGAGACGGGGGTCATGCACGGCGGCAGCGAGCCCCGCGCCGATGGGCAGATCGCGGCCTTCTAGACTCCTCTATCATGCGACTCGCCCGCCTTCATTTACTTGCGCCACAGAGACACAGAGGAGGCGTAACCACCGAGTACACCGGGTCGATGGAGTGCGCCGAGAAAAGAATGCCTAACGATCCGTTGCGCCTTCGCGTCCATTGAGAACCCCTCGACGCTGCTGTGGTAGAATCCGCCAGGTCAGCCAGCTTGAAGGCGCATGCGCATGCCAGACCCCAACTTCCAGAATCGCACCTTGTACCACGGCGACAATCTCGAGTTCCTGCGCGGCATGAACAGCGAGACCGTCCACCTCATCGCGACCGACCCGCCCTTCAACAAAGACCGCGATTTTCACGCCACGCCCGACAGCCTGGCGAGCGGCGCGAAGTTCAAAGACCGCTGGAAATGGGAGCGCGATGTCCAGGAAGAGTGGGTCGACAGCATCAAGGACGACTGGCCCGCCGTCTGGGAAGTGATCGACGCGGCGCGGGCCGCTTATGGCGATGACATGGGCGCGTTTCTGTGCTGGCTGGGCGTGCGGCTGATGGAGATGCGGCGCGTACTGCGCAAGGACGGCAGCATCTATCTGCATATCGACCATACGGCGCATGCCTATACAAAGTGCCTTATCGACGCCATCTTTGGCGTGCGGCATTTCCGCAATGAGATCGTCTGGTTCTACAAGACAGGCGGCGCGAGCAAGCGCTGGTTTGCGCGAAAGCACGATACGCTTCTGTTCTATTCCAAATCCGACCGCTACACCTTTAATCCGCAGCGGGAAAAGTCTTACTTGTCCCACAAATACGGATTCTCAAATGTAGACATCAAGGAAGATGAGCGCGGATTCTACACCATGGTCACGATGCGCGATGTATGGGATATAGCGGCGCTGCGCGGCAATCAGCCCGAAGCCACCGGCTACCCGACGCAGAAGCCGCTGGCGCTGTACGAGCGCATCATCAAAGCCAGCAGCAACGAAGGCGACATCGTGCTTGACCCCTTCTGCGGCTGCGCGACTACGCCAATTGCAGCTGAACGCCAGCAACGCCAGTGGGTAGGCATGGATATATGGGATGGCGCTTATAGTCAGGTGAGGCAGCGAATGGAACGCGATACGGTGCTTCGCTTTGGCGAAGATGGTCATGTGACACTTCCGAAAATCCATTACTCGAAAACGCCCCCCGTCCGCACAGACGACAGCGAAGTCGCCGCCCCCGACTTGAAGCTGAAGTCGAAGCGCGTCGGCGAGCCCTGGGAGAAGCTGAAGCATTCGCAGATGGTCCGCGTGCTGGCTCATGCGCAGCGGTCGAGCGATGGCGTCATCTGCGCGGGCTGCGGGCGTGTGCTCGAGCTCGAATTCATGCAACTGGACCATATCATGCCGCGCACGGACGGGGGCGCGAATCACATATTGAATCGCGTGCTGCTCTGCGGGCCCTGCAACCGCCGCAAGCGCAACCACCTGACTTTGTCGGGGCTGGTGGCGCAGAATCGCAAGAAGGCCGTCGGCTGGATGAAAGACGCCGACCGGGCGAAGCTGGCGCGCGACTCGGCGCGGTCGCGGGCGGAGTGGCTGCGCGACAACTATGACAGCGACGAGTGCCGTGCGTTGATCGCCGGGCGATGATGAAGCCCGGCTTTTTGAGAAACAAGTTTGATATTGTCGTATTCAATTCCATATTGACAAACAGCTATCGCCAGCGTAGCCTCTTCTCGCTTACTTCGCTAAGCGCACATTAACCACTACGGAGGAACACCCCCATGAAGCATTTTGCTATTCTCGCGCTCGCGCTTCTTCTCTTCGCCAGCGTCTTTGGCGCGGCCGCCCAGGACAGCGTCGAGCTCACAATCGCGACCGTCAACAACCCCGACATGATCGTCATGGAAGGCTTCAGCGAAGTCTTTGAAGAAGCCCACCCCGGCATCAGCCTGAACTGGGTCATCCTGCCCGAGAACGAGCTGCGCGCCACCGTCACCACCGATATCGCCACCGGCTCCAGCACCTTCGACATCGTCACCATCGGCATGTTTGAAGTGCCGCTTTGGGCAGCCAACGGCTGGCTCAACAGCATTGACGCCCTGGCGGAAAACAACCCCGACAGCGTCCAGGCCGACTATGGCTTCGACGACCTGCTGCCGGGCGTCGTCAAGGGCTTGAGCTATGAGGGCGAGCTCTACTCGCTGCCCTTCTATGGCGAGTCCAGCATGTTGATGTACAACACCGCCAAGTTCGAAGCCGCTGGCCTGGAAATGCCCGAGCAGCCGACCTGGGACCAGGTGCGCGAATTCGCCTGCGCCCTGCATGACCCGGACAACGGCAACTACGGCATCGCCCTGCGCGGCCTGCCCGGCTGGGGCGAGGTCATGGCGCCCCTGACGACCGTCGTCAACACCTACGGCGGCGACTGGTTCGATATGGACTGGGAACCGCAGCTGGACAGCCCCGAATGGAACGAAGCGGTCAGCTTCTATGTCAGCCTGATCAACGACTGCGGCCAGCCAGGCGCGACCGGCACCGGCTTCACCGAAGCGCTGACGCTGATGGCGCAGGGACAAGCCGCCATGTGGGTCGACGCGACAGTCGCCGCCGGCTTCCTCTCCAACCCCGAGCAGTCGCAGATCGTCGACGCGCTGGGCTTCGCGCCGGCGCCCGTCGGTCCGGTGCCCAAGGGCAACCACTGGCTCTGGGCTTGGTCGCTGGCTATCCCCAGCACGACTGACAAAGCGGCCGAGGCGCTGGACTTCATCACCTGGGCCACCAGCCGCGACTACATCCAGATGGTCGGCGAGACCAACGGCTGGGCGACAATCCCGCCGGGCACCCGCGCTTCGACCTACGAGAACCAAGCCTACCTGGACGCCGCGCCCTTCGCGCCGGTTGTGCTGGGCTTGATGCAAGCGGCCGACCCCACTGACGCGCAGCGCGACGAAGTCCCCTATGTTGGGGTGCAGTTCGTCGCCATTCCCGAGTTCCAGGGCATCGGCACGGATGTCTCGCAGCTGATCGCGGAAGCGCTGGCTGGCGACATCAGCGTGGCCGACGCGCTCTCGCAGGCGAACGCCATCACCCGCGAAGCAATGGACGAGGCTGGCTACTACGACATGTAGGCGCCGGCAAAGCAGATTGGCGGGCGGAGTTTCGGCTCTGCCCGTCTTTTCCATTTGCAGCGGCTGCAGCGATTCGCCGCGGCAGCCAAATAGCGCCGGAATCCGGCAGCTTCTGGCATATCCCCCGGTAAACGCTTTATACTCGCGCCACTCGGCGGCCAAGTCTTTACAGCTATGACCAGCACAATCGCGCTACAGGCGAGAGCTCAGCAGGAAGAGTCGGCGATGTCGCTGCGGCGCTGGCTGCCCCTGCCCGCCATCCTCTTCATGATCATCGTGACCCAGGCGCCCCTGGTCATCACCCTCGGCTACAGCCTGGAACGCTGGAATCTGCTGCGGCCCCAACGGCGCAAATTCATCGGCTTCGAGAATTATCCCGATGTCCTGACCAATCCCAGCTTCGGCGCGATCATCGCCAATACGCTGCTCATCACGCTGACGGTCGTCGTGGTTACGCTGGCCTTGGGTCTTGCGCTGGCGCTGCTGCTGAATCGCGATTTTCCCGGCAAGGGCATCGTCCGCACCATGCTCATCACGCCCTTTTTGATAATGCCGACCGTGTCCGCCGTTTTATGGAAGAATGTCCTCTTCAATCCCGCCTTTGGCTTGCTGGCGGCGGTGGCGGCCATGTTCGGGCTGGAGCGCCCGGATGTCTTGCAGGATTTTCCGATGCTGGCGGTCATCGTCGTCATCGTCTGGCAGTGGACGCCTTTCATGATGCTGATTCTGCTGGCGGGCTTGCAGTCGCTTGATCACGAGCAAATCGAAGCGGCGCAGATCGACGGCGGCGGACCGCTCGTCCTGTTGCGCTACATCATCCTGCCGCATCTGCAGCGCTATATCGAACTGGCGGCGCTTATGGAAACGCTTTTCATCCTCAGCGTCTTCGGCGTCATCTTCGTGCTGACCAGCGGCGGACCCGGCATCCAGACGACCAACCTGTCCTACGGCATCTACCAGGAAGCTTTCCAGCGCTGGGACATTGGCGAGGCCAGCGCCATGGGCATCTTCGCCATCATCCTGGCCAACATCGTCGTGCTGCTCTTCGTGCGCGTGCTGCGGGGCGGGCAGTTCCAGGGAGCTGGCCGATGAGCAGATCCGCCTGGACGGGCCGCGGCCTGACGCTGCTCACTTACGCGATCGCCTTCGCCATGTTCTTCCCCATCCTGTGGATGATCATGACCAGCTTCAAGACCGAAGCCGAAGCCTTCGCCTACCCGCCGACCCTGGTTTTTGAGCCAACGCTGAACAATTGGCAAATCGCGCTCTTCGACACCAACTTCATCGCCTACCTGAAAAACACCGTCATCATCACCCTGGGGTCGACGCTGGTGGCGCTGGGGCTGGGCATCCCGGCCGCCTACGCCCTCGCCTATTACCAGACCAAGCGCAGCGACCTGACGCTGATGTGGCTGATCTCGACGCGCATGCTGCCGCCCGTCGGCGTGGTCGTGCCGCTCTTCATCATCTTCCGCGATCTGGGCCTGCGCGATTCGCACACGGGCATGATCATCATCTATTCGGCGATGAACCTGCCGCTGGTGGTCTGGATGATGCGCAGCTTCTTCCTGGATGTGCCCTACGAGATCCTGGAAGCGTCGCGCATCGACGGCACGGACCTGCTGCAGGAGTTTCGTCTCATCGTGATTCCGCTGGCGACGCCAGGTTTGTTCGCCACGGCTCTGCTCTGCATTATCTTCGCCTGGAACGAGTTCTTCTTCGCCTTCAGCCTGACGGTGACCAAAGCCGCGCCGGTGTCGGTGTACATCTCCTCATTCAAGACGGCCGAAGGCTTGTTCTGGGCGAAGATGTCGGCCGGGGCGACGGCGGCGGTTTTCCCGGTCGTCATCGCCGGCTGGGTGGCGCAGCGGCAGCTGGTGCAGGGCTTGACGATGGGCGCGGTGAAATAAGCTGCATTGCCCCCGGCCTTCGGAGCCCCAGCTTCGGGCGCGGGCAGATCATCCGCCGCGAGCCGGAGCGCGGCCTGCTTCATGGCGGCAGCGAGCCCCGCGCGCGACTCTGGCAATCCGCCGCGAAACCGATTACGCTACAATTTGCAGCGCCTCGCTAAACCAAGAGACAAGAAAGGATAGTTCCAATGACTGTCAAGAGAATGCTTTGCGCCGCGCTTCTGCTGGCAATTTGCGCCTTGCCAGGCCTGGCGCAAGACTCGCCCACGGTCGTCACCTGGCTGATGCTCGGCTGGGGCGGCGCCGAAGAAGTCGTGGCCGCCTTTGAAGAACAAAACCCCGATATCGACGTCGAGTTGGAGCAAGTGCCCTTCAACGCCCTCTTCGAGCAAATCCAGGTGCGCTTGCAAGCCGAAAGCGTCGAGCCCGATGTCATCTCGGTCGATGTGCCCCTGGTCGCCGGTTACGGCCTGCGCGGCTGGCTGCTGCCGCTCGATCAGTACTTCATGATGGGCGAGCAGGACGACTGGCTGGAAGCGGCTGTCGAAGCCGGCAGCTACAATGGCGAACTGCTGGCGGCGCCCGTCAGCACCTCGACCCAGCTGCTCATTTACAACGCCGACATCTTCGAGCAAGCCGGCATCGACCCGCCCGGCGAGAACGAACGCTGGACCTACGAGCACATCGCCGATATCGCGCCCCAGCTCACCATGGACAGCGACGGCGACGGCAGCACTGACATCTGGGGCTTCACCTGGGAACAGACGAACCGCATCTATCAGCTGCAGCCCCTGGCGGAAGGCCTGGGCGGCGACGCCATCGGCGATGACGGCTTGACCGTGGACGGCGTCATCAACTCCCAAGCCTGGATCGACGGCTTCACCTACTACTCCGACATGTTCAATGTGCACATGGCCGCGCCGCAAGACGACACCGTCGGCGCCAGCGATCTTTTCGCTTCCGGCAAGCTGGCCATGTACATCGCCGGCCCCTGGAACATCAACCGGCTGATCCGCGACAATGTCGAGTTCAACTGGGGCGTTTCCCGCCATCCCTACTTTGAAGAAGGCGAGATCGTGACGCCCACCGGCAGCTGGCACATCGGCATCAACAAGAACACGGAAAATCGCGACGCCGCCGGCCGCCTGGTACAGTGGATTTCCACCGGCGAAGGCGCGGAGATGTGGTGGCGCATCGGCAGTGGCGATTTCCCGGCCCAGAAATCCGTCCTGGCCATGTTCCAGACTGACGACCAGTTCGCGGAGGCGCCCTTCTCCACCCTGCGCATCGCCGCCGACGAAGCGACTATCGGCGCCGTGCCGCGGCCGGTGTCGCCCGGCTACCTCGAATACGAGCAGATCCTGCAGAACGCCTTCAACGACATCCGCAACGGTCAAGATGTTGAAGAAGCGCTGAACCTGGCGGTCGCTCGCATCGAGAGCGAAATGGACAAGTACCGGCGCTAGACGCTGGCATAAGAACGCGGGCGGCGCGTCCCGTCGCCCGCCACCATATGCCGCAGGGGCGATACACTGTATCGTCCGCGCCTGCCAAACTTGCGCTTAGGGGCGGCCTGCGCGGTCGCCCGCGACTCAATCTGACTGCCCGCCCGGATCCAGCCTGAGGCAAGCTCCGCCGTGCGCGCTCATCACCGGCTCGTCCCTTATCTCTTTCTGCTGCCGGCGGTTTTGCTGCTGCTCGTCTTCAACCTCTACCCCACGCTGGCCACCCTCAACGAGAGCCTGCACGCCAAGTCCTTCATCAACAATTCTTATGTCTTCGTCGGCCTGGAGAATTTCGAGCGCGTCTTCCGCGATCCCATTTTCTGGAAGTCGGCCGAGGTGACCCTGGTATTCAGCGTCCTGGTCAACCCGATTCAGATCACCCTGGCATTGCTGCTGGCCCTGCTGGCGAACCAGCGGGTGCGCGGCATCGCCCTTTTCCGCAGCATCTACCTGCTGCCCGTCGCCGTCTCCATCAATGTCACGACCGTCGTCTGGGGCTTGATGCTGGATGGCAACGCGGGCCTCATCAACGGCATCCTGGCGCAGTTGGGCATCCCCAAGCAGCCTTTCCTCACCGCGCCGTCGCACGCCCTCTGGTCCATCATCATCCTGGCCACCTGGAAAGGCGTGCCGCTTTGGGCGCTCTTCTTCCTGGCGGGCTTGCAGGGCATCCCCGAATCCGTGGTCGAAGCCGCCAAAATCGACGGCGCCAGCCGCTGGGATGTCTTCCGGCGGATCACCCTGCCCCTGCTGCGCGGCGTCATGCTCTTCGTCCTCGTCGCCGACACCGTCGCCAATTTCCTGCTCATCGCCCCCGTCTACAGCCTGACGCAAGGCGGCCCCCAGCTCTCCACCAACCTCATCATGTTTGAGACTTATCGCCGCGGCTTCGTCTACAGCGACCTCAGCACCAGCGCCGCCATGCTCTGGGTGATGCTCATCTTCGTGCTGGCGGTCGTCCTGCTGCAAGCCTTCTTGCTGCGCCGGCGGGAGTAGCGCTGATGAAGAGCATCGCCAGATTCATCGATTCGCTGAACCTCGGGCACAAGCGCGCGCCCTGGGAGACCCTGCTCGTCTACGCCCTGCACCTGGCGGCCGCCGGGCTCTTCATCCTGCCGCTGATGTGGGCGATCGCCGCTTCGTTTTCGCCCAACGAGCTGGTTTTCAAGTACGCCTACCCCTTCTCGTGGCGGGCTCTGCTGCCCAACGAATTCACCCTGCAAGCCTACATGAACCTCTTCGCTCGCGATTTTGGCGTGTCGCTCTCCAACACCTTCGCCCTGGGCGTGATCGTGGTGGCCCTGGGCGGCCTGGTCAACGCCATGGCTGGCTTCGCTTTCGCCCGCTTCACCTTTCGCGGCAAGCGCCTGCTCTTCGTCGCCATCATCCTGATCACCTTCCTCGTGCCCATCGACTTGACCGCCATCCCGCGGTTCATCCTCGTGCGCGACCTGGGCTGGATCAACACCTGGCAAGCGCTCATCGTGCCCGGCCTGGCGAACAGCCTGGTCATATTCTTGTTTCGTCAGTTCTTTGAAGAAATCCCGCAAGACTTGATCGACGCGGCCCGGGTCGACGGCGCCACCTGGCTCAGCGTCTTCTACCGCATCATCCTGCCCCTTTCGCGCCCGGTCATGATCACCGCCGCCCTGCTTATGTTCCTCTCGCAGTGGGATGCCTTCTTCTGGCCCCTGCTGGTCGCGCCGCATCCGGACTTGCGAGTGGTCCAGGTCGAGATAGCCAACGCCATCGGCGAGTACCAGACCCTGTGGAACGAGCTTCTGGCCGGCTCCATGCTGGCGGCGGTCGTGCCGATCGCGTTGCTGCTGCCTTTCCAGCGTTACTTCATCCAAGCCATCACCAGCAGCGGCTTAAAAGACTGAGGCGCGCCCGCCCGCGCAAACGGAGCCCGCGCTCAGCCTTCGCCAAGCCAGGCGCCGCGCGCAGCCTGGCACTTACGAACTGTTTGCCGACCAAGTACATTTCACCGCGCCGGCGACAGTCTGCCGGGTTGTTTGGGGGCGCGTCGCGGATTCGCAGAAGGCACTTGCGCAATCGGTTGCGCCTGCGTTACCATGGTGCGGCAGCCTTTCCAATTCGCCGTCGACGGGGTAAACTCGCGGCGCGAAATAGCCTGCCAGCGCCGCGGCGAGTGGCTTGAAACGCCAGCCGCAGAGCCGCTCGGGCGAGGCTGGAGGCGGGCTGCGCAGGGCACACGACTTTGCGTCCATCGTATTTTCAGTTTCTCACAGGGAGGAAAAATGAAACACGCAAAGCTTCTTTTCGCAATCGCAGTACTTGTCATGGCGCTGGCGCCCGTCGGCGCGCAGGATGTCACCACAGTGACCATGTGGTTCTCCGAAGGCTCCACGCTGGACTGCTGGGGTCCCATCATGGAAGAGTTCAACATGGTCGACGCGTCGGTCCAGCTGGAAATCGTGCCCCAGGCGGATACCTGGAACGCGACCCGCACGGCGGTTGTCGGCGGCGGCGGCCCCGACATCGTCCGCACGCCCGGCCCCTCCTTCGTTTACGAAATGGCGCAGGCCGGCTTGATCCTGCCCATGGACGCCTTCTCCGATGAAATGGGCTGGGGCGATTTCTTCTTCGACTGGGCGCTGGATCTCGGCCTGGTGGACGGCCAGCTCTACAGCTTGTCCGACGAGCTCGAGACCCTGCTGCTGTACTACAACACCGACGTCTTTGAAGCCAATGGCTGGACGCCGCCCGACACCATGGAAGAGCTGAACGCCCTCTCCGAAATCATCGCCGAGGCCGGCTACACCGTCTTCTCGCACGGCAACGCCAGCTGGCGCCCGTCGAACGAATGGTTCGTCGGCGAGTACATGACCCAGGTCGGCGGTCCCCACAATGTCTACAAAGCCTTGACCGGGCAGATCCCGTGGACTGACGAGAGCATGGTTCAAGCCGTGGAAATGCTGGACGCGCACATGCAAGCCGGCTGGTACGGCGGCGGCCTGGAACTCTACTTCACCAACGAAGGCGCCACCCGCCGGGCGATGCTGGCAGACGGCACCGCCGCGATGAACATCGAAGGCAGCTGGGCCATCCGCGGCCTGGAAGACTATCACGGCGAATCCGGCCAAGGCTGGGACTGGGTGCCAGTACCGAGCACCGACGGCACGGACTACTTCACCATCGGCATGGGCAACACCAGCTCCATCAACGCCAACAGCCCGCATCCCGAAGCGGCGGCGCAATTCCTGACCTGGTACTTCTCGCCTGCAACCCAAGGCAAGATGCTGACTTCCTGCCTCAAGGGGCCCGCCCCGGTCGAGATTTCGGCAGAGGTCATGGGCGAGCTTGACCCGCGCATTGCCCGCGTCTACGCCGAGCTGTCCGAGGCCTCCGCCAACGACCGCTACGGCTACACCACCTGGACTTTCTGGCCGCCCAAGAGCGATGTCTACATCTACGAAGAGGTAGAGCGCGTCTGGACCGGCGAGATCACCGTCATGGAATACCTGGAAGGCTTGAACGAGCTCTTCGCCGAAGAACTCGAAGCCGGGGACATTCCGCCAATTCCAAGCCGCTAAAGCTTGGCAACGCTGGCGCTGGCTGTCTTTAGGGCGGCCGGCGCCACTCCCCCTTTGATGACCCAGGAAAGGCGATAACCATGGCGATCCTCTCCCAAGCGCGGCCCGAAGCCCTTCTCGACAAGCTCGGCAACGACGCCTGGCGCAAGAAGTTCCTGCGGAATGTCGTCATCCCCTGGATCTTCATCTCCCCGCTATTGATCATCCATATCTTCGTCGTCGCCATTCCCGCCGTGCAAGGCGTCTACATGTCCTTGACCGACTGGTCCGGCATCGGCCTCGACGTCAACTTCATCGGCCTGGAGAATTATCAGGAACTCTTATTCGAAGACGACACCTTCGGAAAATCCCTGGGCAACAACATCCTCTGGATGGCATTCTTCCTCACCGTGCCCTTCATTCTTGCGCTCTTCTGCGCCGCCATGCTGGCTCAAGTCAAGCGCGGCGGCATGGCCTATCGCAGCATCCTCTTCATTCCCTATGTGCTGGCGAGCGTCGTCACCACCACCATCTGGAAGAACCTGCTCAACCCGCAGCAAGGCATCGGCGCCGCCCTGGCTGATATCGGCATTCAAGGCTTTGATGTCGCTTTCCTCGGCAAACCGGAAACCGCGCTGATCTCCATCGCGTTCATCGACAACTGGCACTTCTGGGGTTTCTTGATGATCCTCTTCCTGGCGGCCATGCAAGCCATCCCGCCAGTGCTATACGACGCCGCCAAGATTGACGGCGCCAACCGCTGGGATGAATTCCGCCATGTGACCCTGCCCGGCATCCGCCCGATCCTGCTCTTCATGTTCATGATGGTGGCGATCTGGTCCTTCCTGGCTTTCGATTACATCTGGCTCTTGACCCAGGGCGGTCCCGGCGGCGCCTCCGAGGTCATCGCCACCCAGCTCTACAAGAACGCATTCTTGCGCTTTGAAGCCGGCTACGGCGCGGCGCAGGGCGTCGTCATCAGCATATTCGCTGGCTTCATCATCATGATATTCGTCATGCTGCGGCGGAGAGGATGGGATATATGACCGCCATCGGTAAAGTTTCGCTTCGCGACAACATCCTGCAGCGGGGACCCAGCCGCGAGCGCAGCAAGCTCCTGGTCTTTAACCATACGGTGCTGCTGCTGCTTACCGCCTTCGCCGTCATCCCGCTCTGCGTCTTGACCTTCAACTCGCTCAAGACCAACCTGGAGATCGGCCAGAACCCCCTCGGCCCGCCGACCAATATCGTCGCGGAGAACTTCCCCGAAGCCTGGGAAAAAGGCAAGTTCGCCGTCACCATGCGCAACAGCGTCATCTATGTCGTCGCCACCATCGCGGCGGAGCTGGTGCTGGGCGGCTTGGCGGCTTATGCCCTGGCGCGCAAGAAACCGCCCGGCTCCGACCTGCTCATGCTCTACTTCCTGGTCGCCTCGACCATCCCGGTCTGGATGTACATCGTCCCGCTCTTCGTCCAGTTCCGCATGCTCAAGCTTCTGGGCACGATGCATGGCCTAATCATCATCTACATCGCCGGCAGCGCCCCCTTGACCATCTTCCTGCTGCGCTCCTACATGATCGATTTGCCCAGCGAGCTGGAAGACGCGGCGCGGGTGGACGGCGCCAACGAATTCCAGGTGCTGACGCGCATCGTCCTGCCTTTGACGAAGCCGGGCTTCTTGACCGTCGGCTTGGTCGTCGGCCTCGGCGTCTGGAATGAATTCACCCTGGCCTTAACCTTCATTCACGACCCGAGCCGATTCCCGGTAACCACCAGTTTCTTCAAGTTCGTCGATCGCTTCGACCGCGATTGGGCTTTAACCAGCGCCGGCGCCATCATCATCATTTTCCCCGTCATGGTGCTCTTCCTGGCTCTGCAGCGGCAGTTCATCGAGGGCTTGGCGGAAGGCGGCATCAAGACCTAGCCAGCGCTACACTTTGTCTCGCGGAACATGATTCCCCAGCTTGCACGAAGTCAGCCGATGGCTGGCTTCTTTTAATCTTACATGCAGTCAGGAGCGCAACATGCCAATCCCCAACGACTATCTGGAGCGCGTCTACGCCGGCGTCCTGGGCAAGATCATCGGCGTCTACCTGGGCCGGCCCTTTGAAGGCTGGCCCTACGAAGCCATCACCCAGCGCCTGGGCGATATCAACTATTATGTGCACGACAAGCTCAATGTGCCGCTGATCGTCACCGACGACGACATCTCCGGCACCTTCACCTTCATTCGCGCGCTGGAAGATTACGGCTTCGACCGCGACCTCAGCCCGGCCCAAATCGGCCAGACCTGGCTCAACTACCTCATCGAAGAACAGACCGTGCTCTGGTGGGGCGGCATGGGCAATTCCACCGAGCACACCGCCTACCTGCGGCTGAAGCACGGCTATGAACCGCCGCACAGTGGCTCGGTCGAGCTGAACGGCAAGGTCGTCGCCGAGCAGATCGGCGCCCAGATCTTCATCGACGGCTGGGCATTGGTGGCGCCGGGCGACCCCGAATACGCCGCCGATCTGGCCTACCGCGCGGGCAGCGTCAGCCATGGCGGCGAGGCGGTTTATGGCGCGCAATGCCTGGCGGCCATGGAAGCTCAAGCCTTCGTCGAAGCCGACATCAACAAGCTCATCGACACCGGGCAGTCCGTCATTCCGAAAGACTCGGTCATCTACGCCATGATCGACGACATCCGCGAGTGGCGCGCCAAAGAGCCGGACTGGCGCAGGGGCCGCGAGCTGCTGGCCGAGCGCTATGGCTACCACATTTATGGCGGCAACTGCCACATGGTGCCCAATCACGGCTTGATGATCTTCTCCCTGCTCTACGGCGATGACGATTTCCAGCGCACCCTCATGATCGTCAACACCAGCGGCTGGGACACCGATTGCAACTCCGGCAATATCGGCTGCCTGATGGGCATCAAAGACGGCCTGGCGGGCTTGTCCACCGGTCCGGATTATCGCGGACCAGTGGCCGACCGCATGTACATCCCGACAGCCGACGGCGGCAACGCCATCACCGACGCCGTCAGCCAGACGGTGCGCCTGGTGAACGCCGGCCGCGCCCTGCATGGGCTGGATTCCATCGCGCCCAAAGGCGGCGCCCGCTATCACTTTGATCTGCCCGGCGCCGTGCAAGGCTTCATGTGCGACGACGCCGTCGACTCCCGCGATGTCGTCAAGGTCAGCAATGTATGCGCGCCCGAACTGAGCGCGGAAGGCGAGCGCTTGCTGGCTCTGGATTACGCCGGCCTGGCGCCCGGGCGCGTCGGCCGCGTCCAGACCGCCGTCTTCGTGCCCTCGGCCGAAGTCAACGCCCACTTCGAAAAAGGCGGCTATGCCCTGATGGCCAGCCCGACGCTCTACCCGGGCCAGACGATTTGGGCCCGCGTCCTGGCAGACGGCGACAACGACAGCGCCGTCAATGTCAGCCTCATCATCCAGCACTACAACCGCGACGACGGGCTGACCCAGCTGGCCGGTCCAACGCGGAGCATGGCGGCCGGGGACGCGGTCGAGCTCGAATGGCAAGTGCCCGATCTCGAAGGCTATCCGATCGCCCAGGCGGGCTTGCAGATCAGCGGCAGCGACGGCGCCAGCGGCCGGATTTACCTGGACGCGCTCTGCTGGCATGGCACGCCCAATGTCACCCTCAAGCGGCCGCACCCGCACGACATGACCCGCTGGGATCGGCGTATGAAGGGCATCATGTGGAAGCGCGCCTGGGTCAATGGCCTGGACGCGGCACGCGGGCGGATGGTCTTCCTGGACTTCTATCCCGAGACGTATCGCCTGATCCAAAACGAAGGCAGAGGCTTGCTGATGCAGGGCTGCCGCGACTGGACGGATTACGAAGTCAGCGCTTCGCTGACGCCCCACATGTGCAAGGCCGGCGGCCTCGGCGCGCGCGTACAGGGCATGAAGCGGCATTACGCCCTGCTCTGCGACGAGCAAGAGACGCGCCTGGTATCAACCCTGGAAGGCCAGGACACCGTGCTGGCGGCGGCAAGCGGCGGCTGGACCATGGGCGAGCAGCACGAGCTCTCGCTCAAGGTCGAGGGCAATAGCCTGGCTGGCTACTTGAACGGCGCGCTGGTCGTCAAAGCGGAAGACCCGGCGGCGCGTTTCGCTGGCGGCGGGATCGCCCTCGTCTGCGAAGAAGGCAGGATCGCCTGCGACGAAGTGGCGGTGCGCCCGATCTAAGGCTGGCGGCCCGCCTCGCGATTCTTCAAGGGCGGCATATCCTGTCGCCCTTTCTTGCGCACTGGACGAACGCGCGACTCATGACCATTCTCTGCTACGGCGAAATTGACCTCGATATCTACCTGGCGCTGAACCGGATCCCGACGATGAAGCGCTCCGCCAGCGTCCGCGACGAATTCGAGAATGTCGGCGGGGCGGCGGCTAACAGCGCGCTCTGGCTGGCCAATTGGGGCGTAGCGACGCGCCTGGCAGGCCACGACCTCGGCGATGACCGCGCAGGCGACGCCGTCCGCGATGTCTTCGCGCAGCACCCCGAGCTGGACGCGCGCTTCGTCGCCAGGCGCCCCGGCTACCGCACGCCGCGCTGCCAATGCCTGGTCACCCCCGATGGCGAACGCTGCTTCGTCACGCATTGGCTGGACGAGCTGCGCATGACCGCGCCCTCGGCCGCGATGCTGGCCGGTGTCCAGTGGCTCAACCTCGACATGTCTGGTCCGCTGCCGCTGCGCCTGGAGGCGGCGAAACTGGCTTCCGCGCGCGGCATCCCCGTGCTCGTCAACGACATCTACACAACTGACCATCCCCTGCTGCCGCTGGTGGACGCGCTGGTCGTCTCCGACGCCGTCGCCCGAGACCGGCATGGCGCCGACCCGCTGGAACTGGCGCTGGAGCTGCGGCGGGCCAGCGACTGTCATGTGATCCTCACCGGCGCTGGCGAAGACATCGTCGTTTTGCCGCGGCAAGGCGAGCGCTCCAGCGTCAGCCCGCCACGCGTCGCCACGGCCGATACCACCGGCGCCGGCGACATCTTCAAGGCTGGCTTGCTATACGGGCTGCTGCAAGACTTGCCCTTGCGCGACGCCGTGCGCTGGGGCGCGGCCGCGGGCAGCTTGATGTGCCAGTTCGCCGGCACGACCCAAACCCTCGCCCCGCTCAGCGCCGTCGAAGCGCTCTACGCTACCATCGCCTGAGGCTGCGGCAAGGCGTCGGCGCGCCGTTGAGTCTCGCGCTCAAACTGCTACAATGAGCGCCTGGCAAGCGAGCGACTCAAGGCTGCCCGATGCTCTCCCATGCCGAATGGCGCATCTTCACCGATCTCGACGAGGCCCGGGCCGGCCTGCTCAAACGCCATTCCCTGCGCGATTACATTGTGCCCGAAGCGCTGGTCGAGCGCTCCGCCGGCATCTTTGGCGAGCGCCTCACGCCCGAGGCAGCCGTCCGCCGCATCATCCAAAGCGTGCGTGAAGATGGCGACGCCGCCCTGCGCCTATGGAATCGTAAAATCGACCAGATCGAAAGCCGGGACCTGCGCATCCCGCAAGCGGCGATTGACGACGCCCTGCGGCAAAGCCCGCCAGAGCTGCGCGACGCGATGGAGCTGGCGGCGGGGCGGATCCGCAAATTCCACCAGCAGCAGCCGCTGCACAGCTGGATCGACGCGGCCGGCTCGCTCGGGCAGCTGATCCGCCCGGTGGATTCGGTCGGCGTCTATGTGCCCGGCGGGACGGCGCCCCTGCCCTCGTCGCTGTTGATGAGCGTCATCCCGGCCCAGGTGGCTGGCGTGCGGCGGATCGCCGTCTGCACCCCGCCCGGCAGCGGCGACGGCGGCATCCACCCGACGATCCTGGCGGCGGCGGCCATCGCCGGGATCGACGAAGTCTATGGCGTCGGCGGCGCCCAGGCGATCGCGGCCTTGGCTTATGGCACGGAGACCATCCCGCGGACAGCCGCCATCGTCGGCGCCGGCAACCTCTTCGTGACCCTCGCCAAACAACAGGTCTATGGCGATGTCGGCATCGAGGGCCTCCTCGGCCCCACCGAAACCATGGTCATCGCAGACGCGCATGCCAAGCCGAAACTGGCGGCGGCCGACCTCTTGGCGCAAGCCGAGCACGACGCCCTGGCCTCCGCAATCTTGCTCACGCCCAGCCTCGACCTGGCTCGCGAAGTTCGGCGCGAGATCTATCGCCAGCTGGAAGCGCTCGAGCGCCGCGACATCATCGCCGCAGCCATGCGCCAGCGCAGCGGAACCGTCATCACCGCCGACCTGGAGCAGGCTTTCGAGCTTGCCAACGAATACGCCGCCGAGCACCTCTGCCTGCTGGTCGAAGCGCCCTGGGATTGGCTCGGGCGCGTCCGCAACGCCGGCGGAGTCTTCCTGGGCGAGCACGCATACGAAGTCCTGGGCGATTATGTCGCCGGACCCAGCCATGTCATGCCGACGGGCGGCACAGCGCGCTTCGCCTCGCCATTGAACTTGCTGAGCTTCGTCAAAGTCACCAGCCTGATCGCGCTGGACCCCGCCAGCGGCCGCGCCTTGAGCGAGCCTGCCCAGCGCCTGGCAAGGGCCGAATCCCTGGGCGCGCACGCGGCCGCCGCCAAACTCCGGAGCGAATGAGCGCATGAGCGACCAAGTCCGCATCCGCCGCGACATCGAAGCCATGAGCGCCTACACGCCGACCACTTCGCTGGAGGTCTTCGCCCGGCGCCTCGGCCTGGAGGCCAGCCAGCTCATCAAGCTCGACGCCAACGAGAATCCCTACGGTCCCTCGCCCCGGGTCCGCGAAGCGCTGGCGAACCTGCCCAATATGCATGTCTACCCCGATCCGCAATCGGGCGCCCTGCGCGAGCTGCTGGCGGACTACGCCGGCGCGCCCGCCGCGCAGATCCTCTGTGGCGCCGGCGCCGACGAACTCATCGAGCTCATCCTCCAGCTCTTCATCGAACCCGGCGACTGCATCGTCAACACGCCGCCCACCTTCGCCATGTACGGCTTCGACGCGCCCCTGTATCACGCGCGAGTCGTCGACGCATACCGCCGCGACGATTTCTCGCTCGATCTCGCCGCCATTGAAGACGCCGTCCAGCGCCACAAAGCCAAGCTGCTCTTCCTCTGCTCGCCCAACAACCCCAGCGGCAACCTGATTCCGCGGGCGGAGATCGAGCGCCTGCTGCAGCTGCCAACCACGGTCGTCGTTGACGAAGCCTACATCGAGTTCGCCGCGGCGGAGAGCCTGGCGCCGCTCGTCGGCCAGGGCTCCAACCTGATTGTCCTGCGCACGATGAGCAAATGGGCCGGGCTGGCGGGTTTGCGCGTCGGCTATGGGATCTTCCCGCCCGCGCTGATGCCCCAGCTATGGAAGATCAAGCAGCCCTACAACATCAATGTGGCGGCCGATCTGGCGGCGCAAGTCTCGCTGCAAGACGCCGACCGGCTGCTGCGCCGCGTTCAAATGCTGGTGGAGCAGCGACAGCGAATGGAGCGCGCCTTCGCCGAACTGCCCTGCCTCGCGCCCTACCCCAGCCAGGCGAATTTCACGCTCAACCGCGTCAGCCAGATGCCGGCCGACCAGCTGCGCGACAAGCTGGCGAAGCGAGGCCTCATCCTCCGCTATTACGACAAGCCTCGCCTGCGCGATCACATCCGCGTCAGCGCGGGCAGACCCGAGCAAGTCGATCGGCTGCTGGAGGCGCTGCAGGAGATCCTGGCGGAATAGAAATCCGGAACGCGCGACCGCCCGCCGCGCGCCCTTCGTGGTATAGTCGCGGGGACGGAGGACCAAGCCCATGAGCGAACGCAAAGCCGAGATCAACCGCCGCACCAAGGAGACCGCCATCGAGCTGGGCCTCAATCTGGACGGCGGCGGCGCGGCCGACATCGACAGCGGCATCGGCTTCTACGACCACATGCTGGGGCACATCGCCCATCATGGCAAGCTGGACTTGCGTCTGCGCGCCCAGGGCGACCTGCACATCGACGCCCACCACACGATCGAAGACATCGCCATCTGCCTGGGCAAGGCCATCGACCAAGCCCTCGCGTCGCGCAGCGGCATCCAACGCATGGGCAGCGCCTATGTGCCCATGGACGAGGCACTGGCGCGGGTCGTCATCGATCTCAGCGGGAGGCCCTACGCCGTCATCGTGGCGGATTTCAGGACTCCGCTCATGGGCGGCATGCCCACCGACCTGGTCGCGCACGCCCTGGAAACCATCGCCGCCCACGGCCGCATGAACTTGCATGCCGCCGTCCTCTACGGGCGCAACGATCATCACAAAGCCGAAGCCCTCTTCAAAGCTTTCGGGCGCGCGCTGGCATTGGCCGTCGCCATCGACCCCGGCCGTCAAGGCGTCCCCAGCACCAAAGGCACCCTGACGGAGTAAAGCCATGCGCGAATATGTCGATTTCAGCCAGGAACTCGCCCGGGCCAGCGGCGAAGTCATCATGCGCCATTTCCGCAAGGGCGTCGCCGTCGAGACCAAGGCGGACGCCTCCCCGGTGACCATCGCCGACCGCCAGGCGGAAGAAGTCATGCGCGAGATGATCATGAAGGAGTTCCCCGAGCATGGCATCATCGGCGAAGAATTTGGCGCGCACAACGAAACCGCCGAATACCAATGGGTGCTGGACCCGATCGACGGCACCAAGTCTTTCGTCAGCGGCGCCTTTCTCTTCGGCACGCTGATCGGCTTGATGCGCGCCGGGCAGCCCATCGTCGGCGCGATCCACCACCCGGTTACGGCGCATCTGCTGGTCGGCGACGGGCGAGAAGCGCGGCTTAACGGCGAGCTGGCGCGCGTCCGCGAGACGGCCGGCCTGGGCGACGCCGTGATGTGTTACACCGATTACCTTGATGTGGGCAAATATCAAGACGGCGCCGCTTTCGACAAGCTCATGCGCCGGACCAGCCTGAACCGCACCTGGGGCGACTGTCATGGCTACTTCTTGCTGGCGACCGGCTCCATCGACATCATGCTTGACCCGATCATGAACTTGTGGGATATCGTCGCGCTCGTGCCGGTGGTCGAGGGCGCGGGCGGCACGATCACTTCCTGGGACGGCGGACCGCCACTCAGCGGCAACGGCATCATCGCCAGCGGGCCGCGGCTGCACGCCCAGGTCCTGCAAGCGCTGAATGCCTGAGCGGCAAAGGAGCAGCGATGATCCTGCAAGGGAAAACCGCCATCGTCACTGGCGCCGCCGGCGACCTGGGCAATGCCATGGCGCGGCAGCTGGCCGAGAACGGCGCCCATGTCGTCTTGTGGGATATCCTCCCCCGCGCCCAGGCCTCGGCAGCGATTGAGCGCGTCCGCCAACATGAGCCCGAGGCGGAATACCGCGAAGTCGATGTCCGCGATCGCGGCGCCGTCGACGCGGCGATAGCGGGGCTGCCGCGACTCGATATTGTCTGCTCCAACGCCGGCATCGTCGACGCCCAGCCATTCCTGGAGCTGAGCCAGCGGAATTGGCAGAATCACCTCGACATCAACCTCACCGGCTGCTTCAATGTCTGCCAGTCTGCCGCGCGCAAAATGGTCGCCGAAAGGACTCGCGGCCGCCTCATCCTCACTTCCAGCTGGGTGGGCGCGATACCCTGGCCCGAGATCAGCGCCTACAGCGTCAGCAAAGCCGGCGTGAACATGCTGGTGAAGCAGATGGCGCGGGAGCTGGCGGCACATGGAATCTTGGTCAACGCGGTGGCGCCGGGCATCGTCGACGCTGGCCTGGCTGGCCGGCAGCTGCGCGAAGAGCCGCAATACGCCGCGCGGGTCGCCAAAGTGATTCCGCTGGTCGAGCCGGGCACGCCCGAAGAGATCGCCGCGGCTGTCGTCTACCTGGCAAGCCCGCAAACCGCCTACATGACCGGCAGCGTCCTGACCCTGGATGGCGGCTGCTCGCTCTTTCAGTTTGACGGCTAGGCAGCGCCGCGCCACAACATCGAAATCTGTCGGGGCGAGCTGCCAGGTCGCCCGCATCCAAATCCCAGGCCCGCGAAGGCAGAATCCGCAGGCGCGCATTTGCGGACGACTCACAGAGTCGCCCCTACAGCGTTCTAGTGTAGCGAAGGCCTCAGGGATAGACCGTCGCCGCGCCCTGGCTGGCTCGGGTGATGTAGAGCGCCGGCTGATTGCCCGTCGCCCTGAAGTAACGGTCGCCCACGCGCTCGACGAATGCCCGCGCTTCAGCCGCCTGCGCCAGCGCCACCGCGCAACCGCCGAAACCCGCACCGGTCATCCGCGCCCCATAACAAGCGGCCTCCGCGTTGGCGCAGTCCACGATCGCGTCCAGAGCCGGGCTGGACACTTCAAAGTCGTCGCGCAGGCTGCGGTGACTCGCGCGCATGAGCCGGCCCAAAGCCGCGGCATCGCCCGCTTTCATGGCATCGAGGGCTTGCAGGGTCCTTCCGTTCTCGCTGATGACATGCCTGGCTCGCTTGCGACTCTGCCCGTCCAGCTCGCGCGCCCGCCGCAGGAAGGTCGCCTCGCTCACATCGCGCAGGGCAGCGACGCCGAAGCGCCTCGCGGCCGCCTCGCACTGGGAGCGCCTCGCGTTGTACTCCGAGTCCACCAGACCGCGGCGCGTGTTCGTATCGAGGATGACGACGGCTGTCCCGGCTGGCAGCGGCGCCACGGTCCGCTCCAGGCTGCGGCAGTCGATAAGCAGGGCTCGGTCGCGCCTGCCACAAGCCGAGATCATCTGGTCCATGATGCCGCAGTTGACGCCGAGCCACTGGTTTTCCGCCGCCTGGCAAGCCAATGCCATCGCCGCCGCGTCCCATTCAAAGCCCGAAACGCAGTAAAACGCGCGCGCCGCCGCCAGCTCCAGCGCCGCCGAAGAAGACAAGCCCGCGCCGATGGGCACATCGCCGGCGACCACGCCCTCCCAGCCATGCAGCGCGTAACCCCGCTCAGACAGCGACCAGGCGACGCCAGCCAGATATTCGCTCCACGCGACATCGGCGGGCCGGCGCAAATCGTCCAGCGCGAACTGGCGGACCTCGCCCATGTCGATGGAAACGACGCGGACCTGTCTGTCCGCTCGCGGGCGCAGGGCGATCCAGGCGGCGCGCTCTATCGCCAGGGGGAAGACGAAGCCGTCGTTGTAATCGGTGTGCTCGCCGATGAGGTTGACACGGCCCGGCGCGCGGACGATGAAGGCGGGCTCGTCGCGGAATTCGGCGCGGAACTGTTGCTTGACAAGGTCGAACAAAGCCATAAGTCATCCTGCCACCGGCGGTTTGCGCGAAAGGCATTGTAACGCATCCCGCGGGCGAGCCGCCGGCTGGCCGCTAGCGTTTGACGCAATCGCGGGGCGGCGCTGGCAAGGGCGGATTTGCCTTTTGAAGCGAAGCGTTACATAATACCCGTCAACAGCCACAGGTCGTGTCTCACGGCGCGTAGGTTACCCTACTCGAAAAGTGCCTGGCTGGCTGGCGACTACCGAGATGGGGAGACACGGAAAATGATTCAGTTAAGCGTTAATGGACAGCAAGTTTCTTACACGGGCGACCCCGAGCGCGCCCTCATGAATGTCTTGCGCGAAGACTTGGGCATCATCTCGCCCAAAGACGGCTGCGCGCCCCAGGCCGCCTGCGGCTGCTGCGTCGTCCAGGTCGATGACCGCGCCATGCTCAGCTGCGTGACCAAGATGAGCAAGCTGGCGGGCAAGTCCGTCACCACCACCGAGGGCTTGGGCGAATACCGGCAGAATGTCTTCGCCGATTCCTTCGTCAAAGAGGGCGGCGTGCAGTGCGGCTTCTGCATCCCCGGCATCGTCATGCAAGCCAACAACCTCATCAACCACAAGCCGGCGCCCAGCCGCGGCGACATCGAAAAAGCGCTGACCCCGCATCTCTGCCGCTGCACCGGCTACAAGAAGATCGTCACCGCCATCGAAAACGCCGCCGAAGCCATCCGCAACGAAGAAGAAATCTTCATGCCCGAAGTCGACGGCGGGATCGGCAGCCGCCTGCCCAAATTCCAGGCTCAGGACCTCGTTCTCGGGCAGCACCGCTATGTCGACGACATCCGCCTGGAGGGCATGAAAGTCGGCGCGCTCAAATTCAGCGACCACCCCCGCGCCGTCGTCCGGGCGATGGACCTCAGCGCCGCCGAAACGCACCCGGGCGTGCTGCGAATCTTCACCGCCGACGATGTGCCCGGCGACCGGCATATCGGGCTCATCAAACAAGACTGGCCGCTCATGATCGCCGTCGGCGAGACGACCCGTTACCTGGGCGATGTGCTGGCGGTGGTCGTCGCCGAGAGCGACGCAATCGCCCGCGAAGCGGTGGCGCTGATCGATGTCGATTACGAAGTGCTGCCGCCCGTCACCGACATGCACGCCGCCATGCTGGAAGACAGCCCGTCGGTCCACCAAGGCGGCAACATCCTCTCCCAATCCATCACCAGCCGCGGCGACCTCGACGGGGCGATGGCGGGGGCGGCTTACACGGCGCGCGGCGTCTATGAAACGCAGATGATCGAGCACGGCTTCATGGAGCCGGAGGCTTGCATCGCTTATCCGATCTCAAGCCCGTCTACTTCCCCCGATCGCGATGAGGGAATCGAGGGGGGCGGAGTAGAAGTCCTCTCGCAAGGTCAAGGCGTCTTTGAAGACCGAGTGCAGATCGCCAAGCTGCTCGGTTTGCCGCAAGAGGCGGTGCATGTCGTGCTGGTGCCCAATGGCGGCGCCTTCGGCGGCAAGGAAGACCTGTCGGTGCAGGGCCACGCTGCCCTGGCCGCCTGGTTGATGGACGCGCCGGTCAAGGTGCGCCTGACCCGCGACGAATCCATCATCATGCACCCCAAGCGGCACCCCATCTGGATGGAATACGCCATCGGCTGCGATGAAGACGGCATGCTCACTTTCTGCAAGGGCCGCTTCGTCGGCGACACGGGCGCCTACGCCTCGGTCGGCATGAAGGTGCTGGAGCGCTCCGCGGGCCACGCCACCGGCGCCTACAACTTCCCCGTCACCGATATCGTCAGCACCGCCGTCTACACCAACAACCTGCCCTGCGGCGCGATGCGCGGCTTCGGCGTCAATCAGACCGCCTTCGCCCTGGAGAGCTGCATCGACGATCTCTGCGAGCAAGGCGGCTTTGATCGCTGGCAGTTCCGCTACCAGAACGCCCTGGACGACGGCGACATGACGGCGACGGGGCAAGTCATCGAAGCGGGCGCCGGGGCGAAAGCGACCCTGGAAGCGGTCAAGGGCGAATTTCGCAAAGCCAAATTCGCCGGCATCGCCTGTGGCATCAAGAACACCGGCATCGGCAACGGCATGCCCGATTCTTCCAAGGTCACGCTCTCGGTCGTCCCCAACCCGGACGCGGCGGAGGGCGAGGAGCAGGCCAAGGTCATCATCGACCACGGCTGGACGGAGATGGGCCAAGGCGTCCATACGATGGCGGTGCAGACTCTGGTCACCGAGACGGGCATCCCGCCCTCCATGATCGATGTCCGCGTCCAGACCGGCTCCGAGATGGTCACCGGCATGACCACCGCCTCGCGCGCCACTTCGCTCATCGGCAACGCCATCATCGACGCCAGCAAGCGCCTCAAAGCCGAGCTCGAGTATCACAAGCTGGAGGAGCTGGTCGGGCGTCGCTACGAGGGCGATTTCACGGTCGACTGGACGACGAAGCCCGGCGCCATGGTCGAGAAGGTCTACACGCACTATTCTTACAGTTACGCCACCCAGGTGGTCATCCTGGACGAGGCCGGCCAAGTCGAGAAGATCATCGCCGCCCACGACGCCGGCAAGATCTTCAATCCCACGCTATTCGAGGGGCAGCTGGAAGGCTCGATTCACATGGGCCTCGGCTACGCAATCAGCGAGGACTTGCCGATGGAAGACGGGCGCCCCAAGAGCACCATGCTGCGCAAATGCGGCATCCTGCGCGCGAAGGACATGCCGGAGATGGAAGTCATCGGCGTTGAAGTGCCCGACCCCTACGGACCCTATGGCGCGAAGGGCGTCGGCGAGATCGGCCTGGTGCCGACGGCGGGGGCGGTGGCCAACGCGCTCTACCAGTTTGATGGCCAGCGCCGCCACAAGCTGCCGATGAAGCTGCCGCGTAAGCGCCCGGTCCGCCGCGGGCGCTCCAATGGCGGCAACGGCCAGCGCTAAACCAGTCTGGCGACGCCGAAAATCGAGGATGAAGGGGCTGCCGGCAAGGCGGCTCCTTTTGCTTTCGCGATCGCCAGCAGCCGGGCGCCAAGGGGGCGCATCAGCGGCTGAGCCCAAAAATGACCCGGCGCATGAAGCTGGTGGCGCTGTCCGCCACGAACTTGTGACGAGTGAATGTTCAGCCGGGGAAGATCTCGCCGACGCGCAGCTCAAAGCCGGGCAGCACATCGCCGCCGGCGAGCATATCGTCTTCGTAGAGGATAGAGCTGCCGCCCGAGCGATGCACGACGACCGAGCGCGTATCGGGATAAACCAGCCAGATCAGGCGCGTGCCGGCCTTCAGCAGCTGCACGACTTTGTGGTGAATATCGCCGGCTCTGTTGCCCGGCGAAATGACTTCGACCGCAAGATCGGGCGCAACCTCGTACCAAGTATCACTTACGGGTCCTAGGTTGTGATGCTTGCTGACAAAAGCTATGTCGACGCCGCGGACTGTGTCCCGACCGTATGGATTGCGCTCCAAAAGAAATCCCGTGTCTGCCGCTGGGATTTCTCCCAAATTATGCGTTTTGACATAGTTGACAAGCTCGTTTGCCAAGTCCATGGTAACGAGACCGTGCCTTCTCTTGGGTTTAGACATTTCAACCAGTTTTCCTTCCACGAGCTCCAACCGGCTGTCCTGATACTCCGGCAAGTCGACCAGTTCCAGGAAGCGCTCGGCTGTGATGGTTTGCTCCGCAATCGCCATGAGATGTCCTCACCTTTCGGCTGGCGCTGATGCCAGTATAGTAGCCCGCGGAAGCGGGAACGCAAAATGGATCGATTCGCGGGGAAGGTCAGCCGGGGAAGATCTCGCCGACGCCCAGCTCAAAGCCGGGCAGCACATCGCCGCCGGCGAGCATATCGTCTTCGTAGAGGATAGAGCTGCCGCCCGAGCGATGCACGACGACCGAGCGCGTATCGGGATAAACCAGCCAGATCAGGCGCGCGCCGGCCTTCAGCAACTGCACCACTTTGTGGTGAATATCGCCGGCTCTGTTGCCCGGCGAGATGACTTCGACTGCCAAGTCTGGCGCGACTTCGTACCAGGCGTCATCGGGCTGACCCAGATTGTGTCGCTTACTCACGAAAGCGACATCGACCCCGCGCACAGTGTCTCGACCGAACGGATTGCGCTCCAATACAAAGCCGGCGTCGCTGCCAGCCACCTCGCCAAGATCATTGGCTTCGACATGATTGGCAATCCTGGCGTTCACTCGCGAAACCACGACACCGTGTAATCTCTTCGGCCTTGACATTTCAACCAGTTTTCCTTCCACGAGCTCCAACCGGCTGTCCTGATACTCCGGCAAGTCGACCAGTTCCAGGAAGCGCTCGGCTGTGATGGTTTGCTCCGCAATCGCCATGTGACTCCGATCCTTTCAGCATTGCCGCCCGCGCCGCCATTGTACCAAACCGAGACAGGCGCGCAAAATGCGGCAGACTGGCGCGAGTTTACTGGCAGAATGCCCCGCGCAGTTTGGCTTTCTGCACCTTGCCCAGGGCGTTGGCGGGCAGCTCGTCGACGGCGACAACGCGCTTGGGAGCTTTGTAATGCGCCAGCCGCTCGCGACAAAAGGCGCAGATCTCGTCGGCGTCGACGCGGCAGCCGTCGCGTGGAATGATCGCGGCCACCACCTGCTCGCCCCATTCGTCGTCGGGGCAGCCAATCACCGCGCAAGCCGCCACCGCAGGGTGCGCCATCAAGACCAGCTCGACCTCGGGCGGGTAGACATTCAAGCCGCCGGTGATAATCAAGTCTTTGGCGCGCCCTTTGAGCGTGAAATAGCCGTCGGCCTCGCGCAGGCCCATATCGCCAGTGCGCAGCCAGCCATCGGGCGTGAAAGCCTCGGCCGTCTTCTCCGGCTGCCGCCAGTAGCCCTTGAAGACATGGTCGCCTTTGATCTGCACTTCGCCGACTGCGCCATCGGGCAGGGGCCGCTCGGTCGCTTGATCGACGACCCGCGCCCGGACGCCGGGCAGGGGCAAGCCCACTGAGCCGACGCGCCGTTCGCCATGAAGCGGATTGGACAGGTTCATGCCCGTCTCTGTCATGCCGTAGCGCTCCAGCAGGGTGACATTGAAAGTCTCTTGATAACCGAAGAAGAGATCGTCAGGCAGGCGATCCGAGCCGGAGGTCATCAATCGCATATGGCTGAGATCAATGGGCCGCCCGGCCGCCAGCCGATACAAGCGCCGGTGCATGGTCGGCACGCCCATGAAGACCGAGAATCGCCGCGAGCGCAGCAGCTCAAGCGCCACTTTCGCGTCAAATGTCGGGAGCATCACCGCCGTCGCCCCGGCCTGCAGCGCCCCGTGCAAAGCCACCACCAAGCCGTGCACATGAAAAATGGGCAAGCCGTGCAGCAGCCGGTCGTCTTCGCGCCAGCCCCAGGCTTCGTGCAGCGATTCGATGTTGGCGCTCAGGTTGCCATGCGTGATGAGCGCGCCCTTCGGACGGCTGGTCGTGCCGCTGGTGTAGAGCATCATCGCCGTCTGGTCCGGGTCGCTGGGCAGAGGGACGCCGGCGGGAGCGCGGTCTTCCAGCCAGCTTTCGCCACTTTCGACCGGCTTGTAAATGTAGGTCGTCTTTTGATGCTCGGGCAAACCGTCTGTGATTGGATCGAGCTTGGATCGATCCTTGGCGTCGGCGATGAACAAGCGCGCGCCCGAGTCCGCCAGAAAATAAGCCAATTCCGCCGCGGGATAAGCGGGGTTCAAGGGCAGGAAGACCGCGCCAATCCGCAGCGCCGCCAGATGAAAGTAAATGAAGGGCAGGCACTTGGGCAGCTGCGCGGCGACGCGGTCGCCCGGCTCGATGCCCAGCGACAGCATATAAGCCGCCGTCCGCCCGACCCGCGTTTCCAGCTGACCGTAAGTGGCCGAGCCGCCGCCGACGAACTCAATCGCCAGTTTGTCCGGCTGCGTCGCGCAGCGCCGAGCCAGGCTATCGAGGAACATCGTTTTCCTTTCGCATGCTTGAGCTATGCCGGCGAATGCCTAGCGCCCCACCAGAATCGCCACCGAGCGCGCGCCCACGATCATCTCCGCCTGGTCATCCAGCAGCGCTTCTCCGCCCGGCGGGTAGCTGTCTTCGGGCGGCGGCATGCTGGTGTTGACCGCGACATGCCAGGCCACCCCGCGAGAAAGCCGCGGCAGCTCGAAAGCGGCGGTCTCCCAGTGGGCGTTCATGATCACATAAATCATGTCGCGCGTCTGTTCGTCTTCAGGCGGGGCGGCGCCGCAAAAGAGCACGCCCAGTTGGCGACTCTCCGGCGACCAATCCGGCGCCCAGGCCCGCCGGCCATGGAAAGATACGCTGTCTCCAGCCAGCCCGCCGGCGCCTTCGGCAGCTTGATAGGGCAGGAACTCGCGCCGCCGCAAGACGGGCCGGGCTTTGCGCAGCTGGATGAGATGGCGCGTGAAAGTGAAGAGCGCTTCGTTCGCGCGCAAATCGTCCCAGTTGAAGTGATTCAGCGCGCTGTCGTGGCAATAGCTGTTGTTGTTGCCGCCCTTGCTGTGTCCGATCTCGTCGCCCATCAAGAGCATCGGCGTTCCCTGGCTGACGAGCAGCAAGCTCAGCAAATTCTTCATCTGCCGCGCGCGCAAGCCCAGGATGGCGGGGTCGTCGCTTTCGCCTTCGACGCCGCAATTCCAGCTGAAATTGGCCTCCGCGCCGTCGCGATTGTCTTCGCCATTGGCCAGGTTGCGCTTCTCGTTGTACGAGACCAGGTCGCGCAGGGTGAAGCCGTCGTGGGCGGTGATGAAATTGACCGAGGCGCCGGGACCGCGATCGCCGTAGATGTCCGGCGAGCCCTGAATCCGCGCAGCCATCGCCCCCGCGAAGCCAGCGTCGCCCTTCACGAAGCGGCGGATGTCGTCGCGGAAGCGGCCGTTCCACTCCGCCCAGCGGCCATAGGCGGGGAAGCTGCCAACTTGGTACAGGCCGCCGGCGTCCCAGGCTTCGGCGATCAGCTTGGTGTGCGCCAGCAGCGGGTCAAATGCCAAGACCTCCAGCAAGGGCGGGTCCGGGTCGGGCCTGCCTTCCGGGTCGCGGCCCATGCTCGAGGCGAGGTCGAAGCGGAAGCCGTCGATGTGGAACTCGCTGACCCAGTAGCGCAGGCAATCCAGCAAGACGACGCGCACGACCGGGTGATTGCAGTTGACGGTGTTGCCGGTGCCGCTGAAATTGTAATAGCCGCCATCCGGTTTGAGCAGGTAATAGATGCTGTTGTCGATGCCGCGATAAGAAATGGTCGGTCCGCGCTCGTCGCCCTCGGCTGTGTGGTTGAAGACGACATCCAGCCAGACTTCGATGCCCTGGCGATGACAGGCTTTGACCAGGCTCTTGAGCTCTTGAGCCGGGTCGCCGCTGGCATAGCCGGCCTTGGGCGCGAAGAAGCCAATCGGGTTGTAGCCCCAATAATTCATCAGCGGCTCGCCCGTTTCGGGGTCCAGGTTGTCGTTGTCCAGCTCGTCAAATTCAAAAACGGGCATGAGTTCAATGCAGTTGACGCCGAGCTCCAGCAGATACGGGATCTTTTCGATAATGGCTGCAAAGGCGCCCGGCGCAGCCACCCTCGATGACGGATGGGCCGTGAAGCCGCGCACATGCATCTCGTAGATGACAAGATCTTCCAGCGGGGTGTTGAGCTGCTGGTCGCCTTCCCAGTCAAAATCGCCGAGCTGCGGCCTGGCGCGATAGGGGTAGAGGCCGCGCCTGGCGCCCGCCCGCCCCCAATTGGCCAAGCCGCCGATGGATTTGGCGTAGGGGTCAAGCAAGATCTGCTGCGCGTCGAAGCGGCGCCCCGATGGCGGATCGTAGGGTCCGTCCAGGCGGAAGCCATACTCTATCGCCGCCGGATCCAAGCCCAGCACCAGCATGGCGTAGACATCGCCCGTGCGGAAAGAATCCAGAAAGGGAATCTCCACCAGGGCCGCATCCGCCCCTTTCTCGAAGAGCACCAAGCTGCAGGAGCTCGCGTTTCGCGAGAATATCGAGAAGTTGACGCCTTCTGGCGTGACGCTGGCGCCAAAGGGCTGCGGGCTGCCCGCCCGGAACTTGAAATCGCCAAACTCGTAACTGGGCGCCTTGGACATCATTCCGCCCTTAATCCATCCTGCCGCCAATAAGACAAGTATAGCCAATTTGCCGCCCGTTTCGACGAGTATTTGTAATCGGGCGCGAAACTTGGCATACTTACGGGCGCAGCTCGGGCAGGCTCGGCGCGGAGCCTGCCGGGCGCGGTAATTCGGCCGCCGCGTAAGGACGACGCCGCCGTGTTAAGAGCCACCGGTCTCAGTCAATCCGCCTGGGCGAGCCGCCTCAACCGGCTGGTCGATTTCGCCCCGGTGCTAATCGCCCTGCTGCTGGCCCTGGTCGTCTCGTCCGTTTTGCTGCTCGCGCTGAACGCCAACCCCTTCGAAGCCTACGATTTCATGCTGCAAGGCGCGGCCGGCAGCGAAAACGCCACCGCGGAGACCCTGGTCAAGGCGACGCCGATTCTCTTCGTCGGCATCGGCATCACCGTCGCATTCCGCGGCGGCATGATCAACATCGGCGGCGAAGGCCAGATGATCGCCGGCGCATTGGCTGGCACGACGGTGGCGCTGGTCCTGGGCGATATGCGCGTGCCCGCCGAATTCGCCAAGACGCCCGGCGCCTTCGACCTCTTCATCGTCGCCTGTTCGCTGCTTGGCGGCTTTTTGATGGGCGCCTTGTATGGCGGGCTGGCTGGTTTCCTCAAAGCTTATTTCGATGTCAACGAGATCCTCAGCACGATAATGCTGAACCAAATCGCCGTGCAGATGATGAATTTCCTGCTCAACGGCATCTTGCTCGATCCAGCCACGGCCGGCTTCAACAACATCCCGAAGACGGCGCGGCTGGTCACGGCGGCGCAGTTGCCGCGGCTCTCGATCCCGCTGGGCGACCCGCACCTCTTCGCGCGGACGCGGCTGCACTGGGGCTTGATCCTCGCCATGGTCTTGGCGGTGGTCATCTACATCTTCCTCTGGCGGACATCCTGGGGCTATCGGATTCGCGCCGTCGGCCAGAATCAGCGCGCTTCCAGCTTCGCCGGCATCAATGTCAAGCGGCAGATGATGTTTTCGATGTTCCTGGCGGGCGGCTTCGCCGGGCTGGCCGGCGTGGTGCAGGTCCTAGGCCTGCAGTATCGCCTGCAGACGGATGGCTCGCCAGCCGGTTTCACTGGCTCGGCCGGCTTCAACGGCATCGTGGCGGCGCTCTTCGGCGGCTTGAACCCGATCGGCGCGATACCAGCCGCGGCTTTCTTCGGCGGGCTGCTGGTGGGCGCGCAGAAAATGCAGCGCGAGCTGGGCGTGCCGGCCTCGCTGATCACGGCCGTCAATGGCTTGATCGTCGTCTTCGTCGTCAGCAGCGAAATCTTCATCTTGCAGCGCAGCAAACGGCGCGTCAGCCTGCAAGAGACGCCGGACAGCCTGAAAGACGAGCCCGCAAAGCGAGAGGGACAGGCCCGCCAGGCTCCTAAGCGCGGCGCGGCGAACGAGGAAACGCGCTGATGGGCCTGGACGAGATTTTCACCGCCAGCGTCTTCGCCTCCGCCATTCGCCTGGCGACGCCCTATATCTTCGCCGCCCTTGGCGAGACCTTCGCCCAGCGCAGCGGCGTGCTCAACCTGGGCGTGGACGGCATGATGCTGATGGGCGCTTTCACCGGCTTCTACGCCGTCTACAGCGCGCAGGAAGCCGGCGCGATGAGCGAGCCGATGAGCTTGCTGCTGGGCGTGGCGATCGCCCTGCTGGTCGGCGGCTTGATGGGCCTGGCGATGGCTTTCGTCAGCGTCACCCTCAAAGCCAAACAAGGCATCAGCGGCATCGGCGTCTACCTCTTCGGGCTGGGCTTGAGCGAGCTGCTCTTCCAGCAATGGGTGGGCACGCCGAAATCGGTAAGCGGCTTCCCCCGCATCACCTTCCCCGTCTTGACCGAGCTGCCCATCCTGGGCGAGATCTTTTTCCATCACAACCTGCTGGTCTATGTGGCTTTCGCGCTGGTGCCCATATCGGCTTATGTGCTGAACAAGACGACTTTTGGCTTGATGATCCGCGCGGTCGGCCAAAACCCGGAAGCGGCCGACGCGATGGGCGTGAGCGTGACCCGCGTGCGCTACGCCACCACGATCATCGGCGGCACGCTGGCGGGCTTGGCGGGGGCGTCGCTGTCTATCGCGCTGATTAACCTGTTCCAGCAGAATCTGACGGCGGGCCAAGGGTTCATCGCGGTGGCACTGGTCTACTTTGGCGGCTGGCGGCCCCTGGCGGTTGCGGCCGGCGCCATGCTCTTCAGCTTCGTCAACGCGCTGCAGCTGCAGATCAAAGTCATCGGCGCGGATATTCCGTCGGAGTTCGCGGTCATGGCGCCCTATGTCATCACGATTATCGCCTTGATCTTCGCCACCAAGCGGCAAGAGCAGCCGACCGCCCTGACACGACCGTATGAGCGCGGCGAATAGTTTGTTCTCGGGCAAGAGCCCGGTGTAAAGCCAAGCATATCGCAAAGGAGAGAGGTTCCATGAAGAAAGCACTGCTGCTAATCATGCTGGTCGCCCTGTTCGTTGGGGCGATGCCGACCATGGCGAACGATGTGTTTCGGGTCGCCGCCGTAGCGCCCAGCGCGACCAACGACCTCGCCTTCAGCCAAAGCATCTATGACGGCTTGATGGCGATCCAGGCGGACATGGGCGAAGACCATTTCCAATTCGACTTCCAGGACGGCACCTTCATCGTTGACGACGCGGCCGTCGCCCTGCGCGAATGGGCCGCTTCCGGCGAATACAACCTGGTGATCGCCCATGGCTCGCAGTTCGGCTCGGTGGTCGAAGAACTGGCGGCGGAATTCCCCGAAGTCAGCTTCGCCTGGGGCACGGACGAGAACACCTTCGGGCTGGACAATGTCTTCGCCTACACGGCCGCCGCCGATGAAGGCGGTTTCGTGAATGGCGTGATGGCTGGCTTGATGACGGAATCGGGCGTCATTGGCGTCGTGGGTCCCATTGAAGTCGGCGATGCCAAACTCTATGTCGATGGCTTCGTGGCTGGCGTTGGCGCTTCCAACCCCGACGCCACGGTCAATGTCGTCTATATCCAATCCTTCAGCGATGTGCCGCTGGCCACCGAAGCGGCTGAGACGCATATCGCCAATGGCGCGGACATCCTCACCGGCACGGCGCAGATGGTGGTTGGCGCTATCGCGGTCGGCAGTGAAAACGGCGCGCGCTGGTTCGGCACGCAATCCAGCCAGGCTGATCTCGCCGGCGCCTCGGCCGTCGCCTTCCAGATTTACAAGTGGGAGGTCATCTTGGCTGACATGATCGCCCATATCCAGTCGGGCGTGCTCGGCGGCGAGTCTTATGTGCTCACGCTGGCGAATGGCGGCCTGGTCATGGAGTTCGCGGGCTAGGGACTCCCCCACCCCAAACCCCTCCCCGATGAAGCGGGAGGGGCCTGCGGCGGCGGGCGACTCAGCGAGTCGCTCCCGCTTTGCATTGAATCGGAGATGGCTAAGGCGAGGCGGACTTGAGTACTGAGCTGCTCCCCACCGGGCACGAGCGTATTCACGAGATGGAAATGCGCGGCATCGTCAAGCGCTTCCCTGGCGTGCTCGCCGCCGACCAGATCGACTTTGACGTGCGCGAAGGCGAGATCCACGCCTTGCTCGGCGAAAACGGCGCCGGCAAATCCACGCTGATGAAGATGCTCTACGGCCTCTACCACCCGGACGAGGGCGAGATCCGCATCAACGACGTCCCGACCGTCATCAAGAACCCGCAAGACGCCATCCAGCACGGCATCGGCATGATCCATCAGCACTTCATGCTGGTGCCGTCCCTCACCGTCGCCGAGAACATCGCCCTGGGCATGAAGTCGTCGCGGGGGCCGCGGCTTGACCTGGATGTCGTCAGCCGGCGCGTGCTGGAGCTTTCCGAGATCTACAACCTCAAGGTCGACCCGCATTTGCCCATTTGGCAGCTGGCGGTGGGCGAGCAGCAGCGAGTCGAGATCCTGCGCGCGCTGTACAAAGGGGCGGCTCTGCTCATCCTGGACGAGCCGACAGCCGTTCTCACGCCCCAGGAAGTCGACGGCTTGTTCCGCATCCTGCAGCAGCTGGCGGAAGACGGGCATGGCCTGGTCTTCATCTCGCACAAACTACACGAGGTCCTGGCAATCAGCCACCGGGTCACCGTCCTGCGTGATGGCAAACGCGTCAACTCCATCCCCACCAGCGAAGCGACGCGCCCCAAACTGGCGGAGATGATGGTGGGGCGGCCCGTGCTGCTGGAATACGACAAGCAGTCCGCCAACACGCGCCAGGAGCGGCTCGTCCTGCAAGGCGTCAGCGCGCTCAGCAACCGCGGCACGGTCGGCCTGGACGCAGTGTCGCTCAGTCTGCGCGGCGGCGAGATTGTCGGCATCGCCGGCGTCAGCGGCAACGGACAGCACGAGCTGGCGCAGTGCATCTGCGGCTTGCGCCCGCTCACGGCCGGCAGCGTGACGGTCGATGGCCAGGACGTCAGCGACGCCCAGCCCTCCTCCCTGAACGCGATGGGCTTGTCGCACATCCCCGAAGAGCGCATGCTGGACGGCGTCATCAAAGAATTCAGCGTCGCCGAGAATTATGTGCTGCAAGATCACGGCCATCCGAAATTCACCCGCGGCAAGATCTTCATGCTCTTCAATAAAATCCGCGAGTTCTGCCGCCGCGCCATTGAGCAGTACGAAATCAAAACCCCGGGCACCGAAACCCTGGTCAAGAGCCTGTCGGGCGGCAACATCCAGAAGCTGGTGCTGGCGCGGGAGCTATCGCGGGATCCGGGCGTGCTCATCGCGGCCCAGCCCACCCGCGGCGTCGACATCGGCGCGACCGAGTATATTCACCAGCGCCTGCTGGACGAGCGCGACAAGGGCACAGCCATCCTGCTCATCAGCGAAGACCTGGACGAGATCCGCGCCCTCTCCGACCGCATCGCCGTCATGTACGAGGGGCGGATCGTGGGCGAGGTCGAGAACAAAGATATCGATATCGAGCGCCTTGGCTTGCTGATGACGGGCGGGGCCTAAGCGCGCCGATCACTCCTGCTTCCAAGTTCCAGACTCGTCCTTCGCCCAGCCTGATGGCACAGCGGGCTGGCAGGATCGCGCCAATTCAAGCTCTGACGAAGTATCCTCAAAGACCACGCGAACAGGTCTGCCCGTGACGGCACGGACGAAGTCTTCTAACACATAGGCCGCTTCGGCTTTGGCGCGTTCCAGAATGCCATTCTCAATCGCGTTTTCGACGAAGTTCGCCATCGCGTCGTGCTGAGCCAATTGCCGCAGCGTATCCCAATTTGTGCCGCAAAGCGTGAACGATCCATCGTGCTGCGTAATGTATTCGATGCGGCAGCTTGTGAGCTGAGGCGCGGGAACCAAGAGAATACAGGCTCCAGATCCAAATTGATAAGTTTCGGCGCGATGAGGCCGCTGATGGCAAAGCTGCCCGACAAGACAAGGATCGCAAGACCCGCGAATGGCGACAACAGCAGCGCCGCAATCAGCGCAAAGGCAGCCCAAGTCGGATCTCTCTCGCGGCCTGCTCTGGTGGATGTGAATCTGCCGATTGTCTATCGCCCTCGGCAGACCTTCGGCAGGCGTCGGCGCGCTGACTGCGTTCGACTGATCCTGGATGACGAAGCTCGCGTCGTCCGCCACCGGGCTGATAGACTGCGCTTCCAGCTGCGCCCGGGCTTGACGCGTGAACCAGGCAATGGCCGCCAGCGCCAGACCGCCATCGTCGACGAATCCCAGAGGCAGGAAAACATCCGGAATCAGATCAATCGGCAGCAGCTCATAACAAGCGACCACCAGCGCGAAGACCAGCTTGGAGCGCAAGGACACGCTCGAGTTAAAGAGCAGATGCGGGAACTCGTTCAAATGCCCCATGCTGGCCTCCACTCTGGCTATGAGGCCTGCCTGCTTGTACGCGGGTCGCCCCCGAGGATTCTGCCAGGGGAGCGAGGCGCACACTTTATTTTGGCGCGGCGATTGTCTATCGTAAGGTCGACTCTCTTGGCGGCAGTCCGGCGTCCTTCAATGTCCCCTCGCTCATCCCGCTTTATCAGATGCTTCATCCAGCTTTACCGCGCCATGTCCGCGTCTGTCGTTGACGCCTTCTGTTTCACGAACCCGCTCATCCGCGCCGCCTTGCATCTCGCCTGCGCGCCCTTCGTCCTCGAGCTGACGCGCCTCGGCCTCAAGATGGAAAGCATGATCGCCCGCGACGGCCACTTGAAAGGCGCCAGCCAGTGGCTGCTGAAACTCGCCGCAGACAGCGTCCAGATCCAAGGCAGCGAGCGGATCCCGCGCTCGGGACCGCTGCTCTTCGTCGCCAATCACGCCGGCCTGGGCGACGCCCACGCCCTGCTGATGTCGTCGCCGCGGACGGATACCCGCGTCCTCGCCCATGATTTCGGCATCTTGCCGGGCCTGCGCCAGACCCGCCGCCATGTCATCCTCATCGACCCTACGCGTCCCCAAGCCGCCTTGCGCGAGTCGCTGCGTCACTTGCGCGCCGGGCGTTCGCTGCTGCTATATCCCCGGGGCGCCATCGAAGCCGACCCCTGCCTGGATCTGGACGCGGCCCTGGCCAGCCTGCCTCATTGGTCGCGCAGCATCGAGCTCTTCGCCCGCCATGTGCCGGAGCTGGCGATCGTGCCGGTGGCGGCCGGCGGCTTTCTGTCGCGGCGAGCCTTGCGCAACCCCATCGTCCTGCGCTATCAAGACCGCCCGAAGCGCGAGTTCCTGGCTGCCACATTCCAGCTGCTCTTCCCCGTCTATCGCGACCCGCGGATCCGCCTGGCCTATGCGGAGGCGCTGCGCGGCGAATGCGCGACAAGAGCCAAGGCGCTGGCGAGCATGGCGGCGCTCCTGCCACAGATCAGCCTGCGAGACTGCGACGCATAGAGCCTGTGCAAACATAACGAAAACGGCATAATAGCCGCATTGCACAGCCGCCCGTATCCGCCGAGCCGCGATGAGCCAATGGTCCAACAACAACCCCTCGCGCGACAGAATCGATAGCTGGCGCAGCTACTGGAATCTGCTGATATCGCTGGTCAGCCGCGATGTGCGGGCGCGCTATCGCCGCACCGTGCTCGGCCCGCTCTGGGCGATCATCCCCGCCATCCTCTCCACCGTCATCTTGAGCTTCCTCAGCGGCCTGGTGGGCGCCAGCAGCGAGAATGTGCCCCGGCTGCCCTTTGTCATGGCGGCCACGGTGCCCTGGACATTCTTCCAAAGCTCGGTCACGCGGATCCCGCACGGCGTGCTCTCCAATGGCACGATCATGCGCAAGATGCCCGTGCCGCGGCAGATTTTCCCCCTGGTCGTCGTCCTGACCACGTTCTTCGATTTCGCCATGTCGTTCCTCGTGCTCTTCGTCGTGCTGCAAATCTTCGGCATGCCGGTCAACGCTTCCTGGCTCTGGCTGCCGCCGCTCGCGCTGATGACGGCTTTCCTCGCCTGGGCGATCGGCATTGGCCTGGCCGCGCTGACGATCTACCGCCGCGATCTGCTGCACGGCATCCAGTACATCATGCAGGTCTGGCTGTTCCTCACGCCGGTGATGTACTCGGTTCAAGAGCTGGAAGGGACCTGGGGCTGGCTGCGCGCGCTGAACCCGGCGGTCGGCATCATCGACGGCTTCCGCAAGGCGCTCATTTTCGGGCAGGGACCCGATGGCGAGCTGCTCCTGATCAGCCTCCTTGTATCTTGCCTGGCGCTGCTGCTCAGCTACCCGCTGTATCAGCTGATGTCGCGCTATTTCGCCGATGTCGTCTAGAGCAGGAGCGCAACCCGTGCCGAGCGAGCTGGCAATCGAGGCGAAGGGTGTCTGGAAGCGTTATGGCTTGCCCTTGATGCCATACCTGCGGCGTCAGGCCGACCGGCTGCGCGGGCGCGGCCAAGGCGAAGATTACGGTCCCTGGGCGCTGCGCGATGTGTCATTTCATGTGCGCAAGGGCGAGTCCATCGGCATTGTCGGCCGGAATGGCGCGGGCAAGAGCACCCTGCTCAAGATGATCGCCGGCGTCAGCCCGCCCACTCATGGCAGCGTCCGGGTCAGCGGGCGGCTCTTCCCGATGATCGAGCTGGCGGCGGGCATCCACCGCGACTTGACCGGGCGCGAGAACATCAAACTGCTGGGCGCGATCATGGGCTTCACCTCGCGCCAGATGGACGCCAAGATGCCCGAAATCGAAGACTTTGCCGAGCTGGGCGCCTGGCTGGACAAGCCAGTCTGGCAGTATTCCAGCGGCATGCAGACCCGCCTCGGCTTCAGCGTCGCCGTCAATGTCGACGCCGATACCCTGCTCATCGACGAGGTGCTCTCCGTCGGCGATGTCAATTTCCAGAAGAAATGCCTCAACCGCATGGACGAGCTGAGCAACAGCGGCGCCACCATCGTCTTCGTCACGCACAATCCCTATTCCATTGAACGCCTCTGCGAGCGCGCCATCTACCTGCGCGACGGCGAAATCACGGCCGAGGGCTCGCCCGGCGACATCCTCACCGCCTACTTTGAAGGCTCCATGGATCGCTCGACCGTGATCACGGACCCCGGCGCCATCGCCGCCGACCTGCGCGAAGGCACCGGCGCTTTCCGCATCGCCAGCGTCAGCATGCGACACCCCGATACCGACGCCCGGATCGCCAGCTTCGCCACCGGGGAATCGGCCCGCTTCCGCATTTCGCTGGATGTGCGCGAGGCGACCGCCAGTTACCGCTTCTCGCTGCGCATCGTCGACCCGGCCGGCACTGTCGTCTGCTTCGTCGACGTCCCCCGCAAATCGCGCGCAGCTCTCGCCCTGGAAGAGGATTGCGTGCTCGAATGCCTCGTCGAAAACATCAATCTGCTGCCGGGCCAATACTGGGTGGATCTGGCCGCCCGTGAAGTGGCCGGCCCCGTGATCGACTCGGTGTCTTACGCTTTCAGCTTCGTCATTCAAGCCAGCGGCGATGTCATCGAAGGGCTGGAGCAGCGCGGCATCATCCACCTGAACGCAAGCTGGCGGCTGCGGGACGATCTCGCCTGATCACGGCGCCGACCGATCGCGGAATCTCGCGGATTGTGGCGGATCGCGATGAAAGGCGTTATCCTATGCTTCGCTCGCAATTTCGTGGGCGAATCTATTTCAATGAGGAGCGCGCAATGACCGCTAGAAAGTTTGTACTTTATGCCTTCGTGGCGCTGTTGCTGCTGCCGGGCGCAGCCCTGGCGCAAGACTCGACGCCTGTGACGCTGATGCATGGCTGGACCGGCGCCGACAACACCGAGATGCTCAACACCGTCTTCGCGCGTTTCAATGAAGAAAACGCAGACGGCTTGGTCATCGAACCGACTGCCTTGCAATGGGACGACCTCTTCACCCAGCTGACGCTCACCGCCGCCGCTGGCAACCCGCCCGATGTGGTCATGTTCCATAACACCGAAGTGACCGAATATGTCCGCAAAGGCGTCCTGCTGCCGGTGGACGATCTGATGGCGGCCGCCGGCGTCGACCTGACTGGCGTGCCGGAGAACATCATCGAGCTCAGCAAGATCGACGGCGAGTTCTACTGCCTGCCGGGCGACCTGCACCCGATGAACCTGTATTACAATGTCGACTTGGTCGAAGCGGCTGGCTTGGATCCGGACAGCCCGCCAACCACCGGCGAAGAGTTCATGGCTTGGGCCGAGGCGATGACGATCACCGATGACGACGGCATGGTGACGCAGTACGGCGTGGACCAGTATATGGGCGGCGCGCTCGGTCGCTGGTTCTTCCACACCTTGCTCTACCAATTCGGCGGTAGCTGGCTTGGCGATGACGGGCTTGCGGCGGTCGACAGCGAGGCAGCCCATAGAGCGCTGCAGTACATGGTGGAAATGCAGGACAGCGGCGTTTCGAGCAGGGGCACGGGTTTCGGCGACATCGGCGCCTTTGATGCCGAGCGCGCCGGCATGATCATGGTGGGACCCTGGATGGTCAATTCCTACATCACGCGCGGCATGAACATTGGCTCCGCCGTGATGCCGACATTCGGCGATGTGCCAGCCACCTGGACCAATACCCACTGCCTGGCGCTGACGCGGCAAGACAGCGACGAGAACTATCTCAATAGCATGAAGGTCATCAAGTGGTTCCTGGAGAACTACGCCGAGCCGGGCATCAAAGTCGGCATCGTGCCAGTGCTGCCGATCGCGCTGGCAGATCCCTACTGGACCGATCATGACTACGCCCAGTATTACGCGCCCTTCGTCGAATCGCTGTCCATCGCCGTGATGGAGCCAGCCATCGAGAAGTACACATCGGTCTTCTCCTTCGGCGGTCAGTCGCCCTTGCTGCGCAATCTCGAAGCGGCTCAAGCCGGCGACAAGAGCGTCGCAGAAGCCTTGGCTGACATGAAAGCCGGCATCGACGAGCTGCTGCTGGACGAGTAGCCTGGCTCTACCCCGTCAATCCCCCCAAATCATTGGGGGGAGGCTGCTTTCAAATCTGCCAGACTCCCCTCCCTGAAGCTTCGGGGAGGGGGCCGGGGGGTGGGGTTTGCCCCCCACAAACTCACCCTGTCATTGGGATGAGGCAAAATGGCGAAACAGAAGACATCCCGCTGGAACAGCGTCAAGAATGACCTGATCGCTTACGCGTTCATGGCGCCTTATCTGTTCCTCTTCATCGTCTTCCTGCTCCTGCCGGCCGTCGTCGGCGTCTACGCCAGCTTCACCAAATGGGGCATCATCGGCGAACCCAAATGGCGCGGATTAAGGAATTATACCAAGCTATTTAACAGCGAAATCTTCATCGAGTCGCTGCAGAACACGTTCTATTTCGTCATCCTGGCTGCCGTTCCGCTGATTGTCCTGGGCTTTCTTCTGGCCCTGCTGGTGCACCAGAAGCTGCGCTTCCGCAATATCGCGCGCACCATCGTCTTCCTGCCGCATGTGGTAAGCGTGGCGGCGGTCGGCATCATCTTTCAATGGATCCTGGAGCGCAGCTCGGGCTTGCTCAACTACTATCTGGGTCAGCTGGGCGTTCGCGAGCCGATCAACTGGCTCGGCGACCCCGAGTCGGCCATGCCGGCGATCGCCATCACCACGATTTGGTGGACAGTCAACGGCAATATGATCATCTACCTGGCCGGCTTGCAGGACATCCCGGAGGATTTGTACGAGGCGGCGCGCATCGACGGCGCGGGCAGCTGGCAAGAGATACGCTACATCACCATCCCGATGCTGTTGCCCATCAACGCCTTCGTCATCCCGCTGACGATCATCGCCTGCTGGCGCGTCTTCGGTCAGGTCTTTGTCATGACTCGCGGCGGACCGCAGGGCAGCACCTTCACCATCGCCCAGTTCATATACGAGACCGCTTTCGTGAACTTCAATATGGGCTTGGCGTCGGCGGCCGGCGTCATCCTGATGCTCATCACCCTCAGCTTCACCGTCGTGCAGCTGCGCGCGATGAAAGTGATATAGCATGAGCGAATCCTGGCGCAACGACAGCGTTTACCGCGACGGCTCCATCAATTACGGGCGCGTGGCGCTCTACGCTATCATGATCTTCGTCGCCATCATCTGGGGCGCGCCATTTGTGTGGATGTTCGTCACCTCCATCAAGCCGGACAACGAAGTCTTTCGCTATCCGCCCACTTGGTGGCCCGACGAGCCGACCCTCCTCTTCTACAGGCGGCTCTTTGATGGCTTCCCCATGCTGGACTGGTTCCGCAACAGCCTCATTGTGGCGACGATCACCACCGTGCTCACCCTGGTAACCAACATCCTGGCAGCCTATCCCCTGTCGCGCATGCGCTTCCGCGGGCGCAGGATCCTGCTGCTCATCATTTTGTCGACCTTTTTGCTGCCGGGCGAGATTCTGCTGGTGCCGCTCTTCCTGGGCATGATCAAGTTCAAGCTGGCCAACACCTACTTCAGCATCGCCGTGCCCGCGGCCGCCAACGCATTTGGCGTCTTCCTGATGACCCAATTCTTCTTGACCATCCCGGTCGAGCTGGAAGAAGCCGGGCGATTAGACGGCTGCAGCCGCCTGGGTCTGCTCTGGCGCATCTTCATCCCGCTGAGCAAGCCGGTCATCGCGACGGTCGCCATCTTCACTTTCGTCCGCAGCTGGAACGATTTTTTCTGGCCACTCATCATCAGCAACACCGACGCCACCCGCACCGTGCCGGTTGGCTTGGCGGTCTTCGTCGGGCGCGGGCTTTCGATGCGCTTCGGCGTCATCATGGCGTCTGCGGCGGCCGCCACCATACCCGCCGTCATCTTCTTCCTGCTGCTGCAGCGCTACTTCGTCCGCGGCATCTCGACGACGGGCCTGCAAGGCTGATCGTCCGCCACAGAGGCGCGGAGACACAGAGATGGACGGGCGGATGGACTTTCTCCAAACTGTCGAAAGATTCTCGCTGCACGGCTGGGATGCCCTGGGCCTGAGCAACGGCTTGGTCGAGGCGGTCTGTGTCCCCGAGATTGGCGGGCGGCTGATGCAATTCCGTCTCGGCTCGCATGACTTCCTCTTCATGAATCCCGAATTGCTCGGCAAACGCTTCAGCGCCGAAGAACATGCCGGCGATGGCACGCTGCTGAGCTGGAAGAATTATGGCGGCGCCAAGACCTGGCCCGCGCCACAGGGCTGGGATGGCGAGGGTCAGTGGCCGGGCCCGCCCGATCCCGTGCTGGATTCCGGCCTCTACAGCCATTATTCAATTGAAGCGCATGACCGCGCCACCGTGTCGATGACCAGCCCGCCAGATCCGCGCTCCGGCCTCCAGATCACGCGCGAAATCAGCCTCGACAGCGGGTCGTCGCGCTTGCAGTTTGATCTGCGCTTCATGAACAGCTCGACGCGGGTGATCCGCTGGTCGATCTGGGATCTCGCCCAGATATTGTGCAGCGACGCGGAAGGCGGACCGAACGACGACTGCTGGCTCTACATCCCGACCGATCCAAAGCGCGAGCGCCCCTACGAAATCATGTTCGGCGACGACAATCCGCAGTACCAGCTGGATTCGGCGAACAACCTGCTTGCCGTGCAGTACCAGGGAGTCGTCGGCAAGATCGGCGTGCACAGCCCGGCCGGCTGGATCGCGTTCGTCGACAACCAGGCGGGTTACGCGCTCTGCATGCAATTCCCGTACCATAGCGACGCCGAGTACCCGGACAATGGCGCGACCGTCGAATGCTGGACGGAAATGCCCGGCGCTCCATCGCCCATTCCCATAAGCTCGCCGGGTTACATTCTCGAAGCCGAAGTCCTCAGCCCGCTCTACAGGCTTGAGCCAGCCGAGATTGCGGAGCAGCGCTTGACCTGGTCGGCCGCTCGCTGCCCAGGTCCCATCGTCGATGTCCAAGCAGTCGGCTGCGTTCACCAACCGCTCACGGTTGATGTCAGCGACGGCCTGGCCCAAGTCTCTGGCATCTTCGGCTGCTTTGTCGCGGGGCGGGCGGTAGTCGAATGTCTGGACGCGGCCGGCGAAGTCGTCCATGTGCAAGATCTGGGAGAAGCCTCGCCCTTGAGCGCCCTGCAAGTCGACGCCGCGGTCGCCGCCGACGGTCGCGCCCGATTGATTCGGTTGAACATCCTGGATGGCGAAGGCGCAGTCGCCGGCGCGCTGGCGAGCGTCGGCCTGCCGTCGCGATCGTGATGATTTGTAGACACATGGCCGACATGGTCGCCGCCCACGTACGATACATTGTGGATCGCCGCGGGCAGAATCCTGCATGTATGGCGAATCGTGCGCAATTGACTCCCCTCGCTGAGGCCTCGGGGAGGGGCCGGCGGTGGGGGTTGGTAGCTCGCAATGTAAACAGGGGCCAGCCGGTGGCTCGCCCGCAAAGCAAGCAGCCGTTGTACGGGCGCCGCGGCGAGTCGCCCATACCATGAATCAATTCCGCGAGAGGGAAAACCATGACCACCCAATGGACGCCCGAAAAAGCCCAAGCCTGGTACGCCGCGCTTGAGCCCATCCGCGGCTGCAATTATCTGCCGCGCAGCGCTGTCAACTCCACCGAAATGTGGCAGGCCGAGTCCTTCGACGCCGACACGATCGCGCAAGAGCTGGCCTGGGCGCGCGGGCTCGGCTTGAACAGCGTGCGCGTCTTTCACCAGTTCCTCGTCTGGCAGAACGATCCGGCGGGCCTCAAAAGCCGCGTCGACCAGTTCCTCGACATCGCGGCCCGCAATGGCATAAGCGCCATGTTCATCCTCTTTGATGACTGCGCCTTCGCCGGCAAGGAGCCCTACCTGGGCCAGCAGGACGAGCCCGTCCCATTCACGCATAACAGCGGCTGGACGCCCAGCCCGGGCCTGCTCCGGGTGAATGACCGCGCTGTCTGGGGCGAGCTTGAGGCTTATGTCAAGGACATGGTCAGCGCCTTCGGCGAGGACGAGCGCGTCTTGATTTGGGACCTCTACAACGAGCCGGGCAACAGCGACATGAGCGAGAAAAGCCTGCCCTTGGTCGAAGCCGTTTTCAAGTGGTCGCGCGAAGCCGGCGCGACGCAGCCGCTGACGACCTCGATCTGGGGCGCGCACATCGAGACGCGAATGGCCGAGCGCATCCTCGAACTGTCGGACGCGACCAGTTTCCATTGCTACGAAGCCGGCGCCGAGCATGCCATCATCCAGCGCTGCCAAGCCTACGGCCGCCCCGTTCTCTGCACCGAATGGCTGCGGCGGCAGGTCGGCCAGACAGTCGCGCATACCCTGCCCATTTTTGCCCGCGAGCAAATCGGCTGGTACAATTGGGGCTTGGTCGCCGGGCGGACGCAGACCTATCTTGACTGGCGGCGCGAGTTCAATACGCCCGACAGCGACAGCGCCTGGCAGCACGATCTGCTACAGGCCGACGGTTCGCCATACGACGCGGCCGAGATTGAATTGATTCGGTCCTTTGCATTCGATTAGCGGCGAAACGCTTGCCCAGCCTGCAAAACCGCCGGACCCAATGAATTGAGGGCTGAGGACCATGCCTACAATTGAAGCGGCCGCACCGCCCCAGCCCATGACCAGCAACGGCTTTACGCTTTCCAGCGCGCCGGATCGCCTCGGCTGGCTGCGTCCGTCCGACCCCGGCCAGCCGATGGATTCGCTTCGCGAGCAATTTGACGAGCAGGGCTACCTCTGGCTGAAGGGCATCCTTGACCGCGATGCTGTCCTCGATTTTCGCCACCGCTACTTTGCCGCATTTGAAGCGACGGGCCTCGTCCGCCGCGACATCGACCCCGGCGAAGGCATCTACGACGGCGCGAACGAAGACAAGAATCTGATCCGCAAGACGCAAATGGAGACGCATCGCTGGGCAGCTTACGAAGCTTTCTGCCTGGCCAAGCCCATCTATCAATTCTACGAAGCTTTCTTCCAGGGCGCGGTCTACCTGCACAAGCGCAAGCTCATCCGCCACATCCCGCCCGGCGATGTCAGCACGACCGGCGCGCATTACGACCTGGTTTACCTCCGCGCCGGCAGCGACGCCGTCTGCACCAGCTGGATCCCCCTTGGCGACACGCCACCGGAAATGGGCGGTCTGATTTACCTGGAGAACTCGCACCATTTCGGAAGGCGCAAAGAAGCCGAGTTCAGCGCCATGAACGCCGACATGCCGCCAAAAGAGCGCGTTAGCGCCTACAACAAGAACATGGGGCTGCACGGCTGGCTGACCAAGGACCTGCCGTCGCTGGCTGATAGGCTGGACACGCGCTGGCTCATGGCTGACTATGAAGCCGGCGACATGGTGGTGCATGGCGCCTACACCACCCACGCCGCCACCGCCAACACATCGCCCGATGGCAAGATTCGCCTGTCAACCGACATTCGCTACCAGCGCGTCAAAGAAGAGATCGACATCCGCTGGAGCAACCACTGGTCATTCGATGATTTTCAATAGTAGACACAGGGCCGACAAAGCCGCCGCCCACGCAAAACACATGGTGGATCGCCGCGGACTGAAAACTGTGCAGACGGCGAAGCGCGCGCAATTTACTCCCCTTCCTGACGCTTCGGATGCCCGCCATAGAGATGGCGGGAAGCGGCCGGTGGCGGGGTTGATAGCGCGCGATGAAAACAGGGGCCTTAGGCCGTAACGCCCGCCACAATCGCAAACTCCAAATGGAAGGAGGCTCGCCAGCAAAACCATTCCATCAGCAATTTGTTCTCGGAAAGGGAGAATACTCATGACCGCAAACAAGAAACATGGCTTATCACGCCGCGACATGCTCAAGACCATCGCCGGCGGCACTGGCGCGGTAGCTCTGGGCGCGCTGCCCGTCTCCAGCGTAATGGCGGACGAACCCGTCACCATCACCTACTGGCATGGCTGGACCGAACAGTGGGAGAATTATGTTCAGGACATCGTCGACGCCTTCCACGAACACCAGGACGCCATTCGCGTTGAGCCGCTTGTCGTCCCCTATGGCGATTTCCTGGTGCGCTTGACCGCCGCCATTTCTTCCGGCAGCCCGCCCGATATCGTCACCTTCTTCGGCTCGAACGAGATTCCGGGTTTGGCTGCGCTCGGCGGCATCATGCCCTACGCGGACCTGGGAAGCCCGGAAGAGATTGCCGCGATTAAGGAATTCCTCACGCCAGCGGCCTTGGCCGGCGGAGTCGTCGACGGCGCGGTTTATGGCACGCCCAGCGGCTTCGGCGTCTACGACCTGGCCTGGAACAAGATCCAGTTTGAAGAAGCGGGCCTGGACCCCGAAGTTGGTCCCGGCACGATTGAAGAGCTGGACGCCTTGGCCGAGCAGCTCACCGTTGAAGACGACGATGGCAATCTCGACCGCGTCGGCCTGCTCCACCTGGGCTCGCACGCCTCGCACCACCGCGCCTGGTTCGGCAACTTCGGCGGCCAGCTTTACGATGCCGAGAACGATGCAATCACCGCCAACCACCCGGGCAATGTGCGCGCGCTTGAATGGATGATGAGCTACAGCGAAAAATACGGCGTTGAACGCTTGCAGCGCTTCCAGTCCGGCTTGTCTGGCGAACGCGGCGGCACGCAAGACCCCTTCATCGCGGGCCGCCTCGCGATGCATCTCATTGGTCCCTGGAAACTGGGCGACTTCCACCGCTTCGCCGCCGACGGCTTCCGCTGGGGCTTGACGCATCTGCCGCCGGTCGCGGGCGAGGAAGACAGCACCGGCTGGGGTTCCTGGATCTGGGGCAACTACCAGTGCATTCCCAGTGGCGCGGCCAGCCCCGCCGCCGCCTATGAGTTCGCCAAGTGGTGGTCCGGCTTCACCGATCATGATGTCATGTCGATTGTGGCCGCCTGGAAGGACACGCCGACCACAACCACCGGCTCGCTGGCCGCGCTGGAAGTCGACCGCATCGCCGCCCTCTTCGACGACCATCCCGATTATCGCTCGTTCTTCGAAACCATGGGCAGCCCGCGTGGCTTGACGACGCCGATGATCCCGGTCGCCAACTTCTACATGGACCGTCTGAGCGCGGAGGTCGACCAAGCCTTGCGGCTGGAGAAATCGGCGCAAGAAGCGCTCGACGCCGTGCAAACCACCGTCGAGAACGAGTATCGCCAGTTTTAAGCCGACCCCACCCCCCGGGCCCTCCCCGAGGCTTCGGAGAGGGGGAGTCCGCGATTGCGGAGTCGGAGATTCTTTTGCCGGCGCCGGCGCAGAGACGCGCACGGAGCACAGGTTTGGGATTTGAGTTTGACACGGGCGATTCATCGAGTCGCCCGTCTCGGGCAGACAATATGATTGCAGATCTCGGCATCAAGCGCGGAAGCGTCAACAACGCCTTGTCCTTCATTCTGTTGGTCGTCTTGTCGCTGGCTTTCATTCTGCCGCTCTTTTGGATGATCACCACCTCGCTGAAGCCCATCGACCAGCTCCTGCTCGACCCGCCAGTCTGGATACCCACGCCGCTCGAATTCGCCAATTATCCCAGCGCGCTGCAAGAGCAGCCTTTCCTGCAATACCTGGGCAACTCGCTGCAGATCGGCCTGGCAGCCGTCATCGGCGCGCTGATATCCAACAGCCTGGTCGCATACGGCTTCTCCCGCGTCGAGTGGAAGGGGCGCGACGCCGTCTTCGTGCTCGTGCTCTCGACCCTGATGCTGCCCTATCATGTCGTGATGATTCCGCTTTTCGTCAGTTTCAGCAAGATCGGCTGGGTGAACACCTGGCTGCCGCTGATCGTGCCCGCCTGGCTCGGCCACCCATTCTTCATCTTCATGCTGCGCCAGTTCATGCTGGGCATCCCCAAGGAGCTGTCCGAAGCGACCCGCATCGACGGCGGCTCCGAATGGGTCCTGCTGACGCGCATCATCTTGCCGCTGTGCAAGCCGGCGCTGGCGACCGTCGCGCTCTTCCAGTTCATCTGGTCCTGGAACGATTTCATAGGACCCTTGATCTACCTCAACGAGCGCTCGCTCTACCCGATGTCGCTGGGCCTGGCGCTGTATCACAATTCGCAGGGCATCACCGATTTCAGCATCTTGATGGCGGCGTCGACCATGGCTGTCGTGCCGATCATTCTCATCTTCTTCTTCATGCAGCGAGTCTTCATCCAGGGCATCTCGCTGACGGGATTGAAAGGCTAGACGGTGAGCGCCGCGAACCCACTCCACGCGCCAGCAACTGGCAGAGGCCTCTCGCCGCGGCAGAAGCGCGAGCTGCGCAAGATAGGCGTCGGCCTGCTCTTCATCTCGCCCTGGGTCGTCGGCTTCCTGGCGCTGAACCTTTATCCCATCCTCGCCTCCTTCTATTACAGCCTGACGCGTTACTCGCCGATATCGGCGCCGCGCTTCATCGGCTTGTTCAATTACGAGAAGCTGCTCTACTTCGATCCGCTCTTCATCAAGGCGCTGACAAACACGCTCTACTTCGTCGTCTTCGCCGTGCCGCTTGGCAACATGCTGGCTCTGGCGCTGGCTGTCCTGCTGAATCAGAAGGTGCGCGGACTGTCGCTCTTCCGCACGATCTTCTATTTGCCAAGCATCTTGCCGCTGGTGGCTACCAGCATCGTCTGGACCTGGCTGCTGCACCCGCAGTACGGCGCGGTCAGCGTGATCATGGAGGGGCTGGGCTTGCCGGTCATCAGCTGGTTCAGCGATCCGGCCTGGGCCAAGCCGGCCCTGATCATGATGAGCATGTGGGGCACGGGCTGGATGATGCTGATCTACCTGGCTGCCCTGCAAGATGTGCCGCAGGAGCTCTACGATGTGGCGTCGCTGGATGGCGCGAGTCTGGCCCGCAAGTTCCGTCATGTGACCGTGCCCATGATCAGCCCGATCATCCTCTTCAACACCATCGTCGGTTTGATTGGCGCATTCCAGTACTTCACCGAAGCCTATGTCATCACCGAAGGCGGACCGGGCGATTCGACCCTGTTTTATTCGCTCTATCTCTTCAACAACGCTTTCGCCTATTTCAAGATGGGGTACGCCTCGGCTATGGCCTGGCTGCTCTTCCTGGTCATCCTGATCTTGACATTCATCATCTTCCGCAGCTCAGCCAAGCGCGTCTACTATCACGGAAATTAGATCTGCCAGCGAGAGCGACAAGCGAACCGAGGCCCCTATGCCAGTAATCGACGCGCATCAGCACTTCTGGAATCTGGACGAGGCGGCCTACCCTTGGCTCGTGCCGGAATACGGCCCCATCTACCGCAATTTCAGTCCCGACGAACTGGCGCCACAGCTGGCTGCGGCCGGCGTCGACCACACCGTCATCGTGCAGGCGATGAACTCTTACGCCGATACCGATTCCATGCTGGCGATCGCCGAGCGTCACGATTGGGTGGCGGGGGTCGTCGGCTGGGCGCCCCTGCATGACCCGGTCGAATGCGCGCGGAAGCTGGAAGCATACCAGCGCAACCCTTATTTCAAGGGCATCCGCCATCTCATCCACGACGAGGCGAATCCCGACTGGATCTTGCAAAAACAGGTACTTGAAAGCTTGCGGCTCCTCGCAGCGCGGGGCTTGCGCTTTGATGTCGTGGCCGTCTTCCCCAATCACCTCAAGCATGTGCCGACTCTCGTCGAAAAAGCGCCCGGCTTGGGCCTGGTGATCGACCATCTGGCGAAGCCGCCGCTGGGAGAAAAGGACCGGGCAATCTGGCGCGAGCAGCTGCGGCATGCCGCCGAATGCCCCCATGTCTACGCCAAAATCTCCGGCTTGAACACGGTCATGGCCGACAGCGAGAATTGGACCAGCGACGAGCTCCAGCCACTGGTGGATTTCGCCATCGAGACTTTTGGCGTGGAGCGCTTGATGTTCGGCAGCGATTGGCCCGTCGCCATCTTGGCGGGCGACTACGCCAAAGTCTGGCGCGAAACCAACGAGTGCCTCGCTGGCTTGACGCGGACGGAGCGCGACGCGCTGCTGGGCGGGACCGCCAACCACTTTTATGGCTTGGGCTTGTAACCCGCGCCAGGCAGCCGTCACAGCCGCGGCAAGGGCGTGCCGCCGGCTTCACTGGATTGATAAGCCGCTTCCACCGCCGCCATCGTGTGGATCGCGTCCTCGACCGATGTCGGCAGCAGGGCGCTCTCGCCATTGACGAAGCGCATCAAGCTCGCCATCGTGCCGATGAAGGCTTCCGGGAACCAGGAGCCGCGAATCTCCAGCGACTGCCAGCGCGGCTCGCCGCCATCCAGCAAGACATATTCAAAGCGGTCGGGCGCGCCCGCCGGATAATTCATGTTGAGCCCAGCGCGGATCTGGATGGCGCCCCGGCTGCCCTCGAACTTGATCATCGACTCTTGCTTGGCGACGCCATAGGCATGGCTGTGGTTGGCGCTGATGTTGACTCGCGGGTCGCTGCCATAATCCAGGATGATCGTCGAGCGCGCGCCCCCGCCCAGCGACGGCGCCGATGGGTGGCTCAAGGTCTTGGCGTAGACTGCGCTCGGCTCGCCAAAGAAAGCGCGCGCCAGATCCACATAATGAATGCTGTGATAGAGAATCTCCACCCGCGGCAGGTGCTTGATAAAGTCCCAGAGATGCCAGGGCGTCTCCACCTGGATGCGAAATTCCAGGTCATGCAGCGCGCCCAGCAGACCGCGCTCGATCATGTCGCGGGCGGCGATGACATAGGGAGCGTAACGCAGCTGAAAGTTCAAGGCCGCGACCAGCCCTCGCTCGCGACAGACCCGCAGAATCTCGCGCGCGCCAGCCAGGTCTTCGCCCATCGGCTTTTGGATGAGCGCCGCCCTCCCCCGCGGGAGCTGGCGCAAGATAGCGGCGATTGCGTCACCCGGCACGGCGATATCGAATATCGCGTTTTCGGGCGCTTCCGCCGTGGCTTCCGCCAGCGAGCGATACAGCCGCGGGATGCCGAATTGCCGCGCCATCATGGCGGCCCGCTCCGCGTCGATGTCGTAGCCGCCGACCACATCCCAAGCTGCGATGCGGTAAGCCGGGTAATGGGCGTCGTGCACGATGCCGCCCAGGCCAACGCTCACGATGGGCAAGGGCTTTCGCGGCAGTGTCGCCGTTTGGCGTAGGGCGAGCGCGTCCATGTTTGGCCTCCTGCAAGCCTTTGGCATATTGTGCCGATTGAGCGGCGATTTGCAAGCGCGCCCACGCAAGCGCGGCATCGGGAAACCCGCGGCGAAAGGCGACCCAGGAACAGTCGCCTTTCACGCCCGGCGGCGCCGCCTCGGCTTAAGTAGATCGCCCCGAAAAGTTCGCCGCCAATAAATTGACTGGCGTCGCCAAACGCGTTAGGCTTGTCGGGGCTATTCACGGCGTCCCGCTCGTCGCGCGCAGCGGAAAGGAAGGAGGCGCAATCCAGACGAATTTCCGCGTGTCTATTCGAATGCCGTCACCTCAAGACTTTACAGGAGAAGCAAATGCGCATGAAACGCTTTTTCACCCTGGCAATCGTCGTCTTCGCTTTGACGGTCGCCTTCGCGCCAGCCTTGGCGCAAGACATGATGTATTCCGAAGCGCCCATGCTGGCCGAAAAGGTCGCGGCCGGCGATTTGCCCGCCGTCGCCGATCGCCTGCCCAGCAACCCCAAGGTCATCCCCGTCGTCAGTGAAATTGGCAGCTATGGCGGCACTCTGCGCTTTGGCGATATTGGCGAGCGCATGGACGAGGGCTTGCGCATCCGCCACACCGGGCTCTTCCGCTACAACTTCACCGCCAGCGAATATCAGGCCGATCTCGCCGAGAGCTGGGAATGGTCGAATGGCAACCGCACCCTGACCATTAAGCTGCGCGACGGCTTGAAATGGTCCGATGGCGACGACTTCAACACCGAAGATTTCCGCTGGCACTGGGAAGACATTCTCAACGACCCGGATGTCGCCCCCAATGGACCGGGCGGCTTCTGGCGGCCGGGCGGCGAAGTGGCCACCTTCGAAGTCATCGACGACACCACCTTCAGCTACACTTGGGCGATCCCTTATCCCATCGCCATGGACAGCTTCGGGCGGACCCACTTCTCCAGCGACAACAGCTTGTACGGTCCGTCGCACTGGCTGCGGCAATATCACGGCAAGTACAGCGAAGACGCCCAGGCCCTGGCGGAAGAAGCAGGCATGGAAAGCTGGGTCGACCTGCTCAACAGCAAGCGCGCCCAAGGCTACAACCTGTCCGCGCAGCCGCTCGACCGTCCCTACATGGACAGCTTCACGCCCATCATCATCGAGAGCGACCGAGTCTTGCTGGAGCGCAACCCCTACTTCCACCAAGTCGATGAGGCCGGCAACCAGCTGCCTTACATGGACTACATTGAAGTCTCGCTGGCGGGCGACCTGGATATCTACGCGCTGCGGCTCTCGGCTGGCGAGCTGGACTTTGGCGTGCGCTACACCCGCCCGACAGACCTGCGCCTATACCGCGCCGAAGAAGAAGACGGCGGCTACACCACCTACATCGCGCAGTCGCTGCGGCCATCGGAGTTCTCGCTCTTCCCCAACCAGAATTACCCGGACGACGCCTTCCGCGCGCTCTTCCAGAATGCCGATTTCCGCGCCGCGCTCTCCATGGCGATCGACCGTGACGAGATGAACGACGTCCTCTTCTTCGGCCTGGCCGCGCCGCACCCAGCCACGCCATTGAAGACCCTGCCCTGGTTCAATAACGACTGGTTCAGCGAGAAGATCGAGTACCACCCCGACCAGTCCAACGCCCTGCTGGACGGCCTCGGCCTCGGCGAGCGCGATGACGCCGGCTTCCGCCTGCTGGAAGACGGCCGCCGCGTGACCATCATCGCCCACGGCCTGGTCGATCATCAATCCGGCTGCGAGATGATGGCCAGCGACATGGTCGATATCGGCGTCGAATTGATCTGCCAGGGCAGCTCGCCGGACCTCGTCTTTGAGCTCTACACCAGCGGCGAAGTCATGACCGTCATGTGGCACATCGGCCGGGCGACGCTCTTCGGCCGCGGCACGCCGGATCACTTCGCCGTGAACGACCCGGCGCGTCATTTCTGGGCACACGGCTGGACCACCTGGATCTCTTCCGGCGGCGCTTCCGGGGTTGAGCCGCCCCAAGAGATCAAAGACCTGAACATGCTCTGGGACGAGTTCAGCCAGCACCCCAGCGACTCCGCCGAAGCCGCCGAGCTGGGCGCGGAGTATTTCAGCTATTGGGGCGAGCAGCTGCCAATCATCCCGTCGGTGGGCTTGACGCCGCAGCCGGTGATCTACTCCAACCGCCTGCGCAATGTGCCGACCGAGAACTTGTTCTGGGGCTCCGACACCAATTTCTACGCGCCCTTCCACATTGAACAGTGGTACATCGACGAGGGCTAGACATTGGCTATGCCTCCGGCCCCTGTTCCGCTGGAAGAGGGGCCCAGGGGCAACCGATATCCCTTGTAGCGAAGCCCCTCCCTCTTCATTGGGGGAGGGGTCAAGGACGCGACGATGAGCTTCAGCAAGTACCTGCTCCAGCGCTTGATCTACGCCTTCCTGGTGCTGGTCGTTATCAGCTTCCTGATCTTCATGATCGTGCAACTGCCGCGGGGCGACGCCGTCGACCGCATCGTCAACGCGCGCCAGGCGGAAGGCGACATCATCACCGAAGAAGACGAAGCGGCGCTGCGAGCCCAATACGGGCTGGACAAGCCCATCTACATCCAGTACGCCATCTGGGCGACCCAGTTCGCGCGCGGCAACATGGGCCATTCCATGCTCGGCATCCCCGTCAGCACCCTCATCAACGAGCGCATCGCCGCCACCGTGCTGCTGTCCGTCATCTCGCTGATCGCCACTTACGCCTTGGCCGTGCCCATCGGCATTTACAGCGCGACGCATCAATACAGCCTGGGCGATTATTTCTGGACCTTCGTCGGCTTCATCGGCCTGGCGACGCCCAACTTCCTGCTGGCGCTGATTTTGCTATTTCTCTTTCACAAGTTCTTCGGCTTGAGCATCGGCGGCTTGTTCTCGCCGGGGGTCGAAGAGCAGCCCTGGTCGCTGGCGAAGGCGCTGGACCTGCTGAATCACCTGTGGATCCCGATTATCGTGATCGTCACGGCGCAGACGGCCGGCACCATCCGCACTATGCGCGCCACCTTGCTCGACGAGCTGGAACAGCAATATGTGGTCACGGCCCGCGCCAAGGGCTTGCCTTATCGACAGCTGCTCTTCAAGTACCCGGTGCGGCTGGCGCTGAACCCGGTGGTCAATTCCATCGGCTACATATTGCCGCGCCTGATCTCCGGGCAGACCATCGTCGCCATCGTCCTCAACCTGCCCACCCTCGGTCCCCTGCTCTTCAGCGGGCTGCTGGCGGAAGATGTGGAGCTGGCGACCAGCATTCTGATGATCCAGAGCATCCTGGCGGTGATCGGCGTGATCCTGGGCGACATCATCCTCTCGCTCTATGACCCGCGGATTCGCATGGAAAAGGCGGTGACATAATCGCCGCGAGCGACAGCCAAAGCGCCCTCTCCAGCGCCGAAGAGCGCTACTACATCGCCTCGCAGCAGCAGCTGATTTGGCGGCGCTTCAAGCGGCATCGCTTGGCGCTCGTCTCCGGCGTCGTCCTCATCCTTATGTATTTCGTCGCCTTTACTTACGAGTTCTGGACGCCCTACCGCGAAATTACCCAGCATCAAGGCTATGTCAACACGCCGCCGACCCGCGTCCGCTTCTTCGACGCCGATGGCAACTTCATCGGTCCCTTCGTCTATGGCTTGGATTACGAGCTCAACCTGGACACTTTCGAGCGGGTCTACACCGAAAATACCGACCGCATCCACCGCATCCGCTTTTTCACCCGGGGCGAGCCTTACCGCTTCTGGGGCCGGTTCGCCATGGACTTGCGCTTCTTCGACGCCGGCGAGGGCAAGGTCTTCCTGCTCGGCGCGGACCAGCTGGGGCGGGATGTCTTCTCGCGCATCCTGGCGGCCAGCCGCATCAGCCTGACCATCGGCTTGGTGGGCGTCTTGCTCAGCTTCGTCCTGGGCGCGACCCTGGGCGGGCTCTCCGGTTATTATGGCGGCGCGATCGATGTCTTCATCATGCGCATTACCGAGATCCTAAGCGCCATCCCCCAGATCCCGCTGTGGATCGCGCTGGCGGCAATCGTGCCCATCGACTGGCCCGTCACCCGGACTTACTTCGCCATCACCCTGATCTTGTCCACCATGACCTGGACGGGCCTGGCGCGGGCGGTGCGGGCGAAGCTGCTGGAAATGCGCGAGCAGGATTACATCATGGCTGCCAAGATCGCCGGCGCCAGCGACCTGCGCATCATCTACGAGCACCTCTTGCCCGGCTACATCAGCTTCCTTATCGTCAACATCACCATCGCCATCCCGGGCATGATCCTGGGCGAGACCGCGCTCAGCTTCCTCGGCCTCGGCATCCGCCCCCCCGCCGTCAGCTGGGGCACCTTGCTGGAGGGGGCGCAGAACATCTCCAATATCGCGCTCTACCCCTGGCTGCTGACGCCGGCGCTGGCGGTGATCGCCACGGTCCTGCTCTTCAATTTCGTGGGCGATGGCCTGCGCGACGCCGCCGACCCGTTCAAGGAACTCTGACGATGTCCGATGTCTTGCTGGAGGTGCGCGACCTGCACACTTGGTTTGAGCTGGAAGAAGGCACGCTCAAGGCGGTCAATGGCTTGTCTTTCCAGCTCAAGAAAAACCGCACCCTGGGCATCGTCGGCGAGTCCGGCTGCGGCAAAAGCGTCACGGCCCAATCCATCATGCGCATCACCCCCAGCCGCAACAGCGCGATGCGCGGGCAGATCCTGCTGCATGGCGCCGGCGACCCGCTCGACCTGGCGGCGCTGGACGAAGACGGCGACGCCATGCGCGACTTGCGCGGGCGCGATATCGCCATGATCTTCCAAGAGCCGATGACCGCCTTCTCGCCCGTCCACACCATCGGCAACCAGATCATGGAAGCGCTCTTCACGCATGGCGAGAAAGACAAGCGCGCCGCCCGCAAACGAGTCATCGCCCTGCTGGAAGAGGTCGGCATCCCGGCGCCGGAGCGGCGAATCGACGAATACTCTTTCCAGCTCTCCGGCGGGATGCGGCAGCGCAGCATGATCGCCATGGCGATCGCGCTCAACCCGCGCCTGCTCATCGCCGACGAGCCGACCACCGCCCTCGATGTCACCATCCAGTCGCAAATCCTGCGCCTGATGAAACGCCTGCAGCGCGAAAACGGCATGGCCATCATCTTCATCACCCATGACCTGGGCGTCATCGCCAACATGGCCGACGAAGTCGCCGTCATGTACCTGGGCAAGATCGTCGAATATGGCGCGGCGAGGCAAATCTTCAAAGACCCGCGGCATCCCTATACCAAGGGCTTGATCCGCTCGATACCCAAGTTTGGCGCCACCGAAGGCAAACATCTGGCCACCATCAAGGGAACGGTGCCCGTGCCGCTGGATCCGCCGGAGGCTTGCCCCTTCGCCAGCCGCTGCGGCGACTTCATCCCCGGCAAGTGCGACGCGCGCATGCCGCCAGCCGTCACGGTCGCGCGGGGCCACCGCGTGAATTGCGTGCTGTATGAATGAACCATTGCCGCCGACCGGGGCCCGAATATGCCGGGGCAAGCTATCGGGTCGCCCGCAAGCAACCTGCCCGCCACGCCGACGATTGATCGCAAAGGTGAAGGCATGCTGAACCAGCTCTACCTCGAAAACGAATGGCAGCGCACCGAGCCGGACCTGCTCGCCTACATCCCCCGGGATTTCGCCGGCGAAGGCGCCTGCAACCAGCATTTCCTGGTCGTCAAGACGCCGCCGGGCAGCTTCCTCGGCTTCTGGACCCAATCCACCTTCGAGAACGCCGGCGATCAGCGGGTGGTCGTCAGTCGCTCGCTCGATCGCGGCCGGACCTGGTCGCCGCCAACAGCCATCGACGGTCCGCAGCCGGGCGACCCGCCGGGCACGGGCCTGGCCAGCTGGGGCTTTCCCATTGTCGCGCCCGACCTGCTGGCGGATGGCGGGCACCGCGTCTATTACATCTACAACAAAAATGTCGGCGTCGACGACGCCCGCGAAGACACGACCGGGCTCGTCCGCTGCCGGTATTCGGACGACGACGGCCTTAGCTGGAGCGAGGCGACTTACGATTTCCCGATCGCCCCAAGCGCCATCAGCCATCGCGACCCGGCCGTGCCGCCCAACTGGATCGTCTACCAGAATATCTTCCTCACGCCCGAAGGGGATGTGCTGGCGCCATTCACGCGCTGGGCGAGCAACACCTGGGACCCCGCCGTCAAGCTCGGCCTGAACTTGCACGAGCACTGGTCGGAGATCTGGTTCCTGCGCTTCGAGAACATCCTCCACGAGCGCGACCCGGACAAGCTCCAGGTCAGCACTTGGCCGCGGGCGGCGCATGGCTTGCAAGTGGACTGCCCGCATCGCCCCGGCGTCAGCGTCGCCCAGGAGCCGACCGTGCAAGCCCTCTCCGACGGGCGCTTGATCTGCGTTTTCCGCACGATGCGGGGCCTCAATTATTTCGCGCTTTCGGACGACGATGGCCGCAGCTGGGACGAGCCCCGAGCCCTGCGCTACGAGCCCGGCGGCAACCCGGTGCTGAATCCCATGGCGCCCAGCCCGCTCTACCGCCTGCGCGACGGCCGCTACCTGCTGCTCTTCTACAACAACGACGGCACAGCCAACGGCGGCAAATCGCCAATTGACTCGAAGCACAATCGCTACCCCGTCTGGCTGACGGTCGGGCGGGAGATCCCGGGCGAGCGCGAACACCCGCTGCGTTTTGGACCGCCGAAGATCTTCGCCAGCTCCAACGGCGTCTTGCTGCCTTACACATGCGGGACGCAGGTGGCGGTCTACCCCAGCCTGATCGACGACGGCGAGGAGCGCATTCTGTTTTATCCCGACCGCAAACATTACCTGCTCGGCAAGTTCATCAGCGACGCCTGGCTGCGCGACTGCGACCCGGCCTATGCCGCAGTTCGCCTGCGCCCGCCCGTCGTCGCCGAAACGCTGAAACCCGGCTAAATGGGGGCGCGACTTTGCTGGCCGCCCGATACAATGCGGGAGCCGTCCCGCATGTCGCCCGCCAGGAAACGCGAATTCACATGACCGACACCGCCTTGCTGGAAGTCCGCAATCTCAAAAAGCACTTCCCTATCGAGCAGGGGCTGCTGCGCCGCGTGGTCGGCCAGGCAAAAGCCGTCGATGATGTCAGCCTGCGCATCCACAAAGGCAAGACCCTGGGCCTGGTCGGCGAATCCGGCTCCGGCAAGACCACCCTCGGCCGCTGCGTCATGCGCGCCATCGAGCTCACGGCGGGCGAGATACTCTTCCATCACGCCGGCAAGACCACTGACCTGGCGCAGCTCAGCCGGCGGGAAATGCGCGAGTTCCGCAGGCATTTGCAGATGATCTTCCAGGATCCGTACTCCAGCCTGGATCCGCGCAAGACAGTCTTCGACATCGTCAGCGAGCCGCTGCGCATCAACAAAATCGCGCGGGGCAGAGAGCTGGAAGCGCGGGTGCGGCGGGCGCTGGAGCTGGTGGGCTTGGATCTGCGCTATATGAAGCGCTTCCCCCATGCTTTCAGCGGCGGCCAGCGCCAGCGCATCGGCATTGCCCGCGCCTTGAGCATCAACCCGCAGCTTATCGTCTGCGACGAAGCCGTCTCCGCGCTGGATGTCTCGGTCCAGGCGCAGATCCTCAACCTGCTCAAAGACCTGCAAGAAGAGCTCGGCCTCACCTACCTCTTCATCGCCCACGACTTGAGCGTGGTGGAGCATGTCTCGGACGATGTCGCGGTCATGTATGTCGGCAAACTGGTCGAGCAGGCGCCCACCGAGCAGCTCTTCGCCCGCCCGCGCCACCCCTACACCGAAGCGCTCTTATCCGCCATACCGCGCCCGGACCCCGACCGTCCGCTGCCAGAGACCGGCGGCATTGAAGGCGAATTGCCCGACCCGGCCGATCCGCCGCCCGGCTGCGCCTTCCACCCGCGCTGCCCTTATGCCGAAGCCATCTGCCGCGAACAGAGGCCGCCACTGCAGCAGCTCGCGCCCGGGCACAGCGCCGCCTGCCACTTCGCCGACGAGCTCGAGCTGCAAGGCTTGGAGAATTGAGGATCCGATGCCAGACATGCGCCATATCGCCAGCGGCCGCGAAATCCCGACCGAGCGTTACAGCGACCAGCCCTACGCGGTCAAGACCGACGACGGCGCCTGGCTCTGCACGCTGACGACCGGCGGCGGCATTGAAGGCGCCAGCGGCCAGCATATCATCGCCACCCGCAGCGGCGACCAAGGCCGGACCTGGTCGACGCCCGTCGCCGTCGAGCCGGCCGACGGACCGGAAGCGTCGTACGCCGTGCCCCTCAAAACGCCGGGCGGCCGCGTCTACCTCTTTTACAATCACAACAGCGACGACCGCCGCTTCGTCAAAGCCGACGACCCGCCCTACAAAGACGGCAAATGCTACCGGGTGGATTCGCAGGGTTATTTCGTCTTCAAGTACAGCGACGATCACGGCCGCAGCTGGTCCCGCGAGCGTTACAAGGTGCCCGTCCGCGAGATGCAGATCGACCGCGAGAACCCCTACGGCGGCGCCATCCGCTATTTTTGGAATGTCGGCAAGCCCATCGTCCACGAAGGCGCGGCTTATGTCTCGCTGCACAAGGTCGGCGGCCTGGGCCACGGCTTCTTCACCCGTTCCGAGGGCGTCTTGCTGCGCAGCGACAATATCCTGAGCGAGAGCGATCCGCGCCAGATCCGCTGGGAGACCCTGCCCGAAGGCGAGCAAGGCTTGCGCACCCCGCCCGGCGGCGGTCCCATCGCCGAAGAGCACAGCTATTGCCTGCTCAGCGACGGCGGATTTTACAGCGTCTACCGCACCATCGACGGCCACCCCGCCTTCGCCTACAGCCGCGACGCCGGCAAGACCTGGACGCGGCCCGCCTACAAGCGCTACGCCGACGGCCGGTTAATGAAGCACCCGCGCGCCGCCAATTTCGCCTGGAAATGCCAGAACGGCAAATACCTCTACTGGTATCACAATCACGGCGGCAACTGGTACGAAGACCGCAACCCCGTCTGGCTCTGCGGCGGCGTCGAAGTCGATGGACCCGAAGGCCGCCTCATCCAATGGTCGCAGCCAGAAATCGCCCTTTACGACGACGACAGCTACATCCGCATGAGCTATCCCGACCTGGTTGAAGACGGCGGCGAGTATTACCTGCTGGAGACGCAAAAAGACAAAGCCCGCGTCCACCGGCTGGATCCCGCGCTCGTCGAAGGCTTGTGGGCGCAATTCGACCCCGAGGCCCGCTTGACAACCGCCGGCCTCATCGCCAGCTGGAGCGGCAACTCCGCCAGCGACCGCTTCCTCACCGCGCCGCCGCTGCCCGCCTTCACCGCCCGCGACCAAGACAGCGACGATTATGGCACGCGCGACCTGCGGGCCGGCTTCAGCGTCGAGCTGTGGCTGAACCTGGACAGCCTCGAAGCGGGCCAGGCGCTCGTCGACGCCCGCTCTGCGACGGGCCAAGGCTGGGCGCTGCGGACGACGCCGCGCGGCACAGTCGAAATCATCTTGAACGACGGCCGCGCCGAATCCCGCTGGGACTGCGACGCCGGCTTGCTGCGGACCGGCGCCACCCATCATCTGGCGGCGGTGGTCGATGGCGGGCCCAAAATCATCACTTTCATCGTGGACGGCGCGCTTTGCGATGGCGGCGACCAGCGTCAATTCGGCTGGGGCCGCTACCACCCGGGCCTGCGCCATGTCAACGCGGCCGACAAGAACGCCATCGTCGCGCCCGGCGGCACGGAAATCGCCCCCCATGCGCCCGCCCCGGCCGACGCCCAGCGCATCGAGCTCAGCGCTTCGATACGGGGCCTGCGCCTGTATGACCGCGCCCTGCGCGCATCCGAAGTCATCAGCGGCTTTCGGGCAGAGCGAGGCGACCATGCTTGAGCGCGCGCGCGGAAAGGGGAAGCCGCATGAGCCAGTTTGAGGCCGCCCTGGCATCGGCCGATTTCAACCGGGATCCCTACCCGGTCTACGCCCGGATGCGTCAAGAAGCGCCGGTCTATTGGAGCGAGGCCTGGGGCTGCTGGATGCTGACGCGCTACGACGACATCGCCCGCAGCCTGCAAGATTACGCCAGCTTCACCAGCCTGGGCCGACTGACGGCGACCATGGACCTGCCCGAGCCGCTGCGCGAACGGGCCGCGCCGCTCATCCGCCATTACTCGCAGGGGCTCATCAATGTCGACCCGCCCGATCACACCCGCATGCGCAAGCTCGTCCATCAAGCTTTCACGCCGCGGACCATCCGCAAGATGCGCGCCTATGTCCAGGCGATCGTCGATCGGCTGATAGAAGACCGGCTCGAGCAAGGCGAAATGGACCTGATTTGGGATTTCGCGTATCCGCTGCCCGTCACCGTCATCGCCGAAATGATGGGCATCCCGCTCGAGGACCACGCCAGTTTCAAGCGCTGGTCGGGCGAAATCGTCGGCTTCATGGCGACCCCCAAGCCCTCGGCGGCGGTCCTGCTCCAATCGCAGGATTCTTTGCTCGCCATGCAGCAATACTTCCGCGAGATCTACGCCAAGCGGCGGCGCCAGCCCGAAGACGACCTCATCAGCGCCTTGGTGCAGGCGGAGATGGAGGGCGACAGCCTGACGGAAGAAGAGATGGTCAGCAGCTGCGTCACCATCCTCATCGGCGGGCACGAGACCACCACCTACCTCATCGCCAACGGCATGCACGCCCTCCTGCGGAATCCGGACCAGCTGCGGCGGCTGCGAGCGGCGCCAGCCCTGGCGGAGACGGCCACCGAAGAATTTCTGCGCTACGACGGACCCTTCCAGCGCAACCGGCGCATCGCCACCACAGACACCGTCATCGGCGGCCAGCGCATTCGCAAAGGCGAGCTGGCGCTGCAGTTCCTGGGCGCCGCCAACCGCGATCCCGCCCAATTCGCCGAGCCGGACAAGCTCGATATCGCGCGGGCGCCCAACAAGCACCTGGCTTTTGGCTACGGTCCGCATTTCTGCATCGGAGCGCCGCTGGCGCGCCTCGAAGCGTCAATCGCTTTCCGCGCCCTGCTGGCTCGCTTGAAGCGAATCCGCCTGGCGCGCGAAGACCTGGAATGGAACAGCGCCCTCTTCCGCGGCCTGCGCTCCCTGCCCATCCAATTTGAGCCCGCCTCATGAAAATCACCGCGGCGACCACCTTCCTGGTCGAAGGCGTCAAGTACAACTGGACCCTGCTCAAGCTGGAGACCGACGCGGGCATCCACGGCTGGGGCGAGGCGACCAACTGGCCCGGCTCGCCGCTGATCGAAGCCGCTTGCCAGCATGTCGGCGAGCTCGTCATCGGGATGGACCCGCGGCGAATCGACTACATCTGGACCAAGCTCTACCGCGACATGCACTGGCTGGGCCAGGCTGGACCGCTGCTCTCCGCCATCAGCGCCGTCGACATTGCCCTCTGGGACATCAAGGGCAAGGCGGTAAAGGCGCCGGTCTACGACTTGCTGGGCGGGCAATATCGCGAGCGCATCGAGCTCTACGCCAACTACTGGTTCATCGACGGCGAACATTCGCCCGAGAATTATGCCCGCCAAGCGCGGGAGACGGTCGCCCAGGGCTTCCGGGCGCTCAAGCTGGATCCCTTCGCCCATGTGGACTACCGCTATGGCGACGATCTCAGCGAGAACAGCCAGCTGAGCGCGCGGCAAAAGCGGCTGGCGCTGGACACGGTCGCGGCCGTGGCGGAGGCGGTCGGGCGGGAGATCCCCATCGCCATCGAGACTCACGCCTTCCTGAACGGTCCCACCGCGGTGGAGATGGCGCATCGCCTGGCACGGCTCGATTTCACGCCCATGTGGTACGAGGAGCCGGCCCTGCCGGAGCATCCGGAAGCCATCGCCGATATCCGCCGCCAGATCCCGCTGCCGGTCTGCGTGGGCGAGCGCCTGCATTCGCGCTTCATGGCGAAGCGGGTCCTGGACGCCGGGGCGGCCGACATCCTCATGCCGGATATCACGCGCTGCGGCGGCATCAGCGAGATGCGCAAAATCGCCACTCTGGCGGAGGCTTACAATGTGCCGATCGCGCCGCACAACCCCAACGGTCCCGTTTCGACCATCGCCTCCGCCCATGTGATGGCCAGCGTCCCCAACTTCTATCGCCAAGAATTCATGGTCAAGGATGTCGCCTGGCGCGACGCCTGCCTGTCGCATCCCTTGCCCATCCAAGACGGCTTCTTCGCGCTGCCGGGGCGGAGTGGCCTCGGCTTCGATATCGACGAGCGCGTTCTGCGGGCGCATCCCGGCTTGCGCAAGCCGCCCGCGGACCGCGTCTATTACATCTAAAGGGGGCAGCATGAGTGGCGCAGCCTGGCAAGACGACGAAGGACTCTTCGCCCTGGCGAAAGCTGAACTGTTCACCGCCGTCGTTGGCGACATCATGGACACGCTGGGCTTCACGCGCCAGTTCTTGCCGCCGCGAATCCGCCCCTTGCGCGACGACATGACGGTCATCGGCCGCGCCATGACCGTGCTCGAGGCGGATGTCTTCAGCGCGGATAGCGGTCCCCAGGCCGGCTCGGCACTGGCGCAGCCCTTCGGCTTGATGCTGGCGGCCCTGGACGACCTGAAGCCGAACGAGGTCTATGTCTGCGCCGGCGGCAGCCCACGCTACGCGCTCTGGGGCGAGCTGATGACGACGCGGGCGCGGCGGCTGGGCGCGGCCGGGGCCGTGCTCAACGGCTACCTGCGCGACGCGCATGGCATCCTGGCGCAAGACTTCCCCGCTTTCGCTTACGGCGCTTACGCCCAGGATCAAGGACCGCGAGGCAAGGTGATCGATTTTCGCTGCCCGCTGGAGATCGAGGGCGCGCGCATACTGCCGGGCGATATCGTCTTCGGCGATGTGGACGGCGTCTTGGCGGTCCCGCAAGCGGCGGAAGAAGCGATCTTCATGGGCGCCCTGGAAAAAGCCCGGGGCGAAAAAGTCGTGCAGCGGGCAATCGAAGCTGGCATGAGCGCCGGCGACGCTTTCAAGAAGTATGGAATTCTGTGAATCCAGCGAGCCATAGCCACACTCAACCCGAAGCGATTGCCCAGGCGGGCGAGGCGGGCGCATGCAAAAAGTCTTGATCACGAACGCAGTGCCAAGCGCGGTCCTGACGCCGCTGAATGGCATCGCCGAGGTCCTCCAGGGTCCCGCCGGCGGACGCTTGATGTCCCGCGCCGAGGTGCTGCGGGCCGCCCCGGAGCTTTCGGGCATCATCAACCAAGCGGAGCTGCGCGTCGACGAGGAATTGCTGGCTGCCGCGCCCCGGCTCCAGATCGTGGCGAATGTGGCGATCGGCGTGGACAACCTCGCGCTGGAGGCGATGGCGCGCCGCGGCGTCTGGGCGAGCAATGTGCCGGCCGCCTTCGTCGCCTCGACGGCCGACTGCACGCTGGCGCTGATCTTGAGCTTGCTGCGCCGCATCCCGCAAGCCGACCGCTACGCGCGCTCCGGGCAGTGGCCGCGCGACGGCTTCCAGCCCGGGGTTTGGGATGGCGCCTTGCTGGCGGGCAAGACCCTCGGCCTCATCGGTTACGGACGCATCGGCAAGGCGGTGGCGAAGCGAGCCCGCGCCTTCGACATGCGGGTCATCTTTCACAGCCGCGCTCCCAGCGCCGAAGCCGGCTACCGCGAGCTGGACGCGCTGCTGACCGAAGCCGATGTCGTCAGCCTGCACACGCCGCTCACGCCGCAGACCCGCCATCTCATCAATGCCGAGCGCCTGGCGCGGATGAAGCGCGACGCCTGGCTGATCAACATGGCTCGGGGACCCGTCGTGGACGAAGCGGCATTGGTCGCTGCATTGGGAACGGGCGCGATCGCCGGCGCGGCCCTGGATGTCTTCGAGTTCGAGCCGAAGATTCACCCCGCGCTGCTGGACATGCCCAATGTCTGCCTGACGCCGCATATCGGGGGCGGCACCCGCGAAAGCCGGCATGAAGCGCGGCTGCTCTGCGCGCGGAATATCGCCGCCGTCTTGCAAGGCAAGCCACCGCTCACGCCCGTGAACGCGCCGCTGCCAGGGGCGAGCCAGCCCGCTTGAGCGCCAGCCAGATGCGGTCGCGCAAGCCCTCGAGTTGCGGGGCGAATCTCTGGCTGCCATCATCGATTGGGAAGACGCGAACCTGGGCGACCCGCTGGCTGCCAATTTGGGATTTGTGGGGCGCGCGGCGTTTGCGGCATTTCGCCTCCTTCGCCCTGGACGAGGCCCGCATCGCCGTCATGCGAGCGCAATGCCAGCGTTTTGTGGCGGGCGCCATGGCGCGCTTAGAGACTTTGCAAGAATGAGAGCAGGGCGCGGCAAAAGGCTTCCGGCTGCTCGAGGTGCGTGTTGTGGCCCGCGGCCGGAATCAGGGCGAGTTTCGCCCGGGGCGTCAATGCGGCCATTTGTCGATTGAGGCGGCGATACTTGGCGTCGCGCTCGCCGGCCAGCAACAGGCAGGGCAGCTGCAGGCGCCTTAGGATCCGCCACAGATTGGGCTGCGCGCCCGCCCCCATCCCGCGCAAGCTGTTCGCCAAACCCAGTGGATGATTGCGCAGCCGCTGCGGACGCTGCCGGCGGATCATGCTCTCGGACTGCGTCGCCCATAGCGGCAGACTCTCCCAATGCGCGACGAAGGCCTCGATTCCCTCCGCCTCGATCGTGTCCGCCAGCGCTTCGTCCTGAATCCGCCGCGTCGTCCTTTCCTTGTCCGCCAAGCCCGGCGACGCCCCCTCCAGCATGACGCAGCGAAAGCGCTCGCCATAATGCAGCGCCAGGTACAGCGCCAGCCGCCCGCCCATCGAGTACCCCAGCAGATGACATGTGCCCGCCCCCAGCCGCGCCAGAATGTCGACGATATCGGCCGCGACCGACTCCATCCGGTAACGCGCCGCGTCGACCGGGCTTTCGCTCTGGCCGTGCCCGGGCAGGTCAATGGCGATCAGCGCGTAGTCGTCTTGCAGGACCGCGCCGATTTCGCGCCAAGTGGTGGCGTCGCCGCTGAAGCCGTGCAGCAAGACGAGGGGCTCGCCACTGCCCGCGCGCTCCAGGTGGTAGCGCAGCCCGCTATTCGCCCGAACGCGCATCGTGGAACTGCCGTCGCGCCTCGCGCCGCAGGATCTTGCCGGAAGCGCCCCGGGGCAGCCGCGCCAGGAATGCGATGTGGCGGGGAACTTTGTAGCCCGCCAGCCGTCCGCGCGCGAATTCAATGATGGCCTCCGCGGTGAGCGACGCGCCGGCGACCGGCTCGATCAAGGCGGCGGGGGCCTGCCCCCAAGCCGCGTCCTCAAGGCCGAAGACGACCGCTTCTCGCACTTGCGGGTGGGCGCGTATCGCCGCCTCCACTTCGGACGGGTAGATGTTCTCGCCGCCGCTGATGATGAGATCGGCGCGCCGCTGCAAGATGAAGAGATCGCCGTCTTCATCGCGGTAGCCGATGTCGCCGGTATGCAGCCAGCCATCGCGCAGAGCCTTCGCGGTGGCGTCCGGGTCATTGTAGTAGCCGCGCATGAGGCTAGGGCCTTTGACCAGCGCTTCGCCCGCGGCATTGGGCGCGGCCTCTTCGCCCTGCTCGTCAATGATGCGTACTTGGGCCTGCCGCAGTGGTTTGCCCACCGTGCCCGGCTTGCGGCGGACCAGCTCTGGCATGGCAGTCGCCACCTGCGAGGCGGTTTCCGTGAGCCCGTAGCTTGCCGCGATCGGCAGGTTCTCGGCGATGCAGCGCTGCAGCAGCTCGCTCGACGCCGCTTCCCCGCCGAGCAAGATCAGGCGCAGGCTTGGATTCCAGGGTCGCGTCTTGGCATCGAGCAGGCGCTGCAGCATCGTCGGCGCCAGCGAGACCAGCGTGATCGGACGCTCGCTCAGGATGCGATTCAGTTCCGGCGCGTCGAATGGGCTCGACGGCGTCAATTCGACCGCGGTTCCATAAAACAGCGAACGCAAGACAATGCTCAAACCGCCGACATGATACAGCGGCAACACGCACATCCAGCGCTCGTTTTCCAAATGACCGAGCAACTGCGCCGAAGCGCGCGCGCTTTGGTAAACATTGCCGTAAGTCAAGACCGCGGCTTTGGGCCGCCCGCTCGTGCCGGAGCTGTGCACGATGGCGAAGTCGTCATCCAGGTTCATCCAGCCGTATTCGTCGTAGCGAGTCGGCGCCTTGAGAAAGTCGCTCGGCTGCAATTCAAGCGCATCATGGCAGATCGCTTCCGCCAGCGCCCGCGTCTCGGATTCGCAGATCAGGAGCCGGCAATCCGCATTCTCGACCTGCCATTTCAGCTCAGTCGCCGTCAAGCGCGTGTTCAGCGGCACGGAGACGACGCGCAGCCGCATCAACGCGAGCAGGGTTGCAACGAACAGGTATTTGTCCGGCAACAGGAGGCCGACCTTATCGCCGGGCTCGAGCGCTGTGTATCGCCGAATCAGGCCACAGCCAGCTGCTGCCCGCCGATTCATGCCGCCAAAAGTTATCTTGCAGCCGTCATTCTCGATGAAGACGCTATCGGGATCCGGATTGATGCGATGCTTCAATTCGCGCATGGCGGACTTGCTCTTTCTCTCCCGCCCCGCTCAAGCCCGCCGCGGGAACTTGCTGAAGTCCGGCTTGCGCCCCTCGAGGAAAGCGTTCTTGCCTTCGCTGCCTTCTTCGGTCATGTAAAAGAGCATGGTGGCGTCGCCCGCGAGAACCTGCACGCCCGTCTGCCCGTCCAGCTCCGCGTTCAAGCCGGCCTTGATGAAGCGCAGGGCGATCGGGCTCTTGCTGAGGATTTCGCGCGACCATTGCAGCGCCTCGCGTTCCAGCTCCGCCAGCGGCACGACCGTGTTGACCATGCCCATTTCTTCGGCTTGAGCCGCGCTGTACTGGCGGCAGAGGAACCAGATTTCGCGGGCTTTTTTCTGGCCGATGTGCGCCGCCAGGAAGGACGAGCCGAAACCGGCGTCGAAGCTGCCGACGATGGGACCCGTCTGCCCGTAAATGGCGTTGTCGCTGGAAATCGTCAAATCGCAGCAGACATGCAAGACATGGCCGCCGCCGATCGCGTAGCCGGGCACGACCGCGATCACCGGCTTCGGGATGTTGCGAATGTAGCGCTGCAGCTGGAGCACATTCAGCCGCGGCAGGCCGTCATCGCCGACATAGCCGGAATGCCCGCGCACTTTCTGGTCGCCGCCGGCGCAAAATGACCAGACCCCGTCCTTGGCGCTGGGTCCGTTCGCCGTGATCCACAAGACGCCGACCTCGCCGTCGTGCCAGGCATGCAGCAGCGCTTCGGTCATCTCGTCGATCGTCTTCGGGCGAAAGGCGTTGCGGATCTCCGGCCGGTCGAAGGCGATGCGAGCGATGCCCTCGGCTTTGTGATAGCTGATGTCGTCATAGCCGCGGACCTCTTGCCAGTCGGCCAGGCGCATGAGATCGGCGGTGGAGATCTGGGCTTGCTGCGCTTTGGATGTGACCATGGGGTTCTCCTCTTGTGTGTATTGTGTTTTGCGCGGGCGGCTTGATAAGTCGCCCCTACAGTTTCGCGCGTTGCGGGCGACTTGATAGGTCACCCCTACAAACTTTGCAGCGCTTCATGCACGGTCCGCGTTATTTCATCGCGGCGACGCAAATCGGCGACGGCGTCGGTGCGCGCTTCGATCAGCGTCGGCGTCGGACTGCCCAGCGAATCGCGGAAGGCGCGCTGGAAAGCGGCCCGGTCTTCGACGCGTCGATGCTCCAGCCCATAAAGGGCCGCGGCATGCGCGAAGTCCAGGCCATGCGCCGTCACGAAGTAGTCGCTGAAATGCGGTTCGTGATCGCGAATTGGCAAACGCTGGAAGATGCCGCCGCCATCGTTATTGAGCAAGACAATCGTGATCGGCAAGTTGCAGCGCCGCGCCGCCAGCAAGCCGTTCATGTCGTGATAGAGCGTGATGTCGCCCAGGAGCGCCACCATGGGCGCAGCGGGCCTGGCAGCGGCTATGCCCAGCGCCGTCGATACATTGCCGTCGATGCCGGAGGCGCCTCGATTGGCGTAGGCGAATGGCGGCTCGACGCCCGCCCGGCCAAACTGATCGAGATGACGAACGGGCAGGCTGTTGCCGGCGAAAACGCGTCCACCAGCCGGCGACAAAGCGATGGCATCATGGACGACCGCGCCGTCGAACCAGGGCCCGCGATCCATTTCCGCCGCGATCGTCTTGCATGCCAGCGCGTCGGCTTGCTCCAGCCGCTCCCGCCAGACGCGCTGCCCGGCCGCCGGCGTTATGTCGGGCACTTCCCCGGGCGGCTGCGCGGGATCAAAGACGACTTGATGCGTAAGGCTGTGGCTGTCATCGGAATAGACCGGCAGCTGCGCGCAATGGACATGAAAGCGGAGCTGGTCGCGGGCCAGAAAATCGCCCATGGCTTTGCAGAGCGGCGGCGCCCCAAATCGAATCAAGACTTCGACCTCGTCCAGGCCCAGGTTCGCGCTCCCCAGCCAGCTCTCGTACGCGCCAAGCGTCTTGTAGCCAGCCGCGTCGCCGCCGCGCATATTTGATGTGAACTCCGCCAAGACTGGCCAGCCGGTCGCCCGCGCCAGCTGTGCCGCGCCCCGCCGCAGCGCCCCGCGCTCCATTTCGTCGCGACAGCTGCCATGCCCGAAATAGATCATGCCCCGCCGCCCGCGCATGGCTTCAAGCAGCGCAAAGAGCTCGCCCCAGCCGGGCGCTCTCCCGCCGCCAAAGCGCGTCGGTCGCCGCCGGTCGATGGTCCGCGCCGCTTCATCAGCCGGGTCCGGCTCGAAAGGCTTGCGGAAAGGCAGATTGATATGCGCGACCATGCGCAGGCGATTCGCCCGGTCGACTGCGCGGGCCGCCAAGCCTCGCAAATTGCGCAGGGCAAGCGGCGCTGGCTGCGCTTCCGGGAGGGGCGCGTCGACGAAGAAGTCTGCAAAATCGCCGAAGAGCTTGACTTGGTCGATGGTCTGGTTGGCTCCGCTGTGACGCAGCTCATGCGGACGGTCGGCCGTCAGCGCGATCAGTGGCAGGCGCGCCTCTTTCGCTTCCACAATCGCCGGCAGCAAATTCGCCGCCGCGGAGCCGGAGGTGCAGACGACGGCGGCCGCCTCGTTGGTCGCCACCGCCAGCCCCAAAGCAAAAAAAGCCACGCTGCGCTCGTCGAGGTGGGAGAAGAGCTCGACCTCGCCCCGATGCCGCGCCAAAGCCAGCACCAGCGCCGTATGCCGCGAGCCGGGCGCCAGGCAAAAGCGCCTTAGCCCGGCCGCGACCAGAGCGTCGATGAATGTATTGGCGTAAACCGCGCTTGGATTTGACATTGACTCAACCACAAAGACACGATGAACGCTAAGAACCGATTACAAGACGACCCGCTTCACGCCATCTTTAAGAACGGCCACATAGAAGTTGATGAGAAGACCCAGTCTCAGGTCAGTGAGCTTAAGATTTGTCATGACCTGTGCAATATGTACGGGTGCAAAGCCCTTCACGCGCTTGATTTCCCCAATAATGCGATTGTCTATCGCCAATTCTGCATAACAATCACCGACGGGCTGACCCCTATGGCAGAGCGTGATCCGTTTCTGTCTTTCGAATCTGATGCCTCGCGCGTCCAGTTCGATACAGAGCGCGCTCTCCTATATCTTTTCCAGCGGGCCTGCGCCAAAGCGCATGAGCACGGCAATCGCGGCGCCGATGACATTATACGCCAGTCTCTCGGTAGTTTCTGGGAGATTGGATTTCATGGCTCTGACTCCGTTACAAGATTCTTCATTCGCGCCCTTCGTGTCTTCGCGGTCATCCCCCATGCGCCTCCAGCATCGGGCGTAGCTTCAACTCGGTCTCCTCCCATTCGCGCTCGGGCTCGCTGTCGGCGACGATGCCCGCCCCGGCGTATACCCAGGCCCGCGCTTCTTGCGCCACCGCCGAGCGTATCGCCACGGCGAATTCGCCATCCAGATCCGCGTCGATCCAGCCGACCGGCGCGCCGTACCAGCCCCGCGGGATCGGCTCCAGCCGCCGAATCAAAGGCATGGCGCGTTTGCGCGGCTCGCCACCGAGGGCGGGCGTGGGATGCAGCGCTTCCACCAGCGGCAAGACGCCTGTCGCACGCTTCAATTCGCCAGCCATGGGCGTGTAGAGGTGCTGGATATTGCGCAATCTGAGCAGGCCCGTTGACGGTACCGCGAGCGACGCCGTCCAGGGATCGAGTCGCTGGCGCAGCCGATCAACGACGATCTGATGCTCGCGCCGGTCTTTCGCGCTGCCGAGCAGGTCCGCTCCCAGCCGCCGATCTTCCTGTTCGTCTGAGCCACGACGCATGCTGCCCGCCAGCGCCATGGTCTCCAGCCGCCGGCCCCGCGCCGAGGCCAGCAATTCCGGCGAGGCGCCATAAAAGGCGTAACCCGGGCGCGGCTCGAAGAGAAAACGGTAACAGTCAGCATACTGCGCCGCCAAATAACGCAGGATGGGCAGGGGAAGCACCCGCCCGCCAAAGCGCAGCTCGGCCGCCCGCGCCAGCACTACCTTCGACAATTCGCCGCTGCGAATGCGCGCCGTCGCCTGGCCGAGCATCGCGTCCCATTGGAAGCGGCTCATCGGATACCGGATGCCGCTGAGCGCGTTTGCGCGCCGCTTCGGTTCTACCGCTTGCAGCTCGCCAATCTTCCGGCGCAGCGCCAGGCGCAAGGCCGGCAAGGCCTCGGCTGGATCTTCTTCGGGCGGGATCTGCGTGTTCACCGTCAGCCAGGCGTCGGCGTCGCGCAGTTCCAGCTGAAAATGCGGCAAGGCAAACCAGGCGGGCGCGTAAATCGACCAAGTGTTGTCCGGCGCGAAATCGGCGCGAAAGGCGAAGCCGCCGAACAAGCGCGGTCCGGCCTCCCCCGCCAGACAGGCGTCCGCGAACAGCTCGCGAGCGTCGCGTCGGATCCTGGTGAAGCGCGCTTCGCCCCAAGCCATCAATTCCAAAGCGGCGCCGGCCCCGGCAAGGGCCAAACGCCCATCGGGGCGCGCCCAATAGAAGCGGGGTCCGCCTTCGGCCGCGGCCAGGAAAGCCTCCGCATCCAGGCCGGGGCATGGCAGGCTGCAGCTGAGCAAGCGGCCGTAGCGCTCCCGTATGCCGCTTTCGGGCGTCGCGTCGGGGGGCATCGCCTCAAGCCGCATAACCGACGCTCTTCAGCAGCAGAGGCAGCAGCGCGTCCATGATTTCGTCTCGGCTGGGCTCGCCGGTGTAGACCCACTGGATGACGACGCTGTAAATTGCGCCCATCCAGGCGTGGGAGACGATGTGCGTGTTCACCGGCGCGATCGATCCATCAGCCACCGCTTCGTCCAGATAAGTCTGGATGAGCAGGGCGAAGCGGTCGGTCACTTCCATGCGTTTGCGCTCGAAGACCGTGCCCAAGCCGACCGCCTGCACCAGCAGCAGCTTGGCAGGCAGCCGATATTTGGCGAAGGTCTCCAGCACGGCTTCCAGGGCGGCGCGGACGCGGCCGATGCCGGGCGCTTCGTCGGCGATGGCTTCGGTGGCGCGGCGCTCAATCAGATCCGCAAATTGATCCACCAGCGCGATGAAGAGCTTCTCTTTATTGGGGAAGTGAAAATAGATCGAGCCTTTGCTGATGCTGGCTTCGGCGACGATCTCGTCCAGCTTGGTGTCGTGAAAGCCCTTGTTGCTGAAGATGTTCAGCGCGGCGTCGAGAATCCGCTCGCGGGTGGAGGGTGGGCTGCCGGAGCGCGGGCGCATGCGATCTCACAATACTGACTGGTCAGTATTGCAATCATACGACAAGCCCACACGACGCGCAAGGCGGACGCGCGCTGCTCGCTGGCGATTAAGTTGTCTTGCGGGGCGGGTGGCGCTCAGTCCGCTTCCTTGCCCATGCCCCAGGCGCCGGCCAGCAAGCCGATCGCCACAGCCAAGGCAGCGCCGTGATCAAAGAAGTGCTTCACTATCTGCACGATGACATTGTCTTCCGGGATGATGGCGAAGCTCTCTTCGCCGACGGCGCCGCGGATGACGCTGATGATCACGGTCGCGATGATGCCGGCGATGACGGCGGCGACGATCGGACCGACGATTTTGGCAGCCTGCAAGCCTTCTTCCGGCGCGTTCTCTTTGATGGCGGCCATGGTTTTGCGTCCCGCGCCAAGGCCGCTGATGGCGACCGTGCCCATCACCAAGCCAAAGAGCGCGTCGTTGCGCGTGATCAGCCCAATGATCACGGCGACGACCAAAGCCCCGATGGTAATGAGGCCGTGCTTGTTCTTGCTCAATTCTTTCAAACCTTCGTGCGCCTCGTCATTCATTTGTCGCCTCCCGTCGTCTCGGATAAATTCGACCGCGCCTCAAGTATAGTTCGCAGCGCCCGCCCGCGCTATAATCCCGCTGAAAGTGAAAGCGGAAACGGCATGGACAAGTTCATGGCGATCGCCATAGAAGAGGCCTACGCCACCAAAGCCGAAGGCGGCAGCCCTTTTGGCGCCGTTCTTGTCCGCCATGGCCAGGTCATCGGCGTCGGGCGCAACCGGATGATCCAGAACAATGACCCGCTCAGCCACGGCGAGATGGAAGCCATCAAAGCGGCCGGCCTGCAAGAGTGCTACGCCGACACGACGCTCTACACCACCGCATTCCCCTGTCTGATGTGCGCCGGCGCCATCGTGCGTTACCAGATCCCCAAAGTCATCATCGGCGCCAGCTGGGATCACAGCGCCCCCTCGCGGCGCTTCATGCAGGAACACGGCATCGAGCTGGTCGAGCTGCGGCTGGCCGAATGCTTCCGCATCGTCGAGACATAAAGGCGGACCAGGACATTCGCGAAGCCGGAGCGCGCGAGGTCCGCGCAATCATACTTTGCCCGACATCGACAAATCGCAGAGGCGAACCATGACAGACGGCATTCAACGCGCAATCGACTACCTGCAGGAAAACCAGCAGCGGATGATGGAGGAGTACAAGGCTCTGCTGCGTTTCCCCTCCATCAGCGCCGATCCAGCCCACGCCGGCGACATTCAAGCCTGCGCCGATTGGATCGTCGGCGAGCTGGAAGGCATCGGCTTTGACAATTGCGAGGCGATCGCCACGGCCGGCTACCCGGTCGTGTATGCCGAGTGGCTGAAGGCGGGCGCGGACAAACCCACCGTCCTCGTCTACGCGCATTATGACGTCCAGCCAGTCGACCCGCTGCCGCTGTGGAACAGCGAGCCCTTCGAGGGGCGCATCCAGGATGGCAAGCTCTACGCCCGCGGCGCCAGCGACAACAAAGCCGGCGTCTGGGGCAACTTGAAGATCTTCGAGGCCCTGCTGCGAGCCAATGGCGAACTGCCGGTCAACATCAAGATCATGTTCGAGGGCGAAGAAGAATCCGGCTCGCCCAGCATCGAGGCTTTCGTGCGAGCCAACCGCGAACGCCTGCAAGCCGATGTCCTGCTGAATTGCGATGGCGATTTTGCGCCGGCCGACCCGCGGCTCTATTATGGCGGGCGCGGCATGGTCACCGCCGAGGTCCGGGTCAGCGGTCCAAGCGCCGATATTCACTCGGGCTTGTACGGCGGTCTGGCGCAGAACCCGCTGCATGTCGCCGGCAAGATCATCGGCGGCTTCCACAACGCCGACGGGCGCATCGCCGTGCCGGGCTATTATGACGACTTGGCGGAAACCAGCGCAGCCGAAAAAGCGCGCATCACGGCCGGCTTCGACGAGGCGGCGCTGATGGCGGCGGCCGGCGTCGAGCGGTTCTGGGGGCAGGCGGTCGCGCCAGCCGCTGAACGCGCCACCGTCTACCCCACCCTGGACATCACCGGCATGTGGGGCGGCTATCAAGGGGCCGGCAACAAGACCATCATCCCCGCCGAAGCGCGCTTCAAAGTCGCCAGCCGCCTCGCCCCAAATCAAGACCCGCCGGGCATCGCGCGCGCCCTCAAAGCGCATATCGAGAGCTACGCCAGCGACAGCGTCCAGGTCGAATGCCAGATCGGCGAAACCGCTTGGTATTTCCAGCTCGCGACCGAGGGACCCTGGCTGGAGGCGGTGCAGAGCGCGATTGAGGACACAGTCGGCAAGCGGGCGCAGCTGGTGCGGACGGGCGGCTCGATTCCCATCCTGGGCGTGTTCAATCGACTGATTGGCTTGCCCATCACGGCTTTTGCTTATGGCGAAGGCGAGAACATTCACTCGCCCAACGAATACCTGAAGCTGGACAGCTTCTATACTTCGCTGGCGGCGGCGGCGCGGCTGTATCACAATTTGGGGGCGGTTGAGGCTTGATGGTTTCTTACGCAATGTTTTGCCGCAGAGGCACAGACGTTTACTTTACCACCGAGTACACCGAGTACACCGAGTACATTGAGTATTGGGAGACGAACTGTCGCGCACGAGGCGCGCCAAACCCGCACTTGCATGGCTTATCCGCTGTTGAGGCAGTCGTCGCCAATTCACGCAATCGCGTGGGGCATTCGCAAGGGAACGCCAGCAATCATCCCATGTCGTAGGGGCGAGCCTTGGCTCGCCCGAAATCACGCTCAGTCACATGCGCGGAAGAAGACATCTTGAGCGATTGCGGTTCTGCGATACGGCGTAACGCCCATACCTGGCGGTATTGCGTTCTTGGACGCGGACGAGCCACCGGCTAGCCCGTACAGATTCGACAATGTCAGGCCTAGTGTTGAAGACCGGCCGCAAACTCGCCGCCGCTTAAATCAACAGCCCCAGCGCCACGAACACGATCCCCAACAGCGCGAAAATCCAGGCCGAGCGCCGCGTCTTCGCGTCCCAGGCCGGCGTCCGCTCCGGGTTATCCTTGCGCCAGCGCGGCTCCAGCGAATACAGCCGCCAGACCCAATCCAGCCGCAGCCGACACAGCCCCGCCAGCAGCCAGAAGAGCATCCCGCCCAGAATCAGCAGCCAATCGCCCATTTATCGTCCAGTTGCATCCAAATCATTTTGCCGGCGACTTGATAAGCCGCCCCTACGCCGTCGTTATTGGGCGAATCGCAGAGTCGCCCCGACGCCGTCATTTTTGGCGAATCGCACAGCCGCCCCTAGGCATTCGGCTGCAAGATAATTTTGGCGTCCTGGCGGCTCTCCAGGCGCTTGAAAGCGGCCAGCGCATCGTCCAGCGGCAGGCGCGCGCTGACCATCTGCCGCATGTCGATCCGCCCCGCGGCCATCATGCTAATCACATGCTGGAAGGGACCGCCCGCGTGCCCCAGCGAGCCGGCGTACTGCACGCCCATGCGCTTGTAGGCGACAATCGGCAGCGTCGGCTCGTCGCCGCCCATGCCAATGTCAATGATGGACGCGTTCACCGCCAGGCAGCGATCCAGGGGCTCGATCGTTTTGTCGGCGAAGCCAGCGCACTCCACCACATAATCGACGCCGCGGCCCAAAGTGTGCTGCATGATCGCCTCGTCCAGGTCGATGTCCAGCGGGCTGAGGGCGGCCGACGCGCCCATATCCATGGCCACCTCGCGCCGGCTGGCCGAGGGGTCGAACATGATCACCTGTCCGGCCCCGGCCGCGATGACCAGAGCCTCCGCCGCCAGCCCGATGGGTCCCGCGCCAAAGATGACGACATTGTTGCCCGGCTGCCAGTTATGCAGGCGGTTGAAGAGCCCTTGGTACGACACGCCGGTCGGCTCCACCATCGCGCCCATGACCAGGGCCTCTTCCTCGCCATAGCTCTCGGCCACTTCGTCCAGCTTCCAGCAGTATTTCGCCCGGACCGGCAAGTACTGCGCCATGGCGCCGGGGATGGTGAAGCCCAGCTCTTCAATATCCAGGCAGTGATTGACGAATCCCTTGCGACAAGCGATGCATTCGCCGCACCATTGAATCTCTTCGACGGCGACCAAATCGCCACAGCGCAGCTCTTTCACCGCGGCGCCAACCTCGACGACGCGCCCGGCGAATTCATGGCCCAGGATATTCGGCGCGCAGACCAAACCCGGATACAGCATGTAGCCATCGGCGCCGGCTTCGTACATGTGCATGTCGCTGCCACAGATGCCGACGGCGGCGATCTCCAGCATGACCTGGTCGGGCTTGAGGCTGGGGTCGGGCGCTTCGCCCAGGCTTAAGCGCGGCGTTTTCCAGACCATGTTGGCGTTGCGCGGGCGGCGTCGCTCACGCTCTTGCGCGCTCAAGTCGTAGCCGTCTTTTGGCGCCCAGTCGGCGGTGAGGGTCAGGGCTTTCATGATGTTTATCCTCGTGATTGCGTGGCTTTCTCTTGTGACAATTGTTGGGGCGGCTTATCAAGTCGCCCGCTGACAGGGCTTTCCAAAGCGGGCGATATGCTATATCGCCCCTACAGCTCCGCGCCGCCGACCTGGTTTTATCCAGTATATCGCCCCGGCGCGCTCCCGAATTCATCAAACTGCGCTTTGAAATCGCGCAATCCCTCGGGCACATTCGCGCTGCGCCGGCCGAGGGCGCGATATGTCTTCTCGCCGCTGGCGACGGTGCGGAAAGGCACCTGCACTTCCCGCCACAGCTCCAGCTCGGCCGGGTCGGTGGGCGTCGGCGCAATCAGGCTCCGGTCGCAGCCGAATACATCCGCCACTTGATACGCCAGCCCAAGGCGATTGATGGCTTGGCTGCCGAAACAATGAAAGAGGCCGTTTTCGTCGTGCTCCGCCAGCCGCAGCAGCAACTCCGCGCAGTCGGAAGCCAGGGTCGGGTGGGCGCGGTCATTGACCTTCGGTCCCATCCAGATCTCGGCTATTTGGCCGCGGGTCAGCCGGTCGGCGATGTAATTGGCTTGCGCGAAACCCAGGCTGTTCTCCACGAAGAGCAGCTCCGGGTTGCTGTAATTGATGCCATAGATGCCCGCCAGCCTTCCAATGCCATAACTCAAGCCAGCCACGCCCATGATGTCGCGCTCGCAAACCGCTTTCATGAAGCCGTAAATGTTGACCGGGAAAGGCGGCGAGTCTTCGTCGACCAGGGGCTGCCGCCCGTCGAAGACCCAGTCTGAGGAGACGAAGACATAACGCGCCCCAATTTCGGCGCAGGCATGGGCGAATGCCAAATTGCCGTCGACGCTCATCCGCCAGACTGCGTCGCGGCGGCGGTACATGGCGGGGTGATCGAGGAAAGCGGCGCAGTGAATTACGGCGTCGGGGCGGTAACGCTGGATCGAGGCGCGGACCGCTGCCGTATCCGCCATGTCCAGCGGGTCCAGCTGCCAATCGACCTCCCAGCCGGGCGCGGGACCGTATTGCGACGCAATAATTTCAATGTCGCCGCGCTGCCGAGCCAAGCGGATGATGTTGCTGCCGACCAGGCCAGTGCCGCCGGTGATGTAAAGGCGCATCGCCTGTCCTTTGCGCGTCTCGCCGAGAATGACGAGTCAAGCATATTGGATTCGCGCGGGGATGTCAAAATGGGGCGCGTTCAGCTCTTGCCATTCGGGCAGTGGCGGCTCGCAGACGCGACCGTGAAAGCAAGCGCCCCCCAGCCCTTGCCGCCAGTTTCTTGACAACTCGATTCGCGCGCGATACGCTCGTTGTGAATGCGAATCCGCATCGTCAGTATCTGGCGCTTAGATTGAGGAGTTTGTTGTGAGCAAAGTCAAAAGTATGTCACGCCGCGCTTTTTTGAAAGGGGCTGGGGCAGCCGCCGCCAGCACATTGTTGCCGCATTTCCCCAACATAGTCCGCGCCGACAATCACGAGATCAACATCATCGGCTGGGGCGGGGACACTTTCGAGGCGCTGTTTGAACAGGCGACGGAGGCGACCGGCATCACGATCAACGCGGAAGGTCTGCCGGCGCGCTGGAGCGATGTGATGCAGAAGTTCACGCTCTGGGGCCAGACCGGTTATTCGCACATCGACATCATGATGACCGACGACCTGCTGGCTGGCATGTACGGCATGAACGGCTGGGCGCTCGATCTCAGCGATTTGAATTGCTATAACGACAATGTCGACGACATCACCGACAGCGTCAAGGTCCTGGATAGCGCGATGGGCGGCGTCTATCGCATCTTCTACTTCACGGGCGCCACGCCTTTCTTCCGTAACGCCGACCTCGTGCCAGACGCGCCGGCGACCTGGGACGACTTCGTCGCCGCCGGGCTGGCTTCGACCGACCAGGAAGCCGGCGTATGGGGCTGGCGTCCGCTGGGCGGCCAGGGCCACGCCTTCAATACCATGCTGATGGCGCTGCATCACAGCGGGGCGGACCTGGACGAGCTCAATGACGACGCCACCCGCGCCGCGCTGCAATGGATGTACGACTGGGTGAATGACTACGAGATCACCCCGCCATCGACTGTCAACGAAGGCTGGACCGAGGTCATCGGCTTGATGGCTGGCGGCAAAGCCGGCATGTGCTGGGGCTACGAAGGCATGTACAACTCTGTCACGACGACGGTTGATACGGTCGTCACCGAAGACAACTTCAAGCTGTCGCGCTTCCCCATGGGTCCCGCCAATGACAACTTGCTGCTGCATGGCTGGGGCTATTCGATACCCAGCGCTTCCAACAAGATCGAACAAGCCAGAGAAGTGCTGGAATTCCTGGGCCATCGCGATCAGCTGCGGTTTGTCGCGCTGAACAATATCGTGCCCGGCTTGAAGTCTTTCTTCACCGATGAAGAAATCCTGGCGAAGATACCGGTGCTGGGCGTTGAGCCCGGCTGGGAAGAGCTGACCCGCGGCGCGCAATTCCGCTACCCGATCGTGAACAATCGCCAGGTGGCGCAGCTCTGGTCCATGTTCGACCAGCTTGGCGAGATGATCCTCTCCGGCGAGCGCAATGTGGACGAAGCCTTCCAGTGGGCGCAGGACGAGTTCACCATCATCAAGCTGGCGTACTAAGCCACCACACATCGCGAAACTGCCTCGCTTTTCTCCCCTCCCTGAAGCTTCGGGGAGGGGCCGGGGGTGGGGTTGGCTCGGACTTGGGACTGACTTGATGGCGCAAGCCACAGCCACGCCAATGGCGCAGAGCCGCCTGCAAAGCATATTCTCCAGCCGCTACGCCGTCTTCTATGTGCTGGTGCTGCCGGCATTCCTGCTGCGCATGATCTACAGCGTCATCCCCATCATCCAGACGATCTTGCTAAGCTTCACCAATCGCACCATCGTCGGCGGGCAATACATCGGCCTGCGCAACTATGAGATCCTCGCGCGCGATTCCACGCTGATCGGCAGCCTTGGCTGGACCCTGCTCTACACCGGCACATCCGCCGTCGCCGAAACCATCATCGGCCTGGGCATTGCCGTACTCTTGATGCAGAACCTGCGCCTGCGCTGGCTCAGCAATTTCATCATGCTGCTGCCCTGGGTGGTCGCGCCCATACTGGCGGCGATCGCGTTTCGCATCCTGTACTTTGAAGATGGCGGGATTCTGAACGAAATCCTGCGTCAGCTTGGCTTTGGCAATGTGGCGGTGCGCTGGCTCAGCGATGCGGAAACGGCGCGCTTCTCCACCATAGCCATGACGGTGTGGAAGAATGTGTCCTGGGTGGCTTTGATTTTCATGGCGGCGCTCGGCTCCTTGCCCAAAGAGGCGCTGGAAGCGGCCGCGGTTGATGGCGCCAATGCCCTGCAGCGCTTCTGGTATGTGTCGCTGCCGCTCTTGAAGCCGGCGATTTACCTCGTGCTGCTGCTGCGCGCCATGGCTGAAGTACAAACCTTCGAGCAGATTTATGGATTAACCCGGGGTGGACCTGGCACTGCCACCAAGACTTTGGCGCTCTACGCATTCGAGCGCTTCTTCCAGCAGCAGCGGCATGGCTATGGCTCGGCTGTCAATTTGGTCTTGCTGGTCGTGACCATATTGATCGGCGGCGTCTTCGCCTGGCTCTTGTATCGTTCGCGGGAGATATAGATGATCAATCGACGCCGACGCCTGCAAAACGCCATGCTCTACGCTTTGCTCGCCACCGTGCTGCTGGGTCTGGTATTCCCCGTCCTGTTCATGGCTTTCACCTCCTTCAAGACCGCCGGCGAGGTGAACCGCATCCCGCCGACACTGTGGCCCCGCTACCCGACGCTGGAGAACTACCCCTTCATGGCGCGGGCTTGGGATTTCTGGCTGACGCTGCGCAATACGCTCTTGCTGGCGGGCGGCTCGGGCTTTGGCGCGACCTTGCTGGGGGCGATGGCGGCTTACGCTTTCAGTCGCGGCGCCTTCCGCGGCAAGACCGTGATGTATGGCATGCTCGTCGCCAGCATGGCCGTGCCAGCCATGGTCACGCTGGGACCGATCTTCATCGCCTATTTGCAGTTCAATCTGCTCGACACCCACATCGGCTTGATTCTCGTCTTCACGGCCGGCGGCATGCCCTTGGCGACCCTGCTCCTCTTCGCCTACTTCAACGCCATCCCGCGCGAGCTGGACGACGCGGCCGCGATCGACGGCGCCGGGCGCTTCACCACCCTCTTCCGCATCATCATGCCGATCGCCATGCCCGGCGTCTTCGTCAGCTTCCTGCTGCTATTCATCGCCGGCTGGAACGAATTCCTCTTTGTTTTCACCCTGTCGACATCGCCCGATACGCAAGTGCTCACGACCAAGCTGTACACCATTCCGCCGCGAGAAGCCGATTACAATTCGAGCAACCTCGACCTGGTGGCGACGGCCGGCATGTTCATTTTGCTGCCGCTGGTGCCTTTGCTGATGCTGACGCAGAGGCAGCTGGTGGAGGGCATCACCTTCGGCGCGGTGCAGGGCTAAAGACGATCAATACGAAGGCGGGCGAAATCGTATATCGCCCCTACAAGCGGCGAACGACAGAATGCATGTAGGGGCGACATACTATGTCGCCCGCATTGTTTGATTGATGGATGGGGGAACAGAACGATGCCGGCACAGCGCAAGATCAATGTCGCCCTCGCCGGGCTCAGCTTTGGCGCGGAGTTCGCGCCGATTTACCTGCGCCATCCCAATGTCGAAAGCCTGACCATCTGCGACTCGGACCCGGCAGTATTGCAAAAGATCGGCGACCGCTTCGAAGTCGAAAAGCGCGCCGGCAGCCTGGACGAGATCCTCAGCGACGACAGCTTTGACGCCGTGCATCTCGTCACGCCCATTCCCATGCACGCCAAGCAGACCGTCGCCGTTTTGCAAGCCGGCAAGCACTGCGCCTGCACCGTGCCGATGGCGACCAGCATCGCCGACCTGCACGCCATCATCGCCGCTCAGCAAGCCAGCGGCAAAAATTACATGGGCATGGAAACGGCGGTGTATACGCGGCGCTTCCTGCATGTGCGCGAGATGATCGCCCGGGGCGAGATCGGGCGAATTCAGTTCCTGCGCGGCGCCCATTACCAAGACATGGAGTTCTGGCCGCCCTACTGGATGGGCTTGCCGCCGATGCACTACGCGACGCATGCCGTGTCGCCCGTGCTGGCGCTGGCGAATACGCAGGCGAAGGCGGTGCATTGCTTTGGCTCCGGCCTCATGCGCCAGGAACTGCACGAGCAGTATGGCAATCCATTCCCAATCGAAACCGCCATCTACGAGCTGAATAGCGACCCGCCCCTGGCCGCGGAGATCACCCGCAGCCTCTTCCACACCGCCCGCGGCTACACCGAGAGCTTCAATCTTTACGGCGAGAAAGCGACATTTGAATGGGAGCAGATCGAGGACGAAGACCCGATTGTCTTCCGCATGGAGCGCACGGTCGAGACCTGGGGGCGGGGCAACCGCATCACGGTCGAGCGCCTGGATGTGCCTGATCGCCAGGACTTGCTGCCAGCGGAGATCGCGCGCTTCACCAAACGCGGCGTCTATGACGAGACTCACGCGCACCTGTCCTTCTTGCAGGGCGGCGGGCATGGCGGCTCGCATCCGCATCTGGTGCATGAATTCGTGCGCAGCATCGTCGAGGGGCGGCCGCCCTGGCCGGATGCGCTGACGACAGCGGCCTGGACGGCGGCGGGGGTCTGCGCCCACGAATCGGCGATGAATGGCGGCGCGCGCGTCGAGATCCCGCAATTCATGTAGGCGGTTGACGCCTGCAGCGGGCATTTCCTTCGGCGGCAGGTTTTGCCACATTTTGCGTTTCGCGGTATATTTGCTGCCGAATTGAGACGGGCCGCAACTGACGCGATTTGATGGAGGCGCTGCCAATGGAATGGACGGGACATATCGCGGTCGTCACGGGGGCGGCCAGCGGCATCGGGGCTGGCATCGCCGAGTGTTTCGCCGAGGCGGGCGCCTGCGTTGTCATCGCCGATATCAACGCGTCCTTGGGCACGCGGGTGGCTTCTGACCTGCAAGAGCGCTATGGCAGCTGCCTCTTCGTCAAAGCCGATGTCTCGAAAGCGGCCGACTGCAGGCGCCTCATCGACGAGACCCTGGCGGCATACGGAAAGATCGACACGCTGGTCAACAACGCCGGCGTCAACTTCGTCAAGCCGACGCTCGAAATGGACGAAGCCGACTGGGACCGGGTCGTCAATGTCGACCTCAAAGGCACATTTTTGTGTAGCCGCTACGCGCTGGAGGCGATGGTCGCGCGGGGCAGCGGCGCCATCATCAATATCGCCAGCGTGCACACTGTCGCCACTTTGCCGGCGGCTGCCCCCTACGCCGCTTCCAAAGGCGGGGTCGATATGATGACGCGGTCCATGGCGATCGAGTTCGCGCCTTTTGGCATTCGCGTCAACGCCATCAGCCCCGGCTTGACCGACACGCAGATCTGGAACGACATCCAGGATGCCGCCGAAGACGCCGAGCTGGCGCGGCAGCACTGGATGGACAATATCCCGCTCGGCCGCGTGCAAGCCCCGCGCGAAGTGGGCAATGTCGCGCTCTTTCTGGCGAGCGAGCAGGCGTCGTATGTGACCGGGGCGAACATTTTCACCGACGGCGGCATGACGATTCAGCTGACCAACCGCGAGCGTTTCGCCAGCAAATCCCTCGAGGGCGCGTCGCCGCAGAACTAGGCATTTTCGCAAGAGCAGACCTTGGCTGCGAGACGTCTTTTCGATAACGCAAGCGTGCAAAACAAGCCGGGAGGTGCGCCCATACGAAAAGCGCGTTATCCTTTGACCGAAGCCAAAACACTAGCGCAATGAAAGGCAAAACGATGATCAAGAAACTGACGCTCCTTCTCGTCTTCGCCCTGCTCGTCTCAGCCTTCGGCATCGCATCCGCCCAGGACAGCGACATCTCGGGCGAAATCGTCGTCCACCTCCAGGTCTACTACCGGCCCGAGCAGCATCCGGCGCACTCGGCAATCGCCGAACAGGTGGCGCAGGCATACATGGACATGCATCCCAACGCGACCGTCACTCTCTTGCCGGATATCCCCAGCGGCTCGGATTACACGACCTGGCTGGCCTCGCGCATGGCGGCCGACGAAGCGCCCGATATCGTTTGGGATCAATGGTTCAACCGCAGCCGCACGATGGACACTTGGTGGACGGCGCTGGACGAATACTTTGAAATGCCGAATCCCTACATTCCCGAGGGCGTCCCGGGCCACGAGCGCTGGGCGGATTCCTTCCCGCCGAATGTCGTGAACACGACCCGCGCGCCCGATGGCCACTGGTATCAAACCGCGCTGGACTGGGTGGAAACGGCGATGTTCTACAATGTCGCCATGTTCGAGGAAGCCGGCGTGGAACCGGACTGGGCGAATTGGGGCGAGTTCCTCGCCGATATGCACACGATCCAGGATACGCTCGGCGTGGAAGCCTTTGGCTCATTCATGCCCGGCACCGGCTGGAGCACCTGGTATTGGGCGGACAGCCTGTGGCTGAGCGTCGTCTGGGCCGACCTCTATTCGGAACTCTACCTGGACAAGTATTCCGATATGCAGCCGGACCTCGACTGGCGCCAGCTGAACGCCGAGGAATACGCCAAGGCGATCCATGACGGCGTCCTGAGCGCGCACGACCCGCGCATGGACGACTACTTGCGCATCTCGAAAGAATTCGTCGGGATTCTGCCGATCGACTACATCGGCATCACCAGCCTGGGCGATGTCATGCGCATGTGGCTCGGCGAACAGCTGGCCGTCTATTGGGGCGGCACCTGGGACAACAAGGAAATCACCAATTCCGCCTCCTTTGAATGGGGCTTGACCTATCTGCCGCCGTTCACCGCGGACGACTTTGAAGGCGCGCCGGATACCATCTATCGCGTCGGCGGACCCAGCTCGGCCGGGCAATATGGCATTCCGGTCGCGACGGCGGAAAGCGAGAATTTCGAACTCGCAGTGGACTACCTGCGGTGGATGTCCGCGCCGCAGAACTTCGGTCCCCTGGCGAACGAATTTGGCGGCTTCATCCCGATGGTGGCTGGCACGGAAGTGGGGCCGGTGCTCGCCAACTTCCAGGTCGTGGCTGCTTTGCAAGACCGCTTGTTCGGCGATCCGTCGGCGCGCTTGACCGTTGAGCACGGCGACAACTGGACGCAGATCATGCAGGGCTTCTTCCTCGGCGCCACCGACGAAGAAGAGACCAAAGCGCTGCTGCAGGAAGCCTGGGAGAGCGGCGCGGCCGCCCTCTGCGAGCAGGTGGGCTACGATTGGTGCCCCTAATCGCAATTGAATAGGCAGGCTGCGCTTCCGCAAGCGGCAGCCAAGGACCGGGGTCGGGCATTCGGGCCCCGGTCCGCCCTATGGAGGACGAAAATTTGACTGGTTCGTCGCGCCAGCCCCCCGAGCCCCGAGCCGGTTCCGGCGCAGAGCCGAGCCGCTGGAAGCTCCGCAGCGGATTCGTGCCGATTTATGTGCCCTTCCTCTTCTTGATACCCGCGCTGCTGCTGCTGCTCTCGTTCCGCTATATCCCGGCGGTTTCCGCTATCTATCATTCATTCACTTATTGGAATATCCCCGAGGCCGGCGTATTCATCGGCTTGGAGAATTATCAGGCGCTTCTCGAAGATGCGATCTTCATCAAATCCCTGGGCAATATCCTGAAGTACATGGTCGGGCGCACGGCGCTCGTCCTGGTCATGGCTTTCATTGGCGCGGAGCTGGTCTACAACTTGACGAGCGACCGCTGGCGCAATATCTGGCGTCTGGTTTTCACCATCCCGATGGTGATTCCCTTCACGGTCAACCTGCTCATCTGGCAGGAGGTTTACGCAGGCCGCCAGGGCATGCTCAACGAATTCCTGACCGGCGTCGGCCTTATGGCACGGCCCTACCCCTGGCTGGGGCGGCCCGATACCGCCCTGCCCGCGCTGATCTTCATCGGCTTTCCGGCGGTGGCTGGCTTTGGCTTCTTAATCATACTGGCTGCCCTGCAGAACTTATCGAGCGAGGTCAACGATGCCGCGCTGATAGACGGCTGCAGTCGCTTGCGCCGCGTCTTCGCCATTGACCTGCCGGCGATACGCGGTCCCCTGGCGCTGATCCTGATCCTGAGCCTGAACCAGGGCATGCAGGAGTTCGCGCCCATGCTAGTGATGACGCAGGGCGGACCCATCAATACCACCATGTCGCCAGCCTACTATCTCTACATTCAAGGCTTTACCTATGGCAAGCACGGCTATGCCTCCGCCATCGGGACCGTGCTGATGCTGATGACCCTGGCGCTCAGCGTGTTTATCCTGCGGATGCGTTATCGGAGGGCATACGATGTCGCGGTCTAGTGCCTGGCGGCGCGATTGGCCGCTGATGCTGATTTTGCTCATCCTGGCGATCATCACCTATGTGCCCTTCGTCTTCACGATCATCAACTCCTTCAAGATCAACGCCCAGTACTTCCAGGAATTCTGGCTGCCGACCTTGCCCTTGCACCCGGAGAATTACGCGCGCGCCTGGCCCGCCATGGGCAAAGCGATATTCAACAGCTTCACCTATTCCATCCCGACGCTGATTCTGACGCTCGTGATCTCTGGCTTGACCGGCTATGCCTTCGCCCGCTATCGCTTTCCGGGTCGAAATCTGCTCTTCATCGCGATTCTGGCGCTGATCATGATCCCGGGCATTTTGCTGGTCATCCCCATGTTCAGCGTCATCATCGCGCTGGATTGGGCGGACAGCCTGCAGGGCGTCGTGCTGCCCTGGGTATCGGTCGAGATTGTCTTCGGCGCCTACCTGATGCGCACCTTCTTCGAGACCCTGCCGCAAGAGTATTTCGAGGCGGCCCGGCTGGACGGCGCGAACGAATTCACGCTGCTCGTTCGCATCGCCGTGCCCCTGGCGATACCGGCGCTCAGCACCCTGGCGATCCTGGATCTGCTCTTCAGCTGGAACGACATCATCTGGCCCCTGGTCGCCATTTTCGATAGCGAGCGGCTGCCGGTGTCCATCGGCGTGCTGTCCTTCGCCGGCCAATACGGGACGGATTACGGCGTGACCTTCGCCAGCTATGTAATCGCGTCGCTGCCGCTGATCATCATCTTCGCCTTCACATCCAGGCGCTTCATGGATGGCTTGTCCGGCGGGCTGAGCATCTAGGCTCCGCGACTGCCAGAGAAAACCAGCGAGGAAAACAGACATGTCGAATTGGCCCTTTTGCCCCGACCTGCCCCGGAATCAATGGATGGAGATCCAGGCGGACGGCTTCCCGGAGCCCGTCCCTGGCTGCGTCTACGATGGTCCGCGGCTGGATGGCGGCATCCCTCTTGGCGGGCTGGGCACGGGATACTTCACGCTGGAGGGCGACGGCACGATCGGCCACTGCTCGATCTTCAACGACATCGTGCCGCCGCGCGCCGACTTCCGCGAATGGCTGACCGTCAAGATCGCCGGCGGGGAGAGCCTGCCGCTTTCGACCGCCGTCATCGCCTATTGGGGGCATCACCCGGTCGCCGATATGGTCTGCCGCTTTGATTCCGCCGGGCTCGAGCTCGGCATTCGGGCATTCGCGCCCTTGATCCTGGGCGATAGCGCCGACAGCAACATCCCGGCCGCTTTGTTCGAGATTGAGCTCCGCAGCAGCCGCGACGAGGCCCTTGATCTGGAGCTGGTCATCCAGCCGCCGCCAAAATCCGGCGCGCCGACGGACGACATCGCCCTGGCGGGAGCGGGCCTGACCGCCAGTCTCGACGGGACCCAGCTCGAGGGCCGCCTCGCCTGTTCGCTGCCAGCCACGGGTTCGCGCCGCGTGCGCTTTGTTTTGGCTTGGCATTCGCCGCATTGGCGCGACAGCGGGCGAGAGACTCATGTGCATCAATACGGCTTGCGTTACGACAGCGCCGCCGCCGTCGCCGAGGATGCGCTGGGACGCTTCGATTCGCTGCTGGCTGGCGTGCTGGCCTGGCAGGGCGCGATTTACCAAGCCGATCTGCCGGCCTGGCTGCGAGACGCCTTGGTGCAGGGCTTGTACAGCTTGTCCAAGAATACCGTCTGGATCGCCAGGACGCGCAAAGACGAGTGGTGGGGCGAGATCGGCTGGTTCACGCACAACGAAAGCCACACCGGCTGCCCGATTACCGAGACGATGGTCTGTCGCATGCACGGGCACATGCCGGCGCTCTTCTTCTACCCCGAGCTCGAGCGGACGACGCTGGAGGCTTTCAAGCATTTTCAGATCTCCGATGGCGAGATCCCCTTCTCCTACGGCATGGACACCTCCATGCGCGACCCGCGCTATCACTGCCAGCATCCGCTAAACGCCGGACAATACGCGCAGATGATCTATCGGCTGTATCTGCGGACTGGCGACCGCGAGCTGCTGGCGCATTTCTACGATTCGGCAAAACGCGCGATTCGCTATCAGCACTCGCTGGATGACGATGGCGACGGCTTGGTCAACGACCAGGCGCATGTCTCGCCCGGCGAATTGTGGCCCGCCAATCAATTCTACGATATCTGGCCCTGGTGGGGCACATCAGCCTATGTGGCCGGCACCTGGCTGGCAACCCTCGCTTGCGGCCAGGCGATGGCGGCGGAACTGAACGACAGCGACTTCGCGGCTGAATGCGCGGACTGGCTGCAACGCGGGCAGCGCGCCTATCAGGAAAAGCTCTGGAATGGCGAGTACTACCGCCTGTGGCACGACCCCGCCAACGCCAGCGGCGAGGGGCCCGACTGCGATGTCTCGCTGGGCAACCAGCTGATGGCGCAGTGGTGCGTCAAGATCGCCGGCTTGCTCGATGTTCTGCCCGCCGACCAGGTCGCTTCGGCTTTGGGCGCCGTGAAGCGGCTGAACATGGGCGCGACCGAACATGGCTTGGTGAACGGCGTCAACCCCGATGGCAGCCGCTATGTCTCGAAACCGGACCCCGAGCGATTCCCCGATATCCTGCCGAACAACGACCACTCGACCCAGGTCTTCGTCGGCGAGAACCTCTGCGCCGCGATGAACTTCATCTATCACGGTCAAGCGGAGACGGGCCTGGAAATCGCCAGGCGAATCTATGAAGCGGTCGCGCTGACTTCGCGGACGCCCTGGAAGCAGCACTGCTTGATTGACGCCGATAGCGGGCTGCCGGTTTGGGGCGAAGACTACTATTCCGATATGGCGATCTGGGCGCTGCCGATGGCGCTGCGGCAGCAGAGCATCGCCGAATTCGCGCGCGGCGACTTCCTCCGCCAGCTCATTGCCTCCTGAAAGGCGGGCAGAACCGGCGGAGGCGCTTATGCTCCAGGGAATCGCCCCGATTCTATTCACGCCATTCGACGAAAACGGCGGCATCGACGAGGCCGGCCTGCGCCGAGTCGCGCGCTTCGAGCTCGACGGCGGCGTCCACGCCATCGGCGTCAACGGGTTCGCCAGCGAAGCCTACAAGATGCGCGACGCCGAGCGGCTGAAAACGGCGCGGATCGTCGCCGACGAAGTGTCGGGCGCGCTGCCCTTGATTATCGGGCTCGCGCCAAACAGCCTGCCGACCGCCATCCAGGGGGCGCGGGAACTGGCGCGCTTCCAGCCAGCCGCGCTGATGGTTCTGCCGCCGCCGACAATGGACAACGGCGGCCGCGCAATCGTCGAGTTCTATGTCGCGCTGAGTCAGGCCTGCGAGATCCCGCTCATCGTGCAGCAGGCGCCGCATATCCCGATGTACCGCCATACCGAACTGTCCGCGCCGGAGCTGGCGGAAATCGCCGAGCGCGCGCCGACTGTCCTGTATTACAAACTCGAGGGACCGGGCTCGGCAGCCAAGATGCGAGCGCTGAAACCGCTGCTGCCCGCGGACCGCAAGATGTTTGGCGGCGGCGGCGGCATCACCGCGCTCGATGAACTGCGCAACGGCGCGGCCGGCTTGATCCCCGGCGTCGGCTTCAACGAGTTTTTTTTGGACGCCTGGTCCGCCTGGCAGGCGGGCGATGAGGCCTGGACCGCCGCTATCATCCAGCGCGGCCAGCCCTTGGTCCAAGCCGTCTCCGGCAGCGGCCACGAAATCTCGCTGCACATGCGCAAACAACTCATGAAGCGCGCCGGCTACATCGACTGCGCCGCCGTGCGCCAGCCAACCGCCGCCTTCAGCGAAGTTGAATTGCCCGCGTTCTTTGCTATAGTGGACGGGCTCAACCTGCGAGTCAGCCAGCCCGCGAGCCCGTAGACGCGGCTGAAAGACGGAATGCGAATGGAAGGAATGCGGTCTATGCGACTCATCGGAAAGAATTACATCGCCGGCAAGACCTCGGCCGAAGGCAGCGAGACATTTTTCAGCGTCGACCCGCGCGACAAATCAACCGGGGAGCTGCCTTTCGTCAGCGCGACCCAGGCCGAGACCGATCGGGCAGTCGACGCCGCCGTCGCCGCTTTCGCGGAAATGCGCAGTTTCTCTTCCGAGCGCATCGCCGACCTGCTCGACGAAATCGCGGCGCAGATCGAAGCCCTGGGCGACGAGCTGCTGCACTCGGCCGATCGCGAGACCGGGCTGGGCTTGCCGCGTTTGACTGGCGAGCGCGTCCGCACGACCGGGCAATTCCGCGCTTTCGCCGGTTTCCTGCGCGACGGCAGCTACCTGCGCCCGATCATCAATCGCGAGCAGCCGGGCCAGCCCGCCATCAAACAGATGCAGTTTCCCCTTGGCCCGGTCGCTATATTCGCCGCCAGCAACTTTCCCTTCGCGTTCGCCGTGCCCGGTGGCGATACCGCCTCGGCGCTGGCGGCTGGCTGCCCGGTGGTGGTCAAGGCGCACCCGGGCCACCCCGCCACTTCCGAAATGTTCGCCATCGCGCTCTCGGCCGCGGTCGAGGCCCAGGGTTTCCCCGCCGGCGCCTTCTCCATGCTGCAGGGGGCCGGCATTGATGTGGGGCAATGGCTGGTCGCGAACGACGGCATCGAAGCGGTGGGTTTCACCGGTTCGCTGCGTGGCGGACGAGCCGTGTACGACGCCGCCGCTCGCCGGCCCCGCCCGATCCCGGTTTATGCCGAGATGGGCAGCGTCAACCCGGTCGTCGTCACACAAGCCGCTCTGGACGCGCGCGGCGCGGAAATCGCCGATGGACTGGTCGGCTCCATCACCATGGGCACGGGCCAATTCTGCACCAATCCGGGCTTGATCCTGCTGGAAGACAGCCCGGCGTCGCAGCATTTCATCGCCAGCGTCACCGCGAAAATGCAAGCCGCGCCAACGGGCCTGCTGCTGAACCAGGCGATCGCCACTGGCCTGGACGCCGCCCTCAGCCAGACCCTCGCCAACCCGCAGATTGAAGTGCTCACCGGCGGCGACGCGCCCGCCGAAGCCGACGCCATCTGCTACAGCAACACCGTCCTGCAGACCAAAGCCGCCGCCATCCGCGAAGACGATCGCCTGCAAATCGAGCATTTTGGTCCCGTGACGCTTTTCGTCGTCTGCGATGACATGGCGGACTTACGCGCCACGGTCGACGCGCTCGAGGGCAACCTGACCACCACCGTGCAAGCCGAAGAGGGCGAGCTGGAGAGCATCGGCGGCTTGCTGCACCAATTGCGCGAGAAAGCGGGGCGGGTGATCTGGAATGGTTTCCCGACCGGCGTCGCCGTCGTCCATGCCATGCAGCACGGCGGGCCCTACCCCGCCACGACCGCGCCCGGCACGACCTCGGTAGGGATGAACGCGATCTACCGTTTCATGCGCCCGATCGCATTCCAGAATGTGCCGGACGCGCTGCTGCCGGCTGCCTTGAAAGACGGGAATCCGCTGGGGCTGCTGCGCATGGTGGACGGGGCGCCGACGGCTGAAGCGGTCTGACGGGAAAAACAGCCCCGCCAGGCGACGGGGCTGCAAAATCATCCGGTTCGCGAGCGCTATTCCGCCAGTTGATACACCCGCACATAATCGACCAGCATCTCCTGCGGGAAGGCTGTCGTCTCGTCCGGGTAGCCAGGCCAATGCCCGCCCACCGCCACATTCATCAGCAGGAAGAAGTCGTGGTCGTAGACCCACTGCTTGCCATCCAGCGCGTTGACGCTGATGAGGTTGACCAGCTCGCCATCGACATACCAGCGGATGACATGCGGGTCCCAGTCAATCGCGTAGACATGGAAGCCTTCGTCGAAATTGACATCGGCGCGGTAGGCTTGGCCCAGGTTGCCGGCGCCGCTGTAACCGGGACCATGCAGCGCGCCGTAGACGACATTCTTCTCGCCGACATTCTCCAGGATGTCAATCTCGCCGCTGAGGGGCCAGCCAATCTCGGGAAAGTTCGCGCCCAGCATCCAGAACGCGGGCCAGATGCCCTGCCCATTGGGGATGTCGATGCGCGCCTCGACCCGCCCATAAGTGAACTCCACCTTGTCCTGGGTGATGCAGCGCGCCGAGGTGTAGAGGCATTCGCCATAATGACAGCTTGAGCCGGCCAGGGTCTCTTCGCGGGCGCTGATGACCAGGTTGCCCATGCCATCGTGCGCGGCGTTCTCGACGCGGTCGGTGTAATACTCCATCTCGTTGTTGCCCCAGCCATGCCCGCCGACCTCGCAGGTCCAGGACGCGCTGTCGATCGGGCTGCCGGCCTCGGCGTCGAATTCATCCGACCATAACAGAGTCCATTCGCGCGTGTCCCAGCCGACGCTCTCGTCGATTTCGACTTGGCTCACGATCTCGATCGCGCTGGCGGTCACCCGGCTCGGGTCCTCCACCACGACGATTTCCACATCGTCGAGGTAGGCTGTCTGGGCGCCGACGCCGGCCGGGAAGCCGAAGGCGATGCCATTGACCTCGTCCAGGTTGAAGCCGTCATCCGGGGCGCCGCCGGGCTGCCAGTCGCCGCGCCGCTGAAAATGGGCGAAGGGGATGGTGTACTGCCGCCAGCCGTCGGACTTGTCCAGCAGCTGGTAGAAAAAGCGCTCGGCGGTATCGGCGATGTCGTCCGGCTGCCGATTGTCGAAGATCTCGACCTGGACGATCTGCCCGGTGTCGCTGCCGCGCAGCCAAAAGCGCAGGGCGTTGTGATTCGTCCAGTCTTGGCTCCGCCAGCCAGCCCCATCGGTGAAGGCGTAGGTGAAGCCGCCCCAAGCGCCGATGCTGTAATCGACGCGCAAGACTTGGTTGGGCGCGGCCGCCTCCGGAATCGCCAGCTCGGTGAAGGGGATGACCTGGGTCGCGCCGAGCACGACATTGCCGGCGGCGTCGCCCCAGGGAACCATGCCGATCGCCGGTCCGCCTTCCTGGCTCACATAGACAAGGCCCGCTTCAAAGTCGGCTACCAGCTGCGGGTCGGCCGCCGGCATATCGCCCAGCAGCGCCTCGTTCAGCGCCACTTCCGTCAGCTGCGGCGGAGCGGGCTCGTCGGCCGGGGGAACTTCGGATTCTTCGCTGGCCGGCAATTCTGGCATCTCCAGCCCGGGCCTGAAGATGAGCTGGACATCGTCGATGATGGCGAAGCCGCTGCCGCCGGGCAAGCCAAAAGCGTAACCCGAGACCTCTTCCAGGTTGAAACCGTCATCCGGCGCGCCGCCGGGCTGCCAGTCGCTGCGCCGCGCAAAGTCGACGAAAGGAATCTCGATCAGCCGCCAGCCGTGGGCGTCATCGTCGAAACGGTAATACCAGCGCTCGGCCGTGTCGCCCGCCTGCTCCGGGTTGCGATTGTCGAATATCTCGAATTGGATCGTCCCGCCGGAGTTGGCGCCCAGGAAGGCGAAGCTGATGGAGTTGTAATCGCGCCAATCCTGCGTCGTCCAATTCTCGCCGTCGTTAAACACATGGGTGAAGCCGCCCCAGGCCACGATGTCGAAGTCGGCGTTGAGCGCGATCGTCTCTTGTCCGCCGCGTTTGGCGGTGAACAGGCGCAGCTCCACATTGCCCGGCGTATCGCCCCAGGGCGCGAAGCCGATGTTGTTGCCGTCGCCGTCTTGCCCGAGGAAGAGCGCGTCCATTTCGAAGTCGTCAATCAGCAGCGGCTCGATGCCCGCGGTCACGAGACGGACATCATCAAGGTAAGTGGTCTGGGCGCCGGTCCCGGCCGGGAAGCCCAAGGCATAGCCCGAAACCGCGTCCAGGCCCAGCCCGTCATTCGGCGCGCCGCCGGGCTGCCAATCCGTCCGGCGTTGGAAGCTGCTGAAAGGAATGGTGAATTCCTGCCAGCCGTCGTAGTCGTCGTCGATGCGATAATACCAGCGCTCGGCGCTGTCCCCGGGCAGGTTGGGGTTGCGATTATCGAAGATCTCGACCTGCACGGCCGCGCCGGTGCTGTTGCCATAGAGCCAGAAACTGAGGGCGTTGTGCGCGGTCCAGTCTTGGCTAAGCCAGTGTTCGCCATCGGTCAAGGCATGGGTGAAGCCGCCCCAAGCGCCGATGTCGTATTCAATCTGCAAGACGGACGACTCCACGCCAGCCACTTGCATCTGCGCCAGCGAAAGCGTCACATTGCCGGTCTGGTCGCCCCAGGGCGCCATGCCGATGGCGTTGTTGAATTCGTCGCGGCCCTCAAAGACCTCGTCCATTTCGAAGTCGTCGAGAAGGCGCGAATCCGCTACCTGGGCGACGCCGGGCAGCGCCAGACCAGTCAGCAAGAGCAAAGAAAACAGAAGATGGATGTATTTCTTCATGGTGAGGCCTCCTTCGTTGGATTGCGCGGGCGGGCGACCTGGTATGTCGCCCCTACATATCTCGAATCGGGCGGGCGAGCCACCGGCTAGCCCCACAGCTCGACTTGCGCGGGCGGGCGACATGGTATGTCGCCCCTACATATCTCGACTCGGGCGGGCGAGCCACCGGCTAGCCCCTACAGTTCGACTTGCGCGGGCGGGCGACATGGTGTGTCGCCCCTACATATCTCAAATCGGGCGAGCGAGCCACCGTCCCAAGCAGCCACGGTTCATGACAAGCCGAAGCCGCGGCGCCAGAGGGGCTCGTCATCGCTCTCGCGCAGCGCCGACAAGGGTATCTGCGCCATGGAGCGGGGCCAGCTGAAAGGCAAACGCCCCGAAAAGGGACGATCGCCAAGAAGCGCGTCCGCCAGGCCGGCGCCTTCCGTGCCCAACAGCCAAGCCACCGCCAGCGCGTCCACCAGCGCCAGCGCTTCCGTGATGATTCGCGGGCGGCCACAGCCCAGCACGACAGCCAGTCTGTCGCGCGGATCATGTATTCCGCGACTTGCTCCGGCGCGATGCTGTTGTTCTCCGCCATCGTCATCTGACCCGCTTTTCCGTCGAGGGTCATCCGCGAAAGCAGCGCGTCAATCGCCTGGGCATGGCGGTGAGACGGCATGTCGCTCCTCGGTTCGCCGGGCTTGCGCCAGCTCCTCGGTTTTGGCGCTATTTGTCCACGCCGGTGACGACGATGCCCTGGATGAAGACTCGCTGCGCCAGGAAGAAGATCGCCAGGGGCGGGATGATCGATATCACCGCCGCCGCCAGGATCAGCTGCGTCTCCGTGCTGTAGAGCCCGTTGAACTCGGTCAAGCCGACGGTGATCGGATAAGCCGAGCGATTGCCCGCCAGGTAAATCAGCGGACCGAAGAAATCGTTCCAGGCGAAGAAGAAATGGAAGAGCGAGACCGCCGTCAGCGCGGGCACGGCCTGGGGCAGAATGACGGAGACAAAAGTGCGGACGCGCCCGGCGCCGTCGATCTGCGCCGCCTCCTCCATCTCCCGCGGGATCGTCAGGAAGTATTGCCGCAGCAGGAAGATGTTGTAGGCGTTGCCGAACATCGCCGGCACAATCAAGGGCAGCCAGGTCCCGCCCCAGCCGAGCACCTTCACGAAGACATAATAGGTCGGCACGAGGGCCACCGCCGGCGGCAAGATAATCGTGCCGATCATGATCATGAAGAGCAGGTTCTTGAAAGGGAAGTTGAAGCGGGCGAAACCGTAAGCGGCGCAAGACGACGCGGTGACGGTGCCTACCATGGTGATGAAGGCGTACATCAGGGTGTTGAACAGCAGGCGGGCGAAATCGATGGTCTCCCAAGCCTGGGGATAATTCTCCCATTGAACGGCGAATTCGCGGACCGGCTGCAGCTGCCGCCAGTTGCCTTCCCAGTCGATCGGTCCGGCCCCTGGATCGGCCGGGTCGATGAATTGGCTGGCGCGGCGGCCTTTCTTGACCAGGGCCCAATGGCGGATTCCGTTCTCGGTCGGCACTTGCAGCACATCGTAAGCGTCGCCCTCATATTCAAATATGATTGCCGCCGCCGGCAAGACGGGCGCGCCGGGGTCCGAAGTCTGCCCTTTTGTCTTCAGTGAAGTGATGACTCCGTACGCCATCGGCATCAGGTACACGCAGAGAATGGCGAGCGCCAGCAGAGTGACGGCTGATTGCAGCAGCAGGTTGCGCCGCCGCCGTCCGAGTTCGTATTCGTTGAGGTCGCGCTTGAATCTTGCCATCTTATTTGCGCTCCCCGGCATAAAAGACCCAGTAGCGGCTCGAGGTGAAGAGCAAGATGGTGATGGCCAAGCCGATGACGAACATGAACCAGGCAAGGGCCGCGCCATAACCCATATTCTGGAATGAGAAGGCTTGCTTGTAGAAGTACACCATGTAGAAGTTGGTCGTGCCTTCCGGGTAGCCGCTGCCCAGGTTCAAGACCCAGGGCACGATGAAGTACTGCAGCAGCCCCACCACGCTCAGCACCAGATTGTAGAAGATGACCGGCGTCACCATCGGCACGGTGATTGATCGCAACTGCCGCAGCCAGCCGGCGCCGTCGATGGAAGCCGATTCGTAAAGCTCGGTCGGCACGCCCTGCAGGCTCGCCAGGTTGATGAGGATGGCGTTGCCGATGCCCCAAAGCCCGATGAAAGTGTAGGCGAGGTAGATCAGATTCGGGTCGTCCAGCCAGCGCAAGCCGCTCATGCCGGTCGCCTGGACGCCGGTCAGCTCGATCATCTGGTTGAGCCAGCCGGTGTGCGGGTTGAGGACGCGCGACCAAATCAAGATAGCGGCGATGAGCGGCACCATGGTCGGCGCGTAGAAGAGCGTGCGCATGATGTTGCGCCCGAACAGATGCCGTGAATTAAGCAGCACCGCCAGCAAGAAAGCCGAGACCATGCCAATCGGCAGCGAGATCAAGGCGAACTTGAAGGTGACGAAGAGCGTCTCCCAGGTCTTGGGGTCGTCGCGCAGCATCCGCAGCCAGTTCTTGGCGCCGACGAAGACCGCCTCTTCTGGCGCGGACAAAGTGAAATCGTAAAGCGAAAAAAGAAAAGAAACGATCATCGGCGCGAAGTAAAAGCAGAGAAACCCGATAAGCCAGGGGCTGATGAAAATGAAGCCCCATTTCGCCTCGTCTCGCTGGGCGCCCGTCATGCGGAAAGCCGCCCGCAGGCTCAGCCGGGATTGCCCCCGCGCCGCGCTGAATTCGTTGAACATGTCCATAGCGCCGCCCCTTAAGCGCTCGAATGCGGGTTGAGCCCGGCGGCGACCAAAGCGCCACCGCCGGGCAAGAAATGGCGATTCGCTTCGGCTAGCCAGCCGCGTCGAAGATCGCTTGCAGATCGGCTTGCAGGGAATCCAGCTCGGCGTTTACATCGACATCGCCGTTGTTATCCACCAGCTGGCCATACTCGCCATAGCGGGCGCGGGCTTCCAGCATGCTGGGCAGGCCCTCTTCGTGGTTCGGGTTGTCCGGGTGCTGCATGCCCGCCAGCACCACTTCCCAGTTCAGGTTCGCCCAGTCGACATCCGGGTAGTTGGCGCCCTGGGTCGCGACGGTGCGCTCGACAAAGCTGTCTTGCAGGCTCAAGCGGGCGGGCATGCCGCCATAGAGACTGGTCAGGTCGGCCGCGCGCTCGCCCAACAGGTAGCTCAAGACGGCGAAAGCTTCTTCCGGGTGCTCGGTGCTGTTCATCACGCCGAAGGTATCGGCATGCAGCTTGGCGGTGGCGACTCCATTGTGCGACGGCACGGCGGCGAAGTCCCACGCGGCGTCCAGATTGGCCGTGCCCCAGCCAAGGAACCACAGGTGAATGGTGATCATGCCGATGTTGCCGGTGTCGAACCAGTTGCTGCTGCCGCCGCCCATGATCTCGCTGCCGCTGTAGACGCCATTGGGGTAGAAGTAATCAACCCACATGGCATTGTGATACCAGTTCTCCGCCTCGCGCCAGGCTTCGGGGATGACCGCGTTGCCATCGGCATCCACAAAGTTGCCCGAGCCAAAGAGCGTCGAGCGCCCGCGGACATCGGTGAACTGGTTGCCGAAGCCGAATTGGACGATGTTCTCGGTGTCGTATTCGTCCATGCTGGCGTCGGCGCCGTTGATGTCCACCGAGAGAATCTTGGCGACTTCGGCGAGGGTGTCGGTGTTCCATTCGCGCTCCATGCCGTCCCAATCCACATAGGGATCGCCATAAGCCGCGGGCGGGTAAGGAATGCCGGCTTCGTCAAAGAGGTCGACATTGTACATCAGGAAAGAGGGGAAGACGGCGAAGGGGATGCCCAGCTGGCCCTCGCCCTCGATGCGGTAGAATTCGATCAGAGCCGGATCAAAGTCGCTGAGGTCATAGTCGTTGGCGTCGATCAGCGAGCTCAGGTCCAGCCAGGCGCCGGGGAAAGAAGCGCGGCCGAAGATGCCCATCGGGCCGACGATGTCGGGGGCGTTGCCAGCGGCGATCTGGGTGCTCAAGACATCGTAAGCCTGGGCGTTGTCGACGATCTCCAGCACGAGCTCGATTTCACTCTGCGAGGCGTTGTAATCCGCCACGATCTGTTCTTGGGCGTCGATCAAGGCGGCGTCGGAACCGGCGCCCAAACCGACATACCAGCGAATCTTCACGGAATCCTGAGCGCCAGCCAAGCCGGCCGTGAGCGCCAGAACCAAGCACAGAAGGACAAAAAGCGTGACTTGCTTTGAACTGCGCATTGCTATCTCCTTGCGTTGAAACGGATGAAAAGGACGAATTGAGGCCGAAACCACGAGCCGCCCGCGCATGGTAAACGACAAACGGCGGCTTGAAAACGGTTTCAATAACGGAACACGACGAATCTCGCCCAATAAGCGCTCCTTTCTCTTTACCGGCTGCCGATGGCTTGCGCCGCGCCACAACTCTCGCGGATGACCAGCTGCACCGGCAGCACCGTCTGCAGCGCGCCAAAACCGCCACAGTCGCCGATGATCTGCGCCAGCGTCTCCACTGCCAGCGCGCCCGTCCTGGCGATGGGCTGCTGCACTGTGGTGAGCGGCGGGTCCGCCTGGACGGCCGGCGGCAAATCGTCGTGACTGACGAGGGCGATGTCCTGTGGCACGCGCAAACCCGCCTCGCGCAGCGCCCGCAAGGCGCCCAGGGACATCGTGTCCGAGCCGACGAAGACCGCCTCGGGCTCCCTCGGCAGCAGCGCCCGCATCGCGTTGTAGGCGCTCTCCAGGCTGTAATCGCCATACGCGACCAAATCGCGATCAAAGGGCAAGCCCACCTCTTGCAAAGCGGACCGGTAGCCGGCGACGCGATCATCGCCCGCCGTGTTCTGGTCGGAGCCGATGGTGGCGACGCGCCGGAAACCCCGCTCCAGCAAGTGCGCCGTCGCGATATAGCCGCCGAGTCGGTTGTCCGCGTCCACATAATGCACGCCAGCGGCATCGCTCGGCCGGCCAACGAAGACGAAGGGGATGCCCGCCGCCCGCAGCTGTGGAATGAAGGCGTCGCCGCGGTGGTCGGCCGTCAGGATGAGCCCGTCAAAGAGCCCCGACGCCAAAATGCCGTTGAGGGTGTCGTGGCCCTGCCCCTCGGCGTAAGACACGAAGAGCGACAGAATCAGCCGATTGGCGGCCGCGCCTTTGGAGACGGCTTCGGTCAGCGCGGAGAAATAGGGATCGCTGAAGACCATCCGAGCGCCGGCGGAGATGACCAGGCCGATGATGCTGGAGCGCTCCGAAGCCAGCAGACGCGCGATGTTGTTGGGCTGGTAGCCAGTCTCGCGAATGACCTTGCTCACCCGCTCCCGCACTTCAGGCCGGACATGCGGGTAGCCATTCAGCACCCGCGACACAGTCGCCTTGGAGACCTGGGCGAGATCGGCGATGCTTTGAATCGTGAGTTTGCTGCTCATGCGTCAGCCGTTTTGAAACCGCTTTCAATAGAGGATACGCGGAAGAGACGGGCTTGTCAAGCGCGGTCTGGCAAGTGTCTTGCCCTGGGCTTGCCGCGCCTGCGAGAAGCGAAACAGCCCCATCGTCCGATGAGGCTGCTCCTTTGCCGAGTAATGCTTTGAAGCTGGCAAGCCGCTCTATTCGTCGGAGTCGCCCTCTTCGTCGTCGCCTTCGTCATCGTCCATCATGTCGTCTTCCAGCAAGTCGCCGGAAACGATGTCGACGCCCGTCTCGATCTCGCCCTCAATCAGCATGGCGTTGACCGCGTTCACCTCGTCCCAGACTTCTTCGGGGATGTCCGATTCATGCGGGGGCGCCAGGCCGACGCCGTTCATCGCCGCGTCCAGCAAGTAGACGCCGCCGCCGGGGAAATTCTCCATGTCGCCTTCCGCCAGCATGGCCACCATCTGGTAGACGCCTTGGTCGACGCGCTTCATGGCGCTGCTGATGATGTATTCGCTGCCTTCGGTCTCGCCCGCGCCGAAGCTGGTGAGCCATTCATCTTTGTCGACGCCGATGACATAAACCTCTTCCAGCGCGCCCGCCTGGATGGCGCCGGTGCCGGTGGGTCCGCCGCCGCCAAAGAGCACGGAAGCGCCTTCGCCGATGAATTGCCGCGCCGCCGACGCCCCTTGATCGGGCGCGATGAAGCTCGGGATGTAGACGCCGAGGATGTTCAGATCCGGGTTGACATAGCGCGCGCCCTGCTCGTAGCCGTTGCGGAAGCGCTTGACCGGCGGGATATCAATGCCATAGACGCCGGCGATGGTGTCGGATTCGACCCAAGCAGCGACATACGCGGCCAGCACGCCCGTCATGAAGCCGCTCTGGTCTTCGCGGAATTGGATGCCGACATAATTGCTCGGTCCATCCATCACAAACTGGTCGACGCCGAGGAAGTGGACTTCCGGGTTGGCTTCGGCGGCTTCGTAGGTGGCGTCCGCGATGAGGAAGCCGACGGTGATGATGACTTCGTAGCCCTCGCTGACGCAGGTCTGGATGTTGGCTTTGTAATCCGCCTCGGCCTGGGTCTCGATGAAGTCGTATTCCAGGTCGAATTCTTCCGCCGCCATTTCCGCGCCTTCATGCGCCGACTGGTTAAATGTGCCGTCGTTGACGCGACCCAGATCCGTCACCAGGCAGAGCGTCTCGATGCCGCCCTGGGCGCCGGCAATGGGCGCAATCGCCAGCATGAGCGCCAGCAGACCGCACAGTACGATGAGCTTCTTCATAAGGTTTTCTCCCGAGGGGACTATAGCGAGCTGGACTTGCATTCGCCTACTGTACAATTTCGCGGCGCGCTTTTCAACGGCGCTTCGGTTTTTCCAATAGTCATGGCTTCCAGATTCGCGTTTGCCACCGAGGCCACAGACTGGGCAGAGACTGGCAAAGCGAGGGGCGATCCTGGGCTGCAACGATCGCAGCGGGAGTCGACTCATTCCTTCACATAAGGCGTGCCCACGGCTTTGGGCGGCGACGCCCGTCCAATGAAGCCCGCCAGCACCACCAGAGTCACCACATAGGGCGCCATCTGCAAGAACTGCACCGGAAAGTCGACCCCGACCATCTGCAGGCGCACGCCCAGCGACTCGAAGAAACCGAAGAGCAATGCCGCGCCAAAAGCGCCAAGCGGCGTCCATTTGCCGAAGATCATGGCGGCCAGGGCGATGAAACCGGCGCCGCGGGTCATGCCGTCGTTGAAGCTGCCGGTCGCCTCCAGCGAGAACCAGGCGCCCGCCAAGCCCGCGATCATGCCGCTGATGAATACATTGATCCAGCGCGTGCGATTGACATTGACGCCGAGGGTGTCCGCGGCATGCGGGTGCTCGCCCACCGCCCGCGTCCGCAAGCCCCAGCGGGTATGGAACATCACCACATGCGTCAGCGCCAGCATGACAAACATGAGAAAGAATATCGGCTGATTGGTGAAGACCGCCTCGCCGATCACCGGCAAATCACTGAGCAGCGGGATCGCGATGTTGGGCAGCTTCGCCGCGCCGGCCTCGGTGGAGAGCAGGTACTCGCGGCGCACGAAACTGGTGACCCCCACCGCCAATATGTTGATGACCGTGCCGCTCACGATTTGATCGGTGCGAAAGGTGATCGACAGCCAGCCATGCAGCAGCGCGATGAGGCCGCCAGCCAGCAAGCCGATGAGCAGAGCCAGAAGCTGCGCCGTCGGCAATGGCAGGCTCGTCCCGCGCAAGAAAAAGAGCGCCGTGAAGCCAAAGCAGGCGGCGAAGAGCATCATGCCCTCAATGGCGATGTTGACGACGCCGGCCCGCTCGCACCAGATGCCGGCGAAAGCGCCAATCGCCAGCGGCGTCGCCAGGCGCAGGCTCTCCGCGACAATGGTGGTCAGGTTGGTTTCGTCGCCAGCCGCCGCGGCGATGATGACCGTCGGGATGAACAGCGCGCCGCAGAGCCCGAGCAGCGCCAAACTCAATCGCCGCCAGCGCCTTTCTTTGCGCTCCGCCAGACTCAGCGCGCCGCTGGCCATGAAAAGCAGGCCGACAAAATGCAGGTAGGCGCTCGTCGGCACGGGGATGTCGCCGACCGTCGCTTCCTCGCCGCTCGTCCGCGTTTCCAGCTTCAGGGTGGTGACGAGCTCGCTATCGAGCGCGCCCGCTTCCAGGAAGATGAACGCGCCCAGCGCCAGCAGGGCAATCGCGATGAAGCGCAGCCGCGTCAGCTTGAAGGCGAAACGGCGGGCCGGTTTCGCTTTGCTCGCCGCCATCGTCAGCCTCCCCAGCCGGTCGAGAAGACCAGGTCGCTCTCTTCTTCGGCGCTGCGTTTGGGCACGCGCCACAAGAAGCGGATGATCTGGTCGGCGGCGACAAACATGATGATGAGCGCCTGCACGATTTTGACCAGGTCAATCGAGATGTCGGCGCGAATCTGCATCAAGGCGGCGCCGCTCAGCAGGCCGCCCCAGAGCAAACCGGCCCAGACCATGCCTTTGGGGCTGTTCCGCGCCAGCAGCGCCACGGCAATCGCGTCGAAGCCGACGCCGGCGAAAAAGCGCGGGTGCATCACATGCTCGACGCCGCTGATTTCGATCGTGCCCGCCAGGCCCGCCAGGCTCCCGCTGAGAGCCATCGCCAGCACGATGTTGCGCGGCACGCTCATGCCGGCGTATTTGGCGGCGTTCTGGTTGGCGCCAACAGTGCGCAACTCAAAGCCGAGGGTCGTGCGCTGCAAGAACCAGTCCGTCAGCCAGACAGCCGCGATCATCAGCCAGAAGCCGACATGCAGCTTGCTCTGGTCGCCGACCGCGATGAGCGCGAGCAGCAGCTGCAGCCCGCTCATGACCGCCGCCCAGACGAGGCCGGCCCGCAGCGCCGCCCGCGGGTTTTCGCGCCGCGCCGGCAGATAATTCAGCAGGAATGCGACGCATGCCACCGCCGCCATCGCCAGCAGATGCGCCAGCGGAGTCCCCAGCGAATCCAGCGTGGGCAGCATCGCCGCCGGCAAGATCACCGGGGTCTTGGGCACGCTGGCATTGACATCGCCCAGGATGACGGGCTCGACCGACTTGATCAGCCAATCGACCAGCAAGATGGCGATAAAATTGAGCATGATCGTCGTGATGACTTCGTGGGCGCCGGTGAATGCTTTGAGCGCGCCGGGCAAGGCGCCCCAGAGAAAGCCCCCCAAAATGCCGAAAAAGAGCACAGCCGGCAGCAAGACCAGCGGCGATGTCTCTGGCGGGGAGAACGCGCCCAATGCCGCCACGGCGATCGCGCCCGCGTAGAGCTGGCCTTCGGCGCCAATGTTGAACAAGCCGGCCTTGAAGCCCAAGCCCACCGCCAGCCCGGCGATGATGAAGGGGATGGCGCGCACGATGGTCTTCTCCAGGTTGGCCGGGAAGAACAGCAGCGCGTACTTGCCCAGGCGCAGGAAAAGCACCTCCAGTTCCTGGTCATTCTTGAAGATTTCGAGGCTGGCCCCGCCGCGATCATCGGCCCGCAAGACGCGGTTGCCGGGCCGGCGGATCACCAGATGCCGGTCCAGGGCCGCGTCCAGCTGTTCATCCAGTACCGCGTTGACGGATTCGCCGCTTAAGTAGCCGGCTTCGTACATCCGCCCCACAATGCGGAATTGCCCGCCCAGGCCCGCCGGATCGTCAATGCCCAGCGCCTCAAGCGCCGCCAGCGTTTCGATGGATTCGCGGACATCGTCATAATCGGCCGCGACAATCGCCCCGAGGGTGGCTGCGTCGTCGCTCTCCGGCGCGATGCCCAGCTCGTCCAGCAGCGTCAAGGCAGCCAGGCTGCGCTCCAGGCTGACCTGCCCGCGAGCGTCGACAGTCTTGAGCCGCTCCAATTCCGCTTCCCGCTCGGCCGGGCTCAACCCCGCCAAGGCCGGGTACAGGCTCGTCGCCCGCGCCAGCGAGTCGCCCGTCAGCGCGGTCTCGCCCGCCGCCAGCGCCAGCAGTTCGCGAGCCTCCGCGCGGTCCAGCTGCGCCAGATCGGCCAGGGTCGCCTCGAGGCGCCGCAACGCCTCCGCGCCGATTTCGCTGATCGCGTCCAGGCGCTCGACGATCGCCTCGGCCGCTTCTTCATCGATAGCGTGCCGCGCGAAGAAAGCGCCATAAGTTCGCGTTTCCGCCATGCCGACTTCAATGACCCGCTCGAAGGGCCGGGCCTGTCGCGACAAACTGCGCGCGGTCGTGATTTCGCTGCTGGCGGCGTAGACTCGCATATCGGCGAAGTCGTCCGCGCTGACGATCTCGTTGACGGTCAGGCCGGTGATGGATTCGACCAGCGCCACATAGGCGGTGGAGGCGACCCGCAAGCCGCCCGCCACATTGGGCTGCAAGACATTGTCGCTGACAGTGACGGTAATCAGCGGGACGCCAGCCAGGAAAGCGGTGATCACGGCCAGCAGCGGCACCAGCCTCGGCGAGAGCCGCAGCCACAAAGCGAGGGGACCCCGCGGCCGTCGTTCAGCAGCGACGCTCATGCAATGCCCGCCCCGTCGCGCACGCCCGCCATCCGCAAGCCCACCGTATCGCGGTCGGCCTCGTGAATCGGCAAGATGTCGATGATCTGCCCCTCAAACATCACCGCGACGCGGTCAGCCAGGCTCAGCACTTCATCGAGCTCCGACGAGACCAGCAGGATGCCGGCGCCGGCGTCGCGCATGCGGATTATCTGCCGGTGAATGAATTCAATCGAGCCGACATCCAGGCCCCGAGTCGGCTGGGAGGCGATGAGCAGCTCCACCCCGCGCGAGAATTCCCGGGCGACGATGACTTTCTGCTGGTTGCCGCCGCTGAGGCCCCCCGCGATATTGTTGATAATCGGCGGGCGCACATCGTAACGCTGGACCAGTTCGCTGGCGTTTTCGGCGATGGCGCGCTCGTCCACCACGATCGCCCGGGCGAAGGCTGCTTGATAATAGGTGCACAAGACGAGATTGTGCATGACGGTGAAGCTGGACACCAAGCCATCGCGCTGCCGGTCTTCCGGCACATGGCCCACGCCCTGCTCGGTCACGCGCCGCGGCGACGCCCCGGTCATGTCGCGCCCTTTGATTACGACGCGCCCGCTGTCGACGCCGCGCATGCCCGTCAGCGCCTCGACCAGCTCCGTCTGTCCATTGCCCTGGACGCCGGCGACGCCCAGAATCTCGCCCCGCCGCAAGCCGAAGCTCAAGCCTTCCACAGCCGGCAAGCCACGGTCGTCGTGCACACATAGCTCGGCGACATGGAGGATTTCGTCGCCGGGGCGGGCTTCTCTCTTCTCCACTTCCAGGATGACATCCCGGCCCACCATCAGCGAAGCCAGCGACTGCTCGGTCGAGTGGGCTGGGTCTGCCGCCCCGGCCACCGCGCCGCGCCGCAGCACCACTACCTCATCGCAAATCTCCAGCACTTCCTTGAGCTTGTGACTGATGAAAATGATGCTGACGCCCTTATCCAGCAGGGTCCGCATGATTTTGAACAAGCCCCGCGTTTCTTGCGGCGTGAGCACAGCCGTCGGCTCGTCGAGGATGAGGATGTCGGCGTGGCGATAGAGCGCCTTGATGATTTCGACTCGCTGCTGCACGCCCACTGGCAGGTCGGATACCAGCGCGTCAGGGTCGACGTCCAAGCCGTAATCGCGGGAGAGCTGCTGGATTACGCGCCGGGCGCGGTCCCGCCGCAAGAACGGTCCGCTGACGGCTTCGTTGCCCAGCATGACATTCTCGGTCACGGTCAAGACATCCACCAGCTGAAAATGCTGATGCACCATGCCGATGCCCAGCTCGATGGCGTCTTTCGGTCCGCTGATTTCGACCGCCCGTCCATTGACCAGGATCTCGCCTTCGTCCGGCTGGTAGAGCCCGTAGATCATGTTCATCAGCGTCGACTTGCCGGCGCCGTTTTCGCCAAGCAGGCCGAGCACCTGTCCCTGTCGCAGGGTCAGGCTGACGCGGTCGTTGGCGAGCACGCCGGGGAAGCGCTTGGTGATGCCGCGGACTTCGAGAACTGCGTCTGTCATGGCCGGGCTCTTGGGCAGAATGCGACAAGGTCCATTGTATCGCGGCAATGACGCGACGGCGAAAAGCCGGGCAGTTTCGCCACAGAAGCGCCACATGCACGGAACGGTAGGGGCGATATGCCATATCGCCCGCTTCTCTGCGGTAGATTCGATGATTCTTGCGGGCGACTTACAAATTCGCCCCTACACGATTCGCTCATGCGCGGCCTTGGCCTCCATGGACAAGTTTTCGCCTGTTTCGGACAAGCCATGTACACTCAAGCATCCCTTGCGCCCTGCGGACAATCAGGCAGGCAGACATGGACGGCAGCCTCTTTTACGCCGGCGACAACCTCGAAGGCTTGGCTCTGCTCCAGGAACGCGGACTGCTTGTCGACCTGGTCTACATTGACCCGCCCTTCGCCACCGGCGCCGACTTCCTCATCAGCGAAAACCGCGCGAACGCCATCAGCGGCAATGGCTCACTCGCTTATTCCGACCGCGAAACGGGGCAAGCCTACCTCGACAAACTGGAAAGCCAGCTGCGCGCCATTCGGCAAGTCATGTCGCCGACCGGCTCGATCTATGTGCATATCGGCCAGTCTGTGGAGCATCATGTGCGCCTGCTCATGGACCAGGTCTTCGGCGCGGAGAACTTCCGCAACAGCATCACGCGCGTCAAGTGCAACCCCAAGAATTTCGCCCGCTATTCGTATGGCAATGTCAAGGACAGCATCCTCTTCTACTCCATGTCGCCGAACGCGCTGACCTGGAATCCACAGCGCGAGCCACTGGACCCCGACGACATCGAGCGCCTGTATCCGTTTGAAGATGACACGGGACGCCGCTACACGACCACTCCGCTGCACGCGCCGGGCGTGACGCGCAATGGCAAAACAGGAAAGCCCTGGCGCGGTCTGCCGCCGCCCGAAGGCAGGCACTGGCGCTATCGACCGGAGCGGCTGGACGAACTGGACGCGCGGGGTCTGATCGCCTGGAGTTCGACGGGCAATCCGCGGCTCATCAAATTCGCGGACGAGGCGAGGGGCATGCTGCCGCAAGATATATGGGAGTACAAAGACCCGCAGAATCCAGTCTATCCCACGCAGAAGAACGCCGAGATGCTGCGGCGGATTATCCTGACTTCGTCGAATCCGGGCGATGTCGTGCTGGACTGCTTCGCGGGCAGCGGCGAGACGCTGGTGCAGGCGCATCGGCTGGGGCGGCGGTTCGTGGGGATGGATGACGCTGTGGCGGCGCATGGGGTCGTCGAGGCAAGGGTGCGCGGGGTTGGGGTTGCGTGGATTCCGGAAGATGCGATTGGATTTCGGACGCAACGCAGATCTGGAGGCGCCTGCAGAGCGCGCTCACATCACTCTCGATTGAGACTCCACTAAGTATAGTTACAAATTCAAACCACAAGACGGTTACCGCCACATATTGTTCATTGACCAATGTTGCGCTAGCATCTGACGAGAGAGACCACGCTCGCAATCTCGATATCAACTCTGCAAACGCTGAGGTTCGTTGCATGTCACGCGAAAACAGAGCGCTATGCCTAAACCTGCTGAAGGCCGAATCAGAAGACACTGCCGTCAAGTTTCTCAAGTACTATGGCTATTGGTCAGACGATGCACTCTGGCGCGCATACGGAGATAAAGAAAACAACTTTGGGCAAATCGGCAGCCAGCAGGGGCAGCCGGCCGGCGCCATGGTCGAAAAACTGGTCAATTCCATAGACGCTGTGCTGATGCGCGAAAGTCTGGTGAGGGGCATACCGGTTGAGGGTACGGATGCCCCGCAGTCAATCAACGAAGCGTTGGAAAGATTCTTTGACATACGCAACGGCAATCTAGCGAATATCGGAGCGGCGAACCGCACGAAGCTCGCGCGCAACATCGGTCTGATGGCCACAGGAAGCAAGAGCAAACCAAATTACACGGTTTTTGATCGAGGCGAAGGGCAAACGCCTAGCAATTTGCCCAATACGATCTTGTCTTTGTCTGAATCAAACAAGCTCCGTATCCCCTTCGTGCAGGGCGAATTCAATATGGGAGGCAGCGGCGCTCTGCCGTTCTGCGGCGGCGAACACAACTTGCAGCTTGTGATATCCCGTCGATTTCCCAAGATCGCAGATGTCGACGACCCGACTTCTTCGCTCTGGGGCTTCACAATTGTGCGCCGCCAAGACCCGACGGATGGCGAAAGTCATTCCATTTACAAGTATTTGGCGCCCAACGGCAAGGTTCTGACATTTGAAGGCGAGCCGATGGTGTTGCCCCGTGGTCATGCACAGCCTTCGCGCGCGCCGCGTCTGGAATGGGGCACTGTCATCAAGATGTTTGAATACGAAATGACCGGCTTGAAAACGTTGATTACTCAACGACTATACTATGTGATTTCTCTATTGTTGCCCCGCCCTGGCCTGCCCATCCGGTTCTATGAGTTTCGGGATTATCCAGGAAATAATCCCGAAACGACTATGCATGGCTTGCATATTCGGCTGGAAGAAGACATCAGAAACAACGTGGAAAGCGGTTTCCCTGTGCCATATCACATGAAGGTGCTGGGCGAGTCCATGAGTCTCAAGATATATGCGTTCAAGAAGGGACGAGATGAGTCGTATCGGCGTAACGAAGGCCTAATCTTTGTCATAAACGGACAAACCCACCATACAATTTCGAAAGACTTCTTCTCTCGACGCAAGGTGAATATGAGCTATCTATCCGACTCGATTCTTGTTGTCGTCAACGCGAGCGGCGTATCCAAGCGCGCTCGCGAGAAGCTCTTCATGACCAGCCGCGACCGTACGCGGCGAGGTGAACTGTATACGGCGATCGAGCGACGACTGGAAGAGATCCTCCGAAATGACTCCAGGCTCAAAGAACTGAGGGATCGCCGCCGCCGTGAAGCGCTCGAAGACAGACTGTCGGACTCTAAGCCGCTCAAGGAAGTGCTGAGCAGAATCATTAAGAAATCGCCATCGCTTGCAGCTCTGTTCATCACCGGCAAGGACTTGAGCAATCCATTCAAGCCCAAGCACGTGGGCAAGAAGAAGCAGTTCATCGGCAAAGAGCGTCCGGAGTTCTTTAGACTCCTAAAGAAACACCGGAAGCCGCGACTGAACGAACGCCCGGTCAATCGACATCGATTCCGAATTCAATTTGAGACCGATGCTGTTGATGATTATTTTGATCGCGATCTAGACCCTGGACGGTTCGCCTTGACTTGCAACGGCAAAGAAGTAGGCGACTCCGACCTCAATCTTCACGACGGCGTTGCAACACTTAACATCAGCCTGCCTTCTGGCGCTAAAGCCGGTGATCGACTCGGCTATTTTGCAGAGGTAAGCGACCACTTGCTCTTCGAGCCGATCGAGAATGAATTTGACGTCCTTGTTACGGACCCTGTCAACGACCGCTCGGGCGGCAACGGAAAGCGCAAGCCACCGGCGGGGGAGGAAGATGGAACCCGTGAGATATCAGATAATCTCGCAATGCCTCACGTAGTGGAAGTTACAGAAGGAGATAAACATTGGTCCGACTACAACTTCACAAGAGAAAGCGCTCTGGTAGTAAAGGGCGCTGATGACAGCTATGATTTCTTTGTAAACATGGACAATCAGCACCTACAGTGGGAGCTAAAGGACCCACGCGCGCATAACAAGGAGCCGGAGCTGTTGCAGTCGCGGTTTAAGTACGCGATGGTATTGATTGGCATGGCGATTTTGAAAGAGGCCGCGAAAGAGAACGGCACGTTCTTCGCTGACCACGACATGAATCCCGAGAAAACCGTGGCTGATTTGACTGCAATGATAGCGCCAGTTCTCTTGCCGATGATTCACACGCTGGGCGACTCAGAGTTCGACTCAGTTTAGCGTCTGCCATACGCGACCCGCCGAATTTCCAAGCAATAATCGCGAATCTGCGGAAAGCAAGTCCTCCGTAATTTGGGGGAGAATTTTAGGGCGCGAATCAATCCTCCAGCGTGCTCAGATCCCCCAGCGGCTGGCCCAGCGCCTGCGCTTTCAGCACCCGCCGCATGATCTTGCCGCTGCGGGTCTTCGGCAGGCTGTCCACAAACTCAATCGTGGCCGGCACGGCGATCGGGCCCACCTCGTGCCGCACATGCGCCTTCAACTCCGCTTCCAATGCGTCCGAGCCATCGACGCCCTCCACCAATATGCAGTAGGCGAAAATCTTGTTGCCGCGCAGCTCGTCCGGCACGCCAATCACCGCCGACTCGGCGACCGCGCTGTGGCTGACCAGGCCTGATTCCACCTCCGCCGTGCCCAGCCGATAGCCACTGACTTTGAGCACATCGTCGTTGCGCCCGATGACCCAGAGGTAGCCGTCTTCATCGCGGCGCGCCGTGTCGCCCGCCAGATACCAGCCCTGCGCCGCGTACTTCTCCCAGTATTGGCTGATGAAGCGCTCGTCGTCGCCATAGACGGTGCGGATCATGCTGGGCCAGGGCGTCTTGATGACCAGGTCACCGTCTTCGTTCGTGCCGACGGGTTTTCCGTCTTCGTCCACGATGTCGACTTCGATGCCGGGGAAAGGACGGGTGGCGCTGCCGGGTTTCAAGCCCACCGACGGCAAGGGCGTGATCATGAAGCCGCCGGTCTCTGTCTGCCACCAAGTGTCGATGATGGGACAGCGTTCGCCGCCAATGACGCGGTGATACCAGCGCCAGGCTTCCGGATTGATGGGCTCGCCGACAGAGCCGAGCAGGCGCAGGCTGCTCAAGTCGTGCTTTTGCGCCCAGGCCTCGCCGAAACGCATCAAACCGCGGATGGCGGTCGGCGCCGTGTACAGGATGCTCACGCCATAGTCCGCCACAATCCGCCACCAGCGGTCAGGATTGGGGAAAGTCGGCGCGCCTTCATAGATGATGCTGGTCGCGCCCAGGATCAGCGGGGCGTAGACGATATAGCTGTGACCGGTGATCCAGCCGGGGTCGGCCGCGCACCACCAGCGATCACCTTCTTTGAGGTCAAAGGCCCATTCCAGCGTGGTCGAGGTATAGACTTGGTAGCCGCCGTGGGTGTGCAGGACGCCTTTGGGTTTGCCGGTCGTGCCGCTGGTGTAGAGGATGAAGAGCGGGTCTTCCGCGTCCATCACTTCGGTCTCGGCGACGGGCTTGGCGATTGGCAGCGCCATCAAGTCGTGATACCAGTAGTCGCGCCCGGGCGCCATGTTGATGTCATGCCCGGTGCGCTTGACGACGATGACGGTCTCGACCACAGGCGAGCGCGCCGCCGCTTCGTCGACGGTGTCTTTGAGCGGGACGATCTTGCCGCGCAGCCAGGCGCCGTCGCAGGTGATCAGCACTTTGCTCTGGGCGTCGTCGATGCGGCTGGCCAAGGCTTGCTCCGAGAAGCCGCCATAGACGACGCTGTGCGGGGCGCCGATCTTGGCGCAGGCCAGCATGGCGATCGCGATTTCCGGCACGCGCCCCATATAGATCGTGACGCGGTCGCCCTTCTCCACGCCCATGCCGCGCAGGACATTGGCGAACTTGTTTGTCTCTTGCCACAAGCGCCAATATGACAGCGTGATTTTCTCGCCGGCTTCGCCCTCCCAGATGATCGCCAGCTTGTTGCGCCGCCAGCTCGTCGCATGCCGGTCAAGGGCGTTGAGCGCCATATTCGTCTTGCCGCCGACGAACCACTTGTAGAAGGGCTTATTGCTGTCGTCCAGCACGGCATCCCACTTCTTGTACCACTCGAGCGTCTCGGCCCGCTCCGCCCAAAAGGCTTGCGGGTCTTGCAGCGCCCGGGCGTATTCCGCCTCATAATCCGGCACGACGGCGGCGCTGACGATGTCCTCGGACGGGTGATGCCATTCGCTGGTGGGTGGGGTGAATGCTTGTTCAGCCATGCGGAGCTCCTCTTCATGTCGCCGCGCCGGTTCCAGACGCTCGTATTTCACCGACCCATTATAGACTATCGTTCGGCGAAAGCGCATTGCCCGCCGCGTCCAAAGCCCTTCGGCGCGGGCATGGCTGCTGTGAGCGAGCTTATTGCGGCGGCGAAGAGAGCAAGCCTTCGAGCATGTCGCGACCCTTGGCGCCTTCATCCAGCCAGCCGGCCGCGTTCTGGCGGACCAGGCTCGCCAGGCAATCCACAAAGGCGGGGCTGGCGTTCAGACAGGGCGCGAGCTGAAACAGCGACGGGTCGCCGCCGCCATGGACGAAGCGCTCTCTGCCTTCGTTGCCGAGCTCGTCCAGGGTCTCCAGGCAGTCGGTGACGAAGCCGGGCGCAAAGACGAAGGGACGCCGCACCCCCTGCCCGGGCAGCGCTTCCAGGACCGCTTCGGTATACGGCCTCAGCCAGTCTTCCGGACCAAAGCGCGACTGGAAAGCCAGGGTCCATTCGTCGGCGCGCCAGCCCATCGCCGCCGCCAGCAAATCGGCAGTGCGCTCGCATTGCCCGCGGTAGGGGTCGCCCGTCTCGATGTAGCGCCGCGGGATGCCGTGAAAGCTGAGCACGAATAAATCCGGCGGTTCGGCCAGGCTCGCGATTTCGGCTTGCAGATGCGCGCGCATGGCGTCGATGTACGCCGGGCGCGTATGCCAAGGCGCGACGAAGCGCAGGGCAGGCGTGAAGCGTTTGTGATCGTGCGCCAGCCAGCCGGTCCGCCCGGCCGCCGCGCGATAAGCCGCATCGTAAATGCAGGCGCTGGTCGTGGAAGAGAATTGCGGGAACATGGGCAGGGCGACGACGCGGTCGATGCCCGCCGCTTCCAGCTCCCACATGGCGCTGGCGATGCTCGGCTTGCCATAAGTCATGCCCAGGGCGACGCGGAAGCCGCTTCCCAGCCGCGCCTGCAGAGCCGCCGCCTGCGCCAGCGAATGCGTCATCAAAGGCGAGCCCGCCTCCGTCCAGATCCGCTGATACAGCCTGGCGGAGCGCCGGGGCCGCCGCCGCAAAATGACGCCGCGCAAGAGCGGCTGCCACAGAAGCGGACTGTAATCAATGACCCGCCGGTCGGAGAGGAACTGCCGCAGGTAGGTCCGCAGCGCTTTGGCTGTCGGCGCTTCCGGCGTGCCCAGCTGCGCCAGCAATACGCCAATGGTCATCGCCCCACCCGTCACCATGAAAGCTCCGCCGGAATTTGCCAAAATCTGCGCGATTCTACTAAAATCTATGGATTGCGCAAGAGGGACTCCGCCGCGAACCCGGCCTCGTCCGCCGGCCTCTCACCGCCTGTGCTACACTTGTATTAGAGATGCCCCCGACGAGCGACGCGGTGGCGCGCATCCCCTTCAAGATGGCGCAAGGAGAGGCGCTCATGGACCGACCAAGAAAACTCATCCTGCTCGCGACAGTGGCGCTGGCGGCCGTTTTCAGCGCGACGCTGTATATTGCGCTGGCGGAAGAAAGCGGCTGGGGTTACGCCGGCGACAGCGGTCCCGCGCATTGGGGCGCGCTCTCGCCCGAGTACCGCTTGTGCGCCGACGGCGCCGCCCAATCGCCCATCGACATCAGCGACGCCAGCGCGCTGGAATTGGTCGACATCGACTTCGAATACGGCGAAAGCGCCAACAGCATCTTCAACAACTCGCACACGATACAAGTGAATATCGACGCTGGCAGCGCTATCGTCTACAATGGCATTCGCTACAATCTGCTGCAATTCCACTTTCACGCGCCCAGCGAGCACACGATCGACGGCGTCGCCGCGCCCATGGAGATTCACTTCGTGCACCAGGACCCCAACTCGGGAACGCTCGCCGTCGTCGGCCTCATGCTGATCGAGGGAGAACAGGACAACCACGCCTACGCTGCTGTCTTCGATCATCTGCCGGCCCAGCCGAGCGAGCCGGAGGCAATCGGCGCGGACCTCATGCTGGAGACGCTGCTGCCGGCGACCCGCGCCTTCTACACTTACCAGGGTTCGCTGACGACGCCGCCCTGCAGCGAGATTGTGCGCTGGCTGCTGCTGGATTCGCCGGTGGAGCTGGGCCCTGGGCAAATCGCCGCATTCACCGCCATCTTCGACGGCAACGCCCGCCCGGTCCAGCCCTTGGGCAAGCGCGATCTGCTGCGCGATCAAGCCTGAGCATGCTCGTCGTCCGTTTGCGTTTGCCAGCCGCCGCGTTATAATTGCGCGCGTATTCAATTTGCTCAAGAAAAGCAAGGAGACGGACAATGTCAAGGAAATTATCGCGCCGCGACTTTTTGAGGTATACAGGCATGGGCAGCGCCGCCGCCTTTGCCGCCACTTATGGCATGCCTTTGGGCACGGCTCTGGCTCAAGCGCCGCCCGGCGACGTGACCGGGCATTTGGTCGTGTACAATTTCGGCATCCCCGAGCTGTATCAGCGAGCCATCGATCGCTTCAACGAGCGCTACCCCAATGTGACCGTCGAAGCGCTGTACATCCCATCGACCGAGGGTTGGGGCGGCTACCAGACAAATCTGGCTTTGCGCATGCGCAGCGGCCAGCAGACGGACATCATGGCCACCGCCATTGAAGTCGCGCATGAAGCCATCGCCCAGGACATCTTGCTGCCCCTGGATGACATCCTGGTCACCGAACCGGAGCTGCAGCAGGTGCTGGACGAATCGCACCCGGCGCTGCGCGATGCCTTGGTGGGCGCGGATGGGCACAACTATTACATCACGCGCGAATGGAACAACATGATCATGCACTACAGCCCCTCGAAGTTCGAGGCGGCAGGCCTGGGCACGCCCGCGCCGGATTGGACTTGGGACGATTTCCTGGAAGCGACTATCGCGCTGACCTCGGGCGAGGGCGACGACAAGGTCTTCGGCTATGTGCTGCCATGGTTCTTCTTCGGCTACACGCCCTGGTTCTACACCAACGGCACTTCGGTGTTGACGGATGATTGGAAGCAATCCAACCTGGACGACCCCAAGGTGATGGAGACGGTGCAGTTTTTGCATGACCTGGTCTACAAGCACGGCGTCGCCCCCAATGTCGAGGGCGTGAACCAGGGCGGTCTCTTCACCTCCGGGCGGGCGGCCATGGTGTCGGCCGGGCGCTGGCCCTTCAATTCTTATCACACGGCCGAGTACGACGATGTCGATATCGTGCATTGGCCGCGCAACCGCGCCGCCACCACGGTCTTCGGCTCTGGCGGCTGGGCGATTACGCGCACGGCGGAGAATGTGCCACTGGCCCTTGAGCTGGTCAAAGATTTCGCCTCGCTGGAGACGGATGCGGACATGGTCGCCTATCGCACCTCAATGCCGGCGCGCCCGCAAACCGTGCAGACGGAGGAGTTCCTCAGCTTCCCCGCCCACGCCAATTACTTCTGGGAGAGCCTGGACGATATCAAACCCGTGCCCTCGCCGCCGAACTTCGCCGCCATGCAGGAGATTGTGCATCGCCACCTCAGCGACATCATGGCGAACAATGTCGAGATCGAAGCCGGGCTCGAGGCCGCGCACGCCGAGCTGAGCGCCGAAATGGCACGGCTCTAAGACAAGCGCCGGCTGAGCGAGCCAGTTTACCTTTACCCAATGGCGCATGAGCTTGCATTCAACGCGATGCAGGCTCATGCCAGCCTGAGTTGGCGGGAAATATGCCAGCTTTAACGCCGGAACGACGCGAAGCCATCGCGGGCTATTTGTTCATTCTGCCCACGCTCATCGGCTTCGTCATCTTCATCGCCTACCCCTTGGTCGAGTCGCTGCGCATCAGCTTCTACGATTTCAACATTTGGGGCGATATGACCTATATCGGCACAGAGCACTTCGAGCGCCTGTCGACCGATACGCGCCTGCACCAGACATACCGCAACACGGTCGTCTTCACGCTGTTCGCGGTCTTCCTGAATGCGGGCATCGGCCTGTTGCTGGCGGTCTTCCTCAATCGGCGCATGCCAACACTGATGAGCAACTTCTATCGCTCCGTCTTCTTCTTCCCCATATTAGTCGCCCACACTTATATTTCTGTGATTTGGGAATACCTCTACTCCGAAGACACGGGCGTATTCAACTTCTACCTCGGCCAACTGGGCCTAGAAGCCGTGCCCTGGCTGCGGGATCCGGGCTGGGCGATGGCGGCCATCATCATCATGGATGTCTGGAAGAACGCCGGCTTCGCCATGCTGGTCTTCCTGGCCGGCTTGCAATCCATCAGCAACGAGTATTACGAAGCGGCGCAGCTGGACGGCGCCAGCGAGCGGCAGCTCTTCTTCCGCATCACCATCCCGCTGCTCAGCCCGACCATATTCTTCATCTTGGTCATCTTCTTCATCGGCGCTTTCCAGGTCTTCGATTCCATCTTTGTATTGACGGGAGGCGGTCCCGGCGATGCCACGCGCTCGGTGGTGATGTACATATTCCAGCAAGCTTTCCAGCGGCTGGACTTCGGCTACGCGGCGGCCGTTTCCTGGACCCTGTTCTTGGTGATCATGGCGGTGACCCTGGTGCAATTCTGGGGTGGACGCCGCTGGGTCCACTACGAGTAGGCGCGAGGACGGGGACATGCAAGCGCCGGTTGAATTGCGACCCGCGACGGCCACTGCCCGGCCCAGGCGGCGCAAGCCCGTCAAATGGCGGGATGTCGCCTCCTACACGGTGCTGACCATCGCCGCCATCCTCGTCTTGATGCCGCTCTTGTGGATGTTTTCGCAGGCTCTGCAGCCCATCGGCGAAGGCTTCCGCTTGCCGCCCAGCTGGCTGCCCACGCGATGGAATTGGGATAACTTCCTCAAGCCCTTCCAGGCCCGCGAGGGCCAGTACAGCGTGCCCTTCGCCCTCTTCTTCGGCAACAGCCTGAAGATCGCCTCGCTGACGACCATCGGCCAGCTCATCACCTGCTCGATGGCCGGGTACGCCTTCGCCAGGCTACGATTCCCCGGGCGCGAGATTATCTTCATGACCCTGCTGGCGGCGCTGATGGTGCCCGGGCAGGTGACCATCATCCCCATATACCTGATGATGGCTGATCTCGGCTTGGTGAACACGCACGAGTCGCTGATCTTGCCCGGCCTGGTGAATATCTTCGGCGTCTTTTTGATGCGCCAATTCTTCAAACAGGTGCCGCAGGAGCTATTCGACGCCGCCCGCGTCGATGGCGCGGGGCAATTCCGCTGCTTTCTGCAGATAGCGCTGCCCCTGGTTGGCCCTGGGCTGGCGACGCTGGCCATCATCACTTTCAACGCCAGCTGGAATGGCTTCTTCGCCGCCTTGATCTTCTTGACCGATGACAATCTGATGACCCTGCCGCAAGGCATTGCCCTGCTGACGGGGCGAATGAGCGGGGGCGACCCCTCGGTGGTGATGGCGGCGGTCGTCTGGGCCATCCTGCCCGTGCTCTTCGTCTTCATCGTGGCGCAGCGCTGGATCATCGAAGCGCTGACTCGCTCGGGCTTGAAAGGCTGAGGCGCGCGAAATCAGCGGGCCTGCAACCAGAAAGCGGGCGATACAAGAATCGCCCCGACAGATTTCATATTGGCGCGCGTTTACTTGGACAACCATGAATCACAGGACAGAAAATGACCACTTCAAACGGCAGCTTCCCCTCGCTTGTCAATTACGACCAAGACCACCTGCGCCAGATCGGCCTGCCCCTGGGCGGCATCGGCACTGGCGTCGTCTCCCTGGGCGGGCGCGGCAACCTGCACGACTGGGAGATCGTCAACCGTCCCGCCAAAGGCTTTGACCTGCAGCAGACTTTCTTCAGCCTCTTCACCCGCGACTCAAATGGCGAGACGACCACGCGAGCGCTGGAAGGCGTCATCCCGCCGGCGGATTATGAAGGCGCGCGCGGGGCGCTCATCCCCAATCACGGCTTGCCGCGCTTCCGCGAGTGCAGTTTCGCCGCGGCCTATCCATTCGGCTCGGTCAAGCTGGCCGATGAAGATGTGCCCCTGGGCGTCGAGCTGCGGGCTTTCAATCCGCTCATCCCGACCGACAGCGACAACAGCGGCATCCCCGTGGCGATACTGCGCTTCGTCTTGACCAACGACACGGATGCGGCTATCAAGGCCGCGGTCTGTGGCAGCTTGAACAATTTCATCGGCGAAGATGGCACGAGCGGCGCGCCACGCGACAATGTCAACAGTTACCGCGAAGCCGATGGCTTGGCCGGCTTGTTCATGGAGTCCAATGGCATCCAGCCCGATTCGCCGCGATGGGGCACGCTGGCGCTGGCGACGCTCTTGGCCCCGTCGCAGCAGCCTTCCTCCAATCAAAATGGGGGGGCAGAGGTATCCGGCATCACGCATCGCACCGCCTGGTCCAATGTGACCTGGGGCGACTCGCTGCTGGATTTCTGGGATGATTTCAGCGCGGACGGCAAATTGGAAGAACGCGAGCGCGCTGGCCTGCATAACCCGACCGGCTCGCTCGCTGTATCGCTGGCTGTGCCGGCCGGCGCGTCGGCCGAGGTGACGTTCTTGCTCGGCTGGCATTTCCCCAACCGCACAACCTGGGTGGAAAGCGGCGACAACCATCCACAAAGCCCGGTGCGGCAAGGCGCGGTCATCGGCAATTATTACAGCGAGCAATTCGCCGACGCCTGGTCCGCCGCCGCTTATGCCGCGAGCAAGCTGGATTGGCTCGAAGCGGAGACCCGCGCTTTCGTCGAAGCGGTCTGCGCCGCCGATTTGCCCGCGGTCGTTAAGGAAGCCGCCCTCTTCAACTTGAGCACTTTGCGCTCGCAGACCGTCTTCCGCACGCCCGATGGCCACTTGTTTGGCTGGGAAGGCTGCGATGACACGGCTGGCTGCTGCTTTGGCTCCTGCACGCATGTCTGGAATTACGAACAGGCCACAGCGCACCTCTTCGGCGGCCTGGCGCTGGGCATGCGCGAGGTCGAGTTCAATTACGCCACGCGCCGAGACGGCGGCATGAGCTTCCGCGTTGACCTGCCGCTGGAGCACGCCCAGTCTTGGTCGCTGGCGGCTGCGGACGGGCAGATGGGCTGCATCATGAAGCTGTATCGCGATTGGCAGCTCAGCGGGGATGACGAGGCGCTCCGCGGGATGTGGGGCAATGCGCGGCGGGCGCTCGAATTCTGCTGGCTGCCCGGCGGCTGGGACGCGGATAAAGACGGCGTCATGGAAGGCTGCCAGCACAACACCATGGATGTCGAGTATTACGGACCCAATCCACAAATGGGCATTTGGTATCTGGGCGCGCTGCGAGCCATGGAAGAAATGGCGCGGCAAATGGACGAGCATGACTTCGCGGACGAATGCCGCCGACTCTATGAAAACGGCAGACGCTATGCCGACGCCAACTTGTTCAACGGCGATTACTATGAGCATGAAATCCGCCCTGCCGCTGGCCGCGATGCAATCTTCGATATGCTAATTCACAGCAGCATGGGCGCGGCCGACCCCAACGAGCCGGTCTTGCAGCTGGGCGCCGGCTGCCTGGTCGATCAGCTGGTGGGCCAATTCCTGGCGCATGTCTGCGGCTTGGGCTACCTGGTCGATGAAGCCAATGTCAAGCGCACCCTCGAGAGCGTCATGCGCTTCAACTTCAAGGAGAACATGCACGGGCACTTCAATCACATGCGCTCCTATGTGCTCAATGACGAATCGGCGCTGCTAATGGCCACTTATCCGCGCGGCAATCGCCCAGCCCGCCCCTTCCCCTATTACAACGAAGTCATGACCGGCTTCGAATACACGGCGGCCATCGGCATGCTTTACGAAGGCGATTTCGACAATGGCTTGCGCTGCATCGCCGCCATCCGCGATCGTTATGACGGGCAGAAGCGCAACCCCTTCGACGAAGCCGAATGCGGTCATCATTACGCCCGAGCCATGGCCAGCTGGGCGGCTATCCTGGCGCTTAGCGGCTTCGGTTATTCGGCCGTGACGGGCAGAATACAGTTCGCCGCGCCGCAAGCTCCAGTGCGGCATTTCTGGTCGACCGGTTACGCCTGGGGCAGCTGCGCGCTCAACCCCAACGCTGGCGGCTGCCATGTCGATTTCCGCGTGCTCGGCGGCGAAGCGCGCATCAATGAATTCGCCTTGACCGGGCTGGGCGCGACGCAGTTGGACCGCTGCCCGCCGCTGACCAAGGGCGATTCGCTGCGCATCCGCGTCGAAGCCTAGCCCTTTCATCACCCCTTCGGTCCCCGGCGGTCAGGGTCCGCGCGACCCAAATTGTCAGCGGGATGGCGAAGGCGAGAAAGCCTGGAGTCGGCTCGGCCGCGCTGACGTACGCTCCCCTCGCCGATGCTGCGGGGCCAGGGCGGACTTGAGGCGAGCCATGATCATCATCGCCAGCAGCAACGGCGCTATCGGCATCGACGCCGCGATAGAAACGCTAAAGAGCGGCGGCAGCGCCCTGGACGCGGTCGAGGCGGGCATCCGCTTGGTCGAAGCCAAGCCCGAAGAGCACAGCGTCGGCCGCGACGGCTACCCGAATATCCTGGGCGCGCTTGAGCTGGACGCCAGCATCATGGACGGGCGCAGCCTCGATTCGGGCGCGGTCGCTTGTCTGCGCGGTTACCCCTACGCCATTTCCGTGGCGCGGCAAATCTTGGAGCGCAAGCTGCCCCATGTGCTGCTGGCGGGGGAAGGGGCGGCGCGATTCGCCCGTGAAATCGGCGCGGAGACCTGCGACGAGATGCTCAGCGACGCAATCCGCGAGGTCTGGCGCGCGCGGCTGCGGGCGGTCGGGGCAGAGCCGCCCTTGGACGACGCGCCCCTGCTGGATTATGTGTCGCTGGCCACCGACCCGGAGCGCGTCGCCGGCACGGTCAACTTCATCGCCATGGACCGGGATGGCGACATCGCGGCCGGCGTCAGCACCAGCGGCTGGGCTTGGAAGTATCCGGGACGGGTCGGCGATTCGCCCATCATCGGCGCGGGCAATTACGCCGACAATCGTTATGGCGCCTGCGTTTGCACCGGCATGGGCGAAATGGCGATCCGCGCGGGCACGGCGCGCAGCCTCGTCCTCTACCTCAAAACGGGCATGCCCCTGATGGAAGCGGCGGCGCAAGCCATGCGCGACCTGCGCGACCTCGGCGGCCAGTACATCGGCGGCATGAACTTGATCGCCCTCGACCGCGACGGAGCGCACATCGGCTTCTCCAGCGAGCCGGGCAAGACTTACATCGCGCAAAAGGCCGACATGGACGCCCATATTGAGCTCGAGCGCCACACGGTCGAGATACCGGGGCGCTGGCCGCGGGGGGAAAGCTGACAGCGGCGGAGCACGCGTTATACTCTCGCTTGAGACGACGCGCGGAAAGGAGCGGCGACATGGAAGAACGAAACTTCGGCGGCAGCGAACTGGCATGCTCGGCGATCGGCTTCGGCACCTGGGAGATGGGCACGACGCAGTACGGCGACATCGACATCGCCGAGGCGGTGCGGGCGGTGGAGATGGCATTGGATCATGGCGTGACGCTCTTTGACACGGCCGAGGTCTACGGTCCTTACACATCGGAAGAATTGCTGGCGCGGGGCCTGGGGGCGCGGCGCAAAGACATCGCGCTCGTTACCAAGGTGGGCTTCGTCTACCACGACGACCCGAACCTGGTCGGCGACGCCGCCGTCGCGGGCCGGGACGCCAGCGCAGCCAGCATCACCGCGCATACCGAGGGCTGCCTGCAGCGCCTCAACACCGACTACATTGACCTGATGCTGATTCACTGGCCCGACCTGAAGACGCCCCACGAAGAGACCGTCGGCGCCCTGGAAGCGATGAAGCAGGCGGGCAAGATCCGCCATTATGGCGTCTCCAATTACGATGTGCCGATGATGACGGAATGCCAGTTGCATGGCGCGCTGACCGCCAACCAGGTCGGCTACCACCTCTTCGACCGGCGGCCTGAATCTGCCGTGCTGCCCTACTGCGGCGAAAATGGCATCGGCTTCATGGCTTACGGCAGCCTGGGCTTTGGCTTGCTCACGGGCGGCCTCAAGCCGGAGACCGAGTTCGTCGAGCACGACTGGCGCAGCCGCGGCTGGGCTTTTGGCTTGCCCCTCTTCACCCGCGAGAATTATCTGAAAGAGCTGCGGGTCACCGCGCGCCTGCAAGAGTTGGCGGCGGGTTACGACAAGTCGGTGGCGCAGTTGGCTCTGGCCTGGGTGCTGGGCAACCCGGCGGTGACTGTCGCCCTGGTCGGCATGCGCAACGAGTTTGAGCTGCGCGAGAATGTCGCCGCGGCCGACTGGCGCCTCAGCGAGAGCGATCGCGAGGAAATCGACCGCATCTTCGCCGACGAGGGCGTGCCGACTCACAGCGACACGAACCAGGCCACCGATGTCCAGAACCTGCGCGAGCAAGTCGGCGCGGATGAGTGAATCCAGCGCTTGAATCAGGCCTCGGGCGCCGGTCTTTCCAGCGTCAGCAAGTAGGCGACGATGTGCCCTAGCTCCGCCCGCGCCAGGCGATCGGCGTAATTGGCGGGCATGGCGTTGGCGAAGCCGTCAGCCAGAAAAGCGCCCGGCTGCAATATCGATTGCGCGAGGTAAGCTGCCGCGGATAGTGGCGGGCGCCGCTCCTTGGCTCGGGCGGCGACGCCGGCGAAACGGGGCGCCAGCCTGCCCCCGCCACGCACATGGCAAATGGCGCAATCCTGCTCGGCGATCAGCTGGGCGCCAAGTGAAACCCGCGCGCCAGCCAGAGCCGCTTTCGCCAGCGCCTCATAGTCCGCCTCATCCAGCGGCCGCGGCGGCTCCTCGCCTGTGGTCGCCGCGACCAGGCCGATGCCAAAGACGATCGCCGAGCCCGCCAGCAGCGCCGCAGCCAGCGCGACCGCCGCCTTGGAAGACCGCTTCCGCCAGCTTGCCCGCTCTTTAAAAGCAGCCGGTCGAAGATCATCGCCAAGAAGAGCAGCGCCAGGTAGAGCGAGGAATACTTGTAAAGCGCGCGAGCCGCCGCCTTGTCCGCGCGGCGGATCAAACGCAGCGCCAGCCAAAGTAGGATGAGGCCCAAGGCGACCGCGCTCGCCAGGTACAGGCCGCCCAGCATCGCCGGCGCCTGCGGCAGCAGCAGCAACAAGCCTGGCGTCAAGCTGATGAGGACGAGCTGCGCCGAGTACAGGAGAATTTGATAGCGGGTGACACGCTGTCCGCGCGCGACCGGCATCATCGGGATATCGGCGGCGGCATAATCTTTGTTGACCAGGATCGCCAGCGCCCAGGAATGCGGCGGCGTCCAATAAAATATGATGGCGAACAAAATGAAGGCTTGCCATTCCAGCGAGCCGGTCGCGGCCGCCCAGCCCACCAAAGCCGGCATCGCGCCCGCCCCGCCGCCAATCAAGATGTTGGCCACCGTGTTGCGCTTCAAGACGAGGGTGTAGATGACCGTGTAATAGAAGGCGCCCGCCAGCGCCAGAACTGCCGCCAGAACATTCACCAAGGCGGCCAGCAACAGCGCCGACAAGCCCACCAGGCACAGGCCGAAGAGCAAGGCTTGGGGCGCGGACACCCGGCCCGCGGGGATCGGACGGCGAGCCGTGCGCGCCATCTTCGCGTCAATTTCGCGGTCCAGGACCTGGTTGATCGCGCTGGCGCCACCGGCTGCCAACACGCCTCCCAGCGCCGTGTAGACCATAATGTCGCCCGGCGCCGCCTCGGCCGCCACGATCATGCTGGTCACGCAGGTGAACACGAGCAGCAGCACAATGCGCGGCTTCATCAATTCCAGGTAGACGCGCGGCGGAACAAGCCGGCTGAAGTGGTGGCGCCGCAGCTGAATCATGCGACCCCGCCCCGATAGCGAATGTGATTCATGCGCTCGACCGCCGCGAGCGCCGCCAGCAGACCCCAGACAGCCGCCGCCAAGCCCACATGCAGCGCGCCCCATTCCGCGCCCGCCGCGCTGAGCACGAAGAGCGCGCCCACGCCAATCTGCAGCAGCGTGCTGTGCAGCGCCGCCATCGCCAGCCGCTTGACCAGCCTTTCCGAGCGCCCGCGCCGCGCCAGAGCGACCAGGATGATCAATGCAGCCAACATCGCCACGACCGACAGCCGATGCAGCATGTGGACATGCGTAAGCATCCCCTGATCCAGTGGAAAAAGCGCGCCATCGCTGCAAAGGGGCCAGCGCGTGCAGGCCAAGGTGGCGCCGCTGCCGCGGACCAATGCGCCCGTCAGCGCGATCAGCAGCGCGAAGCCCGCGTTCACATAGACCAGGGTCGAGAATGAATCGGCGGGATATGGCTGGCATGGACGATACCGCGCCAATATGCCCGCCCAGAGCAGCGCCGCCAGCAGCAGCAAGGCGAAAGCCAAATGCAAGGTGACGAAGGTCGGCGGCAGCTCCAGCACGACGACGATGGCGCCCAGGCCGCTCTGACCGAGGAAAAGCAGCGCCGCCAGGCCCGTCATCCGCAAGACGCGCCGGTCCCCTTCTCGATAGTGGCGCCAGGCAAGGGCAAGGGTCGCGATGCCAAACAGGCCAATCAAAGCGGCGAACAAGCGGTGCAGCCACTCGATCCAGGCCTTGGCGTCGTCCAGCGGCGGGAAAAGCATGCCATTGCAGAGGGGCCAGTCGTCGCCGCAGCCCAGGCCCGATTCCGTCACCCGGACGACCGCCCCAAAGACGATCAACCCGAAAGTCAGCCCGGCTGTGGCAAAAGCCAGGGTCGCAAAAGATTTCGAAGCGCGTTTTTCAGCCATCACCTGCCAAGGAGCTCCATTTTCGCGCGGGGTTGGCGGAGCGCTGCCGCGTAACGGCGCTGGATTGTACTGGCGGCGGCTGTGGCCTGCAAGGGAGCGGCACAGCCCTCGCCGGCTCGCCTTAGACACAAGCCGCCACTTGTGCTAGATTCTGCGGCACGAGCGAGAAATACTGGAAAGACGCGCATGGAACGGTCAAAACGCTTCGATTTGCTGGCGCGGCGCGACATCAACAAAGAGACTTATGTCGACCCTTGGCCAGAAGCGGGCCTGGTCGTCGCCGACAGCCCCTACGATCCAAAGCCGAGCCTCGTCATCGAATCGGGGCACGTCCGCGAGTTGGACGGCGTCGCCAGGGCCGATTTCGACGCCCTGGACCGCTTCATCGTCGCCCACGCCCTGGATTTGAGCGTCGCCGAAGAAGCCATGGCGATCCCCTCCCAGAGCTGCGCGCGCATGCTGGCCGACATCAATGTGGAGCGCGGCGAAATCTCCCGCCTCATCGCGGGCATGACCCCCGCCAAGCTGGCCGAGGTCATCCGCCACATGAATGTGCTGGAGATGATGATGGGCTTGGCGAAGATGCGGGTCCGGCGCGCGCCAGCCAACCAGGCTCATGTGACCAATTGGCGCGAGCACCCGGCCCTGCTGGCGGCCGACGCGGCTGAAGCGGCTCTGCGCGGTTTCGCCGAAGTCGAGACGACCGTGCGGGTGGCGCGCTTCGCCCCCTTCAACGCCCTCGCCATCCTCGTCGGCGCCCAGACGGGCCGCGGCGGCGTCTTGACCCAATGCTCCGTCGAAGAGGCACTGGGCTTGCGGCTGGCCATGAAAGGCTTGACGAGTTACGCCGAGACCCTCTCGGTGTATGGCACGGAGCAAACCTTCACCGACGGCGACGACACGCCTTGGTCCAAAGCGTTTCTGGCCTCGGCCTATGCGTCGCGCGGGGTGAAGATCCGCTTCACCTCCGGCACCGGCAGCGAGGCGCTGATGGGCCGGGCGGAGCGCAAATCCATGCTCTACCTCGAGGCGCGCTGCCTGCTTGTGGTCAAGGGGGCCGGCAGCCAGGGCGTGCAGAACGGCTCCATCTCGTGCATCGCCTTGCCCGAGGCTTTGCCCGGCGGCGTGCGGGCCGTACTGGCGGAGAATCTGCTGGCTTCCATGCTCGGCTTGGAGGTGGCGGCCGGCAACGACGCCCTCGCCTCGCATTCCAGCATCCGCAAGACCGCCAAGCTGATGCTGCAATTCATCCCGGGCGCGGATTTCATCTTCAGCGGCTACAGCGCCATCCCCAAGCGCGACAATCTCTTTGGCGGCGGCAACTTCGACGCCGAAGATTTCGACGATTACAATGTCCTGCAGCGCGACATGCAGATCGACGGCGGCCTGCGCCCGATCGCCGAAGCGGAAGCGCTGGCCATTCGACGCCGCGGCGCCGCGGCGATCCAGGCCGTTTACCGCGAGCTGGACCTGCCGCCCATCAGCGACGAAGAAGTGGACGCGGCCACCGTCGCCCACGCCAGCGACGACATGCCCGAGCGCGACATCCTGCCCGACTTGGCTGCCGCCGACGCCTTCATGGCGGGCGACGACGACTTCTTGTCCGTCATCCGCGCCTTGCAAAAGGGCGGCTTCGACGAGGTCGCGGAGAACATCCTGGAGATGGGGCGGCAGCGCGTCGCCGGCGATTACCTCCAGCCATCGGCGATCTTTAACAAGGACTTCCGGGTGCGCAGCGCCATCAACGACGCCAACGATTACGCGGGACCCGGCAGCGGCTACCGGCTGGAAGGCGATCGCTGGGAAGAGATCAGCGCCATCCCCCAAGCCAAATCGCCCGAGGGCTTTGTCGATCCCCATGTGGGTCCGCCGCTCAGCCGCCTGGTCGAGCTCGGCCCCGCCGCCAAGGGAAGCCAAAAAGAAGTCGTCCTGGCGCTGGGACCAGCCTTTGGCAGAGCCCTGGGCAAGACCATCGGCGAACTGGAGCACGAAGACGTCTTGAAAGCCATTTTGCAGGGAGTCGCCGGGCAGGGCGCGCTGGCGCGGATCGTGCGCGTCTATCACTCGTCGGATTGCGCCGCCATCGGCTATGTGGGCGCGCGGCTGAGCGGCAGCGGCATCGGCATCGGCCTGCAATCGCGGGGCACCGCCGTCATTCACCAGCGCGACCTCGCCCCGCTGAACAACCTGGAGCTCTTCCCGCAGTCGCCCAGCCTCACCCTCGCCACTTACGAAGCAATCGGTCAAAACGCCGCCCGCTACGCCCTGGGCCAGGCGCCGCCGCCCGTCGCGGTCGAGATTGACAATGGCGCCCGCCTGCGTCTCATCGTCAAGACGGCATTGCTGCACCGCCGCGAAACCGACGAAGTAGACAGCGACAAAGCGCCCCAAGAACTGCGCTTCGACTGGGAGCCGGCCTGATGCCCGCCTCGATGAAAGCGTACCCGCTGCGAGAAAGCGCCGCCGAAGATCTGCGCGCGCACACCGGACGCCCCTTAAGCGAAATCACAGCCGAGGCCGTGGCGGAAGGCGAGCTCAGCGGCGATGACCTGCGCACCCGCGGCGATACCCTGCGGCGGCAAGCGGCGATCGCCGGCGACGGCGGCTACCCGCAGCTGGCGCGGAATCTGCTGCGGGCGGCCGAGCTGACCGATGTGCCGAACGAGGAGCTGCTGCAAATTTACGAGACCCTGCGCCCCGAACGCGCTTCTTACGCTGAGCTGATCCGGCTGGCGGATTACCTGGAAGCGACCTACCAAGCGAAAGAAAACGCCGACTTCATCAGAGAAGCGGCCGCTGTCTACCGCGAGCGCGGCCTGCTGCGGCGTTGATGGCGCGGCGCGGCCAAGCCCACCCCCCGGCCCCCTCCCCGAAGCATCGGAGAGGTGGGGAGTCTACACCGGCAGGATATGGAGTTTCTTAACGGGCCCTTCACCGGGCCGCCCCCAAAATGCCGAGTTTGGAAACGGATGCACAGATGACCGACGTAGCTCTCGAAAACAATGTCAAAGCCTTCTCCCGCCCCAGCCAGCTGCGCATCACCGATTTGCGCGTCGTCAATCTCAAGGCGCTGCCCTTCGACTGTTCCCTGCTGCGCATCGACACCAACCAGGGAATCAGCGGCTACGGCGAAGTGCGCGATGGCGCCAGCCCGACATACGCGCTGCTGCTGAAGTCGCGCTTGCTGGGCGAAAACCCCTGCAACATCGACAAGCTCTTCCGCAAGATCAAGCAATTCGGCTATCACGGGCGGCAGGGCGGCGGCGTCTGTGGCATCGAGATGGCGCTCTTCGACCTGGCGGGCAAGGCTTATGGCGTCCCGGCTTATCAGCTGGCCGGCGGCAAATTCCGCGACGAAGTCCTGGTCTACTGCGACACCGACAGCGTGCCCGATGGCAGCGTCATGGGCGAGCGGCTGAAGAAGCGCATGGAGGCCGGCTTCAAGTTCCTCAAGATGGACATCGGCATCCAGCTGGTGAAGGATATCGAGGGCGCGGTCATCGCCCCGCCGGGCGCGCTGCAGCGGCGCGATGTCATGCACCCCTTCAGCGGCATCCAGCTCACCGACATCGGCGTCGACGCCCTGGTCGAATATGTGCGCCAGGTCCGCGCGATCATCGGCTACGAGATTCCGCTGGCGGCCGACCATTTCGGCCACATCAATGTCGAATCCTGCATCCGCCTGGGGCAGGCGCTGGATCAGTTTTCGCTGGCCTGGTACGAAGACATGATCCCCTGGCAACTGACCGAACAGTGGCGGCGCTTGAAGCGCGCGGTCAAGACCCCCGTCTGCACCGGCGAGGACATCTACCTCAAAGAAGGCTTCTTGCCCTTGCTGGAGCGCGACGGCCTCAGCGTGATTCACCCCGACCTGGCGACATCGGGCGGTATCATGGAGACCAAGAAAATCGGCGATCTGGCGCAAGACTTTGGCGTTCCGATGGCGATGCACATGGCTGGCTCGCCGGTGTCTTTCCTGGCGAACATCCATTGCGCCGCCGCCACCGAGAACTTCTATGTGCTGGAGAATCATTCGGTGGATCTGCCTTGGTGGGACGACCTGATCGACGGCATCGAGAAGCCGCTCATCGTCAACGGCCATGCCCGCGTGCCAGAGGCGCCAGGCCTGGGATTCGGCGAGCTGAACGAAGAGGCTGTCCGCCAGCGCATGGACGAAACGCGCCCCGGTTACTTTGAAGCGACCGACGCCTGGGACAGCGAGCGCTCGCTGGATCACTTGTGGAGTTGAAGCATGCGCATCGCCGACATCCACATCACCCCGGTTGCCGTGCCGGACCCGCCCCTGCTCAACGCGGCGGGCCTGCACGCGCCCTACGCCCTGCGGCTCATCGTCGAGATCGTCAGCGCTGAGGGCCTCTCCGGCTGGGGCGAGATCCCCGGCAGCGCAACGACGCAGGCGGCTCTCGCACTCGCGGGCGAGCGGCTCATTGGCATGGACCCCTGGCGACTGAACGCGATTGACGCTCTGCTGGAGTCGCTGGCAAAGCCGGACGAGCGCGGCGCGACTCCCTGGGATCAGCGGACCTGGGTGCATGTCGGCAGCGCCATCGAAGTCGCCTGTTACGACTTGGTCGGCAAATCTGTCGGGCGAGCCGTCGTCGATTTGCTTGGCGGGACCGCTCGCGAGCGCGTGCCTTTTGCCGCCTACCTCTTCTACAAGCACGAAGGCGCGGGCGGCGAATTCGGCTTTGGACGCGACGAACGAGCCAGCGGCTGGCAAGCGGCGCGGCAAGAACCGGCCCTTGACCCGGCCGGCATCGTCGCCCAGGCGCAGGCGATGATCGCCGAATACGGCTTCAAGTCTATCAAGCTCAAAGGCGGCGCTTTCCCGCCACAGCAAGAAGTCGACGCCATTCTGGCACTGCGCGACGCTTACGGTCCGAAGATGCCCTTGCGCCTGGATCCAAATGCGATCTGGCGCGTCGACACGGCGATCGCCGCCGGAAAGCAGCTTGAGGGCGCGCTGGAGTATTTGGAAGACCCGGTGCGCGGGCAGGCGGACATGGCGCGGGTGGCGCGGGCGGTCGATATCCCGCTGGCCACCAACATGTGCACCACCTCATTCGCCGACTTGCCCGGCAGCGTCGCCCAACAGAGCGAAGCCATCATCTTGTCCGATCATCACTTTTGGGGCGGCTTCCGCGCGTCGCTGGATTTGGCGCGTTTCTGCGCGATTTTCGGCCGCGGCATGTCCATGCACTCCAACAGCCATCTCGGCATATCGCTGGCGGCGATGACGCATTTGGCGGCTGCCACGCCCAACCTGGGTTACGCCTGCGACACGCATTACCCCTGGCAAGACGGGCACGATCTGCTCGTCGAGCCGCTGCAATTTGAAGACGGAGCGATCGCCCTGCCGCGGGGACCAGGTTTGGGCATCTCGATTGACCGCGCTAAACTCGCCCGCATGCACCAGCAGTACCTGGCTTGCGGCCTGACCGAGCGGGATGACGAAGTCGAAATGCAAAAGATCCAGCCGGGCTGGCGCTTCCAGGCGACGCGGTGGTAGCTGTAATGCTTGCCACAGAGACGCAGAGATTTTTTCTTGCCACCGAGAACACCGAGTACGCCGAGTGCACCGTGATTTGTAGGGGCGATTCTGTGAATCGCCCGCGACATACGGAATCTGTAGGGGCGAGCTATCAGGTTGCCCGCGCATGCGAAACCTGTAGGGGCGAGCTATCAGGTCGCCCGCAAAATCTGGAAGCTGCATGGCGTATCCGCGGAATGCGATCTCATTGGATATCCCATCCTGTACGGGCGAGCCGGTGGCTCGCCCTCAAAAGCGAAACGCCGCGCCAATGTAAATCACCTGCCCACCAGCGAACTGTAGCGGCGCTCTTGCAGGTCTCCACTCTCCGAAGCCTCGGGGAGGGGCCGGGGGCGGGGTTAGGAGAAGAGACATGACAATCACGACGCCGCAGCTGCTGGAGGCTCTCAACTCGGTGATCGGCATCCCGCTCATTCCTTACGCCGGGCGCGCGATAGACTTCGCGGGCCACGCGCGCAACATCGACTATCTCATGCGCCACAACAGCCTCAGCGACGGGCGGCCGCGGGTCATCTCCATCGCCGGCACCAGCCTGATCCATCATGTCGATTACGCCGAGCAAGTGAAACTGCTGGATATCGCCGGGCGGCAGATGGCGGGGGAAGGCGTCTTGATGGCGGCGGTCGCGCCCAATCCGCTGCCGGCCGCTTCCCGGCTTATCGCGGACCTGGCGGCTCTGCGGCGCCCGCCCGATGTCGTCTTGATTATGCCCCTGACTGGCACTTACGCTCCGGTCGGCTTGTACGAGACCCTGATGCAATTCGCCGAGACCCAGGCTGGGCGGCATGGAACGCGCTTCCTCTATTATTATCGGCGTCCCCGCGACCGGGCGATGATCCTCCGTTTGCTCCAAGATTCGCCGCATTTCATCGGCCTCAAGATCGGCACGGACGAGGACGATGTGCTGCCCTTCGTCGAAGCTCTGGACGAGCGCAAGATCGTCATCTGGGGCATCGGCGATCGCTCGACGGCGGCAGCGGAGCTGGGCGCGCGCGGGCATACTTCTGGCATCAACATCGTGGCGGCGCGAGCCTCGGACGAGATCAACAACGCCCAGCGCCGACAAGATTATGAAGCGGCGCGGCAGATCGAGAACGAGATCTCGCCGCTGGAAGACATCCGCTTCATGGAAGAACGCGCCTACAATTACTCGGCCGTGATGGAAGCGATCAACTGCGCCGGCTTCGACGATGTGGTCGGCGGGACTGGCGGACCTTTCAATCCGCCCGTGCCCAGCCACATCGCCCGCGAAATCCAGCGCATCATGGCGGACATAAGACACTATCACTGACACCTGGCGTATACTGGCATCCCAGTGGCGAGCCCCTGCGGAGCTACTGTATTGGAGCGTCCGGCAGGGCTCAGCCAGAGGCGTGCCCGTTGTGTAGAGTGGCTGCGAAATTAATGGTGTTCACCCCTCCCTGACGCTTCGGGGAGGGGCCGGGGGCGGGGTTGAACCGCGGAAAGGCGCGCCATGAAAATCACCGATGTGCAAGCCTGCGTCATAGGGCGGCAGGAGCCCGACAGCGGCGGCAGCGTCTGGACCTTCGTCCGCGTCTACACCGACGAGGGCATCACCGGCACTGGCGAATGCAACTCCGGCGGGCCCGGCTTCAGCGGTTTCGCCACCAAGCATGCCATCCTCGCCTTGCGCGAGCTGCTTATTGGCGAAGACCCTTTCAACATCAATATGCTCTACGAAAAGCTGCGGCGGGCGGGGCGTTATGGCGGGGCGAGCCAGGCGCCGCTCATCTTCGCCCTGACCGGCATCGACAACGCCCTCCACGACATCGTCGGCAAGGCTCTCGGCGTGCCCGTCTACAAGCTGCTCGGCGGCAAGTTTCGCGACCAGATCCGCCTCTACGCCGATTGTCATTTCGGCGACGACGACAGCCCGCGCTCCTTCGGCGAAAAAGCTCTCCAAGCCGTTGACGAGGGCTTCGGCGCGGTCAAGTTCGATGTCGATTACACGGGCCAGGGCAAGCTCGACGCCTTCAACTGGACGGTCGGCGCCCAGGAAATGACGCATATCATCGGCTTGGTGGAGGGGGTGCGCGCGGCCATCGGCTTCGAAGTCGACCTGGCGATCGACTGCCACGGCCACTTCGACTTGCCCTCCGCCATCACCCTGGCGCGGGCACTGGAGCCGCTGCGGCTGCTCTGGCTGGAAGAGCCGCTGCCAGCCGAGAATGTCGCCGCCCTGGCACAGGTGCGCGCGTCGACCTCAACCGTCATCTGCACCGGCGAAAATCAATATACGCGCTTTGACTTTCTCGAGCTTTTCGCCAAGGGGGCGGTGGATGTCATCATGCCGGATCTGGCGAAAGCGGGGGGCATCGCCGAAGGCAAACGCATCGCCGATCTGGCTGACGCGCATTACATCCCCATCGCGCCGCACAATGTCTCGTCGCCCCTGGGCATGATGGCTGCCTGCCATGTGATGGCGGCCGTGCCCAATTTCCTCTTCCTCGAGTTTCACGCCCGCTCGATTCCTTGGTGGAGCGACCTCTGCGATGGCGAGAAGCCGTTCGTGCAAGCCGGCAAGATGACCGTCAGCGAAGCGCCAGGCATCGGCGTCGAATTGAACGACGAGGCCGCCAAGAAACTGCTATGGAATGGCGACAGCTATTTTGACTGAGCGGCCAGCGCCCCGAGCGCGGCCTGTCGCGACCGCCGGCAGAAGCGGGGCATTTGCGGCATCGCGCCAAGCTGTGCTATAATAGGCGCAATCTTCGCGGACGCGGATTGAAACATGAATTGGGAACAGATCATCGCCAGCAACCTGCCAATGATCACCGTTGTGGTGGGTCTGTTCGTCTGGCTGCGCAACGATATCAAGCGCCTGGAAGACAAGATGACTGGCGAGCTGGGCCGGCTCCGCGATAGCCAGACGGCGCTGCGGAATGAGCTAAAGCAAGACATCAGCGATCTCCGTGACGAGCTAAAGCAAGACATCAGCGATCTGCGGGTTGAGCTAAAGCAAGACATCAGCGATCTGCGGGTTGAGCTAAAGCAGGACATGAAGGAGCTTCGGGACGAGCTAAAGCAAGACATCAGCGATCTGCGGGACGAAGTCAAACAAGAATTCCACCGCCAGGAAGAGAAGACCACCCTCGAATTCAAGCGCCAGGAAGAGATTACCACTGGTGAATTCAAGCGTCAGGAAGAGATGACCACTGGTGAATTCAGGCGCCAGGAAGAGAAGACCGCCAGCGAATTCAAGCGCCAGGAAGAGAATACCGCCAGCGAATTCAAGCGCCAGGAAGAAAAGACCGCGAGCCAGTTCAAGCGTCAGGAAGAACGATTCGAGACCAAACTGGAGAGCGAGATCAGGCGCGTCGAAGGCAAGGTCGACGTCGGTTTCACCACCGTGGGCGAACGCCTGCGCGGCGTCGAGGGGGAGCAAGCGCGTTTCACGGGCCTGCTGGAAGGCCTGGCGCTGACGGGCCGGCTGCCAGAAGCCGAAGCCGAGCCGGGTTGATCCCCGCCCCGGGATCGCGACCGCTACAGCCTAACGGTCTGGCCAGTGTCGCAGGCGCGGACGACGCCAAAAACCAGTTCCATCGTCCGGATGTTGTCCTGCGCCGTCGTGCCTGCCTCGCCGTCGCCGGTCACCGCTTCATAAAACTCCTGCAAGAGATATTCTTGGCCTTCAAGCGGCATCGCAACCAGCGGCGTCTCGCGTTTCTCGCCATGCGTCGCCGCCTTGCCGCGCGCGCCGTCTTCGACGCCCAACAAGCGCTGCGTGTAGACTTTGTCGTCTTCCGCCAGTACGACGCCGCCCTCGCATTCAATGCGCCATTCGCCATTCCAGCTCGTCTCAAAAGCCTGTGAACACCAAGAGCCAGCGTAACTCGCCCGCAGGCCATTGGCGAACCGGATCTGGGCGGAGGCGCTGGCGTCGCCATCGAACCAGCTCCAGGGCGGGTTCCAGCTCCGCGCCGTGATCTCCAGCGCGTCGCCATCCAGGAAATAACGCATCATATCGAAGTGGTGAATCGCCATGTCGATGATGAGCGGATGAGGCATCGCTTCGCGGAAGCCGCCAAAATGCGGACCGCGATAAAAGGCGGCCTGCAGCGCCCCCGCTTGTCCCAGTTCGCCGCCGTCCAGGACCGCCTTCACCGTCTGCGCGAATGGGCGGTAGCGATAATTCTGCGCCACGCTGCACAGGATGCCGCTTGTTTCGGCGGCCCGGGCGATGACGCGGGCGTCTTCCAGCGTGCCCGCCAGCGGCTTCTCCGTCAGCACGGGCAAACCCGCCTCCAAAGCGGCCAGACAGATCTCCCGATGAAACTCGGGCGGCGTCACATTTATGACGGCGTCGGCGTCGACCTGCCCGATCGCCTCTGGCAAGCTGGCGTAAATCCGCGCGCGGTCCAGCCCGTAGGCGTCGGCCTGCTGCCGGGCGATTTCGCTGTTGATCTCCACGAAACCAGCGAACTCCACCATCGGCGAACGCTGCACGGCGCGCAGCCAGGTGTTGCCCATGCCGCCAATGCCAACTTGCAAGACTTTCATGGCCCCCGCCTTCCGCTCGCGAACACGGCGGCAGTCTAGCAAATGAGGCTCCGCCGCGCCAGCATGGGGTCGCCTGTGGCAGCCAGCCCCGCGCTTGGGCCACAAATGGCGCTGTCCGTTCACAGGCGCGCTCGCGCAAATACGGACCGCTGTTACCGCGGGGCGCGCTTCTCACATCGCATGGAGGAAAGCATGTTCAAACGACTACTCTTCATTTGTTAGGCGGCGAGCCTGGCCCTCGCCGCATCGACCGGCGTCCTGGCCCAGGACAATATCCTGCTTTATGGCGGCAACCAGGACATCGACAATATCGATCCTGCTTACGGCGAGAATTACTCGATTAACGCCGCCTGCGCAGCTTGTACGACGCGCTCTACATCTATCGCGGCAGCGAGATTGAGCCGCATCTGGTGGAGAGCTATGCAGTCAACGACGATGCCAGCGTCTGGGCTTTCAAGCTGAAAGTGAAGGCCATCTTCCACGATGGCAGCTCGGTCAACGCCGAAGCCGTCGTCTACAGCTTCAACCGTCTGCTGGCGATCGCTGGTCCGCCGACCTGGCGCTGGGCGACCATCGCCGACGAGAACACGGCGCAGGCAATCGACGAATTCACCGTGCAGTTCTCGCTGACCCAGCCCTACCCGCCCTTCATCGGCGCCTTGGCGCAGCTCTTCGTCGTCAATCCCGCCATTGTTGAAGCCAACCTTGGCGACGACATGGGGCAGACCTATCTCAAAGTGACCGCCGCCGGTTCCGGCCCCTTCACGCAAGGGCGCTGGGAGATTGGCAATGTCTATGAGTTCGTCGCCGTCGACGACTACTGGGCGGGCTGGACCGGCGAAGACCACCTGGACGGCTTCTTCTGGATTATCCAACGCGACGCCTCCACCCAGCTCAATTCGCTGCTGGCGGGCGAGACTCACATCGCCGATTCTGTCGCCGCCAATGACAAGGAGAAATTCCTGGGCTCCGACTAATTCTCATGGGAAGAGCACAGCGGCTACTTCACCAATACGCTCAAGCTGAACAACACCGGCGACATCCACTTGCGCAAGGCAATCGCCCATGCGATGAATTACGACGCGATGGTCGGGGCGCAGGATGTCAAGATCACGGTGCTGCCGGGGCCGACGCCAGCCAACTTCGCCGGCTATGTCGAGGGCTTGGGCTATCCGACATACGACCTGGACAAAGCGCGCGAGCACCTGGCGCAGACGCCCTGGCCAGAAGGCGGCATCACGCTGGACTACGTCTATGTGACCGAATTGCCGCGCGAGGAGATCCCGGGTTTGATCCTGCTTGAGGGCTTGGCGGAGATCGGCATCGAGATGCTTATGATTCCGATGCTCTGGCCCGACATGGTCGCCAGCTGCGCCTCGCCGGAGACGGGTCCAGACATCATCAACATCTGCGCCTTGCCGGCTTTCATTGATCCGGACGCCCACCTGTACAATCAATACCACTCCGACCAGTGGGGCAGCTTCAATTCCTGCAGCTTCTACAAGAACGAGCGCGTGGACGAGCGGCTGGATGTCGCTCGGGTGACCGGGGACGCGGAAATGCGCGCGGCGATGTACACCGAGGCGCATGCGCGAACACGGCCATCAATCGGACGGCTCCTGCGATAACAGAGACCTTGACCAAGTGTTGCAGGGCACTGAGATCGTGTGGACGAGAGAGTTTAGCCAGCGCACACAGAGACTCTTCGGCGCGACTTCCAACGCAGCCGAACTTGCAGGCGAAGGCTTGGCTACATTGACCGTTCTTGCAGCGACGGACTACGCTATCATTGAAAGGTCAAATGTTGGCGCGGGGATCGGCTTCTGGCTGGGACACAAAGATGAAACAACAGAGTCCAACATGAGACGGGCAGCGAGAATGGAAGCTATGGGCAGAACACAAATAGCTTCTGACAGTCGAATCCGCAGCGAAGTCAGGAAGGGCGTAATTCAGACGAAACAGGCCATAGATGCTAGCCTTTCCGCCTTTATCATTCTCTCGAAGTTCAGCAGACCAGTTGTCTACATGGTGCGGTCATGAGTGCGAAAGCAATGAAAGTCACGCAGCTGCATCGAAAGGCGATGGAATTCTCGGATCGTTGTTTCGTTGCGCGGCTAGAGAAAGATCGGGAGCGCTATCGGCGACAGCGAATGCGAATTGCTCACCGAAGAAAGCGGCAGATGGACCATTGAAGTTCCGACCGACATGATGAACGAGATTCTCGGCTCTTATTTCAACAAGCGCGTCGAGGTCGAAGGCCTGCGCATGAAGAAGACGCGTTTGCCGCGGCGCATCCGCCTCGACCGCATAGAACAGATCCGCGCGATATAGACCCGCATGAACCTCCGCTTCTACATCCTCCGCCGCATCGTCCCCGGCGACCCCGTCGGCCTGGCGGCAGGTCCCCGCGCGACAGAAGCAATCATGCCGCCCTGCGCGTCGAGTTTGGCATGGACCAGCCGCTGCCCATCCAATATCTCAATTATATGACGGGGCTCTTCCGCGGCGATTGGGGCCAGTCGCTGTACACCCGCCGCGCCGTAACTGGCGACATGCGGACCTTTTGGCCCGCCACCCTGGAGCTGACCACCGCCGCCGCCCTCGGTTTCATCGACCTGGGCGCCCAGCCGCCAGGGCCCGAATGGGGCGCGATGATCAACGACGGCCGCCGCTACTTCCCCGACGAATGGTGGATCGCCACCTTTCCCGGCCTGGCGATTTGGCTCATGGTCTTCAGCTGGAATCTCATCGGCGCCGGCCTGCGCGATGTGCTGGACCCGCGGGCGCGGCGTTGATTCCGCCCGCCAAGCGTCAAGAAGGAAACTAGGACCTGTTGCAGATCGAGAACCTGGTCCTGGAATTCGACACTTTTGACGGCGTCGTCAAGGTGCTGGCTGGCGTGAGCCTGCGGATGCGCCGCGGCGATGGCGGCCTGCCGCGAAAGCGTCCCGCCCGACTGCCATGTCGGCCCCGGGCACAGCGCCGCCTGTTACCTCTACGAGGACGAAACATCCCTGCACGCAAGCCTTGATCTCCGCCATTCCCGAGCCCGACCCGGACATGCAGCGCGACGAGATCGTCCTGCGCGGCGAGCAGTCTTCCGCCCAGGCTCAAGCCGCCGGCTGCCCCTTTGCGCCACGCTGCCACGCCGCTAAACTGCCCAGCTGCGAGACTGCGCTGCCGCCCTTGATCGAGATCGAGCCGGCGCGCCCGGTCGCTTGTCATCTACAGGTCCAGTAACCGCATCGCGGCGAAAGGAAGCGAAAAGCATGAGGCAAATTCGTATTGGCATCGTCGGCTGCGGCGAAGTCACCCAGATCATCCACTTGCCCAGCCTGCGCCAGCTGCGCGATCGTTATAGCGTCACGGCGATCTGCGACATTAGCCCGAGCGTGCTGGCGGGCGTCGGCCAAGCCTGGAACATCGAGAGCCGCTTTCAAGACTATCGCGACTTGCTGGCGGCGGAGAGCGTCGACGCCGTGCTCATCGCCAACCCCAGCGCCTACCATGCCGATGTGACGATCGCGGCGCTGCGGGCGGGCAAGCATGTCTTGGTCGAGAAGCCGATGTGCCTGAACCTGGCGGAGAACGACGCCATCATCCGAGCCCAGGCGGAAGCCGGCAAGATCGTCCAGGTGGGCACGATGCGCCGTTACGCCCCCGCTTTCCTCGAAGCCTGCCGCCTCGTCCAGGAAATGGAGGAGATTCGCCTGGCGCGCGTCCACGACATCATCGGCGGCAACGCCCTGGTCATCGAGCCGACATCGAATGTGTTCCGGGCGGACGACATCCCGCCAGCCAGCGGCGAAGCCATGCGCGCGCTGCATAACGAGGCGCTCCAGGCCGCGATAGGCGACGCGCCCGGCCCCCTGCGGACCGCCTACAGCATGATGCTGGGCTTGAGCACGCACGACATCTCCGCCATGCGCGAGCTGCTGGGCAGGCCCCGGCGCGTGCTGCACGCCACCCAGCGGCGCAGCGGGCGCTATCTGACGGCGACCTTCGATTATGGCGATTTCGTCTGCCTCTTCAGCACCGGCGGCGACAGCATCCCGCGGTATGACACCTGGCTGGCCGTCTATGGCAAAGATCGCGTCTTGCGCGTCGACTACGACACGCCCTATGTGCGCAACATGCCCATCCGCCTCAGCCTGCTGGAGAGCGCGGATGGCGTACAAGTCGTCAACAGCTTGCGGCATCCTGGCTGGGGCGACGCCTTCGTCGAGGAGTGGCGCGCCTTCCACCATAGCGTCGAGACGAGCCAAGCGGCCAAGACCTCGCCGCAAGACTTCCGCGAGGATCTCGTCCTGTTCAAAGCGATGATCCAATTGATGGCGGACGAGGGCGCATGACCCTGCGTGAGGTGGGGCTGGAGGACATCCGCCCGATCGGCATCGGCGCGGGCATCCTGGGCACGGGCGGCGGCGGCAACCCCTACCTGGGCGGCTTGCACCTGGCGGCGGTCATCCGCGAGAAGGGACCCCAAACCATCATCGACCCCTTCGACCTGGACGACGACGCGCTCTGCTGCTTGGTGGGGAGCATCGGCGCGCCCACCGTCAGCATCGAGAAGCTGCCCGAAGGCACGGAGATGATGCGAGCGCTGCGACTGCTGGAGGAACACATCGGCCGGCAATTCGACGCCGTCGCCATCGCGGAGATCGGCGGCGCCAATTCCATGCAGCCCCTCATCGGCGGTCTGCAAGCCGGCATCCCCACCGTCGACAGCGACAGCATGGGCCGAGCTTACCCCGAGATCCAGATGTCCTCATTCCTTTTCCATACCAGCGCGACAGCCGCGCCCCTGGCCATGGTCGACGCGGCCGACAACGCCGCCGTGCTCCCCGCCGCGGCCAGCGACAAATGGGCGGAGACGATAGCGCGCAACATCGCCGTCAGCATGGGCGCGCGGGCGGGCTTGGCGGGCACGATCATGAGCGGCGCCCAGGTCAAGGCGGCCGGCGTCCATTATACGCTCAGCCTGGCGCGGAATCTCGGCGCGCGGGTCATTGAGGCGCAGGCGCAAAAGGCCGATGTGCCAGCCGTCATCGCCGAGGCGCTCGACGGGCAGGTCCTCTTCCGCGGCAAAATCGCCGATGTGGAGCGCCGCACGACCAAGGGTTTCGCCCGCGGCAAAGTGAAAATCAGCGGATTTACTCCCGCGCCGCCTCCCCTCAATGCATTGGGGGGACCGAGGGGGATCAAAGTCGGACCGAGGCGCCTGCTTGAAATCGAGTTTCAGAATGAATTCCTGATCGCCCGCGTCGACGGCGAAGTCGCCGTCACCACGCCCGACTTGATTTGCATCGTCACTGAAGAAGAGGGCGAGCCGGTCACGACGGAAGTCTTGCGTTACGGGACGCGGGTCGCTGTCATCGCCGTGCCCGCCCCGCCCCAGCTGAAGACGGCTGCCGCCCTGGCGGTCGTGGGTCCCGCCGCCTTTGGCTACGACGCGCCATTTCGTCCGCTGCCGGGTGGTGTGATTGGCTTGAAGCCTGCCAACTTATGAATGTAGGGCTTTTCCGGTACTGGAGTGTACGCGTTGGGTTACTGTCAATTCATTCTGTCTCGCCAAACCGCGGCCGTCGATCTCCAAGAAAATCCCAACCAGTAGGGGCGAGCCGGCGGCTCGCCCGTACAAACTTCAGTGTTTGTCTTGGATGGTTGCTAATGAATGTATTCACCACAGAGGCACAGAGCAATGACATTAGCGGCGAGGGCAACTTGTAAGGAATTCTTACAAGTTGGGTCAGACGGGCAACTATTAGATATTCTCTAATAGTTCGACGCGGATGCTAGCAGTTGTGGCAACTGTTGCATTTTCTGCAAGTGTTTAAAATCAAGGCGCGAGACAATAATGCAAACCACCAGAAATGAAGACGCCATGACCCAAGCCAACTTCGCCAGCGGCACCGTCTGGACCGGCGACAATCTGCCCGTCATGCGCGGCATCAACAGCGGCTGCGTCGACCTCATCTACCTCGACCCGCCTTTCAACTCCAACGAAGATTACGCCGCCCCCATCGGCAGCCAAGCGGCCGGCGCCGCCTTCAAGGACACCTGGACGCTCTCCGATGTCGATGTCCACGAACATGGCGAATTGGCCGAGCGCAGCCCCGCCGCCTACAAAGTCATCGACGCCGCCCGCGACGCCCACGGCAAGGGCATGATGAGCTACCTGATTATGATGGCGGTGCGCTTGATCGAGATGCGGCGGATCTTGAAAGACACGGGCAGCGTCTATCTGCATTGCGATTCGACGGCCAGCCACTATCTGAAATTGCTTATGGATTCTGTATTTGGCAGAAGGTATTTCCGTAATCATATCAGCTGGAAACGGACAAGCGTGCATAATTCAGCCAAGCGATGGGGTCCCAATTTGGACTCCATCTTGTTCTACACCAAGAGCGATCAGTTCATTTGGAATAACGTGCGTCAGCCCTACGATCCGGACTACATTGACAAATTTTACCGCTACGAAGACGAAAATGGGCGGTATCGAGTCGGCGATTTGACTGGAGCAGGCTTAAGACACGGAGATTCAGGAAAATCTTGGCGCGGAGTAGATCCCAGCAAGAAAGGGCGACATTGGGCAGCGCCGATGAAGATTCTGGCAAAGTCATATCCCGACCGTGACTTGTCGGCGCTTTCGACGCAGGACAAGCTAGACTTGCTAGACGAAGCGGGTCTTGTGCACTGGCCGAAGCGAGGGACTGTGCCTTCACTGAAACGATATTTGGATATGTCAAAAGGCGTACCGGTCCAGGAACTTGTATCTGATATTCGTCCGATTGGCTCGCGCGCGAGAGAGCGCACCGGCTACCCGACGCAAAAGCCTGTCGCCCTCCTTGACCGCATCATCAGCGCCAGCAGCAACGAAGGCGACCTGGTCTTCGATCCTTTCTGCGGCTGCGCGACGACCCTGGTCGCGGCCGACCGCCTGAACCGTAAATGGGCTGGCATCGACCTGTCGCCGCTGGCGGTCAAGCTGGTGGACGCCCGCATCCGCGATGACCGGGGCGCGCTCTGGGGCGGCGCAATCGTGCGTGATGATCCCCCGTTGCGCGCGGACTTTGGCAAACTGCCCAATTATCGGACGCACCGCCACCGCCTCTACGGCGAGCAGGAAGGGGTCTGCCTCGGCTGCGATGTGCATTTCCCCTTCAAAGTCATGGAAGTGGATCACATCTTGCCGCGCAGCAAAGGCGGCAGCGATCATTACGAGAACCTGCAGCTGCTCTGCACGCACTGCAACAAGAGCAAAGGCAGCAAGACCATGGCGGAATGGCGAGCCATGCAATCGGCTTCCGCTTGACGGTTCGACAGGCGAAGAAGACCAGCGCTATGAGAATCGGAATCGATGTCGGCGGCACCAACACCGACGCAGTCCTGATGGACGGCAAAGCCGTCGTCAGCGCGACCAAAACGCCCACCACCGCCAATGTCTCGGAAGGCATCGCCACGGCTCTGCGCGCGGTCATCGCCGATTCGGGCATCGACGCGAGCGCCATCGACTGCGTCATGATCGGCACGACCCATTTCACCAACGCCGTCGTCGAGCGCAAACATCTGACGCCGACGGCTTGCATCCGCCTGGGCTTGCCGGCGACGGTCTGCCTGCCGCCCATGGTCGATTGGCCCCTCGACCTGCGCCATATGGTCGGTGGCAACGCGCACTTGGCGCATGGCGGTCACGAATTCGACGGGCGCGAGATCTCAGAATTTCAGCCGGACGAAGTGCGGGGCATCGCAGAGCAAATCCGCGACGCGGGCCTCAGCGCCATCGCCATTTCGTCCGTGTTTTCGCCGGTCAAGGCCACATTTGAAGAGCAAAGCGCCGCGATCGTCCGCGATGTCATCCCCGGCGCCAACATCACCCTCAGCAGCGAGATCGGGCGCATCGGCCTGCTGGAGCGGGAGAACGCCGCCATCATGAACTCCTGCTTGCGGCAGCTGGCGGCGCGCACGGTCGACGGCTTCAAAGCGGCTCTGGACGAGCTGGAAATCGACGCGCCTTTCTACATCAGCCAGAACGACGGCACGCTGATGAACGCCGAATTCGCCAAAGAATACCCGGTGCTGACTTTCGCTTCGGGGCCGACCAACAGCATGCGCGGGGCGGCTTTCCTCAGCGGCCTGCGCGACGCCATTGTCGTGGATGTCGGCGGCACGACCACCGATATCGGCGTCTTGCAAGGCGGCTTCCCGCGGGTGGCGGCGCTGGCGGTGGATATCGGCGGCCTGCGCACCAACTTCCGCATGCCCGACACCTACTCCATCGGCTTGGGCGGCGGCAGCTTGGTAAGCCCCCCTAATCCCGCCATTGCGCTGGGGGGAAGCGAAGCGGGCGCCATCAAAGTCGGTCCCCGCAGCGTCGGCTACGAATTGACATCCAAGGCCTTAGTCTTCGGCGGCGACACGCTTACCGCCACGGACATCATCGTCGCCGGCGGCAGGGCGGAAATTGGCGACTCGGGCGCGGTGAACAGGCTGGAGGCGGATTTCGTCAGCGCCGTGCAAGAGCGCATTATGGAGATGATCGCCATCGCCGTCGACCGCATGAAGACCAGCGCGACGCCCGTGCCGGTCATTGTCGTCGGCGGCGGCAGCATCCTCGTCACCAGCGCGATTGTAGGCGCCTCCGAGATCATCAAGCCGGATCACTTCCCGGTGGCCAACGCCATCGGCGCGGCGATCGCCCAGGTCGGCGGCGAATGCGACCGCATCTTCTCACTGGCGGAGCTGAGCCGCGACGACGCCCTGGACCAAGCCAAAGCCGAGGCGACGCGGCGCGCCATCAATGCCGGCGCCAGCGCGGACAGCGTCGAAATCGTCGATGTCGAGGAAGCGCCCCTGGCCTACCTGCCGGGCAAGGCCACCCGCATCATGGTCAAAGCCGTCGGCGACCTGGCGGAGGCCTAGCGATGCGCCCGCATTTGGTCTACCCCCCTCGGTCCCCCCGTATCAATAAGGGAAAGTGTCGCAGAGAGTCTGCGCATGTGCCAACTTCCTTCTCGCTGATCCCCGACTCCGCCGTCGATCGCTCCCCTCCCTGATGCTTCGGGGAGGGGCCGGGGGCGGGGTTGGCTGGCGGCGAGGCAAGCGATATCACCTGTCGGGCAAGCCACTAGGAGGCTCGGCATGCGCGTCATAGACGAATCAGTACTTGAAGATCTGGCTCTGGGCGCGGCGGTGCTGGGCACGGGCGATTTCGCCGGCCGCCAGCTCAACCTGGACTTCCAGAACGAACACCTGGCTGCCCGCATTGATGGCGATTTCGCCGTCACCGTGCCCGATTTGATCGCCGTGCTCGACAGCGAAACCGGCGAGCCCATCACGACCGAGGCGCTGCGCTATGGCATGCGGGTGGCGGTGCTCGCCTTTCCCTGCGCGCCCCAATGGCGGGAGCCGGCCGCCCTCGCGCTCGCTCACCCGCGCTACTTCGGCTACGATGTCGAGTACGCGCCGGTGGAGGAGCGCTTTGGCGGATGATGCGTCAAGTCACCCTCGCCGACACGCAAGCCATCGCCCTCGGCGCGGGCATCCTGGGCACGGGCGGCGGCGGCAGCGCTTACCTCAACCGACTCCGCCTCGAAAACGAACTGCGCCGGCAAGGCAGGCCCATCCGCGTCGTCCAGGCTGAGGACTTGCCCGACGAGGCTATCGTCTGCGCTGTCGGCGGCATGGGCGCGCCCACGGCGAGCAACGAGAAGCTCCAGGCCGGGCATGAAATCGCCACGGCCGTGCGCGCCCTCGAAGACCACCTGCGCCAAGAAATCCAGGCGATCGTCATCCGCGAAATCGGCGGCGGCAAAGCCCTGGGACCCATGGTCGCCGCTCTGCAGCTGGGCTTGCCAGTCGTCGACGGCGACGGCATGGGGCGCGCTTTCCCCGAAATCCAGATGGACGCTTTCATGATTGAGGGCGTCGCGCCAGCGCCCTTCGTCTTGGCTGACGCGCACGACAACGTCGCGATCTTCAAGCGAATCGGCAGCGCGGAACAAGCCGAAGAATTCGCCCGCCGCCTGACCATCGAAATGGGCGGCTCCGCGGCTTTGGTCATGCCGGTGATGACGGGCGCGGAGCTAAAGGCTACCATCATCCGCGGCACGCTGAGCCTGGCGAAACGCATCGGCGAGACAGCCCTGGCCTGTCGCGCGCGCAACATTGAACCAGCCGAGACCATCGCCGCCATGTGCAAGGGGCGCGTGCTTTTCAGGGGCAAGATCATCGATGTCGAGCGTCGCGCCATCCAGGGATTCGCCCGCGGCAAAGTGAAAATATCCGGCATGAGTCAATTGCAGCATCCCCCCAATGCATTGGGGGGACCGAGGGGGGTTCTTGAAATCGAGTTTCAGAACGAGAACTTGATCGCCCGCCGCGATGGCACAGTCCTCTGCGCCGTGCCCGATCTGATCACCCTCGTCACCCTCGACGATGGCGAGCCCATCGGCACGGAGGCGCTGCGTTACGGGCTGCGCGCCGCGGTGCTGGCGATGCCCGCGCCAAAAGAGCTGAAGACGCCGGCGGCGCTGGAGGTCGTGGGTCCGCGGGCATTTGGCTACGATCTGGACTACGCGCCACTGCCGGGGGACTTGCTTTGAATGCGTCTCGGCGCTCCTCCCTCTCGATTTGACAGCGCGCCACCGAAAATATAGACTGAATCTGAGCAATGCTAAGCAAATGATGAGTATAATCGTGAGACTGACGAAGGCATGATCAAGCTAGATTCCCTGTACGGGCGAGCCGGTGGCTCGCCCTCCTTTACCGGAGATTGCCATTCTTGTTTCGAACGACGCACTTGGAATATGTTGTATGGACTCGGGGTTACGTACAGAGGTCCATGACTGAGCACAAGGCAATTGAGCAAAATGGCAGCGTAGAAATCGAACCCGACTTCATCGCAACTTCATGGCGATCATTAGCGAAGATGAACCAGCATCGGGACCCGGCGCCAGCGATGGCGCATCGTCTGACCGTCGTCACTTAATAATGCGCGCCATTTCACACGCGTGCCGGCCTTGGAAATCGAAGATTGGGCGGCTGCCTGGCGGGGACGAGTAAAGGAGCGATCATGCCGAAATCTCCACACATCATCATCTTCAACCCCGATCAGTGGCGCGGCGATGTCATGGGGCACCTCGGCAATCCCGCCGCCAGCACCCCCAACCTCGACCAGATCATCGCCGAGGACGCCGTCTCTTTCCGCCATGCCTTCTGCCAGAACCCCGTCTGCACGCCCAGCCGCTGCTCGTTCATGACCGGCTGGTATCCCCATGTCCGCGGGCACCGCACCATGTTTCATATGCTGCGCCCAGACGAGCCCGTCTTGCTCAAAAAGCTCAAAGACGCCGGTTACTTCGTCTGGTGGGGCGGCAAGAACGATCTCGTGCCGCGGCAGAATGGCTTTGCCGACTATTGCGATGTCAAATACGAAGCGCCCGGTCCCCTCCAGCCCAACCTGCACCGCGCCGATGCTTGGCGGGGCGACCCAGACGGCGACAACTATTACTCTTTCTACGCCGGCAAGCTGCCAACCCCCCACAGTCCCCCGACGGGTCAGCGGCTACGCGACCCCGAAGCGTCAGGGGGAAGTTTAAGGCGCGAGGCTTATTACGATAATGACTGGGCGATGGTGGATGGGGCGATCGACTTGATCCGCAACGCCCCGCCCGATCAGCCCCTCTGCATCTATCTGCCGCTCGGTTATCCGCATCCGCCTTATGGCGTCGAAGATCCTTGGTACAGCCGCATCGAGCGCGAGCGGATTCCAGCGCGCCTGCCGACGCCCGACTGGTCGCGGAAACCATCGCTCCTCGCCGGCATCCACGAGCGGCAGGGTCTGCAAGGCTGGAGCGACGAGCGCTTCACCGAGCTGCGCGCCACCTATTACGGCATGTGCGCCCGCGTCGACGCCCAGTTCGGGCTGCTGGTCGAGGCGCTGAAAGCAAGCGGCATCTACGGCGACAGCGCCATCTTCTTCTTCTCGGACCATGGCGATTTCACGGGCGATTATGGCCTGGTCGAAAAGACGCAGAACACTTTCGAAGATTGCCTGACGCGGGTCCCGCTCATTGTCAAGCCGCCAGCCGATGTCCCGCTCCAGCCCGGCCTCCGCGATCAACTGGTGGAGCTCATCGACTTTACGGCCACCGCCTATGAATGGGCGGGGATCGAGCCCGGCTACGATCACTTCGGCAAGTCGCTGTCCGGGCTGGTCGCCGGGGGCGAAACCGAGCATCGCGACGCCGTCTTCTGCGAGGGCGGGCGGCTCTATGGCGAAGAGCAAGCCAAAGAAAAAGAGAGCCCGGCCTACGACGACCCCAGCGTGCTCTATTATCCCCGCGCCCAGATGCAAAAGAGCGAGAGCGGCTCGCACAGCAAAGCGACGATGTGCCGCGGGCGCGACTTCAAGTATGTGCGCCGCCTCTACGAGAAAGACGAGCTCTATGACCTGCGGGCCGACCCGGGCGAGCTGGATAACCGGATCGACGATCCCGCCCTCGCCGGCGTCCTGGCGGGCCTGCGCGAGCGCATGCTCAGCTGGTATCAAGAGACTTGCGATGTCGTGCCCTACGAGACGGATCTGCGCTAGCGCCTAGCCCGTTTCCCGCAGCGAGACATGCCAGGGCATCAGCCGGCGCTCCGCCAGCAGCACGACCATGTAAAAGGCGATGCCGATGATGGAAGCCATCATGATGGCGGTCCAGGCTTTGGCGAAATCAAAGGCGGAGGCTTCCTGGGTGATGTAGACGCCCAGTGTGGCGCGCGGACCGCCGAAGAACTCCGCCACCACCGCGCCGATCAAACTCAGGGCGCTGGCGACCCGCAAGGCGCTGAAGATGTAGGGCAGGGCGTTGGGGAGGCGCAGCTTGCGCAAGATTTGGCTCGGCGTCGCCGCGCAGGCGCGCATCAGCTCCAGCTGGCCCGCGTCGACCAGGGTCAAGCCGCGCACCGTATTGATCATGGTGGGGAAGAAGACGATGATCGCCACGATCGCCATTTTGGAAGCCGGGTTGGTGATGCCGAACCAGTTGTTCATGATGGGCGCGAAAGCGATGATGGGCACCGAGTTGGCGGCGATGGCGAAAGGCATGGTGGCTTCGCTGACGATGGTCCAGCGCGAGGTGACCAAGGCGACCAAGATTCCGCCGCCGCAGCCGATGATGAAGCCGCCAAAGGCTTCCCAGAAGGTCGCGCCACTGGACTCAAACAATATCGAACGTTCGCCCGGCGCCAGCCAAAGCTCGACCTGATGCCAGAATTCGCCGAAGATGGCCGAGGGCTTGGGCAGCAGGAATTGCTGAATGTCAAAGACGACGACCAGCAGCTCCCAAAGCAGGACCACGCCCAGCGCAATCGCGATGGTGGGGAAGCGCCAAGCCAGCCGCCGCCGCCAGTTCGCCGGTCGCGCCGCCATCAGGACGCCTCGTCGGCCGCGACAGCGTCGCGCAGCAGCTCGCGGACCTGGGCGACCAGGGCGTGAAAGGCGGGCTCGCTGCGGGTGTGGAAATCGCGCGGACGAGCCAGCGGGCTGCCGACGATTTCGGTGACGCGCCCGGGCCGCGGCGACATGACCACGACGCGGTTGGAGAGGAAGACGGCCTCGGCGATGCTGTGGGTGACGAAGACGATGGTTTTGCCCGTCCGCCGCCAGATCCGCAGCAGCTCCAGGTTCATGCGCTCGCGGGTGAACTCGTCCAGGGCGCCAAAGGGCTCGTCCATCAGCAGAATCGACGGGTCGAAAACCAGTGCCCGCGCGATCGAGACGCGCTGCTGCATGCCGCCCGAAAGCTGCCAGGGGTAATGCCCGGCGAAGCTGCCCAGCTCCACCATGTCCAGCATTTCTTGCGCCCGCCGCTGCCGCTCGGCTTTGGGGTAGCCCATCACTTCCAGGGGCAGTTGCACATTCTTGGTCACGCTGCGCCAGTCGTAGAGGGTGGCCGCCTGGAAGACCATGCCATAATCGCGGTCGAGGCGAGCCTGGCGCGGCGCTTTGCCATTCACCAGCAGATCGCCAGCGGTCGGCGGCAGCAGATCGCCAATCAGACGCAGCAGGGTTGATTTGCCACAGCCGGAAGGACCGATGAGCGAGACGAATTCGCCGGCGGCGATGTCCAGCGCGATGTCTTGCAGGGCGATGACTTCTTCGTCCGCGCCCGGGTTGAAGACCTTGTGGACGCCGCGCGCGCTGATGGCGGCGGGCTGTGGAGTCATGGCGTTTCGACCCTATCCTTCAGCCAAAGAGAAAGCGACCGTTTCCAAGCAATGATAGTTTACTGCATTTCGTCGGGCTACTCGCTGGCCTGCCCCGACGCGCATCGGTCCATCTAGGCCTGGCCCCGCGCGTGTCGGCGCAGCGAGGCGCGCTCTGCCAGAGTCACCGCAACAAAGAACAGGATGCCGACGGCGGCCGCCATCACGATCGACGCCCACAGCTTCGGCGTCGAGACCAGGCTGTAATCCGAGCTGAAATCCAGGATCGCCCGCCCCAGCCCGTCGCCGATGCCCGATGGCAGCTCGCCGATGATCGCGCCGACCACGCTGGCCGTCGCCGAGACCTTGAGCGCGGTGAAGATGTAAGGCAAGGCGGCCGGCAGGCGCAGCTTCCACAATATCGTCCAGGTCCCCGCGGCGTAGGAGCGCATCAACTCGACCTGTTCGGCGGCTGGCGAGCGCAGCCCGCGCAGCGTGTTGATCGTGACCGGGAAGAACGTCAGATAAGCGGCGATCACCGCCACCGAAAGCTGCCCCGCGCCGAGCCAAATCACCACCATCGGCGCGATCGCCAAGATGGGCACGGTCTGCGACGCCACCACATACGGCAGCAGCCCGCGCTCGAGCAAGCGTGAATGGGCGAAAGCCGCGCCCAAAACCAAGCCCAGGGCCGCGCCAAAGACAAAGCCGAAGATCGCCTCGCTGAAAGTGTAGAGGCCCGCCTCCGCCAGGATGCGCAGCAGCAGCAATTCGCCATTGCGGCGGGCCGGCTGCAGGAATGCTTCCGCGATCATCTGCAAATGCGGCAGGTTCAGGTCATTGAGGATCTTCAAGTCGAGCAGCACGAGATTTCGCGGCTGATTGAGAAAGCGCGTCTCGGCGAAACTGCCGGCGACGGTCGCGATCTCGCCGCCAAAGACCTGGCTGACAGCGCTTGTCAAGGCCGCCTCGTCGGCGCGCAAGGCGACGCTCAAGCGGCCCGGGAAAGCCGGCGCGATCGGCAAGAAAGCGACGCCCTCGCCCCGCTGCAAGCGCGCCAGATAACGCAGCTCCGGGTAGGGCAAGGTCTCGCTGCTGTCGGCGTCGGCTGGCTGCGGCGGCATCAAGTCGTCCAGGTCTTTGCGGTCGGCGATGACAAAATCGACCGCGCTCGTTCTTAAGTCCGCCAGGGCCTCGTCCAGGGTCGCCCGCGTGTGGTAATTCCAGGCCGGCTGCGACAGCAGAATCTTGTAATTCACTGAGTCGGCGAGCGCTTTGCCGCCCTCCCACAGCGCCAGAAAGGACGACAGCACGAGGAAAAAGCCAAGCGCGCGGCTGGCGGACCCCGGCGCGATGACCAATGCGAAGAGCAGCATGGCGATCGCCGCGACCAAGAACGAGACGGCCCCGCTGCCATCCAGCGCCGGCGCAAAGAAGAGCAGCAGATCCAACATCACGACGGCGGCGAAAAGCAGCCCTTTCATGCGCCGCGGACGCAAGAAGACCGCCAGCGCGGCATACGCGAGCAGCAGAAAGAGCGCAGCGAAATAGACGAGGCGGATGTTGCGGATGCTGTGGAAGAGAAGCTCCGGGTCGAGCTCGTCCGCGCCCAGCTGGTTCGCCCACTGGTCGGCGTACTGCCCCAGGGGCGAGAGGATGTCCTCGGGTTCATTGCCGCTCTGATCCGCCATCCAGCTGGCCAGCCGGCCGAGGGTCGATTCGACGAGCGCCTCTTCCTGCAGGTCGGGCCCGCCCTGGCTGCTGTACGCGGCGTAAACGAGAGCCAGCGCCAGCAGGCTCAAGACGAGCGCCAGCGGCCTCCGCCAGGATTTCCAGTCAGTGCCTAAACCAGGCAAATCGCTATCACCCCCGGCCCCCGCCCCCAAAGCGTGGAAGGGCGCCGTTTTCCAGCGATTTCACGACACCTCAGCCAGCGCGCCGGCGATGATGTCCATGGCGATGTCCATGTCTTCGCCCGAGACATTCAAGTGCGGGGCGATGCGCGCGACATTGCCGTGCAAGCCCCCCTTGCCCAGCAGCAGCCCCCGCGCTTTGCAGGCGTCGACGAAGGCGACTGTGCGGGCGGCGTCCGGCTCGATGCCGCCGGGCTGCACGAATTCGAGCGCCTGCATCAAGCCCAGGCCACGGGCTTCGCCGATTATCGGGAACTCGGCGGCGAACTCGCCCAGCTTCTCCGCCATGCGCGCCCCCTGCACTGCGCAGTTCGTCGGCGTGTCATGCGCTTCCATGTACTCAATGGTCGCCAGCGTCGCCGCCATGGTCACCGGGTTGCCGCCAAAGGTGGAGAAGGACAGCCCGTCCATGGCGTCGGCGACTTCGGGCGTGGCGATGGTGCAGCCGATGGGGCTGCCGTTGCCCATGCCCTTGGCGAAGGTCATGATGTCCGGCTGGACGCCCCAATGCTCGATGCCGAACCAGCGCTCGCCCGTCCGCCCCCAGCCCGTCTGGACTTCGTCGCTGATGAAGAGGCCGCCGGCCGCCCGCACAATCGGCATGATGCGCTCGAAATACGCTTCTGGCGGGACGATGAAGCCGCCAACGCCTTGAATCGGCTCCGCCATGAAAGCGGCGATGCGCCCGTTTGTCGTGGTGGCGATGGTCTCTTCAAGGTCCTGCACGCAGAGATCGACCAGCTGCCGCTCGCTCAAGCCGGCCGGGGCGCGAAAAGCGTAAGGATTGCGCACATGCTTGATGTAGGGATCGACCACCCCGCCCAGCCGCCAGTTGCCGTGCGCCGTCAGGCTCATCGCCAGCATGGAGCGCCCGGAATAGGCGTGCCGCAGCGTGATGACGACTGGATTGCCGGTGTGCATCCGCGCCGCCAGCACCGCCGTCTCGTTGGCTTCGGTGCCGCTGTTGGTGAAGTAGCACTTCTGCAGCCGCCCCGGCGTGAGCTCGGCGACTTTCTCCGCCAGGCGCACCATGCCTTCGTTGACATAAATGGTCGAGGTGTGCTGGAGCTTTTGCAGCTGCGCCATCGTCCGCTCGGTGATTTCGTCGTTGCAATGCCCGACCGAGACGGTGAGGATGCCGCCGAAGAAATCGAGATAGCGCAGCCCGTCGATGTCCCAGATGTACTGGTCTTTGGCGCGCTCGGCGATGAGCGGACTGTCTCCATGGTAGGGCGCGGCCGCCGGGAACATGACCTGGCGGTAGCGCTGCATGATTTCGGCGGAAGTGGTCATGGTCGTCTCCGTCGGGCGGGTTTTCCTTCTGCCGCTATTTTACAATGCGGGCGGGGTCTGTCCAAATCCGGGCTGAACTCGCGCGGGCCTCCAAGTCGCCGTGTAGGGGCGATCTACCAGATTGTCCGCCTTCCAAGTCCACCGGACCGTGCAGGGGCCTTACGCCGTGACGCCCGCGTCCCAGCCCGGGCGTCAGCAACCGCCAATACGAATGCGGCGCGTTATACAGTATGATAGGGGCACTGAGCGTCCCATCCAGCGAGAGGAGCGAACGATGAGCAGAACAGTCAAGAATTATGTCGACGGCAGTTGGGTAGCGTCCAGCGCGAGCGAGATGCTGCCCGTCCACGATCCAGCCACCTGCGAGCTGCTGGCGCAATGCCCGGATTCGACGCCGGCCGATGTCGACGCGGCGGTGAGCGCGGCCGCGGCCGCCTTCGACGAATGGCGCAGCACGCCCGTCTTGGTGCGCGCGCAGTACATGCACCACTTCAAAGTGATGGTGGAAGACAACTTTGAGCAGATCTCCCGCATCGTCGTGCAGGAGCATGGCAAGACGATGGACGAGGCGCGGGGCGAGGTGCGGCGCGGCATCGAAAGCATCGACTTCGCCATGAGCGTGCCCGTGCTCATGCGCAGCGACGGCTTGGAAGACATCAGCAGCGGCATCGACGAGACGACTGTGCGGCAGCCGGCCGGGGTCTTCGCCGCCATCACGCCCTTCAACTTTCCTTTCATGGTGCCGCTCTGGTTCTTGCCGACAGCCATCACCTGCGGCAACACCTTCATCCTCAAGCCGTCGCCACAGACCCCGCTGGCGACCGAGCTGCTATTCGAGCTGCTGGACGAGCTCGACTTGCCGGAGGGCGTCGTCAACCTGGTCAATGGCGGCGTGCCCTCGGCGACCGCGCTGATGGAGCACCCGGATGTGACGGGCGTGTCCTTCGTCGGCAGCAGCGCGGTGGCGCAGATCATCTATGAGACTTGCACGCGCAACGGCAAACGCGTCCAGGCCCAGGGCGGCGCCAAGAATTACATCGCCGTCATGCCGGACGCCGATATCGAAGCCAGCGTCAAGAATATCCTGGGGGCGGCTTATGGCTGCGCCGGGCAGCGCTGTCTGGCGGCGGCGGTCGCGGTGGGAGTCGGCGACGCCTACGACCAGCTCAAAGACGAGCTGGCGAAACAGGTGGCCGAGCTCAAGGTGGGCTATGGGCTGGACGAGACGACGCAGATGGGCACGGTCATCAGCGACGCGGCGAAAGCGCGCATCGAATCCATGATCGGGCAGAGCGAGGGCGAGGGCGCCGATGTCGTCGTCGATGGCCGCGGCTTCAGCGTCGACGGCTATGAGAATGGCAGCTGGGTCGGACCAACGCTCATCGCCGATGTCCAGCCGAACACGGTTATGGCTACGGAAGAAGTCTTCGGTCCCGTGCTCTCGCTGATGCAAGCCGACGACTTCGGCGAAGCGGTCGACATCATCAACCAGAGCCGCTATGGCAACGCCGCCAGCATCTTTACCAATAACGGCAAGCACGCCCGCGAGTTCAAGTACAGCGTCAACGCGGGCAACATCGGCGTGAATATCGGCGTGGCGGCGCCGTCGGCTTCCTTCCCCTTTGGCGGGCAGAAGGACTCCTTCTTCGGCGACCTGCATGGGCAAGGCATGGACTCGATCGAGTTTTACACCGAACGCAAGATTGTCATCGAGCGCTGGGTCTAGGGCAACCCCCTCGGTCCCCCCGAAGCGTCAGGGGGAGGCAACCCCCTCGGTCCCCCGGACGGGTCAGGGGGAGGCAACCCCCCTCGGTCCCCCCGAAGCGTCAGGGGGAGGCAACCCCCCTCGGTCCCCCCGACGGGTCAGGGGGAGGCAACCCCCTCGGTCCCCCCGACGGGTCAGGGGGAAGGCGGACAGGGCGCGGATGGCTGGCAGGCGAGCGATTGAATTTGAGGAGCGAACATGGCGTCGTCGGACACACTGAACACATTTGGCGCGATCATGACCTTCGCCATCGAGCTGGAAACGCGGCTCAGCGACTGGTACGGCAGCCTCGGCGAGGCCGACAAAGCCCGGGCGGCTGGCAAGCGGCGCAAGAAACTGGAGCGCGCCCGGCGGGAAAATGTCGTCGAAATCACGCTGGAGCCGATCGCGGGGCTGGACGCGGCCGATTACGCGCTGGCGCTGGACGATGGCTCGGCGGCTGGGCAAGCGGCGGCGGCGCAGGTGGCGGCACGCTTCTACCGCGATGTCGCGCCCAAGATCAATGTGCGGGCAGCCCAGCGGACCCTCGAGCGCTGCGGCAGAGAACACGCCAAATGAAGGACAGCGCGGCAATTCCACGCAGCGCAGCGGCGAGGCGGCGGCTCGCCAGTTGAAAGGAAATCCTCATGCGCGTCATCGAAAGCATCGACATGATTTACCGCGATCCTGATGTGCGGGGCGGGCGGCCGTGCATCGTTGGCACTGGCTTGCGTGTGATGGATGTTATAGGGGCGGCAAGATACGGGAATCGTTCGGCGGAAGAGATCGCCGCTGGATACAAACTCTCCTTGAGCAAGGTGTATGCCGCCTTCGCCTACTATCACTTGAACAAGGCGGAGATAGACGCGGATATCCAGGAACATATAGAAACGGGCGATCAACTCAAGGCGGAAGGTTACGAGCAAATTGCCCCTCCAATTCATGCTTGATGAAAACGTCGAAGAGGTCATTGCTGATGAGTTGCGCCGCCGCGGCATCGACGTAACAACAGCAAAGTTCGAAGACATGACCAGCGTCGATGATGCCGAGATTCTAGAACATGCCACGAGGCAAGGCCGTGTCGTGGTATCCTATGACGATGATTACACCAAGTTGGCAAAGTTAAACCTTGAGCATGCCGGGATCGTGTTCATCCCATTTCGAAAACAAGACATTGGTTTGATCGTGGTTACGCTTGCGCACCTAGCCGACACCGCGAACGCAGACGACATGAAGAATATGTTGCGATATCTGTGATATTCAATGTGACGCGACCGCCATTGGAATGCGAGTCATCTGCCGGAGAGACGATCCGGCTCGCCTGACTTGCCAAGCGCTGGTTCGCCCAGCGAGTCCGACATCCGCAAGCAGCTGGCTGACGCGCAGATTAGAATAGGGAGCCATATTATGGACTTCGGCATCACATTCAAAGGCGACATCTCGCCGAAACGCACGGTCGCCCTCTGCCAGCAGGCGGAAGTCGCCGGCTTCAAATACGGCTGGTTCTTCGATTCTCATGTGCTCTGGCGCGACTGCTATCTGACGATGGCGCTCTGCATGGCGCATACGGAAGCGATGATTTTCGGTCCCCTGGTGACGAATCCCGGCGTCCGCGAATGGTCCGTCGCCGGCAGCATGTACGCCACCCTGGCCATCCAGAGCGGCAACCGAATTGAAGTTGGCATTGGGCGGGGCGATAGCTCGCGGCGGATGCTGGGCAAGAAGCCGATGACCGTCGCCAACATGGAGCGCTTCGCCAATGCCCTGCGCGGGCTCGTCCGCGGCGACGAAGTTCGTTACGACGACTCCAACGCGCTTCTGACCTGGGCGAACGGCTACAAACTGCCCATCTGGATCGCGGCTTATGGACCCAAGGCCCTGGCTGGCGCGGGCAGGAGCGGCGACGGCCTCGTCATCCAGCTGGCGGACCCGGGCCTGGTCAAATGGTTCAGCGAGCAGGCGATCGCCGGTGGCGCGGCGGCTGGCAAAGACATGTCGGAATACCAGATCATGGCGGCGGCGCCGGTCTGGGTGGGCGACAGCGACAAAGCGCGCGAGCAAACCCGCTGGTTCCCCGCCATGGTCGGCAACCATGTCGCCGATATCGTCGAGCGCTATGGCATGGACAGCCCCGATATCCCCGCCAGCCTGACCGCCTACATCGAAGGGCGCAAGGGCTACGATTACAAGGAGCACGCCGATAAAGACGCCGAGCACCTCGATTTCATCAGCGACGAGATCATCGACGCTTTTGGCATCCTGGGCGGCGTCGACGCGCACATCGCCCGGCTGAAGCAGCTGGAAGCGGCCGGCGTGACCCAGTTCAACATTTACCTGATGTGCGGCGAGGAAGAGCGCATCGTGGCCGAATACGGCGACAAAGTGATACCCGCCTTCGCCTGAGAGGCGCAGCATGAACACCCTGTATTATGGCGATTGTCTGACCATCATGCGCGAGCGGATGGCCGACGAGAGCGTCGACCTCGTCTACCTCGACCCGCCCTTCAATTCCAAGCGCGATTACAACGCCATCTACAAAGACGAGACCGGCCGCCCGCTGCCCGATCAGGTCGAGGCTTTCAATGACACCTGGGCGCTGGATGCCGAGCGCATGCGCACTATCCGCGAACTGGCCCTGTTGCTCGCGCGTTACGAAATCAACGGGCCCGGCGCGGACTTGCTGGCGGGCTTGCTCAGTTCGCTGGTGGCTAGCCAGCCGGATATGGCGGCTTACCTGGCCTACATGACCGAGCGGCTGGTGGAGATTCGGCGCGTGCTGAAGCCGAGCGGCAGCGTCTATTTGCACTGCGATCCGACCGCCAGCCACTATCTCAAGATCGTCATGGATGTGGTGTTTGGCAGGCAAAACTTTCAGAACGAGTTCATCTGGTATTACTCGGGCGGCGGAGCGTCAACGAGACGCTGGGCGCGAAAGCACGATGTCATCCTGTTCTACTCGCGCGGCGGTGACTGGACTTTCAATGTCGACGCCGTCCGCGTGCCGCACAAATGGGACCGCGGCCAGAAACGCGCCGACGGCTCGGAGCGCGACTATGACAGAGGCAAGATCCCGGACGATGTCTGGCAGCATCATTCGCTGATGCCCTGGGCCAGCGAGCGCATGGGCTACCCGACGCAGAAGCCGGTCGCCCTGCTCGACCGCATCGTCAAAGCCAGCAGCAACCCCGGCGATGTCGTCTTCGATCCTTTCTGCGGCTGCGCCACCACCATCGAAGCGGCTGAGAATAACGGCAGGCGCTGGATCGGCGTCGACATCACCATTCACGCCATCAAGCGCGTCGCCCGCCGCCGCCTGCAAGACCGTCTGCACTTGGTCCAGGGACGCGATTATGTCATCGAGGGCGTACCGCAGAACCTGGAAGGCGCGCAGGAATTATGGCAGCAAGACGCCTATCAATTTCAGAAGTGGTGCGTCGAGCAAGTCGAAGGTTTTGTCAATGTCAAGCGCAGCGCCGACGAAGGCATCGACGGGCGCGTCTACTTTGCTATGCCGGGCGAGAAAATCTTGCAGTCCATGGCGCTGGAGGTCAAAGGCGGCGAGACGGTCGGCATCAATGCCGTTCGCGCAATGCGCAGCGTGCTGCAATATGACAATATCCAGATGGCTGGCTTGATCCTGCTGCGCGAGCCAGGCGCCCAGCAGAAGAAGAACTTCTTGGCCACGATGGCGCTGGCGGGGGATGTCGAAATCGCAGGCCTGAGATATCCGCGGCTGCAGCTGCTGACGGTGGCGGAGATCCTGGCTGGTCGTGGATTCGATATGCCGCGCCCCGTCGGCCACACCGAGTCCGGCTATGACGCCGATTTGTTCTCGAGCGGGGGACAGGGCTGAGAGAGCCTGCCACACAGGGACGATCGCAAGCATGCCTGAGCGCAAATATGAAAGTACGCTGAACACCTGGCTGGCCGAGGCTTTGCGCGAGCATGGGCTGGACGCCCGCGAAGAAAGCGGGCAAGGCGGCGGCAAACGCCTGGATGTCGAAGTCAGATTCGACCAGATCAAGATCGCCCTGGAAGCGGAAATCAGCCATTCCGCGGCACAGCGGGCTTCAGCCATAAAGGACGCGGATAGTCGCCTGCGCGATGACCTGGCGGATTGCGCCATCGCCATCTGCTATCCCGAAGGTTTGTGGAGCGCCAGCGACTTGAAAGGCTGCAGGCTGCTGCACACGCTGCGAACGCACAAGGACCGGCCCTCCGCCGCCAAAACCGAATGGAAGCAAGACGATCTTGCGCAATTCGTCAGCGTCATCCGGAAAGTTCCAGACCAGTTGGGCGACCCGGACAATATCGCCAATGCCCTGTCATTCAGCCTGGACCGCGCCGTCTCGCGTTTGAGCGAAAGCCAAAAGCAGGACCTGGCAGCCAGCCTGGATTTGCCCGCCGGCAAGCCCATGAAGATCGAATTTGGCAGGGCGCATAGCAGCCGCTTCAACCAGGCAGCCAAACGCGCCATGCTGGTCATCGCGACCGCCGCCATGTTCCACGCCCAGCTGGACAAGCACCGCAAGGGAATCGCGCCCCTGCGCGACAATCGTTTCGCGCATACGGTCTTTTACGAAGGCGCGTGGCCGCCGCCCCTGGCGATAACTTGCGCCGAAAGCGACGACCCCATCGGCAGCTTCGACGAGGCTTGGGATATGTGGCTGGCGGTCGATTACAAGCCGATTTTCGCCACGGCTCGCAATGCTTTACGAGGCTGCGCCCAGGACAACGACTTTTCGGAAGCGGTGCGAACCGCAGCGAGAGCCGCCCTCAAAGTCGCCCGCAACATCGTCGGCCTGCGGCATGACTTGCTGGGTCGCATTTTCCACAAAGTCCTGGAGACGGCGCGTTACGACGGCTCCTTCTACACGACCACCGCGGCCGCCACCTTGCTGGCGAATCTCGCCATCCGCGACGACCTGTGCGCTTGGGAAGACCCCCATGCCATCGCCCGCCTGCGCATCACGGATCCCGCCTGCGGCACGGGCACCCTGCTCATGGCGGCGGCTGAGCGGATCCGCGATTTGTCCCGCGGCCCGCGCCATGAGGCCGTCTCCCAGGCGCTGATCGAAAATGTCTTGACCGGCTACGATGTCAATTTGACGGCGACGCACCTGGCGGCGACCACGCTGGGCTTGCTCTCGCCGACGACCACTTTCGAGAACATGAAAATCGGACGGGCATTGCTGGGCGTCGAGAACGGGGCGGCCTATCTTGGCTCACTGGAGTTCTTGAGCCAGGACAGCCAGCCGCGCTTGATTCCCTGGCCCACCGGCGTCGAGCAGATGGAGAGCGAAGAAGCCATCGCCAGCGCCGAACCAGCCGACCTCGTCATCATGAATCCGCCGTTTACAAGGGATAGCCTGCGGCATGACCAGTTCGACAAAGCCGAAGAGAAGATGCTGAAGGCGCGGGAAAAACAGCTCTTCGACAAGTTGGAAAGCGGCATTCACCGTTCGCACAATGGCGGCGGTTTCCTGGCCCTGGCAGACAAGATCGTAAAGCCGGATGCGAGCGCAATCGCGGTCGTCCTGCCACTGGTCGGCGCGACAAATTATGCGACGAGACAGATGCGGATTTATCTGGCAAAGAAGTTTCACATCGAAACCATCGTCACATCGCACGATCCGACGCGCATCTACTTTTCAGAGAACACGAACATTGGCGAAATGCTGCTTATCTGCCGCCGCTGGCAAGACGGAGTCGAGAAGCCGCCCACGCAAGTCGTCAACCTCTATGAAAACCCGGCGACGCCAGTGGACGCCCTTGGGGTTGGACGAGACATTGCCGCTGGAAGACAGATCAAAGGCACGATTCAGCATTGGCCGCGCGAGCGTATTGCGGAAGGCAACTGGGGCGCGGTGCAGTTCTTGTCACCTTATCTTTGCGAGCAATTCATACAACTTAAGGAGGGTAAACTGTTTAGTACGCAACCACTTAGTCTTCTTGCTGAGGTCGGCCCAGCCGGGCGACGTATACGTGATGCGTTTCGACGGTCGATTTTGCCTGACGAAAGTGCTATGGTCGCGCTTTGGTATCATAAGACAGATGTAACACAATCCATGTTGGCTAAGATAGACACCTATATCGTTTCCAAAGTAGAAAAGCAGAAACTAGCGGAGTCCTATTGGTCGAAGCGTGGGCGGCTGATGATCGCCGCTCGAATGTTCCTGCCCACCATAAGATGCATAAGTATTTGTCTTAGTGAAAAAGCAGTGGGTTCATTGTGGATACCGTGCAAACCGAAATCAAATGGTAAATGGGCTGAGCAAACACTAGAGAAAGCACTCTGTGTCTATTTCAATTCCACGATAGGCATCTTGGCAATACTGGGCGACAGAACGAACAAGAAACCGACATATCCTCAGTTTTCATTGGACGACTTGCGGTCTATGCCCGTCCCCGATTTCAACGCGCTGAGCGAGGCGCAAGTCAGCGCGATGGCAGCCGCCTACGACGCGCTCTGCAAGTTCACGCTGCTGCCCCTGCCGCAGATCATGCAGGACGAAACACGCAAAGCGCTCGACCGCATCGTCACCGAGGCCCTGGGCATCCAGCCCGAAATCGTCGCCAACATCCGCCGCGAGCTGGCGCGGGAACCGTCCATCACCGGCAAGCCATACGAATAAACAAGGAGTTCAACAATGGGCACCCTATTCAAAAACGGCACGATCATCACCGCCAGCGACGCGGTCAAAGCCGATGTCCTGGTTGAAGGCGAGGTCGTAACCCTCATCGGCCAGGACCTCGCGCCCGACAATCACGACCTGGTCGACTGCGGCGGCAAGTACCTGCTGCCCGGCGGCATCGATGTGCACACCCACCTCGACCTGCCCTTCGGCGGCACCATCAGCAATGACGACTTCGATGTTGGGCACATGGCGGCTGCATTTGGCGGGACGACGACGCATATCGATTTCGTCGTCCAGCCCATCGGCGGCAGCCTGCACGACGGACTTGAGACCTGGTGGGCCAAATCGCGCGATATCGCCCAGATCGACTACGGCTTTCACATGGCGGTCACTGACCTCAACGACGCCGTGATGGCGGAAATCCCGACCATGCTCGACGAGGGCATCACCAGCCTCAAGCTCTTCATGGCCTACAAGAATGTCTTCCAGATCGACGACGCCACGCTCTTCAAGACCATGGGCGTCGCCGCGGACAATGGCATGATCGTCATGGTCCACGCGGAAAACGGCGATGTCGAAGCGGCGCTGACGCCCGCGCTGCTGGCGGCTGGCAAGACTGACCCGGTCTGGCATGCCTCGTCGCGCCCGCCCGAGATCGAGGGCGAAGCCACCAACCGCGCCGTCGTCATGTCCGGCATCACCGGCTGCCCGCTCTATGTCGTGCATGTGACCTGCAAGCCGGCCGTGGAAGCCATCCGCCGGGGACGCGCGCTGGATTACCCGGTCATGGGCGAAACTTGCGTGCAGTACTTCTTCCTCACCGTCGACGATCACTTGGCGCTGCCCGGTTTCGAAGGCAGCAAATATGTCTGCTCGCCGCCAATCCGCACGACTCATGACCAGGCCGTGCTCTGGCAAGCCGTCCGCGATGGCTCGCTGCAGATCGTCAGCACCGATCACTGCGATTTCTGGTACGACGGCGGGCATGGACCCTGGCAAGAATGGAACGCGCGCACCGGCGGGACGGACTGGGTCGGCTACGAGAAGCAGGACCCGTCTTATCGCCGGCCGGGCAAAGAACTGGGAATGGGCAACTTCGCCAAGATACCCAACGGCATGCCGGGCCTGGAAGACCGCATGCTGGTGATGTGGGACGCGGGCGTGAACAGCGGCCGCCTGTCGCCGACGCGCTTCGTCGAGCTCTGCTGCGCGAATCCAGCCAAGATCTTCGGCATGTACCCGCGCAAAGGCGTCATCGCCGTCGGCTCGGACGCCGATATTCTGGTCTGGGATCCGCAGAAAAAGCACACCATCAGCGCCGAGACGCATCACATGCGCGTCGATTACAATTGCTACGAGGGCATGACGGTCACGGGCGCCCCGCTCCAAGTCTACCAGCGCGGCAGGAAACTGGTCGATGGCGGGCAGTGGCTGGGAACCAGCGGCGCTGGCCAGTTCATCCCGCGGGCGGCTGGGGCGCCGGTGCTGTAACGGGCAAAGGGACTGTTCATGGCGACCGCTGCGTCGGCTTTCTGCGGGCAGGCGTTCCAGCGCGCAATCTTCAGCAATCATCCCAAGTGGTAGGGGCAAGCCTTGGCTCGCCCAAGAGCGCGCCCATTCCCATGCGTGGATGACATCCAACCCCCCTCGGTCCCCCCATCGCAATGGGGGAAGCCTGCTATGCGCGGCGGATCTCCCTTTTCCCGACGCTTCGGGATGCCCGCCATAGAGATGGCGGGAGAGGGACGGGGGATGGGGGCAGTATCGGACAAGCCTTAAAGGTTCGATGTTTGCCGGCGACCGTCACGGCAAGCCAAGGCCTGATTACACGCTATCGATTTTGTGAGAATCCCTTTTCATGCTAGAGTGAAAGCACGAGAAAGGAGAGGCACAACCATGAAGCGTTCAGTCACCCTGACGATTTTCCTGTTTCTGCTCGGCAGCGCGCTCAGCCTGGCGCAGGCGGAACAGGCTCTCGACCTGGAGCATTATTGGCTGGAAAACGGCCTTGAAGTCATCCTTGCGCGCGACGCCACCGCCCCGACCGTCGCGGTGAACATCTGGTATCGCGTCGGCAGCGCCAACGACCCGGCGGGCAAGAGCGGCTTCGCCCACCTCTTTGAACACATGATGTTCGAGGGCTCGCCCCATGTCCCGAGCGGCGAGATGGATCGGCTGCTCGAGCGCGTCGGCGGCTCCTCCAACGCTTACATCGTCTCCGACTACACCGCCTATTACGATACCGTGCCGTCGCATCAGCTGCCCCTGGCGCTTTGGATCGAAGCCGATCGCATGGGCGGCCTGGATGTCACCCAGGAGAGCCTCGATAACCAGCGCGCCATCGTCATTGAAGAGCTGCAGCTGCGCTACGACAACAGCCCTTACGGCACTTCCGTGCGCGCCCTGCTGACCGTGCCCTACTCATACGAGCCCTACCAGCGGCATACCGGCGGGAGCGTCGACGATGTCAACGACGCCCTGGTCGAAGATGTGCTCGCTTTCCACCGCGTCTATTATGTGCCCAACAACGCCACCCTGGTGGTCGCTGGCGACATTGACTTTGAAACGACGCGGACCCTGATCGACGATCTCTTCGGCCCCATCCCCCGCGGCGAGGACCCGCCCGCCTTGCCCGAGTTCATCCCGGTCGACCAAGCGGAAGCGGAGTACATCACCATCGAAGACCCGCTGATCAACTTGCCCGCCCTCTTGATCGCCTACGAGATCCCGCCCTTCGTCTCCGACGACTACCCGGCCCTGGATCTGCTCTCGCGGGTTTTGAGCGTTGGCGATTCCAGCCGGCTGGCCAAGCGTCTGGTTGATACCGGCATGGCGCTGCAAGCCGACGCCTGGATCTTCGACAATCGGGGACCGGGCTTGTTCGCCATTATCTTGATCGCCAATGTCGGCGTCGACCTGGCGGATCTGGAAGCGGTGGCATACGAAGAGCTGCAAACGATCGTAGATGAAGGCCTGCCCCAAGCGGAATTGGACAAGGTCATCGCCGGCATCCGCAGCCGCGCCATCCTGGAGCTGGAAACGGCACTGGGCCTGGCGGGCAGCATCCAGAGCGCGAATTACTACTTTGGCGATCCCCAAGCCGTCTTCACCGGCATCAACCGCTACGAAGCCGTCGCCAGCGAAGACATCCAGCGGGTCGCGGCGCAGTACCTGGAAGACAGCGACAGGCATGTCTTCAATGTCGTGACTTCCGAAGCGGAACCAGCGCCCAAAGTGGAGCCCTACGCCGCCGAAGAAGCCGGCGATCAAGCGCCCGATTATCGCTATGTCATCGAACAGAGCGAGCCGCCGCCGCCGCTGGACTCGAACGAATTCAACCTGCCGACCATCACCGAAACGACGCTGGAGAACGGCTTGCAAGTCGTCGTCATTGAACAGCCGAGCATGCCCATCATCTCGCTGGATGTCTATCTGGCGGGCGGCTCGACGGCCGCGCCTCAAGAGCTGCCGGGCCTGGCGGGGATGACGGGCGACCTCATCTCGCGCGGGACGGCGACGCGCAGCGCCCAGGACATCGCCGGCGCGATTGAGCAAGTGGGCGGCGCAGTCGGCAGCGGCGGCGGAGGCGACAACATGTCCCTGGGCGTCTTCGCTTTGATTGAAGACGCCGACCTCGCCTTTGAGCTGCTGGCTGACATGACCTTCCACGCCAGCTTCCCCGAAGAAGAAGTCGAGCGCGAGCGGGCCGAGCGAATCAGCGCGCTGGAAGCCAACCTGGCGGAGCCGGGCTATCTCGCCGGGCGCGCCTTCAGCAGGCGGCTTTATGCGGGGCATCCTTACGGCAATGTCACCACCTTCGAATCGCTGGAAGCCATCACCCGCGACGACATCGTCGCCTTTTATGAAGCGCGCCGCCAGCCAGACAACGCCCTGCTCGTCATCGCCGGCGCCATCGCCACCGACGAAGGCCTGGCATACGCGCGGCAGCATTTTGCCGCTTGGGAAGGCAGCGCCGCCCCCGTCAGCTACCCGCCGCTTTCAGCAAGCGAGGGCCAGCAAATCTTCTTGGTGGACCGCCCGGGCAGCACCCAGGCGAACTTCCTCCTGGGCAACATCGGCATGCCCGGCGGCAGCCTGGATTACTTCCCGGCCCGGGTGATGAATTATGTCCTCGGCGGCACTTTCACCTCCCGCCTGGTGCAAAACATCCGCGAAGACAAAGGCTACACCTACAGCATCGGCTCCGGCTTCAGCTTCCCGGCCGATATCGGGCGCTTTGTCGTTTCGGCGGCGGTGCGCAACGATGTCATCGCGCCAGCCCTGGAAGAAGTCTTCATGGAGATCGAGCGCATCCAGACCGAGCCGCTCACCGACGCCGAGATCAACGACGCCCGCGACGGCATCGTCGGGCGCTTCGTCTTCACCCTGGAGACCTACCAAGACTTTGTCGAGACCGTCGCCTCGTACAAGACCCGCGGCGTCGAACTCGAGCGGCTGCGCAAGTGGCTCGGCTTAATCCAGGATGTGAGCAAGGACGATGTGCTGGAAATCGCCAATGCCTACATCCATCCTGACGACTTCATCATCGTCGTGGTCGGCGACGCCAGCCAAATTCAAGAACAGCTGGAGAGCCTGGGCGAAGTCACGCTGCTGGAAGCGGAGTAAGACCGGCGTATAACCCGGATCCAATCCATAGAGGGCGGTCGCATTGGATCGCCCTTTTTGCCGGCTCAGGCCTCGGGCGCCTCAAAAGCGATCCCGCGATAGATCTCCCGAAGCGATAGCTGACAGCCCAAGGCCGCGATCGGCACATCAGCGCCCATGTCGGAGAAGGACTTGAGCAGCCAGTCCTGCCCGGCCCGGGTGTAGAGCTCGACGAAAGGACGATGCTGATCGACTATCAAGTACGCTTGAATCGAGGGCGCGTCGAAATACCACTGGAGCTTTGAGACGCGGTCAACGCGGGCGGTCGACGGCGAAGTCACTTCCACGACGACCAGAGGATTCAACAGCAGCCGCGATGTCGCGTCGGTCTCGGCGGGTCCGCAGACGACGCTCAGATCCGGCGCCAGCAGACGCCCCTCGCCCGCCTGGACCAGCAACCCGCCAGGAAAGATCTCGCAGTCGGAACCGGCCAATTGCCACTCAAGCAAGTTCAACAGCCTGCGAATGACGCGATAGTGATTCAGCGTTCCGCCAGACATGGCAATCAACTCGCCATCGAGATATTCATACGCTTCCTCGCTGGTTTCGGCGAAATCGAGGAACTCGCCGACGCTCATCCGGCGGACGCGCTCCAGTACCATGGTCACACCTCGGGTTCACTGGCTTGCCGCGATTGTAACAGGCGTGTCAAGGCCGGCCTTCAGGAGACGAACTCGATATCCCGGTAAATCTCGCGCAAGGGCATGCGGCAGTCCAACGCTTCCAGCGGAACTTCGTCGGCGAGGTCAGCGAATTGCCGCCTCCGCCAGCCTGTCTCCGCCCGGGTGTAAAGCTCGACGAAAGGACGATGCTGATCGACTATCAAGTACGCTTGAATCGAGGGCGCGTCGAGATACCACTGACGCTTTGAGACGCGGTCAACGCGGGCGGTCGACGGCAAAGTCACTTCCACGACGACCAGAGGATTCAACAGCAGCCGCGATGTCGCGTCGGTCTCGGCGGGTCCGCAGACGACGCTCAGATCCGGCGCCAGCAGACGCCCCTCGCCCGCCTGGACCAGCATGCCGCTGCTGATTGGGCGGCAATCGCTGTCAGCGAGCAGCGCCATCAAATGGCCGATGATGTTTGTGATGACCGTGAAGTGATTCAGCGTTCCGCCGGACATGGCAATCAACTCGCCATCGAGATATTCATACGCTTCCTCGCTGGTTTCGGCGAAATCGAGGAACTCGCCGACGCTCATCCGGCGGACGCGCTCCAGTACCATGGTCATACCTCGGGTTCACTGGCTTGCGGCGATTGTAACACAGGAGCTGCGGCAGCCAGCCCAGCGATCGCCACCGGGCTGGCGCGCTTGACAAGGGTTGGCGCGCTTTCTATAATTTTGGCTTGCACGCGGCTTGGCAAGCGAAGGCCGCGCCACGAATCCAAAGACGCGCCCGCATGAGCGAAAACTGGGTACTGCAAGAGGACGAAGCGGTCGAGCTGCTGGCGCTGCTCAGCACATCGGCGCGCATTCAAATGGACGAGCCGGCGCATTGCGCTCCCTCGCGCCTGTTGACGGCCACCGAGCGGCTCAGCGGCATGATCGCCGAACGCGCCTCGCCAAAATCGCGCGATTTCTTGCTTGAGAATGTCGCGCGCATCCCGCGGCTGCACAGGATGATGTCGGATGTCGAAGGCTACACCAAAAGCCTGGACGAGCGCTGCCGAGCCGTCGCGCAATTTCTGCTGCGGCACAGCCAGATAGACGCCGGCGCATGACCGCCGAGGCTGTACTGGGCGCCATCCAGTCGCGGCGCGTCGTGCGCGAGATGAGCGACGAGCCGGCGCCCCGCGAGCAGATAGAAGCGGTGCTGGAAGCGGCTCGCTGGGCGCCCAGCGGGGGCAACCTGCGCCCCAACCGCTACATCGTCATTGAGGAGGCCGAAACCCGCCGGCTGATTCGCTTGGCGTCGCCCGGCATGTTTCAGCGAGCGCCCGTCCTCATCCTCATCGGCGCCAACTGGAATGTGGTGGCGGAGCATCAGCTGCCGGCGACGGACCGCGCGCTTCTGATTGATGTCGGCGCGGCGGCCCATGCTTTGGGGCTGGCCTCTGGTCCCGTCACTTCGTACTGCACGGCGGCGGTCAAGCTGATTCTGAACCTGCCGCGCAGCTATTCGCCGGAGCTCTTCATTTGCCTCGGTCACAAAGCGGAAAAGGCCCGGCCAGGCATGCGCGCCTGGAAGCGGATCAGTTGGCGCGATCTGACTCATTGGGAGCGCTTCCCTCCGGGATGAGCTGGCCGCAAAAGAAGCAGGGGCGGTTTGCCATATCGCCCGCGTCAAAATGGACGGGCGACAAATAACTTCGCCCGTAAAAAAGAGGAGGACCCAATGTACGAACGCTATATCAAACACATGGCATTCGCCGTCAAGGACGCGCGCGGCGCGCTGCGGCATTATCAAGATTTTCTGGGCCTGGGGCAGGATGCCGAAGTGCACGAATACGACAAGTCGCGCAATATCGTCGCCATCTTCAATGTCGGCGATGTCGAATACCAGCTCTGCCAGTCCATGGACGCCGGCGGACGCTACGACGCCTGGATCAAGGACCGCGGCTACGAGGGCTTGCACCATATCTGCTACGCCGTGCCCAACATCGACGAAGCCCTCGCCGACGCCCAAGCCAAAGGCGCCACCCTCAAAGAATGCGCCGCTTGCAAGGTCACGGGCAGCCATGTCCACCCCGAAGGCTGGGTCGCCTTCCTGGAGGAAGAAGCCGGCGGCGTCGAGCTCGAGCTGATGCAGGTCTACACGCCCGAAGAGCTCGAAGAATACAAGTCGGTGCAGGGCATCTAGGCGAGCGCATTCATGGACGCCATCGAGCTTTTGCGGCGGCTGGTGCAGATCCCGTCGCCCAACCCGCCCGGCGATACCCGCGCCATCGCCGATTTCGTCGCCGAGTCGATGCGCGCCATCGGCTGCGATGTGCGGCAGCCCGCGCCCGAAGCCAAGCCGGAAGCGCGCAACACGATCGCGACTTTGGGCCAAGGCGAGCCGCGAGTCATGCTGCACGCCCACATCGACACGGTGCCCATCGCCGCCAACGAAGCCGCCAACTGGAGCGTCGACCCCTACGCCGGCGAGCTCCGCGACGGCGCGCTCTATGGCAAGGGCAGCATCGACGACAAAGCGCCCCTGGCTTCCATGATGCTGGCGATGATGGACGCGGCCGGCCAAGACCGGCTCGTCGGATCGCTGGTGCTGGTGGCGGCGGCGGAAGAAGAAACCGGCGGCCAGCTGGGCACGAAATGGCTGGCGGAGGCGGGACAGCTGCCAACTTGCGATTTCATCGTCGTCGGCGAGCAGACCGGCAACAAAGTCGCGACCGCCCACAAAGGCGTCATGCGGGCGACCGTGCGGACGGCGGGCCGCTCCGTCCACGCCACCAACCCCGACCGCGGCGTCAACGCGATCGCCGCCATGGCGAAAATCATCGAGGCCTTGAGCCGGTATCATCGCGAATTGGCAGCCCGCGCCCACCCCGTCGTCGGCGCGCCCACCTGCAATGTCGGCCTCATCCAGGGCGGCAGCACCGCCAACGCCGTGCCCGACGCCTGCGCCATCCAGCTCGACCGGCGGATGATCCCGCGCGAGGCGCCCGAAACCGTCCAGGCCGAGTTGCGGTCGCTGGTTGAATCGGTCGATATCGCGCCTGCCACCGTCGAAATCGGCGACTTTGTCTTCTCGTCCTGGTTCGATTCCGCGCTGGAGACGGAGCTGGCGCAGACTTTCCTGGCTTGCGCCCGCGACGCCTTGGGCGAGGATCCGGGTCCCATCGGCTACTTGCCGGGCAGCGACGCCAAACACCTGATGCGTCAAGCCCGCGGCGACATGATCATCTTCGGGCCCGGCAGCTACGAAGTCGCCCACGCCGCCGACGAGCATGTCCGCCTGGAAGACTACACGGCGACGACGAATATCCTGAAAGACTTCTTGCGGCGAACGCTCTACCGCGGCGGATGATCCGATGGCGGTCAGGCAAGATTCCTCTACGCTTGCGATGGGTGCAGGCGCGGCTTGGCAAGTCGCCCGCCAATGACAACGAGTTTCACATGACAAAACGGGCGACAGGATAGATCGCCCCGGCAGCCCAGCGCGATTTGGCGGCGACGCAAGATCTCCGCCGCTGGCGGCATCCGAAATCGAAAGCGCCCGATTCGAGGCCGATACTTGCGTCGTCCGCCGATGTTGAGAATAATCATGCGGGCGACAGTCCGAGACGCCCGGGTAGCGCAAATTAGGAGAGGCCGTGCAAGTAGACACGCTCATCACCAACGCGGAAACGGCATTGGAAAGCGGGCTGGCGCGGGTCGACCTCGGCATTCGCGGCGGCCGCATCGTCGCGCTCGCTGCCGGCTCGGCCGGGATCCAGGCTGACGAGACCATCGACGCGGCGGGCAAGCTCTTGCTGCCGGGCGCAATCGACATTCATTTTCACTGTCGCGCGCCGGCTTATCCTGAACGGGGCGACTTCGCCACCGAGACTCGGGCGGCGGCCGCGGGCGGCGTCACCACCATCTTTGAAATGCCCATCAGCAAACCCTGCTGCGCGACCGGCGATGTCTTCCGCATGCGCAAGGCTCTGGCGGAGCGCGACGCCTATGTCAACTATGGCTTGTATGGCGCGCCCGGCTTGCTGGACCGCGACGAAATCGCCGACATGGTCGCCGAAGGCGCCATCGGCTTCAAAATCTTCATGACCGCCGCGCCCAAGGGCCGCGACGACGAATTCGAGGGGCTCTGCCTGCCTTACGCGCCGGAGCTCTATCAAGCCATGCGGCTGGTGGCGGAGACGGGCTTGCTCTGCGCGGTCCATGCCGAGAACAACCAGCTCCTCGAGTGGCACACGGCGCAGCTCCTGGCCGACGGGCGCAACGATGTGCCGGCCCACGGCGAATCGCGGCCGCCGCATGTCGAGGCCCTGGCGATCGCCACGTTGCTGGCGCTCAACGAGAGCATCGGCCTCAAGCTGCACATCGCCCATGTCAGCGGGGCGGAGGCGCTCGATGTCATCCGCCGCTTCCAAGCCACCGGCGCGTCGGTCAGCGCGGAGACTTGCCCGCATTATCTCTTCTTCACCGAAGCCGATCTGGAACGCTGCGGACCCTACGCCAAGGTCAACCCGCCCCTGCGCGCGGAAGCCGACCAGGAAGCGCTCTGGCAAGGCTTGCGCGACGGAGCGCTGCTGTCCATCACGACCGATCACTCGCCCTTCACGGTCGAAGAAAAAGAGCGGGCGCGCGAAGACATCTGGGCGACGCCGCCGGGCGCGCCGGGCGTGGAGGAGCTGCTGCCCGGGGTCATGCACGAGGCGCTGACGGGGCGCATCCGCATCGAGCAGGCGGTGGACTGGCTGGCGACCAATGGGGCGAAGCGCTTTGGCGTCTACCCCGAACGCGGGCATATCGGCGTCGGCGCGGCCGCGGACCTGGTGATCTACGACCCGTCCGCGAGCACGACCATCGGGCGCGACATGCTCTTCAGCCAGGCCCGCGACTGCGACAAGCTCTACGAGGGCATGCGCTTCCGCGGCAAGGTCGAGCGCACCATCGTCAACGGCAAGACCGTGTTCCTCAAGGGCGAAATCACCGGCGCGCCCGGCGATGGCCAGTTCGTCCGCCCCCTATAGCGAATTCTTTCGGGCCGATCCAGCCAATCGCGCGTACGCGGAGCAAAGGCCAATGTCCAAAATCAGCGGCATCTTCAACATCCTCGCCACGCCTTTCAGCGCCGATTACGCGGTCGATTACGCCAGTCTGCGGCGGCTGGTCCGCTTCCAGATGGAGCTCGGCGCCCAGGGCTTGACCATCCTCGGCGTCATGGGCGAGGCAGCCAAGCTCAGCGTCGACGAGCGCCGGGCAGTGATGGACACGGTCGTTGAGACGGTCAATGGCGCGATTCCCATCGTCGTCGGCGCGAGCCACAGCCAGCTCTCCACCTGCATCGCCCTCAGCCAGGCCGCCTTCAAGGCCGGCGCCGACGGGGTGATGATCGCGCCGCCGCCACTGGAGGATAAATCCGACCCAGCCATCCTGGCGCTCTATGAAACGATCGCCGAGACGGTAAGCGGTCCCATCGTCGTGCAAGACTTCCCGCCGGTCAACGATGTCATCATGTCGCCCGCTCTTTTGGCGCGGATCGCCGAGGGCATCCCCAACGCGCGCTACCTCAAGCTGGAAGACCCGCCGCTTATGCAGAAGATCGACGCCATCCGCCAGCGCACCGGCCAGTTCGAGATCTTCGGCGGGCTGGGCGGCATGTTCTTGCTGGAAGAGCTGGAACGCGGCGCGAGCGGCACGATGACCGGTTTCGCTTTCACCGAGATCCTGGTCGCCGTCTACGACGCATTCCGGGCCGGGCGCAAAGGCGACGCCGAAGCGCTCTTCGACAAGTACTTGCCGCTGATCCGCTACGAGAATCAGCCCCTGATCAATTTGACGATTCGCAAGGCTTTTCTGCATCGCCGCGGCGCCATCGCCAACCCGACGCCGCGCCCGCCATTCCAGACAATTGACGCCGGCTCGCAAAGCGAAATCGACTGGCTGCTGCGGCGCGTCGGCATCGCGGATCCGACGCTGAAAGTCAGGCTGTAGGTCCCGTCCGCTCAATTGGGTCGCCGTCTCTAGATCCCGTCTGTAGGGGCGACTTGTCAAGTTGCCCGTCCCAAGAAATTGAGGACTAGCGCCGACGCGGGCGCTAGGATGTATCGCCGTTACAGTTTCCACTGGCACGGGCGGGCCTTGCAGCGAAACGCCCCTACAGATTCGCTTGGCGCGCGCGTTATAATCAACAGTCAGATTGCGGTCAGACTTCAACATACGCGCCGATGCGCAGGACCTGCAAGCGCTCTCGACGCAATTGATCAGGTAACCAGAGAGGACACTCGCCATGGATTTGGGATTGAAAGACAAAGTCGCGCTGGTGGCGGCATCAAGCAAAGGCCTGGGTTATGGCATCGCCAAGGCCTTGGCGGCTGATGGCGCCAAGGTCTCGCTGTGCAGCCGCACCGGTGACGATGTCGCCCGCGCCGCCGAGACCCTCGCCAGCGACCATGGCGCGCAGACCCTCGCCAGCGCCTGCGATGTGCGCCGCGCCGACGATATCCAGGCCTGGATCGACAAGACCGTCGCCGCCTGGGGCGCGATCGACTGCCTGGTCGTCAACGCCGGCGGTCCCCCCGCCAAGACCCTGAAAGAAGTCAGCGATGCCGATTTCCAGGCCGCCTTTGAGCTGACCCTGTTCAGCAGCTTTCGCATGATCCGCCTGACCCTGCCCCACATGACGCATGGCGGCTCAATCTTGACCGTGACTTCGGGCTCCATCAAAGAGCCGATCCCGCGGCTGGGCTTGTCCACGATCATGCGGGCGGGCGTGGCTGGCATGGTCAAAACCCTGGCCGACGAGCTGGCCGGCGACGGCGTCCGCCTCAACAATTTGATCCCGGGGCGCATCGACACCGACCGCGTCGCCCAGCTCGACGGCGTAACCTCGCAGAAAACGGGCTTGAGCCTGGAAGAGGTGCAGCAGCGCGCCATCGCCGGCATCCCGCTGGGGCGTTATGGCACGATTGACGACTTCGGCGCGGCGGGGGCTTTCCTGCTGTCGCCAGCCGCCAGCTACATCACCGGCGCCACCTTGCGCGTCGATGGCGGCTCGATGCGCTCGATTTAGCCAGGGACGACGAGCGGGCGATCTTCGTGCATTACGTCCAGCATGACCGAAGTAATCCCAAGGCATTCGCAAAGCTGTACGGGCGAGCCGGTGGTTCGCCCACTCACGCTATGGATTGCTAATCTGTTCTCGTTTGGTCAAATTGATTTTTTGGAAAAGAGCCTATGACCGCATACGATGACTACAGGGCGCATATCGCCAAGTACCACGATCTGCTTTGCATATTGAATACGCTGAGATGGGATATGCGCGCGATGATGCCCGCCGCCGGCGCTTCCAGCCGCGGCAAGCAGTTGGCGACGCTGACCACCCTGGCCAAGTCCATCTTCGTCAGCGATGAAACCGCGCGTCTGCTGGACGCGGCCGAAGCCGAAATCGAAGTCGCTGACCCTGAATCTTATAAGGCGCGCGCCCTGCGACAAACCCGCGACGCCTATGAGATTCAGAAGCGGATTCCTGCTGAGCTTGTCGCTCGCATGGCGGCGCTTGGCGCCGAGTCGGAAGCGGTTTGGGCGAAGGCGAGAGCCGAAAACGACTTCCCCAGCTTCAAGCCTTGCCTTAAGGGCATGCTGGCGCTCAACATCGAATTGGCGGAGGCAATTGGGTATGACGACCACCCGTTCGACGCGCTGATCCTGCAATTCGAACCGGGCATGACCGCCGCTCGCCTGCATCAGATCTTCGCCGAATTAAGCGCCGGCGTCTCGCCGCTCTTGGCGCGAATCGTCGCCGTCGACGAGCCGCCAGCCATCGACCTCTGGAAGGCGGAATACGATCGCGCCGCACAGAAGCGACTTTGCCACAAGCTTACCGAGCTGATCGGATTTGATTATGACCGGGGCCGGCTCGACAGCGCGCCGCACCCCTTCGCGATCTCGTTCACGCGCGACGATGTGCGCATCACGACGCGCTACGACGCCAATTATCTGCCGATGTCGCTCTTTGCCGCGCTGCATGAAGCGGGCCACGGACTCTACGAGCAGAACATCGCAAGGGAGCTGACTCGTACGGCGCTGACAGCCGATTTCCTCGGGCAGTACGCGATCGGCGGCGCGAGCGTTGGCGCGCATGAATTCTCGTCGCGCCTCTGGGAGAATCAGATCGGGCGCAGCCGCGCATTCTGGGCGCGTCATTTCGGGCGCCTGCAGGCGGCATTCCCACAGCAGTTGGCAGCGGCCGATGCGGAACGCTTTTATCGAGCGGTCAATCGCGTGCGCCCCAGCTTGATCCGGGTGGAAGCGGACGAAGTCACTTACAACTTGCATATCATGCTGCGCACGGAGATAGAAATGGCGCTGCTGGAAGGCGCGATCACGGTCGACGATCTTCCGGAAGTCTGGAACGCCAAGATGCAAGAATACCTCGGGTTGACCCCGCCCGACGATCGGCGCGGCGTCTTGCAAGATGTGCATTGGTCATTCGGCGGCTTCGGCGTCTTCCCCAGCTACACCATCGGCAATATCATGGCGGCTCAGGTGCTGGCGGCCGCTCACGCGCATATGCCCGATCTGGCGGTGAAGCTGACGGCGGGCGATTATCAGACGCTGCTGACCTGGCTGCGCGACAGCATCTACCGGCATGGCCGCGCCTACAGCACTGACGAACTGCTGACGCGAGTCGCCGGCGAGGGGCTGAATACGGCGCCGCTGCTGGCTTATCTCGAAGCGAAATACAGCGATCTGTACCCATTGAATTAGCGCCTGGAGGACAACGCGATGCAGCCCTGCCAAGACCCGGCGCGCCCGATTGACGAGCGGGTCGACGATATGCTCGCGCGCATGACCGCGGCAGAAAAAGCCGGGCTCATGTTTCACTCCATGGTGATGATCCCGCCCGATGGCAGCTTTGACCCGGATCAAAGCGCTTTTGGCTTCCCCACTGTGCGCGAGCAGCTCGACAAGGGGATGACGCATTTCAACCTGGTCGGCGCGGCGCCGGCCCGGGCGATGGCGGCCTGGGCGAACCAGCTGCAAGAACTGGCCGCGCAATCGCGGCTGGGCATCCCCGTCACCCTGTCGACCGACCCGCGGCATGGCTTCAGCGACAACCCCGGCGCGTTCATGGCAACCGAGGCTTTCTCGCAGTGGCCCGAGCCGCCGGGCCTGGCTGCCATTGGCGAGGCCGAGCTGGTCGAGCAGTTCGCCGATATCGCCCGCCAGGAATACCTCGCGGTCGGTCTGCGCGCCGCCTTGCACCCAATGGCGGACCTGGCGACCGAACCCCGCTGGGCGCGCGTCAATGGCACTTTCGGCGAGGACAGCGCGCTCGCGGCCCGGTTGACGGCGGCCTACATCCGCGGCTTCCAGGGACCTTCCATTGACAATCGCAGCGTCGCCTGCATGACCAAGCACTTCCCCGGCGGCGGACCACAGAAAGACGGCGAAGACCCGCATTTCGCCTACGGCAGAGAGCAAGTCTACCCCGGCGGTCAATTCGACTATCATTTACTCCCTTTTGAAGCGGCATTCGCAGCCAAGACCGCGATGATCATGCCCTACTACGGCATGCCCGTCGGCACGCGGCACGAGCCAGTCGGTTTCGCCTTCAACAAGGGAATCATCACCGGGCTGCTGCGCCAGCGTTACGGCTTCGACGGCGTCGTCTGCACGGATTGGGGACCGCTGACCGACGCCGAGATCGCCGGCGCGCCTTTCCCGGCCCGGGCTTGGGGCGTGGAGCATCTCAGCGTGCCGCAGCGCATGAAAAAAGCGCTCGACGCCGGCGTCGATCAATTTGGCGGCGAGTCCTGCGTGGAGATCCTGGTCGAGCTGGTTCGTGGCGGGCAGATCCCCGAAAGCCGCCTGGACGCGAGCGCGCGCCGTTTGCTGCGCGACAAATTCCGCCTGGGCTTGTTTGAAGGCGCCCTGGTCGACGAAGCGATGGCTGCCCATGTCGCCGGCAATCCAGCCTTTCGCGCCGCGGGCGATCTGGCGCAGCGCAAGTCCATCGTCTTGCTTAAGAACGACCTTTGCCTGCCGCTGCGGGGCCGCCCCAAGCTCTATATCGAGAACATCGCGCCGGAGACCGCCGCCCGCTATGGCGAAGTGGTAGACGATCCCGACGCCGCCGATTTCGCCATTCTGCGCCTGGCCACGCCTTACGAGCCGCGGGGCGACATATTCCTGGAAAACTTTTTTCACGCGGGCGACCTTGATTTCAATGAGCCGGAGCGCAGCCGCCTGCTGGGCATCATGGAGCGGAGGCCGACCATCGTCGACATGTACCTGGAGCGGCCCGCCGTCATCCCCGAGATCGCGGAAAACTGCGCGGGCCTGGTGGCCAACTTCGGCGCGAGCGACTCCGCTGTGCTGGACATCATTTTCGGGCGCTTCTCGCCGCGGGCGACGCTGCCCTTCGAGCTGCCGTCGTCGATGGAGGCGGTGCGCGCGCAATTGCCGGACGCGCCCTACGATTCGCAAGATCCGCTCTTCCCCTTCGGCTTCGGGCTGCGCTATTGAGCTATACGCTGGCGATCGTCCCGCCAGGACAAGCGGACAAACCTTCGAGACCATTTGCCAGGCAAAGGAAGCGAGCGCGCATGAAGATCAGCGATGTCAAAGTCTATCTGGCGAAAGAATCGCGCACATTCTGCTTCGTCGTGGTCGAAACGGACGACGGCCTCAGCGGGATCGGCGAGGCGGGCCTCACCGGTCGCGAGCTGGCGGTCCAGGGCGCGATCGAGCATTTCAAGCCACTGCTCATCGGGCAGGATCCTTTCCGCAGCGAGCATCTCTGGCAGCTGCTTTTCCGCGGCGGTTTCTTCCCGGCGCAGCGCGTCCTGACATCCGCCATCGCCGCCATCGACATCGCCCTCTGGGATATCAAGGGCAAGGCGCTGGGCGTCCCGGTTTATGAGCTGCTGGGCGGGCGCGTCCGCGATCGCGTGTTGACCTACAATCACAACGGCGGCGACAGCGTCGAAGAACTGGTCGAGTGCTGCCAGCGCTCGGTGGACGAAGGCTGGAAAGTATTGCGCTGGGGCCTGGCGCATCAGCCGGGGGCGATTCTTGAGCCGGGCGACGCAGTGCGGCTGGCGATCCGTGAAATCGAGGCGCTGCGGCTGGCGCTGGGCGACGAGATCAAGCTGGCCATCGATCTGCATACGCGCCTGGATCCGCCGGACGCGCTTTGGCTCTGCCAGGCTTTTGAGCCGCACCGTCCTTATTTCGTCGAAGATCCGCTGCGGGTCGAGAATTCACAGTCTTATCGCCAGCTGCGGGCGCGCACGACCGTCCCGCTGGCGGCCGGCGAACAATACAGCTCGAAATGGGACTTCCGCCAGATAATCGAAGAAGAACTGATCGATTACGCCCGCGTCGACCTCTGCATCTGCGGCGGGCTGACCGAAGCCAAAAAGATCGCCGCCATGTGCGAGACGCACTACATCGACCTGGCCGTTCACAACCCCATCGGTCCGGTCGCGACATCGGCTTTCCTGCACCTGTCGCTGACGACGCCCAACTTCGCCGTGCAGGAGCTGCCGCGGAAACCGAACAGCAGCCTGGTCGATCTCGTGCAGAATCAGCCGGACTGGGAAGACGGCTACCTGCTGCCGCCGACCGCGCCCGGCCTGGGCATCGAGTTCAACCCGGAAGCGCTGCGCAAATATCCCTTCGAGATGAGCGAGCTGCGGCATCTGCGCCGACCTGACGGTGGCTTCACGAATTGGTAAACTGTTCGGAGAAAGCGAAACCCTGGGGGCGACCCTTGGAAATTACTATTCGTAGGGACGATATGCCATATCGCCCGCGCAACACAAAGGAAACTATAGGGACGATACACCATATCGCCCGCGCAACACATAGGAAACTGTAGGGGCGAGCGATCAGGTCGCCCTCCACAAAAAAACGAAAGGACAAAATCATGAGCGAAGTGCGACTCGTATGGGAGATCCAAGCCGTGCTGGGCGAAGGTCCGCTCTGGGTCGAGCGGGAAAACGCGGTCTACTGGGTCGATATCATGAGCAGCCAGGTCCACCGCTACGCCCTGGCCGACGGCGGCAAGACCAGCTGGACTTTCCCCTTCGCCGTGACCAGTTTGTCGCCGCGGCGCGATGGCGGTTTCATCGGCACGCTGCACGACGGCTTCGCCGAAATCAACTTCGACGCGCTCTCGGCCAAGCCCATCGCCCTGCCCGAGGCCGACAAGCCCGGCAACCGCTTCAACGACGGCAAGGTCGACAGCAGCGGGCGCTACTGGGCGGGCACGATGGACATTGAGCAGGCCGGCGCGACCGGCTCGCTTTACCGCCTGGATCCCGATCTCAGCGCGCGCAAAGTCGATAGCGATTACATCATCTGCAACGGGCCGACATTCAACCTCGACAACACCATCATCTACCACACCGACAGCATCCGGCGCACGATTTACGCCCTGGACATCGGCGCGGACGGCTCGCTGAGCAATAAGCGCGTCTTCGCCCAATTCGACGAAGCCGACGGCGTTCCTGATGGCATGACGACCGACAGCGAAGGCTGCGTCTGGGCGGCGCATTTTGGCGGCGCGCGCATCACCCGCTTTTCGCCGGCCGGCGAGATCCTGCAAGCCGTGCCCATCCCGGCGCTGAACATCACCAGCTGCGCTTTCGCCGGGGCCGAGCTGGACACGCTCTACATCACTTCAGCCCGCTTCAATATGCCGGCGGAAGAGAGCGCCAATTACCCGCTGGCGGGCAGCTTGTTCAGCTATCGCCCGGGCGTGAAAGGCTTGCCGACGCCGCTCTTCGCCGGTTGACGAGCTCGACGACGCCGTAAGCCGCCAACACCGCCAGCAAGGGCGTGAGCATGACGCGGGCGCGGGTGTCGATGCTGGATGTCTGCACGAGGAGCGTGCCGGCGACAAAATACACACAGGGCAGCAGCAGAAAAGCGCCATCCGCCCAGCGTCTCGCGCGCGCCAGCCGCCATACACCTGCCGCCGACAGCGCCAGCAAGCCGATGTTCCAGACGAGGGCCAAGGGCAGCGGCCAGCGCCGCACTTCGAGCAACACCCGGTACGCGCCAACCGGAATGGTCGCGAGATAGTGCAGCGGATGAGCGAAGAAGACCTCCAGCGCCACATCCGTCATCACGCTTTGCTGGGCGGCCGAGCCTGTGCGATGCTTCCAATGATCGTGCGAGCTTAGCCCGGCCGTCGGCTTGCCCAGCCGGCTCTCCACCGCTTTCACCAAGCGCAGCTGCACAGTCAGGATGTCGTCGCCGGTCGCTTGATACAAAACGGACGCCGCGCGGTGATGCAGCAGATTGAATGTGCCGACGCTGGTAAAGCTGCTGTTGTCGTAATGAGCCGCGTTGTGCAATTTCCACAGACCGGCGCCAAGAGCGGCTGGCAAGACCAGGGCGAGCATGGCCAAGCGCCCTGCCCCTTGGCCGCGCCGCGCGTACAGGATCCAGAATCCCATCGGTATCCAGAGCAAGTAGGCCGAGGGCCGCGTCAATGCCGAAAGGGCGATCGCCAAGCCCCCCGCCAAGCCCCAGACCGCGACGCGACGCCGCCCCCTTGCCGCGCCCAGCCGAGCCATGCACCAATAGCCGAGAGCCAGCAGCAGACTCGCCATTGGCTCCGCCAAGACCGTGGCGGCGTATTTGACGCTGGTGGCGTCCAGGGCGACGATGCCCGCGGCCAGCAGAGCCGCCCCTTGCTCCAGCCCGAGGCGCCGCGCCAAGGCATAAGCCAGCGGGATAATGGCGCAGGAGAAAAGCGTGTTGAGCGCCCGCAGCAGGGACCGGTCCATGTCCGTCGCCGCAATCAACACAGGATAGAGCGGCGGCCGCAGCTGAAAAGCTTCGCTGGAGAATGTGAAATCGCCCCGCTGGACTTCGGCGGCGGCGTAATTGTATTCGGGCCAATCCAGGTTGCCCTGATAATCAAAGACGGCCGCCCCATAGAGGACGCGCAGCAGCAGCCCGAGCAGGATGATGGCTGGCAGGGCGAATCGGCGCATTGGATGAGGTATTCCGTTTTGCACGCCCGCATTGTATCGCTTGGCTTTAGCTTGTCAATTCGCGGGCGAGTCACCGCCTTGTCCCGGCCGAGGCTGGCTGCGGCAGATGCATGTGCGTCCGCCAGCGCGGCAAGCTGGGCAAATTGGGCGCGTCGACGGGCAGAGCCTGGACGCCGGTCGCCCGCACGGTCGTCACGCTCTCGTCGCGCTCGACGACGCCCTTGAACCACAAGAAGCGCTCGCCGCGGATGATCTTGCGCGTCCGCTGGTACAAATCGGGGAAGACGACCACATTGATCAGCTCAAACTCGTCTTCCAGGGTGATGAAGCGGATTTCTTTGGCGGTCTCCGGCGCTTGAATGATGACGACCATGCCAGCTGTTTCGACGACTGTCCGCTCGCGGGCGCGCATGACCTGTTTGCTGTGCAGGATGCGCCGCTCGTCGCAGAAAGCGCGGAAGAACTCCATTGGGTGGCGCTCGGTGGACAGGCCGGTGGCGGCGAACTCCATATTCAGCCGCTCCATCGCTGTCGGCGGGGGCAAGCTAATCGCGGGTTGATGCGGGCGCAGCGGCAGGCGGCCCCGGGCTTTATGCAGCAGGCCCGCGTCCCAGAGCAATTGATGCCGCGAGCGATGCCAGCGGTCCAGGGCGCCGGCTTGAATCAGCCGCTCGATTAAACGCAGGGGCAGCTTGACGCGCGCGATGAAATCCCCCAGGTCGGCGAAAGGCGCTTTTTCACGCTCGGCCAACAGCGGGTCCAGACGATGACTCTTCAGCCCCTTGACATAGCCGAGGCCGATGCGGATGGCGCCGGCTTCTATCGCGCAGTCGGCGGCGCTGCGGTTGATATCGGGCGGCAGCGCGCCGATGCCGTTGCGCATGGCGTCGTAGACCAGGGTGCTGGGCGACCAAAAGCCCATCGGCTGGTGATTGAGTATCGCGGCGTAAAAAACCGCCGGATGATGATATTTGAACCAGGCCGACTGGTAAGTCAGCACGGCGAAGCTGGCGGCGTGGCTCTTGGCGAAAGAATAGGCGCCGAAACCGCGCAGCTGCCCGAAGATGGTGGCCGCCGCCTCCTCGTCGACGCCATTTTGCCGCGCCCCCTCCATGAAAACCGCTTCCAGCTGGTCGAGCAGCTGAAAAGAATGTTTGCTGCCCAGGGCGCGCCGCAGCATCTCGCCTTGGCCGTGGCTGAAGCGGGCGATGTCGTGCGCCACTTTCAGCACCTGCTCTTGCCAGAGGATGACGCCGAGGGTCTCTTCCAGGGCGGGTTTCAGCCGCTCGTCCAGGTAGCGGACTGCTTCGACGCCGCGCCGCCGCCGCAGGTAAGGGTGCACCATATTGCCCATGATGGGACCGGGGCGGATCAAGCTGATGGCGATGACCAGGTCGATGAAGCGCGTCGGTTTCAGCCGCGGCAGGGTGTTCATCTGGGCGCGGCTCTCGCATTGAAAGACGCCGAAGGTCCTGGCTTCGGTGATCATCTGGTAGACCCGCGGGTCATCGAACGGGATGTTTTCGGCGTCGACGCCCGTTCGCGCGACCATCTCCGTGATGGCGGCCAGCATGCGCAAGCCCAGGACATCGATCTTGATGATGCCGGCGTCTTCCAGGGCTTCCTTGTCCCATTGGACGACGGTGCGGTCTTTCATGGTGGCCGGCTCGGTGGGCAAGCGGCGCGAAAGCGGCACATCGCTGATGATCTCGCCGCCGTTGTGAATGCCGATGTGGCGCGTGTTGCCCAGCAGCTGCTCGCAGACCTCGAAGAAGGCTTCCAGCTGGGGCGGGCTGTTTTCGCCGCGCGCCTCCCATTGATCGCGCAGCAGGGGCTGCATCGCCGGCGAAAAGCCCCAGGCTTTGGCGACATCGCGGATGACGCTGCGGTGGCGGTAGGTGACGAAGGTGCAAGCCATGGCCGCATGCGTCCGCCCGTATTTCTCGTAGAGATACTGGATGACCTGCTCGCGGGTCTCGGCGTCGAAATCCATGTCGATGTCGGGCGTCATCTGCCGCTCTTCGGACAGGAAGCGCTCGAAGACCAGGCGATGCTCAATCGGGTCGATGGGCGCGATGCGCAGCAGATAAGCGACGACGGAATTGGCAGCCGAGCCCCGCCCCTGACAGCGAATGCCGCGCCCCAGGGCGAAGCGGACGATATCCCAGACGACCAAGAAATAATTCGCCAGCCCAATCGCCGCGATGATCTCCAGCTCGTGCCGCAGCCGCGCCTCCATGTGCGGGCGATAGCGCCCCGAGCCGCGACACAGCCCCGCCAGGTAGCCTTGGGCCGTCATGCCGGCTGGCAGAGGATATTGCGGCAGCGCCTGCAAGGCCGAGGGCAGCTGGTACTGGCAAAGCGCCGCCACCTCCAGCGTGTTGTCGATCGCCCGCGGGTAGCCGCCAAAGAGCGCCCTCATCGCCGCCGCCGTTTTTAGGTAATGCTGCCCGTTGGGGAAGAGCCGCGCCCCCATCTCGCTCAGCGGGCGGTTGTGCCGGATGGCAGCCACGACATCGCCCAGGCGTTTCTCAGCCGGCGTGGGATAGTGGACATGGTTGCTCGCCACATAGCCCAGCTTCAGCGACTCCGCCAGCTCGGTCAAAGCGGCGATCCGCTGGTCGTCGTAGGGGTGGCGGTGATGATGCAGCTCGATCCAGAAGCCGCCTTCCGCGAAAAGCGCCGCATAGCGCTGCGCCTGCTCGCAAGCCGCCCGCATGCCCCCGCTTTCGAGCGCCCGCGCCACCTCGCCCTCGCGCCCGCCAGACAAAGCGACCAGCCCGGCCGTGCGCCCGCGCAGCTGCTCGAAACGCAGCAGGCCTTCGCCCTTGGGCGCTTGATGCTGGGCCTGGGTGATGAGCCAGCAGAGATTCTCCCAGCCGGTTTCATCGGCGACGAGCAGGGTCAGGGCACAGCTTTCGTCTTCGTTATTGCCCCTCCCGACACGCGACCGTAGGGGCGAGCTATCAGGTCGTCCGCCGCCGGTCTTACCCCTCCCCCGGCCCCTCCCCGACGCTTCAGGGAGGGGAGGTTCACCCCGGGCGCCCGCCCCAAGCGCAGATTGTAGGGGCGAGCTATCAGGTCGCCCGCCGCCAGCTGGCTCAATGGTCAATTCCGCGCCGAGGATAGGCTGGATGCCCAGGGCCTGCGCCGCTTTCTGGAAGCTGACCGCGCCGTAGACATTGTTGTGGTCGGTCACCGCCAGGCCGGGCAAGCCGATTTGGGCTGCCGCCGCGACCAGCGTTTCCGGCGGCGATGTCCCGCGGAGCAGGCTGAAGGCGGAATGGGCGCGCAGCTCGATGTAGTCGTCTTTGGTCACGGCCGCTCACCATTGTGGATTAGATCTGTCGGGGCTTGGTTCAAACCCCTCGGTTCCCCCCAGAGCAATGGGGGGATGATCGTTGGTTCGTCGTGGATCGCGCAGATTCCCGGGCCGGTATTTTGAGGATCTCCGGCGACCCTGCCTGCGATTGCGTTCGCTCCCCCTCCCTGACGCTTCGGCGCGCGTAGACACAGCGCTTCGGGAGGGGGCCGGGGGGCGGGGTTGGCATCCGCGAATAAACAGGGGCGATATGGCATATCTCGCCCGCCGCGACAGAGCGCCTCAGTCATAGACTCGCTGCAGCGCCCAGGCGTCGCGCAGGCGGTCGTGATAAATTACCAGCGCCATCCCCCCCGCCAGCAGCTTGTAATAGTCGCGGTGGATGCGAACGCCCCACCATTGCGTATCCAACTGCCATGTCAGGGCGATGCGCTCCACCTCGCGCCAGGCGTCGCGCCAGTGAATGGCGGCGGGCAAACCGGCTCGCGTCCGCACCCGCAGCGCCGCCCCCTCCCCCGCGGGCGCCCGCGCCCACAAGCGGCTCACGCGCCCATCGCCTCCCGTTCGTATTGCAGAGCCGGCGGGAAATGCCGCGGGACATCGGTCAAGCGCAGTTGGTAGACCGTCTCCTCGAAGCGCCGCTGCCACTCCGCCAGCGCCCGTTTGAGGGGGCGCCCCTCGCGCGCGACATCAAAGAGCGCCAGCTGCTGTGGCGGGGCAGCCGTCAATTCGCTGAGCTGCAGGCGCGCTTCGCTGACGCCAGCCGAGACGACCAGCCGCTCCAGCAACAAGGGCAGCTGCTTCTCGAATTGCGCGAACTGGCGCAGCGGCGCGCTCGGGCGCAGATGCAGCTCATGCGTTTGCCCGTTTTCATCCACCAGCAGCAGCGCCAGCCGCCCCGCTTCCCGCCCCTGGAGCTGGCGCAGCAGCGGACGCGCCAATGCCAGGCAAGCTGCCAGCAGGCTTTCGCGATCGGCGGCAGGCTCCTCAAATGCCAGCGCGGCCCGCAGCGTCGGCGGCGGTTCGCAGGCTTGCAGCGGGCGCGGGTCAATGCCCAGCGCCAGGTCGTGGCAAAAGCAGCCATGCCGCTCCCATTGTTCAAAGACGGCCGCTCGCGAAAGCGCGGCGAACTCCCCGATGTGGCGGATGCCCATCAGCGGCAGCCGCCGGCGCATATCGGCATTCAAGGGCAGCAGCGCCACGGGCAAGGGCGCCAGAAAAGCCGCCTCGTCGCCCGGCGCCACCCGGCAATGCTCCGCCCCGCTGGCGCCAGCCGCCCGCGCCACAAACTTGCCGGGGCCCGTGCCCAAAGTGACGCGCCCGCCCAGACGACAGCGCACCCGCTCGCGCAATATCGCCAGCTCCCGCGGGTCCTCTGTCGGCGCGAGCCAGCAAGCTTGCCCGGGCTGATAATGCGGCTCGACCTTGGCGATGTGCCGCGCCAGGTCGGCGGTGGTTTCGTTGAAGAGGCGGCGATAGACCTCGTCCCGGGCGCGCAGGACAGCCGCCTCCGGGCAGAGCCATTCAGCTTGTTTGCGGCTTTGCCCAGGGCGGACGCCAGCCTCGCGGGCGCGCTCGTCGCTGGCAATCGCCTTCAGCTGATGCTCGCCGGCGCCGATGATCAAAGGGCGCCCCGCCAGCCGCGGCTGCTGCAAGCGCTCGATGGCGGCCGCCAAATCGTGAATCACCAGCGCGCTGAGCATGCTTCCTCCCGCGGGATGGCGAAAGACAGGCGCACCTGGCGAAAAGGCAGAAAGGGGTGGGCGGTCAAGCGCAGCTCGCTGTGAAAGCCGGTGACATCGCCCCGCTCCAGCCGCCAGCCCTGTCGCTGACAGCCCAGAGCCACCTGCATGCCCGGCAGGGGGTCTGATGAAAGCGCCAGCAGGGTCAAGGGAGCGTCGCGCAGGACCGGCTTGAGCTGGGCGAGGGGCAAGGCGCCCGGCTGGTCCGCCACGACCAGGCAAGGCAGGCGCTGGACAGCCAGATAGCGGATCAAGAACAAAGCGCGCGACAGCGAAGTCCCGCTGAGCAGCAGCAAACGCTCGACAGCCAGGCCGGCCGCGGCCGCGTTGGGCGGGTCGAAGCGCTGCCCCATATCAAGATAGACGACGGGCGTCGCCTGAGCCTGGGCGCTGGCCACCGCCCGATAAAGCAAGCTGGTTGCGCCCGAGGTCGGCGCCCCGCTGAGGCAGTGCGTCGCGCCCCGCAGCAAGCCGCCATCAAGCAATTCATCGACCGCCCGGATGCCGCTGCTCCAGGTTTCGCGGCGCGGCAGCAACTCCGCCGCCCGGCGCAAAGTCTGATGGCCGAAGCGCTGCTGCATATCCGCGACGAGCATTTCCACTGACATGGCATGCCTCCCTCTTCTCGCCGTACCGTGCCGCCAGTCTAGAACATTTGTACTAATCTGTCAAGGGCTGTCCCGCAAGAAAGCTCCCCTTCCCTGAGGCATCGGGGCAAGGGGAAGGGGGATGGGGTTGGCGGACAAGCCCTACAGGATATCTGGCGGACGGCTTATGATAAATCACCAGCACAGCGCAGCCGAAACGAGCGCATCATGCTCATCATGGAAGACAACGCCCGCCCGCCCTTCTCCACCGAGGCCGCCCGCGCCATCTTGCGCACCCGCTACGCCATCGAGCCCGCTTCATTGCATGCACTGCCCGCCGAGCTCGACCGCAACTTCCAGGCCCGCAGCCGCCAAGGCGAGCAATTCATCCTCAAAATCGCCCACAGCAGCGTCTCCCCAGCCGTCCTCGACTTGCAGAACCAGACCCTGCGCCACCTGCGGCAAGCCCTCGTCCCCGTCCCACAGCTCCTCCCCGCCCAGGACGGCAGCCTTGTCAGCCGCGTCGCCGCCGCCGACGGGCAGACCTATCGCGCCCGCCTGCTGCGCTACATCGACGGCATCCCGCTCTGCGATTTTCGCCCGCATTCGGACAGCCTGCTCGCCGATATCGGGAAGCGCCTGGGCCAGCTCAGCGCCCGCATGCAAAGCTTCCAACACGACGAAAAACGGCGCCATTACCGCTGGAATATCTGCCAGCTGCCCGCCGTCGCCGCCTATGCAACCGATCTCGAGCCCGCCAAACGCCATCTGCTCGATCATTTCCTGCGCCTCTACGCCAGCGAGCTCGCGCCCGCCCTGCCCAGCCTGCGCCACAGCTTCATCTACAACGATCCCAACGACAGCAACATCCTCGTCCATGCCAGCAAGGCAGCGACGCCGCAAGTGGCTGGCTTCCTCGATTTCGGCGACATGGTCTACGCGCCCGCCGTCGCCGACCTGGCGATCGCCCTGGCCTACAGCATGATGGGCAAGCAGCGCCCGCTGGAGCAAACGACGCCGCTCGTCCGCGCTTATCACCAAGCCTTCCCATTAAACGAAGCCGAAATCCGCCTGCTCTATCCCATGATCGCCGCTCGCCTCTGCCTCAGCGTCTGCATCTCCGCCTATCAGCAGCAGCGCGCGCCAAGCAACCGCCACCTCAGCGTCAGCGAAGCCGGCGCCTGGGCGCTGCTATCGAAACTGCGCGACATTCACCCGCGCTTCGCCCATTATCATTTCCGCGCCGCCTGTGATCTGCCCGCCTGCCCAGGGAGCCCTGTCATCGTCGATTGGCTGCGCGCCCGTTCTTTCGCGCCTGTCCTGGGCAAGGAGCTGAACGCGAAAAACGCGAAAATCCTCGACCTGGGCATGACCAGCCCGCTGCTGGCGGATGTGGCGGATCTGGCAGACCCCGCCGGCTATCATGAGCCGCTGCGCCGGCAGCTGGGCGACGAGCGCGTCGGCATCGGGCGCTACAGCGAAACGCGTCCCATTTACCTGGCGGACATGTTCGCCATTGATCATCACGCGCGCCGCAGCCTACACCTCGGCGTCGATCTTTTCGCCGCGCCGGGCGAGCCAATTTACGCGCCTTTGCCGGGGACGGTCCACAGCCTGGCGGACAAGGCCGGCGAACAAGATTATGGGCCGACCCTGATCCTCAAGCACGAGCCGGCCGCCGGCATCCGCTTCTTCACGCTCTACGGGCATCTTTCGCCCGACTCGCTGGATCGCTGGCGGGCGGGCCAGGCGGTCGACGCGGGCGCGCTGCTGGCGCATATCGGCGACTTTCCGCGCAACGGCAACTGGACGCCGCATTTGCATTTTCAGCTCATCGTCGACCTGCTCGACCACGGCGACACTTTCCCCGGCGTCTGTTCGCCGAAGCAGGGTCCGCTGTGGACATCGCTCTGCCCGGACCCGAACCTCATCTTGGGCCTGCCCTTCTCGCTGAAGCCGCCGCCAGCGTCCTCGCGTTCCAAGCTCGTCGCCCGACGCCGCGCCAGGCTCAACCCGGCCCTCAGCCTGTCTTATCGCGAGCCGCTCAAGCTCGTCCGCGGCGCCGGCGCCAATCTCTACGACGAAGACGGACAGCCCTATCTCGACTGCGTCAACAATGTCGCCCATGTGGGCCACGGTCACCCGCGGGTCCTCCGGGCGGCGCGGCGACAGCTGGCTCTGCTCAACACCAACACGCGCTACCTGCACGACTGCATCGTCGACTACGCCGAGGCGCTCTCCGCCACATTGCCGGATCCGCTCTCGGTCTGCTTCTTCGTCAACAGCGGCAGCGAAGCCAACGAACTGGCGCTGCGGCTGGCGCGAGCCTGCGCCGGCGGCGATCATTTCATCGTCATCGACCAGGCTTATCATGGCCACACCAGCGCGCTCATCGACATCAGCCCCTACAAATTTGACGGTCCCGGCGGCGCTGGCAAACCGGCGCATGTCGAAGTGGCGCGGATGCCCGATGGCTTTCGCGGGACCAAGCGCGGTTTCGACGCCGCGGCCGGCGCTTACTACGCCCGCTCGGTGGATCGGCAGATCGACAAGATCCAGGCCCGGGGAGCGCGGCTGGCCGCATTCGTCGCCGAAGGCATCATGGCTTGCGGCGGCCAGATGCCCTTGCCCGCCGGCTACCTGGGGCGCGCCTTCGCGAGCGTTCGAGAGGCAGGCGGCCTCTGCATCGCCGATGAAGTGCAGACCGGCTTCGGGCGCGTCGGCTCGCATTTCTGGGCATTCGAACTGAGCGGCGTCGTCCCCGACATCGTCACCATGGGCAAGCCGATGGGCAACGGGCATCCCCTGGGCGCCGTCGTCACCACGCCCGAGATCGCAGCCGCCTTCGACAAGGGCATGGAATACTTCAACACTTTCGGCGGCAACCCGGTTTCCTGCGCCATCGGCCTGGAGGTCCTGCGCGTCATACAGGACGAGGGGCTGCGGCAAAAGGCAAGCGAAACCGGCGATTACTGGCTGGGGCGGCTGCGCGAGCTGGGTCGGCGCTATCCCATCATCGGGCAGGCCCGCGGCGCGGGAATGTTCCTGGGCGTCGAGCTCGTTCGCGATCGCGCGACCCTGGCGCCGGCCGATTGGGAAACCGCTTACATCGTCGAGCGCATGAAAGAACTTGGCGTCCTCGTCAGCAGCGAGGGACCGCTGGGCAATGTGCTAAAGCTGAAGCCGCCGCTGGTCTTCGGGCGGGTGGAGGTCGATCGCTTCATGCAAGCCTTGGCGGAGGTATTGGGCGATACCGTGCTGCAAATGGAGTGACAGATCGTTGCGTTTATTTCGCTTATTGCGTTTGTTGCGTTTGTGTGGCAAGATGCGTGCAGGATGAAAGGATTGGATCATGGTCTCGACTTTTCTTGAATGCAGTCCCGGCTCGCTGACGCGGGAAGCGGAGAGCCAGGCTGCGGAATCAGCCAGCGTATTGGCGCGTCATTTGCAGAACAACGGCGATTCAAAGCTGCTCATCGTTGACGGGGAGCGCGAAGAACTTGTGCCGCTGCCGTCTGCCGCCGCAGAGCTGCTCACGGGCATGCTGCGAATAATGGCGAAGGGGCACGGCCTTGCCTTGACGCCACTTCACGCGGAACTCACGACAGGCCAGGCCGCTGGCATTCTCAAAGTTTCACGCCCTTACTTGGTCAAGTTGCTGGAGTCCGGCGAGATTCCCCACTACAGAGTGGGACGACACCGTCGCATGAGACGGGAGGATGTCATGTCGTACAAGCTTGAGCTCCGACGAAAACGGGAAGCCATTCTAGATCAAATGGTAGCCGAATCGCAGGAAATGGGTCTGTATGACTGACAGGGAACTCTCGACCGCGCTACTGGACACGAATATCCTGTATCCTGCACGGATGCGGGATATTCTGCTTCAGCTCTTTGCGCAACAAGCTTTCACGCTAAAGTGGTCGCGACACATTCGTCGGGAATTGATCGATAGCATTCGCAGAGACAAGCCTGACATCGCCGACAAATTCGAAAGTCACACAATAGTACAGATGGATAGCTTGCTGAGAGATTCGCAAATTCGGGGATATGAGCATCGCATTGATGTTCTTGAATTGCCTGATCCCAACGATCGCCATGTTCTCGCTGCGGCTATACAAGGCGAGTGTGAATTGATTGTAACTGCCAATCTACGGGATTTTCCCTACCACTCGCTTCAGCCATTTGGCATTGATACACTTACTCCCGATGAGTTTCTCCTGCTTTTACTTGAAGAAAGTCAGGACAGTTTCCTTGAGGCGGTTCGAATCGTGATGGCTCGACTCAGACTTCCGCCAGTTACTCTTGATGAGTATCTAACGAACCTGGCAGAGTTGAACCTCACTGATACCGTTAAGGCGCTTCGCCAGCGCGCGCATCTCCTCCAATAGTCAGACTATCATTAGCCAGATGAGATAACATCCCCTACAAACATCTTCTGCCCTAATCTATAGTTGGATAATCTGACACAAACAAAGCTATAGGTTTGACGATCATTATGACGGAAATGGACGCCAACCAAGCCATAAGGATCACCCGCGAGACCCGCCCGGAGCAGGCCGCCATCCTCAGCCACGCCGCCTGCGAATTCCTCGCCGGGCTCGCCCGCAAATTCAGCGCCCGCCGCGACCAGCTGCTGGAAGCCCGCGAAGCTCGCCAAGCCGCCATCGACGCCGGCCAGTTGCCAGACTTCTTGCCAGACACGGCCTCCATCCGCGACGACCGCAGCTGGACCGTCGCGCCCGTTCCCGACGACCTGGGTGACCGCCGCGTCGAAATCACCGGCCCGACCGAGCGCAAGATGGTCATCAACGCCCTCAACTGCGGCGCCAAGGTCTTCATGGCGGATTTCGAAGACGCCAACGCGCCCACCTGGGACAACATGCTGGATGGGCAGCTCAACCTCCGCGACGCCGTCGACCGCAGCATCACCTTCACCAACCCCGACGGCCGCTTCTACCAACTCAACGACGAGACGGCCACCTTGATGGTCCGCCCGCGCGGCTGGCACCTGGACGAGAAGGGCTTCCTGGTCGACGGCAAAGCCATCCCGGGCGGGCTCTTCGATTTTGGCTTGTACTTCTTTCACAACGCCAAGACCGCCCTGGAGCGCGGCACGGGACCCTACTTTTACTTGCCCAAGCTGGAAAGCCATCTGGAAGCGCGTCTGTGGAACGATGTCTTCGTCCATGCCCAGCAAGCCATCGGCATTCCCCAAGGCTCGATCAGAGCGACCGTGCTCATCGAGACGATCCTGGCCGTCTTTGAAGCGGAAGAAATCCTGTACGAGCTGCGCCAGCATTCGGCCGGGCTGAATTGCGGCCGCTGGGATTACATCTTCAGTTACATCAAAAAGCTGCGCAATCACCCCGCGTACCTGCTGCCCGACCGCGCCCAAGTGAGCATGACCGTGCCCTTCATGCGCGACTATACGCTGCATGTCATCAAAGTCTGTCATCGCCGCGGCGCTCATGCCATGGGCGGGATGGCGGCGCAGATCCCCATCCGCAACGACCCCGAACGCAATCAAGCGGCGCTGGACAAAGTGCGCGCCGACAAACTGCGCGAGGCGAAAGAGGGCCACGACGGCACCTGGGTGGCGCACCCCGGTTTGGTGGGCATCGCCACCGAAGTCTTCGACCAATACATGCCAGAAGCCAACCAAGTCGAGCGGCAGCGCGACGATGTCCAGGCGTCGGCGAATGACCTGCTCCAGCCCAGCGCCGGCGACATCACCGAAGAAGGCGTCCGCCTGAACCTGAAAGTCGGCATCCAGTATCTGGAAGCCTGGCTGGGCGGCAACGGCTGCGTCCCGCTGTACAACTTGATGGAAGACGCCGCCACCGCCGAAATCAGCCGAGCCCAGCTCTGGCAGTGGCTGCATCACAAAGCGACGCTGGCTGACGGACGCCCGCTCACCTTGGCGCTCTATGGGCAATTGCTGGAAGAAGAGATGGACGCCATCCGCGGCGAGCTCGGCGACGCGCGCTTCGAAAGCGGGCATTTCCAGCGGGCGATGGCGCTCTTCGACGCGATGATCCGCGATGAAGAATTCAGCGAATTCCTGACCCTGCCGGCGTATCAGTATCTGTAGAGCTTGCCGGCGGCCGCGCCCTGCAATGGCTGGCGCAGAATCCAGCATAAAATCGCGCCCATGACGACGCCTGGCAGCGCCCAGTCGGCGAATAAGGCGAGCCCGCCCAGCAGGGGAGCGCCGCCCGTGACATCGAGCCCAGCCCAGTCGCGCAGGAAACGCAGCGACGCCAGCAAGAGGCCCCGATCTTCCATGCTCGCGTAGTGCAGCGGGGCCTGGACGAAGGCGGCCAGCAGCCAAAGCCGATGCCCCGCAAAGCGCCGCAGCGCCAGCCACTGGAACAACAGCGGCAGCGACCAAAGCAGCAGCGCCCGCGTGTTCTGAAAGAGCGCGTATTTCAGCTGCATGATCCATTCCGCTTCTGGCATGCGCTGTGAGCCGCCGTAATAGAGCCAGGGCGGGAAGGGATAGTCGACGGTCGCCCACAATGCCTGATTCCCCAGCGCGCCGACGAGAGCGCCCGCGGCCGCCAGCACGACCCAGCGCGGCAAGCGCAAACGGAAATGCCGCCGAACCCACAGCAGCTGCATGCCCGCCAGCAGCGCCTGAAATGCGACGAAACACTGCGGCGCGCCCAGAGCCTGCCCGATAAGCAAATCGAGCTGCGCGCTCAAAAGCATGGCTGGAAATATCAGCAGCCCCCAGCCGGCGACGAAGCGCGGCAGCCGAGGCGGCGCACTTTCGGCATGTTTGCTTTTCATCGCGTGTCCAGGCAGCCTGTCCATGAATCGATTCTAACGCGCTCGGGAACTGCGCGGCAACCGCTTTCCCCGCGGCGACGCGCTGTTGGAACTGCGCGCTGGCGGGCGTTATCATCGTGGGCGGCGGCAAGACGGAGCGAGCCCGAGCATGAACAAGAAACCACCCAAAATCGTCGTCATTGGCGCGGGCAGCGCGGTCTTTGGCTTGGGCGCGCTCTCCACCATCCTCCAGCACCCCGCCATGCGCGGCGCCGAGCTCGGGCTCTGCGACATCAACGCGGATGGCTTGGCGGTCATCCACAAGCTGGCCGACATGATGAACCAAGCCTGGGACGCGAACATGCGCGTCACGAGCTCGACCGAGCGCCGCGAGCTCCTGCCCGAGGCGGATTTCGTGCTGGTCTCGATCCAGGTCGGGCAGCGCGAAACGGTCTGGGAGCAAGATTGGCGCATCCCGCTGCGGCATGGCTTGCGACAGCCCTACGCCGAAAATGGCGGACCCGGCTCCTTCGCCCACACCGCCCGCAACTTGCCGCTCATCATGGCGATCGCCCGCGACATGGAAGCGCTCTGCCCCGACGCCTGGTATCTCAACCTGGTCAATCCGCTGATCCGCCTGACCACCGCCGTGCATCGTTTCAGCCAGATCAAGGTCGTCGGTTTGTGCCACCAGCTGCTCTGGGCTTATGCGATGGCGGCGACCGTGCTGGCGGAGCGTTGGGGAGTCACCGTGCCGCCCGGCTTCCATGTGCACACCGACGCCTACAACATGCCCGCTTTCCTGGCGGTGGCGCGGCAGGCGACGCGGCATCTCGAGATCAAGGCGGCTGGCATCAACCATTTCAGCTGGGTCTACGAGATCCGCGACAAAGACACGGGCGAGGACCTCTACCCGGAGCTGCGCGAGCGCTGGCTGAAGCATTTTCGGCGCGACTTTGAGCCGCTCAGCCGCGAGCTCTTCGAAATCTACGGCCTGATGCCCAGCGCAGGCGACAGCCACCTCTGCGAATATCTGAGTTGGGTCAGCGACCCGGTCACGCAGCCCTGGCGCAAGTACGCGCTGAAGCTGCAAAGCTGGGAGGGCAATCGGCGGCGGCGCGCCTCCCGCGAGAAACTGGCGCGGGACATCGTCGCCGGCCGGGTCGATGTCAACGCGCTGCGCGATCTGTCGCGGCACGGCATGCTGGACGAGGGAATCCCGGAAATGGTCGAAGCGGCGCATTATGACAAGCCCTGCCAGCGCCCGCAGCTGAACCTGCCCAATCGCGGTCAAATCCCCAACCTGCCGGCGGAGGCCATCGTAGAGACGCCGGGCGCGATCGACGGCGGCGGCTTCCATGGCGAGCGCATGTCGCCCTTGCCCGCGCCCATCGCGGAGCTCTGCCGGCGAGAGCTGGAGCTGAGCGGGCTGTATGTCGAGGCGGCGCAGCATGGCGATCGGGGGCTGGCGCTGCAGGCGATGCTGCTGGACCCGATGGTGACGGACATCGACGCAGGCCGGGCGATGCTGGAGGAGCTGCTGGCTGCGAACGCGGGCTGGCTGCCGCAGTTTGGGTGACGGGGCTTCGAAAGCTGCGCCTATGGCATTTCGTAGTCTTCGTGCAATCGGTCGTATTCCTCGTCCTTGATGGCTCGCTCAATGGCAGCTTCAACGATGCCAGCGATGTCACCGGGCGAAAGCAGCAGCTTCATCAGTTCTTGCGCCATCATGTTGCCCATGACATTGCCAGCGACAGCGATTGACAGGCTCAGATAGTCTGGCGATTCTTTGCCGTCGCTGCGCTTGCCTTGCACGCAGCGCAGCTCTTCAATGAGGTAGTCTTCCCGATCGTCCCAATCTGGAAGCACCTGGCCGGTGACATAGTAGGCGATTTGCTCAGCCATGAAGAACTCCATGCGCTCGACGCCCTTCTCGTCCCAAGTCAATTCACTTATTTCTGGCGGGGGCATGTCATGCTCCTTTTGAAATGTGCGATGCCTCTGGCCTACCACGCGGCCGCCAGATTGCAACAGGCCATTCAGGCCGCTTTCGGGTCGACATGCGTCGCGGATATTGACAGAGCGTCCGCAATAGCCCATCATCTGTAGAGGACTTGGGTCAGGCTAAACTTGACAACGAGATGGCGATTGCCGAGGGGCTATGATAGACAGCCACATCGCCGCAGCCGACATACGCGACTATCTGCGTTCGCTGGAGTTTGCCGCCAGCGAGCTCGACTTGACCTTCCTCGACCCGCCGTTCAACCAAGCCAAAGACTACGCCTCGCACAATGACGACATGCCCGAAGGCGAGTACTGGGCTTGGATGGAGCAGGTCTGCCGCTCGGTCTATGCTCAAACTTCCGACGGCGGCGCGATCTATTTCATGCAGCGCGAGAAGAACAGCGAGCATGTGCTGGCTTGCCTGCGCGAAGCCGGCTGGACGCTGCAGAACCTCATCATCTGGAAGAAACTGACATCAGCCGTGCCCATGAGCCGGCGCTTTGGCAAGCAGTATCAGGTCATCGCTTACGCCACAAAAGGCGGCAAAGCGCGAGTCTTTCACCGCCTGCGCATCGACCCGCCCTTGCCAGCCAACTACCGACATAAACGCGCGAACGGCATGTATGTGACGGATATATGGGACGACATCCGCGAGTTGACCGCTGGCTATTTCGCCGGCGACGAAGCCCTGCGCGATGAAGACGGCGGTCGCGTTCATAAGCAGCAGGCGCCGATTGCCCTGCTTCTGCGCATCGTATTGAGTTCATCGCTGCCGGGCGACTGCGTCTTTGATCCTTTCGCCGGGACAGGCACGACCCTCGTGGTGGCGCGGCAACTGGGCAGGCGCGGGCTTGGCGTGGAAGTCGACCCCGACAACGCCGCCTGCATTCGGCAGCGCCTGCGAGAAATCCGCCCTTCAGATGATGTCCGGCGCTTCCGCGACGATTACCGCTTTACGGAGAACCTCGACGAGATTTGGGACGGCGCAGTTGAAAACGGAAAACAAGGTGTACTCGATCTACCACTTTTTCGCCCATCTTTGCCGTAATCGCAATCGCTTAGAATGGATTCCGAAGCTCGAAGATTTCCCATTCGACGTTGAATTGCTGTCCTACAGAGGTCGAAGCAGGTTTCCCGATTTCGCAATAAGGATCAATCCGGGCGGCGACCCCACAGGCGGCGAGCTGATAGAAGTGAAGGACAGCAAAACTTACTCCGTGCCATCATTCAACTCTACGATTCCGACAGGCAAGAAACAAATCGAGTCTCTGGTTCGCGGCAAAACCAGCGTAGTGCGGGCGCAAATGGAAGCGGCTGGCGACGATGTCCACTCGTTGCCAGTGCGAGAAGTTTATTATTTGCTTCGAGGAAAGGACTCGAAGACGGAAGACACCAAGATATGCCTGGTTCATGGCAGCTTCTTCGAGACAGTCCGAGTGGAAGAACTGATTCGCAAGGCATTTGCTCAAGTGCTGGACGAAAGGCTCGAAGCGGAAGACTACAAGATAAGCGCGGAGCTACATGAGCTGATGCAGCGCATATTCTCTACTCAGGAGAGCTTTAGCCGAGTGCGAGATGTCGACAGGGCAACGGTGAAACTTAGATTTCGCATCATGACGGAAGCCAAGAAAGAAGGAAATGTTTTCAATTCGACGCTCTACCCCGAGATTCGCGACAACACGCTGAACTTCATTCTGCCCAATCATCCTGCCAAAGAAATCGCCCAGCGAAAGCGATACCTTCGGCAGGCCCTCTCAATTGCGGAACTGGCGGATGGACGCGAGTTTACAGTCACCCACCCCTTCAACGGCAAGTTCTTCGTACTCAGCTACGCCTTGTAAACCCCGCCGCTTCAATAGACAATGCGGCCGACTCATGCAGCGAAAGGCTCCGCCATGAAAAAAGTATTCGTCGTCTACGCCACGGACAATGTCGGCACCGCCGTCCTCGAAGCCATCCGCGCCGGCGACCATGTCGGCTGCAATGGCGAGCGCAGCGACCTCGAAGTCGTCGCCCAGGACCCAATCGCATACGGGCACAAAATCGCCCTCATGGACATCGCCGCCGGCGACACCGTCCTCAAATACGGGCTCAGCATCGGCAGCGCCAGCCGCCACATCAAAGAAGGCGAGCATGTGCACACGCACAATGTCGACAGCAACCGCGGCCGCGGCGACCTGGCCGACCGCCAGTAGTTTTCTGTAGACACAGGACCGACATTACCGCCGCCCACGCAAAAAAACCTTGTGGATTGCAGAAGACTGGAACATATTGGCTGGCGATTCGCGCGCGTTTGACTCCCCTCTCAGACGCCTCGGGGAGGGGCCGGGGGTGGGGTTGGCGGCTTGCAATGTAAACAGGAGGAACACAAATGTCGCAATTCATGGGATTCCGCCGCCCCAATGGCGATGTCGGGGTTCGCAATCATCTCTTGATCTTGTCCGGCACGGTCTATGCCAATGGCGTCTGCGAGCGCGTCGCCGACGGCGTCTTTGGCGCTGTGCCCATCACCCATGCCAACGGACGCTGCCAGGTGGCGCCGGACCTGCGGGTGACGCGGCGCTTCCTGGCGGGCACGGCGATGAACCCCAATGTCGGGGCGGTCGTCATCATCGACCACTTTCGGGAAGAAGGCATGACCGCCGAGGACCTGGCGGAGGACATCGCGCCGACTGGCAAGCCGATCGCCACCGTCAACATCCGCGGCGACGGCGGTTTCATCAGCGCCATTGACAAAGCCACCCGCTACGCCCAGGATTTCGCGCGGCAAATCAGCCTGCATCATCGCGAGCCGGCGCCGATGAGCCAGATCCTCTTCGGCACGGAATGCGGCACCTCCGACACCACTTCCGGCCTGGCGAGCAACCCGGCGAATGGCTTGGCTGGCGAGATTCTCATCGCCCAGGGCGGGCGCATGCTGATGGCGGAATGCACCGAGTGGATGGGCTGCGAGAACTGGCTGACGGACAAAGCGGCCAGCCCAGCCGTCGCGGAGGCGATCCTCGCTGGCGTCCAGCACATGGAAGCGCGGGCACTGTCCAGCGGCGAGGATATCCGCGGCTCCCAGCCCACTGGCGACAACATGGCCGGCGGACTGACGACCATCGAAGAGAAATCCATGGGCGCGGTCAAAAAAATCGGCGACAGCCCCATCATCGAATACCTGGAGATCGCGGAAGCGCCGACCCGGAATGAACCGGGCAACTATGTCATGTACGGTCCCGGCATGGGCGCGGAGAGCATCAGCAGCATGGCGGCGGCTGGCTGCCAGGTCTTGACTTTCTGCACCGGCGGCGGCCACACCTCCAACCATCCCATCATGCCGACCATCAAGGTCACCGGCAATCGGCAGTCCTACGAGCTGATGCGCGACACGGTCGATGTGGATGTCAGCGGCGTCTTCCATGGCGACATCACCCTGGCTGAGGCGGGACAGATCGTCTACGACGAGGTCGAGCGCGTCTGCAATGGCTACCTGACCAAGTCGGAAGCCCTGCGCGACAACAACAGCTTCGCCATCCATCGCGTCGGACCCAGCGTCTAGCGGCTCGACGGCGGCGCGGCGAGCGCGATGACAGGCGAGTCTGCCGCAGGACCCTGGATGCGGGCGCTGCGCATGGTCGCCCTGCGCCTTGGAATCGCCGGGCTGGCGCTGCTCTGCGCTCTGCTGGCGCTGGAGATCGTGGTGCGCGTCGCCGGCGAAGAGAGCGCCGACGGCCAATTCAGCTTTGCCGGGCGCGATTTGCAACCCTACGCGCTGCCGCTTCAGCGTTTTGCCGAGCAGATCAGCGAATACGAAGACCACATTGACGCGGTCACGCTGATCTATTCCGAGGGTCTCGGCTGGGAGTTTCGCCCCAATTCAAGCCGTCACGACGGCGCCTTTAGCATCAATGCCGCGGGCTTGCGCGCGCAACGGGAATACCCGCTGGCGCCACCGGCAGACGCCTTGCGCATCGCCCTCTTCGGCGACTCCTTCACGGCCGGCGACGACGTCGCAGACGATTTGGTCTGGTCCCATCTCCTCGAACTCACTTTGAACCAGGCCGGCCTCCGCGCGGAAGCATTGAATTTCGGCGTCAGCGCATACGGCATGGATCAGGCATACCTGCGCTGGCGGCGGGACGGGGCGGCTTATGCGCCGGATATTGTCGTATTTGGCTTGCAAGCGGAGAATCTGGACCGCAATGTCAATGTCTTTCGCCAGCTGCTGCATCCCCTTGGTCCGCCCTTTTCCAAGCCGCGCTTCGTCTTGAACGGCGCTACGCTGGAGCTTGTCAACTCGCCCGCCATCCCGCCAGCGGGGTTGCTCGACATTTTTGAATCGTTCGAGAGCCATCCCCTGGCAGTCCACGAAGCCCATTATCGCAGCCGCGAGTACGCGCGTCAGTGGTGGGCGGGCAGCCGGCTGGCTGGTTTTGTCCACGAAGCGCTAAGCAAAGGGAGCGAAGACGCCCAGGCAGATTACGGATTGGAAAGCGAGCGGGGGCGCCTGAGCGCGGCGATCGTGGAGGCTTTCGCCACGGACGCGCGGCAACGCGGGAGCGCCTTCATCGTCGTCTTCCTGCCGCATCAGGAGCATCTCAGCCGCTGGCATTACACTGGCGATGTGCCCTACCGCTCCCTGCTGGAATACTTCAGCCAGCGCTATCATTACCTGTCTTTTGCCGATCAGTTGAACGCGCAACACCTGGACGAAAGCTTCTGGGGGCCAACCCTGCACTACGGTGCCGAATTGAACCGCGCGCTCGCGGAGTTCGTCGCCGGCGAGGTCCTGAGTTGCGTTGAAAGCGGCGCCTGTCCCCTGCCTCGTTTGGAAGACCCGTCCGTGATTTACGCCGCCAGCTCGCGGTAAAGCGTACTCAATCGCTGCTTATGCAGGGCGCTCATCCGCCTGTTTCCGGACGATGCCCTGTCGACTGCGCCAACACAGACAAAGGGAAACTGCCGCATGACCAGGATCAGCCTCCCCTACGGAAGCGAATCGCTCGCCGCCAGCTTGCCAGATGAAGTCGCCGTCGAGCTTGTCTTGCCCCCGCCACAGCCGTCCGCCGAAGACCCGGCCGCCCTCGTTCGGCAGGCGGTCTACAATCCCTTGGGCCAGGTTCAGCCGCCGCGGGCGGGCCAGCGGGTCGCCATCGCCATCAACGACAAGACTCGGCCCGTGCCGCATGAATACCTGCTGCCGCCGCTGCTGGAGGGCATGCGCCAGGCCCGCGTCCGCGACGAAGACGCGCTCTTCATCATCGCGACCGGCACGCACCCGTCCATGCCGCCAGACGAACACCGCGCGATCTTGCCCGCCGATATCCTGGAGCGCTATCGCGTCCTCTGCCACGACGCCGGCGATCCTTCCAATCTGACATGCCTGGGCGAGACCGCGCATGGCACGCCTGTCTTCATCAACAGCGCATTCATGGAAGCCGATTATCGCATCGTCATCGGCAACATCGAGCCGCACCAATTCCAGGGCTTCTCCGGCGGCGTCAAGAGCGCGGCGATTGGCTTGGCGGGGGTCGAGACGATCAACCACAACCATGCCATGATGCGCGAGCCGGGGGCGCGGCTGGGCGAATACGCTGGCAATCCCGCGCGGCAGGATGTGGAAGCGATCGGCGCCATGATCGGCGTCGACTTCGCGGTGAACGCCCTCTTGAACCGCGACAAGCGGATTGTCCAGGTCTTCGCGGGCGATCCGGCGGCGGTGATGAGGGCGGGCGTGCCAGCTGCGCGTCAGTTGTACACTGTGCCGGTCGCGGCCCCCTTCGACTTGATGATCGCCTCGCCGGGCGGGCATCCCAAAGACATCAACATCTACCAAGCGCAAAAGGGCATGGCGCATGCGGCCTCGATCACGCGGGATGGCGGCCAGCTGATTCTCTGCGCGGCCTGCCCCGAAGGCAGTGGCAGCCTCGAATACGAAGCCTGGATGCGGCGCGCCGACATAGGCAGCCACGCCGACGTCCTGGAGCGATTTGCGCAGGAGGGCTTCCGCGTCGGCCGGCACAAAGCCTTCCAGGTCTCGCGCGACGCTTCGCGGCTTGAGCTGACCCTGGTGTCGGAGCTGGACGACGATTTCGCGCGGGGGCTGCTGTTTGCGCCGGCGCGGGATTTACAGGCGGCGATCGACGAGGCCCTGGCGGAACTGGGGCTCGCCGCGCGAGTGGGGGTGATGCCGCTGGCGAACGCGACGATGGCGGTGCTTGAGTCGACTTAGATTTCCGACGCTGATACACTATTGGTTAGGGGTCAACGCAGAGAATCGCTAATCGTACGATGCAGGGTGCTGTCGTTGTCCGCAGCTGAGCTATCGTAGCAAGACGCTGACCGACTGCTGGCGCTGGGGAAACGCGCCACCTGCGCCGAAACTTTCATGTATCCTGCTCCGGGCCAAGATGTAACGATAGAGTTGCGCTCAATGGACGATCGCGAAGAGTTCTTGCTTGACATCTGGCGCAGCGCCAAGAATCTGCGTCGAGCCAGATACCAGCTTCGAGCGAAGCGAACTGTTATTCTGGCGCGACTTGACATTGGAGGCGCCGCTCATGACAACCCGGACGCCACGAAGGTTCCTGCGCCACATCTCCATGTTTATCGCGAAGGTTGGGGCGACGGCTGGGCAAAGCCCGTTCCTGAAACCCAGTTCTCGGCGCCGAGCGATCCTTATGAGTCTTTGAATGATTTCATGGCGTTTTGTAACATAAGCGTAGCGCCTAAGGTTCAGCGAGGGCTCTTGTGATGCTTGCCGAAATTCACGCTCTGAAGGATCAGTACATATCCTGGCTCAAGGAGAGTATAACGCTGCACGAGCTCGACGGTTGGGTAGAAGTAACCACGCCCTTCATCGATCGGCACAATGACTATCTGCAATTCTATGTGGGCCGCTCCGATTCCGGGTACATACTAAGCGATGATGGATACACAATTGTTGACTTGGAACAGAGCGGATGCCAGTTGAACACGACCAGACGTCAAAGCCTGTTGGCGATGACGCTTAGAGGATATGGCGTAAAGCAGAATGCCGAAAGCAAGGAACTGTATGTCGATGCAAGCAGCGCCAACTATGCGCGCCGCAAGCATAGTTTGATTCAGGCGATGCTGGCGGTCAACGATTTGTATTATCTGGCGTCGCCGCATGTCGCCAGCTTCTATTTCGAGGATGTGGAGGCCTGGCTGGAGGCGCAGGGCATCCGATACTCGCCAAGCGTGAAGCTGACCGGGGCGAGCGGTTTCGATCATCACTTTGATTTCGTCATCCCCAAGTCCGCTTCGCGGCCCGAGCGCGTACTGCTCAGTCTCAATCGTCCGGATCGCGCGAATATCGAGAGAACGGTGTTCGCTTGGGAAGACACAAAGAAAGCGAGACGAAAAGAGGCATGCGCTTATGCGATCCTGAATGACGCTGAGCGGGCGATCAGCGAAGACTCGCTCAGCGCGCTGAAAGCGTATCAGGTCAATCCCGTCCTCTGGTCAGAGCGAGAATCCGTCCTTGAAGAGCTCGCCGCCTGATTGATGACGCGGCTCGAAAGCGACCCCGCCCCCAGCGCCGCCCGCGTCGTCCTCGTCTGCTTCTTCGCCATCTTCATCATCTTCGGCATCCGCCTCTCCTTTTCCGTCTTCTTCGCCGAATTCGTCCTCGCAGAAGGCTGGAGCAACCAAGCCTCCGCCGCCATCTTCAGCCTGAACATGCTCGTCTTCGCCTGCGTCGCGCCGCTTTCGGGCCTGGCGCTCGACCGCTGGGGACCGCGGCCCGTCTTCGGCTGCGGCGTCTGCTTGATGGCGGGCGGGCTTTGGCTGAGCGGGCGCGCCAATTCGCTGGATGACCTGCTGCTGTCTTATGGCATCGTCATGGGCGTCGGCCTGGGCGTCACCGGTCTCGGCCCCGTCGCTTCGGTCGTCGCCGGCTGGACGACCCCGGCGCAGCGCGGAAGAGCCCTCGGCATCGCCTTCGCCGGCACGGGTTTTGGCTCGCTGCTCTTCGTGCCGCTGGCGAATTGGCTCATCGAAACCTGGACCTGGCGCGGCGCCTATGCCATCCTGGCTTTGCTCTGCCTGGCGCTTTTGCTGCCCTTGATGACGCTCGGCTTGAGCAGGCCGCCCGCATCCGCCAGCCAGACGACGCATCGCGCCCCGCCCCGCCTTCCCTGGCGGCAGCTGCTGCGCAATCCCGTGTTCTGGGCGCTGCTGCTCGTCGGGGCGACCGCGCTCGGTCCCGTGCGCAGCTTGACCGTGCACCAAGTGGCCTATATGGAGTCTTTCGGCGTCGAGCGGGCGACGGCGGCGCAGATCGTCGGCTTGGCGGGCTTGCTCACCAGCGTCGCCTTCATCGGTTTCGGCTGGGTGTCGGATCGTTACGGAAGGGCGGCCGCCTTCAGCATTGGCGCGGCGGGTTTGCTCGGGGCGGTGGGCATGCTCGCGCTGCTGCAAACGCAGACCAGCGTCGGCCTGCTGGTGGCCTACGCGGCGCTGTTCGCCCTGGGCGAGGGCACGCGCAGCAGCCAGACGACCGCCTTGGCCAGCGATGTCTTCCAGCGCCAGGGCCTGGGCATGATCAACGGGCTGGTGGGCGGCCTGGGCGGCTTGGGCGCGGCTGCTGGACCCTGGCTGGTCGGGCGCATCCGCGACGAAAGCGGCCTCTACGATGGTGGCTTGCTGCTGGTGGTTGCGATGGCGTTGCTGTCGCTGGCGGCTTTCTTGTTCGTGGCCCGCGCCCGGCATTAGCTCCGCCGACGGACGACCTGGCAAACCCGCATGGGCTGGAATCGCGGGCTTATTTCATCCCCGTCGTCGCGATGCCAGTCGTGATGTACTTCTGCAAGAAACCAAACACAAAGGTGATCGGCAGCGCCGTCAGCACCGTCATCGCCAAGACCAAATCCCACTGAATCGTGAGATCGCCCTGAAATGTCTCCAGCCCGACCTGCAGCGTGAACATTTCGTTGCTGGTCATGACGATCTTGGGCCAGAGAAAGTCGTTCCAGCGCCAGATGGTCGAGAATATCGCCAGCACCGCCAGGGCCGGCGCCGCCAGCGGCAAGATCACCTGCCAGTAAATCCGCCATTCGCTGGCGCCGTCGATGCGCGCTGAATCAAGCAGTTCGTCGGGGATAGTCAGCATGTATTGGCGCAGCAGGAAAACGCCGGTGGGCGTGCCGATGGTGGGGATGATGATGCCGATGAGCTGGTTGTTCCAGCCCAGGGCCGTAATCAGCAAGAAAGCCGGCACCAAAATCACCGACAGCGGCACCATGAGCGTGCTGATGATGAGCATGAAGATGACGCCGCGCCCGCGAAAGCGATACTTGCTCAGCGCGAAAGCCGCCATGCTGTTGACGAAGAGCGTGAGGATCGTCGCCGAGGCGGTGACGATGACGCTGTTGGCCAGGTAACGCCAGAAATCAAAGCTCTCGACGCCGCGCGTATAATTGTCCAGGCTGAAACGGACGCTCTCGACAGGCTGCCGGTCGCCCAGCTTCACCTTGATGACGCCCGCCTCCGGGTCGGCCGGGTCGATCATCTGCGCCTCCAGGCCGACGCGCCGCTTCTGCGCCAGTTGAGCCGCCGTCCCGTCTTCCAAAATCACATTGTAAAGCGGCAGCGGCTCGTCATAACCCGCGACAGCGACCAGCTCTTGATAATAGGGCAGGAATCGCGGCGGAAAGCGCTGAATATCGCCCGGGCTCTTGAAGGACGACAGCACCAGCCACAGCACGGGACCAAACATCACCAGCAAGCCCAGCAGCAAGTAGCCATAAGTGAAAAAGCCGCGTCGCCGCGCCGAGCCGAAGAGCCAGCCCAAGGCGTCGCCAAAGGCGTCCAGCAGCCGCTGCAAGACATCCACGGCCGGCCCAAGCGCGCGCGCCAAGCCCGCCAGCAAGGGCAAGCCGCGGTCCTTGAATGCGGCGGTCTCTTCCTCTTCCAGGCCTGTCCCCTGCACGCGGATCTGAATGATGGTCAGTACGATGAGCACCGAAGCCATCACCAGCGAGGTCGCCGCCGCCAAGCCAAATTCGCGGAAGGGGCTGGCGAAACCGTTGGTGTAAATATAATGCACGATGTACAGCGTGGCCGAGCCGGGTCCGCCGCCCGTGAAAGCGAAGACGACATCGAAGATCTGCACCGCCCGTATCGTCGACAAGACGATGACCACCAGCATCGTCGGCGCCAGCAAGGGCAGCGTCACCGAACGAAAGGCGCGCCAGCTGCTCGCCCCGTCGATGGAAGCCGCCTCGTATAAGTCAGCCGGGATGGCTTGCAAGCCCGCCAGCAAAATCAGCGTGTAAAAGCCCATCAGCGACCAGACGCTGACCATCACCACCCAGAAGCGCGCCCAGTTGCGGTCGGTGAGGAAGCGCAGTTTCTCGCCGCCCAGGCCGACGATCAAGGCGTTGAAGAGGCCGTTCTCTTGCAGGATCCAGCGCCAGATCATCGCCACCACGATCGGCGAGAGCAGCACGGGATAAAAGAAGACGCTGCGGAAAAAGCCGCGAGCGCGTATCCGCCCGTTGAGCACGACCGCCGTCAAGAGCGAGAGGCCGATCATCACCGCCACCTGGGTGACGACGAAGCTGGCTGTATTCAGCACGGCCGCGGCGAAAAGATCTTCATCACAAGTGGCCGGCCGCAGAAAATCGCCACAGTCGAAAAGCCGCTCCAGGTTGGCTGCGCCGACATACGGGCGCTGATCAAGGAAGAGCTTGTCGCTGCCGGTGAAGGTGTAGACGAAGTTGAAGAGCATCGGGAAAAGCACGAAGACAGAAAAAACAAGCATATTCGGCGCGACGAAGACATACGCCATGCCGGTCGCGCCGGTGAAGCGCTGGACGCGGTTGAAGAGCCCGTCGGTCAGGCTGACCAGGGCGTCGAGGAGCGCATTCATGCGCCAGCCCTTGCCCGCGGGCGCGTCATGACCGGTCTCACGGCTCGCTGTCCGCTTCCAGGAGCCGCGCTTGAATGTTTGCCAGGGCCGCGTCCAGGCTTAGCTCGCCGGCGAAATACCCGCGCAAGTTGGCGTTCGCGCTTTCATAATACACCGACCTCAGCGGATGCAAATCCAGCTGGATCGCCTGCAGCTGCAGTTGGGGCAGGGACCTGGCGAAACCATTCAAGGCGGCGGCGACCGCGGGCTCCTCGGTTTCATATTCGATGCCCGAGGCCGCGATCGACGCGTTCGCCGGGACCGTGAGGGCGCGCGCCGCGAATTCCCTGGCTAGGGCCGGCTGCAGCAGGTAATCAAAGACTTGGGCGACCGCCTGCGGATGCCGCGTATCGGCGCTGGCCACGAGGGCGGTGAATTGCGCGAAGCCGGCGCTGCCGCCCGGACCGGCGGGATTAGCCACAATCTCCCAGGCAAAGCCGGCGCCAACCTGTTCCGCCACTTGCTCGGCTTTCCAGCTGCCGCAGATGTACATGACCGCTTCGCCGCGGACGAAGTACTCCTGCGATTTTCCCGTGCCAAGCAGGGTGTCGCGCGGCGTCTTCCCGGCTTCCAGCAGTTGATCAAGGATCTGCAGAAAGGCGCGGAGGCCGCTCGCGTCCGCCAGGGTCAAATGACCGCTGTCGTCGAAGTATTCGGCGCCCAGGCTCATGGCGGGCCCAACCAGGCGATGATCCTTGTTGTCCACCGCCAGCGCATAGGGTGCGTCGGTGGCGGCGGCGACAGCGTCCAGCGCCAGCAGCCAGTCTTCCCAGCTCGCGCCATCGCCCGGCACGGCGACGCCAGCCTGGTCGAATAGCGCTGTATTTACGAAAGGCGCGACCACGGCGGCCGCGTCGGGATAGCCGTAGAGGCCCGTATCCTGAGCGAAGTTGCTCATAAAGCGAAACATGAACTCGGGGAAACTGGCCTGGAGGTAATCGGGCGCCGCCAGCAGCGGTCGCAGATCCAGATCCTGGTCCGCCATTATGCCCAGATCCGCGACCCGCGCGATATCCGGTGGCGCGCCAGCAGCCAATTCCGCAGCCAGCCGCGTATGAATTTCTTCGCCAGGGACGACTTCCACTGCCACAGCGATCTCGGGGTTCTCCAGCGAAAAGCGCGCCAGCAAATCGGCGTAGACCGCGCATTCGACGCCGTCTTCAAAGCAGAGGAAGCGCAGCTCGACCGCGTCCTGGCTCGCGGCGCCCGCGGCGATCATCCAGAAAATCAGGGGCAGCCACAGCCATTTAAGCGTACCGTTCATGTCGCCTCCCAATCCGCCAGGCAAGACAAGAACGGGCGACGCGATATGCCGCCCGTCACGCGATTAAAGCCGGATCGCCGCAGGGGCGACTCTCTAAGCCGCCCGCCGCGACAGACAATGCAGAGGACCTGCGACTAACCGGCATCCATGTTGGCGGCCGCTTCGTCAAGCTGTTCTTGCAAGCGCGTCATCGCCTCGTCCAGCGTCAGCTCGCCGGCGAAGTACTGCGCCAGGCGCGTGTTCGACGAGTCGTAATAGGCGAAAGCCAGCGGATGCAGGTTCATCGCCACGCCGTTTTCAGTGACCTTGGTGCCATCGACGCCGGCTTGATTCAGCGCGGCAGCCACAGCGGCGTTGTCCGTTTCGAACTCGACGCCGAGGGCGACAACTGGCGGGTTGGGCGCGATCAACAAAGTGCGCGAGGCGAATTCCTGCCCGACTTCCGGCTGCAGCAGATATTCCATGACGCGGGCGACCGCCTCAGGATGTTCCGTCTGGGCGTAACCGACGATGGACGCGCCGCCAGAGGCGCCAGCGCTGCCGCCAGGCCCGACAGGATTGGGAACCAGCACCCAGTCAAAGGCGTCGCCAATATCGGCGCCAAATGCCTTGATCTGCCAGCTGCCGGAATAGAGCATGACCACTTCGGCGTTGACGAAATAATCGCGGGCCGAGGAGTACTGCCCGCCGCCAAGCCAGACTTCGGCCGGGGTCAAGCCATTGTCGAACCAGGCTTTCATCCATTCGGCAAAGGCGCGATAGCCTTCATCGTCCACCAAATCGAAGTTGCCGTCTTCGTCGAAGAGCTCAATGCCCAGCGCGAAGCCAGCCGCGGCGAAACGATGCCCCTTGTTGTCGATGGCGAAGGCGTAGGGCGTGCCCGTCGCTTCGGCGACTTCGGTGATGGCTGCCGTCCAGGTCGCCCAATCCACTTCGTCGCTCATGTCGGATGGCACGTCGACGCCGGCTTGATCGAACAGCGTGCGGTTGATGAAGGCGGCCGTCACCGAAAGCTCATCCGGGAAAGCGTAGAGCCCGCTCATGTCGTCGCCGGTGCGGAAGGCTTGCAAGTAGGGCGCGGAGAATGCGCCTTCGATGATAGCCGAATCCGACAGCAGGTCGCGCAAGTCCAGGTAGTAGCCCGCCATGCCGCCGAAATCGGTGATGCGCGCCATATCCGGCGCTTGACCGGCTTCGACTTGGACCCGCAGTTGGTCGCGGATCGTATTGTAGGGCACGGTGTCGACATTCACCGAAATGTCCGGGTTGTCCGCCGTGAAGCGCGAAAGCAGGTCAGCGTAGACTTCGCACTCGATGCCGTTGTTGTAGCACATAAAATCCAGCTCGACGGCTTCTTGCGCCAGCGCCGTCGCGCCCAGCGGCAAGACCAGCGCCACCAGCAGCAGCGCTATGACTATGCGTTTCATCATGATTTCTCCCACTATGCGATTGAACAAGACGATTCCCTCGGCGCGCGAACCTGGACCGAAAACAGGCCGGCTCACAGCTGCAGCAGCGGCATATCCAGCATCCGCGCCAGCGCTGCCAGCTCCGCCCGATGGTCGCCGTAAGTGATGGACAGGTGATGCTCCAAGCCTTCGCGCAGGATGGTCTCCATCACGGCTGCCGCGCCGGAATCGAAGCGGATTATACCACTGGTTCCCGTGAACGCGGGGGGCGCTTTCAGCATCGCGCCGCCGCCGATCACCAGCCGCAATTCGCCGGTCGCTTCGCTCAAGCGGGCGATGGTGACCCGGCCCGGTTTCAGCGGGAATTGCATCAGCAGCGGTTTCGCCCGGTTGGAGTGGATGGTCGCTTCGGGCTGCGCGTCGGGGTCGGCCATGGACAGCGGCGCCAAGCCACAATGCCAGAGGACGGCCTCGTCGGCCTCCGCGTCGAAATCCACCAAATCGCTGCCAAATGCCGGCTCGCCGCTGAGCCACTGCAAGATCAGCTGGGTGATCGTGCCGTTGACATCGGCTTCGCAGCTGCTGGGCGCGTGGGCGTCGCTCAAGAGGGAGAGCGCGCCGCAAGCCGAACAGCCAAGCTCGGTGAAGAACTCTGGCCAGCAGCGGGCCGCCAAACCGCCCAGGCTCCTTTCGCGGACGAGCGCGTCCAGGGCGACATAGACGCCGAGCGTGCCGCGAGTCGCCTCGCTCTCCATCTCGTCGAAGCGCGCCAGCTTGCCCCGCAGCTCCGCCGACACCGCGTCGATCCGGGCCGAATCGGCGGCGCGCGCGCGTTGGAAGAAAGGCTCGAGCGCGATCTGCTCAACCGAGACGCCGAGCTTGCTCCGCAGCAGCGCGTGATTCACCAGGCAAGTATCGAAGCCAGCGGGGTTCTCGCCCAGACGGCCGATGCGCGTCCCCGCGAGGCGTCGCTTGATCGCCGCCGCCGTGGCGAAAGCGCGCAGTTGGTCGCGGGCGGCCTCGTCTTCCGGGGCGGCGTAGATGTAGTCGTAAGGCATGCGCCGCCGCCGCAAGCCATGCGCCGCCAAATTGAGGCCGCAGAAAGAATTGATGCGCAGCCTGCCGCCAACCCGCGCTTCCGGCAGCGCCCACAGCAGCAGGGGCGCGTCGATCGCCTCCGCCAGCTGGAGCGCCATCTTGCTGTCGGCGAAGCTCGCTTGCAGCAGCAGGAGCATGTCGATATCGGCGGAGGCCAGGCTGGCGATGCGCTCATCGACTGCGCTTCCGTCCATGACGAGTGCTTGCGCGCCGACGACTTGATAGCCCGCTTTGGCGATGGCGGCATACGCGCGGGAAGTCATCTGCCGCGCCAGATCCAGGTCAAATGTCGGGCGCGCGATGGGGACGAAGCCGATGCGGATGTCTGAAGGATTCATGGAGTTTCCTTTTCAGTCGCATTGCGGGCGAGCCAGCGGCCAGCCCTTACAGTCGTCGTGAGCAAGCGCGATCGCAGCCAATCAAGCCAAATTCAGCACCATCAGCCGCAGCTCGGTCATGTCTTCGATCGCGTATCTGACGCCCTCGCGGCCATAACCCGAGGCTTTGATTCCGCCGTAAGGCATGTGGTCGACGCGGAATGTCGAGACGCTGTTGACCTGCAGGCCGCCCACATCGACCCGCTCCCAGGCATCCATGACGCGCTTGATATCGCGGGTGAAGACCCCCGCCTGCAAGCCATAGGGGCTGTCGTTGATTGCCGCCACGGCGTCGTCCCAGGCGTCGTAGGAATGCAGCGTGACGACCGGCGCGAAGACTTCGTCGCAGTTGACGCGCATCGCCGGCGTCGTCTCCGTCATGACGGTCGGCGGGAACATGGCGCCCTCCCGCTGCCCGCCCAGCAGCAGCGACGCGCCCGCGTTCCGCGCTTCTTGCACCCAGCTCTCCGCCCGCGCGGCGTCGCCCTCGCTGATCATGGGTCCGATGTCGACTTCGGGATCCCGCGGGTCGCCCGTTTTGAGCGCCTTGACTTCGCCGACGAAAATATCGGCAAAGTCTTCAAAGACATCGCGCTGAATCAACAGGCGCTGCACCGAGATGCAATTCTGGCCCGCGTTGGCGAAGCCGCCGGCCGCCGCCTGCCCGGCCGCGTCGGCCAAATCGGCGTCGCCATGCACGATGACGCCCGCGTTGCCGCCCAGCTCCAGGGCGACCTTTTTCCGGCCCGCCTTGGCTTTCAGCATCCAGCCAACCGCGGCGCTGCCGGTGAAGCTGATCATCGCCACCCGCGGGTCCAGAGCCATCGTCTCGCAATCGCTTCCCCAGGCGTTGAGCATGCTGAAGGCTTCGGGCGGGTAGCCCGCTTCCAGCACGATCTCCGCCAGTATCACCGACGACAGCGGCGTCCTCTCGGCGGGTTTGAGGATGATGCTGTTGCCAGCTGCGATGGCGGGACCAATCTTGTGGCAGGCCAGATTGACCGGGTAATTGAATGGCGTGATGCCCAGGACCGTGCCGATGGGCGCGCGCCGGGTGAAACCCTGCTTGTTCTCGCCCGCCGCCGTCCAGTCGATGCTGAAGACTTCGCCGCCAATGCGCCGCGCTTCCTCGCCCGATATTTTGAGGGTCTCCAGGGCGCGGGCTGCTTCGCCGACGGCGGTCTTGCGGTTCTTGCCGCCTTCGAGGATCATCGCTTCGACCACTTCGTCAAAGCGCTCGCGCAGCAGCCGGACCATATTTTCCAAGATTTCAGAGCGCCGGTGGCTGGGCAGTTTACGCGTGATTTCGTAGCCGCGCCGCGCCGCCGCCAGCGCCTCTTCCATATCCGACGGGCTCGCCATCGATACCGCGCCGACCAAGCTGCCGTCGTAGGGAAAGCGCACTTCCAGGACATCGTCGCTGCCGCGCCATTCGCCACCCACCAAGTTTTTCCGCGCCATGCCAGGCCCCCGTCGACTCCCTTGGACATTGGCGCTTCAGTATACCAGCGCCGCCCGAGCGCGTTCAGCCGGAGCTTGCATGAGCCAATTGCGCCGCGTAAGCCGAGAAGGCGGTGATCTCGAGCTCGCCGTCGCCCAGAGCCTCGTCGAGGAAGCTCCGCCAGGCAGCCGCGGCCTCCGCGTTCATCGCGCCGCGCCAGGGATGAAAGAAACACCAGTAATGGTTGGCGACGATGGTAAGCGCGTTTTCCGCCAGCGACGCGCGCGCCAACCGCAGCGACTCTCGCGGATCGCGCTTGTGCGAAAAGAGATAGTCGTCGCAGACGAAGAGAGTCTGTTCTCCGGAAATCGTCGCGGCGTCGAAACCGGCGATCTGCGGCAGACTGGGCAGCGGCGCCAGGTTGTGCGAGCGCGTGCAAATGTGAAAGCCGCGCGCGACCAGCTCCTCGAGGGCGACTGGCGAAATGCGGTCGTAAGGCGGAATGAATGTCCAAATCGAGGCGTCCGGCAGGGCGTCGTTAAGTCGCGCCAAGCCCGCGTCCAGCATCCGCCCGACAAGCTCTCGGTCATGCGTGATGAATTCAAAGAAGGCGTGCGTCAAGCCGTGCAGGCAAATCTCGACCAGACCAGCCTTAGCCAGACGATTGAGGAAAGCGCAGAGCTCGCGGTTGTCAGCCAGAGCGTAGCGCCCGCCTCTCGCGCGAAAAGCCGGCGGGATGCCGGGGTCGGGCGGATTGCCGGGGGTCCAGTAAACGCGCGCGCCGCCGTCGACCCAGGGGATAAGCGCCAGACAGACGGGTTTCCCCGCTTCCCACAGGCGACCGTAAAGCGCCTCCAGCCGCCATGGCGGAGTGAAATAACTGGCGTCGTCGTCGCGGATGATAAGCGCGCTCATGGAAGCGATGCCTCCGCCGTCAAACGAACCGTTTTCCATAATGCGGGATCTGGGCGATCGCCTCGCCCCCATGAGGCGCCAGCGCCGTCGCCGCCATCTTGACGAAACTGTACTGCGGGTTATGGACCAGGGTGCGACTGGCTCTATCGTTGGAGACCCGCGACGCCAGCGCATAATCTTGGTTGCGCTCGCTGAGGGCGACGCGGCGGGCGATGCGCGGGAACTGCGGGATGAGGCCCAGGGCAACCACGATGGCCACATTGAGCAAACTCGGTTCCAAGGTCATCATCAAGCATAACGCCAGCGCGATGGATCGATGCTAACGCAAGCGGCGGCGCGCCGCAAAAACGCGCCAAATCGGGGCATGTCGACCGCCTGCCCGCGCCATAAGGTATACTGCCCTCATGCTCACCGCGCCTGAACTCACCGTCATCGCCATCATCGCCATCTTGCTCGGCTTGATCGCCTTTACGCGGCTGCGCATCGATCTCATCGCCCTGCTCGTCTTGCTGATGGTGGCTCTGACCGGGCTAGTGTCGCCCGGCGCCGCGCTCTCCGGCTTCAGCAGCTCGGTGGTCATCACCATCATCGGCTTGCTCGTGATCACCCGCGGCCTGGAGCAGGCGGGAGTCATGCAATGGGCGGCGCGGCAGCTCCAGGCTTATGGCCGCGGCTCCGAGGCAAAGCTGATCGCCCTGGTGATGTGCGCGGGGGCGGCCGTGTCCTTGCTGATGAACAATGTGGCGGCGGGGGCGGTGCTGTTGCCGGCCGTCCTGCAGGTATCGCGCGATAGCGGCCTGCCCGCTTCCAAGCTGATGATTCCGCTGGCTTTCGGCGTCACCGTCGGCGGCATGGCGACCTATTTCACCACCGCCAATATCTTGATGAGCGAGCTGCTGATCGCCCAAGGCATCGCCGGCCTGGGCATGCTGGACTTTATGCCGGTGGGCGGCATGATCGTGGCGGCCGGCTTGCTTTACATGCTGACAGTCGGCCGGCGCCTGCTGCCCGAGCGCGAATCGATGACGCAGTCCTTTCATCAGGCCGACCTGCGCGACGCCTATGAATTGGCGGAGCGGATGTGGCTGGCGCGGGTCTTGCCCGGCTCCCGCCTGGCCCATCAGACCGTCCAGGAGAGCGACATCAACGCCGCCCTGGGCTTGACGGTGGCGGCCGTCTGGCGCGGGCGAGAGACCATCGCCATTCCCAAATCGACCCAAGTCATCTACCCCGAAGACAAGCTCTTGATTGTCGGCCGCGAAGAGCGGCTCCAGCAATTCCTGAGCTGGGGCGTTGAGCTGGTCGAGGGCGGCGCCCAGGCGGTTTCCGGCGACCTGCCGATCGAGCCCATCGAAATCATGATCGCGCCGCGCTCCAACGCCATCGGCAAGACGCTCTCGCAGCTCAAGCTCAACCGCGACGCCGGCTTGCTGGCAATGGCGCTCTGGCGCGACGGGCGGAGCTACCACACCGATGTGCGCAAGATGCCGCTGCAAATGGGCGATGCCATCTTGGTCGTGGGCCAGTCGTCGGACATTCAGGAGCTGTCGAACAATAACAATTTCATCGTGCCGGCCGGCGAGTATTCCGCCCAAGCCATCGAAAGCGGCAAAGCGCCCTACGCCGTGAGCGTCACCGCTGTCGTCTTGACGCTGTCATTTCTCAATGTCGTGCCTCTGGCCATCGCCATGCTCGCCGGGGCGGCCGCCATGGCGCTCACGCGCTGCCTGCGAATGGAGCAGTTCTACGCGGCGGTGGACTGGCGGACGATCTTCCTGGTGGCTGGCATGCTGCCGCTCAGCCTCGCCATCACCGAGACGGGCCTGGCGGACCGGGTCGGCGCGTACCTGGAAACGAGCTTGACGAGCGTCGGCCCGCTGCTGCTGTTCGCGGTCATCGCCCTGCTCACGATGGCGGTGGTCCAGGTCATTGGCGGGCAGGTGACGCCGCTGCTGGTGGGGCCAATCGCCATCAAGGCCGCGCTACAGATGGGCGTCGACCCGCGGGCGATGGCGCTGCTGGTGGCGATGGCATGCTCGCTGGCTTTCCTCACGCCGATTTCGCACCCGGTGAACATATTGATGATGGGGCCGGGCGGCTACCGCTTCAGCGACTTTCTCCGCGTCGGGCTCGGCATGACTGTGATTACGCTGCTGACGATGCTGCTGGGGATGGCTCTGATCTGGGGGGTCTAGGCGGGCGGCGGCAGGCGCTCCAGGCCGGCGAGCCAGGCGTCGAAGAGCGCGCATTCCTGGCGGATCCGCGACAGGCCGACTTCAAGCGCGGCGAGAATTCCAAAGAGTGGCTTCTGACGCTCATATCCGGGAAATAGAGCAACAAGGCGTTTGCCGAGCGCCGTTTTGTCACCGTCGTTTATATGTTCGGGCGAAGCGAAGAGGCGACGAATTCCCTCCAAATCCGACTGCAAGTCTGGCCGGGAGATACCGGCGGCAAACCTTTCTGGATCGCTGAAAAGCAGCGCTTCAAACTCATGCATCTGCACGTAAGGAATAAACCGTCTGACTGAGTTTTCGCCGAGGTCCTTTTTCAAGGCCTGCGCCAAAGCAATGTGGAAGGCTTCCGCTGCATCGGACAATTCAGTCTTGCCGGCCGCCTCGGCTTTTCCTGGAAAGTCCGCCGGGAGTCCATAATAGTCTATCAGTACTGTACAGTAGCAAGAGTCTTCTTGATACAGAGCGTTTCTAATGTTCCTCCGGAGCCGCTCATATTTGACATTGCCGCCTCTGTTTCCCCGCGTTCCAATTACAATTGGAATGGGATTGATGTTACGGGATCGCAAATGGTCGACAAGCAGACCGTTTACAAACTCCTCTTCGGTCTGACCTTCGCAGATGATGTACAGCCGAATCATCTAGCTCAGCCTCCCGCCGAGCACATTCTTTTCCCACAATTCGCCGACAGAATACTCGTCCAGCCACGCATCAAAGTCGGATTCCGCGAGGCGCTTGAATACGGACGCGCCATCCTCCAACTCGAGGACGACAAGGTTGTCGACCGAGAACGCATCCAAGAGGCGGGGCGATTGAGTCGCCGCGATGACCTGCATGCGCTCCGACGCGGAATGCAATAACGAGCCGAGTAGAGTGATGGCATAGGGATGCAGCCCAATCTCAGGTTCGTCGATGATGATGGTCGCGTGCGGGTCTGGCTGCATCAGCGCAGTAACCAAACAGATGAATCGCAGCGAACCGTCCGACAGCTGGCTGGCGAGAAGCGGCTCATCGCCATGTTTGCTGCGCCATTGAAGCTGTATGGTGTATTCCTCTGGGCGTATCCGAAATGGCTCCAATACGAAATCGTCAAAGAAGGGCGCCGCAAGACGAACTATATTGCCAATGTGCCTGAATGTCTCAGACTGATGAGACTTCAATAAGTAAAGATACGCGGCAAGATTGGACGCGTCGGAGCGCAAGTACAAGTTGTCGTTCAGCGCGCCAGTCAGCTTCACTCGGGCGGTTTCGCTCGTATTATGGAATTGATATGTATTGAAGCTGCAAATAGACTGGTGGATCCGGTGAGAGGAGTCCAGGTTCTTCAGCAACGACTCCTCATGCCCATTCCAGAAAACATACTTAAAGCCTGTGCCATCGCTGACGTGCGCTCGCTCATCCGCGAATACAAAGCGGTCAGCGTCTGTCGGCGTCAATTCGAAGTCGTACCGAAACGAGCCGAAATCCAGGCTCGATGAAAGCTGCCGCGTCTGCTCTGCGCCAAATGTGAGCACACGGTTCGCGCCGCCCCGTTTCGCCACCCACAGCTGCAATCGCCCTTCCACCATCTCGCGCAGCATCCGAAAATAGGAAACAAAGTTGCTCTTCCCCGCTCCATTGGGACCAATCAGCACATTCAGCTTGCGCAGCCGCAAATCCACATCTCGCAGAGACATGAAGCCCTGTACCTTCAGCCTGTCCAGCGGGCGCTTCTCAACCACAGTCTGTCGCCACCATCGGATGAACGCATGAACGACGCCAAGCATACCACAGGCGCTCGCCATGGGCATTGCGGGCGCGGGCCGGCCGCATTCCGCCGAACCCGGGATACTCCGCCAAATGGACCCCAGGCGGAAACTTCCTCGAGCCAGGCAAGATTGCGAGTTGCGATATACGATGCCAATAGATTATATTTGTGCCATGCGAGTATCTTGATCGCCGGCTACCGCCATACATGGAGCGTCTAACTATGACAGCGACTACCGCAGCAGCCGATCGCGAGCATGACCGCGACTTGGGGGCGACCCGCGCTTTTCTCGTCCGCGCCGTCGTCCTGACAGTGGTGGTGGCCGCTTTCATGTCGCTTGGCAATGTCAACATCGGCGCGATAGGCCAAGGCTTGGGCTACGCCCTGGCCGGGGTCACGGTCTTCCTCACTTTTCGCGTCCTGGGCTTCGTCGATCTGACGGTCGATGGCGCCTTCCCCATTGGCGGCGCGGTTTGCGCGGTGCTCATCACCCAGGGGCAGAGCCCGGAAGTGGCCATCGTGGTCGCTTTTATCGCCGGCGCGCTGACGGGCATGGCCACCGCCTTGATCGACATCATCTTCAAGATTGAAGGCTTGCTGGCCAGCATCATCGTCATCACCGCCGCCTACACGGTGACCCTGCACATCATGGGCGGCAGGAGCAATGTCCCCCTGCTGGGCGAAGAGACCTTGATCAGCCGCCACTCGAAACAATTCCGCTCCTGGCTGGTCGAGCAGTTTGGCGATCAGATGCGCCGCCAATCCACCAATTTGCTGGAGATTGGCCTCTTCCTCATCATCGTCATCGTCGTGCTGATCGCGCTCTACTGGTTCCTGCGCACCGAGCTTGGCCTGGCCATCCGCGCAACCGGCAAGAACCCGCAGATGGTGCGGGCGACGGGCTTGAACCACAACATGATGATCATCATCGGCTTGATGGTGGCCAATGGCTTGACGGGCGTCGCCGGCTCGCTGGTGGTGCAGCAATTTGGCTTTGCCGATGTCAGCCTGGGCTTCGGCTTGATTGTGCGCGGCCTGGCGGCGGTCATAATCGGCGAGGTGCTGCTGCGGCCCCGCTCCGTCGGGCAATTGCTCATCGCCGCCGTCACGGGCATGCTGGTCTTCGATATTTCAAGAGCCTGGATATTCAGCGCCCTGGACCTGCCCACCACCGACATCCAATTCGTCAGCGCCCTGGTCGTCCTGGCTGCCCTGGGCACGCCGAAACTCTACGACCGCTGGAAGACTTACCGACAGAGGCATAGCGGATAGGCGAGATCATGCTTTCAATGGATCATGTATCGGTCACCTTTAACGCTGGCACGCCCAACGAAGTGCGTGCCCTGCAAGATATTTCGCTGTCGGTCGCCGAGGGAGAGTTCATCACCGTCATCGGCTCGAATGGCGCCGGCAAGAGCACGCTCTTCAATGTGATATCCGGCGCGGTCCACCCCGACCGGGGCCACATCCACCTGGACGGGCAAGACATCACCTTTTGGCCCGAGTTCCGCCGCTCTCACGATATCGGCCGCGTCTTTCAGGACCCGCGCCTCGGCACCTGCCCCGGCTTGACCATCCGCGAGAACCTGTCCCTCGCCGCCATTCACGGGCGCAGCGCCGGCTTCCGCCGCGATGTGAAAAAGTCCGAAGAAGCCTGGTTCGTCGAACAGCTGCAGCAAGAGCAGCTGGGCCTGGAGCGCCGCCTCGACGCCGACGTCGCCCTCCTCAGTGGCGGGCAGCGCCAGGCGATCACCTTGGCCATGGCCACCTTGACCGAACCGAAACTGCTGCTCCTGGACGAGCACACGGCCGCCCTCGACCCGAACGCCGCCGAGCAAGTCGTCGCCTTGACGCAGCAGCTGGCCGCCTCGCAGAGCCTGAGCGTCGTCATGATCACGCACAGCATGCAGCAAGCCTGTGATCTGGGCGACCGCGTCATCATGATGAATCGCGGTCAGATCGTCTTCGAGATCGCCGGCGCCGAACGGCAAGACCTGCGGCCCGCCGACTTGATCGACCGCTTCCATTCCCTGGACAGCGCGGCCGAGCTCTCCGACCGACAGCTCCTTGGCTAGGCGCTTTTGCAATCTTGCGGGCCAAGCCCACAAACAAAACATGGACGAGCGACAAATTCGCGACCTTGGAGGATGAAGATGCTGAGGAAAGCCACCCTGTGGCTCTGCTTGATTGCTATGCTCTTGGCGCCCGCCGCCCTTGCCCAAGACGACGGCAAACCCACCGTCGCCTGGATGAAATGGGGCGATTCGCGCAATGTCGCCCTGGCGGAGAAAGCCATCCTGGACATGCTGGAGGCATACGCCTGGATAAGCGCCGACGAACGCGCCCAGCTGGACGAAGAGCGCTCCATCGACGGCGAGAAGATCAATGTGCTCTATGGCGACTCCCTCTTCAACCGCAGCGAGGCGAATACCCTCATTGACGAGGCTCTGGACAGGGACGCCGACATCTTCATCACCTTCACCACCCAGATGACCCAAATCGTCTATTACGCCATCCGCGAATTCATGGACCCGCCCAAGCTCATCTTCACGGTCACTTCCGGCCCCTATATCACCGGCGTGGCCGACTCGTCCTGCGTCAAACCCGATTTCGTCATCGGCACGGTGCCCACCACCAATTACGAAGACATCGTGCCGCTGCTGCTGCTGCAAGACCCGGACATGAAAGTGGTCGGCACGATTTACTCGCAAGAGCAGCGCGCCAGCGTCGTCGGCGTCGAGCGCATCACGCGGATCGCTGAAGGGCTGGGCTTGTCGGTCGTCAAAGAAGCCATCACCGTGACGCCCGATCTCTACAGCGCCGTCGAAAACCTGGCGAACCAGGGCGCCGAAGCCATCATCATCCCGATCTTCACCTTCCAGGGCTTCCAGCTGCTCTTGTCGCTGTCTTACGACTACGCCTTGCCGGTCGTCTTTTCCGCGCCCCAAAACGCGTATCGCGGCGGCACCATCGGTGGCGGCTTCTATGGCTTGTACAAACAGGGCGTGATCGCGGGGAACATGTTGATCGGCCACCTCAATGGCGATTACGACATCGCCAACACCGCCATTTACGAAGGCGACGACTTCGCCTGGGCCGTCAACCTCGACGCCGCCAGCCTGCAGGATGTCGAGATTTCGCAGCCTTTGCTCGATGGCGCCGCCTATATCGTCGAAAACGGCGAATCGGCCCAGGGCGTGACCCTGCAATGGCCCGAAGCCGATATCACCCTGCCGGAGATGACGCTGGAAGAGCGCCACGCCGCTGACATGGAGTTCCTCGCCGGGCTGGAATGCACCGACGAAATGATCGCCGAGCAGCAAGCCATGCTGGACGCGGCTGGCGGCTAAGCCCCTGCCTCATAGCCTCCTCGTGACGCATCCCCCGGGGGCCTCGGGGGCCCGGGAGGATAGAGCGAGTCTGAGGGCGGTCCATTGCGGGCCGCCCTCTTTTTTGCCAGCCGCGGCGAGTCGCGTAGCAAAAAGCTGGCTTGTAGAAAGTCGACGAGACGATTAGTATTAGCACTTAGTTACATTACTTGTAAGGAGACGGACAATGACCAGAAGACTTACATTTGCAACGGCGCTGCTGGCGCTGTTGCTCGCGCCGATGGCACTGGCGGAGGCCGACGACAAGCCCACCTTGGCCTTTCTGCGCTTTGGCGGTTCAACGCTGATTTCGATCGCGGAAAGCGGCATCCTGGATATGCTGGAACTCTATGACTTTATCAGCGCCGAAGAACGAGCGGGGCTGGACGAATCGGTAGACTTGGAAGGCGAGCATCTCGATGTGATTTACAGCGACGCCGGCTGGGATATCGCGACGGCGAACCTCATGATCGAAGACGCGCTGGATAAAGGCGCGGATGTGCTCATGACATGGTCGGCGCCAGTGACGCAAATCGCCGCTACTATCATCAGCGAAATGGAGGACCCGCCGGTCATCATTTTCACCATCGTCATGACGCCTTACATCCCCGGCGTCGCCGACACCCCATGCGTCAAGCCGGACTTCGTCGCCGGGTCGCAGACCGTGATCCCATACGCTCAATTCCTTGACATCGTGCCCGTGCTCGATCCCGATATCACCAAGATTGGCACCTTCGTCACCAGGTCGCAGCCCAACAGCGTCCATGGCATGGAGCGCATCGTCGAGCTGGCGAGCGAACTCGGCATCGAGGTGGAGACGGCCGCGCTGACCGGCTTCGCGGATTTGCCGCTGGCGACGGAAGCGCTGATCAGCAGAGGCGCGCAAGCCATTCTGGCGCACTCCGACTATTTCGCCGGCATGGCTTTGTCGACCATCGTCCAAGCGGCAAAGGACCAAGATGTGCCGGTCTTGTCGCCCGTCAGCCAGCATGTCTATCGCGGGGCGACCGTTGGCGCTGGCTTCTACAATCTGTACAACGAAGGCTTGGTCTCGGGGCGTATTCTGGTCGGGCATTTGAACGGGGACATTGATGTCAGCAGAACCGCCATCAACATGTCGCCAGGTTTCACCGTCGCGCTCAACCTGGATATCGCCGCCGAAATGGGTACCGAGATCAGCGATGAGCTGATGGCGATGGCGGATTGGATGATCCAGGACGGGCAAAGCAATGAAGCCGACACGCCAGGCTTGCGCGAGGTAGGCATCAAGACCCTGGATATGAGCCTGGAGGAGCGCCGCGCGGCTGACCTGGAGTTCCTCGCCGCGCTGCAATGCACCGACGAGATGATCGCCGAGCAGCAGGCTGCGCTGGACGCGGCTGGCTAAAGCCATTTGACAGCATAGAAGCAATGTCAGAGGGCGGCTGCGGTCGCTCTCTTTCGTTTTCCCAGCGAAACTCTTGCCGGGCGCTTGGAAATCCAAGCCAATCTCTGTTAATGTCTTCTAAACTGCGGCGCATACGAGGAGAACAATCATGCTCAAGAAGCTCTTGCTGGCAACCATGCTGGTGGCGCTACTGCTGGCGCCAATGGCTCTGGCGGCCGATGGTGACGAAAAACCGACTGTCGCCTTCCTGCGCTATGCTGGCACAGGCCCCGTCGCGGCCGCTACTGAAGGCATACTCGACTCGCTGGAAGCCTACGGTTATCTCACATCAGCCGAGCGAGCCGCCCTGAACGAATCTTACGACCTCGCCGGTAGAAATATCAATCTGATCTACCGCGACGCCGGCTTCGACCTGCCATCGGTCAACTTGATGGTGGAGGAAGCGCTGGATAAAGGGGCGGACGCGCTCGTCACTGTCACGACGCAAGTAGCGCAGATCGCCCTTAGCGCCACCCGCGGCCTGGAGGACCCGCCAGCCATCCTCTTCAGCCTGGTGACCGCGCCCTTCGCCACCGGCATCGCCGACGCGCCCTGCATCAAGCCAGCTCATGTCACGGGTTCGCAGCCACTGATAACCTTTGATGATTATGTGCCGCTCGCGCTGCTGCAGAACCCGGACATCAAGATAATCGGCACGATCACGACGCCGGACCAGCCAACCAGCATCGTCGGCGCCCGGCAAATCAGCGAGATCGCCGAATCGCTTGGCTTAAGGGTCGAAGTCGCTTCCGCCATTTCCCTGGCCGACTTGAATGTCGCGGCGGAGAGTCTGCTCGGCAAAGGCGTCGAAGCCATCATGCTCAACATCAATCCCTTGACCCTGCAAGGCACGCCGGCGCTGGTGCAATTGACCGCCGAATATGGCATACCCCTGTTCGCGCCCGTCATCCAGCAGGTGTACCGCGGCACTACGGTTGGGGCCGGTTTTCACAACTTCTATCAAGAGGGCGTGATCGTAGCCCGCATCCTCCACGCCCACCTGCAAGGCAATATCGACATCGCCGACATCGCCATCAATCAGTCGCGCAGCTTTGGCGTCGCCATCAACCTGGATACAGCGGCTATACAGGGCCTCGAAATCTCGGACGACTTGCTGGCGCTGGCCAGCTTTGTCATCGAGGATGGCGAGCGATCGGCCGGAATGGCAGCCGACCTGGATGCGTCGAGCATGACGAGCGCCGGCCTGTCGCCAGAAGAGCGCCAAGCGGCTGACCTGGAGTTCCTCGCCGCGCTGCAATGCACCGACGAGATGATCGCCGAGCAGCAGGCTGCGCTGGACGCGGGCAGCTGATCCGCAACTGCCATCCGCAACATTGCATGGGCGAGTCGCTGGCTCGCCCGTCTTGTTTTCCGCTAAATGTGGTGAAGCTCCGCAACATGCGCTATTCTGATAGGTTGTGCGACAGCACCTAAAACCAATTAGATGAAGGAAGTGCAGAGATGAATAGAATAATTACGCTGCCTCGCGGGGCGGGGAGGACATTAACGGTTCTTGTTTTGCTCCTGCTGCTGCTCGCGCCCCTTGGCTCCGCCCAGAATGACAACCCCACCATCGCCATACTCGGCTTTCCGCTGGAAATAGCTCAACTGCAGACGAGCGCCCTGCTGGATATGCTGCAAGGCTATGACATGATCAACGCCGACGAGAGAGGCGCGCTGAACAATCGCCAGGCGACCGAAGGCGAAAGCCTCAACATCATTTGGGGAGACGCCGATCTGAGCGTGGCGGACGCCACTACCGTCGTCGAGGGCGCTCTTGACCAAGGCGCCGACGCGCTGGTGATCTTCTCCACGACGATGTCCCAAGTCGCGGCGCACCTGACCAGCGACCTGCCCGATCCGCCGATTATCATCTTCAACTCAGCCGATCCATACATCGCCGGGCTGGCCGACGCGCCTTGCCTCAAGCCAGCGCATGTCACTGGCACACACGCCTCCCGCGACTATGATGCCATTTTCGACGCCCTGCAGCTGCAATACCCTGAGCTGGCGACGGTGGGTTTGCTCTATTCCGTGGGCCATGCCGTAAGCGAGGAGGGCCAGCGAAACGCGATGGCAGCGGCGCAATCGCGCGGCATCGAGATAGTCAGCGCGTCCGTCGCCGAAATCGGCGAAGTCGGCTTGGCTGCCGACGGGCTGATCAGCAAGGATGTGGACGCGATTATCCTGACGGGCTCCAGTTTCATGACTGCCGCCATGCCGGTCGCGCTTGAGGCGGCGAAGGCATCCAGCGTACCCGTCGTCACGCCCATCCTGGGCACCATTTTCTATGGCGTCACTTTCGGCATCGGCAACTACCGCAACCTGCAAGAGGGCTACGATATGGGGCGGGTGCTGGTGGCTTGGCTGAATGGCGAGGCGGATATCGCCCGCACGGGCATCCACACCATCAGCGAATCTGCCCTGGGCATGAACCTCAATTCGGCCCAGCTCGCCGATATTCAGGTGACCGAGGCGCTGCTGGAAATTGCCGACGCGGTCGTCGTTGGCGACCAATACCAGTTTTCGCCCAAGATGGCGCGCGATGCCTTCCAGTATGTCGATTTGCCCGACGAAATGATCATGATGGCTGCCCAATCCGGCGCCATTCCTGGCGTAGAGGTCGTTGACAACAGGATGCAGATGCCCCTGGCCACTGTCATCGGCGAGGCGGCTGGCTTTGCCAGCGGCAGCTTCACGCCCAACCCGGAGATGGACGCCGCTTTCATCGAGAGCCTGCAATGCACGGACGAGATGATCGCCGAGCAGCAGGCTGCGCTGGACGCGGCGGACGGCTAGACCACAATCAATGGGGCGTTATGGCAAAACGCCCCACGGCTAAACACCGTACGGGCGAGGCGGCGGACGTTGGCAGTTCGCGGCGCGAATGGCTATACTTATATCCCGGTAAGGTCAGCGCTAGGAGATTGCCTCATGAAGCGATTTATTCTCGCACTCATCCCGCTTCTGTTCTTTACGCTCGCGCCGAATGCAGCCGCCCAGGCCAGCAAGCCGACCATCGCGATTCTGCTCCCCGGCGCGAACACTTACACAACGCAAGAGGGCGCGCTGCTGAATATGCTGAAGGCCTACGGTTTCATCAGCGCCGAGGAGCAAGCGGCGGCGAAAGGCTACCAGGATCTGGACGGCGAGAACATCAACATCATCTGGGGCACAGCCAACAATGACCTGGCGGACGCCAATCTTATGGTGGATACGGCCCTCGACCAAGAGCCGGACCTGCTCATCACTTTCGCGACATCGGTATCGCAAATCGCCGTCAACAAGACCAATGATATGGACGACCCGCCAATGGTGATATTCGCCGCGGTCGCCAACCCCTTCCGCAGCGGGATCGCGCAATCGAACTGCATCAAGCCGGCCCATGTGACCGGCATTCAGCGCAACCTTGATTACGATACGATTGTGGATGCGCTGCTGCTCCAGAACCCGGACATGCAGACTCTGGGCGTGATATTCGCCTCCGCCGATCTCGTCAGCGTCGATGGCTACGAGCGCGCGCAGAAAGCGGCCGACGCGCGTGGCATCGCCGTGACGAGCGCCGCCGCCGTTGCTCTGAGCGACCTGGCAGTGGCGACAGACGGCCTCGTCAGCAAGGGCGTAGACGCGATCGTCGTGGCGACATCCGCCATGTTGGCGCCAGGCTACGGCATCATCGTAGAAACGGCGAAGGATGCCGCCGTGCCGATCGTCGCGCCAGCCGTCACCTCGATCTATCTTGGGGTCACATTCGGCATCGGCGATTATCGCATCATCCAGGAAGGTTACGACCTGGGGCGCTTGGTGGTGGCATGGCTTATGGACGAAATGGACATCGCGACGACGGGGCTGCATACCATCGCCGATGTCGCCCTGGGCATGAACCTGGACTCGGCGGCGAGTGCGGATATCGAAGTCGCCGCGGCATTGGTGGAAAAAGCCGATGCCATCGTCGTGGGCGACCAGTACCAGATGGCGCCAAAGATGCTCAAGGACATGTTCCAGAATATGCCGGTCACCGACGACATGGTCCTGATGTTGATCCAGGCGGCGAACCTGCCTGGCGTCAGCGTGGTCGACGGCAAGGTCCAGGTGCCGATGTCCATGATGCTGGATACCGCGGGCAGCATGGCCTCACTGCCGACCGTCGCCAATCCCGAGGCCGACCTGGCGCTGGCGAGGAGCCTGCAATGCACGGACGAGATGATCGCCCGGCAGCAGGCTGAACTGGACGCGGCTGGCTGATCTTCAAGGCGCATCCGCAGCATAAGCGCATCTGTGTGCGGGCGAGTCGCTGGCTCGCCCTTTCCCTGCCGCGCCCTGCATCCATTTGGATTGCAGCCGATAGTGTTCTACAACATGCCTTCTGTTAATTTCTCCGACCAGTCAACCATAAAGGAGACTTGTCATGAACGAACTGGCTAAACTTCGCGGGGCGCGCGCTATTCTTATTCTCTTGCTGCTGTCCGCGCTATTGACTCCCGGGTCCGCCGCGCAGGATGACATTCCGACTATCGGCTTCGCGGGCATGGGCGACGGATGGCCCATCATCGTGTCCTCCATGCTGGATGTGCTGCAAGCCTATGACTTCGTCAACAGCGATGAACGCGCCACGCTGGATAGCGTCCAGGACCTGCAAGGCGAGAAGATCAACTTCTTCTGGGCGCTTGCGGACTCCAACCCGGCCGACGCCAATATCGCTGTCGACGCCGCCTTTGACCGCGAGCCGGACCTGATGGTTGTCATCAGTTCGATAATGGCGCAGATGGCGCTCACGGCGACCCAGGGCATGGACGACCCGTCTATCATCCTGTTCAGCATGCCGCTGCCTTATGAACTGGGCATGGCGGAAGCGCGCTGCGTCAAGGCGTCGCATGTCGCTGGCACGAACATGGTGCAGGACTTTGACACTGTGTTTGACACGCTGGGGATTCAATTCCCGGATCTCAACTCGGTTGGCATCCTCTTCGCGCCTGGCGACCTGGTCAGCGAAGAAGGCGCGCGTCTGGCGGCTGCGACTGCGAATGCCCGCGGCATTGAAGCTTACGAAGCGCCCGTCAGCGACCTGAGCGCGCTGCCTTTGGCGACCGACGGCCTCATAAGCAAAGGCGTCGAGTTGATAATCGTTCCCGTTTCCCTAACCCTCGGTCCGGGCTATGGCATCGTCACCCAGGCGGCGGCAGAGGCAGAATTGCCTGTGGTCGTGTCGGCTCAGATGGGCGTCGTTTCAGGACCCACATTTGGCATCGGGCAGGAGCGCAGCGTTCGCCAAGGCGCGGATACCGGGCGCATCCTGGCAGCCTGGCTGAACGGGGATCTCGATATCGCCGCCACCGGCATCAACCATATCGCCGATGTCGGCATCGCCTTGAATATGGATTCGGCAGCGCTGGTCAACCTGGAGCTCAAAGATGAATTGATCGCGATGGCTGATGGCATCGTCGTTGATGGCAGCTGGGAAGTGGGGCTGGATCAAATCCGCGAGGTGATGCCCCAATTCACCGACTTTACCGACGAGATGCTGCTGCTGCTGCTGGAAACCATGAACCTGCCGAACATTACGGTCGTCGACAAGCGCGTCCGCGTCCCGCTGGAGAGCTTGATGGGCACAAGCCAGGAGGCTGGCTCGGGCGCATACGAGCATGATCCAGCAGCCGACGCCGCCTTCATCGCGGGGCTGCAATGCACCGACGAGATGATCGCCGAGCAGCAAGCGGCGCTGGACGCGGGCGGCTGATCCGCAACATTGCATTTAGGGGGCAAGTCGCTGGCTCGCCCTCTCCATACATATTCTGTACGGGCGAGCCGGTGGCTCTCCCTCTTGCGTTTCGCAATCCCTTCCGCTGTAAGACGGGCGACATGGTATGTCTCCCCTACAGATTCGTCTGTCGCGGGGATGGGCTTGGCTTTGCGGCTAGCTCGCCCCTGCCTTTGCGTTGCGGGAGAGCCGAAAGCGCCTTACAATATCTAATAATGACTATGAGGCGCTCTTACATAGCGCCCGAAGGGAGAGCAACTATGCACCGCATTTTCTCGCTGACTCGCGGAGGGGGGATGCTATTCCTCATTCTGCTTCTGCTCGCGCCCATGGCGGCCGCGGCTGACGACGACATACCGACTATCGGGTTCCTGCGATATCGCGCCACGGGCACAGAGGACATTACCAAACCCGGCATCTGGGATATCTTGCAAGCTCACGAATTGATTTCGTCAGAAGAGCGCGAATTGCTCGACAAAAACCTGGACCTGGATGGCGAGCATATCAATGTCTTCTGGCTGGACGCGGCCGACGAAGTCTCCAACATCAACGCCATGGTCGAATTGGCGCTGGATCGCGGCGCAGACATTCTTCTGACATTCTCGACCCCGGTCACCCAGATCACCGCCAACATCACCAAGGAGATGGACGACCCGCCGGCTTTGCTCTTCGCCATCGTCAGCGCGCCCTACTCGGCCGGCATCGCCGAAGCGCCGTGCATCAAGATGCCGCATGTCACTGGCACGCACATGTCCATACCTTACGAGCAGTATGTGGCGCTTTCCCAGGTCCAGATGCCCGATGTTCAGTCCATCGGCACCATAGTCGATCCGGCGCAGACCCAGAGCGTTTATGGCGTCAGTCAGATCACGCGGTTCGCCGAAGCGCTCGGCTTGACTGTCGAAGTCGCCTCCATCGCGTCCGCGGCTGACCTGCCCCAGGCGACAGCAAGCCTGGCGGATAAAGGCGTCGACATGTTGATGATTGGCGCGGGCTATACCGAGTCGCGGGGCATTCCGGCGATCCTGGGCGCGGCCCTGGATTACGGCATTCCCGTCTTCGGCGTGTCGCCTCGCTTCATTTATCATGGCGCGGTGGTCGGCGCGGGCTTTGACGACTTCTATGGCGAAGGCGTGACCGTCGGGCGGATGATCGCCGCTTATGTCGATGGCACGCTGGATGTCAGCACGACCGGGATCAGCTCCCGGGTAAACCTCGGCGTGGCTGTCAATCTCGACACGGCTGAGGAATTCGGGATTACAGTCGCCGATTCCATCCTGGATTCAGCCGTCATGGTGATCGAGAACGGAGAGCTTGAGGTCCTGAGCGAGCCGCCCAGCTTGCCGGAGATGTCGCTGGAAGAGCGCAAGGCGGACGACGCCGCTTTCCTGGCTGAGCTCGAATGCACGCCGGAGCGCATCGCCGAACAAGAAGCGTCGCCGGACGAGGCGCGGGACTAACTCTCGCAGGCAGCAACCACAGCAAGCAGCAGGGGGCGGTCCAGGCGGATCGCCCTCTTTTTGTTTCCCCGTTGCGGTTCGGATTCAGTAGCGCTAATAGCTCAGTATGCTATACTCGAAATAGGCATTTACCGTCTACTTTCGGGAGCTCCTGAATGAACAAGGCTATGAAGCTATCCATCTTGACGCTCTTGCTGGTTCTGTCTGCAGCGCTGGTGGCGGCTGAGGATGACAAACCGACGATTGCCTTCTTGCAGTTGGGCGCCAACACTTCGAGCTCACTGTCCGAAAAGGGCATTTTCGATATGTTTGAAGCCTATGGCTTTATCAACGCGGAAGAGCGCGCCGCATTGAACGATATGCAAGACCTTGAGGGAGAAGGCATCAATTTCATCTATGGGAATGCCGGCTTTGACATTGCCACCGCCAATCTATTGCTTGAAGACGCCCTGGACCGCGGCGCGGACGCTCTCGTAACGCTCTCGACTCAAGTGACGCAGCTGGCAGTCGCCGCAACCCTGGATATGGAAGACCCGCCACCAATCGTGTTCAGCCTGGTGACAACACCTTATATTGCCGGGATCGCCGATGCGCCCTGCCTGAAGCCGGCTCATGTCGCCGGCACGCAGCCCATTGTCGATTACCAGGACATCGTCCCGCTGCTCTTGCTGCAGGATCCAAACATGAAGGTGGTCGGGACTATCGTCTCGCCCGAGCAGCCAACCAGCGTTTACGGCGCGAACAAGATCAGAGAAATTGGCGAATCTTTGGGCTTGACGGTCGAAGTCGCTTCGGTGGCGTCGCTGCCCGATTTGAATATCGCGCTAGAGGGCTTGGTGAGCAAAGGCGCTGAAGCCATCATGTATCCGATCTCTTCCATCGCGGTTCAGGGTCTGCCGATCATGCTTGCTTTGTCACAGGAACACAGCATACCCCTGTTTGCTCCTGTCATGCCGGCGGTTTATCGCGGGGCGACGGTAGGCGCCGGATTCCGCAGCTTTTATGAAGAAGGGGTGATCGCGGGGCGGATGATAATCGGGCATCTCAATGGCGACATTGACCTTGCGGATATCCGCATCAACAAGAGTCATCACTTTGGAATCGCGCTGAACCAGGACTCGGCGCGAATGCAGAATGTAGAGCTTTCGGACGAATTGCTCGCGAGGGCGGAGTATGTCATTGTGGACGGCAAGGGTAGCGAAGGCGTAACTGCGGCTTTGCCGGAAGTCGTGACCAGCATGCCCGATATGCCGCTGGAAGAACGCCGCGCGGCCGATCTGGAGTTCCTCGCCGGGCTGGAATGCACACCGGAAATGATCGCCCAGCAGCAGGCTGAACTGGACGCGGCTGGCTGATCTCCCAGGCGCATCGGCAATTCTGCGCGGGGCCGTCGCCGGCGCGCCCTCGATACAGCACTGGCTCCTTACGGGCGAGTCGGCGATTCGCCCGTGTCCAATTTCCATCGGCAGCCAACGAATTTGACCTGTCAGCCATATTCAACTATGCTTAATAGACCAGTATAGTCGTTCGTTTACAGGTCGCTTCCGTGAGGTCATCCATGTTCCAGAGATGCTTGCTTCTCTTCGTGATATTGGCGCTGATTGCAGCGCCGGCGCTGGCCCAAGAAGATGAGATTCCCACGATTGCCATGATGAATTTCGGCTATTCCGCCGGGCAGACATTAGCCACCAAAGGCGCCTTTGATGTCCTGCAGGCTTATGGCTATTTCAACGAAGAAGAGCGCGCGCTGCTGGATGCCGGCGAAGACATGTTTGGCGACAACATGAATGTGCTCTGGCGCAACGCCGGCTCCGACACCCCGACCGCCAACCTCATGGTCGAAGACGCGATTGATCGCGGCGTGGATGCGATGCTGATCGTCACGACCCAGGTGACGCAAATCGCGGTGAACGCCACGCGCGACATGGAAGATCCGCCAGCGATCATGTTCAGTCTCGTTGGCTCGCCCTACTTTGCCGGCATCGCCGACGCGCCCTGCATCAAGCCCGCTCATGTCGGCGGATCGCAGTATCACTTGCCCTATGCGCAATCCGTGTCCGTCATGCAGCTTTGGAATCCCGACATCAAGACCATCGGCATGATCGTCGCCCCAGGCGAACCGATCAGCGTGTCCGGCGCGAGAAATATCAGACTGGCGGCGGAAGCGCTTGGCCTGACGGTGGAAGTCGCCACCGTCGTAACGCTGAACGACCTCAACCTGGCTGCGGAAGCCTTGGTGAACCGCGGGGTGGAAGCGCTCATCAATCCCATCAGTTCCATCATCTTGTCCGGCACGACGGCGCTGCAAAGTTTGACCGCCGAGTACGGCATCCCGCTCTTCGCTATCTTCCCCTACCACGTCTACAATGGCGCGACGGTGGCGGCCGGCTTCAACGATGTCTATGGCGAAGGCGTCGTACAAGGTCGCATGCTGGTCGCGCACCTCAACGGGGACATCGATATCTCTGAAATCAGCATCAACAAGAGCCGCGAATTTGGCATCGCCGTCAATCTGGACTCAGCCAAAGCGCAAGGCGTCGAGATTCCCGAGGAGCTGCTGGCAATGGCGGATTTCGTCATTGAAGACGGCCTCAGCAGCGCCGGCGCCACGCGCGAATTGCCCGAAGTCGGGACGGAGCTGCCCGAGATGCCGCTTGAAGAACGCCGCGCCGCCGATCTGGCTTTCCTGGAGAGCCTGCGCTGTACCGAAGAGATCATCGCCGAGCAGCGCGCGGAGTTGGAAGCGACCTGGGCTGACGACTAAACTGCAAGCGTCAGTGGTCGCGTACCCCAAGAGGGCGGTTGACTGCAATCGCCCTCTTTTTGTTTCCGCGCGCCAGTGCTAGATTCAGGCGACGACACAGCCGCGAGGACGAGCCAGGTGCAAGTCGCCCGCCTGCACGGACCGAAAGACATCCGCGTCGCGTCAGAAGCCGCGCCGGGCGATCCCGCGCCGGGCGAAGTCAAGCTGGCGATCAAGACCGTCGGCATCTGTGGCAGCGACCTGCACATGTACGAGAGCGGGCGCATCGGCTTTACCGTCTTGCGCGAGCCGGTCATCCTCGGCCACGAATTCATGGGCGAGGTGGTCGCCGTTGGCGAAGGCGCCATGGACGGGACGCATCAGCCGCTCCGCCTCGGGCAGCGCGTCGCCGTCGAGCCGCATGTGCCTTGCTGGCGCTGCGAAACCTGCGAGCATGGCCACCCCAATCTCTGCCCGAATCACTTCTTTTATGGCTTGTACCCCGAAGACGGCGCCCTTCGCGAGCGCATGAATGTGGCGGCGCGCAACTGTTTCCCGCTGCCCGCTTCGCTGAGCGACGAGGCGGGGCCCCTGCTGGAGACCCTCGGCGTCGCCATTCACGCCATCGACCTGGCGAAAATCCGCGTCGCCAGCACACTGGCGGTTATCGGCGCGGGACCGGTCGGCTTGCTGATTACCCGGCTGGCGTCGCTGGCGGGCGCGCGACAAATCATCGCCTTCGACAAGCTGGACTGGCGCGTGGACAAGGCGCGAGCCTGGGGCGCGACCGACGCTCTCCAAGTCGACGACTGCGACCCGGCCGCGGCGGTCATGCGCTTGACAAACGGTCGCGGCGTCGATGTCGCGATCGAAGCGGCCTGGTCGGATCACAGCCTGCGGCAGGCGGCCGAAATGGCGCGTTTTGGCGGGCGGCTGGTCGTGGTTGGCATCGCCCCGGACGACGAACTGCGGCTCCAGCATTCGGTGGCGCGGCGCAAAGGGCTGACCATCATGATGTCGCGGCGCATGAAACACACTTACCCGAGGGCGATCGCGCTGGCGGCTGCGGGCAAGGTCAAGCTGGACGAGCTGGTCTCGCATCGCTACAGCCTGGCGGAAACAGCCAAAGCCTACGCGAGCAACCTGGCTTACGAGCGCGGGATACACAAAGTGATTCTGCGGGTGGGGAGTTAGCGGGAAGCTGGCGCGGGGAAGATCTCGCTGACGGGGATATCAAAGCCGGGCAAGACATCGCCGCCGCTGAGCCGGTCGCCCGCGCCCAGGGACGAGACGCCGCCGCGCGAATGCAGATCCACAATCTGCAAATCGGGATAGACGAGCCAGACCAGCGCTGTGCCGGCGTCAAGCAATTGGCCTACTTTCAGCCGTATGCCGGGTCTTCGGCGATCTCCAGGAATCGCTCCGCGCTGATGAGCTGCTGTGCCAAGACCATAATGCTTCGCGCCTTTCGTCCGCCGCTTGCATTGCTGAACTGTACGCGACCGCCTGCGGAAATCAAACAGACGCCAGCGCGGGCGAGCGGCGAAACGCGGACGCAAACGCCAGGTTCGTAAATTGGAACGAATTCCATTATGATTAGTCGCGCGCTACAGCAGGAGGCAGACCATGCACATTGAAGGCAGTTACGAATTTGAATCCACGCGTGAGCTCGTCTGGGATGTCTTGATGGACAAAGATGTCCTTGGCAGCGTCATCCCCGGCTCGAAAGGCTTGGAGCAGATTGGCGAGAACCAATTCCAGAGCAAGCTGGCGGTGCGCGTGGGACCGGTCAATGGCAAGTTCGAGGCGAATTTCGAGCTGGCCGACTTGAACCAGCCGGAGAGTTACCGCATCATCGTCGAGGGCAAGGGTCCCGCCGGGCATGTCACCGGCGAGGGGAGGATCGAGCTGGCGCAGGAAAATGGCGTGACGACGATGCACTACGCCGGCGACGCCCGCATCGGCGGCAAGATCGCGGCTGTCGGCCAGCGCCTGCTTGATGTCGCCGCCAAGCAGATCGCCAAGCAGTCGCTGCGCAAGCTTTCGCGGCAGGTCGAGAAAAGGCTGGCTGCGAGCGCGTGACCCGAGCATAGCCTTCAGACCAACCTCGGTGGCGCGTTGGCAGATCGCCGCGCCGCGGTTATCATGGCAGAATCGTCCAGCGACTGTGAACCAAGACCTTCGCTTGCGCGTCAGGGAGCGGTCTTGGGGTGGGGTTGATTTGAATGAACCATTCTTTCATACACGCCCTGCGAGAGACATTCCCGCCCGAGCGGCTCTTGACCCGCGATGTCGAGCTGCTGCCTTACGAGTCGGACGCGCTGACAGCCTTCCAGACGAAACCGGGCGCGGCTGTCCTGCCCGAAAGCGAAGAAGAGATCATCGCCGCCGTTCGCCTCTGCCACGAGCACGGCGTCCCGTTTGTGGCTCGTGGCAGCGGCACCAGCCTCTCCGGCGGCTCGCTGCCCATCGCCGACGGGCTCATCATCGGCTTGAACCGCCTGAACCGCATCAAGCGCGTCGACCCGCAGCAGCGCATCGCCGTTGTCGAGCCGGGGGTCGTCAACCTGCACATCACCCACGCGGCGCAGCCCTATGGCTTGTATTACGCGCCCGACCCCTCGAGCCAGTCCATCTGCACTATCGGCGGCAACATCGCCTTCAACAGCGGCGGCGCACACTGCCTGAAATATGGCATGACGAGCAACCATGTCCTGGGCATGAAGGTCGTGCTGGCCGACGGGACGGTGACGGAGTTTGGCGGCGAGAGCGTCGAAGGCGTCGGCATCGGACCCGATCTGATCGGCTTGTTCGTCGGCTCGGAAGGCCTCTTTGGCATCGCCCTGGAGATTACCCTGCGCTTGATGCCACAGCCGGAGCGCTATTGCACGGTGCTGGCGGCTTACGACGACCTCGGGCGAGCGGGGGACGCCGTCTCGATGGTGGTGGCTTCGGGCTTGCTGCCGGGCGCGATGGAGATCATGGACCGCCTGGCCATCCAAGCGGCGGAAGCGGCCGTGCATGCCAATTACCCGGCGGCCGAAGCCCTGCTCATCGTCGAGCTCGAAGGCGAGGCGCCCCAAGTCGAGGCGGAGTTCGCCCAGCTGCAGGGCATCATCGAAGAATCGGGCGCCTTCACAACCCAGGTGGCGCGTGGCGAAGCGGAACGGGAGCGCATCTGGAAAGGCAGAAAGAGCGCCTTCTCCGCCGTCGGCCGGCTCAGCCCGGACTACATCGTGCAAGACGGCGTCGTGCCGCGCAGCCGCCTGGGCGAAGCCTTGCAGGAGATCAACGCCCTCAAGGAAAAACACGGCATTGAAGTGGCGAATGTCTTTCACGCCGGCGATGGCAACCTGCACCCGCTCATCTTGTACGACGGGCGCGAAGCGGGCGCGCTGGAACGGGCGGAGGCACTGGCCGGCGAGATCCTGGCGCTCTGCATCCGGCTGGGCGGCTCCATCACCGGCGAGCATGGCATCGGCATGGAAAAGCGCGATTACATGCCAGCCATGTTCAGCGAAGAAGAACTCGACATCATGCAAGCCCTGCGCCGGTCCATCGACCCCAAAGAAATCGCCAATCGCGGCAAGATGTTCCCCGGTGGCGAGGCGCCCGCCCTCCAGCAGCATGGCATGCACCCGCTGGAGCGGCAAGGAGTGATTTCCCGCGAATGAGCGCGCGCCAGCCGCAATCCACCGCCGAGCTGCAAGACCTCGTCCGCGAAAGCCCGCGCCTGCATGCCCGAGGCCTGGGCAGCAAATCCGCGCTCCATGCCGCCGCCAAGACCGCAATCGTCGCCGATCTCTCGCGCATGAACGGCATCCTTGAGTACCAGCCATCAGAATACACGGTGACCGTCCGCGCCGGCACGCCCGTCCGCGATCTAAAAGCGGCGCTGGCGGAGAAGGGGCAATACCTGCCCTTTGATCCGCTGCTGCCGGATCGCGCGACTGTCGGCGGGACCGTGGCTGCCAACCTCGCCGGTTCGCGGCGTTTTCGTTATGGCGGCGTCCGCGATTTTATATTGGGCGCGCAAGTGGTCGACGGCGCGGGCAGAGCCTTCCGCGTCGGCGGCAAAGTGGTCAAGAACGCGGCCGGCTTCGACCTGAGCAAATTCCTCGTCGGCAGCCTGGGCCAGTACGCCATCATGACCGAGCTCGCTTTCAAGGTCTTCCCCGACGCGCCTCGCTTTCGCAACCTGCGCTTCGAGTACAAGGCATTGACTGACGCGCTCGACGCCATCTACTGGCTGAACCAGAGCGACTTTGAGCTGGACGCGCTCGACCTCGTCCCGGGTGGCGAAGCCGCTGCTTTGAACGGTGGCGCGAAAGACGCACAATGGTCGCTGCTGACGCGGCTGGCGGGCCTCGACGAGACTCTGCCCGGCCGCGTCGAGCGTTTCACTGCGCGCGTGACGGCAGAAACCATGCCGGGCGACGCTGATGAATTAGAAGAGACGGAGGCGCTCTGGGATCCGCTGGCGGGGCTGCGCGGCGACTGCCTCGTCAAGGTCGTGCTGCCGCCGAAGCAGATCAGCGCGCTGGAGCCGGCGATCGCCCGGCTGGACCGGCGTTATGGCGTCGGCGGCAATCTGCTCTGGCTGGCGACCGACGACATTGACGCGCTCGACGCCGCCTTAAGCCAGCTGGGCTTGCGCGGACTCTGCCTGCGCGGGACGGTCGCGTCGCCGCTGCTGGGCTCGCCAGTCGAGCGCATCTTGTCCGCGCGGGTGAAACAGGCCCTCGACCCGCATGGCAAGCTGGTGTGAAAATAATCGACGAAACCCTGTAGGGGCTGGCCGCTGGCTCGCCCGTATCCGCCATGAGCAGCCAGTCACCGCTGCGCTGGACTAACCTGGAGCTTTTGAGCGCTCAGACAATGATACAATACAGACTCCAGGACAAGCGGCGCGATGTGCCGGACGCGGGGTCAGCCTGTTACACAGAATCCGACCGCGACGATAAACGCAAGACCAGCAGCTGAAGGAAACAACATGCGCGACATGCGGGCCCCTAAACCCTCTGTGAGCTTTGCGTCTCTGTGGTGAAAACAGATGCGACATCAAATAGAAAGCGATGAGCTGCGCGCGCCGGAAATGGCGACCGCAATCGAAAAATGCGTGCACTGCGGCTTCTGCCTGCCCGCCTGCCCCACTTACAACTTGCTCGGCGAAGAGATGGATTCGCCCCGCGGGCGCATCTACTTGATGAAGAATGTGCTGGAAGAATCGCTGCCCGCCGCCGAAGCCCAACCCTTCATCGACCGCTGCCTCGGCTGCATGGCTTGCGTGCCGGCCTGCCCCTCCGGCGTCGAATATGGCGAGCTGCTTTTGAGCTACCGCGCTCAGCAAGAAGAGACTCGCCAGCGCCCGCCCGTGGAGGCTTTGGCGCGCAAAATGGTGATCGAGACTCTGCCCTACCCGCGGCGTTTTCGGCTGGCTGCGCAAGCGGGCAAATTGGGGCAATGGCTGGCGCCCGCGCTGCCGCCTGCCTTCGCCGCCATGCTCCAGCTGCTGCCGGAAAAGCTGCCGCCGTCCAAGCCCTTGCCGGAGCTGCTGCCCGCTCAAGGCGAAAGACGCGCTTCGGTCGCGCTCTTGCTCGGCTGTGCCCAAGACGCGCTGGCGCCCGAAATCAGCCATGCCGCCGCCCATGTCTTGGCAGCCAACGGCGTCGACGTCCATGTCCCGCGCGGGGCCGGCTGCTGCGGCTCCATTTTGCTGCACATCGGCGCGGAACGAGAAGCGCGGCAGCTGGCTCGGCGCAATCTGGCGCAGATCCCGCCTCATGTCGACGCCATCATCACCACCGCGGCCGGCTGCGGCTCCGGCATGGACGATTACGCGCTGCTCTTCAAGGGAGAAGCCGATCAAGCGGAAGCGGTCGCCTTTTCGCGCAAAGTGATGGATTTCAGCCCATTCCTGGCAGAATTGGGCTTGCGACCGCCGCCCGGCTTCAAAGAAACGCGCCGCGTCGTTTACCAAGACGCCTGCCACTTGCTGCACGCCCAGGCAATCGAGCGGGCGCCGCGGTCTTTGCTGGAAGCGGTCCCCAATCTGCGGCTGCTGTCCATCGCCGACGCGGGCATGTGCTGTGGCTCGGCCGGCGTCTACAACATCGAGCAGCCGGAGCTCGCGGCGCAACTGGGCGATAACAAAGCGCGGGCGATCCTGGCGGCGGCGCCGGATCTGGTCGTCTCCGGCAATATCGGCTGCATCACCCAGCTGCGGGGGCATCTCGCCGCTTCGGGGGAGGCGCCCCCGGTCCTGCATATCGCCGAGCTGCTCTGGCAAGCCTGCCAAGGCTAAACGGCGCGCTCGCGACAAAAAAGCCCCCGCCGGCAAGCGAGGGCTCGTATTGCGAGTCGGCGATCAGCCAGGCAGCCGGCCGGCGCGATGACGGCGTCGATGAAATGGATCACTCCCTTGCTCGCCAGCCGCTCTCTGTCTCCGGGCTTGCGGGTCTTGCCCGACGCTAGCAGTTGCCTACATTGTTCACATACTTGTGGCCGATCCAGCCAACTTGCCCGCCAGACTGCACTTGATACCAGAAAGTAGTGCGCGAGAGGGCGCCCAGGCTGCTGCCGCGGATTACATAGCCGAGGATCTCCGCATTCAGCGACGGTTTCGCGCGCAGACGCAGATGCCCCGTCGTCATGATGGGGCAGCCTTCCGCCGGCGGGGCCGTGGCAGGCGCGGGGGCGGCGGCAGGGGCGCTGGGCGGCGCCACCGAGTCCGGCATGCCCGGCATGAGCGCGACCGTGCCAGCCCGATCGACCGAGGCGCAAGTGCTGTCGCCACTGCGATACGACGCCAGCGGCTGGGCGATCCGCGGCGTGATGGCGGAGTCCAGGAAGAGCGTCGAGCCAATCTGCGGGAAGCAGATCTCGGCCCCCTGGCTCACATAACCCCAGAGATCGACCGCGTCGAGGAAGCCGCCGTCGACGACAGCCTTGACGCCGATGCCATGCGCGCCGGGCCGCTGGCATTGGATGCCGCTCCTCAAGCCGAATTTCGCTGTGACAGTCGCATTCTGCAGGGCTTCGCAGGTGCTGGGCTCGGGCGGGGCATCGGGCGGGGCGACGCCAAACCAATCGTACACGATTCCGCTCGCGTGCCCGCAGATTTGGCTGTTGCCATAGAGCGCGATGCTGCTGTTCTTCGCGTCGATGCGGCCATGGCAATTGTAAAAGCTGGCGTTGGACATGGTCACGATGCTGTCGTCGACGGTCATAAGCAGGTCGTCCGAGTCCCGCGTCCGCTCGTAATGCATGCCCAGGTTCTTGAGATGCAGCGTGGAGCTGGTCACATCAAAGAGCGTGAAATTGCCCAAGGTCCAGGTATGCCCGGCGCCTTCGAGGGTGATGTTGGAATTGACGGTGGGCAGCGGACCATAGATTTTTTCGTCGCGCGTCAGAATGATGCGGTCGCTGGGGCCCGTGCCGCTGGGGCAGCCTTTGTAGGGCTTGTTTCGGTTGGCTGCCAAGATGGCGCCGCGCAGGCTGCAGTCGCCGCTGACTGTGATATCCGCCGCCTGGACAGTGGCCGCCGCCGGCAGCAGCAAGAGCGCGAGCAAGAGAAGCAAGAGAATTCGACTCGACAATCCGTACTTGGTCATGCGGGGCTCCCTAGCCAACAAAGGGCATTTCCATTGAATACATCTTATCGCCGCGCGCCGCCCAAAACAAGTTGCCGGCCCGCTTGCGCGCCTCACCAGGCATAGGCTTTGGGCGCTTCGCCACCGGGCCCCGGAAATACCGCGTCCAGCTTCGCCATTGCCGCCGCGTCCAGCTGGATTTCGGTCGCCCGGACAGCGCTCTCCAGCTGCTCCATCGTGCGCGGTCCGATGATGGGCGCGCTCACGGCCGGGTTGTGCAGCAGCCAGGCCAGCGCGACCTCGGCCGGTGGCGCGCCAATCTCGCGGCAGAGCGCTTCGTAAGCCTCCAGTTGGGGGCGCTTGCTCTCGACGCGGGCGATGAAGTCGGGGTTGCTGCGCCGGCCGGTGGCGGATTTCTCCAAAGCCCCGGCCAGCAGACCGCCGCCCAGCGGGCTCCAGGGCAGCAGGCCCATGCCATAATGCCGGCAGGCGGGGATGACTTCCAGCTCGATGGCGCGGTTGTCCAGGTGGTAGATGCTCTGCTCGCTGACGAGGCCGAGCATGCGCAGCCAGGCGGCTTCGTGACAGGCGGTGGCGATGTCCCAGCCGGCGAAGTTGCTCGAGCCGACATAGACGACCTTGCCCTGCCCGATGAGGCTGTTGAAGGCGGTCCAGGTCTCTTCCCAGGGGCAGAGGCGATCGACATGATGCATCTGGTACAGATCGATGCGGTCCGTGCGCAGCCGCGCCAGGCTGCCGTCGCAGTGCTTGCGGATCTTGTAGGCGGAGAGGCTGCGCCCGTCGCTGTTGGGCTCCGGCAAGCTGTCTTTGGGGCTGAAAGGGTTGTAGACCTTGGTCGCCAGCACGACGGCGTCGCGCCGTCCGCCGCCCTGCGCCAGCCATTCGCCGATGATCTCTTCGGTCCTGCCATAGGCAGCCTGCCGCCCATATACATCGGCCGTATCGAAGAAGTTGATGCCCAGCTCCAGGGCGCGGTCCATAATGGCGAAGGCTTCCTCTTTGGGCGTCAGCCAGCCGAAATTGACCGTGCCCAGGCACAAATTGCTCACCAGCAAGCCATGTCGCCCCAAGCGCCTGTGTTTAATTGCCATCGCTGTGTCGCTCCTCGCCTCGGTTCTCCGCCGCTGTCGCTCAATCCTAACAAGCCCGCGCCGCCCGCGCCACAATCCGGCGCCGCCCTGGATCGAAACAGCCAAGACAAACGCGCCGTTTTGGCTTATAGTGGCTTGGCAGGCAAAGCAAGCGACCCGGAGACTACCATGGCTCTCGCAAACAGCGTGGCAGAATTGGAAACGCGTTGGGCAGGGACCGCCCACTCGCCCAAAGACGGCGGCGTCGTCGAGCTCATCGTGCGCCGGCCCGCCGCCGACCAGCGCGAAGAACTCGAATCCGCCAGCTTCAGCGCCGAGGCGGGCCTGGCCGGCGACGACTGGCTGCGGCGCAGCGCCGACCCCCAAGCCCAGATCACGCTCATGAACAGCCGCGTCATCCAACTCTTGACCGGCGACAAGAGCCGCTGGGCGCAAGCCGGCGACCAGCTTTTCGTCGATCTGGAGCTCTCGCAAGACAACCTGCGGCCCGGGCAGCGCCTGCAAGTGGGCGAGGCAGTGATGGAGATCTCGCCGCTGCCCCATGCCGGCTGCACGAAATTCGCTCGGCGCTTTGGCGGGCACGCGCGCAAATGGACCGCCACCGACGAAGGCGCCCGTCAACGACGCCGCGGCGTCTACGCCTTTGTCGTCCAGGACGGCGTCGTCAAGCGCGGCGACCGCATCACCAAACTGGGCGCGCCCGACTGAAACCCGTGCCAGCCAGCGGCGGCCGACCGCCAATTTCCAACCAGATGACGAGCGAGACAAGCCTATGCTACAAGCCAAGCTGATCCACCCGCAGATACTCAAAGCCCTGGGCAGCGCCGGGCACGGCAGCACCATCTTGATTCCCGACGGCAATTATCCTTTCGAGACGGGCGCCCACCCCCGGGCCGAACGCGTCTATCTCAACTTGGCGCCGGGCACGGTCAGCGCCACCGATGTCCTGGCGGCGGTCTTGAGCGTCACGCCGGTCGAAGCCGCGCATGTCATGCGCCCCGACGCTGGACCGGAGCCGAGCATCTTCGCCGAGTTTCGCCAGCTGCTGCCCGACGACATCGCGCTGGCGCCGCTGGAGCGCTTCGCCTTCTACGAGAAAGCGAGAGAAGCGGATTGCTGTCTGGTGATCGCCACGGGCGAACAGCGCGTTTACGCCAACATCCTGCTCACCATCGGCGTCGTGGCGCCGCCGGCCGCGCTGGCTCTTTGAGCGCCCGCCGCAGAACCTGTAGGGGCGGCTTATCAAGTCGCCCGCCACACGACCAGCCGCCGGCCGAAAGGATGACCATGACCGCAATCCAAGCTGTGATTTTCGACATGGACGGCGTCCTCGTCGACAGCGAAGTCTACTGGGATTTGGCTCGGGTTGAATACGCAAAGGACCGCGGCAAGACCTGGACGGACGCCTTCCAGCGCCTGGCGATGGGCCGCAGCACGGTCGGCTGGGCGCGGGTCATGCAAGACAAGCTGGCTCTGGACGAGAGCGTCGACGCGATCATCGCGGAGATGAAAGCGCGGGTCATCGCCCAGTACGAGCGGCGCATGCCAACCCGGCCGGGCGCCCTCGAATCGGTGGCGGCGATGCGGCGGGAGTTCCGCGTCGGGCTGGCTTCCGGCTCGCCCACCGAGATCATCCAGGCAGTCACGCGCATCACCGGGCTGGATCAAATCTTTGAGGTGATGATCTTCGGCGACGAGGTCGCGCGCGGCAAGCCGGCCCCGGATATCTACCTGGAAGGGCTTTCGCAGCTCGGCGTCGCCCCCGCGAACAGCCTCGGCATCGAAGACTCCGCCAATGGACTGCGTTCGCTGCGGGCGGCCGGGATGTACGCCGTCGCCGCGCCCAGCCCGGATTTTCCGCTGCCGCCCGAAGCGCTGGAATTGGCTGACGCGCATATCGCCAGCCTGGAAGACTTCACTGTGGACCTTGTCCGGCGCATCGAGCGGGGAGCGTGACATTTCACGCTTTTTCGCCGCAAAGGCGCGCTCCCGTCACATATGACAAATGACAGCATTCAGCGTATAATCAGCGACAGTATTCGCCAATTCGCTGAACGCGGCTGACGGGCTTATGCGCGCGAAACATGTCATCGCCATCGACCTCGGCGCGACCTCGGGCAGGGTGATGGATGTCGCCTTCGACGGCGCGGCGCTCAAGCTGGAAGAAGCGCATCGCTTCCCGAATATCCCGGTGCAGACGCCCGCCGCCCTGCATTGGGATGTGCTGCGCTTGTGGCGCGAAATCACCGTCGGCCTCTCCAATGTGCCCGACGCCGCCGCCATCGGCCTGGATTGCTGGGGCGTCGATTACGCCTTGCTCGATTCCAGGGGCGAGCTGCTGGCCAACCCCTATCATTACCGCGATTCACGCACGAACGGCGCCATGGAATGGGTCTTCAAGCGCATGCCCCGCCGCGAGGTCTTCCAGCGCACCGGCATCCAGTTCATGCCCCTCAACGCCCTGTATCAGCTCGCCGCCGGCATCCGCGATGGCAGCCCCCTGCTCGATTGCGCCGACGCCATGCTGACCATCGCCGATTTGTTCAATTATTGGCTCACCGGCAGCAAAACCTGCGAATTCACCGAAGCCACCACCATGCAGCTTTATAACCCCGCCCTCGGCGATTGGGACCGCGACATCATGCGCGCCGTCGGCATCCCAACGGGCTTGCTGCAGCCCATCGTGCCGCCCGGCGCCACCATCGGCCGCTACCAAGGCGTCGATGTCATCGCGCCCGCCTGCCACGACACCGGCAGCGCCGTCGTCGCCATGCCCGCCACCGACGACAAGAGCGCCTACCTGAGCAGCGGCACCTGGAGCCTGCTCGGCCTGGAGCTGGACGCGCCCATCATCAACGACGCCGCCTACGCCGCCAACCTCACCAACGAAGGCGGATACGGCAATACCTGGCGGCTGCTGAAGAACATCATGGGGCTGTGGGTGGTCGATCAATGCCGAGCCGCCTGGCGCGCCGGGGGCCGCGATTACAGCTTCGCCGAGCTCAGCGCGATGGTGGAAAGCGCCCCGCCATTCCAAGCCTTCATCGAGCCGGACGACCCCGCTTTCCTGCCCCCTGGCGATATGCCGGCCCGCGTGGTCGATTTCTGCCAGCGCAGCGGGCAAGCCAGCCCCGCCAGCGACGCCGAAATCTTGGCGATCGTGTACAGCAGCCTGGCTTTCAAGTATCGCTATGTGCTGGAGCAGCTGGTGGAAGTCTCGGGGCGGGAGGTGGAGCGCCTGCACATAATCGGCGGCGGCTCGCAGAACGCTCTGCTCAACCAGATGACCGCCAACGCCATTGGCAAGCCCGTCATCGCCGGTCCCGCCGAAGCGACGGCCACCGGCAACGCCATCGCCCAGCTGATCGCCATTGGCGAGCTTGGCAGCGTCGCCGAAGCCCGCGAGATGCTGGCCCAAGGCGACGATCTGGCGGTTCACGAGCCCCAGGATATCGCTGTCTGGGAAGAACATTACGGACGATTCTGTGAACTGCTGTAGTCTAGGTATGGATTTCCGCGTTGGACTCTCGCGCCGCGTCTCTCCCCTCCCTCATTATGGGGGCAGGGGCCCGGCTTCGCCATTGACTGAGCGGACGGGCGCATGAGCGACGCCCTGCTGCAGCTGCGCGGGATCGACAAGCGCTTCCCTGGCGTGCACGCGCTCAAGGAGGCGCGCTTTGATGTGCGCCGCGGCGAAGTCCACGCCCTCATCGGCGAGAACGGGGCCGGCAAATCCACCCTCATCAAGATCATCTCGGGCGTCTACCAGCCCGACACCGGCGAGATCATGCTGGACGGGCGGCGCGTCCAATTCAGCAACCCCCGCGAAGCCCACCTGGCCGGCATCGCCACCATTTACCAGGAACTCGGCCTTTATCCCGAGCTCTCCGTGGCGGAAAACATCTTCATGGGCCACGCGCCGACCAAGAAGCGATTTGGCTTCGAGACCATCGACTGGGAGCGCATGGAAGCGGCGGCGGCGCAGCTGCTGGCGGAGCTCAACATCGACAACCTCGAAGTCGGCCTCAAGGTTGGCGCGCTCAATGTCGGCAACCGCCAGCGAGTCGAAATCGCCAAAGCGCTGTCCCTGGACGCCCGCATCCTGATCATGGACGAGCCGACAGCCGCCCTCACCGAAAGCGATGTCGAGCAGCTTTTCAGCATCGTGCGGCTCCTGCGCGAGCGCGGCGTGAGCATCATTTACATCAGCCACCGTCTCAACGAAGTCTTTGAGCTGGCCGACCGGGTGACGGTCCTGCGCGATGGCGAGTACATCGGCACGCAAGATCTGCGCCAAACGGACGAAGGCCAGCTGATCAGCATGATGGTCGGCCGCACCATCGAGAACCTCTTCCCCAAGCAGAAAGCCCAAATCGGCAATGTGGTGCTGGAGGCGCGGCAGCTCAATCGTCCGCCATTGACCCGCGACATCTCCTTCAGCGTGCGGGCGGGCGAGATCGTCGGTCTGGCGGGCTTGGTGGGCAGCGGGCGCAGCGAAACGGCCCAAGTCATCTTCGGCGTGCACGCGGCGGAATCGGGCGAGATCCTGCTCCATGGCGAGCCGGTCAAGATCGGCCGCCCGTCGGAAGCGGTCGCGCATGGCATCGGGTATGTGCCGGAAGACCGGGGCCATCAGGGCCTCATCCGCGAGATGACGATCCGCGAAAACACTTCGATGGCGGTGCTGGATTCCGTCTCGCGCCACAGCTTCGTCAACCGCGCCAAGGAGCGCGCCCTGGCCAACCGCTCGATAGAGCAGCTCAGCATCCGCGCCACTGGTCCCGACCAAATCACCAACAAGCTCTCTGGCGGCAACCAGCAAAAGGTCGTCGTCAGCAAATGGCTGGCCAGCGACCCGGTCCTGCTGATTATGGACGAGCCGACCCGCGGCATTGATGTCGGCGCCAAAGCCGAGATTCACCGCTTGATGAGCCGGCTGGCGGCGGAAGAGGGCTTGGCGATCTTGATGATATCCAGCGAACTGCCGGAGATTCTGGCGATGAGCGACCGCATCCTGGTCATGCGCGAGGGGCGGCTGGTCGGTGAATTCACGCGCGACGAAGCCACCCAGGAGAGCATCGCCCACGCCATGATGAGCGAAAAAGCGCGCCAGGGGGCGGCCGCCTCATGAGCAAGACGAAGGCGCCGCAAGCCAAACGCGGTCCGCTGCATTTCATCGGCATCGTCTTGGCGCTGGTCATCCTTTTCGCGTATTTCGCGCTGCCCTTCGTACACCAGCCGGAGCGCGGCGCGTCGACCGTCGCTGTCGTGACCGAGAGCAAGAAAGCCAACGAGCTCAAGCTCTTCAAGACAGGGGTGGAGCTCATCCCCCTGGCGGCCCTGGGCGTATTGCTGCTGGGCATGTGGAATGTGGCATCGCCCGCCGCCAGCCGCCCCATCTCTCTGCTGATGAGCGTGGCTGGCTTGCTGGCAATCGTCTTTTACATCAACTTTTTCCGCGCCACGCCCTTTGGCTCGCCGGACGATTGGGTCCAAGGCGCGATCCTGGGCAGCCTGGGCAGCGCTTTCTGGATCATGCTGGCCGCCGGGCTTTTGTGCGTCGCCCAAATCGCGATTCCGCGGTCCGCCAGCGCAGGCCGATACCGCCTCACCAAGATCTTCGGCAACCAGGAGAGCGTCATCCTCTTTGGCTTGCTGTTGCTGATCTTCTTCATCGGCATCGCCAACCCGCGCTACCTGCAAGAGCGCAACATATCCGACATATTGCAGGGCAACGCCTACATCGCGGTGGCGGCTTTGGGCATGACCATGGTCATCGTCACCGGCAACATCGATATTTCTGTCGGCTCGCTGGTGGGCTTGCTGGCGGTGATCAGCGGGCGGCTGGTGGTGGCGGGGGCGCCGTCGCCCCTGGCTTGGCTGGCGCCCCTCTTCGTCGGCGCTGCCATCGGCGCTTTCATCGGCTTCCTGGTGGCTTACCTGCGCATCCCCTCCATCGTCGTCACCCTGGGCATGCTGAGCATCATCAAAGGCGTGCTGATCATCTGGACAGCCGGCGAGCGCGTCACCGACATGCCCGCCGATTATTATCTGTCGCAGACCCGCCCCCTGGGCATCCCCATGCCGATTATCATCATGGTCGTCCTCACCATCGTCGTCGTCTTGTGGATGCGCTACAGCGCTACCGGGCGCGCATTTTACGCCCTGGGCGGCAACGCGGAAGCAGCCCGGCTCTCCGGCTTGTCGCAGAAGCGGCTGCTGATGACCGTCTTCACCCTCAACGGCATCTTCGTCGGCATCGCCAGCGTGATGTATTCGACCCAGTTCCAGATTATCCAGGTGACGCCGCCGCCAGCCCTGGAGCTCTCCATCATCACCGCGTCGGTGGTCGGCGGGGTCAGCATCCTGGGCGGGACGGGCACAGCCATCGGCTCCACCCTGGCGACTCTGCTGCTCAATTTCATCCGCTCGGCGATGATCTTCATCAATGTCTCGCCCTTCTGGCTGAAAGCGGTTCAAGGCTTGCTGATTTTGGCGACCGTATTGGCGGATCTGATTCGACGCCGCCGCCAGCGCGTCTAAGGGCACGACTGTGGATACCAGCCTGACTGCGCCGCGCAACCCCACCGCCAGCGAAAAGCTGCGCCGCCTGCTCATCAGCCAGGAAGGCGTGCTCTTCCTCATCATGCTGGTTTCGGTGCTGGTCCTGGCGACGCGCACCGACAAATTCCTGACCCTGGACAACCTTTTGCAGCAGGGCCGCTTCATGGCGGAGATCGGCCTGATCGCCATCCCAATGACTTACATCATCATCACCGGCGGCATCGACCTCTCGGTCGGCTCCATCCTGGGTTTGACCGCCATCGTGCTGGGCTGGACCTGGCAAGAGCTCGGCTTCCCGCTGGAACTGGCGATCCTCACCGGCATCCTCAGCGGCACACTGGCCGGCTTCGTCAACGGGCTCTTCATCGTGCGGGTGGGCGTCCCGCCGCTCATCATGACCCTGGCCACCCTGGCGCTCTACCGGGGCCTGGCGGAGGGCATCAGCGAGGCGCGCTCGGCCCGCGGCTACCCGGAATGGTTCTTCGAGCTGGGCCAAGGCGAGCTGCTGGGCATCCCGACTCAATTGTGGCTGCTGATCGTGGCGGTGCTGGTCTTCGGCGTCGTGCTGGCGCGCATGCGGCTGGGGCGGGCGCTCTACGCCATTGGCAACAACGAGACCGGCGCGCGTTTCAGCGGCTTGACGGTCAACCGCCACCTGCTCTTCATCTATACCTTCTCCGGCTTCATGTCGGCGATCGCCGGCTACATCTTCGTCTCCCGCGTGAGCACGACCCGCTCCGACATGGGCACGGGCGTCGAGCTGGATGTGATCGCGGCGGTCGTCCTGGGCGGCACGAGCATCTTCGGCGGCACGGGCTCCATCCCCGGCACGATCATCGGCGTCGTGTTGATTCAGCTGCTGAAGAATGGCCTGGCGCTCTCCGGCGTGACCAGCGACGCCACGATCGTCGTCATCGGCAGCGTCTTGATCTTCGCCATTTTGGTGAACAACTACATCCAAAGCCGCAGCGAAGAATGAGCGGGCGAGACCGTCTCGCGCTTCCGCCTGTGTAGGCGCTTCGTTTGTGCTAAAATCGGCGGCATGTTGCAGAGACAAGCCCGAAGGCGAAAGGAGGCGACACAGTCGACGACAAAGCGCGATTCCCGCTTTCGTTTACCCATCTAGCATCTATGGAGAAGCAGTCATGAAGAGAACACTCGCAGTCACCCTGATCCTGGCGCTCTTGCTGGCTTTCGTCAGCATGCCCCTGAGCGCGGACGGGCACGAACGCTGGGACGGCGCCGACGACCTCGATGTCAACCCCCTTGCCTGTGGCATGGGCGACGACATGGAAGAAGACGGCGACGCCATGGAAGAAGAAATGGAGATGATGGAGTACGACGGCGGCTCCGTCGCTTTCGTCCGCGAGATTGACATGCGCGGCAACCCCATCACCCTGGTGGATGTGCCCAAGCTGGTCGGCATCGGTTACTTCGCCGCCACCACTCTCGGGCAGCAGCAAGCGGCTGAAGAGCTGGGCACCGTCAGCGTCACCACCGACGCCCCGACAGAAGCGAACATCGACGACCAGATCCAGGTCATCGACAGCTACATCACCGCGGGCGTGGATGGCATCCTCTTCGCCGCCAACGACCCGGTCGCCATCGCGCCGGTCTTGCGCAAAGCCCTGGAAAACGGCATTCATGTCGTCGGTTATGACGCCAACAGCGAGCCCGACGCCCGCGAATGGTTCGTCAATCAGGCCGAGTTCAATGGCATCGCCAAAGCCCTGGTCGACAGCCTGGCCGACCAAATGGGCGAAGACGCCTCCTTCGGCATCGTCACCTCGACCTTCACCACGCCGAATCAAGCACGCTGGATCGCCGAAATGTGGGCTTACGCCGGCGAATGCTATCCCGATTTGACCTGGCTGGAGACCCTCGAGGCCCAAGAAGACGCCGTCCTCAGCTTCCAGCAAGCCCAGACCTTGATCAACAAATACGGCGAAGACCTGGATGGCATTTTCGCTATGACCTCAGTGGCGACGCCGGCCAGCGCCGACGCCGTGCAACAGGCTGAGCTCTGTGAAGATGTGGCCGTCGTCGGCCTGGCGACGCCCAATGGCATGAAGCCGTATGTCAACAGCGACTGCGTCCGCGATGTCGTCTTGTGGAACCCGGTCGACCTGGGTTACGCCGCCGTCTATGTCATGCGTGCCGTCATCGATGGCGAGTTCGGGCCGGGCGACGCCTCGGTCATGGCTGGCCGCCTGGGCGAGCTGGTGGTCGTCAATGGCAGCGAAGTCTTGCTTGGTCCGCCCTTCGTCTTCACGGCGGACAACATCAACGACTTCGACTTCTAGCCCCGCCCGGGGGTGAATTCTGTGGGGGCGATCTACCAGGTCGCCCGCTCATGTAATCGTCAGCAGCGGGTCAGCCAGTGGCTGGCCCCTGTTTACATTGCGAGCCGCTACAGGGACGACGATTAGACCATGAACCGGCCAGTTCTCGCGCTGCTGCTTGGCTTGTTTCTGGCGCTGCCGCTGTCCGCCAGCGACGACCAGCGCTGGGACGGCGCCGACGAGCTTGATGTCAATCCGCTGGCCTGCGCTGGCGACGCGAGCGACGACGGCGTCGACGACATGGAAACGATGGAGTACGACGGCGGCTCGGTCGCTTTCACCCGCATGATCGACATGCGCGGCAACCCCATCAGCCTGGTCGACGCGCCAAAACTGGGCGGCATCGCTTATTATGAGGCCGTCGCCTTGGGGCAGCGGCAAGCGGCTGACGAGCTCGGCACGGTCTCCATCATCACCGACGCGCCGGCCGAAGCCGATATCGACGCGCAGATCGAGATCATCGAGAGGCACATCGCCGCGGGCGTGGATGGCATCCTCTTCGCCGCCAACGACCCGGTCGCGATCGCCCCGGTCCTGCGAAAGGCGCTATCGAATGGCATCCATGTCATCGGCTACGACGGGGACAGCCAGCCCGACGCGCGCGAGTGGTTCGTCAATCCAGCCGCCGCCAAGGGCATCGCCAAAGCGCTGCTGGACAGCCTGGTCGATCAACGCGGGGAGAGCGCTCGATTCGGCATCGTCACTTCCTTCTACAGCGCGCCCAATCAATCGCGCTGGATCGCCGAGATGCAAGCCTACGCCGAGAAGTGCTATCCCGAGCTGGATTGGCTGGAGACGCTGGAGGCGGGCGAAGACGCGGAGCGGGCCTTCAAACAGGCGCAGAGCCTGATCGAAAAGCACGGCAGCGAGCTGGACGCGATCCTGGCCCTGTCATCCGTGGTGACGCCGAATAGCGCGGCGGCGATCCAAGAGAGCGGGCTTTGCGGCGAGCTCGCAATCGTTGGCTTGGCGACGCCGAAGGATGTGAAGCCTTATGTCAACAGCGGCTGCATGCGCGACATGATCGCCTGGAATCCGATAGACCTGGGTTACGCCGCCGTCCATGTCATGCGCGCCGTCATCGATGGCGACTTCGGGCCGGGCGACGCCTCGGTCATGGCTGGCCGCCTCGGCGAACTGATGGTCGTGAATGGCAGCGAAGTCTTGCTGGGCGCGCCCTTCGTCTTCAATGCCGAGAATATCAATGATTTCGATTATTGATCATCGAGGCGACCGTCGCTGGATCCGCGTCCAATTGCGACAGGGGAAATTCGCAACCCGTTAGCGGACGAATGCGGCAAGTTTCGCTCCCCCTCTGCAAGGCATTGGGGAGGGGGCTGGGCATGGAAGGCCATCAATGAATTCACTCGACAGCCTCGTCAACATGACGCGCGCCCTGGGCGATCCAGCGCGGGATTATGTCATCATCGGCGAGGGCAACACTTCAATGCGCCGCGATGACCTTAGCTTCTTCGTCAAAGCCAGCGGCCACCAGATGCACGACATTGGCGAGGGCGGTTTCGTCGCCCTTGGCCTGGCGCCCTTGCTGGCCATGCTGGACAACCCGCCACAATCTCTGAGCGAACAAAAACGCATCGCGCAGGATGCAATCCTCCCCCCTGACGCTTTGGGGGGGACCGAGGGGGGGTTGGCTGCCCTCCCCCCTGACGCTTTGGGGGGGACCGAGGGGGGGTTAAGCCCCTCCATTGAAGCCAGCTTTCACGCCATGCTGCTGCAAGAATGCGGCGTCGCCTTCGTCGGCCACACCCACCCCACCGCCATCAACCAGCTCATGTGCAGCGGGGCTGCCGCCGATTTCGCGCATAAGCGGCGCTTCCCGGACGAGGTCGTGCTCTGTGGACCGTGCTCCGCCCTCGTGCCTTACGCCGATCCTGGCCTGCCCCTGGCGATTGCGATGCGGCGAGAGGTCCGCCGCTACATGGCGCGGCATGACGAGGCGCCCAAGCTGATCTTGCTGGAGAATCACGGCATGATCGCCCTGGGCGACACGCCCGCCGAGATCCTCAACATCAGCGCGATGGCGGTCAAGGCGGCGCGCATCCACCTCGGCGCCCTGCAGACCGGCGCGCCCGCGTATCTGCCGGATGAAGAAGTTGAGCATCTATACCGACGCCCGGACGAGCTCTTCCGCCGCCAGCTCTTTGTCGACCGGGCGGCAAATTAAAGCCACATGAAGGGGACCGCGCCGCGAGTCGCCCCGATTAGGAAAGGACTGCCATGCCCGCGAATGGCGCATTGACTTGGCTCATCCCGGACGCCTACCTGGCCGCCCCGGCTGATGAGGACCCGGTGAACAAGAATCACGAAAGCATCTGCATCCTCAACACCAGCGCCGACGACGCCCATGTTGTCCTGGACTTCTTCTTCGAAGACCGCGACTCCGTCGAAGGCATCACCATCACCGTGCCCGCCAAGCGCTGCCCCCATGTGCGCCTGGACAAGCCGGAGCAGCTGGGCGGTTACCGAATCCCCTTCGATGTGCCTTATGGCGTCCGCTTGCGCAGCGATGTGCCCGTCAGCGTGCAGTACTCGCGCATGTACGCCAGCGGCGGCAAAATCGAGAGCTTGATTACGACCATCGCCTATCCGGTGGAGTAGCGCCGCGGTCCCTGGACACGACGCTTGCGCGGGCGGAATCTCGCTTGGAAGCAAGCCTCCCCCCAAGGCTTTGGGGGGACCGAGGGGGGTTGCCGAACCAGCCGCCGGCGGGCGAACCCCCGCGATTCCGCCAAACCACCGCTAAAGCAGCACCTCGCGGCCGGTTTTCTGGCTTTCATAGATCGCGTTGAGGATCTTCATCACCTGCAGCGACTGCTCGGCGGGCACGGGCGAGGGCGCGCCATCCGCCACCGCCTGGGCGAATTCGACGCATTCCTGCGCGTGCGGCTCGGAGATGTTCGCCGTCAGCTTCAGCTTGCGGTTGTAGAGCTGCATGCTCTCGTAATTGGTGTCGTAGATCTCGCATTTGGGCCAGTGCGAGCCGCCGCCCGTGCCATAGAGCCACATCTGCATGTCTTCGCCCTCGATGTCGTGATGCAGCAGCCAGGAGATCTCGAAGACGAGGGTGGCGCCAGTCTCGAAGCGAACGAAAGCCATCGCCATCTCTTCGACGTCCATGCCTTCCGGGATGCGCCCGTGGCGGGGCCAGCGCCCGAAAGCCATCGGGTTGCTGGCGATCTCGCGCCGGGCGACGCCAGTGACGGAGACGGGCTCGGGGTTGCCCATCATCCAGAGCGTCAAATCGAGGATGTGCACGCCGATATCGATGCAGGCGCCGCCGCCAGCGTGCTTCGTCGAAAGGAAAGCCAAGCTGGTCGGGATGCCGGACCGGCGGAGCATCCAGCTGCGGGCGTGGTAAATGTCGCCCAGGGCGCCGGCGTCGATTTCGGCTTTCAGCGCTTTGGATGTGCCGGCGAAGCGGAAGTGCTGCGCCGTCATCAGCGTCTTGCCGGATTTGTCGCGCGCCTCGATCATGCGCTCGACATCGGCGGGCGTCGGCGCCAGCGGCTTCTCGCAGATGACATGCTTGCCGGCTTCAAGCGCGGCGATGGACAGGGGGGCGTGGTACATATTGGGCGTGCAGACATCGATGATGTCGATATCGGGATCGTTGATGAGGGCGGCGCTGTCGGTTTCGAGCTTGCCGACATTCCACTGCTTTCCCCAGCTCTCCAGCGCGGCCGGCACGAGATCGGCCCCCGCCACCACTTCGGCGTTCGGCGAGGCTTCCCAGCCCGGCATGTGCGTCCGCGCGATCCCGCCGACGCCGATGACACCCACTTTCAATGCGCTCATGTTTCGCATCTCCTTAAGCTGTCTTGGGTTGAACCCAGCTATTCGTTGCCGCGGCTTGATAAAAGGCTTCCATCACGGCGCTGCGGTCGGCCGCTTCTTTCACTGAAATCAGGGGCGCGTCCTGCCCGTTAATGGCGTCGAGAAAGAGGTCAAAGGCGTGGGGCAGGGCAACTGGCAGATCCGTCCAGGCGCCGCCATCCGTGCCCGGCAGGTTGGCCGACTGGACATGGAGCGCGCCATCATCGACATAAGCGACGCCTTCCGTGCCACTGACGAGGATGGGCTGCGGGCGCAAGACATCGACCCAGCCCGCCGCCAGCGAGCCGATCGCGCCATTGGCGAAACGCAGCAGCCCCTCGCCATATTCGTCGCAGTCGTACTTGCCCAGCAGCCGATCAACCTGCGCCGTGACGCTGTCGACCTCGCCCATCAGCCACATCAGGATATCGAGGGAATGCGCCCCCAAATCGCCAAAGCCGCCACAGCCGGAACGGGCCGGATCCGTCATCCACAGCCAGCCGTCGGCGTACCAAGAGCGCCCACCGGGATCAAATATAGCGCCGAGCGCGCCGGCATGCACATTGGAGTGGCGGATGCGCGTGATCGTGCCCAGCGCGCCAGCGTCGATCCAGGCTTTGAGCTGGCGGTAGACGGGCATGCTGCGCATGAAGTGCCCGGTCTGGAACATCACGCCAGCCGCCTCGACCGCGCGCTGCATGGCGTAGGCGTCGCTCGCGCCCATGCCCAGCGGCTTCTCGACGAACATGTCCTTGCCAGCCGCCGCCGCCGCTTCGACGAGCTCCCGATGCATGGTCGTCTCCGAGCAGATGATGACGGCGTCGATCTCGGCGTCGCCCAGGATTTCGCGGTAATCGGCGACGGTCGCCGCGCCCAGATGCCCGGCAGCCACCTCGGCCCGGGCGCTTTGGTCGTCCCATACCGCTTTCACCTTGAACTCGGCGTCGCGCTCATTGACGCGCTTGACGAAGCCCGGCGTGTGAATGTGCGCCACGCCCAGGAATCCCAGTGTTTTCATCTTTCCTCCCGCTTGCAATTTAGTGGATAAAAATCGATTCATTCCAGCGCCGCCGCAAAGCGGGCTGTGATCGTCCGCGGACGAGTAATTGCTGAGCCGACAACCACCGCCCAGGCGCCCATGTCCATCGCTCGCCGCGCCTGCTGCGGCGTCTGAATGCGACCCTCGGCGATCACCGGCACGGGCAATTCCGCGATCATGCGCCCGAGCAAGTCGAAATCCGGTCCCGCTCGCCTGGGGCTGGTTTCTGTGTAGCCGGACAGCGTCGGCGCAGCCATCGCCACGCCCATATCGGCGGCGGACCGCGCTTCGCTCATGGTCGCGACATCGGCGAAGATTGGCAGCCCGAGCTCGTTTCGGACGCGCTCCAGCAGATCGGGCAGCGGCACTTTATCGAGCCTTGGTCGGGCGGTGCAGTCCAGGGCGAGGACATCAGCGCCGGCCGCGGCAATTTCGGCAGCCGCTTCAAAGTTCGGCGTGATATAGACGCCGCTGTCGCCTTGTTTGTACAAGCCAATGACGGGCAAGTCGACCGCCGCTTTGATGGCGCGTATGTCGGCGGGTCCGTTGGCGCGGATGGCAGCCGCCCCGCCGATTTCAGCCGCCCGCGCCAGCTTCGCCATCGTCGCCGCGCCATGCAGCGGTTCGTCCGGCAGCGCCTGGCAGGAGACGATCAGCTTGCCTTTGACGGCATCGAGGAAGGCGTCGGCGTTCATCCGTCCAGCCTCCGCCAAGCCAGCATAGCCGCGCCCAGCATCACCGATTTCGCGCCCAATGCCGCCGGCAGCAGGGGCGTCTCCGCGACCGGGGGCGGCAGATTGTCACGGAAACCGCTTTCCAGCGCCTCCCGCCAGAGCGCGCCCGCTTGTGGCACGCCGCCGCCAACGACGACCGCCGCCGGGTTCAAGGCTGTGGCGCAGCCCGCCAGCACCGCGCCCAATTGACGCGCCTTGCCCTCGATCGCGGCGATCGCTTCCGCGTCGCCAGTTTGCGCCCGCCGGCTGATCTGTGGCAGGGGAATCCTGCCCGCGCCAGCGACAGCCGCCTGATACGCGCGCTCAATCGCCGGACCGGAGGCGAATTGATCCAGGATGACCGGCGCGCCCGCTTCCCAATCCACCACCAGATAGCCGATTTCGCCGGCGCAGAAATTCGCGCCGTGCCAGACTTCGCCGTCGACGATCACGGCGCCGCCGATGCCGGTGCCGACCGTGACGCAGAGCAAGGAATCATGCTCGACGCCGGCGCCCAGAATCGCCTCGCCAATGGCAAAAGCGCGCGCGTCATTCTCGGCGAACATTGGCCGCCCGCCCAGATCCAGCGCGCTCAAGTCCGCGCCGCTCCAGCCGGGCAAGTTGTCGTTGGCGAAGAGGACTTTGCCGCTCCCCGTGTCGATGACGCCGGCGCTGCCGATGCCAATGCCGATGACCGGCGCTTCAGCATCCGCGAGCAGCCGCCTGCAAAGCGCTTCGGCTTGTTCCAAGACGGCGCCAGGAGAAGAGGGCGTCGCCGATTGCGCCGTCGCGACGATTGCGCCAGCGCGAGTCGTCAAGCCCGCCAGGGTCTTGCTCCCGCCTATATCCAGCCCGATGACAAGGGCGGAGTCGCAAGCCATGGCGGCGCGCCCGCTTTAAGTCTGCTTGAGCAAGTCTTCCTGCCCGCGGCGCTCTCGGTAGCCGCGCACGATCAAGCCGGGTCTTCCATTGCTCTGCCCCGCCAGCTGGTCGTTGTGCGGGTCGCGAAAGCCCATGCGCACCATGCGCCGCGCGTCCTTCGTCTGGTTGATGTAGGAGCCATGCACGCAATAGATGTGAAAGACGACCACATCGCCGCGTTTGGCGGGCACGGCCACCGTGTCCTCCAGGCTGTAGTCATCGGTGTTGAGATGCGGCGAGCATTTTGTGCCGTCCGGATTCTTCAGGATATGCGGCAGCTTGCCGGCTTTGTGCGAGCCCGCCAGAAAGCGGATCTCGCCGTTCTCGTGAAAGGTGTCGTCCAAATGCACCAGGGTGTCGATGAAACGGCCATCGCTGTGCTCGTAAAAAGGCGAGTCTTGGTGCATGGGGAAGGGGTGCCCGGTCTGCGGCGGCTTGATGTGCATGGTCGTGTGATGCAACTCCACGCTCGAATCCAGCAGCTGCGACAGGCACATCGACAGCTTGGCGTTGGTGACGGCGCGCATCCAGGCGTCGGAGTACAGATGCAAGTCGTGCATCGCCGTCAGCTTCACCTGCTTCTCGACTTCTTCGTCCAAATAGACATCGCGCCAGGGACCCGACCAACCCGGGCTGGTGATCGACCAGTCTTCGATCAAGCGGTCGAGGCTGTCGGAGAGCTCGCCGATCTCTTGCGCGTTATACACCTGCGAATGCGCAGAAAGCCGTTCTCGTGGAAGAAATCGATCTGTTCTTGCGTCAGCATGGCGCTTGTTCCTCGCTTTGTTTCGTCTAGTCGGCTGCCACTAGCCATCGGCGCTTTCAACGGAAATCTGATAAGGCGCGTCGCCCACCAGGCCGTAGCGATCGACTTCCGCCGCGCCGATGATGATGCTGTACTCGCCCGGGACCAGCCGCAGCTGGGCGTTGTAACTGCGCCGCGGGCGGACCGCGTTGTCGCCGAGCGCCGCCACGAACTCGCCATCGGGTCCGTAAATTGTGCCATAGGGTGAATTGAGGTTGCCGCCGCTCAAGCCACCGCCGCCGGTGCGGATCTTGATTGACACCGTTTCGCCGCCGGTCGCCGTAAAGCTGTAGCGATGCAGATCTGCGTCATCGGCGATCTCGTCCAGGATCACTTCGTCCAGTGTCAGCGCGCCCTTGTCCGCCGCGCCCTCCGGCGACAGGATGTGATCGGGCTGGGGCAGGGGCGTCGGCGCGGGCATCGGCGTCGCCACTGGCGCTTCGCCTTCGACTTCCACTTGATAAGGCGCGTCGCCCACCAGGCCATAACGATCGACTTCGGCGGGACCCACGATGATGGTGTAGAGGCCGGCCTTGGTCGTGAATTGCGCGTTATAGCTGCGCCGCGGGCGCACCGAATTGTCGCCCAGCGCCGCCACGAACTCGCCATCGGGACCGTAGATCGTGCCGTAGGGGGAGTTGAGATTGCCGCCACTCAAGCCGCTGCCGCCGGTGCGGATCTTGACCGTGACCTCTTGGCCTGCGCTGGCGGTGAAGGCATAGCGATGTTTCTCGTCGGCTTCGGCGATCTCGTCCAGGAGCTCTTCATTGAGCGTCAAAGCGCCTTTGTCCGCCGCGCCCTCGGGCGACAAGACGAAATCAGGCATTTCGGCCGCGGGTGCGCTAGCGGGCTGGGTCGGCGCGAGCGCTGCGGTCGGCTCGCTTTCGACGACAGTTTCGGCTGCGACGGTCGCGGTGACGACCACCATCACTTCTTTGACGACTTCTTCCGGTTCGCGATTGAAGGCGGCTGCAAAGCCAAAGATGAAAGCAATGACCGCCGCTGCCACCACCGCCGCGACGCCCTTCCAGCGTTCGATGCCCGCGCTCTTGGCGCCGGCCTCCGTGATGGGCCGGTTGACCAGGACCGGCGGCTCGATCGGCGCGATTGGCCGCTCTTCGTACAGGTAACAGGCGGCTTCGTGCTTGGGCTTGTCCATCTTGAAGAGGGGCGGCTGCTCCTCGAGGCATTTGTCCATGCGGTGGGGGCAGCGCGGATAATAACGGCAGCCGATGGAGGCGGCCGTGCGCATCTCTTCTTCGCTGGGGAGCGAGATGTCGACATCCCACTTGTCAGTCGGGTCGGGCACGGGAACGGAGTCGATCAGCAGCTGCACATAGGGGTGCTGGGGCGCGTCGATGACATCCATGGCGGCGCCGCGCTCCGCCGTCGTGCCTTGATAGAGCATGTAAATCTGGTCGCCAATTTGGTAGGCGGTGCTGAGGTCGTGGGTGATGTACAGGAAAGAGATGTTGTGGTCGTCGCGCAGCCGCAGCATGGCGTCCAGGATGGAAGCGCGCAGCGAGGCGTCCACCATCGACACGGGCTCGTCGGCGACGATCAGCCGCGGCTTGATCATGTAAGCCCGCGCCATCATGATGCGCTGCCGCTGCCCGCCGCTGAGTTGGTGCGGGTATTTGCGCAGCACATCCTCGCCATACAAGCCGACCACATTCAAGCCCGCCTCGACCATGTCGCGGTATTCGCTCTGGTTGTCGGACAAGCTGAAGTGTTTGTTGACCAAATCGAAAACATGATCAATGCGATAAAAGGGATTGTAAACGCCGAAGGGATCCTGGAAGACGGCTTGCACATTGCGGCGATAAGTCTTCAGCTGGACATCGTTCATATCGGTGATGTCTTCGCCGTCGAAGATGATATGCCCCGAAGTCAATTTGATGAAGCCAAGCACCAGATTCGCCAGGGTCGTCTTGCCGCTGCCGCTCTCGCCGGCGATGGTGGTGATGGTGGCAGGGCTTTCGCCAATTGTCAGGTTGAAGTTGTCCAGCGCGACAACGGTCTTTTTGCCGCTGCCGAGGAAGCCGCCCGAGGAATAGATCTTGGTGGCGTCACGGATTTGCAACAGTGGCGAAGGCATGTGCCCTCCTCTCCTCAAACCGCTCGTCAAACAAGTGACAAGCGACCTCGTGTTTGCTATCAACCGTGATCGGCGGCGGCTCGGCCACGGCGCAATGCTCCCAGGCGAAGGGGCAGCGCAAGCGGAAGATGCAGCCAGAGGGCGGGTTGCGCGGGTCATGCGTGATGCCCTCGGTGATTTTCAGCGGCTTGCGTTCTTTGATCGAGGGGATCGAATCTATCAGCAGCTGCGTGTACGGGTGCAGCGGCTTGGCGTAGACATTTTCGACCGGCGCGATCTCGACCATTTTGCCGGCGTACATCACGGCGATGCGGTCGACGATCTGCGCCAGCAAGCCCATGTCGTGGCCGATGACGATCAGCGAGACGCCGATCTCGTCTTTCACCTTGACCAGGGTCTGCGCCACGATCCGCTGGACGACCACATCCAGCGCGCTGGTCGCCTCGTCGGCGATGACGACGGTCGGGTGCAGCGCCACGCCCATGGCGATGCAGACTCGCTGTTTCATGCCGCCGCTCAGCTCGTGCGGGTACATGTTGTAGATGCGGTTGGGCAAGCCGACATTCTGGAAGAGCTCAAAGATGCGCTCGCGCAGGGCTTCTTTGTCGTTCTGCTTGCCCTCGTGCGATTCGATGACATCGATGATCTGGTCTTTGACGCGCATGGTCGGGTTCAGCGAATTCATCGCGCCTTGCGGGATCAGCGAGAGGCCCGTCCAGCGGAACTGGCGCAGGCTCTCTTCGTCCAGGTTTAGCACTTCGGCGCCATCGACCTCGACGCTGCCATGCACGATGTAGCCGGGCGGCTGCACCAGCTGCAAGATGCCATAAGCCGTCGTCGATTTGCCGCAGCCCGATTCGCCGACCAAGCCGAGAGTCTCGCCTTCGTAGAGGTTGAAGCTGATGTCGCTAACGGCGATGACATCGCCCTGGGGCGTGGCGTAATGGATGCGCAGGTTATCGACTTTGAGGACGACGCGCTCGTCGCCGGCGCTTTTCTGTTGGGACATAAACACTCGCTCCAGTCGGCTCTACGAGGCTTTGCGCAGGCGCGGGTTGGCGATCTCGTCCAAGCCCAGGTTGATGAGCAACAGCGCGATGAAGACGATGGCGAGGATGACCGTCGGGATGCCCCACCACCACCACATGTTGCGGAAGAGCGCGCCCGCCTCGATCGACCAGAAAATCGTCACGCCCAGAGACGGGATGCGCTGCGGACCGAAGCCGAGCAATTCCAAGCCCACCGCCGACAAGATCGCGCCCGTCATGTTGCCGATGTAGCTCGCCGCCAGGTAGGGCAGCAAGTTGGGCATGATCTCGCGGTACATGATATCGCGCACGGGCACGCCGGAGAGCCGCGCCATCTGCACATAGCCGCTTTCGCGCATGGAGAGCACCTGGGCGCGGATGTAGCGCGTCGGCGTCGCCCAGGCGAAGAGCGAAATCAGCAGCGCCATCGTCAGCAGGTCGATCCGCGGCAGCACGGACTGGATCACGATCAGCACCAAGATGGAGGGGATGGTGATCGTAATGTCCGTGGCGAGGCGGATGACATCATCAATCCAGCCGCCGACGAAACCCGCCAGAAAGCCCAGAATAATGCCCGTGCCCATGCCCACTGACGCGGCGATCACGCCAACGCCAATCGTCCGCGGCGTGCCCACGATCAGCAGCGCCAGCATGTCGCGGCCGCTGTTCTCCGTACCCACCGGGTGCTCCGGCACGCTCTCTTGCCCGCGCCAGTTCGTGAAGCCCGCCGGCGGCAAGTTCAGCGGAGAGCTGCCCGTCAGCGCCAGTTCCGTGTCCCAGAACTGGTTGCCGAGGAAGATGAGCAGGAAAATGATGCCGAAGATGGACGCGCCGGTCAGGAATTTCCAGTTGATCCAGGGATTGTCGAAGCGGTTGAACAAGCCCGCTTTCTTGATGCCCGGCGACGATGGCGCCAGGTTCGAGAATCTGGCGTCAAGATCGCTGACCGGTTTTTCATTTGCGGGGGAGGTTTCCGCCATCGTTATCTCCCTTCCAGGCTGATGCGCGGGTCAATCAGCGGGTAGCTCAAATCAATAATGAGCACCGCCAGCGCGCTGGTCACAATCAAGATGAAGGAGGTGCCTTGTATCAGCCCGAAGTCCTGGGTGCGTATCGCCGAGTTGATGAGCGAGCCCATGCCGTTGTAGACAAACATGATCTCCACCAGGACCGCGCCGTTTACCAAGGTGCCGACGGACACGGCCAAGGCCGTCATCTGGGGCAGGATGGCGTTGCGGATCATGTAACGGTAGAGCACATAAAAGGGCTTCAGCCCCTTGGCCTCCGCCAGGATCATGTAATCCTCGCCCTCAATGGTGACCATCATGCCGCGCATCCCCAGCGCCCAGAAACCGAATGTCACCAAGACGATGGACATGACCGGCAGGAAGCCGTAATGCAGGACATTCAATAAGAACTCCAGCGTGAGTCCTGGGGTCACGGTCCTTCCATACGCGCCGACCTCGGGGAACAGGTCTAGCTTGAAGCCGAATATGTAGACGAGCAGCAAACTCGCCAGGGCCGGGGGCACCGATGTCATGCACATCGACACTGGTATCAACAGCTTGAGCAGCCGCGGCGTTCGCTTCCAGGCGAGCAGCGCGCCGAAGAGATTGCCGACGGTGAAGAAAATGACGGTGGCGACGCCGACCAGGCCTATCGTCCAGGGCAAAGCCCGCGACACCAGCTCCGAGACGGTCGCCGGGAAGTTCGCCATGGAATAACCCAGGTCAAGGCGCAGGGTGTTGCCGAGGAAGCGGAAGTACTGCACATAGATGGGGTCGTCCAGGCCGAAACGCTTGCGCCAGGCTTCAATGATCAGGTCGGCGTTTTCCACATAGCCTTCGTATTGCGCCATGCGGGCGATCATCGCCTGAATGGGGTCGCCGGGCGCCAGGCGCGGGATGATGAAGATCAAGGTCGCCGCCACCCAGACGGTCAAGAAAAAGACCAGCAGGCGGCGCAGCAAATAGTTGAGCGAAAAATTTCCCATATCCGCGCCCTTCTCTAGCCAGCGTTCAGCGCTGGTTTATCGACTTGGCACAAAGTCATCCGCTTGCGTCCAGAAAAACAAGTCTATTCCGCATGTTTTAGCGAGACCCGCAACCGCCGGGGGCTGCGGGTCCAATATGAGGCGGCGCCCCCGCCAGCGATCGCCGGCGGAAGCCCCAAACCTCAGGCGAAATCAAATCCGCTCTTAGCTGCCGGCTTTGCGCAGCTCGGAGATGATCTGATGCGTCGACTGCCACCAGGTGGCGGGGTGGTTGAAGTTGTTCTCGGAGGTCGGCCAGCCTTCCCAGTAGGTGCTGTTGAAGGGGATCAGCTTGGTCGCCTGGTTCAGCGGCAGGAAGGGCAATTCGGCATAGAAGTGCGCGTAGGCTTCCAGCACAAGGTCGATGACCTGCGGATCGTCCAGCGAGAGCGTGCCAATCTGCCCGACGATTTCGCTGTAGGCAGCGTTGGCTTCACCCGACCAGCGGACATGGTTGTTGCCCGAGGAGCGCTCGCCCACCGGAACATAGTGACGGGCCGTGAAGCGGTCCATGGAAGCCCAGGGCTCGTTGACGGAGCCGCAAGCGTCCCAGTCGGTGGTGGCTTCGTAGTTGCCAAAACGCTTGTTATCGCCCCAGGTCGAACCGGCGACGACGGCGGCGCTGGCTTCGATGCCGAAGTTGCGCAGCTGCTCGACAGCCACATCGGTGATGCGGCGCTTCTCGATGAAGTCCTCGTGTGCCTGGATGGCCAGGGTCAGGGCGTTGCCGTCGCCATCGACCCAGATGCCGTCGTCATTGCGCGAGTAGCCGTTGCGGCTCAAGCGCTCTTCAGCCGATTCCAGGTTGGCGGTCGTGCTGAGCGCCATGCCAGCGTCTTCGATGGCGTCGATGAAGGGGAACATAGCGCCGTACTCGACGAACATCGTGCGCGAGGGGATGGTTACGCCCTCATAAGCGATGGCGATGATCTCGTCGCGGTCGATGACATCGTTGATGGCCCAGCGCATGTCGGCGCTGTCCCAGGGGGCGACATCGGTCTGGAAGGAGAGCTGCCGCGGGCAGGGATCCAGCCAAACGTAGGGCATGCCGTCGACCCAGGCGAAGATGTTCTCGTTCTCTGCCTGCATCGCCTCAAAGGCGCCCAGGGTGACATCCATGACGCTGTCGACTTCGTTGTCGACGGCCAAGGTCGTGCGGATTTGGTCGTTGCCGGTGATGATCCAGATCAAGCGAAGCGGCTCGGGCATTTTCAAAGCGCCCGTGGCGGCGCCCCACCAGTCGTCGTTGCGGTCATAGATCCAGGTGGATTCGTCGGCGCTGGTCAGGGTGTAGGGACCGCTGCCCACCGGCGGGAAGTTCTTGAAGGTGAAGGGATCGACATCCGCCCAGACATGCTCGGGCATGACCAGGGTGTTGCCACCGATCTTGACGGTCAGGAAGTCCAGCTGGAAGCGCGGGTTCGGCGCCTTCAGGTTGAACTGGACGGTGGTGGCGTCGATCTTTTCCACGCTCTCGATCCAGGACTGGACATTGCCAGCGCGGCTCAGGCCCGCGTTGTCCGGCATGCCGAGCATCTCGAAGGTGAAGACGACATCGTCAGCGTCCAAGGCTTCGCCGTCGGACCAAGCAGAGCCCTCGCGCAGGTTCAGGGTCCAGACATCGAGCGAGTCGTTGCTGGAAACGCTAGCCGCCAGCCAGGGCATGACCTCGCCGGTCTCGTAGTTGAGGATGAAAAGCGGCTCGAAGACAGCTTGCCCCAGACCGCCGTTGCTCAGGTTGGTGGGAACGAAGGGGTTGTAGTTGTCGAAGGCGGGTTGCGGACCGGACTTGCCATCGCGATCGAAAATCGCGGTGTCTTCGCGCGCGACATCCTGCGCCATAGCCGTAAAGCTAAAGGACGCCACGATGACGGCGAGAAGAACGAGAAGAAGGGTTTTCGCTTTCATGTGTTGTTCTCCTACACACTCAGCCAGATACAGGAAATTGCGCCGACTCCGGGATTGGTTTGCCGTCCATTGCAAGACGGCGGGCGCGTCGACGACGCCCTGGATTGCCATGAGAAACGCGGGTTTGCCTCTTCTTCGATAAAACCTCCTCCATTCACTGGGTAAGCAGGGCTTTGCTGGCGTCCATAATCGGCGCCGCGGTGGAAGCGCGTATCCGCACGCGGGTCGGCACAGTATAACAGCGGGGCGGCAGGTCCGCGCCTTGCAAGCGCTCCAGCAGCATCTGCGACGCCACCTTGCCCAGCTCGTGGGCGTCTTGCGACACGGTCGTCAAAGGCACGCCGATGAACGAGGCCATGCTGATGTCGTCGAAGCCGACGATCGAGACATCGTCCGGCGCCGCGTAGCCCATGTTGCGCAGGGCGCTGATGGCGATAATCGCCAAAATGTCGTTGGTGCAGACGAGAGCGGTCGGCATGGCGCCCGCGGCCTCGGTGAAGTCCTCCACCTGGCGGATGACATGCTGGCTGCCCTGGCCGACCAGGCTGTAGATGTCGGTCTCGTGAAATTCGTGACGCTCCGGCGGGCTGATGCGCCAGGGCCGGGGCGCGTACATGCCATGCTCGGCCAAGGCCGTCTCGTAGCCGCGCCGCCGCTCGTTGACCGGGTGCAGATCGTCGATGTTGGGCATGAGCTGCACGATATGCCGGTGCCCGAGCTCGATCAGATGGCGCGCCAAATCGTAAGAGCCGCCAAAATTGTCGCTGGCGACATAATCGGCGCGGACGCCCGCGACAGGACGGTCCATGAAGACGATCGGGATGCCGCGGCTCTCGTAGTCGGCGAGAATGGCGCGGGTCTCGTCGGTGGGTTTGGCGTTCGCCCAGAGCATGAGCCCGGCGACTTCGTCATCGAGCAGCTGCTGCAGGATGCGGCCTTCGTCGTGCCGATCGCGGGCGTTGCCGAAGATCACCTGGTAGCCAGCCGAGCGCAGCTGCGTCTGGGCGCTGTTGAGGATGCTGGTGTGAATTTCGTTGTGGAAGCTGCAAGTGATGTAGCCGATGGAGCGGTTGGCGGCTTGCCCCTGGGGCTGATGCACGACGAAGGTGCCCCGGCCCGGGCGGCGCTTAATCAAGCCTTCCACTTCCAGCCGCTGCAAGGCGATGCGCACGGTCGTCCGGCTGATGTCCAGGTGCCGCGAGAGAGGCAGCTCCGCCGGGATGCGCTCGCCAAAGGGCCAGCGCCCGGAGACGATCAGACGCCGCAGCTGGTTGTGCAATTGCACATGCAGCGAGATGTAGCTGTTGTGATCCAGGCGGATCTTGGCGAGTTTGTCGTGCATAAAGGCTAGGGCGCAGGCAAACAAGAGTTTTGAAATGTACACAAATGTATGTACAATAGAGCAATATAGCATGGACTTTGGCGGCTTGCAAGAATGGAATTGCAGCGAGTTTTCATGCCGGTTCTTTCGCCGCCCTTCCTGTGATATGATGCGGGCGGTGGCGCCGCCGCCACGACCGTAAAAAGAAAGAGACAGCGCGTGGAAGCCAATCGTAGTCAGACCGGCTGCCTCAAGTCCTTCCTCATCCTTGTCGGCGCGGCCGTCGGTTTCATCGGCCTGATTATTCTGCTCGCCGATGTCAAATGCAGCTACGACATCGAGAATTGGTGGGCGCCGCTTTACCCCAATGGCGAGACGGTCGAGGTGAGCTACGATCTCTTCCGGCCGCGGGCATTGGGCCTCACCAACTGGATCATGGTTACCAGCGACGATGTCGAAACGGTGAAGCAGTTTTACCGCGAAGTGCGCCTGGCGACGCTGCAAGCCGAAAAGACGCGCGGCCTGGCTTGGTCGGATTCTTTCGTGCAGCCCCTGGAAAATGGCCAGGGCAGCCGCATCATCATCACCAGCGCCTGCGGAACCTGAGCCGACTCCAATGAAGATCGCCGCTTTCCCCAAATGCTACCTGGAAGCCATCGCCGGCGAGCGCAGCATGACCGTCTTCGACTGGATCGAGATGGCGAAATCGCTGCCAGCCGAGGGCTTGGAGATGTACGAGGGCTTCTTCACCAGCCTGGACGACGCCTACATCCTGGGCCTGCGCGACGCCATTCACGACGCCGGCTTCGCCATGCCGATGCTCTGCTGCTCGCCCAACTTCACCCACCCCGACCCCGACGAACGCAAACGCGCCATCGAGCATGAAGCGAAAATGATCGCCGTGACCCGTCTGCTCGGCGGCGAGGGCGCCGTCTGCCGCGTCCTCAGCGGCCAGCGCTACCCCGATGTCGCGCGCGAGCAGGGCATCGCGTGGGTGGTCGAGTGCATCGAGGCGCTGCTGCCGGTGGCGCGGGAGCACAATATCGTCCTCGGCCTGGAGAACCACTACAAAGACGGCTTCTGGAAGCATCCCGAATTCGCCCAGAAAATGGATGTCTTCCTCGAGCTGCTGAAGACCATCCCGGAGCGGAGGCATTTCGGCGTCCAGTACGACCCGTCCAACGCGATCGTGGCGGGCGACGACCCGCTGGAGCTGCTGCGGGCGACGGCGGACCGGGTGGTGAGCATGCACGCCAGCGACCGCTACCTGGCGCCCGGCGCCACCCTCGACGACCTGCGCGCGAGCGACGGCACGATCGGCTACTTCGACGCCCTGCAGCATGGCGTTACCGGGCAAGGCCTGAACGACTATGACGCGATCTTCCAGATCCTGCGCGGGGCTGGCTACGATGGCTGGGTGAGCATCGAAGACGGCATGAATGGCATGGAGGAGATGCGCCAGTCGCTCGAATTCCTGCATCAGATGCGGGAGAAATACTTTCCAGCCGAAGCCAAACTGTAGGGGCGAGCCACTGGACCGCCCGCCAAAGCAAAGTCTGTTGGGGATGGCCGGCGGCTCGCCCGCCAAATCACAAACTGTAGGGGCTGGCCGGCGGCTCGCCCGCCAAGTCACAACTTGTAGGGGCGAGCCGGCGGCTCGCCCGCCAAATCACAACTTGTAGGGGCTGGCCGGCGGCTCGCCCGCCAAATCACAACTTGTAGGGGCTGGCCGGCGGCTCGCCCGCCAAATCACAAACTGTAGGGGCGAGCCGGTGGCTCGCCCGCAAATGCCAAAGCGAGGCAAGCATGAACGCGCTCATCAAATACGGACGCAAAGACGGAAATGTAGAACTGCGCGATATCCCGCAGCCGCCCGACCCCGGCCCCGGGTACGCCATCGTCGAGGTGGGCGCGGCCGGCGTCTGTGGCAGCGACCTGCACATGTGGCGCGACCACCAAAGCTGGGAGATCAAGCTGCCCCTGGTGCTGGGCCACGAATTCTGCGGCACGGTGGCGGCCCTTGGCGCCGGCGTCGAGCGCTTCAAAGTGGGCGATCGCGTCGCGGTGGAGACGGCGGCGGAAGTCTGCGGCAACTGCGCGTTTTGCCATTCGGGCGATTACAATCAATGCCCGCACCGCCTTGGTTATGGCGCGCTCTACGATGGCGCGTTCACCCAGTTCGTCGCCGCCCGCCAGGCGATCTTGCATCACATCCCGGACAATGTCAGTTTCGAGCAAGCCTCGCTGACGGAGCCGATCTGCGTCGCTTACAACGCCCTGGTCGAGAAGACGCCGGTCGTCCGCCCGGGCGACACAGTCGTGATTCAAGGCCCCGGCCCCATCGGCATGATGGCGCTGCTGGTGGCGAAGCTGCGCGGCGCCGGCGAAATCGTCATGCTCGGCAAATCGGTCGACGCCGGGCGCCTCCAGGTGGCGGAAGCGATCGGCGCGACTCACGCGCTCAACATCGACGAGGGCGACCCGCTGGATTTGGTTCGCTCGCTGGGCGATGGCTATGGCGCCGACCTGGTCGTCGACTGCAGCGGCGTGAGCATCGCCCTGGAATCCGCCATGGAGATGGCACGGCCAAACGGAGTCGTCACCAAGATCGGCTGGGGACCGCAGCCGCTGAACTTCAACCTGGACCCGCTGGTGCAGAAGGCTCTGACCCTGCAGGGCTGCTTCAGCCACTTGTACTCGACATGGGAGCGGGCTTTGGCGCTGCTCTCCAGCGGGCAGATCGACCTCGCGCCCATCATTGGCGGCGTCTACTCGCTGGGCGACTGGGAAGAGGCATTTGAGCGCATGGAAGCCGGGGAGAATGTGAAGTCAGTTCTGATTCCGGTCGCATGAATCAAGCCCAACCCGCGGCCCCTTGCCCGCCTTGCGCAGCCACCGCGCGTACGGGCTAGCCGGTGGCTCGCCCGCAGCAGCATAATGATGATGGACGACATGCCATGTCGCCCGCAAACGCACAACAGGGAGGAACGAACCATCGACGCCAAAATCCAAATCTCCATTGATGTCATTGACCTGGAAGAAGCCCTCGATCTGGCGCGGGCGTCGGTCGCGGCCGGCGTCGACTGGCTCGAGGTCGGGACGCCGCTGCTGCTGGCCGAGGGCTTGCATGCCGTGCGCGCTTTCCGCTCCCATTTTCCCGACACGCCCATCGTCGTCGACCTCAAGACCATGGACGGCGCGGGCCTTGAAGCCGAGATGATGTTCAAGGCCGGCGGCGACATGGTGGTGGTCATGGGCCAAGCCCACGACGCCAGCATAATCGAACAAGTCAAGATGGCGCGGCGCTATGGCAAAGAAGTCATGTGCGATGTGATGCTCTGCCCGGACAAACCCGGGCGCGCCAGACAAGCGCAAGACATGGGCGTCGATTACATCATCGTGCACACCGGCTTCGACGAGCGCAACATGATCCCCGGGCTCAGCCCCCTGGACGACCTCGAGGCGGTGCTGGACGCGGTCGATATCCCCGTCCAGGCGGTCGGCGGATTGAGCGTGCCCCAAGCCATCGAGACCCTGGCGCTGGGCGCGGCGATCGTCGTCTTTGGCGCGCCCCTGGTCATCAGCGGGCAGGAGTTCAAAGCGGCCGACCCCAACTTTGACCGCCAGCTGCGCGAGATCGTCCAGCAAGTGCGGGGGGCCTAATCTTTTGCGCTGATGAAGCAAAATGCTATACTCGGCGCAAGCAGACTGTGGAGGGTGACATGGAGCAGCGGTCGTTGGCAGTCGCGGATGTCGTCGCGGAAGACACGACGCTGACACTCGATCAGAAGCTGCGCATCAGAGCCGCCGCCAATGAGTGGATCTCCGACAACTTCCCTGAGCACAGAAAGTTCCTCACGCATTCCAGCCCGGATTACCATGCCACCGAAGGCGCTTGGTCGACGCGTCTGGTCGCAAAGGACCGGCAGGGCAAATCTGTATCGCTTGGCCAGCTTCTGTTCGACAGGCATGCCCATCTCATTCGCGATGCGGATTCCGACTTGGTTCTTTCGCGCCTAAAGCGTCTTATCGCCGACGCGAATCCTGACCCCGCACAAGACATGAAGCTGCTGGGACGCGATTTTGAGTTCAGGCTGGGCGACGGCATTGAAGGCATTCAGCTGCTTCAAGACAAGTCCGTCGACCTGCTGCTGACCGACCCGCCCTATGGCATTAGCAAAGCCTACACCTGTGAAAGCCAAGTGCCCAAACGGCTGCGTAAAGACGGCACGGACTTCATCATGCCGCGCGGCAACTTCGGCGATTGGGACGGGCCCATCGCGCCGCGAGAATGGACTCAACATGTCTTGCCCAAAGTGGGCGGCTGGTTCGTTACATTCTGTGCCCAAGCGCAAATCGGCGAATACAGCGAAATCCTGCGCGAGCACAAGTTTGTGGCGGTCGGCACGCTCGTCTGGCAAAAGACCAACCCGGTGCCATTCAATCACCGTTACAAGCCGATCAACGCCTGGGAGGCGCTGGTCATTGGCAAGCGGCCAGGCGCGAAGTTCCACGGCAATGTCGTACACAATGTCTTCGTGGAGAAATCGCCATCGCCACAGCAGCGCATTCACCCGACGCAGAAGCCTTTGCCGTTGATTGAACGATTCGTGGAATTGTTTAGCGGCCAGGGCGAGCTCGTGGTTGATCCCTTCGCTGGCAGCGCGACAACCGTTATCGCTGGCATCAAGGCAGGCCGGCGCGTGATCGCCTACGAAAGAGATCCCGCGATATTCCAGGCGGCTTTCCAGCGCCTCGCGCAGTACCAGAAGCGGCCGATAAATGCCTTCAGCAACTGACGAGTTCGAGCAAAACTTCAAGCCCGGCACCAAGATTCATCAGGTGTATCTTGTACTGCGCGATCAGCAGTGGCATTGCAGAGAGTGCCAGTATACCCATATTGGCATCACGCAGATTGCGGGCGGTTCGGGCATACAAGGCTTGGAGCGAGGGACGGGTTCCCGGCGCGGCATGATAATCGAGAGCGCCAATCACTATTGCGGCGATTGCAGAAGAACGACCAGACATGATCGCTGGCAAGGCGCATTCCAATCAGCCGTACACGGCGGGTCAATTCCGGGAGCGTTTGTCGATGCGGCAATGCGCGTGTTTCGCCGGCGCGATGTCGTCGAAAAGACTTTGAGACAGTACGACGAGCTGACAGTCGATCACAAGCTGCCGACGATTCGCTGGAATGAAGAGTCAAAAGCCAAATTGACCGACTATTCAAACCTGGACCCAGCCTGCATCAAGGCGAATTTCCAATTGCTGAAGAAGTCCAATGGCAGCGTAAGCCACAACTTGCTCAAAAGCCGCGCCTGTGAACGATGCGTGAAAACCGGCAAACGCGGAAAGCCCTTTGACATTAATTGCTTCTACGCCGGCGGGCCAAACTGGGCGCCAAGCGACGAGAAAGATGCCAGTGGCTGCATCGGCTGCGGCTGGTACGACTTCGACTTGTGGCGAAAAAGCCTCAACAAGCGCTTGCGCCGTTCACTTTAACTGCCAGCGTCCAAGCGCGAAAGCCAGCGCCGTAGCTAAACGCGCGCGGCAGTGTTGTCATTGGCAGCGCAGCAACAATAGCCATACCCACACCCAGGCCGAGCCGCGTATTGAGCAGCGGCGGCAATGGGCGTATACTATTGCGCTTGACCGCCGCGACGACCGAACGGAAACCAGCCGCATGATTGTGGACCACCCCGAATTTGGCGAGATCGTCGACTTTGACCAGCTGCGGCTGTCCATCCGCCATCTCTACGACGCCCTGCTGCCCGATTTCAACATGCACAAGTCGCTGCAAGTCGGCACGGAGCTCTATGGCGACGACCCCAGCGCCATGATCGCGGCGGGGGCCAGCATGCTCGCCTGGATGACCATTATCGCCGCCGGCGAAGACGAAATCGCCGAAGAGCTCAAAGACAGCCTCTTCACCCTGGGCTGGACGGAAGAAGAAATCGGCTCCGACCTGCTCAGCGCCAGCACGGTGGCGACGCCCCTCAATGGCGAGCCAGGCTGCGTCGATTATCACCTGCGCGGGCGCAAATGGCTGATCAACAATTCCTACCACGCCGATTATCACACCATCGTCGCCAAGACCGACCCCAATTCCAGCGGACCGCGCTCGCTTTCAATCTTCCTCGTGCCACAGAGCAGCTGCAAAAACTGGCGGCGGCTGGAGACGCATGTGCTGCGGCGCATGGTCTTGACCGCCTTCGACATCGACGGTCCCGGGCGGCTCCTGGGGCGGCTGGGTCACGGCTTGCAGATCTTGCAGCGCATGGCCATGCCCAGCAAGTATCAATGCGCTTTTGTGGGCGTCAAGCTGCTCAACGAAGCCATCCCCGCCAGCGTCGAGCACCTCTCCAAGAAGCGCATCTTCAACGAGAACCCCATCAATTTCAGCAATGTCCTGCGCCAGATGTACAACCTGACCCTGCAGGCGGCCGTGCTCAATTTCATCTATTACCGCGCCCTGGCCTTCAGCGCCGGCAGCTTCCTCCAGTTTCACGGCGTCATGCTCAAATCCTGGCTGCTGCTGCGCGCCAACGAGCTGCTGGGCCAGAACCTGCTCGTGGTCGGCTCCAAGGGCTTCCTGGCGGAATCCGTCATCGGCCGCAACGCCATCGATTCTTTCGTGCTGCCCGTCTTCGATGGCCACTACACCATCAACACCTTGATGACCGCCAAGCATGTCAAGCGCTACCTCGGGGCGACGCGCCGGGCGAATGTGGAGGAGCGCATGGCGGCGCTGCGGCATGGCCTCTCGTCTTCGCGGGCCGGCGACCAAATCCGCGCCCATTCGCGCAAGCTGCGCAATCCCGATTTCTTCGATTACGCCGCCTACATCGACGAGCTCGCGCTGCCCATAGACCTGGCGCCGCGGCAAATCGTCGCCTCGATGCAAGCCCTGGCGGAGGAGCTGCAAGCGCGCGGGCTGACGCAAGACCCGGAGCACCGCTACAAGATGGGTACGCTGCTGCACTGGATGGAGGCGCTGCTGGCGGCCTGCGAGATGTGGAAAGTCGGCGACGAGCCGCAGTTCCTCAACGCCGTCGTCATGCAGCACAACGCTTTTGTCAACGAATTCAACCAGGTCATCAGCGAGAGCGCGCTGCGGACCGGTTTCTTGCCTCTGCTGCGACAGAAGCCCCTTGCCGGCATCGAGGCGCCGCGAGAGTTTCTGATGCGGCTCTTCGGCAAGGCGCAGGGCTTCAGCGCCGTCTAGGGGCGACGACACAGCCCATCCTCCGACTGGAACAAGCCAGCCAACGATTCCACGCGCTCCGCCAGCCTCGTGGTAAAATCTGCGCGCGCCGCGCCCATAGATTTGAACGCGAAGCCCATGCCTTCACCCGAATTTTTCCGGGTCGCGCCAGTCGCCGAGGCTCTGAACCAGCTCCATGCTCAATGGCAGCCCCAGCCAGAGCGCGAAACCATCGCCACCGCCGACGCGCTGGGACGCCTGCTCGCGGCCGACGTCCATTCGCCGGAGGCTGTGCCGGCTTTTCGCAAGAGCACGGTCGATGGCTATGCCCTCCGCGCGGCCGACGCATACGGCGCCAGCGACTCCCTGCCCGCTCTTTTGTCGCTGCGCGGCGAACTGCTCATGGGCGAGCCGCCCAAGCTGGACATCGCGCCCGGCCAGACTCTGCAAATTCACACCGGCGGCATGCTGCCCGCCAGCGCCGACGCGGTCGTCATGCTGGAACACACCCAGGCCGCGGCCGACGAGATTGAAGTCTTGCGCCCGGCCGCGCCCGGCGAGAATGTGATCCAAGCCGGCGAAGATGTGGCGGAAGGCGCCTTGATCTTGCCGGCCGGGCATCGCCTGCGCCCCCAGGATATCGGCGCGCTGCTGGCTGTCGGCCTGGAGCGCATTGCCGCGCGTCGCCCTCCCAGAATCGGCATCTTGAGCTGCGGCGACGAGCTGCTGCCGCCGGGCGCCGCCATCCAGCCGGGCAAGATCCGCGACATCAACGCCTATGCCTTGAGCGCGCTGGCGCAAAAGCAGGGAGCGTCGCCAATGCGCCTGGGCATCGCCCGCGACGATTTCGCCGCCTATCAGCGCATGGCGCAGGCGGGCCACGCGGCCTGCGATATCCTGCTGCTGAGCGCCGGCAGCTCCGTCTCCGCGCGGGATTACACCAGCGATGTCATTGAAAGTCTGGGCGCGCCGGGAGTCTTGCAGCATGGCCTGGCGACCAAACCGGGCAAGCCGACCGTCATCGCCGTCTGCGACAACAAGCCGGTCCTTGGCTTGCCGGGCAACCCGGTCTCGGCATTGTTGGTGGCGCGGCAATTGCTGCCGCCGCTCATCGCGCGCTTCCTCGGGCGGGCTGTTGAACCGATGCCAGTCGTCCAGGCCCGCTTGACGCAGCGCGTCGCCTCGGCGACAGGCCGCGAAGACTGGCTGCCGGCGCGCTTGAGCCAGAGCCCGGACGGCGCCCAGGCGACGCCGATCCTGGGCAAATCCAACCTCATCTTCACCCTGGTCCATGCCGATGGCTTGCTGCGCTGTCCGCTTAACGCGGGCGGCTACGAGGCCGGCGCCATCGTCGAAATCGAGCGGTTTTGAGCGCCATGTCGAAGCGTCGAATCTACCTGGAAGACATCCCGCTGGACGAGGCATTGGACCGGCTGCGCGCGGCAATGCAAGCGGCGGGCAAGAGCGATCCACTGCCCGGCGAGAGCGCGCCCCTGGCGGAAGCCCTGGGCCGGGTGACGGCGAAACCGATTCGAGCGCGGCGTTCGTCGCCCCATTTTCACTGCGCGGCCATGGATGGCTACGCGGTGGCGGCGGCGGCGACGGCGGGCGCGCGCGAAACGCAGCCCCTAAAGATGCGCCTGGGCGAAGCCGCTTTTCCGGTCAACACCGGCGATCCGCTGCCGGAAAACACCAACGCCGTCATCATGATCGAGCATGTCAACCACGCCGACGCCGATACCCTGCTGATCTACGCTTCCGCCCCGCCCTGGCAGCACACGCGCTTGATGGGCGAAGACATGGTCGCCACGGAGACGGTCCTGCAGGTCAGCCACCCGCTGCGGCCCGTCGATCTCGGCGCCCTGGCCGGCAGCGGGCACGAGCGCGTCTGCGTCCGGCGCAAACCGCGAGTCCACATCATCCCGACTGGGGACGAGCTTGTGCCCCTCGGGCAGGAGCCGGGCCGCGGGCAGCTGGTCGAGTACAACAGCTTGATTCTGGGCGCGCAGATCCAGGAATGGGGCGGCGAAGCGCATGTGAGCGCGATCGTCAGCGATGATGAGGCGCAGCTGCGGGCGGCATTGAAAGACGCGCTGGCGGCGAAACCGGACCTCATCCTGGCGCTCTCTGGCTCGTCGGCGGGCGCGAAAGACTTCACCGCGGCCGCCATCGCCGATCTTGGCGAGGTTCTGGCGCATGGCATCGCCGTGCGGCCGGGCCACCCGGTCATCCTCGGCCTGGCGGAAAGCGTCCCCGTCATCGGCGTGCCGGGCTACCCCGTCAGCGCGGCGCTCACAGGCGAGCTCTTCGTCTTGCCGCTGCTGCGTCAATGGCTGGGCTTGGAAGCGGCCGAGCGTCCCGTGATCGAAGCGGCGGCGACGCGCAAAATCGCCTCGCCCATCGGCGACGACGACTTTCTGCGGGTGGCGCTGGCGGAGATCGACGGGCGGCTGTTGGCGACCCCGTTGCAGCGGGGCGCGGGCGTGATCAGCTCCTTGACGCGGGCGGACGGCCTGGCGCAGATCCCGCGCTTTCACGAGGGCGTCGATCGCGGCGCGGCGCTGACGGTCTCGCTCTACCGTCCCCTCAATTTGATTCGGCGGACGCTGCTGGTCATGGGCAGCCACGACCCGATGCTGGATTTGCTGGCGGCGCATTTGCGGACGCGGCGCGGGCAGCGCATGGTCTCGGTCAATGTCGGCTCGCTCGGCGGCTTGATCGCCCTGCGGCGTGGCGAAGCGCATCTCGCCGGCTGCCATCTCTTTGAGCCAGCGAGCGCCAGTTACAACCTGCCATTTTTGCGGCGCTACGCCGGCGACCAGGAAATCGCCCTGATCACTTTCGCCCATCGCGAGCAAGGCTTGATGCTGGCGCCGGGCAACCCCTTGGGCATCGCTGGAATCGCCGACTTGCCGCGGGCGCGTTATGTCAATCGGCAGCGGGGCGCGGGCACGCGGGTCCTCCTCGATTACCTGCTCGAGCGCCAAGGCATACACGCTGCCGCGATCTCCGGTTACGCGCATGAAGAGGCGACGCACCTGGCGGTGGCGGCGGCGGTGGCGGATGGCGTCGGCGACTGCGGCATGGGCTTGCGCGGCGCGGCCGAGGCCCTTGACCTGGATTTCATCGGGCTGACCTGGGAGCGCTTCGACCTGGCGATCCCGGCCCGGCATCTGGAGAGCGACGGCATCCAGGCTCTGTTGGATGCGCTGCGCGACGAGAGTTTCAAGCGCGAGCTGGGGGCGCAGAGCGGCTACCGCAGCAACGCAACCGGGCAGGTCGTCAGCGCCTGAGCCGTCAATCTTGCCAGCCGCGGTAGTCGCTGCGGTAATCCACCGAAGGCGTGCGCAGCTGGGCGTCCATGCCGCCGTCGACGACAATCCGCGTACCCGTGATGTAGGCGGCGTCCTCCGATGCCAGAAACGCGACCGCCGCCGCGATATCGGCTGGAGTGCCTTGGCGCGGCAGGGGGATGACCTCGTCCGGCGGGATGGGCGCGTCGCCGACGGCCGTGCCATGCTCGACGCGGGTGCTGCCCGGCACGACGCAGTTGACGCGGATGTTCAAGCCCGCCAGATCCAGCGCCATCGCCCGCGTCGCCGCCTCAATGCCGCCCTTGCTCGCGTCGTAGCCGAACATGTGCCGGTGCGCCCGCGACGCCCCGCCGCTGCTCACATTGATGATGACGCCGCCCCGCCCGCGCTTCGCCATCAGTCGCGCCGCCGTCTGCGAACAATAAAACATGCCGCTGAGGTTGACCGCCAGGGTCCGCTGCCAGGCTTCGTCGCTGTAATCGAGGAAGTTGGCGATGACCCCGGCTTGATGCACGAACGCGGCGTTGTTGACCAAAATATCGACCGCGCCAAAAGCCGCGACCGCCGCGTCGAAGAGCCGCGAGACAGCGGCGCGCTGGCTGATGTCGGCCGCGTGAAAGCGCGCGCCTTCGCCAATTTCACGGGCGAACTCCGCGCCAGCGGCCGCGTCGATATCGGCGATGACGACATTTGCGCCTTCCGCTGCGAGCCGCCGAACGCAGCCCGCGCCGATGCCGTGCGCGCCGCCGGTCACGATTGCGTTTTTTCCTGCGAGTTTCATGGTGGTTCCTCCGGTCAAATGAGACGCGGGCGACTTGATAAGCCGCCCCTGTTTGCATTGCGAGCTGCCAACCCCACCCCCGGCCCGTCCCCGAAGCGTCAGGGAGGGGAGTTAAACGCGCACGATTCGCCCTTCATACACGATTTAGCCCGCGGCGAAGGGCAATGCATTTTGCGTGGGCAGCGGCGCCGTCGGCCGTGATTCTACAGCAGTCGTTGTGTGCGGGCGCTTGGCAAGTCACCCCTGCAGCGACGCCCGTCTGCCAGTGAAGCGCGCCAGACCGAATGCCGAGACATCGAGCTGGCTGCCCCCCTCGAGCGCCATTTCCGCCAGGCTCTCGCCGATTGCCGCCGAGTGCTTGAAGCCGTGTCCGGAGCAAGGCGACGCCAGGACCACCCGCCTGGAAGCGGGATGCCAGTCGATGACAAAATGCTCATCCGGCGTGACGGTGTACAGGCAGACCTCCGCGCGCAGCAGCCGATCGCGAAGGCCCTTCAGCCGCGGCTGCGTCAAGCGAGCGAACATGTCGGCGCTTTCGGCTGGCGTCACTTCGCGCTGAACGGCGTCGGGATGAGTCGCCTGATGATACTGCTCGGTGAGCGCCTTGACGCCCTGGACGCCGTCGGCCGGGGTGGGGAAGCCGCCCCAGAAATCTTCCAGCTGGTCGCCGATCCAGATGATCCAGGGGAAGACCTCGGGGCGAAACGCGCGAATATCGTCCGCTTCAAACCAGTAGATCACTTGCCGGCAGACGCGCAGGCTTTCCCGATATTCGCTGGGCATGAACTCCGCCATCCAGGCGCCGGCCGCCAAGATGAGCTTGTCGGCTTGATAGCTGCCCCGCTCCGTTCGCACGGTCAAGCCCTCAGCGCGCTCGTCGTAGCCCAGGACGCGCTCATTCTTGCGGATCGTCGCGCCTGCCCGCGCCGCCAAGGCCAGCTGGGTCGCGATGCAGCGTTCGGGCCGCAAGACGCCCGCGCCCGGCTCGTAATACCCGCGGTCGCCGGGACGCGGCTTCAGCAGCGGGAAGCGCCGCATGATTTCGTCCGCGCTCAGGATATCGTGGGCGATCTTGTGCTGGCGCGCGATCCTGGCGGAAGCCTCGACAAAGTCGCCCGCGCCATGAAAGGCGGTGCTTTCCACGGCCGGCGCGATAATCAAACCGCCGCAGCGATGAACGAGCTGGCTGCCGCTGGCGGCTTCCAATTCGCGCCAGATCGCGTCCGAGCGGCGGATGAAAGGCATGTAGAAATCGCCTTCGCCGATGGCTTGCCGGGTGACGCGGGTATCGCCGTGGCTCGAGCCCATATTATGCGGCGGGTCGTAGCGGTCGATGCCCAGGACCCGGGCGCCGCGTTTGCTCGCTTGATAGAGCGCCGCGCTGCCCATCGCGCCCAGGCCAACGACAATCACATCGTAGCGCCGCTCGTTCATCGCGCTTTCGCCTTTCGCAGCGCCGCCGTCGCGCTCTCATCCACTTCCAGGTCGCCCGCGTCGCTGAGGACGACGCCATAATCGCGCTCGGCTGATTCAAGGCTGATGTAGCCCTGGCGCGCGTCCTGGAGCACGCGCCGCGGTTCGCGCTCCCAAGGCGGTCCAAAGCCGCCGCCGCCCGGCAGCTCCAGGACGACTCTCTGTCCCGGCTGCAAGACATAGTGGCTCTTCGGGTGCGGTCGTCCGCCGTCGGAGAGTCGCGCTTCGCCGGTGGCGCCCGCTTTTCCGCCATGCAGGCCTTGCGCGGGGTGGCTCGTGCGGTCGTACATGCAGCTGTGATTGGCGGGCAGGCCGGTGAGGATCTCCAGCTCCATCACCTGGCCCAGGCCGCCGCGGAAGCGCCCGGGGCCGCCGGAATCGACGCGCAGCTCACGGCGATGCATCAGCAGCGGGGCGGCAGTCTCGATGGCTTCGACGGGCACGCCCATGATGCCGCTGGGGAAAGCGGTCGCCGACAAGCCATCGCGGTCATGCGCCGCGCCCATGCCGCCAGCCGAGAAAAAGATATAGGCGAATTCCTCGCCCGCCGCGTCCTGGCCGTCCATCATCGTGTTCCACAAACCGGCCGAGCCATTGGCGATGACATTCCGCGGCACGACTTGCGCCAGGGCCGTCAAGAGCGGCTGACTGACGAAATGGCCGATGAGATGGCGGGCGCTGACCGGGGCGGGCCGCCTGCAATTCAGGATCGAGCCCAAGGGCGCGCGCACCGTTATCGGGCGGAAGGCGCCTTCATTATTCGGGACGCCCGGCGCCAAAGCCGCCATCAGCGTGTAAGTGGTGTAGGCATGCGTGTAATTGAGCACGACATTGATGCCGCGGTCGACCTGGGGCGAAGAGCCGGCGTAATCGACCGCGAGCCGGTCGCCCTCGACAGCGATGGCGCAGGCGATTCGCAGCGAGTCGTCGAAGCCGTCGATGTGAATGGCGTCGCGGTAGACTCCATCGGGCAGCTGGCGGATGGCAGCGCGAACCGCCGTCTCCGTGCGCTCGAGGATCTGCGCCGAGACCGCCTCAAGATCGGGAAAATCGTATTCGTCGAGCATTTCGATGAGCTTGCGCGCGCCGACCCGATTGCCGACTTCCTGGGCGTAGATGTCGCCGATGACTTGATCCGGCACACGGACATTGGCGCGAATGATCTCGAAGAGCTCGCGGTTGGGCTCGCCCGCTTTGAAGAGCTTCATCAGCGGGATGGCCAAGCCTTCTTCATAGAGCGAGCGCGCGTCGCCGCCCATGGTCGCGCCGCCAATATCCACCGCGTGGCAAGTGCTGGCGAAATATGCGACGCCGCGCCCGCGATAAAACACAGGCGAGACGATGGTCAAGTCGAAGAGATGGCCCGAGGCTTCCCAAGGGTCGTTGGTGATGAGGGTGTCGCCGGGGTCCAGGCTGTCGATGGGGTAGCGCGGCGCGACAAAATCGCGCAGGCAGTTCGCCATGGTGTTGATGTGGCCCGGCGTGCCCGTGACGGACTGGGCGATCATGTTGCCGCGGCGGTCGAAGAGGCCCGCCGAAAGGTCGCCGGCCTCGCGCACGACGGTGGTGAAGGAGGAGTGGATGAGGGCGGCCGCCTGTTCGTCGACGACCGAGATGAGCCGCCGCCAGATGACTTCGAGGGTGATGGGGTCGATCATGCTGTCATTCGCCTATGCATACGAATCGCGTAGGGGCGGCATGCCATGTCGCCCGTCCGACAGAAACTTTTGTCGACCATGCGCTGTGGGCGACCCAATCGCTCGCTCCTACAGTTTCTGCTGTTGTCTATGCGTTGCGGGCCGGTCATGCCGGCTCGCCCCGCGTCAGCAGCAGGCAGCCGCCCGCCGCCATCCGCGCCGTCCAGCCCGGCAAGACGACCGTGGTCGAGGCTTGTTCTTCGATGATCGCCGGTCCTTCCGCCATCCAGGCCGCGCCCAGCGTATCCCGCCGGTAGACTGGCGTTCGCAGCGGCGCCTCAGCCGCGCCAAAACGCGCCAGGCGGCAATCGACGGGCTCGTCGCCGCCCTCCGCCGGGGCCTTCAGCGCCGCCGCCTCGATGACCGGCGCGGGACCGCTGATCAGCGCCCGCCAGTTCACCGCTTCGATGGGCACGCCCTCCGCCAGCTGCCCGTAGAAAGCGCGGTACTCGCTTTCGAAGACGCGCCGCATTTCCTCGATGCGCCTTTCGTCCAGCGTCTCCAGCGGGAAGGGCACGCGCACTTCATAGCCTTGCCCGCTATAGCGCATGTCGATGTGCAGCCGCGTTTCGATAGCGTCGGGCGCGACGCCAGCCGCTTCGACGATGCGCCTTCCGTCGCGCTCCAGGCTCGCCAGCATGCGATTCAGCTTGTCCAGATCAAGCGCGTCCAAGGGCGAGACATAGCTGCGGGTGAAATCGAAGGCGATGGGCGCGGTGAGAAAGCCAAAAGCGGAGCCGACGCCAGCCAGCGGCGGGATGATGACGCGGCGGATGCCCAGGCCAGCGGCGACTCCACAGGCATGGACGGGTGCCGCGCCGCCCGTGGCGACCATGGCGTAGCGCCGAATCTCCAGCCCGCGCTCGGCTGCATGGACGCGGGCCGCCGCCGCCATGTTCTCGTTGACCAGTTGATGCGCGCCCCAGGCCACGCGCTCCAAGGGCAATTCGAGAGCCCGCGCCAGCTCGCCAAAGGCCTTGCGAGCCAGCTCCGCGTCGAGCCGGATTTCGCCGCCTGCGAAATACTCGGGATTCAGGTAGCCCAGGAGCAGGTCGGCGTCGGTTACTGTGGGCGCGGTCCCGCCCCTGCCGTAAGACGCGGGTCCGGGCGCGGCGCCGGCGCTCTCCGGTCCGATGGCGGGCAGGCCCAGGGCGTTGAGACGGGCGATGCTGCCGCCGCCAGCGCCAATCTCGATCATGTCAATCATCGGCGTCATCAAGGGCAGGCCGCTGCCGCGCTTGTAGCGGTGCGCGTGCGCCACTTCCGACTGGTTGCTGACGCTCAGCTCGCCGGCGCGGGTCATCACGGCTTTGGCGGTGGTGCCGCCCATGTCGAAGGCGAGGATGTCGCGCTGGCCCAGCAGCCGCCCCCAATGCAAGCCGGCCAGGGCGCCGCCGGCCGGACCGCTCTCCACCAGGCGAATCGGGAACATGCGAGCCGCCGCGACTGTGGTCGTGCCGCCGCTGCTGTGCATGATATTCAGGGGCGCCGCGACGCCGCTGGCTTGCAAGCCGGCTTCCAGCCGCGCCAGGTAGCGCTCGGTGACGGGCTGGACATAAGCGTTGGCGACAGTGGTGGAGGCGCGGGGGTATTCGCGCATGCCCGGCGCCACTTGGTGCGATGCGCAGCGGGCGACCCCGGGCAGCTCGTCGCCGACGATTCGCAGGGCGGCCAGCTCGTGGGCGGGGTTGGCGTAGGCGTGCAGGAAACAGACAGCCACCGCTTCGACGCCTTCCGCGCGCAGCCGCCGGCAGATCTGGCGCAGAGCGGGCTCGTCCAGCGCTTGCCAGACCGTTCCGGCGGCCAGCATGCGCTCCGGCGCGTCAAAACGAAGGCGGCGTTCAGCCAGGGGCGCCGGCTTTTTCAGCGCCAGGTCGTACATGTCGTAGCGGCCTTCGTTGCCGATCTCGATGGCGTCGCGGAAGCCGGCTGTCGCCAGCAGAGCCGTCTTGGCGCCTGCCCGCTCGATAATCGTATTGGCGACGAGGGTCGTGCCATGGACGACATAGCGGATTTCGCCGGGCGACAAGCCCGCCCGATTCAGCAAGCGCCTCACCCCGTCAAGAACCGCCCGCGACGGATCCGGCTGGCTCGTCAGCAGCTTCTCGACTGACAGGCGCTGCTCGCGCAGGTCAAGGGCGACGATATCGGTGAAGGTGCCGCCGATATCCACAGCGAGCAAGACGGGCGGCGCTGTCATGCGGGCACGGTCCTTGGGCTTGAAGGCGGTCGGAAGCGCGCTTCATCATAGGGCGCGCGGGGGAAGCTGTCAAGCAAGCGCCAAGCTGCTAGAATCCACGCGCCTGGGCGAGGGAGAGAAGGGAAAGCGCATGACGCGAGACACAGTGGGCGTAGGCATAATCGGCGCGGGCATGATCGGGTCGCTGCACGCGGAGAACCTGGCGAAAGGCGCCGTGGGCGCAGAAGTCGCGGCGGTGATGGATCTGGACGAAACGCGGGCCGCGGCCGTGGCGGCAGCCTGTCAAGCGCGCCAATACGCCGACGCAGCCGAGCTGATCGCGGAGCCGGCGGTGCAGGCCGTCTTGATCGCGTCGCCCGATAGCGCCCATGCCGAGCAAGCGATCGCCTGCCTGGAAGCGGGCAAGCCGGTCCTCTGCGAAAAGCCCCTGGCGACCAGCGTCGCCGATGCGCAACGGGTGCTGGCGGCGGAGATGGCGGCTGGGCGGCGTCTTCTGCAAGTCGGCTTCATGCGCGTCTATGACCGCGCCCACGCCGATGTCCATGCCATGCTGCGGCGGGGCGACATTGGGGCAGCCCTGCGTTTTCGCGGCACGCACTTCAACCCCCGCCGCGGCGAAATCTTGATCGACGGCGCCCTCGTCAACAGCCTCATTCACGACATGCATTCAGCCCGCTGGCTGATGCGCGACGAGATCGAAAGCGTCTACACCCAATGGCATCCATCCGACCCAGCCAAGCCGGAGACCGCCCGCTTCGCCATCGTGCAGCTGCGCTTCGCCGGCGGCGCCCTGGGCACGCTGGAATGGAGCGGCGATTCCGCCTACGGGTACGAAGTGGCGATGGAAGTGACCGGGGAGCGCGGCACGCTGCAGACTCACAGCCACAGCAGCCCAATCTTGCGCGGCGACGGAAGGATCTCGCAGGCGGTGACTCCCGACTGGCCCGAGCGCTTCAGCGACGCCTATCGCGCCGAGGCGCAAGCCTGGATCGATTCCGTCCAGCGGGGCGAGGCGACTGGACCCTCCGCCTGGGACGGCTTTGTGTCGCTGGCGGTGGCGGAAGCTTGCCTGCGGTCGGCGGCGTCGGGCCTGCCCGAGCTTGTTGGCGTTTTTGAAAGGCCCGCCCGCTACGCTGGCTAGAAGGCGGCTTCGCGCCAGTGAGCGGGCAGCGCCTCTCGCTCCGCCGCCAGCAACTCGCGCAAGATGGCGTCGGCGTCGGCGATGGATGTCGTCAGCGGGTCCGTCAGCATGGCGCGGCGCAGCAGAGCGTAATCGCCTTTGACGACAGCCTCGGCGGTGAGCTCGTGCGTATCCAGGATGACCTCCTGCATGGCGCGCAAGCCCCGTGGCATCTCGCCGACCGGGCGCGGGCGGGGCCCCTGCATATCGACATCGCAGAGCAGCTCGAGGAATGCGTCGCCCGCCATGTTGCTCACCGCGCCGCGATTCGCCGTGTTGATGTAAAAAGGCTTGCCCAGGCCGCCCGCCATGTTTTCGATGATGTCGGTGGCGTGGTCGGGCCCGTAATCCGCAAAGAACGCGTCCATGGGCTTGGCGCCGCTGACGAACAAGTCAATTTCGCGCCACATTGAGTCGTGGCGTTCCTGGCGCAGCGCCGTCTCCCAGATGGAGAGTGGCGGAATGGAATCGGGCAAGACGCCGCGACCTTGATAATAGGGCAGGTACTCTTTTGTGTGGCTGACGCAGACCGGCACGCAGCCGAAGGCCTCGTACAGCTGCCAGGCGATGGCGTCGTTGTGTATCGCTTTGGCGCTCGCGTCGCCGTCCATGCTCTTGCCAGCCGCGCTGCGCCGCAAGGACTCGGCGATCTTCCGGCTCAGGTCTTGCCCGCGATGCTCGGCGCGCAGCATCCAGGTGAAGTGATTGACGCCGGCGATGCGCAAGTCAAACTCCGCGTCCAGTGCGTCGCTCCAGTCTTCCTGGCGCTCAATGAGACCGGCCTGAGCCGCGTAACGCGCTTTGACATAGGGCATGTGCAGCGAATCGCAGAGAGACAGGCTCTTCAGGGCCGGGGCGAAGCGAGCCAGCGCCATGCCATGGACGGCGCTGGGGTTGATGTAGTTGATGACCCAGGCCTCGGGGCAGAGCCGCTCGATATCGCCGGCGCAGTCCATAATGAGGGGCAATTCTCGCATGGCGCGGAAGATGCCGCCGGGACCGATGGTGTCGCCGCTGCACATGCGAACGCCGTATTTCTCGCTGATCTGGCAATCCAGCCCGCGGTAGCGCACCGTGTCGGCCGCGAAGCTGAGCACGACGAAATCCGCGCCCGGCAGCGCTTCTTTCCAGTCGGCGGCGACTTCAATTTGCAGCCCGACCCCGGCTTCGGTCACTGCCATTTGCGCCAGCCGCCCCATCTTGTCCAGGCGGGCCGGGTCGCTTTCGACCAAGGCCAGGGTCCCGCGGCGGAGATGTGGCGATTGCGTCATCTGCCAGATGGCTTGCCGCCCGAAAAACAGACTGCCCGCGCCGATGACGACGACTTTTGGCTGCTGCGCGCCAGGCATCGTTCGCTCCTGCGGTCCCGCTTCAGGCGCTGCGCCGCTGCCGGCTTCTGCGCGGGCGCCGCGACCGTCGCGGGCGATTGTCGCGGGCGGGTTTGCTGGCTACGGCGGGCGTCGGAGCCGCAATTGCCGAGCGGAAGGGATGCTCGTCCACCACGGCGATCGGCTGGCGGATCAAGGCTTCAATATCGCGCAGGTACTCGCGTTCGGTGACATCGCAGAAAGACCAGGCGATGCCAGAAGCGCCGGCCCGGGCCGTCCGCCCGATGCGATGCACATAACTCTCGGGGATATTGGGCAGGTCAAAATTGATGACATGCGACACCGCGTCGATATCGAGGCCGCGGGCGGCGATATCGGTGGCCACCAGCACGGCCGTCCGCCCGGCTTTGAAGCTGGCCAGGGCTCGCGTCCGCGCGGATTGCGATTTGTTGCCGTGAATCGCTTCGGCCGGGATGCGCGCGCGGTTCAGCTGTTTCGCCAGGTTGTTGGCCCGGTGCTTGGTGCGGGTGAAGACCAGGACGCGCTTGGAAGCCGGGTCGCGCAGCAGCGATTTGAGCAGGGCGCGTTTGTCGCCGCCTTCGACAAAGTAAATGGACTGCGACACATTCTCGACCGTGGTCGCTTGGGGGCTCGCCTCAACTTGAGCTGGATCGCGCAGGATGCTGCGGCTCAAATCTTGGATTGCCGGCGGCATGGTGGCGGAGAAGAGCATGGTCTGGCGCGCCCTGGGAATGCGCTTGATGATGCGCTTGACATCGTTGATGAAGCCCATATCCAGCATGCGGTCGGCCTCGTCCAGCACGAAGAACTCGATGCCATCAAGGCGAATGTAGCCTTGATTCATCAGATCCTGCAGCCGCCCCGGCGTCGCCACGACGACATCGACGCCGCGCTTCAATGCCTCGACCTGGGGGACCTGGCTGACGCCGCCGTAGATGGCCACATGCCCGCGGGCGCTCCTCGGCAAGAACTTTTCGAATTCTTCGTCAATCTGGGCTGCCAACTCGCGCGTGGGCGCCAGCACGAGCACGCGAAGGCCGCCTTTGCCGGGGCTTTCGGCCAGCAATTGCGCGATGGGCATGACGAAGGCGGCGGTCTTGCCGGTGCCGGTCTGGGCGCAGCCGACGATGTCGCGCTGTCGCAGAATATGGGGGATGGCGCGGACCTGGATGGGAGTCGGCACGGTGTAACCCGCCCGTTTCGCCGCGCGCAGCATGACGCTATTCAGTTGTAGTTCCTGGAAATTCATGGGGGTTTGCGTTTTCTCGATGAGCTTCGGAGGGGGATTGCGCCACCAGTGTCTAACAGATTTCAAGATTTTGCCAGCGCGATAATCTTCCGCTTAGGCATTCGCCCGCCAAAGGTGTATCATGCGCTGCATCAAAGACCACCGGACAAAGGCGAATCCAGACATGAGCGACGCCTACGCATACGCCAGAGACAACCAGCAGCGCTTCCTCGACGAATACCAGCATTTGCTGCGCATCCCGACGATCAGCACGCAAGAGCGGCATCGCGCCGATGTCGCCCGGGCGGCGGACTGGCTGCGCGACATGATGCTGGACATCGGCATGGACGCGGCGGAAGTCGTCTTGAGGCCGGAGGGGCGCTGCCCGCTGGTGCTGGGGCAATGGCAAGGCGCCGGCGAAAACGCGCCGACCATCCTCGTCTATTGCCATTACGATGTGCAGCCCGCCGAAATCGCCGATGGCTGGCATACCGAGCCCTTTGAGCCAACCATCAAAGACGGGCGGCTCTACTGCCGCGGCGCCGTCGACAGCAAGCTGCATGTCATGGCGAATCTGAAAGCGGTCGAAGCCTGGCTGGCGGCCGACGAGAAGCCCGGCGTCAACATCAAGGTCGTGCTGGAAGGCGAGGAAGAATCCGGCTCGGAGAACATCAACGCTTTCATCGCGGCTCATCCAGAGCGGCTGGCGGCCGATATCGCGGTCGTCTCCGATGGCGCGATCTTGGCGCCAGATCAGCCGAGTCTCACTTATGGGCTGCGCGGCATCGCGGCCCTCGAAGTGACCGCGTCGGCCCCGGTCAGCGACTTGCACAGCGGGCATTGGGGCGGCTCGGTGCACAACCCCATCCAGGCGCTCTGCGAGATTCTGGCGCAGCTGCACGACTCGAATGGCGCGGTCGCCGTGCCGGGCTTCTACGACGATGTCCTCCCCGTGACCGCCCAGGACCGCCAGCTGCTGGAGCGGGTCGAGCCCTGGCTGCGGGCGGAATGGGACGATGTGGTCGCGGCGCCGGCCCCCTGGGGCGAAGCGGAATACATCTTGCCGGAGCGGCTGGGGGCGCGCCCCACCCTGGAGATTAACGGCATGCACGGCGGCTACACCGGCGACGGCATGAAGACGGTGCTGCCAGCCCGCGCCTCTGCCAAGATCACTTGCCGGCTCGTGCCGGATCAAGACCCGGCCCGGATCCTGGATTGCGTCGCCGCGCATATTCGCCGGATCGCGCCAGCCACGGTCGCGGTGGATATCCAGCCCAGCGAGCCGGGCGCGCGGGCTGTGCTGCTGGATGTGGACGGCAGGGCGATGCGTGCGGCGGCAGCGGCCTACAGCCATGCCTGGGGCGTCGCGCCGGTCTTCGAGCGTTCCGGCGGCAGCGTGCCCATCTGCGTCGAATGCGCCAAGGTGGCTGGAGAAGTCGTCATCATGAGCTACGGGCTGAAAAGCGGCCGCGCTCACGGACCGAACGAGAACATCTACCTGCAGAACTTCTACAACGGCATCCAGGCGATGATCAAGTTCATTGAGATTGTCGGCGGGGCCTGAGCCCGGCGCGAGAATGCGGCGACCGGCCTGTGCTATGCTGATTGCAGGAAGGCGACGGGAGGCTGGCGATGGCGATTCGCGATTCGCGTTTGCAGCGATATGTGGCGCTCGCCCTGGTTTGCCTCTTCTGCTTTTCCCTTGCCGGCGCGGCCCAAGCCCCGCAGGTCGACGAAATCATCGTCATCGCTTTCGCGCCGCCCTGGCCTATGCCGCACCTGCTTACCGAAGGCTTCTTCCGCCCCTTTGAAGCGGCGCACCCGAATGTCGATGTCGTGGCAGTGGATCCGCCGGAGCTGCCCTTGGAAGCCGCCGGCCAGGATTTCCCGATGCTGGCCTACATGGAAGCGCTGACGCGGTCCGCCGATGTCTTTTACCCGCTGTCGCTAAGCCCGCTGGAGACTCGAGCCGGGCTCGTCCGCGACCTGGCGCCCTTCATCGCCGCCGACGCGGAACTGGACATGGAACGGAGCTTCTACCCGGGCCTCCGCGACGCCTTTGAATGGGACGGCGGAATGTGGGCGCTGCCGGCTGCCTGGCGGCTGAACATGCTGGGCTACCACCCGGCGACATTCGACGCGGCCGGCTTGCCGCACCCTCAAGCGGACTGGACCTGGGAGCGATTCGCCGAAATCATGCGCCGCTACCTGGCGGCGACGAGCCAAGCCCCGCTGATCCAGCCCTATGTCAGCCCGGCCCATCTCGCTGTCAGCCTGGCGGGAGCGCCCTTGGCCGAGGCCGACGCCAGGCCCGCGCTGGAGCAAGAATCGCTGCGAATGGCGCTGGAGCGGCTGGATCTGGCGCGGCAGGAAGGCTGGCTCAGGACAGATGAAGCGTATTTTTGGGATCAGGATCACACCGGCTTGCTGACCAGTTATTGGGGTTCCTGGCAAACGGGGGAGCGCCATGCTTTCGCGTACACAGCCTTGCCCGGCGGGCGCGTCATCCTGGAGGCGCAGGGACTGGCGGTCAGCAGCGGCGCCACCCATCCCGAATTGGCCTACGCGCTGACCAAGTTCCTCAGCGAGCGGCTCGAATTGGTCAGCTTGCAGGGCAGCCTCATGCCGGCGCGCCAAGACATCGACATGGCGGAAGCGGAAGCGCAGATCCTGGGCTTCGGTCCGCGCTACGCCGGTTTGCGCGAGGCGCATGAACGGCTGCTGCCCTTGGCCATGCCCGCGCGCGACACGGTCTACATCCATGCGCTCGCGGCGGCGACGGCGCAGGCGGACGAGCTCACGATCGAGGAGCGGCTGCGGGCGGCCCAGGAATCTCTCGTCCAGGCCCTGGCGGCAGCCGAAGCCTACGAGCCGCGCATAAGCATCGACAAACCGCTTTCGGATCTGGCGCCGCCGGGGAGCGTCGTCATCCGTTTCGGCCTGTCCGATGGCGCGCCCTCGCCGTATGCCCGCGCCGTGAAAGACTTCGCCCGTGATTTTGTCGCGGCGCATCCCACGATCGACCGGGTCAAGGTCGGCTCGCTGGCGGGCAGCTGGAATCTCTATGAAGACGAGTTCGACTGCGTTTACGGCGACGCCCAAGCATTGGCGGAGATGCCGATCTCCAGCATTATCCGGCTGGACAGGCTGGCGGAGGCGGACCCGAGCTTCGACCGAGCGAGCTATTTGCCGGCCGCGCTGGAAGCGGCGACGCACCAAGATGTCCTGTGGGCGCTGCCGATAGCGATGCAGCCTCTGGCTCTGCGCTATGACCCGACCGCCTTCGCCGAAAACGACTTGCCAAGCCCGTCCAGCGGCTGGACGATCGAGGAATTCGACGCGGCGCTGCGGACTCTGTGGCAAGTTAGCAAAACGGAAGTCTTTCGCCCGGGCTTCGACAGCCCATACCTGCTGCTGCTGATGGCGGCGCATGGCGGGCTGCCGGTCGAATACCGGGGCGACTCGCCGAGCTACGACTTGAGCGCGCCCACGACCGTCGAGGCGATTCGCGCCGTCCTCGATTACGCCAGGCGCGGCCTCAGCGGGTACCCGGGCTTGAATACGGACTACGGTTCCAGCATCGGCTCGCTGGATCATCCGATCTTCGTCGATGACCTGGCCGACCCGCATGATTACCGGGGCGCGGACTTTCCACTGGTCGATTTTCCCCAGCGCGGCGGGCGACCCGCCATGGCTTATTCGGTAGGCCTGGGCTACATCAAGGCCAAGACGGAGCGCCCCCAAGCCTGCTACGAGTGGATCCGCGCCCTGGCGCAGCGGCCGCAGATCTTCGGCGGCTTGCCGGCCCGCCTGGATCTGGCGGATATGGCCTCCGCGACCAGCGCCATCGCGCCCAATGGACAGACCTACTTTGAGGATTTCGTCTTGCGCCTGGCCGACGAGCGCCGGCTGATCTTGCCGGAAGCCAATCCCTGGTCCGAGATTCGCTGGCTGCACGAAGCCTTCGACAGTTACGCGCTGCGCGGCGAACCGCTGGAGAGCGCGCTGGCGGCGGCGAATGCCAAGATCGAAGCCTATCGCCAGTGCATCGCCGATTCATCCTCAGCCCGCGCTTGGGAATGCGCTGAACGGGTGGACGCGAGCGGCGACTGATCCCCGGGCTTCAGGCTCCCTCCACCACCAGGCGGCCCAGGGGTACGCGATAGTCCAGAAAGGCGTCGCCGGCGGCCTTGCGCACGGGCAGGCGCTCGCGGTCGCTGGCGCGGTAAAGCCCGCTGAACAGGCTGTAGCGCCCGGGCGCCAGATCAGCCGGCAGCGCCACTTGCCACTGCTCCGTCTCCGCCAGGCCCGCGTGCCACAAGCGCGTCGGCAAGCGCTCGCCAAGGGGCGGACGGTCGAAGACGCGCCATTCCCCGCTCGAATCGTGGCCCAAGTGCAGGAACTGCACCAGATCCTCGCTGCCAGGAGCGGCGGCGCGCCAGGAAAACGCGATGACCAGGGGCTGGCTGGCGCGGGCTTGCTGGGGCAGCTCGACGGCATCAAGGAAGAAGCCATTCTCAAAAGCGGCCAGGGGCTCGGCGGGCGGCTCGGTCTCGGGCGCGGCCGGCAGGACCAGCTCCGCCAAAACGACTTGCGCCTCGCCAAGCAGCCGATGGTCGCTGGCGCGGATGCGCTCTGGCAGGTAAGCGCCGTCTTCTTCTCGCCAGAGCGTCAGCACGAGCCACATAGCGCGGTTGCGGGGCGTGGATTCGGGCCGCTGGATATCGACCCACTGGACATACACGGGCGCGTAGCCGGGCGCGAGCCGGAAACGGCGTCGGTGGGCGATCTCGTCTTGGCTGGCCAGGGACAGGCCGCTGGCTTGATCCACCAAATGGACGGAATAGCCTTGGTCGATCAAACTCTTGCCGTAGAAATCCCGACCGGCGGGCGAAAGCAGCAAACTGATGTCGTCCTTGTCTTTGCCCAGTCGATAGCCGCGCAAGCGCAGGCCGGATTCATAGGCGACATCGGCGGGCCTGAATGCGCTTTCGTCGTCCGCGATCGGGTGGATGGCGGGGCTGGCCGCCAGCAGCAGCAGCCACAGCGCCGGGAAAAGGCGCAAAGCACGCCAGAGGCGGCGCGAGCTCGGCTGCATGGCATTCAGCAAACCCAGCATCGCTGCCAATGCCAGCCACATGCCGAAGAACTCAAGCGGCTCTTCCACGAAAAAGTGATTCTCGCAGAGGCCGATTGGCTCGAAGATCGGCTGGCCGCAATTCGCTTCGACAACCAGGCCGCCGAGCGCGCTGCAAGCCAAGCCCGTCAGCAGCCAAAAGTGCCATTTCCAGCGAGCCCGCGGCGAAAAGGCGCTCACCCCGACGGTCGCCAATGCCAGGACGATGCCCAGGATGAAGTAGGCGCTTTTCCAGCCATAAACATATTCATGCAGCACGGCGTATTCGTCATAGGCGAGCAAGAGAAAAACGAGGCACAAAGCGAAGTAATAGGCGCGCTGCCAGCGAGCCAGGCGACTGGCGAACACGGCGATCAAGAGGGAGACGCAGGCGATCTGCGCCAGCTGCGCCGAAGCCAGGGCGGCCGGGATGTTCCATTCGCGGTCCAAATGCCAGAGCCAGAATTCGAAGTTGGCTTGGGGCTTGTAAAGCGCCGCCATGCCAATGGTCAATGTCTGGGCCGCCAGGAAGAGCAGCGCCACGCGCCGCGGCGCCAGCGCCAGGCCCGGCAGCAGCCAGCGCCAGGCAGCCAGCGTCACCGCGAGAAAGAGCGCGAAGATGAAGAGAAGGATCAGCGGTACAGTCAGCACTTGCCTGCTCGTCGTCGATGCTCGCCTCTACCCGGGCGGCAAGCTCATTGGGTCCTGGGCCGCCAGGGTCCCCCATCCAGCAAGACCGCTTCGTCCGCGCCGGGCCAGGCCGGCGTTGTCGTTATGAGGAAGTCGAGCGGTTTGTCGCCGGTGTTGCGAAACTGGAAAGCCGTCCCCAGCGGGATGGTCAAGCTGAGGCCCCGCGCCACATCAAGCACGGTTTCGCGATCGTTCTGCCTGCGCCAGACCTGGCCGCTGCCCGCCAGGAAGTACCAGACTTCTTCGACCGTGCGATGGCGGACGGGGATGGACGCGCCGCCCACCGGCAAGCTGCAATGCACGACGCTCGCCCCCGCCAGCTGATGCAGCAGGCGAATCTGCGAGCCATCGGGCGCCAGCAGATCGTAGTCCGGTTTGACACGCTTGGATTCAAAAGCTGGCACTGGACTTCAGCCTTGCATGGCTTCCCAGCGCTCTCGGACCGCCGGCCAGACTTCGGGATTGATGAGATGCGGCGGACGCTCGCCTTGCAAGACCTGGACGACCTGTTCCATGGCGTGAATGAAGAGCCGCGGCCGACCGGCCACCGTCGCGCTGGCGATATGCGGCGTGACGATGACATTGTCGCGCCCGAGCAGCGGGTTGCCGGCCAGGGGCGGCTCGGGGTCAGTGACATCCAGGCCCGCGCCGAAGAGATGCCCGCTGTCCAAGGCGGCGACCAGGGCGGATTCGTCGACATGCCCGCCCCGCGCGACATTGATGAAGACCGCGCCCGGCTTCATCTGGGCGAAGCGCTCGGCGTTCATCAGCTTTCGGTTCGCGTCATTCAGCGGCAAGTGCAGCGAGACGACATCGGCGCTCGAAAGCAGGCTGTCCAGGGTCTCGGCGCGTTTCACGCCCAGACTCTCGAAGCGCTCGTCGGCGATATGCGGATCGTAAGCCGACACGCTCATGCCGATGGCGCGCGCGATGCCGCTGACGTGCCCGCCGATCCGCCCCAGGCCGACCAGCCCGAGCCGCTTGCCGCGCAGCTCCAGGGCGACATATTCAGCCCAGATATTCTTGCGGACGCCGCTCTCCAGCATGCGGTTGAGCTCGCCTTCGACGCGTTTGATGTTGCGGGCGACGGTCATCATCAGCGTCACCGCCAGCTCGGCTGTCGAGACGGTGGGCGCGTCCGGCGCGTTGACCACGGCGACATTGCGGGCGGTGGCGGCCGGGACATCGACCTTGTCGTAGCCGACGCCGGTGCGGGCGACAATCAGCAGATTGGGCGCGCGGTCCAGCACGGGGCCATCGAAGACTCGCCCGCCCCCGAGAGCCGCGTGCGCCGTCTCCAACAGGTGGTAGGGATCGCGGCTGATCTGCTCGCCCGGGCAGATGCCGTCGGCGATGGCCTCAAACATGTGCCGGTATTCGTCCGGCACGGTGGATTCAAACCAGATTCTGTACATGTCGCTGTTTACCCTCAGGGCTTTCGCCGCTTAGAAGTGAACATTCTCGTCGACGATATCGCCGACATCGCCAGTCTCTTCGCGGATGAGCTTGAACTCGGCCGTCAAAGCGCGGTTAAAGGCGGAAATGTCGGAGCTGTGCATGACCAGGTTGGCGCCGGCTTTGACCCACTCAATCTCGTGATGGGTGAAGTTGTGATGGATGCCGATGCCGACCCCGGCCGCCCGCGACTTGCCGATGATCTCGCGGATGGCGGCGTCGAAGACCGGATGGTCGTACTCTTCGGGGGCGCCCAGGCTGCATGACAGATCGTGAGGCCCAACCAGGACGCAGTCGACCCAGGGCGATTGCAGGATCTCGTCCAGCCGCTCCAGCGCCGGCACGCTCTCGATATTGATGAAGAGCGCTTTGTTGGCGTTGCGCGCCGCCAGGTAATCCGCCAGTTCAGGCTCGAGTTCGGCTTCGCCATCCAGCGCCGCCTGCAGCTTTTCGCCTTTGAGCGGGCCGAATTTCACCGCGCCGCCCAGCGCCTTGACCTGGTCGGGATGCTCGATATAGGGGGCGATGATGCCATGCGCGCCGCCATCCAGCGTCATCTGCGCCAGATAGGGGTCGGGCTCGGGGATGCGCACGACCGGCGCCAACTCCAGCGCGGCGAAGGCGTTGCACATCCAGGAGATGCCGTTGCGGTCCTGGGGCGTGTGCTCGGTGTCGATGAAGACCATGTCGAGGTCGAGGTTCTGCACGACCCGGGGCCAGATCGGCGAGGGCGAGTAGATCGCGGTGCCATAGACGCGCTGCCCGCCGCGGAGCGCTTTAATCAGTTCGTTTCCATTCATCCTTTTTTCTCGTAAGCTCGCTTGTAGGGGGAGTAGCCGATAAGGGATAATATCCCTCGCGCGGGGATAAGTCAAAGCCGCAAGTGGCGCGGCACATTGAATTCACGAAGGCCTCGCAGACGCGACTCTTCGCCGAAAGGGAAATCCTGTAGGGGCGCGCCTTCAATACCGACCGCGGACACCTGTAGGGGCGAAATATCCTATCGCCCTCTATGGATAGCAAATCTTTCGCCTGTCAGCGGGCGGCCCGGTGGCTCGCCCCTACAGGCTGCCGAATTAACTGTGATAAGCTATCCCTCAGGCTTGCTTTGAGATTGCTCATGCCCCGTTTCACTTCAACGCGCGAGAAGCGGCTCTGGCTGGCGCTGGGCTTCGTCCTCGGCGGGATTTACGCGACCATGGGCGAAGCGCCGGCGATCGTGGCGGCTCTGGGCGAACAAATCCTGAACAGCGCCGGCAGCAACCTGGTCTTCGCCATCATCGCGCTGCTGGTCGTGATTCCAGTGTTCTTCATCGACCGGCGGCTGGAGCGAGACGAGATCGCGGTCGGGGCCGGCGTCTTGACGGTGTACCTGCTGGCTTGGCTGCGATTGGGCTCCTGGGAAGCGCGCACGCACCTGTTTGAGTACGCCTTGGTCGCCGCCTTGGTTCATGAAGCGCTGCTGGAACGACGGGCGAATGGACGAAGCCTGCCAGCGCCAAGCCTCGCCGCGCTGATTCTCGCTATACTCCTGGGCGGGCTGGACGAGACTGTGCAGTCGCTGCTGCCGGCGCGGGTGTTCGACCCGGTGGACCTCCTCTTCAATACTCTGGCGGCCAGCATCATCATCGGGTCGCGCTGTCTTTGGCAGTGGCTGCGGTCCTGGAGCAAGCGACGGCGTACTGTTGAATGATGGCGTGTTTCTCCGTTCGCCCCCCACCCGGATGCACTGCGTCAGGTCCGCTTAGCTGCATAGCGAAACGGTGAGCACCGCAATTTTTCACTATATTACAGACATGTATACTTCACAAAATTCGTGCCACCAAGAGATTCTCACTGACCGACCGTAGGCATTACGCGTTAAGTCAAACAGACTGAACCAACTGGACGCATGCATATGAATTACAGAGGGTCGTACAGAAAACTGCTCGCGCATTCGAAGGCAGCAATGCTCGCTGCAATTGAGGTGTACAACAAGCCGCAAATGCCGTATCGCGATGAGTGTGTCACCGTACTCCTCGTAAACTCTTGGGAGCTTCTCGCCAAAGCGATACTTTCAAAAAACAAACAGAAGGTATTTCGAAAGAAGATTCGAGGACAGCCTTATCGCACTCTTGAACTTCAAGACGCACTCGGAAAGGCTAGCAAGTTTTTTCCGGATTCGATCCCTTACCAGCCGGTTCGCCAAAACATCTTGAAGCTGGTTCACTTTCGCAACTGTACAATTCACTTCTATAACGAGCCAGGATTGAGTGCCGTCGTCTACGGATTAGCCCAAACCAATATAATGAACTACAAAGACTTGGTGCTTGCCGTGTTCAGGCAAGACATTACGCAGGAAATCACAATTACGCTGTTGCCACTAGCATTCGGCAGTCCTCCCGATCCAATATCCTTTCTCCGAGACAACAGTGTGGATCCCCCTAGCAACAAGTTCGTAGGCCAATTTGTTCGCGAAGTTGTTGACTCCACGCGCTACTTTGAGCAAATGGGTCTAGACACAGGTCGCTTCCTAACTCAATTTGACGTGAGCCTTCACTCAGTAAAGAAGATATCATCTGCTGATATCGTGGTTGGGATTGATGGATCGGCCGAAGGTTCTGATAGTTCAAAAGTCATTTTGCGCGACAGAGATTCCAACAAACGATTTCCTCTACGGCGCAAAGACGTCATTCAAAAGGTTGGTACAAATCTCAACGGTGTTTCAATGAACGCATTTGTACTAGATGCCATAATCTACGCTCACGGTTGCAAGGACAACAAGAGGCATATTTGGAAAGCGATTGGCGGCGGCAGCATGCAGTATTCCCCCGAATTCGTTAAGTTCATCAAACAACTTACAAAAGCGGATGTTCATAAAGCGATTAGCGAATACAAGACATATCGTGCACAAAGAAGGCGAACAAAGTGATGTACCCACCTGCACTTGAGAAAGATGACTGAATCATGAAACTGGGACTGATGGTCGGCTATTCCGGCGCGCGGATTTCGCTGCCGCTGGACTTGATCCTGGAAGCGGACCGGCTGGGCTATCAGGCCGTCTGGACGTCGGAGGCTTATGGCTCGGACTGCGTCACGCCCCTGGCCTGGATCGGCGCGCTGACCCAGAACATCAAGCTGGGCAGCGCCATCATGCAGATGCCGGCCCGCAGCCCGGCGATGACCGCTATGACCGCCATGACCCTCGACCAGCTCTCCGGCGGGCGCGTTCTGCTGGGCTTGGGCTTGTCTGGCCCGCAAGTGGTCGAAGGCTGGCACGGCCGACCGTACGGCAAGCCCCTGGGCAAGACTCGCGAGTATGTCGCCATCGTGCGGCAGATTCTGGGGCGGGAAGCGCCCCTCGAGCACGACGGCGAGCACTACCAAATCCCCTACCGCGGGCGCGGCGCCACCGGCCTGGGCAAGCCGCTGAAGAGCATTCTGCACGGCCGCGCCGACATGCCGATTTACCTGGCGGCGATAGGACCGCGCAATGTCGCCCTGGCGGCTGAAATCGCCGATGGCTGGCTGCCGATGAATTTCTCGCCGGCGCATTACCAAACCGCATACGCTGCGGCGGTCGAGGCCGGCTTCGCCAAGGCGGGCGACAAAAGCCGAGCCGACTTCGATATCGCGCCGTCAGTCACGGTCGTCATCAGCGATGACCTGGAAGCGGCATACAATCAGATCAAGCCAGCGCTGGCGCTCTATATCGGCGGGATGGGCGCGAAGGGCAAGAACTTTTACTACGACCTCGCTTGCCGCTATGGCTTCGAGGCGGCCGCTGACCAGATCCAGGCGAGCTACTTGCAGGGGCGCAGGGGCGAGGCGATCATGTCCGTGCCCGACGCCCTGGTGGATGCAGTGGCGCTTGTCGGCGCGAAGGCGCGGATCCGCGACCGTCTGCAAATCTGGCGCGACAGCCCGATCACGAGCATGAACATCACGGCCTACGACATCGATTGCCTGCGCTTTATGGCGGAGGAGCTGCTCTGATTCGCTGGCGACAGCAGCGATTCCAAGTAATCGATGAGGAAAGACCGTGCGTCGAAGCAAATCATCAGCGTGGGGGATTCTCTGTACGGGCTAGCCGGTGGCTCGCCTTCCTGTTCCGGAGGGCGCCTAGCCTGATTCGCAAGCCTGACTTGCGCATACGGAATCAGCAGGCCCGTGAATTCTGAGTCAATGACCCTGTCTGTCGAAGCCGGACTAAAACAGCTGCGAATCGGCGGCATCCCGCTCGAGACTCCCCTGACCCTGGCGCCGATGGCGGGGCACAGCAATTACGCCTTGCGAACGCTCTGCCGCGAGCGCGGCGGCTGCGGCCTCGTCTGCACCGAGCTCATCAGCAGCAATGTCGTCCACAACTCGCGGGCGCGGGCGCTGCAGCGATTCGACTGGCGCGCGAGCGAGAGCCCGGTCGCGGTCCAGCTATTCGGCGTCGAGCCGGCAATTGTTGCCGAAGCAGCGCGCGTCGTGGTCGATCATGGCGCGGACATCGTCGACATCAACATGGGCTGCTGGGCGCCGAAGATCGCCAAGAAAGGCGCGGGCGCGGCGCTGCTGCGCGATGTCTCGAAAGCGGCGGCGGTAGTCGAGGCGGTCGTGAAAGCGGTGGATGTCCCCGTCACGGTCAAGGTCCGCAGTGGCTTTGAAGACAACGTCGTCACGGCGGTCCCTTTCGCGCAAGCGGCCGAAGACCTGGGCGCCCAGGCGGTGGCGGTGCACGCGCGCTTCGCCGGGCAAGCTCATGGCGGCAGCGCCGACTGGGATGTCATCGCCGCGGTCAAAGACGCCACGCGCCGCATGCCAATCATCGGCAATGGCGATGTGCATACGGGCGAAGACGCGCGGCGTATGCTGGAGACGACCGGCTGCGATGGCGTCATGGTCGGGCGAGCGGCGCTGGGGCGGCCCTGGATATTCCATCAGATCGCGACGTATCTGGAGACGGGAATCCAGCTGCCAGAGCCGAGCCGGGCCGAACGGGCGCTGATTGCCCTGCGGCATGCGCGGCTTACCCTGGAAAACACGCATTTGCCCGAACATGTCGCCCTGCTCGAATTGCGCGGGCAAATCAGCAAATACATGCTGGACGCGCCCGGTTCGCGGCGGGTGCGGAATCGCCTGGTTCGGATTGTAACTTATGCTGACCTGGAGTCGATTCTGCTCGATGTGGCTGCGGCGGGACTGGAATGATTGCCTGGCAGATCAAGAATGTCGTGAAGCGCTATCCCGGCCAGACAGTGCCGGCGAATAACAAGATCAGTTTCGAAGTGCGCGAAGGCGAGATCTTCGGCCTGCTGGGCGACAATGGCGCGGGCAAGACCACCCTCATCAAGCAAATGGTCAACCTGCAGGCCAGCGACTTGGGCGAGATCCGGCTTTATGGCAAACCGGTGAGCCAGAACAGCGCCCATGCGCCCTCGCTGGTCGGTTACATGCCGCAGGAAAGCCACGCGCTGAATCATCTCACAGTCGAGGAAGCGCTCTACTTCAGCGCCCATCTGCGCGGCCTGAGCCGCGGCGACGCGCTTGCCGAGCGCGACCGGCTGCTCAAGCTGTGGCAGCTGGAGGACCTGCGCGGGCATGACAGTTCGCGCCTCTCGGGCGGGCAGCGGCGTTTGCTGCGGCTGGCCGTGGCGACCGCCGGCGACCGCAAGATCCTGGCGCTTGACGAGCCGACGAATGATCTCGATCCGCAAAAGCGGCGACTGGTCTGGGATCTGCTGCGGCGTCTGAAGGAGGAGCGTGGCGCGACCATCGTATTCATCACGCATGACGCGCTTGAAGCGGAAAAGATCATTGAGCGCGTCGGCATCATGCACCGGGGCGAGCTGCTCGTCACTGGCGCGCCACACGAATTGAAACGGAATCTGCGGCATTCAGTGCGCCTGGAGATCGCCTTTGAGCCGGGACAGGCGCAGCCGCTGCCGGACGCGCTCGCGCCGCGAAAACTGACAGAGACGCGCTGGCAGCTCTATCTTGAGCGACATGAACTGGGCGATGTCATGGATACGCTTGATATCGATCGATTGGTCGACCTGAAGCTGAGCTCGGCGACCCTGGAAGACTTGTACTTTCATTATGTCGCGGCGAATTAGCGCGCAGCGATTCCCGATCCAGCTTCTCGACCTGGTGTTGATCGAGCTGAGCAACTGGCGCTGGAGCTGGCGCTCGATTGTCGTGGCGAGCGTATTCGTCCCGCTCTTCGGCATGGTCGGCTTGTCGATTTACGCCCGCGATCTGGGCCAGGAGGCGCTGAATCTCGTTTTCAGCGGCAGCCTGGTGATGGCGCTGATGCTGGGCAACCTCAGCCATATTCAGTCGCATGTGGTCTTCATGCGCTTCAATGGCGCGCTGGAGTATTTCGCCAGCCTGCCCATCCACAAACATGCCTTGACGCTGGCGATCATCATCGCGTTTTTTCTGCTGTCGCTGCCAGGGCTGGTCACGCTACTCGTCGTCGGTTCGGCGCTATTGCGGGTGTCGCTGGCGCCGCATCCCCTGCTGCTGGTCGCGATTCCCCTGTGCGTCTTGCCGATGTCCGCCGTCGGCGCGCTCATTGGCGTCTGCGCGAGGAGCCCGCAGCAAGGCAGTTCGCTTAGCGTGCTGACGGCTTTTCTGTTCGCTGGCATCGGACCGGTGCTCTTCCCGGCGGAGCGCCTGCCGGAGATACTGCGACTGCTTGGCCCGGTCAATCCAGCGGCACGGGCGGCCTCGGCCCTGCGCCAAACGCTGATCGGCCCGCTGAACGAGCAGATCGCGCCCGATCTAATCGTCCTGCTGGGCTTTACAGCTTGCGTCTTCCTGCTGGTCAACAGCAAGCTGGACTGGCGCGCGGGTCATTCGCTTTGACGCTTTGCGCGCGGACGGTCACCGCGACTTGTGCGATGAGGCCGCTCGAATCAATTGCGGCATGTTGGCATAACGTTCGCGTCTATCGGCGGCGATGGCGAAAACCGACTGCATCAGGAAACGGGCGCATGACAAGTTGGATCAGCCAATTTGTCTTGATACCGCTAAATCCAATCACAATCGCGGTGTTGATCGGCTCGCTCAAAGGCGACGCGCTGAACCTCGAATCGGTCCTGGGCGGCACAGATTTGTATATGCTGCCTATCGCGCTACTGGCGACAGCCAGAAGCGACATCGAAAGCCGGGCGCGCGAGGCCGCTCAAATCTGAAACATTTCGCAGGGTGGCGACCTTGCTGATACCGGCAATGCTGTTTTGCGGCATAATCTATGGTATCATCTTGATAAATGTGAATTCGGCAGACTCCGACATTCCTGCGGGCGCCGCGTCCATTTTGGGCAGTGATGTCGGACTCGTGGCGATGACGACTTGCTGTGTCATTCAGCGCAATCTTGGAATCAACCGATTCGTCAAGACAGAGGGATTAGCCACAAGAGCGCATGGGACGCTGAGTGGATGATATGGTATGTCGTTATCCTCGTACTCGGCTACATTGCTATCTTCGCCTTTCTCAACTTCTGGAATCGGCGCGACAGAGACAATAAGCAGGCCGACGCCAGCGAGCGTCAGCGATAGCCAGCGCCAGACTCGTCCGCGCCGAAGACGCGCGCCTCAAGACCGCCCTGCCGAGCGCGAAGGAATGATTAAGCAGTGACCACGCTCATCACCGGCGGGGCCGGGTTCATCGGGAGTCACATTGCGGCCGCCTTGCTCGCCCGGGGCGAAAGCGTGGTCGTCCTCGACAACTTCAACGATTATTACGACCCGGCCATCAAAAGGCGGCGGGTGGAAAGCTTGCGACAATACGAAGGCTGCCGGCTGATCGAGGGCGATATCCGCGACGCCGCGCTGCTGGAGCGTGTGTTTCGCGCGGGCGAAATCCGCCGGGTCGCGCACATGGCGGCGATGGCGGGCGTCCGCGAGAGCGTCAAACAAACGCGGCTGTACATGGATGTCAATTTCACCGGGACGCTGAACCTGCTGGAAGCGGCGAAAGCGGCGAATATCGAGCAGTTCGTCCTGGCTTCCACCTCCTCCGTGTACGGCAAAACCCGGACTCTGCCCTTCATCGAGAGCGACTCGGCCGACCGTCCGCTGGCCGCCTACCCCGCCAGCAAACGCGCCGCCGAGCTGCTCGCCCACACCTATCACAATCTCGACGGGATGCAGGTGGCCTGTCTGCGTTTCTTCAATGTCTACGGGCCGGCCGGTCGGCCAGACATGATGCCCTGGCGGCTGCTGGAGGCGACGCGGACCGGCGCGCGAATCCCGCTCTTTAATGGCGGCGGCATCCAGCGCGACTGGACTTATATCGACGACGCCGTGAATGGCGTGCTGGCGGCGCTGGACAAGCCCCTCGGCTACGAGATCATCAACTTGGGCTGTGGCGCGCCCATCTCGCTGCGAGACTTTGTCGCGGTCATCGAAGCGCTGGCGAGCAAGCCTATACATACTGTATCTGTAGACATGCCCTCAAGCGACCCGCCCATCACCTACTGCGACAACCGCAAAGCGCGGGAGCTGCTGGGCTTCGCGCCGAGGATTGGCGTGCATGAAGGCTTGCGGCGCACCTGGGAGTGGTTTCGCGACTATCGCGGAGTATGAGCGGAGCCCTCAGCCGCCGATGATGCCGGGCTGATGCCGGTCCGCGCCCATCAGCTGCCGCACCATGGGCGACGGATTCTCAATTTTGCGCAGCTGCGCCAACATGTCTTCCTGAGTGAGGAAGAAGGGCCGCGTGTACATGCCGAGCAGGGCGCTGCGAGCCGCGTCCGTCTTGTTGGGCCGCGCCGTATGCCAGAGCGCGCCATGAAAGACGAGCGCGCCCCCGCGAGCGCCGGTGAGGATCTCCGCCTCCGGCTGCCAGGCGTCGTTGAACGCTTTGGGCGGCGGATGCCCCTTGAGGTGGCTGCCGGGCAAGAAGCCTGTGCCGCCGTTTTCTGCCGTGAAATCGTCCAGCAGCCAGATCGTCTGCCCGCAGACTTTCTCCAGGGGCCAAGGCTGGTTAATCCACCAATAAGGATAGTCCGGGTGCCAGCCGTACTTGTCGTAGCCGGGGAAAGCGGTGTTGGCTGACCAGGTTGAGCAGATGATCGCCTCGTCGTCCAGATAGGCTTGCCAGACGGCGACGATGAGGGGATGCGCCATCAACTCGGCGAAGAGGGGATCTTTGTAAGCGATGCCGCCGACGCGCTGCGTTTTTGCCTGGCGGGTGGAGTCGCTGGCTTCGTCGGCGAGCAGGCGCTCCAGGGCGGTCCGCGCCGCGTCCGCTTTCTCCGGGCGGATCGCCGACGGGATGAAACAATAGCCACGCGCCTGGATGGCGGCGACGATTTGGCTCACATTGTGCTCTTGCGCCGCGCTCATATTCGCCTCCGTCGTCGCCCTGTCAAGCGTCAAGCTGGCTCAGGCGCAGCTCCAGTTCGTCGCGCCAGGCAGCCAGGGTTTCGCCGGCTTCAAGCGCCCGGAGCTCGAGATCGTCGCGCCAGAGATGGAAGCCGCGCCGAAAATCGTGCCAGGCGCTTTCGAGACCGCCTTGCGCCAGCCAAGCCTCCAGCGCCATGCTTTCCTCGATCCGCTCGCGCGCGATGGCGATGCCTTCGCCCAGTTCGCTCAAGCCCGCTTCGAGCCGGGCGCGCCACTCGTGGCTCTCGTCCGCCGGCGGGCCAAGCCAAGGCTGCAGCAGCGGCAGCAAAAGCGCTCCAAGGAGCAGCAGGGCGATAAGACTGATTAGCGGGGAGCGGCTGCCGCGCACGATCCAATTCCTTTGCCAAGCCTCATTCTGTCAACCATGCCTTGCAATGCCTTCGCGCAAGTCGCTTTCATGTAGTTACGCGGCTGGCGGGAATTCGTCGCCGCTATTGCGCATTTCACTTTGTCCCGCCCTTCCAGTATACTCGCCGCTGTTCGCCTCGCCCTGCTTCAAATCAAAGACGGGACAAGCCATTTGAGCATCCAAGCGCTGCCTTATGTCGTTCTGCTCGCGTTCTTCTTCGGCTCGTCGCTGGTGGTGTCGCGCTTCAGCGTCGGCCAGTTTGAACCCACCACCTATATTGGCATCCGCATGATCCTCTCCAGTTTGATGGCTCTGGGAGTATACGCCATCGCCACGGGCCGGCGCCTTCCGCGCGACGGCGGGCTGTGGCTGCGGGCGGGCCTGCTGGGCGTCTTCGGGACAGCCGTGCCGATGACCTGCGTCGTCACTTCGCTGCAATATCAATCAAGCGGGGTTACGGCGCTGCTGCTGGCGACGACGCCGGCGCTCACGGTTTGTCTGGCGCATTTCATCTTGCCGGACGAGCTGCTGAACCGGCGCAAAGCCTTTGGCGTGACTCTGGCTCTGGGCGGGGCGCTGCTGCTGGCGCTCAGCGGGGAGGACGGCTTGCCCGACATGGCGGATTCAGCCTTCCTGGGTTACGCGCTGATGGGCGTCGCCATGTTCTTCAGCGCGGTGATGGTGATTTACGCGCGCAAATACCTGCGCGGCTACGACGCTTACGATGTCGGCAGCATCCGCATCTTCACGACGGCCCTGGCGGTCATGCCTTTCTCGCTGCTGACCGTCGGCTTTGATGTAAGCGCGGTGGATGGCGCGGGCGCGCTGGCGCTGCTGTATTCGGCGGTTGTCGGCACATTCCTGGGCTTGCTGCTGTCTTTCTACAATGTCAAGCGCTTCGGCGCGACGCCGGCCGTGATGACGACTTACATCATCCCGATCGTGGCGGGGATCGGCGGCGTACTGTTCCTCGGCGAAGAGATCACCCAGACCATGATCATCGGCATGGTCGTCATCGTCGGCGGCATCGCCCTGCTGCAAGAAGTGAAGAAGCCGGCCGGGCTGCTGCGGCGCTTCCCGCATCGCGGCTCCTATTGAGGCGGCGCGCCTAGCTCACGTCGCAGGCGGCGTAAGCCTGCTTCATCGCCGCTTGCCAGTCGCCCAGCGGCACAAATTCCTGCCCGATGTAGCCGTCGAAGCCGGTCTCTTTGATCGCGCGGCAGATGGCGGGATAATAGAGTTCCTGGCTGTCGTCGATCTCGTTCCTGCCCGGTACCCCGGCCGTGTGATAATGGGCGAACCAGGGGTGACTGTCGCGGATCGTCTGGATGACATCGCCCTCCATCACCTGCATGTGATAAATGTCGTAGAGCAGACGCGCGTAAGGCGAATCCACCGCCTTGACCACCTCAACGCCCCAGGCGGTGCGGTCGCATTGATAATCGGGGTGGTTGACCTTGCTGTTGAGCAATTCCAGGATGAGCACGACCCCGGCCGACTCGGCGTCGCGCGCCAGCTGCGCCAGGTGCTTGATGGAGTTTTCCGCGCCGACTGCGTCGTCCATGCCGTCTCGGTTGCCGCTGAAGGCGATCAGAAACGGGATGTCCCAGTCGACCGCGAGCTTGAGGCTGGCTTCCGCCTGACGCTGGATGCTGTCCCAATTCGCCGGATCGTTGATGCCGACCGGGATGGGACCATGAAGCTGGTGCGTCACGATCTTCATGCCACAATCGCGCGCCAAGGCAAATTTCTCTTCCGGCACGAGCTCCACGCCCGTGTAGCCGATGGCTTTGCAAATGCCCAGCATTTCGCGCTCGTCGCTGGCTTCCCGAGCGATACACCACCATGACACGGTCTGTTCAATTGTCATCGTCCCCATCCTGAATCCGCATGGTCGTCCAGTATTTGCGGTAAGCGCGGCTTTCGCACAACACCAGCTCGAGCCGCTCTTGCCGCATCGCCAGTTCATGGCTGGCTGGCGCAGCCGCGAAACGCAGCCGGAACTGCCCGCCCGCCGTCACCGCATAATCGAGTTTACCCGTCGCGCGCAAGACCTGCAATCCAGCCTGGATGGCCCCTTCCCGCTCGCCCATGGCCGCCGCCAGCGCTTCCAGATCCGCGATGCCGCCTTTCTGATTGATGGCGTATTTCACCAGGGCCGCCAGCCGCCGCAGAAAAGCCGTCTTGCCCTCCTGGCTCGTGGGCGCGCCAATCAAGACAAGCCGCGCCGGCTCGGCCGTGGCCAGCGCCGCCGCCCAAATCTCGGCTGAGGCCGGGCTGGACCACACGATGAGGGTTTCGCACTGCCGCAGATTCAAGCGGTCGACCGCGCCTGGAGGCTGGTCCACTTCCGCCCAAACGAGATTCTCCGGGCTGGCTTGCCAGGCCCGCTCCAGCTCGGCTTGCGGGTCGCGGCATACGCGGCGGTCGACGATTTCCAGGGATTCGTCAGTGCGCAGCTGAGGCGCGGAGTCGTCGGCGAGCCGGAAATCGAGCCACTCGACCAGGGCTTCGCTCTGGCCGCGGAAGACGCTCGCGCGCAGGGTGTAGGCCAGGTCGAAGCGGCTCCTTGGCAGGTCGCGCCCGGCGCCGCGCCACCAGATGACCCGCTGTCGATTGCCATTCTCGTCCTCGACATTGAGCTGCAGATGCTCGCCCTTGCGCCCCAGCCCGCGCCTGCCCGCGATTTTCAGGTTGCGGCTGGCCAGGGTCAGCGGCGGATTGCCATTGCCAAAGGGGGCCAGCCTCTCGATGTCGCGCGCCAGCTCCAGCGAGACCTCGTCCAGCCCGACGAAGCCGTCAATCGTCAAGCTATGGTCCGCCGGCGCGTCGCCAGCCATCTCGCGGGCCGCCCGCGAAAGCGCCCGCCGGAAGGCGAAAATGTTTTCGGCAGGCAGCGTCAAGCCAGCCGCCATGCTGTGCCCGCCGTAGCGCGTCAAATTGGCTGCCGACAATTCCAGGGCGACGCCGATGTCGACGCCGGCGACTGACCTGGCGGAGCCGCGCCCGACCGCGTCCGGGACGGCGATCAAGACCGTCGGCAAGCCAAATTCTTCCACCAGCCGGCTGGCGACGATGCCGATGACGCCAGGGTGCCAGTCGGGATGGCTCAGCACGAGCGCGGCGTAATCCAGCAGCCAGGGCTGGTCCTCAATCTGGGCGATGGCGGATTCGTAGACCTGGCTGGACAAGAACTTGCGGCGCGCGTTGAGGCTCTCCAGCCGCCCCGCCAAGAAGCGAGCCCGCTCGTCGTCGCTCGTGGTCAAGAGCTCGACGGCTGGATTGGCGTCGTCCAGCCGCCCCAGGGCGTTCAAGCGCGGTCCAATGGCGAAGCCAATATGTCCCTCGTTGAGCTGCGCCGCCGGGATCTGCGCCCTTTCGAGGATCGCTCCCAAGCCAGCGCGCCGATTCTCGCGCAGCAGGTTCAAGCCCCGCTGCAGCAGGTAGCGCGTGTCGTCGACCTGGAGCATGACATCGGCGACGATGCCCAGCGCCACCAGGTCGAGCAGGTCGGCCGGATCTTCGTCGCCGGGCAGCGCTTCGATCAGCTTGTAGGCGACGCCGACGCCGGGCAGCTCCAACAGCGGATGCGCTTCGGGCAAGCGGCGCGGATTGACGACGGCGACGGCTTCGGGCAAGCGCGCTGGCAAGGCGTGATGATCGGTGATGACGACATCGACGCCGCGGCTGTTCGCGAAGTCGACGGCTTCATGCGCGGCGACGCCGGTGTCGCAGGTGAGCAGCAGCTCGACCCCGCCATCGAGATAGCCTTTCAGAGTCGGCAAGTGAATGCCGTGGCCCTCGGTGAAGCGATTCGGGATATGAAAATCGACCTGCGCCCCCCGCCGCCGCAATGCGGAGACGAGCAGCGCCGTCGAAGTCTGGCCGTCGACATCGAAATCGCCCCAGACGAGAATGCGCTCGCGGCTCTTAATCGCGCGATTCAGGCGATCGACCGCCGGCTCAATATCGGGCAGCTCCGCGGCGGAGGCCGGCGAATACCGCGCATCCGAGAGAAAGGCGCGCGCGCGGGAAACAGTGGCGAAACCTTTGCGCGCCAGATGCCCGGCCAGGAGCGCGCTCCCGCCGACAAGATCGCGCAGGGCTGGCGGCGGGTCGAGCGGCGGCGGCTCGATCCACTGGCGTCTCTCGCGCGTATTGCTGGACATCAAGGGCTGAGAGTCCGCTCCTCGAGCACGGTCAAGCCTTCTTCAGCCAGGTCCATGGTCAAGCCCGGCGTCGTCGGCAGGTGTATGTGCCCATCGACCGGGACGAGCTTGTGCTTGTAGAAAACATTGGTCATGCCGCCGATCTGGATCAGCCATTCTTGCATCGGGCAGGTCGTCAAAGCCTGGGAGGCGATCAGGTGGGTGGAAGCCCAGTGGCCGTGATGCGGGATGACGGGAATGGCATAAGCCGAAGCCAAGGCGCAGATCTTGCTCATCTCGCTGATGCCGCCAGCCCAGGTCACATCGGCTTGCAGGACATCCACCGCGCCCGCCTCCAGCAGCGCCTTGACGCCCCAGCGGGTGTACTCGTGCTCGCCGCCGCTGATGAAGACGCCGCTGACGGAGCGCCGCAGCTCGGCGTACTGCGGGATGAGATCCGCCAGGACCGGCTCTTCAAACCAGGTGGGGCGGTACTCGCGCGAAAGCTCGACCATGCGTTGGGCATAGGGGACGCTCCAGCTGCTCCAGGCGTCGAACATCAAGTCGACATCGGGGCCGGCCGCTTCCCGCGCCGCGCGGATGATTGCCAGGTTTTTGCGGATGCCCGGCTCGCCGTCTTTGGGCGCGCATGGCATGAACCACTTGAAGGCGGTGTAACCCTGGGCCAGATACTGCCGCGTGCGCTCGATGACTTTGTTGGGCTCGACCGAGAAACCGAGCATGGAGGCGTAGGCGCGGATGCGATCCCGCGAGGGACCGCCGAGCAGCTGGTACACCGGCGCCCCCAGCAACTTGCCTTTCAGGTCCCACAAAGCCAGATCCACCTTGCTGTGCGCCATCATGGGCGTGCCTTTGCGGCCGTGGATGGCGTGGCGGTGCATCTTGTCCCAGATGCGCTCGCTGGCGAAGGGGTCTTCGCCAATGAGGATGTCGACGAAATACCGCTGGATGATATCGAGGTCTTCGGCGTCGACGGGACCGCAGACGCCGCTGGCGCCGTCGTCCGTGTCGATGAGCAGGAAGCGCGCCTCGACGGCATATGGCGGTCCAGCCGCGGCCTTCTCGATCGGCCAGCTGGGCGCGGTCGCCAGCTCGGGGTAGATGTTCACCGGGCGGGACAAGAATGCTTCGCCGACGGGTTCGTGATAATCCCACTCGGCGGCGAGGTGGAGGCTGCGGACGCGGTCGATTTTCATGATTTGTGACTCCTTTGCGACAGTTCGTCAGTCATTCTCAAAACTCAATCTCGGCGATCTGGTCAAAGTCTAGCGCGAAGTCTTCCTCCGCGGCTTCTTCGTCGGCAAAGTCGAAGGCTTCCAGGCTGCCCGCCAGGCCACGATCGCAGAGCGAGCGATAATTGCAGAATTGGCAGCGCCTCTCGTCGCTGGTCAGCGGAAAAGTCTCCGCCGCCTCGATGTCCGCGAGCATCCGACGCAGCCGCGCTTCGTCCGCCTCCAGCTGCGCCGCTGAGTAATCGAAGCGCAGGCGCTCGCCCCGGGCCGCCACATAGCAGTATTCCATGCGGATGCGCTCCGGCGGGATTCTGCGCCCGCCATGCAGATGCGCGCCCGCCATCGCCAGGACATAGCGATACACGACGGTCTGCATGCGCCCTTCCAGGGAATCTTTGCGGGGAACGCGTGGACTGGTCTTCCAGTCGACGATGACGGCCGCGCCGCCGGCTTCGATGGCAAGCAAATCGTACTTAGCCACCAGCCGACGCCCGCCAAGCTGAGTCTCCAGGGTGATCTCCGGGTAGCGCCGCCGTGGCAAGCCAGTCAAGCCATGTTCCAGGAAGTTTTCCCACCAGCGCCGCAATTCGTCATCGTCCGCCAGGGAGCGCCCCAGCAGCTCGGCCGGCAGCCCCAGCAAGCGCTGCTGCGCCAATTTGTGAAAGCGGTCGCCCTGGCGCAGGCGGTTCTCGTACTGGAGCGCTTCCTGCACATCAAGCGACGGGTAGCGCAGGCGCTGGATGTAGCGCAGCTCGAAGCGGCGGGCGCAATCGACATAATCGCCCAGGCTGCCCTGGCTGAAGGCGAAATCAGCGCGGAGCGGCATGCGTCTTCGCATTCTGGCGCTCATAGTCTTCCTGGAGGGCGCGCAAAGCCTGCAGGGGCACGGCTTCGGTGGCGTTGCCGCGTCCGGTGTTCCAGGTGACGGTCAAGGCTTTGCGGGCGCGGGTGATGCCGACATAGAGCAGGCGCAGGCGCTCGGCGGCATATTCGATGCGCGCTTCCAGGCTGGCGGCGCCCTCTTCCCAGGCGCGCCCCGTCCGCAGGCAGGCCAGCTGCGCCAAGGCCTCGGCCGACAGATTAAGCTCGTCGCGGATGAACCACTTCTCGCCGATGAAGCTGTCCTTGGGCTCGGCCGAGGGGAAGTCGTAATTGTTGGCGGAGATGAGATAGACGCGGTCCCATTCCAAGCCCTTGGCTTTGTGCAGGGTGGTCACGGTCACCGCGCCCTTGTGCGCGTCGGGGTCGAACTGGCTCTCTTCGTCGGCAAGCCCGCTGAAACGGCGTTTGTTCTCGGCGATGGCGAAGAGCTCGGCGGCGAATTCTGGCGGGCGCATCAGTGGCTCGCTGGCGCCGAGGCGCGCCAAATGCAGGGCGACCATGTGCGCGGTGGCGATATCGCCCACATCGCGGAAGATGTCGCCGGCGAGAGTCAGGATGAGTTGGTCGATGGGCATCTCGGCCGCCCGCAGCCAGGCGCCGGCTCGTTCGCGAAATATCTCCAGCCCCGCGCGCAGGGGGAGCGCGTCTTCCGCGGCGAAGGCTTCTTCCAGCCAGTCATGCAAGCGGGGGGCGACAAAATCCTCGACTCTTTTGAGGCGCCGCAGCTGCTCGACGATGCGCCCGATCTCGGCGACGGCGGCGGGGTCATCGCGTTCGTCGCGCCGCCACACCTTGTAGACTTCCGCCAGCTTCGCCGCGTTCTTGGGGTCGGCCAGGAAGCCCAGCAGCCGCGCCAAAGCGCCCACCACCGCCCGCGTCGACGAGGTGCTGTTCAAGTTCTCCACATAGGGCAGGCCGCTCTGCCGCAGGAACTTGACGATCTCCGCGCCGCGGGTGTTGCGCGCGACCAGGATGGCGGCGGTCTGGTCCGGGTTTTGGGCCAGCCAGCGCTTGCAGGACTCGGTTACCATGATGGCTTCTTTGGTCGGGCTGAAGGCTTCGGGATGGAGCACGACGGCGGCCGGATCGTCAGGCGGGTTGGGCTGCGGGTCGCCCGGCGGCGTGGGCAGGATGTAGGGCGCGGACAATGGTTTGCGCTCGCGGATCGCCCGCCGCGGGTGCGCCAGCGACCACTTGATGAGGCGGTTCGCCAGCTTCTGAATGCTGATCGTGCTGCGCCCGGAATTGGGCAGCTCGCGCCCGGCGACGCCCGCCTCCTGGATGAACTCGCGCAGGAATTTGGGGTTGGCTGTGGTGAAAGTCTCGTAAATGGCTTGATTGGGGTCGCCCACCCGCGCCCAGTTGCCGCCTTCCCCGGCCAGCAAGCGCAGAATGTCTTCTTGCAGCCGCGAGCTGTCCTGGGCTTCGTCTTCAAGAATGTAGACCCACTTTCGCCGCAGCGCCGCCAGGTAGGCCGGCTCGTCGCGCAGCACCTGGAGCGCCAGGCGGATGAGATCCTGAAAGTCGACCGCGCCGCGATATTGCAGCGCCCGCTCATAATCTTGGTAAATCTCGACGCAAATCTCCGCCAGGGGCAGGTCGCCGCCGTGGCGCTTCAGTTTCTCCGCCAGCATGGCCGGCGAAAGCAGCGCGTCCTTCGCCCCGCGGATGAAGCTGCTGGCGGCGTCGCTGAGGACCTCCGACCATTTTTGCGTACGGTAGAGCCCCTTTTCGACATAATCGACGCCGAGGAAGAGGTCGGGCGCTTCGGGGTTGCGGCGCGTCCAGGCGTCGACCGCTTCCGCCAAGATGGCGCCGCTTTCGCGCTCGGCGATGATGCTGAACTGGTCGTCCAGGCCAGCGGCGCCGGGTCTGCCGCGCACGATGTCGTTGGCGAGGCCGTGCAGCGTGCGCACGCGATAGCCGTAGCCGGGCAGCAAGCCATCGTCTTTGATGTAGGCGTTGATGCCGCGGGCGAAGTTCGCCACCGCCGCGTTGACCAGGGTGACGATCAAGATTTCTTGCCCCGCCATCAAGTCCGCCTCCGCCAGCAGCTTTGCCGCGAGGAAAGACAAGGTGGCGGTTTTGCCGCTGCCCGGGACGGCTGCCACGCCCATGAAGCCGCGCCGGTACTCCAGCACTTCCTTTTGTTTGGGGCGGGGCTCAAACATGGCGCTCGTCCCGCGCGCTCCGCAGCAAGCCCTGGATCGTCTCGAGCAGCAGGCCTCTGCCTTCGTATCCGCTTTCGCTCAGTTCGCTGTGGCCCAGGTAGACTGCATGGCGGCAGCGGCGCGTCAATGCCAGCAGAAGCCGCTCCAGGGTCCGCCGGTTGAGGCGCTCTTCGTCGGCCTCGGTCCAGGCTCGGCCCGGCGCCCAGTTTTGGCTCAGCACATAGGGGTGCGTCAGGGGCTGGTAGAGCCGGCGCGACCAGTCTTCGCTGCTGATGTTCAGCCAGAACTGCACATCGACGGCGCGGTTGCTGAGCAGGAAAGTGTAAGCGGGCGCGATGAGCAAGCCGTCGTCGCTGTCCGCCAGCCAGTCGCGCAGGTAAAAGTTAGCGATGACGCCGCGATCGACCATGTTCACATAGTCGAGGCTCAAGTCGCCAGGTTGCTCATAGCGGCGCAGAAAGTCCAGCGACCAGCGGAACTCGCGGGCCGAGTCGACCAGGTTCATGCTGATGTTGGCGGCGTCGGCGTCGCCATGGAAGCCGAAGCCAGCGCGCGAAAGCAGGCCGCCGAAGAGACGCCGGAAGAAGATGTCCAGGGCGTCGACGCTTTCGTTCTCGATGTAACGCTCCAGCCAGGCGATGAGCCGGTCGTAGCGCTCGCCCAGCTGGAAGGTGACCCGATCTTGCATGGCGGGCGAACGCACCTGGGCGAAAGGCAGCAGCCTGCCGCCGCGATAGAGCATCTCCGTCAGCAGTTTGGCGCGTGCCAGATCCAGGTCCTGGATCGCTGTCGTCAGGCAGAGGGCGACATCAAACTCGGTCGGCGCGCGTTCCCAATGCGGGTGCGCCAGCCGCGCCAAAGTCAGCAGCGCGCGGGCCTGCCTTTCGTCGCGCAGGGCTCGCGACGGTCGGTGCGTCCGCGCCTGGATGCCCTGTCGCCGCAAGCCGTCCAGCAAGCCGAAGCGCAGCGAATCCGACAGGAAAGGCGCCAGGATCACGATATCTTTTTCGGCGACGCCCTGCTCCTGGACCAGCGAGGCCGCCTGCCGCGCCACCCAATCCACCATCTGCGGGTGATAGCGGTGCGCCTCGGCATGGAGGGCCGGCAGCGGATCCGCCCCCGTGCCGGCGGGAGACTCCGGGTTCAGCTGCCGCGCCAAGCCCGCGCCCAGGCGCCGCACCGCCGCGCTCATCACGAAGGAGCCGTCGAGCTCGACAGCCTCGTCGCAGCGATCGCGCAGCCGGCTGGCGCTCTGTGGGTCCGCGCCCAGAAAACGGCGAAAACCGGCGTCGCGGTCATAGATCAGCAGGCCGGACCGGCAGCTGCCCAGCAAGTCGCGCAGGAATTGATGCGAGGCGGGGTTGTCTTCCTCGATGTTGTCGGCGATGAGATGCAGGTGGCGCGCCCGGGCATAGGCTCTGGCTTCTGGCGCGGGCCAGACATGCTCGCGGAAGACCTCCAGCTGCAGTGAAAAGTCGAGCAGGTTGCGCGCCAGGCAATAATTGCGGAAAGCCTGGGCGCAGGCCTGGGCGTCGTCGAAGATATGCCCCTGCTCCACGCCGCCGCCCAAAGCCGTTTTCAAGCGCCTGCCGATCTCGCTGATGGGGAAGCCGACCAGGGCCGCTTTGTTCATGTTGTCGACGATCTGGCTGTAGAGCCGGGGGCGGTCGATGCGGACGCTGTTGAAATAATCGCGCTGGCTCACGAGCGGCTCGATGACTTTGGTCATGAAATACTGCGCCAGCTCCAGGCTGAGGAAGTTGGGCAGGTCATGCGGATGCTGGAAGCCGGCCCGCTCGGCGACGAGGAACCAGAAGAGCTCCACCATCTGCCGGGAGAGACTGCCAATGGTATGGACGGCGATTTGCCCGCCGCGGAAGTCTTTCTGTTGGCGCAGCGCGTCGATGTATGGCTGGGCGAGGGAGCGCTGTGGCACGAAGACGAGGATGGACTCGGCCGGCGCGCCCCGCTCCAGCAAATAGAGCGCCCGCTCCACGCCCGTCCGCGTTTTGCCGCTGCCGGCGCCGCCTTCCAGCCAGAGCTTGCGGTCGAGCCGCGCCCGCGCGATCCCCGTTTGCGCCGCCGTCAAGGCGAATGATGCCTCTGTCATGCCGCGATTATAGAGCCTCCCGCTCGGCCGCCCTAGTCCGGCGCGCGACAAAGGCGCAATGATTTGCGCGGAATCAAACCCCTGTTAGAATAGAGGCGTCCGAATCAATCCAGAAAGTCAAGACAGAGTTGACAAGGAGACAAGCGCCATGAACAGATTTACGCGCATTGCGACGCTCTGCGGTCTGCTGGCTCTCGCGATGATGTTGATCGCGCCGGCCGCCGCACAAGAAATGGGCGGTGGCTTGCCGATTATTGAACCCAATTTCGGCGATGACCCGACCACCTTCAACCCCATTATCGCCAATGATGGCACTTCTTACGATGTCATCAACCGCATGTTCCCCGATTTTATCGGCGTCGATTCCGCCACCATCGCCTACATGGGCGGCGCCAAGGGCGGGCTCGTCAACAGCTGGGATATCGCTGAAGACGGCGTGACCTACACCTTCCACCTGCGCGACGACATGGTATGGAGCGATGGCGTGCCCATCACCGCTGGCGATGTGGTCTGGTTCCTGGACGCCACGCTGAGCGGCGAGACCACGTCTCCGCGCCAACAGCTGCAAGACAGCGTCGCCAGCTACGCGGCCCTGGACGACAACACCCTGGAAATCGTCTTCAACGAGCCCAACTGCACGTTGATCGACACGCTGAACCCGGTCTACCCCGTGCCCGCCCATATCTATGAAGAAGTCTATGGCGACGATTACGCTGGCATGGACGAGAACGACTATAACCTGAACCCGACGGTCACCGGCGGCGAGGCTTTCGTCTTCTCCAACTTCCGCCCCGGCGAACAGACCACCCTGCTCGCCAATCCCGATTACACGGAAGCGGAGCTGGGCGCGGTCGTGCCGCAGGGCTGGGTCGCCAAGATCGTCACTGACCAGGTCGTGCAGATGGAGCAATTCTTCGCCGGCGACCTGACCTACGTCGACAGTGTGCCGCAAGCCAACCGCGCCGATGTGAAAGAGCGCGGCGCAGCGGGCGAATTCCAGATCTTCGAGACGCCGGCCGGCACCATCCGCTTCCTCTCGCTGAACATCGCCGACCCCAGCAACCCGCAAGACGGGCTGGATGAAGAGGGCAATGCCATCGACCAGGGCCACCACCCCATCCTGGGCGATGTCCGCGTCCGGCAAGCGCTGAATTACGGCATGAACTTCGACGAGGTCAACGAAGGCGCCTTCTTCGGCACGGGCGTCCCGGTCGCCTCGCATGTGCGCCCGACAGACTGGAGCTTCCCCGAGGGCTTGGAGCCTTATCCCTTCGACGCGGAAAAGGCGATGAGCCTGCTGGACGAAGCCGGCTGGACCGACGGCGACGGCGATGGCGTCCGTGAATGCAACGGCTGCCTGCACAGCGAAGCCGGCGCCCCCCTGGCGATGACCGTCAAGACCAACGCCGGCAACACCTCGCAGGAAGCGCTCTACACCATCCTGCAAGACCAGTGGAACGAGCTCGGCTTCGACATCACCGTGGAGTTCGTCGAATTCGGCACCTTGGTCAGCGAGTTCACCGCCCAGACCTACGACGCCCTCGGCGTGTTCTGGGGCTTGTCCACGCCCGCCAACCCGAATGGCATCGCCGATATCTTCTTGCCGGGCGCCGATGTGGTCGGCTCGGGCTACAACACGCAGTCCTTCAACAACGCCCGCCTCAACGAGCTGATCGAAGACGCGCGCAACCTGCCGGGCTGCGATCAGGAGACGCGCAAGGAAATGTACGGCGAGGCTTACCAGATCCTGCGCGATGAATCGCCCTGGATCTGGATCAGCACCGGCAATGTCTTGCTGGCTGCGCAGACCAATGTCGAAAACTGGGCGCCGCGGGCCGGCGGCTCCCGCTGGAACATCGACGCCTGGACGATCGCCGAAAGCTAGCCCAAGCGGCAATTCAAAGGTTCCCTCGGCTCGCCGGGGGGACCTTTCAGGTATACTTGCGCCATGACCAAATACATTATTCGCCGCCTGATACAAGCCCTGCCGATCTTCCTCGGCATTACTATTTTGTCTTACTTGCTCATGTCAATCGCGCCGGGCGGGCCCGTGGAAGCCTTGGCTTTCAACAACCGGCTCAAACCCCGCGAGAAACAAGAGCTGATCTACAAGCTGGGCATCAACGATCCGCTGCCGGTGCAGTACGCGCGCTGGCTGCTGGGCGATGACTGGATGCGCTGGGACAGCGATGGCGATGGCCTGGCCGATGGCGCGGTCTTCTTCATCGACCTCTACGGACCTGTCTTGAACGACAAAGGCAAGCCCAGCGTAGACGAAGAAACGGGCGAGGCGCTGAAGCAGCCGCTGCCGCCGGGCGACGGGCGCGGCATCTTGCGCGGCGACTTCGGCAACTCGGTCTATTTCAAGCGGCCTGCCCTCGATGTGCTGGTGGAGCGCTTGCCCGCCACCCTGGAGCTGGGGCTGACCGGCTTGATCGTGGGCGTCGTGCTGGGCATCAGCATCGGCATCCTGGCGGCGGTGGATTATGGCGGGCTCTTCGACCAGCTCAGCCGCATCGGCGCAGTCATCGTCAACTCGATACCCAATTTCGGCCTGGGCTTGCTGCTGCTGCTGTACTTTGGCTCGGCGCTCAAGCTGTTGCCCCTGGGCGGGCGCTGCAAGACCACCCTCGACCCAACCTGCCCGCCCCTGCCCGAGCGCCTGGAATACCTGATCCTGCCGACAATCGTCTTGGCGGCCGGCGCGGTAGCGGGTTATTCGCGAATCATGCGCTCGTCCATGCTGGATGTCGTCCGCGAAGATTTCATCCGCACGGCGCGCTCCAAAGGCTTGGCGGAACGCGCCATCTGGCTGCGGCACGGCATGCGCAACGCCTTCATCCCCATCGCCACATTCCTCGGTCCCTCAATCACCTTCCTGCTCAGCGGCGCCGCCATCACTGAATCGGTCTTTTCTTGGCCCGGGGTCGGGCGGCAGGCGGTCAACGCAGTCATCCAGCGCGACTTCCCGGTCGTCATGATCGTCGTCATCTACGCCTCTATCGCCAACATTCTGGGCTACCTCATTTCCGATATCCTGTACGGGATCATCGATCCCCGCATCGGCTACAGCTAGAGGGGCGAGATGGCGCTTACACGCAGAGAAATCGCGCGCATGGAACCGCAGAGCGGCGGCCTGGTCGGCAAGTCGCTCACTTACAAGGCGCTGCAGTCCCTGAAGCGCGACCGGCTGACCCTGATCGCCCTGATCTACATCGTCGCGCTCACGGTCATTTCGGCTGGCGCGCCGCTCATCACCGATTACATCATGCAGGTCGACCCCAACGAGCCGACCACGGGCGACATTTTCACGCCGCCATTCACCAAGGGCTACATCCTGGGCGCGGACGACATCGGCCGCGATCAGCTGGCGCGGCTGCTGCATGCCAGCGGCATTTCCATGGCGATCGGCTTTTTTGGCGCGCTCTTCTCTTCGACCATCGGCGTCGTCCTGGGCATGATCACCGGCTACTTCGGCGGCATCACCGACGATGTGTTTCACTGGATCATCACCACCCTGGATTCAATTCCGTCGCTCTTTCTGTTGATCTTGCTGTCCTCGGTGCTGTCTTTTTCGGCCCAGTCGCTGGTCCTGGTCATCACGCTCATCGGCTGGACGGGCACGACCCGGCTCATCCGCGGGCAGACCCTCTCCATCCGCGCCAAAGAATATGTGCTGGCCGCGCGAGCCATGGGCGCCAACCCCTTCCGCATCCTCTTCCAGCACATTCTGCCCAACCTCATCTCCATCACCGTCATCCAGCTCGCCCTCGGCATCGCCGGCTTGATCCTGGCGGAGTCCGGCTTGAGCTACCTGGGGCTCGGCGTGCAGCCGCCGCAAGCCACCTGGGGCAATATGCTCACCAAGTCTTTCCAGTTCTTCCGCCACGGACCGCACCTCATCATCTTCCCCATTCTGATGATCTCGGTGACCGTGCTCTGCTTCTACATCATCGGCGACGGCATCCGCGACGCCTTTGACCCCACCCTCCAGCGCTAGCGCCCCTGGCTGCCATTCGGCGCGTTTGCAGGCTCCACTTGGCCATTTGTTCTACAGTCTCGCCCGGTCTTGCGCCGCCGGATCAATTCGCTATACTTTGAACTTGCCGCTTGCGAGATCGTCCAAAATGCGCTAGGCTTGCATTGTATCTATACTGTCCAAAGACGGAGCCCGCCATTACATGTCTCAGGACCATCGTCCTCGTTCCGAAACGCGTCAGTTGATGATAGACATCGTCGCCCGGAGCGAGCGCCCTCTGACGCGCACCGAGATTGTCAATCGGCTCAACCGGAAGAAGACCCCGCATCTGATCACTATGATGGACGCCCTTGTCGACGAGGGCGTGTTCCTGCGCAGCATCGTCACCTTTAACAATGGAGTCACGGGCTATGTGTACAGCGTGGCCCGGTCCTACGCGCGAGAATAGGCGGCAAGATATGAAAATAATCACGCTCCTGAACGAAAAAGGCGGGGTGGGCAAGACGACCCTCGCCACCCACCTGGCGGCGGGCCTGGCGATCCGCGGCAAGCGCGTCATCTTGGTGGACGCCGATCCCCAGGGTCACGCCACCATCGCCTTTGGCTTGCAGAAGGAGCCCGGCTTCTACGACCTGATCGTGCGCAGCGCGCCATTCCAGAAGGTGCTGCGCCCGGTCGCGCCAGAGCGCTTCAATGTGCCCGACGAAGCCAAGAACACCACCGGTCAGCTGCTCGTCGTGCCATCCAACATCGAGACCCGCAGCATCGCCGGCAACATCTCGGACGCCTTCACCGTCTTGAAGCGATTTACGCAGCTGCGCAACGCCATCGATTTCGTCTTTTTTGACACCTCGCCGACGCCGTCGCTCTTGCATAGCTCGATTTATATGGCCACCGACGGCATCGTCTATCCGACGAAATGCGAAGCCTGGAGCTTCGATGGCTTGCGCGAGAGTTTGACCCACAAAGATCAATTCAGCCCCATCCGCCAGCAATACAATCTGAACGACATCAAGGTCCTCGGCGTCGTGCCGACCATGTACCGCGGGCGCACGCTGGAGCATCAAGACAACCTGCGCCGCCTGCAAGACACTTTTGGCAGCCTGGTCTGGCGCCCCTTGCCAGTGCGCACGATCTGGACCGAAGTGGCGAGCGCGCGCCGCACTGTCTTCTCGCTGGCGCCCGGCAGCAGCACCGCCGAAGACGCCTGGCGGCTGGTGGACCAGTTGGAGGAGCGCATCTATGAGCAGCCGTGAGCGCCGCCGCAAAGTACAGACCGAAGACAGCCTGCTCTACGCCAATCCCAATACGCTCGATCCCAAAACCGCCGATGCCATCGGCTTTGGTTTGGGCGAGCTCGGGCTGGAGATTGCCGCCGCCGACAACGAGTTTCAGCCGATTGAAGCAGTCAGCATTCAAGAAATTCAGCCGAACTCAATTCAGCCGCGCTACACCATCCCGCATGACCTGACGGACATCTACGCCCTCCAGCCGGAAAACATCGTCGACATCTTCGAGCGCTGGATAATCGAAGTGCAGCTCGAGCGCGGCCAAAACGATTACGACATTCTCAACTTTCTGCTTGGGCAAGCGACCGACCGCGGGCAGCTGGTCGAAGCGGATGAGGCCGACGCCGCCACCGCGCACACGCCCTCCACAAAAGAGCTGGCTCTGATGAAACTCATCGACCTGGCAGCCAGCATCCGGCGTGATGGCTTGTCCAACCCGATAAGCTTGGTCCGCCACGACGATCACTACGAGATCGAGACTGGCGAGCGCCGCTGGCTGGCCTACCATGTGCTCTACTGGAAATTCGGCGATGGCGACCGCCGCCCGAACGGGAGCGTCACCAACTGGTCGCGCATACCGGCGCGCATCGTAAACCAGGTGGATGTCTGGCGCCAAGCGAGCGAGAACAACGCCCGCGACAACCTCAACGCGATCAGCCGCGCTCGGCAACTGGCGCTCTTGCTGATGGACCTGCATGGCTGGGCGCACTTCTCCAAAATCGCCGAATGCCCGAGCGAGCAAGCCTTTTACGCCCAGGTGGCTGATGGCGGCAAATGGCGCATTCCGCGCGGTCAAGGCGAGCGCCTGCTCAACGCGATGGGCTTGACCAACGCGGGCCAGCTTCGGCAATATCGCGCGCTGCTGCGGCTGCCGGCGGATATGTGGCGCAAGGGCGATGACGAAGATCTCAGCGAAGGCGAACTCCGCAAGATGAAGTCGGCGCTGGATAGCGTTACACCTGTAACGGTAACGAGCCCGCGCCGCAAGAAAGACGCGCTCGCCAGGCTGGCGGCCGACGCCACCCAGTGGCGCATCAAACTTCGCAAAGAGCTGAACTCGGTCGACAGCGGCAACCGACCCAAGATCCGCAAACTCATCGAAGCTGAAATTCGTCAGCTGCTCCGCATCATGGCGGACATCGACGAATCAGAGGCTTGAGCCCGCTCCCCCGGCAGCACATCGAAAAGCAAAGAGGCGCATCCATCGACGCGCCTCCCCAGTCAGCCTTGGCATAGCGTTACAGGTGTAACGCTACACGCTTGCCAGAAGCAACTTCAGGCCAGCGCCCGCGCCATCAAGTCCATAGCCATCGGCGGACTTTCCTCCCCGGCGATCTGTCGGGCAACAGATGCGATTGTCTCCCGCAACGACAGACGCAAAGCCAGAAACACATTCCCATTGCCAAACTCTTTTAGCATGCGGTACGCGACGCCTCGTAACGCGGGCCGGCGCACCTCCGCGCCCTCGGCATCCTCCGCGACAAGGTAACCGTTGATGGTCTCAGCCACCTTGTCCTCCGCGATACAACGCGCCACACTCTCATACTCCAGCTGGATCCGCTCGTAACGCCAGCTCGCCACCCGCTCACCGGCTCGACGCGCCAGCTCTCCCACTCTCGCGACCATGCCTGGCGCGTCCAGCTCCACGCCTCGCAATCGCAGCGCCCGCGCGAACTCAGCTTCGCTCATGCGCTCATACTCCACACCCGCCTCGTCGGCGCCGGCAATGCTATACGAGGACGCCCGGCGCAAGCATACCCGCACTTTACCCGCCTTCTCTTTCAGCAGACGCGCCCCGATGTGCCGCCAGGCAGGGAAACGCTGGCATTCCTTCAGCTCCAGCCAAAAGCCACTAGTCGCATTCTTCGCAGCACGCCAGCGACGCTTCGGCAGACAGGCCAGTCGATCGCGCGCCAACTCGAAGAAGCCGACGCACTCCCGCGCCTTCACCCCCAGCGCCTCGTTGTACCGCCGGATCGTACGCTCGTTCACCCCAATCCGCTGCGCCAAGACCGCCAACGCAATACGCGGCTTCAACCGGCGAATGTACTCCCGATGCAGCGCCATTCGATACGCGCTAGCCGCTGCCAAGTCCGCCGGATGAAGCGCATCCGACGGCGACCACGGCGCATTCACCACCTCCAGCAGGCGCCCGACCGACGGCGTCTCGAACACCAGCTCCACCGGCCTGCCTCGCTTCCGCCCTTTTTGTCCCCCAGTGTCCAGGTATTCTACATATCTTCTACTGATTATCTGCCGCCCGTTGAAAATCGACCGATCTCCCGTAAGCGCTTGCAACACGCTCTTCCGATTCAGCCCATACTCCCGGGCCAGCGCCACCGCCTCTCCCATAGTGAAGCGACTCTCCGCCCGCCAGCCTGCCAGCCACATCGCATCCAGCAAACGCGCCACCACCGTCGACCCCTGCGACTGCAACAGCGCTTCACGCACAGAATTCGGAATACCCGCCTTAGCATCCAGCTGCCTTGCTTCGCTGCGATAGGCGCTTTCGATGGTTCGCACCGCTTCCCGCAACCGTTCCGCCGGCAGCTCCGCCTTATGCCCAGGACCAGCTGCTTCCTCGATGTGAGTGCCAATCAGACATTCCTCCGTCCGCTTCCGCGCCCAACCGCCATCGCGCGCGACCGAGGCTGAACGATACAAGGCATTGTTCCTCCCGATCTCCGGCGCCAAGCGCGCATACATCACCGCTACATCGATCGATTCCACCAGCGCTGGCCTTTCACCCGGCACAGGCTGAGCCGCCGCCTTCACATGGAAGTAATTCAGAATGCGATCAATGTCCTCTTTCCCCAATTCCAGTCGCGGACGGTCGTTCACGCAACGATAGCCAAAGCCGCCAATCTTCGACGGCGCCGCGACAACATATGACTTCTCTCCCTTTATGTCGCCCCCGTCAAATTGATGACTCGGCACGCGCTCTGCCGTCCGGAAATACACATGGAAACCCCGCCGCGTCTTCACCGTATAGCTGTCGCTGTACTGCGGCAGATGTCGGCAAAAGCGCCGGTAGCGAAGATGGTCGTCGAAATCGACCACCAGCAGCTGCGATACGCGACCGCAGACTATCCCAAGCGCGCCGGCTTCTCCGCCAAACATCTCTTGCGCTTCCGCCGGCGAGGCGATCCGCTTCTGAAAACGCCGCCAACGCAAAGCCGGCTTCTTGGGCTCCCGCGGCGAGCGATCCCCCATTACCGGGATCACGGACAAGCCCGCTTCCACCAGCTTTAGCGCCCGTTCTGTCAGCGCATTTTCTGCAACTTTCCTGCGTGATTTCATGCCTGTTTTCTCCTGCGCGACACTCGAGGCCGGACCCACAGACCAGCAACGTCCGCGAAGTAGCCGAATCTGATGGCGCTCTTGCAGAGGACCAGCCCGAACCCGAGAGCCCGTGATATGAAGATGTGCCGATGCGAATCAGTCCCGCCGGCGCGAAGACCTGCCCGCGCAGCCGCGCCTCGGGCACTGCAATTTGTCCGTTTTGCGAGCGTAGGAGCCGCTACATTGAGGCTGGCAAATGTCCTCAGCTTTGGCTCAACTTCCGCGCTTCCGCCAGCCAAAACTCGAAATGGCAGGCGCCTGAATTCATCTGAAATTGGGCTTCCCGACGCACCGGAAAGACCCCTCCAAAGCGAGAGTATGATCGCTGGCTTCAATGACGCTCGCTATATCTATACAGTGTACAAGATCATCGCGACAGTCGCAAGGGATTGCCTGAAGCTGCGGCTGATCTCGCGAGCCGCCTCAATATATGAACGAATGAGCTAATCGATGTGGACGGTCAAGCGAGGTTGTCATAGACAGCGAGGGGCGTGGCAGCGAGCAAACCCGCGTCCACCGGCAGGACGACGCCGCTTATCCAGCGGGATTCGTCGCTGGCGAAGAAGAGCGCAGCGTAGGCAATGTCCCAGGCGTCGCCTTCTGTGCCGAGCGGGGCGATCTTGCGGCGGCGCTCGCGGATTTCTTGCGGCAAGTGACGGACGAAAGGCGCGTGAAGGTGACCAGGCGCGATGCAGTTCACGCGGATATTGTCGCGGCCATGATGCACCGCCATGACGCGCGCGAGCTGAGCTGCCCCCGCTTTCGTCACGGCATAGGGGACATTGGCGCTAAAGCCGGCGCGCAAGCCGTCTATGGAAGCGATGGTGATTATGGAGCCGCCTCCGCTGGTTTTCATGGCGGGCACGGCGTATTTGCAGGCGAGGATCATGCTGCGCAGATTGATTGCGAAAACCTCGTCGAGGCCGGCGGAATCCACTTCGGTGACCTTGCCGGAGGCGCCGATGGCGACATTGTTCATCAAAATGTGCAAGCCGCCGTAGCGCGCTTGACAGGCTTCAATCATGGCGCGGCAGTCCGCTTCGCTGCGCACATCGGCTTCGAAGACCGAGGCGACGCCGCCTGCCGCCAGGATCTCGCGCTCGGTGGCTTCAGCCCGCCCGCGATGATTGTCGACGACGAGCACAGCCGCGCCATGTTGGGCGAAGAGCTTGGCGCTGGCGTATCCCGTGCCAGCTGGCTCGCCGCGATAACCGGCGCCCACGACGACGGCGATCTTGTCTTGCAGCCTGGCATCAGCCATGTGAGCGTCCCTTTGGCTTGCTTGGCGGGCGGCTGGGGCTATTCCATGTGGACGCCGCCGTCCACCGTCACGGAGGCGCCGGTCATGGCATCGGACTGGTCCGAAGCCAGAAAGGCGGCGACCTTGGCGATATCGGCGACATCGGTCATTCTGCCCAGGGGAGAGTTTTCTACCGCGCTGGCGATCATGGATTGGCGATGTTCGTCCGCGCTGAGCTCGGCCGGCCGCAGCGCCTGCGCCATATCGTCAATGCGCTCGGTGGCCAGCAGACCCGGGCAGATGGCGTAGACCATGATGCCCTGCGGCGTCAATTCCCGCGCCAGCGACTGGGTGAAGCCGCGCACGGCGAACTTGGAGGAGCAGTAGGCCGCGAAACGAGCCACGCCATGCTTGCCCGAGGTGGAGGAGATGTTGATGATCGTGCCGCCGCCGCCTCTAGCCAGCATGTGCCGCGCCACCGCCCGGCAGCACAAAAACACGCCTTTCAGATTGACGCGCAGCACCAGATCGAAAGCATCTTCTTCCAAATCGACCACCGGTACGCGATCCCGCCCGGCCGGGGCGCCCGCGTTGTTGACGAGGATGTCGACCCTGCCGAATTCGTCCAGCGCGCGCTCCACCATAGTCTCGACCTGGCTGGAGTCGCTGACATCGGCGTAGAACGGCAGGACGCGCCGGCCCAAGGCTTCAATCTCGCGCGCGACATCGGGCAAGCCGCTGCGGGGACCCGTCTCTTCGCTGAGATCGTTGATGACCAGGTCCGCGCCTTCCGCCGCCAGCCGCAGGGCGATCGCCCTTCCCAGGCCCTGGGCCCCGGCCGCGCCGGTGACAAGAGCTACTTTGCCATGCAAGTTATACATATTACACTTCCATGCATCGACTAGCGCAGAATCCGCTGATCGCTAAGGTCTTTGCCGCCGACGGTCTTGGTCAGGCTGGCGCCGCGGTACTCGAGGATCTCCAAATCGGCCAAGGCGTTGACGATGTTGTACTGCGTGGGCAAGTCTTCCCAGCGGGCTCGATGAAACGCTAGCGATCCGTCGCCCGCATGCTGCTCAAGCACGCGCTGGTTGGAGTTGGCGGCAGGCGTGATGACGGCGTACGCGCTGTCTTCCTTGCCCCATTCGCCCGTGCGCGGCATGTACTTGTAATGCAGCGTTCCATCGGAATTGCCGCCGGCCTGGCGCGCTTCGATTTCCGCCGCGGTGAGCTGCCGCAAGTCAAAGAGCTCGAGATCGAGGAACTTGTAGCCCAGCCAGCTGGCGGTCAGGCGATGCCTGCCCCGCAACTGCGTTGGCGTCGGCAGCTCGCAGTAGATCTTGGAGAAGCCGATTTCTTCGCGCCCGGTGATGATCGGGTCGGTCAAGTTCTCCCAGAGCACGGTGAGCAGGCTGCCGCGGACATGGTCGCGCTCGCCATCAAAACGCGCCGGAAAACTGACGCCCAGGACATTGTAGCCGCGGCCCGCCAGCCACTCGATCTCGGTCATGTAATTGGCGGCGACGGTCACCACCGGCTCGCCATCCAGGCTGAAGCCGGGCGGCAAGAACTTCTCCAGCTGTTCCGCCTGGGTCAAAAAGCTGAGGCTGTAGGCGGTTCCGTAGGGGTTGTCGACGCAGTCAAACTTCTCGCCGTTTGGTCCGCGACGCGGTCCGGTGGCGGGTCCGAAATGAGTCGGCATGCGGTACATTTTGCTCGGGTCGAACTGATAGGGCATGGGCTGGCGCCTCTCGGGCGGACGATCAACGATGGGGCAGTATATCACTCTTGCGCGTCGCTGGCGAACGGGCGGGCGCGCTGAAGTGGATGGCGACATAGCCGAGCAGCCCACAAAGGCCCGCGGCAGCCAACTGAAAGCCATGCAGCAGGAACGCGGTCGCGGTCGCGTCGGCGCCTTCCCAGCCGGCGAATTGAACCAGGCCCGTGCGCCAGGCGACTTCCACGACGCCGAAACCGCTTGGCGTGAAGGGCAGGGCGGAGGCGAACATGCCCAGGCTGATGATTGCGATGAGGCCGGCCGGCTCGAGCTCCAGCCCAAGCGCGCGCAGCAAGACGAAATTCGCGGCGAACGAAGCGGAATAAGTGAAGCAGCTGAGAAACAGCGCGGACAAGAATATCCGCGGTTGCCGCAGGCGATCCAGCTCGCTGGCCAGGCGCGTCGCCCGGGCGGCCAGGCTGTCCACGAGCCGCGCTGTCGGTGGCGGCAATCGCTTTAGCGGCGGCAGGCAGAGGAAGAGGCCGCGGCGTATCAAGCTCCCGCCGAAATAGAGGCTGGACGCGCTCAAGCTGAAAGCCAGGGCGATCGACGCCGCCAGCTCGTCGCGCTGTTCGGCCAGCTGGTCCGCGCCGCTCAAGAGCGCCCAGGCGAAAACGAGCGCGACAATGAGCAGCTCGAGCAAGCGCGCGCCCGCCAGACTGCTGAGACCTTGTTCGACGGAGAGCCGCAAGCGTGAGCGCAGCAGCAGGATGTACGACAGCTCGCCCAGTTTGAAAGGCAGCGCCCGCACCAAGAAGTTGTGATACAGCGTGATCGGGACTAGCAGGCGGAGCGGCGCGGAAGCGCCTCGCAGCAAGACGCGGAAACGCAGGGCGCGGACGATGTTGAGCGCGAAATAGGCGCTGAATGCCAAGCCCCATGCGCCGCGATCCACCCGAGCGAGCAGATCGTCGAATTTGTCCAGGCGCAGTTCTTGAGCCAGCGCGAACAGCAGCATGACGGTGAAGGCGACGCTGGCCAGGCGCAGGCGCCGCCGCCACGGGGAAGGCTGCTCGCTTGCGGCGGCGACGCGGTTGCTCTCGCTGTCTGTCATGCCAGTCGCAATCGACCCGGATACGCGCTGCATTATAGTACAGAAGGACCGCCCCCAAGCCGCGCCAGCTTGCCAGCGGGAAATCTGTTAAGCTAGGGATTGGGTGAGAGCTAGGCAGCCAGGAGCGCGCGATGGCGGAGCGGAAGACAAGCGAGAAAGCGGGGCGACGCCGCTTGAAGCGCAAGTTCTACGAAAGAGAGCTTGCCCGGCTGCAATTCGAGCTGGTGAAATGGCAATACTGGGTCAAGCGCAATGGTCTGCGCGTGCTCATCACCTTTGACGGGCGCGACGCCGCCGGCAAGGGCGGCACCATCAAACGGATCATCGCGCCGCTGCCGCCGCGGGACATCCGCCTGGTCGCCCTGGCCAAGCCCTCCGACCGCGAACAGACTCAATGGTATTTTCAGCGCTATGTCGCCCATTTGCCCGCCGCCGGCGAAGTCGTGCTCTTCGACCGCAGCTGGTACAACCGCGCCACCGTCGAGCGAGTCATGGCTTTCTGCAGCGACCGCGAATATTGGGATTTTTTGCGCGACGCGCCCAACTTCGAGCGTCTGCTCGTGAGCGACGGCATCATCCTGCTCAAGTATTGGCTGTCAGTAGACGACGATGAGCAAGAACGCCGCTTCCAGGCCCGAGCCAGCGACCCGGCGCGGCGCTGGAAACTGAGCGCGATCGACATCGAGGGGCGCAACCGCTGGGCGGAGTACACGCGGGCGAAGGATGCCATGATTGAGCGCACCGACATCCCGGAATCGCGCTGGCGGCAAGTGAACTCGAACGACAAGCGCCGGCTGCGGCTCAATATCATCCGCGATATCCTGGCGGCGATTCCCTACGAAAATGTGATACCGGGCGCGATAGACTTGCCGGCGATCCCGCCACTGGCGCACAATGTGCCGCGTCCGCCGCGCGATTCGCATTACATCGTGCGCGATCATTACGCCGATATGTGAGCGGCGCAAGCGCTATTTCTTGCCGGTCGTCAGCTTCTTGCGCGTTTCCCGGACGGCGATGGCGGGCAGCTCCGCCGCATTGGCGTCGACATAAGCCGCGATCGCCCCGCGATGCCGCTTGACGCCTTTGCGCAGCAGCCAGGATATCGCCTTGGTGATTCGCTTGTCTTTGTCGCCGCGCAGCCGGTCGACGAGCCCCAGCGACAGCGCCAGGACGCGTGCGTCCTCCGATTGGCTGAGGGGCGCGGTCAGCAGCACAAGCGCCGCCCGCCGTTTATTGACATTGGCGTCGCCAGCCAGCCTCTCCAGCAGCGCCGTCCAGCCAGCCCAATCCGCCAGCAAATCTTTGGCATGGAAGACTGTCTGGCAAGTGCTGTCGATCTCGGCCCAGCCATCAAGGCAGCCGAGCCAGATCTCCAGCTGTGGCAGCGGCAGTTGGCGGCGAAAGCGCGGGAACTTCAGCAGCAATGTCTGCGGGGCGCAGCGCTCTTCGTAAGACTCGCCCTGATACAGCGAGTCAATCAGGGCCAGCCAATCCGCGTAACTGAGGTCTTTGTGGGCGGCGCAAAAAGCAAGCAGGATGCTGCGGCGCTGCGCGTTCTTCAAGCCATGCCAGCGTCGTACGGTGCCCAGATGCTCCGGGCGCTGCGTCGTCTGCCCACGGCCCGGCGGCGTCGCCAGGATCTGCCGCAGGATAGCTTGATGATGAGGATTCACGAGGCGTTGGGGAAAAACCGAGGCGCGGGCGACCTACAGACCGGCCTGTAATGCAATAGTCGCGCGGCGCTTACAGCAGCTGCTTGAGCGGGATGTTGCGGCGCTTGAGGAATTCCAGAAAGCCGATCTTGTCGATGGTGCGGATCTCTTTCGCCGTCACCTTGACGCGAATCCAGCGATCCAGCTCGGGCACATAAATGCGCTTGTTCTGCAGGTTCGGCTTGAACTGGCGCTTGACCGTGTTGAAGGCTTTGCTGCGCGACTGGCCGAAGAGCGGCTTGGTTCCGGTGATTTTGCGTTTGCCGGGCATGGTCTTGCTCCCTTAGGTTTTGCGACGCGGGATTATACAGCACTTTCGCCCGCTGTCGAGGGCATATTTGACAGCCGCCGCGCGCGCGCAATAGAATGAAGCGCCGGCGACACGCGGGAGGCGCCGCCATGCCGAGTCTGGCTTCAACCGAGCTGATTATCATTGGGCTTATCGCTTTGATTTTCGCGCTGCCGCTGGCAGTCGTTTATCGCCGGGGCGGGTCCATGCGGGCGCTCCTGTTCTGGGCGGCGATTATTCTGCTGCTGCCGGTCTTTGGCGCGGTCGCTGCCTTGATCTTCCATCGGCCCGCGGCAAATGCCAAGCGCGAGTTGCGGCAGTGAAAAGGACAAGGAGTTTAGCTTTTACCAACAAGCGCACGGAGTTTGGAGAGTAGCGTTGGCGGATGCGGAGCGCATTCGGTCACGGCCGGTAGACACAGGGCCGTCATGGTCGTCGCCCGCGCAAACTTCATTGCGTGTCGCCGCGGGCAGAACCCTGCATGAATGGCGAATCCTGTGCAGTTGACTCCCCTCCCTGACGCTTCGGGGAGGGGCCGGCGGTGGGGTTAGTGGCTCGCAATGTAAACAGGGGCGATGTGCCAAATCGCCCGCCTCGGCATACGTGTTTCAAGTCCAGGCGCGGGCGACTTGATACGTCGATCCTACACCGTGTATTTGTGGCCAAACGACCTGTCTGCGGACAAGCCTTATAGAGGCGAACATGAAGATCCGCCGAATCCAGGCCAAGTCCATCCTCACACCACAGAAACGCGGCTTCCTCACCACTGGCGAGCGGCCATTCACGCACAGCTTGTCCTGGGCGGCCGGCTGCGGCTTTGGCAAGCTCTACTGCGGCGCCTACTGTTATGCGCAGCGCCTGCCCAACTGGCTCTATGCCAGGGGCCCAAACGAGGCCTGGGGCGAGGCCCTGATCATCAAAGAGAACGCGCCGGAATTGCTGGCGGCGCAGCTGGCGCGGGCGCGGAACCGCCGCTCCATGCGCGTCTTCATGAGCCCGGTCACCGACCCCTACCAGCCCATTGAGCGCAATCTCCGGCTGACGCGGCGCTGTCTTGATGTCTTCGCCCGCTACGCTGAGCTCGACCTGCTGCTCATCCAGACGCGGGGCATGGCCGTCCTTGACGACCTGGAGCGCATCGCTGCCATTCCTTACGCCTGGCTGGGCATGACCATCGAGACCGACCGCGGCGACCTGGCTTACGGACCGACGCAGGCGCATATCGAGCGGCGTTTCGCGGCGGTTGCGCGAGCGGTGGAAGCCGGCGTCGCCTGCCAGATCGCCGTGTCGCCCTGCCTGCCATACAGCGACGCCTTCGCCGAGAGACTCTTGGCGACGGGCGCCCAGCGCATCGTCATCGACACCTTTTCTGTCGGCGATGGCAGTCGTGGCGCGCGGACATCGACGAGCGCTTTCGCCGGGCTCGCCGATTACGACTGGCGCGATGACGGGCTCGCCATCCACCTGTATCGGCGCCTGGAAGACAGGCATCCCGGCGTCGGCTGGAGCGGGACCGGCTTCGCGGGCATCGGCCGGGCGCGGCAATGAACCTTTCGTGGCGCGTTTTGGCTCTTTATGCTGAAGGCAGGCGGCGATGGAGCGCGCATGGAAGACTTGCAAGAGCTGGTGGAGCGGGCGCGCCAAGGCGACGCCGCCGCTTTTGAAGCGCTGCTGTGCCGTTTTCAGGACATGGCGGTGGCTTACGCTTACGCCATCCTGGGCGACTGGGGAGAAGCCGAAGACGCCGCCCAGGAAGCCTTCATCGCCGCTTGGTATGGCTTGCTGAAATTGCGGGACGCGCGGGCTTTCGCAGGCTGGTTCCGCCGCATCCTGCATTCGCAAGCCCATCGCAAGCTGCGGCGCCAGAAGCTCAGCCTGGTCCCGCTGGAACGGGCGAGCCAGATCGCCTGCGCCGAGCCAAGCCAGGGCGCCTTGCGCGAGGATCTGGCGGCCGCTCTCGAGGCATTGCCAGCCGGACAACGCGCCGTCCTGCTGCTCCATGCCCTGCGAGATTATCGGCAGCGCGAAATAGCGGAGTTTCTGGAAATACCGGTCGGCACAGTCAAATCGCGCTTGCATCACGCGCGCAAGAATATGAGGGAGAATATGAACGCGCTGGACGAAGTTTCAAACGAGCGCCCATCGCAGGACAGCCGCTTTGCCGAGCGCGTGCTGCGGCTATTCGACGCGGTCAAGACGGGCGACGGCGACGGCGCGCGCGCCTTGCTCGCTGCCGACGCCGGGCTGGCCAAGGCCAGCGGCTACATCCGCACTTCGCTTTGGGGCTCGGACGCGCTGGCGCTGCATGTGGCGGTCATGCACGGGCGCAAAGACATCGTCGATCTGCTCCTGGCGCACGGGGCGGACATCAACGCCCGCGACGAAAAGTACCGTTTCAACGCGCTGATCCACGCCATTGACCTGGCGGATTTCATGCCCGAGTACGCCGCCCTGGGCATGGTCGACTTTCTGCTGGAGCGCGGCGCGGAGAAAGATGTCTGGGCTTGCGCCTGGCTGGGCGATGGCGCCGGCGTCAAAGCGCGGCTGGAGGCGGACCCAAGCCTGGTCAACGCCATCGGTCCCGGTCCCAGCACCTTGCTCTCTTTCTGCCGCGACATCGAGTCGATCCAGTTCTACCTCGACTATGGCGCGGACCCATTGGTCGCCTACGAGCGCAGCGGCAAATACGGCAAGACGACGCCATTGCGCGACATCGCCTATCGCGGCAATTATGACTGCGTCCGCCACCTGCTGGCGCATCTCGGCTGGAGCGTCGATATCTTCTGGGCGAGCGTCATGGGCGATCTGGAGGCGACGACAAGCCTGCTTGGGGACGCTGCCTTGGCGCGGGCGACGACAGAAAGGGACAATGTTCTGGGCGCCGGCTTGAGCCCGCTTCATCTGGCGGCGCAGGGCGGGCATCTGGACGCGATGCGGGCTCTGCTGGAAGCGGACGCGGACATCGACGCGCGCGACGCTGACGGCCGGACGCCGCTGCACTTCGCCATCTGCTTCGGTCCCAAAGCCTTCCTGGAGCCGCTGCCGCAACTGAGCGAGGCGGGCGACGATGTCGGCGTCTATCGCCTGCTGATGGATGTGCCGCGCTTCTTGCTGGAAAACGGCGCGGACTTGAGCGCGCGCGACGCTTTGGGCAACACGCCCCTGGAGCTGGCGGGTACGCCATTCGAGGACGAAACCGATCGCGGCGAAGTCATCGCCCTGCTGCAAAAAGCCATGATCGAATAAGGCAGGCAAATCGCGCGCCGCCAAACCTGGCGCTCTTGGCAGTGAAGACAACGGCCTCTGCGCCGCTGCGCCTCTGTGGCAAAGCCGCATTTGACGCCAGCACTCACATCGCCGGCCGCAGCGACCGTTTGCGTTTGCCGTGCCGCACATGCAGCCAGAATAAGACCGTGCCGAGGAAAGAAAGCAGCGCGCCCAGCAAGAACAGATCGCGGAAGGTGAAGGCGATCAAAATGATGCCGCCGCCCAGCGCCATCATCGCGAAGCTCATGCCAGCCGCGGCTTCCCCCGTGCCCGCCATCAGCGCTTGATGCTTGCGTGAAACCAGATCGAGGATGTAGACGATGAAAGCGGTGTAGCGCACCGACATCATGCTGATCGCGCCGACGAAGCCAAAAGAGGCCGCCAGCCAGTGCTCCACCAGCGCCATCGGCAAAAGGCAGAAGGAGGCGAACAGCGACGAGACGATGACAACCCGGACCCCGCCCCAGCGCTTCACCAGCCAGGGCGTCAGCAGCGCGGTCGGCACGCCGGTCAGCCTGCCAATCGCCGCGATCGCGCCGATCAACGCGGTCGAGACCGCCAGCTGCTGGTCCATGTAGACATTGAAATAGACCATCGCCGTCGCCGAGCCCGAAACCTGGAAGAGCCGGATCACGGTCATCATGGCGATCAGCAGCAGAGCCGACGCCGCCCAGCCCCCGCCATTCTCGCGCGGCGGCTCGATGGGCTCGGGCGCGGCTTGTGGCGGGCGCGGCTTCAAGGGGCGGATGCGCAGGGCGATAAGCGCCGAAAGCGCCAGCACGCCGCTGGCCAAGGCGAAGGTGATGCGGTAGGGCTGCGGGTCGTCCAGGGTCCAGCCGAGCTGGCTGGCGACCAGGCCGGGCAAGATTCCGCCCGCCAGGCTGCCGGCGAAACCCGCCAAAGACCAGTGCGCCGCCTTGAGGGCGAAGGCCTGGTGCTTGTAGGCCTCGTCAACGACATTGAGCAGGAAAGGCGCGCCATTGACGAAGAAGAAGGCGAAACCGCCCAGCATCATCGCGTAGGGCAGGGCGAAGCCAGCCTCGCGCAAACCCGGCGGCAGCCACTCCGCGCAGGGAAGCAGCAATGCGCCCGCCAGGCTCAGCAGCGCGCCGAACTTCATCAGCGCGGTGGGGGACATCCGCGAGCCCAGGATGCCGGCCGGCAAACTGGTCAGCGCGAAAGTCAGCAAGCCGACCGCGTTCACCAGGCCGATGAGCTCCGTGCCATATCCCAGGCGCAGCAAATACAAGTTGAGCAGCACGGTGTAAATGCCGTCGACGACGAATGTCATGCCGACGATGACGACGAAGAAGAGCCGCGCCTGAGAATTGAAGGCGCGCACCGGGCTGAGGATCCGGCCTAACATGGTGGCGCCGCCCGGCAATCAAGCGCGGGCAATGGCGGCCGGCAGGGGAGGCTCGCGGGCATGCGCCGCAATCGGGACGCGAGCGGGCTAATCCACCACCTCGAACATGGCTTCGATCTCGACGGCGACGCCGGTCGGCAGGGAGGCGAAACCGAGGGCGCTGCGGGCGTGCAGCTCGCCATCGTAAAGCTCCCAGAAGAGCTCGGAGGCGCCATTGACGACCAGGTGCTGGTCGGTGAATTCGGGCATGGAATTGACCGCGCCCAGCAGCTTCCGCAAGCGCAGTTTGTCGACGCTGCCGGTGATGGTGTAAGCGGCTTTGAGCAGGTCGATGGCGCAGACGCGGGCGGCTTGCTTGCCTTCTTCGACATCCAGGTCGCGGCCCAGCTTGCCCAGGTAGCCGGTCGAGACATGGCCCGAGACATAAATCGTATTGCCGATGCGGGTGGCTGGCGCCAGCGTGGCCGAGGGCGTGAAGTCCTCAATGTCGATGCCCATCGCCTTCACTTTGTCGTCGAGAGACATGGCTGGTCCTCCCTGGGGAACTGTTTTGCCGTTGGCTTAATGGGCGAATTATAGGCGCGTCGCGGCGGCTGACCATACCCAAAGTGGCGGGCGCGGGCTTCGAATTGCATGAATTGCTTGCGCAAACGGGGGGGGCGATATAGTCGTGATTATCGATTATGCGCGCCTGTGGTATGGAGCGCGCGCAGTTGGCAGACAGGGTTGATGCAAGGAGGGGCGCCAACGCAATACATTCAGCAGGGAATGCCATTTATCGAAGCATCGAGTCTTTACAGGAGTTTGAACCATGAGAAGAGCACTAAGCAGACGCGATTTCTTGAAGGCATCGGGCGGATTGGCGGCTGGCGGTTTGCTGGCGTCTGGCTTGCCAGCTTTCGCCTAGGACGGCGTCACCATCCGCTCGCACACGCGCAGCGGGCGACAAGCCGACGCGCAGCGGCATTGGGCGGATATTTTCAACGAAGACATGGCTGGCGAGGCCAATGTCGTCATCGAAGACTTCCCCGGCTCGGAATACTTCCAGAAGATTAATACCCTGGCGGCCGGCGGCGCCATGGGCGATGTGATTTGGATCTCGTCCATCGAGGGCTACTTCCGGCTGGCGGCGACCGGCGTCCTCGCGCCCATCGACGGCATCGTCGAAAGCCTGGGCTACGACCTGGAAGAGCATTATCCAGCCACGATTTCGGCGGCCTACCTGGATGGCAAGCTCTACGGCATCCCCATCCTGGCGCATCCCGGGCGCGTCGGCTTGTTCTACAACAAGGTCATCTTCGACGAAGCCGGCGTTGATTACCCCGACGAGACCTGGACGATGGACGACTTCCTGGCGGCCGCCATCGAAGTGACCGACCCCGACCGCCGCATCTGGGGCTTCTTCGATCCCGAAGGCTCCTACTTCACCTCGATCGTCTTCATCCGCGCATTCGGCGGCGACACGCTCAACAGCGACGGCACGGAGTCGCTGCTCACTTCCGACGAAGCCAAAGCCGCGCTGCAGTTCCAGAGCGACCTCTACAATGTGCACAAGGTCGCGCCGGCGCCGGCGCCGCGCTGCAGGGACCCTACCAGCTCTTCGCCGCCAATCAGCTGGCGATGTTCCAATCGGGCTTCTGGGGCAGCGGCGTCTCGCAGTTCGTCGAAGATCCGAGCATCGCCGGCGTCGCGCCCATGCCCATCGGCCCCTCGGGCCACCGGGGCAGCATGTTCGAGTTCGATCCGCTCTGCGTGACCTCGTTCAGCGAGAACCCGGAAGAAGCCTTCAAGTGGGTGGATTACAACACCGGCTTTGATGCGCAGCTGCGGGTCACCAAGCTGCATAATGTCACCGCCAGCCGGCCCGCGGTCATGGCCGACGATGTCGTGCAGGAGAGCGAGACGCTGAAGGTGTTCAGTGGCATCATGGCGGACGCGCTGCCGCTGGTGCTGCCGGCGAACTTCCGCGAAACCGAGCACTTCAAGTTCATCGGCGATCAGATCCAGGCTCTGTGGCTGGGCTTGGCGGGCGTCGACGACATCATCGACGACCTTAACGCCGGCGCGCAGTCCATCCTGGACAAAGCAGCCCTGGGCTAGGCGCGGTTCTGAGCCAACCCCACCCCCGGCCCCTCCCCGAAGCATCAGGGAGGGGAGTAGATGGTGGCGGGTTCGTGAGTTCCATATCGCAGGTCGCCTGACCAGCGCAACTTCGTCGACGCCTTCCCCCCGTTTTCTACGGGGGGACCGACGGGGGTAAACAATTTGTGATCGCCTTTATCAAGCGGCGCCTTGGCTTGAGCGAGCCCCTGACCTTGAGTCAGCGAGAGGCGCTGCAAGGCTTCATTTACATCTCCCCCTGGATCATCGGTTTCCTGGTCTTCACCGTGGGACCGATGATCGCGTCAGCCTACCTGAGCCTGACTGACTACAATATCGTGACGCCGCCGCGCTGGGCGGGTTTGGGCAATTACGAGTACATGGTCGGCGATCGGCTCTTCTGGAAGTCCATCGAGAACACGCTCTATTACACCGTCATCTTTGTGCCCATCGCCATCGCCGGCTCGCTGGCCTGCGCCATGCTGCTCAACCAAAGAATCGCGGGCAGGGTGGCGCTGCGCACGCTTTACTTTCTGCCGTCGGTGAGGCCGGTGGTGGCGGCTGCTTTCCTTTGGCTATGGATCTTCCAGCCGCAGATCGGCTTGATGAACAGCATCATCTCGTCGCTGGGGCTGGGCAATGGTCCGCTTTGGCTGGGGCATCCGGGTTCATCCAAACCGGCGCTGATCATCATTAGCCTCTGGGGCGCGATCGGCGGCAACACCATGCTGATCTTCCTGGCGGCGCTGCAGGGCATCCCGAAAGAGCTCTACGAATCGGCTGACATCAATGGCGCGGGCAGCGTCGGCAAGTTCCGCTACATCACCGTGCCGAGCATCTCGCCGGTCATCCTTTTCAACACCGTGCTGGGCGTCATCGGCGCGCTGCAAATGTTCACCCTGGCTTATGTCGCGAGCAGCGGTCGGCAGCAGCAGTTCTCGCCCGGCGGTCCGCTCAATTCGACTCCGTTTTATGTGCTGCATCTCTACAACAGCGCCTTCGACTTCTGGGAGATGGGCTACGCCTCGGCCCTGGCCTGGGTCTTCTTCGTCATCGTGCTGGCGATCACCGCTTTTCAATTGTGGATGTCCCGCCGCTGGGTCTATTACGAAGGCGAGGAATAAGAGTGAATCGCCCGCGTGTTTGGTCTACCCCCCTCAGTCCCCCCATAGTGATGGGGGGAAGGCGCCGTCGAGAGATTTCGACAGTGATGAAATCCGCGCTCGTAAGCCTGACTTCGCGGAGATTCGCTCCCCTCTCCGATGCCTCGGGGAGGGGCCGGGGGTGGGGTTGGCCGCCAGTGAGCCGCCTGCTTGCGCCAAAGGATTGGAACTGTGCTTAGCCGCGTCATGCCCGCCTGGCGCGTGAAGAGCCTGCTGCGAAACGCGCTGCTCTACGCCGTCGCTTACGGGCTTACGGTATTGTTCGCCCTGCCATTCTTGTGGGCGGTCTCGTCGTCGCTGAAGCCGGTCAACGAGCTTTTCCTCTGGCCGCCGCAGCTAATCCCCAAGACCTGGCGCTTCGAGAACTACATCGAGATCTGGGAGGTGGCGCCCCTGGCGCGCTTCTTTATGAATACTGTTTTCGTGACGGTCTTCTCGGTCTCGGGGCGGATTCTGTCCGCGGCCGTGGTCGCCTACGGGTTCGCGCGTTTTCGCTTTCCATACCGCAACTTCCTCTTCCTGTTGGTGCTCAGCACCTTGATGCTGCCCTACCAGGTCACGATTATCCCGACCTTCTTGCTCTTCAAAGCCTTTGGCTGGCTGGACACCTACAATCCGCTGATCATTCCCAATTGGTTCGGCGGCGGCGCTTTCGCCATTTTCCTGTTCCGGCAGTTCTTCATGACCATCCCGAAAGATCTGGACGAAGCAGCCAAGATCGACGGGGCGAACACGCTTTGGATCTTCATCCGCATCATCCTGCCCTTGTCCAAGCCGGTGCTCATCACCATGGTCGTCATCGGCTTCCTGGAATCGTGGAACGACTTCTTCGGCCCGCTGATCTACCTGAACACGCCGGAGAAGTACACCCTGTCGCTGGGCTTGGCGAACTTCCAGCGAGTCGTCTCGGCCGGCGGCCAGGCGACCGAGCATCTCTTGATGGCGGCGTCGATGGTCATGACCTTGCCCAGCATCCTGGTCTTCATCCTGCTGCAGCGATATTATATTCAGGGCGTCGTCATATCTTCGGGCAGCAAATAGAAGGCTCGCCGCCAAAGGAAAATCCCGTTCACATGAAAAACGCCAGCGTCCTCTTCTCCGGCCCCGACCAGATTGATGTGCGGGTCATCGACGACGATATCGGCCAGCTCCGCCCGACTGATGTGCTGGTGCGGACGCGCTACTCGCTGATCAGCGCCGCCACCGAGCTCGCCTGTCTCTCTGGCAGCCAAGCTTGGTTCCCCTTCCCCGCCACGCCCGGTTACGCAGCCGTCGGCGAAGTGGTTGAAGTCGGCAGCGCGATAGAGGGCGTCGCGCCGGGCGACATCGTGCATTACTGGGGCGGGCACAAGCAGCACAACCTCATCGACACGACCCGCCCACAGCATATCTGCCTCAAGACGCCGGCTGACCTGCCGCTGGAGCTGGCGCCCTTCACGCGCATGGCCATCATCGCCATGACCGCGCTGCGAGTCTCGAAGATCGAGCTGGGGGATTATGTCGGCGTGCTTGGTTTGGGCGTGGTCGGCAACCTGGCGGCGCAGCTGGCTGGCTTGCAAGGCGCCCGCGTCATCGGCCTGGATCTGAGCCGGGGCCGGATTGAGCTGGCGCGGCGCTGTGGCATCCCGCACGCGCTCGTGGCGGATTCGGCGACGCTCAAAGCCGAGGTCGACGCGATCACTGGCGGGCAGGGCGTGTCGACCCTGATCGAAGCGACCGGCGTGCCAGCCGCTCTGCCGCCCGCTTTGCCGCTGGTCGGGCGCTATGGCGAGGTCATCTTGCTGGGCACGCCACGCGGCGTCCATGAAACGGATTTGACCAGCAGCCTGCTTGATTACATTCACCTGCATGGTCACGGCAATATCACTTTCAAAGGCGCGCACGAATGGCGCTTCCCGGTGGCGCGCGATCCTTATGTCAAGCACTCGATGGAACGCAATTCCAAGATCGCCATGGACCTCATCCGCAAGGGCGAGCTGCGTGTCAAACCGCTGCACACGCATACCCTGTCGCCGCTCGACGCCGAGCAGGGTTACCGCGGCCTGCAGCGGGAGAAGGATGCATATATCGGCGTCGTCTTTGACTGGACGGGCGCTGTAGACTCCCCGGCAATGGCGTGAAGTACGCGGGCGCTGCAAAAACGGGCGACTCGTAGGGGCGAAACCTGTCTCGCCCGCGCCACGCGCTGGCAGGCCGGCAATTACTCCCCGCGCAGCCGCGGATCGAGGATGTCACGCAGGCCATCGCCGATGAAGTTGCATGCCATGACGAGGCTGGCGATCGCCAAACCGGGAAAGAGCCACATCCACCACTGATCGAAAAAGTCGATGCCGATGCTGACCATGCGCCCCCATTCCGGCGACGATGGCTCGGGCCCGAGGCCGATGAAGCTCAGCGCGGCGAAGCTTATGACGGCAGTGCCGATATCGAGGGTGGCCAAGATGACAGCTGGGGCAATGCAGTTGGGCAGGATGGTGCGGAAGAGCACATAGAGCCCGCTGGCGCCGGCGCTGTGAGCCGCTTCGACATATTCCTGTGCCTTCACCTCCAGCACCAGCCCCCGCAGGATGCGGGCATAGCGGGGCCACCAGACGACGCTGAGCGCGAGCACGGCGTTCTGAATATCGGGTCCAAGCGCCGCCGTCACCGCCATCGCCAGGATGATGAAAGGGAATGCCATAAAGAGCTCGGTGAGGCGCATTAGCAGCTCGTCGACGAGGCCGCCCGCGTAACCGGCGACCGCGCCGATGACGACGCCGAGCGCGCTGCCGATGACGATGACCGCCAGGCCGGCCGGGATGGTGATGCGCGCGCCCCAGAGCACGCGGCTGAAAATATCGCGTCCCAGCTCGTCGCTGCCCATGAAAAAGAGCGCTCCGGGAGCCTGCAGCCGGTTGACCAGGTCCTGCTTCAGCGGAGCGACGGGCGCGATGGACGGCGCGATGAATGCAATCACGATCCACAGGACGGCGATTATCAGCCCCAGCAGCACCAGCGGATTGCGCCGCAGATGATAGACGACTTGCTGCCGCCGGCTAGGCGACTCGAATTCGCGGGTCGAGGAAGAAATAGAAGATATCAACGGCAAAATTGACTCCGACATAGATGAAAGCAAAGAGCAGGCTGACGCCCATGATCGCCGGGAAATCCTGCGAGGTGCTGGCGCGAAACATATAGAAGCCGATGCCCGGATACGCGAAGATCGATTCGATCAAAATAGAGCCGACCAGCAGGTTGCCATATGACAGGCCGATGACCGTCACCACCGGGATCAGCGAGTTGCGCAGGCCATGGAAGCCGATGATGTAACTTTCACGCAGTCCCTTGGCGCGGGCGGTGCGCATGTAATCCTGATTCAGCACCTCAAGCAGGGACGAGCGAGTAATGCGCGAGATGATGCCGCTGACATAGAGCGCCAGCGTCAAGGCGGGCAAGATAAGATGCGAGAACGCGTTGCTGAATGTCTTCCAGTCGCCGTTGAGCAGGGCGTCGATGGTGAACATGCCGGTCACCGTCGGCGGCGGGCGCAGCAGGACATGCAAACGGCCTGGTCCTGCGGCGATGCGCAGCTGAGCGTAGAATACATTGAGCAGGATCAGGGCGATGAGAAAGACGGGGAAACTGACGCCTACGAAGGCGATAACGCGGGCGATATAGTCAGCCCAGGTGTTCTTCCAGATGGCGGAGACTAGACCCAGCCCGACGCCCAACGCCACGCCGTAGAGGATGCCGAGCGTCGCCAGCTCAATCGTGGCGGGCAGGCGTCTTGCAATATCTTCGCCCACTGGCTTGCGCGTCTTTATTGATATGCCCATGTCGCCCTGCAAGAGGTTGCCGAGGTAGGTCAGGTACTGCTCGTGCAAGGGTTTATCCAAGCCCCATTTCTTGCGGAAGGCGGCGATGGTTTCTTCGTCGTTGAGCGCGTTTGGAGGCAGGTTGGCGTTGATGGGGTCGGCGGGGATGGCGTTGGCGATGATGAAGGCGACCACGGTGATGCCCAGCAAGATTGGAATCACCATGATCAAACGGCGAACGAAATAACGAAAAAAGCTCACGGGCAGCCAGTCGATTAGCGCGGCTCGATGCCAAGTCTAGCACATTTGGCTGCCCAACGGAAAAGGGCGGTCGGCCATCTGCCGAACACGAAAAAGGGCGACCCAATGGGACCGCCCTCTGACCAAGACGCGGAATCGATTTACTCGGCGCGGCTCAGGATGGACACATCAAGCAGCCAGTGCGGATGCCAGATATAGCCAATCAGGTCGGACCGGTAAGCGGTCGCCACCTCAGGCACATTGAAAGGCGCGAAGGGACCGTGCTGCATGGTGTATTCCTGCAGCCCGGTGAAGAGTTCCATGCGCTCGTCCGGGGCGCTGGCGACTTTGGCGGCCGCGATCATGTCCTGGATCTCCTGCGGCACCTCGTCCAGATCCCAGTTGTTGCGCTCGGTCGCGACCTTGCCGCCGGGCATGAAGCTGAGGAAGTCCAACGGATCAAGAATATCCGGACCCCAGAGCCAATAGCCAATGCCATGCTCGCCACTGCGGTACTTCTCAAGCGCGACCTGGATTTCGCCCGGCTCCAGCGTCACATTGATGCCTGCTTCAGCCAGATCGGCTTGGATTTTCTGTGCGTTGGTGTTGAAGCTGACGCCGCCATAAACCATGTCCGGGTATTCCAGGTTCATGTCTAGTCCGTCGGGGTAACCGGCTTCCGCCAGCAATTCGCGCGCTTTGTCCAGATCGCGCGAGAAAGCCGCCTCTTCGCCCAGGTTGCCGAAGAAACCAGCAGTCATGTTTGTCGCTGGCGTCACGCCGCCCCAGAGCGTCTTGTAGCCTTCGTAGTCCAGCGCGTAACGCACTGCCAGCTGCACCATCGGGTTAGCGAAAGGCCCGCTCTTTTCCTCTTCGGTGTTCATGATGACGAAGTGCGTCAGCGTGCCGATTCCGCGATAGATTTCGACATCCGCATTGCCTTCCAAAGCCGCGATCTGATCCGGGCTGAGGTCGAAAGCCAGGTCAATGTCGCCGGCTTCCAACGCGACCTTCTGAGTGGCGCTTTCTGGCATGTGGATGAAGATGACGCGGTCGAAGTAGGGCGCGTCTCCCCAGTAATTCTCGTTGCGGACCAGCTCGGTGCGGTTCTGCGGTTCCCAGAGGTCCAGCACATACGAGCCCGAACCAGCCGAGGTGCTGTCCAGGTAGGCGCCGGCTGTGTCGGTCTCGGCCGCGTCTTCGGCGTCGGTGCCGCCATTGGCTCGGACAACATCAGCATTAGTGACGCTGAAGACGCCGCTGGTTATCTCGGACAGGAACGACGGGCGCGGGTCCGGCAGCGTGAAGGCGACGGTGTCGTCGTCAATCGCTTCTACCGAGTCGATGCCATCCGCCAAGAATGACGGATTGCCCTTGTAATTCTGCAGACGCTGGATGGAAAAAACAACATCGTCGGCCGTGACATCATCGCCGTTGGCGAATGTGGCGTCCTGCCGCAGCGAGAAAGTGTAGACGGTGCCATCTTCGGAGATCTCCCAGCTTTCGGCGAGCGATGGCACGATCTTGCTCGCGTCTTCATCCGGGAAGGTGACCAGTTGGCTATAGGTGACATGATTGACGATGTGCGTCGAATGGGTGAAGCCATTGGCTGGGTCATAAGCGTCGGTGTTCTCCGACCAGCCTATCACCAGCACCTTTTCGTCTTGTGCGAAGCCAGCGAAAGCGCCAAGAGCCAATGCCAACAGCCCCAACGCAGTCAAGGTAATCTTCAGGGGTTTCATTTTCCTGCTCCTTGTGCAATTGTAGGTTGGAGTTGCGTTGCCGCCACGATTGTAACGAATGCGCCCCGCTGCCGCAATTGGTCTGACATCATGGTCCCGCTCATGCCAGCAGCGCCTTCCCCGTCCGCCCGGCGTCGAACAGCTCGAATGCCTGCGGCGCCTCGTCCAGCGGAAAGCGATGCGTGATCATCCGCGCCACATCCAGCCCGCCACGCCACAGCGCCAGCATCTCCGGCACTTCGCTCATGAAGTAATACCAGCAGCCCACCGCCCAAATTTCGCGCCGGTTGAAGTCGCGGCTGGGCGCCAGCATCTCTTCCATAGACTCGCCGTTGAAGACGACTGTCCCGCCCCGCCGCACCGCCAGAAAGCTGTTCGCCACGCTCGCCCGCTGCCCGGCGCAGTCGATGACGGCATCCGCGCCCTCGCCGCCGGTGAGCTCCAGGATCCGCTCTATGAGGCTCTCATCGGCTTTCAGCGCCTCGTCCGCGCCCAGGGTCTCGGCCAGCGCGATGCGATAGTCGAGGATGTCGACGCCGATGACCCGCCGGCCCAAGTGCGCCTGCAGCAGCACATTGCCCAGGCCGATGGGACCCAAGCCCATGACGACGACAGTATTGATGTCGCCGCGGTCGATCTTCTTCGAGGCGTGCCAGGGAACGCCCATGCCATCGCCGGTTAGCAGGGTCGCCTCGTCCCAGGGCAGGTCGTCGGGCAGGCGACTGCAGCAGCGCGCGTGAATGGGGAAGCGCTCGGCATGCATGTTTGAGCGCGAACGCGCCGCCTTGCACCAGGTGTAGCGTCCCGCCGCGCATTGGGCGCACTTGCCACAGCCGACCACCGCGCTGACGCCGACGCGCTGGCCGATTTCCAGGCTGGTCACGCCGCTGCCCAGTTCGACGATCGTGCCGACCGCTTCATGGCCTGTGTTGCGGCCCGGCGAGCCTGGCCCGCGATAAGTCTTCATCTCGCTGCCACACAGGGCGGAGCGCGCCCGCTCGATGATGACTTCATCAGACTCTGGCGCCGGCGGCTCGGCGTCGATGATGCGCGAGCTGGCGTTCCCGGTCATTTCGAGGAGTTTCATGGCTTCACCCCTTCGTCTGTCTAATCGTTCGCGCATCCGCCAATGAACCGAGTATGGGTGATATTGTAAATCACCCGCTTCGCCTGATGCAACGCGGCTGCGGCCGACCGAAAATATATGATCTGTGTACGGGCAAGCCGGTGGCTCGCCCCTACCGTTTGCGTCTTGGCGGGCGACTTGCATCCGGCGAACGAAGGCCCGACACTCGGAGTACTCGGTGGTGAACAGCCTCTGTGGCAAAAGGCGTCGTGGCGGAAGCGCGGTTGCGGGCAGCTGGCCCAGTCTCCCCCTCCTTGACGCTTCGGCGCGCGTAGACACAGCGCTTCGGGAGGGGGCCGGGGGGAGGGGTTGTCAGCCCTTGACGCCGCTCAAGACGAAGCCCTGGATGAAATAACGCTGCGCCAGGAAGAAGACGATCATCGGCGGCGCCAGCGCCATGCCAGAAGCCGCCATCATCAGCGCGAAGTCGGAGCGGTACTCGGAGACGAAGGCGGAAATGCCGACGGAAATGGGGAATTTGCTTTGATCCTGGATGTAGATCAGCGGCAGCAAGAACTCGTTCCAATAGAAGAAAAAGGCGAATATGGCGACGGTCGCCAGGGCCGGGCGCGACAGCGGCAGCATGACATTGAGGAAGATCTGCAGGCGGTTGGCGCCGTCAATCCGCGCGGCGTCTTCCAGGTCTACCGGCACGGTCATAAAGAATTGCCGCAGGAGGAAGGTGTAGAAGGGCTGGGCGAAGAATGCCGGGACCAGAATCGGCAGATAAGAATTCAGCCAGCCGAACCAACGGAACATTAAGAACGACGGTATGAGCGTCACCCAGATCGGCACCATCATCGTCGACAGCATGAGGACGAAGAGCGCGTCTTTGCCCGGAAAGCGAAAGCGGGCGAAACCGTAGGCAGCCAGCGAACTGCCGAAGAGCGTGCCGACCACGCCGATCACGGTGATGATGGCGGTATTGATGGTATAGGTCAGGAAGGGGACCTGGTTGAAGACTTCGCCATAATTGGACCACATCCAGGTATCGGGGATCCATTCAATGGGGTAGGTGAAGATCTGATGCTTGGGTTTCAAGCTGGTGGATATCATCCAGAGCAGGGGGTAGAGGAAGAGCAACGCGCCCGGCACCAGCACCAGATAGGTCAGGACATGGTTCTGCATGCGCAGCTTTCGCCGGCGCGACCAGAAGCCGCCCTTTTCCTTGCTCGTTGCTGATGCTGTCGCAGTAGCCATACGGCGCGCCCTAGACCAGTTCGTAATTGACGCGATAACGCGAAACCCACAAGATGCAGAGCGTGATGATGAAAATAATGACGAAGAGCACGCCGGCTTGCGCAGAGGCGTACCCCAGGCGCAGTTCGCGGAAAGTCGTTTGATAAAGATTGATGGAATAGAAGAAGGTGGCGTAATTGGGTCCGCCGCGCGTCATGATATAGGCTTGCGTGAAGACTTGCATTGAATTGATAAAGCCGACGATGAGCACGAAGAAGATCGTGGGCGACATCAGCGGGATGGTGATGCTCCAAAGCCGCCAGCGTCGATTGGCGCCATCGACCTCGGCCGCTTCGTAGAGCTCGGGCGGGATGCCCTGCAAGCCGGCGAGAAAGATGATGATGGTGCTGCCGACGCGCCAAAGCTCCATGATGATGATGGACGGCAGCGCCCAACTCTCGGAGACGATCCAGCCGATCCGCTTGATGCCGATGAAGCCAAGCAGCCAGTTCAAAGCGCCGAATTCGCGGTGAAACAAGAAAGACCACAAAACCGCCACCGCCACGCCGGAGAGCACCGCCGGCAGATAATAAATGGTGCGGAAGAGCCGCATCCCGCGCACCGGCTGGTTCATGACCAGCGCCAGGGCGAAGCCGATGATGAGGTTCAAGATCAAGTAGAAGAAGGTGAATATCAGCGTGACCTTCAGCGATTGCCAGAAGCGCGAATCGCGGGAGAGCTGAATGTAATTCTCGAAGCCGATCCATTCCATGGGGGAGACGCCGTTCCAGTCGGTGAAGCTGAAACCGAGCGCGGCAGTCAAGGGACCGGCGGTGAAAACCAGGAAACCGATGAACCAAGGCAATATGAAGAGATAGCCTTGTATCGCCTCGCGGCGGAGCAGTTCGCTGCGGAACATGGGCTTAGATCATCGCTCGAATGTTATCTTCGTACATGAATAGCGAGCGGCAACAATCACAACTCGGGGCGCCCAGCTCTGCCAAGCGCCCCGATGCTGTGAATTCAAACCGCCAGTCTTCAGGCCGGCGACTTTACTCGTCTTCTAGGTAGCGCGCCGCTGCGGCATTGGCTTCTTCTTCAATCTGAGCCAGGGCTTCCGCGGGATCGTTGCCTTCAAAGACGCCGATGATGCGGGCGTTCCAGGCCGCGTCATACTCGCCCATGAAGACGGGATAGGACCAGTTGAGGGCGTCGTTGAGCATCTGTTCGGGGAAGACCTGCACGTATCTGCCCTTCCAGACATCCGTCCCCGCCACTTCTTCCCAGCGCGGCACTGAAGAAAGCCGCCCCGGCACGCTGCGCAGGTTGTTCGATATCAGGATGTTGGTCGATTCCGTGTTGGTGATGTACTTGCAGAATTCCCAAGCCACATCAAGGTCTTCGGTGTTGGTGGCGATGCCCCAGGCGCCGCCGGCGGCTGAAACGCTGGTCAAGCCAGTTTCGCCGCGCGGCAGCTTGACGATATCCCATTCAAAGGAGTCGCCGATGCCATCCAGCATGTAGAAGGCCGACCAGGAACCCTGGACCTCCATCGCGATATTGCCAGTCAAGAACGGGTCCAAGCCGGCGGGCGTCATGCCGCGGTGCACGGCGTTGCCGGCCGCGATCTCGTCCTGGATGCGCTTCAAGGTGGCGACATTCTCGGGGTTATTGACAACGCAGCTGCGGTTGTCTTCGCTGAAGGTGGCGCCGCCGCCGGCATGCAGCAAGCCCATCATCATCCAGGCCCAGGTCCACAATTCCACGCCCCAACGCGTTTGGTCGCCGGGCTCGCCGTCTTTGAAGGCGGCGGCGATCTCGAAGCACTCGTCCCAGGTCCAGTCGTTGGTCGGGTAAGGCACGCCTACTTCATCAAACATGGTCTTGTTGTAATACATGGCCACATTCGAGAAGTCGTAGGGCAGGGTCATCAACTGGCCTTCGTAGGAATTCTGCGCCACTTGCGCGGGCCAGAAGTCCGACAGGTCCATGCCGTCGCGCTCCATCAGCTCGTTCAGCGGCGTGATCCAGCCGCGGGCGCCGAAGGGCGCGGCGTCAAAGGAGCGCACATAGAAGAGATCTGGCAGGGTGCCGCCCACGCCAGCTGTATTGATCTGCGTGTAATACAGCGAGGCGTCGCCGGAATTGATGAGGTTGATGTCGATATTGGGATACTCTTCGTTGAAATTCTCGATGACGATTTTGAAGTCATTCACGCTCAACGTGTTGTGATTCGTGTTCCACTGGAGCGCGCCTGCCATGTCGCTCTGCGCCAACGAAGCAAAGGGAAGGGCGCTTGAGGCCGCCAGCCCGCCCGCCATCGCGCCCGCCGACTTCAAAAAGTCGCGCCGACTCAGACCACGAGGATTCTTTCCAAACATAAGAGCCTCCTTGTAACGATCAGATATGCGCGTCCGATTTTCTGACGCCCGCCGACAAAGCTAACATATAGGGCGAACGCTGTCAACAAATCGCGCTGTCAATTCGCAGGCGCCGTATGTCGAAGCGCCCGTCTCTGGCATGAGGGGACTTGCTCTAGAGATCTATCCGCCGTCCAGTCTTCGCCGACTCATATGCCCCCAGTATCATCTCGATGCAGACCTTGCCGTCTTCAGCCGTCGCCAGCGGCGGTCCCTCGCCCTTGATGAAATCGACGACCGGGCGCGCCACCCCGTGAATGCGGCTGCCATGCGGCACGAAGGGGAAGTCGAAGCGCTCCCAGTCCTCAGCCCCGGCGCGGAAGAGCTTCAGCGGCGTGCCTTCCGCCGGCGGTATCGTCGAGGGCGCGTCGCCATAATTCTGGTGGATCGTGCCGGCGTCGCCGTAAATCTCGGTCGTCGCTTCAGCAGCCAGCTGAGTCGAGCTGTTGAAGAGGATGCCCATCTCGCCTTTTGCGAAGCGATAGACCGCGACGCCGTTGTCGTCGGGCGCGACGCTGGTGACGATATTGTCGATCTCCGCCATGACGCTGACGGGCCGCCCCAGCATCCAGTAGAACCAGTCGGCCGCGTGCGAGGCGTCGTCCATGAACATGCCCATATTCTGGACCGGGTCCATGTGCCAGTTGCCGGACTGGGCGAAGGCGGGCATGAGCAGGGCGGGGATGGCGTGCCGGCGGCGGATGACGGCGATATTGCCGACCGCGCCCTCGTCAATCAGCGCCTTCATCTTCTGGTTGATGGGGTCGCCGCGCATCTGGTAGCACATGCTGAACTTGACGCCGGTTCGCTCTATCGCCTCGATGATAGCGTCGCAGTCCTCCAGCGTCAGCGCCATCGGCTTCTGCAACAGGACATGCTTTCCCGCTTCAGCCGCGGCGATGACATGCTCGGCGTGTTGATTGGTCGGGCTGGCGACGAAGACGGCGTCGATGTCGTCGCGCGCGAGCATTTGGTCCAGATCGGGCGTCCAGTCCAGGCCGAACTCGGCTGAGTGCGCTTGGCCGCGTTCGTGGTCGTCATCCCAGGCGGCGACGATGTCCGCGTCTTCATAATCGGCGATGACCTGGCAATAGCGAATGACATGCCCATGGGCGAAGCTGATGACGCCGAGACGGATACGGTCTGATTGTGCTGGCATAGTCGTTTTCCTCGTTGATGAACGCGCTGTCGGTTTTCTGGGATACTGATTGAATCGCGGGGGCTATTCGCCCGACTCTTCAAGCGGCCGTCTTTTCGATGTCTTCCACCGGCAAGGCGAGCACATCGTCGGCGAAAGGATAAGCGGCGAGATACAGTTTATCCGCGTTCATGTCCGCTCCGGTCATTCGGCGATGAAGTCGCGGGCGTCGACATCGACGATCAGGTCCTCTCCATCGACGATGACGGGGTAAGTCTTGACGCGCACAGTGGGGTCGACCAGGCATTCGCCAGTGGCGATATCGAATTGCCAGGCATGCCAGGGGCAGCGCAGGATCTCGCCATCGCGCTCATAATCGACGAAGCCGCCAGTCACGGAAGGCGGGGCGCTGGAGCGGCTGTGCCCGGCCACTTCGCCGGTGCAGAGCGGACCGCGTTTATGCGGGCAGATATTGCGCAGGGCATAAAACTGGCCGCGCACATTAAAGATGCCGATGCCGGCGCGCCCGCGGAATGGCACGACGATCTTCCGCTCGCCCGGCGGGATCTCCGCCGCCTTGCCGACGACGATGCCGCTCACGCCAGGACAGCCTCGATCATGTCATCGCTGACGCGCAGCATGTCCAGCGCGTTCTCGGCGAAGATGCGCCGTTGCGAATGCTCGTCCAGCCGCGGCAAGACGGTGACCGGGTCGTTCCAGTCCCAATGCGGGAAGTCGGTGCAGAAGACCAGGGTCTCGTCGGCGCGCAGCATCTCGAGCATCTGATACACCTGCTCGTTCTGTGGCGGCTCGTGCATGGGCTGCGTGCCAACGCGGATGTGCTCGCGGAAGTATTCGCTAGGCAGGCGCTTCAGCCAGGGCGTCTGGTCGCCGATGGCTTTCCAGTCGGCGTCCATGTGCCACATCAGCGGCGCCGCCCACATCTGCTGCACTTCGATCATGGCGAACTTGAGATTGGGGAAGAGCTCGAAGACGCCCTCGGCGATCAGCGACGCGGCCTGGGCGCTGGCCAAGGCGGGGCGGGTCATGCGCGATTCGGTGTAATAGCTGGGGAAACCGGCTGGCGTTGGCGTCGAGCTCGGGCTGGCGCCGCCAATATGCGCGACCACCGGCAAGTCATGCTCGGCGCAGGCTTCCCAAACTGGATGATAGACGCGCTTGCCAAACAGCTCCGGCGAGAGCATCGGCATCATGACGGCGACCGTGTCTTTGCGATGAGCCAGGCGATGAATTTCCTTGACCGCGGCCGCTGGATCGCCGGGCGACAGCAATATCGCGTTGACGACTCGCGGGTCCTGATCCAGCCAATGCTCAATGGTGTAGTCGTTGAATGCCGTGCAGAGGGCCGACGCCCAATCTGGATCGGGCAGGCCCGCGTAGCCATAAAAAGTGGGCGGTCCTGTCAAGAGCGCAAAGTCGATATTCCAGCGGTCCAGCAATTCTTTCTGCGTGAATTCCAGCGAATAGTTGAATTCGCGGTCGCGCAGCTCCGGGTCTTTCAGGTCGGTGCGCGTGCGGCGGTAGGGCGAGTTGGCGTAACCGCTGCCGGGCAGGTGCAAGCCCTGGTCGAGCAGGTGCTCTTGGTAGAATTTCGGCAGGTAGGGCAAGAGGTCTTCCGGCTGGCGGAACGAGTGGTGCACATCGCAGTCGACCAGCTTGACGCGGTCGGCCGGCTTGGCCGTCCAGCCGGGCGCGGCGATGGGCGCGGCGCCCTTCTTGCCGATGTGAATCTGCTCGAGCTTGTCAAGTGTTTGAACCATGTCCGCCTCCCTGCTCCAGATTCCAATCAGCCTTATTGCTCGTTCATCTCGCTGCCAGATCCAGCTGACTGCTTCATCTTCATCTTATGCTGGAATAGCAGCCTCCGCTTGAACTCGGCGACTTCTTCAGGGGACAGCCAGAGCGCTTTGGGACGCCATGCCGTGGCCGCGCCCGCCAGCGCTCGCTTCTGGTGCGCCTTGATTTGCCGGCTCTGTTCGAGAGTCAGTTCATTATTCATCGCGAGCGCCCCCTTCCAAGCCTGTCAGTATCAGCGGGAATCGCCCGATTTCTCTGGTCGTTCGGCGGCCATTCCAGCGTACGGTGAATGTGTATGCGCCGGGCACAGTATACCAAATGTATTCCCACGGCAGCATAAGCGTCAACGGCGTAAAGCCCGACTCTTGTGGTGCGTACAGCTCGCCGTCATCTTCTTTCTCAGGCGTATCGGCAAACAGAATTTGCCCAAGAGGGTCAATGAACTCCACGAAGGGCTCAAGACGGCGGCCGATGTCAGTCTCGTCGGGCAGGCAGATGGATTGCAGCAGCCAGGCTGGGTCCAGCCTTTCTTCGACGGGCATATCTTCGTCAAGGCCGACGCCCACCGTATAGCCAGCGATTGGCAGGTCAAGCCACTCCGGGCCGCCCGCATCGTGAGTCACGGTGTTCATAGTTGATGCCGTTGTCCAGCGATGCTGCATGAAGTCGCCTCGCCTTCAAGTTGCCGCGAAGTCGTGAAACCGAGGGCTGCCCGCAAGCCGCCCGGTCAGGATGCGCCGCGAGATTGGCTCGCGTCATCGCCATCGATTCATATCATAACAGCCGAAAGCGAGTTGGGCGAATTGGCGGACGGCATGAAAGCTCGGCCTCAATCCAATCGCGGCTACGGAGGCAGGGTCGATCTCATCTTCTGCATTGGAGATTCTGCGCGTTTTTGGGCGAGACAAGTCTCGCGCCCAGGGCTTGGGATTTATCTGGAGTCTCGTGCCCAGCCGAACTCGCCCGAAGCAATCGACACAGAGAGGGTTGTTCGCAGCGCATATTGCGGCGCTCAGGTTTCAATGCTCGAAAGCCAAGAGCGAGGGATCCTGTACGGGCGAGCCGGTGGCTCGTCCTCAATTGAATAGCGGCCAGCGCGGCGCTTGTCTCACCGCCATTTTCATGGTTGACCGCAACCTAACCCAGCGTCATTTCTCCCAGCGAGCGCTCGCCCTGGCGCACATAACCCGCCACCGGGCTCTCGACCCGGCCATAGGCGTTCCAGATCTTGAAGCCCAGCAGGGCCAGCAGATCGTCGTCGGCTTCGGCCACCACTTCGGGCGCGGCCGCCAGGGTGAAGTTGACTTGGGTGCGGAATTGGGGCGCGACGAAAGTGGTCAGCACGCCCAGCCGCTGCCCGTCGCTGGTATTGGCGCCGGTCCCGTGCCAGACGCGCCCGTCGAAGAGCATGGCGCTGCCAGCCGTCCCCTCAGCCGGTATGCTGACGACATCTTTGTCGCGTTCGGCGTCGGGCCTGCGGCCGAACAAATGGCTGCGCGGCACGATGCGGGTGGCGCCGTTGGCTTCGCTGAAGTCGTTGAGCATCCACATCACATTGACGACCACCGGCGGCGCAATCATGGCGGGGTGGTCATCGACGCGGTTGCTGCGCTCGCGCGTCAGCGACCCGGCCGGCACCGGATTCGGGCGGCGGTGGATCGGCTCTGGCATCCACCACTGGTCGGTGTGCAGGTTCATGGCGATGCCGCCCGGCTTGGCGATGTTCGCGCCATAGCTGGAGAGCAGGTAATCGTCGCCCAGCACATGCCCGACCACGGCCCGCACCGCGCTCTGCCGCAGTAGATCGCGCCAAACCTTGCCCTTGTTGATCAAGACCCAGACGCGCTGGTTGACGCCGCCGGCCTTGGCCGAGAAGGCTTCGCGGCGGACTCTGCCTTCGTCGTCGGTGAAATTGCCCCATTGCTGCCTGGCGCCGCCGTCTTCAAAAGCTTGCCCGCCCTCAAGCTCGGCTCTCGCCTGTTGCAGCAGGCGCGTCTTGGCTTCCGCCAGCTGCTCGGGCGCGATGGCGTCTTTGACGAAGCAGTAGCCGTACTCGTCGATATTCGATTGCAGCGTGTCGAGGTCGGTTGTCGGTTGGGGCAGTTCATCGTGCGTCCAGTTGAACATTCCTGTCCTCCGGTATGTAGCTTGATTCGCCAAAGTTCCAATGCGAATGTCTGCTGAGACTAATGATTGCTTTGATTGGGCGCGAGAATACACGATAGCGCGGGGCGGCGCAAACGAGGAAGCGCAACCAGTTTCAATTCAGAAGCGTTGCGAGCTTTTGCAGCACATTGAAAAGAAGTGATTCGGGCGCCTTTGCTATGAATCCAACTGGACGCGCGCGACAATACAAGGGCGGGACGGCGGCCAGCTTGCTCGCGTCCCGCCTGCGGATCGAAATCCATCCAAACGACGTCGCCGCGATCCGGAATATAGACCACTACCAAATCTCCTTGCCCACCGGCGATGACATTCCGGCGAGCTGGCGGCGTGAATCGCGCGCCATGATTTCCGCGAGGCGATCGCCGTTTCTTGCCAAGCCGGAGAATTTGGGTGGCTCGCCGCCGATTCTGCGTTACAATGCGCGCAAGCATGGGCTGCGAGGGCAAAACAATGACCATTCCCGCCGCGAAGATTCACGATTTCGCCACGCAAGGCTACGCCATGGCGCGCGGCCTCTTCAGCCTCGACGAAGTGGAGACGCTGCGCGAGCATTTCCACTGGGTCAATCGCGAACATCGGCAGCAGACGGATTACGCCATCACCGACGCCGGGGACCCGCTTAAGCAGTATCCGCGCGTGATGATGCCCCACCGCTGGGACGAGACCAGCCTGAACTGGATGATCGACGCGCGCCTAAACCAATGGATGACCGCCATTCTCGGGCGCGAGCCATACGCCGTGCAGACCATGTTCTATTTCAAGCCGCCGGGCGCCCGCGGCCAAGCCCTGCACCAAGACCAGTTTTACTTGCGGGTCGACCCAGGCACCTGCGTCGCCGCCTGGCTGGCCATCGACCCATGCGACGAAGACAACGGCTGCCTGCGCATCGTCCCCGGCACGCACGACATCCCCGTCCTTTGCAGCGTCGAAGCCGATACCGAGCTCAGCTTCACCAGCGACGCCGTCGAGCTGCCGCCGGGTTACGAGCCAATCCCGCTGGTCATGGAGCCGGGCGATGTGCTCTTCTTCAATGGGCAGCTGGTGCATGGCAGCTATCCCAACAGCAGCGCCGATCGCTTCCGCCGCGCCTTGATCGGCCACTACATCGTCGGCGAGGCCGAGGCGGTCGCCAAGTGGTATCACCCCGTGCTGCGCATGGACGGCAGCGAGATTGAGCTGGGCGTGAGCCAGCATGGCGGTCCCTGCGGCGTCTGGGTCGACCAGGATGGCGAGCCCGCGGCCCTGCTCGAGGGCGTCGAGCTTCGTCAAAAGGACTGGTAACAAAGCGCGGCTCTCGATTGACGCCGCCGGTCTCGACTTCAAGCTGCAATAAGCCCTGAGTTTGAAGGAGGCTGCAAGATGCCCCTGTCCGCCACGAATGTCCGCGAGTTCGCGGTCCAGGGCTACACCTTGGCGCAGAGCCTGTTCTCCTTGGCGGAGGCAGAGGACCTGCGCGCGCATTTCCTCCATATCAACGAACGCGATCGGCGCGTATCGGACAACATCACCGATGAGAGCGACCCGCTCGCGGCATACCCGCGCATAGGCCAAATGCATCGCTGGGACGCGACCAGCCTGAACTGGATGATCGACCCGCGCCTCAACCAGTGGATGACCGCCATCCTGGGGCGCGAACCTTACGCCGTGCAGACCATGTTCTACTTCAAGCCGCCGGGCGCCCGCGGCCAAGCCCTGCATCAAGACCAGTTTTATTTGCGGGTCAAGCCCGGGACATGCGTCGCCGCCTGGATGGCAATCGACCGCTGCGACGAAGAAAATGGCTGCCTCTTTGTCGTGCCGGGCACGCATGACATCCCCGTCCTCTGCACGGTCGACGCCGACTCCGCGACCAGCTTCACCAGCGACGCCGTCGAGCTGCCGCCGGGCTATGCGCCCATCCCGCTGGTCATGGAACCGGGCGATGTACTCTTCTTCAATGGCCAGCTTGTGCATGGCAGCTACCCCAACAACAGCGCCGATCGCTTCCGCTGCGCTATGATCGGGCATTACATTGTCGGCGAGGCCGAGGCGGTCGCCCGGCACTATCATCCTGTGCTGCGCATGGACGGCAGCGAAATCGCGCTGGGCCTTAGCGAGCAGGGCGGTCCCTGCGGAGTCTGGGTCGACCGCGATGGCGAGCCGGCAGCCGTGCTTGAGGGCGTCGAGACTCGGCAGGCGCATCGCTCGCGCCAACGCGCCTGAGCTTGGTTCCGCGGCGGCCTGCGCCAGCTTGAATTAGCCATTTTCAGTCCACTGCGATACACTCCCGCGACTTAGCGATTTCGCGCGCAGCGGGAGTGGAATATGACTACGCGAACGGCTTTGATCGGCGCCGGCGGCATGGCGCGCCACCACCTTCCCCTGATGATTGAGAGCGGCGCAGAGATCCGCGCCATCTGCGAGCCATCGGCGGAGAACTGCGCCCTCACGCTGCAGCGACTCGTGGAATTGGGCGCGCCCGCCCCGCCCAACGAGCCGGATCTGGCGAAGATGCTGGAGCGGCATAGCGGGGAGCTGGACGCCGTCTTCATCGTCACGCCGCACAACCTGCACCACGACCAAGCGAAAATGTGCCTGGAAGCGGGCCTGGATGTGCTGCTGGAAAAGCCGATGGTGCTCAACGCGCGCGAAGCATTGAGCTTGATCGAAACCCGCGACCGCACTGGCGGACATCTGGTCGTCGCGTTTCAGGGCGGGCTCTCGCCACAGATCCGCCATGCCGCGGACCTTATCGCCTCGGGCGATCTGGGCGAGCTGCGCACCCTGAGCGGCATGGTCTGGCAAGGCTGGAAGGACATGACAGTTGGCAAATGGCGGCAAATCCCGGAGATCGCCGGCGGCGGCTTTCTCTTCGATTCTGGCGCGCACATGCTGAACACGGTCTGCGCCCTGGTCGGCGAAGATTTTGTGGAAGTCGCGGCCTGGCTGGACAATCGCGGCACGCCCGTCGACATTGACGGCGTCGTCATGGGGCGGCTGGCTTCTGGCGCGCTGGTGAGCCTGAATGGCTGCGGCGACTGCATCCCCGGCCTCTACAACGAAATTCATGTAAACCTGACCGGCGGCGCCATCCGCACCGGCATCTATGGCGAACGCCTGCTCATCCGCCGCGATGGCGAGAGCGACTATCAGGAAGCGAGGGGCCTGCCCAAAATGCGCGGCGCCTGGGAGCAATTCACGCAGGTCCGCGCCGGTGAAATCTCCAACCCCTGCCCGCCGGAAGTCGGCCTGCGCATGGCGAAGCTCTGGGACGCCATCGTCAAATCCGCCAGCCAAGACGGCCGCCCCGTTAGAACGCCGTAGGGGCGATATAGCCTATCGCCCACGCAAGATCACTGCCGCGCCCATCGCCGCAATCCTTCCACCGCAACGCGCTGTAGGATCGATATGCCATATCGGCCGCGCAAGATCACTGCCGCGCCCTCGTCATAATCCCCTCCATGTACTAGCCAGCGACAGCCGCGCCGACTAAAATACGCCAAACCCGCAGAATCAGGAGAAACGCATGAGAACAGCAACTGGCAACTTCCCGCTTGGCTGGCGGCGGCGCAATTTCAGCTGGGAGCAAGACCTGGACGGCATGATCGCCTGGGCTCTGGAGAACGAGCTGGAAGTCATTGACCTCGGCGGCGACGCCGATAGCAGCGCCAAAGCCGTCGTCGAGGCGGGCTTGCGCGTCGGCAGCGCCGATCTGGTCGCCGGGGGCGCGCTGCTTTCGCCGGACCCCGGCCAGCGCCGCGACGCCGTCGCCCAAAACGCCGACTACATCCGCGATTGCGCCGCCATTGGCGCCAAGAACTTCTTCATCTGCATGATCCCCCAAGACCCGTCGCGCCCGCGAGCGGAAAACTTCGGCTACATGATCGACAGCTTCGGCGAGTTGCGCGCCGCCTTCGAGGAAAACGACGCCCGCCTGGTCATTGAGGGCTGGCCCGGCCCCGGCTCGCTGGTCTGCACGCCGGAGACGTATCGCGCCTTCATCGAGGGCGTCGGCTCGCCGAACATGGGCGTGAATTACGATCCGTCGCATCTGGTGCGCATGGGCATCGACCCCATCCGCTTCCTCAAAGAATTCGTCAGCCATGTTTTCCACGCGCACGGCAAGGACTGCATGATCATCGAGGAAAATCTGTACCAGCACGGCAACCTGCAAGAAGCGACCTTCGCCGCGCCTTATCGCTATGGCGGCATGCACTGGCGCTACACGATACCGGGGCATGGCGTCTCCGACTGGAAGCTCATCCTCCAGATCTTGCGCGACGGCGGCTACAGCGGCTGCGTCAGCATTGAGCTGGAAGACCACTTCTATGAGGACAGCGAATACGAGCAGAAGCAGGGCGTGCTGCAAGGCGTGAAGTTTCTGGCTGGCTCTTAGTCGCTCAGCCCCATTTCCCCGCGTTCGCAGGGGCCGGCCGGTGGCTCGCCCGACAGGAACAAAGGCGCCGCTATGACGAAAAACACAGCCATCGTCGGCCTGGGCAACATGGGCTTGGGCATGGCGAAGAATCTGCTCAAGGAAGGCTTCCGCGTCGCCGGCAGCGACCTGCGCCCCGAACGCGGTCAGATGCTGGAAGCGCTCGGCGGAAGCGCCGCTGCCAGCCTCGACGAACTGGCGGGCTGCGATGCCGTCTTCGTCATGGTGATGAGCGGCGCGCAGGTGATGGCGGTGGTCGAGGGGCTGAAGCGCTGTCTGGGGGCGGGCGCCACGATCATCGTCAGCGCCACCGTCCAGCCAGCCGAGATGCGGTCCGTCGCCGAGTCGCTCGCCGGCAGCGGAATCCATCTGATCGACTGCCCGGTCAGCGGCGGGCAATTCGGCGCGGAAGCTGGCGCGCTGACCCTGATGGCGGCGGCGGAGCGGGCGGTCTTCGACGCGAACCAGGATGTGCTGGGCGCGGTTGGCGAGCAGATCTTCCATGTGGGCGAAGCAGCCGGCATGGGGCAGACGGTCAAGGCCTCGCTGCAGGCTTTGATTGGCGTGGTCTTCGCCGGCATCTTTGAATCGCTGGCTTTGGGCGCGGCGGCTGGCATCCCGGGCCAGACGCTCTATGAAGTCTTCAGCAGCACCCATGTCGCCAACACGCCTTTCTTCAAGAATTGCGCCGAAAAGATCATGGAACGGCAGTTCGAGGACACCGGCAGCCACATCGGCACGATGGTCAAGGACCTGGGCATCAGCATGGCGCTGGCGCGGGAGAAAGGCCTGCCGCTCTTCGCCACTGGCGCCGCCGAGCAGCTCTTCCAGGCGGGCATCGCGCGTTACCCCGATGGCGACAACTGGACGATCGTGAAGCTGCTGGAAGAATTCAGCGGCGAAGAAGTCCATTGGTAGCTTACGACAGGATGTGTGACTTTGCGTGAGAGCGGGCGCCGCGTCAGCCAGCGTAATCTGTAGGGGCGACTTAACAAGTCGCCCGCGCTTTGGCCAACCCCGCCCCCCAGCCGCTCCCCGATGCTTCGGAGAGGGGAGCGCGCGGCGACGCCGGCCTCATTGCCTGAGGTAGACTGTAGGGGCGACTTAGCAAGTCGCCCGCGCTTTGACCAACCCCGCCCCCCAGCCCCCTCCCCGACGCTTCGGAGAGGGGGAGCGCGCGGCGCCGGCCTCATTGCCTGAGGTAGACTGTAGGGGCGACTTGGCAAGTCGTCGGCAAGCTTGCGCAGGGAAAGGACAGAGCCAATGCCAAAACTGGGCGTCATCACCGACGGCATCAGCCGCGACTTTGAGCGCGCGCTCAGCGTCATGAACGAATTCGGCTTGACCCAGGCCGAGCTGCAATTCTTGTGGGACAAAGAAGTCGGCGACTTGAGCGACGCCCAACTGGACCGGGCGCAGCGCCTCGTGCGCGCCCACGGCGTCGAGGTGTCCTGCATTTCGCGGCACATCTTTGGCGGCCTGGCATTGGGCGATCTGTCGCCTGAGGCGCCGGCTTATCGCGAGCATCTGGCCGCCCTGGAGCGCTGCGTCGACATGGCAAAGGCATTGGATTGCCCGCGGACGCGGCTGATGAGCTTCAAGAAAGAGATGATCCTCTTCGGCAGCCACGGCGCGGAGCAATGGAATGTGGCGGCGGGCGCCTGGGACAAAGCGCGGGATTTGCTCGCCGGCGCCGTCGAAATCGCCGAAGCGCGCGATATCACCCTGGTCGTCGAGACGGGCAACAACGCCATCACCAACTCGGCTTGGCTGGCGCGCAAAATGGTGGAGGAAATCGCCTCGCCCCGTCTCCAGGTCATGTGGGATCCAGCGAATTGCCTCTATTCCACCGAACGCGCTTTTCCCGACGGCTACGACGCGCTGCGCGGGGGCTGCCTGGGGCATCTGCACTTGAAGGATGTGGTCGTCGATATCGCCAAAGCGACCATAGCCTGCCGCCAGCTGAACACAGGCAGCATGGCGCCGTATCTGGCGGACATGGCGGGCGCGCTCAAAGCCGATGGCTACGCCGGCGCGATCTCGCTCGAGTCGGTCTATCGTCCGCCGGGCGGAACTTTTGAAGACGGCTTCCGCGCTTCTGTGGGCGCTTTCAAAGCCCTGTTCGGCTGAGGCGGTCCGCGAGGGCGAGCAAGGTCTCGAGCAGAATCAAGCAAAGCGAATACGGAAAGCGAGGATTGACCATGCCTATCCCAAAGAAAGCCTTCGGGCGCACCGGCCACATGAGCGCGCGCGCCCTTTTTGGCGGCGCCGCCTTCGGCCGCGTCAGCCAATACGAAGCCGATTGCACTATGGAGCTGTTGCTGGAGCGGGGCGTCAACCACCTCGACACCGCCGCCAGCTATGGCGATTCCGAATTGCGCATCGGACCCTGGATGGAGGCGCATCGCGGCGATTTCTTCCTCGCCACCAAGACCGGCCAGCGCAGCTACGCCGGCGCCAAAGCCGAGCTGCAGCGTTCGCTGGAGCGGCTGCGGGTCGACCAAGTCGATCTCATTCAGCTGCACAACCTGCTGGGCGAGGCAGAATGGCGCGAGGCGATGGGGCCGGGCGGCGCATTGGAATACCTGCAAGAAGCGAGGGCGCAGGGGCTGGTCCGCTTCATCGGCGTGACCGGGCATGAAGTCGCCATCGCCGGCATGCACCAGCGCAGCCTGGAGCGCTTCGATTTCGACTCCGTGCTGCTGCCCTACAATTACCCCATGATGCAAAACTCGACATACCGGGCCGGCTTCGAGTCTGTCCTGCGCCTCTGCAAAGCGCGGAACTGCGCCGTGCAGACCATCAAGAGCGTCTCGCGCCGGCCTTACATCGGCGATCATCGCAGCCACGCCACCTGGTACGAGCCCCTGACCGACCAAGCCAGCATCGACAAGGCGGTGCACTGGGTCCTGGGCAATGAAGCGGTTTTCCTCAACGCGGTCGGCGATATTCAGCTGCTGCCGAAAGTGCTGGACGCGGCCGCGCGCTACGAGAGCCGGACGCCGGAGCCAGTCATGCGCGCGATGGCGGCGGAGTGGGAGATGGCGCCGCTGTTTGTGTAGCTCGAATCTGCCTGTGAACGCCGGCGTCGTGTCGACTGCCTTCCCATGCGGCTGGAATAGAGTGCCAGCAGCTTTAAGGCGGCGTGGCGTTTTCCTGGATCATGTGAAGCTTATCCGCCGGGCAGTGTTTTCCATTGCACTGCCCCACTTTCCGATGCTGCTGGCAGTCGTAGTTCTGCTTGGGCAAGGTAGAACGGTGAATTACGAAAGTCTGCTAGGCGGCGCGCGGCAGGGCGAGACCTAGTCCGCGGCAGGCAAAGATGGCTGTCCTGAATTCAGAAAACAGCAGCCGTCAGGGATACGCTATCAACTCCACCTCTGGCAAGAAGCGCTCCATATCCGCGACAGCGTAAGCCGCCGTCCCCGCTTGCAGGCAAACCGCCGTCGCCGCTGCAATCCCCAAGCGCAAGCCCGCCTCAATCGGCGCCCCTTCGTGCAGCGCCCGCGCCAAACCCGCCAGCACCGCGTCGCCTGCTCCCGCCGGGCTGCTGACCTGGACCGGAATCGGCGGGATGCGGTAAGTCCGATCTTTCAGAATGGCCAGCGCGCCTTCCCCGCCCATGGTGATCACCGGCTGCGCGCCCGTCCGCGCCAGGATCTCGCTGCCGGCCGCGTAAAGTTCGTCCAGCGATTTCAGCTCGCGCCCGACCAGAGCCGAAAGCTCGTGCTCGTTGGGCTTGATGAAGGTCGGTCCAGCCCGCAGGCCAGCGCTCAGGTTGGGCTCGCTGGCGTCGAAGATCACCGGCACATGACTTTGCCGCGCCAGGGCGATCGCGTCGGCGTAGAATTCGGGGCGCATCCCCGGCGGCAGCGACCCGCCCGTGATCAGGACGGAGGCTCTCGGCAGCGCTCGCATGTAGCGTTCGCGCAAATCCGCCAGATGCGCCGCGCGCACATCCATGGAGGCCGTGGTGATGGTGGTGTGCTCGCCGCTGGCCTCGTCGATGATGACCGTGTTGATGCGCGTTTCGCCTTCGGCCGGCGCGAAATCGACCGTGACGCCAAATTCCTCCAGCATGTTGCGCACCTTCTGCCCGACCGCGCCCGCCGCCAAGCCCAGCGCCAGACTGCCGACGCCCATGCGCCCCAGGATCCAGGCGGCGTCGGTCGGTTTGCCGCCCATGCTGTGATGCGTCGCCGTCGCGCGGATGGTCGTGTTGGTCGCCAGGCGCGGCACGAAGACAGTCAGATCCAGGGTGGTGTTGGGCGTGAGGGAGAGGATCATGCGGCTCAGTCGTCGCGGAAGTTGGCGATGGCGCTTTCCATGTCGGCGCGTTCCGCCGCCAGCAGCGGGCTTGCGCCGATGCGCCCCGCCATCAAGAGCATGTAGGCGTTGGTATCCAGCCGCTCGACCGCGTCCAGGGCGGCCGGCAGGTTCTTGCCCATCAAAAACAAGCCATGCCAGGGGGCGAGCGTCCCGGCGGCCTGCTTGGCGATCATCGCTTCCCGCCCGCGCATGGTGGCGGCGATGCGCTCACCCAGTTTCGGGCTGTGGGCGGGCGCGTAGTCAATGACGGGGGTCGTGCCGAATTTGCGGGTCGCTTCCATGGCTGGCGGCATCGCTTGATTGGCGCAGGCGAAGACCAGCAGATTGCGCGGATGGGCATGGATGACAGCTGCGCCATGCTCGCCGAAGCCCTCGTGCAAGCCGAAATGCACCGCGCTCTCCCGCGTCAAGCCGCCCGCGCCTTCCAGGATCCGCCCGTCGCGGCTCACCAGCAAGACATCTTCCGGCGCCAGCTGCCATTGCTGATTCTGCCCGGCCAGGGTAGGCGACATGCAATACAGCTCGCCGACGCGCAGGCTGATGTTGCCGCCGCCGGCATCGGTCAAATGCCGGTCGAAGAGGAAACGCCCGATGCGCGCCACCTGCTCGCGCCCGGCTCTCAGCTTGTCGGTCAGTGGCTGGTCGGCTCGCGGCATTGGCATATCTCCCCTGATTTCGGCATAATGCCATTATAGTCGCAGAGCCTGGCCTTACAATCACCGAAAGGTCCGCCCTTGTTATCAAGCGTCCGGCACGGCGCGGTTTGTCGGGCCGACTCGGTCAGCCCGCCATGACGCAATCTGTAGGGGCGAGCTACCCGGTCGCCCGCCACGACGCGATCCGCAGGGGCGCTTCGGCGAGCCGCCCGCACAAGAGAAAATCCTTGCTTCGTCACGGAAGGGACCGCCATGCCATTTGAATTCGCCAGCGCCAGCCGCATTCTCTTCGGCGACGGCAGCGCCAGCCAACTGCCCCGGCTCGCGCGAGACCTCGGGCGGCAGGCTTTGCTGGTCACCGACAGCTTCCAGCCGGACGCGGTCGCCCAGCTGATTGACTCCCTGCGAGCGGCGGGCTTGGGCCTCAGGCAGTTTCCCGTAAGTGGCGAGCCGACGGTGGAGATGGTCGACGCGGCGAAAGCGCTGGCCATGACCGCGGGCTGCGACATGGTCATAAGCATCGGCGGCGGCAGCGTCATCGACACCGGCAAAGCCAGCGCCGCCCTCATCCCGAACGCCGGCGACGCGCTGGACTATCTGGAAGTCATCGGCAAGGGGCGGAAGCTGTCCACCGACCCCCTGCCTTTCATCGCCCTGCCCACGACGGCCGGCGCCGGCGCCGAAGTCACCAAGAACGCCGTGCTTGGCTCAAAAGCGCACCGCGTCAAAGTCAGCCTGCGCGACAACCGGATGCTCGCCGATATCGCCTTGGTCGACCCGCTCTTGACGCATTCCGTGCCCCCACCCGTCACCGCCAGCACCGGCATGGACGCGCTGACCCAAGTGCTGGAGCCTTTCGTCACGCCTCTGGCCAACCCGTTCACGGACGGCTTCTGCGCCGAGGGGCTGCGCCGGGCTGGCCGGTCATTGCGCCGGGTCTATCGCGCGCCGGCCGACAGCGCCGCCCGCCACGACATGGCATTGGTCAGTCTGCTGGGCGGCCTGGCGCTGGCGAACGCGAAACTGGGCGCGGTCCATGGATTCGCCGGCGTCCTCGGCGGCATGTACGACGCCCCGCATGGCGCGATCTGCGCCGCTTTGCTGCCGCCGGTCATGGCGGGCAACCTCCAGGCTTTGCGCGCCCGCGAGCCAGCCAACCCCGCTTTGCGCCGCTACGACGAAGCTGCCGCGCTGCTGCTGGGCGATGACGCGGTCAAGGCCCAGGACGCGATGGAGTGGATCGGCGAAACCAGCGCGCGCTTCGGCATCCCCGGGCTGGCGGCTTATGGCGTGGCGGAAAGCGATTTCGACGAGATCGCCAAGAAGTCCGCCGCCTCCAGCAGCATGAAAGGCAACCCGATCGCGCTGACGCAAGACGAGCTCAAGGCGATATTGCGGGCGGCGCTCTAATGCCGGCCGGGGCGCGCTTCCGGCGGCGAGTCGTCGCCCTGTATCTGTTGGTGGCGGCCTGCGTCCTGTTGGCCGATCGGCAAGGGACGCCCGCGTCGATCGCCGACGAGCTGCTCTTCATCTCCGACGCCGATAAGATTGACGCCAGCCGCGATTCCAACTCCGTCTATCGCATCGCGCTTGATGGCGGCGGCTTGAAGCGCCTCGTCGGCAGCATCCCGCATGGCGCCCTTTACCTGCGCATCGGGGACATCGACTGCCACAGCGGCTCCGGCTCGCTGGTCATCGCCAGCCACCAGCCCGACCTCAACGGCTTCTATCACGCCCTGCTGGATGGCACGAAACTGCATCTGGACAAGCCCGCCGCCGGGGAGCCGCTGACCGGGCTTCGTCACATCGCGCTGGGGCCGGATGGAGCGTCGCTCGTCGTGGCGCGCCGAGACGACGCCGCTTCTTCGCCGCGTTATTCGCTGGTGGCGGGGGATCTGCGCAGCCGCGTGTTTCGGGCGATCAAGCCAGCGACCGCCGCCGATTCACACCATTCGCCGGCCTGGTCTCCAGCTGGGGAGCGCATCGCCTTCATCAGCGACAATTTCGCCGGCGCCGCGCTTTCCGGCAGCAGCGTAAAAGTGGCCGATGCCGACGGCGCGGAAGAGCGCGCGATTCACGAGTCCGCCGCAGCCTTGGAGGGGCTCGCCTGGTCGCCGGCGGGCGAGTGGCTGGCCTTCGCCACGCAGCGACAGATTTACAAAATCAGAGCCGATGGCGGCGGGCTGACGCGGCTGACGAATCATGGGGCCGGGGCGCGCTGGCCGCGGTGGTCGCCGGATGGGCGGCATATCAGCTTCGTCGCGGCGTCGTCATTTCCCGGTTATCAACAACTGCTCGCGATGGATGCGGACGGGGGCAATATCAGGCAAGTCGCCAACATTCGCGGCAACCTGGTCAATGGCTGCTGGCTTCATTCGCCGGCTTGATCTGACGCCAGCCGCCGATCGCCGTTCGCGGCAAGAAGACCGCCCAGATCGCGATGATGCCCAGCAGCAGCATGCCGCTCAAGCTCAGCAGCGTCGCCTCGTAACCCATCGCCGCGATCGCCAGCCCGCCCAGCACCGGGCCGGCCACCTTGCCGAAATTCTGCAGCATGCCGATCAAGCCCATGCCCGCGCCGATGTGCTCCGGGCTGATGCGCCGCGAAACGAGGGCGATCGCCGCCGGGAAGATCAGCGCCTGTCCCAAGCCGATCAAGACAGCCGGCAGCAGAAAAAGCGCCGCCCCCTCCGGCCCGCGCAGCAGGGGCAGCGCCGCCGCCAGCAGCAGCATGCCGAGGCTGATCGCGGGCAAGTAACCCCAGCGATCGCCCAGCCGCCCGCAGAATGGCTTGCCCAGGGCGTGCACCGCTTCGCTCAAGCTGAAGAACAAGCCGACCAGGACGATGCTCAAGCCCGCCTCCAGCGCGTAGACCGGCAAGAAGGCTTTGAGCGTGTAAATCGCGATGAAGGCGATTGCCTCCAGGCCGCCCGTCAGCCAGACCGCCGGCCGCCGGCCGCCATCGCGAATGGCGCTATAGATGTGCGGCAGCAGCCCCATGGCTTTGCCTTTGCCGGGGCGTCGCGTCTCGGGCAATTGCAGCACCGGCAGGAAAACGGCGCAGCTGAGCAGGCCGATGACCGTGAAGACGGCGACCGGCTCCAGCTCCAGCAATAGCCAGCCTGCCAGGGCGGGACCGGCGATGTAGCCGCCGCTGCGAGCCAGCTCGAACCAGCCGATGTTTTCGGCGATCTGCTCATTGCGAGTCAAATCGGCGATGTAAGCCAGGGTCACGGGACCGTAGATGGCGGTGGCCAGGCCGTGCGCCAGCCGCAAGACCAAGAGCTCTTCCGGGCTGCGGATGAAACCGTAGAGGAAAGGGGTGAAAGCGAAGAAGCATGCGCCGATGAGCAGCCAGGCGCGCCGCCCCCAGCGGTCCGACAAGATGCCGAAGAGCGGTTTGAGCGCGAGCCCGGTGACCGTGGAGACGGAGACGATCAAGCCCAGGAAGGCGCCAGACGCGCCCAAAGCCGCGGCGAAGACGGGCAGCAGGGGCGTCTTGCCCATCTGGTAGGCCGAGCGGGCGATGAAATCCGCCAGCATCAACAGGAAAAATGGCTTCGACCGTTTCATTCCGCCAGTGTTGCAATCGTGAACTGGTAGCGCCTACCCTGATTGAGTTTGCAGGGGCGCAATGGAAGCTGTATTATACTCAGCTGATTCACACTCGTGCCTTTACGGCTTCAGACTATCTGCGTCGAATGGGAGATCACGCTTGAGTTACAAGTCAATAGACGCCCTGCAAAATAGCCTCGCCAAGACGGTATTCCACTATGCCCAAGACAGCAAGAAGGCGGCGGGAAGGGCGCTGGGCACACTAGTTGAGGTGGTCACTTACTATGCGCTTTGTTCATGGAATCTTCGTAATCATATCGTGATTGAACGCAGGCTGCCTGAGTATGCGAATGCGGCCATCATGCACAATGTCGAGTTTTCACTGCACCCAATTCGTTCGGTGCGTGAGATTGAATTGACTCCCTGTTCGCGTCCAGTCACGCCGACCAAGGTTCGAAAACGACTAAATGCTCTTGAGGGCTCAGATTGGAAGTCAAATCAGATCGTCACACGAAATGGCATCAAGCGCAACGCCGCGGTTCTCCTGGAGACCAACATTGACCCCGTCGTGGCTCATATTGATAGTCTCGACGACTCCAGTTGCCGACTTGCAATTGCCGAACTTTACCGAGCGCCGTTCGCGATTTTCGAGTGTAAACGGGTAGGAGTCGAGGCGGGAATGAAGAAAGGCCCGCAGACTATTGAGAAAGCTAAGCAGGGCGCGTATGTAGCGCGGTCCGTGTCGTCGTTGCAAAAGGTAAGAAGCAGAAGCGGGGTCTTTCAAGGAATTACAGAGGATGTAGACGGATCATTTCGGATGGCGCCTTATCGTAAAATCTTGAGGGAAATCATTGCCGCGACATCGTTTTCTGATTTTCCCGGTTTCATCCTTACTATTGGCGTGGTTAGCAACCACGGCAACTGGTTCACATCTGACAATTACAACAAGGAACTCCGTGTACTGGCACAATCTTATGATTGGCTATTGTTTCTTACAGACGAGGGACTATTCCAGTTTATCGAGAGTGTTCTACTCGATCCCGGTGTTAGATATCGTGCTGCTAGCAGAGCCTTCACCCAAAGTTATTCGGGGAAGCCCGGAAGGAACAGATTTACGAAAGTTAGCATGGACATCGCTGCCGATGAAGCTCTTCGAGACTTCTTTGAGAGCAATACATCTGAAGTCGACTCTTGGTTCAATGTCATTGCCCCGGGAAACGAATCGATTGCTGGCTTGCAACACGACTTGCTCACGCTAAGGTCAAAAGAAATTTGAAAGCGCTTTTGCAGTGACCGCCGGAAGACGAAGCGTTGAATCCCTTAGTCAGAATTGGTGTACGCCACCCAAGTACGTTAACGTGATTCGTGGGTTCTTCGATGGTACGATTGCCCTAGACCCGTGCTCAAATACACATTCGATTGTAAATGCCGAGGTTGAGTACCTGTTGCCTGAGGTAGATGGTCTCAGGGCTTCGTGGGATTTCTCTACTATATTCATCAATCCTCCATACGGAAGAGATCGCGTCAGAGGAACTTCAATACTTGATTGGCTAAGGTGGGCGGCTTCCGCTAATCGTGATCATGGAGCCGAAGTTCTCGCGCTGGTTCCTGTCGCATCTAACACGAAGCATTGGAAACGCTATGTTTTTGGCGCCGCAACCGCGGTGGCGTTTCTGTACGATACACGATTGAAGTTCTTGGTGGACGGAAAAATTGGCGGTAAAGGCGCGCCTATGGCCTGCGCAATGGTATATTGGGGCCCCATGTACGGAAGATTCGAGGATCATTTCCTTCCGTTTGGGGCCGTTTGCGATTTGCGTCACCTTCTGGGAAAGTCCATGGGTTCTGGTCGTCAGCTGGACTTCTGGAAAGAGCGTGTCTGATGGGTATCCAAGCTACGCCAGCTTCATCGCCACCACCCCGAAACCGGCATTGCTGAGCATCGTGTTGAACTCCGCCAGGTCGCCCTCGACCAGGTCGCGGAATTGGCCCTCCACGCTGTCGATGTCGCCCGCGATTTCGTCAAAGGCTTCGCGCTCGTAATCGGTCGGCTTGTAATCGCCCAGGTTGACATTGAAGCTGAGGTTGCTGAGCTGGGCAGCCAGCCGGTCGCCATGATTCATGGAGTCGGGCCAGCCCGCGCGGGTATCCGGGATCATCAGCGCCTTCTCGATTTCCAGGATCGCTTCTTCCAGTTTCTTGGCGCCGGCGACGATGCCCGCCGCCGATTCCAAGCCCGCCAGACGCTCGCGCCAGCCTTTGAGCTGCGCCCGCGCGTCGCGCATCTGGTTGACGCTCTTGTGCGTCGCCGAAAGCTTGTCGCGGATCTGGATGAGCAGGTCGAACTGCGCTTGCAGGTCTGCCTGGCTCGCTTCCACGCCGGCTTCCTTGACGATCTCGAAACCCTGGCTGTGGCTCTCGCCGTCGACCGTCAGCGTGACCGAGTATGCGCCCGGCGCCGCGTGGGGACCCTTGATGAAGCCCAGCTGGTGGTCGTCATGCGGGATGACCTTGCTGGCGTCGGGGTAGCGCAAGTCCCAGACGAAGCGATTCCAGCCCGGGTTCGCCGGGATGCGCAATTCCGGCGGCGTCTTGTCGTCGCGCTCGCCCGCCGCTTTTTCATCCTCATCAGCCTGCAGGCTCTTGAATGTCTTGATCTCGTCGCCGTCGGCGGCGTCGAAGCGCAGCGAGATGGTCGCCTCCGGTTTCTCCGGCAGCCAGTAAGTGATGACGGCGCCGCTGGGCGGGTTTTCGCCGCTGTCCAGGTAGCGGTGTTTCACGCCGTGCTCGGGCGTCTCTTCTTTGACATAGGCCGCGACCATGCCCAGGGTGCTCATGTACTGCTTGCCCTCGCCGCTCTCGAACAAGCCCTCGAAGATCTTGGGCAGACGCCGCTCGACCATGCTCGGCTGGAGCAGGCGTACCCCTTCCTCATCGAAATCGGCGTCGGGGCGACTCGGCGAGTCGGCCGAACTGTGCCCCGCAATTTGACGCAGCAGGCTCAAATCGTCCAGGATCCAGAACGAGCGCCCGTGCGTAGCCACCACCAGCGCGCCCGCCTTGATCTTGAGGTCGTAGATTGGCGTGATCGGCAGATTGAGCTGGAAGCGCCGCCAGCTTTCGCCCGCGTCAGCGGAGAGGTACAAACCGAATTCCGTGCCCAGGTACAGCAGCCCGGCGCGGTCCGGATCTTCGCGGACGACGCGGCAGAAATGGTCGCCGGCGACGCCTTCGGTGATGGGCGTCCAGCTTTCGCCGTAGTCTGTCGTCTTGTAAACATACGGCGCGTAGTCGTCGTTTTTGTAGCGCGTGGCGGTGACCCAGGCGGTGGCCGGGTCGTGCGGCGAAGGCTCGATCATGGTGAACATCATCTGATTCAGACCGCCCCCCTGTTGCGACGGGGGGATCGATGGGGGTGGGCTGGGCGTGATGTCGCGCCAGTTTTCGCCGCCATCGCGGGTGATATGCAGCAGACCGTCATCGCTGCCGGCCCAGATCAGGCCCGGCTCGCGCGGCGATTCCGCAAGGGTGAAGACGGTCGCGTAATGCTCGGCGCCGACGGCGTCGCGATTGATGGGGCCGCCGGAGGGCTTGAGAGTCTCCGGGTCGGCTCTGGTCAGGTCCGGGCTGATCTCCTGCCAGCTTTGGCCCTCGTCGGTCGTCTTCAGGATCTGGCTGCCGCCGATGTAGAGCGTGTCGCTGTCGTGGGGGGAGAAGACGATCGGGTATGTCCAGGCGAAGCGGTATTTGTCGGCTTGCGCGCCCAGGCCGGTCGAGCTGCGGGGCCAGGTGGCGATGAGGCGGATCTGCTGCGTCCGATGGTCGTAGCGCTGCAGGCTGTTGCCGCCGCCGCTGGAGCTGCCGATCGCGCCGACATAAACGATGTCCGAATCATCGGGATCAACGGCGATGTAGCCGCTTTCGCCCGAGCCGGTGATGTCGCAGTCTTCCCAGGTGATGGACGAAAAGCGGCTGCGCGAGGGCACGCGCAGGCTGGAATTGTCCTGCTGCGTCCCGTAGACATACCAGGGCTGGTTGCTGTCGGTGTCCAGGTGATAGAACTGCGCCGTCGGCTGATTGTAAATGCTCGACCAGCTCAGCCCGCCATTCAGCGAGACGCAGGCGCCGCCGTCGTTGCCGTGAATCATGATCTGGTTGTTGCGCGGGTGAATCCAGAGGTCGTGGTCATCGCCGTGGGGCGTCGTGATTTCGCTGAAATTGTGCCCGGCGTCGGTCGATTTCCAGAAGTTGAGGTTGTTGATATAAATCGTGTTGGCGTCCAGCGGGTCGGCCGTCAGGTGCATGTAATACCAGGCGCGCGAGATGAAGCGGTTGTCCTTGCTGCCGATGACCCAGCTGTCGCCATAATCGTCGCTGCGGTAAATCCCGCCATCGGGCTGGTTCTCGATGATCGCCCAAAGCCGCCCCGGCTGCACCGGCGATGCCGCCAAGCCAATCTTGCCCAGCAATCCCTTGGGCAGGCCTTTGTTGGCGCTTATCGCTTCCCAAGTGTCGCCGCCGTCCATCGAGCGCCAGATCCCGCTCTCCTCGCCGCCGGACGAAATCTGCCAGAAGTTGCGGTAAGCCTCCCAGAACGCGGCGTAGATGATCCGCGGGTTGTTCTTGTCGATGCTCAGGTCGATGGCGCCGGCTTTGTCGCTGACATGCAGGACCAGCTCCCAGCTCTCGCCGCCGTCTTTGGAGCGGTAGACGCCGCGCTCGGCATTCTTCCCGAAGGCATGCCCGAAAGCGGCGACATACACGAGGTCGGCGTTCTCCGGGTGCGTCCGAATTTTGGCGATCTGGCGCGTGTCCTTCAAGCCCATGTGCTTCCAGCTGCGCCCGGCGTCGGTGGATTTGTAGACGCCGTCGCCAATCGAGACATCAATGCGGATGGTGGTCTCGCCCGTGCCGGCGTAGATGACATTGGGGTCGGCCGGGGCGACTTCCAGCGCGCCAACCGAGGACGAAGTGAAATAGCCGTCGCTGATGTTCTCCCAGTATTGCCCGGCGTCAGTGGTCTTCCAGACGCCCCCGCAGACGCCGCCGAAGTAGAAAGTGTTGGAATCGCGCGGGTCGCCGGCGACAGCGACGACGCGCCCGCCGCGGAAGGGTCCGATGCAGCGGAACTCGGCGAGGCCGGCGAAGTTGGTGTCGGTCATGGGGCTGTCCTTTGCTGTGGTGGCTGCGCGTGGCGGGTATTGTATCACAGCGATGGAAAGCTGTAGGGGCGAGCCACCGGGTCGCCCGCCTTGCCGCAATCTCCCGGAAATCATGGTCTGTTGGGGCGTTATGCGATAAGGCCCGCCGCAAAAACGACTTTTCTGTAGGGGCGACTCGGCGATCCGCCCGCCTTTCTTCCGCCAGCCCGCCCCACGTCATCGTCGCGCAAACACGCCCGGCCTATGGTAGGATAGCCATACAGGGAGGACACGCTCATGACCATCAACATCCCCGACGATGTCGCGCTGCGCTTGGAAGAGCTGGCGAAACGCGAAGACGCCGATGTCGGCCAGCTGCTGCGCGAGCTGCTCGAACGCTATGCCGCCGAGCGCGATGGCGATACGAAGAAGTGGGCGACTCTGGCCGACTTGGCGCTCAATGCCAAAGCGGCCGGTCTCGCATCGCCAGAACCCGTCGACACCGCCGCGCGCAGCCGAGAGATTCTGAACACGGAATACGCCGACTACCTTAAGCGGCGCATTGACCGATGACGGTTATCGCAGACAGCAGTTTTGTCTATGCGCTGTACAACACTAGAGACGCACATCACCAGGCAGCCATGCGATTCGTCTCGCCAAACGCAGCAGAACTGCTCGTTCCCGGCGTCGCGCTGCCGGAGATCTGCTTTCTGCTTAATCGAGACATCGGCTATTATGGCATGCAAAGATTCATTCTGTTCTTTACGCGCCTGGACGCCAAACTCGAGCCAGTCGGGATGGAAGACTTGAAGCGAGTCCGTGCGATCGCGATGCAATACGCGGACGCCCGCTTTGATCTGGTCGACTGTTGCATCATGGCGATGGCGGAGCGGCTGAACATCACCCGCGTCGCAACTTTTGACCAGCGCGATTTCAGCATCTTTAAGCCGGATCACTGCGAGTTCCTGGAGCTGCAGCCCTAACGAGTGCAAGCCCATGCTAGCCTCGACGCGCAGTTTGTAGGACCGGTTCTTGCCGACTTGGCACGCGAAGCGTCATTCCGGGTCTATACAGAAGGAAGCCGACCCAGCAGCTCGCCCCTACAGTTTCTCCGCGCCTCTGTGGCGAAATCACACCCGCACCAGCGCCTGACACGCCTCGCTCTCAAATTCATCCCGCAGCCGCTCCGCCATTTCCCGCGCGCATTCCCGCGACAGCTGCGCCAAGCCTTCGTCTCTCATCCAGCCCGCCTTCTTGTTCTCGCGCAGCAAGCCGCTCAGCGTCAGATAGCGCCCCTTTCGACCATTGCAGGGCCGGCACAGCAGAATGCGATTCAGGATGTGATTCTCGCCGCCGTCCGTCCGCGGCATGATGTGATCCAGCTCCATGAACTCGCGCTCCAGCTCGCGTCCGCAGCCGGCGCAGATGACATTGCCGTTGCTCTTCTGCGCCGAGATCAGCGCCGCCACCATTTGCCGATGCGACAGCTTCTGCCAGGCTTCCAGGGGGCGCGGCGTCTTCAGCTTCAAGCTGGGGGCCGCCAGCTCGTTGGCGTCCGTGCGGCGGGGCGGCTGCGTCTCGTAATGGATTTGCGGCAGAGTCACATGATGGCTGTCGTCGGTTCTCAGGATCGTGTCGCGTTCCAGGCGCTGCATGACCTGGCCGTAGGCGCCGTCCCAAATGTCCATGCCGACCCATTGCCGATTCAGGCGCTCGGCGGCGATTGGCGTGGTCGCGCAGCCGCAGAAGGGATCCAGCACGATATCGCCTTCGTTGCTGCTGGCGCGGATGATGCGTTCGTAGAGGGCGAGCGGCTTCTGCGTCGGGTAGCCGGTGATCTCTTGCCTGGTCGTGGGAAACCACCCAGTCGAGCCGTAAAGCGAACGGATATCGGTCCAGGTGTCTGACAAAGGCACGCCTGGGCTTTCGTCGAGATACTGCCGGATTATCTTCCCGTTTCGCGTCCGCGTGCGGTATTTGCGACCATCGGCGTCGCTGTGCCTGAACCAGCGCGTCCTGTAGTTTTCCGAGTAAGGCGTATACAGCCGGTTGTAGGTGTGCTTGCTGTAGTTCTTGGCGTAGACGAGCAGGGTCTCGTGCGACTTGACAGGTTTCTTCCCGCCCGCTCTGCCGCCCGAAGGCGTGCCGTAATTCCAGATGATCTCGGTGATGAAATTGCGCCGCCCGAAAACGCCATCCAGCAGGGACTTCACATAGGCGACAGCGGTGCGATCCAGGTGCAGATAAAGCGTTCCATCCGCGCGCAGCACACGATGCATCTCCATCAGCCGCACGCCCAGCCAGCACAGGAAGGCGCCCATGTCATCGCCATACGCCAGGCGAGCGCCCGCGATCACGGCCTCGACTGCTGGCCAGTCGTCCTTGATGCTCTCCGTCCAGTCTTCATGCACATCATCGTCCCAGCGCCAGCGGTCTTTGAACTTCGCGCCGGCTGCCAGGCTGTCGGGCGTGGCGTGAAAATCGCGATTCTTGTTGAAGGGCGGGTCAGTCGCGATGAGATGAACCGTCTCGCTGTTCATGCCGCGCAGGAATTCGAGATTATCGCCGTGATACAGCGTCCGGTTCTTGAAATTGAGTTCTGCCATCAGACTCGCCTGTCGCCATCAAAGGCCCCAAGTATAGCACCGCGCGCGCCATTCCTTGACAAGCCCGCCCAGCATCCGTTCTAATTGACGCTGAATCACAGCCGGAGCCGCCCGATGGCGCAGGTGAAATTCACGCCCAACTTGAAGCGCTTTTTCCCCGATCTCTGCGAATGCCAGGTCGAGGCGGCCACCGTCGCCGAGATTGTCGCCGCCGTCGACCAGCGCTGGCGCGGCCTGGGCGATTACATCATCGACGAGCAGGGCAGCCTGCGCAAGCATGTCAACATCTTCGTCGGCGGCGAACTGCTGCGCGACAAGCGAGCCCTCACCGACGCCGTCTCCGCCGACACCCGCGTCTTCATCGTGCAAGCTCTATCCGGAGGCTAAGCCCATGCGCGACAGACTCCTCGTCGGCACGCGCAAGGGCTTGCTCGTGCTCGGCCGTGACCGCGGCGAATGGCAGGTCGAAGCAGTTCATTTTGAGGCGATTCCGGTCGTCTACGCCTTCCGCGACCCGCGCGCCGACATCATCTGGGTCAGCCTAGATCACGGGCATTGGGGCGGCAAGCTGCAGCGCTCGCGCGACATGGGCGCCAGCTGGGAAGAAGTCGAAGCGCCCAAGTACCCCGAAGGCGATGCCGTCCCGCCCGATTTCAGCGTGCCAGCCAAGACCAATTACATCTGGCTGGTCGAGCCCGGCGGCGTCGACGAACCCAACCGGCTCTATGTCGGCACCGACCCGGGCGGGCTCTTCTTCAGCGATGACGGCGGTGATTCGTTCCATTTGGTGGAGACGCTCTGGAAGCACCCCAGCAATGTACACTGGTTTGGCGCCGGGCGCGACCATCCGGGCACGGTCGCGATCCAGGTGGACCCGCGCGACAGCCGCCACTTGACAGTCGGCATCAGCGTCGGCGGCGTCTATGTCAGCCAGGACGGCGGCAAAAGCTGGGAAGCGCGCAACCGCGGGCTCTATGCCGATTACCTGCCCGACCCGCACCACGAGCACGGGCACGACCCGCATATCATCCTCGCCAGCCCCAGCAATCCCGATGTGCTTTGGCAGCAGAATCATTGTGGCATCTACCGCAGCGTCGACCGCGGCCGGCAATGGACCGACATCGGCGACCGCAGTGGCGGGCCCGCCGGCTTCGGCTTCGCGCTGGCCATCGATGACGAAGACGAGCGGGTCGCCTGGGTGGCGCCGGCCGTCAGCGCCGAGTATCGCGTGCCGGTCGACCGCGCCCTGGTCATCTGTCGCACGGAAGATGGCGGCGAGACTTGGCGCAATCTGCGCGCCGGCCTGCCCCAGCGGCACTGCTACGATCTCGTCTTCCGCCACGCCCTGGACAAAAGCGACGATACCCTGGCTTTTGGCACGACGGCGGGCAACTTTTATGTCTCGGACGATCGCGGCGACAGCTGGCGCTGCCTGACGCACAACCTGGCGGTGGTCTACTCCGTCCGCTTCATGTGAGCCCCTGCCGCAACAGATTTCCGCATGGGCGCGCTGGCGAGCGGCTTGAAAAGTCGTCCCTACGCCCTTTCGTCAATTTGGCTGGCAAATCCGCACACGAATCGGGTAAAGTGGCGCATCATCAAGTTATCGACAGCGCGCTTGAAAGGAAGAAACGGCGAATGACTGATTCAAACGATCTGCTCTTGAAGAAAACGCAGGGCTGTCTGTACGGCGGGGCGATTGGCGATGCCATGGGCGCGCCGGCCGAATGGCGCATGCCGGACGAAATCCGAGCCCGCTTTGGCTACATCACCGACCTGGTCGAAAGCTGGGACGAAGACGATCGGCGCGGCCGCGGCCAGGGACGCTACACCGACGACACCCACATGGTGCAGCTGCTGTGCCATTGCTATCTTGAACATGGCGACCACCTGGACGCCCACGAGTTCTTCCGCAGGATCGTGCCGAAGATGGCGCTGGAAGACCGCTGGGTCCCCGAATACCAGCGCGAGATGAAGCTGGTAGAGCGGCTCTTCTACCCCGAAAAGTGGCTCTACAATCGCTGGCTGGCCAACGCCGATCCGCGCCAGGCGGGGGCGGGCAACATGGTCAACTGCGGCGCCGCGATGTATGCCGCGCCGGTGGGCATCGTCAACGCCTGCGACCCCGTCCGCGCTTATCAGGAGGCGGTCGATATCTTCAGCGCGCACCAAGCCAGCTTCGGCCTGGAGGCGGCGGCCGTCATGGCAGCCAGCGTCGCCGAAGCCTTCAAGCCGGGCGCCTCGGTCAGTTCCATCATCGACGCCGCGCTGACGGTCGCCAAAGACGGCACGGCCGACTGCATCGCCGCCATCGCCGACAAAGCCAGCACCATGAGCGACTGGAAAGCCGCCATCGCCCCCTTGCGCGATGTCATGCGCGAATACGACACCTCGCCCGATGACGCCAGGCGCGAGCGCGGCAACGGCACAAACGCCTGGACGCCCAGCCGCCACCACAGCATCGAGGAAGTGCCGCTGGCGCTGGGCTTCTTGGTGGTGACGGGCGGCGACTTCGAAGGCACGATCATGGGCGCGACCAATTACGGGCGCGACAACGATTCCATCGCCGGCATGGGCGGGGCGATCGCCGGCGCCATGCATGGCCTCGACGCGCTGCGGAGCGAGTGGGTGGAGCAGATCAACACGGCGAACCGCATCGACCTCATGCCCATCGCGAGCGACATTGCGGCGCTGGCGCGGAAGCTGCAAGGGCGACAGCTGGCAGAAGCGCGGGCGCGTCAAGCGGATTTCGCCACCCTGGCCGGGTAAACCGCCGCCAAAGAGGACATTGTAGGGGCGACTTATCATGTCGCCCGCTTTCGTCCGTCACAGCGACAATCCGTAGGGGCGACTCGGCGAGTCGCCCGCAATCGCCCGCCACGCCAACAATCCGTAGGGGCGACTCGGCGGGTCGCTCGTTTTCGGCACTGTCTTATGTGCCTGCATGTCTTGATTTGATCGCCGGCGCTGGGCATCGGAACCCGAATCTAACTGCGGGCGAGCCAAGGCTCGCCCCTACGGACGCTGGTATGATTGCCGACGCCCTAAAGACTCGCCTTTAGCGATTCGCAGAATGAGCAGACGAAAGGGACCGTCGCCATGACCGCGCCAGACAGCGTCCGCCAGCTCGTCGAAGATTTCGAGCGGGGGCGCGCCCGCTTCAGCCAGCCGGAATACAACGAAGCCCAGCTGCGGCAAGAATTCGTCAATCCCTTGTTCGCCGCGCTCGGCTGGGATGTCGGCGACAGCCAGCATGTCCTGCACGAAGCGGGCCTGCGCAGCGGCGGCAGCGTCAAGCACCCCGATTACACTTTCATGGCGGGCTCGCGCCGGGCATTTTATGTCGAGACGAAGAAGCCGGCCATCAAGCTGGCCAGCGCCTTCGAGCCGGCCGAGCAGCTGCGCTCTTATGGCTGGTCGGGCAACACCGCCGTCGGCATCTTGACGAACTTCGCCGAGTTCGCCGTCTACGACTGCCGCGTCCAGCCGAAGCAGGGCGACGCTCCAGCCGAAGCGCGCATCCTCTACCTGACGCACGGGCAATACCTCGACGCCTGGGACAGGCTGCAAGCGACTCTCTCGCCAGGAGCCGTGCGCCAGGGCCGGCACAGCGACCTGCTTGACGATGTCGCCAAGGGCGTGCTGCGCGTGGACGAAGCTTTCCTGCGCGACATGGAAAGCTGGCGCAGCGAGCTGGCGCGGCATCTGCATAAGCAGGCTTTCTTCATCAACCGGCAGCTCAGCCAGCGCGAGCTCAACCAGCTCGTCCAGCGCACTATCGACCGCATCGTCTTCCTGCGCATCGCCGAAGACCGCAGCCTCGAGCCCTATGGCACGCTCGAACGCGCCGCCCAGAGCAAAGGCGTCTACAACCGCATCAAGCGCCTCTTCCTGGCGGCCGACCGCCGTTACAACTCCGGGCTGTTTCACTTCGACCCCAACGACAAGACGCGCCCGGAAGCCGACACGCTCTCGCTGGACATCCACATCGTCGACAAGGTCCTGCGCCAGATCATCCACGCCCTCTATCCGCCGCAGAGCCGCTACCAATTCTCCGTCATCAGCGCCGACATCCTCGGCCAGGTCTACGAGCGCTTCCTGGGCAAGGTCATCGAAGTCCGCAGCCAGAAACATGAAACCCGCGTCACAGTCGAAGAGAAGCCCGAAGTGCGCAAAGCCGGCGGCGTCTATTACACGCCCGAGACCATCGTCGACTACATCGTCGAAAACACCATCGGCGCGTTGCTGGAGGGGGCGACGCCCGCCCAGGCCGAGAATCTGCGCCTGCTCGACCCCGCTTGCGGCAGCGGCTCCTTCCTGACGGGCGCCTATCAATACCTGCTCGACTGGCGCCTGCGCCAGTACCAGGCGAACCCGGCGCGCTACAAAAATCGCATCCGCCACAGCGCCGACGGCATCGTCCTGCGCATTGAAGAGAAACGCCGCATCCTGCTCAACAATATTCACGGCGTTGACCTGGATCAAAACGCGGTCGAAGTCAGCAAGCTGTCGCTGCTGCTCAAAATGCTGGAGAACGAGCAAGACACGGCCGAGCTGCGGCTGCCGCTGCTGCCCGACTTGAGCGGCAACATCAAATGGGGCAACTCGCTGGTCGGCAGCGATTTTTATGGCGACAAAGCGCTGGACGGCTTCGATGACGAGGCCCTGCTGCGCGTCAAAGCCTTCGACTGGGCGGGGGAAGCCGGCTTCAAGCAAATCATGGAGGCCGGCGGCTTCGACGCGGTCATCGGGAATCCGCCTTATGGCTCGTGGTTTGACGGAGAGCAGGCTTCGTATCTGTCAAGCAAGTTCACAGCATTCAAGGGCGTGAAAGACATCTATATCGCGTTCATAGAGCAAGCTCTTGGACTGGTAAAGGAGAACGGGATTCAGTCCTTTATTGTGCCATCGGCGTGGACTGGCGGACCTCGATATCGGCGTCTTCGCGACTTCCTGATTCAGTATGCCTTCCAAAACATTGTACTACTGCCGTTTGATATCTTCCCCGACGCCTATATTGACACACTCGTATATGTCGTCAAGAAAGAGCGCAGCACGGACGGGCATCGGGTTTCGACATACGAATACGGCAAGCGAGACAAGATCGCCAGCATCAGTCTTGATACGCGCGAGTGGGATTCCGTCGAGCAGTCCGAATGGCACAGAATTGATAACCGTAAGTTCGTACTGGACTCAAAAACGATCGGGATACTGGCAACAATCAGAGAGTCGTGCAGCCAGCAATTCGGCGATGTTGCCGAGATGAAGCGAGGCGTCCTGTTCAACCGCGCCCTGCTCACGACAAGTAAATCGGCGCTATTCAGTCATCCATACTTTGAAGGCGACATTTACCGCTATCAGATGAACCACAGGGCGGATAACTGGATAGAGTTTGGCGACCAGATGAAGGAGCGACCAAAGGAGTTTCGATGGTTCGAAGGCGAACGAATTCTGTTGCGCAGACTGGTAAATCGTCAGCAGCGTCTAATGGCTATGCGAGTGAATGAGACATTCATCACCAACAAGAATCTTTACACGATAGTCTCAAAGCCCGGCGTGAGTTTGCACATGCTGCTCGGCCTGCTAAACAGTCGGCTCTTTTCGTACTTGTATCTGAAGCAACTGACACAGGCAACTAAAGACGACTTTCCACAAGTGACGATAAGGGACATTAAGTCGCTTCCCGTGCCGCCTCTCGCCGCGCTAGGGGCAGCCAACGCGGAAATGGTGGCGCTGGTCGAAGAGATGCTGGCGCTGCAGAAGCAGCTGGCTGGGCTGGGCGGAGAGGCGCGGCGCGTCTGTGAAATGCGCATCGAAGCGACGGACCGTGAGATTGATGCGCTGGTGTATCGGCTGTATGGGCTTGATGAGGGGGAGGTGCGTGTTGTGGAGGGTGGTGGCGTGTGACGCTTGACTGCGGTTTCTTATGCGAATCTGATAGTCGCGCAACGTTCTTCTAACGTGGGCCTTGTACGCTGCTTTGGAATAATAGCAAGGCATAACGATGAACGACGATCGACCTAACAGAATCCACTTGGGCGACCAGAGCATGTCGCTTGAGGAAGCGATTGAAAAAGCGACGCACATATCTGCTCGGCAGTTTGAGCCAGATTTACAGCCACATTTGGAAGACTTAAAGACGATCTTACTTAGCGAGTCAACGCGGACCTGGAAAATAGCCAAGTACTGGGGCATTCGTAACCCGAAAACGGGTCGACATAGTCATTACACCTTGAATCTAGAGACTCTCAGCAGAACTAAACAATACGGCTGGGAATCGAAGACAGACAAGTCACTCACAATTGATGACAAAGGCCCGAACGACTCAATAGAAAGGCTGTTTAGTTTCCTCGCTTCTCAGGCTAGAATCAGAACCGCTGGTGAATATCTAGTCATGAGTATCACTGATATCGCTAGCGATGATATGCAGCAGATGTTCAGAGCCATATCAGCCAGCCAAGAAAACAGAGATCTGATGTCGCAGATTCTGGCCTGGTTAACGAGAGATCCTGAAACGCGCGCTGGTTTATCAGAACTTGCCGCAACACAAGACGCGCGAACTCTAGTCGCTGCAATGAACCATGCGCGTCTTTCTCAAGCTTTGGATCACTTCAAGAGAATGGTCGACCAGAACCTTGACGAAATCTGCTACCAAAAGTTTCTTCAAGATAACCACTGGATTTTCGGTGGGGAATACAACGAGTTGCTCATTCATCGCAACATAGTCAAGAACGTACAGTTGGATTTCCCTGCCTTGCGTACGGCGGATGGATATCTCGAAATCATTGAGATAAAGAGACCCATCAAAGATAGGCTATTTCGAAAGAACGGGAAGACGTTCACGGAAACGAAGCCGGTCGCAGATGCAATTACCCAGACCGACGATTATCTCTCACGTATTGACCGGGAAGCGTTTCAGTTAGAGAGCGAAGATGGATTAGATGTTGAGAAAGTAAGAGGTAAGGTAATCATCGGACGGGACATTGATGACGTTCAGATGAATTCACTCCGTAGATTGAATGCGCGTACTAACCGGATTGAAGTGATGACATTCGACCAGCTAATCGCTATTGCTGAGAGAATCCTGAGACTGCTCGCCAAGCCGGTTCCTGTATCGAGCGAAGTGAAAGCCGGTACGCATGAGAATGTCCCCTCCACTGTTGACGACATACCGTTGTAGGCGATTGCATAGGGCACACGGCCGGTCAGGCTTCTCAGGGTTGCGGTTTCTCTGTGCCCTCTGTGCCTCTGTGGTGAAACCCCCCGCCAGTCAATCCTTCACAGAGCCCGCCGGCGGATAAGGCACGCCCAGATGCTCCATGATCGCATCCAGCTTGCGCGAGTTCGCTTCCAGCATGACATTCAGCCCTTGCGGCATCCGCGCCTTGCGCATCGCTCCTACTCCGTCTTGAATCCCATTGGCGGCTTCTCGTAAGGCACTTGCAAATGCTCCATAATCGCATCCAGCTTGCGCGAATTCTCCTGGATGTCTTCACGGTTTGCGGCGACCGACGCCGTCAAGCCAGTCAGCGCCGCTTCGTAGGTGTCGATGCGATCCATCAGCGCGTCCTGCGTCTTGCTCACGCCTTGATATTCATGCTTGACTCTGTCCAGTCGTATATCTGTCGTCGCTGCCATAGGTTCTGCTCCTCGCGTTCACATACAGTATAATCCCATCGCGAAATCCCGCCAAATGGAGACCCCATGAAAACCCGCTCCCAGACATTCTTCAACGACAGCGGCGTCGCCGGCCTCATCCGCCGCGCTTTCACCGCTTCCATGGGCTTCGACCGGGCCGACATGGACCGCCCCCTCATCGGCATCTGCAACACCTACAGCGAGCTCAACCACTGCAACAGCCACCTGCGCCAAATCAGCGAAGCCGTCAAACGCGGCGTGCTGCAAGCGGGCGGCCTGCCGCTGGAGTTCCCGACCATCTCCCTGGGCGAGGTCTACCTCAGCCCGACTTCCATGCTCTGCCGCAACCTGGCGGCGATGGACACCGAAGAGATGATCCGCGGCAACCCGATCAGCGGCGTCGTGCTGCTGACGAATTGCGACAAAACCACGCCAGCCGCGCTCATGGGCGCCGCCAGCGCCGACCTGCCGAGCATCATGCTCAGCGGCGGTCCCATGCTCAACGGGCATTACAATGGCGAGATTCTGGGCGCCTGCACCGATTGTCGGCGCTACTCGGCGGAGTACCAGGCGGGCACGATCACGGCGGAGACGTATCAAGCGGTGGAGCGCAATCTGGTGCGCAGCGCCGGGCATTGCATGGTCATGGGCACGGCCTCGACCATGAATTCGCTGATGGAGGCGCTGGGCATGGCGCTGCCGGGCAATGGCGCCATTCCCGCGTCGGATTCGCGGCGCTTGCAGCTGGCGGCGGCTGCTGGCCGGCAGATCGTCGAGCTGGTCGCGCGCGACATCCGCCCGTCGCAGATCTTGACTCCAGCCGCCTTCGACAACGCCATCACCCTGCTGCATGCCTTGGGCGGCAGCACCAACGCCATCGTGCACCTGCCCGCCATCGCCGGCCGCGCCGGGGTCGAGCTGCCCTTGTCGCGCTTCGACGAGCTCAGCCGCCGCACGCCCCTCATCGCCAACATGCGCCCCACCGGCGAGCGCCAAATGGAAGACTTGTTTTACGCCGGCGGCATCCCCGCTGTGCTGCGCGAATTGCTGCCCCTGCTGCATGGCGACGCGCTGACGGTGACCGGGCGCTCCCTGGCGGAAAATGTGGCGAGCGCCGCAATCACCGATGCCGATGTCATCCGCTCGCTGGACGATCCGCTGCAGGCTGAGGGCGGCTTGAGCATCTTGCAGGGCAACCTGGCCCCCGATGGCGCGGTCATCAAGCACGCCGCCGCCACCCCCGCTTTATGCCAGCATCGCGGCCCGGCGATCGTCTTCAAGGACGCGGCTGATGTCGCCGCCCGCATTCACGATCCCGCCCTTGAGGTTACGCCCGATCATGTACTCGTGCTGCAAAACAGCGGTCCCATCGGCGGGCCCGGCATGCCCGAGATCGGCAACCTGCCCATCCCGCAGAAGCTGCTCAAGCAAGGGATTCGCGACATGGTCCGCATCTCCGACGCCCGCATGAGCGGCACCAGCTATGGCACGATTGTGCTGCATGTCGCGCCGGAAGCGGCGGTCGGCGGTCCCCTGGCGCTGGTCAAAGATGGCGACGAAATCGAGCTGGATCTACGGTCGCGGCGTTTGCAGCTGCATGTGAGCGAGGCGGAGTTGGCCTCCAGGCGAGCCCAATGGACGCCCCCCGAGCCCTTCTACAAGCGCGGCTACGGCCAGCTCTACCTGCGCAGCGTCAATCAAGCGCCCCTGGGCTGCGACTTCGACTTCCTGCGCGGGCGGGACTCGACCGGGCCCGTCTGGCAGCCGAAATTCTAAGCGCCCGGATTCTCTCTGCGCGCTCCGTGTTTAGCGCGGGCGACAGGCTATGTCGCCCCTACAGAATTCTGGCGCTTTGCGGGCGAAGCAGGGCGGGGGTTAGGCGTCCAGCTCCCCATCCGCCAGGCCAGCCGGCAGCGCCAGGGGCTGCTCCGGCCTGCTTTCGATCTCGATGCGCCGCCCCTGCGCCGCCGATTCTTCCAGCGCGCACATGACATCCAGCACATGGAAAGCCAGCTCGCCACTGGCGCGATGCGGCCGGCCTGACTGGATCGCGCAAGCCATGTCAGCCACGCCAGCGCCGCGGCCGATATTCGTCGTATGCGTCAATGGCAGATCGACCCATTCACGGGTCCCGCCCTCGACCAGCCGCACTTCGCCGCCGAAGAAATTGGGGTCGGGCACGCTCAAGGATCCTTCCCGGCCATGCACCTCGATCCAGGGCAGATGATGCCCCCAGACGTCGAAGCTGGTGATCAAGCTGGCGATGGCGCCGCTCTCGAATTCCAGCGTGCCGGCGACATGCGTGTTCACCTCGACCGGCAGCCGCGTACCCATTAGCGCTTCGCTGGTGGCGATTCGCTCCGGGAAGGTGATGCGCGCCGCCGCTGAGGCAAAGGCCACCGGCCCCATCAAGTTGACCAGGGTCGTGAGGTAATACGGTCCCATGTCGAAGAGCGGTCCGCCGCCTTCAAGGTAAAAGATGCCCGGGTTCGGGTGCCAGGCTTCCGGTCCATGCGCCAGGAAGAAGGCGGTCGCCGCGATTGGCTGGCCGATGCCGCCGTCGTCGATGGCTTTGCGCGCTGTCTGCCCGCCGCCGCCGAGGAAAGTGTCCGGCGCGCAGCCCATGCGCAATCCCGCCGCCGCGGCCGCCTGGAGCAGCTTGCGCCCGTCTTCTCGTTGGAGCGCCAGCGGCTTCTCGCTGTAGGCGTGCTTGCCCGCTTCCAGAATCCGCAGCGAGACCTCGGCGTGAACGGCCGGGATGGTCAAGTTGACGGCGATGTCGATGTCGTCGCGCGCCAGAAGCTCGCCGACGCTGTAGGCGGCGATGCCATGCTCCGCGGCGAAGGCTTGCGCCCGGTCCAGCAGGATGTCGGCGCAGGCGGTGATTTCAATCGCGTCAAATGGCGCGCAGCCATTCATGTAAGCCGGCGCGATGTTGCCGACGCCGATAAGACCGACATTGAGTGTGTTCATTGGCGCTCCGTGTTTAGCGCGGGCGACAGGCTATGTCGCCCCTAGAGAATTCTGTCGCTTTGCGGGCGAAGCAGGGTGGGGCTAGAAATCCAGCTCCCCGTCTGCCAAGCCAGCCGGCAGCGCCAGGGGCTGCTCCAGCGTGCTTTGGATGTCAATGTGCCGCCCCTGCTCGGAGGATTCTTCCAGCGCGCACATGATATCCAGCACATGGAAAGCCAGCTCGCCACTGGCGCGATGCGGCCGGCCAGACTGGATCGCGCAAGCCATGTCGGCCACTCCAGCGCCGCGGCCGATATTCGTCGTATGCGTCAATGGAAGATCGACCCATTCGCGGGTCCCGCCCGCCAGCCGCCGCACCTCGCCATCAAATCGATTGGGGTCGGGCACGCTCAGCGAACCGGTCTCGCCATGAATCTCGATCATGGGCAGGGTGTCGCCCCAGACATCAAAGCTCACGATGAACGAAGCGATTGCGCCGCTCGCGAATTCCAGCGTGCCTGCCACATGGGTGTAGACTTCGACCGGCAGCCGCGTTCCCATCAGCGCTTCGCTGGTGGCGACTCGCTCGTCGAAGGTCCGCGCCGCCGCGCCAGACACCCGCGCCACCGGACCCATCAGGTTGACCAGGGCGGTCAGATAGTACGGACCCATGTCAAAATGCGGTCCGCCGCCTTTAAGGTAATAGAAGCCGGCGTTGGGGTGCCAGCTTTCGTGGCCATGGCCGAGCCAGAAGGCGGTCGCCGCCACCGGCCGGCCGATGGCGCCGTCGTCGATGGCTTTGCGCGCTGTCTGCCCGCCGCCGCCGAGGAAAGTGTCCGGCGCGCAGCCCATGCGCAAGCCGGCCGCATTCGCCGCCGCCATGATGCGCTCGCCATCGGCGCGCTCCACCGCCAGCGGTTTCTCGCAGTAAGCGTGTTTGCCCGCCTCCAGGATTTGCAGCGAGACTTCGGCGTGCGCCAGCGGGATCGTCAAATTGACGACGATGTCGATCTCATCGCGCGAGAGCAGCTCTGTGACGCTGTAGGCGGCGATGCCATGCTCCGCGGCGAAGGCTTGCGCCCGGTCCAGCAGGATGTCGGCGCAGGCGGTGATTTCAATCGCGTCAAAGGGCGCGCAGCCCCGGATATAAGCCGGCGCGATGTTGCCCGTGCCGATGATTCCAACATTGAGTGTTTTCATTGGCGCTCCGTGTTTAGCGCGGGCGACATGGCGGGCCGCCCCTGTTTACATTGCGAGCCGCAAACCCCGCCCCCGGCCCCTCCCCGAAGCGTCAGGGAGGGGAGTTGTTCGCGCACGATTCGCCAGCCGAACATTTTCCAGTCTGCGGCGATCCGCGATATATTTTGCGTGGGTGGCGGTTTTGTCGGCCTCGTGTTTACAGATTCGTCTCGGACTGAATGGCGGTTACTTCATGAATTCCGGGATGTTGCCGCGGACCATCGGCGGGTTGCCCACTGGCTTCGCCCAGTTGATGGCGTTGGCGATGACTTGGTGCGTGATCGGCATGTGATAGATCGGGTAAGTCTCGTGGCCCGGGCGATAGTAGAAAATCTTGCCTTGCCCGCGCTGGTAGCAGCAGCCGCTGCGGAAGACCTCGCCGCCCTCGAACCAGCTGATGAACACCAGGGTGTCCGGCGGCGGGATGTCGAAATGCTCGCCGTACATCTCGGCTTCTTCATATTCAATGTACTCGGGCAAGCCGGCGCAGATCGGATGCGACGGGTCGACCACCCAGATGCGCTCCTTCTCGCCAACCTCGCGCCACTTGAGCATGCAGCCCGTCCCCATCAAGCGGCGGAAAATCTTGGACAGGTGCCCCGAATGCAGCACGATCAAGCCCATGCCCTCCAGCACGCGCTCCTGCACGCGGTCGACGATCTCGTCGCTGACTTCGTGATGCGCCATGTGCCCCCACCAAACGAGCACATCGGTGTTGTCCAGCACTGCCTGGGTCAAGCCGTGCTCCGGCTCGTCCAGGGTGGCGGTGTGGATCTCGAATCCGTAAGGCGCGAGGCCTTTCGCCAGGGCGCCGTGAATGCCTTCCGGGTAGACGCTCGCGATATGCTTGTCATGCTTTTCGTGGCGGTATTCATGCCAGACGGTCACGCGTATCGGGTTCATGCTCTTCCTCTCGCGGATATGCTCTTGCCTCAGCGCCGCATTATGCGCAAATCCGCGCCGCTTTTCAATGGACTTCTTGGTCGCTCTCGCATGATTCCTACTTCAACAGTCGACTGATAAGCTTGATGAAGCTATTTCGCTTGGCGGGATCTATAGCGCCTTGATTATATTGGTACAGCAAGTGTTGAGGCTTCTGGTACGGCTTTTTCGCTTTCGGAACGCCCAGATATTGCTCTAGATCGGGCGCGACGGTCTTGACCAGCCGTGTGTGCGAATTGGCGCTATCTGAAACAAGGCGGGCAAGAACTTGATGCGTCTGTATTGCGAGATCGTCTTCGTCGCGAAGCACCGAATGATCTATTCCTAATTCACCAAGCAAATTCATAAATCGATGCATATTGTACTTACCCATACAATCCAAGACAAATATGCCACCCTTTGGTGAAGGTATAAGTCCTTTCGATAAGAGGTAGTTTATAAAGACGACTTCAGTTGGCCCTTCAACCAGCAACACGTGCTCGGCGAAAAAGAGACCGCAGCGATTCGGGTCGAGCCAAAGGAAATACTTGACGGCTTCCATGTCCAAGTCCCAGTTTTCGTCACCCGCAGGAACATTCAGTAGGCTGTTTATGAGTTGATTGTCGTGGAAAATCTTTTGCAAGTCACTGGCAGTCAGTTGGCTAACTTTCGTTTCTCCACGCCGTCTTCGTAGGTGAATAAGAGCGCACAAGTCTTCAGTGTTCTGTGATACGAAGTTAGATGAATGCGTAGATATGAGAATCTGATTGCCGTCTTGCGCGCTCAGCAACCGGAGGCTCTGGCAAAGCACATCTTGCTGTGGCGGGTGGAGGAAGGCCTCAGGCTCTTCAAAGAGAATCAGCGTAAGATCTGGTCTGAAGTCTTTCTTCTTCGAAACCGCGTAAGGTGGACTGTACTTGGATACAAGTGTAAGCAGCGTGTAGATTAGATGTCGCTGGAAACCTTGACCGTAGTTTGAAGAGGGTAGTGTATCGCTTAGCTGATGATCCTGGAAATCAAAGCTAACCAAATTCTTCACTATCTCAGTCTCAGAGAATGGATTGATGTTGAGCCGCAATTCCGTATCCCACTCGGAGATTTGTGCGTTAATGTCGTCCTGGAGGCCGCGTAGAGACAAACTGTCGTCGGTCTCTTCATTTTTAAAGGCCTCCATCTGTTGCTCAAACTCGGCAATCATGTCGCTGAATGCTGGACTTGATTTTACAAGCTTGCGGACAATATCGTTTATGATATCTCGCAGAGCTGAAGGTCCGCTCGTCTTCATGTGTTCTGTAAGGGTACTGACAGCCGGGATGTGAATGATGTGCCCAAGCTTGCCCTGCTGTACATTCTTCGTGCCATAGAACTGCTCGTCGGCCAGCGTGCCATCACGCTTGTATGCAAAGATTCCCTTCGATTTTCCTGTCAACCTCTTGCGTACACGTAGACGGCGATTCTGAAGTCGATATTCGGCCTTGAGAGACTCGTATTCGTTATGGGTGAGCTCATATTCGATCTCGACCCACGAATCGGAGTCTAGAGGTGCTCCTGCCGCTGGATCCGTCTGGGTGTTGAATTTAGGCTTTTCGTAGAAGACTCGTATGGCGTCAATGACATTAGTCTTGCCCGAATTGTTGGCTCCGACCAGTAGGCTGTAGTCTTGCATATTGAACTCGACATCAAGTAGCGAACGAAAGTTACGCACTTTGACATTCGTGATTTGCATGTTGGTATTCCTCTATAGTGAACTTGAGCGATTGAAGAAGCTTTGACGGGCGACTCACCGAGTCGCCCCTACAGTTCGCTTCTACGAATCTGTCTTTCGCGCTTGAATCCCCGCCATCGCCTCCAGCGGCTTGATGATGCTGTGATTGCCGTCGCCGCCCAGGCCCTGCGCCTGTAGCGTGCGATACAAATTGAAGCACAGCGCCGTCGCGATCACCGGCACCCCCATCTCGTCCGCCGCGCCCATCACCAGCCGCAGGTCTTTCTGCTGCAGATCAATCGAGAAACCCGGTTCCCAATAATCGTCGATGACTTGCGGTCCGCGGTTCGCCAGCATCCAGCTGCCAGCCGCGCCGCCCGTCACCGCGCTCAGCATCTTTTCCAGGTCGACGCCGCCGGCCTGGGCGAAGAGCAAGGCTTCGCTCGCCGCCAGCATATTGACGACGCACAAAATCTGATTCGACAGCTTGACCGTCTGCCCGGCGCCCGCCTCGCCGACATGGGTGATGGTGCTGCCCATGGCTTCAAAACAGGGCATCGCCCGCGCCACATCGGCCGCGTCGCCGCCGATCATGATGCTCAGCGTGCCATTCGCCGCGCCTTCGCTGCCGCCGCTGATGGGCGCGTCCAGCATGGCCACCCCCGTGGCTTGCAGGCGCTTGCCGATCTCGACCGTGTTCACCGGGTTGATGGTGCTCATGTCGATGACGAGGTCGCCGGCCGACGCGCCGTGAATGACGCCGTCCTCGCCCAGGACAACCGCCTCGACATCGGGCGTGTCGCTGACGCAGACGATGATGATGTCGCTGTTCTCCGCTACCGTTTTTGGCGAGTCCGCGCCGGTTGCGCCGCGCTCGATGAAGGGGTCCATGCGGGCGGCGGTGCGATTCCAGACGCTGAGCTCGAAGCCGGCGCGCATGAGATTGTCGACCATGCCGCGGCCCATGATGCCGAGGCCGATGAATCCGATTTTTTCGCTCATTGCTGTTGTCCTTTGCTGGTGGCGGATGCGAGACTTATGGTAGCGCAGCCGCGCGGGCTTGCCAATTCGCCCGACTTGCGCTTAACTCTGCGCAGGTCCGCGCTGGTACGCTGCGAATGGCGTCCCGGCCGTGGCTTCCAGGTTTGAGGCGCTCTCATGCCAGAACGCAACTTCCAAAATGGCGCCCTCTACCACGGCGACAACCTGGAATTCTTGCGCGGCATGAACAGCGAGACCGTGCATCTCATCGCCACCGACCCGCCATTCAACAAAGGGCAGGATTTTCACGCCACGCCCGAGAGCCTGGCGGCCGGCGCCAAATTCAAAGACCGCTGGCGCTGGAACGACGATGTGCATGAGTCCTGGACCGAGAGCATCAAGGACGATTGGCCCGCCGTCTGGCAAGTCGTCGAAGTGGCGCGCGCGGCTTACGGCGACGATATGGGCGCTTTCTTGTGCTGGCTCGGCGTCCGTCTGATGGAGATGCGCCGCGTGCTGCGCCCCGACGGCAGCCTTTACCTGCACACGGACGACACCGCCTTCGCCTACCTGAAAATCCTGCTGGACGCCATCTTCGGGCAGGAGTGTATGCGCGGGCAGATTGTGTGGCGGCGTTACGGCTCGCACAATGACGCCAAGAAATACGGGCGGGTCTACGACATGCTGCTCTTCTACGCCAAAGACGGAAAAGGCGTCTGGAACGGGGCCTGGGCGCCACTGGACAAGGACTATGTCCGCCGGACATATCGGCACAAAGACCAGCGTGGACGCTACAGGACAGCTCCCTTACACACTGGGGGCTTGAGGGGTGGTGGATACACTTACGAATTCCGCGGTTATACGCGCACCTGGCGGTATCCAGAAGAAAGGATGCGCAAGCTATTGGCTGCGGGACGCATTCGACAGGCCCGTGACGGCGAAGGAATCCCGGAGCGAAAAGTCTACCTGAGCGAATCGAAAGGCAGGCAGGCTTCGAATCTCTGGGCGGATATCAAGGCGCTCACCGGCAGCCACAGAGAGCGCACTGGCTTCCCCACGCAGAAACCGCTCGCCCTATACGAACGCATCATCGCAGCCAGCAGCAACGAGGGCGATTTCGTGCTCGATCCCTTCTGCGGCTGCGCGACCACGCCCATCGCCGCCGAACGGTTGAATCGCCAATGGGTGGGCATGGACATCTGGGATGGCGCGCTGGGGGTGGTCAAAGAACGCTTCACCCGCGATACAGTCTTGCGCTCCGGCGAGGATCATCATGTGACCCTGCCGCAGATCCATTACGAGACAGACCCGCCCCGCCGCAGCGACGCCAACGAGCTGGCCGCCCCCGGCTTGAAGCTCAAGACGCCGCGAGCCAAAGAAGCCTGGGAGCGGCTGACGCACCGGCAGCTGAAACGCGTCCTCGAGCGAGCCCAGGCCAGCAACGGCAATGTCATCTGCGCCGGCTGCGGGCGCGTGCTCGAGCGCGAGTTCATGGAGCTGGACCACATCATGCCCAGGATCGACGGCGGCGAGAATCACATCCGCAACCGCATCTTGCTTTGCCGCCCCTGTAACGGCAGAAAAGCGCAGTTCCTCACCCTGGCGGGACTGCTGCGCGCGAACAAGAAGGCTGGCTGGATGAAAGACGAAGGCCTGGCGCAGATGGCGCGGGAGCACGCCCGCGAGCAAGCCGATTGGCTGCGCGAGAATTTCGATTCGCCCGAATGTCAGGCATTGATCGCGCCGCGCCCGGCCCCAGCCTGATACAGCCCGCCCGCAGCCATTCGCCTCAAGCATTTCCCCGTCCGCGCCCAAATTGACGCCACCGCTTGCATTGCGCGAATGAACGCGCTAAGATTTTCTGCTAACGCAAATCCAGCGGTAGATTCTTGCCGCCTGGCGAATTCGAGTCCGCGATAAACCCTGGGGCCTTTCACCATGAGAGCAATGACAGCGCTGGCGATATTCGTTTCTCTACTCATGCTCGCGCTGCCACAGCCCGCTGTAGAAGCGCAGGCGACGGGGCTGACATTCAAAGTCATGGCGTCGCCTGCGCCCAACCGTCACAGCACCCTCGGGCTGCCGTATTACAACATCTGGGCCGGCCGGGCTCTGGAAGCCTTGCGACAGAACAAAGGCAGCATCGGCAGTGCCGAGAGCGATCCCGCCGCCTTCATCACCGTCGGCACGATCAAGCCGCGGGAATTCCTCGTCACCCGTTACCCCTCCTGGCGGGGGAAGACCGCGCCCTCCGCGCCCTTCGACACGCAATACGGCAACCGGGTGCATTTTGTCTTGCATGTCCAGGGCGATGGCTCGGTGCGCTTCAAATATGAAGACATTCGCTGGGACTATTATGACACCGGCGGCTGGTTCGTCGCCAAGCGCAGCATGAACCCCAGTCTGCATTCGGGCTACACCAATGCCTTTAACCGCGTCGACGATACCTACGGCTTTGGCTGGGACTGGGGAGCGGACCGCAAGAAAGGCGGCGGCGACGATGTCAAAGTCTTCGACAGCGATACGACCCTGGTCGACGAACTGTATTATGTCGGCGCCGGTCTCGGCTTCACGGCCGACTTCCGCTACAACAAACCCGTCGATTTTCCGCAGTTTCTGCATCTGTCGCATCAAGACTGGATCTTCATTCACTGCGACTATTTCAACAGCGACAGCAACTTTGAACAGGTCGGCATGTACTTTCACATCGACGGCGACGACGGCGTGACCTACAGTCACCTCGCCAAGTACGACAACGAGGAATGGGCGCAGGAACTGGATCATGACACCTGCGAGCTGAAGGGGCCAGCCTACGAGCCCGCCACCACGACGGCGACGGTCAGCACGGGCGCGGCGCTGCAGTCCCAGGGTTACACGATTAGCGCTCAGCATGGCCTGGATAGCGGCGTGCAGGCGCAGCAGATCGACGAGAGCGCCGTGGGCATCCAGTCCGTGATCGACGCCGGCTTCATCGACGGGGTGAATGTCTGGGGTTATGCCGAGCAGACTGTCGAAGTCTGTTTCCCGCAGAGCGAGGGCGCGCTCGTTTTCCTGGACACCTCGACGATACCGACCACGGTGAGCCCCATGACCGCCACCGTGCGCAATGGCATGATATGTGGCACGAGCAACGGTCCGGGTTCGATCATATTGGTGGAATCTTGGCCCGGGTCGGAAACTTCGGCCGCCGTAGATAACGAGCGCTCGCTGACGAACTGCATGGTCACCACGACGCACAGCCTGAACTTCCGCGATGGACCGGGCGGCAGCATCATCGGCGGCGTGCCCTACGACGCCACCCTCACCGCCGTGGCGCGGACCGACGACTGGTTCAAGGTGGATTATCACGGCGTCAAAGGCTGGATCAGCGCGCAGTATGTGACAAAATCGGGTGATTGCGGCTAAGCCGACCGCGCCCCCGCCAAGCCGCGCGCAAAGCGCATATCCAGAATCCGTCATGACCTTGACGCGACCCCGCCCCAGGAAACCCGGATCGACCGCCTGCCAGGCCTGCCGGCTTCTATCGAAAGGACGGCGAGCGCGATGAATAGCATGGTATGGATTCTGTGTCTGGCGATCGCGCTGGCGATTCCCGGCGCCAGCCTCCCCGTGTCAGCGCAGAGCTCGCCCCTGACTTTCAAGGTGTGGGCCGCGCCCGCGCCGAACCGCTACACCGCCAAGAACGGCGTCGCCTGGACCTCGTATCACAGTTGGGTAAGCCGGGCCCTGGACTCGATCCTGAACAACAAGGGCAATGTCGGCGATCCGGCGACGGAGCCGCACGCGCTTCAGTTTGTCAACAGCATTGTGCCAAGGATGTGGGCGGTCTCTGGCGTCGAAAGCTGGCGGGGCCAGTTGAATCCGACCGGCGCCTTTGACGATCAATATGGCAACGCCATGCACTTCCTCCTGCATGTCAAGGGCGATGGCACGGTGCGCTTCAAATACGAGGATCTCTCTTGGTGCGTCTGGCGGACGGGGCAGAAGGGCGGCGTCGTCTGCAACACAATGAAGCTGGTCAAACCGGATTCCGGCGCTGCCTGGGACCGGATCGATTGCACCTATGGCACGGGTTACGATTGGGGCGCGGACAAGAAAAAAGGCGGCGGCGACGATAGCGAAGTCTGTGGCGGCGACCAGACGGACCGCGGAACCTACGACGCGACCCTGGTGGATGAAGTCTTTTATATCGGCGCGACCTTCGCTTCCGCCGCCGATTACCGCTACAACAATCCGACGCTGTGGCCGGAATATGTGGACTACACGGTCCAGGAAGTATTTGACGAATTCTGCCAACGCTACAACAACGACGCGGGTTACCGGGAGCTCGGCCTCGAATTCACCTTGGCCGCCAGCGATGGCAATACCTACAATTATGTCGCCACGCGGACCAACCGCGAATTTGGCAGGAACATGCAGCCGGGGCTGTGCATCCCCTACCCGATACCGCCCACGCCAGCCCCCGCGCCCACTGACTCCGCTGAAGCGGCGACCGTCTGCACGGGCCAAGATTTGGAAGAACAGGGTTACGAGATCCGGGTGCAGTATGGCTTGTGCAGCGGCGCGCAATTCCAGCTACCGGGCGCCCGCGGCGTCGGCAACCAAGAGGTGCTGGACGCCGGCTATATCGACGCTGTCGATGTCTGGGCGTATGCCGAGCAGAGCATTGAAGTGTGCTTCCCGTCAGAGGAAGGCGCGCTGGTCTTCCTGGATTCGATGAAGACTCCGCATGCGGTGGGGCCAGCCCAGACGACGCGCAAAGCGGGCCGGCTCTGCGCCGCGATTCAGGGTCCGGGCACGATCGTCCAGGTAGAATCCTGGGCGGAGGCGGCGGCGCCCGCTCACAACTCAAACTCCCTGGGTCAATGCATGGTGACGACCCAACACTTGCTGAATTTCCGCGACGGGCCCGGCGGCAGCGTCATCGGCGGCGTTCCCTATAACGCGACGCTCACCGCACTGGGGCGCGCAGACGGCTGGTTCCAGGTGGATTATCACGGCGCCACTGGCTGGATCAGCGCCGACTATGTGACGACCGCCGGCGACTGCAGTTGACACCGCGCTTAACTTGGGCGCTTTCCAGCCCGGCCCAAGGCATTGACCGCTTCCCGATAGCGCTCCACATTCGCCAGCTTGACTTCGTCGTAGCCGCGGATCATGTCGGGCAGTTTCGCCAGCTTCAGCGCTTTTTGGTAATTCGCGCCGCTTAAGTCTTCCAGTTCCGCGAAGATCAGTTGGCGGTACTGCGCAATCAATTCGCGCTCGACCCGGCGGACGCGGTCATATCCGAAGGGGTCGAGGCGAGTCCCCCGCAAGAAACGCAGCCTGCGAAGCGCGCGATATGCCAAATCAAACCAGCGCCCGAGCTTGATCTTGCGCTTCAAGCCCAATGCCTTGAGAAGCGGCGGCTGCAAGTGATAATGGACCCGCGCCCCCGCGCCAAACTGCGCCCGCATGGCAGCGCCGACTTCCGGTTTCAGGCTGAGCCGCGCCACTTCGTATTCGTCTTTGTATGCCATCAGCTTGAAGAGGTAACGGGCGACGGCTTCGCTCAAGGCGGTCTCGCCGGGGCGGCCCGCCGCTTCAGCCTCGAGGACCCGCTTGACATCGGCGACATACTTTTCGGCGTAGGCCTGGTTCTGGTAAGCGATCAGCTCGGGCCCGCGGATGCTGAGCAAGCGCTGCAATTCGCCGCTGGCGCCGACGCCGTCAATCAAGGCGGCTGCCGCTGTCGAAGGCGCGATTTCAGGCTCGACGGCGCCGTCCCGCTTGACTTCGACGCTGGCCAGCCACGCTCGGTCCGCCACCGCCAGCCTGCCAGCGCGGAAGGCGTGCTGATTGTCCGCGACCTTGACGCCGTTGAGGGCGATGGCGCTTTCGATGGCTTGCGCGCTCATGGGCAGGGTACCCGCTTGATAGGCCGCGCCAATGACGATCATGTTCGCCATCATGTGATCGCCAAAGAGCGCCTCCGCCAGGCCGATCGCGTCGAAGAACACATTCTCGCCGGCCCGGGTCTCGCGGTTGATCATCTCCAGCAAGATGTCGCCGTCGGGGTATTCGACCGTCGTGTCGCGGGCCATGGCGCCGGTGGGCACTTTGCTCGTGCTGACGATGGCGACGCTGCGCCGGGGATGGGCGCGGACGAGGTTCTTGCTCTCGGTGGCGGTCAGCGCGTCGAAGACCAAGAACGCGTCGGCGCTGGCCGCCCCGATCTTGGGCGCCATGTCGACCGGCTGCGCCGCGATCTTGAGGTTGGAGACGACTGGACCGCCTTTCTGCGACAGCCCGGTCTGATCCAGCGAACGCACATGAAAGCCCTCCAGCGCGGCCGCCGTGCCCAGCACCTGGTTCGAGGTCACCACGCCCGTCCCGCCGATGCCCATGAAGAGGATGTTCGCCCGCCCGTTCACGCGGCGTCGCGGCTCGGCAATGGCGCGCTCGACGCGGAAAGCGGGTTTGGGCGCGGCTTCGAGCTTCGCGTCCGGGACGACGCTGATGAACGCGGGGCAGTTGCCCTCCAGGCAGGTGTAATCTTTGTTGCACGACGATTGGTGGATCTGCGTTTTGCGCCCGAACTCGGTCTCGACCGGCTGGACGCTGAGGCAGTTGGAGACGCTGCCGCAATCGCCGCAGCCCTCGCAAACGGCTTCGTTGATGAAGACCCGCAGCGTCGGGTCATGGGCATAGCCGCGCCGCCGCTTCCGCCGCAGGTTGGCTGCGCACTCCTGGTCATACACCAGGGCCGTCACCCCGGGCGTGTCGCGCAAGAGCAGCTGCGCCTCTTCCAGCCGGCCGCGCTCCCAGACTTCCGCGTTGGATGCCCAGAGCGTGTCTTGCGGGAAGCTCTCTGGCGCCGCCGACACGACAATCGTCTTCTTCACGCCTTCGGCATACAGCAGGTGCGTCAGCTCCGGCACGGGCATCAAGCCGTCGGCCGCTTGACCGCCGGTCATCGCCACCGCCGCGTTGTACAGGATCTTGAAGGTCATGTTGGCCTTGGCCGCCGTCGCCTGGCGGATCGAAAGCGAGCCGCTGTGGGCGAAAGTGCCGTCGCCGATGTTCTGGAAGATATGCCCCATATTGGTGAAGGCTTCCGCGCCCACCCAATTCGCGCCCTCGCCGCCCATCTGGGTGACGCCGCCGGTCTCGCGCTCCATCAATATCGCCAGGGTGTGGCAGCCGATGCCCGCCGCCGCCATGGAGCCCTCTGGCACCACCGTCGAGCGGTTGTGCGGGCAGCCGGAACAGAAATACGGCGTCCGCGCCGCCAGTGGAATCGCGCCTGGTTTGGGGCTGCGGTCGATCTCGCGCAGTCGCCGCTCCAGCAAGGGCGCCTCGACCTTGCCGCCCAAGCGCCGCGCCAGCACCCGCGCGATCTCGTCGGCGTCCAGCTCGTTGTCAGCTTTGACCAGCGGCCGGCCGGTTTCGTCTTTCTTGCCGACGACCAGGGGGCGATGCCCGCTTGAATACAGCGCGTCTCTCACGAAAGTCTCGATGAAAGCGCGCTTCTCTTCGATGACCAGGATCTCTTCCAGCCCGGCGGCGAATTCACGCAGGATGCCCGGCTCGAGCGGATAAATCATGCCCAGTTTGAGCAAGCGGATTCCGGCCCGCTCCAGGTCCGCGTCGTCCAGGCCAATATCCCGCAGCGCGCCGCGCAAGTCGTACCAAGTCTTGCCGGCCGCCACGATGCCCAGCCAGGCGTCGCCCGTCCCGAGGGCGATCTCGTTGACGCGGTTTGCCCGCGCGAATGCCAGCGCCGCCTCCAGCCGCTCGTCGTGCAGTTCCCGCTCTTGCTGCAGGCTGTATGGCGCCAGCAGGTTCGGATTCTGCCGATGCCGCCAGGGACGCCCGCCGAGGCTGAATGTTGGCTCGACCAGCTCGACCCGACGCAAACCCACTTCGACGCTGCTGTATTCATCGGCGACATCGCCGACGATCTTGAAGCCGACCCACAAGCCGCTGAAGCGTGACAGCGCGAAACCGAGCAAGCCAAGATCGAGGATCTCCTGGGCGCAACCGGGATACAGCGTGGGCATCTGGGCGTCGTAGAGCGCCACTTCGGAATGCGACGGAATCGTGGAGGACTTGCAGGAGGGGTCGTCGCCAGCCAGCGCCAGCACGCCGCCATGCCGCCCGACACCGGCCAGATTGGCGTGTTTGAAGGCATCGCCGCTGCGGTCGACGCCCGGTCCCTTGCCATACCAGATGCCGCAGACGCCATCGTACTTGGGGTCCGGCAGCAGGTTGGCCGTCTGGCTGCCCATGATGGCGGTGGCCGCCAACTCTTCGTTGACCGCCGGAATGAAGCGGATGTGATGCGCGTTGAGCAAGCCCGGGATGCGCTCCAGGGCGAAATCCAGCGCGCCCAATGGCGAGCCGCGATAGCCAGTGATGAGCCCGGCCGTATGCAAGCCGCGAGCCTTGTCCCGGCGGTGCTGATCCAGCGGCAGCCGCGCCAGCGCTTGAGTCCCGCTCATGATGACTGTGCCGCTTTCGGCGGTGTAGCGGTCTTCGAGCGTGAAAGCCTTGATGGGGCGGGGCTCGTCCAAAATGGAGGGCGGCGCCAGTTTTTCCAGCATGATCTGCCTGCGTTCGCTTGGTCGCGCGCCTAGTTTATAACAGATTAGGCGGGAGATGGCATCCTGGTTCGCCGGTCGCGATACGCCGAGTCGCCCCCGCGGATTGGGATGCCGGGCGCGGGCGGCTTACAAAGTCGTCCGTGTTTACATGGCGAGCTGCCAACCGCAGCCCCGGCCCCTCCCCGAAGCGTCCGGGAGGGAAGTCAATCGCGCGCGATTCGCCATTCATGCATGATTCGGTCCGCGGCGATCCACAATGTATTTTGCGTGGGCGGCGACGATGTCGGCCGTGCGTCTACAGGTCGTCTCGGGCGGGCAAAACAGTCTCTGCGCCTCTGCGCCTCCGTGGCAAATCAATGCGATAGCGGAGAAGCCCCATGTATTGGGATGTCGGGCGCGGCCTTAAATCGCCGCCAGCCAGGCGCTCGTCGCCAGCACGGCCACCGCCAAGGCCGCCAGCAGCAGGGTCAAGCGCCGCTCACGCCGCCGCAAACGCCGCCATTCCGCCTCGTCGCCCTTGCCCCGCCTCAGCAGCAGGCTCGTTCGCTCCAGGGCCGGCGCGACGCCGAATTGCAGGCTCCAGCCAGCCGCCGCCATCAGGAGGATCAGAATATGCTTGAGCAGCAAAGCCTGGCTCCAGCGGTTATTGAAAGACAGCAAGCCCTCGTAATTCGGGTCGCTGGACATCTGCAACAGCCCGGTGACGACCAAAACCGCCAGCGACAAATTGCCCAGGATTGCGAAACGCCGGCGCAAGCGGTTGAGCAGCTCGCGCAAAGCTGGCTGGCCTTCCAGGGTCCTTTGCAGCTCCGGCAAGACGAGGAAGGTGATGAGCAGGATGCCGCCGATCCAGAGGACGGTCGCCCCGATGTGCAGGAAGAGGCTGAGGGCGCGGGCCGCTTCCGTCATGCGCTCATGCTTGCTCGCGCAGCCAGGCTTCGTATTCTTGCCGCGCTTCGTCGTTCAGCGGGTAATACTTGTCCAGGCGGCCGCCCTGCTCCAGCTTGATGCGGGAGAAGACTTCCCATTCCGTTTTGGCGCTGGCGGCTTCGGCGACTCTGTCCGCCATCGCCCGGGGCACGACGATCGCGCCGTCATCGTCAGCCAAAATGACATCGCCCGGCTCGATGTAGACGCCGGCGCAGGCGATCGGCGCATTAACGGCGTGCGGAAAAATCTCGGTCTGGGCGTGAAAGTTGGGCGTCACCCCGCGCAGCCACAGACCCAGGTCCAGGGGCTGTACATCGGGAAAGTCGCGAATGCAGCCGTCGATCACCAAGCCTCTGCCGCCGCCGGCTTTGTAGGAAGTCAGCATCATGTCGCCGAAGATGCCGCTGCTCATGCTGCCGCGGGCGTCGACGATCAGGATGTCGCCCGGCTGGCAAGCCATGATGGCGACGCGATGCAGCTCGCGCCCCGGCGCCGCCGAGTGCATGTCGCCCCAGTGCACATCTTCGCGCTTGGGCATGAATTGCAGGGTCACCGCCTGCCCGCAAGCGACCTTGCCCGGGTTGAAGCTGGTCAAGCCGACCAGATGCGGGTTGCGAATGCCCTCGGTCACCAAGGCGCCGACGGTGTTGGCTGTGCCGACCTGGCGCAGCGTATCCAGCGTCGCTTGATCGACTCGCTCGAATGAAGTCGCGGCTGTCATTGCTATCGCGCTCTCCTGTCCGCTAGCGGGTAATGCGCGCCAGTATAGCAGCGTCGCCGGCTTCAACGAAGGCGCGCGTCGCATAATTCGGGCTTTTGCTCTAGAATGACGCGAAAGACAGCGAGAGCCCGCCATGAGCCTCAGCATCGGCATCGTCGGCCTGCCCAATGTCGGCAAGAGCACCGTCTTCAACGCCCTGACCCGCGCCCAGAACGCCGTCGCCGCCAATTACCCCTTCAGCACCATCGACGCCAATCACGCCGCCGTGCCCGTCCCGGACCCGCGCCTGGCGCAATTGCAGCGCTGGGTGGGCGCGCCAGCGGCGATCCCGACTCGGGTCGAATTCGTCGATGTGGCCGGCTTGGTCCGCGGGGCGCATCAAGGCGAGGGCTTGGGCAACCGCTTCCTCGGGCATATCCGCGATGTGGACGCCATCGCCCATGTCGCGCGCTGTTTCGATGACGAGAATGTCGTCCATGTCCACGGGCAGCCGCAGCCCGCCAGCGACATCGCCGTCATCAATACCGAGTTGGCTCTGGCGGACCTGCAGCAGCTGGAACGCCGGCTGGAGAAGCTGGAGCGCGAAGTCAAGGGCGACCGCAAACTGGCGGGGCAGCTGGAAATGGCGCGCTTGGTCGCGGCTCATGTCGGCGCGGGCTTGCCGCTGCGCGCCTTCGCCGAGCGCGAAGACCCCGATTTCATCGCGCTGGATGGCGAGCTGCGCTTCCTCACCGCCAAGCCGCTGCTCTATGTCGCCAATGTCGGCGAAGCCGGTTTGCAAGCGGGCGACGCCTACCTGGAGGAACTGCGCCAGGCCGCCGAGGGGGCGCGGGTCATCGCCGTCTGCGCCACCCTGGAAGCGGAAATCGCCAGCCTCAGCGACGACGAACGCGACGAATACCTGGGCTTGTACGGCCTGGAAAGCGGCAGCCTGGAGCGCCTCGTCCGCGAATCATACGCGCTGCTGGGCTTGATCAGCTATTTCACCTTCAACGAAAGCGAAACGCGAGCCTGGACCATCGGCGAGGGCTGGACGGCGCCGCGGGCCGCCGGCTTGATTCACACGGATATGGAACGCGGCTTCATCCGCGCCGAGGTCATCCCCTTCGCCGTCTTCGCGGAGCATCAAGACCGCAGCGCTATCAAAGCGGCCGGGCTGCTGCAAGTCGAGGGAAGGGACTATGTGGTGCGGGACGGCGATGTGATTTTGTTCCGCTTCAATGTCTAGCGGCAGAACTCGGCGATGAAGTCGCAATAGATGCCGCGGCAGGCCTCGACTGAAGCCAAATCCACCCACTCGTCGCGGGCATGCGCGCCGGCCCCGGCCGGACCAAGCACGACGGTCGGGATGCCCTTGTCGCCAAAAAGGGCCGAGTCCATCCACCAGCTGCTGCCGATCAGGCGCCTTGCTCCGCCAAGCCGGGCTTCGGCGACGCGCTTGAGCCGCTGGACGAGCGGATGTCCGGCGTCGATGTGGTAAGCGCTGCGGCTGAAGGTGGCGCGGACCTGCGCCTTGAAATCGGGGTCGGCGGCCGCGATCTCGTCCAGGATGGCTTGCGCTTCCGCCTCGACGCTGGCGCGAGTTTCGCCGGGCAGGGTGCGCCGCTCAAGCAGCAGCTTGCAACGCGCTGGAATCATCGACATCTCTTCGCCGCCGCTGATGATCGAGGCGTGCAGCGAGCCGCTGCCCAGCAAGTCGTGCGTCGGCGTCGCGCGCAATTGACGGTCGTGAGCCTCCAGGGCGACCAGCGCCTTGCCCATCTTTGCGATTGCGTCAACTCCAAGATGCGGTCGCGAGCCATGCGCCGCCAGACCGAGGGTCTCAATCTCCAGCCAGACGAAGCCGCGATGGGCGATGCTGATTTCCAATTCGGTCGGCTCGGCGATGACCACGGCATCAGCCCGCCAACGCCCCCACTCCGCCAGCAGGGCCTCCGCGCCGATGCTGCGACACTCTTCATCGACGACCGCGCTGAGCATGACATCGCCGGCCAAATCCATGTCCCGCGCCGCCTTGAGCGCCAGCATGCAAGCGGCCAATCCGCTCTTCATGTCATAAGCGCCGCGGCCATACATGCGCCCGTCGCGGATGGCGGGCCTGAAGGGCGCGTCCATGCCCTCGACGCCGACTGTGTCCGTATGCGCGTTCAGCATCAGCGAGCGTCCGCCGCCACTGCCGCGGGCGATCAAGATGACATTGGGGCGGCCGGGGGCAGCCGGCTGAACATGCGTCTCCAGGCGATTGGCGCGGCCCCAGTCTGCGATGCAATTGGCGATTTCGCCTTCGCCGGCCCCGCCTGGAGCGAGCTCGGGGTTGACCGAGTCGATGGCGACCAAGTCGGTGAGGAGATTTTGAAGCAGACTCATCATAACGATTGGATTTGCCCGTCGGCAACGGTCAGCGTTAGATCGCTCCTAAGGCAGTCCGGCGTCCTTAACTATCTGCAGGAGTCTCTTCCGCGATACATCCATGATATCGGCTCTGGTATCGATCATGACCAACAAGATCAGTTGTTCGCCAACGTAGTATACGACTCGAAAACCGCCACTTTTGCCGCGCCGCGCCGATCGGTTTCGCAGTCTCGTCCACTTGAGCGGTTGACCTCCTAGGCCCCGCAGGAAGTACCCTGGCTGTTGACCGCTTTCCAGCTGCTCAATCAACTGCGCAATATCATCAAATACAGTTCTGTGCTTCCGCGATAGCTTTTCTGCTTGATGCTCAAATTCATTCGACCACAGGATCTGCATCTTGTTCCTGCTCCAATTTGCCACGCAACGCTTCAAGCCGTTCTTTCGCTGGGTAGACTTTGCCCTCCCTCAGTTGCGTCAATCCTCGTCCAAGACTTTCGAGGAATGCTTCCTCTTCGGAGTAACGAAAGACGCTGTTCTCTCGATATTCGGGAAAGAGAAAGTAGATGGAACGGACAAGCTCTTGAAAGGATTGTCCCTGAGCCCAAGCGACTGTTCGCTTTATGTAGGACTTGACGCTTGCTGGAATCGCAATCGAGTCGAAAACGACATGGTCAGCGGCACTGTAGACTTTAGGCCTGCGAGCGCCAGTCTGCCCGATGTGAACCAGCCCCCAGTATTCGAGCAATTCCGCGTCACGGTAGATCTCGGCGGAGAAGGGACCGTAGTCGTACTTATCGAATGCGTAATAGTCTGCCGGCAACGACGACTCAAACTGTTGCGACAGCAAAAAGGCGACCTTCTGCAAATGCACCGGACTCAGCGCTTTGCCGTCGGCGGCCGCGATGATTGCCAGCAGAATGTCCGATCGTCTCATGGCGGAGCTCCTGTCACCTGCGTACATGTGATTGTAGCACACTGGTTTGCGGCTGCGTCGCGTCCAATGCGACTGCGCGATTGTCTCAGGCCGGGCGAATCTGGCTCCGCACATCCAGCAGGCTCAACAGGAAAGCGCGGGGATCTTCGGGTTTGGGCAGGGGCGGCTGACGCAGCGGCGCGACGAAATCCACCTCCAGCGCGCCTTCGCTGATGATGCGGTTGACCAGCTTGCCCGCGTCGTTGTACTGCATGGCGATGGCGTTCAGGTAGTGGTCGTTGGCGGTCGACTTCCACAATTCCACCGCGGCGAGCAGCGCCTCCAGGTTGTGCGCCAGCATGCCGACCTTGTAGCGGTATTCCGGCTCGTTGGTGAGCGCGCGTTCGCCAATCGAATCCATCAGGCCGCGGCAAGTCTCGATCAAGCCGGCCGCGTCGAGCGCGATGGGCAGCTGGCAGCGGGCGATGTAATCGGCGTAATCGAAGAAAGGCGGGCGGCGGGTTTCGCGGCTGCTGTTGAGGATCTGCTTGCCCTCCAGCGGCACATACGCGTTTTCGCGCAGCAGACGCACCCGCCCCTCGATGTCGCCCCGCTCTGTCGCGCTTAAGTAGCGGCGCATGTGCTTGTAAGTGAGCAGGGTGTTGAGCGTGTAGTGCCCGTCGAAGACCGGGTACACGAAAGAATCGATGGCGTTGCCGCCGATGTTGGATTGCCGCAGGAAACCCTTGGAGCCGGTGACCAGCAAATTCTGCGACAGAATCTCGTTGCATTTGAGCAGCAGCCAAGACTTCAGCATGATGCCGTGAAATTGCAGGAAAGGGCTGTCGCTGAAGGCCAGGGCGCGGAAAAAAGTGAAATTGATGAGCGCCGCCTGCTGAACCAGGTTGTAGAGCTGGCGGAAGACATTGCTGAACTGGATCGGATTGTCGCCGAAGATGCGCTTGCTGGATAAATGCTCAATGGCGGCCGGCAGCGAATCGTCGACCATCTTCACGCCCATGTAGGCGCAGTGATACTTGGACGGCAGCGCCATCCGCTGCAAGATCTCCAGCCCGCGCCCGACCTGGCCGATGAGGATGCCGGGACCGTCAATCTCGAACTTGGTCAGGACCATGCTGCGCAGCACATGGGTCTCCAGCCGCTGCCAGTTGCGGGTGCTGCTGTGCGGCACGGCAAAGATGGAAAGCGAGCGCGGTCCGCTGGCGGCGGGGTCGACCTTGGCGATGACCGAGTGATAATCGGCGTGATATGAATTGTTGATCAGCCACTTCTGCCCCTGGATGTGGAAATTCTTCTCGGCCGGGTCGTCGCTGAGGGGCGTGGCGCGGGTGCGGACGCTGAGCAAGTCGGTGCCGGTGTGCTCTTCCGTCCAGCTGAGGGTGAAGATCTGCCCCTTGAGCTCCGCGGCGAGCGCGTATTCCTCGGCGGCGACCAGCATCATGTAGGCCAGGCCGCTGGCGGCGCAAGCGGTCATGTAACTCGGGTTGTTGTTGAAATGCTTGCTGGCTTGCAGCATCGAGCCCATCAAATTGAAGGTGGGGTAGACATTGTCCAGCACATCCATCATGCCTTCGCGAAGGCGCTGGTAATCCAGGATCTCGCCGAATTGCGGGTCTTGTACGATGTCCATCTGGCGCTGCCCAATGTTTGCCGCGAGCTGTCCCGGCAATCATACTGCCTTTGCCGGCGAAATGGTATGCCGCGCCTGCCGGTGGCTGGAACGCAACCCCCCTCGGTCCCCCCATGGCGATGGGGGGAGGCTTGAGCGCGGAATGCAACCCCCCTCGGTCCCCCCATTGCGATGGGGGGAGGATTGGCACGTGGGCGGGTTTGGATCAAGGCTGGGCCAGCGGTTCGCGGCGCCTCACTTCGACGCTTTCTCGCGGTTGCACTTGCGGCAGAGCATCTGGCAGTTCTCTTCGACCGTCTTGCCGCCCTTGGACCAGGGCAGGATGTGGTCGGCTTCCATCTGGGACAGGCGAAATTCCTCGCCGCAGATCGGGCATGTGCCGTACTGCTTTTCGTAGACGCGCTGCTTCATGCCGGCGGTGAAGGCGCGGATGTTCAAGTGCTTTTCGTCGCCCGTCAAAATATAGGGATAGATTCCAGCTTGCCGCGTCACATCGTCATCCAGAATCAGCCGCTGCGTTTCGCGCTCAATCCGCTCAGGATCCAGCTCCGCGTCCTTGTGCGCGTTGTAGAGCCCGCCCCAATCCACGCCCTTCATCGGCTTGCGATAGACCGTGAAAGTCGCTTCGACCCAGTCAATCACCGCGCGAAAATACTCCCAGAGCGGCGCGGCGCTTTCATCCTGCTGATGCCGCCGGTGTGAATCTGAAGAGTCTCGCCTGCGTCGATGTCGTCAGTCGCCGCCTCGCCCATGATCAGCTCGCCGCGGACCGCCAGGAATGCCGGCAGCGCTTGACTGGCGCCAAAGCTATCGCTGGCAATCACCGCGTAGCCATCGACTGTCGATTTGCGGAAGGCGGGCACGGCTTCGGGCGCGTGGATATCGGCAGCCAGGATGCGGCCCAGCGCCTCGGCAGTGGCGACGGATAGCGTTCGTGGCGCGGGCTGCCAGTGGGAATTCAGCTGCTTTAGCGCCTCGGCGACTGGCGCGACCTGGAAGAATTCGGGTGAGGGCATGGCATTCGCGTTCCAAGCGGATGATGCTAGCTGCCGCGAGTGTACCACAGGCGCATTCAACTCCCTTGGTCCCCCCGAATCATCAGGGGGAAGACTAAAGCCGACGCGCGGACGAGCCAGCGACTAGCCCGTACAGGATTTCTGATTTATTGCGGGCGGGCGATTCACAGCATCGCCCCTACGCGAATCAATTCTGGTATGCGAATGCGAGCGCCCAATCAGCAGACGCGCGTGCCTGGCATCGACATCTCTTCCGGCGTCACCTTCCAGTCGTCTTCATCCGCCAGATACGCGTTGAGCTGATGCCCAAGATAGATTCCGCCGCCTTCGGGGTGGCTGGCTTGCACGAGGACGCGCGTTTCCTGGTCTTCGTCGCCGTCTATGGCGAAGCGGACCACGCCCTTCTCCATCATCGCTTGAATATCTTCGGCGCGCTGCCAGCCGGCCTTGAGCTTCTCACCCTCAATCACGAGGTGCCCAAGCTCGTATAAGTATGTGACGACGGGAATTATGCCGGCAAGATTTTCGAACCACATGATGGGGATCTCCCACCAGAGATCCGCCCTGAGCTGGTCGGCGGTCTGCGTCTCTGGCACGGGCATAACATGATTGAAGACAGCGCCGCCCTCCGCATCCAGCCGCACATCGTAATAGTCGTCATCGCCCATATCCCAGGGGCGCAGCACGAGCTTGAACCAGGTCTCCGTGGCGGAGCAGGCGTAATAATCGATGCGGTGGTGGATGGCGGACTCGTCGACCTGATCAGCCGGCGGCTCGACGAAGATGCGGCTGAGCCAGTAGGAGCCGTTACCGCCCTCAGCCACCCAGGCTTCCAGGTCGCCGCCACGAACGCGGTACCAATTATAGCCATTGGCGCATTCCGGTCCCTCCAGCACGCTGACTTGCGTCTGCGGCTGAAAGGAACCCAGGACACTGTCATTCGTGGAAGGACCGCTTCTTCCGCGCAGCGCCACGCCCGAGACGACTACCGCGTCCCCGGGCACATCCAGCCGCGGCGCCAGCGAGCAGGCTTGTGCCGAGACTGTGGCGGTCAAGATGGCTGGCAGGCAAAGCAGCGCGACCAGCAGGATCCTACGCATAAAGTGAAACATCAGAGCTTCCTCCTGTTGGGGGCTTGGCTGGCAAAGCCGCGCTGGCTAGTGGCTGTATTGGCAGACGGGCGTGGCGCCGGTGCGATAGGCGACGGTGTCGTTTTCGTCTTCGCTGAGGCCGCGGCGCGTGAGCTCGACCGTCATCTTCCCGCCATTCTCATGCCGCCCGTGAATCAGGAACTCGCGGTCGGCGGTCGCGTCATCGGTCAGCACCGCGCTGAATTCCTGGTATTTGTCGATGGCGGCGCTGGCGGCGTATTGCGCGTTCCAGCCGCTAACGGCTTTCTTGACATCGTATACCGTCTTGGCTGTGTTATAGATGACATCCGCCAGCGGGATTTCGCCAACGAGCGACGTGACGAAAACGCCCTCGCCTGCCGCCAGGAGTTCCTCCTCTTTCTCTTCCTGGGTCAAGACGGCGCGCGGCACCTCCAGCAAGTGGCGGAAGGCGGCGCCATCTTCGGCCTTGATGGAGACATGCAGGGCATCGCCCGCTTCGATTTCGCTGCCGAGCAGGGTGAGCTTGAACCAGGTGTCGGTGGCCGTGCTGACGCAGTTGGAGATGCGCAGGGGCGGGTCGCCCAGGATTTCGGCGGACGATGGTGGTGGCGGTGGAAGGCTGCGCTCGCCGATGGGACAGGAACCACCGTCCACAACCCGGGCTGCGGGATCCCCATCCGATCGATATCTTTCACATTCGCTATCGATGTAATCGCCTCCGCCACCAAATCGATTGCCGCTGCTGAACAATGTGAAATACGGTCTCACGCATATTGATCCCTCGATGTCGCTAGCATGTTTTGAGAGATCGCGATTTCCCTCGAAGGTACTGTTGCTGATACATGCACGCCAGCGGTCTTTGTGCGCCGATGCGCCAGGGTGGTCCATAAGATAAATCGCGCCTATATCAGAAGAATTTGAGCGGAAGCTGCTGTTACTGATGATAAGCTCGACATCAGAATACACGGCGCCACCGTATCCGCCGCCACGATTGTTGTTGAAGTTGCTGTACTTGATGTTGATATAGGACTTGAGAAACAACGGTCCACTACTAATGGCCCCGCCGTGGTTTTGCGCGGTATTCCCTGAAAAGTCGCTGCCGCTGATCGCGAGAGTGCCGTCGCTTTGAATGGCCCCGCCGTAGTCTGCGGAGTTCCCTGAAAAGTCGCTGCCACTGATCGTTAGAGTGCCAAAGTTGCGTATGGCCCCGCCGTTGTTTCGCGAGGAATTGTCTGTAAAGTGGCTATCAACGATCGCGATTGTGCCATGGTTCCGTATGGCTCCGCCGTCGTGTCGCGCGGAATTGTCCGTAAAGTGGCTATCAATGATCGTCAGACTGCCTCCGTTGACGCAAATGGCGCCGCCCCCATGTCCAGCATCCCAACCCGGACGACCGCATAGCCGATTGCCCTCCGGCGCGCTGCCCTTCGTCAGAGTCAGATTCTTGATCGTCAGCTTCCCTTCCGGGCCTACAAAGAAGATGCGGTAACGATCGTTTCCACCGATCGTGCCGCCCATGCCATCCACTGTTATGTTGGCGGTCACCGTGGGCGGATGGTCGGTCATGATGATATCCGCAGTTAATACGATGGTGTCGCCGTCGTTGGCATTGCGGATGGCGTCAGCCAGCTCCGCGCTCGAGCCGACATTGATATCGCGCGCCTGCGCAACTAGCGGTGGCGCTATCAGAAGAAGAAGAAGAAGAAAGAGGCCAAGTATGCGCTTGTGGAAGAGGAGAAACAGCGGCTGGCGGCTACGCGAACTTAGCGGGGGGAGCGGTGAAATCCAGGAGCGGAAGGGCCCGTTCATGCTGTTCTCCTTGCGCGCGAACTTGGTTACGGACGCGAGATTATCGTTTCATCTGATGCTTATCAAGGAATTATAGCGCGCAATTATCAGACTGCAATTTTTGCTCTAGCATGGAGCGGGCGATTCACAGAGTCGCCCCTGCAAGCGTCGGGAATTCAAGCAGGCAAGCCGAGACGCCACGGATGCGTGTAGACGCGCATGCCGCCGCGCCGCACATAGCCGACCACGCAGATATTCCAAGCCTGCGCCAGCTCGACGCTGATGCTGGTGGGCGCCGTGCGGCTGGCCACGACGGGCGTGCCCATGCGCCGCGCCTTGCCCAGCATCTCGGAGCTGACGCGCCCGCTGGACAGCAGAATCTTGTCGCGCGTCTCGATTTTCTCCAGCAGCGCCTGCCCGGCCACTTTGTCCACCGCGTTGTGCCGCCCGACATCTTCCGCGCAGACCAGCAAGCCGCTCTCGTCGCCCAGGACCGCCGTATGCACGCCGCGCACCGCGTTGTAGAGCTTGGCTGCCCCTTGCAGCTGCCGCATCAATCGCGCGATCCGGGCGGGAGTCGTCCGGCAGTCGCTGTCCAGCGCCGGCTGATTCTTGGATAGCTCTTGCCCGGTCATGCCGCCGCCACAGCCCGTCGTCAAGATCATGCGCCGCGGCAGCGCCACCTCGTCGCGGGTCAAGATGACATCGGCGACGCTCTTGCTGGCGTTCAGCTGCAGCAGGCCGATCTCGTCCATGCCGTCGATGATCTCTTCGTTGTACAGGAAGCCGACCGTCAGCGCTTCCAGGCACAGCGGGCTGCACATCATCGTCGCCAGCGATTCGCCGTTGACATAGATGGACAGCAAGCCCTCGTCGATGACGCCGCCATCGACCCGCGCGACGCGCTCGCCATCAATCTGCTGGTAGCTGCAGGGCAGGGCGCCGGCCAGCTTCTCCATCGTCTTATGCCTCGCTCTTGGGCTGGCGTTTTCGCGGCTTGCGCGTCGCCTGGCGCATTTCCTGCTCGTCCCAGCCTTGCTCCATGCCCCATTCGACCTTGGGCTTGAGCGCCCCGGTCGGGCAGACGCCGATGCACTGGCCACAGAAGACGCAGGGCGATTCCGTCATGCCGATGTCGAAGGCGGTCACCACCGAAGTGTCGTGCCCGCGCTTGTCCAGGGTCAGGGCGAAGGTGAATTGGGCGTCTTCGGCGCAGACCTGGACGCAGCGCCAGCACAAGACGCACTGCTCATAATCGCGGATGTAAAAGGGGTTGTCGTCGATGAGCTCGGGCGCGCGTCGGCTGGCTTCGGGGAAGCGCTCGCTTTCGGCGGCGTAATCCGCCATCATCCGCTGGATCTCGGGCCCTTCGTCGAGCTTGACCGAGGCGCTCAGCATCTCGAGGATGGTGCGGCGGCTGCGCTGGACGCGGTCGTTGCGAGTCTCGACCGTGGCGCCGGCCGGGCATTCGGCGACGCAGGCCGGCTGCAAGACTCTTCCCTCGTCCACATCGACGACGCAGATGCGGCACAAGCCGTTGGGCGTGGTCGCCTCGTGATAACAGATGACGGGCACCTCGACGCCGGCCTGGCGCGCCGCGTCCAGCAGGGTCGCGCCTTTGGGGACGCTGACCGGCTCGCCGTCGATTTGGAGTGTGATGGTTTCGTTGGTCATCTTGTCTTGCCTCTCCTTGCCGCCGCGCTTCAGCGGGCGATTTGGTAAGTCGCCCCTACGCTATACGCTTTTGTGCGTCGGCGCGAGCTGGCGGACCATCTCTAGGCGGCATATTCTGCGCGAGTCTCGCCAATGCGCTCGTTGGCGCAAGCTGCCATGTCGCTTTCGATTTCAAAACCCAGAAATTCGCGCCCTTCCAGCAGCGCCGCCACCCCGGTCGACCCCGATCCGGCGAAGGGATCGAGCACCAGTGAGCCCGGCGCGGAGAATATCCTGATGAGGTGGCGCAGCAGATCCACTGGTTTGGCTGTCATGTGGCCGTAGCGTTTCCTGGGCTTGGCGGCGGCGATCACCGTGCCGGGGAACCGGCCCCCATCCAGGTAAGGATCCGCGACATCAATCAGCCCCGTTTCCCACTTGTCCCAATTCTGCACAAAAGTGCCTTCGCGCGGCGCCTGCGCCAGCACAATCATTTCGCCCTGGGGTTTCAGCTGGGGCGTTTTCCGCCCGCCCAGTTTCTTGATGAGCCGTTCCTTCTCGGTTTCGTCCAACTTGCTCTTGCGGACGAAATGGTCTTGCGTGAAGGCTTTGGCTTGCCCCTCGTATTTCCAAAGCAGCACATCGCGTATTTCAAAGCCGGCTTCTTCCAGCGCGAGCGCCGTCCGATGAACCAGGCGATTCTGGCTGAAGACGAGCGCAAACCCGCCAGGCCGCAAAACGCGCATCCATTCTATTGCGATCGGCTGCAAAAACTTATGCAGGCTGCGCCCCTGTTCGGTGGAGAACTTCATCCCGGCGGGCAGCGCGCCGACAACGCCCGGCTTGACGCGCCGCCGCAGCTTCTTCGAATTCCAGGTATGGTCCATGCCGTCGGTGAAATACGGCGGGTCAGTCAAAATGAGCGACGCCAGATTTTCCGCAAGCCGCAGCAGGCCCAGGCGACAGTCGATGTGCTCAATTGCCGCCGCGGTCAAGCCGCCAGTCGCGCCGCACTCCCACAAGGAATTAGCGTTTCGCATATCGCCGCCCATCCCCGAAGCTTTCCGGGAATTTCTCTATCGCGCTCATCACCGCCAGCCCAGCCGTATGCCCCAGGCCGCAGATGGACGCTTCCGTCATCGTCATGCCGATATCCAGCAGGCGCTCGCGGTCGCCATGCAGCGGCGCGTCCAGCCGCTCCAGAATCTCGACCTGGCGCTGCGTGCCCAGCTGACAGGGAAAGCACTTGCCGCAGCTTTCGTGCTGGAAGAAGCGCCCCAGCCGCCGCAGCAGATCGCTTAAGTCGGTCGTCGCGTTGAAGACCATGATCGCGCCCGAGCCGAAGGTGCTGCCGGCCGCGCGCAGATCCTCGAATGTCAGCGGGACATCGATCTCATCGGGCAGCAGGAAAGTCCCCGCCGCGCCGCCCATGAGCACGGTCCGCAATTCGCCGATCACGCCGCCGCAGACCTCCTCTAGGAAATGGCGCAGGCTCATGCCCGGCTCGATCTCGTAGACGCCGGGGAGCGCGACATGCCCGCTGACCGAGACCAGCTTCGGTCCGGCGCTGCCCTGCGTGCCGATGCCTTTGAACCAGGCGGGTCCGCGCTTGATAATGGGCGGGACGGCGCAGAGAGTCTCGACATTGTTGGCGGCGGTGGGCTGGCCGAAGAGGCCGAATGTCGTCGGGTAGGGCGGTTTCATGCGGGGGAAGCCGCGCTTGCCTTCAATCGCCTCGAAGAGGGCCGTCTCCTCGCCGCAGATGTAAGCGCCCGCGCCCCGCCGAATCTCGATGTCGAGGGAGAACGGTCCGCCCAAGACGTTTTCGCCGAGCAGGCTCCGGGCTTTGGCTTCGCCGATCGCCGCCGCCAGGATCGCCAGGGCTTTAGGGTATTCGCCGCGAATGAAGATGTAGGCTTTCGCCGCGCCCGCCGCATAAGCCGCCAGGGCGACGCCTTCCAGCAGCAGGTGCGGGCGATGCTCCATCAAGACCCGGTCCTTGAATGTGCCGGGCTCGCTTTCATCGGCGTTGCAGACGACATATTTGACTTCGCCAGCCGCCGCCCGGGTGAACTTCCATTTGAGCCCCGTCGGGAAAGCCGCGCCGCCCCGCCCGATGAGCCCCGAGGCTTCCACCTGGGCGATAACTTCTTCGGGCTGCATTTGCGTCAGCGCTTTTCGCAGCGCAGCGTAGTCGCCGTATTCCGCCAGCGACTCTGGCGCCGACGACAAAGTCCCGTCCAGCAAGGCCGAGCTGGCGTCGCCCGCGGGCATGAAATAGGCGTCGCGCCAATCGCCCAGCAGCGAATCCACCGTGACCCGCGGCAATGCGCGGTCCGGCTCGCCCGGCGCGCTGACCAAGGCGGCTGGAGCAAAGTCGCACATGCCCAGGCAAGGCGAGTGTTCGACCGTGTATTCGCCGTCCGCGCTCGTCTCGCCTTCATCGATGCCCAGTTGGTCGCAGAGCCCGTGCAGGACGGCGTCGGCGCCCGCCAGCGCGCAACTGGGGTCGGCGCAGACGCGGATGATTCGGCGGCCGGTGGGCTGGGCGTGGAAGAGCGTGTAGAAGCCAATGACGCCGTAAATGTCGGCTTCGGGAACGCGCAGCAAATGCGAGACGCGCCGGGCATGCTCCGGGCTGATGTGGCCGAAGGCGCTCTGCAGATCCCACAGAATCGGCAGCATGGCGTCGCGCCCGCGCCCGCGATACGGCTCGAGCAGCATTTCCAGCCCGCTTTGCGCCTCCATTAAACCGCGCCTTTCGTCTTCTCCGCCGACAGGCATTGCCGCGCTCGCTCCAATTCGGCCGGCGTGTTCAGGTTGGTGAAGCTAAGGCCAGCCGGGTCGTAGGGCGCGCAGTCCGCCTCGTCGAGATAAGATACGCGCATTTGATCGTAAAAGCGAATGATCTTGAGTCGTTTCGCCGACAGTTGACCCTTGATTGCTGGCAAACAAGTCTTGCGGTAGAGGGCGTGCATGCCTTGAGGGTAGCCTGCCACCCGCGGCACGACGATATCGGTCTCCTTATCCAGCCGCGAAACCATGAAACGCAGCAGGTCCGGATTCACGAAGGGCATGTCGCAAGCCAGGACCAGCGCCGCCTCGCCCCGCGCCCGCGCCAAGGCCGTGTATATCCCGCCCAGCGCGCCCGCGCCCGGCAAGATGTCGCCAAACATCGGCAAGCCGAGATGTCGATACTCCTCCGGTCGGTTGGCGATGAGCAGCGTCTCCTCCTGCCCGAGCTCAGCGCTGCGCTCGATGACATGCTCGATCAGCGCTTTGCCGCCCAGCTGGACGAAAGCCTTGTCGCGGCCCATGCGACGGCTCTGCCCGCCGGCGATGATGGCGAGGGAGAATGGCCTGGACTTGGCTGTCATGCCGCGGCCTCTTGCGCTTCTATTGCCCAAGCGAACTTGACCCGTAAAGCATTATAGATGGTACCCGCGGTTTTCCTTCAATTGGGAGCCTCGCGCCGCATTCGCGACTATAGTCCACATGCAGGTCAATCGCGACCGTCTCGCTCATGGTTGATTCTCCTCGTCCAGCAGCTTCTCAAGGTCGGCGATGAGCGGCTGCAAGTGATTGCGGACGGCATCCCACAGCAAGTCCTCGTCCGTATCGTGAAAGGCATGAACGAGCCGATGCCGCAGCCCAATCAAGCTTGGCCATGGAATCTGCGCGTATTCCGCCCGGAGCGCGGCGCTGGTCTTGGATGCCGCTTCGCCGATATCTTCCAGCGCCTTTCCGAGCGCATAGAGCAAAAGTCTGTCGGCATCCAGGTCGGCGCGCTCTCTCCCGTGTACGAATTGTCTGGCGTCGCGTGCTGCCACCAGCATACGCGAAACCAGCAGCCGGTCAATCGAGGCGATTTCGCGCATATATCAGCCTCGCGCTGTCGCAGACTCCAAGGCTGTTTAGGCGCCGGACTTCCGCAGGCGTACGCAGGTCGACGCGATAGCCAATGATCTCGCCCAACTCGATTTCGTGCCCCGCCAAACCGAAGTAGCCAACGCGCGCGTCCGGAGAGTACTCAACGAGCATGCCAAAATCGCATTGCGGCCTGAGAAAATCGTCGAAGGCGGCGCCAAAGACCGATAAACGCTCGATTGGCTGCGTCGCGCAGTAGTCGCGGATTTTCTCGAGTGGCAGGTCAATCGCCGCTATCTCGCTCATGGCTCAGTCTCCTCGTCCAGCAGCTTCTCAAGGTCGGCGATCAGCGGCGGGATGTATGCCGTTGCAGTTGTCCAGATGATATCGAAGTCGATGCGATAATAGACATGAACCAATCGATGGCGCATTCCAATGATGTCCTGCCAGGGAATGCCTTGGCATCTGCGGCGGGTTGAAAGCGTTATGTTGTTGGCTGCTTCGCCGATGACTTGCAGCGCTCTGGATATGGCAAGCCGCAGCAGCAGATCGCGATCAAGCGCCGCGCGCGTTTCACCGAGGACGATGCCGTCCGCCGCTCGCGCCCAGTCCAGCATGTGACGCAGGCGAATCGGGTCATTCTCGCGCGTCTTGGACAAAGACAAGGGTCGTTCCTTCGAGAAGCTGTCGCCTTACGCTGTCTTCCAGTTCGTTTACGGTGCGCAAGTCCAGCGCGCCGCCCATGATCTCGCCCAGTTCGCGTTCCTGCCGAGCCATGTCAATGTATGTGACTTGCGCGACAGGAAGATATTCGACCAGAAAACCCCGGTCCGCATCCGGGCGCAGCCAGCCGTCGAAGTCCGAGCCGAACAGAGACAGCCGCTCGATCGGCTGCGTCGCGCAGTAGTCGCGGATTGCTTCGAGTGGCAGGTCAATCGCCGCTATCTCGCTCATGCCATAACCTCGTTTCGTTCTTGGTCTGGTTCGCCTCCTCAATGCACATAGCGCGTCGGATCTTTGATGGCGCCGCGCCCCTCGAGCGAATCGCCCGCCCGCGCCACTTTCTCCAGCTTGACCGCCGCCATCTTGAAATCCGGGATCTTCGCCCGTGGGTCGACCTTGTCCAGAGTCAGCAGATTCGCCGCCGCCTCGACAAAATGGAAGGGCAGGAAGAGCGTGCCGACTGGCGAGCGCCCGGTCACCATCGCCTGGCATTCCACCGAGCCCCGCCGCGAAGTAATCCGCAGCCAGTCTCCAGAGACCACTTGCAGCGCGCCCGCGTCCGCCGGGTGCATCTCGACGACCGGCACGGGGAAAGCCTCCTCCAGCCGCGAGCTGCGCGTCATCGTCCCGCCATGCCAGTGGAAGAGCACGCGCCCGGTCGTCAAATGCCAGGGGTACTCGTCGTCGGGCAATTCACTTTCCGTGCCATAGTCCAGCTCCCAGAACTTGCCTTTGCCGCGCGGAAAGTCGTCTTCGAAGAGGTAGGGCGTACCGGGATGGTCGAGGGCGGGGCAGGGCCAGTGCACGCCGCCTTCTTCTTCCAGCCGCGCGTAGGTGATGCCGGCGAAATCGGGCGTCAGGGCGCGCATCTCCTCCCAGACCGCTTCAGGATGGGCGTACTCGAAACCAGCGCTGACCTCGACGCCCAGCCGCGTTTCCATCCGTTTCGCCAGCTCGCAGACGATCTGCCAATCGGGCAGCGATTCGCCGACGGCCGGCAAAGCCTGGCGCACCCGCTGCACGCGCCGGTCGCTGTTGGTGAAGGTGCCGTCTTTCTCGGCGAAGCTGGCTGAAGGCAAGATCACATCCGCCATCTCGCCGGTCTCGTTCATGAAGATGTCGATGCACACCAGCAAGTCCAGCTCCTCCAGCGCGTGCTGGGCGTGGGCCAGGTTCGGCTCGCTCATCATCGGGTTCTCGCCCATGACGACCATCGCCTTGATCTGCCCGGTCAGCGCGCCATCGACCATCTCGGTGACGGTCAAGCCCGGCTCGGGGTTCAAGCGAGTCCGCCATTCGCTTTCGAACTTCTGGCGAATCGCGTCGTCGGCCACCGACTGATAAGCCGTGAAAACATTGGGCAGGCCGCCGCTGTCCGAGCAGCCCTGGACATTGTTCTGCCCGCGCAGGGGGTTCAAGCCCGTGCCCGGCTTGCCCGCCTGCCCGCACATCAGCGCCAGGTTCGTCAGCGAAAGCGCGTTGTCCGTGCCGTGCGTGCTCTGGCTGATGCCCATGCCCCAATAGAAAGCGGCCCGCTCAGCCGTGGCGTACATGCGCGCCGCTTGCCGAATGTCGTCGGCCGGGACGCCGCTGAGGCCCTCCGCCCATTCCGGCGTGCAGTGCTCGAGCGACTCGATGTAATCCTCGAAGCCTTCGGTGCGCGCTTCAATGAAGGCGCTGTCGAAGAGCCCCTCGCGCACGATCACATGCGCCATCGCCTGGAAAACGGCGACATCCGTGCCCGGCTTCTGCCGCAGCCAGAGGGTCGCGAAATCCGTCAGCTCGATCTGCCGCGGGTCAATGACGATCAGCTTCGCGCCATTCTTGCGCACCGCTTTCTTCAGGAACAGGCTGATGACCGGGTGCGTCTCGGTCGTGTTGCTGCCCGTGACGATGAAGGTGTCCAGGTCTTCCATCTCGCCGATGCTGTTGCTCATGGCGCTCGAGCCGATCGCCAGCTGCAAGCCGGTGACGCTGCCGGCATGGCAGAGCCGCGCGCAGTGATCGACATTGTTCGTCCCCAGCACCGCCCGCACCCACTTCTGGAAGAGGTAATTGTCTTCGTTGGTGGCTTTGGCGCAGGCGTAAGTGGCGATGCTGTCGCCGCCGTGCTTCTCGACGATCGCCGAAAGCCGCTCGCTGACGAAGTCGAGGGCTTCGTCCCAGCTGGCTTCGCGGAAATTGCCCCGTTCGCCATCGCGGAGCAGCGGCATGGTCAAGCGGCGCGGATGGGTGGCGAAATCCAGCCCGAAGCGCCCCTTGACGCAGAGGTTGCCATAATTCGGCGCGCTGTCGAATGGCGCCTCGACGCGGTAAATCCGGTCATCTTTGACTTGTAAATCCATCTGGCAGCCGACGCCGCAGTAGGGGCAGGTCGTGCGGACGGTGGAATCGCTTTGTATCGCGGGCATGGCGGCGCCTCCTCTTTACTGCCTACATCATACCGCAGTTTCGCCCGATTCTCTCGCTTCAACCCCCCTCGGTCCCCCCATCGGAATGGAGGGAAGGCTGCGCAACCCCCCTCGGTCCTCCCATTGCATTGGGAGGCTGGCGATTCGCGCCCGCTTGACTCGACTCCCTGACGCTTCGGGGAGGGGGCCGGGGGTGGGCTTGGTAGCTCGCGAGTATTGGCGATATGCCATATCGCCCCTGTCGCATGACCGTCGATTTGGGTGTCGCAGGATTCGTGGCTAGAATACGCGCATGCCGCGCCGAGACCGGAGCCCGCCATGAGCGCCCTGCCCAAGACCATGCCCGCCATTGTCTGCCACGGACCGGAAGACTATCGCATGGAAGAATGGCGCGTGCCGCAGCCCGACCCCGGCGAAGTCCTCATCAAAGTCCAATCCGTCGGCATCTGCGCCAGCGACCTCAAATGCTATCAGGGCGCGCCGCTCTTCTGGGGCGATGAAGCGCGCGAGGGCTACTGCCAGCCGCCGATCATCCCGGGCCACGAATTCGTCGGCGAGGTGGTGGCGCTGGGCGCGGGCGCCGGCGAGAAATACTGCTTGCGGGTTGGCGACATCGCCGTCTCCGAGCAGATCGTGCCCTGCTGGAAATGCCGCTTCTGCCTGCGCGGGCAATACTGGATGTGCCAGGACAAGCACGATGTCTATGGCTTTCGCCAGGCGACCGTCGGCGCGATGGCAGAATACATGAAATTCCCGGTCGGCGCGCTGAATTACAAAGTGCCGGAGTCGCTGCCCGCCCGGCATGCTGCTTTCATCGAGCCGCTGGGATGTTCGATTCATGCGGTGGAGCGCGGCGAAATCAGCTGGCATGATGTCGTCGTCATCGCCGGCTGCGGTCCCCTCGGGCTGGGCATGGTGGCGGCCGCCCGCCTGAAGAATCCGCGCCTGCTCATCGCCGTCGACCTCAACGACGAGCGCCTGGAAATTGCCGAGCTCTGCGGCGCGGACATGAGCCTGAACCCGAACCGCATTGACCCGGTCGATGAAGTGCTGAAGCTGACCGATGGCTACGGCTGCGATGTCTATATCGAGGCGACCGGCTATCCCGCCGCGGTGATCCAGGGCTTGAACATGATCCGCAAGCTCGGCACTTTCGTCGAATTCAGCGTCATGCGCGAGCCGGTCACGGCCGACTGGACCATCATCGGCGATACGAAAGAGCTCAACATTCACGGCTCGCACCTCAGCCCCTACACCTATCCCATCGCGATTGATATGCTCTGCAAGGGCTTGCTGCCGATGGAGCGCATCATGACTCACGATTTCCCGCTGAGCGAGTTTCACGATGGCATGGACCTGGTGGCGGCGGGAACCGAGTCGGTAAAAGTCACCCTGAGGCCATGATCTCGAACGCGAATTCGTAGGGGCGATATACCATATCGCCCGAAAAAAACGACGAATCTGTAGGGGCGATATGCCATATCGCCCGCAAAATACGACGAATCTGTAGGGGCGATATACCATATCGCCCGAAAAAAACGACGAATCTGTAGGGGCGATATGCCATTTCGCCCGCCACCACAAGGACAGGCTCTATGTCACAGGATCTCACAAACAAAGTCGTCATCATCACCGGCGCCAGCTCCGGCATCGGCGCAGCCACCGCCCGCCTGCTCGCGGATGAAGGCTGCAAACTGACCCTGGCCGCGCGCTCGCTGGACAAGATGCTAGCCCTGGCAGCCGAGCTCGACGCCGAGACTCTGGTGCTCCGCGCCGACATGAACGCGCCCGCCGACATCAGGGCGATGGTCGATCAAACGCTGGAGCGCTTCGGGCGGGTCGATGTCCTGCTGGCCAACGCCGGCGTCTACATCCCCGGGCAATTCGCCGAGGGCGACATCGAGGCTTACGCCGGCATGCTGCGCCTGAATGTCGATGGCGTCTTCCGCTGCGTCCACGCCGTCTTGCCAGCGATGCAGGCGCAATCCAGCGGCGACATCCTCGTCACGAGCTCGATATCGGGCCACATTGACATCGTCGGCGAGCCAGTCTACAGCGCGAGCAAACACGCCGTGCAGACCTTCGCGCATACCCTGCGGCGACAAGTGGCGGGGGCGGGCGTCCGCGTGATGTCGCTGGCGCCGGGACCCGTCGCCAATCCCATGCAATGGCTTTATGACGCTGAAGAACAGCGCAAAGCGGTCGAGGTGACCGGCTCGCACGTGGCCTCGGAAGACTGCGCCGCGGCCATCCGGTTCATGCTGTCGCGCCCGGCGCATGTCACTGTCCGCGACCTGGTCATCCTGCCGGAATCCAGCCTCGTGGCTTGCTAGGGCCGAATTTACAATCTGTAGGGGCGATATACCATATCGCCCGCAAACCAAAGCGAATCTGTAGGGGCTGGCCGACGGCTCGCCCGCCACGACGAGGACACGACCAATGACAAACGACCTCACAGGCAAAGTCGCCATCGTCACCGGCGCCAGCTCCGGCATTGGCGAAGCGATCGCCCGACTGCTCTCGGCCCAGGGCTGCCAAGTGACGCTCGCCGCCCGCAGCGAAGACAAGCTCCAAGCCCTCGCCGCCGAGCTTGACGGGCCCGCCCTCGTTGCGCCCGCCGACATGACCCAGAGGGCCGACATCGCCAACATGGTCGACGCCACGCTGCAGCGTTTCGGCACGGTCGACATCCTCTGCGCCAACGCTGGAATCTATGTGCCCGGCGACTTCGCCGAAAGCGACATCGACGAGCTGACGCGCCTGCTGACCATCAATGTCGAGGCGGTGCTGCGCTGCGCCCGCCTGGTCCTGCCGCGGATGCAAGCCCAGGGCAGCGGCGACATCGTCGTCACCAGCTCCATCTCCGGCTTCATGGATGTGCACTGGGAGCCGATCTACAGCGCGAGCAAACATGCGATCCAGACTTTCGTGCATACCGTGCGCCGGCAGCTGGCCGGGCAGGGCATCCGCTTGATGTCGCTTGCGCCGGGGCAAGTGGCGAACCCGCTCTGGGGCTTTCACGAACGCGCCGACATCGACCGCGTTTCCACTGGCGCGCGCACGCATCTGACATCGGAAGACTGCGCCGAAGCGCTGCTGTTCATGCTCTCGCAGCCGCGGCGAATCACCATCCGCGACCTGGTTATCCTGCCGCAGAATCAGGTGAATGTCTGATAAGCGGCGTCAGTCGGATTGTCCGCGGTGCGGATGCCAGCCTGTTTTCATCCATTCGCGCCGGGCAATCAGAAGCTTCGCCTGGTTCATTTTCAAGCGTTCAATTGTCGCGCGGCCAACCGCTGTCATTCCTACCATCTCGCTGCCATCCCGGCTCCAGCGAAAATGCGCCGGCCAATGGTCTCTGCGCGGGTCGTACAAACGCGTTACAGTCCGAGTTACGGTGTCGAAACCCGTCGTAAAATTCAGTTTGTAGCTATTGCAGCTGACGCAAGACAAGCAAAGGTTTTCGGGGATGGTTTCGCCGCCGGCCGCAACTGGCACGATGTGGTCGACTACCATCGACACCAAGATACGTTCCGGAGCTCCGCAGTATTCGCAGCGCCAGAGCGCCCGTTCGCCGACCAGCTTCCGTAGTCAAGTCGGGGTTCGCGCCATCTAATCCGCTCCGGGACTTGCCTTCAAGAAGGCGTCGATGTCGTGTCCGCGTTCTTGCAACAGCGCCAGCGCCCGGGACCGCAGCAGCATCTGACAATCAACAAGGTCTGCCAAATGCCTCAGCTCCGCGCTCTCCTGCTCCAGAAGCGCGCCTTCAGAACCGCGGAACAGTAATTCTTGCATTCGGTTTTCTTGCGGCGCGGTCAAACGCTGACGAATCACCGCCCAAAGCTCTTCGTCCGTGCATTCGCCCAGCCGGTCAAGCTGGTACTCCACGAGCGAGCCGCCGCCGAACAGCAGCGCCAAGCCATCTTGCAGCACCGCTTCGACGCTGGTGTTCTCGGATTCCGCGATTCCCCGTGCGAAGTCTTCAATATCAGGCGCAACTTTCAGTTCAATCGTCTTTTGATGCATGTCCATTTGCCCCATGCGCCGACAGATCCATTGTATCGCAGACCGTCCGGAGGGCGCAATCAGCCCAGCAGCCGACGCGCCGCCGCCAAGCTCCGCGGTACGCCGACCGTCAGCGGATCCGCCGAGCCCTCGTATTCCAGCGACCACCAGCCCGCGTAGCCGGCCCCGTCCAGGATCCCCTTGATCGCCGCCAGATCGACCAGGCCCGCGCCAATCACCGAGCCGACGAGGCGCTCGCCGGCCGGCGTCGTCGCGACATGCGCCCGCTCCACCGCGCCCGCTGGCTGATAATCTTTCAAGTGGACCAGGTCCACCAGGTCCGCCAGTGCGCGCGCCGCCTCGCTCGGATCTTGCCCCACCGCCAGGAAGTTGCCGGTGTCCAGGTTTACCCGCAAGGCTGGCGAGCCAACCCGCTCGATGATCTGGCGCACCTGGTCGCTGCGGCCGGCGAACTTGCCGTGATTCTCCAGCGCCAGGGTCATGCCGTTTTGCTCCGCGTAGGCCGCGCCCGCCGCCAAGCCCTCCAGAATCCATTCCTCGCCCTCCGCTTGCGAAACATCGGCGCGCGCGCTGCCGCTGAAGACCCGCAGCATGCCGACGCCCAGCTCCAGCGCGATGTCGACGCCGCGCTTCAAATCCTCCAGCTGTCGCGCTCGGTCGGTCGCCGCCGGCTGAATGAAATCGTTGCTGATGGAATAAACCGCCACTTCCAGGCCGGCCTCGGCGATGCGCCGCTTCGCCAGGGGGAGCTCGCGCTCGGCCTCTGTCCAGAAGATATCGAGCAGCTCGACGCCGGCGACGCCCTGCCCGGCCGCGTAATCGATGAAGCCCCAAAGATCAAGCGCGCCGCCGCGGACGGCCGCCACCAGACTGTACATGCTTAAGCTCAATTTCATCGCCGCGCTCCTGCCGATTCATAAGCCGCTTCGATCACGCGCATCACCGCCAGGCCGTCTTCCGCGCCGACCAGGGGACTGCGCTCGCCCGCGACGCAATCGAGGAAATGCGCCGCCTGCCGCTCGAAACGGTCCGGACCAGTGAATTTCCTCGCCGTCCAGGCCTCATCGTCCGCCAGCTTGTAGCGCAAGCCAAAGTCCGCGTTGTAGTCGATGATCGCCTGGCCTTGCGTTGCATGAATCCGCACGACCGCGTCGGCGACCGGCGTCGCCCAGCTGCAATTCAAACTGCCGAGGACGCCGCCCTCGCCCCGCACGAGCAGGCAGGCGCTGTCTTCCACTTCTATTGGCAGCGTCGCTGACAGCTGGGCTTGAGCGCTTACGATCTCCTGCCCGCTCAAAACGCGGAAGATGTCGATGCTGTGAACGAGGGTGTCGATCAAGATGCCGCCGCCGGCCACTTCGGCATCGGTGAACCAGGAATTGCCGACGCGCCCGAAACGAAAGGCGAAGCGATTCTCGATCTGGACCAGGTCGCCCAGCTGGCCGCTCTCAATCAGTCGCCGCGCCGCTTGCAGGGGCGGGTGAAAGCGGTGGCAAAAAGCGAATTGCAGGATTTTGCCGCGCATGGCGTCGACGATGGCTCGAGTCTCCGCCAGGTTGCGGGCGGGCGGTTTCTCGCAGAGCACGGCCATATCACGGTCAGCCGCCGCCTGGATGTAAGGCAGGCGGAACTTCGGCGGCGTGCAGATGCTGACGGCGTCGGGCTGCAGCGCGTCCAGCATTGCCAGGCCGTCGCGGAAAGGGCGCCCGCCATATTCTTTTGCTCTCGCTTGAGAGGCCGCCTCGTCAATATCGGCGACGCCGACGATCTCGCAGCGCGACGCATGGGCGGCGAAGGCACGCAGGTGCGCCCCGGCGATGCCACCGGCGCCGATGACTCCAACGCGTACTCCGCTCATCGAGCGCTCCTCATCGCTGCTCCCCCTCCAGGCTGCCGCCGCTGACGCCCAATGATGACGCGCCGCGCACGAGCTGTCAAAGACGCGGGCTGAGCCAAAAATGGAATCCGCGTCCAGGATCGGCGAAAATAAGCCTTGCCGGTCCACTGTGGCGGAGCAACCGACATGAACCCAGCCCAGCAGCGCGACACCCGCGACGAATTCTTCAACATCACCCTGCTGCTCGTCAGCCTGGGGCTATGGTCCTTGGTGGTCGCCGGCGACCTGCTGCCGGGCAGTCTGCCCGATATCGTCATCTTCGACGCCGTCATCATCACCGCCGCCTGCGGAATCTGCTATTTTATCAAAGCGCGCAGCCTCAACCTGGCTTGCTGCCTGCTGCTGCTCTGCATCGCCGCCATCGCCACCCAGCTCTTCAGCGCCAGCGGCGACCCCAGCTTCCTGCATCTGCTCCCGGCCAGCTTGATCGTCGCCGTCATCCTGCTGCCCGCGCCCTGGCTGCTGCTCGTCCTGTTCTTTGAGTTGGCGCTGCTGGCGAGTCACGCGCCACCGGCCGAGCTCGGCCTGTTGCTGGGCCTCGCCGCGACCAACCTGACCCTGGTCGGTCTGCTGCGCCGTTATTTCGTCAGCCAGTTGCAAGTCAGCCAGCGCTTCCAGGATTACGCGGCCGAGCAGATGAACGAAGCCCGCGAAAGCCGCGCCGAGCTCGTGCTCATGTCCAAGCAGCTGCGGGAATATCAGGAGAGGCTGCGGGTCATCAATCGCAAGCTGGAGATCGCCTTTGAACATGCCGAAGAGGCGCGCCAGCTCAAAGCGCGTTTCGCCGCCAATGTCAGCCACGAGCTGCGCACGCCCATCAATCTCATCGTCGGCTTCAGCGAAGTCATGATCCTCGCGCCCGAAGTCTATGACCAGCCCCTGCCCGCCAGCTACGAAGACGACTTCCAAGCCATCTACCGCAACGCCAAGCACCTGCAGAACATGATCAACGATGTGCTGGATATTTCGCAGCTGGAAGCGCGCCACCTCGGCATTGTCAAGGAAAAAGCCAGCCTGGAAGACTGCGCCCGCGAAGCCAGCGACATGGTGGCCGAGCTCATCGCCAAGAAAGGCCTGGCTTTTCGCATCGAGATCCCGCCCAACCTGCCCGAGCTCTGGTTCGACCCCGTCCGCATCCGCCAGATCCTGCTCAACCTGCTGGTCAACGCGGCGCGCTTCACTAGCCAGGGCGGCATCGCCATCGAAATCGCCGCGAAGAACGGCGAAGTCGTCACCAGCGTCGTCGACACCGGCATCGGCCTGGGCGCGGACGATATCGAGCGCGTCTTCGAAGAATTCTACCAAGCCCCCGGCGGCGACGCCCTTGGCGAACGCGGCGCGGGCCTGGGCTTGACCCTCAGCCGCGAGCTGATCCGCCTGCATGGCGGGACGATGGCGGTGGAAAGCGCGGGACCGGGCCAAGGCAGCCGCTTCTCCTTCAGCCTGCCCACCACCCAGCGCCTGGTCGCCCGTATGCCAGCCAGCGACGGCCGCGTCAAGACTGCCAAGGCCGAAAAGCGCGTACTCGTCGTCGACCGCGACGAAGCGGTTACGGATTTTTTCGCGCGTTACCTGAAATCGCACAAGCTGCTGGCTTGCGGCGACGAAGACGCTGCCTTGCGGGCGCTGCGCCAATTCGAGCCGGACGCCCTGCTGCTGGCCCCAGAGGGGGATTTCGCCAAGTTGCGACAACGGGTCGAGCGAGAGCGCCCGTCCCTCAATGTCATTCACAGCCCCATGCCCAGCGGACGCGCCAGCATTCGCCGCCGTGGCCTGCGCGATTATCTGGTCAAGCCCGTCTCCCGCGAGATGCTGCGCAAGGCTTTGTCGCCCTTTGCTGGCAATTTGCGCTCGATCATGATCATCGACGACAACCGCGACATCCTGCGCCTCTACAGCCAGACTCTGCGCAGCCTGCAGGCCGACTGCCAGGTGCGTTCCGCCGAAGAGGGCAGCCGTGGCCTGGAGATGATGCGCCAGCGCCCGCCGGACCTGCTCCTGCTCGATTTGCTGATGCCGCATATGGACGGCTTCGCGGTGATGGAGGCGATGCGGCGCGACCCCGCCCTGCGCCGGATTCCGGTCATCCTCGTGTCCGCTAAAGGCGCCAGCGAATCCATCACGCCCAACATCCAGGGGCAAATCACCCTGCGTCGCGGGAATGGCTTCTCACCGATCGAGCTGGTCAATTGCGTGCAGGCTTTGCTCGACAGCGTGCCGCAGCCGGTGGAACTGGGGGCGGTCCCGGCGAAGGCGACGCGAGCTAATCAATGACGATCAGCTCCTGCCAGCCATTTGTCAGCTTCTCGCCGCCGCCGCGCCTGGCGACGACCACATCTTCGACGCGGGCCGAGAAATCGTTGAATTGCATGATGCTCGGCTCAATGGTGAAGAGCATGCCCTTGCGCAAGGGGGTCTCGTCGCCGCGGGTGAGGAAGGGCGGCTCGTGCACATCCATGCCGATGCCATGCCCCAGCCTGTGCCGAAACTCCGCGCCATAACCCGCGTCCTCGATGACTTTGCGGGCGGCGGAGTCGGCATCGCTGGTGGTGTTGGCGCCGGCTTTCAGCGCCGCCACGCCAGCCGCCTGGCTCGCCATCATCACGGCGTAGACGCGCCGCGCCTCGGCATTGGGCTCGCCAAAGAAGACCGTGCGCCCGAAATCGTAACACCAGCCTTCGTAGATGCCGCCGAAATCGAAGAGGATGGAAACCGGCGGCGCCAAAACCCGATGCCAGCTCTCCATGCGCGCGCCAAAGAGCAGCGGATGATTGGGGCCCGAGTTGTAGAGCGAGGTCGTGAAGGACTGCCCCAGGGAGCCATGTTTGCGCAGCTGATAATTGACCTCCTCCACGATTTCCAGCTCGCTCATGCCATGGCGCAGGCGCTTGAGCGTGTCGGCGAAGGCGGCCTCGGTGATGCGCCCGGCGGTCTTCATCTTGTCGATCTCCGCTTCCGATTTGACGACTCGCAGCGGGCGCAGCAGATCCGTCGCCGAAAGGAAGCGCGCGCCCGGCAGCAGCGGCTGCAGGCGGGACACGGTCTCGCCCGTCGCGAAATCGCTGAGCGCCACCCGCGGCTGCGCTGGCAAGTTGAAGCCGTCCAGGATGCCGCGCAGCATCTCGGCCGGCTCGTCCCAATCGCCCAGAACGCGGATGTCGATGCCCTGCAGCCGGCTCAAACCGCCGAACTCGGCTGTCATCCGCGGCAGGGGCAAGACTGGCGCTCGGCCCGGCGCGATCCAGGCCCCCTCCAGCCAGTCGCCCGGGTGGATGACATGGCCATAATTCGGGAAATCGCGCGGGACGCCTGTCAGATACTGCAAGTCGGATGAAATGGGAATGAAGGCGAGATCGGCGCGCTGGCTGAGGATCTCCTGAAACTGGCGGAGGCGGTCGCCTGACATGGGCGGCTCCTTGGGCTAGGCGGCTGCCTCAATGTTAGCGCGGAATCGCCGAAATGGACGGCGACTCCTTTGCAATACACGAACCTGTAGCGGCGAGGGGGCGACTCGCCCGCGCCCGCTGTCTAACCCCCCTCGGTCCTCAACGCTGGGGGGAGGCTGGCATCTGGCGGGCTTGGGTACCTGGCGGATTCGGTGGCTGGCGGGCGCTGCGGCTCGACTCCCCTTCCCCATTGCTTCGGGGCAAGGGGCTGGGGGATGGGCTTGGATATGGCTGGCTGAGTCTCAGCGGGTGATCGTCACCTTCGATAATCCCCGCGGCTTATCCACATCGTGGCCGCGGGCGATGGCTTGCCGCAGCGCGAAGACCTGCCCCGGCATGACGCAGACGATCGGGCTCAGCCACTCCGGCGTGGACGGCACTGGCATGGCGCGCGTCCCCAGCGCCAGCATGGCGTCATCGTCGCTGATGACCAGGGTCTCCGCGCCCAGCTCTTCCAGCCGCTCGCATATATCCGCCATGCCAGCCAGGCTCGCCCCGCGCGGCGCCACCAGGATCACGGGCTGCCCGCGGTCAATGGCGGCGATGGGACCATGACGGAAGTTGGCTTCGCTGTAGGCGTCGCTGGCGATATAGCACAATTCCTTCAGCTTGAGGCTGATCTCGTGCGCCGTGGCGAAGTTGAAGCCGCGCCCCAGGCTCGTCAGGCGGTCCGCGTATCGGTAGCGCTCGGCCCAGGCGGCGATGCTGTCGCTGCGCTGGAGCGCCTCCCGCGCCATTTGCGGCAGGAGGGCCAGCTGCGCGCCCAGGCTCTCGTCCGCGGCCAGCGCGGTCGTCAGCATGGCGAAGACAGCCAGCTGGGCTGTGTAAGTCTTGGTGGCGGCGACGCTCAGCTCCGGCTCGGCGCGCAGGGGCAGGTGATGGCGGGCGGCCTGAGCCAGGGGCGAATCGGCGTAATTGGTGATGGCCAATGTCAAGGCGCCCTGCTGGTTGGCGTCCATGATGACGGCTCGCGCGTCTTCCGCCCGGCCCGATTGCGAAACGCCGATGACCAGGGCTCGCGACAGATCCGGCGGACGGCGGTAGAGCGTGTGCAGCGAGGGCGTCGCCCGCAGCGCCGGCAGCCCCAGCAGCGCGCCAAACAAGTATTGGGCGTAGCGGGCGGCATTATCCGAAGTGCCGCGAGCCGCCAGGCAGACGAAGGCGGGGTCAAATTCGCGGATGGCGCTCGCGACGCGCTCCGTGTCGGCTCGCCCGTCTTTTAGCAGCCGCTCCAGCAGGGCCGGCTGCTGCGCGATTTCTCTTTGCAGATGCACCGTCGCCTCCAGCGGCTCAGTCGTCGAGCGGGCGATAATTCACGCCCAGATTGTCGAGGCAGGCCAGATGCCGCTTCAGCCGCGCGACCAGGTCGCCGTAGCGGCGTGCTTCGGGCTCGTTCCACAAGATTTCCGCCAGGGCGATGGCGCGGGGGAAAGCCATGTATTCCAGGTGCTCGCTGGTCGGGATGTACTCCGTCCAGAGATTGCCTTGCCCGCCCAGAACATGATGTCGCTTGTCAGCCGGGATCGCGGAAGGCGTCACTTCGAATTGCCAGACCTGCTCCAGCGGCAGGGTGCTGGCGATCGCCGGCGGCTCGCGCGACCAGTCTTCGTGCTGATAATAATCGAGGTAGCAGTGCGCCGTCGGCGTCATCACGACATCGTGCCCGGCATTGGCGGCTGCGATCCCGCCGGAGCGGCCGCGCCAGCTCATGACGGTGGCGTTTGGCGCCAGCCCGCCCTCCAGGATCTCGTCCCAGCCGACCAGCTTGCGCCCGCGCGCGTTCAGCCAGGCTTCCACCCGGCGGATGAACCAGCTCTGCAATTCATGCTCGTCGGCCAAGCCTTCCGCCGCGATGCGCGCTTGACACTTGGGGCAGGCCGCCCAGCGCTCCTTGGGCGCTTCGTCGCCGCCGATGTGAATGTATTCTGAAGGGAAAATCTCCAGCGCTTCGCTGAAGACATCCTCCAGAAAATCAAATACCGCGTCATTGCCGGCGCAATAGATGTTGCTCTCGATGCCCCAGCGCGTCCTCACTTGATAACCGTCGCCCAGGCAGCCCAGATGCGGATAAGCCGTCAGCGCCGCCAGGCTGTGGCCCGGCAGTTCAATCTCCGGCACGACGCTGACGCCGCGCTCGCCAGCGTAGGCGACGATCTCGCGCGCTTCGGCCTGGGTGTAAAAGCCGCCGTAGGGTTGGCCGTCAAATTGAAAGCGATCGCCCAGCAAGGGCGATTCCTTGCGTCGCGCGCCAACCTCGGTCAAGCGGGGATATTGCTTGATCTCCAGCCGCCAGCCCTGATCCTCGGTGAGATGCCAGTGAAAGGTGTTGAACTTGTAGAAGGCGAGCAAGTCGATGAATTTCTTGAGGAAATCGACCGGGAACATGTGCCGGCCGACATCCAGGTGCAGCCCGCGCCAAGCATAAGCGGGCGCGTCGTTGATGCGCAGCGACGGCGTCAGCCAGGCGACATCGTCTTGTGGCGCGTCCGCCAGGATCTGCGGCGGCAGCAGCTGGCGCAGGGTCTGCATCCCGCGCAGAAAGCCCGCTCGTCCGCCGGCCCGCAATTCGACTCGCTCGGGCGCGACCTCGAGTTGGTATGCTTCAGCCGCCTCTTCCGCGGCAGGAATCAGCAAGATCGCGTTCGTCGCGTTCGCGAGGATGGCGTCGTCCAGCGGATGGACCGGCAGATCAAAGCCGGTGGCGGTCCGCAGATAGCCGGCCAGCATGTCGCCGAGCCCGCTGTCGGCGGCGAAAACGCGGCTGTGAACATTGAGGCGGAAAGCGCCGGGCTTGCGCTCCAGCGACCGCGGCTGGGGGAAGAGCGTGAGTTCTGACATGCGCTGCTTGTCCTTTGTTGGCGGCGAATTCCTAGACATCGTCCAGGGAGATGACGGCGCTCAGATTCTGTGGCTGATCCGGGTCGCAGGCATTGAAAATGGCGCGATAGTAAGCCAGCAATTGCAATACCGGCAAGTACAAGACGGGCATGGACCAAGCTGGCAGAGCCGCCGGCAGCGCGACTTGATCCGGGCCCGGCGCCGGCGACGGACCGATCGCCAGCGTCCGCGCGCCCATCGCCGCCATGTCGTCCAACACGCGGCATTCTTGCCGAGCGGCCTGCGGCGAAATCAAGGCGATGACGAGGCTGTCTTCGCCGACCATCGACATCGGCCCATGCCGGAACTCCAGCGTATGATAAGCCTCGCTGTACGAGAGCGACATCTCCTTCATCTTGAGCATGGCTTCGCAAGCGATGCCATAAAGCGGGCCAGAACCCAGGAAGAAGAATTTCGCGATGCCGCCGGCCTCCCCCAGCGCGCGCGCCAACTCGCCGTAACGCTCCAGCAAATCTCGGCAATGGGCGGGTAGCGGGCTGCTCGCGCGGAGGTCGCGCCCGGCGACGGCGGCCGCCAGCTGCTGAATCACGACGGCCATGCTGCTGAAAGAGCGGGTCTGGGCGACGCTGCGCTCCTGGGCGGCCTCAATGGCGAAGACCAAATCCGACTCCCTGGCCAGCGGGCTGCGGCCGTCGCAGGTGACCGTGAGCAGCGGACCGCCGATTCTCGCTTTGAACTGCTCTTGCGCGCGGACGGTCTCAGTGGTCGTCCCCGAACGCGAAACGCACAAGAGCGCGTAGCGGCGTCCTGGAATGCAAATCGCGCCGCTGTGCAGCAGCAGCTCCGAGGCGGGGCAGGCGCTGGCGTCGACTCCAGCGAGCCGCAGCAGACGCGCCGCGGTCAGGGCCAGATAATACGTCGAGCCGCAGCCGGTGACGATGACATGGGCGAAGGCGCCTTGTTCCAGCCAGGACCGGAAGATGGGCGCCTGCGAATCGAAGGCATGGAGCGCGTCGCCCCAGACCTCGGGCTGGCTCATGATCTCGCCGAAGGTATGCCGCCCCGCCGCCATCAATTGTTCCTCATGGTACGCTGCGCAAGCGCCAGACATTCTAACAGAGTCGCGCCCGCCCCGCATTCTTGGGCTCGCTGGCGCAAGACCGGCTTGAGGCGCGCCGCAGGTGGTATACTCGCCCGACAGCGATGAGAATGGGCGAAGGCACGGGGACGCAGTGACGCGTTTGCTGATCGAGAACAGCCGAGTCTGGGCGGAAGACCGCTTTCTTGAGGGGCGGACCCTGGTCGTCGATTCCGGGCGGATCGCCGCTGTGCCGCCCGCCGCGACGCTCGCGCCAATGCCGGGCGATCGCCTTTTGGATGCCCGCGGCGCTTTCGCTTTGCCCGGCTTCGTCGATATCCATGTGCACGGCAGCGTCGGCGTCGATGTGATGGACGGCTCGGCTGACTCGCTCGGGCGGCTCTGCCGGTTCTTGGCGCGGGGCGGCGTCACCAGCTTCCTGGCCACCACCATGACAGATTCGCGGGCACGGATCGACGCGGCTTTGCGGACCATCGAAAGTGGCATCGGCCAGCCCGGCAGCCCCCTGCTCGGCGCGCATATCGAGGGTCCCTACCTCAACCCGGCTTTTCGCGGCTCCCAGCCCGCCACCCACCTGCGCCATCCCGAACCGTCCGAGTACATGCCCTGGCTGGAGAGCGGGCTGAGCAAGCTCGTCACCCTGGCGCCGGAGCTGCCTGGCGGCGACGCCTGCATGCGGGCGGCTCTGCAAGCCGGGGCGACCGTCTCCCTCGGGCACAGCGGCGCCAGCTATGAGGCGGCGGTCGGTTACTTTGAAGCTGGCGCATCGCAGGTCACGCACACCTTTAACGGCATGCCGGGCATTCATCATCGCCGGCCCGGGCTGTTCACGGCGGCCCTGGAGCACCCGCAGGCGACTTTTCAAATCATCCCTGACGGCGTCCATGTGCATCCCGCGGTAGTGCGGCTGCTGCTGCGGCTGGCTGGCATCGAGCGCGTCGCCATCATCACCGACGCCATGCAAGCGACCGGACTGGGCGATGGCGAATTCGCCCTGGGCAATGTGATCACGCAGGTGAAAAACGGCGAAGCGCGCACCCCGGAAGGCGGCCTGGCCGGCAGCACCCTGACCATGGCGCGCGCGTTACGGAACATGATGCGCTTCTGCGATCTGACCCTGGCCGAAGCCCTGCCCATGGCCACCCGCGTGCCAGCCCGCTCGGTCGGGGTCTATCCGCGCAAGGGCTCGCTGCAGGCCCGCGCGGACGCCGATATCGCCCTCTGGGACGACGCAGCCGGCGTCGTGGCGACTCTGATTGGCGGCAAGCTCGTCTATCGAGCCGAGGGCGAATGCACTGCGCCTACTGCGGCCGGCTGAGGCATCGCTGCCACTGCGGGCGGCGGGACAGCGCCATTCGCTGCTTTCTCGCCCGTGGCGGAAACGAATACGCGCCCCGATCCCGCGCGCAGCCGCCTGTCTGGTCCGTCCCCCCGCAAGTGAAACGCCGCGAACGCGCCACCCTGCGCGCCCATCGGGATCAATGGCGCATACAGCTGGCGGCAGAGCATGGCGAGCGCTGCGCCAATTGTGGCGTCGAAGGCGATCTCGTCCTCGATCACATCCTCCCCATCGCCAAGGGCGGGCGCTCCCGGCTGGAGAACTTGCAGTTGCTCTGCGCTGAGTGCAACCGTCTCAAAGGCAAGCTGATGATCGACTGCCGCGGTTTCAAGCCTGCGGAGTGACGCGGACCTCTTGGATGCGCGGACGGCGACTGCGGCAGATTTCGCCAGCCAAGCGAATTCGTGTTATACTCGCGGACGCTCGGCGCGTTGACGAGTTTCCAGGCGCGCGAGCACGCGTATTCTTGCTCACAATAGGAGACATGTCATGAAGATCAAACTTTCCATCCTCGTTTCGATCTTGGTCCTGGTCTTCGGCGCAAGCGGCGTCGGCGCGCAGGACACCTTCTTCGGCAAGACGGCGGAAGACCTCTTCCCCATCCCCGAAGTCGCCGAGACGGAACTCGAGCAGACTCTCGCCTTTGAGGCGCTGATGAACGCCAACATCCCCGATGGCCACGCCTTGGGCGAAGGCAAGACAATCACTTTCGGCGTGCTGGGCCAGGGTTCCCGCGGCGGCATCAGCGGCACCATCTATTTCTGGCGCAACGCCTTTGAAGCGGCCACTGGCGCCACGCTGGACATCGTCGAGATTCCCTACAACCAGCTGGGCACGACCATCCCCGCCGACTTCCTGACGCAGCAGTACACTTACGATGTCTTCGTCGGCGCCGCCTGGCAATATGGCGATTGGATCAGCAACGGTTGGATCCAGCCGATTGATCAATGGATCGGCGACGAGCGCTTCGCTCACTGGTCGCCCGAAGACACCGCGCCCGCTTTCCGCGCCCTGCTGCAATGGGAAGGGCAGACTTACGGCACGCAGATGGACGGCGACGCCCAGCTCTTCTATTACCGCCACGACATCCTCAACGATCCGGAATGGCAGGCAGCTTACGAAGCCGAAGTCGGCTCGCCCATGCCCTATCCCATCCAGACCTGGCAAGACCTGCTGGCCATCGCCAGCTTCTTCAATGGCAAAGACTGGAATGGCGATGGCGACCCCGATGACGGCATCAGCCTCCACCTGGCGCCGGGCGGGCAGGGCCACTTCCACTTCGCCACCCTGGCGGCTTCCTTCGCGGTGACCCCGGCCGACGGCGATGACCCGCGGGCGGTAACCAAGCACGACAATGTCTTCTGGTTTGACCCCGACGACATGACCCCGCTGATCAACGAGCCGGGCCATGTGCGCGCGCTGGAATTCTTGCAAGAGCTGGCGGCGACGGGCCAAGAAGCGCAGTTCGGCTGGCAGCTGGGCGAGGCCTGGGACAATTTCCTGGGCGGCAACGCTATCGCCACCTTCAGCTGGGGCGATGTCGGCTCGCTTTCGCAGAACGAAGAGCGCAGCGCCATCAAGGGCAATCTGGGCGCCTCGGCGATTCCCTGCTCCAGCGAATGGTACGACCGTGAAATGGGCGAGTTCGTCACCGACATGGAAAACCCCAACTGCGTCGGCAACACGACCGGCGGCAGCTGGCACCCGACCATGTCCACTTTCACCGAGAATCCGGAGCTGACCTACTTCTACATGGCGCTGATCGCCAACCCGTCGATCAACTTCTACAACGCCACCACCGGCTGGCAGGGCATCGACCCCTGCTGCACCTACCAACTCTATGAGCCGCGCGGCTCCGCTGTCAGCGAAGATTACACCGCCGTGGGCTTCAACGCCGATGACATGGAGCGCTACATCAACGCTTATGGCGACAATGTCTACGACAAGCCGACCTCGGTCACCTATCTGCGCATTCCGGGCACCCTGGAATACATCCAGGAGACCCTGGATATCCGCTTGTCCGAGGCGATGACCGGGCAGTCGACGGCGCAGGAAGCGCTGGACAACACTGCCGAAGACTGGGAAGAAGTGACCGACGACCTTGACGCCGACAGCCAGCTGGAGATCTACCAGCAGGCGATTGGCTACTCGGGGATGTAGGTCTGCCAAAGCGTATCGCTGCAGGGGCGGGCCGGCGGTTCGCCCCTACAGTTTCTTGAGTTGATTCCAGGGGCGATTGCGTGAATCGCCCGCCAAGGCGATTGCCATGACCAACAGCCGCGCCAAATACCTCTTTCTGATGCCCGGCGTCTGCTGGATCCTCGCGTTCACGCTTTTCCCGCTGGTCTACTCCTTCGGCTTGAGCTTGACGAATTACCGTCTGGGCAAGAACCCCAAATACATCGCCTTCGAGAATTACGCCGAGATCCTGGGCGTCGGCGACGAAAAGGTGGACAAGAAAGCCGTCAGCACGGCCAGCTTCAGCGCTTTCCTCTTCCTCGGCAGCACGGCGGCGACCTTGTTCTTCGGCACATTCGTCGCCTGGGTGTTTAATCACAATCTGCCATTTTTGCGCCAAATGCGGGCCATCGTGACCATGCCTTTGTTCGCCGCGCCTATCGCCCTCGGCTGGCTGGGCGTGGTGCTCTTCAACGAACAGTCGGGCCCCATCAACAATGTCCTGGAGGGCCTCGGCCTGGGCCGGGTCAACTGGTTCATCGAGCCGATGCCGGCGCGCCTGGCAGTGATGTTCACCGATGTCTGGCAGTGGACGCCCTTCGTCTTCATCGTCGTCCTCGCCGCCATGCAAGCCGTGCCCGATGACTTGTACGAATCGGCCCGGCTGGACACCAAGTCGAACTGGCAGCTCTTCCGCTCCATCACTTTTCCCATGATCGCGCCCGCCCTCGGCACCGTCATGCTGCTGCGCATGGTCGAATCGCTGAAGATCATCGACATCCCCTTCAGCTTGACCCGCGGCGGACCCGGCTCCGTGACCCAGACTTATGTATATTACGCTTACGAAAAAGGCTTGATCGGCAGCTTCCAGCTGGGCGAGGCGGCTGCCTTGGCCTACCTGCTGGTGGTGGTGGCGATTGTGATCTCGTCGATTTACTTCTATCGCGTGCGCGAGCGCTTCGAATAGCCGCCCGCAAACGCAAAACTGCAGGGGCTAGCCGGTGGCTCGCCCGCAATGGCAACAACTTGGGCGCGCCCGCCGCAGACCGACAGGAGGCCAGCATGGCACTGATGACCGCACCCCGCCGCTCCCTGGGCGACCGGCTCGTCATCGTCCTGGCGCTCATCTGCACCTTCATCGCTTTCTCGCCTTTTGCCTACGCCGCCTTGACCTCGCTCAAAGCCGAATGGAAAGACGGCTCGATTATTCCTTTCTTGCAATATGAGCCGACGCTGGAAAGCTGGCAGCAAGAATTCGGTTCGGGCGGGCCAGAGACATTCAAAGCCCTGCGCAACAGCACCCTGATTTCGCTGGGCGCGACCCTGGTGGCGACCACCCTGGGCACCCTGGCCGGTTATGGCCTGGCGCGCTTCAAGTACGGCGTCGGCAACCGCAACCTGGTCTCCTGGTTTCTCTCGCAGCGCTTCTTGCCGCCGGTCGCCACGCTCATCCCCTTCGTCTTGATGTTCCGCGATCTCAAACTGCTCGATACCCTGCCCGGCATGGTCATAGTCAACGCCACCTTCACCCTGCCTTTCGCCGTGCTCATCATGCGCGATTATTTTGCCGATCTGCCACCCGAAATGCGCGAGGCGGCTCTGGTCGATGGCGCGGGCGAATTCACCACCTTCTGGCGCATCGCTCTGCCCCTGGCGAAACCTGCGCTGGTCGCCTCCACACTGATCTGTTTCGCCTTCGCCTGGAATGAATTCCTCTTCGCAAGCGTCCTCGCCAACCGCAATTGGAAACCCTACCCGATGCTGGTGGCTGGCTCGGATACCGTGCGCGGCATTGACTTCGGCTTCGTCACCACGCGGATGCTCATCGCGGTGACCGTGCCCGTGATCCTGTCGCTGATGGTGCAGCGCTTCATCGTGCGCGGTCTGACCTTCGGCGCGGTCAAGGGCTAGGCAATCTTCCGCCTCAATTGGATGCTGCAGGGGCGAGCCACCGGGGCGCCCGTGCGAAGCGCGCTTGGCTGCGCTCCCCTTCCCTGACGCCTCGGCGAGGGGGCTGAGGAGTGGGGTTGGCGACGATCAGCTCGCCACTATCGAATGCGACTGCTCGCGCATGTACTGCTGCAGGTAATACCAGCTCCCGGCCGCCTTGCCGCTGCCAGTGCTGCCTTTCCAGCCGCCAAAAGACTGATAGCCGGGCCAGGCTCCCGTCGTCGCCCCCGTCGGACGGTTCACATACAGCACCCCCGCCTCGATGTTGTCGAGGAACCACTCGATCTCGGCCGGGTCCTCGCTGAATATGCCGGCCGTCAAGCCCAGCGCCACATCGTTCGCCAGCCGCATCGCCTCTTCCTTGTCCTCGACGGCGCGCACCGCCACGATCGGCGCGAACATCTCGTGCCGCCACAAGCGATGCTCGTCGGGCAAATCCGTCACCACGGTGGGCGCGACAAAATAGCCCTCGGCGTCGCCGGTTTCGCCGCCATGGCGGATTTCGCCGGCGCGCAGCTCCTCAATGTAATCTTGATAGGCTTGATAAGCATTCGCGCTGATGATGGGCCCCATGTAGACATCGGCTTTGGTGGGGTCGCCCACGCTGACCTCGGCTGCCAGCTCAACCAGCTTGTCGACGAAGGCCTCTTTCACGGCCGCGTCGACATAGACCCGCGAACAGGCGGAGCACTTCTGCCCGGTCAAGCCAAAGGCGGAACGCATCACGCCGAGAGCCGCTTTGTCCAGGTCGGCCTGCCGCGTCACGATGGTCGGGTTCTTGCCGCCCATCTCGGCAATGACGGGGCGATAATATCCAGCCGCGGTCGTGAAGCGCTGGAGGATGCCCATGCCGACTTCATAGCTGCCGGTGAAGGTCAAGCCCGCCAGGTCCGGATCGGCCGTGAGCGCTTTGCCGGGCGCGTCGCCGCCCAGCACCATGTTAAAGACCCCCGGCGGGATGCCCGCGTCCTGGACGCATTGGGCGAGCAAGCAAGCCGTCAGCGCGCCCTCCGCGGCCGGCTTGAGCGCGACCGTGTTGCCGGCGATGAGCGCCGCCCCCGCTGGACCGAGGGTGAGCGCGGCCGGGAAGTTGAATGGGCCGATCACGCCCCAAACGCCATAAGGCTTGAGCAGGCTGCGGTTGAAATGCGCGTCGCTCTCGCTGAGCAGCGGACGATCGAAGCCCTGGTTGTCGCGCATCGCGTCGACGCAGTAACGGATGAGGTCAGCGGTTTCTTCCACTTCGCCGATGGCTTCCAGGCGGTTCTTGCCGATCTCCAGGCTGACGGCTGCGGAAATCTCGAAGAGGCGCTCGCTTATCAGGTCGGCCACCTGCGTGAGGCGGGCGCAGCGCTCTTGCCAGGGCGTCGCTCGCCAGGCGGGGAAAGCGGCTTTGGCGGCCGCCACCGCTTGCCGAACATGCTCGCCGCTGGACAGGGCGAACTTGCCCAGCAGCCAGTCGGTATTGATGGGCGAGCGCCCCTCAAAGCTCCGATCGCCGGCGATCCACTGCCCGTCGATGAGCATGGAATACGACCGCCCGAGGTTCTGCTTCAAGTCTGCGACATCTTCATCAAAGTATTCGTGCAGCAGCGGATCCGGGCTGCCCAGGGTGGAGTAGGTGACTTTGATGCGCTTGCGATTCTTTGCCATCATCGCCTCTTTCTTGATCTTGCCTCGTTTTACATTTTACTCCATTGTGGGGCGCCGTCCGCAGCGAGCCATGGACGACGCCGCGGACGAATTGACAAGCCTTGGGGACTGCGATGTTCCGCTTGCGCAGCCGCCTCAGGTCAGCTCGTCGCTGTCCATAGTCCGCCGCCCGATGCGCTCGATGCGCATGATGAGGCGCTCGTCGGCGTCCGGGCAAGCCGCCAGGGTATCGCGCGCCATCCAGTCGTTCTCGTGCAGCTCGCGCTGTTTCGCCGCCAGCAGGGGCAGCACGGCCGCCAAGGCGTAGACGCAGAAGTGCTTGCCCAGCGGGATGCGCAGCTTGGCGCTCTCAACCAAATCAAAATAATCGCCCACCTGCAAACCGCAGACGGACCTGCCCTCGATGCGCTCGACAGTGACGCGCAGGTCATACAGCTCGAAGGGGCGTTTCATCTTGCCAGCAAAATCTGCAAGCAGGCGTCGCGCACGATCAGCTCTTCGCCGGCCTGCAGCGTCATCGGGTTGAGGTGGAACTGGGCTTCGTTCAGTGGCGAGACGGCGATCGCGGGCTCGTGCGCCAGGAAAGCTTGCACGATCGCGTCGGCGGAGCAGCCCAGGACGGCCGCGTCCACGCTGACGAGGCACCAAGGCAGCGGCTGGCCCGCTTCGTTGGGGAAAGCGCGCTCGGCGACAATGCCCGGCAAGGGATTAAGCGCCGCGCAAAACATCGCCACTGTATCTTCACAGTATAAGTGACGCGCTTCGTGATCCAGCTCCAGGTAGCGCTCCACTGCCGCCAGCAAGCCCATCATCTCCTCTTTGCCCACTTTGAGCGGCCGCCCGAAACCGTGATTGGGGTTGCTGATCGGGCGGATGAGATCGATGAGCTCCGCGCTGCCCAGCATCAAACCGCTGGATTGGGGACCGCGCAGGTCTTTGCCGCCGCTGAATATGGCGAGGGCGGCGCCCATCCCGGTGAAGCGCCACAAGTTCTCGACCGGCGGCAGCTGGGCGGCCGCGTCGACGATGACGGGAAGGGCATGCGCGCCCGCGATAGCGATGACTTCGTCCAGCTGTAGGGCATGGTCGTCCGCCAGGCGCCCGGGAAACCAGAATACGCAGGCGGTCTTGTCGTTGATGGCGGCTTGCAGCGCTGCTTTGCCGGCCTCGATTTCGATCATGGTCAAGCCGACCTGCTTGATGGCGTAATCGTAGGGGTTGCGCTGCTTCTCGATGACGATAGCTTCGCAGGCGCAGCGCGCGAGATCGGGGAGCGCGTGAAGCGCCTCCGGATGCTTGCGCAGCACGGCAGCCGCGCCGGAGAGCATGATGCCGGCGGCCGCGCCCGAAGTGACATACGCGGCTTCGTTGCGCGTGAGCTCGGCGAGGCGCTGGCCAACGGAACGCTGCAAAGCCGCCAGATCGACGAAAGCGCGGGCCGCTTCGCCCATGGCAGTCAAGACTTCCGGCGGCATCAGCGAGCCGCCATACTTGGTGACAGTGGCGTAGGCGTTGATGAGCGGGCGCAGGCGCAAATCACGGTAACTGGTCACGGCTTGATCTCCTTGGGAAATCGGATCTGCCAGTACTCCGGCGGCGCGTCTTGCCAAGCGGGCGCGGCTCTGCCATTCAGGTCGTAGACGATGTCGCCGGCGCGGACGGTCATCTCGCAGCTGAGCTTTTGCTCGCCATCCATGCGCGCGCCACCGCAATCGACATAACCGTAGGCGCCCTGGTCGCAGCGCAAGACGGCGATATCGGCTTCGGCGCCGACGCGGAGGCTGCCCAGCTCCTGGTGGCCGATTTCACGGGCGGGCGCGACTGTCGAGCGGGCGATGACTTCGTTAAGCGGCATGCCCATGCACAGCAGCTTGGACATGGTGTTGAGCATGTCGTGCACCACGCCGTTGACATTGCCGATGTGCAGGTCGGTGCTGATGGAATCGGGCGGGAAGCCGCCGTCAAAAGCAGGGATCGCCTGCCGGAACCAGAAGCTGCCCGCGCCATGCCCCAAGTCGAAGATAATGCCGCGCTCGCGGGCCTCGAACATGAAATCGGCGGGCTGGCTGGCCTCGTTCAAGATGGGAAATTGCTGGGCGTAGACATGGGTGTGAATATCGCCCGGCTGCATCTTGCGCAGCAGCTCTTGATAGGTCCTGCCCTCGCGATGCCAGAAATCCACCATCAAGGGCTTGCCGCAAATCGCCGACGCTTCCAGGGCGCGGTCGACGGCGGCCCAAGGCGGGTGCGCCGCGTCGAAGGGCTCGCTGACCCAGTAATGCGCCGTCTTGACGCCGACGCAGTCCTCGGGGTAAGCCAGCACGATCGACGCCGCCAGCTGCGGATCCATCTCCGCGATGTCTTGCTCGAAGGGTCCAATCATGCCCGACTGCACGATGTTGATGTAGGCGAAGATGCGCGTGCGGGCGCGGTCGATGACGGTGCGCTTGAAATGCAGGAAGTGCTTGGCGCCAGCCGTGCCTGTGTCGACGACCGTGGTCACGCCGGAGCGGAAGCTGTGATGGTCGGCGACGACGCTTAAAGTCTCGGGCTCGCGCGTGTGGTAGACATGCACATGGATGTCGATCAGTCCGGGCGTGACCAGCAAGCCCGCGACATCCACCGCATGGGCGGCGTCGCTCTCGGCGATGCTGGGCGCGACGGCGGCGATCTTGCCCGCCGCGATCGCCACGTCATGCGGCGCGTTTAAGCCATTCGCCGGGTCAATCACCGTGCCGCCCTGGAGCAGCAGATCGTATGTTGCCATGCCCCATTTCCTTCGTTTCGGCAGTCGAGCGCTGCCTGCAATGTTTAACACAGCCGGCGCGGAATCACCAACATTGCGCTGGCAGACTCGGTTCCGCGCCACTGGTCAGGCCCTGGATCCGCGCCTGAAGGGTATCGCCCGCATGCGACTGTCCCGTTTTGATGGGCGAGCGGCTAGCTCACTCTTGCAGGGTCGATGCCAAGGGTCCAAGCCGCGCGAACAAATTGACGCCACCCCGCGCCCAGCCCATGCTAGCCTCGTCGTCGCTTGCACGAATAGCATGGGAGAACCGCCTTGCCCACAGCAGACACGCACCTCGTCCAGCCCGGCGACACGCTCATTGGCATCGCCGCGCAATACCGCCTCGCCTACCTGGCTCTCGCCGACTGGAATCTCATCCCGCCCGAGCGCATGGATCAGATCTTTGTCGGGCAGCGACTGCGCTTGAGCCCGCCCCCTGTCAATCAGCCCGCAGCCGAGTCGGCGCGTTTCCGTTCTCCCGTCGACCCGCGTTCGAGCCAATTCTGCCCGCCCGGCTGGCTGGTCAGCCTCGGTTTTGCCCGCCGCTACCCGGATCACCCTGCCTACGGGGCGATGGCGAATCAATTCCACAGCGGCGTCGATCTCGTCTACGCCTGGGGCGACACCCTCGCCATGCCCCTCTACGCGGTCGGCGACGGCATCGTCATCCAGGCTGGCGAAGCGCATTACGGCTGGGGGAAGGTGATCGAGATTTCGCTGGAGGGCGTCGAAGAAGAAGCGCGCTACGGGCATGTGCTGGATTGCTTCGTCGGCGTCGGCGAGCGGGTGCGGCGGGGGCAGCGCATCGCCTCCATTGGCTCGGCTGGCGGCAGATACCAGCCACACTTGCATTTTGATGTGGGCTTGCGCGCCGTGCTGGAAGCGGATACGGCGGTGCGCAGCTATTTCCCCAGCGCGGCGGCGGTCCGGCGCAAATTCCGCGATCCCGTCGCGTTCATCCAGGGGCAAGCCGCTTGAGCGCGTTTCGGGCAATCTCTCCCCGCTCCTGGTAGACTCGCGCGCAAAGCCAGACGAGGAGACGCGCCCATGATCCCGCTTGCCCAGCCCGGACCCATGACTGAAGACGAGCTTTTCATGTTTGAATGCTTCGGCTACCTCATCATCGAGGATGTGCTCACCGACGATGAGATCGAGGCGGCGCTGGAAGCCTCGAAGCGCATTCACGCCGAGACGACGGCGGTGTTCAGCCCGATTGGCGCCGCCTACGAAAGCGAGCCGGCTCTCGCCAGTCTCATGGACCACCCGGCCGTTTTGCCCAAAGTCCGCGCGCTTTATGGCGACCGCTTCGTCATGCAGTCGGCCTGGTGCGCTCGGCTGGCGGCGAACAGCCAAATCGTCGGCTGGCATCAAGACGGCTCCGGTCCTTATGGCTTCGAGAAACTCGGCTATCCGCTGCCCTTGCTGCAGCTGCGCGCCAGCTTCAACCTGACCGACCAATCGCGCGAGGGCATGGGCAATATGATGCTGATCCCGGGCAGCCACCGCAGCCCCCTGCCGATGCCGCGCGACAAACGCCGCGAAACGCGAGTCTCGCCCATCCAGCATAATGTCCTCTGCAAGCCCGGCGCGATGCTGCTCTTTCACAACGGCGTCTGGCACTCGCCCATGCCCAATGAAGAAGGCTTCGACCGCTACAACATGCACTTCATCTACAGCCCGCCCTGGCTGCGCCGCGCCGACCGCCACGCCACCGACGCCGATTTCCTGGAGGGGACGACGCCGCTGCGCCGCGCGCTGATGGGCGATTATCCGACGCCGGGCGGGCCCTTCGCCGACGGCATCCCGGATATTCCTTTTGAGGAATAAGCCTTGCCCCTCGACATTCTGACAATCGGCGAAGCCCTGGTCGAGGTAATGCGGACGGACATCGGCCAGCCGCTCAGCCGGCCCGGTCCCTTCGTCGGTCCCTATCCCAGCGGCGCGCCCTTCATCTTCGCCGCGCAGGCCGCCCGGCTGGGCATGGAAGCGGCTGCAATTGGCTCGGTCGGCGACGATGCTTTTGGCGCGTGCCTGCTGGCTCAGCTGCGCGAAGATGGCATGTCCACCGCGGGCCTCCGACAGCTGCCCGACCAGAGCACGGGCGTCGCTTTCGTCGCTTACCGAGCAAGTGGCGCGCGCGAGTATGTCTTCAGCCTGGGCGCGGGCGGACATCTCACGGCAGACATGCTCAAGCCAGCTCTATTCGCCGGTTTGCGCTGTTTTCATTTGATGGGCAGCACGCTGTCCATGAGCGAGACGGTCTTGCAGGTTTGCCGCCAAGCGCTGGCGATGGCGCTGGACGCGGGCGCGCTCGTCAGCTTTGATCCCAATCTGCGCCCGGAGCTGCTGCCCGCCGAGCAAGCGCGGATCGCCTTCGCCCGATTTATCGAGGCGGCCGATATTCTGCTGCCGACCGCGGACGAACTGCTTCTGCTGACAGGCGAAAGCGATGAGATGGCGGCGCTGGAATCGCTTCTGAGTCAAAAGCCGGGGCGGATAATCGTTGTCACGCGCGGCGCCGACGGCTGCACGGTCTACACGGCCGACGAGAGGCTGGATGTGGCCGGCTTCCCGGTACACGAGGTTGACCCGACTGGCGCTGGCGATTGCTTCGACGCCGGTTTCTTGACCGGGCTGCTGGAGGCGATGGCGCTGGACGACGCGGCGAGGCTGGCGAATGCCTGTGGCGCGCTGGCGGTGAAGGCGAAGGGGCCGATGGCTGGGGCGAAATCCCGGCGCGAAGTCGAGCGCTTTTTGGCGTCTGTGGCAACGAACTAGGCTATAGGGCTTGTCCGGCGATTCCCCAGCCCGTCCCAACGCGTCATGGACGGAGACGCGCGCGTCTCTGCTGTAGAATTCGCTCGCGCGGACGCTGCCGCCGCCAACGCAAAGTATCTTGCCGATCGCCGCGGGCAGGATCCTGCATGTATGGCGAATCGTGTCCAATTGACTCCCCTCCCTGAGGCCTCGGATGCCCGCCATAGAGATGGCGGGAAGGGGCCGGGAGAGGTTTGGCTGAAGAGTCAGCGATAATCCTGGAACAGCGCTTGCGTCTCCAACGCGCTCGTCGTGCGCCAATTCAGCAGCCGCTCCAGCAGCTCCCGCTTGACTCGCGCCAGGGCCGGGTCGTCCCAGCGGTTGTCGACTTCCGCCGGATCCGCCACCAAGTCAAAGAGCTGCCCATATTCCTCGCCCAGGAAATGGACCAGCTTGTAGCGCCGCCCGCGGATCATCGTCATGTAGGGTCCGGCGTAATTGCCGTCGGCGGGGTGCTCCGCAAAGACGAAATCGCGCCCAGCCCAGGCGTCGCCATCCAGGGCCGGCAGCAGCGAGCGCGCCTGCATCGACGCCTTCGCCGGGACGCCCGCCAGCTCCAGCGCGGTCGCGCCGATGTCCATCCACTGGCAGAGCTCTGGCCGGCGCTGCCCCGGCTGAATCCGCCCGGGCGCCCAGAAAATCGCCGGTACGCGGGTGATGATGTCGTACATCGTCCATTTCTGAATCTGCCCGTGATCGCCCAGGCAGTCGCCATGATCGCTGGTGAAGATGACGACGCTGTTCTCCAGGTACCCCTGCCGCTCCAGCGTTTCCATGATCTGCCCAACCTGGGCGTCGATCATGCTCACATTGGCGGCGTAGTAAGCTCGCAGGCGCTGCAGCTGGGCGCGGCTGGGCGCATCCAGATGGACCACCGAGTCGTGATCGACCTCCATGTTGTGGCGGCGCAGTGCCTGGAATGGCGGCGGCAGGCGGTCCAGCTCGGCTTGGGTCGGCTGGGGCAGCGGCAGATCGCGGTCGATGTAATCGGCGGCGGCGGCGGGAGTCGGGTCGTAGGGCGGGTGCGGGCCCGGGAAGCCGATTTGCAGGAAAAGCGGCTCGGTCCGCGGGTAGCTCTCCAGCCACCATTGCGCCAGGCCGCCGACAAAATTGTCCGAGTGCGTCTCCGGCGGTAGATCCCAGGTGAATGCGCCCATCCGCTCGCGATAATCGTCGCGTTTTCGATAGAGCGCGCGCTGCTGTTTGACCATGCCCCGCGCCGCCAGGGCTTTGTCCCATTCGTCGAAATAATAGCGGCCTTGCAAGAAGCGGTCTTTGTTCTCCACCACATAGCGCTCGTGGAAGCCCAACGGCGCCTCGAAGGGGTTGCTGTGCATCTTGCCGATGTTGACGCAGTGATAGCCAGCCGCGTTCAAGTCTTCGACCCAGCTGTGCCGCCAGCGGTCGCCATTGCGCAGGATGCCGGTGACATGCGGGTAGTAGCCGGTGAAGAGGCTGGCGCGGGCGGGCGCGCAGGAAGGCGCGGTGATGTGGCAATTATCGAAGCTCGTGCCTTCCCTGACCAGCCGATCGAGATTGGGCGTGTCCATGTAGGGGAAGCCGAGCGCGTTGATCGTGTCGTAGCGCTGCTGGTCGGTGATGATGAGGATGATGTTGGGCTGGTTCATGCCCTTATCCGTCTTGATCGACCGCGCCGGCGAATCGACCATGCATAATTTGTCCGCCAGTCCAGGCCAGTACCCTGATCCCCGTTCTCATCGCGAGTGTTACGGCATCGCAATGGTGATACAGTTCGCTGTAACGCACTTGCGCGCCTTGCGGCCTTCCCCCTCCCTGAAGCCTCGGGGAGGGGGCCAGGGGGCGGGGTTGATTGATTCTGGGCGCAAGCGGCGCGTTTTGCGCCTGTCTCATTGGGCATAAGCGGGATTGTCAATGACCTGGGGTTTTCCGCCGCGATCGATGACCAGCTTGCGGAAGCCGTCGCGCTCGATCGTGCCGTAATCGTGGCCCGCCCGCGCTTCCCAGGCCGACAGGAACACGAAGTCGTCGCCGCCGACATTGACCGTGCGATGCGCCCAGAATGGCGGCACATAAGCGGCGCTGCCCGCTTGCATCGGCACGACGCTCGCTTCCCCGGCCTCCGTCTGCAAGACCAGCATGCCCCGCCCAGCCAAGCCGAAGTAGAGCTCGCCCTGTTCGCGCCGGGCGTGAAAGTGCCCCTTGGTCATGTGAAACTCGCCGCCGATCGCGCCGGGCAGGATGCGGGTCGTGCAATGCGGGATCTGCCCCTCTTCCAGCGGCAGCTCGATGCCCTGCACCTCGTAGATCAGACGGTCGCCCTCGGCCTCCAGGATGCGCCGCGCTTCGTCTTCGTCGGCGTACATGCCCGCCATATCACTGAGCCGGCGCTGCAGGATGTAGTCGGGCGTCGAGAGCTTGCCCGTTTCAAAGTCGACTTCCGTCACGAAGGGCGTGATGAGGGGCATGGCGCTAGTCCCAAACGCTGCGCATCTGCCAGGCATCCAGCCGCGCGAGCGAGGCCGCCGCCCCCTGCGCCCGCAGCGAGACGCCGACGCTGTCTTCCCGGCTCGGGTAGACGCGCATGGCGACGCACTGCTTGCCATTCACGAAGACTTCGACCACGCTGCGGTCGATGAAGACCCGCAAACGCAGCGGCTCATCGTCCTCGAGGAAGACCGGCGCCGTCTCCGGAGCGCGGGAAAGGGCGTCGGGCAAGACTGAGCTGTAAGACGAATCGATGCTGATCAGACTGTCGTAGCGCTGCGGTTTCCGCTGCATGGCGACCGAGCTGGCATTCGCCGCGCTGGTCTTGGACAGGCGCAGCTTGAAGCGGTTGCCGCGATGTTTGTAGAAAGCGATGCGCGTGACTTCTTCGCGCCTGGGCGAGCGCAGCACATTCAGCTCCACCATGGGCGCGCTGCCCGGATCGAGCTCCAGAGCCAGCTCCATGGCCGCGCCGGCGATGCCATCCAGCACGATTTCTTCGTTGGCGGGCAGGCTGAGCGGTCCGACGCGCTGATGATCGTAACGCAGCGATTCGATGTCGCCGGCCGGCGCTTGCAGCAGCCGCCCCTCCGCGTCCAGAGTCAAGCGCCGCGGCAAGCTCATGATCTGGTTCCAGACCCGCGTCGGCATGCCCTGATTCATATTGAAGATGCAAATCACGCCGCCTTTGCCGTCGGGCACGGCCGATGGCGCATGCACCCCGGATGGCGTCGATGGGCCGAAGTTGAACAAGCCGCCGTCGGTGACGAAGAATTTGTCGCGATCCGTGTCGTAATCGCCCAGGAGGTACTGCCCGCCGGTCATGTGGCTGTACATCAGGAAGATATGCTTGTCGTCGCCGATTGGCCAGAAATAGGGGCAAGCGCCGTCATCGCCGACTACCGTGTAATGGTCGTTTTCGATGAAGGGATGCAGGTAATCCCAATGCTCCAGGTCGGCGCTCTTGAACAGGAAGTTGGCGCGGATCTGCTTGTTGTCCGGTCCATTGGGCAGCCAGCCGCCGGACAGCGCGTAATAATGCTCGCCTTTCTTCCAGATGCAGGGATCGAAGACGGTATAGGGCAAGGGCGGGGACTCGTCGCTGCCGATGGGGATGACGGCGCCGTCGCCCACTTTCTCCCAGTTGAGCAAGAGCGGATCGGAAGAAAGCGCGACCATGTTGCCCAGTTTCGTGCCATGGTACATCGCGATGACGCGGTCGGCCTCCACCAGGGCCGTGCCCGAATAGCAGCAGTCTTCGGGGTCGGGGTAGATGGCGTAGGGCAGGTCGCGCCAGTGAATCAGGTCGTCGCTGATGGCGTGGCCCCAATGCTGGCGCAAGTCGTCCGGCGGATAGCCTTGATAAAAGAGATGCCAGCTCCCGTTCCAAAAGCACAAGCCGTTCGGATCATTCAGCGTACTCTCCGGGCTGACGAAATGATACAGCGGGCGATGCGGGTCGCTTGCCAGGTCCCGCCGCGAGTCGGCGAAGCGCTTCATCATCGGGTTGCTCGCCAGCTGCGTCTCCTGCTCGGCGAGGCTGTCTGCGAAGTGATATTTTGGCGTCTTGGAGGGTCGGCCGGGCTGTTCAGTCATGATGCAATCTTCCTCATTTTTCTATGCCTGCAAAATCGCGGCTTCCGCGCTCGAGTCCGCGCCTTAACCAGTGGTTTAGCCGCCATCGACGACGATGCCCGTGCCGGTGATGTAGCCGGCTTCGTCCGATGCCAGGAAAGCGGCGAGCGCGGCGATTTCTTCCGGCTTGCCCATCCGCCCCATGGGCACCTGGCGCAAGAATTCGGCATGGTCGGCGGCATTGACTTCTTTGATGGCGGGCGTTTTGATGGCGCCGGGCAAGATCGCCACGACCCGCGCCCTGGGCGCCAGCTCCACCGAAAGCGCCCGCGTCAGCGAGAGCACGCCCCCCTTGGCTGCCTGGTAGGCGGCGTTGCCGGGCAGGCCGACGATGCTGTGCACGGAGGCGGTGTTCAAGATGAGCCCCCGCCCGCTCCGCAGCAAATGCGGGATGGCGAATTTCGACGCTTGCCAGACCGCGGTCAAGGTCACCGCCAGCGTGTTCTGCCAGGCTTCCATGCTCAGCTCATGCGCGGGAGCGGCCTCGTTATGAAAGGCGTTGTTGTGCAGAATATCCAGGCTGCCGTAGCTCTCCAGGGCGGCGTCGACCATGTTGCGCAGATCGGCTTCGGCGCTCACATCGGTTGCGACGAAGCGGGCGCGGCCGCCGGCGCTCTCGATCGCCTGGGCCGTGGCGACGCCCATGGCGCGGTCGATATCGGCGATGACGACAGCAGCCCCCTCCGCGGCGAATCGCTGAGCCGTAGCGCGCCCAATCCCCGAAGCGCCGCCGGTGACGATGGCTGTTTTGCCTTCCAGTCGCATATTCACCTCGCTCTAGGCCGGCTCGAAGCGCCAGCCAGCGCCCGCTTGGCGCACCCTGCCCAGCCCGGGGAAGGGAAAGTGGAAGGCGTGAATGCGCGCGTCTTCCGCCACCGCCCGACGCAGCAAGGCGCGGCGCTGCTCCATGCCGGTCGCGGGCAGCTCGTCCCAAGCCGGATGCCAATCCGTCCGTTCAATGTGCAGCGGCAAATCCATTGTGTCGCCGGCGCAGATCAAGCGCTCGCCAGCCGATTCCACCGCCAGCGAGATATGCTGCCGCGTATGCCCGGGGCTGGCCAGCGTGCGGATGCCGGGCGCAATCGCGTCGCCCGCCTCGATCAGCTGGAGCTGCGGCTCGATCGCCAGCAGGCACTCGCGGGCGAAGCGGATATCGTCGAGGAAATCCGACTGCAGGGCGTCGATTTGCGCTTCTTTCGCCCAATACAGCCATTCGCCGCGGACCATGATATGCCGCGCGTTCGGGAAGAGCATTTCTTTCGCCGCGCCCACCCCGCCGCAGACATGATCGCGATGGCCGTGCGTCAAGACGACGGCGTCGATGTCGCCGGCCGCGTAACCCGCCGCCGCCAAGCCGGGCAGCAAGGCGCCCAGGTGCTCGTCGTAGGTCGGTCCGCCGCCGCTATCCACCAGCACGCGCTGGTCGCCGGTGTCAATCAAGAGGCAGTTGCACTGCAATTCCAGGTAATCGGGCGAGATGCCATGGCGGCGCAAGGCGGGCAGGAGTTCCTCCCGCGTCGAGCCATGGAAGAAGGTCGGCAGCAGCTCCGCGTCAATCGGCTGCATGCCATCGCTGATGGAATGACATCGAAAATCGCCCAGCTGAAAGGGATAGATCTTCGGGTTCACGGGCGCCTCCGCGGTCATTGCGGTTCAGTCGACAAGCGCAGGATGCCTTGCCCGCGCGCGCCCAGCAGCAGCGAATCGCCCAAGGGCAGCATGGCGCTGAGCTCGCCCGCGGCCGGCAAGATTGCGCGCCAGCTTTGGCCGGCGGCGTCGCCGCGCCACAAGCCGCTGTCCGCCAGCGCGTACAATTGCGCTCCGCCGGCGTCGCCGCGCCAGACATGCAACTGGTTGACGGGGCCAGTCATGCCCGCCACCTCGATCGACCGCCAGCTTTGGCCGCCATCAGGCGACGCGAACAAGCCCTGAGTCTCGCTGCCGGCGTAGAGCGCTGAAGCGCCAGTGTGGGGATCATGAAAATGGGCGAGGCAGAGCACCGGCGCGCATTCGCTGGGAAAGTCGGTCATGCGCCAGGCTCGCCCGCCATTCGCGCTGCGGTACAAGCCCGTTTCCGTGCCGGCGAAGACAGTTTCGTCCTCCATGAAGCGCGGCGAAAGCGCCAGACAGAGCGCCGCCAGATCGATCAAGCCAAAGTTCCAGGGCTGCCAGCGGAGGCCGCGATCGCTGGAGGCGAACACGCCATCTTCCAGGCTGGCGGCCAGCAAAGCGCCATCGCGCTCAAAGTCCGGCGAGGCGACCAAGCTGGAGAAGAGCGGCGGCGGCGCGGGGAAGGCGCTGACGAACCAGTTGTCCCCGCCATCGCTGGAGCGCAAGACGCCGCCCTTGACCGCGGCGAATACCGTGCGATCCTGCGCGAAAGCGGGCGACAGGGCAAGGGCGGTCGTCACCTCTTCGGACGAGGCGGGCAGCCGCATCCAGCTTTCGCCGGCGTCTTGAGAGCGGAAAAGCCCGGCGCTGCTGGCGGCGAAGCAGATTCCATCGCGCGCTGCATCTGGCGAGGCGGCAAAGGCGTAGACCGTGTCTTCCGCCCGCGAGAATGCCAGCTTCAAGTTCGCGTCATGCATGCCTGTTGCCTAACCGGGCGTCCGCGCCAGCTCCGGCGTCTTGTGATGGACCAGCACATCGATCGTCAATGCCATGCCCGCGGTCAGGACGGCGTTCTTGAGCGCGGTTTTCTGGGTGGCGGCGCCATCCAGCAGCGCGTCCGGCGCGGTCAGCTGCCCGCTGAGCACATCAAAGCCGCTGTTTTTGTCGGCTGTCGTCATGCGCGCGAAGATCTCGCCGGGCTCGTAACCGGCGTTCTCGTAGATGGCGCGGGCGGGCGCCGCCAGGGCGTCGTGCAAGATGCGGTAAGCGGCGCGTTCGTCGGCTTCCGCGCCATTTTGCATGGTTGGCAGCAAGGCCTCGCGGCAGCGCAGCAGTGCCATGCCCCCGCCGGGCAGCGCGCCCTCTGCGACAGCCGCGCGCATCGCATCGGCCGTCGATTCCGCCAGCTGCTTGCGGGCGTCGATTTCCGGCTCCGACAAGCCGCCGATGTACAAAGTGGCGGAGCCGCCCATGAGCTTGCCGATCCGCGCCTGGAGCCTGGCTCGCGTTTCTGCGTCGTCCGCGCGGCTGTGCTGCGCTTGCAAATTGCCGATGTGCCGGCGGAGGGCTCGCGGGTCGCCTTTGCCGCCAATGATGCCGAAATTGTGCGGGCTCGCCCATGCTCGGCGGGCCCCGCCAAAGTTCTCGCGCCCGATATGCCGCAGGGTGTGGCCCGCGTCTTTCAACAAGGGCACGGCGCCCGTCAGCGCAGCCAGGTCTTCGATCGCGCTCTGGCGGTCGTCGGGATTCATGCCGGGCCCGCGCGCCGCCATCACGGCGAAGTTCTGCAGCTTGCCATTCGCCATGGTCAAGCCGGCGATCGCGTTATCGCTGAGGTCGCCGGCGATGAGCAGCAGCTTTTCGATTTTCCGCTCGACGGCGATCTCCAGCATCGGCATGATGTGCCGCGGGTCATCGACTTTGAAATCGGCGATGACGATGGCGGGCGCTTCGTAGACCGTCTGCAGCGCTTGTTGATCGGCGATCATATCGCGAGAGAACAAGCCGCTGTTCCAGTACATGCCTTCAATGTATTCGCGCCGCAGCGTCCTGCCATGATCTTTGCGTATGTCCAGCTGCCCGTAGGCGCCGATGATATCGAAGATCTCGCCCAGCAAACGCGCCAGGGGCGGATCATGGCAGATGGCTTCGGCGACGGTCGCCAGCCTCTCTTTGCCGCTGATCGCCGTCGTCATCCCGTCCAGGCTGTCCAGCGCCAGCGCCAGCGCCCGGCCGAGATAATGCCGCAGCCGCATCGCGTTGCCGCCTGCCGCCAGATAATGGACGCCGCCCTCGAAGAGCGCGCCCAGCAAGACCGCCGCCGTCGCGCTGCCATCGCCCATGCTGTCTTGCTGTTTGCAGATCAAGGCGCGGGCCAGCATCGCGCCAATGTCTTCGTCGCGCCGCCCCATCTCGATGACCTTGCGCGCGATTTCGCCGCCGCTATCGAGCACATCCGGCGGTTTGCGGCTGTCGTCAAGGCGAGTCACGGCGACGGTGCGGGGCGTGGGACCGAGGGTCGGGCGGATGGCTGCCACCAGCTGGCCGATGCCGCTGCCGATGTTGCGCTGAGCGCGGGGCTGGAACACCAGGCCCGGCTGATAAGTCTTGCGCGAGTGGAAAGGTTTGTCTTCGCTCATGGCGCTAGGCCTGGGGCAGCGACCGCATGGTCACGCGCTCAAAGGCGGCGCCGCCTTCGGAGACGAACAAGCCCAGCTGCCCGGTCGGATGGTCATACATGCGGCAGTTCAAGGCGACCGCGTCGTTGGCGTAGATCACGAGCGCGCTGCCCTCGACGAAGACCTTGAGTCGCAGCTGGTCTCCATGAGCGGGAAGCGCGCGCTCCAGCATCCAGGGCTGGTCGCCCGGGCGCGGCCAGCGATCGACGACGAGTCGCGCTCGACCGGGCTCCCAGCGAAGCTGATAATAGCGCTCCAGATCGTCGGCGCAGCGCAGCAGCAAGCCACAGCCGCGGGTGTTATTCTGGGCAGTCACGGTCGCTTCGATCAGCGCAGTCTCCGGCATGTCGCCCAGCGCGCAGGCAGCGAAGCCATCGACCGGCTCGCTGGCGAAGCTGGCGTCATCGACGCGCCAGTCGCCGATTGCGGCGCGGAAGTCCAAAACTTGCGAAGCCGAGAAGCGCGCTTCCACGGCGGGCGGCGGAACCACGGCAAAACCTTCAGCCCCGAGCTCGCGGATTTCATGGACGACCATGCTGCCCGCCCACTGCCAAGGGCCGGCGTCAGATTCGCCTTCGCGGGTCGGGTTCCAGCCAAAGACGAAACGCCGCTCCTCATCGCCGGCCGTCTTGGCGGCATAAAAGGCGCGGCCGTCGAATGTGTCGTTCTCCGGCGCCAGCCAGGGACCCGCCAGCGACTTGCTCAGGCGGTAGTGCGTCACCTGGCGCTCGCTGAAGGTGGAGTAGACCAGCACCCAGTGTTCGCCCCAGCGGAAGAGATCGGGGCATTCGTGCGTGTAATAGAGCCGGGGCGCCCAAAATGGCGGCTGGACCTGCCACTTGCGCAGATCGGGCGAGGTCATCAGGGCGATGCAGCCGCGGCGGTTGTCCGGGCCATCTTTTTCGCGGGCAGCCAGCAGCATCCAGTATTCGCCGGCTTCGTCGTTCCAGAATGGAAAGGGATCGCGCCAGTCAACCGTCTCGTACCAGCGCGCGTCGGCTTCGATGATGGGGTTGCCGGGGTCTTTTTCCCAGTGGATCAGGTCGTCGCTGGTGGCCAGGCAGACGGTCTGCGGCTGGCCTTCGCCTTTGAAGCCGGTGTAAAACATGTAGAAGAGCCCGTCGCGCTCGATGAGGGCGCCGGTGAAGCAGCTGACGGCGTCGGGCGCGCCTGGCGGACCCGGCTCGATCGCCAGCGGCAGCGCTTCCCAATGCGCCAGATCGCGCGAGCTCAGGTGGGCGTAGGGCGTGTGATGGGCGCCATCGCGCAATGGCGGCAAGGGCGCTTTTAAGTAAAAGGCATGGTAGAGGCCATCCCAATAAAAGGGGATGACATCGCCGACGAAGCCGTCAGCCGGCTGATAGAAGACCCTGCGATTGGCTTGACCTGGCACTGGCGGGCTACCCTTTGATCGCGCCGCGCATGATGCCTTCAATCAAGTAGCGCTGGCCGATGAGGAAGATGATGATGACCGGCACCAGCGACATCACCACCCCGGACAGCACCACCGCGATCGAGCCCGTCATCATGTAGCCTTGCAGCTGGAAGATGCCCAGGGTGATGGGGAAGTTGTCGTTGTCGATCAAGAAGATCAAGGGGCGGAAGAATTCGTTCCAATGAAAGTTGAAGCTCAAGATCGCCAGCACTGCCAAACCGGGTTTGACCAGGGGCAGGTAGATCCGGTAGAAGAGCTGCCACTGATTGGCGCCGTCCATCAAGCCGGATTCTTCCAGCTCGATAGGGATAGTCAGGAAATACTGCCGCAGCAGGAAGGTGCCGAAGGCGGTTGGCACGGCCGGCAAGATCAGCGACCAGAGCGTATCGACCAGACCCAGGTTGCGCAGAAAGATGAAGACCGGAATCACGACGGCTTGAATCGGAATCATCATCGTCGCCAGCACCACCCAAAACAGGAGCTCCCGGCCGGCGAACTCCAGGCGGGCGAAGGCGTAACCAGCCAGCGCTGCCGAGATCAACTGCCCGACGACCGTGCCCCAGGTGATGAGGGCGCTGTTGATGATCTGCCGCCCGAAGGGAACTTTCTCGAAGACCTGGGCGTAATTCTCGACGGCCAGATCCGTCGGCAGCCATTTCGGCGGCACGGTGAAAGATTCCGTGCCTTTGCGCAGGGAAGTGGAGACCGTCCACACCATTGGCGCGATGATGACGATGCTGAGCATGAAGAGCACGATCACCGGCACATATTTGCTCGCCACAAAGGAAATCACATGCAGCCTGTGCCGCGCCGCGCTCACATCGCCGGGATCGCGCATAATGTTCGCCGTCATCCATCTACCCCCGAGACTGCCTGGTGAATGCTTATTGATAGAATACCCAGCGCCGGCTCATCCACATCTGCACGACGGTGAAAGCCAGGATGACCAGGAACAACACCACGGCGATGGCGGAGCCATAGCCATATTCGATATTCTTGAAGGCCGCTTCGTACAAGACCATCACAGCCGTGCGGCTGGCGTTGCCGGGCCCGCCGCGGGTCATGATGAAGGGCTCCTCGAAGACTTGCACGGCGCCGATCACGCCCGTCACCGCCGCGAAGAGAATCTGTGGGCTGAGCAGGGGAATGGTGACCGACCACAAGCGCCGGAAGCCCTGCGCGCCATCCACATCGGCCGCGTCCAGCACCTCGCGCGAGATATTCGACAAGCCGCCCAGGAAGAGCACAAAAGTGAAGCCCAGGTTGCGCCAGGCGGACATGATGACGATCGTGATCAAGACCCAGTCAGCCGATGTCTTCCAGGGGATCTGCTGCACGCCCATCAGACCGAGATAATAATTCAGCGGTCCGAACTCTTTGTGGAAGATGTAACCCATGACGACGGCGACAGCCGCGCCGGACATCAGCAGCGGCAAGAAGAAAGCCGTGCGGAAGTAATAGCGCATGGCTGTCTGCGTCACGCGGTGCACCGCCATGGCCAGCAGCAAGCCGATCGAGACCTGGGTCGTCACCGCCAGGATGGTGAACTTGATGGTGTTGCCGAAGCTGATGGCGATCCGCACATCGCCCATCAAGCGTTCGTAATTCGCCAGCTCGACAAAATCCGGCGGCTTGAAGATATTCCAGCGGAAGAGGCTGAGGCCGAAGGAGACGAAGACGGGACCGGCGGTAAAGATAAAGATGCCGAGCAAGGTCGGCAGCAGGAAAAGATAGCCGAGGATGGCGCGGCGCCGGCGCAGACCGTCCATCGTATCTTGCATCAGCCAGTGCCACAGACCGCCGCCGGATTGTAGTTTCGCTGTCGTCATTGCCTGTCCTCGATCGATGAAGGCGATGGAGCCAATACGAATCGCATCGGCTCCACTTGGCGCTGTCGCTTAGTTATCTGCGTAGTACTGCGGTTGCCGCGCGGTGAGATCTTCCAGCTCCTGCTGCATCAGGTCAAGCGCGTCTTTCGGGGTCATCGCGCCGGACATGGCGTTGCTGGTCGCTGTGGTGAAGATGGTCGTCATCGGGTTGGACCAAGGCGGCGCGGGAATTGGCGAGGTCGACGGATGGTCGTCCAGCGTGCCGTAGAAGATGTCGCTGTTGGCTGGCCCGGTCGTCTCGAAGGCGTCTTTCTGGCTGTAAGAGCGGCGCGACGGCGTCGTGATGATCACCGGGTTGAAGAATTCGCTGCTCTGGAAGCCTTCATGGCTGACTTCGATCTTCATGAATTCCCAGGCTTCGTCGGGCGCGGTCGAGACAGTGGCCAGCCAGTGGCCGCCGGTGCCGAACTGATGCTTCTGGTTGCGCCAGGCGGGCCAGAGCTGGACATCAAAGTCGCCCTTTTCCATGCCTTCGTTCTTCAGGCGGCCCGAAAGGAAACCGCCAGCCGGCATCATGCACAGCTTGCCCGAGGCGTAAAAGCCGGTGAGGGTTTGGCCGCTGCCCATCTCGACATCCGGCGTGACCCCCTCTTCCCAAAGATCGACGACCAGTTCCAGCGCTTCCTGGACCTCTGTCGAGTTGGCGATTGGCTCGCGCCAGCGGAAACCGCCGCCACGCCCGTTCGCAGCCGGATCGCCGGCGTAGTAGCCATCCCATACCCAGCTGCCGCCGGGGGCCCGCTCTTCGGTGTAGAGGTTGCCGCCAGCGACGAAGATCCAGGGCATCCAGCTGCCCCAGAGGCGGTTCGTCCAGGCGAAGCCAAAGACATCGGTGTTGCCGTTCTCGTCTTTCTTGGTCGTGCCGCGGGCGATCTCGGTGAAGTCGTCCTTGGTCCAGCCCTGGGGCGGCACATCAAAGCCGTTCTCAGCCAATACGCCGGTGTTCAGGTACATGTTGGCGGCGTTGAAGTCGCGCGGCGGCTCGTACAGGTTGCCTTCGTACATCATCGCCTCGACCAGCGACGGGTGCACATCCGAGAAGAAATCGGTCCAGAAGTCTTGATCGGGGTCGTTAACGATAAGGTCGTCGAGCGGCGCAGCCAAGCCTTGCCCGGCGAAGAGCTGGGTGGCTTCGGTGGCGGCGTAACCGACATCGATCGTCTCGCCGGCCGCCACCAGCGCGAGAATCTTGGCGGCGACTTCTTCATGGTCAATGCCCGTGAGCACGACCCATTCGACAGTGACATTCGGATGCCGCGCGACCATGATGTCCGCCACCGGCTGCAGCGTGTTGTCGTCCAGGCCCGCCGTCTGCACCTTGATGGTGACCGCGTCCTGGGCGATGACCTTGACCGGCAGCCCGCTCATGATCAAGCCAGTGCTGCCCGCCGCCGCCAGCTTCAACAAATCGCGACGGCTCATCTTCTTTTCCGCGTTCATGGAATCTCCTTTTAACTCTTTGCGCAATTCTTGACCTAATTTCCAAAGTGCGGGAGCCAATACGAATCGCATTGGCTCCACATGAAGCTCGTTGCTTAGTCGTCGGCGTAGTACTGCGGCTGACGCGCCGTCAGATCTTCCAGCTCCTGCTGCATCAGGTCAAGCGCGTCTTTCGGGCTCATCGCGCCGGACACGGCGTTGCTGGTGCCGGTGGTGAAGATGGTCGTCATCGGGTTCGACCAGGGCGGCGCGGGAATCGGCGAAGTCGACGGATGGTCGTCCAGCGTGCCATAGAAGACATCGCTGTTGGCGGGACCGGTCGATTCGAAGGCGTCCGCCTGGCTGTAGGAGCGGCGCGACGGCGTCGTGATGATCACCGGGTTGAAGAACTCGCTGCTCTGGAAGCCTTCGTGGCTGACTTCGATCTTCATGAATTCCCAAGCTTCGTCCGGGGCGGTCGCGACTGTCGCCAGCCAGTGGCCGCCCGTGCCAAACTGATGCTTCTGGTTGCGCCAGTTCGGCCAATACTGGACATCAAAGTCGCCCTTGGCCATGCCTTCGTTGCCGAGGCGGCCGGCCCAGAAACCGCCAGCCGGCGTCATGCACAGCAGACCGGTGGCATAGAAGCCGGTGAGCGTTTGACCGCTGCCCATTTCAACATCCGGGGTGACGCCTTCTTGCTGCAGGTCGACGACCAGTTGCAGCGCCTCGACCACCTCGGGCGAATTGGCGATGGGCTCGCGCCAGCGGAAACCGCCGCCACGACCGTCAGCCGCCGCGTCGCCTTCATAATAGCCGTCCCAGACCCAGCCGCCGCCGGGGGCGCGTTCCTCGGTGTAGAGGTTGCCGCCCGCGACAAAGATCCAGGGCATCCAGCTGCCCCAGAGGCGGTTCGTCCAGGCATAGCCGAAGACCTCGGTATTGCCGGCGTCGTCTTTCTTGGTGGTGCCGCGGGCGATCTCGACAAAGTCGTCCTTCGTCCAGTCGGAGCCGGGCACATCAAAGCCGTTCTCGGCAAGCACCTGGGTGTTGAAGTACATGTTGGCCGCGTTGAAGTCGCGCGGGGGCTCGTACAAGCTGCCTTCGTACATCATCGCTTCCACCAGCGAGGGATGGACGTCGGAGAAGAAATCAGTCCAGAAGTCCTGATCCGGGTCGCCAGTGACGCGGTCGTCCAGCGGAGCAGCCAAGCCTTGGCCGGCGAAGAGCTGGCAGGCCTCGGTCGCGGCGTAGCCGACATCGATCGACTCGCCGGCGGCGACCAGCGCGAGAATCTTGGCGGCGACTTCTTCGTGGTCGATGCCGGTCAGCACGACCCATTCGACTTCGACATTCGGGTGCCGCGCGACCATGATGTCGGCCACCGGCTGCAGCGTGTTGTCATCGAGGCCGGCCGTCTGCACCTTGATGGTGACAGAGTCCTGGGCGACGACCTTGACCGGCAGCCCGCTCATAATCAAGCCGGTGCTGCCCGCCGCCGCCAGCTTCAGCAATTCGCGGCGACTCATCTTCTTTTCTGCGCTCATCTTGCCTCCTCTAACAGCTCAAATCTCGTCAGGAATTGCCCTCATGTCAATCCTCAATAAGCGCCTCCTCGCCAACCGGCTCATTATGCCGCCGTCTCTGCGCTGCAGAAGCTTGCGCAAAAGGGGCCACAAGCGCCAAACATACCATAGATGTGGCGCAATCACAAACGCTTCTTGTAACCAAGCCGCAACGCAGCAGCCAATCCTAGCGCGCCTCCCCGCATTCCGCAAAGTAATCTCGCTCGCGGGCGAGTTCGCCATCTTGATTCCAGGCGTCGCCAAAGGGATAGCCCGGGAAGAAATGCGATTTGGGCAAGCGCAGCGTCCCGGCGTCGCAGCGGGCGCGCTCCCGCCGCTGCCCACAGATGAGCAAGCCGGTATCCGCCCAGAGGCTCTGTGCCAGCTGATAGGCGTCGTCCGCGCGATATTGGAAGACGACGCCGCGCCGCGGTCTGCCGCTGAGATTGGCCGGCGAGCCATGCAGCGTCAGCGCGTGATGAATGCTGATCCCGCCCGTCTTTGGCGTGATATTGGCGAGGCGCGAGTCGTCTTCCCAGAGGTAGCTTTCCTGGCAGTTGCCGTGGAACAAGCCGTCCTCGTCATGATCGAGCAAGCCCAGCTTGTGGCTGCCGCGCACCATTTGCATGCAGCCGTTTTCGGGCCTGGCGTCGTCCAGCATCACCATTACCGCCAGCAAATCGCTATTGGTATGCGGGAAATATGCGAAGTCTTGATGCCAGCTGAATGCGCCCGCGCCTTTCGCCGCCGGTTTGGTCGCCAGCTTGGAATGCTGCAGCTGAATATCGGGCCCCAGCAGCGGCTTGATTCGCTCGACGATCCGCGGGCTGCGCGCCAGCTCCATCATCAGCGGATGCTTGACCGTGATCTCGAGCAGATGCACCGTGCGCGCGTCTACATCCTGCTTCCGCCAGTCGCGCACGACAGCGGGCGAGCCGGCCGCGTCCCGCAGCAATTCGATATCTTCGTCCGGGAAGACATCGTCTATGACCAAGAAACCGTCGACCCAAAACGACTTGATCTGCGCTTCGCTCAAGCCAATAGCTTCGTCGACCGCCGTCAATCGCGTCCTGGCGGCCTCTTTCATCAGGCGAGGCGCGCGTCGGGCGTGCGCGTCAATTCCATTGGCTCGACCTCGCCGCGGTACTCCGGGATCAGCGATGCGATCTTCGCGCGGTCGCCATCCGTCCAGCTGGCGTGTTGAGCGTGCATCGCGTTGTGAATCCAGCTCTGCACTGAATCTTCCAGTTTGCTGAAGAAGGGATGGAACCAGATGGTGATGAGCCGGCGTTCGCTGTCGGAGTGGTTGGCGTGCGAGGCGTGGAACATGCGCGCGTCGCCGATGACCAGGTCGCCGGCTGACACCGGCACATCGACTTCCTTGGCGTAATCCTTGAAGCGGGGATCTTCGGGATTGTCCATGCGGTTGATGTCTCTGGTATGCGCCTCGCCCATGTCGTGCAAGATATGCCGCTTGCGGTGCGTGCCGGGCAACAGGCGCAGGCAGCCATTCTCCCGCGTCGTGTCTTCCAGGTAGACCATGAGGAAGATCATCGGCGGGCTGTCGCTGTAGGCGCGGGCGTCGTTCCACATAATGCAGTCCTGATGCCAGTACAAGCGCGGACCGCCCGGCGGCTTGCTGATAATGACGGCTTTCCAAAACTTGATATCGCGCAGCCCCATGGCTTCGAGCATGGAGAGCGCGGCGGGATTGCCAATCAAATCCGCCAATTCGGGATAAAAGTTGGAGTCGATCAGGCTGCCAGGAGCTTTGTTCTGTTCGCGGCCTTCGGCATCCACTTCCGCCAGCGCCTTGTCGACGCAGGCGCGGGTCTTCTCCAGCAGCCAGTTGTCGATCAGCTTCGGGATGACGCAGAAGCCGTCGTCAATCAGCTGCCGCTTGAGCGTATCGGGTGAAATCGTTGCTGCCTGCACGGGTAGCCCTCCAGATATGGCGGGCGAGAATCTGCCTCGCCCCTACATGTGTTTGTTCCGCCTTTACATTTTCATGCCGCCTTGGGTCAAGCCTTCGATGAAGCGGCGCTGCATGAGCAGGAACAGGATCAGCACCGGCAGCAGCATCATGACAGACGCGGCGTTCGTCAAACCCCAATCCCGCGTGAAGCGCTCCTGGAAAGCGCGCAGGCTGGTCGCCACCGGTTTCATATCGGGATGGTGCATGAAAGTCACCGCGATCAGAAATTCATTCCAGACGCCCAAGCCAACGATCAGCCCGGTGGTGAGGAAGCCGGGCCAAGACAGCGGCAAGATCACTTGCAGCATAACTTGAAACTTGCTGGCGCCGTCGATTTTGGCAGCCTCAATGATCTCTTTGGGCAGCGCCACCATGTAAGACCGAATGAGATAGGTGGCGAAGGGCGACGAGGTCGCGCAGTAGATGATGATCAAGCCAAGATAGGTGTTTAGCAGGCCAAAGGTCTTCCAGATGAAGAAGAGCGGCACGACATAAAGCTGGATGGGAATGGCCGTGCCGACCAGGAAATAGAAGGCGATGATATTCGCGCCGCGGATCTCCAGATGCGCCAGCGCGTAACCGCCCATCCCGCCGACGATCAGCACGCCGACGACCGTGCCCGCCGTCAGGATGGCGCTGTTTTTGATGGTATTGGCGTAGTTGCCTTTCTCGAAGGCGACGATGTAATTGTCAAAGCGCGGCTCGGCTGGTATCGAGAAGGGGTTCTGCGAGATCTGCTCGCTGGTTTTGACCGAGTTCAGGAAGAGAATTGCCACCGGACCCAGCGCGAATACCGCCAGCAGGAAGAGCGCCACATGGTTGACAGCCGTCGTTTCCGTGCGACCCGAGCGGAAGCGCATCATATCTCCCAGCCTCGCCGCCGCAGGATGACAAAGAGCGCGACGATGCCGGCCGTCATCAGCGCCATCGTGACGCCAATGGACGCGGCGTAACCCACTTCAAAACGGAAGAACGACATGTTGTACAAGTATGTCCCCAGCACTTCGGACGCGTGGGCCGGTCCGCCATCCGTGAGCAGGTAGATGTAATCGAAGGCTGGCACCGACCAGATCATGATCATCAACAGCGTGAAAACCAGGGTCGGGCGGATGCCGGGCACGGTCACATGGCGGAAGCGCTGGAAGCGGCTCGCGCCTTCCAGGATGGCGACTTCGTAGAGCTCCGGCTGCACCTGGTACATGGCAGCCAGATAGACGATGACCAGGAAGCCCCAGAAGTGCCAAGAATCGACGAAGGCGACGCCATAGAGGGCGGTGTGCTTGCTGCCGAAGACGCGGATGTCAAAGCCCTCGATGCCCTGCTTCGCCAGCCATGCGCCGATGCCATGACGCGGATGCAGCAGAGTGCGCCACAATTCTGTGTTGACGACGCTGGCGATGACATAAGGGATGAAGAAGGCGACGCGATAGACCATCTGGAAGCGCTTGATGCCCGACAGCAGGAACGCGCCGATCAAGCCCATCGCGACCGGCACAGTCAGGAAGAAGATCGTCCAGATCACATTGTGGCTCAGCGACTTCCAGTAGATGGGGTCGTTGACCAGGCGGTCGAAATTCGCCAAGCCCACGAATTGCGGCTCATTCAAGCCCGACCACTTCGTCATGGAGATGTAGATGCTCGTCAGCGATGGGATGACGATGACGATCAGGTTCAGCGCGAAGACTGGTACCAGGAAGACATAATTCGACAGGATCTGACGCCAGCGATAGGCTGTCGTGACGCCAACGCGGCTGTCGGTCTTGAAGGCCATCTAGCGGGACGATCTTCCAGATAATCGAATGGGTGTAGGGGCGACTGACGCGCAGTGTCTACGCGCGCTACCACGTCGCCCGTTTTCTAACAGATCATGTTTCGGGCGACCAGGTTGGTCGCCCCTACAAATCCCCAATGTCGCGGGTTTTCCCTATTCGCGCGGCAAAATCGATAGCACGAGGCCGTCAGCCGCGTCCTGCGCCCATTCAGCCGCGTGGTTTTCCAGGTACTCTTCCACGCTCATCTCGCCCGCCCAGACCAGCTCAATGGCTTCCCAAAGCTGTTGATTGGCGCGCGCGGGCCAGAAGGTCCAGGCGGTGTAGCCATAACGCCCTGCGCCAGTGGTCGCGGCGAAATCGGAATGGAAACGCAGAACGCGCTCATCCGTGCCGGGCGGGAAGTCCTCAATCTCGTACCGCAGCGGTATCACCCATTCGCCAAAGCCGGTGGTCGAAGCCAGCTCGAGGATGCGCGCCTTGTCGCTCAAGAGGAAGTCCAGGACAATGCCAACTTCTTCCGGGTGCTCGGTCGCGGCGTTCACGCCGAGATTGCCACCCAGCGCCAAGTCATAGGAATAGGGACCAACCTGCATATCCGCGTCTTCGCTGAAGGGTGGCAAGGGCGCCCAATCCCATTCCATGCCCGTTTCTGCAAAAGCGGGACCCAAACCGCGGAACATCCAGGTGCCGCTCATCATCATGGTCCCCTCGCCTGACGCCAGCATTGCCGTGATTTCGCCGCCGAGCGAGTAGTAGTCTTCCAAACTGCCGCCGAACCAGCCCAGATCGGCGATATGCTCGCGCAGCAGGTCGGTCGCTTCGGCAAATTCGCTGTCCGTCCAAGCCTTCTCGCCGGTGAGCGCCGCGTAGACGTTGTCCGGTCCAGCGTAGTTGTTGAGGTAGATGCCCATCAAGTGCTCGTTGGAGGGCTGCCAGGTGGCGTTGCCATAAGGGAAGGGCACCAAGCCCATATCGGCAGTTTGCTGCGCCAGGCTCCAAAGCTCGTCAGCCGTTGTCGGCACTTCCCAGCCATTCTCCTCAAAAGCCGTCTTGTTGTAGAAGAGCACCATGCTCTCATAAGTGACCGGGATCGAATACAATTCACCGGCGACGATGCCGGCGCCATAAGCCCAGGGCAGCAGCTTTTCTGCCCAGCCATAGGCGTCGGCATAACCCGTCAATGGCAGCAGGAAACCGCCCGCTACATATTGCGAAGCGGCCGCGTTGCCAGCCAGCCATACGATGTCGGGTCCAACACCCGCTTGCAGGGCGGGCCGCAGCTGGTCATTGATCGATTCCTGCGGCTGATAATCGATCTGGATATTGTCGTGCGAGGCGTTAAAGACGTCGATGATCAGTTCCTGCACATGATCGTCGGAGCCGCTCGGCTCCATCCACCAGGTGACGGTGACGACATCCTGCGCGCCGACCGCGGGGACGATGAAGAACAGGGCAAGCAAAGCCAGTAAACTCAGGCCTTTCATGTTTCATTCCTTCCTGGGAACATTAAAATTGCGCTTCTGATAGGTCATGCTGTCAGATTCCTGCTGGCGCCTCCTTTGGCTCGCGAACAGCCGCTAAATCTCGGGCGAGTGTAGCCTCAAATCAATCTCGGCGCAAATGACGACTCCAGCAGGTCGCCGCGCTTCAAGCCCTCGGTGGCGAAGCCATGCCGGTTTCCTGCTTCGGGGTTGGTCTCGGGCCAGTCAAAGCGGGCGTCTGCCGTCATGTAGGCGACGGTCATGGCTTCGCGCATTTCCTGAGTCTGGTTGCCGCCGGCGCGATGATACACCAGGCCCGAGTGAAAACTGCAATCGCCCGCTTCCAAGGGCGCCCATTCCCAAGGGTAATGACTGACATTGTCGCCGATGGCGATGTCTTCCTGGGCGTTGAAAATATCGACGAATTCGGCGTCGGGCGAGAGTTTGTGGCTGCCAGCCGCGAAAGCCATGCAGCCACGCTCGATCGGCACGTCGACCAGCGCCAGCCAAATCGTGGTCGTCTTGGCGGCCGGCTGCACGGGCCAGAAACCAGCGTCCACATGATAATCGGTAATGCGCCCGCCCGGCTCTTTGTAGAGCGCCTGATCAAACCAGAGCTTCACCCCGTCGACCCGCAGCAAGCGCCGCGCCACCTCGGCGAAGCGCCGGCAGCGCGTGAATTCGGCGATGGCGGGGTAATGCGGCCAGAGGTTGAAGGCTTGCAGGAAGCTCTGCTCGTAGACCCGTTTCTCGTTCAGGGCGCGCTGGTCGTCCTGGAAGCGATGCCCGACCGCCAAGCCAATCAGAGCGCGGTAATAAGCCAAGGCCTCGCCGGTGAGCATGCCCTCCAGCCGGACGAAGCCGTTCTCCTGATATGCGTCGATCTTGGCGGGCTCGAGCGGATACGGTTCGGCCAGCGCGTCTTTGATGTCGGCCGGCGCTGGCCTATGCAGCCGCTCCAGATCCTGCTTGCTGAAAGCGGGCTTGCCGCTGGCGGTTTCGCGCATGTTTTTCCCCTGTGCCTGATGCGGGCATGAAACCCCACCCTCGGCGCCTTCCCGCCATCTCTATAGCGGGCATCCGAAGCGTCAGGGAGGGGAGTTTATCGCGGGCGAGTCGCCGCCTCGCCCCTGCACTCGATTAAGTGGGCGAGTCGCCGCCTCGCCCCACGCCAATTTTGCGAAACGGTCGAGGTGAAGCGGGCGATACGGTATATCGCCCCTGCGGCGAGCGCGTCAAGAGCCCTCGCGCAGGCCCGCCGGCGCCAGCTCGCCGATGGAGCCTTCCAGCCGGCCGTCGGGCCTGTCTTCGCGGACATGCTTGGCGGTGGCGGGCAGGGGCGTGTCGAATTGAAAGTCGGGGTCGCTCTTTTGCCGCCGCCAGATTTCGCGCATTTCTCTCCAGGCGCCGATCAGCGTGCGCGGCGCTGGCATGTCATCGGCGATTTCCGCGTGCAGCTTGGCCAGGTTGTAACAGGGCACGCCGGCGTACATGTGATGCTCGATGTGCCAGCCCATGCGCCAGTACAAGAACGAGAAGAGCGGATTGAGCTTGACCGAGCGCGTGTTCTTGCGGAAGTCGCTGCTCTCGTCGCGCAGGCCGCAGTGCTGGGTGATGCCGATGAAATACCCCAGCCAGTTGGCGGTGAAGACGGCGGTGGTGAAGATCAGCGGCAGGACCCACAAGCCGCTGCCGATGCCGATGACCACGACCGCGCCGTGAAAGAGCAGCAGAATGCGCGACCAGCGGATGGAATTGCGGTGCTCGTCGGGCTGATCGCGGTGCAGCGCGCCCAGCCAATTGTCAATCGGCGGTTCGCCATCCGGGTCTCGGCCGAGGGCGCTCAAGACCGTCACATACACGGTCGAGATCAAGCCTCCCTTGCCGAAGGTGCGCCCGCGCTGCGTCAGCAAATTGACGGTGAAGAGCTGGAGCATGAACTTGGAAGCCAGCGACGGCTCCAGGGGCAGCAGCACTTCGCGATCGCCTTCCGGGTGCAGGGTATAGCGGTGATGGTAGGTGTGGCTGCTGGCGTAGTCGTAATGATCCCACCAGCCGATCAAGCTGAAGATGAGCATGAAGAACTTGTTGAGCCACTTGGTCTTGAAGACGGTGCCGTGCCCCAGCTCGTGCGGGGCGATGCCGGTGAAGAAGCTGGCGACGGTGCCGTGGCAGAAGAGCGCCAGCAAGAAAGCCAGCCACCATTCCAGGGACCAAAAGTGGAAGACGAGGCCGCCGGTCAAAGCGAAGAGCGCCAGGTGGCCGCCGGCCTGGAACCAGCCCTGGGCGTCGCTGCGCCGCGATAATTCACGCAGCAGGCCGGGCCGCGTCTTGCAGCGGTACCAGTCGACGCGAAAGTCTTTGCGCACCTCGGATAATTCGCGATAGGTCATGCTTTGCCTCCGATTGCGCCAGGATTTTGACAGGGGCGCATTCCAGTGGATCCGTTCAAGCGCGGCAAGCGAGCGTCGCCATGCGGCTTCCGCGGCAAAATCTAGGAGCCCTCCCGCAAGCCAGCCGGCGCCAGCTCGCCGATAGAGCCTTCGAGCCGGTCATCGGGCGTTTCGCCGCGCGCATGATTCGCCGTCGCCGGCAATGGCGTGTCGTATTGATAATCGGGGTCGATCTTCTGCCGCCGCCAGGTTTCGCGCATTTCTTTCCAGGCGCCGATCAAGGTGCGCGGTTCCGGCATGTCGTGGGCGACTTCCTTATGCAGCTTCTCCAGGTTGTAGCAGGGCACGCCGGCGAACATATGGTGCTCGATGTGCCAGCCCATCCGCCAGTACAGGAAATCAAAGAGTGGATTCAGCTTCATCGAGCGCGTGCTTTTGCGGAAGTCGGAGCTTTGATCGCGCAAGCCACAGTGCTGCGGCAAGCCGACAAAATAACCCAGCCAATTGCCGATGAACACCGAGACCGAGAATATCAGCGGCAAGACCCACAAGCCGGTGACGATGGCAATGATCAGAACCGAGCCATGGAAAAGCAGCAAAGCGCGCGACCACAAGATCGAGTTGTGATGTTCTTCCGGTTGGTCCAGATGAAGCGCCCTCACCCACTCGCTTTCTGGCGGATCGACGCCGGCCGCTGCCATAACCGTCACGAGCACCCTGGAAATCAATCCGCCGCCGGCGAGGATGCGGCGGGGCGACGTCAGCAAGTTGACGGTGAAGAGCTGCAGCACGAATGTCGAAGCCAGGGTCGGTTCAATCGGCAGCAGCACTTCGCGGTCGCCCTCCGGATGCAAGGTGTAGCGATGGTGGTAAGTGTGGCTGCTGGCGTAGTCAAAGTGGTCCCACCAGCCAATCAAGCTGAACAGGTACATGAAGACTTTGTTCAGCCATTTGGTCTTGAAGACCGTGCCGTGCCCCAATTCATGCGGGGCGACGCCACGGAAAAATGTGGTCACCGTGCCGTGACAGAAGAGCGCGAGGAGCATGGCAAGCCAAAGCCCGTGCGACCAAAAATAGAAGACAAGCGAGCCGGTGATGATGAAAAGCGCCAAATGCCCGCCAGCTTGAAACCAGCCTTGGGCATCGCTTCGCCGCGACAGCTCGCGCAGCAGACCCGGCCGCGTCTTGCAGCGATACCAGTCGACGCGCAGGGTCTTGCGCACTTCGGACAATTCCGGATAAGTCATTGGGGCGACCCTCCCAATTCTATCGGTCCGCTAGAAGGGCGTCTTGACTAGACCTTGAGGCCGAGCTCATCGAGGAGCGCGAACACTTCCGGCTCAACAGTTTCCGGGCTGTTCTTGGCGCCCCGCTGCAAGGCGTAGATGGCGTGCTCGTTGCCGGCGCGCGCCAGCTCCAGCACCTCGACCCGGGCTTTGTCGCCATAGCTCAAGTCGTGCTCGACGACCGGATTGTCGAAGGCTTTCCAGTAATACTTCAGGTCGTCGTGCCGCCAGCCGGGGTAGATCTCTTCCCAGGTCAGCTGGCTGGGCTCGTGCGGATTCAGCATGTGCTCCGCCACTTTGTCGCCGACCAGCATGTAGCGGTTGTCCAGCGACAGGCGCAGCCGGTCTTCGGTGTAATTGGGCAAGGCTTGGTGAATCGTCAGGGCCGGGAAGAAGAGGGCGTCGCCAGCTTCGTAATCCGTGCTGTGCCAGACGGGGTCAATGTCTTCATGCGCGGTCTCGTCGACGATCAGCCCGCCCGCGCCCAGCGAAAAGTGATGATCGAGGACGCGCTCGACCTTGTGCGAGCCGGGGATAACCGCCAGCCCGCCCAGTTCTATCGGGCAGTCGCCGATGGGCGCCCAGCAGGTGATGTTGTCGAAACTGCCTTGAAAATGCACGAAGTCCTGGTGTTTTGGCGTGGTGTGCTCGGTGTATTTGGGGAACCAGACACGGGCGACTTTCTGCGGATGCGGCATGATTGGCGCGCCCACCATCTTCTCGATGATCTCCAGATACTCGGGCCAATGGGCAGAACGATGGAAGTTCTCGATCTTGTAAACCTCGGCGTAACCGGCGCTGTATTCGTTGTCGCCCTCGGTGTAGCGCATGGAAATATCGGCGATGCCGTCCATCGGGTCCGTGCCGGCGACCAGCCAGCCGACCTGCTGGATCATGCTCATCATTTCGCGGCGCAGCGCCCAGAGTTTGTCGGGCTCCACCAAGCGCTTGAAGAAGAGATAGCCTTCATCGGCCAGGCGGCGCTGCAATTCTTCGTGGTCGTTCATGGCGTCGTTGGAGACGCGCAGTTCTTTCAATTCTGACATTTTCTGTTTCTCACTCACTACAATTTGTCTGTGCGGACATTTTAGCGCGTTTTGTGAAGATTGCGAATTACCGTCGACTCTCAGTCGCTCGCGTGCTCGTCTGGCGATCAAGCGGTCACGTAGGGCTTCGTCTTATGCCAAATCAGCGGATTCCTGCTGTCATCATCAAATACATCACCGATTTCCAGCGACTCGAAAACATCCTGCGGCAGGATATTCTGAATGCCATTAAAAGTTGAGCCATCAGGCATATAGCCGCAGGTCATCGCCCGCCGCCAGCCCGGCGTCATATTTGCGCCCGCTCCATGCGGCATCAAGCCATTATGGAAGGAGCAGGACCCGGCCTTCATCGGCGCCGGGGCGGACTCCAATTCCGCCCACTGTGGATAGAGATCGAAGAGATCGCTGATATTGGGGCCAATATTCGAAGTGTCGAATGTGGCGGTTTTGTGCGCGCCGGGGAGGAAGTATAGGCAGCCGTTTTGCAGCGTGGCGTCGTCCAGCGCCACCCAAATACTGAGGGCGTCGCGCGAGGAATAAGACCAGAGGGGATTATCCAGGTGCCAGCCGGTCGGGTTGGCCCAAGGCTGCTTGTTCAAGGCTTGATCGTGCCAGATGCGCATGCCATCGACGCCCGCCAGCTCGCTCGCCATTTTGCCCAAACGCGGGTCAAGCATCAGTTCGCGCATGCCCGCGTGGTCGGTCCACAGATTGAGACGCTGCACGAAACGCAGGCGGCGATATTTGCCTTCTTCGCTCTCGTCGTCCACTTCGCTCCTATCAGCCAGCTTGCGGTTTCCACGCCGTGCCACCGCATCGTCAACGCGCTGCCGCCAGGTCTCCAATTCCGCAGGCGACAAGAAATCCTCAATGACAATGTAGCCATTCTCCTGATAAAAGTCGATCTGTTCTTGCGTCAGGTCTGTAATCATTTCCTGAGTCCTTTCTCGCATTCGTAAGCCGATGCAACTGGTTCAATTTCCTGCGTCGCCTATATTACCATTAGCTCGCGCGGGAATGTCGTCAGGCTCTCCGCGCCGTCTTCCGTGATGAGCATATTATCCTCGATCCGCACGCCAATCTCATCCAGGCGATAGATGCCCGGCTCGACCGTGAAGACCATGCCCGGCGCCAGGACGCGCTGGTTGCCGATGACGATGTAGGGCGCTTCGTGCGCTTCCATGCCGAGGCCGTGGCCGGTCCGATGCCGGATGAGCGGTTCTTGGCCGGCGTCGATGAAGACTTGCCGCGCCGCCAGATCCACCGATTCGCAAGTTGCGCCCGGTCGCGCCGCCGCCCGGCCAGCCTCGTTGGCTGCCTGGACGATGGCGTAGAAATCGCGCTGCCGCTGGCTGGCTTCGCCGATGAAGACTGTGCGCGTGATGTCGGCGCAGTAGCCCTTGTAAGTCGCGCCGAAATCGACGATGAGCGGGTCGCCATGCTGGATGCGGTAATCCAGTGGACCCGAATGCGGCAGGGCGGAATTCACGCCGGCGTGCAGGATCGTGCCGAAGGACAGCCCCTCGCCTCCAAGCGCGGCGATCTGGCGCTCCAGGATGGCGGCCGCCTCAATCTCCGTCATGCCGACCTCCAGCTCGTCCAGCAGGGCTCGCAGCGCCCCTTCCGAGATCTGGATGGCGCGGCGCAGGCAGGCGATTTCGGCGGCGTCTTTGATAAGGCGCAGCCCCGCCAGCGGCTCGGTGGCGTCGACGATCCTGGACGCGGGAGCGCTCTGGCGGATGATTTCGCCCTCGAAGAAGCGCATGCGCAAACCCTCGACGCCGATGGTCTTGCCGGGCCCGCCGATGGCCTCCAGCGCGGTCTTGAAAGCGCCGGCGTAGCCCTCGGCGTCGCTGTAGGCGATGATCTCCTGGGCGTAGGCATGGCCCCGGAAGAGCGGGATCTCCAGCTGCGGGATCACGGCGATGGGCTTGCGCTCCGGCTGGTAGAAAGTCACGATCGGGCGTTCCAGCACATAATGCTCGGCTCCGGTGAGGTAGCGGTGATTGGGGCCCGGGATGAGCGCCAGCGCGTCCAGCCCGGCCTTTCGCATGATGGCGTAGAGTTTGTCGAAGCGGGCCTGGTTCGTCATTGTCTGGAAATGCCTTTCGCCGTTGGAAATGCGCCTAGCGGATGGCGCGCAGGTCGTTCAAGCCGTCGCCGAGCAGGGTGATGGCGACCACGACCAGGGTGATCGCCAAGGCCGGGAAGCCGCCGATCCACCATTCGGTCAAGAAGTAGAGCCGCCCCCAAGCCACCATCGCGCCCCATTCCGGCGTTGGCGCGCTCGCCCCAAGGCCGATGAAGCTCAAGCTGGCCAACAGCAGCACCGCCAGCCCCAGGTCGATGCTGAGGCGCACGATGATGGCGTAGACGGCGTTGGGCAAGATGTGGCGCAGGATGATGGCGGGCGCCCCCGCCCCCATGGCCCGCGCAGCGGTGACGAATTCCATCTCCGCCAGCTGCAGGGTGATGCCCCGCAGGAGCCGGGCGTAGACAGGCCACCATACCGCCGCCGCCGCGATGATGGCGCTGCGCAAGCCGGGTCCCAGCGCCGCGCTCACCGCCAGGGCCAGGATCAAGCTGGGAAAAGCCATGACGAGGTCGACCAGGGTGATGATGACCCGGTCGCTGTGCCCGCCCCAGTAGCCGGCGACCGTGCCCAGGACGACGCCGATGGCGCAGGCGATGCCGATGATGAGGGCGGCCGAAACCAGCGAAATGCGCGCGCCATACACCACTCGGCTGTAGACATCCCGTCCCAGCTCGTCCGTGCCGAAGAAGTGCTCGGCGTTGGGCGGCGTGTAGAGCTCGCGGATCGATGTCTTGATGGGGTCGTGCGTGGCGAAGACTTCGGGCAGCAGCGCGAACAGCAAAAAAGGCAGCAGCAGCAAAAAACCTGCCGTCAAGCCAGGATTGCGCCGGGCGAATCGCAGCGATCGCCAAACATGCCCGCGGCTCGCCAGCACGCTCACGTTCGCCCGTCCTCAGGCTCTTGAATCGCGACGCAGCCGGGCGGTCGCCGCATAGTCGATCTCCAGAGTTTGCGGGTCAAGGACGACGCCGTACTCCGCTTCGGCTTGTTGCAGCGAGACCTTGCCATCGCGGGCGTCGGCTTGCACTTTGGCGGGTTCGCGCCGCATGGGCGATCCGTAGCCGCCGCCAGCCGCCGTCTCGAAGCCGACCGTCGAGCCCGGGTCCTGGAGCCGCAGGTCGCTGGCCCGCGCCACTTTTTCTTCTCGAGTGAGGACGACGCCATCGCGGAGGATCTGCGCCGGCGCCCCGCCCCGCCCGCCATGCAAGCCAAAGGGCGGCACATTCTGCCCGGCCGCGTGCACCGAAACCGTCGCCCCGCCAGCGTAACCGGGCAGCAACTGCAGCTCCATGCGCTGGGCGAGGCCGCCGCGTTGCTGGCCCGCGCCGCCGGAGTCCTGGATGAATTCGCGACAGCGCGTCAAAATCGGCACGGCCACCTCGAAGAGCTCGACAGGCACCGCCCCCGCCAGCGCCGGCACTTGCACGGTCGAGATGCCGTCCCGGCCCGCGTTGGCGCCCATGCCGCCCGCGCTGAAGAGGTAGGAATGGCTGATACCGCCATCGTCGGCCTGGGCGAAGACGCGGGTGCTGACCAAGAAGCCGGAGCCGGCGATGACGCGCCGCGGCAAGACCGCCGCCAAAGCCTGGAGCACCGCGCCAAAAATGTGCGCGCCGATGCGATGCCGCTGGCTGACCGAAGCGGGCCTGCGGGCGTTCAATATACAGCCTGGCGGAGCGCTGGCATGGATTGGACGGTAACAGCCGTCGTTGCCCGGCACATCCGGCAGCAGGGTCGCCTTGAGCGCATACGAAATCTGCCCCTGCGTGAAAGTGAAAGTGACATTGATGGCGCCCCGCGGCTGCTGTGGCGAGGTGCCGCTGAAATCGATGAAGATCTCGTCGCCGCGCACCTCCAGCCGGCAGACCAGCGTGAGCGGCTTGTCCAGCTCGTCCACCGTCACTTGCGAGCGGTACAGGCCATCGGGCAGCTCGCTGATGGCGGCCCGCATCGCCCGCTCGGAGCGCTCTCTTATCTCCCGCGAGAGCAGACCCAGGTCGGGCAGGCCGTATTCGTCGAGCAGCGCCAGGCAGCGTTCGGCGCCGGTCTGGTTGGCGGCCGCCTGGGCGTGGATGTCGCCGATGACCGCGGTGGGCAGGCGCACATTGGCGCGGATGAAAGCGAGAGCCGTTTCGTTGAGCGCGCCCCGGCGGTAGAGGCGCACCAGGGGGATGAGCAAGCCCTCTTCATAGCTGTCGCGCACTTGATTGGTGTCGATGGCGCCGCCAACGTCCGCGTGATGGGCGATGCTGGCGGCGAACCCGACCAGGCGCTGGCCTTTGAAAAAGGGCGTGATGACGGTGATATCGGGGTTGTGGCCCGCGTTCTCCCAGGGGTCGTTGGAGAGGAAGACATCGCCGGGCTGGATCTTCTCGAGGCCGAATTTGCGCAGGACGAGGGCGGTCGTGTGGGGCATGGTGCGGTTGAAGATGGGCAGGCTGCGCTGGGCATGGGCGATGCAGCGGGCGTCGGCGTCGATGAGCGCGCAGCCATAATCGTTGGACGCGGTGATGGTGGTGGAGAAGGCGGTGCGCGCCAGGGTGGTGGACATCTGGTCCGCCACCGTGATCAAGCGCCCCCAGAGAATCTCCAGCGTTAATGGATCCAGGCTGCTTCGCGGCATCGTCATGCGCCTCTCATTCTTTCGCCCCGCTTGCCTTCGCGGCGCCCTGGAAGAGCCCCCAGGCAGCGATTTCGTCGCCGGGCGGCGGCTCGCTGCCCCAACGCCGGCTGGGACGCCAGCCAAAGCTTCGCGCCGTCTCCGCCAGCAGCTCGGCGAATTTGAAGGGCGCCAGGGCCGAATCGATGACCGGCACGCCCAATTCCGCTTGCAGCTGGCGATGAAAGCCGACTTCGGCGCTGCAGCCCAGCACGAGGACTTCGGCGCGGTCTTCTTCGACGGCGGCTCTGCCCTGGCGCAGCATCGCTTCCATGGTCCGGTCGGCCTGGGCTTGAAAATCCAGCACGGGGATATCCAGCGGGCGCATCGACATCAGCCGATGCTCGTGGCCGTAGAGGCGGATGTTCTCGCGCATTTTGGGGATGGCTTTCGCCGCGCCTGTCAAGACGGAGAATGTATTGCCCAGCTGAGCCGCGATGGCGACGGAAGATTCGCAGGGCGCGGTGACGACCGCCTTGCCGGAGACTTCGCGCGCCTCTCTTAAAGCCAGGTCATAGAAGCAGCCGATGACGAAGGCGTCGTAATCCGCCGCCAGTCGATGCACCGTGGCGACGATCTCGCCGACGACCAGAGCCTCGTATGCATGGTAGCGCAGATGCCGGGGCGCCGGTCCAGCGGGCAGCGACAGAATCTCGACCGTCGTGTCCGGTCGTTTCGCCGCCGTCAGAGCCCGCCGCAGGGCTGTCGTGTAGGGTTTGTCTTCGACGATTGGGTCAATCCACAGAATGCGCATGGGCGCCCCCTGGCGAAGCGAGATGCAGATGGACATTGCCGTATTCGTCGACCGCGGCGCGCATGCCCGGGCGGACGACAAGGGTCGATTCGCGCTCCTCGACGATTGCGGGCCCCGCAAACTCCATGCCCGCCCGCAGCCGGTAGCGATCATACACCGGCGTCGCCTGCCATCCGCCAGCTTCGGCGAACCAGGCCAGGCGCTCGCCTTTTTGCGCTGGACCGGGGTCGCGCCCGGCCCATTCCAGCTTGAGCGGCTGGATCGATTGCCGCCGCCCCGAGACGCGGACGCGCCAGGTGAGCAGCTCGATGGGCGTGTGATCGGGCACATAATGATAGAGTTGACGGTAACGCGCCTTGAAGCGGTCGACGAAATCTTCCAGCGACATCGCCTCCAGGTCTTGCGGCAGGGGCGCCTGAATCTCGTGGAGCTGCCCCTGGAAGCGGCCGTCGACGCCGCGCTCGCAAATTATTTCCGCGTCGGGGATGCCAGCCGCGCGCAGCATGCGCCCGCCTTCGCTTTCCATCTCGGCGAAAAGTTCTGCCACGGCGGTCCAGTCTGTCGCGTCCAGGGCCGTGGGCATAGATCGCGAAAAGTCAAAGGCGACAGGCGCGATGAGCAGGCCGATGGCGGAGGCGACGCCGGCCCCGGGCGCGACGATCACCTTGGGCGTCGCCAGGATGCGCGCGACCCCGGCCGCGTGGGCTGGCCCCGCCCCGCCGAAGCAGATCATGGCGTAGTTGCGCGGGTCGCGGGCTTTTTCCAGGATGTGAATGCGCGCGGCCGCCGCCATGTTCTCGTTGACCAGCTGATGAGCCGCGTTGGCCGCCTCGACGATGGACAAGTCGAATGCCCGCGCGATTGGCGCCAAGGCGCGCTCGGCCGCCCCGCGATCGAGCCGCATCGCGCCGCCCAGAAAGTAATCGGGATTCAAATACCCCAGAACGAGGTCGGCGTCGGTCACGGTGGCTTGCGCGCCGCCGAAACCATAACAGGCGGGCCCCGGGCTGGCGCCGGCGCTCTGCGGTCCCACCTTGAGCAAGCCCAGCTCGTCGACCCAGGCGATGCTGCCGCCGCCGGCCCCGCTCTCCAGGATATCGACCGTCGGGAATTGCAAGGGGTAGCCGCTGCCCTTGGTGAAGCGATGCGCCCGCGCCACTTCCAGGTTGGATGCCAGGGCGGGACGCCCGTCGTGAATCAGGGCGACCTTGGCTGTCGTGCCGCCCATGTCGAAAGCGATCAGGTCGTCGTGGCCGGCCAGCCCGCCATAATGCGCCGCCGCCATCGCCCCGGCCGCCGGACCCGATTCCACCAAGCGGATCGGCTGCGACCGCGCGACTGAAGCCAAGGCCGCGCTGCCGGAAGAGAGCATCAGGTAGAAGTTGCCGCCGTAGCCCGCTGCCGCCAGCCTGCCCTCCAGCGTCGCCAGGTAGCGCGCCATCAAGGGCAAGACATAAGCGTTGGCGACGGTGGTGGAGGCGCGCTCGTATTCGCGGATTTCTGGCGCGATCTCGCTCGAAAGCGACAAGGGCGCGTCGCTCCAATGCTCCTGGACGAGCTCGGCGATGCGGCGCTCGTTGGCCGGGTTGCGGTAAGAATGCAGGCAGGCGATGGCGATGGCGTCGACGCCCTGGCGCTGGAAATCGGCGACAGCCTCAGCGACATCGTCGGCGTGCGCGGCTTGCAGGATTCTGCCGTCGCGGTCGACGCGTTCGCGAATGCCGCGGCGCAGGTAACGCGGGCTCAGCGGCGGCGGATAACGCAGGAACAAGTCGTAGATGGCGTAGCGCTGTTCGCTGCGCATTTCGAGGATATCGCGGAAGCCGGCTGTCGTCAGCAAGCCGACGCGGGCGCCCTTGCCCTCGATGATCGTATTGGCGACCAAGGTCGTGCCGTGAAAGATGTTGCGCAGCTCAGCGTGGCGATGGCCGTGCTCGCCCAGGAAAGCGGCGATCCCATCCAGCGCGCCTTGCTCCGGCTGCTCGGCGCTGGTCAAGACTTTGAAGATTTGGACGGCGCCCGTCGCCGAATCCAGCAGAGCCAGGTCGGTGAAGGTGCCGCCGATGTCGAAGCCGAGCTCAATCGTCATGCGCGGGCCAGGGTCAACTTTGTCGAATGCGCGGATCCAGCTGCATATACAGCAGATCCACAATCGTATTGGAAATCACAAAAATCACCGCGATCACGAGGGCGGCGCCGATGACCGCGTAGAAGTCAAAAGAAAGCACCGATTCCACCGCGTAACGCCCCAGGCCGGGCCAGGTGAAGACCACCTCGACCAAGACGGCGCCGCTCAGCAGAAAGCCGATCTGGACGCCCAGCATGGTCACCACCGGGATCAGAGCGTTGCGAAAAGCATGCCGCAGCACGACCCGTCTCTCGTTCAAGCCTTTGGCGCGCGCCGTCCGCACATAGGCTTGGCTGAGGGTCTCGAGCATGCCGCTGCGGGTGAAGCGCGCCCCCACCGCCAGCCGCCCCAGGGACAGAGCCGCCACCGGCAGCGCCAAATGCCGCAGGCTGGACCAGAAACTCTCCCATTGGCTGGCCAGCAGGCTGTCGATGGTGTAGAGCCCGGTCGCGAAAGGCGGCGGCGCCATGATGGCGGGCAGCCTCCCCTCCAGCGGCAGCCAGTCCAGCGATTTGGCGAAGATCAGCTGCAGGAAGAGGGCCAGCACGAAGGGCGGGATGGCCATGCCAAGCACGACAAAACCGCGGATGAAAAAGTCGATCGGTCCGCCGGCGCGCATGGCGGAGACGATGCCCAGCGCGATGCTGCAAAAGACGATGACGACGCCGGACAGCAAAGCCAGCTCCAGGGTGGCCGGGAAGCGCAGCCGCAGGTCATCGGCCACAGCCCGGCGCGTGAGCAGCGAGCGCCCCAAATCGCCGCGCAGCAAGCCGGACATGTAAGTGGCGAACTGCTCGTGAAAGGGGCGGTCCAAGCCGAGCTCCTGCCGGATCTTTTCGATTTGCTCCGGGCGGGCGTTGGTGCCGGCCGCCACCGCCGCCGGGTCCGCTGGCAGGATCTGAGTCACGACGAAGAGGATCACCGCCATGCCAAAGAGCTTGAGCAGCAGCGTCAGCAGGCGCTCGAGAAGCAGCTTGGCCATGCGCCTCGGTTTCCGTCCCTGTCAGGCGCCCCCGCAAGGGCTCGAGTCAACGCGGGCATCCAGGGGCGACTCTGCGCGAGCCGCCCCCTGTTTTCATCGCTTCCTAGCTATCCAGCCAGATATCGTGGACATGCAGATCGCCGGGGAAGCCGTAGGGATCGTACTGATAGCCCATCACCGAAGCATGCGTCAGGTCGATGTACTGCGAGAGCATGACCGGGATGACGACGGCGTCGTCGATGAGGATCTGCTGCGCCTCGCAGAGCAGCTCGCCGATCCGCGGGTCGCCGGGCGCGAGCGTGGGCGCTTCCTCCAGCAAGGCGTCGAAATCGGGGTTGTCGTACCAAGCCCAGTTGCCCGTGCCGGTGTCGATCAACGACGAGTGATTGAGCCGGAAGAGCATCTCGCCGGAATACGGAATCGGGATGTTCAGCCAGTGGCTGCTCATGTCGTAGGCGGTGTCAAAGTTGCGCTGGGCGTCGATGAAGGTGCCCCAGGGGATGTCTTCCAGCACGACCTCAATGCCCAGTTCCGCCAGAGCCTCCTGGAAGAGCACGGCGGCGAAGCGGCGCGGCTCGTTGGCGTGGCGATACGCCTGGCGCAGGCTGAAGCCATCGGCATGGTCCGATTCCGCCAGCAGCTGGCGCGCCATATCCATATCCTGGACGGGCGAGAAGACATCGCAATGGCCGACGGTGCCGCCCAGGGCCGGCGAAGTCAGCGGCACGGCGAAACCCTGCATGACTTCAATCATGGCGTCGTAGGGGTAGGCATGCATCAAGGCTTGCCGCACTTTTATGTCCGCCAGCGGACCGGTCTGCTTCATGAAATGGTAGAAGCCCTGCAGCGGGTTGCCGAAGTTCAAATGGATGGCGGCGGTGGTGGCGGCGCGGCGCACATCGGACAAGCCAGCCCAGTCGATCAGATGCACTTCGCCGTCTTCCATCAGCAGCAGGCGGGTGGCGAAATCCAGCCCGTAGCGGGCGATGAAAGTCTCGACATGCTTGCCTTCCCAGCCACCCCAGTAGTCGGCGAAGGCGCTCATCTCGGTCTGGCGGCCCGGGTCCCAGCGGACAAGTTGGTAGGGACCGGTGCCGACGGCGTTTTCGCGGAAGAAATCGGCTGCCATGTCGTCATCGTCTGCGTTGGCGGCGATGGCGTCGGCGCTGAGGATCTTGATGTGCGGCAAGCCAGCCCAAAATTGGAAATCGGCTGAGCTCAGCGTGATCTCCACCGTCATGTCGTCGACGGCGGTCACGCTCTCGACCGGCGCCAAAATGAAGCCGAGGTTGCCCAGGCCGAGCTCTTTGTGCCGCTCCAGCGAAACGACGACATCGTCCGCGCCCAGGCTCGTGCCATCGTGAAACTGCACGCCCTCGCGCAAGCTGAGGGTGTAGCTCAGCGCGTCTTCGGAGATTTCCCAGCTGGTGGCGAGGCGCGGCGCGATTTCGCCCTCGCGCGAGTATTGGGTGAGGCCCTCGTACATCGCGTTGATGACATAGCCTTCGGTCTGCGAGATGCCCATGGCGGCGGGGTCCAGCGAATTCGGCTCGCAGCAGCTGCCGAGCACAAAGGTCCCCGTCCAGGTCGCATCGGCGCTGGCCGGAACAATTACCAGCAGCGTCGCGAGGACGGAAAAGATCAATTTCAAACTATGCTTCATTTTGCTGCCCTTTCTCAAGCGGCTTGGTCGACAAAAGCTAGTTTAGCGAGGGGCGCGCCAAATGCTACTCATTTGCCAAATCCGGACGCGCGTTTGGGTGGCGCCGCCCACGCAGCTGAGCCGGAGGCACTGGGCGTCGGCGCGGTCGGGGTAGACGCGGCTGGTCATGCTCAGGCGCTCGTTCGCGTAGACCTCAATGACGGAATTGTCCAGGAAGAGCCGCAAGTCCAGTTCCGCGCCCGCCGCCAGCTCCAGCGCGCATTCGCAGGCATCGGTGGAGATCGCGGCAGTCTGCGTCGAGCGATCGCGCGAGAGCCGCAGTACCCCCGTCGCGAAGTCGTATTCCAGTTGGGCGTACTGTTCGCCGTCGGGGCTGGCTCGGAAGCGCAGCCGCCAACGCCCGCGGTCGCTCGACGAAACGCGGCAGGAAATCTCCAGCTGGTCGCCCGTGGCGCCGCCGAGGCTGTCTTCGCCGCCGGCATCCAGCGCGACAGATTCGTCGACCAGCTCTTCCCCGCGCAGCAGCTTCAATTCATCAGCCGGCTTGACTCGTAATTCGCCGTCGGCGCCCAGGCGGATCTCGCGGGGCAGCGTCAAGCACGACGCCCAGCCGGCCGCGGCGTACTGATCGCGGGGGCGGGCTTCGCGGATCCAGCCCCACATCAGCCACCTGCCATCGGGCGCCAGCAGGCTGTTGGGCGCGTAGAAGACATCGCCCCAGTCGAGCCGTTTCGCCGGCGCCGCCGGGCTGAATGCATGATCGGCGTATTCCCCCAGCCAGTAAATCGGCCTGCCATGCGGCGAGACGACGAGCATGTGCCGCGCGCCCAGATCAAGGAAGTTGGGGCACTCCCAGTTGATTCCGCTTTCTGCCGGATCGCCGATGTAGAGCGGATTCAGGTACTTCCATTTTTGCAGATCGGCCGAGCGATAGATCAAGGCCGCGCCGCCGACGCCCTTGATGCCCGTGCCCAGCAGCATCCGCCAGCAGCCGTCGGCTTCTTTCCAGAGAAATGGATCGCGGAAGCCGATGAGATCCAGCCCCGGCGGGATGGCCGGGATGACGGGATTGCCCGGGTGCTTCTGCCAGGTTCTTAAGCCGTCGACGCTGGTGGCGAGGCACTGCGTCTCCTGGTCGATCTCGAGCAGGAATTCGTCGTAATAGCCTTGGGGGATGCGCTGGCGATCCGACGGCGGGATGTCGTCGTCGATGCTGTAGAGGGTCATGTCGGCGACGCCGGAATAGAGCAAATGCGGCAGGCCGTCGTGGATGACGACGCTGCCCGACCAGCAGCCGGCCCCGTCGCAGGCGCCGGGCTCTGGCATGAGGGCGATGGGGCAATGCTCCCAATGCGCCAGGTCCGGGCTGCGCGCGTGCCCCCAGCCCATGGGTCCGAAATCGGCCAGGTAGGGGTTGTGCTGGAAGAACATGTGCCAGTAGCCCTCGAACCAGACGGGACCGTTGGGATCGTTGATCCAGTTGGCGGCCGTCGTCAAATGGAAAGCCGGGCGCTGCGGGTCGGCGTCGGCGCGGGCGGCGCTGGCTGCCACTGCCTGGTCGGCCTCTTCCAGGATCTGCGCGTACGGTTTGCTCATGGAAGCTCCCTCCGCCGGGTCAGTCTTTCAGCGCGCCGAAGGTGATGCCGCGGTGGAAGCTGCGCTGGGTGACCAGGTACAGGATCAAGATTGGCGTGAACAAGATGACGGTGGTGGTGGCGATCATGTCGTATTTGAAAGTGAAGCGCCCCATGAAATCGATGATGCGCACGCTCATCGGCATCAGCCACTGCTTGGTGGCGATCACCAGCGGGAAGAAGAAGCTGTTCCAAGCCCACATGAATTCGATCAGCGCCAGGGACATGATGGCCGGGCGAGCCAGGGGCATGACCACATGGCGCAGCACTTGCAGGTCCGAGCCGCCATCGACCACAGCCGCGTCAATCAGCGCGCGCGGAATGTCTTTGAAGAAAGTCGTCATCAAGAAGACGCCGAAAGTCATGCCCAGGGCCGCCTGGGGCAAGATCATGCCGGCGAAAGTGTTCAGCAGGCCCAGGTCTTGCAGCAGCTGGTAGACAGGGATGAGCACCGAAGTCTCCGAGACCATCAGCCCCGTCAGCACCAGCAGGAAAAGCCATTGCTTGCCGGCGAAGCGATACACGGCGAAGCCATAACCCGCCAGCACGGCGATGACGGTCGTCAGAATCATGGTCGAGGTCGACAGGACCATGCTGTTGTAGAGCGCGCCCTTGTAACCCTGCTCGTTGAGGATGAAGCCGAAGTTCTTCCATTGCGGGTCTTGCGGCAGGGCGAGGAAACTCTGGAAGAGCTCGGCCGAGGTCTTGAGCGCGGCGTTGAACATCAGGTAGACCGGGAAGAGCGCGATCAAGGCGAAGAGCAGCAAAATGGCGTGGATGACGGCGCTCTGCATCAGCCGTTTGGAATGCCAAGAGCGTTTCTTGCGCGAGCCTCTGGCGCTGCTCATTCAGTCCCCCTCGTCTTCAGTGACGATCTGGCGAATGACGACGACGCTAAGGACGAGGATGACGACCGTCAGGATCGTGCTCATCGTCGCCGCGTAATTGAATCTGCCTTCGCGCATGCTGTGCCAGTATATGCGAAGTCCGACCACGGTGCTGGCTTCGTTGGGTCCGCCGTTGGTGGCGACGAAGATCAGGTCGAAGAATTTCATCGAGCCGATGATGGTGTAAACCAGGACGAAGACGATGGCGTTGCGCAGCAGCGGGATGGTCACATAGAAGAAACGCTGCAAGGCGCCGGCCCCGTCGATCATGGCGGCGTCGTAGAGCTCGGGGCTGATGTTCTGCAAGCCCGCCATGAAGATCAGCACACAGAAGCCGAAATAGGACCAGCTGCCGATCATGTTGACGGCGATGAGCACGATGGATTCGTCCGCCAGCCAGGGTCTGCCCTCCAGCCCGATGGTCTCGAGCAGCCAGTTGAGCGGGCCGATGCTGGGATCGTAAATCCAGCGCCAGACGATCGCCGCGCAGACCGCCGCCACGGTATGCGGGATGAAATAAACGCTGGCGTAAACCAGGCGCGACCGCCCCCTGCCAGCGAGCAGCGCCGCCAGCAGCAAGCCGAGGACGACCGGGATGGCGATGCTCAGCAGCACCCAGATGATGTTGTGATACAGGGATTTGAGGAAGAGGTCGTCGCCCAGCAGCTTGGCGTAATTGTTCAAGCCGACCCAGAAATAATCGCGCGAGCGCCCCGTCGGCGAATCGAAGAAGCTCAGCGCGAGGGCGTTGAGGATGGGATAAAAGATCCAGACGCCGAGGTAGATCAAGGCGGGCGCGATGAAGAGGTAGGGCCGGATGTTGAAGCGTGTCATGCGCGGGTCCTTATGCGGCTCGCCCCCGCCCCAAACCCCTCCCCCACAGTGAGAGAGGGGCTTTTAGATCTCGTTGCCGCGAGTATTCTCACGCTCTCGCAGCTTGGGCAAGAAGCCAGGAAAATCCAGGTTACATGCGCTCGCCCGGCTCCCAGACTTGCCCGAGTTCGGCCGCAGCCGCCATTTCCGCGTCCATATTGGCGAGGAAATCTTCAATGCTCAGCTCGCCGCCGAGCACGCCCTGGACGCCCTGATAGAGCGCGCGCACCACATTCGGCGCGACGGTCGTGTGGAAGGCGTCGACATTGAGATCCTGCATCTCTTGTCCGATGCGGAAAGCCTTGCCAATCACGGGATCGACATCGTAAATGCTCCAGTCGATCGGGTCTTTCTGAATCGGGATGGCGAAGCCTTCTTCAATCCAGGTGGGCAGCCAGCGCGGGTCAGTGACGAAATTGATGTACTCGGCCGCCAGGTCCGGGTCGCTGGCATGCGCCCAGATGTAATAAGCCGAGCCTTCGGACATGTGCGTCGCCTGCGGGATGTCGTCATAGATGGCCGGCATGTAGAAGACATCAAGCGTGCCCTCCGCCATGTTGCCGGAGATGTCGTGAATCACCCAGGTGCCCGTCCAGACGGAAGTGGCGCGCCCGGTATACAGCTCCGCCAGCGAGTCGCCATAGTGCTTGCCGTTGAAGCCGGGCGAGAAGCAGTCGGCGTCGACCATTTCCAGCAGCTTCTCGAGGGCGTCGACGACCTCGGGACGGTTCCAGCTGGTCGTGCCGCGCAGCACATCCAGTCCAACTTGACGCCCGCCGGTGAGCGCGACCATGTCGGTGAACATGTTGGCGCCCTGCCAGCCGTCCGGGCTGTTCGAGAAGGAGATGGGGATGTAGCCGGCTTCGTTGGCGACGGCGCACCAATTGAGGATGTCTTCCCAGCTTTGCGGCTCGTCCAGGCCCAGCTCGTCGAAGATCACGGTGTTGTAGTAGACATACTCGAGGTCTTGCTCCCAGGGGTAGGCGTAGAGCTTGCCGTTCCACATATTGCGCTCGATCGCCCAGTCTGGCAGGCGGTCCCACCAGCCGTACTGGTCGGCGTAGGGCGTCAGATCAAGCAGGTAGCCTTCCTGGGCGTAGGCGGTCAAACCCGCGCCGGAGGGCCAGGAGTAGAAGACGTCGGGGGCGTCGCCGCTGGTGAGCGCCAGCTCAATCGCGTTGCGGATGGGCCAGCCGCCGCCGAAGACCGAGCGGTCCATGAAGACATTGGGGTGCTCTTCATTCCAGGCGGCGTGAATCACCTCGAGGGCGGGTCCCGCGGCTGTCATGCCATAGAACTCCCACTGATCCCAGACTTCGAGGAATTGGCTGTCTTGCGCGGAGACGGCCCCGCTCATCAGAGCCGTCAATACAAGCAGGATGGCAAATTTCTTAAGCCAAGACATGTGCATTCTCCTATCCAATGGAATACTAAATGCCGGACTGAAGCTGCCGGGCGCCAGCCGTCGCCGCGCCCAAGCGAAGAACCGTTGCTTCGATAGGCGCCTCCTTCAGATGCTCGCGCTCGCGGCGCGCTAAGTCTTTACGCTCAGGTTGTTGAAGCTGACGGCGCCCTGATCGACGAAGAAGCCGAACATGGTCTCGGACTCTTCGTAGACGCGGTAGGACATGACGACCTCGTCATTGACATAACATTCGACCAGCTGGCCATTGCGCAGGATGCGAACCTGATACTTGCCATCGGCCGGCTCGCTGTACAAGAATTGGTCGACCAGCATGGGCCGCGCCATATCCGGCCCCAGCTCCGGGCTGTCCGGCACCCAGGCTTGCCAGAAAGGCTCCCATTGAATCGGCCAGCGGCGGATCGACGCGCGCTTCCGGCCCGGCTCGACCATGAGCAGATGCCCCATGGACATGTCGGCATTGGGCTCGAGCAGGATGCCGGCGTTCATCGTGTTCGGCTCGCAGGCGATCTCGACTTCCAGCATCAGGTCCGTCCGCGCTGTCTTGATGTGGGCGAAGCCAAATGTGCCGAGGGCGTCGCAGCGGGCTCCGTCCCAGTCGCCATCGCCGGGGATGAGCTCGACAGCCTGCTCCTGGGTGTAGCTGGCGGCGACCTCGGCGGGCAGTTTGCAGGTCAGCGTGCCGTCGGGCATGGCGACCATTTCGCGCGGCGAGCCAAATTCCCCGCCCCAGATGAAGTCTTCGTCGTTGCTGCCGAATTTGCGCCGCGGGATCCAGGCGAAGGTGAAGCGGCGTTCGCCATCGCCGGCCGATTTCGCGGCGTAAAATTTGGAGCCGTCCAGCGCGTCGAGCGGGCGCGCTTCCCAGGGTTGGCCCGGCCTGGCGACGCGGTAGAGGGTCTTGGCGTCGCCCGAATAACGCGAGAAGACCAGGTACTGGTAGCCGCCGAGCTTGAAAGTCTCCGGGCATTCCATGCAGTGCGCCTGCTGGGGCGCCCAGATCGTGCCGCCGCTCCGCCAGCTTACCAGGTCGTCCGAATAGTAGACGACGACGCAGCCGCGCCGGTCCGTAAGCCCTTCTTGCAGGCGAGCCGCGATCAGCATGGCGTAGCAGCCTTTGTCGTCATCGTAATAGACATAGGGGTCGCGCCAGTCGGCCGGCTCCCATTCGCTGGCGTCGGCGACCAGGATCGGGTTGTTCGCGTTCTTCTCCCAGCTGATCATGTCATCGCTGGTGGCGTGGCAGATGGTCTGCTGGAATTTGGCGTGATGGCTGTAGCCGGTATAGAAGAAATGGAACTTGCCGTCGTGGTCGTGGATCGAGCCCGTCCAGATGGCGTCGGCGTCGACCGAGCCCTCGGGGCCGGGTCCAAAAGCGTTGGGCAATTCTTCCCAGGCGACCAGGTCTTTGGAGACGATATGCCCCAGGGTGCAGGCGGCGCGCTCCGGCACGGTCCAGGTGTCCGGCGGCGTCGCCAACAGGAAGATGTGCCATTCGCCCTTGTAGTAGAAGGGCATGGTGTCGCCGACATCGCCGACCTGGGTCTTGTAGCCAAAGAGTCTCATAAGAGCGTCCTTTCTCGTTCCAAGCAGTATCGGTCACTCAATTCAGGGCGCGGTGATCGGATCGTGCGTCTTTGAACACAATCTTCTGCGTATTTGAACATATAGCGCGCGTCAAGTCAAGCGAATCGGGCGCAAACGCGCAAGAAACGCGCAAAATCGTGTATAATCGCGTGAGCGTCATAGACTTGTCGCCACTCGCCGCGACCAAATGGGAAGCAGCCAACTAGTGGATAAAGCCAGCCGACAGCGCCAGATTCTCGAGCGGGCGCAAGCCGCCGTGCCGCGCGAACTCTTGTCCACCAAAGAGCTCGCCAGCCAATTTGATGTCTCGGAAGCGACCATCCGCCGCGACCTGAGCGCCTTGGCCGAAGCCGGGCTGCTCCAGCGGCAGTATGGCGGCGCCCTGCCGACGCAGGCCCCGGCTCGCGTCGCCGCCGGGCAAGTCGGCATTATCTTGTCGTCGCGCGTCGACAAATATCGCGACCCCTTTTACAACATGGTGCTGGAAGGCGTTGACAGAGCGCTCGAGCGGCATGGCTTTCAGATCGCTTATGTCAAGATTCTGCATCAGATCGACAGCGGCGCGAAAGCCAGGCGGCTGCTGGAAAGCTTCACGATTGACGGCTTGATCCTGCTGGGCACCGACCTCTTCGACCGAATCAGCTTCTTGCGCGATCATTTCTCGCCGGTCATGCCTATCGTGACCACGGACGACAAGCACGGCATCGAGGACGATGTCATCCTCTTCGACGGCGCCAAGGGCATGCGCGAGCTTGTCGCTCATCTGGCGGGGCTGGGCCATCGCCGGCTGGCTTTTGTCAGCGGCAATGTCGATATTCGCTACGACGGCTTCTGCCAGGGTCTGGCGGAGTTTGGCTTGCCGCAAGACGAGGGCTTAATCCAGATTATGCAGCCGGGTCCATCGGGCTGGACTCCCGAGCTCGGCGAGCGCGGCGCCCGCGAAATTCTGGGTCAGGCGCGCCAGCCGGACGCCATCGTCTGCGCGTCGGATCGCCTGGCAATGGGCGCGATGGGCTGGCTGCAGCGCAACGGCTACCGCGTCCCGGAAGACATCGCCGTGACCGGCTTCGACAACATCCCGGACGCGCAATTCGCCTTCTCGCCGCTCACCACCGTCAATGTGCATAAAGAGCTGATGGGCGAGCTGGCGGCCGAGCGCCTGATCCAGCGCATCGCGAGGCCCGACAGCCGCTACCTGAAAATCATCACGCCGGCATCGCTGGTCGTGCGCCAGTCTTGCGGCGCATGCCTCAACCACAGCGACCCGCGCACAGCGGCCGGGCGGTAGCGCTCACTCCAGATTCGCGTGCCGCGCTCGCATCGCGCTTTCGTCCACCGCCAGCGTCGCCTTCAAATTGATGACCAGCAAGTCGCAGAGCAAGCCGAGGCAATGCTCAAACAGCGAGCCCATGACCAAGACGGCGTCGCCGCCCACTCGCGGGCCCGCCTTGTAATTGCTGGCGGGGATGACGAGGACGGTCCGCGCCAAGGCCGCCAGGGGCGAGCCTGGATTGCCGGTGAAGAGCGCCAGGGACGCGCCCGTCGCTGGCAGCGCCTCCGCATAGCGCAGCAGCGAGCCCGTCCGCCCGGAGCCGGAGCCGATTAGCAGCAGATCGCCGGCGCCGATGGCGGGTGCGGTGACCTCGTCGACGGCGTGGACCCGCAGGCCAAGGTGCATGAGGCGCATGGCGAAGGCGCGCATCTGCAGGCCGCTGCGGCCCTTGCCGGCGACGAAGACCCGCTCCGCCGCCAGGATCGCCGCTTGCGTCTCCGCCACCTGGCTCGCTTCGACCGCGCGCAGCGTCCGCGAAACATCATCCAGGATCGCGTTCAGCAATGGCTCATGTTCCATACGCGTCCATCCTTTCGCGCATTTGCCGCGCCACCGTCCCCGGGTCGGCCGCCGCCGCAATCGCCGAGCCGACGATGACCACTTGCGGGCTAAATGGCAGGATCTGATCGAGCTTTTCGAGGGCGACCCCGCCGGCGATCGCCAGGTCCGTCTCTGGCAGGGCGCGCCGCAAGGCAGCCAACTGGGCATAAGGCGATCCCCGCGACGCCTGTTCGTCGTGCGCGGTGTGCAGGCAGAGCAAGTCGCAGCCAAGCGCCAGCAATTGCCGCGCCCGCGCCAGCGGCTGCGCCAGCTGCATCATGTCGACCATGATTCGCTTGCCGCAGCTGTCCGCGCCGCGCAAGGCGCCCGCTACAGTGGCGTCGCTGGCGACGGCCATGACCGTGGCGATATCCGCGCCCGCTTCAAAAGCGATGAGGGCTTCTTTTTCGCCGGCGTCCATGATCTTCAGGTCCGCCACCAGCTTGAGCGCCGGCTGTCGCTCGCGGATCCGGCGGATGGCATGCGCGCCTTCGCGGAATATCAGCGGCGTGCCAATCTCGGCGATGTCGATGTATGCCCGAACCTGTTCCAAAAGCGCCAGCGAGGCCGGCAACTCGCCGTCAAGCGCCAATTGCAGTCGCGTCATGGTTCGCCAATCGCTAGTCGAATGCGCCAAAATAGACCAAAATAGAGTATACAGACTGACGCGGCGGCAAACAAAGGAAACGGGCATGGCAGCGAAGATCGTGGTGGTTGGCAGCTTTAACGCGGACTTGGTCGCCTACATGGAGCGGATGCCTCGCCCGGGCGAGACCGTGCATGGGCGGCGCTTCTTGACCGGGGCCGGCGGCAAGGGCTCCAACCAAGCAGTGGCGGCGGCGCGGCTGGGCGCGGATGTGAGCTTCATCGGGCGCGTCGGCGAAGATGTATTTGCCGAGCTGGCGTACGAGATTTGGGACGCGGAGGGAATCGACCGGCGGCATGTCGTCCGCGACGCGGCGGTGGCGACAGGCGTGGCGCCCATCTTGGTCGAAGCCAGCGGCGAGAACATGATCGTCGTCGTGCTGGGCGCGAACAAACGGCTGGCAAAAGCCGATATTGACGCGGCCCGCGACGCGATCGCCGGCGCAGACGCGCTCATCACCCAACTGGAGACCAACCTCGAAATCGTGCCCTATGTATTGGCGACGGCGAAAGAAGCCGGCTTGACCACAATACTGAACCCGGCGCCGGCCGCTCCCCTCTCCCGCGAGACCATCGCCCTGGCCGATTATCTGACGCCCAACGAAACCGAGCTGGAGACCCTGAGCGGGCAAGCGGGGGGCGATCTGGCGGCGGCGGCGCGGGGCCTGTTGACGCGGGCCGATCAACGGGCGATCGTCACCCAAGGGGCGGCCGGCGCGCTCATCGTCAGCGACAGCGAGAGCCAGCTCGTGCCGACATACGCGGTAGATGTGGTGGATACGACGGGCGCGGGCGACACCTTTAACGCGGGCTTGGCGGTGGCGCTGGCGGAGGGGGCGAGCTTGCTGGAGGCGGCCCGATTCGCCAATGCGGCGGCGGCGCTCTGTGTGACGAAAGCGGGGGCGGCTGGCAGCGCGCCAACCCGGGCGGAAGTGGAAGACCTGCTGCGAAAAACGGATGCCACCGCAAGGGGCTAAGGTCGATTTTGTAAATCGCCCGCCCAGGTTCGTTGGCGCGTTCTAGGGTGACCCAATGGCTCGCCCCTACAGTTTTCGCATATTCCGGCGATCGCGGACGACAACCATCCCAAATCCGCCAGATGTCAGCCTCCCCCCATCGCGATGGGGGGATTGAGGGGGGTTGGCGAGTGTGCGGGCGACACAATGGCTCGCGCCTACAGGTCGCGATGGGCGGATTTCAGATGATCCGCCAGACGCAGCGCCAGCGCCACGATGGTCAGGGTCGGGTTGGCGTAGCCGCCGGTCGGGAAGACAGCCGAACCCGCGATGTACAGATTGTCGACCGCGTGCAGCCGCCCGTTGACATCGACGACGCCGCTCTCCGGCGACGCCGACATCCGCAGCGCGCCCATGTGATGATCGCCGGTCTCGAGCGCGCCCGGGGCCGGCGGGAATGTCCAGTCTGCCGCGCCGCCGCGGACATCGGTGATCATCTCTTGCAGCCGCCCGCCGCGGGCTTGAAGATATTCCAGCGACAGCTCCAGCGCGCGAACGGCGCTCCATTTGTCCCTTTCGTTCAGCTGCCAGTCCACATGCGCCACTGGCTGCCCGAATATGGGATCGAGCCGCTCCCGATTGAGGGTGATCCGACTGCGCTCATCCGGGACTTGCTCCCAATTCAGGTTGACGATGGCGGAAGCGGCGCCTTCCCAATAGAGGATGACGCGGAAGTTGCCGATTCGCTCTTCCAGCAAGGTCGCTTGCAGCGGCGCGAGCACGCCCCAGGCGTTGAACATCAAATAGTCGAAGACCAGCTCCGGGTTGACCAGGGGCGCCACCATGTGCTGGTAATCGCCGCTTTCGTCAGCCGGCCGCTTGAGGCGGATCTGCTGCTCGCGGAAGAAGTTGCGGATCTCGCTGGGCACGGGCTGGTCGAAGCGCAGGCGAGCGGCATTCGTCAGCAGCGGATGCACCATAAAGCCGCGCCCTAGCTGGTCGCGCTTGTTGTTGCCCAGCCCGCCCGAGAGCTGCAGCAGGCGAACATTTTCGATCCCGCCGCAAGCCAGGGCGTAGCTGCCCGCGCGGACGCTGAATGGTTTGCCCGCCGCCCCGTCGCAAATTGTGGAACAGCGCAGCCGCTGGACATGCCGGCCATGCTCGTCGGTCTCGATGCTGAGCAGGTGCGCGTTGAAGAGTACGGTGATGTTGCCCGCCCGCTCCAGCGCGTCGCGGAATTGCAGCTGAAAGTCGTGCAGATTCTCTTCGTATTGGGCGCGCATGATGGCGCCGCCAAGCTTATCGCCGGGCAGCGGATCGAAGCAGCGGGCGTAGAGCACGCGTTCCCAGAAATCCATGTCGGCGTAATTGAATGGACCGAAGCGCCCGAAGGCTTGGGCGTCGATGTACCAGGGCAGCAGCTCGCTCGCGTCGATTGGCCAGCTCGCGTCGCGGTAGCCGGGCCGGGGCAGGTAATCAGCCGGGTCGAGCGGACGCGCCCAGAAGCCGAAGTGGTTGGTCGTGCCGCCGTACATGTTCAGCCGCGAGCGCCGCAAAAAATCGGGGTCGACTCGGCGCAGAAAATCGCCGGTTGTGCCAGCGTAGAGGTCTTGCCGCGCCGCCTCTGGCAAGCCGCGATCGCCGGGCGAGCCGCTGACCAGCAGGATCACCCGCAGCGACGAATGCGCCAGCCGCTGCGCCATGGCGATGCCGGCCGCGCCCGCGCCGACGATGCAGATGTCGAAGCCTTGCAATTCCGTTTGGGCTGGCAGCTGATCGGCATAGGCGTACATGGAGCGCTCCTTCCGTCCGTCATCAGTCGCCCAGGCTGTGCCGCGCCAGCCAGGCCGCCCCCAGCAGCGGCGCGTCATCGCCCAGGGCGCTGCGTCGCAGCCGGATCTTGTCCGCCACCGCCGCGAAGGCGTAGCCCCGCAGCGATTCGCGGGCCGGCGCCAAAAGCAACTCGCCAGCCGCCGCCACGCCGCCGCCGATGACGAAGAGCTCGATATTGAGGGTCATCGCCAGGGACGCGATCGCGATGCCGAGGGCTCTGCCCGCTTCCTGGAACACGGCCAGGGCGTCGGCGTCGCCCGTCCGCGCCAATTGCGTGATTTGCCCGCCGGCGACCCGCTTGCCCGTCAAGGCGGCGTATTGCCGGGCGATGGCGGGACCGCTGGCGTACATCTCCAGGCAGCCGCGCGAGCCGCAGTGACAGCGATGCCCCTGCGGGTCGACGGTCATGTGGCCCGATTCGCCGGCGCTGTTGCTTTCGCCGTAGATCAGCCGTCCCTGATAGATGATGGCGGCGCCGACGCCGGTGCCGGCGACGATGAAGATCATGCTGGACCGAGCCGTGCCCGCGCCAAAGTGAAACTCGCCGAGAGCGGCCGCCTTGGCGTCGTGATCCAGGGCGACAGGCAAGCCCAGCTCCCGGCTCAAGGCGTCGCGGAAAGGCGTGTTGGAGATGCCGGGCAAGTTGACCAGCGTCAGCAATTCTCCCCGCAGATGATCGACGGGTCCCGGCGCGCCGACGCCAGCCGCGGTCACCGTCTCGCCGGCCGGCAGCAGCCCTTTCAGCGCTTCGACTTCGCCGGCGATTCGCTCGATGACGCTGGCCAAACCCTGTTCGGAGCGGGTCTCGATGCGGCGGCGGGCGATGATCTGGTCCTGCGAGTTGACCAGGCCCAGGGCGATCTTGGCGCCGCCGAGGTCGATGCCGATGACATGGCTCATGCCTTTAGCTCCGAGGCGAGTGGCGGCTTGCCCAGCAAGTTGTCGGCGACGCGCAACGCCTGGGCGCAGATGGTCAAGGCGGGGTTCATCGCCGTCGACGAGGGGAAGAAAGACGAATCGACGATGTAGAGGTTGTCGATGTCATGAGTCTTGCAGAAGGGATCGAGCACGGAGTCCGCCGGGTCGTCGCCGAAGCGCGCCGTGCCGCATTGGTGCGAATTCGTCTCGATGCCCAGGCTTTCGGTGAAGACGAAGGCGTAGCCGGCCGCCCGCATCATGGCTTTCGCGCGTTTGACCAGCTGGCGATGGGCGACGCGGTTGTTGGGCCGCCAGTGAACCCGCGCCTGCCCGCCGCTGCCCAATGTCACGCGATTCGCCGGGTCGGGCAAATCTTCGGACATCACCCACCAGTCCATGCTGCGCGCCGCCATCGCCCGCAAGAGCGTTTTCGGCAAATACTGTTTGCTGGCGGAAAGCATGCCGGCCTGCAGCTTGCCCAAGGCCTGGATGTTGCCCATCGGCCAGGCGAAATCGGCGTCGCCGAAGTAATAGTCGTTGACGGCCACGGTCTTCTGGAAGACGGTCGGGTTGGTCCGCAGCGGGTCGACGGCGGTCAGCGCGGTGTTGTTGTGCATCATGTAATTGCGCCCCAGCATGCCGGAAGAATTCGCCAGGCCGGCGGGATGCTGGCTGCTGGCCGAGCGCAGCAGCAAGAGCGCCGAATTGACCGCGCCGCAGGAGACGATGATCTTGTCGGCGGCGACCGCGAGTAGCTCGCCCCCGCGTTCAACCTCGACGGCGGCAGCGCGCTTGCCCTTGCTGTCGCAGAGGATGCGCCGCGCCAGGCTGCCCGTCCAGAGCTCGATATTGTCCGATTGCAAGGCGGGCCGCAGGCAGCGATGCTCGGCGTCGCCCTTGGCTTGGACGCGGCAGGGGAAGCCGTCGCAGGTCTTGCAGCGGATGCAGCGCCCGCCTTCGCGCCAGTCGACCGCCATCGGCAGCTGATAGGGGCGCAGGCTCTGGCGGCGCAGCTTGTCGACCAGCTCGCTGACATACGGTTCGTGGCTTAAGGCCGGGAAGGGATAGGGGCGGCTGCGGGGCGGCTCGCCGGGGTCGCTGCCGGCGTCGCCATGGACTTCAAAGAGCGCTTCGGCGCGGTCGTAATAGGGCTCGAGCTCGCGATAGCCGATGGGCCAAGCGGGCGATGTGCCGCCTTCGTGTTCGAGCGCTTCGAAATCCTGAACGCGGAAGCGAGGCAGCGCGGCGCCATAGACCTTGGTGTTGCCGCCGACAAAATAATGCACGCCCGGTTTGAAATGCGCGCCGGTCGCGGCGTCGATCCAGCTTTCGGAAGGCTTGTAGCGATTCTCCTTGAATATGGCGTCGACTTGCCAGTTCTGTGGCTCGACGGGCAAGAAGCCGCCCCGCTCCAGCAGCAAGACGCTGCCGCCACAATCGCGCAGGGCATAAGCCAGCGCGCCGCCGCCCATGCCCGTGCCGATGATGATGAAATCGTAGCCCGTCGCCTTCACAGTCCCTTTATCCCGCTTCCAACGCGCGTTCCCGACCACGATCGCGCCGTCATTTGGGCAGCTCCACCCAGGCTCCGGCTTCTGAGGAGCGCTCGGCCGCTTCCATGACGCGCTGCGTGCGCAAGCCATCGGCGAAAGACGGCGAGCAGGGCTGATCGTCCCAGATCGCGCGAATGAACTGATACTGGCATTCGGCGTGGGAGCGCATGAAATCCGGCGTCATCGTCCAGTCTGGCATGCGCTGCCCCGGGTATCGCCCGCCGCACTCGATCCGCTGGAAGCCGCGCTCGCCGCCCAGGGGGCTGTCCGGCCGGGTGGCGTCGTAGACATGCAGCCAGCTCGGCTGCTCCAGATCAAAGCGGATGGCGCCGCGCTCGCCGAAGATCTCGAGGACGAGGTCGTTGGTGGCGCCCGTGCCCATGCGCGAGATCTCGACCGCGCCCAAAGCTCCGCCGGGCAAGCGCGCCTGCAGCAGGGCGATATCGTCGACATCGACCGGCGCCGTCTCGCTGGCGCCAGGGGCGATGGGCCGCTGCTCGATGAGGGTGTCCAGCGTGGCGTTCACGGCAGCGAAATCGCCCAGCAGGAAGTGGAGCAGGTCCAGGATATGCGAGCCGAGATCGAAAAGCGCGCCGCCACCGGTGACCTCCCGCCGCAGCCGCCACGAAAGGGGCTTGGCGCTGTCGATGTAGCTCGAGCGGTGGTAGCGCCCGCGGAAAGAAAACACCCGCCCGACAAAACCCGCCGCCATCAGCCCTTTCGCCCGCGCGATCGCCGGAAAAAAGCGGAAGTTGAAGGTCGTCTGCGCTTTGACCCCGGCCGCCTCCGCCGCCCGGGTCATCTCCAGCGCCTCCGCTTCATTCATCGCCAGCGGCTTCTCGCAGTAGATGTGCTTGCCGGCCGCAGCGGCAGCCAGCGCGATTGCGTGATGCGAGCTGTTGGGCGTGCAGATATCGACCGCGTCGATCTCGTCCCGGGCCAGCAGCTCGCGGTAGTCGTCGCAGTAAAAGGGGCAGCCGATCTCGTCCGCGGCGCGTTTGGCGCTCTCCATGCGGCTGGTGGCGACGCCGGCGATCTGGATGGAATCGGCCGGCAAGCCATAGTGAAACGGTATGGCGCGGTAAGCCGCCGCGTGCGTCTTGCCGATGCCGCCATAGCCAATGAGTCCGATTCTGATTTTTGGCATCGCGAGTCTCCTCATCGCTTCAACGCGCCTCGCGCCCGCTCAGCCTTCGCCAAGCAGCGCCGAAAGGCGCCCCAAGTATACGCTGTCGTCGGGCGCCAGCGAGCCATCCTGGAGCGCCGGCAGCCGAACGAGGTCCGGCTGAGTATACATGCCGGCGTAGAGCTGGATTCCGGCGCTCTCGTCCAGATTCAGCCGCTGCTCAACCGCGACCGTCTCGCCGCCGTCCCAAATAAATGTCGGGTAGCGCCCGTTCCAGGGTCGCTGGTCGTCCTGGGCGACGAGATCGCCCGCCGCGTCGATCGCGTGCAAGAAGAGCGTCGCGTCGATGTCTTGGCGGTCTTGCGGCGCTATCCAATAGCTGGTCACTGTCAGGCCCGGCGACACGCTCCGCTGGGCATGGACATGGCCAAGGCGGAAAACCCCGGCGAAGCTGGCGTCGATTGGCGTCGCCTCGGCCGGCGCGCGCGGCTCCGCGATTTGCGGCGCCTTGATCCAGCCGATCGTGGCCGCTCCCCTGATCGCTTCGCCGACGAAACTCTCCGCCTCCATCAGCCCGCCGTTGACATGCCAGGCGCCGGCGACCAGACGATACGCGCCCGGCGGCAGCGACTCGCTGAGCGTCAGCTGGAAGGCGACCGACACGCGATCGTTGCCGCCCCAGGCGATCGTCGGATAGAGCCAGCGATGCAGAGTCCGGTCTTCGCCGGCGATCCGCTGCCAGCCCGGCGCGAGCAGCTGCAGAAAAGCGCCGTAATTGTGGCTGACCGGGCGCGCGACCGACCACTCCAGCGAGAAGGCGAAGTCGCCCGCCGCGTCGATCGTCGCCGGTCCGCGCCACTGCCGCAGCTCCAGCTCGCCATTGAAGCGCGCCAGAGGCTGGCTGGCGCCTTCCGCCTCCAGGAAGACTGGCGCAGCGTCGCCGCCGAGGGGGAAGACTTCGGCGACCACGGGAATCGCGCTGTCCGGGAATTCCACCGGACGGGCTTGGTCGCGGTTGCGCAAGAGCGTTTTCATGCCCGCGGCGCTGAAAGGCGGCAGCAGCGTGATCGCGTCGCCGCCCAGCAAAGCGAAATGCCGCGATTCGTCATGGAAGCCGCCCCGCTCCAGCGACCAGGGCAAGACGACCAGGGTTTCGTCGGCGAAGGCGGCCTCGCTGGCGGTCTGGACGACGGGAAAGCGCGCCATTAAGTGCGCTCGCAAGGCGGGACGGTCCAGCGTGGCGGCGGGCAGCAGCAAAGGCGCGTCCCGCTCCAGGATCCACTCGGCCAAGGCGAGACGGTCGCTGCGGAAGAACCACTCGCTGGACGACAGCTCCAGACCATGGATGCGCCAAAGCCGCCCGTCGCGGGCTTCGATGCGCCAGAATTCGGCGTAGATCGATTTCGTCTCGGCGGTCAAATATGCGAAGAGCGCCACGACGAGGCCAAAGAGCAAGAGCGCCGGCGCCCGCTCACGACGCAGCATAGACTGCAAGAGACGACGCAGCGGGATCAAGCCGGCCGCCGCCACCAGCGGGATGAGAGCGAACTCGGCGTACATGCGCAAGCCATGCGTGATCTCGTTGGTGAGCAGGGTCGGCAGGGCGTTCAGCAGCAGGAGGCTGATCAGCAGAACGGCGCTTGGCTGCCGGAGGCGCAATAGCAGCGCAGCCAGCCCCAGGCAAAACAAGGGCGCGACGCCTTGGGCGATCAAAGGGGCGTCGGCGACATTGTACTGCGGGTTTTCGTCGCCCTGAACGAAGAACTGCGCCAGCATCGCTTGCAGGCGGCGCGCCCAATCCACGTCGGGCCCGGATGAGACATTCTGCGCCCGCGCCAGGACCGCCTCCGGATTGGCCAGCAGCAGATGCAGGACTGGCGCCGTCAGCAGCAGCAGGACGCCGCCGGTGAGCAGGAGCCCGGGCAGCCAGGACCGCCACTTTCGCCGCTGAAACGCCAACAATGCAGCCGCCAGCGGCAGAAAGGCGAAGGGGACGACAAGCGCCGTCGAATATGTGTAGATCGCCAGGGCCAGAAAGACCGCCGTCAAGACAAAATCCGAGCGCGCCCCCCGGCGCAGCGCGCGCAGGCAGAAGCCGATGACCAGCGCGAGAAAAAATGTCAGCGGGACGGCGCGATACAAGCTGCGGCTGACGCAGATGTGGCCGACGGCGGTGGCGATCACGACGACCGCCAGCAGGCCGCAGAGGCGTCGGCGCGTCCGGCTCTCATGCGCGAAACATTGACCGCTGGCGAAGTACATCGCGGGCAGCGCCAGCAAGCCCCAAAGCGCCGAGGCATAGCGAAAAGCCCAGACCGAGTCGCCGAAAAAGAGCGAAGTCAGCGCGCCATAGAATTGGAAGAGAGGCTCGGGCCGGCCGATGTCTTCATAGAGCGCGAGCCGGCCCGTCCGCGCGACCCAGGCCGAGTCGATGAGGTTGATGGCTTCGTCGTTGCTCAGCCCCGGCGGCATGGCGTCCAGGGCGTCGACGCGCAGCCAGAAACCCGCCAGGAGCGCGATGACGACGGCGCCCCAGGCCAAGCCGGCGACGCGGCTGCCGTTCATCGCTTCAAGCACCGCTCGGGCTGGCTGGCGCGCTCATGTCTTCAAGCCGGTCGCGTCGCGAAATTGCTCGCTGGCCGCGCGCATGACCTGGCGCAGACGCTCCACCGCCGCCGCGATCTCGCCCTTTCCCGGCTGGAGCTTGCCGGCGGGCCCCTTGAGCAAGGGCGACGAGAACTCGCCGACGGTCATGCCGGCCTGGATGAAGCTCGCGACATTGCCCGCGTTCAAGCCGCCGTCTTCCATCAGCTCGATGCGGTCTTCCATGCCGGCGTCGCGGATCATCTTGTGCAGGCTTCGCAGCGTCTCCAGCACGATCGGGTCAATGGTGTGCGGGCTGGCGCCGCCGCTGGTCGGCTTCCAGAAGGGCGCGCGGCTCTCGTACTCGATGATGTCGACATGGGGGTGGATGAACTGTTCGAAAGCGCTGGCGGGCACGCCTTGCCAAGCCCAGACGCCGACTTTCAAGCCCAGCTTCTCTTTGATGTAGGTGATGTTTTGGAAGATCATCTCGTTGGTCGTCTCCAGGGGCAGGCTGATGAGGCTGACTCCGAGATCCGCCAACTGGTCGAAGACGCCGAAGCCAGGGCGGACCATCTGCAGCTGCGCCTCGACTTCCACGCTGGCGCTGTTGCAAACCGCCTCGATGATGTCGTAGCCGCCGCGGGGCATGCCGAAATCCATGTACTTGCCGTCGCGGACTTCAATGTGCAGCCAGTCGACGCCCGCCGCTTCCAGCTCGCGCGCCTGTTCGCCGAGGACGGCGTAATCCGCCCAGAAGAGGCCGGCGGCGATTTTGACTTCCTGGGTGACTTCGCCAATGGGCATGGGTATCGTCCTCTTTTATGCGGGCGACTCGGCGAGCCGCCCCTACAGATTCCGTTGTGTTGGGCGGGCGACCCAGTGGCTCGCCCCTACAGCTTCCGTTGTGTTTAGCCCGCCTGCAGCACGGCTTCCGCGGTCGCTTCGTCGGCGCAGAGCACATCGACGATGCCGGAATTGAGGGCGCCGCGGATGGCGCGGGCTTTGCCCATGCCCGCGGCGACGGCGATGGTCTGTGGCGTCGCGGTCAGCTCCGCCAGGCTCACGCCGATGATGCGCCGGTTCAGCGCGCAGGGGATGCGCCGCCCTTCCTCGTCGAAGATCTGCCAAGCCATGTCGCCAACCGCGCCCGCCGCCCGATACTCGCGCAGGGTCCCCGAATCGGCCACGCCCGCCCGCGCGAATACCGAATTGGCAGGGTCGAGATCGCCAATGCCCACCAAGGCGATGTCGGCGCGCCGCACCTGCTCCAGCGATTGCGCGACCACGGCTTGCCGGCGGATGATGGCGGCCGCTTCGGCGCTATCCGCCAGCAGGGGCGCTGCCAGGTAAAGCGCTTCGCCGCCCAGCTTTTGCGCCAGCTGCCGCGTCAATGCCGAGCTGTCGAATTCTTTGAGCGCCTGGGGCAGGCTGCCGGTCGCTTGCAGGACTCGCGCGTTCGCTTGAAAGTCCAGGCGGATGGCGCTGATGACTTCGTAAGTCGTGCTGCCAAAGCAGACCGAGAGCGCCATGCCGTCTTCCAAGACGCTCTCCAGGTAGCGCGCCGCCAGCTGGCCGATCTGCCGCCGCAGCAAGGCCGGGTCGGTTGCGCCCGTCTGCAGCGCCAGGGCGTGCCGCAAGCCAAAACGCTGGACGAGCCGCGCTTCCAGGTCCGCCGCGCGCTTGATGGGCCAGTCGATGAAGACTCGCGCGATTCCCCTCTCCCGCGCTTGCTTGAGCAGGCGGTGAACTTTCACCCGCGACAGATCGAGGGCTTCCGCGATCTCGCTCTGAGTCATCTCGCGCTGGAAGTACATGGCGGCGACTTTGGCGAGCAGCTCGTGCTGGGAGGCGTCGAACATGGCTAGACACCGTCTCGGTTGCGGCGGACGATTTCGCGGGCGCCGTGATCCGCGCTCGGCTGATAGCCCGGCAGCGGCAGCAAGCGCTGATGAATGACATCGAGCATCCAGCCGGCGCCGGGGAAGAAACTCTCGTCCAGCTCGGCCGGCGGCGTGATCCAGTTGCGCGCGCCCAGGACGGCGACCGGCGCGTCCAGATAATCAAAGGCGAGCTGGCTGAGGTTGGATGCCATCGTATGCAGGAAAGAGCCGCGTTCGCAAGCGTCGGACACCAGCAGCGCGCGGCCGGTCTTCTTGACGGATTCGACCAGGGGCGCGTAATCCAGCGGATTCAAGAAGCGGGCGTCGATGACTTCGGCGCTGAGGCCGTGCTCGTCTTGCAGCCGGCCCGCCGCCTCCAGAGCGCGGTAGAGAGTCGCGCCGATGGTGATGATCGTGATGTCGCCGCCGGCGCGATGCCGGTGCGGCTGCCCTTCCTCCACTTCATAGTCCTCCAGCGGGACGCCGGCTGGATGGAGAATCTCGGTCTGGCTGTAGAGGCGCTGACTCTCGAAGAAGACGACCGGGTCGCTGCCGCTTAATGCCAGGCGCAGCATGCCCTTGGCGTCGTAGGGCGTGGCCGGGAAGTAGACTTTCAAGCCCGGTATCTGCGCCACCAGCGAGCTCCAGTCCTGAGAGTGCTGGGCGCCGTATTTCATGCCGACGGAGACCCGCAGCGTCAGCGGCATGCGCAGCAAATTGGCCGACATCGCTTGCCACTTGGCCATCTGGTTGAAGATCTCGTCGCCGGCCCGCCCCATAAAGTCGCAGTACATCAGCTCCGCCACCGCGCGTCCGCCAGCCAGCGCATAACCGACAGCCGCGCCGACGATGGCGGCTTCGGCGATGGGCGTGTTGAAGAGCCGGTGATAGGGCAGGGCCTCGGTGAGCCCGCGATAGGCGCCAAACGCGCCGCCCCAGTCGCGGTTTTCTTCGCCGAAAGCGATCATCGTCGGGTCTTGGTAGAAGCGCTCGATCATGGCTTCAAAGATGGCTTCGGCGTAAGTCAGCGTCTGGAGCCGGGGGTGGGGCTTGGCCTGCTCGTCCAGGCCGAAGCGGAACTTGCTCGCGGTCGTCTTCAGGCGCGATTCCGCCAGGCTCTGCAGGGTCTCGGGCGGGCGCTTGTCCAGGGCGTCGGCTGGCTCGTTGGAGAACATCATCGCGGCGATGGCGCCCCCGGCCGGGTTCAGGCGCGGCGACAGGTCCAGGTCGACGGCGGCTGCCAGCGGCGGGCGGATCTCGTCGCGGATGGCTTCGCGCAGGCTTTCGAGGCAGGCGGCGTCGGCATGGCCATGCGCGCGCAGATAATCGGCGTAGCCCGGGATGGCGTCCTGGGCGCGCCAGAGCTCGATCTCGTCGCGGCCGCGATAACTGGAGGCGTCGCTGGGCGAATGGCCGCTGAAACGATACGTGACGACATCAAGCAAGGCGGGCCCGCGCCCTTCCAGCAGGAGCGCTTTCTTGCGCCGGGTGGCGTCGGCGACGGCCAGCGGATTGTAGCCATCGACGCGTTCGGCATGCATGGCGGCGGAGTTGACGCCCAGCCCGACCCGCGCGAGCATGCCGAGGCCGAGGGTTTCGCCTTGGGGCTGTCCGCCCATGCCATAAAAGTTGTTCATGAAATTGAAGAGGATCGGCGGCGCCCCGCCCAGGTCCGCGTCCCAGAGCGTGTGATATTGGTCCATGGCGGCGAAGTTCATCGCTTCCCAGACGGGACCGCTGGCGACCGACGAATCGCCGATGTTGGCGATGACGACGCCCGGCTTGCGGTTGATCCGTTTGAAGAGCGCCATGCCCAGGGCGATATCAGCCGAGCCGCCGACGATGGCGTTGTTGGGCATGATTCCGAAAGGCGGGAAGAAAGCGTGCATGGACCCGCCCATGCCTTGATTGAAGCCGTTCTCGCGGGCGAAGATCTCGGCGTAGGTCGCGTAGATCAGCCAAGAGCGCGCCAAAGAGCGAATGTCGCGGAAGCTCGCCAGCCCCTCGACCACCCGCAGGGCGGCGCCGCCATGATGAGTCTCCATGATCGACAGCAAGGCGGCTTCGTCCAGCGCCCGGATCGCCGCCAAGCCCTTCGCCAAGATTTCGCCGTGACTGCGGTGCGAGCCGAGGATGAAATCGCCGGGGTCCAGCTCCAGGCATTGCCCGACGGCGGCCGCTTCTTGGCCAATCGAGAGATGGGCGGGGCCGGCGTGGCTGTATTCGATTCCGCGATAGACTCCCGCTTTTTTGAAGCCGTCCAGCGCCGTCTCGAACTCGCGGATGAGCAGCATGTCGCCGTAGACGCCCAGCAGTGCCTCGCGCGAATGCCGCTGCGCTTCCGCCACCGGGTCGGCCATGTAGGCATTGACCGGGATGGCAGGCGCTCGCAAGACGGATTGCTGGCGCGCTTCGGCCGGGTCGATCAGCAGAGATTTTGGCAAGGCGACGCTCCTCTTTGCGATTCAGCCGCGGACGACCGGTTCATCATCGAGTCTTTCAGGCGCGTTTGGCGCGGCGCTATTCCGCGAGCGCGAGCAAGTCGATCGCCGCCAGATTCCGCCGCAGCTGCCCCAGGAATCGGGCGGCCGGCGCCCCGTCCACCGCTTGATGGTCGATGGTCAGCGACAAGCCGATGTGCGGCGCGAAGACGATCTCGCCTTCTTCTTCCAGCGGCTTTAGCTCGATCGCGCCCGCGCCCAAAATGGCGACTTGCGGCGGGTTCAGTATCGGCGTGAAGCTCTCGATGCCGAGGGCGCCCAGGTTGCTGACGGTGAAGCTGCCGCCGCTTAAGTCGGCCGGCGCGATATCGCCAGCGCGGCACTTCTCCGCCAGGCGACGCGCTTCCGCCGACAGGGCTCGCAGCGACAGCGACGCGGCATCGCGGATCACCGGCGTCAGCAAAGCCCGTTCGCCATCGACAGCCAGGCACAAGTTCACCGCCTCTTGCTGATAAATTGTGTCTTCTTCCAGCAGGGCGTTGAGCGCCGGGAAAGCCGGCAGCGTACGCGCGACAGCGAAGAGCAGCAGGTCGTTGACCGTCACATCGCGCAGGCCAAGCGACTCGTCGCTCGCTTTTAGCCGCCGCCGCCATGCCAGCGCGGGCCGGGCGTCGGCCTTGGCCTGCAGCGTGAATTGCGCCGTCGTTTGCAGAGACTGGCGCATGCGTCGCGCGATGGTTTTGCGGGCGCCGCGGAGCGGGATCTGGCGGCCCGCGGTTTTGCGAACCAGGTCGGCTTTTTTCACTCGCGCCGGCGTCGGCTGATCGGCAGCCAATTGGAAGTCGCCGCTATCGAGCATTGCCTGCGCGACCGGCGTTACCTTGAGGCCCCGGCGCAGCGCCGCTTCGATGTCGCGCTCGATGACGCGGCCGCCGGGTCCGCTGCCCTGGAGCCGCCGCGGGTCCAGGCTCTTGCGCTCAGCCAAACGCCGCGCCCGGGGCGAGATTCTTAAGCGCTCGGGCTTGACGCTGGCCTCCAGCGGCGCATCGCTGCTCGGCTGCTGGCTGGACGCGGGAATCGCCCGGGGGCGGCCCGTCTCTGGAAGCGCTTCGCCCGCTTCGCCGATCCAGGCGATGACGCTCATGACCGGGATTTCGTCGCCCGCCTCCGCCAAGCGCGCCAGCAAAACGCCGCTCGCCGAGCTTTCGATTTCGACGCTGGCTTTGTCAGTCTCGATTTCGCAGAGGGGCTCGCCCGCTTGGACCGCGTCGCCGACCGCAACGCGCCATTCCAGCAATACGGCGCTCTCCAGGCTGGCGCCAAGCTGCGGCAAGACGATGCGCTCCGCCATGGGCATTCCAGATCCGTGCAATTGCACATCAGCCGTACATTTGCTCAAATTCTAGCCTAGGCCGCGCCGCCTGTCAAATTTGCGTACAAAGCTGGTAGAATGCGCCCAAGAGCCGCCCCGACGAGGAAGCGACCCATGAACGCGCGACTGCACCATGTCAGCATCCCCAGACCGCCCGGCAGCGAAGCCCAAACCCGCGCCTTTTATGGCGATCTGCTGGGTCTGCGCGAGATTCCGCCGCCGAACAGCTTGACGGAGATCGAGGTGATCTGGTTTGACATTGGCGACGGGGCGGAGCTGCACTGCTTCCGCGAAGATCCGCTGGCGGACCCGTCGATTCGGCATTTTTGCCTGCGAATCGAGGATTTGGACGCGGCTCGAACCTCGCTCGTGGAAGCGGGCTACGCGCCTTACGATGTCGAGACGATACCGGGGCGGCCGCGCTTTTTCTGCCGCGATCCCTTCGGCAACATCATCGAATTCACCACCATCATCGGCGACTATCTGGCGCTGCAATAAAGCGCCTCAGCCATAGCCCTGCCCGTATCGCAGCGGACCGCGCCAGGCGGCCGGGTTGCTGGCTCGCAGCTCGTCTTCGTCCAGGGTGATTTCCCGCGCCTGCAGCGCCCCATCGGCGACGGCGGGACGGTCGTTCGCCTCCAGGTAGGCGATCAGACTCGCTTTCAGCCGCGCCTGGATTTCGGCGCAGTCGCCTTCGCCGGCCAGATTGCGGCAATCGTCCGCGTCCGCGCCCGGCTCGAATAATTGTTCCGCGCCGTCGAAGTAATGAATGTACTTGTGCGCGCCGTCAGTGGCGAAGACCGAGTCGCGCGTTTCGCCATGGATGACGCGCTCCGGCGGCAGCTCCAGCAGGGAGACGCCATCCATGCGCGGGTCTGGCCGCAAGCCCGCCAGTTCAAGCAAGGTGGGCGCGATATCGGCGGTGAGGGCGGGCGAGTCAATGCGTCGATTGTATGGCTTTCCCTCGAAGGCATCGGGGAGGTCATTGCTGGCGGAAGTTGGCAGGCGCAATATGATGGGCACGCGCGCGGCTGACTCCAGGAATGTGTATTTGCCGAAGAGCCGGTGATCGCCCAGGTGCTCGCCATGATCCGAGGTGATGACGATGACCGTGTCGTCGTACAAGCCCAGGCGCTTGAGCTCGCCGAAGAGTCGGCCCAGCTGATAATCGATGTGGGTGATCAAGCCGTAATAATGGCGGCGGGAGCGCTGGAGGATCTGTGGCGAAACGCGCTCGGTTTTCTTGAGGATGCGCTGGGCGATGAGGGCGGTCGGCTCGCCGGGCCCGTCTACCCAATCGCCGATGACTGCCTCGGGGATGTCGAAATCGTCGTAGAGGCGGTCGAAGGGTTCGGGCGGGTCGAAGGGGCTGTGCGGCGCTTCGAAGACCATGAAGAGCATGAAGGGGCATTCGGGGTCGCGCTTGCCCAGGAAGCGGATGCCCTCGTCCACGATCCAATGCGTATGCGTCAGGCTTTCTGGCAGGGCGCTGACCGCGGGGTAGACTTCGTTGCCGCCCAGGCCATGTCCCCGGTAGAAGCCGCCCCAACCACGCTCTTCCAGGAAATTGACATAGTCGTCCGGGTGCAGGCTGATGTCCTCGAAGCCGAAGCGGGCGCGCTCTGGCCAGAAGTGCATCTTGCCGACCGCTTTGCTCTGGTAGCCGGCTTCGCGAGTCAAGCGGGCGGGCAGGCTGTGCTCGGGCGCGATGGGCGTGCGCGGGCCGCTCATGTTGTTATAGGGCATGCCGTGCTGGCTGGCGGTGAAGCCGGTGAGCATGGTGGCGCGCTGGGGCATGCAGACCGGGCAATCGGCGTACGCGCGCCGGTACCAGATGCCCTCGTCAGCGATCTGGTCGAAATGCGGCGTCATCACCGGGTGGGCGCTTTCGTCGATGCCGAGGCAGTCGCCGCGCCATTGATCGAGGACGATGTAGACGATGTTGGGCGCAACCCCCCTCGGTCCCCCCAATGCGTTGGGGGGAGGCTGGGCCTTGGCGGGTTCAGTTTTGGGCGGCGCCATCAGCCTTTGAGGCTGCCCTGAGCGGTGACGCCGCTGATGAGGTGTTTCTGCCCGAAGTAGAAGACGAGCAGCATCGGGATGATCATGAGCATGGAGAAGGTCATGATCAAGTTCAGGCTGTTGTCTTCGCCTTCAAAGCCCTGCAGCGCGTTCAAGCCCAGCGCCAATGTCCAGAGCTCCTTGTTCGAGCCCAGGTAAATCAGCGGATTCAGGAAGTCGTTCCAGGCGAAGGAGAAAGCGAATATCGAGACGGCCGCCAAGACGGGGCGCGACATGGGCATGAAGATGCGCCACCAAACGCCAAACTCCGAGCAGCCGTCGATGCGGGCGGAATCGTAAATGTCTTCCGGTATGCCGCGGAAGAACTGGCGATACAAGAAGATGTAAAAGGCGTTATGCCCAAGCAGGCGGGGCAAGATGAGGGGACCAAAGGTGCGCGTCCAGCCGATTTCGTCGAAAAACAAGAAAAGGGGAATTAATCGCACCACATAGGGCAGCATCATGGTGGCGAGCAGGATGCCGAAGAAGATGTTGCGGCCGGGGAAAGGAATTCGCGCGAAAGCGTAACCCGCCAGCGTACAGGGCACCCAGGCGCCAAAGAGCGACGCCACCACAATCACCATGGTATTGCGGGTGTAGCGGATGATCGGCCGCGCTTCAAAAAGATACGGATAATTCTCCCAGGCGATTGGATCCGGGATGAGCTCGAGCCGGCGAATGGTGATCTTGTCGCGGGTTTTCAGCGAAGTCGAGATCGTCCAAAACAGCGGCACCATCATCACGATCGCGCCCGCCGTGAGCACCACGTAGATCATGATGTGGCGAACCATTCTGGTTCTGGGATCTTCAATCATGTCCGCAACCTGGTTGGTTATCTACGAGTCATCGTCTTGCGCATCGCCATAAAACACCCAGCGATTCGAGGTATAGACGACCATCAGCGTTAAGACAAAGATGATCAGGAACAGAATCACCGATAGCGCGGCCGAATAGCCAAACTCAAAATCTCGAAAAGCCTTGTTGTAAACATGTAGCATGTAGACAAGTCCAGCCTGCAAGGGTCCCCCGTTGGTCCCGATGAGAATGAAGACCTGTTCAAATATCTGAAAGCCACCGATCAAAGCCAAGAGCAAATTGAAAAATATCGTCGGCGTCATCAGCGGCACGGTGATATGGATGAGGCGATGCCAGCCGGTCCCGCCGTCGATCGCCGCCGCCTCGTACAGGTCTTCGGGTATGCTCTGCAAGCCGGCCAGGAAGATGATCATCTGCCCGCCGAATCCCCACAGGCTGAGCAAAATAAGCGATGGCTTGATGGCGTCCGGCGACGACAGCCAGCGCACCGGCGTCGCGCCAATCAAGACCAGAAATTGATTGAGGAAGCCGTAGCGCGTGTTAAGAAAGCCGGCGAATATCACCGTCGCCGCCACCAAAGGCACGACCGATGGAACATAGAACAATGTGCGATACAGCTCCATCCCGCGTACGCGCAGGTTCAGTATCAGCGCGACCAGGAAGGCGAAGATCAGACGCAGCGGCACGCTGAAGCCCAGGTAGTAGACCGTGTTATACATGCTTTTGCCGAAGAACTTGTCCTCGGTGAAGATTTCGACATAGTTGTCGAAGCCGATCCAGGGGGGCGTGCCGACAGTGCCGATCTGATAATCGGTGAAACTCAGGTAGAGGTTGTAGATGAAGGGGGCGGCGTCAAAGATGATGAAGCCGGCGAACCAGGGGAAGATGAAAGCGAAGCCGATCAAGGCGCGGTTGCGGAACCACCATTCCTGCAGCCGGATCTTCCAGCTGGCCTGGTCCTGCTTTGGCTCTGCGTTCAGGGACGCGTGCAAGGCTGCGCTCCTCTGTCCTTCATTCCGCTCTCCATGAAGATGCGCCCCTCCCCGACGCGCCATGTTCGCGCGCGCTTAATGGGGAGGGACTTTATTCATTGTCGCCCGGCTGTCTTGGCGCTCCCCTGCCGATTCATAGGAGGCGAGGGACCGGGCGACGGCGATGACGAAACCGGCTAATTCGCGGCGTCAAACTCGGCCCAGAATTCGTCGAGCATGGCTTGCATCTCGGCCTGGGCGTCGTTCAGCGCGTCCGCCGGCGATTTCACGCCAAAGTAGGCTTCCTCGATGTTGTTGCCGAGGATCTCCGCCAGCTGCCCCTGGACCGGCGTGATCTGCACCGGCGTGTCCACTGCCAAGCCCTCCAGCACGACATCCCAGTAGGGGTTGACATCGTAGTAAGCCGGGTTTTCGTTGCATTCCTTCACGGGCGAGGGCCGGCTCTGGCGGAAGAGGAAAGCGCAGCCGCCGAGCGGATGCACGCCGATGAACTCGGCGAACTTGAAAGCCGCTTCCTGCTTCTCTGGCGGATGCACGGCCGGGATCGTGTAAGCCCAGGCGCCGCTGTAATTGTAGCCAGTCGTGCCAGCGTGCCCGGCGTCGGGGTTATCGCCATTGTAGGGCCGCAGCATCGTGCCCCAGCTGTCGGGGTCGGCGTAGCCATCCGGATCGTTCACATTGTAGTGACCGAAGAAGGAGGTGTTGATGTGCAGGAAGGCTTGCTTGTTCTCGTACCAGGGGTGATCGCCCTGCGAGAAGCTGGTGTCCTGGAAGAAGTCGGCGACATTCTCCGTGCCGAGGTTGATGTTGTTGGTGAAGTTCACCATCCATTCCAGGGTCTCGACGCCTTCGGGGCTGTTGAACATCAGCGTACGGCCATCCGCGGAGACATATTGCCCGCCGTTGGTGTAGAGCCAGGCGACAAATTCGGAGTCGCTGCCGATGGTGGCCGCGCCCATGACATCAATGCCCATCGGGTCGGCGACGGTGAGGGCTTCGGCGATGGCCTGCAGCTCTTGCCAGGTGGCCGGCGGCGTTTCGGGGTCGAAGCCGGCGTCGCGCAGCATGTTCTTGTTGTAAATCATCAGACCGGTCAAACCGCCAGCCGTCGGCATGGGCAAGCCATAGAGCTCGCCATTCCAGTATTGCAGGCCGATCTCGCCATCATAGAAGACGCTGAGGTCGGTGGCATGCGCCTCGACGAACTGGTCGATGGGGATGATCAAGCCACTGATGGCAAACTGGTAAGTCTCGGGCCGGGTGGACATGATGATGCCCGGCGGGTTGCTGCTGGCGGCGGCGGTGGCGAGCAGCTCGGCGCGGTTATCCCAGGGCTGGACCTGGTTGATGACGCGGACGCAGGGATTCTCTTCCTGGAAGTGGCCGATCAACTCGTCCATGTAGGCTTCGCGGGCGGCGCCCCACCAGTTCATGAATTCGAGCTCAATGACCTCGCCCTCGCAGTCAGCCGCGACCGGCAGCAAGCCGAGCGACAGCAAGACGCCAAGGGCGATCGCGATGCGGATAAACAGCGTGCTTTTCATGGTTCTCTCCTAACTCAACATGCGCTAAGACGATTGGCGGCTCTTCAGCCACGGATTCGCAAGACGCCGCCATCATACCCGATTGGTTTGCAATCCGCCACTCGCCCGATATACTTGGTCGACGCCAAGCGGCTCACTGGCGGACTGCGCCTACTGTAACGCGCAGATCTTGACTTGTCAAAAGCGCGGCGCCGCGGCCGCCTGAGGAACACTTGATGCGCGCCCCGCCAGCAGACCCCCGCCTCAGCCGCTTCGACCCTCTGGAGCGGATCATCTTCTACGACGATTTCGACGACGGCATCCGCGGCTGGTCGGAGCTCATCGGCAATTACGAGCATTCGCTGGACTCGATGCTGCCCGAATACAGCGACATGCGCCCGCCGATGCTCAGCAACCTGACGATGTGGGACACGGGCACGGCCGGCTCCATGGAAGGCGGCTACGCCCTCAAAATCGCCAGCCGGGCGCGGGCCGGCGCGCTGGCCACCAGCATCAAGCGCTTGACCTTTCGCCGCCGCGGCCAGATCCAGCTGGAGTGCTATTTCACTTTCAAGCCAGAAGCCAGCGAACTGCGGCTCTCGCTCAATGATGTGCGCGCCTTCGGGGTGCTCTTTGATTTGCAAGACGGCATGAACCCGGAATATCGCTGGATGCCGCATTTGCGCTACTTGAACGCGGATGGCGACCGGCTGGTCAACCGCTGGCAGGTCAAAGGCGAGACCCGCGCTTTCGCCAAAATCGGCGACTCGGGCGAGACTGTCTCGCATTTTCATCTTGGTCCCGAAAACTGGGAATTCGTCGACGCGCCCGCCCAGACCCTCGCCTACAACGAGATCGCCACCAAGATGAACTGGCATTATCTGCGCGTCAATGTGGATCTGGAATCGCGGCGCTTCCTCGGCTTCCAGTGCAACGACCTGGTCTACGCCGGCGAGGCGCTGAAGTACATTGCCATCCCCGCCATGCCCAACTTGAACTGCATGCTCAACACCGCCTTCTGGGTGGAGACGAACCGCGACAAGCGGGCTTTCCTCTACCTGGATTCGGCTCTGCTCTCGGGGGAATTCTGATTATGGCGGCGCGGCGCAGCTACACGGCGGTGGTGGAGCGCAATGTGCGCTGGGATGGCGAGTTCGCCAGCGAGCCGTATGAAGCGGCCTGGGCCAGCGAGGCGATCTTTTTCGTCCGCGCGCTGGAAGTTACGCCAGGTTTGGACAGTATCGCGAAAGTGCAGATCTCGGCCGATGGCATTCACTGGGCTGACGAGGGCGCAAGCCTCGAATTGCCGCGTCGAAAAGACCAAGTCGCCTTCTGCAAAGCGCGGCATTTTGGCGGCTGGTTACGGCTGCGCGGCTCGGTGAAGCAGGGCGCGATCACCGTGCTGGTCTCGCTGGCGCTGAAAGAATGATTCATTCGGGTCGCTGTACCGGCTGGCCCGCGGCTCGCCCGCATCGCAAGACTATCCCAGGAATTGCCACATGACCTCGCCCCAAACATTAGATTTCGACGCCGTCATCGTCGGCGGCACGCCCGGCGGCATTATGGCGGGGATCGCCGTCGCCAGGGCTGGCGGAAGCGCGGTCATCCTGGAGCGCGCGGCCCACATCGGCGGCCTGCCAGCCAATGGCCTGGGCGCCACCGACATCCACACCCGCGGCAGCACCGGCGGTTTGTTCCTCGAATTTGTCGGGCGCGTCAAGCGGCATTACACGGCGCGTTACGGCGCGGATTCGCCACAAGCCCGGCTCTGCAGCGACGGCTACCGCTTCGAGCCGCATGTGGCCGAGCGCGTCCTGCATGCCATGATCGCCGACGCCGGCCCCAGCCTTGAAGTCCGCACTATGCGCCAGTTTGATCATGAACCGCGAAACGCCATCAAAGAAGGCGCCGCCTTAAAGCGGATCCGCGTCCTTAATCGGGTCTCGGGCGAAGAAGAGATTTACGGCGCGCGAGTCTTCGTCGACGCCACTTACGAGGGCGACCTGGCGGCGGCGGCCGGCGCGCCCTACATGCTGGGCCGGGAAAGCGCCGACGAGTACGGCGAGCCCTGCGCCGGCAAATTCTACCAGCGCTGGAACGCGCCCGTCGACGAACGCTACAGCACCGGGCAGGGCGACAACGCCATTCAGTCTTACAATTATCGCCTGCCCCTGACCACCGACCCGGGCAACATGCGGCGCATCGAAAAACCAGCCAGCTACAGCCGCGACGAGTATCTGTCGCTGGCGGAGGATGTCCGGCTGAATCGCTTCGCGGGACCGCCGACGCCGCTGGAGTTTGATGGCATTGGCGCGATCAGCAACATGGTCCGCGTCCCGAATGACAAAGTCGACGGCAACAATCAGCACGCCGCCTTCATCTCCACCGATCTGCCGGAAGAGAATTGGCCCTACCCGACGGCGAGCTGGGAGTGGCGCGATCAATTCGCCCGACGCCTGCGAGACTACACCCTGGGCCTGTTTTACTTCGCGCAGAACGACCCGTCGCTGCCGGCCGACTTCCGCGAGCGCTGCAGCCGCTGGGGGCTGTCGCTGGACGAGTTCGCCGATAACGACAATTTCCCGCGCCAGATTTATGTGCGCGAGGGGCGGCGCATCCGCGGCGAGCACCTGTTCACCGCCCACGACGCCCTCAGCAAACGGCATTCGCGGGGGCACGCCAGCAGCGTCACCGCCAGCCACTACTCCCTGGATTCGCACGCCTGCCTCAAGCGCGAGCCCGGTCGCCCGCATCTGGACGGCATTTTCAGCTACCGGACCCAGCCTTACAGCGTGCCCTATGGCGTGCTCGTGCCGCTGGAGGTCGACAATCTGCTGATTCCGGTGCCCGCCTCGTCGACTCACATCGGCTTCAGCACGCTGCGCATGGAGCCCTGCTGGATGGCATTGGGCGAGGCGGCCGGCGAAGCCATCGTCGTCTGCCTCGACGAAGGGACGATTCCGCGCGACGCCAACATCGCCCGGCTGCAACGGCGGCTGCTCAAAGCGGGGGCGGTGCTCAGTTATTTCGAGGACGCCGCCCCCGGCGACGCCTATTATGAAGCGCTGCAATTCTTCGCCCTGCGCGGCTTCCTCGGCGTCGGCTACCAAGCCAGTCTCGGCGATGCGGTCTCGGCCGCGGACCGGGCGAACTGGACCAATTGGGCGGGCGCGCCCGGACTGGCCGAATTCGAGGGGACGCGCGGGCAACTATTGGATAGACTCTACGCAGAAGTCAGCAAACGCGGCGATGCCGAACAAGCGGCGCTATACGCCCAGGTGGAGGAATGAAGCATGGAATTCGTCAAGATCACGCCAGAGCAGAAACGCCAATTCGACGACGAAGGCTACTTGATAATGCGGGGCGCAATCGACAGCGAGACCGTGTCGGCGCTGATCGAAGCGGGCGACCGCCTCGTCGCCAGCGACCGCGAGCTCAACCGCCAGCGTCGGCCCGGCGGATTGTACGACGGCTTCCGCAACTGCGTCTCCATGGACGAGGCTTTCCTGCCGCTGATCACCAACCCCAAAGTCTTCTCCACTGTCGCCCAGCTGCTCAGCCCCTGGCTCTCCCTGCTCACCAGCCACCTCATCTACCGCAGCCCGGACCCGCCCGGCGCCACTGGCCAGGCCCGCATCCCCGGCTGGCACCGCGATCATTACATGTCCATGCGCGACCTGGGCGACCAGCATATCCCGCGGCACTCGCTGAAAGTCGCCTATTACCTCACCGATTTGAGCGAGCCGAGCACGGGCGTGACCATGATGGCGGCCGGCAGCAACCAGCTCAAGCAGCCCATCGATATACCCGAAGGCGCGGTTGACCCCGCCACCAGCGTGGAGCCGCTGCTGCGCCCGGGCGACGCCGTCTTTTTTGAGAACCGCACCTGGCACGCCGGCGCCGCCAACTTGAGCGATCGCACCCGCAAAGCCGTCATGATCGGCTACAGCTACGATTGGGTCACGCCGACGGATTATCGCCGGCAAGCGCCGGAGCTGGTGGAGCGGCTTTCGCCGATCGAGCGCTACCTGGTGGGCGAGCCGGTCGATGACAACCCGAATTTCGATTTCACCGGCGGCGCCAACCCGATCGCGGATTGGTGCGCGGCGAACAATTATCACTATCGGGCGAAGCAAGGCAAGGATCATGTGCTGGCCGCGGGCGAGCCAAGCAAGCCGGAAATGAAAATGTGACGGCTTTGGGCGACATCCGCGCACAGGATACGAGCGTGTACGCGGCAGGGAAAACCAATGCATTGCGCGGCAGGCTCAAGGCCGCCAATCTGCTTCAGTATGTAGACAACTTCCGCGTTGAGCATTCGCGGCGGCATGACTTGCGCGATGGTCGCCGCGAGCTAGGCCAGTTCTTCACTCCGATTCCAGTCGCTCAACAGATGGCGCGGTTCGCAGGTCCGCTGGAAGGCAAGGTGTCCTTATTGGATCCTGGCGCCGGCGCGGGGATGCTGTCGGCGGCCGTTGTCGCGCAGATTCTGCAAGCTTATCCGAGGACCGTGAACGAAATTGAAGTCGTTGCCTACGAGGTGGATCCGCGCGTCGGCGCATACATGCGTAGTACGCTAAATATGTGCGCAAGCGTCTGCGAGAGTCATGGAGTGGCCTTCAACTCGACCATCCACTTTACCGACTTCGTTTTGGCAGCCTGCGATTACGCGCATTCGCGGTACAAGTATGACGTGGCCATTCTTAACCCGCCGTACAGGAAAATCGCCTCCGCAAGCGCGCAATCCAGATTGCTCAAGAAACATGGCCTGCCACATAACAACTTGTATGCGGCGTTCATGATGCTGGCGGCGATATTGTTGAAGAGCGGCGGAAAGCTCGTCTCCATTTCGCCCCGTAGTTTCTGCAACGGTCCTTATTTTCTTCGCTTTCGAAGAGCCCTCCTGGCGCAGATGGCCATTAGCGACATTCACCTTTACCACTCGCGCAAAGAAGCCTTTGGCGCGGACGCGGTCTTGCAGGAAAACATCATCTTGGGCGCTGTCAAAAGCCGAAAGCTAGCGCCGGTAAATGTCCAATCCAGCAAGGGACCCGCCGACGAAGATGTAGTGGTTCAGTCGCTGGAAGCCGATGAACTGGTTGACCTGCGAGACCGGAACCTACTGATACGCGTGCCCATAGATGGGCATGGTCGCAAGATTAGCAGAATTATCGGGGGGTTGGAGCACGTGCTTCACGATCTTGATGTAGAGGTCTCCACGGGTCGCGTTGTTGCGTTTCGTGCTCGCAAGCTCCTGAGAGCGCCACATGCGGTGGACAGCGTACCGCTTCTGCTGCCAGCGAATTCCGTAAATGGGAAAATTGCTTGGCCACTGGAAAGACAAAGAAAGCCTGCGGCAATCGCTTCAAATGGACAAAGCGCGACGCTGCTCGTGCCGAACGCCCGTTATGTATTGGTCAAGAGGTTTTCCTCCAAAGAACAGCGCAGAAGGCTTAGCGCAGCGGTGCTTGAACCGCGTACCCTAAAATTTGACAAGATCGGCATCGAGAATCATTTGAATTACATGCATAGGAGGGGCGCTGGTCTTCCAGTCGATCTGGCGCAAGGCCTCGCCGCCTATCTCAATTCCTCGATCGCGGACCAGTATTTCCGTTTATTCAGCGGACATACACAAGTCAATGCCAGCGACCTGCGCATCATGAAGTACCCATGCCAGGATACTCTTGAAGCCTTAGGCCGGCGTGTCGGAGAGGTTTTCCCCGACCTAGCGCAAATCGACCGATTAGTTGCGAAGGCGCTTGGCATGGATCCAGAAGTCACTCCCTCCTCGCGAGCAGCCAAGATTGATCAAGCTCTATCAATTCTCAGCGCTCTCGACGGGCCGCGACAGCAGCAGAACCAGCGATCTGCTTTGACGCTTCTGGCTTTGGCTGGCATCAAGCCGGGTGACGGCTGGTCGCGGGCATCAGCTCCTTTGCGAGGCATAACTGAAATGATGGAGTTTTTCGCCACACATTACGGTGTGACTTACAAGCCCAACACTCGTGAAACTTTACGGCGACAGACTGTTCATCAACTTTGGCAGATGGGCTTGGTCGTCCCAAATCCTGACGAGCCAACTCGACCGGTGAACAGTCCTAAGTATTGTTATCAGCTCGCTCCAGACTTCCTTGAGCTATTGCAGTCTTTCGAAGACGATTCTTGGTCTGATAGCTTGAGTCTTTTTCGCCTGCGCGCGGGCGACCGACTGACTGCGCTGGAAGGGCGAAAGCGACGGATGCGCATGCTGCCGGTAACGCTGCCGGATGGGTCCGAAGTAAGACTCACCGAAGGCGGGCAAAACAGACTAATCAAGCAAATCGCAGAAGAATTCTGCCCAAGATTTGCGCGTGACGGTGAGATACTTTATATTGGTGATGCAGGCACGAAACTTGGTGAATTGCAGATTCGTCGCTTAAGCGCCTTGGGCATAACGCTCGATCCGCACGGCAAAGCTCCAGACCTGATCGTCCATGTCAAAGAAAGCAACTGGCTGCTCCTGATTGAAGCTGTAACGAGTCACGGGCCAATTGACCAGAAACGACACAATGAGCTACAGCAGCTATTCTCCAGCAGCAGCGCAGGGCTCGTTTTTGTCACGGCGTTTGCGACGCGCCAAGACATGTCAAAGCACTTGAAAGAAATCTCCTGGGAGACCGAAGTCTGGATTGCGGAGTCCCCCGACCATCTAATTCATTTCGACGGCAAACGATTCTTGGGTCCATATTGATCCGCGAACATCGTGTTTCGTGGATTGGCGATCTAGTCCCTTGAGTTACCACCGACGCCCGCAAAGCCCTGGACCGCGTCGTCTCCGCCCTGCGCCTCAACGCCGAGACCATCGCCGCCATCCGCCGCGAACTCGCCCGCGAGCCAGCCATCACCGGCAAACCGTACGCGCCTTAATCACTGCTGCTATAATATGCTCATGCAACAGGCTCTGTGTCCTCATGGTCTCTGTGGTGAATCAGCGATGGATCACCGCTCCGATTCGTGACGGGCGTACTGCAGCGGGCGAGCCAAGCAAGCCGGAAATGAAAATGTGACGGCCTTGGGCGAGGGATTGGAAAAAAGCATGAAAGAACGAAGCTGCGACATCCTCATCGTTGGCGGCGGCACAGGCGCAATCGGCGCGGCCTTGGCTGCCCTGCGCATGGGCAAGACCGTCATCATGAGCGAAGAAACCGACTGGATCGGCGGCCAGCTCACCGCCCAGGCCGTCCCGCCGGACGAGAACCCCTGGGTCGATCAATGCGGCGCCACTGCCACTTACATGCGCTTCTCCGATGGCGTCCGCGATTATTACCGCCGCAACTACCCGCTGACTGACAAAGCGCGGCACACGATGAACTGGAATCCCGGGCAGGGCAATGTCAGCCGCCTCTGCCACGAGCCGCGCATTGGCTTGGCCGTCATCGAAGAAATGCTCGCGCCTTACCGCTCCAGCATGCAGCTCGATATTCTGCTCTGGCACATCCCGGTCGCCGCCGAGGCCGATGGCGATCATGTGCGAGCCGTCACCCTGGAAGACGCGCGCGATGGCGAGCAAGTCGTCGTCAGCGCGCCCTACATCCTGGACGCGACCGAGCTGGGCGACCTGCTCGAGCTGGCCGGCGTCGAATCCATCATCGGCGCGGAGAGCCAGGAACAGACCGGCGAGCTGCACGCGGTCGAGGGCGAGCCGCTGCCCCTGGATCAGCAGTCCATCTCCTGGTGTTTCGCCATCGATTACCTGCCCGGCGAAGATCACACCATCGACAAACCTGAAGATTATGACTTCTGGCGCGATTACAAAGCCGACTTCTGGCCAGACAAGCAGCTGAGCTGGGTCTATTCCAGCCCGCGGACCTTGGAGCCCGTGCATCGGCAGATATTCCATGCCAGCTCACGCCAGCGCTATATCGCCTTCCCGGGCGATCTCTGGCATTTCCGGCGCATCCTCTACAAAGACCATCACCGCGACGGCGCTTTCCCCAGCGATATCTCGCTCGTGAACTGGCCCCAGATCGATTATTGGCTGAAGCCGCTGCTGGGCGTGGACGAAGCGACCAAGCAAGCCGCCCTGCGCGAATGCAAGCAGTTGAGTTTCTCCATGCTCTACTGGATGCAGACCGAGGCGCCCCGCAGCGATGGCAAGGGTTATGGCTATCCTGGTTTGCGGCTGCGCCCTGATGTGGTCGGCAGCAGCGACGGCATGGCGAAATATGTCTATGTGCGGGAGGCGCGGCGCATCTTGGCGGAGCTCACCGTGCTCGAGCAGCATGTCGGCGTCCAGCAGCGCGAGGGCTTCGACAGCGCCGAGGCTTTCGACGACAGCGTCGGCATCGGCAGCTATCGCATCGACCTGCACCCGAGCACGGGCTTGCGCAATTACATCGACATCAGCTGCTACCCCTTCCAGATTCCGCTGGGTTCGCTGATCCCGCAGCGGGTGGAGAATCTGCTGCCGGCCTGCAAGAATCTGGGCGTCACGCATATCACCAATGGCTGCTATCGGCTGCACCCGGTCGAGTGGAACATCGGCGAGGCGGCCGGCGCATTGGCGGCCTACTGCCTGGACAAGGGGCTAAGCCCGCGGCAAGTCCGCAACACGGAGAGCCACTTGCGCGATTTTCAGGCTCTGCTGCGCGATGAGATGGGCGTGCCGCTGGAATGGCCGCCCTATGCGCGGACGACAGCCCGCTGACATTAGCAACGGTGCGGGGGCGATATTGTATATCGCCCGCAGATAAAGCGAAAAAGTAGTAACGGGCGAGCCGGTGGCTCGCCCTCAATCTAGTAGGCGTTGCCTCTGTTCTCTTCCGCACATGAATGCGGACGACCTCGTGGTCGCGCGAAATCTTGTCGTCCGCGTCTGTGAGTTGGCGCGCTGTTGGGCGAGACAAGTCTCGCCCCTACGAGAGGATGGTTCTCGGGCCTCGGTGTGGGCGGGCCACCGGCTCGCCCGTACAACATTCCGTTGGCATGACGCCTCATCCCAGTAGCGACCAGAGGACGAGCCATAATCTGATTCGCGTTACAATATCCCCGTAGTTGAGGCAGGTTCTAATCGTGAAACAGGCATTGACGCGCTTCATTCTGCTTTTCGGCTTGAGCTTCGGCGCGGCCGCATCGGCGCAAGACGCTCCCGTCTTCGTCGATGTCAGCCAGGCGGCCGGTCTCACGGCGGCGCACCGCGGCCTCTGGGACGACCAGGACGCGATGCAAGGCTACCTCGCCATCGGCCAGGCCTGGGGCGATTATGACCGCGACGGCTGGATCGACCTCTTCGTCACCGGCAACCTCGCGCCCAATGTCTTGTACCGCAACGAAGGCGACGGCACATTCTCCGTCTCCGAGCATTCGGCTTTGCTCAGCCTGCCCGATGTGCCCAGCGGCGGCGCCACTTTCGCCGATTATGACAACGACGGCTGGCTGGACCTCTACATCGTCAACGATGGCCCCAACCGGCTCTTCCGCAACCAGGCGGGCGCCGGCTTCCGCGACATCACGCTGGAGGCGGGCGTCGGCGACACCGGCAAAGGCACTTCGGCAGCCTGGGGCGATTATGACGCCGACGGCTGGCTGGACCTGTATGTGACGAACTGGTCCTGCTACCCGGAATGCGCGCCGGTCGATTTCACCGCCCAGCAAGACCGCCTGTATCACAACAACGGCGACGGCGGCTTCACCGATGTCACGGTGATCCTGGATTACGCCATGACCCTCGGGGCCGGCTTCGCGCCCATCTTCCTCGATTACGACGGCGATGGCGACCAGGACCTCTATGTCGTCAACGACAAAATGCAGAACGAGATCGGCAATGTGCTCTGGCGCAACGACGGCGCCGGCTGCGGCCACTGGTGCTGGACCGACAGCTCGCAAGCGAGCGGCGCCCGCCTGCGCATCAACGGCATGGGTGTGGACGCGGGCGATTACGACAACGACGGCGACCTCGACCTGTACATCACCGACATGGTCTACACGATGTACCTGCTGCGCAACGACGCCGGGCTCTTCCGCAATCGCGCCCATTTCAGCGGCAGCGCCATCAACGCCGGTCCCGACGCCGGCGTCGGCTGGGGCGCGGTCTTCTTTGATTATGACAACGACGGCTGGCAAGACCTCTATGTCGCCACCACCGAGTATTTCCAGACATTCCCGGAGCTCGAGACCAGCTTCATGAACCCGCGGGCCGACGCGCTCTTCCGCAACGATGGCGGCGGCGCATTCGAAGACCGCAGCGCCGGCAGCGGCATTGACGCGGACCTGCCCAGCCTGGGCGTCGCTTATGCCGATTATGACAACGACGGCGACCTCGATTTGGTGACGGGGCACTGGAACAGCGGCTACCGGCTCTACCAGAATCAAGGCAGCGGCAACAACTGGCTCTCGCTGGACCTGCGGGGCGATGATCCCGCTAGCAATCCCAAGCCACGGCGCCAGCAAGGCGCGTCCCGGGTCAATCGCGACGCCGTCGGGACGCGGGTCTATGTGACGACCGCCGACGGCAAGACGCAAATGCAGACGGCCCGCATCGGCGCGGGCCTCGGCGGCAACAACCAGCTGCCGCTGCATTTCGGCCTGGGCGCGGCCACAGTCGCCGATCTGCGAATCGTCTGGAGCGATGGCGCGGAGTGTCGCTTTGAAGCGGCGCCAGCCAACCAGCGGCTGCGCCTCGAATACGGACGCACGACCGGCTGCGGCTGATTCGCGCGCTCCGAGCCGGGCGGCTTAAGCGCAAGCGCCGACCAGGGTCACATAGTCCCCGCTGACCCAGCCGCGAATCCCGTGATAATCGACTTCGTACCAGCCGGCCGCTTTGGCGTAAGCCGTCAGGGTCACATCGTAGGGCAGGAGCGTAATCACATCTCCGCCAGGAGCGGCGCGCAGATTCAGAATGTAGTTCGTCCGCGCCATGCAGCCAGCCAGGGGCGTCTGCGGACCAGCCGAGGGCGGCGTCGTGTGCGGCGAATCGGCCGGCATCAGAATCAGCGTGCCAGCCACGCCAATCTGGGCGCAGGTGTACTGTCCGTCGCGGTAAGAAGGCAGCGGCTCGACGACGCGCTGCACCTTGCTGGCGTTGAGGAAGAGCATCGAGCCCGGCTGCGGGAAGCAGACTTCAGCCGTCGGCCGCACCCAGCCCCAGACATCGACCACATCCAGCGGTCCGGCGTCGATAATCCACTGGATGCCAATCGCGGCGATGTCGCGGCGCTCAAAGTTGATGCCGCTGCAGAAGTCGTAAGTGGCGCTGACGCGGATGCCGCTGTTCGCGTTCAGCCATTCGCCGGTGCAGACGGCAGTCCCTGTCGAGCCGCGAACGCCAGCTTGCCCTGAAGCGGCTGCGTTGCCTTGCCGAGACGAATAATACTGCACTGCGCCGCTGTCGCAGCCTCTGTCAGGGCGAGCCGCGCTCCGCTGGTCGACGGGGTATGCCGCGCAGGTCGCCTGGAGGCCTTTGCCGCGGGCCGAGCTGCCAGCGCCCAGGGGTAGATAATCCGGGAAGCCGGTTTGCGCGCCGAGCCGCGGATCCGCCACAGTCACTTTGCCGCAGGGATCGTTCTGCGTCGGACCATTCCACATTATGAGGCCCCGCTCGTCTGTCGGGTTTTGGAATGTGCCGCCGCAGAGCTTGCCGCCAAGCGCCGAGTCGCGGCCCAGGATGCTGTTCAACAGCTGGGTCGTGCCGCCGCCGCGCACAGCGGTGATGTTGCCGGAGCTGTCCGAGACATTGTTCCAGAAGGTGTTGTGCGCCAGGTCCACCTTGGCCCCGCCGACATAAATCGCGCAGCCATTGCTCGCGCAGCTGTTGCCGATGAATGTGCTGTTGCTGACGGTGAGCTCGCCAAGAGCAATGTTGATGGCGCCGCCATTAGAGTCGCTGCGGTTGTTGATAAAGGCGCAGCGGTCAATGGTCGTGTCGCTGTTGGCGTCCCAGATATGGATGGCCCCGCCTTCCAAGGACGCGCTGCTGTTCTTAACCACGCAATCTTCCATAGTCAGAGTGCCGCTGGAGTGGATGGCTCCGCCTTGCGACGCGTTGCCGCCGCTGAGGGTGATATTGCGCAGTGTCAGGTCGCCGCCAGCGCTGACGAAGTGCCGCACGCCAGTCGCGCCGGCCGCGACGCTGACCGTCTTGCCCAAGCCATCGACGACCAGCTTTGAACTGAGGCCCGCCGTGCTGCCAGTGAGCGAGACATCCTGCCGCAGGCGGATGTAGTCCGTCGCCACCGCGTCGGCCAAGCCCGCAGCGCAGCCGCCGGTGGAGTTGTTATTCTGGGCGGAAACGACGGCGCTGGCCAGGCTGCATGTGGCGTCGACATCGATGTAGTTGAGGCTTTCTGTCGCGCCGACCCGCTCGACGGCGCCGGCATCGCAAAATGTCGCCGGGCGAGTTACGCCATTTTTGTCCTGCGCATAAGCCGCGCATTGTGTCGCGTTGCCAACGCCAAGCGCGCCGCTGGTGGCGGGCGGCATAAAGGCGGGCGCGCTGAGATTGGCGGAGGCGGTCCCGACCGCGCTGCGCTGGCAGGCTGTGTGGCTGCCCGAACCGATGATCGTGCCGACATTCTGTTTCACCGCCGAGGCGCCGCCGCCGCTCAGCTGACAATCGTGCATTGACGAAAGCGTACTCTCCAGGATGCTGTTGCGCAGGTAGAGATTGGCTGTGCCCGATACATAGATGCCGTTGCCCGCGCCGCTGCCGGTCGCCTGGTTGTTCCATAGCGTACTGTGGGCGAGGGTAACTGTGCCTCCCGCCTGCAAGATCGCAGCGCCGTTGCCGCCGTTGGAGCGGTTGCCGTAAATGAAGCTGTTTTCGACCGTAAGCGTGCCAGTGATGATATAAATGCCGCCGCCTTGATGCGTGCTGTTGCCGTGGATGGCGCTTTTCTGCAGCGTGGTCGTGCCGCCGTGGATATACAGCGCGCCACCGTCGCCTGACGTCGAATGGGCGCTGCTGTTGCGGATCGTGCTGTTGATGATGGTCAATGTGCTCCAGGTCCCGACTGCGCCGCCCTGATACGCCGCGCTGTTCGAGATCGTGCTGTCCGTCACAGTCGCGCTGCCGCTGGCGCCAACCAGGAGCGCGCCGCCAATGCCGAAGCCCGACGCCTTGCCATTGCGCAGCGTGATGTTGTTCAGTTTCAGGTTGCCGCCGCTGTTGACGCGGAAGATGCGATAGGCGTCATTGCCGCTGACCGTCTTGCCCGCGCCCGTGATCGTGATGTCGCTCGTGATGCTCGGCAAGGCCGCGCTCAGGGTATAGGGGCTGCTCATGCCGCTGAGGTTGATGGTGTCCGCGCCGCTGCCAGCCGTGCAGCCGCCCGTCGCCGAATCGCCGTTGGCGGATGTGATGGCGTTCGGCAAGCTGCATGTGGAGCTTACATTGATGGTCGCCGCCTGGCTGACATGCGCGCCAAAAAACAGCAGCAGGCAAAGAAGCGGCAATGCCAAAACGCGCCAGCTACGCTCCAGGGACGAAAACTCAGGCAGCGAAACAGAAATCTTCCATGCTCGAAGCATGCCAACTCCACTCGCTCAGTCGTAAGCCGCAGCTCCGAGTCGGGACGCTCCGAGCCGGGCGACTTAAGCGCAAGCGCCGACCAGGGTCACATAGTCCCCGCTGACCCAGCCGCGAATCCCGTGATAATCGACTTCGTACCAGCTGCCCGCTTTGGCATAAGCCGTCAGCGTCACATCGTAGGGCAGGAGCGTAATCACATCTCCGCCAGGCGCCGCGCGCAGATTCAGAATGTAATTCGTCCGCGCCATGCAGCCAGCCAGGGGCGTCTGCGGACCAGCCGAGGGCGGCGTCGTGTGCGGCGAATCGGCCGGCATCAGAATCAGCGTGCCAGCCACGCCAATCTGGGCGCAGGTGTACTGTCCGTCGCGGTACGAGGGCAGCGGCTCGACGACGCGCTGGACCATGCTGGCGTTGAGGAAGAGCATCGAGCCCGGCTGCGGGAAGCAGACTTCAGCCGTCGGCCGCACCCAGCCCCAGACATCGACCACATCCAGCGGTCCCGCGTCGATAATCCACTGGATGCCAATCGCGGCGATGTCGCGGCGCTCAAAGTTGATGCCGCTGCAGATGTCGTAAGTCGCGCTGACGCGGATGCCGCTGTTCGCGTTCAGCCCCTCTCCGGTGCAACCGCTGGGTTCGGGCTCGGGCGGGTTGCCGCGGCGCCGCGCGCGGCCAGCGGATTCGTCGATAAACTGCAGCGCGCCGATATCGCAGTTGGTCGCCGGGCGGGACGCGCCACGCTGGTCGGTTGGATATGCCGCGCAGGTCGCGTTGACGCCCGCTCCGCGCGCCGGGCTGCCCGCGCCGAGGGGCATGTATGGCGGGAAGCCGGTCGAGGCGCCGAGCAGGGGGGCCTCCGCCGTTACCGTGCCGCAAGCCGTGCTGTTGGCCGCGTCGTTCCAGACGAGGTTGCCGCTGCTGGTGGCGATCGTCCCGCCGCAGAGGGGGGCGCTGGTCTGCGCGTCGCGTCCCAGGATGCTATTCAACAGGTTAACCGTGCCGGAGTCGACATAAACCGCGCTGCTGTTGCTGCTGCCATCCGTCTTGTTGTTCCAGAAGGTATTCTGCGCGAGGGTGGCCGTGTCGCCAGCGACATGAATGGCGCAGCCGTCTCTCGCGCAGCTGTTGCCAAAGAAGCTGCTGTTCGTGACGGTGAGCTGGCCGTTTTCGATGTCAATGGCGCCGCCGGTAGCGTCGCTGCGGTTGTTGATGAAGGAGCAGCGGTTGATTGTCGCGACGCTGTTGCTGGTCCAAATGTGGATGCCGCCGCCTTCAAGCGTCGCCGCGCTGTCCTTAAGCACGCAATCTTCCATAGTCAGATTGCCACTCGAGTGGATGGCTGCCCCCTGGTTTGCATTGCCCCCGCTGATGGTGATATTGCGCAGGGTCAGGTCGCCGGCGCTATCGACCCGGAAGAGCCGCACATCGGTCGCGCCGGCCGCGACGCTGACCGTCTTGCCCATGCCATCGACGATCATCTTCGAGCTGACGTCGGGAGTGCTGCTCGCGAGCGACGCATCCTGCCGCAGGCGGATGATATCCACGACCGCGCCGCCTTCGCCCGCTTCGCAGCTGCTGTTGCTGACCGTCGAGTTGGTGTTGGCGGCCGTGATGGCGTCGCTCAGCGCGCAGCCACCATCGACATTGATGGTTGCCGCCTGGCTGACATGCGCGCTCATAGCCAGCAGCAGGCAAAGAAGCGCCAAAGCCAAAACGCGCCAGCTCCGCTCCAGGGACGAAAACCCAGGCAGCGAAACAGCAATCTTCAATGCTCCAAGCATGCCAATTCCACTCGCTCAGTCGTAAGCTGCAACTCCGAGTCGGGACGCTCCGAGCCGGGCGACTTAAGCGCAAGCGCCGACCAAGGTCACATGCTGCCCGCTGACCCAGCCGCGAATCCCGTGATAATCGACTTCGTACCAGCCAGCCGCTTTGGCATAAGCCGTCAGCGTCACATCGTAGGGCAGCAGCGTAATCACATCTCCGCCAGGCGCCGCGCGCAGATTCAGAATGAAATTCGTCCGCGCCATGCAGCCAGCCAGAGGCGTCTGCGGACCAGCCGAGGGCGGCGTCGTGTGCGGCGAATCCACTGGCATCAGAATCAGCGTGCCCGGCTCGTCGATCTGGGCGCAGGTATACTGTCCGTCGCGGTACGAGGGCAGCGGCTCGACGACGCGCTGGACCGTGCTGGCGTTGAGGAAGAGCATTGAGCCCGGCTGCGGGAAGCAGACTTCAGCCGTCGGCCGCACCCAGCCCCAGACATCGACCACATCCAGCGGTCCGGCGTCGATGACCCACTGAATGCCAATCGCGGCGAGGTCGCGGCGCTCGAAATTGATGCCGCTGCAGATGTCGTAAGTCGCGCTGACGCGGATGGCGGTGTTGGCGTTCAGCCATTCGCCCGTGCAGATTCCCTCTTCGTCATCCGGCTCCGGGACCCAGACCCAGGTTCCGTCCGCGAGCTGCACCCAGTTGCCGCGTTCATACCGGTCATCAGAATCTCCGCTGGTGGGCGGCACATAGTATTGCACCGCGCCAATATCGCAGCCGGTGGCGGGACGGGGCGCGCCCTGCTGGTCGGTCGGGTAGGCTTGGCAAGTCGCCGCGATCCCTTTGCCTCTGGCGGGGCTGCCAGCGCCCAGGGGCAGGTGGGGCGGGAAGTCCGTTTGCCCGCCGAGCTGCGGATTGCTGGCGATGATCTTGTCTTGGTTGCCGCAACCAAAGTCATTCGGCTTGTCATTCCAGACGAGGATGCCGCGTTCCTGATCCTTGCCCCGGATCTTGCTGCTGGCGCAGTTGGCGGTGGTGCCGGGCGAGCTGTGCCCGATGATGGTGTTATAGATGTCCATGGTAGTGCCGCTGCCGCCGCCGCCGTAGAGGGTGTTGCTGGCGCCGGGAGATTTCGTTGCATTGTTCCAGAAGGTGCTGTGATACACTTCAGTCTGGCCAAATTGGTTGTAGATGGCGCAGCCGCTGCTATAGCAGGTGTTGTCGGTAAATGTGCTGTTGCTGACTTCCAGATTGCCGCCACGGACATAGATCGCGGCGCCGGAGTTGCTGGAGCTGCCGTTGCTGATGAAGGCGCAGCGGTCGATTACCGTGCCATCCTGATAACTGTGCAGATACAGCGCGCCTCCGCCATTGCTGCTCTGGTTGTCCTTGAACACGCAGTCCTTAAGTGTGAGCTTGCCATCGTAGTGATAAACTCCGGCGCCGTTGTTCGCGGTGAAGCCGGATACGGTGATGTTTTGCAGGGTCAGGTCTCCGCCGCTGGCGACAACAAAGGGTCGGAAATTGCCCGCGTTCGCGGCGGGCGAGATGCTAAAGCCCCAGCCGTCAACGAGCATGGTGCTGGTGATGTTGCTGCCGAAGGCGGTCATCTCCACATCCTGCGCCAGCTTGATGAGATCAGTGCCGACGGAGTCGGCGATACCGGAAGCGCAGCCGGGCGCGTTGTCCGAAGAATTCTCGTTGGCTGACTTGATGGCTTCGTTCAAGGTGCAGACGGTGTCCGGGCTGTTGTTCGTGTTGGCGTTGACGATGATTTCCTTGTAGCTGCCGGTCTGAATTGAGCCGGCGTCGCAGCCGCTTGCGGGACGGGTTATGCCAATCTGGTCTTTGGGAAAGAGTAGGCAGATGGAGGCGTCGCCCGCGCCGATGGCCTCGCTTGTGCTTTGCGGCGGAAAATAGACCGGGTCTGTCGACACCAATGAGCCAAGTCCGGGCTCGTCGCGCGTATTAGGCGTGGTGCAGGCGCCGGCGCCACTGCCATCGCCCGTTTGGATGACATTGCCGACATTCTGGGTGAGCGTGGCGCTGTTCAAGAGCTTGCAATCCAACTTGGAGTTGACGTCGCCGAGGATGCTGTTGCGCAGGGACACCGCCGCGGTCGTTCCTGTAATTGCCAATGCAGTCGCGGAATTGGTGGCGGAGACGCCGATTGTGTTGTTGTGGAGCGTGGAGTGACTGATGGTCGCCGTACCGCCATCAATGTAAATGCCCGCGCCGTTATTTGCGCTATTGACATGGTTGGCGGTAAAGGTGCTGTTCGAAATCGTCAGCGTGGCAGAAGAGTGGACTCCGCCGCCAAGACCGGTTGAGTCGTTGTTTCGAATGGCGCTATTGCTGATGTGCAAGGAACCCGCCTCTGCGAGAATGCCAGCTCCATTGCCCGCCTCGCTTGAGTATATGGAGCTTCCGATTATCGTGACATCGCCCTCGGAATAGATTGTGCCGCCCTTATACGCTTTGTTGGTATCGAACTTGCTGTAGTTGACCGTCAGTTTGCCGCCGCTGGCGACATAGATTGAGCCGCCGTCGGTAGGTCCCGTTGAGTAGCCTTTCGCGTCGCCGCGCTTGAGCGTAATGTTATTCAGCGTCAGATCGCCGCCGCTGGCGACATAGAAGTGACGCCTCCAATCTTCGGCGTTGATGGTTTTGCCGGTCCCGTCGATGGTGATAACGGTGGTGATCTGGTCTACTTCCCCGGGCAGATTGTAGCTGCTGCTCATACCGCTCAGGTTGATGGTGTCCGCGCCGCTGCCAGCCGTGCAGCCGCCCGTCGCCGTGTCGCTATTCGCGCTGGTGATGGCGTTCTGCAGTATGCATGTAGATTGGTCGACATTGATGGTCGCCGCCAGGCTGACATGCGCGCCAAAAAACAGCAGCAGGCAAGCGACAGGCAGCGCCAGCGCGCGCGGGGGGAGCAAAATCTCGAAGAGCCAACCTGGATTCGTCAGTGCTCGTAACATGACACCTCCGCCGTTATTGTCTCATACGAGACAGTATGCGCGAAAGTATATCAATTCCTTCGCGCGTCGCAAGTTCTGATTTGGAAGGCAGCCAGCCATGCGCCGCGGCAGCGCGGCCGGATCCTGATTGGCGGGCTGGGCGCCTTTGCCGAATCCCGACGCGATTGGCTATACTGGACGCTGCCACGCAATCCATGAATTGGAGGGTGATCATGCGTAAGACAGCAGTTTTGTTAGCAGTGCTCTTGTTCTTGGTCGGCGTCTCCGCCACGACCGCCGACGGCCACCTGATGCCCGTCAAGCTGCAATTGCAGTGGGTGGCGCAATCGCAATTCGCCGGCTACTTCGCCGCCGTCGACCTCGGCTTCTATGAGGACGAAGGCTTGGATGTCACCATCTTGGAGGGCGCGGTCGAGATCGTGCCGCAGCAGGTCGTCGCTTCCGGCGGCGCGGAATTCGGCTTGGCTTGGGTGCCCAAAGTCCTGGAATCCAACGAGCAGGGCGTCAACCTGGTCAATATCGCCCAGGTCTTCCAGCGCAGCGGCACGCTTGAGGTGAGCTTCGTCGACACGGGCATCGAGTCTGTCGAGGACTTCGCTGGCATGCGCATCGGCACCTGGGGCTTCGGCAACGAACACGAGCTCTTCGCCGCCATGCGCGCTGTCGACATCGACCCCGAAAACGCCGACGATGTCACCGTCATCCAGCAGCCCTTTGACATGTCGCTGCTGCTGAATGGCGAGCTGGACGCGGCACAAGCCATGACTTACAACGAATACGCCCAGGTCCTCGAAGCGGTCAATCCAGACACCGGCGAGCTCTACCAGCCGGAAGACCTGAATGTGATCGACTTCAACGATGTCGGCACGGCCATGCTGCAGGATCATGTCTTCGTGAACGCCGACTGGCTGGCGGAAGAAGGCAATGCCGATATCGCGGTCGCTTTCCTCAAGGCGAGTTTTCGCGGCTGGATCCACTGCCGCGACAACCCCGAAGAGTGCGTCGGCATCGTGCTGGACAATGGCTCGACCCTGGGCGAGAGCCACCAGACCTGGCAGCTGAACGAGATCAGCAAGTTGATCTGGCCGTCGCCGGCTGGCATCGGAATCATGGATGCGGATCTGTGGGCGCAGACGGTGGCCGTGTCGATCGAAGGCTTGGTCATCAGCGAAGATCCGGGCATGGAGGCTTATCGCAGCGATTTGGCGCAAGCCGCTCTGGACGCGCTGGCGATGGACGGGGCGGATGTGGTCGGCGACATGTGGTCGCCGGTCGAGGTCGAGCTGCGGCCCGGCGGGGAGTAGTGGCATACCCCCCTCGGTCCCCCCGTAGATAACGGGGGGATGGCTGCGCCGAGATCGTCTCATAGCGCGGCCTGCCCGGTCGCCCGCAGCGCCGAATAACATCACAAATTGTACGGGCGAGCCGGCGGCTCGCCCCCAAGCCCGCAAATATGGGAATCTGTAGGGGCGACCTGCCCGGTCGCCCGCCGCGCCGAACAACATCACAAATTGTACGGGCGAGTCGGTGGCTCGCCCTCAAGCCCGCAAATATGGGAATCTGTAGGGGCGACCTGCCAGATCGCCCGCCGCATTCCGGCAATCTAACTCGGCGTACTCGGTGTACTCGGTGCTGAACGAACAATCTTTGCGCCTCCCGCCCGCGCCACTCTTTCGCGATCCCATCCACGACGGCGCGGCTGACCCGACCCTGATCTGGAATCGCCACGAGCAAGCCTGGTGGCTGCTCTACACCAGCCGGCGCGCCAATGTTCGCTGTCGCGGAGTCGCCTGGGCGCACGGCACGGACATCGGCATCGCCAGTTCCGCCGACGAGGGACGAAGCTGGCAATATCGCGGCCTGTTGCGCGGGCTGGAATTCGAGAGGGGCCGGAACACCTTCTGGGCGCCCGAGGTCATCTGGCACGGCGGGCTGTATCACATGTATGTCAGTTATGTGCGCGGCGTCCCGCATGACTGGTCCGGTTCGCGCGCCATCCTGCATTACACGAGCGAGAATCTCCGCGACTGGCGGCACGAGAGCGCCTTGAAGCTGTCCTCCGACCGCGTGATCGACGCCGCCTTGCATCGCATGCCCGGCGGCTTCTGGCGCATGTGGCACAAAGACGAAGTCCATGGCTCGCACACTTACGCGGCCGACAGCGATGACCTGTACCGCTGGGAAGCGCATGGTCCCGTCATCACGGACTGCGCGCACGAGGGACCGAATGTCTTCTGCTGGCGCGGCAGCTACTGGATGATCATTGACTGCTGGGACGGGCTCGGCGTCTATCGCTCGGCCGACGCGGAGAACTGGAAGCGCTGCCCGAAGATCCTCGACGCCCCCGGTTCACGCGAAGACGACGGCGTTAATGCCCGCCACGCCGATGTGGAAGTGATCGCGGACCGCGCCTTCATCTTCTATTTCACGCATCCGGAATGGGACGGCGCGCGACAGTACGGCACGGACGAGGTTCATCCCTTCCATGTCAAGCGGACTTCGCTGCAAGTCGCGGAGCTGGAGCTGAAAGACGGCATCCTCGTCTGCGAGCGCGATAGAGGCTTCGACTTCAGGCTCTTGCCGGGTTGGTAGCGGTGGCTGGCTGGCTGTTTTCTTGTCAGATGCGCTTTAGTCGAACATAATCATGACTGATGACTGAAGGAGTTGAGGCGGGCAAAAATGACGGCAAATGCCAGCGGGCGTCAAATATCCATTTCGCTGGAGACCATCGTCATGCTGCTGACGGCTGTCGTGCTGATGCTGACCATCGTCTTGACGAGCCGGGATCTTGAATACCGACTGGACCAGCGCATTGAAGCGGTTCGGCTGGAGTTGAAGTCGGATATCCCGCGCCTCAAAGACCGCCTGCTTCCCATCCTCATGCCGTCAAACGACGAATGAAAACGGGCGGATCACCGCTTAGCCGCTACACGAATCCAACTGAAATCAAAGCCAGCGGGGATGACCCGCCAGGTCGCCTGATCTAATCTCCCATCTGCGCGTTTGCGACTCCCCCTCCCTGAAGCCTCGTGGAGGGGGTGGGGTTGGCACGGAGGCGGGCGGCCCAGTGGCTCGCCCCTACAGGTTGGGATTTGAAAACGAGCCTTAGCTGCCGTGCATCGCCCGCTTCCGCGCCAGCATCTTCTCGCGAGCTTCGGGCGTGCCATCGTGGCTCGTGCCAAACCAGTGATCAAAGGGCATGCCCATCTCGCCGTAGTTGCACTCAAAGTAGCGGTGATGCAGGGAATGATAATACGACGCGCCCGAGGTCACTGAGAGGCCGTCCTTGACGACCACTTCCTCGAAGCCGGCGTGCCCCGTGATCGCGGTGAAGGTGGCGTGCTGCCCGTTCATCACCATGTGAATGGGATGCGACGCCACCACCCAGTGCAGCAGCATGCAGGTGTAATACATCAGGTGCTCGATGGGGTGCATCGACAGGCCCGACCACGGTCCGATGTCGATATTGCGATGATGCACATGATGGGCGATCTTGTAGAAGAACTTGACATGCAGCAGGCGGTGCGCCCAGTAGAAGTGAAACTCGCGCCAAAGCGGCGCCAAGAAGAACATGGCGACGAAGCCGACCGTATGCTCGCGCGGGTCAAGGAAGGGGATGATGCCGTTGGCGTAGGCATAGAGCATGACGACTTCGAAGCCGGTCCAGATCGTGCCGGCGCTGACGACGCTCCAGAAAACATTGTCGCGCACCTGGTCGTTCCACAAGTACTTCCGGCTCTTGCCCATCCAGTTTGGCGACCACTTGTACTGGTAGCCCTGCGACTTGTTCGTCCACAGCCGCACATGCATCACCGTCGCCAGGGCGATCAGCATCACTTGATTGCGAATAAAGACTTCGAGGATCCAGCCAGCCTCGAACTGCTCCATGCGCGCCATCTCCGGCGTGAGGAAGAGCCACGTGACCGTCGCCAGGAGCATTAAGATGAAGTTCACGGGCCAAAAATAGTCTTTCGCCCACTTCGCCACCGCCCGCGGTTTGGGGGGCCAGCTGAAGACCGGGTTGGGCGCGCCGAATTCTTTCTCCGGCTTCCAGTAACCGCGCTCGTCCCGCGGCATGCCATCGGCTAATCCGTCTCTGTCCGCGCTTATCTGTGCCATCGCTTATCACCCTTAGGACCAGTATTCCCGTTAGCGTATCGCGCCATTTCAGCGAGCGCAAGAATCCGCCCTCAGCCGCTGTGCATGGCGCGCATCCTGGCCAGCATTTTCTCCCGCTCTTCGGGCGAGCCATCGAAGTTTGTGCCGAAGAGATGATCGAAGGGCACGGTCGGCTCGCCATAATTGCACTCGAAAAAGCGATGATGCAGCGAATGCCAGTAGTTGCCATACGAGATCTTCAATTTGTCGTTGACGACAATTTCCTCGAAGCCACCATGACCCGAAATCGAGCCGAAGGTCACTGCCTGTCCCCCGAATATCATGTTGATCGGATGGGCGCCGATTAGCCCATGGATCAGCATGCTCGCGTACATCACGACATGTTCAATCGGGTGCTGCGACAAGCCCGACCAGGGACCAACTTCGATATTCCGGTGGTGCACATGATGCACGGCTCGGTACAGAAACTTTACGTGCAGCAGGCGGTGTCCCCAATAGAAGTAAAAGTTGTACCAGAGCGGCGTCAGGAAGAGGATCAAAGCGAAGGCGATCGGCTGCTCGCGCGGGTCAAGGTAGGGGAAAATCCCGTTGGCGTAGGCGTAGTGCATCAGCGCTTCGCATGCCGTCCAAATCGTGCCGGCGCTGGCGATGCTCCAGAACATATTGTCGCGCACCTGGTCGTTGAAGAGGAACTTGCGATTCTTGCTCATCCAATTCAGCGACAGCTTGTATTGATAGCCCTGCGTCTTCAGCGTCCACATGCTGACATGGAGCGCCGACGCCCAGACGATTAACAAGATCTGGTTGCGAATGAAGATCTCGAGGATCCAGCCGGCGCGGAATTCGGTCATCCGCGACATCTCCGGCGTCAGGTAAAGCCAGGTCACAGCCGCCACAATCATGAATAGAAGGTTGTAGGGCAAAAGATATTCTTTCAGCCACAGGGCGGCCGCGCGCGGCTTGGGCGGCCAAGAGAACCAGGGGTTGGGCAAGCCGACGTCGCCATCGGGCCGCCAGTAACCGCGCTCGTCCCGCGGCATGCCATCAGCCAGTCCGTCTCGTTTCGCGTTGATTTCCGCCATGGCGCACCCGCCTCAAAACATTATTTCACGTTACCGTCAAGCCTAGCGCAGCCTGCCGTAGGTTGCAAACCCGCCTCGGCCAGCTTCAAGGGCGCGATGTGCAGCTCGACGCCAGCGTCCAGCAGCGCGCGCCGATCTTCGTCGCTAATGCCGGCGTCGGTCACCAGAGACTGAACGCTCCCGATCGGCAGCGCCCGCGCCACGGCCCGCCGCCCCAGTTTGCTGGAATCGAGCAGGACGATGACATTGTCCGCCGCGCCCGCCATCGCCCGTTTCATGGCTGCAATCGCCGCCCGCGAGTCGCTGAGGCCGGCCTCTGCGCAGAAAGCCGCGCCGGAGACAAAAGCCTTGCGCGCGAAATAGTCGTCGAAGAAGCGCTCGGCCAGCGGGCCCGCCAGCGCCTCCCCGTCCCGGCTCAAGCTGCCGCCTGTCGAGAGCAGCTCGCTGCCTGGCAGCTGCCGGCGCAGGCATTCCAGCGCGCGCAGCCCATTGCTGGCGACGGTCAGGCGATCGCGCTCTCTGAGGAAAGGGATCAGCGCCCGGGCGGTTGTCCCGGCGTCGAGGAAGAGGGCGTCGCCCGGCTCAACGAAGCGCGCAGCAGCGTATCGCCCGATAGCGCGTTTCTCGGCAAGGCGGGCATGGTCGCCCTGGTCGCGCCGCGTGAGGACTCCGCCGCCGCCATAGACCGCGCCGCCATGCGACAGGGTAAGCGCGCCCGCTTGCGCCAGCAATTTCAGATCGCGCCGGATGGTCATGGGCGAGACATGAAAGCGGCCGCTCATTGCGACGATGGTGTCGCTGCCCGCCAGCGCCAAGTGAGCCAGGATGGCGCGCCGTCGAGTTTCTGGCAGCATGGGCGCTCCTTTGCTTCGCGTCTCCGCATGAGTAGAACTTGAGCGTTTACGACAGCTTTTGTGATATTATGAAAAACGCGCCGGCGCAAGCCGATATCGCCCGAAGACTCGCGCGTCGCCTGATTGCAGGCGCGGATTGCCGCCCTTGCGCTAGAATAAGCGCGGCATTCGGCCAGACATTCGCGCGGGGAGCGCTTCAGCGTGCATCCTTTACGGCTCCGGCTCTGGCAATTGTGGAACACTTACAAGCTGCAGCGCTACCGACCGGTCACGCCCACCGAAGTCGATCACGAGGCGCTCATTCTCGATATTGCCGCCGCGCTGGAACGGAAGCCGGCCGACATTCGGAGCCTGTGGCGGGACTATCGCGCGCTGACGGAGAGAGAAAATCACAGCGGCAAACTGGGCGCCGCTGGCTCGACTTCGCGGGAAGAAGTCTTCCTCATCCACTGCCTGCTCGAGCAGTTCGCGCCCGCCAGCCTGATCGAGATCGGCACATACGAAGGCGGCGCGACCAGGCGCGTCCTCGACAGCATCGCCGACCTGGGCTTGCCGACGCGGGTGACCACGTACGACATTGTCAATCTCGTCAAGCACTTTCGCCCCGACGAGGCGGACTTTCGCTTGCAAGATCTCACGCACACATTCGAGCGCGATGTGCTGGACAAGTTCCCGCCGGGCCTCATCTATCTGGACGCGCATCCCTGGCAATTGCTGCAAAATGTCCTGCGCGGCGCGCTCGGACGCGACGACTGGATTCTGGTGATTCACGACTGTTCGCCGGTGCTCTGCAATCCGCGCATTACCATCCCGAAAGACGAACCACGCTTGATTTCGGCTCGCACCGGGCATTGGGAGCGCCATGCGCTGGCGGATGTATTTGGACTGCGCGATCCGCTGGACCCCGCTTTGGACCAGCTGGAAACGACGGCTTGGCGGCTGCGCGTCTTCGGCACGCAGCACGGGATTGCGCTGCTCATCCCCAAGCGTTTGACCGCCCTCAATCGACGCGATAGCGCTGGATGACGGCATCGTCCAGGCTGAGTCCCAGGCCCGGCCCGGTCTTGGCATGCAAGGCGCCGTCTTTGAACTCGATCGCCTCGCGCGTGACCGCGTGCCGCAGCGGATTGAAGAGCTGGTTGTATTCGTAAATCAAGAAATTGGGCATGACGGCGCAGGCAGCGATCGCGGCCTCTATGCCAATGCCGGCGCCCACCCCGTGCGGCGCGACCATGACATTCTCCAGCAAGGCCATATCGGCGATTTTCAGCAAGCCAGTGAAGCCGCCGCAGCGCGTGATGTTCGGCATCAGCACATCGACCGCTTCGGCCTTTAGCAAGTCGCGAAACTGAAACCAGCTGCCCAGCCACTCGCCAGAGACGACCGGCAAGTCGACGCGCCGGCGGACCCGCGCCAGGTCTTCAGGATATTCAGGATGCACCGGCTCCTCCAGCCAGTAGACGCCCAGCTTTACCAGGTCTTTCGCCAAAACGATGGACTGGCTGACCGTGTACGCGCCATTGGCGTCGACCAGCAGCTGGATTCTGCTGCCCATGGCGTCGCGAACCGCTTCCACATGGGCGAGGTCCCGGCGCCGGCCGCGGCCGATTTTGAGCTTGACCGCCAAGAAGCCGGCTTCGATGAATTCGCGGGCTTTGGCGGCGGACTCGTCGGGCGTCGCCAGGTACGGGATCGGGCTGGCGTAACAGGCGACCGCCTCGCGCATGGCGCCGCCCAGCAAGTTCGGCAGGCTCTCGCCATAAATCTGGCCTCGCAGATCCCATAGCGCCATGTCGACGCCGCTGATGGGCATGGGCGCGAAACGCAATGCCTCGTTCATCGCCGTCCACAGCGCCAGCTGCCGCCTGGGGTCCGCGCCGAGCAGCAGGGGAGTTAAGACTTCGCTTATCTGCGCCGCCGTGCCGCGGGGACCGGGCCGGCCCATCGCTTCGCCAAGGCCAACCAGGCCCGCGTCGGTCGTGATTCGCAGGACGACCGCGCCTTGCCCGAGCAGCGGATTGTGGCGCATGTTGAAGGCGGGCTGCGACAGCTCCGGCGGCACTTCGTCGAGGGCGTCGGCGAAGGCGGCGAAGAGGGGGATGGCTTCGACCCGGCTGATCCGCACGCGCTAAGCCAAGACGGGGTTCATGGGCGTGGCGGCCAGATCGCCGGGCTCGGTCCCCGGCAGCCAGTGATCGCGGTCGTTGACGCGGTTCTTGTTGTCCAGGGCGCTCACCCGCGCGCCATCGGCGTAGTAGATGACGGTCATGGCGGGCCGCATCGCGCTGGAGGCATTGGGCGGGGCCGAGTGCAGCGTCCAGCCGCTGTGAAAGGTGGCGTCGCCGGCTTGCATCCGCGCCGCTTGCCGGAGGCTGAAGCCCTTGCGCTCGACGAAGGCGCGCAGCTGGCGCTCCGATTCGTCAGAGATCGGGATATCGCCGAGGTAACCCCCATGGTGGGAGCCGGATGCGAAACGCAGCGTGCCCATTTCGGCGTCGATGTCGGCCAGGGTCATCCACATGGTGACGGTCTTGTCGGTCGCCAGGGGCCAATAATGCTGGTCCTGATGCCAGGGCGTGATGCCGCCGCCAGCCTCCTTGAAGAGGGCTTGATCGTGATACAGGCGGACGCGCTCCACGCCCATCAGCCGCGCCGCGATGCCAGCGAAGCGCCGCGCCATCACATATTCCGCCACTGCCGCGCTGTGCCGCCAGAGGTTGGTGGTCTGCAAGAAAGCCTTGCCATAAGTGTCGCGGTCTTGCAGCGCGCGAGTCTCGCGGTTGCGCTCGGCGACGCTCGCCACGATGGCGTCGTGATAGGGCGGGACGCAGTCAGCCGGCAGCACATGCTCCAGCAGGATGTGGCCGTCGCGCTGATACTGCGCCGCCTGTTCGTCAGTGATTGGATAAGTCGCGTCGAGGATCATTTTCTTGTCTCGAATGAACTGCTGTAGGGGCGATATATCCTATCGCCCGCCCCAGATTGACCTGTTTGATTTGTTTGGCGGGCGACTTGATAAGTCGCCCCTACGCAAGGCAATTGTCCGCACTGGCTTTAGCGCTCATGCTCCAGATCTTCGTGCGGCACGAGGACCATGAAACCGTGCTTGTCGCCCATCATGGATTTGACGCGCTTGTCGCCCTGGCGCTCGCCATAGAGCTCGGGCGCGTTGGCGGCGCAGAGCGTGCCGAAGCGGGGCTGGGCGTAGGGCAGGTGGGTGCTGCCCCGGGCCAGGATGTGCAGGCTGTTGCGCATGGCGTCGGCCTCTTCGCCGGCGTATTGCGCCTTGCCGCCGCCGTGATTCCAGGCCACCCGCGACCGGGCGTTGCAATAGTGGCTGACGAAAGCGCGGCGCGACCGGGCTGAGCCGTTTCGATGCGAGCGATGGAAGACATGCCCGCCAAAGAAGACGACATCGCCCGGCGCCGCGGGAATGGCAATCTCGTCGGCGTAGCGCAAGGCGATCGGCGCCAGGGTGTTTTTCTCGATGTCGGGGTGGCTGGCGCTCTGGATATGCTCAATGCCGCTGAGGATGGCGTCGCCCTGCTGCGTGCTGCCGTCGCAGTCGGGGTAGATCGGCTCGTGCTGGGAGCCGGGCGTCAGCCACAGGCAGCCATTTTCTTCGTCGGCCGCGTCCACCGCCAGCCAGGCGCCGATGAGCGTGTCCGGCTGAGTCGGGATGTAATAAGAATCTTGATGGAAGCCCTGACCCGCCTGCCCCGGCTGCTTGAAGAAGAGCATCGTCTGCAGCGCGAGAATGTCCGGCCCAACCAGAGCCTCCAGCACATCGACGATCCGCGGATGCAGCAGGAAGCGCTCGGCGATCTCGCAGGTGCGGTGGGGCATGTGAATGCGCTCGTAGAAGAGACGGCGCTCCGCTTCAGTCGCGTCGGCCGGCGGCGACGGCAAGCCCGGCATCACCTGCCGCCCAGCCATCATGTCGTCGGTGAAGCGCGCCAGCTGCGCCACTTCGTCGGGCGCGACCAGGCCGCGGACCACCAGGTAGCCGTCGCGGCGGAAAGCCGTGTATTCGTCGACCCGCACAAGATAGCGTTCATGCGCCCGGGTTTGCAGTTCTGCCAGGACCATCGCCTTCGCCTTTGTCTCGCTTGCCCTGCTTACAAGGCTAACACTTTCCGCCGGCAATGCAAAGAGGGCGGTGCCGTCTCGGGCGAGCCAAGCCCGCCCCTAGCCCCTCCCCAAAGCCTCAGGGAGGAGAGCGAAGCGTTGCGGAATCGTGACTCCAAAGTCAGATTTCAGCGCTGCGCCTGTTTTCGGCGAAACCGTCGCCCGATTCCATTGGTGGGGCTGCGGGCGGCTCTTGTTCGTTGCCAACGCCAACATACGCTAAAATAGCGCGCGCAGACCGGGAGAACGGGACCGTCCATGTCTGACCGACCGACTGTGATCGCCATTTTCGGGGTGACTGGCGATTTGGCGCGGCGCAAGCTCATCCCCGCGCTCTACAGCAATTTCATCAAGGGCAGGCTGCCGGCCGGTTTGCGCATCGTCGGCGTCGGCCGGCGCCCCTGGTCGGACGCCACCCTCATCGAGCACGCCCGCCAGTCGCTCTGCAATTACGCCGCCGCCATCTTTGAGGAAGCGGCCTGGGCGCGCTTTCGCCAGGCCCTGTCTTACAGCCGGGTCGTCTTTGGGCAGCCGGAGACTTACCAGGCGCTCCAGAACGATTTGCAGGCATTGGACGGCGAGAGCGGGGAAAAAGCCTCGAGGCTGTATTACCTGTCGATCGCGCCGGAGTACTACGCCGATGTCATCCGCAACCTCGGCGCCCTGGACATGACGCGGGAGAGCGCGGGCGCGTGGCGGCGCATCGTCATCGAGAAGCCCTTCGGCTACGATCTGGGCTCGGCGCAGGCGCTGAACCGCATCCTGCATTCCGTCTTCCAGGAGTCGCAGGTCTACCGCATCGACCATTATCTGGGCAAGGAGACGGCGCAGAACATCCTCTTCATGCGCTTCGCCAACACCATCTTCGAGCCCGTCTGGAATCGCAGCCACATCAGCAATGTCCAGGTGACCGTGGCGGAGACGGTCGATGTCGGCACGCGAGCCGGCTATTACGACAATTCCGGCGTCATGCGCGACATGGTGCAGAATCACCTGCTGCAGCTGCTTTCGCTGATCGCGATGGAGCCGCCCTCGGCTTTCGACGCCGACGCCCTGCGCAACGAGAAAGTCAAGGTCTTGCAGGCGGCGCGCCCCGTCAAGCTGGAGGACACCGTCCGCGGGCAATACAATGGCTACCGCGCGGCCGAGGGCGTCGCCCCGGATTCAGCCACGCCCACTTTCGCCGCGCTCAAGCTCTTCATCGATAACTGGCGCTGGAAAGACATCCCCTTTTACCTGCGCAGCGGCAAGGCGCTCAACCAGAAGACCACCCAGGTCAACATCCAGTTCAAGCGCCCGCCCAACAGCATCTTCGAGCTGACGGAAAGCGGCGATTATTCGCGCAACATGCTGTCGATCTGCATTCAGCCGGACGAGGGCATCCACCTGACCATCGAGGCGAAAATCCCCGACCAAAGCATCGCCAAGTCGGTCGACATGGAGCTGCATTACGAGCACGCTTTCGTCGCGGACAACTTGCCCGACGCCTACGAGCGCCTCATCCTGGACGCCATCAACGGCGACGCCCAGCTCTTCATCCGCGGCGACGAAATCGAAAGCGCCTGGAAGATCGTCGACCCCATCATCGACGGCTGGTCCAGCCACCGCAAGGCCCCGCCCATGCGCCAGTACGCCCGGGGCAGCTGGGGACCGGCCGCCGCCGACGCCCTGCTGGAGCGCGACGAACACATCTGGCGCGTCAGCTGCCTGCGCAAGCACGACTCCGCCTGAGGCAGAGTGCCTGCCCGTTCTGTTAGCCGCTAGTCCTACGCCATTCACGGATATTGCTCCGACCCGCCTGGACCGCCCCGCCATACAATCAAATCTTGCCGACGCCGAATCCAATGCTATACTTTGCAGTTGAATTGTGCCGCCTGAGCATTGGATGAGTCTGTTATGTTACTGGATAAGCATAATGTTGGACTGTCTTGTGGAATCAGTCTCATAAGCTGGCGTCGGCGCATGCTGGCGCTGCCGCTGCTCTGCTTCTTGCTGGCCTGGAGCGCGCATGTCAGCCTGGCGGCGACGATCAATGTCGACTCGACCTGTACATTAGTCCAAGCCATCAATTCCGCCAACGGCAGCGGCGACACCGGTTCCTGCGAGACGGGCGGCGGGGCGGACACCATCACTTTCCAAACCGCATATTCGAATCACACCATAAGCGCTACGCAGACGATATCCAGCGATATTACTATCACTGCGAATGACGAGAATACCATCTATACAAGCGGCGCTACGCGACACTTCACCGTCAACAGCGGCGCCAGCCTGACCCTGAACGGCATGTCTCTGCAATCGAGTAGCCCCACCGCTGCGAAAGACGGCGGCGCGCTGCTCGTCAACAGCGGCGGTACGGCGATTCTCAACAACAGCACCATTCGCGGCGCCAAAGGTCGCAACGGCGGCGGCATCTATTCCAGCGGCACGGTAACGATAACCGGCGGCAGCGATGTTGGATCGAATATTGCGGAGGTGTACCAGAGCGCGGGCGGCTTTGGCGGCGCAATTTATGTGGCCGGCGGCAGCCTGACCATCAATGGCAACAGCAAAATTGGAAACAGCAGCTATACGAATCTGGCGGACAGCGGCGGCGGCTCGATTTATGTGGCCAGCGGCAATGTCACTTTTACCGACAGCCTCATCGAATTCAGCGATGCCAAGGGCGGCAACGGCGGCGCATTCCATGTCGCGGGCGGCAGTGTCACGATCACCAACAGCAGAATCCGCGGCAACGACGCCGAGGCCGGCGGCGGCGGCGGCATCCATGTTTCGGGCGGCACATTGAACATCAGCAGCACGACGCTAGACGCGAACGAAGCGAACGGCAAGGGCGGCGGCATCGCAATCTCCGGCGGCAGCGCCACAGTCAGCCATGTCACCCTCTACAACAACCTCAGCGACAGCTCCACCAACAGCGACGCCAGCGGCATCCATGTGTCGGGCGGGTCATTCAGACTGCGCAACAGCATCATCGGCAGCACGGACGGCAATGCCGATTGCGGCGGAAACGCGCTGGCGCAGAATGTCGGCAACTTGATCGAAGACAACACTTGCTCGCCACAAGCCAGCGGCAGCCCCGACCTTAATTCAAACTTCCTGGTGAGCTACTTCCTGCCCAACCAGAACAGCCCGGCCCTGGGCATCGGCGACCCGGCCATCTGCAAAGCCTTCCCGGTCGACCAGCGCGGCATCACTCGCCCGGAACAAGGCTGCGACGCCGGCTCGGTCGAGCGCGACGGCTTCAATATCATCACGGTCAACGCCAACGCCAACAACAGCCCCGACACCGTTTGCACCTTGAGCGAAGCCTTCGCCACGGCCGACGACGGCAGCACGCGGGTAGGCTGCAACGACGGCGAATCCAACCAGGTGGCGACGGATTTGATCAAGCTGCAGCTGGATGTGACGCTGACGGCATCGCTGACCGATGTCGACACGAATATCGTCCTCGACGGCGGCGGCTACAAAGTGTCGCGGCCTTCGGGCAATGTCAGCACATTCAGCCCATTCACCGTCACTGAAAACGGCGATTTGACGATGCGCAACATCACGATTGAGAACTTCTCGCAGACCAGCGGCGGCGGCGTGCTGAACAAAGCCAAGCTCACGCTGGAGGACTGCGTCTTCAAGGACAATACCGATACCTCGAATGCGGGCGGCGGCGGGGCGGTGCGCGTCGAAGGCACGAGCGATCGGACTCTGGTCGTCGACCGCTGCCTCTTCAAGGACAATACGAGCAGCAACGAGCCTGGCGCAGCCATCAAGGCCGACGGCGGCGATGTCACCATCCGCGACAGCAGCTTCATCGGCAACAACAGCCCTAACGACTCGGGCGCGGCGATCTACTTCGGCGGCGGCTCGGGCACGGTCCACAACAACACTTTCAGCGGCAACACCTGCTCGGGCAGCGGCTGCGCGGTCTTCAACAACGGCGCCGCGCTGGACTTGACGCACAACACTTTCTGGGACAACACCAGCAGCACCAGCGGCAATACCGATACCGTTTATCATGGCAGCGGCACGAGCTACTGGCGCAACAGCATCCTCGGCCACAGCGCGCCACGAACAAACCCCATCTGCGGCGGCAACCCGCCTGGCGCTGGATTGCAGAATGGCAGGGTCGTCTGGAATGGGCCGGAGGCGCATGGCTGCGGCCAGGCGGATGTTGTGACGGTCGGCAATCCCAACCTTGGCGCGGAAACGGGCAGCCCGCCTTACCTGCCCCTGGGCGCTGGCAGTTCGGCGATCGGCAAGGGAAATGCAACCTACTGCGCGGCTGTCCCCGTCGATGCAAAAGGCGACCCGCGGCCAGCCGAGAATTGCGATGCCGGCGCGGTCCAGCGAATCGCGACTGCGACCGGCGAGGTCCAGTCCAGCGGCGGACCCTACATCCCGCCGACGCCCATCGCCTGCACGGGTGAATGGCTGAACGCCAACAGCGACATCCGCGTCAGCGCCACTTACGACATCTGCAGCGGCATCAACTTCGAGCGCCGCGAGCTCAGCGCCATCGGCATTCAATGGGTCATCGACGCCGGTCCGCTGGATGTGGTGGATGTTTGGGGCTGGGTGCGGCCGACAGCCGAGGTCTGCTTCCCGCAGTTGGGCTCGATGCTGTCCATCTCCGCCAGCATGGGGCAGCGCGTCGTCCAGCCGCTGCCGTCTTACCGCGACGGTCAGTACACCTGCGCCCAAATCGGGGAGCCGGCCCTGCTCGTGCTGCTGCAGGCCGATTCGCCGCATACGACGGCGCCCTCGGCTGGTCCGCAAGTTGAGCTTGCCGGCTGCATGGTGCGCACGAAATACATCCTCAACCTGCGCGAGGCCGCCGACGGGGATGTGATCACGCTGCTGCCTTACGATGTGACCCTGACAGCTTTCTCGCAAGCGGGCCTGTGGTATGAAGTTGACTATCACGGAGCTCGCGGCTGGGTCAGCGGCGCGTATGTCGAGCCGATGGGCAACTGCGGCTGAGACCATGAGGGATTGCCCTCCAGCCTGCCGCAATGTACCTGGAGAGAAGTGTCATGATCCGAGCGCTAGCCAATCTTCTGACAGGTTTCGATTTTGGGCGTCGGCCTGTGCTGGCGCTGCCGCTGCTCTGCTTCTTGCTGGCCTGGAGCGCGCATGTCAGCCACGCGGCGACGATTAACCTTGACGCCAACTGCAACCTGGGTGAAGCGATAAAGTCCGCCAACGGCGACAGCACGCCCAGCGGAAGCACTTGCGAAGCGGGCAGCGGCGCGGACACGATAGTCTTCGGCACGATCACGCAGGTGACCTTGCTGGCCGCCTTCGACAATATCATCAGCGACATCACCATCCAGGGCGGGACGAATGTATCCATTGACGGCGCCTCATATTATCGTCACTTCATCATCACCGGCGGCGGCAAGCTGACGCTCAAGAACATCATCCTGAATAACGGGAAAACGAGCCAGGACGGCGGCTCAATCTATGTGGCGAGCGGCGGGCGACTCACGCTGACAGAGGTGACCGTCGGCAACGCGGAGGCGGGACGCAATGGCGGCGGGATATTCATCGCCAGCGGCGCGACGGCGACCATCCAGGGCAAGCGCATCCACGACAACGACGCGGTGAACGGCGGCGACATCTATTCCCTGGGCAGCCTGACCCTCATCGACAGCACGCTGGAGAGCAACAAAGCCAAGACCATCGGCAGCGCGACCGGCAAGCATGGCGGCGGCATCTATATCGCTGGCGGCAGCGCGACCGTGCGCGGCGGCAGCATCATCAAATCGAGTACGGCAGTTGAAAACGGGGCCGGCATCTACATCACGAGCGGCAGCGTCACCATATCAAACAGCTCTATCTTCAACAATGTCGCCACGAAAGATGGCGGCGGCATCTATGTAGGGACTGGCGGGCGACTCACCATCAGCAACAGCACCGTCGCCAAGAACACCGCCAAGATCCAGGGCGGCGGCATCTTGTACGCCGCGGGCGGCAGCAGTTCGATTACGCATGTCACCATCATGGAAAATGTCGTCAACGACGCATCCACCAGCACCGCCACCGGGCTTCATGTTTCGCATCAGGAGTCGGCCAAAAATCTCAGACTGCGCAACAGCATCATCGCCAGCAGCGACAGCGACAATGCCGATTGCTATTCGAGCCGCGAGATCGGGCAGTATGTCGGCAACCTGGTCCGGCAGCAGCAGTGCTGGGCGGCAGCCAATGGCGACCCCAACCTCGACACGACGACAAACGCGCCGGAGTATTACACGCCCAACAGCGGCAGCCCGGCCTTGGGCATCGGCAACGCGAGCATCTGCCGCCAGTACTCGCTGGATCAGCTGGGCGTGCGGCGGCCGGCCACAGGCTGCGATGCCGGCTCGGTCGAGCGCGGTGGCGAGAACTGGATCAATGTCGACAGCGACTGCACGCTCAACGACGCCATACGCGCGGCAAACACGAATGCGGCCGTCAGCAACAGCGGCTGCGAAGCGGGCAAAAGCGGCGCGCAGGATGTGATTTGGCTGCGGCGCAATGTGAGGCTGTCGGCAAACCTGCCGAATGTAACGGAAAGTGTGCGCATAGAAGGCGGGGGACGCGCGATAGACGGCGTAGGAGGGAATGCGATTTTCGGCATGACTGGGAGCTACACCCTCACGCTCAAGAATATGACGCTCAAGAATGGCAAGCATGGCAACGGCGGCGGCGCGTTCAGAATCAGTGGCGGCACGGTCAATGCGACCAATATCGTCTTCGACTCCAACGCCACCGACGGCAATGGCGGCGCGGTCTATCAGAGTAATGGCACAGTGAATATCGACCGCAGCCTCTTCAAAGCCAACACAGCAGCCAGTTACGGTGGCGCGATTGAAGTGCAGCAGGGCACGCTTACGCTCACAAACAGCACGCTTGTCGATAACAGATCCGGCAATCATGGCGGCGCCATTTACATTAGCGGCGGCACGGCCACGCTGGCCCACCTCACGCTTTGGAATAACAGAAACACACATGACGGCGGCGACTGGGTAGACAATATCCGGGCCGGTGGCACAACGAACATGTACAACACCATCATCGGCCGCGACAGCGTTACCACACACAAACTCTGCGGCGGCGGATTCAACGATTCGACAACGGCGCGCGGCATTTTGATATTCAATGGCTTGAAGGACGCGGACGGCAACAATGCCGACGGCTGCCCAGCGGCGACGGACGCCAATCCGCGGCTGCGCGGCTTGAGCGGCGGCGTCTTGCCCCTCGGCGCTGGCAGCCCGGCGATCGGCGCGGGCCGCCCGGCGACTTGCACCGAGTATCCCACCGACCAGCGCGGCGCGGCGCGTTCTTTGAACAACTGCGATATCGGCGCGGTGCAGTTCTTCCAGGTAGAAGAGGCCGGCGGCGGACCCTACATCCCGCCGACGCCGATTGCCTGCACGGGTGAATGGCTGAACGCCAACAGCGACATCCGCGTCAGCGCGACTTACGACATCTGCAGCGGCATCAACTTCGAGCGCCGCGATTTTGGCGCCATCGGCATTCAATGGGTCATCGACGCCGGTCCGCTGGATGTGGTGGATGTTTGGGGCTGGGTGCGGCCGACAGCCGAAGTCTGCTTCCCGCAGTTGGGCTCGATGCTGTCCATCTCCGCCAGCATGGGGCAGCGCGTCGTCCAGCCCTTGCCCTCTTACCGCGACGGTCAGTACAGCTGCGCCCAAATCGGGGAGCCGGCCCTGCTCGTGCTGCTGCAGGCCGATTCGCCGCATACGACGGCGCCATCGGCTGGTCCGCAAGTTGAGCTTGCCGGCTGCATGGTGCGGACGAAATACATCCTCAACCTGCGCGAGGCCGCCGACGGGGATGTGATCACGCTGCTGCCTTACGATGTGACCCTGACCGCTTTCTCGCAAGCGGGCCTGTGGTATGAAGTTGACTATCACGGAACTCGCGGCTGGGTCAGCGGCGCGTATGTCGAGCCGATGGGCAACTGCGGCTGAAGCGCGCGCGGCTACTCTATCCAGGGATCGGCCTTGACGAGCTCCATGATGTAGAAGTGGGCGCCGGCCGGGTCGCGCACGACTGCCCACCAGCCGGTCTCCGGCGCTTCCCGCTTGCCCATGACGACCGCCCCGCCGAGCTCCTCGACGCGCTGCATGCCGGCGTCGATGCTGGCGACATGAAAATAGGGCATCCAGCAGGGCGGCATGCCATCGAGGTGGATCATCCCGCCGTTGTTGCGCCCGCGGTTGCTGATGTGGATGTAATGCTCGTCGCCATAATACTCCCAGCCAAGCACGGCCGCGTAAAATGCCTTGGCGGTTTCGGCGTCGTTCGTGACCAGCTCGTTCCAGCACATCGCGCCCACCGTGTTGACGATGCCCGCGCCGATGTGGTTGCGAGCCTGCCACAAGCCCAAAGCCGCCCCGGTCGGGTCCATCAAGAAAGCCATGCGCCCGCTGTCAAAGACTTCCATCGGGCCGAAGATGATCTGGCCGCCATTGGCTTCGACCGCCGGCAGCAACTCGTCGACATTATCGACCGACACATAACAAGACCAGTGCGACGGGATGCTCTGCTCGATTGCCTCTGGCGTGGCGTCGCTGAGCGCGGCTACCGCCTGGCCCTGATGCTGGAACATGGTGTAGGTCATGCCGGGACCGATGGGGATGTCGATTTTGCCCCAGCCGAAGAGCTCCATGTAGAATTGCCGCGCCGCCGCCGAATCGGTCGAACTGGTGTCCGCCCAGTTGAATGTCCCGTGAGGATATGCCGTCACTGTGTACATAATGCGCTCCCTGAGTTTGAGCGAGCGACAAATTGCAGCCGCCCCGCAGATTTCCTTGCGATTTACGCCGGGTCTTGCCAGGCTTCCGCCTGGATCAGCTGAATGATGTAAAAGCGCGCTCCCGCGGGATCCGCCATATACGCGAAATGCCCGGCGCCGGGCGCTTCGGTCTTGGGGATGATGATCGCGCCGCCGCTGGCTTGTGCCTGGGCGATGGAGGCGTCGATGTCCGCCACGCTGAAGTAGGGCTGCCAGACCGAGGGCATCGCGCCGAAGCTCGCGTCCATCTGCATCATGGCGCCGTTGTTGCGCCCGCCAAGCAGAATGCGGATGTAGCCGTTCTCGTCTTCGCAGAATTCCCAGTCAAAGAGCGCCCCGTAAAAGGCTTGCGCCGCCGCCGCGTCTTTGGTGAGCAGCTCGTTCCAGCACATCGCGCCGGCCGTATTGACGATGCCCGCGCCGATGTGTTGCTTCGCCTGCCACAAGCCCAGCGCCGCGCCCGTCGGGTCCTGAATCTGAACCATGCGCCCGCTTTCGAAGACATCGCCGGGACCAAAGACGATCGTCCCGCCGTTCGCCGTCGCTTTGGCAGCCATCGCGTCGACATCGTCGACCGTAACATAATTGTTCCAATGCGACGGCACGCCCGCCTCCCGCATCTGTGGCATCATGCCCGCCAGCCCGGCCGTGTAGGCGCCGTCGGTCTTGAACATGGTGTAAGTCGCGCCCGGCATGACCGGGTCCAGCGGGATCTCGTCTTTGTCCCAGCCCAGCAGCGCTTGATAGAAGGCTTTCGCCGCTTCGGGATCGGTCGAATTGTTGTCCGCCCAGGAGAACGCGCCCGGCGGATATTTGCTCACTTTGTACATGGTGACGCTCCCAAATCGCTCGCTGGCTTTCGCCCCAGCGCTTCGTCGTGGGCGGCTATCCTAGGGCGGATTCGCGCTGCTGTCAATGCGCGCTGAGCCTCCGCGACTGGCGAAGAGCCATGCAGGCGGGCAAGCGCGTTTTGCCCGGCATTAAGATTGCTGTAAGCGCGATGCGGCAATTCGAACGTTGACTGGCGATTTCGACGCTAGAGAGCGCCCCTCAATCCGCCAGCCGCCATGGATCCGCCAGGGTCAGCGCGTCCGCATCCGCCAGCGCGACGCGTTCTCCGCTGGATGGCGCGTACCAGCCCAGCGACAGACGGCGCTCCGCCCGCGGCAGCTGAAAACTGTGGGTCGTGGTGATGTATTCGCCCGGCAGCCAGCCGGTCGTCGGCCGCGTCCAGTCCGCCGGCACGCCATCCCACTGGGCGACGATCCTGCCCGCGGCGTCGAGCGCGTGGACGAAGAGGCGCAGACTCTCGCCGATATTCCGCGTCGTGCTCCACACCAGCTCGATCTCGCCGGGCGCGGGAATGCTGTAGCCCAGCAGGACGATGCCGTTCGCCCATTCAAAGCCAGCCTCCAGCGCGAAGTCGGGCGCTGCAAAGACTCGTTGCGGCGCGGCAATCGTCATCTCCCGGGGGAGCGGAATCAGCGCGCCGTCGCCCAGCCGAATGCCGAGCCGGTAGACCCCGGCGGGCAGCTCTGGCGGCGCGAGCAAGCGATGCTGGCCCCGATTTACTTCGCCGACGCGCCAACCAGGCAAGCCATAACCGGCGACCAAAGGCAAGGCCGGCGACCAAGCCACGGGCGCTCCGCTGGCGTCAAGCCAGGCGATCGCCAGCGGCGGATCGCTGGCGGCAGCGCGCAGCTTCTGCCATGTCCAGCTGAATGGCAGAATGTCGCCGGCCGAAGCGGAAGCGGGCAGCTCCGGCGCGTGGATGAGAGCGGCGACGGCGTCGTTATCAGCGCTTTGCAGCGGCTGAACGCGGAATTCGGCGATGAAAGCCTCGTCCCAGCGCAGCGGCAGCGACGCGATCTCGAAGCTGGCCGCTTGAGGATTGCCGGCGGCGTTCATCACGCTGAGCGTTTCCAAGGTGGCGGCGTCGTAAAGGGCGACATCGAGGCGATAGAGCCCTTCCAGCGGCGGGGTGGTGGCGGGGATTTCCAGGATGACGGTCTCAGCAATGTAGGCGTCGGCGCGCCAGTTGCTGCTGGGCAGGCCGCCGGGCGCGAATGAACCGGCTTCCGCCACCGTCAAGCCTTGCGGGTCGCGCAGGGTGACGACGCTGGAGTAGTCGCGCTCCAGCCCGCCGCCATGCAGCCGCCAATTCAAGCTGATGGCGAAGCGGTCTTGGTTGATGCGGTCCGCTGGCAGCTCGACGGCGAGCAGGTCGATGCGGTCGCCGAAATTCGCCAGGGAAGGCGCCGCCGCGACCTCGCCGTAGCGCTCGCGTTTGAAGAGCGTGTCGCCAGCCTCCAGCAGCAGCGCCTTGAAGCAGAAGACCGCCAGCCCAAGAGCCATGACCGTCAGCGCCAGGCGGATGTCGAATGCGCGCGCCGCTTCCACGACTGACGCTTCCCCGGCGAATCGCTTCCAGAGGAAAACCGCAAGCAGCGCGCCCGCCAGCCCCAGCCCGCTTAAGGCCCAGGCGGCCGACTGCGCCGGCGTCGACTCCAGCCAAAGGCGCATTTCAAATTGGCCGGCCGGCAGCTCCAGCGCGACCAAGCCGGCCGGGGCTGAGGGAAAGACGGCGACGCGCTCGCCATCGATGCTGGCTGCCCAGCCGGGCGCGTAAAGCCAGTCGAAGACGGCTCTCCCCGATTCGCTGGAATCGAGGCGCATGCTGGCGGAGAGGCCGCTCCATTCGGCCCGCAAAATCTCCAAAGTCGGCGACGGCGGCAGGCGCGGGATGACATCAGCCTCGGCGAAGCGCGTTTTGAGCCGCTCGGGATCCAAGGCGTCGGCGTCGGCGCTGACCGGCAGGTACTCGGCGTAGGAGGCCAGCCCCAGCTGCCCGCTGCCGCGCTCGAATCGCTGCACATCGCGGATGTCTTGGAGCTCGACGGAGGGCTCGTAGAGGGTGTAGGTCCAGGGAATGGCGCAGAGCAGCACGAGCGGCAGCGCGCCGATTGCCAGAGCCGGCCGCCGGGAAAGCGTTCGCGCCCAAAGCGCCGTCATCAGAGCCAGCGGCAAACTCGCCAATCCCAAAGCGCGCCAAGGGAATTGCGTGTAACCGATAAGCGGAATCCACTCCCACAAGCTTGCCGAAGCGGGCGTGTTCATGAAGACGATGAGCGCGACCAGGCCACTCAAGGCAAGCGTCAAGGCGCAGAATCTGCGATGTGGCGCGCGGAGGCAGAACAGCAAGGCCAGCCCCGCCAGGAAGAGCTGCGGCCAGCCCAGGCTGATGGGAGGCGTCGCATTCTGCCGGGTCGGGTCGGCGGTTTGTGGCGGCGCCAAGATGTCGCTTAGCGGGCGCAGATGCCGCGCGACATCGATGTGTCCCAGCTCGTCGGCGATGAGAGGCAGCTTGATGGCGTCGCTCTCCGCCAAGGCCGGCAGCCAGTAAAAGGCGCTCAGCAGCAGCGCCAGCGCCCCCGCCAGCAGCAGCCGCGAACCGACCGCCCGCTTGTCCGCCGTCGCCGCCAGCAGCGCGCCATAGATCGCCAGCAGGGCCGCGCCATGCAAGCTCATCACGGTGTGCAGCGGAATGAAGCAAGCGAAAGCAAAAGTCGCAAGCGTGAAATCGCCGGCCCGCCCGCGCCATGCCAGCCGCGTCATGCCATAAAAGACGACGGGCAGTGCCGCCAGCGCCGCCAGCTCCGCCAAAGCGCCGCGGGAGACTCCGTCCAGCAAGAGATAAGGACTGTAGAGATAAGCCGCCGCCGCCAGCCAGCCGCCCAGGTCGCCAGCGTAGAGCCGCCCCAGCAGGAACATGCCCGCTCCCGCCAGGAGCAGATACAGGCAGATCGTCAGCAGCCAGCCATCGACGAAGCTCCAGCCAAGCTGATGCGCCAGCACGACCGGCATGTAAGCCAGGGGCGGGAAATAATTGAAAAGGGGCGCGCCATAGCCATAAACCAGCCCGGAGGAATAGCGGGGCCAGAGGCTGCCGTCGACCCGCAGCGAATGCTCCAGGGCGGCGCTGCGATACAGGTGCAGCGTGCCGTCGGCGCTGTAGGGCAACTGGCCCAGGGTGAAGGGCTGGATCGCCGTCAGGCAGAGGCAGGCCAGCGCGAGCGCGAATACGACAAACGCGAAACCCGCCTGACGCTTCGCCGAGCTGAACCGCGCCATCACAGGCTGCGCGAGGCCGGGCGACTCTCGCTGGAGGGCGCTCTTACTGGCGCGCCATTTCGCGGTTGCGCAGCGACTCCTGAATATCGAAGATGGAGCCGGCTTTTTCGGGCTTGGGCAAGGGGATGATGACCGGCGCCGCCTCGACCCGCGGACGGTTGCTGGGCTGGCCGCGGAGCACGGTCGCGCAGTATTCCTCATAGCTCGGCAGGCCCAGCAGGGGCCAAGAATCGAGCGAGCAGTATTCAATGAGCAGCAAGCGCCGCGGGTTGGCGGAGTGGTTGGGGGTCGAGGCGTGCAGGGTGCGGGCGTGATGCACGGTGACGCCGCCGGCTTTCACCAGGCACTTGGCTGTCTCGCCCGGCTCAAAGTCGGGTTCGCTGACCGCGCCGACAAAAACGCCGTTTTCGTGATGGCTGTAGAGCTTGCCCCTGTGCGAGCCGGGGACCATAAGCATGCAGCCATTCGCTTCGGTCATGTCGTCCAGCGCCACGCCGACGGCCAGCACATCGTCGTTGGTGTGGGGATAAAAAGCCCAGTCCTGATGCCATTCCACCGCGCTGCCGTGGTCCGGTTCTTTCATGTTGAGCTTGGTGCTTTGCCGCCGCAAGCCGGGCCCCACCAGCTGCTCGACGATATCGAGGATGCCTTGATGGCGCATGATGCCGTCGTAGACCGGGTGCTGGCTGTCCGGGCTCTTGATGCGCCGCAGCCGGGGTCGCTCCGCGCTGTGATTCGGCTCCAGGTCGAAGATCTCGTTGCTCGCGTCGACCGCCCGCGAGCGCTCGACGAATTCGTCTGTGACCTGCTGGAGCTCCGCCAGCTCGCCGGCGCTGAGGACATCGTCGACGACGATGTAGCCGTTTTCGTGGTAAAAGGCGATTTGCTCGGCGTTTAGCATGATTGGCATACCTCAAGTGTCACATTTGCGGGGGAGTATAGACCATGTGAGATCCAATTTCAATGCAAGCGCGAACGGCACGCCGAAGAGCCAGTGCCGCGGTCTATGCTATAATTGCCGCGTCCGCAAACCAGTCGAATTCACAGAAAAATGGCAACTCAGCTTGGCCTGCTGTCCAGACCAATACACAAGTTTCCCCGCACCCGGTACCAGGGCAGCAAGGCGAAGCTGGCGGGTTGGATTTGGGACAAGATAGCTGACATCCCTTTCATCACCAGCCTCGACGCATTCGGTGGAACGGGAACGATCGCATACCGCCTTAAGCAGGAGGACAAACAAGTCACATACAATGATTCGCTAAAATTCAACCACTGGATCGGCAAGGCGCTCATTGAGAACGCGGACGCAAGGCTCGATGATGCGGATGTCGACTGGGTGCTCAATGCTTATGACAGGTCGTATCCTACATTCATAGCCGACACATTTTCCGACATATACTTTCTAGACGAAGAAAACGAATGGCTTGACAGAACAATCACCAATATCCTTCGCATGCCGAACATTTACAAGCGCTCGCTCGCGTTTTTCGCATTGGCGCAGGCCTGCATCATCAAGCGACCATACAATCTGTTTCATCGAAAAAATCTCTACATTCGGACAGCAAATGTAAAGCGCTCGTTCGGAAACAAGACGACTTGGGATCGACCATTTGAACTCTGGTTTAGACACTTCGCGCAAGAGGCTAATCAAGCCGTCTTTTGTAATAGCAAGCGTAACCGGGCCACGAATCAGGATGTGTACGCGATTCAGGGCGACTACGACCTTGTGTACATTGACCCGCCTTACATCTCAGGCAAGGGCGTCGCGGTTGACTTCCGAGACTTCTACCACTTCCTGGAGGGGCTTGCAAACTACGACAAATGGCACGAAATGATCGACATGACATCCAGGCACAGGCGGCTCGTTCAGCAGCCTAACGACTGGACGAACAAGCGCCGAATCTACCGAGCCTTTGAGCGCGTGTTTCAGCGATTCGCCGAGAGTACTCTAGTCGTGTCTTATCGGAGCGACGGCATTCCCGAAGACTCCGAACTCATCCGGCTGCTGGCTCGGTTCAAGTCCGAAGTTCGTGTTGAACGCTTCCGGAATTATCAGTATGTCCTCTCCAAGAACAAAACTTCTAACGAAATCTTGCTGATAGGCCAGTAGATGACAGCTAAATTCGAAGACCAGATGCGGGGCTATCTGCCCCGACTCAAATCGGCGCTTGCCACCGATCTTGGCGATTGGGTCGTCAAGGGATTCATAGATACTCATCACAACATCTATACGGTCTCAGCAGACACCAATGTCATCTCCAAGCTGATTGAGTTGATGCTGTTCCCCTTGATCGCGGACTTTGCCCGAGCGCATAAGTATGACTTGCATCTCGCTGAACACCAGAATCATTATCCCGATATTTCATTTGTCGGCGAAGATGGCAGAAAGATCGCCTTCGACCTCAAGTCCACCTACCGTGCCAATGAGAATCGAGTGAACGGATTCACGCTCGGCGCATTCTCCGGGTATTTCCGAGATCGTACGAGCGCAAAGAACATTACATTCCCTTATGGCGAATACAGCAATCTCTTCGTGCTAGGAATCATCTATTCTCGCGTGGAAGAAGCGATAGATGAGAGATCCATCTATAAGCTAGAAGACCTACAGAACATAGAATCGGTAGCTCGCAATTTTGAGTTTCTCTTGCAAGAAAAGTGGAAGATTGCATCAGACAAGACCGGCAGCGGCAACACCAGGAACATCGGTTCAGCCACGAACATAGACGATCTCGTCAAGGGTAATGGCCCATTTGCTTCTGTAGGTGAGCGCATCTTTGACGATTACTGGATGAATTACCTGGATCGCAGTATGGCTCGCGCGATTGACTCGGTTATGCTTTATCGCAATCTGGATGAATACTTCGCTTGGCGAGCACGGCTCTGACTCAAGACGAATCAGAGGCTCGCGCCATTATCACCACCATCCCGTATAGCCACCCCGCCGCGCCTCAATCTGCGTTCGCAGCCGCGCCATCAAGTCCACGCCCATCTGCCGAAAGAGGTCGATCATGTCGATGGGCACCCAGTTCTCGATCAAGTAATCGCCGTCGCGCTTCCACCAGTCAAAATCGCGCAGGGTCAGCAGCTTGCCCGTGGCCGGGACGCCCGCGTAGACCCCGTTATGACGCGAGTAAGCCGTATCCCAGATGCCGCCGCAGCAATACTGCCCCTCGCCGATTCTTCCCATGCGCCTTCCGCTGCTTTCGCGGCTGATGTTGCGGTCGCCGAAGCCCTCCAGCCAGGGGCGCTGATGAAAGTCTTCGTTTTCCTCCAGCGTGAAGCAGGCGCCGATCCCGCTGGGACCGTACCATTTCATCTGCCGATGCCAGTACTTATCCTGCTCCATTGAGCGCAGATCGCCGCCATCGCGATCGCGGACATAGCGGCGCATCCCCCGCGCCATCGCCCCCACCAGCTGCAGCGACTTGCGCGACTCCAGCGGAGCCTGCTCCGTCAGCAGCAGACCGTCATTCGCCGCTGGACCCGGGATCTTGCCGCCTTCCGCGCCCGGGGCCGGCGGCAGCAGTTGGTAGCCCGCTTGCCGCGCCACCGCCAGGATGTCGAGCTGGAGATAACACTCGGCGATTTTGCCCGCGCGCATGACATAGAAGACGCCGAACCAGATATTGGTCTGGCGCCCGGTCGCGGGGATGCCCAGCCAGTCTTCGGCGAAGGTCCCGGTCAGGTAGCCGCAGCCGGAGACCAACTGCTCGCCGGCTTCGGTGGCGAAAAGCGCCGAGCCCGCGTCCCGCCCGCCCATGAAGACATAAGGCGCGTGGCGCAAATCGGGGAAGGCGCGACGCAGCGGCAGCCAAAAATCGGCGATGACCGCCTCGACGCCGTCGATGTGGTCGATGGGCGCGGAGACATGCCAGCGGACATCTTCGTGCAGGGCGGCGCCAAGGACGGCCGGCAACTCCGCCAGCCCGCAGTGATTGAGCCGCTGCCAGAAATCCCAGACCGCCTCTTTGTTCGCCTGGTTGGTTTCACTGTACATAGCAAATGCGCGCCGCAGGCCTGGCTTACTGGATGTGAAGTGTGGGCGAGCCGCTGCCCGCGACTACAGCATTCTATTGGTTTTGTGCTTGCGACTCGCCAGTTGCAAACGGTCATATTGATAACGGACAGGCTTTACGCGCGCTCGCCATTCAGCGCCTTCACGCCCGCCTCGAGCAGATCCGTGATTCTGTCGACATCGTAGACGCTGCCCGCCCAGACTCCGCCGCTGGCCGCCTGCAGCGCCGCCCACAAGCGCGTGTCGGCCGGCAGGTCCGGGTGTGGCGCCAAGCCCGAATGCGGCTCGCGCGAATCCAGCAGGGCCCGGGCTTCATCGGCGGACAAGGGGCGACCGTCCGCGCCCGCCAGGTCGACACCGCCTCGCAGCGCCTCCCGATCGATGGTAATGGCGATCGTGTCGCCGTCGCGCAGCTTGCCGATGGGACCGCCAGCCAGGGCCTCCGGACCTACATGACCAATGCAAGCGCCGGTGGACACGCCGGAAAAACGCGCGTCCGTGATGATGGGCACTTCTTTGCCCCAAGGGATGAATTTCAGCGCCGAGGTCAGCTGGTAAGTCTCTTCCATGCCCGTGCCCATCGGACCCAGCCCGGTCAGCACCAGCACATCGCCCGGCTGAATGCGCTCGCCCTCGACGCCTTTGAGCGCGCGAATGGCCGCCCGCTCCGAAGTGAAGACCCGGGCAGGACCCTCGTGCCGATACACATTGTCGTCGTCCACCACCGACGGGTCGATTGCGGTCGCCTTTATGACCGCCCCCTCGGGCGCGATATTGCCCATGGGAAAGACGACGGTGCTGGTCATGCCGCGGGAGCGCGCCAGATCCGGCGCCATGATGACATCGTCGGGCTCAATGCCGTCGTTGTCGCGCAGCCGCTGCCGCGCCAGAAGCCGCCTATCGCTCTCCGCCCACCAATCCAGCACGGCGTCGAGCGTGTCGCCGGTCGCGGTCAAGACGCTGGCGTCCAGCAAGCCCATGTCGCGCAGGTGGAGCAGCACTTCCGGCACGCCGCCAGCCATGTAGACCTGGACGGTGGGGTGGTTGCGCGGACCGTTGGGCAAAGCGTCCACCAAGCGCGCCGTGCTGCGATTCACGCGGATCCAGTCTTCGACCGTCGGCGGCTTCAAGCCCGCGGCGTGGGCGATGGCGGGGATGTGCAGCAGCAGATTGGTCGAGCCGCCGAATGCCGAATGCGCCAGCATGGCGTTCTCCAGCGCGGCCGGCGTGATGATGTCCGCCAGGGTCGCCCCGGCCGCCTTCAGGTCGAGCAATGCCAGCGCCGAGCGCCGGGCGTTATCCAGCCAGACTGCCTCGCCGGAGGGCACGAGCGCGGAATGCGGCAGAGCCATGCCCAGGGCCTCCGCCACCACTTGGGAGGTCGCCGCCGTGCCCAGGAATTGACAGCCGCCGCCCGACGAGCCGCAAGCCTTGCAGCCCATCTCGGCCGCGTAATCCAGGCTGATCATGCCATGGGCGAAGCGCGCGCCGATTGTCTGCACCGTGCCGGCGTCTTCCGCGCCCTCTGCTGGCAGCGTGACCCCGCCCGGGACGATGACGCCGGGCATATCGCCGCTGCCCGCCAGCGCAATCATGGCGGCCGGCAAGCCTTTGTCGCAGGTGGCGACGCCCATGACGCCGTCGCGGGTCGGCAAGGAGCGGATCATCCGCCGCATCACCAAAGCGGCGTCGTTGCGGTAAGCCAGGCTGTCCATCATGCCCGGCGTGCCTTGCGAGCGGCCATCGCAGGGGTCGGAGCAGTAAATGGCGAAAGGAATGGCGTCGTGGGCGCGGATCGTCTCCGCCGCCTTTTGCACGAGCTCGGTGATCTCCCAGTGCCCGGTGTGGTAGCCCAGGGCGACCGGCTGGCCGTCTTCCGACCGCAGGCCGCCCTTGGTGCTGACGATGACATACTGCTCGCGGTTGACTTCTTCCGGGTGCCAGCCCATCGCGACATTCTGCGTCATGCCGAAGAGGTTGCCGCTGGCTTCGTTAAGCAGCATGTCTTCATCAAGCGGCAGCCTGCCTTCCGTGCCCTGCCCGCGGGTGCGCGTTTCTGGGAGCAGCTCCGCCCCGCCGTAGATTTCGCTGTTCATGCGCGTCTCCTCGTGCTATCTGACTCCATTGTATGGCGGTCGGCTGCGAATTGCGAATGGCGCGAACCAACCCCATCCCCCGAGCCAACCACGACGCTGTAGGGGCGACTTTTCAAGTCGCCCGCTTGCATACCCGGAATTCCGCTGGGCGGGCGACGCCGACCCAACCACCACGCCCAACGCCAACCCCGCCCCCCGGCCCCCTCCCGAAGCGCTGTGTCTACGCGCGCCGAAGCATCAGGGAAGGGGAGTCGCCACTGCGCGCATTCGGGATTTCCGCGTCACATTCCAGCGCAGCGCCAGCTCTCGGCGAAACCTTCCCCCCAATGCCTTGCGGGGACCGAGGGGGGTTGCGCGCGCGCCGCCCCAGCAGCAAAGACTATCTCTGTGTCCGCCGTGTTCTCTGTGGTAAAAGAAAGCGGTCCCATGTTCGCTATACAGGCCAAATTATGACAGAGAAGCGGTTCGCGAGTAAATCCGTCATCGTCACCGGCGCCGGCGAAGGCATCGGCTTCGAAGTGGCGCGTCAATTCTGTCGCGAGGGCGCGTCCGTCTTGCTCAACGACCTCGTGCCAGAACGCGCTCGGTCCGCCGCTGAGGCCATCGCGGAAGAGACCGGCGCAAGCTGCGTCGCCGCCCCGGGCGATGTCGCCGATGTGAGCCTCGTGCGCGCCCTCGTGTCCCAGGCGGTGACGCGCTTCGGCCGGCTGGATGTCTGCGTCTGCAATGCGGGCTTGACCTCCTGGGGCGATTTCTTCCAATACGAGCCAGCCGATTTCGAGCGTGTCGTCAATGTCAACTTGCGGGGCGGCTATTTTCTGGCCCAGGCGGCCGCCAGGCAATTCCGCGACCAGGGGGCTGGCGGGCGCATCGTGCTGATGTCGTCGGTGACCGGGCATCGCGCCGTGCCTTACCTGAGCGCTTATGGCATGACCAAGGCCGCGCTGGAAATGCTGGCGCGCAACCTCGTGCTGGAGCTGAGCCCGCTTGGCGTCACCGTCAACTGCGTGGCGCCGGGCGCGGTCATCACGCCCCGCAACCTGGCCGACGACCCGGACTACGAGAGGCGCTGGGGCGCGCTGATACCGGTGGGGGAAGCCATCCAGCCCGGCGACATCGCCAGCGCGGTCCTTTTCCTGGCGGCGCCGGCCGCGGGCAAGATCACGGGCCAGGCGATCGTGGTCGACGGCGGCTGGACCAGCGCGAGCCCCATCCCGAGCATGGATTACGGGCGGGACTACGAGAATTGAGTCTGCTGGCGGCTCAATCCATCAATTCTTTCACGAGCCGATTGGTCGTCGAAAGCCGATCCGACAATATACTGGCGATGTGCGCGTGAATCGCCGAGGCCGTCTGCGGCGCCGTCTCTTCCATTTGACGCAGCGCCTCGTGGCTCAAGCGCTGCAAGACGCCGGCTTCCGTCACCACAATGGAGGCTGAACGCGCTATGCCCAGATAAAAGCCGACCTCGCCGATCACCGCCCCCGCGGTCATGCTGCGCAGGCGAAGCGCCGCCCCGCCTTCAACCGCCAGCAAGACATCCACCCGGCCCGATTCGATGAAATACATCGAGTCTGATTCGTCGCCTTGCTGGCAGACGACATCGCCGACCTTGGTCTCCATCGGTTCCAGGAAAGCAGCCGCCGCTTTGGCCTCCCGCCGGCGGATGATCGCGTGCTGCGCCAGCTGCCGCTCAAAGCGAATGCGCGCCGCGTCCAGCAGATCAGCTTCGCGCAGCAGCAGGTTCTCGCACCATTCCAGCGCGCGATCCAAATCGTCAAAATCAGCCGGCCTGTCCGGCCCCGCTTCCACGATGCCGCCATCCGCCAGCAGCGTCCGCAAATGCGGCGACGCGTTCGAAACCAGCAGCTCTATGCCGCGGTCGCCCGTCAGTCGCTTCAGCTTCTGAAAATCCACCATCGTCGATATGTCAAAGCCGCGCACCGCTTTGAGATCGAGAATGATAAAGCGCCGCCGATCGCCCTCGTCCGCCAGAATCCGATGCTTGACGTGTTCATAGAAGCGATAGGCAGTGCCGAAAAAGATATAACCCTGCAAGCGCAGGATCAAAATCTTTTCGCCCTCCTGCTGCAGAAACACGTTCTGGGCAAAGGAGCGGTCAAGATTGCTGCGATGAAAGCTGCCGGAGAGCTCTTGCTTGATGACTTCCATGCGACTGTATTCATAGACAAAGAACGCGGTCGCCACGATCAGACCCAGGACGATGCCATTCAACAATCCAAGAATGGCGATCGCCAGCGCGATGACGACAACGATTACATAATCTTGGCGCGGCAGCTTGTGCCAACTGTCGATCAGCCAGTCCTTCATGAATTGCAAGCCGAAGAACATCAGCAAGCCCGCCGGTATGAAGCGCGGGATCAGCGAAAATACAGCGCCTCCAAAGAGCAGCGTCAGCAAGAACATCAGCGCCAGGATCAAACCCACCAGCCGTCCATTTACGCGCATCACGGTCACCAGCGCCGACGAAATTGGCCCGTGGTAAGCGACGACTCCGCCGCCAAGAGCCGCGGAAGCGATATTGGCCGCGCCATTGACGATGCACTCGCGATTCAAGTCCAGCTCGCGGTTGACGATGATCTCCTGCGCGCTGGCTCGCAGAAACAGGTTGAGCGTGAAGACGAGGATCAAGGTTACGGTATCGCCGGCGCTCGCCATGAGAAGCTCGGGCTGTATCCGGGCGAAAGCCGATAAATCGGGCAAACGCCAGCGCAGCGCGTCCGCCACGTCGGGCAGCAGCCAGCCGGCCTCCGCCGCCTTGTCCATACCGCCGGCGACAAAGACCGACCAGAGGTAAAACAGCAGCAAGGAGGCGACGATGGCGCCCGGCATGACCAGCGTGCTCTTGACGCGAACGCGCAGCCCAAGGATGCCCAAAGCGAAGACCAGCGCCGGCGCCCAGCGAATCAAGACCTCGCCCTCAAGCAAGAGCGGCAAGGAGGCCGCGTTGAGCCTAAGATTAACCAGCACTCTGAAGCCGGCGTCGAAGATCAGCCAGCCCAAGCCCGCCATGAAGCCGCCAACGATGGGATAGGGAACATAGCGAATCAAACCGCCTGCGCGCGCGATGCCCAGCAGCGCCAGGAAAGCCCCGGCCAGCATTGACGACAGCACAATGATCAACACCACGGTCGCAAACAATTCGTCCGGCGGCGTATCGGCCGGCAAGGCTTCGACCACGCTGCTGGCGATCAAACCCTGAATCACCGCCGTCGGGCTCTGCGGCACCACTTGAGTCGCGTGGTCCGAGCTGAAAACAGCCGTGATCAGCACCATAACAATTTCGCTGACGAGCACGATCGCCAGCCCGGCCGCAAAGTAACCGGAGAGCTTGCCATGGAAGATAAGCCCGGAATAGGAGGGCATGGCGCTGGCCATGAGCAGCCAAACGATGGCGCTGGCAAAGACGCTGCGCAGCAATGCCATGGGCTGTAGCGCGTAGCTCAAAGCCTGGCGAATCGTTTGCGCCGAAGCGTCAGGCGCGAGTGTTTGTGCCATAGAGACCGGTTGCGGAAATCTGATCGATGCTGTCGGCGCTCATCAGTTTATCACAGCGTCAAGACGGCGGGCTCGCGTCGTTGGGATTGGCGTCGGCGCGCCGCCGCCCCCGCGCCGCATCCAGGCCCAGCCAGCCCAAACCCAGCAGCGCCAGCCCGACGCCGCCCAAAACCATCGCCTCTCTCTGCGCCCCAAGCGCCCGCCGCCGCTGAATATCCGCCGCCATCAGCCGCTGCGCCTGGGCCTTGGATTCGAGATCCACCTCGCCGCCGCTCTCGTGAATCTGCGCCGCCATGTTGCCCGAAAGCTGGTTGTGCAGGTCAAAGTAGCGCAGCCCGGCGAACAGCGACAAGACGAGGCCCGCGACGACGGCGCTGAAATACAGGCGCTGCATGAATTGGGATAAGAAGAATCGGCGCATGGCATCGGCTCGCTGGCGGGCTCGCCCGCGCATCCCGCGTATTGCGGTCTGGCCCGCGAAAACTTACAATGGTTGCGGTTGCGCAAAGCAATTCTACGGAAAACGGCGATGACAGGCAAGCCAGTAAATATCGGCGTGGTCGGCACGAGCTGGTGGGCGGACTCGATGCACCTGCCCGCCGTCGCCAGCCACCCCCGGGCTCGAGCTGTCGCAATTTGTGGCAGGAACCGCGAGAACGCGAACAAAATCGCCGCGGCCTGGGGCATCCCGCAAGTCTACGCCGATTACCGCCAGATGATCGCGGAGGCGGACCTCGACGCCCTCATCATCGCCAGCGCCAACGACACGCATTATCCCATCAGCATGCGGGCGATCGAGCGCGGGCTGCATGTGCTCTGCGAGAAACCGATCGCCATGACTTACGCCCAGGCCAGGGAAATGGCGCGGGCGGCGGCGGCGAAGGGGCTGAAGACCCTCGTGCCTTTCACCTACAGCTTCATGCCGACGGCGCGTTACCTCAAAGAGCTGATTGACGGCGGCTATCTGGGCGCGCCCTACCACCTCAACATGCGCTATTACACCGGCTTCGCGCGAGAAGGCGACTATCGCTGGCGCTTCGACAAGAAAATCGCCGGCTCCGGCATCCTGGGCGACCTGGGCACGCATTTCCTCTACATCGCCGAATGGCTCTATGGCGAGATCCACGCCTTGACCTGCCGCTTGAGTTTCACCGTGCCGCGTCCGCCGCTGGACCCGGCCGGGCAGCCTTACGAAGTCACCGACGACGCCTGCATGCTGAGCCTGGAATTCGCCAATGGCGCGCACGGCATGATCCATTGCAGCGCGCTCTGCTACGAAGACACGCCCTTCGGCCAGACGCATCACATGGAGTTTCACGGGGCGGAGGGCACGCTCTACAGCTTCACCGACTGGGACAAGACGCAGCAGGTCAAAGGCGCGCGCGTCGGCGAGGGGATATGGCGCGAGCTGGAGATTCCGGATCGCGTTTGGGGCGGGGCCCGCCGCGACACCGTGCACAACACCTACCGCGACATGTTCCGCCGCGAAGATTTCATGATCCGCGGCTTCATCAACGGCATCCTGGAAGACAGTCCGCTCAAGCCCGATTTTGAGGATGGCGCGCGGATTCAGCGTTTGGTAAGCGCGGGCCTGCGCAGCCACGAAAGCGGGCGGCGCGTCGAAATCGCGTCCATCACCGCCTGACGCGGTCGCGGGCGACGCCGCAATGGACCGCCAGAACCCACAGAGCAGAAGGAGACTCGCATGAGCAGCGCCCCTCTCTTGATTCGCTACCACCAGCCGGGCGAAGGCGCCCGCGTCGCCGTCTTGCGCGGGGAAAGCGCGCGCGACATCAGCCATTGCTTCCCCGCCTTGGTCGATGTCTTGCGCGATTCTGTCGATGATGTCGCTGGTCTGATCGCGGCAGTATCCCGCGCGGCCGACGATTCGACGCGCCGCTTCCCCGCCAGCCAGCTGGACAACGCGCCCGCCGCCGAGGTCATGCACTGGCTGCCGCCATTGGACGAGCAGGAAGTCTGGGCGGCCGGGGTCACCTACCTGGACAGCCGCAAAGCGCGGCAGGAAGAATCCGCCGACGGCGGCGATGTCTACGCCCGCGTGTATTCGGCCGAGAGGCCCGAGATTTTCTTCAAAGCCTCGGCGAAGAACACGGTCGGCCACCTGGACGCGGCCGGCTTCCGGGCGGATTCGCGCTGGAATGTGCCGGAGCCGGAATTGGCGCTGGTCGTCAACCCGGCGATGCAGCTGCTGGGCTTCACCATCGGCAACGACATGAGCAGCCGCGACATCGAAGGCGCGAACCCGCTCTACCTGCCCCAGGCCAAGGTCTACACCGCTTCTTGCGCGCTGGGGCCGGGCGTCTTGCTGGCGCCTTCCGACGAATGGCTGGACGCGACCATCAGCCTGTCCATCCGCCGCGGCGCCGCCGAAGTCTTCAGCGAATCCATCTCGACGCGGCAGATCAAGCGGACGATCCCGGAGCTGCTGGATTATCTGGGGCGCAGCAACGCTTATCCAGGCGGCGTCATATTGCTGACGGGCACCGCCATCGTGCCGCCCGCCGAATTCAGCCTGCAGCAAGGCGACAGCGTCAGCATCGCCATCGACGGCATTGGCCGGCTGCAGAATGGCGTCATCCAAGTCTGACATGCCGCGCCGCGTCGAACTCGCCGCCATCAGATTGCCGGAATTCGGTCCGCCGACGGTTCAGCCGGCGATCCCGGCGGGGACTTACCGGAAGCGCCTCGACGCCGCCATATTCCGCGCCCGGGCCGACGGCTTCGACGCCCTGATCGTCTATGGCGATCGCGAGCACAGCGCCAACCTCTGCTACCTGACCGGCTACGACCCGCGCTTTGAAGAGAGCCTGCTCGTCTTGCTGCCCGGGCAGGCTCCGAGCTTGCTGCTGGGCAACGAGGGCATGGCCTACAGCCAGATCTCGCCCGTCCAGCTGCGGCGCGTCCTCTACCAGACATTCAGCTTGCCGGGCCAGCCCCGGGGCGAGAGCGCGGCGCTGCCTGCAATCCTCCAGGCGGCTGGCTTGCGGGCGGGCATGCGGCTCGGCGTCGCCGGCTGGAAAGCCTTTGAGCCCGGCGAATTCCCGGATCCGGCGCGGATCCTGGAAATTCCCGCCTTCATCGTCGACGCCCTGGCGGCGGTGGCGGGGGACCGCGGGCGGCTGCGCAACGCCAACGCCATCTTCATGGACCCGGCGCGGGGCTTGCGCGCCATCAACGATGTCGACCAGCTGGCCTGCTTCGAGTTCGCCGCCAGCCAGACTTCGACAGCGCTGCGCAGACTGATATTCGGCCTGCGGCCGGGCATGAGCGAATTTGAGGCTGTGAGCCTGATGCGCCTGTCCGGCTTGCCACAGAATTGCCATCTGATGTTTTCCAGCGGACCAAGGGCGAGCCTCGGCCTGGCCAGTCCCTCCGGGCGGCCTGTGGAGCGCGGCGATCCGGTCTTTCTGGCTTACGGCGTCGCGGGCGCGCTGAATGCCCGCGGCGGCTGGCTGGCACAGGACGAGCGCGATTTGCCACTGCCGGTCCGCGATTATGTCGCCGTCTTGGTCGCGCCTTACTTCCGCGCCATCGTCGAGTGGTACGAGGCGGTCGGCATCGGCCTGCCTGGCGGCGCGCTGCAGGCGATCGTCCAGCGGCATTTGGGCGATCCTTTTTTCGGCGTCGGCTTGAACCCGGGGCATCAGATTCATCTTGACGAGTGGCTGGGCTCGCCGATTTTCGCCGGCTCGGATATCCCGCTGCGTTCTGGCATGGCGCTGCAGGTGGATGTCATCCCGGCGACTCATGGTCCCTATCACACGAGCAACATCGAAGACGGCATCGCCCTGGCGGATTTTGACTTGCGCCGCGCTTTCTGGCAGCGCTATCCAGCCGCCTGGGACCGCATCCAGCGCCGCCGGAATTTCATGCGTCAACAGCTGGGCATCCAGCTCAAGCCGGAGGTGCTGCCCTTTTCCAACATGCCGGCTTTCCTGCCGCCCTTCTGGCTTGCGCCGAGCCGAGTCATGCGCATGAGGCCCGCAGGCTGAGGCGACGGGACCAAGCATGACCGGCGAGCCGCCATTCGCGCAGCTGCAGGACGAGATCCTCGATGACCCGCGCTTTCCGGAGCCGGTTGCGATCTTGCGCGTCGAGCGCCTCGGCAGCAAGCTCTTCAAGCTCACCGGCCTTGGGCGCGAGAGCGACAAAGTGTACCGGCGGGTCTTCCGCGGCGACGAGATCCAGAGCCTGCGCCGATGGCAGCCAGCCGAGCGAGCCCTGGCCGGGGACGCGGACCTGTTTCGCCTGGCGGCCGAGGGCAGCCGCATCCAGCTGGCGCACTTGCACGACCCCCTGTTCGCCGTGAGCCTGTCGCGCATCGACCCGCTGCCGCACCAGCTCGAGGCGGTCTACGGGCGGATGCTGGGGCTGCCCAGCCTGCGATTCATGCTCGCCGACGACCCGGGCGCCGGCAAGACCATCATGGGGGGCCTGCTGCATAAAGAGCTGAAGCTGCGCGGCGCCGTCGCCCGTACGCTGATCGTCGCGCCCAGCCCGTTGCTGACGCAGTGGCAGCGCGAAATGCGGGAGAAATTCCTCGAGCGCTTCACCGTCATCGACCGCGGCCTCCTCGATTCCCAAGGGACGCGGCGAGCCTGGAACACGGCGCGGCAGGCGATCGCCTCCATGGACTTCGTCAAGCAGCCCGATATCCTGGACAGCATCGCCAACGCTGACAAGTGGGACCTCGTCATCGTCGACGAGGCCCACAAGATGGCAGCCTACCGCCGCGGGCAAGACAAAATCGCGCGCAGCCAGCGCCACCGCCTGGGCCAGGTCCTCGCCGAGCGGGCGGTGCGCTTCTTGCTGATGACGGCGACGCCCCACAAAGGCGACACCGAGAACTTCCGCCTGCTGCTGAGCCTGGTCGACCCCGACCTCTTCGCCAACCAGCAGATCCTGCAAGAGGCCGGCGCCCGCCAGGAGAACCCCATCTTCCTGCGCCGCCTGAAAGAAGACATGCGCCAGTTTGACGGGCAGCCGCTCTTCCCGCCGCGCCAAGCCATCACCGTGCCTTACCGGCTCGAGGGCGCCGAGCTTGAGCTCTATCAGCGCGTCACCGAATACGCCCGCCACACATTCAACCGCGCCCTGGCTGAAGAAAACCGCCATGTCAGCTTCGCCTTGATCGTCCTGCAGCGCCGTCTCGCCTCCAGCCTGCGCGCCGTCGGGCGATCGCTGCGCAACCGGCGCGAACGCCTGCTCGACCTGCGCGACGAAGTCGTGAATGACCCGGCCGCCCTGCAAAAACGGCCCCAGGACAAGCTCGATTTCGCCGCCGACGAAGACCTGACGGAAGCCGAGCGCTGGCGGCTGGAGCGGGAAGCGCTGCGCTACACCGTCGCCCGCAACCTGGACGAGCTCGACGCCGAAATCGACCAGCTGGCGGACTTGAGGGCACTGGCGGAAGCCACCGAGCGCAGCGGGCCGGAGCGCAAACTGGCGGAGCTGCGCGGATTGCTGCACAAGCTGGAGCGGGAGCAGCCCGGCGAGAAGCTGCTCATCTTCACCGAAGCCCGCGACACCCTGGATTACCTGCTGGAGAAGCTGCGCGAGCAGGGCATCCCGGCGGCATGGATCCATGGCGGCATGAAACCGGCGGAGCGCGTCGCGGCAGAAGCGATCTTCCGCAGCGACAGAGCCCGCGTCATGGTGGCGACCGAGGCGGCCGGCGAGGGCATCAACCTCCAGTTCTGCCACTTGATGATCAATTACGACATCCCCTGGAACCCGACCCGCCTGGAGCAGCGCCTGGGCCGCATCCACCGCTATGGCCAAGACCGCGAAACTTACATGTACAACCTGGTCGCCAGCAACACCCGCGAAGGCGAAGTGCTGGAAGCGGTCTTTCACAAGCTGGAGCGCATGCGGCAGGAAATGGGCGGCGACCGCGTCTACGATGTCATCGGCGAGCGCCTGGCCGAAGCGCGGCTGCAAGACATGATCCAGGATCACCTCCGCGGAAGGCGCATGTTCAGCGACATCCTCGCTTCCCTCGAGCGCGCCATGCCCGCCCAGAGCCGCCGCGCCCTGGAAGCGGCCTCGCTCAGCTCCCTGGCGACGCGCCACATCAACATCCCGGCGATGACCAGCCTGCGCCAGAAAGCCAAAGAAAATCGCCTTTCGCCCGCCTACATCCGCGGCTTCTTCATGGACGCCCTCGAGACGCTTTACCCGGGCCGGGTCGAGCGGCGCGCCGACGGAAACTGGCGAATCAAGTATGTGCCGGCCCCGCTGCGCAATCCGCCGCCCGGCATCGCCAGGCGCCAGGACAAGCCCGAATCCAGCTACCGCGCCTTCAGCTTTGATCTCCGCCAAGCGCGCCAAAGCGGCGTCGACGCCATGATTCCGGGCCACCCGCTCTTCGACGCTCTGCTGCGCGACGCGCTGCTGCGCTGCCGCGGCCACCTGGAAAGCGGCGCCATCTTCCATGACCCCGAAGGCAGGCGCGACGGCTTGATCTGGCTGGTGGAAGGCACGGTCAACGACGGCCTCGACAATATCGCCGGGCAGCAGCTCTTCGCCCTGTATCAGCCAGCCGACGGCGGCGAGCGCGAAGCCATGCCCGCCAGCGTCTTCCTCGATCTGGTCGCGCCCAAGCAAGCCCCCCGCCCGCCACAGCGCCTGCTCGACATGCTGGCGACGCGGCATCAAGCCCTGGAATGGAGCGTCGAGCGGCAGATCGAGCCTTACCTGAGCAGCCTCGAAAAAAGCCGAGCCCGCGAAACCGGGATCAGCCACCATTACCTGCGGCGCTCCTTCACCGCGCAGATCGCCGAATCCGACGCCAGGCTCATGGAGTACGACGAGCGCCAGGCCAGGGGCCAAGACATGCGCATCGCCCTGGAAGACGAGACCCGCCGCAACGACGAACTGCGCGAACGCCGCGACGAGCGACTCGCCCGCGTCCTCCAGCAGGGCCGGCTCAGCCTGGGCGCGCCGCGGATGCTGGGCGTGGCGGGAGTCTTGCCATTGCCAGACGCGGAGTCGACCGCCATGCGCCGCGACGACCAGGTAGAACGAGCCGCCGTCGATTTCGTCATGCAGCACGAGCGCGCGCATGGAAGGCAGCCCCGCGACCGCAGCGCCGAGAAGCTGCCCTTCGACATCACCAGCGTCGCCGCCGACGGGACGAGCCGCGCCATCGAGGTAAAGGGACGCGCCGGGGTCGGCAGCGTGCAGCTGACGGAGAACGAATGGCGCACGGCCGAGAACATGGGGGCGGAGTACTGGCTCTACATCGTGAGTCAAGCCACGACCGCGCCCAGCCTGAAGATCATCCGCGATCCGGCCCGGGCCCTGGAGGGCGTCGTCAAGCGGACGCGCTATCAGATTCCGGCCTCTGCCTGGCAAGCGGCGGAGGACGGGCGCTAGGGGCGACGCCAATCCCACCGACTTTCCAACCCCAACCACGACGCTGTAGGGGCGACTTTTCAAGTCGCCCGCTTGCATACCCGGAATTCCGCTCGGCGGGCGACACCCAGGCATGACAAGCCCTACACGGACGCGCCGGGATGTGGCACAATCCCGCCCTGGAGGTCCCGCCATGCCCCATGTCAAGCGCCTCATTGAAGACTCGCTGCCCCTGGAAGCCATCAGCAAACAGAGCGCCCGCGAAAAGAGTGGCGGCCCCGGACACATCAGCACCTTGCATACCTGGTGGGCGCGGCGACCGCTGGCAGCGATGCGCGCCGCCATCTTCGCCAGCCTCGTCCCCGCCCCCAAAGACGACAAAGAACGCGAGTATCTGCACCAGCTCATCGCCGACATCGTCGACTGGGACGCGGTCAAGAACGGCAACAGCCAGCGCGTCCTCGAAGCGCGGAATCTCATCCAGCGGCATTACCCCGACGGACCGCCCAAAGTGCTGGACCCCTTCATGGGCGGCGGCAGCACGGGCTTGGAAGCGCTGCGGCTCGGCTGCGAAGCTCACGGCGTCGAGCTCAACCCGGTCGCCTATCTGATCGAGCTCTGCACCCTGGTCTATCCGCAGAAATACGGCCAGCCCAGGACGATTTTGCCCGACGACCCGGACCACCCGCAGGCGGACTTGCCCGGCATGAAACGGCTGCCGATCACCATCAACCCGCTCGCCGAAGATGTCAAGAAGTGGGGCAAGTGGGTGCTGGAAGAAGCCCGCAAAGAGATCGGCCACCTTTACGACGACCCCTGCGGGCACACCATCGTCGCTTACATCTGGGCGCGCACGGCCACTTGCCCCAACCCGGCTTGCGGCGCGGAAATGCCCATGCTGCGGCAGAGCTGGCTGGCGAACAAGCCCAAGAAAAAAGTCGCCCTGCGCATGAAGGTCGACAAGGCGGCGAATCGGGTGAATTTTGAAGTGGCGGAAGGCGCGGACATCGACTTCGACCCGACCGCGATGACGATGAAGCGCGGCACGATTGTCTGCCCCGTCTGCGGGCATTCGCCGGAGCGCGATTTTCTCAAGCAAGAAGGCAAGGCGGGAAAGCTGGGCGAGCGCATGCTGGCGGTGGTCTACACGGTCGAGGGCGAGACGGGCAAGAAATATCGGCTGGCGACGGAGGCGGACCGGAAGCAGTTTGAAAAGGCGCGGGAGATGCTGGCGAAAGTGCTTGAGGCGGATCCGGATGCGCTTCCGAATGAGCCGATTCCTCAAGACTCTACGAAAATCGAACCTAATCGCTTCGGCTACTCTACCTGGGGAGACTTGTTCAATACGCGGCAAGCGACAACGGTACTCGCCTTGGCGCGACACGCGCGGCGGGCGCACGCGAAACTAGAGGAGTCCGTCTCAGACCGGGCTTATACGAAGGCGGTGACAGCGTACTTGGCAATTGGGGTGGATCGCATTTCGTATCACGCGAACTCCTTCTGCAGGTGGCGTAGCACAGTCGAGGCAATGGCCGGCATCTTTTCCCGACAGGCGCTTGATATGATATGGGACTACGCCGAAGTAAATGTGTTTAGCGGGTTGACTGGCGGATGGCACGGCGCCTTAGACTGGGTATGTAAGGTCATTTCACACACAGCGCGCGCAACTAAGGGAGTCGCAATTCTGGAATTGGGTGATGCGAGGCGCATAAGCCTAGAAGAAAACTCTCTAGATGCCATCATTACAGATCCCCCCTATTACGACTCAATATCTTATGCAGAGCTTTCAGACTTCTTTTTCGTATGGAAGAAACGCACTTTGGGCCGCTTGTATCCATCTTTGTTCTCGACTCCTCTTGCCCCAAAGGCCGCCGAGATCATTCAGAAGCCTGGCATGCCAAAGCGAGAACAAGCACGTCTCATTTATGAGTCAAACATGACGGATTCTTTCAGAGCGGCTCAACGCGTCCTCGCCGGCACGGGAATCTGCGTAGTGGTTTTCGCGCATAAGTCTACCTCCGCGTGGGAGACTCTGATCGGGAGTCTTCTACACGCTGGACTCGTCATTACAGCGTCATGGCCTGTACAAACGGAACGCGTAGCCAGGATGCGAGCGCAAGGAAACGCGTCGCTGACCTCCTCCATCTTCATCGTCTGCCGCAAGCGAGTCGCCGAGCGCGACGGCTTCTTCGACGAAATCCGCGGCGAGCTCCAAGCCCGCGTCCAGGAGCGGCTCGAATTCTTCTGGGAGCAGGGCATCCGCGGCGCGGACTTCTTCATCTCCGCCATCGGCCCCGCCGTCGAAGTCTTCGGGCGTTACAGCCGCGTGCGCCGGCTCACGGGCGAGGATGTGGGCGTGGCGGAGCTGCTGGATCTGGTGCAGGAGTCGGTCGCCGATTACGCCCTGGGGCAGGTCTTGAACGGGCGCTACGCCATGGGGGCGGTCGACGCTCCCACCCGCTTTTATGTGATGTACCGCTGGAGTTACCGCCAGGGCAAGCTGCCCTTCGACGACGCGCGGCGGCTGGCACAGGCTCTCGGCGCGGAAGTGGACGAGCTCATCAAGCGGGCCGGCATCTTGCGGCAGCGGGGCGCCAGCGTGACCATGCCGGGGCATGAAGCGCGGACTGACGAGAAACTGGGCGAGATCGGCCGCGACGGCGAAAGCCCGCCACTGATCGACTTGCTGCATCGGGCGTTGCGCGTCTGGCGGCAGGGCGATCGGCGGGCATTGGCCGAATACCTGGCGGAGCAGGCCGGCGGCCGCGAAGACGCGCTGCATGTGGTGGCCCAGGCGATTGCGTCGGTCTTGCCCGATGGCGACGCCGAGAAGCGCACGCTGGAGAATTATCTGCAGGGCAGCGAGAATCTGCCCGGCGCGCGGCAGGCCGGCCTGGGGCTGAAGTGAGGGGCCGGCGCCGCTTCCCCCCAACGCAATGGGGGACCGAGGGGGTTTGCAAAGGCAAGTCGCCCGCATTCAAAAAACAGAATCATCCAGGAGCGCACCATGGCGGCGAACAAATATCGGCGGAAGCTGAACGACATCAACAAGCGCATCGCGCAGGAGCAGTACACCGACGCGGTCCTGGCGGCCGGCCGCGGCGTCGAGAGCCTGCTCAAAGAGCTTTTCGACGAGCTGCTCAAAGCGTCGTCTTCCCGCGAGGCGCTCGAGCTCAACGACGCGCTCATGAAAGCGAAGCTGGGCGGCAACATGACCCTGGGGCGCTGGGCCTGGCTCTATCGCGAGCATGACATCTACCGCCGGCTGGAGAAGACTTTTGGCTACACGCTGAAAGGCTTTAACAGCGGCGCGCTCGGCAGCGTCAACGCGACGCGGAATGAATGCGCCCACGATGATTTTGAGCCGTCGCTCACCAATGCCGAGCTGATCCTCAGTCAATACAAGCTCTTCCTGGAAGAGACGGGCCGCGCGCCCCAGCTGCCATTGCCCGAAGCGGAGCCTCCGCCGCCGCCCGAGCCGGTTGCGCCCGCCCGGCCCGACGAGCCGCGTCCCTGGCGCGAAGTGGCTGTGCCGCATTACGATATCCGCGAGCGCCGCTTCGATCTGGGCAGCTTCGCCATTCATCTCGGCGACATCGCTTTTGGCGGCATGAGCGCCCAGCCAGAATACGCCGACCCGGGCAGTTTCTTCGATCTGACCTTCATCACCCGGGGCCTGCGCAGCCAGCTGATCACGATGATGGGGCGCCTGGCCGGCAAGCCGACCGGCTACTCGACGGTGCAGCTGGACACGACTTTTGGCGGCGGCAAGACGCACACGCTGCTGGCGATGTACCACCTGGCGAAGAGCGGCCCCCGCCTGCGCAATCGGCCGGAGATCCGCGGCTTGATGAACGAAGCGCGAGTCGAGGATCTGCCGGATTGCGCCGTGGCCGTGCTGGATGGCTCGTACCTGGGTCCGCGGGAGCCGCGGGTCATGCGCGATGGCACGGAGCTGCGCACGCTCTGGGGCGAGATGGCTTACCAGCTGGGCGGGCTGGAGGCTTACGAGAAAATCCGCGCCAGCGACGAGAACCGGACCGCGCCCGGGGCCGGGGCCCTGCGCGAGCTGCTGGCGGACCTGGGCGGTCCGTCGCTGATCTTGATGGACGAGGTCCTGGATTACGCCACCAAAGCGGCTGCGGTGCGGGTGGGAAGGAACACCTTCCTGGTGGACCAGACGCAAAGTTTCCTGAAGGCTCTGACCCAGGCGGTCGATCGGCATGGCAGCTCCATGCTGGTCTTGACCCTGACGAGCAGCCCGCAGCAGATCTTCGGCGAAGAAGCGAAGCGCCTGCAGCGGCAGATCGCCGAACAAGAAAGCATCTTCCGCAACATCCTCGATCGGGTGCAGCGCTCCGAGGTCACCGCCGAGAACACCGAGATTTACGAGATTCTGCGCCGGCGGCTCTTCGAGGACCTGGGCGACGCCGCCGAGCATGAAAAGACCGCCGACAAATACCGGGATTATTACAGAAAGCATCGCGACCGCTTCCCCGATCATGTGCGCGCGCCTGAATATCGCAGCCGCATCGCCCTCGCCTACCCCTTCCATCCCGATCTGATCGATGTGCTGCAGAACCGCTGGGGCTCGATCCAGAGTTTCCAGAAGACTCGCGGCGTGCTGCGTCTGCTGGCTCTGGTGGTGGGCCGGCTCTACCGCAATCAGCACAACGCGCCCTTGATTCACAGCGGGCACATCGACTTGTCGGAGCCGGAAATCCGCAAAGAGCTGCTGGATCATGTGGACAATCGCAATGGATACGACGCGGCGATTGGCTCCGACATCGCCGGCCAGGCGGATTCCAAAGCCCGTCGGCGCGACCAGAGCATGAGCCACGATTATCATCGCTACGGCGTCTGCGAAGGCTTGGCCACCGCCATGTTCATGTATTCGCACAGCGGCGCCAGCGGCGGCTTCATCGGCGGGACCCGCCCCCAGCTCTGGCTGAGCGTGCTGCACCCGGCGGTCGAGGCGGCCCTGGCTTCCGACGCCTACAGCGCGCTGGAAAGCGAACTCTGGTACATGGAGCGGGCCGGCGCCCATGCCCGCATCGGCGTGGAGCCGAACCTGAACCAGATGCTGGTCGAGTTCCGCGACAGCGTCGCCCAGGATGTCGAGCGCGCCCGCGACGCGATCTACGACGCAATCAAAGACATGGCTGGCGGCGAGCTGGGCAAGGCGATTGTCTGGCCGGCAGACCCGCGCCAGGTCCGCGATAAAGATTCGCTGCAGCTGGTCATCGCGCCCCTGGAGAGCGCCTACAGCCCCAATGCCGAAGAAGACAAGGCGACAAGCTACATCAAGCCCTTCCTGGAGAGCGCCGGCAGCCGGCACCGCGTGTACAGCAATTCGCTGGTTTTCCTGCTGCCCAGCCGGGGCGCCGTCGACAACATCCAGCGGGCGGCCATCACCCTCCTCGCCCTGCGCGACATTGCAGCGACCCGGGGCGATTCGCTCAAAGGTCGACAGCAAGAAGAATTGCGCCGGCAGCTCAACAACGCGGAAGAAGGCTTGCCCGCGGCGATTTGGGGCGCCTACACGGTGACGGCCGCCGCCGGCAGCCAAGGCGAGCCGTGGATCCGCGAAGAGAGCGGCATCAAGACTCATCTGCCGGGCTTGACCCTGGCTCCCCGCGCGCTGCATCGGCTGGAGAGCGAAGATCGGCTGCTGGAGCGCTTCGACCCGGAATACTTGCTAATGCGCGCCAGCGACCGCTTCAAGTACCTCTGGCCCGCCGCCAAACCCGCCATCAACACCCTCGAGCTCTGGAAGCAGTTCGCCCGCTACGATTACCTGCCGATGCTGCGCGGCCGAGATGTGCTGCAAGAGACCATCGCGAAGGGCGTCGACCAAGGCAAGTTCGCATATTGCGCTGGCGACCCGGAGCAGAGCGAGGCGATCCACATCGACAAGACGCTCACGCCCGCCCAATGCGCCATCGGCGACGAGGCCTGGCTGCTGGACGCGGAGCTGGCTCGCCAGCGACTCAAGCCGGCGCCGGCCGCGGCCATCGAGAATGGCGAGCGCCCGGCCACCGCGCCCGCGCCCGACGAAGCGGCGCTGCCCGGGACAGTCGCCCAGTATTCCCGCCCGCGACGCCCAAGCGCCTGCCAAGACATCGACATCGAGATCGAGCTCAAGCCAGACGACTGGCGCGCCTTCCACCAATCCATCATCCAGCCCCTGCTCGCCAAAGACGCGACCCTCCAGATTTCAGTGCGCTTGCAAGCGGCGCGAGCCAAGGGCTTCGAGCCGGATTTCGTCGAGCTCAACATCCGCGAAGGCGCCAGCCAAATCAGCCCGAGCGCGCTGGTGAAGACTGGCGAGCCCGCCTAAGCCGCCAACTCATCCCGGTGGCGCAGCGCCTTGCCCCGCATCAACCGGGAAGGGAGAATGCCGAAGGCGTTTTTTCATGAAAGATGGGGAAAAGAACATGGCCGCCGCGACTCGCAAGCTATTCAGAGGCGATTGTCTCGACATTCTGCGGGATTATGTGAAGCCCGAATCGGTCGATCTCGTTTATCTTGACCCGCCCTTTAACTCCAATGCCAATTACAACTTGCCATTTAAGGGCAAAGACAAGGGCTATGCGCCGGTTGAAGCCTTTGTCGACACCTGGACTTGGACGGCCGCCGATGATGCGCGCCTGGCTGAACTCCGCAATTTGCCGGCGCCCCGCCCAACGCTGGCGCTGATTGTAGAGTTTGCCCAACGTATAGAAGAGACGGGCGCGGAGGGAGGGAGTAGACGGAGACGGACCAATAGCTTGGCAGCCTACCTTTTGAGCATGTCCGAGCGTCTGCTGGAGATCAAGCGGACGATGAAGCCAAACGCGAGCATTTATCTACATTGCGATTGGTACGCCAGCCACTACTTGAAAGCGGTAATGGACGCGATATTTGGGAAGGCCAACTTCAAAAACGAAATCGTCTGGTGCTATACGGGTCCGTCAAATACGAAACGCTGGTATCCTCGCAAGCACGATGTCATCTTGTTCTATGCAAAGGGCGCCGAATGGAAATTTTTCAGAGACGAAATCAGGGTTCCATATAGTAAGGGTTATGTCGAGAGGTTCAAAAAGAGGTACCAAGAAAGCGCTGAAAAGTCCACGATCTTCAGCGTCGGTCACGATACAGAGCGCAACCAGGAATTGGCGCGCTTGGGAAAAGTACCAGAAGATTGGTGGGCGGAATTCAGCCCGGTAGGCCGCTCCAACGAATACATGGGCTATCCTACGCAAAAGCCGCTGGCCCTCCTGGAGCGTATCATAAAAGCTGGCAGCGAACCGGACGACCTGGTTCTCGACCCGTTCTGCGGCTGCGGCACGACAGTCCATGCTGCCGAGCAACTGAATAGGCAGTGGGTCGGCATCGACATCTCGCGCTTCTCGACAGAGCTTATCCGCGAGCGCCTCTTGTCGAACTTCCCGGCGCGGATTCATCCCGCCGGCATTGAACTGGTTGGGCTGCCCGAGGACATCGTGCAGGCGCGCGAATTGGCGCGGGGGAATCCCTTTGAATTCGAGAAGTGGGTATGTGGCCGCATAGGCGTCAACGAGATGGGCAAACGCAAACGCCCAGGAGACCGGGGGGCGGATGGTGGCATCGACGGCGAGATTAGATTGCCAGTCGTCCGCGACGGGATAGTCTATGAAGAATCGGTCGTCGTGCAGGTCAAAGGCGGGAATGTTACTCCAGATGCCGTAAAAGCCTTGAGCGAAACTGTGCGCCGCGTTGGCGCTGTCGCCGGCGTAATGGTCTGTTTCCAAGAGCAACTGAGCACGGTCGAGAATCAGCGCAGCCGCGAAACCTGGGACGGTGGATTCGACAGCGAATATCCGGTAATCCAAGGTTACAGCGTTGGCGACTTGCTTGAAGAAAAGCCGCTTGACCTGCCGCCGCAATACGGTCGCAAACGCGGTGGAAGAATGGCCTAATGACGCGCGCGTTGCAGCCTCTCTCGCGCTTGGGTTGGGGGAAGCAGCCATGAAAATCACCCGCATCGAGAGCTTGCAATGGGCGGCCTACCCGCGGCTGCTGCTCGTCCGCGTCCATACCGACAGCGGCCTCATCGGCCTGGGCGAGACGGTGGACAAGATCCCCGGCGCCAAGGCCGCGCTGCATGGCACGATCGCGCCCCTCGTCTTGGGCCAGGACCCACTCGACATTGAAGGGCTCTGGCGCTTCGTGATGGACAACATCATGTATCACGGTTACGCCGGGGCGGAGACCCGCGCCCTCTCCGCCCTGGAGATCGCGCTCTGGGACATCCTGGGCAAGCATTACAAGGCCCCGCTGGTTCACTTGCTGGGCGGCAAAACCCGGTCCGAAATACCGACTTACAACACCTGCCTCAGCTTTGGCGCCCTGCGCGATTATCAAGCCTGGCACGATGACGCCGGCGCCCTGGCGCGCAGCCTGCTCGCCGACGAAATCTACGCGATGAAGATCTGGCCCTTCGACAAGTTCAGCGAGCGCAGCTTCGGCCAGCGAATCAGCCGCGCCGAGATTGAGCGGGGCCTGCTGCCCGTCCAGCAGATCCGCGACGCCGTCGGCGACAAGATGGACATCGGCATTGAATGCCACTTTCGCTGGAATCGCGTCAGCATGGAGCGCATCGCCCAAGCCCTGGAACCCTACGACATCCTCTTCCTCGAAGACCCGCTGCCGGCCGTCTACCCGGCCGAAATCAAAGCCCTCTCGCAAAAGACGCGCATCCCCATCGTCGGCTCGGAGCTGTTGATGACTCGCTGGGGCTACCGCGAATGGCTGGAGCGGGGCGTCTCGCAGATATTGATGACCGACCCCGTCTGGAATGGCGGCATCGCCGAGTCGCGCAAAATCGCCGCGCTGGCCGAGACTTATGGCATCCCGCTCGTGTTGCACAATGTCGCGGGGCCCGTCTGTCACGCCGCTTGCATGAGCCTGGCCGCCCACATCCCCAACCTGTACTATGTGGAGTCCTGCCGCGCCTTCTATCGGGAAGTCTTCCCCGCGCTAAGCGATTTAAGGCCGACAGTCCGCGATGGGCAGCTGGATATTCCCGCCGGACCGGGCCTGGGCCTCCGGCTGCGGGAGTCGGGCTTGGAGCGCAGGGACCTGGCGCGTGAAATCAGCGAGGGCGAAGGCCTGGCCCAGGGCAGGCGGTCCATGGGCGATCACTGGGCGGTCGAGGCGATTCGCTGAGGGCGCGGCCGGTCCGCCGTTCGAGACGCGTATTTGACAATCTCAAACTTTCCGCTATAGTAGGCGCGGCGCGGCTGTTGGCTTGGCCGCCCGGTTTCGGTCTTTGCAGGCTTTCGGCCTGAGACAACTTTACACGGTTTATCCTACAAGGAGTTTCACGATGAGGAAGTTGATTCGCACAATTCCGGTGCTGCTTCTGGCACTGGGCATCATGATCGCCGGCATCGGCGGCGTTGGCGCGCAGGACCAGCTGGTCTTCAGCATGGTCAGCCACGGCGGCATCGGCAATCCTTTCTGGGTCGTCGTCATCAAGGGCATGGAAGACGCCTGCGCCTTGCTGAGCGCGGACTGCGCCTGGCTGGCCGACCCCGTCGACAGCATTGACGACATGGCTGGCTACTGGGACGACGCCCTCGCCCGCAACAACGATGGCATCGGCACCACCGTGCCCAACCCCGAGGTCATCCGCGATGGCGTGAACCGCGCTGCCGAAGCTGGCATCCCGGTCATCGTCTTCAATACGGCCGACCCGAACGCTGGCACGCCCGACGCGCTGCCCACCCTCTTCTACATCGGCGCGAACGAGTTCCTCGGCGGGCGCTCCAACGCCAACGCCGTGCTCGACTCGGCTGACATGGCTGGCGTGGAAATCGCCCGTGCCGTCTGCCCGATCCAGGAAGTCGGCCACAGCGGTTTGGAAGCCCGTTGCGCGGGCGTCCGCAGCGTCTTTGAAGAAGCCGGCATCCCGCTTGATGGCTTGACCATCAGCAACGATGTGACGGAATCGGCCGGCGTCTTCGCCGATTACTTCAACGCCAACCCGGAGACGAACGCCGTCTTCAGCCTGGGCCCCAACCCGGCCAGCGCGCTGAATCTCTACATCCAGGAAGCCGGCGTCATGGCGGGCGACATCTTCGCCACCACCCACGACACCAGCGCCGAGATCTACGAGATGATCCAGAATGGCTATCTGATCCAGGCGATCGACCAGCAGCCCTACCTGCAGGGCTTCGAGACCATCATGTGGCTGTACCTGAACAGCCAGTTCAAGATGGCGCCCGGCGGCGATATTCTGACCGGTCCCGGCATCATCGACGGCGGCAATGTCGACGCCATCATCGAGCTGACCGCGCAAGGTTATCGCTAGGTCGGCAATTGGCATTCGCGATGGGTGGGGGCGCGCTCCCCGCCCATTTCGCTCCTCAGCGGTTTTTGCCCCCGCCAACATGACTCGTTATACTTGCGTGGCGCGGGCATTTACGCATTCTTAGTTGCTACCGAGTCTTACGATGATACAAGCATATCTGGAAAGCAAAACCGAAGGCCGGCGAGCCGGTCAGGCGATTACGCTCTTGATGACGGGCTTCGCCGCCCTGGGCTTCATCGTCGCCTACATGATCTTCTTCGGCTGGATGCCCCTGGGCGAGCGCGACAACATCCTGCGCAGCAACCTGAATCCATACGAAAATATCGTTACTCTCGGCGCGCTCATTTACGCCCTCTGCTGCGCGCGCACGGCTTATGGCTTGTACAGCCGCGAACGCTCGAGCCTGCGCTGGTCGCAGTGGATGTGCTTCATCACCGTCATGCTCGGCGGCGCGATCTTGCTCAGCGTCGTCATCCCGGTCGGCTTGAAGTTCTCGCTGCTGCTGGGCCAAGACATCGACCTGCGCGCGGTCATCAACGAAGACCCCGGCGTCAGCGGCCTGGCGCCCCTGTCGCTGCAAATTGGCGAAGCCTTGATCAGCGTCAGTCTGCTGGTCATCGCTCTCTTGGCTTTGCTCGCGCTGCTGGTTTTCCTGATTCCGCCCCTGGAGCCGCTGCGCCAGGCGGAGGGCATCCGCATGGTTGTCTCGCCGCCGCGCCGCTTCATCGTGGCCGTCTTCACGCTGCTGGCTATCGGCGTCATCTTCGTCTTGATCGCCGGCGCATTCGTCGTGCCGCTTTATCCCGGCCTGACCACGATTCGCGATGTGGAGAACGATCGCCTGCTGGCGGGTTTGCTCTTCTTCCTGCCGGGTCTGGTCGGCTATCGGGTCGTGCGCCAGGTGGAAGAGCAGTCCGACGAATTGCGGCGCGCCATCGCCCTCACGCCGGGCAAATACATCCGCGCGGAATTGGCCAAATCGCCCAGCGCCGGCGCCATCATCGGTTTCGTCGCCATATTGATGGGCTTCACCATGGCGACCGACCTCTTCCTGGAACCGAGTTCGGTGGCCTCCTTCCTCAGCAATGTCGCCACCAAGGGCATCATCGCCATCGGCGTGACCTATTTGATGATCTCGGGCGAGTTTGATCTGTCGGTCGGCTCGATCCTGGGCGTGACCGCGCTTTCTTTCATGAACTTCATGACTCACGGCGCGCCCGTCTTCGGCGTGATGGAGCCGGTGCCAGCCGCCCTGCTCGCCATATTCATCGCCTTTATCCTGGGCGCGATCAACGGCGTCCTGCTCATCTCGACGCGAATCCCGTCTTTTATCGTGACCCTGGGCACGATGCTGGCTTTCCGCGCGATCACCCTGGTCGCCATCGCTGGCGGGCGCATCCTGCGCTACAGCGATCATCACGAAGCCCTGCCCGTCATCAGCATCAGCAGCATCGTCTTGCTGGCGCTGGCGGTCATCGGCCTGGCGATGGTCGCGTTCACGGCGTATCGGCTGCTGCCGCCGCTCTTCCGCGGGGCGAGCCATGCCTGGGCTATTCGCGAGGACAACGGCGATTTCGGCACGACCGGCGCTATCGTGCGCAGCCTCGTTTTCTTGTTGGCGCTTTTCTTGATCTTGGCGGCGGTCGTGTGGCTGGTGGCGGTCTTCAGCTACCACAGCAGCGGCGACACGGTCGAGGTTGGCTACTTCGATCTCTTTAATGGCAGGGTGCTGGCGATTGGCGAAGAGGGCGATTTCTTCCACCTGCAGATCCCGCGCAACGCCAATGTGCGCCTGGCGATCGTCTGGTGGTTCATCTTCGTGGCGATCTTCCATGTCATCCTCACCAGCACTTCCTTCGGCAACAGCATCTTCGCCACGGGCGGCAACGAAGGCGCGGCCCGCGCGCAAGGCGTCAATGTGGACCGCGTCAAGCTGCAGAACTTCGTCATCGTCGCGCTCTTGACAGGGGTGGCGGCGATCTACGAGACGGCGCGCAACCCGGGCGTCGATCCGCTGAAAGGCACGGGCTGGGAGCTGGAGGTCATCGCGATGACGGTAATTGGCGGCGCCCTGCTCACTGGCGGGTATGGCAGCGTCGTCGGCTCGCTGCTGGGGGCGCTGATCTTCGGCATGCTGCAGACCGGGCTGGTCTTGGTCGGCATCGAGTCGCGCCTGTTCTCTGGCACGATCGGCGCGATCATCATCGCCGCGGTCGTCCTGAACACATTCGTTCGCGGCGCCCAGCGAAATTAGGGAGGGCGGACTCATGCAAAACGGAAACGGAATGAAACACCCCGACGCCCTGGTGGACATGGTCGGGATTCACAAGTACTTCGGTAGCGTACAGGTCTTGCGCGGCGTCGACTTTCATGTGGACCGCCAGGAAATCGTCGGCTTGCTGGGCGATAACGGCGCCGGCAAATCCACCCTCATCAAGGTGCTGACCGGCTTCCATTCCTTGACCCGCGGCGACATTTATTTCGACGGCGACGCGGTGGACATCCATTCGCCGCACGACGCGCGCGAGCTCGGCATCGAGACGGTCTACCAAGACCTGGCGCTGGTGCCGCTGATGAGCATCGCGCGCAACTTCTGGCTCGGGCAAGAGCCGACGCACCGCGTCGGACCCTTCGATTTTCTGGACAAGAAGATGATGGCGGAAGAGTCGATCAGCGCCTTGGCCGATGTCGGCATTCACATTCGCGATGCGGAAGAGACGGTCGGCAACATGTCCGGCGGCGAACGGCAATCCATCGCCATTGGCAGAGCCGTCTACTTCGGCAAGAAACTGCTCATCCTGGACGAGCCGACTTCGGCGCTCTCCGTCGGCGAGACCCAAAAAGTGCTGGATTACACGCGGGCCGCCAAAGCCAAGGGCATGAGCGTCATCTTCATCACGCACAACATCCGCCATGTTTACGAAGTCGCCGACCGCTTCACCATCATCGAACGCGGCGAGAAACTGGGCGATTTCCCCAAACTGGATGAGCAGGGCAATGCCGCCGTGACCGAGAACGAAGTCGCCGACATGATCGTCGACGGCAGCGTGCCGCAGCACCTCCGGCAATATGCGACGGAAGGGATGTATGCATGATGGCGCCCATGACAAAGCGCGGACCGCGGCTCCGCAAGCCCTCGTATTCGCCGGCGCGTTCACTCGCCCTGGCCGTGGTGGCGCTGCTGCTGCTGGCTGCCTGCCGCCCGGACGACCGCCTGGACATCACGCCATCGCCCACGCCCACGCCGCCGCCCACCGCCACGCCCTCGCCCACGCCGCCGCCCGCCGGCTTCATCGACCCCTACGAAGTCAACACCGCGATCATGGAAGCCTTAATCTCGCTGCTGCCGGATCCCCTGGCCGCCGGTGAAGAAGAATGGAAGCGCGACTTCCAGGTCGGCAATGACGGCATCAAGAGCATCCGCGGCGTCCGCCGGCCCGCCATCGGCAGAGAGGTGTATTACTACACCCAGCAGGGCAGCAAGATGAGCCTGAATTTCGCTATCTTCGAGACTGCCGAAGAAGCCTTCGCGGAGTTCAAGCGCAAGGAAGGCCTGCGTTCGTCCTTGGTGAACCTGGCGGAGGATCCGGATTTCCCCAAGCCCAATTTCATCGGCGCTGGCTTGTACGGCTCCTTCGGGCTCTTCCAGATTGACACCTACTTCATTGAAGTCTTCGTCGAGATTTTCGCGACGTCAACCAGCCCGCTCATGCCGCTCTCGCAGCGCGCGCTCAGCTTCTTCGAGGACAATCGCGAAGCTTTCGAGGCTTCCGCCGAAGCGCCGCCGCTGGACGACGGTTGAAGAGATGTCTTGCAGATCGTCCTGGACAATCTGCCCAACCAGATCTATACCGACACGCAATGGCGCCGCGATTTCTCGCGTTTCGACGGGGTGCAGATTCCGCGCAACGTCGTCAATGGCGACGCTCGGCGCGTCTTCTATGAAGACCAGGCCGCCAATGTCTTCAACATGACATTTGGCCAATTCCAGACCCCGGCCGACGCCATGGCGCATTACGAGAAGATCAAGGGCATCCGCGAAGGCATCGAAACCGAAAACAGCGTCGAGGGCTTCCCGCAGCCGCATGTGCTCGGGCGCGGGCTGTATGGCTCGGTCGCGCTCTTCGTCATTGATGAGTTCTTCCTCGAAGTTTTGATTGAGCGCGCCCCTGGCACCAGCGCCAACCCGACAGTCGCCATCGCCCGCAAAGCGCTGCAAGTGCTGGAGGAGGCCCGCAGCGGCTAGTCTGTCTGCTCCCTGGCCAAGGCTATGCTATAATTCGCGCCAGATCCAAAACCCAGGAGCGAATTATGTCGCCTATGCCCCGTTATCGGCGCTGGCAATTGCTGGCGCTGGAAAAGCACCGGCTCAATATCGAGCATCTAGTTTCGACAGTCAGCGATCCCGCCGTCTTCAGCCGACGCGATGGCGGCGATGGCTGGAACATCTCCGAGATCCTCGGCCACCTGGCTGACACCGACGGCTATTTTCTGGCGCGGGCGCAGGCGCTCGTCGCGGATGAAGCGCCGCCTCAAGGCTCGGGCCGCAGCGTGGATGAACGGGTCAAAGACGCGGGCTACGCCGAGCAGAGCGCGACCGATCTCCTGCAGCGGTGGCTGCGAGTCAGCGCTGATTATCAGGCTTTTATGGCCTCCCTGCCCGAAGACGAGGCACTCTGGGAGCGTCCCGGTCGTCCGGCGGATGGCGGCGGTTTCACGCTCAATGACCAATTGATCCTCAGCGCATACCACGACCTGGATCACCTTCATCAAATCGTGAAGATCGTCCGCGGCCTCTGAAGCGGTCGGGCTATGCTATAATGCGCGCCGCGACAGGCAGACGAGGAGCGAAGCATGACTGAAATGGCGCTGTACCGCCGCTGGCAGCTGCGAGCGATCGACCGCAACCTGCTCACCCTGACTCACATTGTCGAGAGCGTCAGCGACCCCGATGCGTTCCAAAGGCGCGACGGCGGCGACGGCTGGAACATTTCCGAAGTGCTGGGCCATCTGGGCGATTTCGAGAGTTACATGCTGGAGCGCGCGCGTTATATCCTGGGCGAGCTTGAGGGCGATCTGCCGCAGGGTGGCAACCCCGACGCCATGGTCAAGGAGCGCGGGTACGCCGGGCAGGACGCCGCTGATCTGCTGGCACGCTGGCAGGACTTGCGCGGACGGACGAACGGGCTGTACGGCGGGCTGGACACGGAAGACGACGCCTTGTGGGAGCGCGGCTTCGAGTTCGCCGGCGGACCATTTACCTTGAATAACCAGCTGCTGCTGACGGCGATGCACGATGACGATCACATGAACCAGATCGTGAAGATCATCCGCGGGCTGTGAGCGCGCGAGCCAGAACGACGCGCTGCGTCTGTCGCCTCAGGCCGCCTGAGCGATTGACGGGCGCTCGCCTGCTATAATCCCTCACATCCGTCCCTGTCAGCGCTGGACCAGATCGCATGGCGCAAGCCTCCCCGCCCCTCGCCGAACGCATCCGCCCACGCGCGCTCCACGGCTTCATCGGCCAGTCGCATCTCGTCGGGCCGGGCAAGCCGCTCCAGCGCGCCCTGCAGCAAGGCGCCGTGCCCAGCATGATCTTCTGGGGCCCGCCCGGCGTCGGCAAGACCACCCTCGCCCGCATGATCGCCGCCGCCAGCGACAAACCCTTCTACAACTTGTCCGCCGTCTCCGCGGGCAAAGCCGAATTGCGCAAGATCGTCGAGGCGGTGAAACGGACGCCGCCCAGCAGAACGCAGCCCGGCCTCTTCGCCGGCGAGCCAGAAGACGCGCCCGGCGGCGCCCTGCTCTTCCTCGATGAAATTCACCGCTTCAACAAGGCGCAGCAAGATTTCCTGCTGCCTTATGTCGAGGACGGCACGATCACGCTCATCGGCGCGACCACCGAAAACCCCAGCTTTGAAGTCATCTCGGCCCTGCTTTCGCGCATGCAGGTCTACACGCTGCAGCCCTTGAGCCCCGAAGAAATCCGCCAGATCATCGCCCGCGGCGGGGCTGCGCTTTCGCTGGACATCGACGAGGACGCCAGCGCCTTCCTCGCCAATTACGCCAATGGCGACGCCCGCGCGGCGCTGAACCTGCTGGAGAACGCCGCCCGCCTCTATCGCAGCGACGCAATCCGCGTCGAGCAGCTGCGCGAGGCCCTGCAATCCCGCCATCTGCGCTACGATAAGAGCGGCGAAGAGCATTACAACACCATCAGCGCTTTCATCAAGAGCATGCGCGCCAGCGATGTCGACGCCGCCCTGTATTATTGCGCCCGCATGATCGACAGCGGCGAAGACCCCAAGTTCATCGCCCGCCGCATGGTCATCTTCGCCAGCGAGGACATCGGCATCGCGGACCCGCGGGCATTGAGCGTCGCCAACGACGTCTTCCGCGCCGTCGAGACCATCGGCCTGCCAGAATGCCAATTCAACCTGGCGCAGGGGGTGGCCTATCTCGCCCTGGCGCGCAAGAACCGCGACGCCGGCGACGCCTATTTCCGCGCCCTGGACGATGCCCGCGAGCTGGGCAATCTGCCGATCCCGCTGCATATCCGCAACGCGCCAACGCAGCTGATGCGCGAGCTGGGCTACGGCGATGGCTACCAGGCATACACTGACGAGAGCCTGCTGCCAGAGGCGATCAAAGGCAAGCGGTATTTTCGAAACGACAGCTGAGCGCCGACAGAGGTGATCTTTCATGCGGCATACCAACATCCTGCTCATCACCAGCGACCAGCAGCACTGGAACACGCTCGGGCAAGCTAACCCGGAGATTCAGACCCCCGCCCTGGACAAGCTGGCGGCGCAAGGCACGACTTTCACCCGCGCCTATTGCCCGAACCCGACCTGCACGCCCACCCGCAGCAGCATGATCACCGGGGTGTACCCATCGCAGCATGGCGCTTACTCGCTGGGGACGAAGCTGCCAGAGAGCGAAACGACTGTCGGCGACTTGTTTCAAGCGGCAGGCTATCGCACGGCCCTGGTCGGCAAAGCTCACTTCCAGCCCCTGCAATCGACGGCGGAATACCCGTCGCTGGAGAGCTATCCGCTGCTGCAAGACCTGGATTTCTGGCGCGACTTTCATGGTCCCTTCTACGGCTTCGATCATGTCGAGCTGGCGCGAAACCACACTGACGAAGCCCATGTCGGGCAGCATTACGCCCTCTGGATGGAAGACCAGGGCTTGAGCGATTGGCGCGATTATTTCTTGCAGCCGACCGGAAATGTCGTCGAGCAAAGGCGAAACTGGCTGATCCCGGAAGAATATCATTACAACAGTTGGATCGCCGAACGCAGCAACGCGCTCCTGTCGCAGTATCACGACGCTGACCAGCCCTTCTTTCTCTGGGCGAGCTTCTTCGATCCCCATCCCAAGTACCTGGCGCCCGAGCCCTGGGACACGATGTACGATCCGGCCGACATCAGCATCCCGACTGTCCAGCCCGGCGAACACCAAGACAGCCCGCCGCACATCCAGCTGACGCAGACCCGCGATCCGGATTACGCCGCTTGGCAAGAGCCCAATGGGGCCGGCTGCCACGGCTTCCATTCGCACTTGCACGACCGCGATGAACTGGCGAAAGACATCGCCTGCTATTACGGCATGGTCAGCTGCATGGACAAATACATCGGCCGCATCGTCGACCGCCTGGACGCGCTGGGCTTGGCGGAGAACACCTTGGTCGTCTTCACCAGCGATCACGGGCATTACTTCGGGCAGCACGGCTTAACCGCCAAAGGCGCCTTTCATTATGACGATGGAGTCCGCGTGCCGATGATCGCGCGGCTGCCAAACCAAATTCCCGCCGGGCAGGTCAGCCACAGCTTGCAGTCGCTGGTCGATTACGCGCCGACTTTCCTCGATTTCTGCGGCCTGGACGCGCCGGCGGACATGACCGGCTTGAGCCAGCGCGAAGTCTGGCAGGGCGACGACTCCGCCAGCCGCGAGCATGTCATCGTCGAGAACCGCCACCAGCCGACGACTCTGCACCTCAAGACATACATCGACCAGCGCTACAAGATCACGCTCTACTTCGGTCGCGACTATGGCGAAATCTACGACCTGCGCGACGACCCGGGCGAAATCACGAATCTGTACGGCGACGCAGCTTTGCGAGCGCAATTGACCTTAGCCATGCTGCGCGCCGAAATGCTCAAAGAAGAGCCTGCACATCCCTCCCTGAGGCCTCGGGGAGGGGCCGGGGGCGGGGTTGGCGCGGCACTGAAAAGCTGCAACAAGGGGCCATGGCAGATCCACTTCGATCCCAGCCAGAAGCGCTACGAGCTATTCGACCTGGCTGCCGATCCCGGCCGAAAGCGCAACTTGTGGGACGACGCCTTGCAAGCCGAAAAACGCGCCGAGTTGACGCGGGCGCTGCTCTTCAGCCGCTGGGGGATGGAGCCGCTGCCGATGCCGCGGGTGGCGGGGGCCTGAACTTGCTCAGCCGACCCGCGTCATCGCGTCGCCCATCGCATTCACCACGATATTCAATCAAATCGTGAGATTGAGCAACGAATCACTTGACAACGCACATAGTCTCCTATACACTTGTTCTACCTTTGGAATGGTTTCCAGTAATAAAGTTGCGCTCAACAGATGCGGGATGCGCTGAATGACTGAGACCGACTTCTCCCGATTGCGTAGAATGTCTGGTTTGGCGGTATCCGAAGCGGCCGAAGTTGCGGGCTACACAGTGCGTACAATTCGCCGCTGGGAGCGAGGTGAAACGCGTCCGAGACGGAAAGCCATCAACAAGTTGCTCGACTATTCCAGGAAGTCGGGCGCACCGGATTTCACGTTCATCGACCTGTTTGCCGGCATAGGCGGCATGAGGCGGGGATTCGAGTCAGTCGGAGGCAAGTGCATTTACACCAGTGAATACAACAAGTATGCGGTAGAGACATACAAGGCGAATTACGACTGCGACCATGCGATAGCAGGCGATATCACCAAGATCGACTTGGAAGACATACCGCCGCACGATGTTCTCTTGGCGGGATTTCCCTGTCAGCCATTTTCAATCGCAGGCGTATCCAAGAAGAACGCACTCAACATGCCACATGGATTCCGCTGTGAGACTCAGGGCACTCTCTTCTTCGAAATACGGAACATTCTAGATCGTCATAAACCGTTCGCCTTTCTGCTGGAAAACGTGAAGAACCTCGTTAACCATGACAAGGGCAATACATTCACCGTTATCCGCAATGTACTGGAAGACCAGCTGGGATACCAGATATCGCCGAAGGTTATAGACTCGCGTTCCTGGTTGCCTCAGCACAGAGAACGCATTTTCATTGCAGGTTTTCGAGAGCCTAATGACTTCACATTTGATGACTTCGAGATTCCTGAGCCTTCTCAAGGTCCCAAGCTCAGGAGCATACTTCATCCCGAAGACGGGTCGGAGACTGCCGAGGGTCATTTCACTTGCGGGAAGCTTGCGCGTGTGGCCGAAAAGTACACTCTCTCCGACAAACTATGGAACTACCTGCAAGCATACGCGGAGAAGCATCGCAGACGCGGCAACGGCTTTGGCTTCGGTCTGGTAGGAGGCGATGATGTAGCGAGGACCCTGTCTGCACGCTATTACAAGGATGGATCCGAAATACTAATCCACCAGCCCGGCAAAAACCCGCGCAGACTCACACCGAGAGAATGCGCCAGACTTATGGGTTTTGACGGGCCTACCGAGAGCAAATTCAAGATACCTGTCTCGGACGTTCAAGCATACAGGCAGTTCGGCAATGCCGTTGCCGTACCGGTCGTCGAGGCCGTTGCTAAACATATGAGACCGTGGCTCGGCTATCCGCTTGGCGACGAGCAGCGCGTGGAGACGAGAGACGTTCAGGAGTTGGTAGCGGTTGGCTGATGTAGTAACGGCTGCCAAACGCAGCCAAATGATGGCCGGAATCACCGGCAAGAACACGAAGCCTGAGCTCATCATACGCAAAGGCCTTCATGCCAGGGGCTTTCGATACCGACTTCATGTGCGAAGTTTACCGGGTAAGCCTGATCTCGTATTCCCTCGATACAAGGCCGTCATTTTCGTCAACGGCTGTTTCTGGCACGGACACGGCTGCCATTTGTTCAAGTGGCCCTCGACTCGCCAGCAGTTCTGGAAAGAGAAAATCTGCGAGACCATTGCACGTGACAAGCGAAAGATGAAAGCTTTGCACAGTGCAGGCTGGAGAACGCTTATCATATGGGAATGCGCCTTGAAAGGGAAGACACGGCTTCCCCAAGACACTGTGTCAAATCTGGCCGCGCAGTGGTTGTCGTGCGGCACAGTACACCTCGAGATTTCAGGAGACAGCCATGTCGCTCACAAATGTAACTGACTGGATGAATGACTACGGCACTTACGACGCCATCTGGTATATGAAGCGCTTGTCAGGCAACGATACCTTGGCTAATGGTACGCATCAGGCTGGCCCCTATATTCCAACGCAGATTCTCTTCCGCATCTTTCCCTCAATTTGTCAGTCCAATGTAGAAAACCCGGACGTGTACTTTGATCTGTATATCGATTCGCACTTAGATCACAAGAAGGTGAGGGCGGTCTGGTACAACAACAAGCACCGTGGCGGTACGCGAAACGAGGCGCGTTTGACGAACCTCGGTGGATCTTCATCCGCGTTGTTGGACCCAGAAAGCACCGGTGCCCTTACGATATTTGCGTTTTCAGGCATCGATAGCGAAGAAACCAGTACCTGTAATGTCTGGGTGTGCCGTAACGAGGTTGAGGAAGACTTGGTTGAAGAACGTTTGGGACCAGTTGAGCCCGGTCGAAACGGCTGGAGATTGTGGTCGCCTGACCTAGCTACGCAAACGGATCTGTGGCGCAAAGGTCAGAACGGATCGTTGCCTTGTCGACTTGCCGTGCACGACTTGCCGCCAAAATGGCTGGACAAGTTTCCAACAGGACATGAGATAGTCGACAGAGCAATTGAACTCCAAACAGAGCATGGGCTTGATCCGGACAATCGGCTCATCAAACGGCGCAGGTGCGAAACCGAACTCTTCCATAGCGTTGAAGAGGCAACCGTGATGCCGATAATAGAGCAAGGCATTCAAACTATCGAGGACTTCATCAATCTTGCGCAGACTGTGTTGCAAAGACGCAAGGCGCGCTCTGGTCGTTCTCTCGAACTCCATGTGAAGCAGATTCTAGTTGAGGAGAAGGTCCGCGAAGACGAGCAGTTCTCTTACCAACCTCAGTCCGAGCCAAGAAAACGGCCTGACTTCCTGTTTCCGTCAGAGCGCGCGTACAAGGACCCAGAGTTCCCGGCAAGGCACCTACGGATGCTGGCCGTCAAGACAACTTGCAAGGAACGCTGGCAGCAGATTCTAAATGAAGCTGACCGCGTTCCCACCAAACACTTGCTTACGCTTCAACATGGGGTATCAGAACGTGAATTCCGTCGTATGACTGAAGCTGGTATCCAATTAGTAGTTCCCGATCCGTTACAGTCCGAATTCCCTAAGGCTGTGCGCCCTCAGTTGCAGAGTTTTGAAAGCTTCATCGCAGATGTAAGATTGCTACCGATTTAGCCGCCCGGGCGCGTCATCGCCTCGCCGATTGTATTCACGACGATATCCACTTCTTCCGCGCTGATGCACAGCGGCGGCGAAAAAGCGATCGTCCCGCCCAGGGGCCGCGCCCGCACCCCCATCTCCAGGGCGGCGTCGCTGATCGCATTCGCCAGGTCCCCGTCCGGCTCGCGCGAATCTTTGCTCTTGACGACATCGATGCCCGCCATCAAGCCGACGCCGCGGGCGTTGTCGATATTCGGGAATTCATCGACCAGCCCTTGCAAGCCGCTCAGCAAGCGCGCGCCCATCGCCCGGCTGTTCTCCAGCAGGCATTCGCGCTCCATAATGTCGATATTGGCGATCGCCACGGCGCAGGCGGCCGCGTGCCCGGAGTAGGTGTAGCCGTGCATCCAGCTTTGGTCTTCCGGCGCGTTGAGGATGGCGTCGCGGATTTCGTCGCTCACTTGCATGCCGCCCAGGGGCATGTAGCCGCTGGTCACGCCTTTGGCGAATTGCATGATATCGGGGTTCAAGCCGTATTCGTCGCAGCCGAACCAGTTGCCAGTCCGCCCGAAACCGCAGATCACTTCATCAGCGATCAGCAGCACTTCGTATTCTTTGCAGATCTGCGCTACCAGCCCGAAATATTCCGCTTCCGCCACGACCAGGCCGCCCGCGCCCTGGACCGGCTCGGCGATGAAAGCGGCGACTGTCTCCGGTCCCTCGCGCAGGATGGCTTCTTCCAGCTGCCGCGCCGCCGCCTGGGCGACGCTTTCGCCAGCAGCGCGCTCGCCACAATAGCGATAAGGGTTGGGATCCGGCACATGGATGAAGCCGGGCAAGACGCCGCCGAACATGGTGTGAAACTTGCTCATGCCGGTGGCGCTGGTGGCGGCCAGGGTCATGCCATGATAGCCGTTCAAGCGCGATATGATCTTGGTCTTGCCTGGCTTGCCCCGCTGGAACCAGTAGAAGCGCGCCGTCTTGAACGAGGTGTCGCTGGATTCGGAGCCGCCGGAGGTGAAGTAGGTGAAGTTCATGTAGGGGCGAAAGAAGCCGGCCAGCTTGTCCGCCAGCTCAGCCGAGGGCGGGTTGCTCATGCCCGCGAAGCCGGAATTGTAGGCGATGTCCAGCATCTGCTCATAGGCGACTTTGGGTAGCTCGCGGTTGCCATAGCCGATGTTGACATTCCACAAGCTGGCCATGGCGTCCAGGATTTTCTTGCCGTCAGTGGTGTAGAGCCAGACGCCCTCGCCCCGCTCCACCATGGCGGCGTTCTGGACCCGCGACGGATGATGCAGGGGGTGCAGCTGGCGCAGGTCTTGCTCGATCAAGGTGGCGTGCGCGCTCGCGGTCATACTGCCTGGCTCTCTCTCGTTGATTGCGATCTCGGGCAAGCATAGCGAAGTTCGCCGGGCATTTCTATTGCCTATTGAGCGCGTCTTTCAGCCAGCGCGGCAGCAGCCCGGCGATCAAACGCTTCAGCCGCGTCGACGCCCGCTTCATGCGCAGGGACGGCTGATCCGCCGCCATCGCCAGATAACGCCCGATTTTGTAGCGCCGCGAGTTGAGCAGCGCCTCGATGTCGTCGCTCTGCCGAATCTCGACGCCGGCGCCAGGCGCCGCGATCCGCCGCCACATTCGCTCGACCTCGGGGGGGTGCGCGCCCTGGAAGCGATACAGGCAGGCCGGCAAATGCGCCACATTGTGCGCGTGATAGGGCCGCCGCAGCCGCATGTAAGCCTCTTCCGCCCAGGCGACCGCGTCGCGCCGCCGCGCCCATTCCGCCCGGCTGTAATATTCGCATTTCTCCCGCACCTGTTTTGGCAGCAGCAGGGCGTAATGGTAAAGGCGGATGCCAGACCGCTGCAGCGCGTCGCCGCGAACCCAGCGCAAGCTCCGCAGATCCCGCCCGCGCTCGTCCACGACGGTTGGGGGACGGTGGCTGGCATAGCGGTAGCCGGCGCCCCATTTGAACAAGCGGTGATATTCGCCCGCGCCGCGCCGATGATTCCAGCCGTCGACAATGTAGCCGAGCCCGCCCCAGAAAGTAACGGTCTGGAATGACATGGCTGTGATAGCCGGTTCTTGCCCCAGCCGCTGGCAGATGGCGCGCATGGCTTCGGGCAGGTAGAACTCGTCGACATCCACCTGCCACAAATAGTCGCCGCTGGCCCGCTCGGCGTAGGCTTGCGACATGGCCTCTTTCTCGCTCCAGAAGCCGTCGCGGGTCACGATGAGGAGCTTGTCGTCGGGGTCTTCTTGGGCTTTGAACTGTCGCAGCGTCGCCAGGGTCGCGTCCAGCGAATGGCCAGCGGCGGTGGCGATCTTGCTGGCGCCGGGCGCCGCGCCCTCGACGACGATGATTTCATGCGCGAAGGGATAGAGCGCCCGCAGATTGTGGCGGAGGAAGGGCTCGCCATTCAGCACAATCATGCCAAAGCTGATTCGTGGCAGCGCGCTCACGACCCGCCGCCCAGCAGAGACTGATACAAGCGCATGTATTGCTCGCTGACGCGCTCGGCGCCGTAACGCTGGACGAGATCCGCGCGGAGGGCGTCGCGGTCCCAGGTCTGCGCCAGGGTCCACTCGACGCCGGCCCGCAGATCCGCCACATCCTTGCAGCGCGCCAGGTAGCCGTTTTCTTTATGAAGCACGACATCGCTGGCGCCAGAGCCGTCAAAGGCGACGCAGGGCGTGCCGCAGGCAAGCGCTTCTTGCAGGGTCTTGCCCAAGGCCTCTTGCAGGGTGGGCAGCGCGTACAGATCGCAGGCGGAATAGAGCAAGCTCAAACTGGCGGCGTCGTGCAAATAACCAATCTGATGCGTCGGCAGATCCAAACCCAACTCTTCGCGCGCCTCCGCCCCGAAAGTGACCAGCGCCAAATCTTGTCGCCGCTCCAACGATTGCAGCGCCTCGCGCAAATAACGGTAGCCTTTGCGAGGGTCGCCCGCGCCGCCGACCGCGCCAAAGAGCAGGAGGCTCTTGTCCAGCGGCAGATTGAAAGCGCGCCGCGCCATCGACCGGTCCAGGGCTTTGAAGGCCGCCGGGTCGATGGGATTGCCGATGACTTCAATGCGACAGTCGCGCAGCAGCGTACTGGACCGCGCGCAATCGGCCAGCCATTGGCTGATCGCCACAATCGTCAGGTTCAGTCGCGCCCAGTGTCGCGCTTTGCCGCGCCGCACGCGCCAACTGAGATCGCGGGGGCTGGCTTCTCGCAGCTGCGGGCAATTGCCACAGAAATCGCGATATTTCTGGCAGTCGCCGGCATAATGGCAGCCGCCGGTGAAAGCCCACATGTCGCGCAGAGTCCAGACGACGGGCGCCTGGATTTCGGGCAATTCGCTGATGGGCAAGAAATTGTCGCCGACCCAATGCAGCTGGACGATATCGGCGGCGAAAGCGTTAACCGCGGACGCGATAGGGTAGGCATGGAGGTTCAGGCTCCAGTGCCCGCTCCCGCCGCGACGGGGGCTGGCTTGCAGAGCGCGTCCATGCCGGGCTTCGCCGATCCGCCGCCACAGCCGCCCGCCGCGCCCGAGCCGTTCCGCCAGGCGATGCGTCGTCGCGTCGCGCGCGCCCTTGCGCAAGACCAGTATTTCGCTCTGTATTCCAGCCCGCTGCAAAGCCAGATGCGTGCGATACGCGCCGAGGCCGGCGCCGCTGCCGGCGTCGCTGGCGGACAGATGCAAAACTTTCAAGCCGTGCCTCCCCGGATGCGCGCACAGCGATTATACACCGACGCCGCGGCCAGCCTTGAGCGCCGCGCCAGCTTGGGCGTATAATGCGGCAATGCAGACTGACCTGCCTCAAAGCAGAGCCTCCGCCTGGTTCCAAGCCCTGCGCCCCCGCGTCTTCACCGCCACCTTCGCGCCGATGGGCCTGGCAGGCATCGTCGCCCTGGCCGACGGCGTTTTTGACGCGCCCTTGTTCCTGCTCGCCTTGATCGGGACCCTGCTGCTGCAAAGCGCCGCCAACCTCATCAACGAGTACGCCGATTTTCGCCGGGGCGCGGACCAGCTCAAGCAAGCGGGCCAGGGCATGACCATCAAGAAGCGGATCCTGTCGCCGGAGAGCGTCTTGCGCGGCGCCATCGCCACGACCCTGGGCGGCTGTCTGCTTGGGCTGTTTCTCTTGTCGCAGAGCGGTCCGCTGCTTTGGCTGATCGGCATCGGCGGGGTCTTCGTCGCCGTCTGTTATACGGCCGGTCCCTTTCCGCTGGCTTACAAGGGCTTGGGCGAAATCGCCGCCGCCGTCTTCATGGGACCCGCGATAGTCGTTGGCGCGTATTATGTCATGCAGCCGGAAGTCAGCTCCGGGCGCATCGCCGAGCTCTGCTGGATTTCGCTGCCGATCGCCTTCATGGTCGCCGCCATCTTGCACGCCAACAACATCCGCGACATGGAGGCCGACCGCGCCGTCAACAAGCGCACCTTGGCCGTCATCTTTGGCTTGCGCTTCGCCCGCGCCGAATTCGTCTTTCTTGTCCTGGGCGCGTATATTGCGCAGGTCTTGCTGGCAGCGGGCGGGCTGCTGCCGCCGGCGACCCTGCTCAGCCAGCTCACCCTGCCGGAAGCGCTGCGCCTCATCCGCATCATCAACACCAGCCGCGCCGTGCCGCTGCTGCATCAAGCCCAGGGCCGGACCGCCAAATTGCATGGCCAGTTCGCTTTGCTGCTGGTGGTTGGCTGGTCGCTGGCTCTGCTCTTGCCGGCGATCGCCCCATGAGCCCGGTCCGCGCTCACACTTCCCAGTGCCAGATCTGATCCCAAGCCGTCATCCAGTCGTCAGCGAGGCTGGTGACCATCAGCGAGTCGTAATCCAGCTCCAGCTTCGGCCGGCCGCGGAAGTCTTCCAGCATTTCGGATTTGGTGATCTGGGCGCGGACGCTCACCGGCGACGCAGGCGCGTACGGGGCGACGGCGTCGAGATTCTGCAGCGCTTGAAAGGCGCCCTCTTCGATCATCTGGCGGGCGCGCTGGGGCGGGATCTGGCGGGCTGAATAACGCGACAGCCCCTTCTTGACCGCCACCGTCGTCAGCCCGTCGCCCAGCAGCGCGGTCGCTTCGCGGCAGACGGCTTCGTCGCCGGTCATCAGTAAGACGGGGCAGCCATAATGCCCGCAGAGCGCCGCATTGACCGCGATCTCGCCGACGAGCTGGTCGTTGAACCACAGGTTGTGCCACTTGACGCTGGTGATGGTGTGGCTGAGAACGCCGTCCGGGGTATGGGCGCGGGCATGATAGCCGACCATCAGGCAGGCGTCGCAGCCTTCCTCGAGCAGATCGGTGTAGCGGGTCCAGGGGTGATGCGCCACCCACTCGCAAGCGGGGTGCAGCAGATCGGGTATGAGGGAGTTGTAACGGTTGTCGCCGCCAGCGTTGTGCCCGTCGATGACGACGATCTCCTCCGCGCCGGCCCGCAGCGCGCCACGCACGGCCGCGTTGATCTCTTCGGTGTAGAGCCGCCTGCCTTCGTTGTACATGGGTTTGCCGCTGCCGACGCGCCCCCAGGTCACGATGCCGCTGACGCCTTCCATGTCGCACATGATGTGAATTTTCATCTCGCCACCTTCGCGCATTGCCGAACAGCGGATAGTGTGGCACGGCATCAAGCAAATTGCGACTGGCTCGGCGCGGCAGATCCTGTTGGACGCGTTTGCGCGTGACAAGTCTCGCCCCAGCGACCTGTCAATTGGCCGGGAAGCGCGGGCGACATGACGAGTCGCGCCGACGCCTTCGCACAAGATGGCGCCGGTCTGGGCATGGCGGGTGTTATACTCCGCTTGCCAGACCGCCTGGAGGAAATGGCCATGCCCCTATTCGACATGCCCCTGGAAGCGCTGCGCCAATATCGCCCCGCCCGCGACGAGCCGGCCGATTTCGACGAATTCTGGAGCGACACGCTAAGCGAGGCCCGCGCGCATGACCTCTGGCCCGTCTTTGAATCCGCCGATTTCGCGCTGGACACGGTCGATGTCTACGACGCCAGTTTCGCCGGCTTTGCTGGCGCGCGCGTCAAGGCCTGGTACATGCTGCCCCGGGGAGCCAGCGGTCCGCTGCCGGGCCTGGTCGAATACATCGGCTACGGTGGCGGCCGCGGTCTGCCGCTGGAGTGGCTGGCCTTTCCGTCGGCCGGTTTCGCCTATTTGGTGATGGACACCCGCGGGCAAGGCAGCGTCTGGCGGCGCGGCGACACGCCCGACCTGCCCAACGGCGCCAATCCTTCCGCGCCCGGCTTCATGACCCAGGGCATCCTCGATCGGGCGACATACTATTATCGTCGGCTCTATGTCGACGCCGTCCGCGCGGTGGAAGCGCTGCGCAGCCGCCCCGAAGTTGACAGCGAGCGCATCGCCGTCACCGGCGGCAGCCAGGGCGGGGGCTTGTCCATCGCGGTGGCGGGCCTGCTGCCGGAAGTTGGGGCTTGCCTGGCGGATGTGCCTTTCTTGTCGCATTTTCGCCGCGCCGTCGACATCACGCCCAGCAACCCCTATCAAGAGATCGCCCGCTACCTGCAAATCCATCGTGACAAAATCGATCGCGTCTTCGAGACCCTGGCTTACTTCGACGGCATGCATTTCGCCGCCCGGATGCGCGCTCGCGCCCTTTTCTCCGTCGGCGTTATGGACACGGTCTGCCCGCCTTCGACCGTCTTCGCCGCCTACAACCAGATCCGGGGCGAAAAGGCGATGATGGAGTATTACTTCAACGATCACGAAGGCGGCGGCGCCCAGCACCTGCTGGAGAAGATTCGTTACTTGCGCGGGATCTGGCGCCAATGACCCGGCTGCTCGTCCTGGGCAGCGGCACGCCCAATGCTGAAGCCGACCGCGCCAGCAGCGGCATCGCCATCGCCGTCGACGGCCAGCCTTACCTGGTCGATTGCGGGCATTCCATCGTGCAGCGCGTCGTCCAGGCCCGAGCCCGCGATCTGATCGCCTGGGACACGACCGCGCTGACCCGCCTCTTCATCACCCACCTGCATGCCGATCACACGGTCGGCTTGCCGGATCTGCTCTTCACCCCCTGGATTCACGGGCGGCGAGACCCGGTCGTCGCTTGCGGTCCGCCCGGCTTGCAAGCCATGGCGCGGCAGATCCTGGGGGCCTATGCGGAGAACATCCGCGAGCACCGCAGCACCCACCCCGCCACCGAGCGCGGCTACCAGATCGAGACCCGCGAAATCGAGGCGGGGCTGTGTTATCAAGACGAGCGCGTCGAGGTCCATGCCCTGCGAGCCAATCATGGCGATTTGCTGGCATTCAGCTATAAATTCATCACGCCCGGTGGCACAATCGTGATCTCCGGCGACGCCAAGCCCGTGCCCGCTTTCGCCGCCTGGGCGCGTGGCTGCGATATCTTGGCGCACGAAGTCTATTCCGCCGCTCGGCTGCCGCAGCTCCCGCCCGCCTGGCAGCGCTATCACAGCCGCGTCCACACGTCGACGGCGGAATTGGCGGCTTTGGCTGGCGAAGTCAAGCCCGGGCTGCTGCTGCTATATCATCAACTCTTTTGGGGGCTATCGCCGGCGGAGCTCGTCGCCGAAGTGACCAGCGGATACGGCGGGCGCGTCGTCAGCGCGAATGACCTGGATGTATTCGAGCTTTGACGACGGCATTCGGCGCGGCTGGTTTGGCATTGGCCTGGAAAGGCCATTGATCTGGGCGTATGGGCGAGCCAGCGAGTCGCCCGATTTGGCGCGTGTCGGCGAAACCCGCGCTAGAATCAATCCATGGACATTGCCAGGTAAGGGAAGCGCAAGCCCATGCCCCAGCAGCCCGTTTTCGAACCGCTGGACTTCGAGCGTCTGCGCCCGGCTGAACAGCGCCGCCGCGTAGACGAGTTCGCCGCGCGGATGCTCAAGCGCCGCAGCGTCCGCCATTTTTCGCGCGAGGCTGTGCCGCTGGAGCTGCTGCAGAGCGCGATTCAAGTCGCGGGCGCAGCGCCTTCCGGGGCGAACCAACAGCCCTGGACTTTCGTCGTCGTGGGCGATCCCGCGCTCAAACGCGAAATGCGCATCGCCGCGGAAGCCGAAGAAAGAGAGAGCTACGAACGGCGCATGAGCCAGGAGTGGCTGGACGCGCTGGCGCCCCTGGGCACGGACTGGCGCAAACCGCATATCGAAGACGCGCCCTATGTCATCGTTGTCTTCCGCCAGGCTTATGGAATCGAGCGCGACGCCGAGGGACAAGAAACGCGCTACCGGCACTATTACAGCGAAGAATCGGTCGGCATCGCCGTCGGTTTCTTGCTGGCGGCGCTGCAAGTGGCGGGCTTGGCCACGCTGACGCACACGCCCAGCCCGATGAAATTCTTGAGCGAGATCCTCGGCAGGCCGCCCAACGAACGCGCATTTGTCCTGATCCCGGTGGGTTATCCGGCCGCCGACGCCGAAGTCCCGGCGATCACGAAGAAAACCCTGGGCGAGATCATGATCCTGCGATGAGCGGCGAACCTAGAATTTCGTCCCGTAGGCCGGGATCAAGGCGCCCTGGATGATCGCGCCCGCGTCCGAGCACAAGAAGGCGATGACTTGCCCCAGCTGCCCGGGCGTGACGCCGGCTTGCGGGTCCGCCAGCACTTGCGCTTCGGTCGCAATCGCCGAGGGCAAGACGGCGTTGACGCGGATGCCCTCTCGTTTGTATTCCGCGGACAGGCTCTCGGTGAGCCGCAGCAGCGCCGCTTTGGAAGCCGCGTAAGCCGCGTCGTTTCCGCTGGAGCGCAGGCCCGGGCGGGCGCCGATATTAACGACGCAGCCGCCGCCATCAAGCAGCGCGGGAATCGCCGCTCGGCTCATGAGAAAAGCGGTCGTGGCGTTCAGGCGCAGCATGGTCTCCCAGGTCGACAGGCTCATCTCGCCAACGGGCTGCCCGGCATCCCAGCCGCCGACGATATTGACCAGAAAATCGATCTTGCCGAAGCGCTGCATTGCCGCGTCCGCCACATTCGCCGCCGCCGTTTCGTCCGACAAGTCAACATTGGGCAGGCAGAGGCAACGCTCATCTTCCGCCAGCGCGGGGAAGCGCTCGCCAAGCCGGTCATCGCCGCTGGTCAGCACGAGACTGGCGCCGCGCTCCCTCAAAGCGGGGACGACGCCCGAGGCCAGCAAGCCGGAGGCGCCGGTTACGATGGCGACCTGGTCTTTGAATTGGGTCATGCGCTGCGCTCCTCTGGCCGAATCTGGCGCATGGAGCATAACATGGATAGGGGCGCGTTCACCACAGACCCGCCATCGCAAATGCAGGCGCGAGCGACTGGAGCGCCCGTCGAAACGGGATAGTCGCATGCGGGCGACTCGATGAATTGCCCCCGCGCCAACGCTTTGACGCTGAAGAACGATTCCACTGCGCCGCTGTGGCAAGACAACGCGGCAGGAGACAAGCCTTGAAGGGGGAAGTGGATCGCCAGCGTTTTTCGCCCGCCCGGCTAGCCTTTCAGCGAGCCCGAAAGCAGCCCGCTGATGATGAAGCGCTGGAAGACCAGGGCGAAGCAGATCGGCGGAATCACCGATACTACGCCCGCCGTGATGATGCTGACGAAGCTCACATCCACATCCGTCGCGAAGAGCGACACCACCACCGTGCTCGTGTACGAGGCCGGCGTCTCCGCCAGCAGCAGCGCGAACAAGAATTCGCCCCAGGTGAGCAGAAACGCGAGGATGCCGGCCGAGGTCAAACCGGGCAGCGAGAGCGGCAGGATGATCTTGTGCACGACTTGCAGGCGGCTGCAGCCGTCGATGCGCCCGGCGTCTTCCAGCTCCTGCGGGATGGTTTTGAAATACGATTGCAGCAGCCAGATGACATACGGCAAGATGAATGACAGGTTGATGAAGACGAGGGTGACGATCTTGTCGCTCATGCCAATCTGCTTGGCGACCATCACGATGGGGATGGCCAGCGACAGGGCCGGGATCAAGCGGCTGGCGAGGATGCCGAAGAGCAGCAGGCTGCGGCCGCGAAAGTGCAGGCGGGCCAGCGGATAAGCGGCGTAAGCCCCCGCCAGCACGGCAATCGCGGCGACGCTGCCCGCCACGAAAAAGCTGTTGGCGAAGGAGCGCAAGAAAATCCGCGATTGATAGGGCACGCCCGAAGCCTCGCCCAGGATGGCGCCTTCGAAGATCTCGCGGTAGCTATCCAGCACGATCGGGTTGGGCAGCCACTGCGGCGGACGATTCAGCAGCTGGCGCTCGTACTGAAAGCTGGAGCTGACCAGCCACAGGAAAGGGCCGACCGTGCCCAGCAGCACCAAGACCGTGGCGATGTAAATGACGACCAGGCGGATGCGCGCGCGCTGCTTCATTAGCGTTCCGCCCCCTTGTCCAGGAAAGCGTAAAACACGATGGCGAGGGCCAGGGTGATGCCGCCCAGCAGCATGGCGATGGAGCTGCCCGCGCCGAAATCCAGCTTGCGGAATGTCTCGGTGTAGATTTGCCAGCCCAGCACATTGGTCGCGTCGGCCGGTCCGCCGGCGGTGAGCACGAAGATGATATCGAAGACTTTGAGGGCGAAGATCATCTCGAAGATGATGACGATGGACAGCATCGGGCGCAGCATTGGCAGGGTAATGCGCCAGAAACGCTGCAGCAGCCCCGCGCCGTCCACGATGGCGGATTCGTAAATGTCGCTCGGGATGGTCTGCAAGCCGGAGAGCAGCAGCAGGGTGGCCAGCGGGATGTGAATCCAGGAATAGGCGATGACCAGCCAGATCATGACGCCGGGCATGCTGCCGAGCATATTCTGGTACTCGGTGATGATGCCGATGTCATAAAGCACGGCGTTGACCAGGCCGTACTGCGGGTTGAGCAGCCACTTCCACAGCAGCGCGTTGACCACGGACGGGATCGCCCAAGGCACCAGCAGCAGCGCGCGCACTACGCCCCGACCGGGAAACTTCTCGTTGAGCAGCAGCGAGATCAGCAGCGAAACCACGACGATGAGCAGCACCGCCCCGATGGCGAAAGTGAAAGTGGTGCGCAGCGGCTCCCAGAAGTCGCTGTCGGTGAGCCAGTCGATGTAATTCTCCAGGCCGATGAAGCGCTCGCGGCCCGGGCGTTTGAGATTCCAGTTGTGCAGGCTGAGGAAGACCGCGATGCAAAAAGGCACGAGGATGGTGGCGGCGATGATGAGCACAGCCGGCGCGCTGAAGAGCAGCGCCATCAAGCCCTGCGACATCTCCTTGCGTGCGCCCTCGCGCCTTGATTCCACGGCGGTTTTCCTTTAGCCCCTCCCCCACGCGGCGGGAAGGGGCCTTATGGCATTTCGGCGATTGTCCCTCCCTCATTACGGGGGAGGGATGTTGGCTGGGGGCCTTTTAGTAGCCCCAGTCTTCCTTCAGCTCGTTCCACTCTTCAGCCAGGTCAGCCAAGACTTGGCCCGTATCGGCATCGCCCAGGATGGCGGCTTGCAGCGGACCCCAACTGCCAATCTCCCAATCCGAGAAGAAGGGCACGAAGCGATAGGGCCGCGAAATGGCGTACTCGGATTGCTCGCTGAGCAGATCGGGGTCGATCCAGCCGCTGATCGAGTTGCGCACCTCTTCGTCTTCATAGAGCGGCGCCGGCGAGAAGCCCAGGCCAAATTCCAGAGCCCAGCGCTTCGGCACATAATAGACGCCGGTCGCGTCCTTGCCGCCCAGGAACTGCACCAGCTGCCAAGCGGCGTCTTTGTCGCTGGTGTTGTTGGTGATGGCGTACAAGCGCACATAACCCCAGGTGCCGCTGCGGACCTCGTCCGTGCCGGGCACGAGCGCGTTCTTGATGTCGCCGGCCGCGTTGGACTGTTCGGGGTCGTTCATGGCTTTCAGGGTGTAATCGGTGGTGGTCATGTAGCTGGTGGTCCCAGCCGCCATGAGCAGGGTGCCATCGTCATCGGTAAGCGAAGCCGGGTCGATCAAGCCGGCGTCCAGCCCCTCGGTCAGCCAATCAAGGGCTTGCCAGGCGGCGCTGCCTTCTTCCTGGAAGAGGGGGTTGAAGTCGTCGTCAAAGAGCTTGCCGCCGCGCGAAGCCGTCAGCGTCTCCCATTCGCGCAGCAGATAATTCTCGCCGCTGCGGAGCTGCATCAAGATGGGATAGTCGACGACGCCGGCGTCCTTGATCATCTGCGCCTGTTCCAGCATCTCGTCCCAGGTTTCGGGCGGTCCCTCGACGCCGGCCGCTTCGAGATGCGCGGCGTTGTAGGCCATCGTCTGGACGCCGGAATAGTAGGGCAAGCCATAGACTTCGCCATCGTAGGACATCTGCTCGATGATGCCGGCCGGCAGGTCCGCCAGCAGCTCGTCGGCGCCGGGGAGATCGGTTATGGGCTGGATCCAGCCCGCCGACGCCCATTCCGCCAGGTAGCTGTCGCGCACATAGGCGACATCGAATTCCGTGCCCGCCACGAAACTGGCGACCATCTTGTCGCGGTATTCGTTGCTGGGGAAGGGCAAGAAGACGGCCGGGTGGCCCGTCTGCTCGGTGAAGCGGCCCAGGTTTTCCGTGACGACATCGACTTCGTAGGGCCAGCCAGTCAATTTCATGCTATCGTCCTGCGCCAGGGCGGCGCCGCCAAAGAGCAGCATGAGGACGGTGAAAAGCGCTAGCGCTTTCTGTGAACGGAGCATTCTTTCACCTCGTTTCGTGACAAGAGCGTGCGAAAACGCGCAACGGGCTATGGCTCATCGGCGCCTCCTCGGGTCTGCTGGCGGGTTGTCCGGCGGCTCGACCGCCCCGCTCGCTTGTCGGGCAAAGCCAGGGTCTGCTATAGTCTTCTCGCCTGATGATAGCATAACGCGGCGCGACTGGCGCGCGACTGCCACATTACTGCCATCCTGACCGGGCCCCTGCCATGACGAGCTACGACTCCCAATTTGAAGAACACGTCCGCGATTTGCTGAGCCATCTCTACGATTACCTGAAGCTGGTCAACAATCCGCTGGCCGGGCAATTGGCGCGGGGCGCCAGCGGCGGCGAAAAAGCGGAGGCGGCGCGGACGAGCGTCCTGCGGGCGATTGACCAGCTGCGGCGCGACGAAAACCGCAGCCTGCCGGCCCGGGCGAACCGCCTCCACCGGCTCCTGCGGCTGCGTTATGTCGACGAGCTGGAGACGCAGGCCGTCATCAGCCAGCTGGCATTGAGCGAACGCCAGTATTATCGCGAGCATCAGCGCGCCATCAAGACAGTCAGCCAGATAGTCTGGGACGCGCATTTCGCCCGGGAACACAGGGCGCCGCAATTCCTGGCCGACGAACTTGCTTACCTGACCCGCGACAAAGGCCGACGCCTGGACAATCCCCGAGTTGAGATTGAAGCAGCCATTCGGGCGACACGCGTGCTGGCGGAGGAGCGGAGCCTGTCCATCCGCCTGGCGCCTGCGACCGCCCCATTGTCCCTGCCGGCGTCGCAGCCGATCTTCCGCCATTTTATCATCTACCTGCTCAACGCCCTCATTGACGGGGCCGAGCCAGGCGGGGCGATCGACATCGCCTTGCTGGAAGGGGCAAGCCTTCCAAGCGTCGCTTTCAGTGGCGGCTCGCTGCGAGACGGCGAGGCGATTTGCGAAGCGACGAAAAGCGACGCCACCGGACGGGCTCTGCTGGAAAACTTACGAGCCGAGCTGCGCTGGGAAGGGGCGCCGCCGCGGCTGTGCCTGGCATTCCAGGGCGAGGCGCGCAGCGTTCTCATCGTTGACGACAACCCGGACAGCGTCCGACTCTTCAAGCGGTACCTGGCGGGCAGCGCTTATCGCGTGCTGTCAACCGACCGCGAGAGCGAGGCGCTGCGCTTGGCGCAAGGAGCGGCGCCGCTGTGCATCATCCTGGATATCATGCTGCCGGGCAAAGATGGCTGGCAGATCCTGCAAAACTGCAAAAACAACCCCGCCACCGCCGCGATTCCGGTGCTCGTCTGCTCCGTGCTGGAAATGGAAGGGCTGGCGCTGTCGCTGGGCGCGGACGCGTACCTGAGCAAGCCGCCACCGCGGGACCAGCTGCTGGCGCTGCTGCGTCAATGGGCGGGCGCGGATTTGCCCGCTTGACAAGGCTCGCCTGGCCCTCCCCTTGCTTGTCGCGCGCGGGGCTCTGTGGTTAAATTGAGGCTCGGCAAGGCGAAGCAAAGGACGCAGGCATGACGCGCGAGACGGTCAAGATTGGCATCGTCGGCATCGGCAACATGGGCAAGAACCATGTCCAGCATGTCCAGGACCTGGCGCAGACCGAGCTGGCCGCCATCTGCGACCGGTGCGCCGAGCGGCTGGAGTCCGCGCCTGCCCCCGCCGAAATCCCGCGCTTCAGCGATTACGCCGACATGCTCGACAGCGCCAGCCTCGACGCGGTCATCATCGCCACGCCGCATTACGACCACCCCGATATGAGCCTGCTGGCTTTTGAGCGGGGCTTGCATGTCTTGGTGGAGAAGCCCGTCGCCGTCCATGTGGCCGAGGCGCAGCGCATGATCGCGGGCTTCGAAGCGGCGCGGGCGCGTGGAGCGGATCTCGTCTTCGCCGCCATGTTCAATCAGCGCTCTTGGCCGCACTGGCGGGCGATCAAGGCAAAGCTCGACGGCGGCGCGCTCGGTCAGCTGTTGCGCTGCAGCTGGATCGTCACCGATTGGTTCCGCGCCCAGAGTTATTATGACAGCGGCGGCTGGAGAGCCAGCTGGGTCGGCGAGGGCGGCGGCGTGCTCATGAACCAGTGCCCGCACAACCTCGACTTGTACCAGTGGATGCTGGGACCGCCGGCCCGCGCGCATGGCTTCGTCGCCTTCGGCAAGCACCACAAGATTGAAGTGGAAGACGAAGTGACCGCGTACTTTGAGCATGACAACGGCATGGTGGGCCACTTCGTGACGACCACCGGCGAATCCCCGGGCAGCAACCGCCTGGAGATCGTCGGCGAGAACGGCAAGCTAATTTACGAAGACGGCGAAATTGCCTTTTTCCGCAACTCATGGTCGTCCATCAAGCAAATCCGCGAGTCGCCGGCTGGCTTCCAGGCCGTGCCGCACCAGCGCGAGACCGTGCCCTTCGCCGCGCGCGACAGCCATGGCCACGACAAAATCATCGCCAACTTCGCCGACGCCATCTTGCAGGGCGCGCCGCTCATCGCCCCGGCTGAAGAGGGCTTGCATTCGGTCGCCATGGCCAACGCCATCATCTTGTCGGCGCACAAACGCGCCACGGTGGCGCTGCCGCTGGAGGCCGGGGAATACGCCGCGCTGCTGGAGCAATACATCGCCGCGCCGCCCGCCCGCGCATGACGCGAACACGCGACAACCGGCATAAACAGGAGTAAGGCCATGCCCGACACGCAACTCGCCGCCCAGCTCTTCACCGTCCGCGACTTCACCCAGACCCGCGACGACCTCGCCGCCAGCCTGGAGAAAGTCCGCGCCATTGGCTACCGCGCCGTTCAGATCTCCTCCATCGGGGCGATCGCCGACGCCGATGTCAAGCGCATCGCCGATGACAACGGTCTGACGATCTGCAACACGCACATCGCCTACGAGGAGCTGCTGAACGACATGGAAGCCGTCATCGCCCAGCACCAGCTCTGGGACTGTCGCCATGTCGCCATCGGCAGCATGCCGCTCGAATTTCGCGACTCGGAAGCGGGCTTCCGCCGCTTTGCCGCGATCGCCAACGGCATCGGCGAGCAGCTGGCGCAGGCGGGCCTGAGCTTCAGTTATCACAATCACAGCTTTGAATTTCTGAAATTTGGCGGGAAAACCGGCCTGGATATCCTGCTGGACGAGACTGACCCGCGCTACTTGCAGGTGGAGCTGGACACATACTGGGTCCAACGCGGCGGCGCGGACCCGGTCGCCTGGATCGAGCGCGTGAAAGGGCGCATGCCGGTCGTGCATGTGAAAGACATGACGCTGCTGCCCGCTACCGAGGCAGGCGCCCGCCCGCAGCAAGCCTTCGCCGAGGTGGGCGAGGGGAATATGAATTTCGCGGCGATCCTGGCGGCTTGCCAGCGGGCCGGCGTCGAATGGTACGCGGTCGAGCAAGACATCTGCCAGCGCGACCCCTTCGAGAGCCTGGCAATCAGCTATCGCAATCTGCGGGCCCTGGGCTTGAATTGAGCCAGCAAGGGCGCAGCAAAGCGCAGGGGCGATACGCCATATCGCCCGCTATGTCGCCCTCGCCAGGAAGCTCTACACGGCCGACGCGGCCCGCAGCGCGCTCTCGCCCAGGGTGATCGCCTCCCGCCCGTTGAGCTCCGCGGCGATGTTGGCGCTCACCCGCAGGTTCTCGATTTCGAGCGTGTTTTTGATGCGCACCACCCGCGCCTGTTCGCACTGCGACGGGTCGCTGCGGAAAGCGTCGTAAATCGCCGCGCGGATGGTCTCGTCGTCGCTCTCGAAGAAGAGCGGCATGCGGCAGCGCTTCAGCCCGCCGCTGGTGAACATGTTCTTCATCGTCTTCGGGAAGTCGATTTTGTCGAAGAGGGTCTTGGACATGAAATCCGCCAGGCCGTAAGTGGTGGCGTTGCCATGCGAGGCGGGCGTCAGATCGAGCACGGCGATGCGCTTGACCCGCGGCTTTACCGGCTCCAGCTCGCCATCGACCATCCAGCGGCCAATAATGTTCGTGTCCATGCCGGCGCCGCTGATGTCCTTGCCCATTTCGTCGATGATCAGCACATCAATCTCGTCCACGGGCAGGCTCGGCATCAAGTCGCGCGACTGCTGCAGGAGGCGCTGGTCGCCTTCGACGACCGTGTCGGCGGTGAAACCCTCAAGATGCGCGACGCTGTGGTAGCCGTCTTCAACCACGCCGAAGCCGGCCACAAAATTGACGCTTTGGATCAGGTGCTGGGCGATGACGGGCATGTACTCGCGCAGGCCCGTCGTGCTCTGCTGGTGAATGGTGCGGGCGCCCGTCTCTTTGCCCAGGCCGATCGCGAGCATCTTGAGCAGGCCGCTCTCGTGCGGTCCATGAAAATCGGTGTGGACTTTGGTGCGGTTGGTGATGATCAAGCCGTCGGCTTCGTAAACGTTCTTGTCGATGTAGGCCGGCAGGCCGCAGCTGGTCATGCCAGTGTCAACCACTTCCATCGTCGCGCGGACGGGGCAGCCCATCGCTTCTTCGGTGATGCCCAGCCCCGCCAGGACTTCCACCTGGCCCGCGGGCGTCGCCCCGCCATGACTGCCCATGGCTGGCACGATGAAAGGCTGGCCGCCGGAGTCTTTCACCAGGGCCGCCAACTTGGCTGCGATTGTGTCGATGCTGGCGATGCCGCGGCTGCCGAAGCCGAGGGCGATGCGCTTGCCTTGGACCTGCGCCGCCAGACCGAGCCGCGCCCAGTCCGCCTCAAGCGTCCGCTCAATATCGACCGGCTCTGCCTTGGGCAGCGCCTGCTTGACGGGATACAGCTTCGGAATCGTCACATTTTCCATGGCTCGGCTCATTCCGCTCGGTTCTTCGGGGTGCTTCTATTGTAGCGAGTTTCCGCGCCTAGACAAAGGGGCGCTCGCGGACGGTCTCATGCGCCGACTTGCGCCCGCGCCTGCGTGACCGAGAAGCCCGCCTGCGCCAGCCTTTCGCGCGCGATCTCGATGTACTCGGGCGATATGTCGATGCCGATGAACTCCCGGTCATGCAGCAGCGCCATCTTGCCGGTCGTGCCCGAGCCGCACATGGGATCCAGCACCAAATCGCCCGGCTCGCTCCAGGACAAGATATGGTCTTCCGCCAGCTTCTCCGGGAAGACAGCCGGATGCTGGAAGGCGATGCGGTCCTTGGTCGTGCCGCCCAGGCCGACGGCGTATGACCAGATATTGGTGCGCGTCTTTTCTTTCTTGAGCTGGCCGCGCTTTTTCTTGTTGACGCCATCGGGCAGTTTGTTGTGCGTCAGCAGCTCGAGGCCGTGCCGCTTGGTGGGCGTCTTCAGCGGGTTGAAAGTGGCGGGCTTGCCCTTGGTCAGCACGAACATCATCTCGTAGGCGTTGGTGTAGGCGTTGCTGCGCATGAAGGGCGTGTTCTTCTTTTGGTAGATCATGATGTCGTGGGCGGAGAAGCCGATCTGCTGGAAATAAAGCGCCTGGCGAAACGAGGTCAGCGAGCGGCCGCCGTTGATGCGATCGCCAACCACCCAGACGACCACGCCGCCGGGCGCCGTCACGCGATAGAGCTCGTCGGCGATGTCCTCAAAGGGGAAGTCGTAGCCATTGTAGTCGCGCAGGCTGTCGTAGGGCGGGGATGTCACGGTGAGATTGACAAAGTCGGCGCGCCAGCCACGCATCACATCGACGCAGTTGCCGACGATCAATTGCTCGGCGGAGCTTGCCTCATGCCCAGATGGTCCGTTCGCGAGCGTCATTCGCCGCCTCCAGCTCATTCGCAAGGCAGGATAGCACATTTGTACATTCTCCGCCATTTTCGCGTTGGCAAACCAGCGATTCGCGTACGGCAGGGGTGTAGACACGCGGCCGACGTGGTCGCCGCCCACACAATATGCCTGGCCGGTCGCCTCGGGCAGAATCGTGCATGAATGGCGAATCGTGTGCAATTGACTCCCCTCCCTGACGCTTCGGATGCCCGCCATAGAGATGGCGGGAAAGGGCCGGGGGAGGGGTTGGTGGCTCGCAATGCAAATAGGGGCGACTTATCAAGTCGCCCGTTATGTCCGTCGCGCTTGCGGACGAGACCGGCAGATTGGGATTCGCCGGGCAGCCGTGCTAGAATCGCGGGCCTCAGGAATGCTGGAGGCGCGCCATGGAAAATGTGAAAAGCCCAATCCTGCTCGACGGCGGGATGGGGCAGGAGATCGTCAATCGCGGCGGCAAAGGCGGCTATGGCGAATGGGCGGTGGCGGCGCTCTACGACGCCCCGGACCTCGTCCGCGAAATCCATTGCGATTACCTTCAAGCCGGCGCCGATGTCATCACGACCAACACGTATGGCACGACCCGCGTGCGCATGCGGCATGTCGGGATCGAACACCAATTCGAGACTCTCGTTCGCAGAGCTGGCGAACTGGCTTGCGAGGCGCGGGAACAGACTGGCGAAAGCGATGCGCGCGTCGCCACCAGCCTGCCGCCCCTGGAAGCGAGTTATGTCAACGAATTTGCCTTGTCCTTTGACGAGACGAGAGACCAGTTCGGCGAAATGATGGATTTGCTGGCGCCCTATGTCGATATCTTTCTGGGCGAGACGCTGTCGACTTCGTTTGAAGCGCGGGCTTTCCTGGAAGCGGCGAAAGGGCGGGGCAAGCCAGTCTGGCTGGCGCTGACGCTGATGGATCACGGCGGCACGGATCTGCGCGGCGGCGAGCCCCTGCCCGCGGTCATCGACGCCATTCGCGCTTGCCCGCCAGACGCCCTGCTGGTCAACTGCTGCACGCCCGACAGCATTGCCAGCGCCCTGCCCATTTTGGCTGACAGCGGCTTGCCCTTCGGCGGCTACGCCAACGGCTTCGTCGAGATCCCGGCCTCCTGGGACGAGCGCGGCGGGGTGACGCAGCTGGCGACGCGGACTGACCTGCAGCCCGAGCAATACGCGCGCGATGTCCAGCCCTGGATTGATGGCGGCGCGAGCATCGTCGGCGGCTGCTGCGAGACCGGTCCCGCTCATATCGCCCGCCTGCGGCAGCTGATTGACGGCGGCGACTGGCATGAGGGATAAACGGACCGCCGTCATCACCGGCGCCGGGCAGGGAACCGGACGCGCCATCGCCCTGCGGCTGGCGGAAGACGGCGTCGACGCGCGCTTGGTCGGACGAACGGAAAGCAAGCTGCGCGGCGTCGCCGGCGAGATCGCGGCGCGGGGCGGCCAGGCCAGCGTCCATGCCTTCGACCTGACAGACGACGAAGCGGTGGCGGAATTCGGCGCGTCCCTCGCGGGCGAAACAATCGACATCCTGGTCAACTGCGCCGGCGACTGGCTGATCGCGGAGCTGCAGGACACCAGCAACGCTCAGCTGGATCGCATCCTGAACATCAATTTGCGCGCGCCCTACATCTTTACGCGGACCTTGCTGCCGAATCTGCGCCGCAGCCCGAAGGCCAGCGTCATCAACATCGGCTCGCTGGTCACCGCCATGTCCGTGCCGCAGGTCAGCGCCTACACGGCGGCCAAGGTCGGCTTGAAGGGCTTGACCGGGTCGTTGGCGGCCGAACTCAGGCCGGAGCAAATCCGCGTCGTCATGATTTCGCCGGGTCCCGCCGACACGCCGATGCGCGACGCCGCTTCGCCGGGCATCGACAAGGCGGTGCTGGTGCAGCCCGAGACTATCGCCGACATGGTCCAAGCCGTCGTCAGTCTGCCGCGCGGGATTGCGACCAGCGACTTCGTCTTGTATTCGATGCGCTGGGACTAGCCGACTCAAGGCTGCCAGACAGTCGCCTCGATGAAGCGCTCGCCATCGCCATCGGGACGGTCGTTGAAATAATAGGCGGCCACGATCGCGCCGTCATCCCGGACGGCCGCTCGCGCGTAGCCCAGATCCCAGTTGCCGCCGCCGCCCCGCAGCGTGATCTCGCCCGACCAGCTCGCGCCGTCGTCTTCGCTGAGTTTGGCGCAGATCCGGCTTGGCGCGTCGCGATTGCCATAGATCAGCGCCAGCCTGCCAGCGGGCAGCGCCAGCAAGACCGGCGGGTTGCCGCTGTGCCCGGGCTGGCTGAAATCGACGGGCCGACTCAGAAAATGCCAGGAACGCCCGCCGTCAGCCGAGGCGAAGAGGTCGATCCAGGTGAGTCCGCTCGCGCCTTCACGACAGCGCCGCGCGCAGAGCAGTCGTCCGCCGCGCAGACTCAAGCTGGCCGGCATGATGGCGAAGTCGCCCTGGCCCGCTGGCTCGCCGCCGACTTCGGAGCGCAGCGCGAAAGTCTTCCCGCCGTCGCCGCTGCCCGCGCAGATGACCTTGCCTTCGTTTCCGTCGGCTTTGTTCGCCGTCAAGAAGAAGAGCGCGCTGCGGCTGTCTTGAATCAGGTAGTCGGTGCGGGCGGCGATGCCCGTTTGCCCGAACATCGGCAGGCGAAACGGTCCATCCCAGCTGCGGCAGCGGTCGGCCGAGGAGTAGAAGAAAGAGCGGACTCCGCGGGCCAGTCCCGTCCGCGCCAGCATAATGGCGGAGTCGGGCGCCGTGAAATCCAGCGGCTGCGGCGGGATGGCAGGGGGGGCCTCGTCGAGCGCGCGCTCCAGCCGCAAATCGCCCTGGACATGCTCATCGGCGGAGAGCCCGCGTCCGCCCGGCAGCGTCCCATTGAATGCTTCGACGCGCCAGGTCTCGCCGCCGTCCAGGCTGCGCGCCTGCATGTTGTGGCAGGGTTGGCTCTTGTCGCGGGCGTGGCCGCGTTCGACGGTCTTGTGCGCGCAGACGGTGAAGCCGACGACGATCTCATCGCCGAAGCGCCACATGCCGTAATTGGCGGGCCAGCCAGCGAAACGCCCCGGCTCGCGATAGACCTCGACATGGCGCATCGCTCAGCGCTCCAAGTGGCAGAGCATCTGCCGGATTTCGCCCAGGTGATAAGCGCTGTGAGCGATGATGCCCAGCATCGACGACAGCTCGCGGAAGCCCTCCCACTCGTCAGCCGCGTCGAGATGCTCCAAGATCCGCTCATAATCCGCGCGCAACTCGGCGATCAGCGCTTCCCATTCAGCCTCGTCGACCGCGCTGACCTCGTCCCAGACTCGCGCCCAGTCCACATAACTGAGGTCGCGCCCGAGCATGCGGTCTTCCAGCACGCGCAGATAATAGGCTGTGTGCGCGACATGGGCGGCGATGGTGGCGCAGTCGCCCATGGGCTGCGACGCTTGCCCGGCCGAAATGTCCGAAAGCGTCTCGAAGAGGGATGTGTCCTGGTCGAGGTAGATGCCGACCACCGAGTCGAATGTCTCGACCAGGGCGAAGCGGAAGCCCTTGGCGACTTCTGTGATGGCGATTTGATTGGACATGGTCGATTTTCCTCCAGCCTGAATCCCGACCCCAAAATGAGCAGGGACCGCTCGTGCATTATGGCTTGCCGCCGCGCACGGATGGCTCGCGCGACAGTTTGTAGCGCAGCGCATCCAGCGGACCGCCGTCTTTGAGCAGCTCGTCTGGCAAGCCGAGGACTTCGCCATAGAAACGCCGGTCGAGCAGCTTGCGGTTCTCGTCGCTGTCGAGCTGGTGCAGGGGCTTGAGCGGGAGCTGGCAGGCGGCGTCGAAGATCTGGGCCGCGCGCTGGAGCTGGGCGGCCGTGAGGGCGGTGACATCGAGGACGGTCAGGTCTTGTACGGCGGACTTAGCCAGGCTGCCTCTGCCAGCCTGTTGCCTCGACGCATGCCACCAGTACATCAGCAGCCCAAGCAGCGAATTGCCCCAAAGAGTCAAGGCCTTTTCGTGCGCGTCGTTCTCGAGCATGATCGACAGCCAGGCGCGGCCACCGATCGTTTTTCTTGCTGTGAATTGCATCGCCGTCGACTGAGCGTTGAACTGAAAGTCAACATTGTGGTGGCAGTGGGTCGCGGTTTCAAATACTTGCTCTGCCTTGCTATTGACAATCTCTTGTTCCGATTCTGACTCGACCTTGCGCGGCAGGCCCTCTCGGTCCGCGTCAAAGAGCATCGTTTTTTCTCGCTTCAGGTTGTGCGCCCAGAGTATGGGAAATGTCGGCACGCTCCCCTGTCTTGTTTCGCGAACATCAAAGGGTCCGCGAATTGAGCCGTCAGGATTCGTACCGTTAATGTCGCGGCCGATGGGACCAGTCTCTCCAATAGATCCAACCGTCGAAACTGGAATCCCAATGGCGCTGAATTGCGCAGGCAGCCAGACCTGTCCGTTTTCCGCCAGCTGATACGCGCACTGCGCCAGGGAAAAGTCTACGATTCGCGCTACTTTCCAACTGCCTGAACTCGGCAATGGCGCGTCGATGGCCTGCCCGACCAATTCTTCGCCAAGCCTGATATGCGTGCCGCCGGCCGGGTTGTCTTCAAGCTGTCTAATGGCCTTGTCTTCAATCAATCGGCGGATTTCTTCCGCAATCTTCGCGCTGAATGCAGGATGTTGAGGCGAGCGCTCAAGCACGACAAATACCGCCCGCGACTGCCTTTTTCCGTTACGCTTGCCGATAACCAGGCACTCCGCCATGCCCGTGTCAGCAGAGAATGACATGGACTTGCTGTCGCTGCCGGCAATCGAAATCAGAATGAGACTGTCGTAAGACTCGGCAAGGCGATTTCGACACTTTTGCCACGAGACGCCAGTTAGCAGCGTAAGCGGCATCACCATTGCCAACATGCCGTCTCTTGCCAGCTTCCGGTCAGCGAGCGCGAGGAATATCGAAGCTTGCCCCGCATTGCCATGGGCGACCGTGCCTTTAGTCAGCTTCTTGGTTTCACCAGCCATCGCCTTCTGCTCTTCCGCGCTGGAGCCAAAGGCGGCGAACATGGGGTTGGGCACATTTTCGTGTCTTCCCTCATGATTGGTCGGGCGCGTAAAGGGCGGATTCATTATCACCAGATCAAAGGACACATGCGGCGCGTATCGCCAGGCTTCCTTCTCCGCTTCGCCCAGGCCTTCCGACGCCTTCGCAGTAATCTCCGAGCCTTGCAGCAGCGCCAAATCCCGCAGCAAGTCAATCGCGCCGAGGGCGACCGTGCCATCTTCTTGCCGCCCGTAACGCAATGTGAATATGCGCCCGCCCTGATACTGCACGGTCGGGTGCGCGCCAGACAGCGTGGATGCGGTCAAATGCGCCGCGGCCGGCAGGATGTCGCAACCCAGAAGCGCATTTTCGATCATGTCCGCGTGAATGGCGGCCGCGTTGCCACCGTGCAATTCATGCAGCTGGCTGACGCGCTGGTAGGCGGCGGAGAGTAGCGTGCCCGTGCCGCAGGCGAAATCGGCAATGCGAAGCGTCTTGATCGAATCTGGCCGCGCCCAGTCCTCCGCGGCAAGCAAACTGTCTTCACTCACCGCCAAGCCAACCAGAAGCGCGGCCGAGGCCGGTTTCGTGTAAAAGGCAGCCAGAAACTTGCGGTCGGCGATGAGCTTTTGGAATACTGTGCCGGTCAAATCGTGCGAGCGCATCAGGTTGTTTGCCGCAAGACCTTGCGAAGTCAGCGCCAGTCTCTCGACCAGCATGCCACTGAAGCCCGGAGGAATGGGCGTCAATATGCGTTGCGATATGTCAAAGATAGGCCAATAGTTGACTTCCAGAATCTTGTCCCATTCGAGCAGTATTTGGTGTTTGCGCGCGTTCAGCGGATACGACCGCAATTCATCATACGACCGAATGTGCTCCAAGATGCCCGATCCGTTTGCAAGCGTCTCATAAAACAAGAATGCGTTTATGAGAATCGTCATCGCCATCCGGCGCGTCTGGACGCTGTCTTGCTGGTTGAGCTGCATGGCAATCTTATGGATTACCATGGGCTGCCCAATCTCGATCTCTTTCAGTATGTGCGCCGCCGCGTTGACTCCGATTTCCAGGACATTCGCCGCCTCTTCGACCAGGAAGGCGGGCATGGTCGCGGATTGCGCGAGCATGGACAGTTCATGCAGGCCGCCCTTCAGCCAGCCCGCTCTGGGATAGCGCGTGAATCTGTGGGGGCTGCGCCCGGCAAAATGCGCGAATTCCAGGTCTCGCGCGGTGGCGATCGCTTGCTGGAGCGCGTCCGCCTGCTTTTCTCGCAATCTCGCCGGCAAGCGCAGTCCTATCGCGGACAGCACTCTCTGTTCAGACTGACTCAGCGGCTGGCCCAAGCGCCCTAAAGCCTCCGCTTCCACCGTCCGCGCCGGCATGATTTCCGTCTCTATCGCCACCGGCGCCGTGTAGGGCTCCAGCACCAGAATATCCGGCCGCAGCCCGCCAGAATCCGCCAGCAGCCCCGTCGTCTCCGAGCGGACGACCTCGTCCCCCCGCCAAGCCCAGCGCGTCCCTCGCAGCAGCGTCGCAATCACATCGTTAATCGTATGTTCTGTCGTCGCCATGCGCTTGCCTTCAAGCCTCCGCGCCTATTGTACTGATTCGAATCGCTTGCCAACAGACAGTATAATGTAGACGCGAGCGGGAGCGCTGCAACCAGGCGAAAGGCACATGCCCATGAGCGACAAGATCACCAAATCCGAGGCCGAATGGCGGCGTCAGCTCGACCCCCAGCAATACGCCGTCCTGCGCCAGGCCGCCACCGAGCGCCCCTTCAGCGGCAAGTATGTCCACAGCAAAGCGCCCGGCGTCTATGCCTGCGCCGCCTGCGGGCAAGCGCTCTTCGCCTCCGCGACGAAGTACAACTCATTCTGCGGCTGGCCCAGCTTCTGGGATGTGATCGACCAAGGCATGGTCGTCACCCGAGAGGACCGCAGCCACGGCATGGTCCGCGTCGAGGTGCTCTGCGGCCGCTGCGATTCGCACCTGGGGCATGTCTTTCCTGACGGTCCCCGCGAGAAGACGGGCCTGCGCTACTGCATCAACTCGGTCGCGCTGGATTTGCAAGAGCAGGATGAGAATCTGTAGAGTTTATTCGATTCTGCGTGTCTCTCGCCGGCGCTTGATTCCCCCCTCGGTCCCCCCATCGCAATCGGGGGATGGTCGCTGGCGCGCAGCGGGCGACCGGATAGCTCGCCCCTACATTGCCGCGGTTCGCCCCCAGGCCGTCGCGGTGTTGGCTGAGAGATAAGGGCCGAAAGTGAACCCAAGAGACGAACGCCGCGAACATTACAAGCATCAGCGCCGAATCCCGACTCGCTGGCGCGATAACGATGTCTATCACCATGTCAACAATGTCGTCTATTACGAATTCTTCGACACCGTCATCAACGGCTACTTGATAGAAGCGGGCGGGCTGGATTTCAGCGCCGGCGACATCGTCGGCTTCGCGGTCGAGACTCGCTGCCAGTTCCTGCAGCCCCTGCAATTTCCGGAGCTCGTCGACGCCTGCCTGCGAGTCGGGAAGCTGGGCAATTCCAGCGTCCGCTACGAGATCGGCATCTTCAAGCATGGCGAAGCGGAACCGTCCGCGGTCGGGCATTTCACGCATGTCTTCGTCGATCGCCTGAGCCGCGCGCCCAGGCGCGTCAGCGGGCAGCTGCGCCGGGCGATGGAAGCGCTGCTGGTTTAGCGCAGGCCCAGGTAGCCCTTGACAGTCTCTTCGTCGCGCAGGCAGTCAGCCGCCGTGCCTTCGAAGGCCAGCCGCCCCTCGCGCAACACATAAGCATAATCGCAGACTTGCAGGATGCGGCGGGCGTTCTGCTCCACGACGATCAGGGTCATGCCTTGCCGGCGCAGATCTTGCAAGGCGCGGAAAAGCTCGCCGGCAATCGCTGGCGCCAGGCCCGCGCTCGGCTCGTCCAGCAGCATGATATCCGGCCGAGCCCGCCCCGAGCCGGTCCCCGCGCTGAGCCAGGCGATGGCGATCGCCAGCATCTGATGCTCGCCGCCGCTGAGCGAGCTGGCGCGCTGACTCTGGCGCCGCCCGAGGATGGGGAAGATCTGCAGCAGCTCGTCCATGGCGGAGGCGCGGGTCGCCCGCGGCAGCCGGCGCGCCCCCAGCTGCAAATTCTCGCGCACGCTCAGCTGGCTGAAGATGTTCTCGCGCTGCGGCACATAAGCGACGCCCAAGCCAGCGATCGTCTCCGTCGGCCGGCCCAGCAGCTCGCGCTCGCCCAGGCGAATTGATCCGCTGAAGACCGTGTTGAGGCCCATGATCGCTTTCATCAAGGTGCTCTTGCCGGAGCCGTTGGGACCGAGCAAAGCGCTGAATTGCCCGGCGGCGAAGCGCAGGCTCAAGCCTTGCAAGATCTCCAGTTTGCCGTAGCCGGCTGTCAGCTTGTCGACGGTGATCATGCTCTGGTTTGCCTCGGCCGGGCGCATCCGGCGGTCGTTTGGTCTACCCCCGTCGGTCCCCCCATGGCAATGGAGGGAAGATTAAACTTGTGGCGGGGGTTAGGCAGTTTGCCGGGCGCGTCGCGAGCCAGGTTGCTGAGGAACGACAGTCGACCTTCCCGCGTGCTTGTCCTTTGCTCCCCATCCCTGATGCTTCGGGGCAAGGGGCCGGCGGATGGGCTTTGCAAGGGAGTCGCCTCGCCTGGAAAGCGGACAAACCCTGGGGCGCTCGGCCGCGGTTTCGAGCTTGGCAGTGACTCTCTAGTCGCCAAAATACACCTCGCGCACGGTCGCGTCCGCGGCGATATCGGCGGGCGCGCCACTGGCCAGCATCTTGCCCAAATGCAGCACATACACATAATCCACAAAATCGAAGAGAATCTCCAGCCGGTGCTCGACGATGAGGAATGCCATGCCCCGCTCGTCGCGCAGGCCGGCGATGCGCTGGAAGATCTCGTACGCGAGCTTGGGCGCGACGCCGGCTGTCGGCTCGTCCAGCAGCAGCAGCTTCGGCTCGCCCATGAGCGCGCGTCCAATCTCCAGCAGTTTCATCTGCCCGCCAGACAAGTCGGCCGCTAGCGTGTCGTAATGCCGCTCCAGCTGCAGGCGCCGCAGCACATCGTACGCTCGCTCCGCCGCCGCCGTCTCTTGCGCTTGCCAGCTGCCGTGCCAGGGGGCGCGCCAGGGCTGTTCGCCGCGCTGGTCTTTCACCGGCAGCAGCAAGTTGTCCAGGGCGGTCAGCTTGTTGAAGAGGGCCGGCTCCTGGTAACCGCGGGCGATGCCACGCTGATAGGCGGCGTCGGCCGGGGCGTCGCTGATGTCTTCGCCGGCGAAGAAAATACGCCCTGCCTTCATGGTCTGCGCGCCCGCCACCAAGTTGAGCAGGGTGCTCTTGCCGGAGCCGTTCGGACCTATCAAGCCGATGATGGCGCCTTCCGGCACATCCAGCGAGACTCCATCCAGCGCGCGCAAACCGCCATAATCTTTGCGCATGTTCTCGATGCGCAGCAGAGGGGCGACCCCCGTCGGCCCCTCCATAGCAATGGCGGGAGTGTCGCTGGCGTCAGGCGGATCCTGCGGTTTTCCAAGCGACTCTTGCCCCGGCGCACTGAGATTCGGCAGCTTGCTCGCCCGTCGCTCCCCTTCCCCAATGCCTTGGGGCAAGGGGCCGGGGGATGGGCTTGGTTCGAGCGTCCGCGCTTCCGGCTTGGTTGAACCCGGGACCAAGGGCTGGGGGACGAAGCCCTTCGCCACCGCATGGGCCTTCGTGGTCAAGCGCGGCTCCGGCAGCAAACCCGTCGGACGATAACGCAGCATCAGCAGCAGAATCAGCCCAAAGGCGATGTGCCGCACATAATTGAACTCGATGGGCGAGCCGCTCATGTTCAAGGCGATGGCGCCGATCTGGGTGCCGCGATCCAGCACGGCGATAAGCAGCGCGCCAAGCAATGCGCCGCGATTGTTGCCGATGCCGCCCAGCACGACCATCACCCAAATGTCGACCGTGAGCGTCACCACATAGTCGTTGGCGTTGACGAAGCCGGTGTTCAAGGCGAAGAGCGCGCCGCCGACCGCCGCCATGACCGAGCCAATCAGCATGATCTGCGCCCGCGCCAGCGATATGCCCTTGCCCAGCCCCCGCGTCACTTCTTCGTTTTCGCGCAAGCCCTTGAGCATGCGCCCGAAAGGAGAATGCAGCAGCCGCTGGCAATAGACATAGGCGGCCAGAGCCAGGCAGAGCGCCAGGAGCATGAAGAGCAGCGCGCTGGCACGCGGATCGTCGACGAAGTAAAAGGGCTGCGCCAGGCCCGAAATGCCATTGTGCGAGCAGATGAGGTCGTCCGCGCCGCGCACGAGGATGCGCAGCGTCTCGCCGCCCACCAGCAGCACCAGCGCCAGGAACCATTCTTCTTTCAAGCGCAGGGTCACATAGGCGACGGCGAAACCCAGCGCGCCCGCCAGGACCGCCGCGATCACGAAGGTCAGCCCCAGATTGATGAATCCGGCGACCGGCTGCGCAGCCATGATCTCCGAACGCAGCTGCAAAGCCGCACCCATGGATGGACCGCAGGGGTGGATGCTCCCCTGCCCAGCCAGCAGCGGCAAGAGCCGGGTGTAGGTAATGCCCGCTACATACGCGCCGACCGAGACAAAAAGCGCCTGCCCGAAGTTGGGCACGCCTGCCACGCCGTATTCCAGGTTCAGGCTGAGCGCCATCAAGGCGTAGATGCCGAAGAGCGTCAAAATCGCGATGACGGTGGCGCCGATGTCGATGTTGATCATCGACCCAGATCCCCGGCCCGTTTCAGCAGCTGGGTGAAGCCGCCCGGGCGCAGCAGCAGCACGGCGATGATGATGATGAAGGGAATGGCGGGTTTGTAGGCCAGGTCGACGCCGTAATTGAAATTGAGAAAGAGCATCACGCTTTGTTCGCAAAACGCGACCACATAGGCGCCGAGGATCGTGCCGGCGAAGCTGGAAAGGCCGCCCAAAATCGCCGCCGCGAAGACCGCCAGCACCGCCGTCCAGCCCATCAGTGGGCTCACCGCCGTCTGCATGCCCCACAAGCCGCCCGCCACCCCCGCCAGCCCGCCGACCAGCAGCCAGGTGAGCAGCTTCACCCGCTCCACCCGAACGCCAATGACCCGAGCCAGACTTGGGTTGTTCGCCAGCGCGCGCATCTCTCGCCCCAGCCCCGTCCGGTTGAGCAGCAGCGTCAGCGCGATGACGAGCAGGATGCTGGTCGGCACGACCCAGGCGAAGATATTCGTCAGGATCAAGTAGCCGTCGCGATAGACGATTTCCAGCGGGATGCGGATGCGCGTGTCAAAAAGCTCGAAGCTGTCGGCGATGGTGAAGAGCAGGTAGCGGATGATCAAGCCGACGGCGAAAGAAGCGAGGATAAGGCTGTAGAGCGAGACCTGGCGGCTTTCCAGGGGCTTGAAGACCGCCAGGTGGCTGACGAGGGCGACGAGCCCGCCCGCGGCGAAAGCGCAGGCCATGATCAGCGCGGGATGCAAATCGCCCGCCAGCGACGCCGCCATCGCCGCGAAGGCCCCGGCGCTCACATACTCGGCATGAGCGAAATTCGGCAGCTTGACGACGCTGAAAGTCAAGGTGATCCCCAGCGCCATCAAGGCGTAGAGGCTGCCGATCTGCGCGGTGTTGACGAGAGAGGTCACCAGCAGACTGGGTGGCATTGCCGCCTCTCGTGGTTTGGACGGGCTTCGAAAAGGAAATCCCTCGCCCGGCGCCAGGGAGGGATTTCCCGCCTAAAGCAGTCTTGCGCGCCGTCGCCTAGCCAGCCAGCGCCACGCTGCCCGGGTCCGCCAAGACGAAGGCGAGGGTCTTCTCCGCGTCGCTGTCGCCGGAGATGATCTCGCCGAAGAAATCCCAGAGCGTCGCCTTGTGCGGCCCCGGCACGGACCACTTCAAGGTCACCGAATCCAGCTGTGAGATCAGCCCCGCGCCAAGCTCGACCAGGGCGATTTCGCCGTCGCGGTCGATGCCGGCGACGAAGAGCGATTTCTGCCGCGCCGCGTCCCAGCTGCCCATGCCGTCGTGGTGGTTGAACTCAATGGCGGAGACGCTTTCGCCCTGCACGATGAAGGACAAGCGGGTCAAGTACGGCGGCATGTCGAAGTCGCCGCTGATCAAGCCAAAGGGAGGCATGTCGGCCGCGCTGGCGGCGCGATCCGAATACAGCCAATAGTGCCCCCAGTCGCTGGGCCAGTGGGCGTTCACATTCAGCTCGTGGCTGACGACCACCAAGAAGCGCATCAGCTCGCTGCCGCCTTGGCTGAGATCCGCCAGGCTCAAGCCGGTGGCGTCGCTCGCTTCTGCGGCGGGCGGGCTGGGGGGCGCCTGCAAGTCAATCGTGTTGGTGTTGCCGTCGTAAGTGCCGACCACCTCATGAGCTGTGCCGGCCGCGTTGGTCTGGTAGATGCCATAGCTGGCGATGGCTTGGTCGCCGTTGGCGTCGAGGAAAGCTTGCACGGTCGTGCCGATGTAATGGTTGGAGATGAAGGGCAGCATGGATTTCACCGCAGCGCCATCGTTGCCGACCGTCAGCATGGTCAGCATGGCGATGTTGGCCGCGTCGAAAGCGTAATTGGTGAAGATGCCCGGCGGCTGGCCAAACATCTCGCTGAAGTCATCAATGAAGATCTGCGTCAGCGGCGTGGCAGCCGTCGATTCGGAGATCGTCAAGAACTCCGCGTTCGCCAGCACTTGCGCGTGGCCCGGGTCTTCCAGCAGCTGCGGGTCTTTCATGGCTTCGTTGCCCAGCCACTTCACCGAAGTCAGCATGGGGTCGATCTGCGCCACTTGCAAGAAAGCCTGGGCGCCAGAAAGGAAGCAGACGCAGAAGAAACCGGCGTCGCCGCCAAAACGCGCCAGCGCAGCGCTGACCGCCGCCGCTTCGCTGCTGAGCTCGGTCGAGCCCGGCGTGTAGGCGAATGAGGCGACCTCGCCGCCGCCGCCCGCATGGAAGTTCTCCACGAAGTGCTCGTTCATGCCGTTGCCAAAGGGGTCGTCCAGGTGCAGCACGACCATGTTGTTGTGGCCGCGCTGGAGCGCGATGGTGGCGTAGGCTTTGGAGGAGTAGACATCGGGCGGATAAATGACGCGGTAGATGTTGTCGCCCGGGATGGCGGCGGCCGCGCCACTCGAGGCCGGCGCGACGATGACGACGCCGTTCTCATCGGCGAATTGCTTGGCGCCCAGGACTTCGCTGGTGGTCAAGGGGCCGACGACGACCTGCGCGCCCGTGGTCTGGACGACCGTCTGCAGCGCCCGCGACGCGCCCTCCGGCGTGTTTTCGGTGTCCGCGCTGGCGATCTCGAAACGGACTGCCGAACCCGCCGCTTCCAGTTCGTCATTCATCTGCGCCACCGCCAGCTCCGCGCCGCGCGCGAAGTCTTGCCCGAAGCTGCCCAGATTGCCGGAAAATGGCATGACCACGCCCAGCACCCAGGTTTCGGTGTCCTGGGCGCTCAAACTGGCGCCGCCCGCGATCAGCGACATAAGCAAGAAAAGCGTTATGAGCTTCGTGAACATAGCGAGATTCCTTTCCATTTGTCTTCTATTCATTCTAATACGCTATTTGCACCCTAATAGTAGCATTTCCGGCCGTTTCGCCTGGGGCATTGGCCAGCCACCAAGAGCCAGCGGCGCCAAAGCGCGATTCATGCGGCAAGCAAAAGGCGCCGCGCCTGAACCGGCTTCAAGCGGAGAGCAGGGGGCCCAGGGCGGGCAAGACGCGCTCGCCAATCAGCCGGATGCCCGTGGCCGCTTGATGGAGGCCGTGGGGCGTGCCCAGCTCAATGCGTTGGGCGCCGGCCGCGTAGAGCGCCTCGCACTGGGCGATGATGTCCGCGGGCGCGCCGGCAAAGGCGAACAGATCAAGAATGTCATCCGATATGAGCTTTGCGGCCGAGTCGCTGTCGCCGGCGTGAACGAAGGCTTCAACGCGGTCCAGCAGTTCCGGCTCGATGGCGACGCTGGCGTCCATGGGCGCCACGATCGGCAGATAGAGCGCCACCGCCCGCCGCGCCATCCAGCGTGCCGCCCGCCGATCTTCATCGACCACCGATACCGCGCCAAGCACGATCTGAACCCGGCCCGGGGTTCTGCCAGCCCGCGCTTCGCCCCTGGCGATGTATTCGCGCATGAGCGGGACGAGGGCTGGATTGGCGGAGCCGCCGATCTTCACTTCGTCCGCCAGCTCGCCAGCCAGGTCCGCCAGCTTGGGCCCCCAGGTGCCGATTTGCAGCGGAACGCGCCGGGCCGGCAAGGGATAGGGCGCGCGAACATGCTCGGCAATCTGGAAGACCCGCCCGCGATAGCCAGCCGACTCGCCAGTCAGCAGCTTGCGAATTATCGCGATCGCTTCTCGCATGGCACGGATTGGCGGCTGCAGTTCGCGAATGCCGTGTTCCGCCAGCCAGCCGCCCCGCACCAAACCGAGGTAGCTGCCGCCGGCCGCCACATCAGCCAAGAGCGCCGTCCCCGCCGCGATGTCGATGGGGTGCATCCGCGAGGGCGAGACGCCAGCGGGGCCGAGCCGCGCCCGGCTTATCTGCGGCGCCATCAAGAGCAGGGGACCGAAGCTGGGATGGTAGGGGGCGTCGCAGTAGACCGAAATCGCGTCGAAGGAGTAGGCGTCGGCCAGCTTGGCCAAGGCAATGTAATCGCTGGCGCGCTTGTCCGTCTGGAAGGCTATGCTGATCTCGCGCTTCGTCATTTCCCGCCGACCTTGGTTATACTCTCGCATTATATCAGCGACGGCTTGATTGATCGCATTCGGCGAGACGGCACGGCAGGCGGTGGAGCGATGGACAAGCAGCCTCAACTGAGCCTGGCGGAGATGCAGGCGGAGCGCAAACGCCTGGCGACGGCGCGTGGCCTGCTGACGCGGGAGCGCAACAAACTCGCACGGGAGCGTGCCCAGCTGGCCGACATGGCGGCGGAGATCGAAGGCCGGCGCGGCGAACTCCTGGCGCAGAGCCAAGAGCTGGAAGCGGCCCAAGCCGAAGCGCAAGCTCGTGAAAGCGAACTCAGCCAGCTCCGCGCCCGGCTCAGCGAGGCTCAGGCCGGGCGGCTCAAAGCGGAAGCGCAAGCCTCTCAAGCGCGGACGGAAGCCAAAGCCGCCGCCCGGAAAGCGCGCAAGTCCCTGGCCAAGCGCGCCAAAAAACTCGCGGCGAAACAAGCCAAAAAACGCGCGCGAAAGCTGGCGCGGAAAAAAGCCGCCAAGGCCGAGGGCAAGATCGAGCGGCTGGAAGCGGCGCTGCGGATCGCGCGGGCCGGGGTCGAGTCTTCGCCAGAGTGAGCTGCCAGGAAGCGCTTCCTGATCGGCCGCAATCTTCGTATCGCCGTTACTCAGTTCAGCCGGAAGAAGCATTCAACAGAATCGCCGCACTATGGCAGCCACGCCCAATTGACCTCGCGCCAAGCGAGCCGCGCCGACTTGATCCAGGGACCGCAGGGCAATCGCAGGGCGCCGACTCAGCCGAAGACGCTCAGCGGCATATGAAACGAGACCACCCAATTGGGCGCGTCCACAATCTCGCTGATCTTGAGGTCGCCCGCGACGCTGCACAGGCAATAAGCCTGGCTCTCGCTTAAGTCGTGATTGCGGACCAGCCACTCGATCATGTAACGGACGGCCTTCTTGGCGTCTTCCATCAAATCGGGTCCATGCGCCGTCGTGATATGGTAGCCGGCGCTGTCCGTCTTGGTCATCGGGCTGGGCCGCTGAATCTGCAGCTCCGGCACGGTCATGTCTTTGCGTACATCAAAGCGCATGGTGACGGTCATGGGGGATTCGATGCCGGTGCCGCTGACTTCGCCTTGGCCCTGGGCGCTGTGGCAATCGCCGGTGGAGAAGAGCGCGCCCTCCGCCAGCACGGGCAGCCAGAAGGTCGAGCCGACGACCAGGTCGCGCGCGTCGACATTGCCGCCGTTGACGCGGGGCGGGATGGTGTCGAGGCGGCCAGGTTCCGCGGGCGCCACGCCAACGCAGCCGGGAAATGGCTCGAAAGGCAGCGTGATGCCGCGCGCGCCGAAGCGACAGTCTTCGCCGGCCAGCTCCCAGTGATGGATGTAGGCGTAATCAAAGTCCTCTTGCAGCAGGCCGAAGCCGGGGATGTGCCCGGTCCAGCCCCAGCCTTTGTGCCGCATATCCAGGATCTCGACTTCCAAGGCGTCGCCGACCGCCGCCCCCTCCACATAGATCGAGCCAGTCAGCGCGTGGACCAGCGAAAAATCGAGATTGGCGAGGTCGTCGGCAGTGGAGGCCGGGGTCATCTGCCCAACTGGCTCGGCGCATTCGATGACGACCGTGTCGCCCGGCTGGATGACCAGGCGCGGCTCGACGGAGTTGTCCCAGAATGGCTGCGTGACGCTGTCGTCCAGATAGTGTTCGGCCATGGCGCTTTGCCCCTTCTTCAATCATCCGCACCCGTGAGCGCATCCATTTGAAATCGATTCCCGTCGGGGCGACTTGTCAAGTCGCCCGCCAACGAAACTGAAATACACGCGGCAAGGCGGGCGATTTGCCAACTCGCCCCTACAGCTTGGGACGGAGCGGCAAAAAATCACAGCAAATCCACCGCGTCCCAGCTCCCATCGGCCCGGGCGGCGACGCGATGCCCCGTCATGCCGGCGCCAGTCTGCCGCGCCAGATAAATGAATGCCGGCGCCAGCAAGCCTGGGTCAACCCAAATCTTCTTCTGCGCCTCGGTGTAATTGGAATCGGACATCGGCGTGTTGATGGGCGCGCCGGGCGTGGCGCAGTTGACGGCGATGTTAAACTCCCGCCCTTCCAGAGCCTGGCACTTCATCAGCCCCTCGACGCCGTGCTTGCCCGGGTTGTAAGCGGCTTCTTCAATGAAACCCTTGTAGCCGGAGCCGGAAGACAGATAGACGATGCTGCCGCCGCCGGCGTCGATCATGGGCTGCCAGACCGCCTTGCTCAAGATGAAAGCCGCCTGCAAGATGATGTTGATCTCGCGCTGCCACTGCGCAAAAGTGATCTCCTGCATGGAGCGCGTGACGAGCAGGGCGGCGTTATGCACCAGCACCCGCGGGCATCCATACTCTGTAAGCACTGTATCAATAGCTGCCTGGGTCGCGCCGGCATCGGACAGGTCGGCTTGAAGCGGCAAGGCGGAACCTCCCAGATCGCGGAATTCTGTTGCTGCCCGCTCTAGCAGGTCGCCGCGAATATCGAGCAGCGCCACGCGCATGCCCTCGCGGACGCAAGCTTTGGCGATGGCGTAACCCAGGCCTTGCGCCGCGCCCGTGACCACCGCCACGCGCCCCTGCAGACCGCCGCTGACAGTTCGTCTTTCGCTCATAATCCCTGCCCGGAGCCCCGCAAACGCGGGTCCATAAAGTCGCGCATCCAATCGCCCAGGATATTCAGCGAGACGACGGTCAGCATGATGGCGAGGCCGGGGAAAACGGCCAGCCACCAAGAGCCGCTCAAGAGCTGATTGCGGCTGTTTGCCAGCATGGCGCCCCAGGTGGGCACGCTCTCCGGTACGCCGAGGCCGAGGAAAGACAGCGACGCTTCCGACAGGATGACGCCGGCCACATTAAATGACGCGATGACGATGAGCGGTGTCAGGATATTGGGCAAGATGGCGCCAAACATGATGCGCCACTCGGTTGCGCCCAGAGCCCGCACTGCCTCCACGTATTCGCGCTCGCGCTGGACCAGGGTCTCGGCTCGGGCGATGCGCGCGTAAGTAACCCACTGCCCGACGCCAAGGACCAGCACCAGGTTCAGCACGCCTTCGCCCAAGATCGTCAGAATCATGATGGCGAACAGGATGAAGGGGTAAGCCAGTTGAATGTCGGCCAGGCGCATGATCAGGTCATCGACGCGGCCGCCAACATAGCCGGCGGTGAGCCCCAGGATCGTGCCGGCGCCGCCGCCAAGCCCGACCGCCGCCAAACCGACGAAGAAGGATATCCGCGCGCCATAAATCGCCCGCGAGAGCACATCGCGGCCGGTGGAATCTGTGCCCAGCACATATTCCAGCTCGCCGTCGCGGTTGTAGTGCAAAGGCGGTTTGAGCACATCAAAGATCTCGACGCGGTTGGGGTCCTTGGGCGCGAGCTGGGTGGCGAAAATGGCGCATAAGGCGATGAGAATCAGAAAAACGACGGCGACCACCGGGTAGCGCGCCTTCACCATGCTGGAAGTCGCCCGCCGCAAGAAGCTCTGCGGGGTGTAGAGCTCGTCCAGCTGGCGCTCGAGGGCTGAAACGCGGCTCGCGGGAGTCGCTGGCTGTGGCTTCGGGGCGCTCATCGCTGGCCGCTCATTCCAGCCGGATGCGCGGGTCGAGGAAGCCGTACATGAGATCGGCGATAAGGTTGGCGCCGACAAACAGAAACGAAAGCAAGACGACCGCCGTCATGACCAAGGGCACATCGCGCTGGTTGACCGCGTCAAAGACCAGGCGGCCGACCCCGGGCCAAGAGAAGACGGTCTCGACCACGATGACGCCATTCAAGAGGAAAGCGAATTGCAGCGCCAGCACCGTGACGATTGGAATGAGGGCGTTGCGGATGGCGTGGCGGGTCATAACGGCGCGCTCGTTCAAGCCCTTGGCGCGGGCGGTGACCACGTAATCCTGGCGCAGGACTTCCAGCACGGCCGAACGGATAAGCCGTGAATTGCGGGATATGGAGTAGACCGAGACCGCCACCGTCGGCATGAGCAGGTAGCGGATGGCATCCGGCAAGTTGGCCAGGGCTGTGTCGATTCTGCCCTCCAGCAGCGGCTTGATAAAAGCGACATGCCCCGAAACCGGCATCCAGCGCAGGGTGACTGCGAAAAACAAGATGAACATCAGCCCGAGCCAGAAGCTGGGCATGGATTGGCCCAGCATCGCGCCCAGCATCAAGGTGCCGTCCGTCATCGTGCCGCGCCGGGTCGCCGCCAGCACGCCGATGGGGAATGCCACGATGGTCGACAGCAAGAAGCCGCAGATGGTCAATTCCAGGGTGGCCGGCATGCGCTCCATGACGACATCAAAAGCCGGCACGCGGTGCTGCAGCGAGTTGCCGGTGTCGCCGCGAGCCAGGTTGACGATGAAGTCCAGGTATTGAATATGCAGCGGACGGTCAAAGCCGAGGCGGCGCCGGGCTTCGGCGCGCTCTTCCGCGCTGGCGCGCTCGCTGACGAAGAAGAAGGTGGGGTCGCCGGCCAGGTGGATGGACAAGAAAGTCAAAAGCGTGACGCCAAGCACCACCACCACAGTCAGGAGCAGCCGGCGGATAATGTACTTGTGCATGCGAAATCAAGCCCCCTCGAATTCTCCCCCCATTACAACGGGGGGAGACTTGGCCAGCTCGTGCCGAGAAGGCGGTTGATTGCTTGCCCGCGGTCGCGTGTGGCGCATGGTCGTCTGCCAAACTCGCTTGACAAGCCCCCTCCCTGAGGCTTCCGGGAGGGGGTTGAGGGGTGGGGTTGCAATAGCTTCCCCTACATGTCTTTCAGCGTCGCCGAATACCCGGTGATGAAGTAGTCGGCGCGCGACTGGTACTCGATGCGGTTGCTGACCGCTTCGGTGCGCGGACCAGCGAAGAGCATCAGCCAGGGCGGATCGCGGTAGAACTCTTCCAGCATTTCGAGTTCCAGCGCCCGCTCGGCTTCGGGGTCGGCCGTGAGCGTCGCCAGCGTGTCCCAGCCAGTGCACCAGACATCGTTGTCCCAGTTGGTGTAGTTGGTCTCCGCCTCGCCACAGCCAGCTTCGTGGCCCGGGATATCCGCCATGTCGTACTGGGCGCTCCACTCGCTGCCGCCGGTGCGACCGAAGTAGATGGGGCCAAGGTCATGCGTGATCAGCTCGGCCACCCAGTCGCCGGATTCCTGGAAGATGGCTTCCGTCTGCACGCCGATGTCGCTCAGCATCTGCGCCGTAGCCAGCACGACTTCGGGCGCCATCGCGCCGGAGAGACGCCGCGATTTCATCTCGAGCGAGAAGCGCACGCCATCGTCGCCGCGCGGGTAGCCGGCCGCGTCCAACAATTCTTCCGCCATAGCTGGATCATAGGGATATGGCTCCAGGGTCGGGTGATCGTTGGGCGAGTTGACCAGGCTGGTGGCGCGCTCGCAGGTGGTGAGCAGCAAGTTCTCGCAGATGGCGTCGGTGTCGATGGCGTACTGCAAAGCCACGCGCACATCGGTTTCCATGATGGCCTGGGAGCCAACATGGTCGGGATTCTCCATGCGGAAAGGCGCGTCGGGATTCAGGTTGAAGCCGATGTAGATGCGGGTGGTGCCGGGGAAGAAACGCGCTTCCGCCATGCCGGAGTTGCGGATGGCGTCGGCCTGCGTCGCCGGGAATTCTTTATAGATGTCGACATTGCCGGTGATCACTTCCGCGACCGCCGTCGACGGCTCGGGGATGAAGCGCCAGACGAGCTCGTCAAAGCCCTGCGGGCGCAGATCAAAGCCTTCGACCGCGTGCATGCTGATGTATTCGCCGGGCACCCACTCAGTCAGGGAGTAGGGACCGCTGCCGATTACATTGCGAGCCGCGTCTTCCAGCGACATCGCTTCGTAGGAATCCTTGCAATGCACCAAGACCTCGGAGATCAAGCCCAGGCGCATGGCGCGGTTCTGCGGCTTCCGCGTGACGATGGTGACATCCAGCTCGCCATCGGCGCGGGCTTCGACGAAACCAATCGAAGCGTTGACGAAACCAGCCGAGTTGCCGGTGAAGCCGTTGGCGGGGTCGGCCATGCGGTTGAAGCTGTACGCCGCGTCTTCGGCTGTCAAGGCCTCGCCATCGTCGCAGGTCAGACCTTCGTGCATGTGGAAGGTCCATTCCGTGCCGTCGTCCGAGACGGTGAAGCTGTGCGCCAGGTAGGGGTCAATGGCGCCGCTCGCCTGGCCCAGCTCGTAAAGCGTCGCGAAGGTGTGCATCATGATGCGGAAATTGCTGCCGCCGGTCGAGCCGCCGACCTGGGCAGGGTCCATCGAGCCCGGCTCGCCGTTAATCGCGATGACGAGGGTGTCGTCGTCCGGCGTGGGCACGGTCTGGGCTGCGCTGATCATCGGGAAGAGCCCGATCATGGCGACCAGCAGCAGCGAAACCGTCAAGGCTACTTTCTTATTCATTGTGCGCTCCTAAAATCCTTGAATGCGTTTGACGAAACTTGCCCGCAACTTCGCATCGCGCTCCTTTCCCGCGTGAACGGCGATGTCGCTGAATATACCGCAAATGCCGGCGCAGCGCACAAACTGGCGACCGCGCCAGGAAAGCGCCTAGGCGCGATACCGCTCCAGCACCGGCAGCATGCGCGCCACCGCCGCTTGCAGGGTCGCGATCGGCTCCAGCATCGTTATGCGCACATAATCCCGCCAGCGCTCGCCAAATGCCGTGCCGGGGAAGATCAGCACCCGCCCCTCTTTCAGCAGCAGGTACGACAGCTCCGCCGCGTGAATGCCGGTCGCCGAGCTGTCCGCCCAGACGAAGAGCCCGCCGCGCGGCTCGCCATAAGCGAAGCCCATCGCGTCCAGCCCGCCCAGCAGGACCGCCCGTCGTTCGATGTAGATGTCCAGGTACTCGCTGACGCAGTCTTGGGGTCCCTCAATCGCCGCCAGGCCCGCCCGCTGCGACACAGTCGCGACTGGACCCGTCGTCACCGCCTTGACGCGGGTCATCGCCTCGATGACATTCGCCGGCGCCGCCGCATAGCCACAGCGCCAGCCGGTCATGGCGTAGGCTTTGGAGAAGGCGTCCAGGGTAATCGTCCGCTCCGCCATGCCCGGCAGCGAGCCGATGCTGAAGTGCTTCCAGGGCGGGTAGACGATCTTGCCGTAGATCTCGTCGACGATGACGACCAGGTTATGGCGGATGCAGACCTCGGCGATGGCGCGCAGCCGGTCTTCCGTGACGATGCCGGCCGTCGGGTTGCTGGGAGTCACGATGAGCAATGCCTTGGTCGCTGGCGTGATCGCCGCTTCCACCGCTTCCGCCTCCAGGTTGAAGGCGGCTTCGCGATTAGTCGGCACGGAGACCATCAGGCCGCCCGCCCGCCGGATCGCGTCGTCATACGAGCTGTAGCGCGGATCCGGCACGAGAATTTCGTCGCCGGGGTCGATGAGGGCCTGGATCGCCAGGAAGAGCCCCTCCTGGCCGCCGGTGGTGAGCATGATGTTGGCGGCGTCGACGGGCAAGCCATTGACCTGGCGCATGTGCCCGGCGATGGCGTCGCGCAGCTCTGGCATGCCGGCGACTGGCGTGGGCGCGGTCTTGCCATCGCGGATGGCGCGCTTGGCTGCCGCGACGATGTGCGGCGGCGTGTCCAGGTCGGGGTCGCCCCGGCCCAGGGCGATGACATCGTCCATGCCCTTGGCCAGCTCCATCAGCGCGTATCGCAGCTGCGTGCCGTCCGCGGCCACGGCGCGAACTTTGTCCGGGATGTTCGGGTTTGCGCTTGTCATGCTTCCGCCGTCCTGAGCCACTCCAGCCCCGCCCACTGCGACACCGCCGTCGTGCATATCGTGATGGCTTGTTTGCCCGCCCGCAGCCGCAGAGCCATGTCCGAGCCCGCCATCCAGCCCAGCCGCCAGCCCGCCAGCTGCCCCGATAATGAGTCGATCGTGACCACGCGCTCCGCCAGCTTTGGGTTCTGCGCCGGGTGAAAAGGCGGCGCAGTCTTGGCGAAACTGAGGTCGTAGAGGACGCGCCAGCCCCGCGTCTCGGCGCTTTGCAGCAGCGCGTATGCCGTCTCGCGATACACATCGGGCGAGAGATAGAGCAGGCTCACATCGTCTTGGACCGCCTCGACGACGGGCGCGCCGACCAGCTGGGCCGGCCCTCGAATCAAGCTGGAATCGCCCGGGCAGAGCACTGCGCCGCCCGCTTCCAGCAGCAGAGTCAAACAGACGAATCGCGCTTCGGTGGAGCCGCAGGTGATGGTGACTTCGGCTGGATCCACGGTCACGGCAAAGCGCGCTTGCAGATGCCGCGCCACCCATGCCCGCAGTTCCGGGATGCCGGGACGGTCGGTGTAATGCGTCTCGCCGCGGTCGAGGGCGTCGATGGCGGCCGCGATGACATTGGGTGGCAGCGACGCTCCCCCTCCTTGAAGCCTCGGGGAGGGGGCCGGGGGGTGGGGCAGGTCGCCGGCGACGCGGTCAGCCAGCGGACGGGCGAGGGATTGGGCTGGGTTCAAGAAACGGTCCTTTCGGTTGCCTGGTCTGCGGGCGGCTGGCAGCGCCGCGCCTGCATTTGGCTCATTGGCGGGCGAGACAAGTCTTGCCCCTACGGTTGTCGGTTTGGACGCGATCAGAGATCAAACGGGATGCCGAGCTCAGCCGCCAGCTCGCGCAGCCGCTCATAGACTTCCGCGTCCAGCTGCGCGCCGTCGCGGCGATAGGCCTGCTCGCGCCGGTGATCTATCTCGCCCGGCACGAGAATCTCGGCGACCCCCGGCCGCCGGGCGCTGCTCTTGATCTCGGCGATGAAGGCATCCATCCGCGCTTTGAACTCCGCGACTGGCATGAAGAACTCGATGTCGATGGCGAGAAAGGCATGCGCCACATCCAGCTTGGCGCGTGAACGATCGGCGAAGGGCGCCAAACCAAAGCCGCCGCCGCTTATGACGCCGGTCAGCACATCAGTGAACATGGACAAGCCGTAGCCCTTGTACTCGCCGATGCCCAGCAGCGCGCCGGCCATGGCCGCCGTCGGCTCGTCGGTCTCTTGTCCGTCGGGCGTGAGCGCCCAGTCTCGCGGCATCTTCATGCCCTCGCGTTCATGCCAGCGCATCATGCCTTTGCCGGCTGTGGTCAAGGCGATATCGAGCGCGACCGGGAAATCGCCACCCGTTGGCGCCGCCATTCCCCAGGGATTCGTGCCGACTCGCGGCTCGCGGCCGCCCCAGGGCGCCATCTCCGCGCCGGCGTTCGTCAGGGCGATGCCGATGCAATCGGCCTCGAGAGCGCGCCGAGCATGAAAGCCGGCCGAGCCAAAATGCGTGCTGTTAAAGACGAAAGCCGCGCCTATGCCGCAAGTCTTGGCTTTGTCGACGGCGATCTGCATTGCCTCCTGCCCGACCACCGAGCCCATCGCCATGCGCGCGTCGATCAGCGCAAATGCCGGCGTCTCTTTGCGGACTTCAATCCGCGTGCCCGGCTGGTACAAAGCCTTTGAAATCCGCTCGTGGTAGCCGGTCAAGCGGGCGACGCCCTGTCCCTGGCCCGGCAAGCAGCGCAGCTCGCTGCCCATCAAGCCGGCGGCGCAGATATCGGCTTCGCGCTTGCTTAAGCCCATCGCCAGGAAAGCGCGCAAGACGAATGCTTCGAGCGCCTCGACATCGACGCGGATCATTGAGATTGGCATAAGCTAGATGCCGCGGATGGACTTGTATTGCTCGAGCTCGGCCTCGGTGTAGACCTGCATCAGCTCGAGCTCAATGCCGCCAGTCTCCTGCTCAAGGAAAGCGACATAGCCCTCTGGATGCGGGTGACTGCCGCTGACCTTGCACGCGCTGCATTCTTTCAGGGTAGCGCCTTCAGCCAGGGCTTCCTCCAGGGCAATGTCAATGTCGGGCACGGCGTAACAGATGTGATGCAAGCCTTCCGTGCCGCGCTCGGCGATCCACTGGCTGAATCTCCCGTCGGCGTCGAGCGACTCGTTCAGCTGGTACTCGACATCGCCGACATTAAAGATGGCGACTTTGATGCGCGCCTTTTCGGCGGTGACGACTCGCGCGTCCAGTCCCAGGCCGAGCAGTTTCTGGTAGCGGCCGAGAGTCTCGTCGACGCTCTTGACGGCGAAAGCCATGTGTTTGATGTAAGACATGTGATTTTATCCTGAATTCTTGTTCAGATGACGGGCGGCCCACCGAGTCGCCCCTACAAATTGCTGGTGGTTCGATTTCCGCGCGGACGACCTGATAGCTCGCCCCTACAGATTACCGAAGTGATCGCGCGGACGACCGCCAAGCAGACCGCCGACAAGAAGCAACGGTGTAGGGGCGACTTTGTAAGTCGCCCGCCTCGCCCAACAACAGGACCGCATTTCGCACATATTACAGCAGCAGGTCCTTCAAGTTGACGCCCGGCGCGATCATGGGCGCGATATTGCCACTCTGCGAAGTCATGATCAGGGTGATGCCCGGTCCATATCCCGCCCGGGGGCTGTCTCCCTGGGCAATGACGCCGATGCCGACCGCGTTGCGCAAGTAGCCGTGATTCCAACTGCTGTCGTAATCTGTCAGCGCGACGACATCGCCCAGCCGCAGCCCGTCCAGGCCCGCTTCCTTGACGGCGTCGCCGTCGGCCGTCTGGATGTGAATCGAGCCGCCATCGCTGAAGAGCCCGGCGCCCGCCCCCAGCAGATGCGGCGGCACGGCAGCCACCGCCGGGACAGCCAGCTTGCCCTCGTCGTTGGTCGTCGCCTCCAGCGCCTCCACCAATTCTGGCGAGCAGGCTTTGAGCATGACATCGGGGTGTTCGTCGAAGCTCAAGCCGACGCCCTTGGCTTTGATGACGATCTTGTCGCCGATCGCCAGCTGCTCGCGCGCGTCTTGATCGAAGTCGATGATGACATGTTCGGAGAAGCGCCCGGTCTTGCCGGTGACTGTGCCGCGGGCGCGCTGGGCGTTGCCGGTCATGACGATGGCGGTGTTGCCGACGCAGGAGAGCACATTCAGCCCGCGGTTGCCGGTCGCCTCTTCCATCTTGACGCTGACGCCGGGATGCACGCAATCCGCCAGCCAGCCATAAGCCGAATCGCCGACCGAGACATTGTAGACGATGCTGCCATAAGCCGGCAGCAAGAAAGGATTGCCATCGGCGGCGAGGGAATACGGCATGGCGGGCAGGGGCGGCATGCGCGGCGGCGTGACCACCCCCTGCACGGAGACGCTGACGACTTGACTGGCGTTGGTTTTCGCGCTCATGAGGCCTCTCGTATATTCAGGTAATTGGCGATATTGGCGCCGGGATCGATGGTCCATTCGATGCAGGGCTCGGCGCAGGTCATCAGCGTCAGGATGCCGGGACCGTGGCCCGTCATCACCGAGTCGCCGTGAATGCACAAGCCAATGGTGACGGCGCCGGGTTTGTATCCGCGGCCATAACGATGATCGGCGTGGTTGATCACCACCAGGTCGCCCAGGCGCATCTGGTCAATGCCGAGCTCCGCCATCAGCGCGCGATCGCCCGACATCAGGTCCTGGTCGACAAAATCGGGATTGAGCTCCGCGCCCGAGCCCATGATGCGCACCGGCAGCTCCATGGTGACCGGCACGCGAATGCGCCGCTCGTCGAGGGCTTCGATTGGCAGGCTCTCGATGAGATTGGGGCTGCATTTCTTGAGCGTGACATGCGGGTAATCCGCCAGCTGCAGGCCCTGGCCGATGGCGCGGATCTGCACGGCGTCGCCCACATTGATGAGATCGGCGACATCGGGCGGAAAGTCGACCAGCAGGCGGGCGTGCTCGCCGGTGACGATGCCCTCCGCGCCGGCTGCCAGGCCGCTCATCAAGCGCGCCGAATTGCCCATGCAGGTCAAATAGTGCATGGCGTAATCGGCGTCGAGATCGGGGTGGGCGATGGAGGCGCCGGGCTCGAGGTGATCGGCTGCCCAGCCAAAGGCGGCGTCGCCGACGCGGGCGTTGTAGATGAAGCCGGACATGCCGGGCAAAATCATCGACTCGCCATTGGCATGCGGGATGTAGCCACGCACCGTCGGCTGGCTGACATAACCGAGGACCGCCATCTCCACCAGCCGCTCGGCATTGGTCGCTAATGCCATAAGTTTCTCCTCATCATTGAATGGCGAGGACTGTACCATATTGCCGCGTCAATTGCCAAATTGCGCAGCCCAGCGCCAAACCCACCCCCGGCCCTTTCCCGCCATCTCTATGGCGGGCATCCGAAGCGTAAGGCAGGGGAGTCAATCGCGCGCGATTCGTCACAGACATATTTCAGCCCGCGGCGATCCGAAATGTGTCTTGCGCGGCCGGCGGCTTGGTCGGCCCTGTGTCTGCGGGTTGGGATTGTTTCGGCGGCTCGCCCACGCCAGTTGACAGCGCCCAGGGCGAATCCTATAATCCCACTCATTCCGCAGCCCACAGACGCGAGGGAAAAGCATGTCCAATACTGAAGCAAAGACGATTTTGTTCGCGGACGCGGGCTACCAAGAGGCGGCGGCCGAGCTGGCGGGCGAATTCCCGAGCCTGGATATCCGCTGCCCGGGCGAGAGCGAGGACGCGGCCGATCTGGCGTCGGAGGCGGTCGTCGGCTTGATCGCGGGGACAGCCACAGTCGACAGCGCCTTGCTCGATTCTGCGCCGGAGCTGCGGGCAGTGCTCAAGCTGGGGCGCAGCTATCACAACATCGACATCGAGGCGGTGCGGGCGCGGGGCTTGCGTTTCGGCTGCGTGCCGCGCAAAGGACCCAACTGCGTCGCCGAATTGGCGCTGACGCTGGTCCTGGCGCTCAGCAAAGACCTGATCGTTTCCAACGAAGCCGTGTCCCTGGGCGCCTATCGCTATCGCGGGCTCAAGCCGGAATTGACCGCCGAGCGCAAAATGGCTTTCCGCTGGATGCAAAACACCCGCGTGCACGAGGTCGTCGGCAAGACTCTGGGCATCATTGGCATGGGCGAGATCGGCTGCGAGCTGGCGCGGCGGGCGGCGGTCATGGGCATGCGCAACATTTATTACAAACGGTCTCCGCTGTCAGCCGAGCTGGAAACGGTCTTCGAGGCGACTTACTCGCCCCTGGACGCGCTGCTGGCGGAAAGCGATTATGTCTGCGTCGCCACGCCACACACGGCCGAGACCGAGCGGATGATCGGCGCGGAGCAGATCGCCATGATGAAGGAGAGCGCCTACATCGTGAACATCGCCCGCGGCGGCATCATCGACGAAGCGGCCATGATCGCCGCCCTGCAAGCGAATCACATCGCCGGGGCGGGCCTCGATGTCTTCACTTACGAGCCGCTCCAGGCGGATAGCCCCCTCTGCGACCTGGACAATGTCATCCTCTGCCCGCACATGGGCGGCGGCACCGGCACCAACCGCGTCATCGAGCTGGGCGCGGCATTAAGCGAGATGAGCCGCGTCCTGGCGGATTAGCTGCCGGGCGGCGTTCTCCTCAACAAGAAGCCGGCGATGTAGCCGGTTTCTCCATTTTCCAGGCCTCAGCTCCATCCAGCCCTTTGCCTCGGCGTCGGCCACGGCCTTGATCCGGTCAAGGATCCATTGCTGACTTTCGACGATCTGCTGCAGCTAGGGATTCTCGCTGGTTTCGATCCCGCGTGTGAAGAAGGTGTACATGACGACATGGTCGCTGGCGGTCGCGAGCATCCGCAAACCCGGCTCAAGCGCCTCCGCGCAGCGCGGCAGGCTCGCCTTCAAGCCCTGACGAAAGCGGATCAGTTCATGCCCGAGCTGGTAGTAATCGCTTGCGGAATGCGGCTTGGCCGCTTCAATGAAAGTCTTGTGCTCCGAGATATGGTGGCAGACCAGGAAATCTAGATCGGCTGTCGAGCAGGCCGGCGGCGCCGCGCTGTCCATGCCAGCGTACTAAACGGGCGGAATGTCAGCCTGGCGGCGTCTTGCTCAAGAGGAAGCCCGCCATGAAGCCGGTTTCGCAGGAAGGCAGCGTGATCTCGTACCAAGAGCCCAGGTCGTCGAGGACATTGACCTGTTGCCCGCGGCTGACCGTGGTGACAATGCCGCAATTGGTGGCGCCGCAATCGCGGACATTGGCGATGTTCTCCGCCACGACATAATATTCGCCGGCGCCGCCCGCCGCACTGCCGCAAGGCGACACGAAGGCGCTGAGGCCATCGAAGAGCGCGCGCATGTCCCGGGCGATCGGGCCCAGGTAGGGGATGTTGCCGGCCGGCGCGCCCGCCAGCTCCATGACGAGCATCGTAAGCGCGTCCGCGGCGATCGCGCGCATGGCAAGGCCGATTTCCAGCGCCTCCTGACAGCGTGGCAGATGCTCCCACAGCAATTGACGCATGGCATAAGACGGGGCGACCAGGTCGAATGCTTCTTCCGGGTAGGCTGCCGTCAGCGCGCCTCGCGAAAACTCCCAGAATTCGGGCAGCAGGTAGACGACGAGACTGAGCAGCTCCGGCTGGTCGCATTGGCTTGAGCCAGGCGACGCCGGGCGCGCCGGGAGCAGCAGCGCCTCCGCCAGCCTGTCCAAAGCCTGCCGGCTGTCCGCATAGCCGGGCGCGCCCTCGTCAAAAAAGAGATTCACCGAACCGGGGGTCAGCAGCCGCAGCGTCTGTCGCGTGATTGCGTCGGCCAGTGCCTCCGCCAGCCACCAGCGGGCGTAAAAGGCTTCGGCGCAGAAGGGCAGCTGTGCCAGGCGTCGGTCGCGGAATGCGACGATATCTCCGCTGTAGTCCAGCAAATCGTCGATCGTGCGCGCCGCCGCGGACCGGGCGAGCAGGGCGTCGCCATCGGGGAGCAGGCTCATGCGCAGGTCGGCGCGTTGGCTTGTGGCGCAAGCGGGCAGCTGGCTGTCCCGGGCGATGCTGGAGCGAGCCGCCCCGCTCAGGATGGCAGTTGCCGCCCTCCGCCCGCCGAGCCAGCGCGTCAAGTCGGCGACGCTCTCCTCTAGCATGTCCGCAAAGGGAATGAAGAGGCCGGCGAGCGACGCCAGCTCCATTGCCAGCTGCGCCGCCGAATCGGTTGCGGCGACATTCAGGGCGCGCGTCAAATCCTGCGACTCATCGCAGTAGGGCAGGCCGGGCAAATCCGCCTCGCGCCATTCCAGCAGCCGGTCGATGGCGGCGACGCTCGCCTCGGCTGGCATGCGCAAGGCAAGCAAGTCGTCAGTCGCCCGCTCTAGCGCGTTCAGCTGGCCGTCTGCGCAAGCGGGCAGAACGCGGTCTTCAGGCGAAAGCGCCAGGGAGCGATCTTGACCGAGCATGGCCGATACCGCCCCGTCGACGCGGCTCTGGTCGTCCGGTCGCTGGAGATAGGGGTTGGCTTGATCTGGCACGGGCGCCAGGCGCAGGGCGTCGCGGGCGAGGGCGTCGCCGCTCATTTGCAGGAGCAGACGACGAATAGCGATCGCTTCCGCGCAATCGGGCAGCGGGCTTATCTTGTCTTGACGAAAGGCGAGCAGGGTCTGGCCCCGCGCCATCAGCTCGGCGGCGTCGGCGACGGGCGCGTCGATCAGCGCTTGCAGCTCAACGGCGCTGTTGAAGGCGGCGACGAATTCGGCATCCGCGCAGATTGGCGCTTGATCGTCGTCAGCCCGAGCCCAAGCGGGCAAGAGACTCGCGATGAGCATGCAGGCAAGCAGCGCAAAATTTCGCATTCCCGCGACCTTTCCACCGGGGAGGCGCGCCAATGGTCCGGCGCTCGTGCTGGCGCTCTAGTTTACCGAAGCGCGGGACGCTGGCAAGGCGTTTTCGCGGGCTGGCGGTTCAAGCGAAATGGGGAATGACGACGCTGCCTATCGCGGCGATGGCGGCCTCAATGTCCGGTCCCAGCGGCGGACCAAAGCTGATGTGCCGCGCGCCCTGGCTCGCCAGCCCTTCCAGCCGCTCCAGCAGCCCGCCGACCGTGCCGGCGACGCCGATGCGCATCATCCCCGGCGTGACCAGGCGTCGCGCCTTGTCGCGGTCGCCATCGATGTGCCAGGCGCGGCGAATCGGCTCGAAGTCCGCTCGCGTCAAGCCGAGCTGATCCAGAATCATCGGGCTGAGGGCGTGGCCATAATAGGCGATCTTGTCCGCCAGGGTCGCTTCCGCCGCCCGCCGGTCATCGGCCAGGGAGCACCACAGGCAAGCCGCCAGGTCAATCTCGTCGAGGGAGCGCCCGGCCCGCGCCGCGCCCCGCTGCACATGGGGCAAGATCTGCGCGAAATGTTCCGGCGGGAAGAGCAGCGGCAAACCGCCATCGGCGATCGCGCCAATTTCTTCGAGCATCCGCGGTCCCATCGCGCCCAGGTATATCGGCGCGCGCCGGCGCGGTTCAAAGCGCAGCCAGGCTTCGTCGGTCCAGCGCAGGGTCTTGCCAGCGATGGCGGCTTTCTGGTTGGAAGTGAGCTGGTTGATGGCTGCCACCGCCTCCACCACTCGCGTGCGCGGCAGCTGAAAGTCGATGCCCAGCCAGCGCAGAAAATCTTCCGCCCCGCTGGAAAGCCCCAGGTTGAAGCGCCCGCCGGATAGCTCGTCGAGGGTGGCGGCGCACATGGCGATCTCGGCCGGGTGCATGGTGAAGGGGTTGAGGACGCAGCTGCCGATTTCGATGCGCTCGGTCGCCATCGCCACAGCCGCCAGGATTACGGGCGCGCTGCGCAGGAAGAGGTCGTCGCTGACCCAGAATTGATCAAAGCCGGCCGCCTCGGCCAGCTTGGCGTAACGAATGTAGTCTTGGACGGGCAGGTCGTTGTTGAAGCGCAGGCTGAATTTCATGCGTCGGCGATGATGGCTTCGGCTTCGATCTCGACCAGGTACGCCTCGCCTACAAGAGCCTGGACATAGAGCAAGGTGTTGGCTGGGCGGATCTCGCTGAAGAACTCGCCATGGACCCGCGCCGCCGCTTCCCAGTCCGCGCCCGGCCTCAGGTAAATCCGCGTGCGAACGACATCGCCCAGGCTCGCCCCGGCCTCCTTGAGCGCCCGCTCGATTTTGCGGAGGATGAAGCGGGTTTGGGCGGCGCTGTCGCCGGGGCCGACGACCGCGCTGGCGCCGTCGGTGGCGGTCGTGCCGGAGACATGGACGACATTGCCCAGCTTCACCGCCCGGGCATAACCCGCGATTCTTTCATAATCCGTGCCAGAAGAGATGTTTTGCCGCTTCATTCCGCCTCCAGGGTAATGGCCGAATCAGCGCCCCTTGCCCAGCATCACCAGCCCGACGCCCGAGACGATGATCACCGTCGCCAAGATGCCGCTGCCGGTCAAGGGCTCCGCCAGCAGGGCCGCGCCGAGAATCACCGCGATGACCGGGTTGACATAAGCGTAGCTGGTCGCCAGCGCCGTCCGCACCCGGCGCACCAAGAACATGTAGGCGCTGAAGGCGAGCAAAGTGCCGACCACCGCCAGATACAGCAAGCCGACTGTCGCCAGCAGGCTGGGCTCGGAAGGCAGAGATTCGCCGCTTGCCAGGCTGATCGCCGCCAGTGCCAGCAGCCCGCCGGTCATCTGGAACATCACGCCGCTGAAGCCGCCGGGCAGCCGCAGGCGATGGCTAAGCACCGAGCCAAATGCCCAGAGCAGCGCGCCCGCCAGCACGACGATCGCGCCCAGAGCCTGGCCCTGCATCGCGCTGCCGATGTTGAGAATGCCCACGCCGACGATGCCCAGCGCCAAGCCCAGCCCCTCGACGGCGCCCGGCCGATGCCCGAAACCGAAGCTGATTAGCGTCGCCCAGAGCGGCACCGCCCCCACCGCCAAGGAAGCCAGGCCGCTGGCCACGCCCAGATCCTGGGCCAGGGCCACCATGCCCGCGCCGGCGAACATCAGCGCGCCGGTGAAGAGCGCGTTCGCCATGGACCGCCCGTCAGGCCGCGGCGTCCGCCTCGCGCGCAGGGTCGCCAGCAAGATCAAGACCGAAACCAGCAGCCGCAGCGCCGTCAGCATGAAGGGCGGGTAACTCTCCAGCACGACGGCTGTCGCCAGATAGGTGGAGCCCCAGACGAGGTAAGTCGTCAGCAGGGCGGCGAGGATGAGCAGCGACGGCCTCGGCAGCTGTCGTGGCGGCTGAATTGCGATTCTGCTGGCAGCCATCGTCAATCTCGTTTCAGCGCCGATCGCGCCAAGGCGGCGACTTCAGCGGCGCAGCCCCAGGACAAGGTGTAGCCGACCGCGCCATGCCCGTAATTGTGAATCACGCGGCAGCGGGGAGTCAAAGTCTCGATCTCCAGGCGGGGCTCGGCCCGGCCCGGGCGCAGGCCAGTGAACTGCCGCAAGACTTTGGCGCGGGCCACCCGCCGGTCAATCCGGGCGCAGCGCTCCAGGATATCGGCCGAGACCTGCGGATCAATCTCGCGATTCCACTCGCCCTTGATCTTGAGGCCACCGACCAGCAGGCCATCCACCCGCGGGAAGAGGTGGTCGACGCGGCTGTTATCCATGTAGCCAAGGCGGATATCGGGCGCTTCCAGCAGCAGGGTCTGCCCGCGAATGGGATAGACCCCGGCGTCGCCCGCCAGCTCGCGCGCGCCGACGCCGCTGCAATTCACCAGCAGGGCAGCTTCCTCCGCCAGCTGCTCGAGCGCGTCAAGCTCGCGAATCTCAATCTCTCCGCCAGCCGCGCGGAATTGCTCTTCCAGGTTACGCAGGTAAATCGGCGGCGCCACCATCGGCAGATCCATCAGATAGCCGTCGCTTAAGCCGGGCGGCAATTCATGGCGCGAAAGGCGCTGGAAGAAGGGCAAACGGTCGCGATACCAGGGATCAGGCATGTCCTCGGCGTAGACTTCGCGCATGCGCTGGATGGCGACGCCGCTGTCCGCCTGCCCCGCGAGGGCTTGAAAGCGCTCCAGCGAATGCGCCGCCCATTGGCGACTCCTGCCTTCCAGCTCCGAACCCGACCAGACCGCGCCGGCCGCGACCGAGGTGGTCGAGAGGGGCGCTTCTTTCGTGATGAGCCGCACAGCGAAACCGGCCGCCTGGCTGGCGAGGGCGCTGCTCAAGCCGATGACGCCGCCGCCGATGACGATGATATCGGTCATGGACTACGCCTTTCGCGCGTGTTTGTGTTGCGGCAATCCAGTTTAGCACAAGCTCGGGCCACGCCAACGCCTCGCTTGGGTGGCGGCTTCGCTGCCCATTCGCGGGCCGCACAGAGTCACTTTCGCGCGATATGTTGTATACTTAATACACTTGCGGAAGTTAAATCGCATTGCGCAGGTCAGATAGACAGACAAGAGGAGTCGCTATATGTTCAGGAAAGTAACATTTGCGCTGCTAGCGCTCGCTTTGCTGCTGCCAGGTTCGCTGGCGCAGGACGAGAAGCCAACCGTTGCCATTTTGCGCTTCGGACCGATGATAAATTTTGACGCGATTCAAGAGTTGATCATGCAGTCGCTGCAAGTCCACGGTTTCCTAAGCGAAGCCGAGGCCGCGGCGGGCCTCAGCGGCGATCGAGACTTGGAAGGCGAGCGCCTGCGCATCACGCTGGGCGACGCCAACCTGAGTTTCGCCAATGTAAATTTCATCGTGGACGCGGCGCTGGACAAAGGCGCCGACGCCCTTGTCACTTTTTCGACGCCCGTGACGCTGGCCGCCTTGAAAGCCACGCAGGAATTGGAAGACCCGCCTCTCGTGCTATTCGGCTCGGTCTACAATCCCTACGAGGCCGGCGTCGCGCAGACTTCTTGCGTCAAACCGGCGCATGTCACGGGACTGGAGTCGGTGACGCTGTACGCGGATATCGTGCCGCTGCTGTTGCTGCAGAACCCGGATATCAAGACCATCGGCGCCGTCTACAGCGCGTCTGAAACCAGCGGCCGGCTGGGCGCGGAAGAGATTGTTGAAGTGGCTACCGCGCTTGGTTTGACAGTCGAGCAGGCGGCCGTGACATCGGTGGCGGATTTGGCGCCGGCCGCCGAGGGGCTGGTGGCGAAAGGCGTTGAGGCCTTCCTCATCCCGTCGGACTTGTTGACCGTCGTTGGGCTGCCAACTTTGATGCAGGTCGGCATTGATAACGGCCTCCCCGTTTTCCATTCAACCGGCAACAGCGTGTTTGATGGCGCGACCGTCAGCGCGGGCGTCTCGGAGACAGGCGTGCAGGGCAAAATGCTCGGCGCGCTCTTGGCTGGCGCTCTGCGCGGCGACCTGGACGCCAGCCGGACCGGCATTGGGTCGCTCAGCCGAATCACCGTTGCGGTCAGCGCGGATACCGCCGCAATGCAGGATGTCGCGCTCTCCGACGCCCTGCTGGAACGCGCGGATTTGATCGTTCAGGATGGCATCCCGGTCGGGCGGCGAATCCTGGAAGCGCTGCTGCGATTCGGGCTGGAACCGGCGGTCGCGGAACAAATCGCCGTACAGATCGGCTATATGGTCGCCCTCGGCAGAGAACTCGATCTGGATTTGCCACCGGAGGTCGAGGAAGTGCTGATGCGGGCCCTGGCCGATCAAGCCGTGCAGGATGATATCGCCGCCGCATTGAATGACCTGCACTGCACGGATGAAATCATCGCCGAGCAGCAAGCCGAGCTGGACGCGATGGAAGGCTAGCCGCAGCAATCTCGCCACATCCGCACAATTCCATATTCGACTGTACAAGGGCGCCTCAAAGGGCGTCCTTCTCTGTTTTCCGTGTCCATTGGAATTAAAGCGAGTAACTATTAGCATTCTTGGATATAACGAGTCGCTGGCTACAGTATTGGCGTCTAAGCATCCGATGGCAGCTAGTATGCTCATGAAGGCAGTGTTAGCGCTAATCGCGTGCATTGTCGCGCAGGCTTCTTGCGTCAAACCGGCGCATGTCATGGGCCTGGAATCGGTGACGCTTTACAAAGACATCGTGCCCCTGCTCTTCCTGCAGAACCCGGATATGAAGACGATCGGCACAGTCTACAGCTCGACGGAAACCAGCGGACGGCTGGGCGCGGCAGAGACCGTCGCGGAAGCGGAGGCCCTTGGTTTGACGGTCGAGCAGGCTGCCGTTTCCGCGATCTCGGATCTGGCGCGAGCGGCAGAAGGCTTGGTGGCCAAAGGCGTGGAAGCATTCCTCATCCCGTCCGACTTGCTGACCGTGGCTGGCTTGCCGGCGCTGATGCAGGTCGGAGTCGAAAATGGCGTCCCGGTCTTCCATTCCACCGGCGACAGCGTGAACGATGGCGCGACCGTCAGCGCGGGCGTTGGCGAGTCGGGGGTGCAGGGCAGGCTGCTCGGCGCAATGCTGGCTGGCGCTCTGCGCGGCGACATAGATGTTAGCCGCACCGGCATCGGTTCAGTCAGCAAGATTACGGTCTCCGTCAGCAAGGATACAGCCGAGCTTCAAGATGTCGAGATCTCAGAGGCTTTGCTGGAACGCGCGGATATGATTTATGAGGACGGAGTCGCTACCGGGCGACGCCTTCTGGAGGTCTTTGAGCGTATTGGCTTGTCGCCGGAGTTGGCGAAAATGGCTGCCGCCCGAGCGCACGAGGCGATCGCCGGCGGTGGGAAAATCGAGGTGGGCTTGCCGCCGCAAATCTTGAAAGTACTGCGAGAGGCGCAGGCTTCTCAAACCACCGTGGACCATATCTCGGGCGCATTGGCTGACTTGCGGTGCACGGACGAGATGATCGCCCAGCAGCAGGCTGAGCTGGACGGCTAAATCACGAATCTGTAGGGGCTAGCCGGCGGCTCGCCCGCTTCGTTGTGTGCATGGCGTATTCATTTGCGGGCGTCCTATTAGGTCGCCCCTACACCGTCGCCCCATCTATTCACAATCCCCGCAATCCAATTCGTATCTGTTTGCGGGCGATTTGCAGAAGCGCCCCTGCACCGTCGTCATTTCCGCGATCCCGCAAGCTATAGACACAGGGCCGTCATGGCCGCCGCCCACGCAAAATACATTGCGGATCACCACGGGCAGAATCCAGCATGAATGGCGAATTGTGTGCAATTGACTCCCCTCCCTGACGCTTCGGAGAGGGGGCCGGGGGTGGGGTTGGTAGCCCGCAATCTGTAGGGGCTAGCCGGCGGCTCGCCCGCTTCGTTGTGTGCATGGCGTATTCATTTGCGGGCGACCTATTAGGTCGCCCCTACGCCGTCGCCCTTTTTTCTTGCGCAGAGACTTTGACACTGAACATGACTATGTGTATCATATGTTTAGATCGTGTGTGTGGATACATCGTTACTTCCGGCTAAGGGGAGAGGAAAATCTCATGTTAAGGAAAACGACTCTGGCGCTGATTGCTGTTGCCATGCTGCTGATGCTGCCGGGCACGCTGGCGCAGGACGACAAACCCACCGTCGCCATCCTGCGCTTTGGTCCGATGCTGAATTTCTCTTTGCTGCAAGACAGCATGCTCTTGGCTCTGCGCGTCTCGGATCTTGTCAGCGCTGCCGAAGCCGAAGCCGGGCTTGGCGTCGGGCATGACCTCGACGGCGAGAATGTTCGCATTATCGTTGGCGACGCCGACTTCAGTTTCAGCAATATCAACCTCATCATAGAGCAGGCTCTGGACGAGGGCGCCGACGCGCTGGTCACCTTCTCGACGCCGGTGACCGTGGCGGCGCTGAATGCCACCCTGGATATGGACGACCCGCCGGCTGTGCTTTTCGGCTCGGTCTACAATCCCTATGAATCTGGCATCGCACAGGCATCTTGCATCAAACCAGCGAATGTGAGCGGCGTGGAATCGGTGACGCTCTACAAAGACATCGTGCCGCTCCTGCTGCTGCAGAACCCGGACATTAAGACCATCGGCACGGTCTACAGCTCGACGGAAACCAGTGGACGGCTGGGCGCGGCAGAGATCGTCGAGGTGGCGACGGAGCTTGGCTTGACGGTCGAGCAGGCGGGCGTCACATCGCTTGCGGATCTGACGACGGCGGCCGAGGGCTTGGTGGCCAAAGGCGTTGAGGCGCTGCTCATTCCGTCGGATTTGCTGACGGTCGCCGGGCTGCCGACTCTGATGCAGGTCGGAGTCGAGAATAGCATCCCGGTCTTCCATTCGACGGGCAATACAACCAACGATGGCGCGACCGTCGCCGCCGGCGTGCTCAAAATGGGCGTGGAGGGCCGGCTGCTTGGCGCGATGTTGGCCGGGCATTTGACTGGCGCGATGGATATCAGCGCTACCGCGATCGCTTCCATCAGCGGCGTGACCGTCGGCGTCGATTTGGACACGGCCGCATCGCAACAAGTCGAGATATCCGAGGCGCTGTTGGCGCGGGCTGATATGGTGACGGAGAATGATGTCACCTATGGACCGCTCCTGATGGAGTGGCTGTTGACCTTCGGGCTGCCGGAGGAGCAGGCGCTGGCGGTTGCCGGAGCGGTAGCCGAAGCCTATGCCGGCGGCGGGATACTGGAACTCGACTTGCCAGAAGAGCTTAGCGCGCAACTGCAGCAGGCTCTCGCGGCGCAAGGCGAGCAAGCCGACGAGGCAGAGACTATGGCGGATCTGCATTGCACGGACGAGATAATCGCCGAGCAGCAGGCTGAGCTGGACGCCTCCGAATAACTCAATCTCCGCAGTTTCAGAATCTGTAGGGGCGGCTCGCTGAGTCGCCCTTTTTTGCGTCGACCGCCGGCGCGGCTCTCCTACCGGCGATCGACTGCGGCTCGCTGCGGCGCGCTTTAACTGCCTTTGTCCGGCGACGCGCACTCGGTATTAGGCGCGCATGTAGCCGTCGCCTGCGGCACAGCCGTCGGCGGGACGGGCGTTGGCGGGATGGGGGTAGCTGTCGGCGGGACGGGCGTCGGCGGCGCTGGCGTCGAGGTGGGTGGCGCCACCCGAGTCGCGGTGGGCTGCAGCCGGTCCGGCGTCGACGCCGATTCGGAGCGCGAACCGCCCGTATTCACGCCATAATCGCCGCTCGTGGCGAAGGCTGGCAGGATGATCAAAAGCGCCAGCACGGCGGCGACCGCCACGGCGGCCAGGTACAGAATTCGCTTGCTTCTCGTCCTCATGTGGCATCTCCTGATGATGATCCCTTGAATTGGCGCCCCAGTCCCGGAAGCGGAGCGAACGCGAGAACCAGGGTCTTATCAGTTTCGACTTGTCTTGAACTAACATTTGTACGCGTTGCAGACTAACATATTGTTACGACTCTTGTCAATAGGCTGACGCAAAAGAGCGCGGTCGCGACGCCGGCGGCCGGTCGCGTTCTCGCGTTGTCCGCGCCGGATAATCCTTCATTTGACAAGACCGCGGGCATGGGCTAAGTTCGTGTTTCGCGCGCGAGCGCCCCTTGAACGGCACAGCTATTAGGAGAGACCATAATGTCTAGAAGCATGAAACTTAGCCGGCGCGACTTTCTGCGCATGACGGGCATGAGTTCGCTGGCGGCCGGCGTCTACGCCATCCCGGGCGTCGGCTCGGTCGTCGCCCAGGACGCCCAGGAAGTCACCATCTTCTTCTGGGACGGTCCACCGCTCATCGGCATCCGCGAGAAAGCGCTCGCCCCCTTCGACGACGCTTATCCCGGCTGCGCGCTCAATTTCACTTCCGTGCCTGGCGGACCCGCCGCCGGCTACAACGACAAGCTCTTCACCAGCCTCGCCGCTGGCATCCCGCCCGATGTCTTCATCATCGAGATCGGCTTGCTGCCGCAATTCCTGGCGGATGACCTGCTGCTGGATCTCAAGCCCTATGTCGACGCCGACGATTACGACCTCACGCAATTCCCCGACCTCGCCATCGAAGCCTACACGCACGAAGGCGGCATCTATGGCATGCCGGACAATGTCGCCTCCATCGCCATCTTCTACAACCAGGACCTCTTCGAAGAAGCCGGCGCCATGCTGCCCACCGCCCAATGGGACGACGAAGCCTGGACGGTCGACGATTTCTTCAGCTCCTGCGAGAAGCTGACCAAGCGCGACGGCAACCGCACGACGCAGTACGCCTGCGATGTCACCGGCTGGGACAAAGTCTGGCAGACCTGGGTGCGGATCTTCGGCGGGCAGCTGGTGGACGATCCCTTCTTCCCGACCGAATGCACGCTCAACGAGCCCGGCGCCGTCGAGGGCTTGCAGTTCTACGCCGACCTGCGCTGGGAACATGGCTTCGCGCCGCGGCCGGAAGCGATGGCGATGGGCACCACCGCGCTGCTGCAGACCGGGCAATTGGCGATGTTCTACAGCGGCAGCTGGGCTTTCCCCAATTTCCGCGAAGTCGACTTCAATGTCGCCCTGGGGCATTATCCGGCTGGTCCAGGCGGGCGCGCCAACTATGTCTACTACTACCCGCTGGTCGTGCCGAAGACGACAGAAGCGCCGGAATGCGCCTGGAACCTGCTGAAGTTCTTCAACGGTCCCGCGATGGAGACGATCATCCGCGAGGGCGGCTTGCAGGGCACCTCCTTCGCCGAGCAGGAAAAATGGTTCATCACCGATCCGCTGCCGCCGGCGAACAAGCATGTCATGCTGGACGCCGCCCGGCACTTCGTCGCGCCCGACCCCGTGCTGACGAACTTCGGCGAGATCACGCAGATCATGCAGGCACAGGTCGATCTGCTGATGATCGGCGAAGAACGCGACGCCAAGGTCGTCTGCGACGAAATCGTGCGCCAGGTCAATCCGCTGATCAAGGAAGGCCAGTGGCGTTCAGGTTAAGCCGACGGTCCCGCCCCCAGACCCCCTCCCCATCGCGATGGAGAGGGGTTTTCTTGTCCGCGCGAGATAGCAGGTTCATTCCAATTCAAGCGAGCCCAGCGCCACCAGTCCATCCACCCATGGACGCCCGTCACGGTCGGTCGCTTGTACGCGCTCCTGATCTCGCTGCCGGTACAAGCCGGTAAACGCGCTGTAACGGCCGGGTGGCAGGTCAGCGGGCAGCGGCGCATGCCAGGTCTCGCTGTCGGCCAGCCCGCTGTACCAAAGACGAGTCGGCAAGCGCGCGCCCAGGGGCAATTGGTCATAGCCCCACCAAAGTCCGCTGTCCTCATGTCACAGGTGGAGAAACTGCGCATAGTCTTCGCGGTCGTCAGCGTCGCTGCGCCAGGCGAATGCAACAGCCAGATTCTCGCCAACAGCTGCCCTCGCCGGCAAATCAGCCGCCTCCAGCGCGACTCCATTGGCGAAGCGCGCCAGTGGAGCTGAGGCCGCGGCAGGCGCTGGCGCTTGCAAGACAAGCTCGCCCAGGATGATCTGCGAGTCGCTTAGCAGCGGGAGGTCGCTGGAGAGGACTCGCAAACGCGAAAAGTTCCCCACCTCCCCGCGCCAAAATGTCAACACGACCCACAGGGCGCGATTGCGCGGCATGTCATGCGGGTAACTTAGCTCGAGCCACTGGCGGTAACTGTCTCGATGTGCGGTATAGCGAAGGTTCAATCTTTGATCGAAGGCCAGGTATTGGTCCTTGCCCGCCGCCGATTTGCCGCTTGCCTGCTCGACCAGATGCACCGAATAGCCAAGGCCATCGAAGGCTTTCCAGTGTCTCGCGGAAAGAAAAAGTGCAAGGCCGAGGCCGCCGTCGCTTTCTTGAAGCCGGTACGCTCTCATGGTGAAATCGGATTCGATCTCGGCCGTCTTTTGGACCGTCAAGTAACGGTATTCGACCTCCAGCCTTGCGGTGGGCGCGAGCAGCGCGATCGCCAGCGCCGGGAGCGCCAGGGGCAGCCAGCGAATGGCGCGCCGCGGCTTTGGCTTGGACGCGCAGAAGTGTCCCAGCGCCGCCGCCAGCGCAATCCACATGCCCAGGAACTCAAGCATTTCTTCAAAGTGGAAAGCCTGCAAACAGCCGTCGACTGGGATGAACAGTTGAACGCAATCGTTGCGGAAACTTTCAACTGCCAGACCGCCGAAACCGGCGACAGCCAATCCAGCCAGGAGCAGCGCATGCCACTTGACAGCGCCTCGCGAGCGCCAGGCGACCAACAGCGTCAACAAGGCGAAAGCAAGCCCGGTGTTGGCATAGTCCAACTGGAATGTCGCCTGACTGCGTTCGTGGAATTGATAGAATTCATCGCGCGATAAATGCAGAAACAGCCAGCCGAAGGCGATGAAATACGCGCGATTCCAGAGGGGAAGCGACTTCGAAAGCCAGGCGGTGAGCGCGGCCAGCATCCCAATCACGGCCAGCTGCGTCGCCGCCAGCACAGCGGGAATGTTCCATTCGCCGTCAAGATGCCAGAGGGTCGACTCGGGCTGGAGCTCCAGCGACGCGAATATCACCGCCGCCTGCGCCGCCAGCATGAGAGTCGCCAGAGCTCGGGACGCCCGCTCCAGACGACCTACAAAGCGCCACAAGACAAGCAAGCCAAGGGGAAGATACAGCCCAAAGTAGAAGAGGCGGAGAATGGTCTGTACCGTCAAGGCGGCGTCGGGGCTGTTCACGGAGATTGGTCTCGCCTAATGCGCATGGCTTAATCAGTCGATGATATTACCATCGAGCAGACTGTTTCATTAGCTGGCAGCCGCGTAAAGTCTACTATAGGGGGTTACTCGCATCAAGCAAAGATGAGTATACTTGTGCTGATTCATGGCCTTGCCGTTGGAAGCCTTACGAGCCCGTAGATGAGCCTCGCGCAATTTGTCAGAAAGCAGACCGGCTTCGCCCGCGTCAACATCGGCTACAAGCGCGGCGAGACGGTCCTGGCCTGGGCGATGATCTCGCCTTGGGTGGTCGGTTTCCTGCTGCTGACCGCCTTCCCGATGATTGCGTCGCTGGCGCTGTCATTCTTCGAGTGGAACATCTTGTCGCCGCCGGAGTGGGTGGGGCTGAAGAATTACGACAAGCTCTTCTTCACCGACCCGCTGCCCATGCACGCGCTCAAGATCACCGTCATTTTCTCGCTGGCGTCGATCCCGCTGAACATCGTCTTCGGTTTGGCGATCGCCATGCTGCTCAACACCAATATCCGCGGGCTGGCCGTCTTCCGCACCATCTATTACCTGCCGGCGATTTTGTCGGGCGTGGCGGTGGCGATCTTGTGGCAGTGGATCTTCTCGTCAGATTTCGGCTTGCTCAACACGGCGCTGCGCGTCTTTGGCATTGAGGGGCCCGCCTGGCTGGGCAGCAAGATCTGGGTGCTGCCGGCTTTTGTCATCATGCGCTTGTGGAGCGTCGGCGGCGGCATGGTCATTTATCTGGCGGGCTTGCAAGCCATCCCGACCGACCTCTACGAAGCGGCCGAGATCGACGGCGCCAACTGGCTGCAGCGCGTCTTCCGCATCACCCTGCCCATGCTCAGCCCGACCATCTTCTTCCAGCTCATCACCGGCGTAATCTTCTCAATGCAGATCTTCACCGAGACCTTCATCATGACCGACGGCGGTCCCGCCAACGCCTCGCTGTTTTACCTGCTCTACCTCTATCGCCAGGCTTTCCAGAACTTCAAGATGGGTTACGCTTCAGCCTTGGCCTGGGTCTTCTTCGTGGCGGTCTTGCTGCTGACGCTGATTCTCTTCGCCACCGCCCGCTACTGGGTGTATTACGAAGCCGAATCGGAGGAGGACTGATGCGCGGCTCTGGCATGGGCATGAACACCAAGCAGGTCGTCGGCAAGATCATCGTCTATGTTTTGCTGGGCATCGGCTCGATCGTCATTCTGCTGCCGCTGCAGTGGATGATCTCCACCTCGCTCAAGCCCCTGTCGCATGTCTTCCGCTTCCCGCCGGAGTTCTTTCCGCAGAAAGTCCTCTGGTCGAATTATCCCGACGCCCTGACGCAGCTGCCCTTCGACCTCTACTTCGGCAACACGCTCTTCATCGTCATCCTCTGCCTGCTGGGCGAGGTCATCGTCTCGTCGGTGGTGGCTTACGCTTTCTCGCGGCTGCGTTGGAAGGGGCGCAACGCCCTGTTCATCGTCGTGCTCGCCACCATGATGCTGCCGCGCCAGGTGACCCTGATCCCGGAATTCATCATCTTCAAGCAGCTTGGCATGATCGACACCTTCTGGCCCCTGATCCTGCCATCCTGGTTCGGCAATCCTTTTTACATCTTCCTGCTGCGGCAGTACTTTTTGACGCACTCGCGCGAGCTGGATCAAGCGGCGGTCATCGACGGCTGCTCGCGCTTTGGCGTGTTCTGGCGCATCACCCTGCCCATGTCCAAGCCGGTGCTGGCGGCGGTGGCGATATTCTCATTTCAGTTTCACTGGAACGATTTCTTCCGCCCGCTCATCTTCCTGCTCGATCAAGACAAGTACACGCTGGCGCTGGGCCTGCGCTTCTTTCAGGGCACCTTTGGCACGGAGTGGAATTCGCTGATGGCGGTGTCGCTGGTGGTCATGCTGCCGCTGATTGTCGTCTTCTTCTTCACGCAGAAGATCTTCATCCAGGGCGTCGTCTTCACCGGGTACAAGTGATCGGTTGCAAGCAAGCGGCGGCGCGCGGGCTAGTCCGCCTTGTCGCGCTTCTTTTCGCCCTTGGCCGGCTTGGGCTTTTACCGGCAGGCATGATGGCGCCTAAGCGGCGGATGCCCTTGGACCTCGCCTCGTATTCGGTGATCGGCGTATAGCAGCGTACAGTCCAGTTCGCCTGCATGATCAGACCTCTCTGATCGCTTTGCAGCCAATATGGGTTACTGCCAATATACAGTAGCGCCATCGTGTCAGACTGGTCTCGAAAGCACAGGGTTGCAAGTCAGCGTTTCATCCAGCCCCTCGGTCCCGCCACAGATAACCGGGAGACGATTGCTGGCAGGCGCGTATTGTCAGGATTCCAGGGCGATCCTCGCGCGCTGGACTGGGACTACGCTAGGAACCGCCGCAGTCGGACACCGCAAGCACCTCTTCCCTGACGCTTCGGGGCAAGGGGCCGGGGCATGGGCTTGGCAAGGGCGTTGAAGCGCCGGATATGAAGCGATTGCCCTGCGCTATTCCGCGACATCCACGCTGACATCCGCTAAAATAGCTGGCCTGCCAAGGCCCTAAAGATCATAGAAAGAAAAGCCAACCATGATGAACTATCAGAAACTCCAGCCCCTGCCGCACGATGCCGTCCGCTGGACCCCTGGCTTCTGGGGCGACCTTCACCAGCTCTGCCACGAGACGGTGCTGCCAGGCATGCGCCTCGCCCTTGAGGACCCGGACAATGGCGCCGTCTTCAGCAACTTCCCCATCGCCGCAGGCGCGCAAGATGGCGAGCGCCGCGGCACCATGTGGAGCGACGGCGACTGCTACAAATACATGGAAGCGCTGGCGCACATCTACGGCAGCACGGGGGACGCCGCGCTCCTCGAAGAACTGGACGAGCTGATCGCCCTGGTCGCCGCCGCCCAGCAAGAGGACGGCTACATCAGCACGCCCATGCAGCTCGAAGCCGACAAAGAGCGCTGGACCAATTTGCACGATCACGAGCTCTACAACATGGGCCACCTGCTGACGGCCGCCAGCGTGCATCACACCACTACCGGGCAGCGCAGCTTCCTCGATATCGCCATCAAGCTGGCGGATTATCTCTGCGATCTCTTCTTGCCGCGCCCGGCCGAGCTGGCGCATTTCGGCTTCAACCCGTCCAACACCATCGGCGCCATTGACCTGTACCGCGCCACCGGCGAGCTTAAGTACCTGGAGCTGGCGCAATGCTTCGTCGATATGCGCGGCAGCCAGCCCGGCGGCAAAGACCTCAACCAGAGCTTCATGGCGCTGCGCGACGAGACTCAAGCCGTCGGCCACGCGGTCACGGCCGCTTATCTCTACTGCGGCGCGACCGATGTCTACGCCGAGACCGGCGAAAGCGAGCTGCTCGAGGCCATGGAGCGCATCTGGGACAATGTGGTCAAAACCAAGATGTATGTCACCGGCGGCACATCGGCTTTGCATCATGGCTCGTCGCAGCGGCCCGAGCTCAACAATCGCGGCGGCGGACCGGTGCACGAGGCTTATGGCTACGAGTATCAGCTGCCCAACGCGACGGCTTACAACGAGACCTGCGCCAATATCGCCCATGCCATGTGGAACTGGCGCCTGCTTAACCTGAGCGGCGACGCCAAATACGCCGATATCGTCGAGCTCGTGCTATACAACAGCATGCTCTCGTCCATGAGCCTGGACGGGCTGCGCTTCTGTTACACCAATCCCCTGCGCTGGTACGGGGAAGAGCATCGCCTGCTCAGCCAGGACACTTACCAGCGCTGGGTAACGCTTTTCTGCTACTGCTGCCCGACTAACACCGCCCGCACCATCGCCCTGCTGCACAACTGGGTCTACAGCCTCTCCGAAAACGCGCTTTGGGTGCACCTTTATGGCAGCAGCGCGCTGGAGACGGAATTGCCGGATGGCTCGGCGCTCAAGCTGCGGCAGCGCACCGACTATCCCTGGGACGGGCAGATCGACATCACGATCGATCAAGCGCCCGACCAAGCCATCAGCCTCAAGCTGCGCATCCCGGGCTGGGCGAAAGGCGCCTCCCTCAGCATCAACGGCGACGCTAGTGACATTCCGCTGGTTCCCGGCAGTTATGTCGAGCTCAGGCGCGGATGGCAAACGGGCGACCAGATCGCGCTGAACCTGCCCATGCCGCCGCGCCGCGTCAAAGCCAACGCCAAAGCGGAAGAGATCCGCAACCATGTCGCGCTGATGCGGGGACCGCTGGTTTACTGCCTGGAGGGCGTCGACCTGCCCGACGAGGTGTCCATCCTCGAAGTGCACGCGCCCGAAGCGATGAGACTCGAGGCGCGACGCGCGGCCGATCTGCTTGGCGGGGCGACCGTGCTGGAGGGGCAAGCGACGCGGGTCGTCGACGTCGGCGGCAATGGCGCGCTGTATTTCGATGCGGAGGCCGAGCGCGACGAAGCGCTGGATATCCGCCTCATTCCCTATTACGCCTGGAATAACCGCGGCGTCACCGAGATGACAGTCTGGCTGCCGCGGCGCTAACGAGGCCGCTCCGGCCGTGGTTTCTGCCTTGCTTCGCCAGCGGGCGACTTCGTAAGTCGCCCCTGCGCGAATCTCTTTTTGACTGACCATCCCGCCGCCGCTTCAGGCCAACTAGGGCTTTATCGCGCGCGGGAAAAGCGCTATGGTAAAGCGCGGCTGGCCCCTGGCAAGAAGGAGGAACGCGCTCAACTCGTCCCGTTTATGGTGAAAATCGCGGCGAAATTCCCCTCGTCTTCCAAAGGCGCGCACAGCAGCTCCCTCTTACGAAGCTTTCGCTTCTTAAAAAAGTACCGTCATATCGCGCTCGGCGTCTATGTGCTGGCACTGGCGAGCAACTTCCTCGCCATCACCATCCCACAGGCGGTGCGCTGGATCATCGACGCCGGCGTCATCGAAGGCAATATGCGCGTCCTCGGTCTGGCGCTGCTGGGCTTGCTGGGCGTCACCATCGTCAAGTGCCTGGTGGATTTTGTGCTGGGCCGCTGGACGGAAGTGGCTTCGCAGGGCGTCGCCTACGACATCCGCAACGCCATCTACGGCAAGCTGAGCTCGCTCTCTTTCGCCTATCACGACCAAGCCCAGACCGGGCAGCTGCTGGCGCGCTCAATATCGGATGTTGACCGCATCCGCTTCTTGACCGGGCGGGCGATCCTGCGCCTCTTCCAGCATTCCCTGCTGCTCCTGCTCACCTTTTTCGCACTGCTGCTGATGAATGCCCAGCTTGCTCTGCTGTCGATGTTTCTGATGCCGCTGCTGGCCTATGTCGCCCTGCGTTTCGGCCGCGTCTACCGCCCGCTGTCCCTGGACTTGCAGCATCAGCTGGCGGAGATGACGACCGTGCTGGAGCAGAACCTGCGCGGCGCGAAGATCGTCAAAGCCTTTGCCCAGGAAGAAGCGGAGATTGAGCGATTCGAGCGGCAGAACGCCCACTGGTTCAAGCTGGCGGGCGCGCAAGTGGCGGTCGGCGCCAAGCACATCCCCCTGCTCGATCTCATCGCCAGCCTGAGCACCGTCGCCATTATCTGGCTGGGCGGGCGGCTGGTCATCGAAAACAGCCTGACCATCGGCGAGCTGGTCGCGTTCACCACCTACCTCGGTCAGCTCATCTCGCCAGTGCGCCGCCTCGGCGTCATCATCCCGGCGGTGGCGATGGCCTCGGCCGCTGGCGAACGCGTGTACACCATCCTGGACGCCCAGTCGGAAGTGGTCGATTCGCCGGGCGCGGTCGCTTTGCCGCCGGTCGAAGGCCGGGTCCGCTTTGAAGATGTCTCCTTCTCCTACTTCAACCAGCGAGTCGTGCTGGACAAGCTCAATTTCGAGGCGCGGGCGGGCGAAGTGGTGGCGCTGCTGGGCGCGACTGGCTCCGGCAAATCCACCATCATCAACCTGATCCCGCGCTTCTACGATGTCAGCGGCGGGCGCATCACCATCGACGGCCATGATCTGCGCGATGTGACCCTGAACTCGCTGCGCGACCAGATCGGCATTGTGCTGCAAGAGACGGTGCTCTTCGCCGCCAGCATCCGCGACAACATCGCTTATGGCTTGGAAGTGGCGAGCGAGAGCGAGGTCATCGAAGCGGCGAAAGCGGCCCAAGCGCACGACTTCATCATGGCCATGCCCGAGGGCTACGACACGCCCGTGGGCGAGCGCGGCGCGACCCTCTCCGGCGGGCAAAAGCAGCGCATCGCCATCGCCCGGGCCCTGCTCAAAGACCCGCGGGTGCTGCTGCTGGACGACGCCACTTCAAGCGTCGACGCGGAGACGGAGCGCCTCATCCAGATCGCTCTGGAGCGGCTCATGGTCGGGCGCACTTCCTTCATCATCGCCCAGCGGCTGAGCACGGCGCGCATGGCGGACAAGGTGCTGGTCTTGCAGGGCGGGCGCGTCGCCGCCGCCGGCACGCACGAGGAGCTGCTGCGCGATTCTGGCTTGTACGCCGAAATCTATTATCGCAACCTGCGGGAATGACGCGCGTCGCCGCGGTCCGCTTCAGTGGCGCTGAAGCGATGTTAGGAAGGGATTGGACAAGACATGAGCTTCTCATTAGGCGGCTCGGGCTTGCGCATGGGCGGTCCCCGCAGCACGCTGGAGAATTACGCCGACAAGGTCGAGGGCCAGTCTTTCAACCTGCGCGTGCTCTGGCATCTGCTGGTCTTCGTCCGCCCGTACTCGCTGCGCATGCTGGCGGCTTTCGTCGCCATGCTGAGCGCATCCGGCTTGACCCTGGCCACGCCCTACCTGGTGAAAGAAGCCATCGACGGGCCCATCATGGCGGGCGACATCGCCGGCTTGAACCAGCTCGTATTGCTTTTGCTGGCCGCCTTCATCGGCTTGTACCTGGCATCCATGGCGCAGCGCTACCTGCTCAGCTGGGTGGGGCAGAAAATGCTGGCGGACTTGCGCGCCGCTCTCTTCCGCCATTTGCAAGAGATGCCCCTGGCTTACCACGACAAGCATGTCATCGGCGTGACCATCTCGCGTGTCATCAGCGATGTCGGCGTCATCAACCAGCTGCTCTCCCAGGGCTTGATCACCTTGACCGGCGACAGCCTGCTGCTGGCCGGCATCGTCATCGTGATGCTCTCGCTGAACGCCCAGCTGGCTCTGGCCACCTTCTCCATCATCCCCGTCATCGTGCTGGCGACCATGGTCTTCGCCCGGCGCGCCAAGCTCGCTTTCCGCAAGACCCGCGCCCGCAACGCCCACATGATCGGCGACCTGGCGGAGAACCTCAGCGGCATCCGCGTCATTCAGGCCTTCGCCAACGAAGCCATCAGCAGCGAGAAATTCGACGAAGTCAACAGCGCCAACCGCGACGCGCACATCGAAGCCATGTCGCTGTCGTTTGTTTTCCTGCCGACGGTGGAGTTCCTCGGCATCGCCGCGACGGCCATCGTGCTGCTCTTCGGCGGGCTCAGCGTCGCCCAGGGCAGCTTGACCCTCGGCACCGTCATCGCTTTCCTCGCTTATGTCAATCGCTTCTTCCTGCCCGTGCAGGAGCTCAGCCAGTTCTACGCCACCATGCAGACGGCAATGGCTGGCGGCGAGCGCGTCATCAACCTGCTGCATACCGAGCCGGAAATCCAGGACCGCGCCGACGCCCGCGAGATGCCGCCGATACAAGGCAGAATTGAGTTTCGCAATGTGCATTTCGGCTACCGCGAGAGCCTGCCCGTCTTGCGCGACATCAACCTGGACATCCCGGCTGGCACGATGGTGGCGCTGGTGGGGCCGACCGGCGCCGGCAAGACTTCCATCGCCAACCTCATCGCCCGCTTCTACGACGTCAGCGCCGGGGCGGTGCGCATCGACGGCATCGACATCCGCGAGGTCAAACAGCGCTCCATGCGCTCGCAGATGGGCCTGGTATCGCAGGATCCCTTCATCTTCGCCGGCACGATCGCCGACAACATCCGTTTCGGCAAGCCCGACGCGAGCATGGACGAAGTCGTCGCCGCCGGTGAAATGGCGAATGTGGGCGAATTCGTCAAAGACTTGCCGCTTGGTTACGAGACGGAAATATTCGAGGACGGCGCCAACCTGAGCGTCGGGCAGCGCCAGCTCATCTCCATCGCCCGCGCCATCTTGGCCGACCCGCGGATTCTGATCATGGACGAGGCGACATCAAGCGTCGACATGGTTACTGAAGCGCTGATTCAAGACGCTCTCCGGCGTTTGCTGACGCAGCGCAGCGCCATCGTCATCGCCCACCGCCTTAGCACTATCGTCAACGCCGATTTGATCTGCGTCGTGGACGATGGCCAAATCCGCGAAATCGGCCGCCATGCCGACTTGCTCGCCCGGCGCGATCTCTACTACGCGCTCTACCAGCGGCAATTCGTCGAAATGGCGGACTGAGACGCGCTCAGCTCAGCCCGCGGTCATACTCCAGGCCCAACAGCAAGATCCGCTTGAGCCGCCGATCGCGCATGGTCGACGCTTCAATATGGCGGACCAGCCGCGCCCGCATGTCCGCGACCACATCGGCGTGTTCCGCGCTATGGATGAGGTTGTTCGTCTCGTAGGGGTCGGCTTCCAGGTCGTAGAGCTCGCTCATGTCGTTCAACGAGAAGACATACTTGAAGCGGTCGGTCACCAGGAGGCGCATGGGATAATAATTCGAATGGCCGATGTGCTCGCAGACCAGATCGTCGGCCCAATCGGCGCTGTCGTCCTGGCAGAGGGGCAGCAGGCTGCGGCTGTGCATGTGTTCGGGCGTGGCGACGCCGGCCGCGTCCAGGATGGTCGCCGTCGCGTCCATGTTGGAGACCAGCTGCCGCGAGACTTGCCCCGCTGCGATGCCGGCGGGCCAGCGAATCGCCAGCGGCACCCGCGCGACTTCTTCAATGAAAGTGGAGGATTTGTCCCACAAGCCGCCATGGCTGGCCACCGCGTCGCCATGATCCGCCAGCCAGATGACGATGGTGTTCTCGCTCAGCTCCAGCTCGTCCAGGGCGTCGAGCACCGTGCCGACGGCGGCGTCCGTCTGGTGGCCCTGGGCGTAGCAGCGCGCCAGGATCTCTTGCCAGGTCGACCATTCGGGGAAAGCCGCCGCGCTGCCATGCGAGATCTCGCGGTGAAATAGATGGCGGAAGGGCCGCCCGCCGAGGTCGTCGCGGAAGCTGGGATACTCCGGGATGGCGCTTGGGTCGACCATGTCGGCGTATGCTTGGGACGGGTAGTAGGGCTGGTGCGGTCCCCAGAGGCTGACGACCAGGCTGAACGGCTGCTCGGCGCCGGCGAACTCCCGCAGTTTCTCGCAAGCCAGGTGGGCGACGAATTGCTCTTCGTGCGCTTCTGGCGGTCCGGCCAGGATGCCGCTGCCATTCATGAATTTCCAGGGCGACGGGTCGTGCAGGACGATCTCCTGGCCGCGCCACTCCGGATAATTGATGTTGTATTCGATCTGGGCGCGGGCGTCGCCGAAGCCGCGTTCCTCGGCGTATTCGCGGTAGGCGTCGGACATGTAAATCTTGCCGTAATCGGGCAGGCTCCAGCCTTCAATGCCATAATCGACGGGCAAGCGCTCCCTGCCGCAATGCCACTTGCCCACATAGCCGTTGCGATAACCCGCCTGCGACAGATAATGGCTGTACAGCGGCTGCCCCGAGTCGAGATCGGCCGGCATGCCCAAGGCTGAAGCCTCGGTGTTCATGAGGATGCCGTGCGAGCTGGGGTAGAGGCCGGTCATCATGCTGCTGCGCGCCGGCGAACACAGCGGACAGACCGAGTAAGCCCGCTCGAAGCGCACCCCTTCCCCGGCGAAGCGTTCGTAATTCTCCCATTTGTAATCGTATTCGCCCGGCCGGTCGTGGCCGTACCAAGCTTGATGATCGGCGATGATGAAGACGATATTGGGCTGCGGGTTGGCCATGACAGGTCTCTTTCGCGGATTATTTGCTGGAGCCGACGGTGATGCCCTCGATGAGGTTGCGCTGGAACAAGATGTAGACGACGATAACCGGCAGCGCGGTGATGTTGATGCCGGCGAAGGACAAGGCGAAATCGGTGAAGTATTCGTCCTGGAAAGCGGTCAAGCCGAGCGGCAGGGTGCGTTTGCTGTCTTCGTTGATGAGCAGCAAAGCCTGGAAGAATTCGTTCCAGGTGCCCATGAAGACGAAGATGCCCAGTGCCATCAGCGATGGCCGGGACAGCGGCAGCAGGATGCGCAAGTAAAACTGGAAGCGGCTGCAGCCATCGAGGGCGGCCGAATCTTCCAGCTCTTGGGGGAAACCCATGAAGAAGGCGCGCAGCATCAAAATGGCGAAAGGCAGGCTGCCGGCGACATACACCAGGATCAAGCCCAGACGGCTGTTCGCCAGGTTCAGCTCGTACATCAGCGAAAGCAGGGGACCAAGCTTGGCGGAGAGCGGAAAGGCCATGCCGATGAGAAAGACGAAAAACACTGCTTGATTGCCGGGGAAGCGCATCTTGGCGAAGGCGTAAGCCGCCAGCGAGCTCAGCGCCAGCACGAGCAGCACACTGGTAATGGTGATGAACAGGCTGTTGATGAAGTACTGGTCGAAGCTGGCGCCAAACCAGGCGTCGACATAATTCTGAAAGCGCCATTCGCCGGGCAGCGCCAAGGCGTTCTCGCGGATTTCCTTGTTCGTCTTCAGCGCGCTGGCGAAGACCCAGATAATGGGCACCAGCGTGATCGCCGTCGCCAGGCTCAGCAGGGCATAGAAAGGCGCGCCCTGGAGTTTGCGCGCGCGCTCGATCAGCTGCTCCATGAGCGCTTTTCCCGATACTTGATGAAGCCGGTCGAAATGCAGACCACGACCACCGTGTTGACCGTCGCCGCCGCCGTCGCCCAGCCCATCTCGAAGTTGCCGATCATGCGGAAGACATAGATATCGATGACATCGGACGAATAAAAGGGCCCGCCGCCAGTCAAGATGAAGATGACGCCAAAGACGCCCATCGCCGTGAAAATGCGCAGGGTGATGACGAAAGTGAAGACATCGTAAAGACAGGGAATGGTGATGCGAAAGAGCTTCTGGCGGAAGTTGGCGCCATCCACGCGAGCGGCGTCGAAAATGTCAGTCGGTATGTCTTGCAGGCCCGCCAGGAAAATGACCATTGAATAGCCGAAGCTGGCCCAGGTGTAGGCGATGAAAGTGGAATACAGGGCGATCTTCGGGTCGCCCAGCCAGGATTGAGTGAAAGCGCCCAAGCCTGCCAGCTCCAAAACCGGGTTCAGCACGCCGGCGAAGGGATGGTAGATCCACTTCCAGACATAAGCGATGACGACGCCGGAGAAGATGGCGGGCAAGAACAGCGCAGCGCGGAAGAAAACGCGCCCGTGGCGAATCTCGTAAATGAAGACCGCCAGCAGCAAGCCCATCCAGACCGGAATGATGACCGCCAGCCCCAGGAAGATGAAGTTGTGCCCCAGGGCGTTCCAAAAGCGATCATCGTTGAGGATGTAGTCGTAATGCTCGACGCCGGCGAATTGCGTGGTCGGCGTCAGCAGATCCCACTTGAAGAAGCTGAAGAAAAACGAGGCGAGCACCGGCCCCAAGTTGAAGATCACATAAATGATGACGGCCGGCAAAATGAAGACATAGGGCATGATGTCCAGCCGGAAGCGCTTGCCGGGCGCGCGGCTTGGGCTGGCGAGCGATTGCCCCATGTTAATATCGCTTCCCGGCGGCGCTGGACGAGCGGAACATGGTTGGCATTGGCATCTCTTTCAGGCTGGCCTCGCTCCCTGCCTTTTCGCCGAGGGCAAATCGCGGAGTAAAGACAAGGAGGGGCGCCATCTCAGGTGGAGAGCGACGGGGCGACGCTTGCGCAGCGCCAAACCCCGTCGCTCAAGCCGGGAGCGATTGTCGCCTAATTCTCGGCCAGGTAGTCGCTGTGGGTGTCCTGCATCTCGTGCAGCAGCTCTTCCGGCGTCAGCATCCCGCCGATCATGCCCTGGACGATCTGGTTCATATCGCCGAAGACCTTGGGCGGCAGGTAGGTGACTGGCCAGAAGCCGATCTTGTCGATATTGGCGGCCGTCTCCGAAGCGATCTGGTAGTAGAGCGGCGGAATGTCTTCCGGCACCGTAATCGAGAAGGCCGGCAGCACGGCGACTTCGCGCAGCGCCTGCACCGCCAGATCTTCCGAGGTCAGCCATTCGGCGACGGCGAAAGCCGCGTCCACTGGCGCGTATTCAGCGATGATCATCGAGCCGCCGATGCCGCCCAGAGTCTTGATGTCCGTGTTCGGGTTGACCGCCGGCAGGTAGAAGAAGCCGATCTCGAAATCAGGATTCGCCGCTTCGGCGTCGCTGATGAACCAGGGACCGTTCAGCACCATGACATTGATGCCCTGATAGAAGAGGTCGAGCGACTGGTTATAGTCGATGCCCAGAGGCTCGGGATTGGCGTAGCCGTTGGAGACCATGCCGTAGAAGGCTTCCAGGCCGTCCAGGCAGTTGTCGCATTCGGTCCAGGGCTGCGTGCCGCTGAGCACATCAATGTACTCCGAGCCGGCGCTGCTGTACATGAACATGGAAGCCATCAGAGCGGAGGGCCAGCCGCCCGCCAAGCCCATGGTGTAGCCGTAATAGCCGGCTTCCTTGACCGCTTCCAGCAGTGCGATGTATTCCGCCCAGTCGCCGGGGACTTCCAGCTCCAGCTCGGCGAAGACATCCTTGTTATAAAAGATGCCGACCGATTCCATGTTCTGCGGGATGGCGTAGATGCGCCCTTCAATGGTGACCTGCGCCAGCAGATTGTCCGGGATGCGCTCGATCAAGCCGGAAGCGCGGTAGAACTCCGTCAAGTCCCGGACCTGCCCGGTGGAGACCAATGCCTGCAAGTTCGCGCCAACATCCACGCCGCCGAGGACATGCGGTCCCGCTTCGTTCTCCATCGCCACGCGCACTTTCTGGTTGTTTTCGGTGAAAGTGCCGGTCAAGACATCTTCGTAGACGATCTGGACGCCGTCGTTCGCTTCGTTGAAACGCTCCACAAGCTGATCGTTGTAATCGCCATCGTAACCCAGCGACCAGATCAGCACCTCAACGCTGTCTTGCGCCAGGGCGGGGCTCATGAAGCTGGCGAGCAAAATGGCGATCGCGAGCAGCGCGAGGGACCGCGCCTTAAAATGAAATCGAGTCGTTCTCATGGGGATCTTGCTCCTTCGCGGATTAATTCTGGGGGCGAGCGGAAAATGCCAGACGCGATTATACCCTTGAAGGAGCGCCAAAGCCAACAGGGAAAGCAGCATCGCCCGCGCGAGCGCCGATGGCGGCTAGGCCAGCTTCACCCGCGGGTTCAGCAGAGCGTAGGCGCAGTCGGCGGCGAGGTTGGCGAACAGGACGATGGACACGGTCACCATGGCGATGGCTTGCGCCAAGGGCAAATCGCGGCGTTCGATGGCGGCGACGAGCAGGCTGCCCAGGCCGGGGAAGCCAAAGACGAATTCGATGACCACCAGGCCGCTGATCAGCCAGCTGACGCTGATGGCGATGACGGTGACCGTGGGCAGCAGGGCGTTGCGCAGCACATGCCGCCAGATGACGCTCGACCAGGCGATGCCCTTCAGGGCGGCCGCGCGGACATAATCGCGCTTGAGCTCTTCAATGACGCCAGCCCGGGTCAAGCGGGTGATGTAAGCCAGCAGCGCCAGAGTGGCGGCGATGGCGGGCAGCCAGAGCGCCGGCAGCATCTCCGCGAAGGAGGCGGTGGCGGGCACGGCCGAGCTGGAAGGGAACCACCAGCCCAGGGCTTGTGCCAGCTCGCTCCGCCCCCAGCGCAGGGCGACGATGTTGATGAGGAAAAGCCCCGTCACGAATTCGGGCAGGCTGACCACCGAGAGCGTCAGCAGCGAGATGAGCATGTCCGGCAGTTTGTTCTCGTAGAGGCCGGCGATGACGCCCAGAACCAGCGACAGCGGCACGGAGAGCAGCAGCGCCAGAGCGGCCAGCCGCGCCGAGTTGCGGCAGCGCTCCAGGATCAGGTCGCGGTTGTTGGCGCCGCGGAATGCAATGGTCTCGCCCCAATCGCCGCGCAAGAAATCCCCCAGCCAGCGCGCGTATTGCTGTGGCAGCGGAGCCTCCAGGCCAAGTTCGTCGCGGATCTGGGCGACCTGGCTTTCGGTGGCTTCGCGCCCGCCAGCGATGACCCGGGCCGGGTCGCCCGGCAAGACCCGCAGCAAGAAAAAAATCGTCAGCGAACTCAAGAAGTAAGTGAAGAAGAAGAACAGAAAGCGCCGGCGCAGAAATGGCAGCATGATCCCTCAATCCACAGGCGGGCTCTGCAAGGCCCGCAAATCGTCCAGGGGAATGTGGCAGCGGATGCGCTGTCCCGCCGAAGTTTCGCGCCAGGGCGGCTCGTCGCGCTGGCAGATTTCGCCAACGACGCGCGGGCAGCGGGTATGAAAGCGGCAGCCGCCGGGCCTAGCCTGGGCGCTTGACAGTTCCTCATGCAGCAGGACGGGCGCGCTCGTCCGCCGCGGATCGGGCTGGGGAATGGCGGATACCAAGGCCTCGGTGTAGGGGTGGAAAGGCGGCTGGAAGAGGGAGCGAGCCTCGACGAATTCGACAAATTGCCCGAGGTGCATGACGGCGACCGCGTCCGCCAAATAGCCGACCACAGCCAGATCGTGCGAGATGAAGAGGCAGGCGCTGCCCTGGGCGCGCTGCAACTCGGCGAGCAGGTTCAAGACGGCCGCCTGCACCGAGACATCCAATGCCGAGACTGGCTCGTCGCAGATGACGATTTCCGGCTGCGAGGCGAAGGCGCGGGCAATCGCCACCCGCTGTTTCTCGCCGCCGCTCAGCTCGCCGGGCAAGCGCCGGGCATATTCCGCGGACAAGTTGACGCGCTCCAGCAGCTTCAGCGCTTCCCTGTCCGCTGCCGCCCGCGATAAGCCGCGCAGCTTCATCAAAGGCCGGCGGATCGCCCCGCCGACGCTGATGTAGGGGTTGAGCGAATTCTGCGGATTCTGGAAGACCAGCTGGATCTGCGCCAGAGTCGCCGCCGGACGCTGGCTCAGATTTTGCGGCAATTCCGCCCCGAGCAGCTCAAGCTGGCCGGCGCCGTCTTCCAGGCCGATGAGGAGGCGGGCGAGGGTGGTCTTGCCGCTGCCGCTCTCGCCGACGACGCCCAGAGTCCGCCCGCGATGCAAGCGCAGATCGACCCCCTCAACCGCGCGGACGGGGGGCGCCCGCCGGCCCGCCAGCCAATCCGCCAGGCTGCGCTCGACCGGGAACTGCTTGGCCATGTCCGTGGCGCGCATGACTGTTTCGCCATGTCCCCCTGGCCTCGGCGCTGAGTCGGCTGTCGCCTCGCCGCCTGGACTTTCCAGTCTCGACTGGGAGGCGGGATGCGTCGCCTGTTCCAGCTCCTCCCAGCGGTGGCAGCGCGCGAGCCCCCCTCGCGGCAGGCGCTCCAGCATCGGCTTGACTTCGCGGCACAGCTCGACCACATGCGGGCAGCGCTCGGCGAAGACGCAGCCCCGGGGTTGGCGCGAAAGCACGGGCGGGTTGCCGCCGATCGCCTGCAGCGGCGCCTCCAGTTTGCTGGCGCCCGGCCAGGGAAGGCTCTTGAGCAAGCCCTGCGTATAGGGATGGCGCGGATTGCGGAAGAGCGTTTCCGCCTCGGCCTCTTCCATGATTTCGCCGGCGTAGAGCACGATGACCCGCTGGCAGAGCTGCGCCACCGCGCCGAGATTGTGGCTGATGTAGAGGACGCTGGTCTCGCGCTCCGCGATCAGCCGCCGCGTCAAATCAAGGATGACCGCTTCCGTCGTCGCATCCAGGCCCGTCGTCGGCTCGTCCAGGATGAGCAGCTCGGGCTTGCATATCAGCGCCATCGCGATGATGACCCGCTGCTGCATGCCGCCGCTGAGCTCCTGCGGATAGCGCCGGGCGACGCCTTCCGGATCCGCCAGGCTGACATCGCGGAAGAGCTGGAGCATGGCGGCTCTGGCCGGGTCGCCGGTCCTGCCGTCGGCCGCCCGCAGCGCTTCCAAGACTTGCGCGCCGACTCTGATGGACGGGTTGAGCGCAGCCCCGGCGTTCTGTGGCACGAGCTTGACGCGCCGCGCCCAGATTCGGCGCATCTCCTTGGGCGACTTGCCCAGCAGATCTTCGCCCCGGTATCGCAGCCGGGCGCCGCTTTCGATGCGTCCCTTGGAATCCAGGCAGCGCAGCAATGCCAGCGCGGCGGTCGATTTGCCGGAGCCAGACTCGCCCACCAGACCGAGGACCTCGCCAGCGCCCAGCCGCAGCCGAAAATCGCGGAGGGCGGGCAGCCAGTTATCGCCCAGTCGGTAACTGACAGTTAAATCGGCGACATCCAGCAGGGTTGGACGCGGGCGGCTCACGCTCAGGCCTCTTTCTGCGCGGCGCGGCGAATGCCATCGGACAAGAGGTTGACGGCGATGACCAGCAGGGCGATCGCCAGGGCGGGAAACTCCAGCGCCCAGGGCGTCAGCTGGTAATAGCCGCCGCGATTCTCGTTGACCATCAAGCCCCAGTCCGGTGAAGGCGGGCGCGCCCCAAAGCCGAGAAAGCCCAGCGACGCCACCAAGAAGATGGCGTAAGAAAAGCGCAGCGACATTTCCACCACCAAAGCCGGGATCACCGACGGCAAGATTTCGCGGAAGACGATGTAGAGCGCGCTCTCGCCGCGGATCTGCGCCGCCTCGACGAATTCGCGGGTCTTGATTTCCAGCGTGGCGCTGCGGGCGACGCGGGCGACGATCGGGATGTAGAGAATGGCGATCACCAGCAAGACCACTTGATTGGCGAGTGCCGCGCCGAGGCTGTTGGGGGCGAAATCCATGTTGCGGACGATGCCGACGAGGACGAGCGCCAATAGCAGGGCGGGAATGGCCAGCAGCGCGTCGATGACCCGGCCCAGGATCTCATCGACCCAGCCGCCGAGATAGCCCATGAGCAAGCCCAGGGACGCGCCCAGCGCGACGCTGATCAGGGCGCCGAGGCCGGCGATGCGGAAGATGCTGCTGGCGCCGAGGATGACGCGGCTGTACACATCGCGGCCGAGGCGATCGGTGCCGAAGGGGTGTTCGCCCAGCTGCAGCGCGCCGATATCCAGGGTGGGCGGCAGGCGAACGGCGTGGCTCTGGTCGTTGGGCTTGGGGTGGGGCGCCAACTGCCCGCCAAAAAGCGCCAACAGCAGAAAGCCGCCGACAATGAATGCGCCCAGGGCCGTTTGCGGCTGTCGCCTGGCTGCCCGGACAACGCGTCGCAAGCGCCGGCGGAGATGGCTGGCGTTCAGGCGAGCCCCCCGTTCAGTTCGCAATGGCCAGCGCTCGGCCCCCTCCCGCCGGCCGCATGGCGGGCCTCCGCCGCGTCGGGGAGGGGGAGATTCGCGAGCGAAAACGGGACGCGACGCATTTGGCGCGGCCGCGGCTACGACAGATTAGCGCGGTTGAAGTTCGTCCTGCCCGCGAAAGGATGCAGCTCGACGCCGCTGACGCGATTGTTGAGCACCATGAACTGGGCGAAGAAGAAGGGCACGATGATCGGCCCGCTGTCCAGCATGATCTGCTGGATTTCTTTGTACGCGGCGACGCGCTCGGCTTGATCTTGCGCTGAGCGCGCGATGTCGATGAGCTCGTCGACCCGCGGATCGCTGTAGCGCGACTCGTTCCATTTGGCGCCGCTCTGATAAGCCACATCCAGGTAGAACTGCGGGTACGGGCGCGGGGCCCAGCCGGTGATGCCCAGGTTCACATTCATCCAATCCGCGGCCCAGTAGCTGTTCTCGTCTTCCAGCTGGATCTCGACGCGGATGCCGGCTTCTTCCCATTGGGCGGCCAGGGTCTGCGCCAGATCGGGGTAGCTGCCGCTGTTTGGCGAGTAGAGGGTCATGTCCAGGCCGTCGGGGTAGCCGGCTTCGGCCAGCAAGGCGGCTGCGGCTGCGGGATCGCGGGGCGGCGGCTGGACATCGTCCAGGAAGTATTGCCCAAAAGCGGGCCCGATGGGCGAATCTTTGCCGACAGCGCCAAAGCCGAGCTGGACGCGCTCCCAGATGGCGTCGCGGTCGGTCGCCAGTTTGAAGGCTTGGCGCACGCGCAGGTCGTTGCCGGGCTCCATGTCAACGCGCAGGCGCGCCAGATAGTGCCCGCTGGCGGGGATGTCGGTGGCGGTGAATTGCAGGTCGCCTTCAAAGCCGATGAAGCTGGCGTTGTCCAGGCGCATCGTGCCGTCGGCGGCGCCACCGCGGACCGCGGCGATGCCGGCTTGATAATCGTCGAAGAAGATGATCTCCAGCTTGTCGATGGCGGGCTGGCCGCCCCAATACGCGGCGTTGGCGCTCAGGATGGCGCGGTCGCCGGGGATGAACTCGTCCAGGATGAAAGGACCGGAGCCGTTGAAGACCTCGCCAATGCCTGCCGCGCCCGCCTGCAGGATGACCAGCTTGTTGTCCGTCAGGTTGTAGAGAAAGTCGGGGTTGGGCGCGCTCAAATTCAGCGCGAGCGCATTGCCGGCGCCGGCGCTCATGGACTCCACCGACGCCAGCAGGTTGGATACGGTGCTCTCTTCGGCGATGTGCCAGTTCAAGGTCCACAAGACATCGTCGACCGTGACCGGGCTGCCGTCGTGCCAGCGGGCGCCGTCGCGGATCTGCAGGCTGTAGGTCATGCCGTCGGCGCTGACATCCCATGACGATGCCAGCCGCGGCACGAGCGCGCCGGCCGCGTCCGTGTCGATGAGATAATCGTAGACCGCGTTCAAAATGGCGATTTCGCTATCGCCCGAGGCCGAAAGCGGATCCAGGGTCGCCGGCGTCAGCTTGGCGATTCGCAGGGTATTGTCCTGGGCGTGGACGAGATTGCCCAAGGGAGCGAGCGTGCCGACCGCGGCTGTCGCGCCCGCGGCGAAGACATTCAGAAAATCGCGGCGAGAGAGGCCGCTTTGCTGTTTGTCGTTCATGCGTAACTCCCATCGATAATGTCGCTGGCAAGTCGGACTGTGCGGCAGAGCCATTGTACCCCAGAAGGTCCGCGCCCCGCCCGCGGGCGACGCCGCTACGCTGGATGTGGTATTATCGGCTATTCGCCGCGCTGGAAGAGGACCCTCCATGCCCGCGCCACCGGTGATCGCCGCTGTCGGCAGCACCGCAATCGCCGCCGAACACCGCGCCAGCAGCGCCCGCGACCTCGCGCAAGAGGCGGTCCTCGCTTGTTTGACGGACGCCGGGCTGGATGACCTGAGCGCGGTGGAGCAAGGGATTGCCAGCTACGAGAGCGATCACTTCAACTTTCAGATGACCATGAGCGCGGTCTTGCACGACGCCATCGGCATGACTCCCAAACCGGGCATGCGCGTCGAAGGCGGCGGCGCCACCGGGGCCTTGGCGCTGCGGGCGGCCTGGGCGCAGATTCAGAGCGGCCTCTGCGATTCCGTCCTCGTCTATGGCGTGGAGAAGAACGGGCGCGGGCTCTCGTCGCGCAGCGCCAATCAGCTCTTCGCCCTCAGCGCCGACGCCGAATGGGAGACGATGATCGGCGGCAGCTACACCGGCTTCTACGCGGCGATGATGCGCGCCCACATGGCGGAATACGGCAGCACCGAGGCGCAATGCGCCCATGTCGCCGTCCGCAACCGCCACAACGCCCAATTCAACCCCATCGCCCAAAAGCCCATGTCCATCACCGTCGACGATGTGCTGCAATCCATGCCCATCGCCGAGCCCTACAAACTGCTCGATTGCAGCCTGCTCAGCGATGGCGCCGCTTGCGTTCTGCTGTCGACGGCGGATTGGGCGCGGGCGCATGTGCCGGCTTACGCCGATCGTCCGCCCGTCGTCTTCCGCGCGACCGGCTGCGGCACGGACACGATGCGTCTGGGCGACCGTTACCCGCAGATCACGCATTTCCGCGCCAAGCGAGAAGCCGCCCGGCAAGCCTACGCCATGGCCGGCGTCGACGACCCGCGCGCCCAGATCGATGTCGCCGAACTCTACGACAGCTACAGCGGCGTCGAGATCCAGGCGGTGGAAGACCTGGGTTTTGTCGCGGCGGGCGAGGGCGGACCAGCGGTCGCGGCGGGAGTCTTTGATCTCGATGGCGCATTGCCGGTCAACGCCAGCGGCGGTTTGCTGGGGCGGGGCGCGCCAGTCGGGGCGACGGGCTTGCTGCAAGCCATCGAGATCGCGCGGCAGCTCTGGGGCGAGGTCGACCCGCGCCGCCAGGTGAAAGACCCGCGCCGGGGCTTGACCGACACCCATGCCGGCATCGCCAGCGTCAGCGTCGTCAACATCTTTGAGCGGGAGGATTGAGGGTGAGCGACAAGGTCCGCAGCCAAATCGACATCGCCCGCGTCGAAAGCGAAGCCGGCGACATCTGGGCGGATTTCCGCCAGGTCGAGCGGGTCGCCCTCGAGCTGACGCAGCGTTACCGATACAGCCTGGGCAAAAGCTCCCGCTTTTTCATCGCCCTGGAAGAGGGCCGCTTCCTGGCGACGCGCTGCCGGGCCTGCGCCAAAGTCTACGCGCCGCCGCGGCCCCTCTGCCCGGCCTGCCTCCGCGTCACGGAATGGCGGGAGCTGACTGGCGAGGGCAGGCTGGAGACTTGGTCCGTCCTGCATTTCTCGCCCGGAACGAACGAAGACGCGCGCGCTCTGGAGACGCCGTATGTATTGGCATACGCCTTGCTGGATGGCGCGGACACGCTTTTCCCGCATTTGCTGCGGGCGGATCCAGCGGCGATCAAGCGCGGGATGCGTCTGCGGGTCGCCTATCGCGACGAGCCGGTGGGGCATCCGATACATTTGATGTATTTCGTCCCGGCGGAGAAAGACGCAATGTAGGGGCGATTGACCAATTCGCCCGCCGCCGCCATCACAAGGCCACTGGAGGACTCATGACCGTACGCAAGCACAAGCTCATCAACGACCCGGGCGCAATCGTCGACGAAATGCTGGCGGGCTTCTGCGCCGCGCACAGCGACATCGTCCGCCTGGAAGGGACGCGCCTCGTCCGCCGCGCGCAGCCCAAAGCCGCGGGCAAGGTCGCCTTGGTCATCGGCTGCGGCTCGGGCCACGAGCCGGCCATGACCGGCTGGGTCGGCGCCGGGCTCTTTGATGTCAATGTCGCCGGCGAAATCTTCACCGCGCCAGGACCCGGGCCCATCGTCGATGGCATCCGCGCGGCCGACCGCGGCGCCGGCGTCCTCGTTTGCGTCTCGCACCACGCTGGCGACCGGCTCAACGCTGAGATGGCGCTGGAGCTCTGCCAGGCCGAGGGCATTGAAGATGTCGATATCGTGATCCTCTACGACGACATCTCCAGCGCGCCCAAAGGCAGCGAAGCCGAACGCCGCGGCACGGCGGGCCTCTTCTTCGTCTGGAAGATGCTGGGCGCCTTCTGCGAGGGACAAGTCACGCTGTCTGAAGCCAAGGCGCTGGCGGAAAAAGTCCGCGACAACACCCGCAGCCTCGCCATGTCCCTCAGTTCCTGCGCCAGCCCGGTCACGGGCGAGACCATGTTCGAGATGGCTGAAGATGAAATGGAAATCGGCATGGGGCTGCATGGCGAAGTTGGCATGGGCAGGCAGCAAGCCCTGAGCGCCGACGCGACCATTGACCTGATGCTTCCGCCCATCCTCGAGGATCTGCCCTTCCAGCGCGGCGACGAAGTTCTCGTCTTGCTTAACAACAGCGGCAGCCTGACCTTGATGGAGCTCTTCATTCTGTACCGCCGGGTCGCCCAGAAGCTGGCGGAAGCGGGGATCAGCGTCTACCGATCCTGGATCGGCGCTTATGCCACCACCCAGGAAATGGCGGGCTTCGCGCTTTCGCTCTGCCGCGTTGACCCGCAGCTCAAAGCGCTGTGGGACGCGCCCGCCAACGGCGCATACATGAAACAAGCATGAACGCGCTCGCCGCGCAAGATTTAAGCCGCATGCTGGCGGCGGCGGCCGAGCGTCTCATGCAAGAGCGCGATCGCCTGAACCGGCTGGACGCGGCGCTGGGCGATGGCGATCACGGTTCGAGCGTCAGCGTCGCCTTCGCGGCCGCGGTGGAGGATATCGCCGCGCTGGACGGGCCGGGCATCGCCGAGATCTGGCTGGCGGCTTCCAAAGCGCTGCTGAACCGGATGGGCGGGGCGTCGGGCGCGCTTTTCGGCACATTCTTCTTGCGGGGCGTCGCCGGTTTGCGCGGCAAAGCGCGGCTCACCAAGGCCGACATGGAGACCTGCCTGGCAGCGGGCCTCGCGGGCGTGAAGGCGCGGGGAAATGCCGACCCGGGCGACAAGACCATGGTCGACGCCTTGGCGCCGGCGGTGGCGGCTTTTGCGGCGGCTGACGACTTTGAAGGCGGCTGGCAGGCGGCGGCGGCAGCGGCGCGTCATGGCGCGGACTCGACGCGTGATTTGGTCGCGCGGCATGGACGGGCGAAGTTCCTGGGCGAGCGCGCAATCGGGCATATTGACCCGGGCGCGACTTCGATTGCCCTGTTTTTTGAAGCGATTCGCGATTACTGGCGCAGCGAGAAGCGCAGGGGCGAGCGACCGGGTCGCCCACCCGCCCATAGTACAGCGGCATTGCGGGTCGCCACGGACCAAAAAACTGTGTGAACGACGAAACGCGCGCATTGTACTCCCCTTCCCTGATGCTTCGGGGCAAGGGGCCGGGGGATGGGGTTGGTGGCTCGCAGTTTAGGGGCGATGTATCATATCGCCCGCTTTGACAGAGATGCGTGGCGCTGGTCTGCGGGCGACTTGATAAGCCGCCCCTGCGCCGGGCTGAGAATTCAGGAGAAGACATCATGCCAAGATACAGACTGAAAGTCGGCTACATCGGCACTTCGATCGGCTCCTACTTCGCCGGCGAGTACAACCAGCGTCCGCGGGCGATCGCCGGGCTGGAGACGCTGGCGGCGGAGCTGGATTTCGACCTGGTCGCCGTGCATGACGAGGTGATGACTGAAGCAGGATCGGCCCGGGCCGCCGAATTCTTGCGGGCGGAGCAGATAGACTTCCTGCTCTTGCAGACGGCCGCCTGCAGCATGGGCGAGCAGCTGCTGCCCCTGGTCAAGGCAGCGCCGCGCATCGGCTTGTGGGCGACGCCCGACCCCGAACAAGAAGGCGAAATCAAGATTCACTCCGTCGTCTCCATGAGCCATTTCGCCTCCATCCTCAAGCGCTACCTCAAGCACGAGGATATTCCCTTCAAGTGGTATTATGGCCATGTCGAAACGGCGGAGTTTCGCGCGCGCTTCGCGGTCACGATTCGCGCCTTGACCGCGGTGAAGAATATCGAGCGCGCCCGCATCGGCTGGATCGGCAATCTCTCGCCCGGCTTCAACGACATGATCTTCGACGAGCGCCTCTTGCGCAGCCGCCTTGGCATCGCCGTGTTGCCGCATGAACTGGGGGAGCTCGTCCAGCGCGCCCAAGCCTACGACAGCCAGCCCGTGCTGGACACGACGCGGGCCATCAAAGCCGCCGCCAGCGCCATCACCGTCAGCGAGGATTCTGCCTTCGACCGCGTGACTCGCCTCTACCTGGCCATGCGCGACATGGCCAGCGAGCTGGCCTACGACGCCCTGGCGGTGCAATGCTGGCCCAACATCCAGTCTTATTACCGGGTCGCGCCTTGCATGGCATACAGCTGGCTGGGCAGCGAAGACGGGATAGCGGTCTCCTGCGAAGGCGATGTGCTGGGCGCGGCCAGCATGCATCTGCTCAATCTGCTGACCGGGCGCCAAGGCTCCTCAACCCTGCTGGACATGACGGCTCTGGACCCCGCCACGCAGGCGATGCTGATGTGGCACTGTGGCGTTTCGCCGCGGCACTTCGCCAACGACGACGGCATCAAATGGGTCGATCATGTGACCCTGGGGCGCAAGGGCGATGACGGTCCTTACGGCGTCGCCGGCGACCAGGTCTTCGCGGCGCAGGAAACGACCGTCAGCTATATCGGCGATGACGGCGGCAGCCTGCTGGTCATCCGCGCCGATATCATCGAGCACGAGAAGAAAGGCTTCGACGGCACCCGCGGCTGGTTCGCCCAGTTCGAGCTCAATAAAAGGCGGATCGGCTTGATGGACCTCATCAATACCCTCACGGTCCGCGGGCACGAACACCATTTCGCCGTCGGCCAGGGCGATGTCACCGACGAGCTGCTGGAATTCGCCGCCTGGAAGGGCATGCGCCTAATCGAGCATGTGCCGCAGGCGAATTATCTCCAATTGGAAGGGGTTAATGTATAATGAGCGCGCCGCTTCCATTACGGGGGCGCGCATATCGTTCGCATAGACTTTGCAAAGGACTGAACATGATTGGGAAAGGCATTCATCTCCTGCTCGCGACGATGGTCGTCTTGGCGCTGTGCCTGGCCGGGCCGGCGCTGGCCGACGACGACATGATGGCGCCGCCCGGCTTCGACAGCTGGGACGATGTCGTCGCCGCCGCCGATGGCATGACCGTCAACTGGTACATGTGGGGCGGGTCGGATTCTATCAATGGCTTCGTCGACGAGACCTATGGCGTGCCGCTGATGGAAGAGTACAACATCACCCTGAACCGCGTCCCGCTGGCGGACACGGTCGACGCCGTCAACCAGGTGCTCAGCGAAGCCGAAGCCGGCATTGAGGGCGACGGCGGCACAATCGACCTGATCTGGATCAACGGCGAAAACTTCTACACCCTCAAGCAAGCCGAACTGCTCTACGGTCCCTGGTCGGAGAACATCCCCAACAGCGTGCTGGTGAATTGGGACAATCCGGCGCTGAACCGCGATTTCGGGCGGCCCGTCGACGGCTACGAGAGCCCTTGGTCCGGCGCGCAATTCCACTTCATCTACGACTCGGCGCGCATGTCCGCCGACGATCTGCCACGCAGTTACGCCGAGCTGAGCGACTGGATCGCCATGCACCCCGGGCGCTTCACCTATATCGCGCCGGGCCCCGGCGCCTTCCAGGGCACGCGCTTCGTCAAGTCCGCCCTCTTCGAGATAAGCGGCGGGCAGAGCCAGTGGGTCGGCGATTTCAACCAGGAACTCTATGACGAGCACGCGCCGGCGCTCTGGGACGCGCTCAACAGCTGGGAAGAGAACTTGTGGCGCGGCGGCGAGACTTACCCCGCCAACATCAACGAGCTGCACGAGCTCTTCGCCAATGGCGAGATCGATTTCACCATCACGCAGCGGGCGACCGGCGCCGCCGTGGATATCGCCGCGGGCACGATCCCGCCCAGCAGCCGCGCCTTCTCCTTCGATGACAACATGATTGGCGATTTCAATTATGTCGCCATTCCCTACAACGCGCCCAACAAGGCAGCCGCCCTGGTGCTGGCGAACCTGATGCTGCGCCCCGACAGGCAAGCGCTGCAGATCGTGCCGGAGAACGGCTTCGGCCTGGCTTACGGCATCGATGTCAACCGCGTCACCGACGAGGCGGATCTGGCGGCGCTGGCGGAAGCGGCCGAGAAGCTGGGTGACGCCGCGGCTGACGGGGCGCGTCTGGCGGGCGCGCTTGTTTCGGACATCGCGGCTGAGTATCAGGCTCTGGTCGAGGCGGATTGGGAATCCAATGTGCTGCAGGGCTAGGCGGTAAATCCGCTTCTACACGGGCGGCATGATATGTCGCCCCAATAAGTCTTGGTCAGTGAGGCGCCGCGCCAAACGCGATGAAAGGACTGCCATGCCCGCCACCCTTAGTCCCGGGCGCTACCGCGGCTTGAAAGCCTGCAGCCTCGCCGAAGGCGACATCTTCGGCATCGTCGCTTTCGACCAGCGCGGCAGCTACCGCAAGATGATGCCGGCCGACGCCAGCTACGCCCGGCTCGTCGCCGTCAAGAACGAGATCATCGCCGCCCTCTCGCGCGATGCCAGCGCCGTCCTCACTGACCCCGTCTACGGCTTGCGCGCCGCCATGACCATGAACGCAGCGGCCGGTTTGCTCTTCGCCCTGGAACGCAGCGGCTACAGCGGCGATTCCAGTTATCGCAAGACCGCCTTCATCCCCGCCTGGACGCCGGAGAAGATCCGCAAGAGCGGCGCCAGCGCGGTCAAGCTCATGGTCTATTTTCATCCCGACAGCGGCGACCTGGCGCTGGAGCAGGAAAGCATGATCCGCCGCGTCGTCCAGGAATGTCAGGGCTGGGACCTGCCCGTTTTCCTGGAGCCGATGTCCTACAGCCTCGACCCCGCCATATCCAAAGACAGCGAAGCATTCGCCGCCGGCCGCGCCGGAGCCGTCATCGAAACGGCGCGCCGCTTGTCTCGCACGGGGGCCGAGATCCTCAAAATGGAGTTTCCGCTCGATATCCAGTTCCAGCGCGACAAGGCGGATTGGGCAAGAGCCTGCGCCGAGCTCAGCGCCGCCAGCGTCGTGCCCTGGGTCCTGCTGAGCGCCGGCGTCGACTTCGAAGATTTCGCGCCGCAAGTGGAGGTCGCTTGCCAGAATGGCGCTAGCGGTTTCCTGGCGGGCCGAGCCATCTGGAAAGAAGCCGCCCCCATGCCACCGGCGGAACGAGCGCGCTTCCTCGAGACGACTGGCCGGGGGCGCCTGCGCCAATTGCTGGAAATCGCCAAGACACATGCCCGCCCCTGGAGCGATTTTTACGCCGCGCCAGAATCTACGGAACGCTGGTACGAGAGTTACGGCTGAAGGCGCTCGTTGGCGTCGCGGCAGAACCTTGAAATGTTCCCGGTCTCCGCTTGGCTGCGGGGGAGATAAACCGCGCAGCCCCTAAGACCGCGTCGTGTTCCAGCCCGAGAGCGGGCGACTTGATAAGTCGCCCCTACAGTTCTGGCGGGGCTTAAGGCGCGCTTTCCAGCTTGCGGAAGAAGTCGCCGAAGATGGCGTCGCGGTTGATGTCCAGGGCCTCGCGGATGGGGTGGCGCGGGGCGGAAGGGCGCAGCCAGCGGCAGTCGTCGCTCAAATAGGGCGCGTCGATGATGTACGACGGCGTCCAGGCCGGGTTCATCAGCCAGGCGAAGTTGATCAAATCCCACATGATCCAGCTGCGCCCCAGGTGGCCGGCGATGCCCTGAAAATGGCGATGCGGGTTGTTCAGGTAGAGCCGATGCAGATAGTCGCCGATCTTGCCGCGCCCCTGGACCCAAGCCTCCACCTCCGGCAGCGACAGGCTCAGCTGCGCGCCCACATGGAAGCCGGGCAGGTAGACCAGAGCCGCGCCCGAATCGAATAGCAGCTGCGACGCCTGGATGTCCTGCTCCATATTGAAGGAGGGCTGGACGCGATCCATCACGGTCGTCGGGTAGCCCGCCGTCCAGACGATGACGACGCGCTCGATGATGTCCGGCGCCAGCAGCAGCGCCGCCGCCACATTGGTGGCCGCCCCGATCGCCAGCACATACAGCGGCTCATCGGGCGTCGCCGTCCGCGCCGTTTCGATCAGATGCGCCGCCGCCTCGCTCTCGACTGGCGCTTCCAGCGACTCCAGATAGCGCGTCGAGCCGCGAAAAACGCGCCCTGCCATGTCCGCGCCCAGCAAATCGCAGACCCGCAGAATCTCGTCGTGGCTGAGCTCCATGCCGCGCTTGGGCGAGACCAGCAGCCTGCCTTGGGGGTCCAGCTGCCCGCGATCGTGGACATCGACGCCGGCCCGCTCCAGCCGCTCCAGCTGCCCGCGATGCTCCGCCAGGCGCTCCAGCTCGCTGGCCGAGGCGCTTTCCGGGTTCGCGCGAATTTGCGCCGAGCGCTTCAATGCCTCCCAGCGCGCCAGGAACGAGTAAGGCGCGGCGTAGATCGCTTCGATTTGCAGCGCTTCCGGCGAGAGCAGCGCCCAGGCCAGCGCCAGCTGATCGTCGATTTCGTTGCGGGCGTCGGTGTCGATGACGCAGCGTGGCATTGCGCCCGGCAGCCGCAGCAATTGGCGGTACTGCGCGTCGCTCAATGTGGGAAAGCGGTCCATGCCGCTCACGCCAGCGCGCCTTCCGCCCGCAGCGCCGCCACTTCCGCCTCGCTGTAGCCGAGCTCGAGCGCCACTTCGTCGCTGTGTTCGCCCAGCCGTGGCGGGTGCCGGCGGTAGACCAGGGGCGTGTCGTTCAGATGCACCGGCGTCGCCAGCGATTTGACGACGCCAAGGGCCGGGTGTTCCAGCTCGACGATCATGCCGCGCTCGATGACATGGGGATCGCCGAGGGCTTGGGCCACGCTGTTGATGCGCCCGCAGGGGACGCCGGCCGCACGCAGCTCGCCGAGCCACTGGTCGCTGCTTTTCTGGCGGATGATCTGGCGCACTATCGGCAGCAGCGTTTCATAATGGGCGATGCGCTCGGCGTTGCTGGCGAAGCGGCTGTCTTGAGCCAGGTCGTCGCGGCCGACATGGCGACAGAAAGACAGCCAGACATTGTCCGAGCCGACGCCCAGGATGAACCACTGGCCATCGCTGCCTTGGACCGCCTCGTAGGGCACGACCTGCGGATGGCGGTTGCCGCGCCGGGGCGGATCGTTGCCCAGGGCGAAGTGCTCCGCCGCCAGGTTCTCCAGCCAGGTCATCTGCCCCTCTTGCAGGGACATGTCGATGAATTGCCCGCGGCCGCTCTGTTCGCGCGTGCGCAGCGCCGCCAGGATGCCGATGACGGTGAACAAGCCGCAAGTCATGTCCGCCATCGGGGTCGGGAAGCGCATCGGCGCGCCATCCACCTCGCCCGTCAGCGCCATCGTGCCCGATTCCGCCTGCGAGACCAGATCGTAACCCGGCTGGCCCGCTCGCGGTCCCCTCCGCCCGTAGCCGCTGATGGAGGCGTACACCAGGGCGGGGTTGAGCGCGCTCAGAGTCTCGTAGTCGATGCCGGAGCGCTGGAGCGACGCGGTGGTCGCCAGGTTGGAGAGGAAGACATCAGCCCCCTGCACGAGCCGGCGCATAAAGTCGCGCCCGCCGTCGGCGCGGATGTTGAGGGCGATGCCGCGCTTGTTGCGGTTGACTGCCAGGTAATAGCAGCTCTGATCGCCAATAAAAGGCGGCGCCCACTGCCGCGAGTTGTCGCCGACGCCTGGCCGCTCGATCTTGATGACATCGGCGCCGAGGTCGCCCAGGATCATCGTGCAGTAAGGTCCGGCCAGGGCTTGAGTCTGGTCGATGACACGGATGCCGCTCAAGGGCGCGCTGTCGCTCATTGATTTGGCCTCGCGTTGGTGTCGCCGAGCAAAGAGCATACCGCATTCGCGTCAACTGCGGCAGTCTTCGTCTCAGGCGGGCGCGTCTTCCATGTGGCGCCGCCGCCAGATCAAACTCGCCGCCAGCAGCAGCAGCGCCCCCCACAAGCCAAAGACCGCGCTCCAGCCGCCGAGCTCGACGACGCCGCCGATGCTGAAGCCGGCCATGCCGCCAAAAAATGTCGACATCATATTGACGCTGCCCGCCGTCGACGAGGCGCGCCCGGCCGACGCCAGCAGCAGCGGCATCGCGCTCACCGTCAAGCCAAAGGCGCCGTTCAGCATCAGCAGCCCCAGGCAGACCAGCGCTAGCGCCGCCAGTCCCTGGGTCATGGATAGCAGCAGCAGCGCGCCCGCCGAAGCCAGGAACATGAGAGCCGCCGTCGTGAAGACTCGCTTGCCGCGCGCCACTTCTCGCCGCGCCAGCAGCAGCCCCAGCAGCGCCAGGACCTGCGTCAAGGCAGCCACCAGCCCGACCAGATTCTCGGCGACGAGACCAGTATCGAGGATGTAACTCGGCAGCCAGATGATCGCGCCATTGAAGACGAAGCCCGCCAGCCCGGCCGCCGCCAGGACGAAGGCGATGCCGCGCGCTTCGGCCGCGATGGTCGGCAAGTGCAGCCCGGGCGAGGCTCGCTTTGGCGCGTCGACCCCAGCCGCCCGCCAGAAAGCCAGCACCAGCAGCAGCGCGATGCCCGGCAGCCAGAACGCGATTCGCCAGTCGTCGCCCGTCACCGCGCCGATCAGCGTCCAGGCAATTGCCGTGCCGCAGACATAGCTGAATGGCATGATGGTGGAGACGCGCTTGATGTGCGCGCGGTCGAGGCGCTCCGCCAGAATGCGAAACATGGGCGACCAGCCGCCGGACTGGGCGACGCCGTTCAGCGCCCACAAGATGAGCATGACGATCAAGGATGACTGAAAGGCGAAGACGATATTCAGCAGCGCGCTGGCCAACAGCCCCAGGCTGACCAGGCGAAAGGGACTGACATGGCTGCCGATCTCGCCGCTGATGAAATGGAAGATGCCGTAAACCCAGAAGAAGACGCTGCCCAAAGCGCCGACCTCCGCGCGGCTGACGGCCAGGTCGTCGGCGAGCAGCGGCAGCGCCACGCTCAGGTTCACGCGGCCCAGGTAATAGAGCGCGTAAGTGACGAGCATGACGGCGACGATCTTGTTCTGTTCTCGGCTCATCGCGCTCCGCCGGCGGTCAAGCCTGCGCGCCCGCCCAGCGGTCTTCGTCTGCGCGCCGCCGCCAGATCAAGAGCGCCGCCAGCAGCAGCAGCGCCCCCCACAAGCCAAAGACCGCGCCCCAGCCGCTGCGCTCCACCAGGAAGCCGATGCTGAAGCCGGCCAGCCCGCCAGCCAGAGTCGCCATCATATTGAGCGTGCCGGTGACCGACGAGGCGCGGCCCGGCGGCGCCAGCAGCAGCGGCATTGAGCTGGTCGTCAAGCCAAAAGCGCCATTCAACAGCATGAGGGCGACGGCGATCAGCGCGATGGAGGCGGGACCCTCCGTCCGCGTCAACAGCAGAAAAGCCAGGCCGGCCCCGCAGAACAACAGCACGGCGGTGGCGAAGACCTGGTTGCTGCGCATCACGCCTTGCCGCGCGATCAGCAGGCCCAGGATGGCGACGACCTGCGTCAGCGCCGCGACCGCGCCGGCAAGATTGGCTTCGACCAAATCCGCGCTCAGAATCCAGGCGGGCAGCCAGATGATCGAGCCGTTGCGCACGAAGCCGGCCAGGGCTGTCGCCAGCAGCGCGAAGACCAGGCTGCGTGCCTCGCTGATGATCCTGGCGGGCTGGAGGCCCGGCGATGGCCGCTTTGGCGCGTCGATGCCGGCTCGCCACCAGAGCGCCGCCGCCAGGAGCAGAACGACGCCCGGCAGCCAAAAAGCCAAGCGCCAGGACTCCGCGGTCGCGGCGATGCCGATGACGCTCCAGGTGATGACGGTGCCGAAGACATACCCGAAGGGCATGACGGTCGACGCCCGCTTCGCCTGGGCTGCCGAGAGGCCTTCCGCCAGAATGCGAATCATGGGCGACCAGCCGCCAGACTGCGCCAGGCCGTTCAGCGCCCAGAGCAGCAGCATGGCGACCAGCGACGACTGAAAGCCGAACGCGAGATTGACGAACGCTGAAATCAGCAGACCAATGCCAATCAAGCGAAAGGGTCGGATGTGGCTGCCCAGCTCGCCGCAGACGAAATTCCCCAGCGCGTAGAGCCAGAAGAAGACGGTGCCCAGGATGCCGACCTGCGCCAGGCTCGCGTCCAGCTCGACCGCCAGCAAGGGCAGGACGACGCTGATGTTGACGCGCCCGAAGTAAAAGACGCCGTATGTCGCGCAGAGGGCGGCGACCAGGCGCTGATGGCGCTCGGCGAAGGTCTGGCGCAGGCGATTCATCTCGGCGTCGAGCCGGCGAGAGAGGCGTCGCTCACGGGGGCACGACCCAGAGTCGATCGGGGGGGAAATGGACCTGGACTTCGTCGCCCGGTCCCAGCGAGCCCGGGATGTCCGCGCTGCGGATCGCCTCCACCTCGCGGGGGCCCAGGGCAATCTTGTAACGGGTGTAGCGCCCGGCGTAAATCCGCTGGCGGACGGTTCCGCGAGCCGTGTTGGCGGCCTCGCCCGCGTTCAGGCGGATCTGCTCCGGGCGAATGGTCATGAGGGAAGGTCCCGCGGGCGGAGTCCGGTGGCCGCCGGCTTGAAAGTGGAAGTCGCCGACCTCGGTCTGCAAGATTCCGTCGTGATGGCGAGCGGGGATGAAGTTGACGCCGCCGAAGAAGCGCGCCGCCCGCTGCGAGATGGGGCGCTGGTAAAACTCGGCTGGCGAGGCGTATTGCGTCAGCAGGCCGTCGAACATCAAGGCGATCTGGTCAGCCAGCAAGACCGCTTCTTCCTGGTCGTGGGTCACGAACACGGTAGTGACCGCCAGCTCGCGCTGGATCGACAGGATCAGATCGCGCATTTCGTCGCGCAGGTGGGCGTCCAGGTTGCTCAGCGGCTCGTCCAGCAGCAGCACCCGCGGCTCGATAATCAGCGCGCGCGCTAAAGCCACCCGCTGCTGCTGCCCGCCGGAGAGCTGGGTCGGCCGGCGCCGGGCGATATCCGGCAGCTTGACCAAAGCCAGCATCTGGTCGACTTTCTTGGCGATCGTCTTCTTGGGGACGCCGCGCATCTTCAAACCGAAGCCGACATTGTCGCCCACCGACATATAGGGGAAGAGCAGGTAATTCTGGAAGACCATGACGGCGCCGCGCTTCTCGGCTCGCACTGGCGTGATGTCTTCGTCGTCAAAGAGGATCTTGCCCGCGCTGGGCTGGATCAAGCCGGCGATGAGCTTGAGCGTGGTCGTCTTGCCACAGCCGGAAGGACCCAGAAAAGCCACCAGACGCCCGCTGGGGATGCGCAGCGAGAAATCTTGCACGGCCGGTCCATCGCCGCCGGGGTAGCGCTTCGAGATGCCGTCCAGCGTGACTCGAGTCATCCGACCGTCTTTACTCCATGCGCTGAACTGCCTGGCTCCAGCGCCCGCCGCCAAGAATATACTGCCATTCGGGCGAAAGCGAAAGACGGCTATAATCGCCGCAACGCGAATCGAGATCTGCAGGGGCAGGATTGCCTGTCGCCCGCAGCGCGAAGCCCCTCGATGAGAAAGGACCAAACCAGATGACGCGAGCACAGACCAGGGCCACCGTCACCCTCCACCGCGACCGCGTCATCGGCGAGGTCGACGACCGCCTCTATGGCGCGAACCTTGAACACATTGGCCAAGCCGTCTATGGCGGCCTCTGGGCCGAGATGCTGCGCGACCGCAAGTTCGCCGGCAACGACCGCCTCTACACCGCGCCCAGCGAAGGCTTGCACAATGTCCACCCCAGCGTCGGCGTCGTCGTGCCCTGGGAAGCGGCCAGTGGCGACTATGAAGCTGTCGTCTATGCCCACGACAACAGCGTCTTTTACACCGGGCGGCAGTCCCAGCGCGTCACGATCCGCCGGGCCGACGGCGCTTGGCGGGGCCTCAAACAGGGCAGCCTCTACCTGCAAGACGAGCGCGCCTACGAGCTGCGGCTGACGCTCAAGGGCGAGGGACAGCCGGTCGAGATTCAGCTTGGCGAGGAGCTATTGCGCCTGCCTGAGGCTGCCGGCGAATGGACGACCCTGCGCCATACTTTCCGCCGGGCTGGCGCGAACCCGAAAGGCGAACTGCGCATCGCCATTGACCGCGGCTCGCTGTGGATTGGCTGCGCCTCGCTGATGCCGGACGACCATGTCCAGGGCTTCCGCGCCGACGCCATCAAAGCGATGCGCGACTGGGGACCGACGCAGCTGCGCTGGCCCGGCGGCAATTTTGTCTCGGCTTATCACTGGCGCGATGGAGTCGGCGATCGCGACTTGCGTCCCGCTTACCTCGACCCGGCCTGGTGGCTATGGGAATCCAACGATGTCGGCACCGACGAATTTATTGAGCTCTGCCGCTTGATCGACGCGGAGCCGGTGCTGACGGCCAACCTGGGCGACGGGACAGCCGAGGAAGCGGCCGCCTGGGTCGAGTATTGCAATGGCGACAGCGCGACAAAATATGGCGGTTTGCGCGCCGAACACGGCTACGCGGCGCCCCACGCCGTCAAGCTCTGGTTCGTCGGCAACGAGCAGTACGGCAACTGGCAAGTCGGCCATGTCGACGCGGAAACCTACGCCAGGCGCTATCTGGAATTCGCCCGCGCCATGCGAGCCGTTGACGGCAGCCTGGAGTTGCTCGGCGTCGGCGTGCCGGCCGATCTCTACGGCCACTGGAACGAGCGCGTCCTCTCGCTGGCAGCCGCCGAAATGGATCAGTACAGCGTCCACTATTATTCGGTGCGCACGGAAAAACTGCCGGGGCGGCCCGCGCCGGAGACGGTCTTCCTGCCCAAGCTGGCGGCTTGGCACGAAGTCGAGATCATGCTCGACCGCACGCTGGAAGTCATGGACCGCCACACGGCAAAGCCCTTGCCCATGGCATTTGACGAATGGAACACCTATGTGGGCGCCAAGCCGCCGGATTACATCGAAGACTACAACCTGGCCGACGCCCTTTACACCGGCGCTTTGATGAACGCCTGCCTGAAGCGGGCCGATCGCGTCAAGTACAGCGCCATCTATCACTTGACGAATGTGATGGGCTGCTACCTCATCGCGCCGCTTTATGAATGGGAGGCGCTTTTCCTGGGTCGCGGCGGCGGCTGGGTACCGGTCTCGACGGGCGACGAGCCCGCGGAACCGTCCGTGATCAAGATGCCGGCCACGCTGGTGCTGGAGCTGATGACGCGCTACCGCGGCCGTCAGGCGGTCGCCTGCGAGGTCGCCTGTGGCGCCTTCAGCAGCCCTGCCGCCGGCAGCATGCCCGCTTTCGACGCCGTGCCCCTGGTCAGCGCCGCCTGCACCGTCGATGACGATACGCTGTACATCTCCCTGGTCAACTGCGCCGTCGAGCAAGCGATGCGGGTCGAAATCGCCGGGCTCGCGCCCGACGCGGTGCTGGAGCTGCACTTGGTGGCGGGCCAGAGTCCGCTGTCGACGAACAGCTTCGACGCGCCGGAGACGGTGACGATCGAGACTCGGCGTATGACCGCGGGCGAGCTGGTCTTGCCGCCGCACAGCTTTGGCATGGTCGTCGCCGGCACAGCCTGAGCGCCCCGCGGCGGTCGCCTGCCAGGCTCCGTGATCTCCATGGCGAAAATCGCACAGCGCGCTTGACAAGCGCCAGCCAGCCGTCGCGCTTGAAGCTGGGCGGGCGCGGGGGTAGACTAGGCGCATGACATCCCTCTGGCGCATTTTCCGGTTCATGCGGCCGTATCGCTGGTACTTGTTCTTCGGCTTCTGGGCGACGGCGCTGCCCGTGGCGATGGAATTGAGCGTGCCGCGCCTGCTCCAGTTCATGATTGACGAAGGCATCTTGCCGCGACAGCTGGACATGATCTTGCTGGGCGCATTCTGGATGTTCGTCGCCGCCATGATCGGCGCGGCCAGCACCTTGGGCCAAGGTTGGTGCCGCGCCGTCGTCTCGCAAGGCTTGGCATTCGACATCCGCCATTTGCTCTTCCGCCATATTCAAGCCCTGTCTTTCGCCAACCTCGACCAGATGCAGACGGGCCAGCTGATGACCCGGGTCTCCAGCGATGTCGATGTCGTGCGCATGTTCTCCAGCGCGGGCTTGGCGCTGCTGCTGCGCGTCCTGCTCATGATCGTCGGCAGCATGGTCATGCTGGTGCTGACGGATTGGCAGCTCTCGCTGGTCATGTTCGCCATCGCGGGCCTCTCCGCCATTTTCATCCGCTACTTGATGGTCCAGGCGACGCGGCTCTTCGGCGTCGTGCAGCAGAAGCTCGGCGTCCTCAATACGCTGGCGCAGGAGAACCTGGCGGGCATGCAGGTGGTCAAGGCATTCGTTCGCGCTCGCTTCGAGATTGCGCGTTTTGGGCGCGGCAACGACGACTATCGCGAGAAGAACATTGAAGTCGGCCGGCTGATGGCGGTGGCCATGCCCGTTTTGCAGCTGCTGACGAATGTGGGCACGGTCGCTGTGCTCTGGTTTGGCGGCCTCTCGGTGTTGGGCGAGCGGCTTAGCGTCGGCGAGCTCGTCGCCTTTGTCAACTACCTGATGATCGGCATGGGTCCCCTGCTTTTCCTGGGCAACCTGCTGATGATGTCGGCCCGGGCCGAAGCCTCCGCCGAGCGCGTCCTGGAAGTGCTGGATCGGCGGCCCGCCCTGGAACTCCCGCCCGGGCCGCATCAAGCGGCGCGCGTTCAAGGGCGGCTCAGCTTTGAGAATGTCTCTTTCCATTACAGCCGGCGCGACCCCGCCAAGTCCAACGGTTCCTTCGGCGTCAGCGGCGACGATGTCTTGCAGGGCCTCAGCTTTGAGGCGGCGCCCGGGCAGCGGATCGCCATTCTGGGCGCGACCGGGGCCGGCAAGAGCAGCTTGGCGCACCTGCTGCCGCGTTTCTACGATGTCAGCGGCGGCGCAGTCAAGGTGGATGGCGTCGATGTCCGCCAATGGGATCTGGGCAGTCTGCGGCGCGGCATCGGCATGGCTTTGCAAGAGACCATCCTCTTCAGCGGCAGCGTGCGCGAAAACATCGCGTATGGCGCGGCCTCGGCGACGCTGGACGAGGTCGTCGCGGCGGCGGAAGCGGCGCAAGCCCACAAATTCATCCTGGAAATGCCGCGTGGCTACGACAGCCTCATTGAAGCCAACGGCGCCAACCTATCCGGCGGGCAGAAACAGCGCATCGCCATCGCCCGCGCCCTCTTGGTCCAGCCCGGCATCCTCGTCTTCGACGACAGCACCAGCGCCGTCGACATGGAAACCGAGTTCAAAATCCAGGCGGCGCTCGAAAGTCTGGAAGCCACCACCGTCATCATCGCCCAGCGCATCACCAGCGTACTGCATGCCGACCAGATTTTGGTGCTCGACGGCGGTCGAATCGCCGAGCGCGGCACGCATCGGCAGCTGCTGGCGACGGGCGCGATCTACCGCGAGATCTACGAGTCGCAGCTGGGCGCGCATGAACCGCGGAGCGCGCCGAGTTAGATGAGTGGCGTCAGGGAACGGGAATGGAATCAGAAGATTCAGCAACCAGGCAATCCCTCGGTGAACTCAATTCACTCGGCGTACTCGGTGGTAGCGTTTCGCCAAATGGCAAACTTGTGAACTTTATTGTGGATAGTCTGAATTGACAGGATCAGATGAAGCAGCGACAAAGAATCGTCTCGGTGAACTCGGTGAACTCGGTGGCAAAAGCCTTCCATGACTAATCAGACGAGTCGGCCCCGTTTCGTCGGCGGGCATGGCGGCATGCGCCCTTCTGGCGAGCAAGCCCGCGATCGGCGCGGCACGCTGCGGCGGCTGGCGGATTACCTGAAGCCGTATCACGCGCGGCTGGCGCTGGTGGCGGTTCTGGTGGTGGCGGGCACGCTGCTCGGTTTGCTTGGTCCAGCTCTCCTGGGGCGGGCGATCGACCAATACATCGTCCCCGGCGACCTCGACGGCCTGCTGGGCATCGCTGCGCTGATGCTGGCGGCGTACCTGGCGCAGGGCTTGTTCACGGCGCTTCACGGCCTCATCATGATCCGCGTCGGGCAGCATTTTGTCGCCGATATCCGCGCCGCTCTCTTCCGGCATTTTCAGGCTCTTTCGATGGATTATCACGACCGTCATCGCACCGGCGACTTGATGAGCCGCATCTCCAACGACAGCGAAACCATCAACCAGATTCTCTCCAATGGCTTGATTCAGTTCACCACCAATGTGCTCTCCCTGGGCGGGATCATGCTGGCCATGCTGCTGCTGAACCTGCCGCTGGCGATTGGCACGCTGATAATTTTGCCGATTATGCTCTTCATCACGGGGCAGATCACCCGGCGCACGCGGGCCGCTTTCCGCGGCATGCAGAAGAATCTGGGCGCGCTGAACGCGGTGATGGAAGAGAACATCACCGGCATCCGCGCCGTGCAAGCCTACGCCCAGGAAGAGGCCGCGATCGCCCAATTCCAGGCGGCCAGCCAGGCTTACCGCCGGGTCGGCATCCGCGCCGATTTCATCACCGCGGCTCTGGGACCGATGTTCACCACGATGATGATCCTGACCGTGGCGGCGACGGCTCTGCTCGGCGGCTGGCTGGCAATGCAGGATCTGGTCTCGGTCGGCACGCTCGCCACTTTCGTCGTCTACATCATGAACTTCTTCCGCCCGATGCGCGGCATCGCCATGGTCTACAACCAGCTGCAATCGGCCCTGGCCGGGGCGGAGCGCATCTTCGCCGCGCTGGACGCGAAACCGTCGGTCACCGACGCGCCGGACGCGCGGCCCCTGCGCGACATTGAAGGGCGGGTCAGCTTCGACCATGTCAGCTTCGCCTACGATCCGAGCCAGCCGGTCCTGCAAGACATTTGTCTGGAAGTCGCGCCCGGGCAGACTATCGCGCTGGTCGGTCCCACGGGCGCCGGCAAAACCACCATCATCAGCCTGCTCAGCCGTTTCTACGATGTGAGCGCGGGCAGCATCCGCATCGACGGCGAGGACATCCGCGAAGTCCAGCAAGATTCCATCCGCGCCCAGCTGGGAATCGTCTTGCAAGACACATTCCTCTTCAGCGGCACGGTCATGGAGAACATCCGCTACGGGCGGCTGGAAGCCAGCGACGCCGAGGTCATCGAGGCCGCCAAGCTGGCCAACGCCGACGGCTTCATTCACCTGCTGCCGCGCGGCTACCAGACTCAGGTATCCGAAAAAGGGCACAACTTCAGCCAGGGTCAGCGCCAGCTGCTGGCGATCGCCCGGGCGATCCTGGCGGACCCGCGGATTCTCATCCTCGACGAAGCCACCAGCAGCGTCGACACCCGCACCGAAATCCACATTCAGGAGGCTTTGCTGCGGCTGCTGGAATCGCGCACGGCTTTTGTCATCGCCCACCGGCTGAGCACCATCCGCAACGCCGATCAAGTGCTGGTCATCAACGACCAGCGCGTCATCGAGCGCGGCACGCACGACGAGCTGCTGGCGCTGGGCGGCTTCTATCAGCGGCTTTACAGCAGCCAGTACGAGCGCGTCGTCGATATGGCGGCGTCTTAAGCCAGCGCGAGACGGCATACGCTCGGCAGCGGCGCCGGCGGCTGTGGTATGATGGCGGCCATTGCATGACGAGCGCGGTGGACGCCCGTGTCAGACTATGTCGATGTCCTCATCGTCGGCGCCGGCCTCTCCGGCATCGCGGCTGGCTACTATCTGCAAGCGCGCTGCCCGCGGCTCAGCTGGACGATCCTGGAAGCCCGCGACTCGATTGGCGGCACCTGGGACTTGTTCCGCTACCCGGGTCTCCGTTCCGACTCCGACATGTATACCTTCGGTTACCGTTTTCGTCCCTGGCGCGGCGACGAGGCCATTGCCGGCGGGGCAGCCATCTTGCAGTACATCAAGGATACGGCTCGCGAATTCGGCATCGACCGGCGCATCCGCTTCCGACATCGTGTCTGCGGCCTTTCCTGGTCATCGCAGACGGCGCGCTGGACGGTCGATCTTCAGCGCGGCGCCGCGGCCGAGCCCGCCCAATTGCGCTGCAAGTTCCTGTTCATGTGCAGCGGCTACTACCGCTACGATCAAGGCTACGCGCCGACCTGGCCGGGCATGGCGGACTTCCAGGGCGAGATCCTGCACCCCCAGGCCTGGCGCGACGACGCCGATTACGCCGGCAAACGCGTCGTCGTCATCGGCAGCGGCGCGACCGCCGTGACCATGATCCCCGCACTGGCGAAACGCGCGAAACATGTCGTCATGCTGCAGCGCTCGCCCACTTATGTCGTCAGCGGCCCCTCGCGCGATGCCTTCTCGCTGAAATTGCGCGCGCGCCTGCCCTTCAAGCTGGCTTCGTCTCTGGCGCGCTGGCGCTCGATTTTGCGGAGCATGTATTTCTACTCTGCCGCCCGCTCGAAGCCGGCCCTCGTCCGCGCCAATATCCTGGCAGGGGTCCGCGCGCAGCTGGGGGCGGATTTTGATGTCGAGCGGCACTTCGGACCGCGCTATCAGCCATGGGATCAGCGGCTCTGCCTCGCGCCGGACGGCGATTTTTTCAAGGCGATCGCGGCGGGCCGGGCAACGGTCAAGACCGACGAAATCGAGCGCTTCACCGAAGATGGCATCTTGCTGCGCTCCGGCGAAAGGCTGTCGGCCGACCTCGTCATCACCGCGACGGGCCTGGTCATGCAGCTTCTGGGCGACATCGCAATCCAGGTGGACGGCGCGCCCCGGCGCCTGAACGAATGCCTCAGCTACAAAGGCGTGATGTACAGCGGCATCCCGAATCTGGCGTCGGCTTTTGGCTACACGAACGCTTCCTGGACACTGAAAGCGGAGTTGATCTGCGAGTATGTCTGCCGGCTGCTGCGGCACATGGAGCGGCACGGCTGCCAGCGCTGTCTGCCGCGCCCGCCCGAGTCGCTGGAGACGCAAGACTTCCTCGAATTCAGCTCGGGTTATGTGCGCCGCGCCCTGGATGGGCTGCCGCGTCAGGGAAAGCGCCGACCCTGGAGAGCGTATCAGAATTATTTGAAAGATCTGGTCATGCTGCGCTACGGCCGGCTGGAAGATGGGGTGCTGGAGTTCAGCTGAGCTCAGGCGCGCAACTCAAATCCCCCATCCGCCACCGCCGCCCGAAAGACATCCTCCGCCAGCTTCACGCCGAAGCCCGGCGCATCCGGAATCACGACCTCGCCCGCTTCGACGCGATAGGCCGAGCCGTCGATGCCCGGGGTCGCCGCTTCGTCCCATTCGACGAAGGTGAAACCCCGCAGCGCTGTGGCCAGATGCCCGGCGACATAGTTGCCCAGATGCCGCCCATAATGATGCGGCGCCGCGCGCGCGCCCCAGCCGTCCAGCCGCGCGCCCGTCGCCAGCCAATTGCTGAAGCCGTGACTGAAAATGTCGTATTGCAAGACATCGACCAAGCCGGCCCGCGCCCAGTCCATCAGCTCCGGCGGCGCCATGCCTTCGCCATCGGCGATCAGGGTCTGGAGTCCCTCGCGCGTGATCCAGGCCTGCAAGTCTTCGTAGAGGGCCGGATCTTCTTGAAAAGCCTCTTCCAGCCAGAAGACATTGCAGTCGGCCGTCTCGCTCAAGACGCGCTTGGCGATGTTGAGCAGGAACCCGTTGTTGGCGTCGATCATGACGCGCCCAGCGGGTCCGACCGCCGCTCGCACCGCTTTGATGACGGCGATATCGCGGCTTATGCCCGCTTCCAGCGCCATGTAGCGCGCCCCGCGCCCCACCTTGATTTTGAAATTGCGATGCCCCCGCGCATAGCCTTCCAGCGCCTCTTCCGCGAGCAGGTCCGCCCCCGCCTCGTCCGTGTCCACGTGCAGGTCGTCGAAGTAGAGCGAGGTGTCGTAACAGGGCACGCGCAGCGGCTCGTCGATTGCGCTGTCGGAGCTTGCCACGAGCCGATACACCGGCGCCCCCTGCAAGACGCCCAGCAGATCCCAGAGCGCGAATTCATACTCGCCGGCTTCCGCGCGCACCCGACCGTCTTCGTTCAGCAAGTCGCCCATGCGCCGGCCGAGGAGCGATTGCGCGCTTGCCGGGTCGGCTCGCCCCGGACCAAAGCCGGCGGCGCCGTCGGCGGTGGCGACGCGGACTACCGGCACGGCGACTTCAATCCCGTGCACCGGGATGCGCGCGTTGCAGCCCGCCATCCGCGGCCGCCGCCCAGTCAAGGTCGCCGCTTCGATTTTGACGATGCGCTGCTCGTGCATGGTTCGCCCTTTCTCAAGCGTCGCCAAACATCACCCCGGTCGGGATGACATCGGCGCTTTCGCCGCGCTGGATCGCTTCCGCCGTGGACAAGATGCTATGGAAGTCGTGTTTGGGCTGGAAACCCAGTTTGGTCTGAATCTTGCTCAGATCGAGCTCAAAATAATTCTGGAAGGGCAGGCGCGCTTCGACGACCGGCATGCCGCGCCGCTCCGCCAGCTGCGGGACTGCCTCGCCCCAATCGATGATGGCGGGCCCCGACAAGTTGAAGATTTCGCCGACAGCCGCTTCATTGTCCAGGGCCAGCGCCAAGCCATCGGCGATATCCCGCACATCGCCGAACTGCTGCCGATACGGCGCGCCATTCGGGTTGAGGCTGACGAGCAGCTTCTCTTCGCCGTCCCAGCCCGCCCGCAGCTCGTCGATCATCGCCCGGACATCGGCGGCGGCAGGATCGCGCAGGTCTTGCATTTCGTAAGACTCGTCGCTGCTGTAAGTCGCCTGGGCGGCGCTGTAGAGGAAGATCCGCGGCAGACCGGCTTCGTTGAGGAACTCGCTCGGTTCAATCACGGTCGAGAAACGCATGACGCAGGTGGGCAGGCCGTACTGATAATGGTAGAGCATGGCCAGCTCTTCACCGAGCCACTTCGTCATCAAGTAGGGCATGTTGGGCAGGTTGCCGGCCATGTCCTCACTGATCGGCTCGCTGAAATAGCGGCCGTTGACGCGGGCGTCCCAGTAGACGCCTTCGGTGCTGGCATAGACGAAGCGGTGCAAATCCGGGCAATGCTCGCGGACGCTCTCCATGATGTTGAGCGTGCCATTGGCGTTGATGTCGAGGAACTGGCGATTGCTGAACGGTCCTTGAAAGGCGGCCGCCAGGTGATAAATCGCGTCGACGCCGGCGACGGCTTTGGCAACCTCGTCAGGCTTGCGCAAGTCGCCATAGACCGTCTCCACGCCGGCGTAGGCGTCGAGCTTGTTGGCGCGGCTGGCGTCGCCGGGGTAGACGAAACTGCGGACGCTGTGCCCCGCCTTGAGCAAGCGAACCACCAGGTTGGCGCCGATGCGCCCCGTGCCGCCCGTGACCAGAATCTTCATCGCGCTTTCGCCTCCATTGTCGTCTTCGCGGTCGCCCGCCAACTGTAGCCAATCGCGTGGCGCGGCGCAAAAACCGCCCTGCGCAAGCGCTCGCATTCTACGCTTGACAACTGCGCGAGAGGCACTATCATCTCATCTCGTATTCGCCCACAGGTCGCAGGTCCCTCAATTTCTATGCGCAATCGCCGCGACATCGCAGCAAGCGCCGGCGGCTCTCTGGCGAGGAGGGCTTGAGCTGTGAGCAACTTCCGTCTAGGAAATTTATTCGAAATCGTCCTCGGTTTCTTTGAAATCTTCGCGCCCGTCTTGGCGCCCTACCGCCGCCTTCACGAAAAGCTGCCGCCCAAGCTCCAGCAGACGGTCACGGCTTTCGCCTTCATCTTGCCCTTTGCCATTATGTACGCCATCTTCACCATCCTGCCCATCTTCCAGACCTTTTACATCTCCTTGCACAAATGGGAGATCATGGGCACGAACATCCGCTTTATCGGCTTGAAGAATTTTGAGCGCCTGCTGACCCGCGACACGCAGTTTCATCAAGCCTTCGAGACGACGGTGCTGTTCGTATTGCTGTCCTTTCCCATCATCTTCGTCGGGCTTTGCTTCGCCATGATGCTGAATCGCCCGGTCAAAGGCATTGGCGTCTTCCGCACCATTTTCTACCTGCCCAACATCATGGCGGTCACCGTCATCGGCTTGATCTGGGCGCGGGTTTTCGCTTCGTCCGGCCGCGGGCTGATCAACGCGTTTCTTGAGAACCTGGGGCTGGACATCATCCCCTGGCTCGACCGCGCGGATCTGGCTGTCCTGGTGGTGGCCTTCACGACTCTTTGGTGGACAGTCGGTTTCAGCATGCTGATCTTTCTGGCCGGCTTGCAAGATATCCCGCAGTCGCTCTACGACGCCGCCAAGGTCGATGGCGCGAACAGCCTGGGTCGATTCCGCCACATCACCGTCCCCGGCTTGCGGCGGCCCTTCGCTTTCCTGTGCGTCCTGCAGGTGATCGCCTCGTTCCAGATCTTCGGGCAAGTCGATGTCATGACGGGCGGCGGACCAGCCGGCAACACCCGCACCATCGTCTACAACATCTGGGAAGTGACTTTCCAGTATTTCCAGGTCGGGTACGGCACAGCGATGGCGGTCATCATGTTCGGCGTGCTGCTGGTCATCTCCATCTTCCAGCTGTCTCTCTTCCGCGATCAAGGCGTGGGGAGCTGAGCATGACGGCGGCAGGCGCGCAATTGCAACGCGAGCGACAGCGGCGCGAGACCCTGAAAACGCGGCTCTACATCGGCGGCGTCGGCTTCTTCGCCTTCATCTGGATGCTGCCGGTCGTCTGGACGATCGTCACCTCGGTGCGCAGCCAGGAAGCCCTGATGCGCAACCTGGCCAGTCTGATCCCGCATCCATTCACGCTGGACAACTGGGAAGTCATTCTGACCAGCAGCCTTCTGTGGAAGTGGCTCGGCAACAGCCTGGTCGTCTCCACGACGCATACCCTGGCGCAGCTGACGGTCTGCTCGCTGGCGGCTTACGCCTTCGCCCGGCTGGATTTTTATTTCAGGCGTCCGCTTTATCTGCTGGTGCTCATCGGCTTGATGGTGCCCTTCGAGGCGACATTCCTGCCGGTGTATCTGCTCTTTGCGAATTTGAATTTGCATAACACGCTCATCGCCTTGATCCTGCCGGGCATCGCGTCGTCTTTCGCCGTCTTCCTGATGACGCAGTTCTTCCGCGGCATCCCGCTGGAATTGGAGGAAGCGGCGATGATGGACGGGGCCGGGCGCTTCCGCATATTCCTGACGATCATCGTGCCGCTGTCGACGCCCGTCATCACCGCCCTGGCCATCTTCACTTTCCTGGGCAACTGGAACAGCTATCTCTGGCCTATCATCTCGGCGACCAGCAGCGAGGTCTACACCATCGTCATCGGCTTGCGCAAAATCACGCAGGCTTGGGGGGATGTCAATTTCTACGGGCGCGACATGGCGGCGGCGATATTCACCGCCCTGCCCATCATCATCTTCTTCTTTGTTTTCCAACGCCGCATCATCAGCGGCATCGCCATCAACAGCGGCATCAAGTAGAAAGGCGCGCCTATCAAGCGAAACTCCCTGCGCGGCAATTATCGATTATCGGCAGACATGCCAACAGAAAGGAATCTCCTCATGTACAGATTGAAAGCCCTGCTGGTCCTGGTCGCCCTGCTGGCTCTGGTCATCGCGCCCGGCGCCGCCCAGGACGCCACCGAGATCACTTTCATGCGCTTCTTCGGCGAATGCACCGACGAATTTGGCGACAATAACGATCTCGCGGCCGCCTATGGCGAGTGCGGCATCATCACCACCCTGGCGAACAACTTCAACGCCACCCAAGACGCGGTCATGGTCAACACCATCGTGGTCGACTGGCCCGGCGTCACGGAATTGAACGCCAACATCGCCGCTGGCACGGCGCCGGATATCATGGTGCTGCACGGCCGCCGCATTCCCAACTATGCCTCGCGCGGCTTGCTGACCCCGCTTGGCGATGTCTTGGCTGCGGCTGGCATTGACGCCGACGACCTGACCGACAGCGCGCGCGGCTTCGTCGAGTGGAATGGCGAGCTCTATGGCATCCCGCTCGACCTGCACGGCCACCTGTGGCACATCAATGTTGGCTTGTGGGCAGAGGCCGGCCTGGTCAACGAAGACGGCAGCCCCGACATCCCTTATGGCATGGACGAGTTCATGTCCCACGCCGAGCAGTTCAAGGAAGCCACCGGCCTGCCCTTCCTCGGCATGTGGACGAATGGCTTGAGCCGCAACTGGATGGCCCTGGTCTACCAGCAAGAGGGCGGCACTGTGGAAGCCGAAGACGGCATGCCCAATGTCAACAACGAAGCCGGCTTGAACGCGCTGAACTTCCTCATCGGACTGCGCGACGCCGGGCACATCACCGACAATGTCGATTACCCCTCGTCGGAAGAGATCTTCCTCAACGGCGAGAATGGCGGTCACATCAACGGCACCTGGGTCGTCAACTTCTATGACAACCAGGTGGCGGATCCGGAAGCCCCGCTGAAGAACTACTATGTCCACAACTTCCCGACCGTCTTCGACCAGCCGGCCTCCTGGGCGGGCAGCCACGCCTGGATCATTCCCCAAGGCGCCGACCCCGACCCCGCGACGCTTGAAGCGACCTTGACCTACCTCCGTTACCTCAATGACAACAACATTGAGTGGGCGCGCACCGGTCACTCCGCGGTCAACAAGTCGGTCGTCAACAGCGATGTCTACAATGGCTATCCGCACCGCATGGAGTATGCCGAGTTTGTCCCGAGCGCTGTCATTCCGCCGCGCGAGAATTGGAGCACGGCCTTCGAGGGCATTCTGGACGAAGAGCTGTCGGCGGCGATGATCGGCGAGAAGACGCCAGAACAGGCTCTCGCCGACGCCCAGACCCGCCTCGAAGACTTCGCGCTCTTCGAGTAAGCGACGCAGTCAACTCGCAGGGGCGGCATCTTGTGTCGCCCCTCACTTGAGAACAGGATCTGTATGGGCGGCATCCCGTGTCGCCCGCCGCAGTATTCCCGTCTGGCTGGGGCGATCCGCCGGCTCGCCCGCCACGCGAGCCAACACAATTCGCGCGAGCTCAAATCACGCGCAATCCACAAACAATGAATAGGAACTTCACATGACCCGCCTCCCGCGCAGCGAGTACCCGCGCCCGCAATTCGCCCGCCCGGACTGGCTCTGCCTCAACGGCGAATGGCAATTCGAAGCCGACCAGGGCGACAGCGGCATCCACCGCGGCCTGCTCGAGCGCGAGCTGAAGGACAGCATCACCGTGCCCTTCTGCCCGGAGTCGGAGCTTTCTGGCATCGCCGATCATGATTATTACAACGCGGTCTGGTATCGCCGCCAAGCCAGCATCCCGGCCGCCTGGGCGGGCAAGCGCGTCCTGCTGCATTTCCAAGCTGTCGACTACGACAGCACGGTCTGGGTGAATGGCGTCGAGGTCGGGCGGCACCGCGGCGGTTTCTCGCCATTCAGCTGCGACTTGAGCGGCGTCGCCGAAGCGGGCGACGAGATCACGATTGTGCTCCGCGCCCGGGACAATGAGCAGAGTCCCCAGCCCCGCGGCAAACAAGCCCGCGACTATGGACCGCAGGGCGCCATCTATGTCCGCACCACCGGCGTCTGGCAGTCGGTCTGGCTGGAGCCCGTGCCGGCTATCGCCCTGCGCCGGCCGCGGATCACGCCCGATCTGGCGAATCAAACTTTCCGCCTGGAGCAGCCGATCACGGGCAACGCGCCGGGCCTGCGTTTGCGGGCGACCTTGTCCGACTCCGTCGGCGAAGTCGCGAGCGCCGAGTGCTCGGCTGAATACGACTTGTCGCCACGGCTGGATTTGCCCGTGCCCGACGAGCGCCTGCGGCTCTGGCAGCCCGGCGACGGCCAGCTCTACGACCTGGAAATCGCGCTTATTGACGGCGAAGGCAATGTGATCGACTCCGCCTCGAGTTACGCCGGCATGCGGGCGATTTCGATTGACGGCATGGCGATCAAGATCAACGGCAAGACCGTTTTCCAGCGCCTGGTGCTCGACCAGGGTTATTACCCCGACGGCATCATGACCGCGCCCAGCGACGCCGCCCTGCGCGAAGACATCGAGCTAAGCATGGCGGCCGGCTTCAATGGCGCGCGCTTGCACCAGAAAGTCTTTGAAGAGCGCTTCTTGTATCACGCCGACCAGCTGGGCTACCTTGTCTGGGGCGAATTTGGCGATTGGGGCTGTGGCGGGTTCGGTCCACTCGACGGCGAGCATCAAAAGCCGGGACCCGATTACATCGCGCAGTGGCTGGAATGCATGGAGCGCGATTATTCGCACCCCAGCATTGTCGGCTGGTGCCCCTTGAACGAAACCTGGCAGACCCTGACCGACCGCCTGACCCAGCTGGACGATGTGACCGTCGGCTTGTACCTGGCGACCAAGGCGATGGACGGCACCCGCCCCGTGCTCGACACATCGGGTTATTCGCATCGCGTGGCGGGGGCCGATGTCTACGACAGCCATGACTACACCCAGGATCCTGACACATTTCGGGCGCGCCACGCGGGCCTGGCGCAGGGCGAGCCCTACCTGAACGACGCCACCGGCTGGGGCTTGCCCGAGCGCATGGTGGGGAATATCCGCTGGTCGATTCCCTGGCGTGGCCAGCCTTATTTCGTCAGCGAGTTCGGCGGCATCTGGTGGAACCCCGATGTCCAGGAAGGCGAGGACTCCTGGGGGTATGGTGAACGCCCGCGAGACCTGGACGAGTTTTATGACCGCTTCGAGAAGCTCTGCGCCATCTTGCTCGACGATGTCAACATGTTCGGCTACTGCTACACCCAGCTGACCGACATCTACCAAGAGCAGAACGGCGTCTACAAATTCGACCGCGGCCAGAAATTTGACATGGAGCGCATCCGCGCCGCGCAGGTCAAGCCAGCCGCGATCGAGCTCGCCGACGGCGAAAGCGCCTAGGCCCAGACCGCGCAATCGCATCTGGAATCGCGGCAGGACTCCTGTATACTGAAACGGCTCAAATGAAACGGGCTGCGGCGGAAGGCTGGCGGATCGCCGTCGGGCGCCGCAGCGAGACGCAGCGAAGCGAGGAAGGATTATCGTGCGCATTATTCTACTGCTGGCGCTGGGGCTGGCCCTGCTGAGCGGCTGCGCGTCGCAGGCGACCTTCGGCGACGCCATTACCGAAGGCGAGCCCACCGCCATTCCGACGCCTGTCGTCCCAACCAAGCCCGTGTATCAAGTCGAACGCGGCAAAATCATCTACGAGCGCCGCTTCTTCGGGCGGATCGCGCCGGTCCTCAATGAAGAAGTCGGCTTCGCGATTGACGGGCGCGTCCTCGAGGTGCATGTGGAAGCCGGCGCCGATGTCATGGCGGGCGACTCGCTGGCGCGGCTAAACACCGCCGCCTTGCAAGGCCGCCTGATCGACGCTGAGGAAGAACTGGCGATCGCCGCCTCGCTGCTGGAAAGCGCCGACAGCCAGGTCCGCTATGACAGCCAGCGCGCCGATCTTGGTCTGGCGATGGCGACGCTGCGGCTTGAACACGCCGTCGAGCAAGCGGGCCACCGCCCCAGCAGCGAGCAAACTTTCCAGATCAGCTTGCTGGAGCTGCAGCGCGATTTGGCGCAGGTCGCCGTCAATGAGCTGACGAGCGGCGTCGACCCGCAATTGCGCTTTGATGTCTCCCGCGCCCAGAAGCTGGTTGATGAAATCGAGGCCACCATCGCCAGCGCCGATCTCATCGCGCCGATGAACGGCCGGCTGGTGTACTTCCGCCTGGAGCCGGGCCAGCCCGTGCTGTCCTTTGATCCGGTGGCGGTCGTCGCGGATTTGACGGTCCTGGAGATCACGGACGAGATGGGCGCCGAGGACCTGAGCGAGCTGGCAGAGGGCATGCCGCTCACGATCCAGCGGGCGGCGATACCGGGCAATGTCTACAGCGGCACGATCGCCAGCTTGCCCGCGCCTTATGGCTTGGCCACGGACGAGTTTGTGCATGTCGCCTTTGACGAGCAGCCGCCGCCGGACGAGTTCAAAGTGGGCGACCGCATGAGCTTCACGGTGGTCATCGAAGAGCGCGACGATGTGCTCTGGCTGCCCTCTTCGGCGATCCGCCAATTCAGCGGCCGCAACTTCGTCGTCGTGCAGAACGAAGGCGTGCAGCAGCGCGTCGACGTGCGCTTGGGCCTGGAAGGCGACGGCAGGGTCGAAATCACCTCCGGCGTTGAAGAAGGCCAGACGGTAATCGGTCCATGACCCGTCTCTACCTGCGCGCCCGCGCCATCCTCATCGTCGCCATCAAACGCTTGCTGGCGCAGCCGCTGCTTTCCCTGGCCACCACCGTCGGCTTGACCGTCGCCGTGGCTCTCGTGCTCACCATCCCCATCTACGCCGAATCGGTCGCGTTTCGCGTCCTCACCGAGCGCTTGACCGAGGGGCCCGACCGCATCAACCGTCCGCCCTTCTCTTTCCTTTTCAGTTATATCGGCTCCTGGAACGAGCCGGTGAACTGGGAAGCGATCCAGGACCTGGACGGCTATCTGCGCGATAAAGGCGGCACGGAGCTCGGCTTGAACTCCACCCTGGTCGTGCGCCACCTAGAGACGCAGAACTTCCGCCTGTACCCGGCCGGGGAGACGAATTATCGCGACGAGACGCGCTCGCTGGATTATGTGAGCTTCGGCACGACCGAAGACATAGAAGAGCAGGTGGAATTGGTCGAAGGCGTCTATCCGCCGGCGGCCGAGCCCAGCTCCGCCAGCGTCGTCGATGTGATGATCCACGAAGAGTTCGCTTCGCAGTACGGCATCCAGCTGGGCGAGTATTTCCAGGGCTTCAACTGGCGGCTGGACCCCGAAGACCCGATGCAAATTACCGAGATCCGCATCGCCGGCATCTGGCGGCCACGAGACGAAGAAGCCATCTACTGGTTCTATCGTCCGAATGTCTTTGAAGACATTCTGCTCATCAACGAAGAGACTTTCCGCAATCGCCTGGCGCCCTACACCGAATCCGAAATTAACCTGGCGGTATGGTACCTGGTCACCGATGGCAGCGGCGTCAACACCAGCCGCGTCGACGAGCTCATCAAGCGCCACGACGCCACCGAGAAAATCGCCGATCAATACTTGCCCGGCACCTACATCCAGGCTTCGCCGGTTGATGAACTGAAACCGTATCAGCGCATCGTGACGGTGCTGACCTTGACCCTGACCGTCTTCAGCATCCCCATCATCGCGCTATTGATCGTCTTCTTGGTGATGCTGGTGGGCCTGGTCGTGGACGGGCAGCGCAACGAGACCGCCGTGCTGCGCAGCCGGGGCGCCTCGCCTTTCCAGATCGTCGGCTTGACGACGGTCGAGGGCTTGATCATGGGCTTGATCGCGCTGGCGGTGGGGGGCGCGCTGGCCACGGCTTTCACGCAGCTCATCGGCACGACGCGCAGCTTCATGGACTTCCACTGGGGCAGCGGCTTCGTCGTGTCCATCCCGCCGACCATTGGCACGACCATCGTCGCGGCGATCTTCTTCACCGTGCTGATCCGCGTCGTGCCGACCATTGGCGCCGCCCGCCATACCATCATCAGCTACAAGATGGACAAGTCGCGCTTGCTGCAGCGGCCCTGGTGGCAGCGGGTCGGCGTCGACATCTTGCTGCTGGCCGTCATCGGCTACTTCTATTACCAGGTGACCCAGCAGGGCGCGCTGATCGCGGTGGAAGGCGGCTTGCGCAACATCGAAGACGCCTACAACGAGCCCTTCGTCTTCTTGCTGCCGCCGCTGACGATCTTCGCCCTCACGCTCTTTATCCTGCGCTTCTTGCCGCCCCTGCTGCGCGCCATGGCCTGGCTGATCCAGTGGAGCAACAGCGTCGGCCTGCTGATTGTGACGCGGCAGCTGGAGCGCTCGCCCGGGGCCTACTACCTGCCCTTGATCTTGCTGGTCTGCACGATCAGCCTGGGCGTCTACACCGCCTCCTTCGCCCGCACCATCGACCGCTATCTCTACGAGCAGCAGTATTATCGCGTCTCGGCCGATATTTCGGTGCGGGTCTTCAGTCAAAGCCCAAGCGCCATTCCCGGCGGCGGTGGCGGGGGCGACGACGCGCCGCCCGCTTACATGCACATCTCCGAATTCAATTCCATGCCGCACATCATCAACGCCACCCGCATCGGCGAATACACCGCCAGAGCCCGGCTCACCTCCGGCAGCGTGGACGGCCGCTTCGTCGGCATTGACCGCGCCGAGCTCGGCCCCGTGCTCTTCTGGCGGCCGGATTTCGCGCCGATACGCCTGGGCTACCTGACCAACGCCCTGGCCTTGCAGCAGGACGCCGCCCTCGTCTCGCGCGAATTCATGGAAACGCGGGGCCTGGACATCGGCGACTTGATCGAGATTGATATCCGCAGTTCCGGCGAAGTCTTCAAAGCCAACTTCCAAATCGTCGGCAGCCTGGATTACTTCCCGCGCTATTATCCCGAAAAAGACGGCGCGCTCTTCATCGGCAACCTGGATTATCTCTTTGAACAAGCCCAGGTGGAGCTGGCGCATCGGGTTGTCGCCCGCGTCGAGGAAGGTTTCAATTATCGGGATTTCGCTCGCGGCGTGCTGAATCGGGGGGCGGCCGGCGTCTTGATGGAAGAGCCGGCCACGCGGATCGAGCGCGAACAGTCTCGCCCGGAGCGGCAGGGCCTCTTCGGCTTGCTGTCCATCGGCTTCATCACCTCCACCCTGGCGACCATGATCGGCTTCCTGCTCTACACGATCTTCTCTTACAAGCGCCGCTATGTGGAATTGGGCATCTTGCGCGCCATTGGCTTGTCGCAGCGCTCAATGATGCTGTCGGTCGCCTGGGAGCTGGGCTTGCTGATCGCCATGGGCTTGCTGCTGGGCTTGGGCATCGGCCTGGTCGTCAGCGTCATGTACATCCCTTACATGCAATTCGTCAGCAGCCTGGAAGGCGTCGTGCCGCCTTATGTGGTGACCATGGCTTGGGTGGAGATCGCGCAAATCGTGGCGCTTTTCTTCGGCGCCTTCGTCGTGATTATGGCGATCCTGCTGGTGATCCTGCGGCGGATGCGCACCTTTGAAGCGGTCAAGCTCGGGGAGACGATCTAATGGCGGTTGGCAACGGCGCTTTTGTCATCTGCGACGATCTGTACAAGATCTTCAAAGTCGCCGATATTGAAGTGATGGCGCTGCAGGGCTTGGACCTCACGGTCAAAAAAGGCGAGCTGGTGGGCGTCGTCGGCGCCAGCGGCAGCGGCAAGACCACTCTGATGAATGTCCTGGGCGGCTTGACCCGCCCCTCGGCCGGGCAGGTCATCGTCGACGACAAGAACCTGCTCAAGCTCAGCACCCGCGACTTGACGCATTATCGCCAGGTCGAAGTCGGCTTTGTCTGGCAGCAGGGCAGCCGCAACCTCATCCCCTATCTGTCGGCATTGGACAACATCAAGCTGCCGATGACCCTGGCCGGCCAAGCTGGCAGCCAGAGCGACCGGCGCGCCCGCGAATTGATGGACCTGGTAGGTTTGGCGGAACGCTACGATCACCGACCCATCCAACTCTCCGGCGGCGAGCAGCAGCGCGTCGCCATCGCCGTCGCCCTCGCCAACGAGCCCAAGCTCCTGCTGGCCGACGAGCCGACTGGCGAGCTCGATTCCGCCACCTCCGACCAGGTCTACGCTCTCTTCCGGCGCTTGAACCGCGACCTGGACTTGACCATCTGCATCGTCAGCCACGACCCGCTCATCGCCCAGCAGGTCCAGCGCGTCGTCGCCATCCGCGATGGCAAGCTGGCCAGCGAGACGGTGCGGCGGCGCCCGGGCGCGAAACCCGTGGCCGAGGCGGCCGGCGACGCAGCCTGGGACGAGCACTTTGAGGAGCTGATCGTGCTGGATTCGGCTGGCAGGCTGCAAATCCCGAAATCTTACCGCGAGCAGCTGGGCTTCCAAAACCGGGTCGAGATGGAAATCGCCGATGACAGCATCGTCATCCGCCCGGCGCGCAATCTGGAAGAGACTTCGTCGCAGGCGGAAATCCAGCTGGAGCGCGAGATCCGCGCCGGCGAGAATGGCCGGAGCCTGCTTTCGCGGCTCGCTGGCAGGGGCGATGACGAACCCGGCGAGCCCAAACGAGCGGAGAAGCGATGATGAGCCAACCGGCGATTGCCACCCGCGAATTGGGCCGGGTCTACCCGGCCGATACCGGCGATGTGCAGGCATTGAAAGATGTGACTCTTGAAGTGGGGCGGGGCCGGTTCGTCGCCTTGCGCGGGCGTTCTGGCAGCGGCAAGACCACCTTGCTCAACTGCCTCGGCGGCCTGGACAACCCCAGCAGCGGCAAAGTCTGGATTCAGGGCGTCGACATTTCGACAATGGACGAGATCGCGCGCACCCGCTGGCGGCGCGAAAGCATCGGCTTCGTCTTCCAGCAGATGGGCTTGCTGCCCAGCTTTTCCGCCTACGAGAACCTGGATGTGATGGCGCGCTTGGGCGGCGTCCCGCGGCGCGACCGGCGGCGGCGCATCCTGGACAGCCTGGAGCTGGTCGATCTGCTGGATTATTACGATCATCGCCCATACGAAATGTCGGGCGGGCAGCAGCAGCGCATCGCCATCGCCCGGGCTTTGGTCACCGAGCCGGATCTCATCCTCGCCGACGAGCCAACCAGCGAGCTCGACAGCGAGACGACTCACGCAATCCTGGCGGTGCTGCAAGACTTCGTGCGCCTCAAAGGCATTTCCATCTTCCTCTCCAGCCACGACCCGATCGTCGCCGAGTACGCCGACCGCATCATCGACCTGCGCGACGGGCAGATTGCCAAGGGCGCCGGCTAGAGGCCAGCCATGGCGCAGAGAATCGCCCCGCTCTTGTGTCTGCTGTTGTTGGGCGGGCTTGGCGTCAGCGCGATAAAAGACACCAGCCTCTTTCACGATGTCAGCGCGGCGGCCGGAATCGCGGCGGCGCACCGGGGCATCTGGCACGAGAATATGCCCGTGCCCTACGACGGCGGCTATCTGGCGGCCGGCTCCGCCTGGGCGGATTACGACAAGGACGGCTGGGTCGATCTCTTCCTCGCCGGCAACCACGCTCCCAACAAGCTCTACCGCAACCAGGGCGACGGCAGCTTCGCGCTCTCCGAGTTCAGCGACCGGCTCAGCCTGCCCGATGTCCCCAGCGGCGGGGCGGTCTGGGCGGATTATGACAACGATGGCTGGCGCGATCTTTATGTGCTGAACGCGGGCGCCAACCGCCTCTTTCGCAACCTGGAGGGCGCCGGCTTCACCGATGTGACGGCTGAGGCGGGGGTCGGCGATATCGGCAAAGGCACGACGGCCGCCTGGGGCGATTACGACGAAGACGGCCACCTCGATCTGTATGTGACGAATTGGTCCTGCTACCCCGAATGCGAACTGCTGGATTTCTCGCGGAGCCGCGACGCGCTGTATCACAACAACGGCGACGGCAGCTTCTCCGATGTCTCCGGGCTGCTGGAATTCGAGGCGCTGCTGGGGGCGGGTTTCGCCGTCAGCTGGCTGGATTACGACGATGACCGCGACCTCGATTTGTATGTGGTAAACGACAAAGCGGTCAACGCCCTGGGCAATGTGCTCTGGCGCAACGACGGCGCCGGCTGCGCGGGCTGGTGCTTCACCAATGTCTCGGAAGCCGCCAAAGCGGGCGCCGTGGCGCATGGCATGGGCTTGGCCAGCGGCGATTATGACAACGACGGCGACCTGGATCTGTATTTCTCCAACATGATCAGCTCCATGATCTTGCTGGAGAATCAGGGCGACGGCGTCTTCAAAGACAGCTCGGAGTACGCTGGCGTCGATTATCGGACGGGCACGGCTGTCGGCTGGGGCACGGCTTTCTTCGATTATGACAACGACGGCTGGCTGGATCTCTTCCTGGCAGCCAGCGGCACATCGGCGGTCACGCGGCAACTCGAAGGCGAGCCGGACAGCCCCGACTCCATTTATGGCTTGCCGCCCCAATACGGCAGCGGCGGCTTGCACTTCGTCTATCCCGATATGCTGTATCACAATCGCCGCGACGGCAGCTTCCGCCCCATGAACCAGAGTTTGTTCAGCGGCGAAAACCGCGCCACCATGGGCTTCAGCACGGCCGACTATGACCGCGATGGCCGCGTCGACTTTGCCCTGACTTGGTGGAACGAGGGACACGGCCTGTTTCAGAATCGTTCGCACGAGGCCGAAATCAACCACTGGATCGCTTTTGAGCTGGAAGGCGGCGGCGACATAGACCGCGACGCCATCGGCACGCGCCTGCGTGTGGTCGGGGACGATGGCTTGTCGCAAATCCGCGAAGTCAAATCGGGCTCCAGCCTGGGCGCGGGCAACGACATGACCCTGCACTTCGGCCTGGGCGAGGCTTCCATCGAACGGGTCATCGTCAGTTGGCTGAATGGCGAATATCATGAATACGCCAATGTGCCGCTGAATCGGCATTGCCGCGTCAGCCGCGACGCGATGGATTGCGGACCCCCGGGCTGAGCCGCGTCGGAGGGCGATACTAAATGACAGTGAGCGTGGGCGCGTATCACGAATGCGCCGGACGCATCGTCGCCATGCTCGAGGACGATGGCTGCTGGCGCGAGAGCTTCGAGCACGAGCCCGTCCGCACCAGCGAAGAAGCGGCCTTGACGCGCCCGGGCTACAGTTTGCGGCAAGGCGCGAAAGCCATCATTCTGCGGGTCAAGCGCTCGAAGAAAGACAAGTTTTTCGTGATGCTGGTTTTCCCGGCTGATCGCAAGTTTGATGGCAAGCGCGTCAAGCGGCGTCTGGAAGCCCGCGACATCCGTTTCGCCAGCGAGCGCGAGGTGGGCGAAATCACCGGGGGAGTCTTGCCGGGGGCTGTGCCGCCATTCGGCCATCTCTTTGCGCTGCCGCTTTACGCCGCGCCGGAGCTCTTCGAAAACGAGCGCATCGTCTTCAATGCGGGCGATCGCCGTTTTTCGCTGGCTCTGCGCTCGGCCGATTATCGTCGCCTGGCGCGCCCGCAGGTGTTTTCTTTCCTTTGAGGCCTATGGTAGAAATGAAGCCTGCCATTGGCATGCCGTGACAGATTTCGCCTAAGGAGGCTTTCGCCATGCCGCCGGATGTGATCGTGGCGGGCCACATCGCCCTCGATATCCTGCCCGATATGGCGTCGCTGTCGCCTGAGCAAGTCGTCGACGCCGGCAAAGTCTACGAAATCGGGCAAATCTCGTACTCGACTGGCGGCGCCGTCTCCAACACGGGCCTGGCATTGCATCGCCTCGGCGTCGATGTGGATCTGCAGGCGGCAGTGGGCGATGACTGGGTTGGGCGCGCCATCATTGATTATGTCGGCGGCTTCGCGCCCGGGCTCGGCGACGGCGTCCGCGTCCTGCCCGGCGGCGCCAGCCCCTACACCATTGTCATCGAGCCGCACAGCCACGACCGCACCTTGCTGACGCACACCGGCGTCTACGAAAATTACGGGCTGGAACACATCCATCTCGAGGGCGCCCAGGGCGCCAGGCTCTTCCATTTGGGCTATCCCACTTTGCTGCCGCGGCTCTTCGCCGACGATGGCGCCGCTTTGCTGGAGCTGCTGCAAGCCGTCAAAGCGCTGGATCTCGTCATTTCGCTTGACATGTCGCTGCCGCCGCCGGACTCGCCCAGCGGACGCGCGAACTGGCGGCGCATCCTGGAGCGCTGCCTGCCGCTGGTCGATATCTTCGTGCCGAGCATTGAAGAAATCCTGTACATGCTGCGGCGGGCGGATCTGGAGCGCTGGAGAAACCAGCTCTCCGTACAGCCAATGGCGGAGTACCTTGAAGACCTTGCCGGCGAGCTGCTGGCGATGGGCGCGGGCATCGCCGGCTTCAAGCTGGGCGAGCGCGGCTTGTATTTGCGGGCCGCGGCCGACGAAGGGCGTCTGCGCTTCCTCGCCCGGCTGGGGCAGACCCCGCAAAAATGGGCCGGCGCGCAGACCTGGCAGCGGGCCTTCCAGGTGGCGGTGGCCGGCACGACTGGCGCGGGCGACGCGGCTTACGCTGGCTTGATCGCCGCTCTGCTGCGCGGTCTGGATGTCGAGAGCTGCGCGCGTTGGGCTTGCGCGGTGGCGGCCTGCAACATCGAAGCGGCCGACGCCACCAGCGGAATCCGCAGCTGGGACGAGACTGGCCAGCGCCTGGCGGCTGGCTGGGCGACGCGCTGACTTAGCGGGGCGCGTCCATGACATTCTTTGGCAGCAGCCAGATCGCCACAATCGACGCGAGGCTCATGGCGCAGACCAGGACGAGCATCGGCTGGTAGGAGCCAAAAGCGTCAAAGATGATGCCGGCCGCGAAGGGCGCCGAGGTGCCGCAGAGCGTGACGAAGATGACGATCACGCTGTTTATGCGCCCGTAGTAAGCGGCGCCGTAAGCGTCGGCGATGATCAGCGGCCGCGTCAGCGTATGCGTCCCGATCGCCATGCCAAATAGCGCGACGAATAGCAAGATTACGATCGGCGCGCTCCCCAGCAGCAGCACCCCCAGCGAAACCGAAAGCAGCCCGAACACGCCCAGAGCCATCGTCCGGCTGGAGTACCGCCGCTCGATTGGGGCGAACAGCATCCTGCCCAGGACTTGCATCACGCCAATCGCGCCGCTGGCCAAGGCGGCGTCGCTCGGGTGAATGTCGACGCTGATGAGCAGCGGGATGAAGTGAATGCGCAGGGCGGAGATGCCCAATGCGGAGATCGCGAAGGCCAAGGTCAGCAGCCAGAAGTAGCGCGATCGCAGCACGGAGGCCAGCTCGATGGAGGCGGGCGAGGGTGCTTCCGAGTCTTGAGTTTCGCCATCGGGCAGCAAACCCAGATCGGACGGTCGCCGCCGCAAGACGAGGGCGTGCAGCGGGATCGTGATCGCGCCCAGGATGATTCCCAGGCTGAAGACGGCCCCCCGCCAGCCCTGCGCCACCAGCAGCGCGTCGGTCAGCGGAATGAAGATGGTGGCGGAGAAGCCGGCGATGAAGGTCACTACCGCCATCGCTGTGCCGCGGCGATTTTTGAACCAGGCGGCGATGATGGCGAAGGCGGGCTCGTACAAAATGGCGGAACCGAAAAAGCCCAGCAGCGCCATGACGAGGATGAACTCCGGCAAGCTGTTGACCCGCGACCAGAGCAAGACCATCGCCGTCGCCCCGACCGAGCCGAGGGTCATCAGCAGGCGCGCGCCATGCCGGTCCAGCCAGTAGCCGACGGGTACGGCGCAGAGCCCGGTGATCAGCAATGACAGCGAGAAAGCGCCCGAAATCTCCGCCCGCGTCCAACCCAGTTCGGCTTCCATCGGCGTGATGAAGACGGAAAAAGCGTAGAACAGCACGCCATAAGACACGGTCTCCGTGATCGCCAGGGCGAGCGCGATGTACCAGCCATAATACGTTTTCTTGGTCCGCCGGGTTCGCTTCATGCCACCGCCGCTGGCTCGCAAACAGTGGTAGCATATCGGCGTGGCGGCATATCTCAAGTGGCAATGGACGCTGGCGGGCAGCGGGCTTGCGCTCTGCTATACTCGGCGCGTCAGGCAGAGGCGGCTTGTCAAGTCGCCCGCCGAATACAGGGGGAGCCCAGATGCCGCTGCGCAGTCGCGACTGGTTTTTGCGGACCGGGCGGACCGGCTGCAAAGCGCGCAGCCGCATGAAAAACCAGGGCGCGCCCCAGCAGATGTTTGACGGCAGGCCCGTCATCGGCATTTGCAAGGCCTGGTCGGAGCTGACGCCCTGCAAGGCCCACCTGCGCGTCATGGCGGAAGCGGCGTCGTCGCCAGCACCGACGCCCAAGCCGACGAAGCCCCAAAGCAAGGGAAAGGACACGAACATGCCCAGCCTGCCCGATTTCACTCAATTTGAAGGAAGATACTGGGACACCGCCTCCATCCGCAGCGCGCTTGATTATCAAGGGGCGAAAGCGCCGCACACCGGCCTGCCCTACAGCGAGGCGATACTGCTCGGCGTCAGCGGTGGCGCGACCTTCGGCTATTTCACCTTTCACTACAAAGGTTACGACCCGCAAGTCAACCTGCTGACGCGCAACACCTTCGCGCCGATGGAGAGCGTTCTCGAGCGCCTGGGTATCGCCGCCAAAGCCCTGCGTACGCCCAATGCGGATAAAGCGCGCCAGAATCTGCTCATGGCGCTGGAAGATGGCATGGCGCCCATCGCCAACCCCGATGGCTCGCTCCTGCCATACAACGCCATTCCTTACGACGAATACAGCTGGCACACCATGCCCTTGGTCATCTTCGGCTACGAGCCGGACCTGGGCGATGCCTATATCAGCGACCGCAGCCGCGTCCCCCTGACGGTCGCGACCGACGACCTGGACAAAGCTCGAGCGCGCATCAAGAAGGACCGCCATCGCTTGCTGCTGCTGGGCGAGCCGGACGAGAGCCTGCTGGCCGATGCCATCCGAGCCGGCATCAACCACACGATCCAGCTGATGACGGAGAAACCGCCCAAGGGCTCGGCGAAGAATTTCGGCCTGCGGGCTTTGCGGCAATGGGCGGATATGCTGGCGAAAACGACCAAGGGCAGCTGGGCGAAAGAATATCCCACCGGGCGACCGCTGCTGGCGGCGTTGACCAGCGCCTACACATTTCTGGGTCCCGCCTTTGGCAAGACCGTCCAGGCCGAGCGCGATGTCTATGCCGATTTTCTCGACGAGGCGGCGCTGGCGCTGGAGGTGGCAGAGCTGGGCGCGGTCGCCGGGCTCTATCGCGAAGCGGGCGCGGCCTGGGAAGCGTTGCTGGATTGTCTGCTGCCGGGCGACGCGCCGATGCTGGGCGAAGCGCGGGCGCTAATCGACCGCAAGACGCGGCTTTTCAAGGAGAGCGGCGCCGGCGAGCTGGACGAGATCATCGCCTGCAACGCGCGTTTGGCTGCGCTCAAGACCGAAGCCGACAGCGATTTCCCGCTGGGCGAGGGCGAAATTGCCGACTTGCGCGCCGAGATTCGGGATCGGGTGCTGGCAGCGCGCGACGCGGAAGAAGCGGCCGTGCATGCTTTGAAGGCGGCTTCGGCATAGCGCGGCGCTCGTGTGTCCGCCTGCATTTCACGCGCGCGCAAAGCCGCCAACAAGCTGAAGCGCCGGGTGAGCGGGCTGCCGGGTTCAATGGCTTCTCCGCGCGCCCAAATCCGCCGCTGGAAAAGCCGCCCGCCTTGCAGTATGATTTGCGCGATTTCCCGCAAGAATTTGGTGGAGCGGGGCAAAGCAAAAGGAGAAGCTCATGAGCGAAAAACTATCCCGGCGCGACTTTCTCAAAATGGCGGCAGCCAGCGGCAGCGCCACGAGTCTCGCCCTGATTGGCATACAGCCGATCGCGGCCCAGGCCGATGGCGTCGAGTTCTCGCTGGCGATGGTGGACTGGAGCGACCCCGTCCAGACCGCCTTCGAAGAGACCATCATCCCGCGCTTCATGGAAGAGAACCCCGGTTCCAGCGTGACCGTGAACTGGACGAATTGGGGGCGCTACAACGAAGAGATGACGACCGCCTTCGCCTCTGGCGTTACGCCGGATGTCTTCCAGGGCGGCGCGGTCTGGGCGCCCCAGATGGCGCGGCGCAACTGGGCGGTGGCGCTCAACGACTTCATCAACGCCGACGCCGAGTGGGATTGGGACGACTTCCCGGCCGGCCTGCAAGCCGATGTCACCATCCGCGGCAACATCGTCGCCGTGCCTTATCGGCAGGACCTGCGCACCCTCTGGTACAACAAGGAGCTGCTGGCGGAAGCCGGCTTCGACGCGCCGCCGACCACCTGGGACGAATTCCTGGCCGTGGCCCAGGCGACCACCGTCCGCGACGGCGACAGCTTCAGCGTCGAGGGTTACCACTTCTCCGACGGCAGCGGCAACTGGCAGCGCGACTGGCAGCCCTTCCTGATGTGGCTGCACATGGCTGACGGCAAATTCCTCAGCGACGATCTGACGACTTGCGCCCTCGACCAGCCAGAAGCGCTGGCCGCCCTGGAATGGCTGATCGCGCTGGTGCAGGAGCACGGCGTGACCGCCTACCCGGGCCTGGAGCCCCAAGGCGACCTGAATGTGCTGGCGGGCCGCAACGCCGCCATGCAGCTCAGCAGCGCCGATATGGAGCGGGTGGTCAACTTGTACGCGCCAGACGAAGCGGAGACCATCTACCCAAGCCTGCCCTTGACCGGCGCCGTCCAGGCGACCCACTCCTGGGTGAACAAATTCTTCCTCTCGTCGCAGACTCCCGACGCCGCCGCTTCCTGGGGCTTGCTGCGCTTCATGACCCGCCAAGACATGCTCGAGGTCTACTCCGCCTCCAACAACAACACGCCGCCGCGGCTCTCGCTGCTGGATGCCGAGTACATGTCGGAGAAGCACAAGATCGTGCTGGAGTCGGCTGTCTACGCCCGCACTTTCCCGCAGCATCACAACCTGATCGCGCTCTTCCGCCCGATCGCCGCCGAGCTGGAGCAAGCGCTGAGCGGCAACAAGGCGGCGGCCGACGCCCTCGTCGACGCCACCGCCGCCATCGACGAGATCCTCGCCGACGACTAGCGTGGCGGGCCTTGGCACAAGGGCGATCTACCCGGTCGCCCGTCTTGAATTTCGCGTGCTATCACGGGCGGCTCGCTAAGTCGCCCCTACAGAATTCGGCTGCCGCATGAACTTCGCCGCTTCAGCAAGCCTCCACCCGGAAAGCGCGCAAAGCATCTGGCGCGCCCGCCTGTATCGCTTGTTTAACAGCCAGGCTTTCGTCGCCTTTCTGTTTCTGCTCGTGCCGGTGCTGCTGCTGACGGCGCTTAAGATCTGGCCCGTCTTCTACAATATCTACCTCAGCTTCACCCGTTACGAGCTCTTTGAGCCGCCGCGCTTCGTCGGCATGAAGAATTACAGTTATGTCTTCAGCAACAAGACCGCCTTCCAGTCCATCATCAACACCCTGCTCTTCACCATCGAGGCGGTTCCGCTGGGCACGGCTTTGGCGCTGATCATCGCCAAGCTGCTCGATCAATCCATACGCGGGCGCGTTTTCCTGCGCACTTTGTATTACTTGCCGGTCGTCAGCTCGGTGGTCGTCTCGGCGATGATCTGGCGCTGGATCTACAGCCCGCAGCACGGCTTGCTGAATTACTTTCTGGACAAGCTGGGCATGCCGCCGCAGAATTGGCTGAACGACCCGAACCTGGCGCTGATCAGCCTGGTGATCGTCACCATCTGGGGCAGCATCGGCAGCAACATGGTGATCTTCCTGGCGGGCCTGCAAGACATACCGCGCGACATCATAGAAGCGGCGCGGGTCGATGGCGCCAACGCCCTGCAGAATTTTCTGTTCATCACCGTGCCGCTGATGCGCCCGGTCATCCTCTTCGTGGTCGTCACCTTCACCATCGGCATCTTCCGCAACTTCGGCCTGATCTTCATGCTGACCCAGGGCGGTCCCTTCAACCGCACCAATACCATGGTCTGGGAGGTGTACCAGAATGTCTTCGGCTACCTGCGGCTGGGGCGAGGCGCGGCCATCTCGGTTGTGATGCTGATCATTGTGCTCATCCTCACGCTCATCAGCTTCCGCGTCTTGCGCGAACGTCAGGGGGCCTAATCGTGGCGGCGAGACGGAGCGGCTCGGCAAGCAACGGCACTGCATTCAGCGCCTGGGAAGCGCGTTTGCCGCTACTCCTCACTTATCTGCTGCTGGGCATCGGCGCGCTGGTGATGGTCATGCCGTTTTTCTGGATGGTCTCCACCTCGGTCAAGCCCGACCGCGAAATCTTCGGCGATACCATCCGGTGGATCCCAAACGAGCTCGACTTGCAGAATTACACTGACGCTTTTGAACAGACCAACATGCCGCGGCTCTACGCCAACACGATCCTGGTCACGGCGGTGGCAGTCGCGTCGCAGGTGCTGCTCGGCTCGATGGCGGGATATGTCTTCGCCCGCTTGCAATTTCGCGGCAAGATGCTGCTCTTCTTCGCGCTGCTGACCACGATGATGGTGCCATTCGAGGTGCTCATCATCCCGGTCTTCCTGCTCATCCGCTACTTTCCGCTGGCGGGCGGCAACGACCTCCTCGGCCAGGGCGGCACCGGCTTGATCAACACCCTGGCCGGCGTCATGTTCCCCAACTTCGTCTCGGTATTCGGCGTTTTCCTCTTCCGCCAGTTTTATTTGAGCTTCCCCAAAGAGATTGAAGAAGCGGCGATCGTTGATGGCTGTTCGCGCATTGGCGTGTACTGGCGCATCCTGGTCCCCAATTCCAAGCCGGTCATGGGCACGATGGCGCTCTTCGCGTTTCTGTGGTCCTGGAACGACTTCTTGTGGCCCCTGGTCGTGGTGAAAGAAGACAGCCTGAAGACGATTCAGCTGGGCTTGAGTGTATTCGACCAAGAGCAGGGCACGGCCTGGGCGGAGCTAATGGCGGCCTCGGTGATGGCGGTGCTGCCGGTGATCGTGCTGTATATTTTCTTGCAGCGCTTCTTGGTCAGCGGCGGTTTGACCAGCGGCTTGAAGGGCTGATGGCGCGCCGCAGGCTAGGCAAGTCTCTTCCGCCGCTAACGCAAGTCCCTTTAGTCTTGATGCCAATGAGTCACGGTCTGACTATAATCGGGAGTCGTGTAGGGGCGCCTTGTCAAGTCGCCCGCTGGAACGCATACGCATTTGGCGTCCCAGACGGCAGATATGGCATATCGCCCCTACAGCACTGCAGAATAAGGGATCAAGTTGAGTATTCTGCCGCCGGCGATTACCGCGCTCGAAAGGGCTTTGCAGGCGCCGATGATCAGCCCGCGTTCCAGCTTCAAGTGAAGGACAATTAAGGCAGCGCTTCCAGATTACTCGCGCGCAAAGGAGCAAAGGCATGAAAGCCATCATGGTCATGTTCGATTCGCTGAACCGCCGGCTGATGCAACCCTACGGCTGCGATTGGGTGCATACGCCCAATTTCGCCCGTCTGGCGGAGCGCGCCGTCACCTTCGAAAACGCCTTCATCGGCAGCATGCCTTGTATGCCCGCCCGGCGCGAGCTGCACACCGGGCGCTACAATTTCTTGCACCGCAGCTGGGGGCCGCTGGAGCCATTTGACGATTCCATGCCCCAGCTGCTTGACGAGAACGGCGTCCACTCCCACATCGTCACCGATCATCAGCATTACTGGGAAGACGGCGGCGCCACCTACCACACCCGCTACACCACCCACGAGTTCTCGCGCGGGCAAGAAGGCGACCCCTGGAAAGGCGTCGTCGATGCCGGCGTCGCCAGCAAAGAAGCCGACCGGCGTTTCCGCACCCGCCTGCAAGACGATGTCAATCGAACTTACATCGACGACGAAGCGCTGATGCCCCAAGCCAAGACCTTCGCCAAGGGCGTCGAATTCATCCGCCGCAACGCCGATGCTGACGACTGGTACTTGCAAATCGAGACCTTTGACCCGCACGAGCCCTTCTTCACCCAGCCGGGCTGGAAGGAGCTGTATCCACACGAATACGACGGACCGCTCTTCGACTGGCCGCCCTACACGCGCATCACCGAGCCGCCCGAGCAAGTCCAGCACATGCGCTATGAATACGCCGCGCTGATGAGCATGTGCGACCATTATCTGGGCACGGTGCTGGATGTGATGGACGAGCTAAGCCTCTGGGACGACACCATGCTAATCGTCAACACCGACCACGGCTTCCACCTGGGCGAGCACGACTGGTGGGGCAAGATGCGCATGCCCTGGTACAACGAATTGGCGAACATCCCCTTCTTCGTCTGGGACCCGCGCGCGCAAGTGGCTGGCGAGCGCCGCCGCAGCCTCGTGCAAAATATCGATGTGCCGGCGACGCTCCTGGAATACTTCGATGTCGAAAGGCCGCCCGACATGCAGGGCCAGCCGCTGCGCCAGACCATCATCGACGACAGCCCCGCGCGAGAAGCGGTCTTGTATGGCGCGCATGGCGGGCATGTCAATGTCGCCGACGGCCGCCATGTCTATATGCGCGCTTCCGCCAACGAAGACAACCAGCCGCTCTACAATTACACCCTGATGGCGACGCACATGCGCAATCGCTTCGGCGTGGAAGAGCTGCGCGATATTGAGCTGGCCGCGCCATTCTCGTTCACCAAGGCCTGCCCGACCGTGAAGATACCCGCTCACCGCCAGCCCTTGTGGATTCCCTTCTTCGAGACTCTGCTCTTCGATACCCAAGCCGACCCCGGGCAGCTCAAGCCAATCACGGACGGGGCGGTCGAAACGGAGATGGTCGAGAAGCTCGTCGCCTTAATGCGCGCGAACGACGCCCCGCCCGAGCAATTTCAGCGGCTGGGCTTGGATGCCTAAATGGAGAGTCTGTAGGGGCGATATATCGTATCGCCCGCCGCATTATGCGACCTGTAGGGACGATGCATCCTATCGCCCCCATCACCGACAATCTCGAATCCTCGATGAAACGGAATCCGTCGGGACGAGCCTTGGTTCGCCCAAAAGCGCGCCCATGCACATGCGCGGAAGAATAAGATCTTCAGCCTTTGCGGGCGGGCCTTACGGCGTGACGCCAATACAGATCGAAATGTGATTGGAATGCGCCGCCTGCCCGCGGCATCAACCGTAAGGCTCAATCCAGCTTTCGTCGATCGCCATGCCAAAGCCGGGCGCGTCGCCGATCTCCAGCCAGCCATCCACCGCGTAGGCCATGCCCGGCAGCCAGGTTGCCTCTTGCAGGGGGACGCCGGGGGCCTCGCCGATGAAGCATTCGATCCAGGGCGTGGCGGCCGACGCGAAAGAAAAGTGCTGCCCGTAAGGCGTACGGGCGCCCGCGTGCAAGATCACCGTCTTGCCAGCCGCTTCGGCCGCATGCGCGATCTTGAGGCAGGTCGTCAAGCCGCCGACCCACTCGATGTCCGGCTGCAGGATATCCACCAGGTCGCGCTTGATGGCGTACTGGAAAGGCACATGCGTGTACCAGTGCTCGCCCGTCGTCAAGGTCTGCCAGGGCAGGCGGGCGCGCAATTCGGCATGGGCGTCGAAATCTTCGGGGATGAGGCATTCTTCGAGCCACTTCACGCGATAAGGGCGCAGCGCCTCCGCCAAGCGCACGGTGTAATCGACATCAAAAGCCATCCAGCAATCCAGCATCAGCTCGCAATGATCGCCGACTTGCTCGCGGACGCCCGCCACCAACTCGACATTTTTGCGCAAGCCCGCCAAGCCGTCGGCCGGTCCGTAGGGGCAGGCCAGCTTGTGCGCCGTGAAGCCCAGCTCTTGATACCAGGCGATGTCATTGCCGGTCGAGTAACAGTAGAGCTTGTCCTGGACCTTGCCACCCAGCAGGCTGTAGACCGGCAGCCCAAGCGCCTTGCCCTTGGCGTCCCATAGCGCCAGGTCGACCGCGCTGATGGCGTAGCTCGCCAGACCGGTCGTGCCATAAAACTTCGTCAGGCGAAACATCATGTCCGCCAGCTTTTCGATGGCGAAGCCGTCTTGCCCGACCAGCTGGGGCGCGAGATGGTCTTTGATGATGGCGGCGACCGGGCACCCGTGCATGGACGAGCCCATTCCCCATGTGCCGTCCTCCAGCGTGACCTTGACCCACAGATGCCCCCAGCCGGTGTTCGTCCACAAGCTGCGATGGCGCTTGACATGCGGGTAGCGCGACATCGGGTTGGCCACTTCCGCCGTCGCGTTCCAGCTTTCGCTGCTTGGCTCGACGCTGAACTTGCGTGGCGGAATCTTGAGGTTGACGACTTCAATGCTCTGAATCTTCATGGAATGGACCTCGCCTTCGGGCGTGGATTGGCAAGCTGGCGCGAGTATAATGCACTGGTTTCTACTTGGGCAAACGGACGAGGGGCGGCCTCATGAAAGCACTGGTATGGGAAGCGGCGCGGACGATGAACCTGCGCGACGCGCCAGAGCCCGACGCCAGCGGCGACGAGATTGTCGTGCGCGTCGGCCACGCCGGCATCTGCGGCTCGGAGCTGAGCGGCTACCTCGGGCACAATGCCTTGCGCGTCCCGCCCCTGGTCATGGGCCACGAATTCGCCGGCGAAATCGTCGCCTTGGGTCCCCTCGCGCCAGCCATCCGCCCCGACCTGGAAGTCGGCGCGCTGGTGACGGCGAACCCGCTGTGGCACTGTGGCCGCTGTCGCGCCTGCGCCGCCGGCACGAGCCAGCTCTGTGAGAATCGGCGTCTGCTGGGCGCGCACTTCCCGGGCGCTTTCGCCGAATATGTCTGCCTGCCCGCCAAGCTGGCTTTGGAGCTGCCCGAAGGCATGGACAGCCGCGTCGGCGCCTTGACGGAGCCCCTTGGCTGCGCCGTGCGGATTGGCGAACTGGCGGGCGATGTGGCGGACCAAGACTGCCTCGTCATCGGCGCGGGACCCATCGGCCTGCTCTCCCTGCAAGTCTTGCGCTACGAGGGCGCGGGCCGCGTCTTCATCGCCGAGATCGACCCGGAACGCTTGGCCATGGGCGAGGATTTGGGCGGGATACCGATTCAGCCCATGGACTGCGCCACGGTCGAAGCGGTCCTGGATGCGACCGAGGGCGCGGGCGTGGCGGTTTCGGTCGACGCGGTCGGCACGGCCGGCACGCGCGCGGAATGCGTCGCCGCCACCCGGTCCAGCGGCCGGCTGATCCTCAGCGGCTTGCACGAAGAAAGCAGCGTCATGCCGGTGGCGGAGATGATTCGCCGCGAGATCCGGGCGATCGGCTCTTTCGCGTACACCAGCGCCAACTTCGCGCGGGCTCTGGAATTGCTGGCAATGGGCGAGTTTCGCCTTGACCCCTGGATTCATGAAGCGCCGCTGGGCGAGGGCGGAGCCTGGTTCGAGCGCTTGATCGAGGCGCCTGGCGCGGTCTCCAAAGTTTTGCTGCAGCCCTGAGCGCATCCCTGCCCGACGCCATCGCTCACAGCTTGGCCAATTCAAGGACCTGGCGCGCCGCCCCGTCGTCCGTTACCAAGCGGTCAATGTAGCCGCCGTTGAGAGCGCCCAGGATGGCGCTGGCTTTGTCGGTCGTGCCGGCGACGGCGATCACATTGTCGATCTGGCGCAGCGCCGCCAGGCCGATGCTGATCGAGCGCTGGTTGATGCCGATATCCAGCGCTCTCCCCTGGACATCAAAAAACTGCGCGCACATGTGACCGACGACGCCGATATTGTGCAGCCAGTCGCGCTCCTTGCGGTTGACATACCCGGTCCAGATGATTCCAGAAGACTGGGACTGCAGCGAGCCGATGCCGATCAGCACCGTATCTGCGTTGGCGGCGATCTGCAGCACATCGTTGACCATCGGCTCTTGCAAGAAGAGATCGCGCGCGCGCCGATCGCCCACCAGCAGCGGCGCATGCAGATAGCGATATTTCGCGCCCAGCTTGGTTGCCAGCTGCCGCGTCAAATCGATGCCCTCTATGAGCGGATTGTCGGAGCCCAAAGCGCCGATGACGGGCGCCACCGTGAGCCCATCGCAATAGCGCGGCTGAACCTGGTCGACGGTGTGGGCCAGCGATCGTCCATATGACAAGCCCAGGGTGCGCGCGCCCGCCAGCGATTCTGTCAGCAGCTGCGCGCCCAGCAGGCCGATGCCGCTGCGAATCGCATCGAAAGAACGCCCCTGCCGGCGGAGCACCCGCGCCTCCCGCAGATCAAAGGCGGATTTCAGCGCCGCTTCCAAACCGTGATCGCGCATCACATCGTAATGGATCGTGATGCTGACGACGCCGGCGTCGCGAGCCCGCTGTAGCATGCGCGACACCGTCGAGCGCGAGAGATTGAGCTGGCGGCCGATCTCGCTCTGGGTCTTGCCTTGTTCATAATACTGGCGCGCCACTTCGGTGAGGGTCTGGCGCTCGCTGTCAAAGCGCATGTTCGGCATACCGGATCCCTTGCTTGCGCGTCGGTGCGTTTACTGCACGGATGCGCGCGCACTCAATTGTCTATTCTGCCCCATTATACGCTTGCGCTACCTGTATTGCACAGATTCTCATATTTCTGGCAGGCGGTTCGCCGCGCGCTAGAATACAAAGCGGTCGCGGCGGGCGAAACGGGCCGCGGCCCCGGCGACTGTGGCAGGGGCGAAAATGCGAATTGAGCAGATCGACCGCGAATCCTGGATATTGAGCGTCTTTCCCGAATGGGGCACCTGGCTCAATGAAGAGATCGAGGCGGAAGCCGTCGCGCCCGGCAGCTTCGCCATGTGGTGGCTGGGCTGCTGTGGCATCTGGCTCAAATCGGCCGGCGGCGTCAACTTGTGCATCGACCTCTGGGTGCAGACGGGCAAGCAGACTCAAGCCGTGAAGTGGATGCGCGACCGCCATCAGCACCAGCGAGCCAGCGGCGTCCGCCTTTTGCAGCCCAACTTGCGCAACGCCATCGTGCCCATCGACCCCTTCGCCATCCGCCAGGTCGACGCCGTCTTGGCCACGCACGACCACAGCGACCATATCGACATCAATGTCGCCGCCGCCATCGTCCAGAACTGCGCCGACAGCGTCCCCTTCATCGGTCCGCAGACTTCAGTCGACAAGTGGATCGGCTGGGGCGTGCCAGCCGAGCGCTGCCGCGTCGTCAAACCGGGCGATGTGGTGAACATCGGCGATGTGGAGATTGTCGCGCTGGATTCATTCGACCGCACCGAGCTCGTCACCGCCCCGCCGGAGCGCACGCTCAAGGGCAAGCTGCCGCCCGAGATGGACGAGCGCGCCGTCAACTACCTCTTCAAGACGAGTGGCGGCAACCTCTACCACGCGGCCGATTCGCATTATTCCAACTGGTTCGCCCAGCATGGCAACGAGCACGAAATTCATGTGGCGCTGGGCAATTTTGGCGATAACCCGCGGGGCCTCACCGACAAGATGGGCTCGCTGGATCTGCTGCGCATGGCGGAGTGCCTCAATTGCGAGGTGGTCATCCCGGTGCATCACGACATCTGGACGAATTTCCAGGCCGACCCCAACGAGATCCTCGTGCTCTGGCGGATGCGCAAAGACCGCCTGGAATACCGCTTTCAGCCATTCATCTGGCAAGTGGGCGGCAAATATGTCTACCCGCGAGACAAAGACAAGATCGTCTACAACCATCGGCGCGGCTTTGAAGATGTCTTCGCGATAGAGCCGGACCTGCCCTTTAAGTCCATGCTCTGAACCGCGCGATTCATGCGGCGGCGCAAGCCCCAACCGAAAGGGAGTGAAAGGAAGCGGCGGATCGAACTTCACCAGCCCGAGAAGATTTGCAAACTCAAAAAGCGACAGGAGCAATATCATGCGTAAACGAATTCTGGCTGTGGCGCTGGCGCTCTCGCTACTGGCGTCGCTGTCCGCGAGCGTCATGGCGCAAGACGCCTTTGACCCCTACGCGCCCTACCGCGGCGACACCATCGTCGTCAGCTGGCCCTCGCTTTATCACTTCCAGCAAGCGGCCACGCTGATCCCCCAATTTGAAGAAGAGACCGGCATCAATGTCGAGGTCGACTTCCTCCAGTACCAGGCGATGAAGCCCGCCCAGGAAGTCGAATTGCAGAAGCCGCGCACCGGCGAATACGATGTCGTCGCCTGGGTCGTCTTCACCAAGTCCGAGTATGTCATCAACGGCTACCTGGAGCCCCTGGCGAACTTCTTCGTCGATCCCGCCTTGGCCGACCCGAGCTACATGCCCGAAGATCTCGTGCCCGCCTGGGTGGAGACTGGCGGCGTCGTCGGCGGCACGAACGCCTATTTGCCCGGTCCGACGCAAGCGCTCTATGGCTTGCCCTTTGGCGCGGAGACCAGCATCCTCGTGTACCGCGCCGATATCTTTGAAGAGCATGACCTGGCCGTGCCGACCACTTACGACGAAATGCTGTCGACGGCGGCCTACATCACCGAGAATGTCGATGGCGTCTATGGCATGACCAGCCGCGGCGCCGCGGGCCACCAGATCGTCCATGGCTGGCTGCTGCACCTGAGCCCCTACGGCGGCACGATCTTCGATTCCAGCTGGGAGCCGGTCGTCACCTCGCCCGAAGCCATCGCTTCGCTGCACGCGCTGAAGACCATCATGGACAACTCGCCCCCCGGCGTGGAGACCTATGGTTTTGGCGACCAAGCCAACGCCTTCTTGCAGGGCGACTCCGCCATGTATGTCGATTCGCATAAAGTCGCCGCGATGACCCGCGACCCGAACCAGTCCCTGGTCGATGGCAAGGTCGGCTACGCGCTGCACCCCAAGGTGGGCGACGCCGAATGCGGCTTGTCCGAGACGGGTGGCTTCGCCATGGGCATCCCATCCAACTCCGCCAACCAGGAAGCCGCCTTCCTCTTCATGCAATGGATGACCAGCCCGCGCATCGACCGCGAGCTCGCCCTCATCGGCGGCGACCCGGCCCGCATCTCCACCCTGAACGACCCGGAAATGCAGGCAATGTTCCCTGAATACGCCGTCGTCGTCGAGCAGTTGGAATGCGCCAACCCCAACTGGCGTCCGCTGATCCCGGAATGGGGCGCTCTGAACGCGCCGATCCTGGGCGTCTATGTTTCCGAATTCGCCACTGGCGCCATGAGCGCTGAAGAGGCGATGGCGCAAGCCGCCGAAGAAATCCGCGCCGAGATGGACCGCGCCGGTTACTACGGCTGGTCCAGCATGGGCATGTAAGCCCGTTTGCCCTGGCAAGCCGCGGGGAGTCGAAAGCCGGCTCCCCGTTTATTGGAACGAACGATGCTCTCTTCCATCAAAGCGCGGCAAATTCGAATCGCCTATTTGTTTCTGCTGCCGGCGATCATCGTCTTCACGCTCGGCTTGATCGTCCCGCTGGCCAACACTTTCGAGCTCAGTTTCAACCGCCTGTCCATGGGCTCGCGCTGGGAAGACCGTGATTATGTCGGCGCGGACAATTACGCGCGCATGGTCGACGACGCGCATGTGCTGTCTTCCGTCGGCGTCACGCTGCGCTTCGCGGCCGTCGTGCTGGCGGCGGAGCTGGTGATTGGCATGGGCTTGGCGCTGCTGCTGGAGAAGCCGATCAAAGGCGCCGCCATCTTCCGCACCATCTTCATCTTGCCGCTGATGGTCTCGCCAGTCGCCGTCGGCTTGATCTGGCGTTACCTGCTGGACGGGCGCATCGGCCTGGTCAACCATTATCTGGGCTTGCTCGGCATCCCCGCCCAGACCTGGCTCGGCGACCCGAACCTGGCTTTCTTCTCCATCGTCATCACCGATATCTGGCAGTGGACGCCTTTCATCTTCATCATCTTGCTGGCTGGCTTGCAGGCTTTGCCCTCGGAAGTGCTCGAAGCTTCGCGGATCGACGGCGCCAACTGGTTTCAGATGACCTTTCTCATCAAAGTGCCCATGCTGCGCTCAATCTTGCTGGTGACGATCTTGATGCGGCTCATCGATGTCTTCCGCGCCCTGGAGGTGATCTTCATCATGACATTCGGCGGGCCGGGCCGCAGCACGCAGGTGCTCTCGCTGCACATTTACAAGACGGCTTTCACTTCGCAGACCCTGGGTTACGCCTCCACCATCGCCGTCGTGCTGATGTTCTTAATGCTCGTCTTGAGTCTGGGCTTGCTGCTCTTTTCCAATCCACTCAAAGAACGGGCGGATTTCTAAAGCGATATGTCTGTCTTGCGCTCCATTCGACGCGCCAACCGAAGCAGCCTGCTGCAATACGCGGTCTTGATCGCGCTGGCGCTCATCGCCTTGGGTCCCATCATCGTGATGTTCGTCACCTCCTTCAAAACCCAGGTGGACATCATGTCCAGCGACTCCATGTGGGTCTTCCAGCCGACCCTGGACAATTACAGCCATGTCCTGGACAACAAATTTGATCTGTTCTTGCGCAATTCCGTCATCGTCTCCCTGGCTTCGACCGGGCTGTCGCTGCTGGTGGCCGGCATGGCAGCCTACGCCTTGGCTCGCCTGGAATTCCCGGGGCGCTCGCCCATCGCGTATTTCACTCTCATCATCCGCATGGTGCCGCCCGCCGTCCTCGCCATTCCCATCTTCATCCTCTGGCTGAATTGGGAGCTCTTCCTCTTCGACCTCATCGACGCGACGCCTTTCCTCTACGAGTTGGAGAATCCGGACCCCTACCTCTTCGCCGAGGGCCTCATCGACGGGCGCGTCGGCTTGACGCTCTTCTACACGGCGCTCAACTTGCCCTTCGCCGTCTGGCTGCTCATCGGCTTCCTGCGTCAAATCCCGACCGAGATTGAAGAAGCGGCGATCGTCGACGGCGCCACGCAATGGCAAGTCTTCACCCGCGTCATCTTCCCGCTGATGCGCCCGGGCCTCGCGGTGGCGGCGATCTTCACCTTTCGCATCTCCTGGAACGAATTTCTGCTGGCCCTGGTCCTGACCGACCGCAACACCCGCACCCTGCCCGTCGGCATTACCCTCTTCCTGACCGAGCAAGGCGTGCAATGGGGCCGCATCATGGCGATGGGCACGCTGATCGTGATCCCGCCGCTCATCCTGACTTTCGTGGCGGCGCGGCAAATCATCGCCGGGATGACCGCCGGCGCCGTTAAGGGCTAATCGCATGGCGAAACCACTGCTGCAGCTCGCGCTGGACACGCATGACCTGCCCTCGGCCCTGGCCCCCCTGCAGCGCGCGGCGCCCCATATTGATGTCATCGAAGTCGGCACCGTGCTTTGCTTGGCGGAGGGGATGCATGCCGTCCGCGTTATTCGCAGCCTCTTCCCCGACAAAACCGTCTTGGCGGACATCCGCATCGCCGAAGCTGGCGGCATCCTCGCCGAGATGGCTTTTGAAGCCGGCGCCGACTGGGTCAGCGTGGTGAGCGGGGCCGCCCCCGAGACAGCCGAAGTCGTCTACGATGTCGCGCGCAAACACGGCGGCGACCTGCAGATTGAGCTCAGCGACGGCTGGACCTGGCGGCAGGCGCGGCGCTGGCGCGAAATCGGCATCGACCAAGCCATCGTCCATCGCAGCCGCGACGCCGAAGCCCAGGGCAAGCTCGAATGGTCGGCCGACGACCTGGAATCTATCCGCCGGCTCGCCGATATGGGCTACCGGGTCACCGTCGCCGGCAGCCTGCGCTTGGCCGATATTGCCGCATTCGCCGGCATTCCAGTGCATATCTTCATCGCCGGGCGCGCCATCCGCAACGCGGCCGACCCCGCTGAAGCCGCCGCCGCTTTTCAACATAGCCTCGCCCGCCACTTCCCCGGGCCGGCCTCGGCTGGCTGAGCGCCTTATGCCACGATCGCTGCCCTTGGGCGTCTACGAAAAAGCGCTGCCGCTGCGCATTGAGTGGCATGAACGGCTCGATTTGGCGCGGCAGGCCGGCTTCGATTTTGTCGAGCTTAGCTGCGATGAAAGCGCCGAACGCCAGGCACGCCTCAGCTGGTCCGCCGCCGAACGACGCCGCCTGCGCGACGCCATCGACCAGAGCGGGATTCCGCTGCTCACGATGTGCCTGAGCGCACACCGAACCTTGTCGCTGGGCAGCCGCTCCGCCGAAACCAGGCAAGCCGGGCTGGATTTGCTGCGCCGGGCGATCGACTTCAGCCTGGACCTGGGCATCCGCATCATTCAAATCGCCGGATACTATGACTACTATGGTTCGGCGGACCCGGGCGCGGCCGACCGCTATGCCGACGGGCTGGCGCTGGGCGTGGCCTGGGCGGGCGAAACGGGCTTGATGCTGGGCGTCGAAACGATGGAGGGCGAGCGCGTCGTCGATTCGATTCGCTGCGCGCGGCGGCTGGTGGAGCGGCTGAATTCGCCCTGGTTCCAGATCTACCCCGACATTGGCAATCTGGCTGCGCACGGCTACGATCTTGAGGCGGAGCTGGAATGCGGGCGCGGGCGCCTCGTCGGCCTGCATGTCAAAGATTCGCGGCCCGGCGAGCCCAGGCGCGTCCCCTTTGGCGAAGGCGTCGTGCCCTTTGTCGCCGCTTTTCGCAAACTGGCGGAGATGGACTTCCGCGGTCCCGTGCTCATCGAAATGTGGAACGACGACCGCCCGGACTCGCTGCAGCGGGTCATAGAGGCGCGGCGCTGGGTGGAAGACAAGATGCGCGAAGGCGGCTTGATCGATCATGCCACGCTTTGATGTCACGACTATCGGCGAGGGCCAGCTGCGCTACAGCGTGCCCGCGGGCCAGCATCTGCACCGGGCGACGCGGCTGGATGTGCATGTCACTGGCACTGAAGCGAATGTGACCAGTTTGCTGGCGCGTTTGGGCTGGCGCTGCGGCTGGGTGAGCGCGCTGCCACGCAACCCCCTTGGCCGGCGCGTCGCCGAAGAATACGCCCAGTCTGGCCTGGACCTGGGCGCGGTGCGCTGGTCGGACGGGCATCGCCTGGCGGTCTATTATGTGGAATTTGGCTTGCCGCCAAAGGGCAGCCAGGTCTATTACGACCGCAAAGACACTTGCTTCGTCAACCTGACCCGCGACGACATTGACTGGGACTACCTGCTCGATACGCGTCTGCTGCACATCTCCGGCTTGAGCGTGCCGCTTTCGCCGTCGATCAACGCGATCTTGCTGGAAGCGGCGCAGTCCGCCCGCGCCAAGGGCATCCCTGTCAGCTTCGACATGAATTATCGCAGCCGCATCTGGTCGACGGCGGAAGCGGCGGCAGCCGTCGCCCCTTTCCTGGCAGCCACCGACATCCTCTTCTTCGCCCGCGGCGACGCCCAGCGCATGTACGGCTTCACGGGCGAGCCCGAAGCGATCGCGCGGCAGCTGGGCGAGCTGACGGAAGCCCGCGCCATCGTCGCTTCCCTCTCCAGCGACGGCATCATCGCCTGGGATCGCAGCCAATTCTGGCGAGAGCCGGCGCGGAAAATCCAGGTCCTGGACCGCATCGGGGCCGGCGACGCCATGGTGGCTGGCGTCTTGCATGGCTGGCTGCAAGGCGATCTCTTCAAGGGGCTGCGCTATGGCGCGCTGACGGCCGCCCTCTGCCTGACGCATTATGGCGACGCCGTGCGCGTCACCCGGGCCGAGCTGGAAACCCTGCTCGAGGCGGAGGGGGCCGATATCACCCGCTGAGCCTGGTGGTCAAGGCGGTTGCTTTTAAGCGCCAGCCGCGGGCGACGGCGGTAGCGCTCGGCCCTGCGCTTTTATGCTAGAAGCCGTCCATGCGCGTCTGTCCTGCGTCGCGCAAGCGCCAGCGTCCATCAGCTGTTTCCCAGGCCCAGGCGCGCAGCACATTGAGAATCGTCTGATCTTCTGGCGTGACGCCGTTCCTGAGCAATGGCATGATGGCTTGCACGATTTCGCTGAAGTCCGGGTCTATGCCCGCCAGGCGCTGGCGCTTCATATACGAAAGCAGGAAGTAGCGCAGTCGCAAGTCGAGTGGAATGGCGCTCTTGAATTTCTTGAACTTGGGAAGCTGGTATTTTCGAGTCTCCTCGTCTATGTCGAAATAAGCGTCGAGCAGTGGCGAGAGATCGTCATACTTTCTGCTTAACAGGTCGAGAAAGCCCAGCTCGATTCCCTTGATGATGAGCTCGCTGTTGATTTCCTCTATGGTCGCCCCGTCTCTTTCGGCGATGACTCCCTCGGCTGTCTCCAGTATTAGGTCAGTCGCGTCGTCGCCAAGATCCACTTTCATGATCGCGCGTGGGCTGCGCGCTTTGCGGAAGTTGATGATTAGCTGCCCGCTCAGCACTGTGGAGGGGTGCTGCCTCTTCTTGAATGAAACTTTGCTGTTGGACTGCGGAACGGCGCCCATGTACTCGAAGCCGGCCTTTTCCGCCGTTTCCACTATCGTATGCCAATAATGGGGATTCTTGTCGTTGAACACAAAACTCAGCCAGCGGTCGAATTTCTTTGCGCGATACAGCTCGCCGATAGACTGCCCAATGAGGTTGCCGTAATCTTCTTTGGTCTTTTGCAGCCGTCCGCCTTCTATGATTTCCTGCTCTCGATCGGCTTGCGTGATTTCCAGGTCCAGCCACGCCAGCCACATTGTCGAGAGATCTAGATACTGAATCTTCGCGCCATAGGGCGGGTCGGTATAGACATAATCGACGCTCTCGTCGCGGATTCTGTGCAGGTCCGTCGCGGAGCCTTGATACGCTTGAAAGTCGTAGAGAGAATCTTCAGTAAAAAACGGGGCGAGTTCCTGCTTCGCGGCTGTTACCCGGCGGAAGCGTACATTGAGGAAATGCAGAATGTCCGGATATTCTGGATTTGGCGCCATGCGATACCGATACATCCGCATCATCGCGCTGTCGTCGCCCGCCTGGCTGGAATACTGCCGGCGCAAGCAATTTGTAAAGGGCGCTCCAATGTTGTTTGATTTCGCTGACATGGAAGTAGAGCGTTAATTCTTCCTTGTCCTTCTCAAACAGGGCGAATTCTCCGCCGTTGCAAAGCGCGTAAAATTGCGAGCGTATCTCTGGATGGATCGCGTAGAAGTAAGTCTGCTCGACATTCCCGCCGCTGGTGATCGTCTGACTGGGCGATTTCGCGTCCAGGACCCAGGCGGGCTTGTTCGCCACCAGCAGCAGATAATCCGGCACGATGCGAATCTCGCGTTCGCCGGAGCCGGTCTTGACCTTGGGATGCGCGAGCGAGCGACTGCGCACGATGCGATTCAGGCCGCTTTCCGTATAGCCCAATTCGCGCAGGATAGGAGCGACGATGACTTCACGGACCGAGTCTTCTTTGAAATCGCGATCCTGAAGCAAATTGAAGTCGAACTTCTGCAGGGCGGTAAACATCGCCTGACCGACGCAAGAGACTGTAAGGTTGCGCAATATAATAACGCAAATCGCGCGCGCAGGGCAATCGCGAGTCTCGCTTTCGCGGGCCTTGCCTTAATGCGTCGTCTGGTCCGCTGCGAGGCGAGGCGCGCTGGAGCCTTCGGCGCCCCGATTTGCCTGTGGCAGCCGCTTTCGCTGTGCGCCGCCGCGCAGCTCCCCGGCGCTCCAGCAGCCTTTGTCGCCCGCGACCGCCGTCATGCTGGGTGGTTGGGTCCGATCCAGGTGGTCCGCGACTCCTCGGCTGGCGCGATATCGAGGTTGACGACGACAGCTTCCTGGTCGCTGCGCACGAGGATGCACTCGAGCGGCTCATCCGGGCTGGCGTTGATTTCTTGGTGCGGCACGAAAGGCGGCACATAGATGAAATCGCCAGCTTCGGCTTCGGCGGCGAACTCGAGCTGATTGCCCCAGCGCATCCTCGCTCGCCCGCGCAGCACGTAGATGACGCTTTCGAGCTCGCCGTGATGGTGGGCGCCGGTTTTGGCGTCTGGCTGGATCTGGACCGTGCCCGCCCAGAGCTTGTCGGCGCCGGCTTTGGCCTGGTTGATGGCGGCCGCGCGGGTCATGCCCGGGGTCTGGGGCGTGTTGCTGTCGAGCTCTCCGCTGCGGACGATGCGCACGCCCTGCTCGCGCCAATTTGGGCTGGTGGTCATGGCTTGGCTCCTTTCGCTATCGCGCGATTGTACCACCGGGCGCGAGTGGTAGAATACTTGCCAGTCGAGGCGCGGGAGCGATGGGATGGCAGAGGACTTTGCAGCGCAACTCGAAGTGTATATCCGCAATATCAAGAACGCGCATGCGAGCCAGCAGTCGGAACGGCAGATTAGTTATGTATTCCTGGCGTTCATCGGCGACGCCTTTGGATCGCTGGTAGAAGACATCCAGCTAGAACACCATGTCGCCATGTCCAAGGTGCGGAAGCACGGCTATGTTGACGCATTGCTGGGCGATCTCCTGATCGAATTCAAGCGAAACATCGAGACCAATCTGGCGGAGAATATCGACCAGCTGCAGGCCTACATGCGCGAGATGCCGGAGTTGCATCGCTATGTCGGCATGCTGACGGACGGTATCCGGTTCCGCACTTATGTCTTGGACGAAGCGGGCGAAGCGAGCGAGGTCGACCAGTTTGACATCACGCGAGTCGACGCCGACGCCGCCTTCCTGTGGCTGGACGCGTACCTGTTCAGCCGAACCAGCATTGAGCCAACGGCAGCCGACATCGTGCAGCGCTTCGGCGTCCGCAGCCCCACCTTCCAGCTTGTACGGCAAAGGTTCACGCATTTCCTGGGCGCAATAGAAGATGAAACCGAACTGGATGTCTGGCGCGGGCAATGGCGGGCGCTGCTGAGCAAGGTTTACGGCTCGGACATCGCCGATGACGAGCTCTTCATCCGCCACAGCTACCTGTCGCAATTCGCCAAAATGCTGGTTTTCGCGGCCTTGGAGGGCCGTCCCTCCCGCAACGATATCCCGCAGATTGTAGCGGGCGACGCCTTTCACAAACACGGCGTCAGCAATATCGGCGAGAACGACTTCTTCTCTTGGCTGATGATGGACGACATCCGCAGCGACGCCATATCCGCGCTGTACGCCTTGTCTGACGAATTACAAGTGTACGACTTGAGCGCCGTTCGGCAGGACCTGCTGAAGCAGCTCTATCAGAACCTGGTCGACCCGGACACGCGGCATGATCTCGGCGAGTATTATACGCCCGACTGGCTGGCTCAACTGACCCTGGACGAGATCGACTACGCCGCGCCGCAGAGCCTGCTGGATCCCGCTTGCGGCTCCGGCACATTCTTGTTTTGCGCCATACGCCGGCTTGCGGACAGCGGCTTGACCGGGCTCGAATTGGTCGACTTTGCCTTGAACAACATCGTCGGGATAGATGTCCACCCGCTGGCGGTGACGATCGCGCGCGTCAATTATCTGCTGGCTTTGAGCGAGCACTTGGAAACGGACAACGGCGGGGGCGAGGTGCCGCCCGTGCCGGTATTCTTGGCGGACGCGCTGATCCGCCCGCTGGAGAATCGCAGCCCAGACGCGGTTACCATCGCGGTCGACTGGGACAAGAAGGAAGTGTTTCGCATCCCTTTGGAGTCCGCGACGGACGCCGACAAACTGACAAAGACGATCGATTACATGGATGAGTTCGCCAGAATCGCGGCGCCCGAACAGGCCACGCAGATGGCGGGAATCTTCAGACGGCTGGTGCAGGACATCTATAGCGGACTCACGAATCCGACCTTCCGCAGTCTGTGGGCGAGCAATTTTCAGTTGCTGGTTCAGTTGATCCAGCAAGGGCGCGACAGCATCTGGGCCTACATACTCAAGAATCTGTCGCGACCGCTGGTCTTGGCGGAAAAGGGCTTCGATGTGGTCGTCGGCAATCCACCCTGGCTCTCGTATCGCTATATCAATCGCGCCACCTGGCAAGATGAAGTCAAAGACCTGTTCATCTACTATCAGCTCATCGACACCGGCGAAGTCAATCTCTTCACGCAGATGGATTTGAGCACGCTATTCTTCGCCCATGCCAAGGATCACTATCTTGAGACCGACGGCACACTGGCTTTTGTCATGCCCCGGAGCGTTCTCACCGGCGCGAAGCAGCATCGGGCTTTCCAACGGCAAGGCATGACGCGGATTCTCGATGTCGGCGAAGTCTCGCCTCTGTTCAATGTGCCGGCGGCTGTAATTATTCTGTCAGACGACAATATCGCCAAAGCCGACATCCCCACCAAGACCTACGCCGCGACTTTCGACAGACACGAGTTGCCGCTGCTCGACGCAGAACCGCAAATGACCGTCGGCGAGACCGTCACGAACTTTGTCGACCCAAGTATCGCCTGCGTTTACTACTACGAGCTATTCGCTCAGGGCGCGTCCCTGGTGCCGCGGAATCTGTGTTTTGTACGACCGGCTGGTCTACCTAGCACGCCAATCGTTATGACCGATTCCGAACTGGACCAAGACGCTAAAGCCCCTTGGAAAGGCATCAAACGGGAAGGCACGGTGCATAGTCCTTACATCTACGCTACCTTGCTGAGCAAGCACTTGCTCCCCTTCGGTTACCAGAAATTCAACATGGTCGCGCTACCTGCGAAGCAGAATGATACCGGTAATCTTGAAATGCAGCTTGATGTCTTGGCGTTCGCGGCTACTGCCCATCACCGAAGTTTCCTAACATGGTTTGAAAGAATGAATGCCATTTGGGAGGGGCACAGGTCCCCTACTACTTCAGAAACTCTGCCGGAGTGGTTCAACTATCGCAACAAACTGACAGGTCAGACACCGAAAGACAGTCATCGCGTGATTTATGGCGGAAGCGGCACGAATGTCGCAAGCTGCGTTCTGGAAATCGACTATGAGGACTTGAGAATTTACGGACGCAGAGTCAGACAGTTTGTTGTCGATTACACATGTTTTCACTACTCCGCCCCAACGCGCGCCGAAGCCCATTACCTTTGCGCGATCCTCAATTCACCGTTTGTCAACGACCAGATCAAAGCGCATCAGCCGGAAGGACTTTGGGGCGCGCGGCACATCCAGCGCACGCCATTCGAAGCCTGCGCCATCCCCATCTTCAACGAGAACCATCCCGATCATCAGGAACTTGCTCGCCTGAGCATCGCCGCCCACGAGCGAATCGAAGAGATGAAGGGCATGGACGAAAATCGCCTGCTCAATGGGCGACCGGGCCAAGCCCGCGGAAGAGCGCGCGAAATCCTGGCGGATGAGATCGCTTCAATGGACAAAATTGCGCGCCGCGTGATAGGCGAGTAACGCGCCAATCCGCCGGCGGGACCATCACCGTCGCAAATGCACGACCCCAGCCCCGCCAGCCACCACCACATCCCGCGCCATGCCGATGAACAGCCCGTGCTCGACGATGCCCGCCCGCGCTTCCAGCTGCCGCGCCAGCCCGGCCGGGTCAGCGATTCGCCCGAAATCCGCGTCCAGGATGAAGTTGCCCTGGTCCGTGCGGAAAGCCGCTTCGCCCGCCATGCGCAGCAACGGCGTCGCGCCCAGCGATTCGAGATAGCCCGCCTGCGCCCTCCAGCCGAATGGGACGACTTCTATCGGGACCGCCCAGCCCGCGCCCAACTGGTCGACGAGCTTGCTTTCGTCAGCGACGATGACGAGGCGCTCGGTCGCCTCGGCGACGATCTTCTCGCGCAAGTGAGCGCCGCCGCCGCCTTTGATGAGGTTGAAGTCGGGGTCGATCTCGTCAGCGCCGTCGATGGTGATGTCGATGCGCGTGTCGCGCTCCAGCGGGATGAGCGGGATGCCGAGCTCAATGGCGGAAGCTTCGGTGGCGCGGGAAGTGGGCACGCCGCGGAGGCCGCTTAAGTCGCCCGCCTGGATGCGCCGGGCGATGCGGCGAGTCGCGAAGATGGCGGTGCTGCCGCTGCCCAGACCGACGACCATGCCCGGCTCTACAAAACCGGCGGCAAACTCGCCGGCTTGGCGCTTGAGTGCGTCACTAGTCATCTGGGCATTGTACGACGGAAGCGCGATATTGTCGCCCAATTCGCGAAGACGGAGAAGCCTCATTCCACGGATTCGCCTGCGAAAATCTTGATCCGCTGCTTCATGCAGCCGTGCCAAGGGCAGTTGGGCGCCGCTGCTCTCCCCTTTCGGATGCCTGGGCGGGCTGGGGGCGGAACAGCGCCGGGCGCTGAATTGCGCGGGCGAATGCGGTATAGTCCCCTGCGGAATGCAAGACCGAGCGAGAGACCTGACCAGGGAGAGAGCTTATGTACAAGACATTGAGTCCGGGCGCGATCGGGATACGCGGCTTGTCGCTGGCGGAAAACATCAACTTGGCGCGGGAGACGGGCTTCGCCGGCCTGGACTTCAGCATTCAGGAAGCGGCGACGCTGGCGGAGGCGCATGGCGTCGACCATGTGAAGGCGCTTTTCGCCGACGCGGGCATCCAGATGGGCGCCTGGGGCTTGACCGTGCGCTGGCAGCACGCCGACTGGCGCGACGACCTGGCGGACCTGCCGCGCTACGCCGCCCTGGGCGCGGAATTGGGGGCGCTGCGCTGCTCGACCTGGTGCCCGCCGTCTTCGAGCGAGCGCGCTTTTGACGAGAACTTCGCCTGGCATCTGGAGCGCTTCGCCGCCATCGCCGAAGTTTTGAAGGCGCAGGGGGTTCGCTTTGGGCTGGAGTACATTGGTCCCCAAAGTCTGCGACCGCCCGAAAATCACGACTTCATCTACACGATGGAGGGCATGCTGGAGCTGGCGGCGGCCTGCGGCACGGGCAATGTGGGCCTGCTGCTGGACGCCTGGCATCTTTACACCTCCGGCGGCTCGCTGGACGACATGGACAAGCTCAGCAACGCCGACATCGTCAATGTGCATGTGAACGACGCTCCCGAAGGCTTGACCATGGCCGAGTACAACGACCACGATCGCCGCTTGCCGACCGAGAGCGGCGTCATGCCCTTGGCCGGCTTCATGCAGAAACTGGCGGCGCTGGGCTACGACGGTCCGGTGACGCCGGAGCCATTCAGCAAGCGCGTCAACGCCCTGGACGATCCGCGCGCGGCCGCTGCCTTGACGGCGGAGTACATGGATCGGCTCTGGCAAGCCGCGGGCTTGGACTAGGCTCGCTCAGTAGCGCAATATCCACGCGGCCGGCGGCAAATCGCGCCCGACCTCCAGCAAATTCTGCCGCGGGTCGATGAGCAGTTTGCTGCCGCGGCCGTTGTGGCTCACATAGACTTCCGCATAGACCGCCAGCTGATGCCGGGCTGCGCCGGGATGCGCGTCCGCCAGGTAATGCGCGAATTGCAGGATCATGTCCGGCTGGTAGACCATGTGGCGCGCTTGCTGGGCGGTCAGATGCTGGCCCGGGTAAACTGCTTGGGTCGCGCCCAGGGTCTCGTCCACCACATAAAATGTGGCGAAGCCGGCTTTCTCGTTGAGCATCACGCGCCAGGCAAAGCGGTAGCCCTCCATCGTCCAATTCACATCGCCCGGATACAGCAAGTGGCGCAGCGGCAGCAGCAGCTGGAGGAAAAAGAAAAGCGCCAGCATCAGCTTGGCGGGCGCGGACAGGCTTGTCGGCGCAAAGGCGCCATCCGGCTGACTTAGCCTCAGGCCGAGCCGCTTGAAGACGCTGCGGAAATCGCGACTGTCGAAGAAGATCAGGGTCGTGGCGATCATCACCCAGGGGAAAACGCCGATGGGGAAGAGCGCGGCCGTCAACAGGTGAAAGACGATGACCGTGAGCCAGGCGATGCCCCGCGTCCGCCGCCACCGCAGCCAGAACGCGATCGTCAAGTCGTACGCGGCCGCCGCCCAGCTGAGAAGGATGGCGAGCCAGTCATAATCAAATAGCGGGCCGATCAGCGGGAAGCCGGTCTGCGCTTTTAGCCAGATCGCCATCGGCTTGCCCTGCAGCAGCCAGTCAGAATTGAGCTTGGCGGCGCCGGCGAAAAAATAGACGATGCCCAATTGCAGCTGCGGCGCGAGGATCGTCCAGCGCGGCACGGCTTTCGCGCGCAGGCTTGGTCTGCGCCAGGCGTCCAGCGAAAGATGGCGGTGGGCGGGCAGAAAACACAGCAACAAGCTCAGCAGCGAAATGAAGTAATAATGATTGAGGTAGGTCGCTTGGTCGATGAGCTCGACATAAGTGAAGAGGACGAAGAATAGCGCGATGCTCGGGCGATAGAACAAGCCGAGCAGGATGAAGAGCGAGAGCAGAAGCAGCGCGGCGAAGACCAGGGTCATGCCGGGCGCGCCCAGGGGCTTGACCCACTCGAAGCCAAAATACGAAAAGTGAAATTGCGGCTGGATGTAGAGCGCGTCGACCCAGCCGTTCAGGATGAAGCGCAGGGAGCTGCAAAACATGAGCCCGCCAAAAGCGACGCGAAAAATCGCCAGCGGCAGAATGTCGACCGGCTGACCGAGATAAGAGCGCAGTCGGCCGGCGACTCCCCAAATCGTCCGCCAGCCTTTACTGATCGCCATCGCGGTCGGAGAAGGTGACCAGGATGCTCAAGTGACTTTTCATGTCCGCGCGCAGCGGAATGTGCAGCTGGCGCAGGGCTTCGTAGAAGGCGGCGACGGCCTCGGGCGCTTCAACGACGGCCTCTGCCAGCTGCAAGTCTATTGCCTCAATCGCCTCCAGGACCGCGTGGAAGCGCGCGTCGATGACGGCGGAGAGCGGCTCGCCATCCAGCTCCGCGCCCAGAAAATCGAGGTAGTCGTCGAAGCCGATTGCCTCCGCTTCGACGCCGCCGTGGAAGATCTTCCGTAAGCCGACGAGTCGGCTGGCCAGCAAGCTCAGCGAGTGGCCGCTGCGCCCCGCTTCCGCCAGCTCCGGGCGGGCGACTCCATCGGTGGCGATGCCGGCCGGGTCGCCCAGCCACATCTCCAGGTCGGTCGCCAGCAGCTCGTAAATCTTGTTGACCAGCATGTTGATCGAGCCTTGCAGCTGGCTGCCGGCCTGGTCGGCTTTGCTGAAGCGGGCGGCGTAATCTCTGCCTTCCGGCGACCAGTAAGCGCGGACTTCGCCGGCTTTGCGCGCGATGTTCTGCGCCAGAGCGAGCAAGAATTGTCGCCGGCGCGGCGCGTCCAGTTGGCGCAAGACTTCCGCGTCGGTCGCTTCGTTCGAAAATATCAGGTACTCGATGGCGGGCAGCCCGCGGGAGGTGGAGCCGCTGCCGTTGACGAAGGCTTCGCTGAGCTCGGCGTCGCCCGCCAGGATCTCGTCGAGGAAATCCGGGTTGGGCGGGCGCTTGCTGATCTGGTTGTGCATGGCGGTCAGGCGCAGGTCGAGCGCCAGCACGGCGATTTCCGCCCAGGCGTCGGCTGCTTCGCGCCAGCTCGCTTGCAGGCGGGCCAGATTGTCGGCCGACGGCTCGTCGACGAAAGTTTGGGCGGCGGCAGCCAGGTCCGCGGCGGCTGCTTCAAAAGCGGCTTGCCCGGGGACGACAACCTGGTCGACGATGCTCTCCAGCATGGCGCGGCGGTCGAAGCGGTCTTCGGCGCGGGCTCGCTGAAAGCCCTGGAACAGGGGCGCGGCGAGAAGGAGGCACAAGGCGGCGCTGACGATGACGGGCGTGCGAAAGGGCATGGCGGGCTCCTGCGGTGGATGCGCTTTAGAGAGACTCTAGAAAGGCAATGAGCGCCTGGCGATCGGTGGCGGAAAGCTCGGTGAAGGCGGTCTTTGAGGCTTCCGCTTCGCCAGCGTGCCAAAGGATGGCTTCCGTCAAGCTGCGCGCCCGGCCATCGTGCAAGAAGTAGCTGTGGCGGTTGACCACATCAATCATGCCGATGCCCCAGAGCGGCGGCGTGCGCCATTCGCGGCCGGTCGCTTCAAAGTCCTGCCGTGCATCGGCCAAGCCCTCGCCCATGTCGTGCAGCAGCAGGTCGGTGAAGGGGTGGATGGTCTGCCGCGAGAGGGCGGGGATGCTGGGGTGGATGCCGGTTTGATGCGTATCCACATGGCAGGCGCCGCAGCGAATCTCGTTGAAGAGGCGCTCGCCGCGCCGCACCTGCGGGTCGTCGAAGTCGCGCTGGGCGGGCACCGCAAGCGAGCTCAAGTATAGCGCCACCTTGAGCAGGTCGTCGTCGCTGATTTCCGGCTCGCCGCCGTGAATGGCGCGCTGGCATTCGAGCTGGACGGGGCTGCAATTCTGCTGCGGGAAGATGCTGGTGGTGATGCCCAGGTCGCCATGAAAAGCGCTGGCGGCCTGCTGCAGGATGGTGGGCTGGTTGGCTTTCCAGCCGAAGCGGCCGATGACCTGGCGCTGGCTGACTTCGTCCCGGACATAATTTGGCCGCCCGGAGATGCCGTCGCCGTCTTGGTCGTTCGGGTCCGCCAGCTGCAGCAGCCGCGCTTCCGGTATCGCCTCCAGCAAGCCCAGGCCGATGAGCTGCGCGCCAACCCGCGGCGAAGTCATCACTTCCGGGTGCAGCGCGCCATAAGCCAGATTGTCGAATTCGATCGCCGGCTTGCGCAATTCGTACGGCATGCCATCGGCGAACTCGCCCTTGATCGTCTCGTAGCGCAGCCTGAAATCGCCTTCTTCGTCGATGCGCTCCAAGGCGCTGTCCTGGAATTGCCCGCCGTAATTGGGCTCGGGCAAGCTGGCGCCGCTCAGATCGCGCTCGCGCAGGCTAAGGCGGACGAGGAAACCTGTGGGCGCTTCGCCGTCGAATTCGGGCGGGCGGCCTCGGCCGTCTTTGAAATGGCAGCTGGCGCAGGAGCGGGCGTTGAAGAGGGGACCCAAGCCATCGCGGGCGGTGGTCGACGCCGGCGCCGTCACCCAATTCTGATTGAAGAAAGAATTGCCGACGAAGAAGAGCAGCTCTTGCATGCCTTCCAGGCCCGGGGCTGGCTGGGCAAAGGCGTTGCGCGTCTCATTGTAGATGGTCGTCCCCCCGCCGAGCAGGTGGCTGCGCGCCGGCGGCGACTGCGATTGCGAGCGCGAGCCAGCCAGCAAGATCGCGCCCAGGGCCAGCAGGCTGACTGCCAGGGCGAGGGCGAACCTCCAAGGTGGCGCAAGGGCGCGAAACATAAGCGCGGCTACCTGCCAGTTGTGGTCCCCGACGGACTGTCGCCGGGGACCGGGTGGCTTCTGTTATTCGGGCAAGGCGGTGTCGATGACCAGGTCCAGGGTCGCCGCCAGCTCGACCACTTTGTCGCCCAGATCTTGCAGGCTGAGCACGGAGTTGAAGACCAGCTCGCGCGGCTCGGCGTCGATGATGGCTTGGTCGAAGGGCGCCGGGATCGCGTTCACCTGGCTCTCCGCCATTGCCAGCAGATCCAGCATTTCCGCGTTGAGCTCGGCGGCGGCGGCGTCGAAGACATCGGCCAGGCTCGCGCCTTGGACGACGCTGCCGTCAATGCGGGTGTAGCTGCCGGTGTAGACATTGTTGACGCCCATGAAGTTGGTGACGATATCGCGGTGAGTGTTGTCGCTGAAGCAGGAGTGCTCGTCTTCTTGGTCTTGGTTGTCCCAGGCGACGAACATGCGCTCTCCCGCCAGCTCGGATTTCGCCAGCACGCCGATGCCCGTCAGGATCTTGGTGATGGCTTCGTCGCTGGCCATGCTCAGCAGCGCCCCGCGATAGCCCTCGTCGTTTGCCGGGTCCCACTGGTCGACCATGTCTTGCAGGTTCTCCAGCAGGAGCTCGCCGGCGATCAGCAGATACTGCCCGCGGCGCTCGGCCTTGGCGGCGGTCGCGTAATCTTCGTGCGAGCGCTGGCCCGCGCTGTCGGCGTACAAGTCTTGACCCCAAAGCAGGAACTCGATGGCATGGTAGCCGGTGCTGATGTTCTCTTCCGCGCCGACTTCGTTGAGCGAGATCAGCAGTTCTTTGGTGATCTCGGGGTAGTCGTCGGTATTGTTGATGATGCCGGCGTCGGCGTCGCCCTCGACATAATCGACATAGGCTTCGTCGAGGGGCCAGGCGTTGAGCAAGCCCTCGGGTCCATCTTCGTCGTCAATGGGGCCGCCATAGAAACGATAGGCTTCGGTCTGGCCATATGGTTCGTTGGCGGCCAGCCAGGCAGCTTTGGCGGCGGCGTGACTGTCGGCGTCCGGCATGGCGACGAAAGCGACCAGGGCGTCGTTGAGGGCGCTGGCGAGCTCCAGCGAATCTTGGTAGCTGGCGAAGACGATGTCGGCGTAAGTGGCGATCGCGTCTTGCTGCAGAGCGGCCAGGTCGTCGTCGGCGGCGGAGACCCCGGCCGCGAGCGCGAGCAGGGCGATCATGGCGAAAATGGCAAGGCGTTTCATGTTTTGGCTCCTCTAGGGTAGACAAATGTCGAAATTGACTCGCCCAGTCTAGGCGCGCGCGATCTGCCCTGTCCACGCCAGCGATTAACTCCAAAGTTCATGTGGCTTGGTGAAGGGTCGCCGCCCGGCGGGCTTATGAAGTTTCTGTAGATTTACTTCGTTTTCGCGCGTCGATACGCTGAGATTTGCGGGCGTTAAAGGCGATTGGCATGGCGGTTAAAGCCGGCCCGGCAAGGCTTTTGCAGGCACTGGAAATCGCGGGCAAAAGGCGTATACTGCTGCCTGTCTGTTGAAATGCCAGCCAAGGCGGGAGATGGAATGGCGCTCAAAATTGCGATGATTGGCGCGGGCTCGGTCGGCTTCACGCGGCGGCTAACGCGGGACCTGCTTTCCGTGCCGGAGTTCGCCGAGACTCATTTCGCCTTGATGGACATCTCGGCGCGCAACCTGGAGATGGTGGCGCAGCTCTGCCAGCGAGACATCGCCGCGAATGGCTTGCCGGCCACGGTGAGCTCCACCCTGGACCGGCGCGAAGCCATCGCCGACGCCGATTATGTCATCTGCATGATCCGCCAGGGCGGGCTCGAGGCTTTTGCGCTGGATATCGACATCCCGCTGAAATACGGCGTCGACCAGTGCGTCGGCGATACGATCTGCGCCGGCGGCATCATGTACGGGCAGCGGACTATCCCCGCCTTGCTGGAAATCTGCCGCGACATCCGCCAATACGCCAAACCGGGCGCGCTCTTCCTGAATTATTCCAACCCGATGGCGATGAACACCTGGGCCTGCAACCAATATGGCGGCCAGCGGACCATCGGCTTGTGCCACGGCGTCCAGGGCGGGCATAAGCAAATCGCCAACTGCATCGAGCTCTGGGCGCGGCGCGAGAGGCTGATCGCCCCGGACGAGCGCGTGACCCGCGACGATGTCGATATCATCTGCGCCGGCATCAACCACCAGACTTGGTACATCCAGGCGCAGTGGCGCGGCCAAGAGATGACCCCGCGCTTGCTGGAGCTCTTCGAAGCCCACCCCGAATACCGCGAAGAAGAAAAAGTGCGCATCGATGTGCTGCGCCGCTTCGGCTATTACTCGACCGAATCCAACGGACATTTGAGCGAATATGTGCCCTGGTATCGGAAGCGGCCGGACGAAATCAACGATTGGATCAGCTTGAATCGATGGATCAACGGCGAGACGGGTGGCTACCTGCGAGTCTGCGCCGAAGGCAGGAACTGGTTCGAGACCGACTTCCCCAACTGGCTGGAAGAAGAACCGCCGGTCATCAGCGCGGAAGACCGCAGCCTGGAGCACGGCTCCTACATCATCGAAGGCTTGGAGACGGGCCGCCCCTACCGCGGCCACTTCAATGTGCCGAATCGCGGCTACATCACCAACTTGCCCGATGGCTGCGTCGTCGAGATTCCGGGCTATGTGGACAAGAACGGAATCAGCATGCCGGTGGTTGGCGACTTGCCCCTGGCTTGCGCCGCCACTTGCTCCGCCAGCGTGCGCGTCCAGCAGATGGCGATGGAAGCGGCTGTCCACGGCGATGTCGCGCTGTTGAAACAAGCGATGCTGCATGACCCGCTCACGGGCGCCGTCTGCAACCCGGAAGAGATCTGGCAGATGACCGACGAGCTGCTAGTGGCGCAGGCCGAGTGGCTGCCGAATTACGCGACGGCCGAAATCGAAGCGGCGCGCGAGCGGCTGGCGCAACACGAGCGCGATGGCACGCGGGTGGCGCTGAGCGAAAATCGTGGCGCGGCGCGGCTGCGCACGAGAAGCGTCGACGAGCTGGCGGCGGACAAGCTGGCGCAGGAAACGGCGCGGACGAGCGACAAGGGTTGACCGCCTGAACTGAAGCGTGGCGCCGGGACGATCTACGAGAAGACGGGCGCCTGGAGCGCGGGCATGCTTGAATAAGCCGTGAAAATGGGATAGGGTAAGCGCGCGATTGGCAGGACCTGTGAGAACTCGCCGCGCATGGTCAAAGACTACGAAGAGCGCAAATACCTGTCCGTGGTAGAAGCGGCCGCCTTCACCGGGCGCGATGTACAGGCGCTGCACCAGATGGCGCGGCAAGAGCAGATCCCGGCTTACAAGTCCGCCAGCGGGCAATACCGTTTCCGCAGGGCGGATCTCGCGCGATTCCGCCGGGCCGAGCAGGAAAGTCCAGCTCCTGCCCGCGATACGCTGCTTTGCAAGCATACGGAGCAAACCATCGTTCAGGGAGACTCCCGAATGATGGCGCAAGTTGCGGACGCCAGCGTCCACCTCGCCGTGACATCGCCCCCATATTACAACGCGAAGATGTATTCCGACGCGCTGCCGGGCGACCTGGGAAATACTCACGATCTCGAAGCCTGGATCGCGGAGATCAGTCAAGTGTGGGCGGAGGTGTATCGCGTATTGCAGCCGGGCCGCAAATTCTTCTTGAACATCATGAATCTGCCCGTGCGCGAAAACGGCACATTTCGCACGCTGAATCTGACGGGCAAAACGATAGACGCTTGCGATTCTATCGGCTTCGTATTCAAGCGCGACATTGTCTGGCACAAGACGAACGGCGTCCGAGCGCATTTTGGAACATATCCATACCCAGGCGGGATACTGCTGAATCACATGCACGAGTTCATCCTCGAATTTGAAAAGCCAGCGACAAAAGGACGCAAGAAATACGGGCATGTGAGCGCAGCCCAGCGGGAGCGTTCCAGGCTGGACAAGGACTTTTGGCTTTCGCTGAAGAATTCTGACGTCTGGCTGATGAAGCCGGAGAAGAGCGGCGCGAACCGAAAACACGCGGCGCCTTTCCCGTTGGAATTGCCAACTCGCTTCATCCGCGCTTACAGTTTTGAGGGCGAGACCGTGCTGGATCCTTTCGTCGGCTCGGGCACGACGCTGGTGGCTGCGGCGCTGCACGGGCGCAACGGCATAGGATACGATATTAACGCGGACTTCTGTGCGATGACGGGTAGACGTTTGCGGGACCCGCTGCTGCAGTGATACGCGACTGACCCAAAGAAAGCCTCGCCTATGCGCCTGCCACAACTCCGCCAACAAGTCTGCCAGCTGCACGCTGAGCTGCCGAAGAACGACCTGGTCGCCTGGACCAGCGGCAACATCAGCGCCCGCGACCCGGCGACAAACCTGGTCGTCATCAAGCCCAGCGGCCTGCGCTTTGAAGACTTGCGCCCGGAGAACATGGTCGTCACCGACTTAAACGGGCAGGTCGTCGATGGCGAGCTGGCGCCCAGCTCCGACACCGCCTCGCACTGCTACATCTATCGCCACATGCCGCGGATCCATGGCGTCGTCCATACCCATTCGCGCTACGCCACCGCATTTGCCGTCGTGGGCGAGGCGATCCCCTGCCTGACGACAGCGATGGCCGACGAATTCGGCGGGGAGATCCCCTGCGCCGGCTTTGGCTTGATCGGCGGCGAAGAAATCGGCAAGCTGGTGGTCGAGGCTTTGCGCGGGCATCGCAGCCCGGCGGCGCTGCTGCGGAGCCATGGCGTCTTCGCGATCGGCGAAAGCGCGGAAGCGGCGGTGAAAGCGGCCGTGATGACCGAGGACAACGCGGCGATCGTCTGGACGGCGCGACAGCTGGGCGAGACGATTCCAATCGCGCCCGCCGATATCGACAGCCTCTACGACCGCTACCAAAATGTCTACGGGCAACGCTAAGGGCTGAGCCACAGAGACCACAGAAGAAATTCAAAGTGAACATTGTACATGACCGCGCGAACAACGGAATCGCCGGTAACATGCAAAACTGTAGGGGCGAACCATGCCTCGCCCACAGACAGATGAATTGATTCGGTAGCGAAAGGGTTGATGAATCTTGTATCGTATACTCATCTCGTTGGCGCTGCTAACTGTGGGCGTCGCCGCAAGCGCGCAAGACTGGGTCGAACACGGCGGCAGCGTTTACAATTGCAAGGTACTCAATGGCATTTTGGCTGATTACGGTTCTAGCGGCATTTCACGATCGGGTGACCGCGTGATGACGGTGGCGGAGATGTTCGCAATGATGTTTCCCAGCTGCCCGGCCCCTACAGGCACAACATCGTCTGAGACGCCGACAATTGCGGACCCTGGTAGGCCCGTTGCTCTCTTCTCGTTCAGCAGCGATGAGCATGGATTGCAGCCGGTGCTAGGTCCGTTAACGCTACGCGCAGGAGTTTATGTCTTCACGGCGATAACCGAAGGCTACATGACGGTCGCTCCCAAGAGCTTGTCCGGCGACTGTGGAATCGACTTGATCGTGTCGATTTTCAACCTGTCGCGCGGTCAGGGCGCTGACGGAGCACAAAGCGTGGCGCAGGTCGACAACGACTGCAATTTGCTATTTGAGATAGGCAACACCAACGAGACTTGGGCGCTGAACATCGTATCTTCGTCTAACCTGACGGCTCAATCATTTACCACCGGTTTTGTTACGAACAGCATCGAAATGGGCTTGCAGCCGGTGCTAGGGCCGTTGACGCTGACGGACGGCGTCTACATCTTCACCGCAACGACGGATGGCTTTATGAGAGTGTCGCCGCAAAGTCTTTCTGGCGACTGTGGACTCGACTTGAGTGTTTCGATATTCAACCTCTCAAGCGGCGAAGCCTCCCAGGGGGCGCAGAGCGTGGTTGAAGTCGAAAGAGATTGCGACGTCCTGCTTGAGATAGGCAACACAAGGGAGTACTGGCAGTTGGAAATCAACAAGCTATCCTGACAAGTAACGCCACTGACGACATGAGATTGCGCAGGGAGAGAAACCGTGGCACTCAGCGAATACGAAATCTGGTTCTTGACCGGCAGCCAGCACCTTTACGGTCCCGAAGCCATTGAGCAAGTGGCAGCCCATTCGCGCGCGATCGCCGCCCGTCTCAACGACGCCAGCGCGATTCCGCCCCTGGTCGTCTACAAGCCAGTCCTGACGACCGCCGAGGAAATCGCCGGCGTCTGCAGCGAGGCGAACAATGACGCGCGCTGCATCGGCGTGATCGCCTGGATGCACACTTTCTCGCCCGCCAAGAACTGGATCGCCGGCTTGACCGCGCTGCAGAAGCCGTTGCTGCATTTGCATACGCAGTACAACCGCGATATCCCCTGGTCCGAAATCGACATGGATTTCATGAACCTGAACCAGGCGGCGCATGGCGATCGCGAATTCGGCTTCATCATGAGCCGGCTGCGGCAGCGGCGCAAAGTCGCCGTCGGGCATTGGCAGGACCCGGCGGTCCAAGCGAGCGTCGGCGTCTGGGCGCGGGCGGCATGCGGCTGGCACGAGACGCGGCGCATGAAAGTGGCGCGCTTCGGCGACAATATGCGCGCGGTGGCGGTCACCGAAGGCGACAAAGTGGCGGCTCAAGCCCAATTCGGCTACGCGGTCAACGGCTACGGCGTCGGCGATTTGGTTGCGGTCGTCAAGGAAGCGACCGACGCGGAGATAGACGCGCTGACCGACGAATACGAGTCCAGCTATCGCATGACGGCGGATCTGCGGCGGGGCGGCGCGCGGCATGATTCTGTGCGGGCGGCGGCGCGGATCGAGCTGGGCTTGCGGCGTTTCCTGGAGGCGGGCGATTTTGGCGCCTTCACCACCACGTTCGAGGATCTGCACGGCTTGGCCCAGCTGCCAGGCCTGGCGGTGCAGCGCTTGATGCAGGCCGGTTACGGCTTCGGCGCGGAGGGCGATTGGAAGACGGCCGCTCTGCTGCGCTCGCTGAAAGTGATGGCGGCAGGCCTGCCCGGCGGCACGAGCTTCATGGAAGACTACACTTACCATTTCCAGCCCGGCAACATGGCGGTCCTCGGCGCGCACATGCTGGAGGTCTGCCCGAGCATCGCGGCGATTCAGCCCAGCCTTGAAGTCCACCCCCTGGGCATCGGGGACAAGGCGGATCCTGCCCGGCTGGTCTTTGACACGGCGGCGGGACCCGCGCTTAACGCATCGCTGATCGATCTGGGCGACCGCTTCCGCATGATCGTCAACACGGTCGATGTCGTCGCGCCGGCGGAACCACTGCCGAAGCTGCCGGTGGCGCGGGCATTGTGGCAGCCACAGCCCAGCCTGCAAATCGGGGCGGCCGCCTGGATTTACGCTGGTGGCGCGCATCACACCGTCTTCAGCCAAGCGCTCTCGCCGGAGCACCTCCAGGACTTCAGCGATATGGCGGGCGTTGAGCATGCCCCGATCGACAGCGAGACCACTCTGCGCGGCTTCCAGAACGAGCTGCGCTGGAACGAGCTGGCCTATAAGCTGGGCGGCTGAGTGGATGCGCGGGCAATCCGCAATCTCGCTGCGCGCCTTAGGGGCAAGCTATCCGATGGCAGGCTAGGCCAGACATCTCCAGCGCATTCAGGCGGGCGACTTGATAAGCCTCCCCGACAGGTTCGCTTGCATGCGCGGCGCGTGAGGCCGGGGCGGGCTCGCAGCTGCGGGCAAGCGCGAGAACTTGTCAAAAGCCGCACTACTGCGATACAGTGAAACGACGGAGCGCGCGACGCTTCGCAGGAGGCCTTTACTCGACGATCCGACAAAGGAATCTGACCATGACGGCATCCAGCGAGTCATCACAGCATGTCGGGTTGGTGCGCAATCTGGGATTGTTTGACATCACGATGATCGGCGTCGGCGCGATGATTGGCGCCGGCATCTTCGTCTTGACGGGCATCGCGGCGGGCACGGCTGGCCCCGCGCTGATCCTCGCCTTCGCCATGAACGGCGTCATCACGGTTTTGACGGCCATGGTCTACGCCGAGCTGGGCTCCGCCATCCCGGAGGCGGGCGGCGGCTACTTGTGGGTGAAGGAGGGCTTGCCCGGTCCCAACGGCTTCCTGGCCGGCTGGATGAGCTGGTTCGCCCATGCCGTGGCGGGCAGCTTGTACGGCGTCGGCTTTGGCGGCTTCATCTACGAGCTGCTGCGCATCCTCTTCCTGGATCCGGCGGCGCATCACGACGCGCATACCGGCGTCTTCCTGAAAGGTCCGCTGCATCTGCCCTTTGGCATCGAGATGACCGAGGGCGACCTGGTGCAAAAAGTCTTTGCCGTCTTGATTATCCTGCTCTTCCTCTACATCAATTATCGTGGCACATCCGAGACGGGGGCGGTCGGCAATATCGTCACCGTGCTGAAAGTCATCATCATCCTGATCTTCATCGTCAGCGGCCTCTTCGTTGTCTTTGGCGAGCCAGCCCGCTTCGAGTCGTTCCAGCCTTTCGCGCCGCGAGACATCATCGGCATTGTCAGCGCCATGGGCTTAACCTTCATCGCCTTTGAAGGCTACGAGATCATCGTGCAGGCGGGCGAGGAAGTGCGGGAGCCGCGGAAGAACATCCCGCGGGCGGTCTTCTTGTCGCTGGCGATTGTCGTGCCGATTTACATGCTGGTCGCCTTCGTCATCATTGGCGCGGTCGACCCGCCGGAGGGGACCCTGATCCATGAATGGCTGGGCGAGCTCGGCGAGATCGGCATCGCCCGGGCGGCGGCTCAGTTCATGCCCTTCGGCACATTCCTGATCATGGTGGGCGGTTTGCTCTCCACGATGAGCGCGCTGAACGCGACCACTTTTTCCTCGACCCGGGTGTCCTTCGCGATGGGCCGCGACCGCGCCCTGCCCGACGGCTTCTCCAGCGTCAGCGGCAAGACCCGCACTCCCCATGTCGCCCTCGGCTGGTCTGGCTTGCTGATCCTCTTCGTCGCCTTGACGCTGCCCATTGAGGATGTGGCGGCTTCGGCCGATATCATGTTCATCCTGCTCTTCTTGCAGGTGAACCTGGCCGTCATCACCATCCGCAGCAAATATGGCAAAGACCTGAAGTACGGCTTCCTGCTGCCCTTCTTCCCTATTCTGCCAATGGTGGCGATCGGCATGCAATTCCTGCTGCTGCTCTCGCTCTTCGAGGTGTCGCACATCGCCTGGATCTATGCGGCGCTTTGGATCGGCGGCGGCTTCCTCATCTATTACTTCTATGCCCGGCCGCGGCAAGAACGGGCGCACCGCACCGCCGTCGTCCAGCAGACCGAGCTGATGACGCCGACCCAGGACGCGCCTTACCGCGTGCTCGTGCCGGTCGCCAATCCAGATTCGCTTTCGACATTGCTGCCGCCCGCCCTCCACGCCGCCCGGCAGAATCAAGGCAAAGTGACCCTGCTGCATATCGTGACGGTGCCCTCGCCGACCCCGCTGTCTTCCGGCTATCGCTACCTGGCGGCCAGCGACGCCTTGCGCGAACGGGCGATCTCGATGGTCCGCGATGAAGAGGCGGCGGTGGAGTACATCGTGCGCGTGGCGCGGCGGGTGGCGCCGGCCATCATCGACACCGCCCAAGAACAGCAAGCCGACCTGGTCATCATCGGCTGGCAGGGCGTGCGCCGATCCGACGGCGTCGCCGAGCTGGGCTCGAACATCGACCAAGTCCTGAGCGAGGTCAACTGCGATGTGATGATGCTGCAGGTGGGCGATACCGCGCGCGCCAAGCGCATCCTCATGCCGGTGGCGGAACCGCGGCAAGTCGGCTATTCGCTGCAATTGATTCAACTCTTCTCCGGGCAAGAGCTGGAGCTGGACTTGCTGCATGTCTTCTCCACCGAGACTTCGTCCGCCGAGCGCGAGCGGACGACCCGCGCCTTGCAGCGGCAGATCGACTCGGTGAAAGTGGCGGAAATGCAAGTCAACCTCTTATCGGAAGTGAGCCCCGACCGCATCGACGCCATTGTCCAGGCGGCTCGCGATTATGATTATCTGGTCTTGGGCGAAACCCGGGAAACCAGCGTGCGGCAGCGGCTCTTCGGCAATACTTCCATGATCATCGCCGAGCGCACCCGGACGCCTGTGCTGCTGCTGCATCCGGAGACCAGCGGCGTCGAGTTTGGCTTGCGGCAAGCGGTCAATTATGTGAGCGGCGGCTACGCCTCGGTCGATCCCGAATCGCGAGAGCGGCTGGAAGAGCAGGGTTACATCGTCGATGGCGCGTCGCCGGAGGATGTCGAACTGAAGTCGTCGGTGAGCCAGCCAGCCATCTTGGTGATTGGCGTGTTGACGGTGGCGGCCGCAATCTTGATGTACGCTGGCGGCGGCCAAACCCTGACCTGGGTGGGCGCGCTGCTGTACTTTGGCGCCTTGCTGGCTTTCACGCTGGTTGCGGTGCGCTCGGCAAAGAGCGAGGCCTGAGCCAGATGTCCTCGCTCTCCGACTGCGCGACACGCATGATCGCCGCGAGAGCGCCGAATAGCACGGCAGTCTAGGCTTTGCGCCGCTCGACTTGCAGGCGCAGGCGCTCCATCAAGTCGACGCCCATCTGCCGGCAGAGGTCGATCATGTCGATGGGCACCCAGTTTTCGATGAGATAGTCGCCGTCGCGCTTCCACCAGTCAAAGTCGCGCATGGTCATCAGCTTGCCCGTCGCGGGGATGCCAGCGTAATCGCCATTGTGATACGAAAAAGCCGAGTCCCAGATGCCGCCGCAGGCATACTGTCCCTCGCCGATGAAACCCATGCTGACGCCGCCAATCTCGACATCCAGGCGTCGATCGCCGAAGCCATGCAGCCAGTGCCGCTGGTGAAAATCTTCAAATTCCTCGAGCGTGAAGCAAAGGCCAATGCCGCTGGGACCATACCATTTCATGTCGCGATGCCAGTATTTGTCCTGCTCCATCCGGCTCATGTCGCCGCCGTCCCGGTCGCGGACATAACGCATCAGCCCCTTGCCCATCGCTTCCACCAGCTGCAGGCTCTTGCGCGATTCGAGCGGGTCTTGCTCGGTCAGCAGGATGCCGTCTCTGGCGACCGGCGCCGGGACCTTGCCACCCTCCGCGCCCGGCGCTGGCGGCAAGACTTGGTAGCCGGCCTGGCGCATGACGGCGAGGATGTCGTACTGGGCGTAGCTGGCCGCGATCTTGCCCGCGCGCATCTTGTGAAAGACGCCAAACCAGATATTCGTTTTCGCGCCCGTCGCCGGGATGCCCAGCCAGTCTTTGGCGAATGTGCCCGTCATGTAGCCGCAGCCGCTGACCCATTCCGCGCCGACCTCGCCCGCCCACTCGGATTCGCCGGTCTCGACGCCGCCCATGAAAATATACGGGCGGATCTTCAGATCGGGAAAGGAACGAAAGAGCGGCAGCCAGAAACCGCTGATGAGGTTGTCGACGCCGCCGAGCTGGTCGATGGGCGCGGAGCCGTTCCAGTCGACATCGTCGTGGACGGCGTCGCGGACGACAGCCGGGACAGCGTCCCGGTCGACATGATTGAGCTTCTGCCACAAGTCCCAGACGGTCTCTTTGTTGCGCTGGTTTTGTTCGCTGGTCATTTTCGCCTCTTGCGTCGCTCTTTCGCGGAATTCTCTCGCCGGCGGTTTGGTCTCGGCCACGGTTATGTTGTCAGTAACCATGCGATGTCGCAAACGCGCGCGCGCATCGAAACGGGCAGGCGCGATCGAGTAAATCGCATGCTATGAAATCTCGTCTCCGCCGATGGTAAACGCCCCTTCCCTTGCTTCAGGGCAAGGGGCCGGGGGATGGGGTTTGCTTTGCAGGCGCGACTCATCCCTTGACTGCGCCGGAGGTCAAGCCCTTGACGAGCTGGCTCTGGAAGATGAAGACGACGATGATGATGGGCACGGCGGCGGAGACGGCCGCGGCCGCCGCCAGCGTGATGTGCCCCGGGTCTTCGCCGGCGGCGTACTTGGAGATGGCGACCGTCAGCGTCCAGTTGGACTGCGTCAAAATCCGCACCAGCAAGAAATCGCTGTAAGCCAGCAGCATGGTGAAAAGCGCGGTCGAGATGATGCCGGGCCACATGATGGGGATGATGACGCGAATGAAAGCGGTCAAGCGGTTGGCGCCGTCGACCATGGCCGATTCTTCGATTTCTTTGGGGATGTTCATGAAAAAGCTGCGCAGCATCCAGATCGTGAAGGGCTGGTTGATGGCGACCAGGGTGATGATGAGCAGGAAGTGCGTGTCATAGAGCCCGGAGCGCTGCCCAAACCACCAGTAGGGCAGGATGTAAGCCATGCCCGGCAGGGAGCGGAAGCCCAGCGCCACCACCAAGATGACCACGCCCATGATGCCGCTGTAGCGCGCCAAGCCATAACCCGCCATGCAGCCGATCGAGATCGAAATGCAGATCGTGCCCACCGTGACGATGATCGTGTTCAAGAAATAATCGTAAAAAGTCTGCGTGCGGATGTAACCGGGGATGGACCACAGTACGGCGAAACCCGCCGCCAGCACGGCCATGTACACCAGACCGCGGGGCAGCGGGAAGCGGCGCGCGTTCAGCGAAACGGCCACCAGCAAGCCGAAAATCGCCACCAAAACGATGGCGGCGAACACGGGATCATCGGGGATCGCCTTGAGCCAGAGGTCGCTGTAATTGTCCAGGGTCGGCTCGAAGATGAAGAGCGGCACGCGCGAGTTGGCTTGGCGCGGCGTCTTGAAAGACTGGATGGCGGTCCAGAAAAAGGGCACGACGCTGAAGATGGCGTAAGCCGTCAGTATCAGGTAGATGAGAGCGAGGACATAGCGATTCTCGATGCGTTTCATCGCTAGCGCTCTTCGGTCTGCTCTTTGTAGGTGCGCAGCAGGAATGGCACCAGCACGATGAGGATCATGACCACGGTGATGACGGACATGGCGTTGGCTTTGCCCAGGCGCTGCACGCTCATCGCGGTGCGGAAAGTGTAGAGCATCATCACTTCGGCTTTGTAGATCGGGTTTTGTTCGGTGAGCACGAAGACGCTGTCGAATACCCGGTACGAATCCATAATGGATATCAAGCCGACGAAGACGAAGAGCGAGCGCAAATGCGGGATCATGATGTGGCGGATCTGGCGCAGACGCGTCGCGCCGTCGATCATGGACGCTTCCACCAGCTCGTGCGGCAGGGTCTGCAAGCCGGCGAAGAAGACCACCAGCGGGAAGGGAGTCGCCGCCCAGAGCGCATGCGCGATGAGCAGCGATTTGACCGACTGTTCGGTGAAGATGAAGCGCGCGCCGATGACCTCGCGGTAAACCCAGGCGACCAAACCGCCCGACTCGAAGAGCTGCTTGACCATCAGCGTGCCGACGACGGGCACGACGATGAAGGGCATCAGGAAAGCGGCGATGTAGATGCCGCGAAAGCGCTTGGAGATTTGGTCGAGCAAGACGGCAATGAGGAAGCCGGTGAAAATCTGCAGCGGCACGGCGATGGCGATGTAAGTCATGGTGAAGCTGAAGGCTTGCCAGAACTTGCGGTCTTCAAAGACTTCCAGGTAATTCGCCAGGAAGACGAATTCCGGCGCGTTGATGTTGCGGAAGGTCATGAATTGCATGCTGAGCCAGATCGAAGTGACGAGGGGGAAGACCATCAGCAGCAGCATGATGAGCAGGCTGGGGGACATGAACATGTAGAAGGTGCGCCTGTCCATGACTCGGCCTTCCCCGGTCGCAGCCCCTTCCCCGTCGAACAAGGGAAGGGGAGCGTAGAGCTTGATTGGCTGGGACTAGCCTAGCCCTCGATGTAGCCCTGTGCCGTCGCTTCGGCGGCGTACTCTTCAGCCGCGCTTTCGAGCGCTTCTTCCGGCGTCAATTCGCCCGTGCCGACCAGGGGCAGCCAGTTGCCAAGCGCCGTCCGCGCCAATGCCGCCGCCGGGTTCAGCGAGTTGCCGCCGACGCCGCCAGCGAGCGAGCCAGCCATAGCGCCCAGGTTGCGCCCGCCGTGACCAGCCTCGCCAACCGAAGTGCGCACGACCGCGCCATGCGCCGCCCCGCCGACCTGGCTGTCATAGTCGAAGGTCTCCATGATCAGGCGGAAAGCCAGATCGTGGTCGACGCCCGAGCGTTTCGCGATCGAATACGCGTCGATCCAGGCCGAGCCGCCGAGGATGCCGCTATCGGCGCTGGGCGCGGGCGACGGCGCGAAACCGATGCCGCCCACATAGTCGGACTTTTCCGGGTCGTCCATGTTCGCCGCCCGGCTCGCCCAGATGTGGACGAAGGCCAGCGTGCCCGTCTCCATGCCGATTTCGCTGTCGTCGATGCTGAAGGTCAAGCCCTCGGCGCCCATGCAGCCGTCAATCACTTCCTTCATCTTGGCCAGCGCGGCAATGCCTTCGTCGCTGTTGAAGGCGGGGCTGTTGTCGTCGTTCAGGTAGGTCGCGCCGAAGGAGCGGCTGAAGTGCATGAACTCGATCTCCCATGCCCAGCCAGCGTGCAGGTTCATGGTGAAGGGCAGGTCGATGCTCGGCTCGTCGGCGAGGACGGCGCAGGCGTCGATGACCTCGTCGTAAGTCGTCGGGACAGCCAGACCATGGGCTTCAAACAGGTCCATGCGGTAGAAGAGGTGCATGGTGTTGGACATGAAAGGCACGCCGTAGACGTTGCCGTCGATGGTGGCCGCGTCCCAGACCGGCTGCGGGATGTCGTCCAGGTTGTACTCTTCGCGGTATTGCTCGATCAAGTCGTTGAGCGGCAGCAGAGCGTCGAAATCCGACAGGACGACCATGCGCGACGGCACGGTATGCAAGATGGCCCAGGGCGAATCGCCGCCGCCAGCCAATGCCAGGTTGGCTTGCTCTTCCGCGCTGGCGGAATCGAGCAGCTGGATGTTGACGGTCAGGTTATCGATTTCGCTGCACGCTTCCAGCTCGCTGGCGAAGAACTCGGTGATGGGGAAAGCCCAACCCATGAAGTTGACTTCGGTGGCTTCCATCGGCGCGCCGGTTTCGCAGGCGCCCATGTCGTCCGCGAAGCTGGGCAGCGCCAAGAGCAGCAGCATGCAAAGTACCAACAGCTTTTTCATCGTGAGATTCCTTTCCTGGTTTCGGATGGTAACCGCGAGCTGGGCGAAGCGCCTCGACTCGCGCTTGGCGGGGAGTATATCACAGTTGCGCGCCCGTGAACGAGGGCTGGCGTGGCGCGGCGGCGGCGGGCTGGTTAGACTCGGCGGCGCACAACAGCGGGAAAGGCGCGGACGATGGCGGACGGGATCAGACGGCAAATGCTGGATTCGCTGGAATTTCGCTGCATTGGTCCGCATCGGGGCGGGCGCGTCGTGGCGGTGGCGGGCGATGTGGCGGACAAGCGGACCTTCTACATGGGCGCTTGCGCTGGCGGAGTCTGGAAGACGACTGACGGCGGGCTGTATTGGCGCAATGTCTCCGACGGCTACTTCAACACGGCGGCAATCGGCGCGCTGGCGGTCTCGACGATCGACCCCAATGTCATTTACGCCGGCACGGGCGAAAGCACGATCCGCGGCAATGTCTCGCATGGCGACGGCCTCTACAAATCGGAGGACGGCGGGCGCAGCTGGCGGCACATCGGGCTGGAAGACACGCGGCACATCGGCAAGATCGTCGTGCATCCGCAGGACGCGGATACGGTTTATGTCGCCGCTTTTGGGCGCGCCTTCGGGCAGAACGCGCAGCGCGGCGTCTTCCGCTCGCAGGATGGGGGTCGTAGCTGGGAGCGGGTCCTCTTCAAGAGCGAGCGGGCTGGCTCGCACGATGTGGCGCTGGATGTGAACAATCCGCGGATCCTCTTCGCGGCCATCTGGCAAGCCCGGCGCCACCCGCACAAACTGGAGAGCGGCGGGTCCGACTGCGGCTTGTGGCGCAGCGTCGACGGTGGCGACAGCTGGCAGAATCTCACCCCCAGCCCCATCGAGACGGAGAGGAGAAACGGATTGCCGACTGGTATCCTGGGCAAGATTGGCCTGGCGATTTCTCCGGTGAAGCCCGGCCGAGTCTGGGCCTGCGTCGAGGCTGAAGACGGCGCCGTTTTCCGCTCCGACGATTATGGCGAGAGCTGGACGCGCTTGAGCGAAGAGTCGCTGCTGCGGACGCGGCCCTGGTACTACATGCATGTCACCGCCGACACCCAGGACGCGGATACGGTCTACATCCAGAATTACAGCTTGTGGAAGTCGATCGACGGCGGCGCCAGCTTCGCTACCATGCCGACGCAGCACGGCGATGAACACGCGCTTTGGATCGACCCCGGCGACAGCCAGCGCATGATCAAGGGCGACGACGGCGGCGCATCCGTCTCCTTTAATGGAGGCGCGAGCTGGAGCTCAATCTACAATCAGCCGACAGCCCAGCTCTACCATGTCTGCGCCGATGACCGCTTTCCCTATCGCGTGTATGGCTCGCAGCAAGACAACACCGCCATCTGCCTGCCCAGCGCGACCGTCGACGGCGCGATTCACGAGCGCCATTGGTACGCGCCCGGCGGCGGCGAAAGCGGCTACATCGCCATCAAGCCCGACGACCCGGACATCGTCGTCGCTTCCGGTCCCATCGGCCAGCGCGCCTACCACGACTTGATGACGCTCTACAACCACCGCACTGGGCAGAAGTGGATCATCACCGTCTGGCCCGAACTCTATGGCTGGGGCGCGGGCGCGGAGAGCATGAAATACCGCTTCCAGTGGACCTTCCCGATACTCTTTTCGCGGCACGATCCGGATCTCCTTTATGTCTGCAGCCAGCATCTGCACCGCTCGACCGACCTGGGCGCCAGCTTCACGGTCATCAGCCCCGACCTCACCCGTAACGACCCGGACAAGCTCCTGCCCTCTGGCGGGCCGATCACGCGGGACAATACCGGCGCGGAGGTCTACTGCAATATCTTTGCTCTGGCGGAATGCCCTTTTGAGCCGGGCGCGCTCTGGGCGGGCAGCGACGACGGCCTCTTGCATGTCACCCGCGACGGCGGAAAAAGCTGGCGCGAGATCACGCCGCCCGATCTGCCGGAATGGGCGCTCATCAGCATAATCGAGCCATCGCCCCATCGCCCCGGCGCGGCCTACATCGCGGCGACCCGCTACAAGCTGGACGATACGACGCCCTATCTCTACAAGACCAGCGATTATGGCGCGAGCTGGACGCGAATCACCGACGGCATCCCGGGCGACGAGTTCACCCGCGTCATCCGCGAAGACCCGAAGCAGCCCGGCCTGCTCTACGCCGGCACGGAGACGGGCATCTACATTTCCTTCGACGCTGGCGGCAGTTGGGCGCGGGCCGGCGGCAACCTGCCGGTCTGCCCGATTCACGATTTCATCATCAAAGGAAACGACTTGGTGGTGGCGACGCACGGCCGCTCTTTCTGGATCCTGGACGACCTCAGCGCCTTGCGTGAAACGGGCGAGGCACGGGACGCGGGCCGGGCGCGTCTCTTCCCCGTCGCGCCGAAGATCCGCATGCGCGTCTACCAGACTTTTGGCGGCGCAAGCGCGGAGTATCCGCCGGACATTGTCGATTATGGCAGAGCCGACGCCAGCGCCTTCGCGTATCACAGCCGCGCCGACGGCAAGACGCAGCTGCTGGACGCGGGCAGCAATCCGCCCGAGGGCATCGTGTTCAGCTATTTTCTGGCGCAAGCAGCCCGCGAGCCGATCGCCTTCCAGATTCGCGATGCCGGCGGCCAGCTTGTCCGGCGCTATCGCAGCGACGACAATGACAGCGGCTTGAGCGCGGCGGCTGGCATCCACCGCTTTTGCTGGAATTTGCGGCATCCGGGCGCGGTCGCCATCGACGATGTGCCCGGCTGGTGGGAGCGCGACGAGGGACCGCTGGCGATACCGGGCGACTATGTGGCCGAGCTGGTCGTCGCCGATGAGACTTTTGCGCGGCGATTCCAGATCCTGCCTGACCCGCGGGTCGACGCCAGCGCCGCCGATTATGAAGCGCAGCTGAGCATGCTGCTGCAAATCCGCGAGCGTCTCTCGCAGGCCAACCGCCTCGTCAACCGGCTGACGCGCGCCAAGCTCCAAGCTTCGGCCTGGGCGCGGCGCAGCGACAACCGCTTGCTCCAGGAGAGCGCAGCCGCCATCGCCGCCGAAGTCGACCGGCTGCTGCCGCTGCTCATCAATGTCGGCTACGGCGAAGCGCAGCTCTACCCCAGCGGCCTGCACGAGAAATTCAACGCCCTGCTGGGTTCGGTGGACAGCGCCGATTTCGCCCCGCCCATGGGAGCGCGCCAGGTCTTCGCCCTGCTCTGCGGCGAGCTGGACCGGCACGAGGCTTTTGCGCGCGCCGATTTCAGCGAAACGGTGGCGGATTTCAACGCGATCGTGCGCGACCTGGGCCTGGAGGCGCTGGATATGGTCTGAGGCGCCTTCAGCTTGGGGCGGATGCGCCGGCTGAACATGGCTCAATTGAATCAGGGCGACCACTCAAACTCGCGATCGAAGGGGTGCATTGGGCGCTGAATCTTGTGGAAGGGCAAGGTCTCCGGCAGGGGATGCACCGCGCCCGGGCTCAATGCCATGAGCGCCGCCGGGGCGATCCGCTGAAAGTCTGGAAACAGGTAGCCCAGCTTCAAGCAGACGATCTTGTAAGCCAGCGGGTCGATTTCCAGAGCCTCGAATTGGGCGAGGCTCGTGAACGCGGCGCGCCGCTCGGTCAAGATGACTTCCACTTGCTCGACCCGCAATATGGCGATCTTGCCGCATTGCGCGCTTTCCGCCAGCTGCGTCACCGCGCCCGCCACCGCCAGCGGCCTACCGTGTACCGGATCCAGCTTGCCGCCAAGCGACAGCCGCAGACGGCCGCCCTTTCCCGCCTGGACGCAAGCGTTGACCGCCGCGGCGTCGGCCAGGCTCGCGTAGACGGTCCGGGGCGCGCCAAGTTTCAGCAGCCGCTCCAGCACAAAGGGCACATCGCCCGCCCCGCCCGCGGTCACATTGTCGCCGGCGTCGCTGAGAAAGACGGTCGCAGCCGCCGACTCCCGCGCCAGCTGGACGCATTCGTCGACGCTTGCAACCGGGACGGCGAAATCGAAATCGCACCGCGCCTCCAGTACGACCGCGCCAATCGCGCCGCTGCCGCGTCCACTGCCGCTTGCTCCCGGCCGATGGCGACCGCGCTGGCATGGCTGCGTTCCTGATCCGCCCAGGCGAAACCGACCAGCAGCGACGCATCCAGCACGGCGCGCCCGTCGATGAGCGCGTCGATGCCGGCGTAGACGCGCTTGCCTGGCTCGACCAGGGTCATCGCGCGCTCGCCAGAGAGCAAGACGGGGATGGGGATGAAGGCTTTGCGCGGGCGCAGCCCTTCTCGCAAGCAAGCAACGAGCAAGTCAAAGGCGCGGGCGCGGGTGGCGCCGGCGTCTTCGTGGGGCGCGGTTCGGTAAGCGCTGAGTAGATCAAGCTCCCGCATGACCGCCGCCGACAGGTTGCCGTGCAAGTCGTAGCTGGCGCTGATGAGGCAGCTTTCGCCAGCCGTCGCCCGGACTGCGGCGATGAAATCGGCTTCGGCGTCGTCCAGGCCCTCGACCGCCATCGCGCCGTGCATCTCCAGGTAGAGGCCAGCCCATGGTCCGCCCGCCGCCAGGCCAGCGAGGATTTCGCGCTTGAGGGCGTCGTAGGCGCTGCGCCGCAGCACCCCGCCCGGCAAGGCACTGGCTTGGGCGATCGGGAAGAGCTCGATGTCGTCGTATTGCGCCGCGAAAGGATAGCGCGCCAGCAGCGCCTGCCCGCGCAGAATCACGAAGTCGCGCAGCTCGCTGGGCAGGGGCGAGAAAGTGGCGCATTCAATGGCGATGCCGGCGGCGGCGATCTTCATGGCCTGGGCTCTGGGCTGGCGGGACAGCGCCCGAATTTAGCCGGCTCGCCGCGGCGGCGCAAGCGCCCGGGACGGCTGTGGCGCGGGGGCGCGGGCTTGTGCTACACTGTCGCAGCCCGCCGGGCGGAGGAGCGATCGTGACAGCGATAACGATTCAGTCGATTAACTTGCATACCGTGCTGCTGCCCTACCTGAGTCCATTCGAGACCAGCTTCGGCGCGGAGACGGACAAGGTGGCGCTATTGGTGGAGCTGCGCGCGGACTCCGGCGTGACCGGTTGGGGCGAATGCTCGATTGAGTTCTGGCCCGGCTATGGGTCGGAGACGGCGGCGACAGCGCGACACATCCTGGAAGAATTTCTCGTCCCGGGGGTGATCGGCGAGACCGTGAAAGACCCGCGCGATTTTCCCGCCTTGATTCGGCGCTTTCGCGGCAATCATCACACGCGAGCGGGCTTGGAGGCGGCTGTATGGGACGCCTTCGCCAAAGCCAACGACATCCGCCTGACGGATCTCTTCGCGCGCTTGCTGCCGGCCGGCCACGAGAGCGAGGGCGCGGCCAGCGTGGGCGTCAGCATCGGCATTCAGCCAAGCCTCGAGGCGACCGTCGAGACTGTGCGGGCGCGGCTGGAACAGGGCTACGGGCGCGTCAAGCTCAAGATCAAGCGGGGCTGGGATATTGAGGTGGCTCAAGCCGTGCGCGCCGCCTTCCCCGATATCTTGCTGATGCTGGACGCAAACAGCGATTACCGCCTGGAAGACGCCGAGCGTCTGGCGCAGCTGGACGACTTTGACTTGCTGATGATTGAGCAGCCCCTGGCCCACGATGACATTTACGATCACGGGCGGCTGCAGCAGCGGCTGCGCACGCGGATCTGTCTGGACGAAAGCGTCAAATCCGCCAGCGACCTGCGCATCGCCTTGCAAGCCGGCGCCCTCGGCATCTTGAATCTGAAACCGGCGCGAGTCGGCGGCTTCAGCGAATCCCTGGAGATTTACCGCGTCTGCGCCGAGCATGACTTGCCGCTCTGGGTGGGCGGCATGCTGGAGACGGGCGTCGGCCGCGCCGCCAATTTGTCCTTCGCCGCCTTGCCGGGCGTCAACCTGCCCTCCGACATTTCCGCCACCGACCGCTACTTCGCCGAGGATCTGGCGACGCCGCCATTTGTCCTGGGCGAGGCGAGCACGCTGACGGTCGCCGACGGAGCGGGCATCGGCGTCGAAGTCCAGCCCGACCGGCTGCATGAAGCGAAACGGCGCTGGCAAGAGCGCTGCCCCTACGGCAGAACCTAGCCCGGCGCCGCTCACTCCCCGTCAATGGTCAAGAGATTGAACTCTTTGTAGAGCTCTTCCAGGCTGTCCAGGCGCTCGCGAGTCTTCTCCGGGTAGCGCAGCGAGAGCGCGCCCAGGATGGCGTCCAGCAGGGCGAACATGGCGACGCTGTTGCTGTACAGGCGCAGGCGGAAAGGCACGATCAAAGCCAGGTCGGAGCGGACTGCCGCCGGCGAGACATGGCTGTCCGTCACTGTCAGCACAGCGGCGCCGCGCTGTCTTCCGACATCCATAACGGTCAGAGTCTCGCGGGTGTAGCGGGCGAAGCAGAGCGCGAAGATCAAGTCGTCGGCCCCGAGCGGAGTCAGCTGGGCGGCGATGGGATCGATGCCCGGCGTGAGCACCGTCGTATTCGGGCGGATGTAGCGCAGCACGATGCCAAAATTGAGCGCCAGCGGGAAAGACGCGCCCAGGCCGATAATGTAGACATGGCCCGCGCCATCGAGCATGTCAACGGCATTGTCAAAGACGCGAGTCGGCACATGCTGTGGCAGATCCAGCAGGGTCCGCACTTCGTCGCGCAGCACCGCGTTCAGTAGATGCGCCTCTTCTCGCTCGCCAGCCGCCAGGTCTTCCAGCAGCTTCTGCGAGCCGATCTGCATGCGCTGGGCGATCTTGGCTTGATTGAGAAACTGGCTGCGCAGCACCGATTGCAGCTCCGGGAAGCCCTCAAAGCCGAGGGCTTGTGCCGCGCGCACCACCGTCGATGAATTGACGCCGACCACCTCGGCGATTTGCGTGATGGTCATGTGAATGACATTGATGCCGCCCGCCAGCAGAAAACGCGCCACTTTGCGCTGCCCCGGCGAGAGTGAATCGTGACGCCGGCGGATCCAGCCGACAATGTCGTCTTGCGGCTGCGGCTCGCTCATGGCCAGAGCTCCGCGCTCAAGTACTTCAAGCCGGAATCCGGCAGCAGGATGGCGACGCGTCCGCCACGATGCGCGCCTTCCAGCAGCTGCATGGCGGCCGCGAGGTTAGCGCCGGAGGAGATGCCGGCGAACAAGCCTTCTTCCCGCGCCAGGCGTCGCGTCATTGCCAGAGCCTCGTCTTCATGCACGCGCAGGCAGCCGTCAACCAGCCCGCGATCGAGCAGGGGCAGCGCTTCCATGGCGTAGCCGCCACCCTGGATTTTGTGCCGGGGGTGGCTGACCGCCTCGCCAGCCAAGACAGCCGCCCCGGCCGGCTCCACGACATAGCACTGGATCTTGGGGTCGCGCTCTTTGAAGTAGCGGGCGCAGCCAGCGAAGGAGCCGCCGCTGCCGACGAAATCACAAAATGCGTCGATGCCCCTGGCCGCCCGCAAGAGCTCCGGCGCCGTATGTGCGTAATGCGCGCGGACGTTGCCCTCCAGCTGAAATTGATCGGCGCGGAAGGCTTGGCGCTCAATGACGATTTCGCGCGTTTTCGCTTCCACCAATGCCAGATCCGCTCCAGAGACTTGCCCAGGGACGGAGTCGGCGCATTGATCCACCAAGACGACTTCCGCGCCCAAAGCCCGCATCATGCGCGCCCGCTCGACCGAGTTGCCGCGCGACATCACGGCGACGAAATGATAGCCTTTGGCTGCGCAGACGATCGCCAGGCCCGTGCCGGTGTTGCCGCTGGTGAGCTCCACGACGGTCGCGCCGGGCAGCAGCGCGCCTTCCGCTTCCGCCTCTTCAATCATCTGCCGGGCGATGCGGTCTTTCTTGGAGTAGCCGGGGTTGAGGAACTCGAGCTTGGCGAAGACCCGCCCATCCAAGCCCGCCGCGACGCGCGCCAACTCCACCAAGGGCGTGTTGCCGATGGCCTCAATGACGGAGCTGGCCAAGCCGGCGCCTGGCGACACGAGCGCTCTCTTTCGCTGACGGGGCCTTGCCCGCTCATTATAGGGCGCGCCCTCTGCGTTGGCAATCGCCCGCCAGCGCGCTATCATCTGCCGATAGCGTCCACCGCGCCACAGTCGAGCCATGAGCGAGCAGCCTCGCGTGCGCCAACTGAATACGATGAGCGAGCTCTACGCCACCGTAGATTTGCAGAAGCGAGTCTGGGGCATACAGGATCTGGAGGTCGCCTCGCCCCACAGCATGCGCGCGATCGTCGACAACGGCGGCGCGGTCTTTGGGGCGGAGCTCGGCGGGCGCATGGTCGGCATGTCCCTGGGTTTTGCCGCCCCGCGAGATGGCGAGCTCTGGCTGTGGTCGCACATGACGGGCGTGGACCCGGCCTGCCAAAGCCAAGGCGTCGGCTTCCGCCTCAAGCAGGCGCAGCGGCGCTGGGCGCTGGAGCAGGGCTACCGCGTGATCGCCTGGACCTTCGACCCGCTGCAAAGCGGCAACGCCAACTTCAATTTCAACCGCCTGGGCGTCACCGCGAGCCACTACACGCTGCATCATTATGGCGAGATGCGCGACGGCATCAACGCCGGCTTGGCCAGCGACCGGCTGGAAGCGCAGTGGCGGCTGGATTCGCCCAAAGTGGCGGCGCTGGCGGCGGGCGACAAAGTGGCGGGCGGCGAGCTGCCAGACGGGCTGACTATGCTGCTGAGCCATTCGCGGGGCGAGCTGCGCGCAAGGAAAGCGCAAGCCGGCGACGGGCAAATCTACGGCGTCGAGATTCCGGCGAATATCGCGGACTTGAAGCGGCGCGACATCAACAAGGCGCGACAGTGGCAGCTGCATCTGCGCGAGGCGCTGACGGGCTTGCTGGCGGATGGCTGCCTGGTCAGCGATTTCGTCCGCGATGGCGGCCGCGCCTGGTATCTGCTACGGCCTCAGAAGCTGTAGGGGCGAGTTATCAAATCGCCCGCTTCGCATGTCACATAGAGGCGAAAACCAGGCGATAACCGGCGCGGCAGTGGCGGACAGGCGCGCCCCGCCTTCTGCCCGACGCCTGGGGGAGGCCTGCTAGAGTACGCCAACGCTGAAGCGAATCCCGGCGGCGAACTCCCCTCTCCAACGCATTGGGGCGGGGCCGGGGGCAGGCTTGGCTCGCCCGCTTCGCATTTTAGACGCGATATCTAGGCGAAAACGGGCTCGGGAGCGGCGCAGAGCGCGGTCAATTCGCCGATATGCGCCAGCGACTCCAGCTCCTGGCAGGCGGTGTAGATCCGGGCTGCCCGCTCCGATGGGAAGAGCTCGCGCGTCAGTATGCTGAATTTCTGGCGCATTTCCGCGTCGGTCATGCGGAATTCCGGCTCGCCTTTCATGTTGGGCAGGTAACTTTCGCGGACCTCGCCATCCGCCAGATGCAGCCGCAGCCGGCAGCCATTCAGCTCTGGATAGCGCGCTTCGATCTCGGGGTCGACCCGCACATCAATGAGGTTGCGCAGGCGGCGCGTTTCGGGCGCGTCCCAGACGGCGAAATCGTGCCGCCAGGCGCTGCCTTGACTGAGGGCGACGGCGGTGGATACGCGGATGCTCAAGCCAGCCACATCGCGGGAGGGCGGGTTGGGGTCGACGCGGAAGCTGGGGCGGGTGGCGTATTCGTAAGTCGCCAGCTGGATCGACTCGATCTGGCTCGTGTCCAGGGGACCATCCTGCAAAATCGCCTGCGCGGCGTCGATGGCTTGGTGCGTGTGCCGGCAGCCGCCATGAGGCTTGAAGCCGGTGCCGAGGATGGCGAAAGCCCGCCCAAGATCGGCGAATGTGTCGTCGGCGAAGCCATCGCCGAAAGCCTGGAAAAAGCCGTACTCGCCGTCAAGCGCGCCGCTGGGGCCATCAAAACCGGCTTCCGCCAGCCGCAGCGCGAAAACGGCATTGCGCGAGGCGAAACCGGCGATCAAGTCTTTGGTGTCGCAGGCGCCGCTCTCGTAAACATACTGCTCCGTCCCCGAAGCCAGGTCCGCCGCCAGCGCCACCGTGTTGAGCGTCGTCGCCCGGTCGCAGCCAGCGCAGCGCGCGGCCGCCAAGGCGCTGCTGATCGCGCCCAGGGTGCCCTTGAGATCCAGGCCCCGGGCCCGCTGCATGGGGCGGACTTGCCGGCCGACGCGCACGGCGAAATCGTACGCGGCGACGATGGCGACCAGCATGTCTTCTCCTCTCGCGCCATAGGCCTCGCCCACCGCCAGGACGACCGGCACGACCTGGGACGCGATGTGCCCGGCCGATCGATGCGAATCGTCCATGCCCAGGATCTTGACCATGACTCCGTTGGCGAAGGCAGCCCCCTCCAGCGAGACGCGGTCGCCCGCGCCCAGCAAGCTGGCGGCCTCGCCAGGCATCATCGTCTTGGCGTAGCGGACGGCTTTCTGTCCCAAGCCGCGCTGAAAGCCGCCCAGCCCCGTGCCGATGGAATCGAAGACGATGGTCTTCGCCAGCTCCAGCGCTTCGGGCGGAATGTCTTCGATTTGCAAGCTCAGGGCGTAATCGGTGATTTGTTCGAGCAGGTTCATGCTTGTCTCCCTTTTTGGGGCGCGCCGACATCGGACCGTCGCGGCCGTATCATGCAGAATCCGCCTCCGCCAGCAGCTTCCGCGTCGTCTCGATCATGATTTCGACTTCGGCGTCGCTCAATTCTGGCGTGACGGGCAAGTTGACGATCTGCTCCGCCAGCATATCGGTGACGGGCAGGCGATCTCCCCCCGGCAAGCCCCCGGCGTAGACGGCGTAACGCGTGATGGGCGGGGCGTAATGGATGACCGCTTCAATGCCGGCCGCCCGCAATTCACGATGGAGTTGCGCCTGGCGCGGGCTGCGAATGGCGTAAGAGCGGAAGGTGGGCGCGGACTCGGCGCGAAATACCGGCGTGATGGCGCCGCTTTCGGCGAGCCCCGCCTCGAGCATGCTGACGATGGCGCGGCGTCTGGCGGTCCACTCGCTTAAGCGGGGGAGCTTCACCAAGACGATGGCGGCTTGCAAGCCATCCAGTGGCGCGTTGTAGCCCTCGGCGCTGTAGTCTTGCTGGCCGGGCGGGATATCCGCCTGCGGGTTGTAGCCATAGCCGACGAGCAGGCGCAGGCGAGCCTCGATCGCGGCGTCGTCAGTCACGAGCATGGCGCCGTTGCCCGCGCTGCCAAGGGGCTTGAAAGGGGCGAAGCTGTACATGGTCGCGTCGGCGAATTTGCCCAGGGGCGCGCCATGATCGCGGGCGCCCGTGGCCAGGGCGGCGTCTTCGATGATCTTGAGCCCATGCTTGTCGGCGATGGGGCGCAGCGCTTTGACATTGGCGGGGTGGCCGTGCAAATCGACCGGCAAGATCGCGCGGGTCCGCCGGCTGACGAGAGCTTCAACCAGGGCGGGATTGATCGTGTAATCGTCTGCCAGCACATCGCAGAGTACGGGGGTCGCGCCGCACTGGCTGATGGCGCCGGTGGTGGAGATGTCCGAGTTGGCGACTGTGATGACTTCGTCGCCCGCGTCGATGCCGCAAGCGCGCAGTGCCAGGTACAAGCCAAGCGTGCCGGAATGCACGGCGACGGCGTGGCCCGCGCCGACGGCTTCGGCGAAGGCGCTCTCCAGCTCCTCGCGAACTTGGTAGCTGCGCCGATAATCGCCGAAGAGCAGCGGCGCCAGAGCCTCCAGGATCTCGGCCCGCATCGCTTGCTGCGTCTGGCTGGCGCGCGAACGGGGAATGCGGAAGGGCGGGTTCATCGACCCCCTCTAAATCTCCCCCCACCGCGATGGAGGGATGGCATGTTCAAGCGCGCGTAAACGCAAACCGGAATGCGGCGCAAGAACAGGTCGCGGAAGAAGAAGCCATCTCCAATGCTTTGGGGAGGGGGGTTGGGGGGTGGGGTTTTTCAAGCGCGTCATGATGCGTGGTAAACCGACTTGGCCAGCTCGGACAGATTTCATATTACACATCAAGCCCGCCCGCGGACATTCGGGTCGAGGAAGTCGCGCAGCCAATCGCCCAGGAAGACGACGCCCAGCACGGTGATGGTGATGGCGATGCCGGGATAAGCCGTCATCCACCAAGAGCTGTTGATGTACTGCCTGCCGTCGGAAAGCATCAAGCCCCAGGTGACCGTCGGCGGCTTCACGCCCAGGCCCAGGAAGCTGAGCGACGACTCGGCGAGGATGGTCACGCCGACCTGCACCGCCGCCAGCACGATCGCCGACGAGACGACATTCGGCAAGATATGCAGCAGCATGACCTTGTGCCGGCGCTGCCCCAAGGCGTAAGCGGCGATGACATACTCCATCTCCCGCGCTTTCAGCACCTCGCCGCGGATGACCCTTGCGTATGTGATCCAGCCAGTGAAGCCCAGAATCAGAATCAGCGTTGACAAGCCCGCGCCGACCACCCCGGAAATGGCGATGACCAAGATGATGAAGGGAATGGCCAGCAAACCGTCGACGATGCGCATGAAGACGCTGTCGACGACCCCGCCAATGAAACCGCTGATGAGCCCGTAAATGACGCCGATGGCGCCGGAAATCAAGACCGAGACGACGCCCACCAGCACCGAAACCCGGCTGCCGGCGATGATGCGGCTCAGGATGTCGCGGCCCAGCTGGTCGGTGCCCAGGATATAGCTGCCGTTGGCGTCGCTGTAGCCGGGCGGCTGGAAGCGGCCGCGGATGTTCCTGCCGATAGGGTCGTGCGGCGAAATCAGCGGACCGATGAATGCCAGCACGATGACGGTGGTCACGATAATGCTGCCAGCCAGGCCGACCGGGCTTTTCGCCAAAACCGACAGCATGCGCAGCGGCAGGCGGCGGCGGGGCGGGATCTCGGCGATGGCGCTCATGCCGGCGGGCGCGTTTTGCTCGTCCATCTTCCTCTTCTACTGGAACTTGATCCGCGGGTCGAGCATGATATAGATCACATCAATCGCGTAATTTATCAGAATAAAGGTCAGCGCGAACCAGAACAAGCCGGCCTGCACGACCGTGTTGTCGCGGACGCTTATGGAATCGATCATCAGCCGGCCCAGCCCGGGCCAAGAGAAGACGCTCTCCACCACGACCGAGCCGCCCAGGAGCCAGCCAAGCTGCAAGCCGAAGACGGTGATGATGGGGATGAGGGCGTTGCGCAGGGCATGGCGCAGGACAACCGTGTTGCGCTGCAAGCCTTTGCTGTGGGCCGTGCGCACATAATCTTGATTCAGCACTTCCAGCATCGCCGAGCGGGTCATGCGCGAGAGCCGCGCCGCCATGCCGACGCCGAGCGTGGCTGAAGGCATGATGATGGCTTTGGGCTCCAGGGCGCCAAAAGCGGGCAAGATGCGCAGGTGCACCGAAAAGATGATGATGAGCATCAAGCCGAGCCAGAAGCTGGGCATGGCGGTCCCCAGGGACGAGAGCGAAGTGATGATCAGGTCGATGAGGCTGTTGCGCTTCAAGGCGGAGAGGATGCCGAGCGGGATGGCGATAGTCAAGCCGATAGCGGCCGAAGCGGCCGCCAGCATCCAGGTGTAGCCGAGGCGCTCCACCACCAGTTCCATCGCCGGGCGCTTGGCCAGGTACGATTTGCCGAAGTTGCCGGTCACGGCTTTGCTGATGAAGGTGAGGTACTGCTCGCCCAGGGGACGGTCGAAGCCCCAGAAGCGGCGCATCTCCTCGATTTGCTCTTGATCGAAGAAATCGGGCGCGACAGCCAGGATCGGGTCGCCGCTGAGCCGCACGATGAAGAAGACGACGATCGACACGATGAACATCGTCACGATTAGCTGCGTCAGCCGGCTGATGAAGAATCCGCGCATGAGCGCTCCGCTTGCCCCTACAGCGTGAAAGATCCGTCGGCGAAGGGCGACCCGAAGATCGCCCCTGCAAATTGCGAATTGCTTGGCGGGCGACCGGGAAAGCCGCCCTTGCTGTCAGTCAGTTGTGGCGAGCCGAAGCCTTACATACCCGCCGGTTTGACATCGCGGAAAGTCATCCAGCCATCGGCGCGGGGCGTGAAATCGAAGTCCGCCGTGTTCAGCGCCATGACATTCGTGACCTCGTAGAGCGTGATCGTCTGGGCGTAATCGATGTAGTGCGCCCACCACTGATCCCAGAGCGCCAGGCGCGCGTCGTTGTCGATGGTCACCTGGATGGCGTCGGCGATCTCGTCCCATTCCTCGATGCAGATGCTGTAATTCACCGAGGACCAGTCGCACTGGTAGAAGTTCGCCAGCAGCGCCGGACCGCAGCCCAGAGCGATGTGCATCAGGTCGCGGTTGTTGCCGGCGCGCGAAACTTCCACCGAGAAGCTGGAGGCGTCGCGGACGGTCAAGTCCACCGTGAAGCCGACTTCCTCGAGCATGGCAGCCGCCACTTCGGAGACTTCCTTGCCGCTGCCCCCGCGGGATACGGCGTCAGTGTCGAAGTAAATCGTGGGACCTTCGCCCTCGGCGTAACCGGCTTTCGCCAGGTATTCGCGCGCCATGTCCGGGTTGTACCATTCGGAGATGACATCGGCGTCCGCGTATTGATCCGCCAAGCCTTCAGGATAGTAGGAGCAGACCCGGGCGAGGCGGGCGCTGGCTGCGCCGTGCACTTCCGCCAGCAGGTGCCGGTCCAGGGCGTGGGTGATGGCTTTGCGCACATTGATATCCAGGGTGGCGGGCTCGTAATCCGGGAAAGTCTCCGGGAATGCGCCGCTCTCGGTATCCACGCGGGCGTAGAGGTGGTGCATCAGGTTGGCGGATTCGCTGACGAGGGTGATGCCATCGGTGGCTTCCAGGCTCGGGCGGTCCGGCACGGGCACGCCAGTGATCATGTCCACTTGCCCGGCGAGCAGCGCGGCTACCTGCGCCGACGGCTCGGGGATGACCTGGTAGACCAGGCGGTCGACAGCCGGCGGGCCGCTGTGATAATCCGCCCAGGCTTCGTAGACATAGCGGTCGTTCTCGCTGAATTCCACCATCTTCCAGGGACCGGAGCCCACGGGGTTGCGGTTGAACTCTTCTTGGCCGACCTCGTCGAAGTACGCCGGCGGCAGCAGCTCGCAGCCGTTGTAGCTGACTTCGTATTCAAAGTAGGCGCGGGGACCGTTGGTGAGGATGTCGACGGTCAGATCATCGACGACGACGACTTCGTTGACGAAGGTCCACTGCTTGTAGAGCGGGATGTCGCCGATGGGCTGGCGGACGCGGTCGATGTTCCATTTGATGGCGGCGGCGTCCACCGGCTCGCCATTATGGAAGGTGGCGCCTTCGCGCAGGTGGAAGCGCCAGGTGGTGTCGTCGATGTTCTCCCAGCTTTGGGCGGCTTGCGGCACATAACCGCTGCCGTCAGCCGCGCGCCAGATCAGGCAGTCGTAGTAGCCGTTGAGCATCCAGTGGGTGGAGCCGTACCAGTGCGAATGGGCGTCCATCGGGCGAATGGGACCGCCATGGGCGAAGACGAACTCGGTCACGTCGTCCTGGGCGGCCACGGGGGCGATCGCCAAGGCGCCGACTAGAGCGACCAAGCTCACGAGCAGAAATAGTCTTGCTGTTTTCACGATTCTCTCCTTGATTGCTTGTGCCAGACGATAATACCAGACAAATCGCGATTGCTCATTGGCAATAGCCACCTCCTCCACTCATCTTGCGTTGTGAACTCTCGCTAGAATCCGCCTTGCCGGGCGGCGTAATACGCGAGCTTGTCCTCATCAAGTTCCACCCCCAGGCCGGGCCCTTCCGGCGGGCGCAGGATCCTGCCATCGGGCTTGTATCGCTCCGCCAGGATGCTGTCGGTCATGTCGGAGAAACCGGCGGGCCACTTGGCGATGGGCGTTGCTGCCGCCAGGTGCGCGGCGGCCGCGGCGATGACATCAAAATACGGCGCGATCGAGATCTCCAGGCCAGCCGCTTCGGCCACAGCCGCCATGCGAGCCGACGGCAGCAGACCGCCATAACGATGAATCTTGAAATGCAAGACATGCGCCGCGCGCGCCTTGGCGATTTCATAGACGCTGCGCGGGTCGCTTGTCGATTCGTCGGCCTGCAGCGGCGTCTCCAGGCGGTCCGCCAGCCGCGCCATGTCTTCCAGATGCTTCACCGGCTGCTCAAACAGGGCGACGCCGCCCAGCCGCTCCAAGGCCGCGCAAGCCTGGACCGCTTCGCCGAGAGTATAGCCGGTGTTGCCGTCCAGCTGGAAGACCACCGAATCGCCCACCAGCGCGCGCAGCTGATCATACCACGCGATGTCCTCGGCGACAGTGAAGCCGATCTTGGTTTTGAACCAGGTCCAGCCCTCTTCCCGCAGCTCCCCAATGCGTTCCGCCATCGCACCCGGCTCCTCGCGCTCGACGAAGCCATGACAGAGCGCCCCGGGCCTCACCGCCCCGCCCAGCAGCTGATAAACCGGTATGCCCAGAGCCTTGCCTTTGATATCCCACAGGGCGAAGTCTATTGCCGTGCGCGCGTTGACGGCGGTGCGCAGCGAGGCGAACATCACTTGATGCATGCGCTCAATGTTAAAGGGATCCTCGCCAAGCAGCGCCGGCCCCAAATGGGCGTCGATCTGATGCTTGACGACCTCGGCCGCGTCGCCGCCCCAGGGCGCTGGCGCGACGGTTTGGCCCAGGCCGATTAGGCCGTCGTCGGTGAAGACCTGGACGACGACCGTGTTGGTCGAGGACGAGACGCCGTAAGCAGTCGCCAGATCGCGGCTGCGCGAGATCTTGACGATGGTGGAGTTGATCTGCCTGATCTTCATCTTCGCGCCCTCAAGCCAGGGCCAGGGCCGGCTGCGGCACGCTGGCCCGGGCGAGCGCGCCCGCATCGGCGAGATTCTCCAGCCGGCTGGCGAGCTCCAGCAATTCCGTCGCCTGCGCCGGCGGCAGCAGATCTCCAGCCAAGGCGCGGAATTTCTCTTCGAACTCCGCTTCGCTCAGCATGTTCTCCGGCTCGCCCTTGGCGTATTCGACGCGGCCCCGGTGCAGCGCGCCGTCGGCGGTTGTGATCCGCACTTCGCAGCCATTCGTCAGCGGATGCCCGGCCTGGATCTTCTCGTCCAGGCCCACCTTTACCAGCTGGCGCAGGCGGCGCTGTTCCGGCTCGTCGTAAGTCTCGATGTCGTCGCGGAACCAGGCGCCGCGGGTGAGGATGACGGAGACGGTGACCGGCAGGCTGAAGCCGGCTTGGCCGACGGTCTGCGGCGCGTAATTGACGCGGAACTCGGGCGTGATCGCCTCCAGGTAAGTATCGACTTCAATGGACTGAATCGCGTCCAGCGCGGGCTGGCTGGTTTTGAGCAGGGCTTGGGTGGCGTCGACGCAGGAATGCACATGGCGGCAGCCAGCGTGTGGCTTGAAGCCCGTCCGCGCCAAAGCCTCGCCATCCAGGGCGTCGAGGAATGCGGGCTCGTAACCAGGACCAAAGGCGTGAAAGTAGCCGTATTCGCCGTCGAGGGCGCCGGGCGGGCCGCGGAAGCCGAAATCGGCCAGCTTGGCGGCGTAGATGCCGTTGCGCGCGCCATAACCCGCCAGCAGGTCTTTGGTGTCGCAGCTGCCGGCGTCCCAGACATACTGCTCGGTGCCGCAAGCCAGGTCCATCGCCAAGGCCAGGGCGTCGGCGATCTTGTCCGCGGGCAAGCCCATCGCTTTGGCGGCGGTGGCGGCCGCGCCGAATGTGCCCGCCTGGCTCTTGTGATCCAGCCCGCGCTCCCGCTGCCAGCTGTCGACGGCGCCGTGCACCATGTCCATCACATCGTAGCCGACGGCGAGGGCGATGATGTACTGCTCGCCGGTCAAACCCAGATGCTCGCCCAGGGTCAAGGCGACCGGCACGAGCTGCGAAGCGACATGGCCCGCCGTGCGATGCGAATCGTCCATGCCGAGGAATTTGCCCATAGTCGCGTTCGCCCAGGCGGCGCCTTCCAGCGTGCTGCGCCTGCCATCGCCGATCAGGCTGGCATCGTCGCCCGGCTGCATTTGGGCGGCGTAATCCGCGGCCAGCCTGCCCAGCTCGGTTTGGTAGCCGCCGAGCATCGTGCCAATGAAATCGAGGGTGACCTGGCGCGCGCGGGTGATGGCCAGCGGGCTGAGGTCCTGGTATTGGCGCGCCGCGACAAATTCGGCGACGCGGCTGATGGCGGTTTGCTTGCTCATGGTCAGTCTCCTTTGTCCTGTCCCGCTGCTTGCCGGTCCCGCAAGCGCTTCGAGGGGCGGATTCTCCCCGTCCCTCATTTTGCGGGCAGGGGGCCGGGGGATGGGCTCAATTTATGCCTCCAGTTGGATGTAGTAACGGTCGGCGTGATGCGGCGAGAGGCGGACGGCGCCCTCGGTCGTGACCAGGAAATTGTCCGAGATCAGGAAGCCGCGGTCATTCTCCAGCACCGTGCCCGGATGATACGACAGCACCATGTTGGGCTGCAGCACGAAATCGGGCCCGCTCATGGAGTTGGGTCCGTCGCTGCCGTCCAGGCCCGTGCTGTGGCAGTCGGGCGTGTGCTTGCCCGCCACCGGGAAGCCCAGATCCCGCAGCGCTTTGTCGTTGGCGTCGGAGATGTCGCGGAAAGTGTTGCCCGCTTTCGCCACCGCCGAGCTCGCCTCGACCGCCGCCAGGTAGCCATCCAGCAGCGCTTGGATCTCCGCCGGCAGCGGATCAAAAGACATCACCGCCGTCATCTCCAGCCAGTAACCGTAGGGCGATTCGTAGACAATCTCGAAGTTGATGATGTCGTCGCGGCTCATTCGCAGGTCTTTGGGCGTGGGCACGGTGTAGGGCGTGATGTCCAGCGAGAGCTTCGTCCGCCCCCAGAAAGCGCCAAAAGACTTGATGTAGCCCTCGACGGCGGCGCAGACATCCCAGTAGCGCTCGCCGACGCCCGCCATATCCTTGAAGACATCCATCGCCGCGTCCAGGATGGCGCCGTTCTGCTGGATGGCTTCCAGCTCGAAAGGCGATTTGATCTGGCGGATGGCGTTGTACTCGTTGGTGACCTCCACCATTTCGTAGCCGGCCAGCTCCTGGACGAAGGCTTGGTATGTGCCCAGGCCCATCAGCTTGTTCATGTTGACCATGCCGATGCGTTTGCTGCCGGTGGCGTAGTCTTTGGCGGTGTTGGCGGTGGCGGCGACGATGTCTTCATAAGGCGAGAGCACCCGCTCGGGCAAGGTGGTGGTCTCGTTGCGGCTCCAGACGGCCTGGTACGAGCTCCAGACTTGCAGCCAGGGGTAGGGGTCGTCCGCGCCGAGGATGGCGTTGGCGCCGCCGCCCCAGAGATGCGCGTGCGTCAAATAGCGGATCGCGCCCAGGCCGCCCGGGGCCGCTTGCCCGGTGATGATGAGGGCGTCGAGGTCATTCTCCTTCATCATCGCCTGCACTCGCTGGACTCGGCGGGCGGTGTCTCGCTTCAGAGCATCGTGGGTGAGCATGGATCTTGTCTCCTATAATTCGAATTCGTAAGGTTGATTGAAATGAAACTCCGTGCCAATGCCGCGCTGCAGCGCCCGCTGGTAGAGCCGCGTCGCCACGGCGACATCTTCAACGCCCGTGCCGCCCGAGAGGAATAGCGTCCAGCCCGAGGCGGCGTCGCGCCCCATGACTTTGCCAGCGGCCAGCCCGCCCAAATCGCCGACGACATGGCTCTTGTCGATGGCGCCGGCTTCCAGGGGCATGATGATCTCGCCTTCTTCCTGCCAGGCCTGGCGCAGCTCGTCGACGAAGACGCGGCTGCCTCTTACGGTCGCCGCGTCGACCTCGCGCACCCAGGGGTAATGCGCGCCCAGGGCGTTGATGTGCAGCGCCTTTTGCGGCAGGTCCTCGCTGGCGAATACCGGCGTCGGCGAAGTGGTGATGGCGGTTACGATGTCGGCCTCTTCCAGGGCGGCGGCCGGGCTGGTAGCGGGCGCGACCTCTATCCCGAGCTCGGCCGTCATGCGCTGGCAGAAGGCGGCGCGTTTCGCCGGATCGCGGCTGTATGCCTGGACGCGGCGGATGTCGGCGACATGCCTCAAAGCGTGGAGCTGCGAGCGGGCGTGCCTCCCCGTGCCGAAGAGGGCGAGGGTCTCGCTGTTGGCCGGCGCCAGGTAACGGGTCGCCAGGGCGGAGACGGCCGCCGTCTTCAGCCAGTCGTAATACAGCACTTCCATGATGGCGGCCAAGGCGCCCGTGTTCGTGTCGAAGAGGAAGAGGAAAGTCTCCAGGCCGCTTGGCAGGCCCGCGGTGTAGGCTTGCATGCCAGCCCCGCCCAGCCCGGGCAGCAGCGCCGCTTTGAATTTGAAGGAGGCTTTGCTGCCAGCCGGGAGGTGGCCGCCGCCCCGGCTTTCATTCCGGTCGCCGCGAATCCACAGATTCTCTCGCGGGTAAGCGGAACCCGCGCCCATGCCGATTTCGCGGTAGCCCGCTTCGACGGCGTCGATGTACTCGCTTATGTCCATCAACCCGCGAAGTTCGTGATTGCGCAGCAGCAAGACCATGGCTAGAGCTCCAGCAAGGGCGAGCGCCGCGCCCACAAAAAGGCGCAGGTCAGGCTGACGAGGGCGCCCGCGGCCGCCAGCACGATCGTGATGCCCTGGACTTCGGCGATGGCGCCGGCCACCAGGGTCGCGAAGGGGATCAAGCCCCAAACCATGCCCCAGAGGCTCATCATGCGGCCCCGCAGCGCGTCGGGCAGTTGGATGAGCAGCAAGGCGTTAATCAAGGTGAGAAAGACGCCCGAGGCGGCGCCGACCAAGAAAATCCAGGCCAGGGCGAGCGTGGGCTGGCGGATGAATGCGAAGACCGTCATGCCCAGCCCGAAGACGCAGGAAAAGAGCAGAATCGCCTTGCCCTTGGGGTAGACATCGCCGACGAAGACGACGATGAAGCCGGAGAGCGCCGAGCCGAGGCTGGCGCCGCCCACCAGCAAGCCGAGCAGGGCGGGACCCTCGTTCAAGGCCTCGGCGACGAATATGGGCATGAGCTTCTGGTAAGGCATGCCGATGGGCACGAAGACCAGGCTCAGCAGCAGCAAAGCCAGGAGCGCGCGATCGCCGCGGAAGTAGGCGACGATATCGCGCAAGCCTTCAAAGTAGCTCGCCGGCTCGTCAGTCTTGCGTTTGGGGCCGGGCAGGAAATGCGTCGCCTTCAGATACAGCGCCGCCCCCAGGGCAAAGAGCGCCGTCTGCACGCAGAAGGTGGTGAAGATGTCGGTGAATTGCAGCAGCCCGCCGGCCAGCACCGGACCGAAGAAACCCATCAAGCGGGTGCCAGAATAACTCATGGTGGTGGCGTTGAAGACCAGCGCCTCCGGCACCAGGTTGGGCAGCAGCGCCATCCGCGCCGGGGCGTAAAAGGCGAAGGACAAACCCAGCATCGACGAGGCGAGCAGGTAAAGCGCCGGCTCGCCCAGGCCCGCTCTCGTCAGCAATGCCAGCGCCGCCGAGGTCAGCAGGGCGATCGCCATCGCGCCTTGCACCACCCATTGGCGTTTCATGCGGTCCGCCATCAGCCCGGAGAATGGCGCGACGAAGATCAGCGGCAAGCCATACGCGAAAGCGACCAAGCCAACCTGAAAGGCCGAGCCGGTCAACTCCAGCATGTGCCAGCCGAGCGCCACCGCCTGCAGCAAGAAGGTGATATGGACCAGCACATTGGCGGCCCAGTACCAGCGATACTCGCCGATGCGAAAGCTGCTGCGGTTTATCAGCGTAAGGATCACAAATTGCGCGTCCTACGGAAATGCGAGACCGGCGCCGGTTCGCCCCGGCATGGTCGTTTGGTCATCAGCCAAGCGAAATCTCCTCGACCAGGTCGCCCAGGATAGCGAGGATTTCGCCTTCTGGCGCGACAGGCCAAGACGCGCCGCCATCGACGACGATGCCCGCTTTGGGCGCTTTGATCTCTTCTACAGTCTCGCCGGAGAAGGGATGGCGCACGATGCCCAGCACGGCGCCGGCCTCCACTTGCCGCCCGCGCAGGCTCTTGTCCATGAAGGTGAAGCCGCGCTCGCCCGCCGGCCGGATGGCGCTGTGCCCGGCGATGACGCGCACCGTCTCGACATCGGATTCGATCGCTCCGTCCAGCATGCCGAGATGGCGCATGGCGTTGCGCACCGCGGCGCGCATCCGGCCCAGGTCGCGATCGCGATAATCGCGCAGGCCGGGGCCCCCGCCGATGTGCGCCGCCACCGTGGCGATGCCATCGCAAGCCGCCTCGTAAGCCATGGAGCCGTCGGCGCTCTTGCCCAGCACCACCTGGGGCAGACCCAGCGCGGAAGCCAGCGCCCGCGACGCGTCGACCGCGCCGTCTTCATAGACCGCGGCGAAATGATGGTAGCTCCACTGCGAGCCGGTGCGGATATCCAGCAAGGCGTCGGCTTTGGCAATGGCGCCCTCGTACCAGGCGCTGACCAGCTGTTCGCTGACGCTGCCATTGGCGTCGCCGCGGCCGACCTCGTTGAGGTGCTTGTCGTCGTAGACGCTGTTGGCTTGGGCGAATTCGAAACCGGAGGTGTTCATCAGCGGCGCCAGCACGAGACTGCCGCGGATCTGGCTGGGGTCGAGCTCCTGGACGACATGCGGCAAGATGAGGGCCGGCTCAATCTCCAGGCCCCCCGCGCCCGCCTGGACGACGAGAGTCGGCCCGTCCTGCGCGCCATTGACGATATGCGTTGGGATGTGGACCGGGAAACGGCCGTGCGTCTCGCCGGTTTTGAAGAAGCCGTAAGATTTTGTGCCGGGCGCGGCTTGGATATTGCCTAGTTGCATTTGTGTTCTCCCTCTGTATTCAAGCCCGCCCCCGGCCCCTCCCCGAAGCTTCGGCGAAGGGAGGTCTTGTCTGCGAGGGGCTTGGCCTGTGTGCGTTGAAAGTAGTTGTTTCTGGCAAACTCCCGCTCAATGAGATCTGGCCCCGCCCCTGTCAAGCGCCCCCGCCCTCAAGCATCGGGGAGGGGTTGGGGGAGAGCTTGAATTCTCAGTCAAACGAGACGCGCATGTCCATGGCGCGGCGGTCTTCGACCCGGTCGATGTGGCCCAGGATGCCGATGGAGGTCGCGCCGACGGTGGGCCACTCTTGCCCGCTGGGGATGACGATGCCGTCTTTGGGCGTCGGCATCTCCGCCAGCAGCTCACCCGTGTAGGGGTCGACCAGCCTGCCATAGACATCGCCTTCTTTGAGCTCGTCCTTGAACTTGGCGTCGCGGATGAAGAGCCCGTCCACCGCCGGCTTCCAGATGACGACGCCGGCTTCGTAGACCGTGCAGAGGGGACCGTCGGCTTCCAGCTCGCCGTCGAGCATGTTCATGGCTTTGGCGATATTCCAGATGCCGCGCTCGGCGTCGCGCACATTGGCGTCGCCATTCTTGTGCCAGCCGGTGCCGCCGCCGAATTCGAGCGTGATCTGCAGCGTGTCCACTTCTTCGATGGCGACCTTGGAAGCGCCGCTGCCGAAAGTGCCGGGCGGGAAGAAGGCTGCTTGATCCAGCCCGAAAGCGACCACCAGCTTGCGCCGCCGCTGTTCCATGAGCGTCAGGTTGTCCGGGTCGTACTCGGCGGTGAAGAGCACATAGCGCTCATACGCGGTGCGGGCGCCGGCGTGAAAGTCGATGAGGACATCGGCCTGGGCGATGGCTTCGTGAAAATACGCGTGAGCGATTTGGTCGGAGACGCTGCCAGTGGCATTGCCGGGGAAGAGCCGGCTAATGTCTTTTTCGTCGACCAGGGAGCCGCGGGTGCCCATCTCGAAGCCGGCCCGGTTGACGACGGGCACGGCGATGATGTTGCCGCGGATCTTGGCGGGGTCGGCTTTGGCGACGAAATCCAGGATGGCGATCGAGCCGATGACCTCCGCCCCGTGAATCGCGCCCTGGAGCATGAGAGTGGGTCCCGGCTCGGCGCCGGCGATGAGGTGAATCGGGATATCCAGCCGCAAGCCGGAGCGGGATTGCGCCGTCTCCAGGTAGCCGAAAGTCTTTTCGCCCGGTTTGGCGGACAGGTTGCCTACAGTGAGCATGCAGATTCTCCTTTTTTCGGGCGACATGTTATGTCGCCCCTACATCTTTTCTTGCGGGCGACATGATATATCGCCCCTACAGACTAGGTTGTGATTTGGGGGCGCCCCGACACAGAATCGAGCTGGATGGGATTCGTCCCCAGATGCTTCTTGAACCAGCCCAGGATGCGATGCTGGCGTTCGATGCGGTTGCCGGGCCGCCCGCCCCGCGAAAGACCATGATTCTCGCCCTCAAAGATGACCAGCTCGACCGGCTTGCCCCGCCAGCGCAGCGCGGCGAACATCTGCTCCGCCTGCTCCAGCGCGCAGCGATGATCTTCGTCGCTGTGAATGATGAGCAAGGGCGTGTTGATGCTGTCGATATATGCGACCGGCGACTGCGCCCAGCTGCTTTCCAGGTCGCGCCAGGGGTCGGTGCGAGTCTCGCCGCCGGTGCATTCGGGGCCAATGTCGGAAGTGCCGAAGAAGCTGATCTGGTTGACGATGGAGCGCTGCGTCACCGCCGCCGCGAAGCGATCGGTGTGGCCCACCACCCAGTTCGTCATGAAGCCGCCGCAGCTGCCGCCGGTGACGCCCATGCGCGCGCTGTCGATGTAAGGGCGGGCGACCAGCTCGTCCACGCCCAGCATGATCTCGTCGTACTCCGCGCCGCCTTGATCGCCCTCGCTGGCTTTCGTCCAGGCTTGGCCATACCCGGCCGTCGTGCCGCGCTGGTTGAAATACGCGACCGTGTAGCCGGCGCTGGCGTAGACCTGGAATTCATGATTGAAATCCCAGCCGAACATGGAGCAGTGCACATACTGGATATGCGGGTGGGCTTTGCGCTCGTCAAAGTTCAGCGGCTTCATCAGCCAGGCGTGGACCCTGGCGCCGTCGACGCCGTCGTACCAGTAGCTCTGCGGCGGCGACAAGACATGATCGCGCAGCCAGGGATTCAAGTTTGTCAGCTGCCGCGTTTCCCCGTTATTCCAGAGATAGAGCTCGCCCGGGTTGGCGGGGTTGGCTTGGCCATAAGCGGCGATGCCCCCCGGCGCCGGGCTGTACTCGAAAGTGACGCTCTCGCCCGCCACGAGCCGCTCGTAGGCGCCGTCCGTGTTGATGCGATAGAGGTTGGCCGCGCCTTGCTCGGTGAGCAGGAAATAGATCCATGCGTCGCCGGGCGCCCATTTCATGGTCACATTGGACAAGCCGACCCGCTGATCGGCGACGGCGTAATTGCCGACTTCTTCGTCGATGTCCGCCCCCAGTTTCCAGGCTTTGCGCGCTTCCACATCCGCCAGCTGCGGCTGCCAGAAATTGCGGCGGTTGACCGGCGGCGGCAGATTGTGCCCGGCGAAAGCGATGTATTTGTCGTCCGCGCCCCAGACCGGGCTGAAGGCAGTGCCCTGCCAATCGGGCAGCAGCAGCTCCGGCGCGCCGGCTGGATAATCGCAAATGAAGATCTGCCCATAACCGAGCGGGGTGTTCTGTTCGCGGGCCATGCCGACGAAAGCGATGCGCTCGCCCGCGTTGCTCCATTTCGGCTCGGAATAATCGCATTCGCTGTGCGTCAGCTGGACGAAATCGCCCGTCTCCAGCTCCAGCGCCCAGATCTGCTTGAAGCGGTCGTGCACCCAGCCGACGCCATCTTGCTTGTAGCGCAGGCGGCGGATGACTTTGATGGTCGGCGCGGGGATGCCGGGCGCGGGACCGCGGTCTTCATCGCGGCGCATCGGCGTCCAGCGGACCCCGACCAGCTTGCTGCCGTCGGCGGAGAAATCCAGCCCGGTCATGGGCATGCCACCGGTCGGGCAGCTTTCTTCGAAGTCGTCCAGCACATCGACGACCCGCACTGAGTCGCCCTTGCTGTCGCTGTGGCTGTAGGCGAGGCGCGCGCTGTCGCGGCTCCAGGCGATGGACGAGACCTGGCAAGCGCCATCGCTCAAGCGGCGCGCCCGCCCCGTCCGCAGGTCATGCAGGTACAGATGCGTGATATAGCCGTTGGAGGCGGCGTCGGGCTTGCGCACGCTGTAGGCGATTTGCGTCGCGTCGGGCGAAAGCGCCAGCTCCACCAGCCAGCGGAAATGCATCAAGTCTTCGGGGATGAGCCCGCGCTTGCGCTCGACCGATTCTTGCGCGCGAGGTTCCATGTGCCTCTCCTTCGTATTCCAGGCGGGGGCTGGCTATTTGATGAGATCCGTCCGCGTTTCTTCGACGACGCCGAAGAAGCAGCACCAGTGGCCCTCGATGACCGATGGCCGGGCGCGCATGCCAAAGACGACGCCCGCTTGCGGCGCGCGCACCTCGCCGATGACATCGCCATAGAGATCGTAAATTGAGCCGATCAGAGTCCCCGCTTCGAGCTCGGTCTCGAATTCCAGACTCGGATTGCCGACATACATGCCGCTGGCGGGCGCGAGCAGCGGGATCTGGTAACCCATGCGCCAGGCGGGCTCGTATTGCGGGGCGCCGGGGATCATTTTGTAATGCCGCATCACATTCAGGTAGCCGGCCGCCAGATCGTCGGCGATGGCGTGAAAGTCGCTCGTCAGCGTGCGACAGTTGCCGCCAAGCTCGACAGTAACGCCAGCCCTGCCCAAAGCGCCGATCTGCGAGCTGGGGTTGCCGCCGCCCGTGCCGCTGCGGAAAACCAGGCTCCAGCCCGGTCCCATGGCCGCCGCCAGCTCCAGGCTCGGCGGGTTGTCCGAAGCGAAGATCATGTGCGCCAGGTAACTGTGCTCGCCGCCGGAGTGCACCGCGATCTGCAGGTCGCAGTTGTCCTTCATCGCCAGCCAGTGGGCATGGGCGACGCGCTCGGTCGGGTAGCCGTCGGGCTGGCCCGGATACAGGCGGTTCATATCGTAGGCGAAGCTGTCCAGCGGGTCGCCGCGAGTCCCGGCCGCGAAAGCGCCAACATTCATGACGGGCACAGCCACGATCGTGCCGCGCAACTGCTGGACATCCACCGCCGCCAGGGCTTTGAAGATGGAGAAGGGTCCTTCCGGCTCGTCGCCGTGGGTGGCGCCGTTCAGCCAGAGCGTCGGACCGTCCTCGACGCCGCGATAAACGATGATGGGGATTTCGCGGGGACGCCCGTAATGGTCGCCCATGATAGGGATGCCGCCCCGCTGGATTTCGCCTGGCGCCGCCGTGACCGCGCCGATGCGGATGGATTGTGTCATCTGGCTCGCCTCTGGCTTGTCTCTCGTCTCAAAGCGTGAACGCAAGGCCTATATCTTGCGCCAAATCGCGCAATTGCGCCACTGTCTCTATGGAGACGGGGATGCCGCTCTTGGCGCGCTCGTCCATGCGGCGGAACTCGACCTCGCCGGGCAGCAGCACCGGCCGCGCTGGATCGATGGGCGGCGCGCCCTGGACTTGGCGAATCAATTCTTCCAGCCGGCGGTCGAAATCGGCCTGGGGCAGCATGGCCGATGGGTCAATGGCGAGCATCATGTGGCCGACATCGAAATTCTGATCGTCCTGGAAGACATCGAGGCCGAAGAGCGCGCCGGTCATGACGCCGGCCAGCACATCGGTGAAGAGGCTCAAGCCATAACCCTTGTACTCGCCGATGGGCAGCAGGGGACCGTCCATCGCCGCCGTCGGATCCGTCGTGGTTTCGCCCGCCGGGGTCAGCGCCCAGCTCGCCGGCATCGGGCGGTTTTCGCGCTCGTGCCAGCGCATCATGCCCTTGCCGGACATGGTCAGCGCCATATCGAGGACGATGGCATGCTCCTGGCTGCGCGGGATGGCGATGCCCCAGGGGTTCGTCCCCAGGACGACTTTCGCCGAGCCCCAGGGCGCCATCTCCGCAGCGGCGTTGGTGCTCGCCCAGCCGATGAGCCCCGCTTTCGCCGCCGTCAGCGCATGGTAGCCGGCGATGCCGAAATGGTTGCTGTGGCGGACGCCGACCATGGCGATGCCGGCCGAGCGCGCTTTTTTGATGGCGCGCCGCATGGCTCGCTGCGCCGCCACATAACCAAAGCCCTTGGCCGCGTCCAGCAGGGCGTAGGCTGGTCCATCCGCCAGCCAGCGCATCTCCGCATTGGCGACGATGCCGCCGTTTTGGACGCGCCGGTGATAGCGGAAGAGCTTCTCCAGGCCCTGGCCCTGGCCCGGGTGCCACCACTGCGACGCCGTCATCAAGCCATCGCCGATGATTTCCGCTTCCGCCGCCGACGCGCCCAGCCCGCGCATGAAGGCTTCGGCGAAACTGCGCAGCGTCTCCAGCGGATAGCGCTTGACCAGCGAGTCGTCTTGAATTTCGTATGCCATGCGCCCTGCCTCACATGAACGGTTGATCGAGGGGATTGAGCACGGCCGCGTTGAGGACGAATTCTGGCGGGCTGGCGGCCAGCTGCGCCACCAGATTGGCGACTTCGTCGGGGTCCATGCTTTCGCGCCGCGGCAACTGGCCGATCGGGGCGCCGCGCCAGCCCGTGTCCATGCCGCCGGGATAAAGGATCGTCGAGCGGATTTTGTGCGGGGCGCCGGCCTGGGCGATGGCTGCGTTCAAGCCGGTCATGCCAAATTTCGAAGCGCCATAAGCCGGGCTGCCGCCGCCGCGCAAACCAGCCGAGCCGGAAATGTTTATGACCGTCGCATGAGGCGCCGCCCGCAGACAAGCCCAGAGCGCCCGCGTCAGGTAGAAGACCCCCGACAGGTTGACGCCCATGACCGCGTCCCAATCGGCGATCTCGGTCGCTTCAAATGTTCGCGGCGCCGGGACGCCAGCGTTGTTCACCAAGATATCCAGCGCGCCAAATTCCGCCTGGACCTGGTCAGCCGCTTGCCCGACCTGGCTCGCGTCAGCGACATCGCAAATGACGACGCTGGCCTTGCCTCCATCCCCGCGGATCGTCTCGGCGACAGTCTCAAGCGGCTCGCGCCGCCGAGCAAGCAAAATCACATGCGCGCCCAGGCCAGCCAGCTTCACGGCGATGGACTTGCCCAAGCCTTTGCTGGCGCCGCTTACGAGGGCGACGCGATCATCCAGTCGTCTGTTCATCAAATGCCCGGTTCCCGCTAATCTCTGCGAAAGGCGAGGAGCTCCAGCTCCCTTTCAAAACGCGCCCCGTCTACGGTTTGACCGGGCGCGCTGGCTCCAGACTCGAAATTGTACACGATAAGTTTGACCGTGTAAGCGCCCGGCGGCAAGGCGGACAAATCCAGACTCTGCCGCACGAGCGACTGATTCGGGATGACGGAGTCTTGCCCGAGCGCGCGCTGGCCGGCCGCGTCGAAGATTTGCAGCGAAACGGAATGCGTCTCGTCGGGCAGGGCGCTCCAGTGGAATTGCAGCTCGAGCGCGTCGTCGGCGAACTCGTGAAAGACATTTTGCAGCTTCGCGCCCTTGTCGTATTCCACGCTGAATGACGAGCCGGCGGTCAAAATGGCGCAGTCAAATTCGCGCTGAATGTAGCGCTGCAAGGTGACGCCCTCGCCCAGATCTTCGCGCTGGCAGAGCTCAAACGCGTCCATCGGCAAGAGCGCTTCCGGCGCGTCGATTTCCGCGCTTTCGTAAATGAGACTGATGATCTGGATTTCTTGCAGAAATGCGTCGAGTTCCGGATGCTTCTCGTCGGCAAGATTCAGGTGTAGAATTCCCGCCCCCGCGAAGACCGAATTGAGGTAGTCCCGCGTCCGCTGGTCGACGCTCTCGCTGGGATGCAGGCTGAGGATGCCGGCGCTCGGACCTGGCAGCGCCCATTGCGACAGGGCGTAGCGCTCAAACTGCGGCGGCGCGGGACCCAGGCCAGCGCAGCTTTGCCGCAGGTCGGCCAGGCGATAGACGCCGACGACATGGTCTTGGTATGCCGCGATCACATTGGCGAAGCTGTGAATGACGAACTGATCGCCATAGAGCCACTCGTGCAGGACGACATGCGTGAAGCCGTCGGCGAGCAGCTGGTCCAGCGCGCCCTCGAATTCCGCACGATTGTGGGGCAGGCAATGGATGCTGCGCTCCTCGTGCCAGGCATTGAGGATCAGGTTGCTTTTGATGTAGCTGTGGCCCGTCGCCTGCAATCGGTTTTGGAAGCCGTTGGCTTGCGGATAACCGGTGAGAGTTTGCTGAAACATGAAGTAATGCGGGTTCCCGGGTCCCTCTGGCAGGTGTATGAGCTTGATCGGACGATCGGGCTCGGCTCGCAGCCAGGGGATGTATTGCGTCGCCGCCGGCTGCAGTGTCTCCCCGTGTCGCGGTATGGCGAATTCAAAGAGGAGGATCAGCGCGGCTGCGGCCACGAGCCAGAAACGGCGGGGCGGGGTTCGAGCCAGCGCGGCCAGCCCGTAGCAGGCCAGCAGGGCCAGGGGCGTGACCATGGCGAATTGATAGTATTGGGGAATGTAGATGTTGCCGAATATCGCGGGCAGCCAATCAGTGAGGACTCGCTTTGGCAGGGCGATTCCCTCGTAAGCTATGCCGTTCCAGGTAAAATAATCACCTAATGTGAAAACGGCGAAGAGCGCAAAAGCTGTCAGCCAGGGAAGCAAGCGCCGCCGCGGACCGCGCAGCAGGGCGAATCCCGCCAGGAACAGATTGATGTAGCCCAGGTAGGCGTTGTAATTGAAGTTGTCGGGCGGAATCTCGTACACGGCGCGAAAGAGTTCGCCGGTGACGGGATGCCGCGTCGTGGCGAGCCAATTCAAGGCGTCAAAGCTGTGGATGGCTTCCAGGTGCGCCTCGACGCCTTCTTGATAGACGGACTGATCGGCGATGATGGGGTAGATCCGCGGCAGGCCGACCGCGGCGCATACGCTGGCAAAGAGCAAGAGGCTGCGCCAGAAGGCGGGCTTTTGCCAGCGACAAGGGGCCAGAAACGCGCAGTAGACTGTCGCGCTCATCAGTGCGAATGCGAGTATGTAGAGGCTGATGTAGGCTGTGAAGCCGGCGCAGAGTCCAGCCAGGACGGCGAAGCGCGGGCGGCGCTCCATCAGCGCGCGATGCAAGAAGTACAGCGTCAGCGGCAGCGTGCCAATGGTGATGAGATCGGGCGCCGTCGACCCAAATGGGTAAGGCAGGGCGACGGCGATGACGAGGGCGCCAAAAAGCGCAATCCACTTGTCCCTCAGCAGATGGAAAATCAGCAGATAACCGCAGATGCCGTTGAAGCAGAGGATCAGCAAGAAAAGCAGGTTGTAGGCAATGTCGACCGGCATCCAAGCCCGCAACCCGATGAGCAGCAAGATGTGGGGAAAACTGAAGGGCTGGAATGCGAGAGTGAGGCCACGAGGATGAAAAATGCTGTCGCTATGGAATAGCTGCGTCTCGCCGCCCAGCGCGCGCTCCACATGCCAGGCGTTCCAGATATACAGCCACTTGTCTCGATGAGGCGTGTGCAGCCAGAATTCTTCCGTATTGAAGACATGGGGCAAAGTGGGCCAGGTCGTCAGGATGACGGCCAACGGCAGCAAGATGGCGACTTGCCAGTGCCCGCGCCGCAGCCTGGCAACAGGGTCTCGCATGCGAATTTCACCCGCGCGTCGTTATTGTCTGCGAAAGGCGAGGAGCTCCAACTCCCGCCCGAAACGCGTCCCGTCGACGGTTTGACCGGGCGCGCTGGCGCCAGACTCGAAATTGTACACGATAAGTTTGACCGTGTAAGCGCCCGGCGGCAAGGCGGACAAATCCAGACTCTGCCGCACGAGCGACTGATTCGGGATGACGGAGTCTTGCCCGAGCGCGCGCTGGCCGGCCGCGTCGAAGATTTGCTGCGAAACGGAATGCGTCTCGTCGGGCAGGGCGCTCCAGTGGAATTGCAGCTCCAGTCTGTCCTCGTCGAGCGCGTGAAAGACATTTTGCAGCTTCGCGCCTTTGTCGTATTCCACGCGCGGCGCTTCACCGGCGGTCAAAATGGCGCAGTCAAATTCGCGCTGAATGTAGCGCTGCAAGGTGACGCCCTCGCCCAGATCTTCGCGCTGGCAGAGCTCAAACGCGTCCATCGGCAAGAGCGCTTCCGGCGCGTCGATTTCCGCGCTTTCGTAAATGAGACTGATGATCTGGATTTCTTGCAGAAATGCGTCGAGTTCCGGATGCTTCTCGTCGGCAAGATTCAGGTGTAGAATTCCCGCCCCCGCGAAGACCGAATTGAGGTAGTCCCGCGTCCGCTGGTCGACGCTCTCGCTGGGATGCAGGCTGAGGATGCCGGCGCTCGGACCGGGCAGCGCCCATTGCGACAGGGCGTAGCGCTCAAACTGCGGCGGCGCGGGACCCAGTCCAGCGCAGCTTTGCCGCAGATCGGCCAGGCGATAGACGCCGACGACATGGTCTTGGTATGCCGCGATCACATTGGCGAAGCTGTGAATGACGAATTGATCGCCATAGAGCCACTCGTGCAGGACGACATGCGTGAAGCCGTCGGCGAGCAGCTGGTCCAGCGCGCCCTCGAATTCCGCACGATTGTGGGGCAGGCAATGGACGCTGCGCCCGTCGTGCCAGGCATTAAGGATCCAGTTGCTCTGGATGTAGCGGCGGCCCGTCGCCTGTAATCGGTTTTGGAAGCCGTTGGCTTGCGGATACCCGGTGAGAGTTTGCTGAAACATGAAGTAATGCGGGTTTCCGGGTCCCTCTGGCAGGTGTATGAGCTTGATCGGACGATCGGGCTCGGCTCGCAGCCAGGGGATGTATTGCGTCGCCGCCGGCTGCACCGTCTCCCCGTGTCGCGGTATGGCGAATTCAAAGAGGAGGATCAGCGCGGCTGCAGCCACAAGCCAGCGACGGCGGGGCGGGGTTCGAGCCAGCGCGGCCAGCCCGTAGCAGGCCAGCAGGGCCAGGGGCGTGAGCATGCCGAATTGATAATACTGGGGAATGTAGATGTTGCCGAATATCGCGGGCAGCCAATCAGTGAGGACTCGCTTTGGCAGCGCGATTCCCTCGTAAGCTATGCCGTTCCAGGTAAAATAATCACCTAATGTGAAAACGGCGAAGAGCGCAAAAGCTGTCAGCCAGGGAAGCAAGCGCCGCCGCGGACCGCGCAGCAGGGCAAATCCCGCCAGGAACAAATTGATGTAGCCCAGGTAGGCGTTGTAATTGAAGTTGTCGGGCGGAATCCCGTACAAGGCGCGAAACAGTTCGCCGGTGACGGGGTGGCGGGTCGTGGCGAGCCAATTCAAGGCGTCAAAGCTGTGGATGGCTTCCAGGTGCGCCTCGACGCCTTCTTGATAGACGGACTGATCCGCGATGATGGGGTAGATCCGCGGCAGGGCGACCGCGGCGCATACGCTGGCAAAGAGCAAGAGGCTGCGCCAGAAGGCGGCTTTTTGCCAGCGACAAGGGGCCAGAAACGCGCAGTAGACTGTCGCGCTCATCAGTGCGAATGCGAGTATGTAGAGGCCGATGTAGGCTGTGAAGCCGGCGCAGAGTCCAGCCAGGACGGCGAAGCGGGCGCGGTCCTCAGTCAGCGCGCGATGCAAGAAGTACAGCGTCAGCGGCAGCGTGCCAATGGTGATGAGATCGGGCGCCGTCGACCCAAATGGATAGGGCAGGGCGACGGCGATGACGAGGGCGCCAAAGAGCGCAATCCACTTGTCTCTCAGCAGATGGAAAATCAGCAGATAACCGCAAAGGCCGTTGAAGCAGAGGATCAGCAGAAAGACCAGATTGTAAGCATTATCGACCGGCATCCAAGCCCGCAACCCGATGAGCAGCAAGATGTGGGGAAAACTGAAGGGCTGGAATGCGAGAGTGAGGCCACGAGGATGAAAAATGCTGTCGCTATGGAATAGCTGCGTCTCGCCGCCCAGCGCTCGCTCCACATGCCAGGCGTTCCAGATATACAGCCACTTGTCTCGATGAGGCGTGTGCAGCCAGAATTCTTCCGTATTGAAGACATGGGGCAAAGTGGGCCAGGTCGTCAGGATGACGGCCAGCGGCAGCAAGATGGCGATTTGCCAGTGCCCGCGCCGCAGCCTGGCCAGCAGTGTGCGCATTGCCCGGCTTTATCGCTCCGCCATGATGTCGCGCATGGCGACCTTCATGCGCTCCAAGCCCTCCCGCAGCTGCGCTTCCGGCTGCAAGAAAGTCATGCGCAGGTAATCTTTGCGGTCTTTGGAGAAGGCTGAGCCCGGGTAAGCCAGGACATGCTGCTCGCTGAGGATGCGCTGGGCGACTTCGCCGCTGTCCATGCCGGTGAAGCCGATATCCGCGAAGACGAACTGTCCGCCCTGGGGCAAGCCATAATTCATGCCCATCTCGTCCAGCGCGTCCAGCACCAGCCGCCGCCGCCGCCGATACGCCTCCGCCATCATCTCGACCGGTTCTTGCGGTCCCGTCAGCGCGGCGATGCCGGCGTATTGCGAAATCACCGAAGCGCCGCCGCTGACCCCCGCCTTGAGCGCCTTGACGCGAGCCATCAAATCCGCTGGACCGACCACCCAGCCCAGACGCCAGCCAGTCATCGAGTAGGCTTTGGAGAGCGCGTTCAGCGTCAGCGTCCGCTCCAGACCGCCGGGCAAGGAAGCCGGGCTGATGTGCTCGAAATCGTCGTAGACGAAAAGGTCGTAAATGTCGTCCGCCAGGATGATGAGATCATGCTCAATGGCGATCTGGAGCATGGCGCGCATGTCGTCCGGCGCAATGACGCTGGCGGCCGGGTTGTTGGGCGAAACCAGCAGCAGGGCGCGGCTCTTTTCGCTGATGGCGGCGCGGACATCGGCCGGGTCGGCGCGGAAGTCGTTTTCCGGGTATGTCGCCACATCGACTTTTGCGCCGCCGGCGAAAGCCAGCGAGTCGGCGTAGGTGTTGTAATTCGGCTCGGGCACGATCATCTCGTCGCCTGGCGCGATGGCGGCGAGGACCATCAAAAACAGCGCTTCTTGCCCGCCGTTGGTGACGACGACTTCGGTTTCGGGGTCGACCGTGATGCCGTTGACCCGCTGGACGCGCTCGGCGATGGCTTCGCGCAGGGCGAGCAAGCCTTCGGGCGGGGCATGATCGCTGTGATGGTGGATCATGGCATGCTTGGCGGCGTCGACAATGTGCGCCGGCGTGTCGAAATCAGGGTCGCCGCGGCCCATGACGATGACATCGTCGTACTGGCGGGCTTCGCCAATCAGTTGATAAAGCAGGTTGGTGCCCGTGCTTTTCTTCTTGCTCATGGTTGTCCTCTTCGCCGCCTACGGGAGATGCTGGAGCGCTTCATTCGTGGCTGCGTCGACATTCAGGCGCAGCAGGCCGGGCGCGCCAAAATGCTCGCCATCGGCAGCCGCGTAACCCGCGTCGCGCAGATTCGCCTGGCTGGCCCGCAGCGCGATTATGTTGGCTGCGCCGCCGGGGAGCGCGTCGATGCCCAGGGCGCGGGCACGTTCCAGCGCTTCCGCTCGCAGCGCCTTCAGCCGCGACGCCCGGGCTGGCCGCGTTTCGCCGACCAGCTTGCTCGCTTCCAGGGCGGCGTACTGGGCGGCGGTGCTGGTGCAGATCGCCATGATTTGCTTCTGCGACTGCATGGCGGCGATCTCGCTCTCGGGCGCGGCGATGTAGCCGATGAACCAGCTCTCCAAGCCCATGCCGGGGAAAGCCTCGCCAATGCAGGTAAGGCGCGCGCGGTCGGCGTCGTGGGCGGCCAGCGACGGGCAACCCCCCGCCACGAATGGCGCCAGGCCCTGATCCCAAATCGCCGATGCCCCGTGGCGCTCCAGCAGTTGGCTGATGGACTGGACCTCGTCGGCATGGTAGCAAGCGCCGCTGAGCCGGCTGGGCGATTCCAGATAGAGCAGGCTCGCGCCGCCTTGCAGAGCCGCTTCAATGCCGTCTATCGAGGGCAGGCAGCCGCGGGCCTCGTCGACGGGCAGCGAAACGATCTCCCGCGGCCGGACGCCGAGAGCCTTCTGGAGGCCCGGATGCGCCACGGCCGGAACGGCGACGCTGGCGTGATTCTCGCCGATTTTCTGCAGCGTGAGAAAGCGCGATTCCTGGACGCCGGCGGTGACGATGATATTGCCGCTTTCGTAATGCGCGCCGCTGGTCGCCCGCAAATGTTCAGCCAGGGCCGACCGCAAGGGCGCGATGCCCGGCACATCGACATAGTGCGTCTCGCCCGCTTCCAAAGCTTCGGCGGCGGCGGCGATGACGCGCTCGTCGAGGGGGCTGGCGCTGCCGTCGGCGCTCAAGTCCCGCGCTTCCCGGGCGATTGCGCCGGGCAAGGGGGTGTTCAGGGCGGCGTTGGCGCGCTGCCGCTCCAGGATTTCCGCTGTCGTCTGCGATGCCAAACTGGCTACTCCTCGTCCGATGGCGGCGCATGCGGCTCGCCAGATGGGAAATGCGGGCGCAAGCGCAGCATGCCTGGCCGCCGACGCAGCCCGCGAACGCGGCGAAGTATAAAGGGCGGCGCTGGAGCTGTCAAGCGACTCGGCTCTGGCGCGAAAACGCGGCTCAGTTGTTGACCTGGAAGAACTCCACCACTTCGCCGCTGGGACCTTTGAAGAATGCCAGGCTCACATCCAGGCTTCCCAGATTGGCCTTCCGCAGCGGCACGGTGATTTCCATGCCCGCCTCAGTCACGCGTTGCAAGCCGGTTTCGATGTCGCTGGTGGCCAGGGCGAAGTGAAAGACGACATTGCCGCTGGCGTCGCCGGCTGGCGCCATGTCCGGGAGTGGCTCAAAGAGCTCGAGATGGCTGCCGTCGCCGATATCCAGCAGGGCGATGCGTCGGCCGCCGGCCTCGAATTCGACGGTCTTCTCCATGCCCATGACATCGGTGTAGAAGGCGAGCGAGGCGGCGTAGTCGATGGTCTGCACGGCGATGTGGTGGCTGCCGAGCCCGGCGATTTTTTCGTTCTTGCTTTCCCTTGGCATAGCGGCTCCTTGGCGAATTGCCCGTATCCGCCAGATTATAGCAGTGGGGCGCGGCCGGCGCGCTTGCGGAATCCATCAGGCGCGCCGATACTGAATGGAGGGAAATGACGACCGAGACAAAGAAAGGGCGAAATATGTGGCGGCGAATGGGTATCCTGGCGCTCGCGCTGGCGCTGCTGGCGGGCTTGACACTGGCGGATGAGGAGCCGATCGTCTTCGCGGATCTCGGCTGGGACAGCGCTATCTTGCAGAACCGCATCGCCCAGTACATCGTGGAAAAGGGCTATGGCTTCGAGACGGCGACGATCGCCGGCGGCACCCTCGATCTCTTTCACAGTCTGCTGCAGGGCGAGGCCGACATCATGATGGAGCTGTGGCTGCCGAATTACAGCGAAGCCTGGGACCTGGCGATCGCCGGCGGCGGCGTCGTCTCCCTGGGCGAGAGCCTGAGCAAGCTAAGCCAGTCGGCTTACATGATCCCTGCGTACATGCAGGCCGAGCATCCCGAGCTGGACAGCATCGAAGACTTGCATGATCCCGCTTACCGCGCGCTCTTCGCCAGCGACGAAGGCGACGGCAAAGCGCGCTTGATGTCTTGCCCGGCGCTTTGGGCTTGCAATTATGTCAACGCGATTCAGGCTCTCGGTTACGGGCTGGCGGAGCATGTGGAACTGGCGACGCCCGAGTCGGAAGCGGATTTGCACGCCAGCCTCTACCAAGCCTACGAAGCGGGCGCGGCCTGGCTCGGGTATCTCGACAGCGTGATGACGCCGGCCCTGGAGCTGGAGATGGTTCAACTGACGGAGCCGGCCTACAGCGACGCCTGCTGGGCGACGGACAAAGCCTGCGCCTACGAAGAGACGACCCTGCTGATAGCGGCGCTTCCGGATCTGATGCTGCGGGCGCCGGCGGTGGCGCTGATGCTGCGCGAATGGGAGATTACGAGCGAGCGCTACACGGAGCTGGCGCTATGGCGGCTGGAGAACGAAGCCAGCCATGCCGAGGCGGCGCTGTGGTGGCTGGGCGCGCGCGACGATGTCTGGGGCGCCTGGGTGACGGAGGAAGCGGCAACCGCCATCGGCGCGGCTTTGGAAGCGGGCGAACTGGCGCAGGGCTGGGGCGCGGAGGCTGACGAGGCATGATCTGGCTTGGCGCCCGGGACGCGGCTGACCGCTGCGCGCGCCCGTGATTTGACACAAATCTGCAAATGGCGTAAAATTGGTAACACCACTGACCAATTTTGAGTCGCGCCGTGAAACTGCAGCCGCCGAGCATCCAGGGCCTGCGCGCCATCGAGCGAGCCAGCGTCAAAGACCAGACCCTGGAACAGCTGAAAAAGTACATTCTGTCCGGCGTCGTCCCTTTGGGCGAGCGGCTGCCATCGGAGCGCGCCCTGGCCGAGGCCTTGGGCGTGGGCCGCTACAGCGTGCGCGAGGCATTGAAGGCGCTCGAGGCGGTGGGCTTGGTGGAGTCGCGGGTGGGCGAGGGCGCTTTCCTCACCGCCAAGACGGGCCTCAGCTTCGGCCGTATCCTGGGGCTCAGCCTGGCGGCCTGGGGCGGCGCCTTCGTCGAGATCCTGGACGCGCGCAAGATGATCGAGGTGGAGACGGCGCGGGCGGCGGCGCGAAACGCCACCCCGGCGCAGTTGCGGCGCATCGAAGACGAGCTGCGTCTGATGCAAGCGAACATGGACGACTCCCCGGCCTACCTCAAGGCGGATTTGAATTTTCATCGGCGCGTCGGCGAGGCCAGCGGCAACGCCATCATCAGCCAGTTCGTCAGCAATCTCGTTGACCTGCTGGAAGAAGTGATGCAGCAGACCCGTTCCGACAGCCTGCCCGCCCTGGCCGAGGGCAGCGGCACCCACGCCTCCATTTACGCCGCCATCGCCCGCGGCGACGCCGACTCCGCCAGCCAGCTCATGCGCGAGCATATCCGCTTCAGCAGCGAAGTCTGGCAGACCCTGATTTCGCTCGCTGCCGATGCCGAGCAAGACCCGGAGGCCGAACAAGCATAAAGGAGGCGCACCGCGAAAATCCTCATCGAACGGAAGCGCGATTACTCTTGTTGAGGTGATATGATGACGAAGAAATTTCCCTACGACACCAGCGACATCGGGCTCTCGCGGCGCGACTTCCTGCGCATGAGCGGGGCGGGCTTGACGGCAGCCATGCTGGCGCGCCCTGGCATCCCGCCCTTCTTGGGCCAGGCCGGCGCGATCCCGGCCGAGCTCCACCCTGGCAGCCCGGGCAACCCGCGGGGCTGGACGACCATGCTGCCGCCTGTCCCGGAGGGCATGCCGGTTGACCCGCCAGTCACCATCAGCGGCAGCCGGCGCGGACCCTGGGAATTCGCCGAGGGCGACGACATCGAGAATTCGCCCTTCACCCGCCTGAACGCCGCCGTGACCGGCATCCACTGGAAGCTGGCTTTCAACTGGACGGACAACGAGGGCGAGGTCTTGCAAAAGTACAACCTCGCCATCGCCAGCGACGAATTGCCCGACTTTATGGAGACCGTCCCGCTCCAGGTCTACTCCGAGCTGCTGGAGAACGACTTGCTGGAAGACATCACCGATGTCTGGGAAGAAGCGGCGCACCCGGTCTGGCTGAAAGAAGCGATGAGCTTCAGCGGCGGCATTGCCTGGCGGCTGGCGGAAGTCGACGGGCGCAAGATGGGCATCCCCTACATTGAGCAGGCGGCGCAGAACGACAAGGTCTTGTGGATTCGCCAAGACTGGCTGGACGCGGTGGGCATGGACGCGCCGACCACGATTGACGAGCTGCACGCCGTCGCAACCGCCTTCGTCCAGGCGGATATGGGGCAGGGCGGCGAAGGCTCGACGCTCGGCATCGTCGCCAATCGCCAGCTCAACACTTGGTACTGCTCGCTGGATCCCATATTTGGCGCCTGGGGCGTCATGCCGACATTCTGGACGCCGGACGAAAATGGCGACTTGCGTTACGACAGCGTCCGCCCGGAGATCAAGGAAGCCCTGGGCACGCTGCGGCAATGGTACGCCGAAGGCTTGCTGGCGCAGGACTTCTTCACCTTCGCGCCCTGGCAGAACGCCGGAACGCATATCGGCGGCAACCTGGGCGGCATTATGTACTCGCCTGCCTTTGGCGCCGTCTATGGCTGCCCCGACAGCGTCGCCAACGACCCCGACGCCCGCTGGACATTCGGCGACATCCCGACCGGGCCGACCGGCCTCAAGAAAAAAGCCTGGAGCAACCCGGTGCCGGACACGGTCTACTGCTTCCGCAAAGGCTTCGAGCATGTCGACCTGGTGCTCAAGCAGATCGCCTGGTGGGCGGAGCTGCTGCAGAACCCGGCCAATCGCTTTCACGGCTTCGAAGGCACGGATTATTTCTGGCGCGGCGACGATGGCGAGCTTGACCCGATGGGCGCCACCCTGGATCTCAACGGCTACGACAGCACCAAGCACATCTGGGGCCCGCCGGGCACGAATGGCGGCAGCCGCACCGACCCCTTCTACGAGGCGAACTGGATCAAGCACCGCCGCGATGTCTGGGCGAATGCGCCAGCCGAAGAGCGCGACGCCTTGATGGAAGCCTTCGCTGGCGGCGATCCGCTTTCCGTCTTGTGGGACGAGGCGAATGTCTTCGCCGTCGAACACTGGGAAGCGGACGGCATCAAGAACCACTTCACGACCTTGCCGACGCGCACGATGGAGCGGGCGGGCGCTTCGCTCGATGGCCTGGAAGCCGAGACTTTCATCAACATCGTCAACGGGCAGGAGCCCCTGGAGCGCTTCGACGCTTTCGTCGAGGAGTGGCGCTCGGGCGGCGGCGACCGCATTACGGACGAGGTCAACGAATGGTGGCAGGGGCAGTAGCGGCGTATTTTCCGGCCCGACTGCTGAAGCGCGCAAATCTAGGGGCGACTCATTGAGTCGCCCGCATTGCCACGGGGCATTCGGGGACGGGCCGACAGGTACATGACCTTCAAAGCCTACCTCAAGCGGGCTTGGCCCCTTTACGCCATGCTCCTGCCGGGCGTCGTCTTCGTGCTGCTTTTCCGCTATTACCCGATGTATGGCGTGGTCATCGCCTTCCAGGATTTCAGCCCAGCCAAGGGTTTCGCCGGCTCGCCCTGGATCGGCTGGGAGAATTTCGAGTTCTTGTTCATGGCGCCGGAATTCGGGCGGATCTTCGGCAACACCCTGGTCATCGCCGTCGCCAAGATCGTGGCGGATCAGCTCGGGGCGATCCTGCTGGCGCTGCTGCTGAACGAGGCTCGCCGCCTGCTCTTCCGCCGCGCCATCCAGACCATGATTTACCTGCCGCATTTTTTGTCCTGGATCGTCCTGGGCGGCATCTTGCTGGACATCTTGTCCGCCGGCGGCATCGTCAACCAGGCGCTGCGCGGGCTGGGCCTGGAATCGCAGCTCTTCCTCGGCAGCAACCAGTGGTTTCGCGGCACGATCATCGCTTCCGGTTTCTGGAAGAATGTCGGCTTTTCCACCATCGTCTACCTGGCGGCGCTGACGGCGATCAACCCGACCCTGCACGAAGCGGCCGCCATCGACGGCGCCGGGCGCTTCCGCCGCGTCTGGCACATCACCCTGCCCGGCATCCGCCCGACCATCGTGCTGCTGGCCGCCCTCAGCCTGGGCGATGTCCTGCAAGCCGGCTTCGAGCAGATCCTCACCCTCTACAGCCCGGCCGTCTATCGCACGGGCGACATCATCGACACCTATGTCTATCGGGTCGGCTTGATCTCGGCGCAGTACAGCCTGGCGGGGGCCGTCGGCCTCTTCAAGTCCATCATCGGCTTTTTCTTGATCGTGCTGTCGTATTGGCTGGCGGACCGCTTCGCCGGTTACCGGATTTTGTGAGGGCGCCGCCATGATCCGCGACCGCAGCCTGTCCAGCCGCGTCTTTGATGGCGTGAATTACTGCTTCCTGGCGCTCTTTGCCGTCTTGTGCCTGCTGCCCCTGGCGCATATTCTGGCGGTCTCGCTGAGCGGGCGGGCGCCGGCGACGGGCGGCTTCGTGTCGTTCTGGCCCATCGATTTCACCCTGGAGAATTACGCCGAGGTCATGGGCTCGCGCACATTTTCGCGCTCTTTCGCGATTTCGGTGGCGCGGGTGCTGCTGGGCACGAGCCTGAACATGATCCTGGTTATTCTGACCGCCTACCCGCTTTCGAAGACGCCGCGAGTCTTCAAGGGGCGGACGCTGTTCATCTGGTTCTTCGTCTTCGCCATGCTCTTCGACGGCGGCTTGATTCCCTCCTTCCTGGTCGTGCGCAGCCTGGGCCTGCTCAACACCCTGGGCGCGCTGATCTTCCCCAACGCCGTGCCCATCTTCAGCGTCATCTTGATGATGAATTTCTTCCGCGATGTGCCGAAAGAGCTGGAAGAGTCGGCGCTGATCGACGGCGCGTCGCATTGGCGCGTCTTGTGGCACATCTATATCCCGATGTCCTTGCCGGCCATCGCCACCTTGACGCTCTTCGCCGCGGTCAACCACTGGAACGCCTGGTTCGACGGGCTCATCTACATGAACAACGCCAACTACCCTATGCAGACTTTCTTGCGCACGGTCGTGGTGGAATACGATTTGACCAATGTCGGCATCGACCCGCGGGATCTGCAGCGCCTCTCCGACCGGGCGATCCGCGGCGCGCAGATCATCGTGGCCACCGTGCCGATCCTGGTCGTCTATCCCTTCTTGCAGCGCTATTTCATCTCCGGCATCAAGCTGGGCGCGATCAAGGAGTAGCGCGATGAGCCTGACTCCAATCTTCGGCGGCGGCCTTTTCCCTTTCGGCGCGCATGTCTACCGCGAGCCTTGCCTGGATCTCGACGGCGTCCTGCGCGATCTGCCGCTGCTGAAAAAGCTCGGCTTCAACATGATCAAGGTTCAGGAGCACTGGGCGGCTGACGAAAAGCGCGAGGGCGAATACGACTTCAGCCGCGTCGAGCGCGTCGTCCGGCGGGCTGGCGAGCTGGGCATGGGCGTCTATCTCGGCTTGACCATGGAGCAGGCGCCGGCCTGGCTTTGGCGCAAGCATCCCGATTGCCATTTCGTCTACAGCGATGGCAGGCGGCACAGCCAGCCCGCCCTTTACACGATCCCGATGGATGGCAAGCCGGGCCCCTGCTGGGATCACCCCGGCGCCCGCGCCGCCGCGACGCGCTTCATCGCCGAGCTGGCGCGCTGCCTGGGCGCGCACGAGAACATCTGGGCCTGGAACACCTTTCAGGAGATCGGCTTTTGGCCCAACAAGGCCGGCAAGCTCGGCTTCTGCTACTGCCCGCACACGTTGGCGCGCTTCCGCGAATGGCTGCGCGACAGGCACGGTTCGCTGGCGGCGCTCAACGCGGCCTGGCAAAGTCACTTTGGCGCTTGGGAAGAGGTCGAGCCGCCCCGCCGCGAAGAGCCGCTGGCGCCCTTTATCGACTGGCGCTACTTCATGGACGATGTCTACATGGCGCGGCAGCTGGAATTCAAGACCAAGGCCTTGCGCGAGAACGACCCGCTCAAGCGGCCCGTCTTCAGCCACGCCGATACGCCACGCGTCGGCAGCGGCGCGGAATGGCGCTGGGCGCGGACGGGCGACTTTTTTGGCACGAGCAATTATCCCAAATGGAACAACGGGCATCCCTGGGACGACCCGGTCAAGAGCGAGTCAGCCGCGCGGCTCAACGAAATCCGGGAAGAGATGATGCTCTGCACGGATATGGCGCGGTCCGCCAATGGCCGCGATCGGGCGCTTTGGGGCGCGGAGTTCCAGGGCGGTCCCATCTCGACTTCGCTGCACATCGGGCGCAGGCCGACGCCGGCGGAGCTGCGCGCCTGGATGCTGGCTGGCCTGGCAGGCGGCATGACGGGCATCAGCTTCTGGAATCATCGCGTCGAGCGCTTTTGGAAAGAGGGCAATGGCTTCGGCTTGCTGGACCCACTGGGCGATCACAGCGAGCGCATGCAGGCCGTAAGCGAGATTGGGCGGGCGATCCAGCGGCAGGGCGCCTTCTTCGCCCAGTCGCAGCCGCCGCCGGCGCAAGTCGCCATCTTGGTCAACGAAGACCTGTATCATTTCTTCCAGGCATGCAACGGCGATGTCGTCGAGCACTACCAATACAACATGCGCGGCTGGCACGCCCGGCTCTGGCGCACGGGCATCGCCGTCGATTTCCTGGACGCCCGGGAAGTGGCCAGAGGCGCTTTGGAGCAGTACCGGGCCGCTATCTTGACGATGCCGCTCAGCCTGGACGAAGCCTACTTTCAGCATCTGGTCGCCTACGCGCTTGGCGGCGGCACGCTCATCGCCGAGGCCGGCCCCGGGCGCTGGGACAAATATGGCTGGACGACGCTGACGCAGCTGGTCGAGGGCGGCGAAACTTTCTTTGGCGCGCGGCACAAAGACCTGAGCATGACGCGCGAGCCCGGCGAAAGGCGGCGCTGGATGCCACAGGAACGGCACTTTGGCGAATTTGACCCGCCGACCCTCCTGCATGGCTGCGGCGATTTCGACGCCATGTCTTTGCGGGCGCATTTTTATTTGCAGCGACTGCAGCCGACTGGCGGCGAAGCGATCTTGCGGTCGGAAGGCGCGGTCTGTGGCGTGACGAACGCGGCCGGCGCCGGGCGGAGCGTCTTGCTGGGCACATTTCTCGGCTTTGGCGCGCTGGCCTGCCGCGAACACGACGGCGATACCGATCGGTTCCTGGAGACGCTGCTGGCGAAAGCCGGGGTCCTGCCCGATCGCTGTGGCGCGCTGCTGCGGCGACGGCGCGTTCACGCGGGCCGGGAAGCCTGGTTCTTCATCAATCCCGCGCACGAGCCAGTCACGGAGCGCGTTGATAAAGCCGGCTACAGCGAAGTCATCGACCTGCTTGGCGACTGCGTCCTCGACGAGGACGGCCATAGCTTCACGGCGCGGGTGGCGGGGACGAGCCTGGCTTGCGCGCTGCTGGGTTGATGTGGCGGGCGATACGGCATATCGCCCCTACAGCGCGTTTCTTGAGGGCGGCTCGCCTTTAGGCCTCGTCCGCGATTTCCGCGCCGGCGCCGATTAACGCGCTCTTGACGGCGGCCCGCTGTTCCGGCGAGCTCGGTGGCATCGGCATGCGCGGAAGGCCAGCGTCGCGCCCCTGCAAGGCCAGTGCCGTCTTGACATTGGCGGGCATGTTCGGTCCCTCGAGCGCGTTGTACAGCGGCAGCAGCTTGTGATGCGAGTCCAGGGCGCCCGCGTGATCGCCGGCTTGGACCTGATCCCACAATTTGACGCAGAGCTCCGGCAAGGCGGTGAGGATGGCGGCGATTGCTCCGTGCGCGCCCAGGCAGAAGGACGGGTACATCAGGGCGTCGACCGCGGACATGATCCGCCCGGCCTCAGCCGACCGCAGCAGCAGATCCGCCAGCAGCTTAAGATCGCCGGCGCTTTGCTTCACGCCGATGAGCCCGTCAATCTCGCGCAGCATGCGATCCAGCAAGGCCGGCGAGCAGTAGGACCAAGGCACGACATTGTAAATCATGACTGGCTGGGCGGCGCGCTCCGCCAAGACGGCGAAGTGGCGGAACATCATCTCGTCCGTCGGGCGGAAGAGGTAATGCACCGGCGTGACTTGCAGGGCGGCGACCGGCAGATCCGCCAGCGCCTCCGCTTTTTCGACTGCCTGGCGCGTGCTGTCGACGATGATGCCGGCGATGACCGGGACGCGCCCGTTGGAGACTTCGCAGGCGACGCCAACGATGCGCCGCAGCTCCTCCGTCGTCAGGGCCTGGCCCTCGCCCGTGCTGCCGCCGACGGCGACGCCATGGACGCCGGCTGAGCCGATGAGATGCTCCAGCTCCGCCCGCAGTTTCGCTTCGTCGACGCTTTCGTCGGCCCTGAAGGGCGTGACCAAGGGTGGCGCGATGCCGTGGATTTTCATGCCTGGCCTCGTTTCTATGCGATGAATCCCGAGCGAAAAGTGGTCGAACCGGGTCTGGCGCGGGTGGAGTATAGTCGATGCGGCGGCCGCGCCCAAGACCGCGTCAGGCCGGCTTGGCCGCCAGGGCGTCGCGTTTGCCGATGGCGATCCACAGCAGCCACAGCGCTGTCGGCAGCAGCAGCAAGCCCGAGCCCAGCAGCAGCACGCCGCCAACGCCAAGCTGCGAGTCGATCAAGATTCCGGTCGTGCCCGAAGAGACGGCCGCGAAGAGCGTGTAGAGCGCGAATTCGGTGGAGAAGACTCGTCCGCGCACCGCGTTTGGCACGATTTGCAGCAGCAGCTGCGTCCCCAAAACCCAGACCAGCCCGCCGCCGACGCCGCGCAGCAAGCTCCCGAGCAGCACCACCGGCAGCGAGATCAAGCTGGAGCAAATCAAGAAACCGCCCGCCGAACAGAGGTAGCCGAAAGCGATCGCCAGCCGCAGGCGCCGGTCGCGGTCTCGCGCCCAGTGCCGCCCCAGGATTGGACCCAGGCCGGAGCCAATGCCGGACATCACATAAATCAAGCCCATGCTGATGCTGCCGCCCTCGCCAATCGGAAAATGCTTCTCGGCGATGGTGACCTGCGCCACCTGGAAGAAGCCGATGATGAAAAAGCCGAGCACCGCTTTCTGTATCGCGATGGAGAAGGTGTCGATGTGCCGGCGCAGATAGCTCAAGCCGTCGATATACTGGCGAAGACCCGCCAGAATAGACTGGTCGTCGCCGCGGCTCAGGCTGGAGCGGTAAGGCATGCGCAAGAGGATGAGCGCGCTCAGCAAGAAAGTGAGGGCGTCGATGACGAAGGCGGGGTAGACGCCGATGACGCCGGCGACGAAGCCGCCCAGGGCCGAGCCGAAAGCCAGCATGACCGACCAGGTGGCCGACGACAGGGCGTTGGCGATGCCCAGCTCTTCCTTTCGCGTGATATCGGGCAGGAGGGCGTTCCAGGCCGGGAAGTAGAAGCCCTGCGAGGCGCTTTGGAGAGCCGTCAGCACATAGATCAGCCAGACATGCTGCGGCTCGCGCACGAGCAAAAAAGCAAGCACGATGCCACAGCGCAGCAAGTCCGTGCTGATGATGATGGCGCGGCGATTGTAGCGATCGGCGACCACCCCGGCGACCGGGCTGACGAGGAAAGGCGCCAGCATGCGCACGACGAAGAGCCCGCCGATGGCTGCGCCCGACTGCGTCAAGGTGGCGATCAGGGCGGCCGAGGCGATCAAATTGAACCAGTCGCCCGTGAGGCTGACGATCTGCCCGCCCCACAAATAGCGAAAGGCGCGGTTGCCGCGTATCAGCCGCAAATAGCCGGATTGCCGCCGCTCGCTATGTGTCAAGCCCGCTTCGCCCTTCTGGCGCGCCGCCCGCTTAACCGAGCCAGCGCCCTGTGGCAAGCATTATAGAACCTGCCGAGCGCGGCGCGTACTGGCGACTTCGGCGGATTCAAGATGTAGCGCGGCGCTTGCGACACTATAATATGTGCGAGACTTTCGCTACGCTATAAAGATTCGGCTGTTTTGGCAGGGCGAGACGATGCGACTGCGCGGGAGCGAGCGATGCGGGTATTCATCGCGGGCATAGACGGGTATCTGGGCTGGAGCCTGGCGGTGTATCTCGGCGCCCGCGGGCACGAGGTGGCTGGGGCGGATCTGTTGCTGCGGCGCAAATGGGTGACGGAGGTCGGCAGCCACAGCGCGCTGCCCATCTGCGACCGCGAAACCCGCATGCGCGCCTACCGCGAGCGTTTCGGCCGCGGGCTGGATTTTCGCCTGGGCGACTTGACGGATTATGATTTCACCCGCGGCTTCATCGCCGAATTCCAGCCGGAAGCTGTCGTCCACCTGGGGCAGATGCCCTCCGCGCCCTATTCGATGATGGACCAGGCGCATTGCGTCTGGACGCAGCGCAACAATGTCGTCAACAACCTCAACCTGCTCTGGTCCATTAAGGAAGCCGCCCCCGACGCGCAGCTCCTGAAACTGGGCACGATGGGCGAATACGGCACGCCCAACGTCGATATCCCGGAGGGCTTTTTCGAGCTGGAGTTTCGCGGACGCAGCGACCGCCTGCCATTCCCTCGGCAAGCCGGCAGCTGGTATCACCAGAGCAAAGTGCACGACAGCCACAATACCCGCTTCGCCAGCAGAATATGGGGCTTGCGCGCGACCGACATCATGCAAGGCGTGGTCTTTGGCGCCCGCATCGACGAAATGGGGGAGGATCCGCGCCTGCGCACCCGGCTGGATTTCGACCAGTGCTTTGGCACCGCCATCAACCGTTTCTGCTGCCAGGCGGTCATCGGCCATCCCTTGACCGTCTTCGGCCTCGGCCGACAGAAGCGCGGTTTCCTGCCCTTGAAAGACGCCATGGCTTGCTTGCGGCTCGCGCTGGAGAACCCGCCAGAGCCGGGCGAATACCGCGTCTTCAACCAGTTCGAAAGCGCCTATTCCATCGGCGAGCTGGCTTGCCTGGTGCAAGAGGCTGCTTCCGAATTGGGGCTGGCGGCGGAGATCCGCCACTACGACAACCCCCGCGCCGAAATGGAAGAGCATCATTATCAGCCGGACCGCCAGCGTCTGCTCGAGCTCGGCTATGAGCCGACGCGCGACATCAAGACGATGGTCGCCGGGATGCTGCGCGATTTGCTGCCCCATCGCGAGCGGATCAAAGCCCGCGCCAGCGTGCTCGTGCCGGATATCCGCTGGGACGCCAGCCGAAAGCGTTCCGAGATCATCGGATGAGCCTGGGCAAATTCGCGGCCCGCTTCACTTTGCCGCGCGTGGCGCTGCGGGCGGCGGCTTTGCTGTGTTGCCTGCTGCTCGCCGCCGTCATTGCCGGCAGCCCGCCACCAAGCATCCAGTTCGCTTCGGACGCGGTCGAGATCGATATCGCCGCCAACAAAGCCTGGACGCTGTTCCCCGGCGATTGCGTCAGCCTGCGCTGGCGGCTGGAAGGGATTCATGCGCTCTACCTGGACGGCATGGGCAAGGTCGGCGTCGGCGAAGAAACCTTCTGCCCCGCGATCAACGCGACCGGCGCGCGCTTTGAATTGATTGACGGCAAGCGCCTTTACCGGCAGCTGACCCTGGAGATCAGGCATTTGCCGGACCTGCTGCTGCATCTGGCGGGTTTTGTCGGTTTCACCGGCGCGATACTGCTGGCTCTGTACTTGCTCTGGGCTGGCCGGCTGGAGCGGACGCTGCCGGTCGAGTGGCTGCTGACCTTTGCTTTGCTGCTGGCGCTGGCGGGCTTTTGGCTGTGGCTGCGCCCCCAGGCGACGCCGCATCTCGACGAAGACGACGGCGCTCTCGCTCTCTGGATGCGCGCCGAGCGGGACCGTACGCTCTTCCCTCACGAATGCGTGACCGTCGAGTGGTCGCTGGCCGGCGGCCAAGTCGCCAGTTTCAATGGACGTCCCTGGCATGACGAAGACAGTCGGGGCCACGCCCTGCACTGCGCCGACGATGGCGACAGCGCCCGGCTCGAGATTGTCAAGGACGAGGGCCAGCATCTGACGCGCTCGCTGGCAATCCCGGCCCTCATCCCGAATCCGTTTAAGCAGCCGCTCTACGCTTGGTGGTGTCTCTTCGGCTTGGCGCTGGCGGCGCTGGTCTACATTCCCCTGGCTCGGCGCGCCATCCAAGCGTTGTGGCGAGCTCAAGCCCAGGCCGACGCCCTGGCCATCGCCGGCTGCTGCGGCGTCGTCTTGATCTTGTACCTGCCCTACGGCTTCGACAGCTCGCTGCATTGGGAAGAGTGGATTCTGCGCGCTTACATGGAAGGCGGTCCATTGAGCTGGTATCGGGTCGAGGCGGTCTCGCGTCCCTGGGTGATGACGCCGCACACAGCCGCCTACATCATCAGCGCCGAGACCGTCTTTGGCTTTCATCTGGTGAATTTCTTGATGCACGCCGGCATGATCGTTTTCGCTTTTGGCAGTCTGCGGCAATTTGGCGCGCCGCCGCTCTACGCCTTCTTGCTGGCGCTGCTCTTCTTCGCCTACCCGGTGAACGAGGCCCTGCTGCGGACGCGAATCCTGCCAAATACATTCAGCGTCATGACATCGCTCCTGGCTGCCTGCCTCTTCTTGTGGCATGCCCGGGCGCCCTCCCGCCTGACCATGCTGGGCATTTGGCTGGCGCTGCTCTTCAGCTTCTTCGCCTACGAATCCGGCTTCGCGCTCATGCTGCTGCTGCCGCCGCTGCTCTTCATTCGCGAACGGCGCTGGAGTCGGCGCAGCTTGAATCTGTGCGCCATCTGGTATGCCGCGCCGCTCTTGAAGGCGGCATCGGTCGTTCTGCTGATTGCCTCTGGCCGGGACTTTTATCAAAGCGGCATGCTGGCCGGTGGCGAGAGCGCGCAGGCCTCGGCCGGTCCCCTCGAGATTCTGCTGGAGACGATTGGCATTGTTTTTCCCGCGACTTTCCTTGGCGGCTGGCACGCGGCATGGACGGCGCTGAGCCACAATCCCTGGCCCCTTTCGACGCTGCTGATTCTGGCCCTGGCAACGGGCGTCGCCTGGCGTTTATCCCGCGATAGCCAGCCAAGGCCGGACCTGCGCGCGGTTTTCCTGGCTCTGGTCGCCGGTCTCTCGCTCATCGTCGCCGCGATCGCCGTCTTGATGTGGCTGCCGCTTTATCGCTACGATTCCTGGCGGCTTTACCAGTTCGCGCCCCTCGGCGCCGCCATCGTCGTTTTCTGCCTGCTCCTGCTGCTGACCGCGCCCATTCGCCAGCCCTCGCGGCGAAACTTCGTCTTGGTGGCGCTCTGTCTGCTGCTGCTGACGCCGGCGATGTCGCGGCTCTGCGTCCAGGTCCAGGCATTGCGTGAGAGCGCCGCGGCGAAAGCGCGAATCTTGCATCAAACTCTGGAGATCGCGCCCGCCTTGAAGCCCGGCGTCGACATCGCCTTGTTCAGCGAGCTGGACAACGCGCAACTGGCGGAGAAGGGCGTCTTTGAGCTGCTGCACAACACTATGCTGGGCAGCGCGCTGCGCGTTCTGTATCACGACGATCGCCTGCGCCACGCCTACTTCTGCCCCGCCAGCCGGGATTGCAGCCTCTTCGCCGGCGACGAGACCATCCTGGACGCGCGGTCGCCGGACCCGCTCTTGCAGAGGACCCTCGTGCTGGAGCTGCGCGACGACCTGTCCGTCGCGATGATGGAAGACCCGGCCTCCCGGCTGGGTTTGGCGGCGGGCTCGCATTATGACGCCAGCGCGCTGATCGAGGCGGACGCGCCCTTGCCGCGGCGGGCGGGGACGATGCTGGGCTGGGCGCTTGACGACTGAAGCCGGACCGGCGCCCTCGTCCCGCGCCAACGCGATATATGGTATAACGAAGCCCGCGACAGGCGAGAGAAAGCGGCGACCGATGGCGCGCAAACCCGTCATGTTGATCATCCTCGATGGCTGGGGCATTCGCGAGGCGCGGCATGGCAACGCGGTGGCACAGGCGCATACGCCCAACTTCGACCGCTGGCTGGCCAGCTGCGAGCGCGCCATCGTCCACAGCTCGGGCGAGCATGTCGGGCTGACGCCGGGGCAGATGGGCAATTCGGAGGTCGGGCATCTGAACCTGGGGGCCGGGCGCGTCGTCTACCAAGACATCGCCCGCATCGCCAATGCAATCGCCACCGGCTCGCTGGCGGAAAACAGCCGCCTGCAAGAGGCGATCGGCCGCCTCCGCGATGGCGAACGACGACTGCATCTGATTGGCTTGCTCGGCGATGGCGGCGTGCACAGCCATTCGGATCATTTGCATGCCCTGCTCGATATCGCCCGCGACAGTGGCGTCGACCCCGTCTTGCATCTCATCACCGACGGCCGCGATACGCCGACGCGCAAGGGCCGCGAGTTCTGCGCCGCGCTGCTGAAGCGACTGGAAGACGACAAGAACGGGCGCGTGGCGACGGTCTGCGGGCGCTACTACGCCATGGATCGCGACAAACGCTGGGAGCGGACTCAAGCGGCTTACGACGCGATGGCCTTCCGCCAGGCGGATTCGCGGGCGCCGGACGCGCCAACGGCGATTGAGCAGGCTTACTCAAGCGGCGCGAGCGACGAATTCATCCCGCCGACCGTCATCGGAAGCGCCGACCGGGGCATCGCGCCCGGCGATCTGCTGCTCTGCTACAATTTTCGCGCCGACCGCATGCGCCAGCTGACGCAAGCCTTCGTCCAGCGCGATTTCGAGGGCGCTTCCCACTTCCAGCCCATCCGGGATCTGCGCCTGGTCACGATGACGGAGTACCTGCCGGGCTTGACGGCGGCGGTGCTCTTCCCGGTGGAGCTGCTGCGCCATACCTTGGCCGAAACCGTGAGCGCGGCGGGCCTGCGCCAGCATCACAGCGCCGAGACGGAAAAATATCCGCATGTGACCTTCTTCTTCAATGGACGCAACGAAGCGCCCTTCCCCGGCGAGACCCGCGAAATCGTGCCATCGCCGAAAGTGGCGACTTACGACCTCCAGCCGGAAATGAGCGCGCCGGCCTTGGCGCAGGCGACTCTGGAGCGGTTGGCGGCGGCGGAGGACGACTTCCTGCTGCTCAACTTCGCCAACCCGGACATGGTCGGGCACACGGGCTCGCTGGCGGCTGCCATCGCGGCGGTGGAAGCGGTGGACGCCTGCGCTGGCAAAGTCGTCGAGGCGGTCTTGCGCAAGAACGGCGTCGCCATCGTCACGGCCGATCACGGCAACTGCGAACGCATGCTTGACCCCGTCACGGGCGAGCCGCACACGTATCACACCGTCGGTCCCGTGCCGCTTTTTGTCATCGACGCCGCGGGGCGATACGACTTGCACAGCTGGGGGCGGCTGGCCGATGTCGCGCCGACTGTGCTGGATTTGCTGGGCGTCGGGCAGCCGGCCGCGATGACGGGCCGCAGCTTGATCCGCGGGTTTCAGCCAGGCTGAGGCGGCCGGCCCGGATACCGCCATGAACCGCCAGCAAACCTTGCAGTCCCTGCGCGACTCGCCCGCCGTCTCGGTCTTGATCATCGGCGGCGGCGTCAACGGCATCGGCGCATTCCGCGATCTGGCGCTCCAAGGCGTCGATGTCCTGCTCGTCGAGCGCGGCGATTTCGGCGGCGGGACCAGCGCGGCCTCGTCGCACATGCTGCACGGCGGCATCCGCTACCTGGAAAACGGCGAATTCCGCTTGGTGCGCGAAGCCCTGCGCGAACGCGACCTGATGCTGGGCAACGCGCCGCATTACGCCAAGCCGCTCCGCACGACGATTCCGGTTTTTCGTTGGCTCTCTGGCATGCTGAACGCGCCGCTGAAATTCGCCGGCTTGCTCGATCGGCCAGGCGAGCGCGGCGCCTTGGTCATCAAACTGGGCTTGACGCTTTACGACTTCTTCGTCGGCGCGGGCCGCCGCATGCCGCAGCATGAATTCCGCCTGCGCCAGGCTGCCCTGCGCGAGTATCCGCGGCTGAGCCCGGACATCGTCTGCGCCGCCAGCTATTACGACGCCTGGATGCCCAGCCCGGAGCGGATCTGCCTGGAGATGACCCTGGACGCCGAAGCCAGTGGCGGGCGCGCCCTCAATTATGTGTCGCTGCAGGGCGCGGAGGGGGCAGGCGTCGGCCTGCGCGACGAGCTCACTGGCGAGCGGCTGCGGGTCGAGCCGGCGGTCGTCATCAACGCGGCTGGACCCTGGATCGACTTGGTCAACGACGGGCTGGGGCGGGGCGGGCAGCGCTTCATCGGCGGCACGAAAGGCTCGCACCTGGTCCTGGATCATCCGGAATTGCTGGCGGCGACCGGGGGCAGCGAATTCTTCTTCGAAAACGACGACGGCCGCATTACGCTGATCCTGCCCTTCTTTGAGCGCGTCATGATCGGCACGACCGACATCCCGGTCGACGATCCCGAAAGCATTCGCGTCAGCGAGGAAGAAATCGACTATCTGCTGGCTATGCCGTCCAAGGTATTTCCCGGCATTCGGCTGGAGCGCTCGCAGATCGTCTTTGCCTTCGTTGGCCTGCGCCCCCTGCCCTACAGCGAGGCCGGCGCCCAGGGCAAGGCGGGGCAGATCAGCCGCGATCACAGCATCCGCCGGCTGCCGCCCACGCGCGACCGCCCCTACCCGACGCAGGCGCTGATCGGCGGCAAATGGACGACCTTTCGCGCCTTCGCCGAAGAAGCCAGCGAGCTCGCTCTGCGCGACCTGGGGCGGACCCGGCGAGTCAGCACGGCGAAGATCCCCATCGGCGGCGGGAAACTCTACCCGGCCGGCGAGCGCGAACAAGAGCGCTGGCTGCGGGCATTGCGCGCGCGCTGCGAGCTGCCCTTGGAGCGGCTGACTGTCTTGTTCGAGCGCTACGGAACGCGGGCGGACCAAATCGCGGATTACATCTCGCGGGGAGGCGACCAAACCCTGCGCGCCTGCCCCGCCTACAGCCGCCGCGAGATCGAGTTCATCCTGCGGCGGGAAAAGGTGGAGCGGCTGGAAGATCTGCTGCTGCGCCGGACTCTGATCGCCATGCTCGGCCAAACGACCCGCGCTCTACTCGACGAGATGGCGGCCATCTGCGCGGCGACGCTCGGCTGGCCGGCGGAGCGCCAGGCTGATGAAATCCGGCGGACGATCGCCCTCTTGCGCGAGCGGCATCTCGTGGATTTGGAGCGGGTTTAGGCGACGCGCACGGCCGTCCCGCTGGCGCTGACCATGAGCATGCTGCCGCTGCTGCCGATGACCTCGTAATCGAGATCGACGCTCAAGACGGCGTTGGCGCCGAGTCTGTGCGCGTTTTCCTGCATTTCGTGAATGGCGATGTCTTTGGCGCGCCGCAGCTCTTCTTCATACGCGCCGGAGCGCCCGCCAACGATATCGCGGATGCCGGCGAACATGTCCTTGAACAGATTCGCGCCCATGATCGCTTCGCCAGTGACGATGCCGAGGTATTCCTCAACCGCGTACCCGTCCAGGCCGGGCGTTGTCGTGACTATCATGCGTTTCCTCTTGCTTTCCATGCGCAGCCTCACATTTAGATCAAGGCACCTATTGTAGCCCTCAGGAGCGCGCCTTGCCAGCGTCATTCAGTCGGGCAGGACCAGTTGCAGCAGCTGGCGGGCGCCGCTCCTGGCTGGCAGCTGGCCGCGGACCACCGCCGCTTCAATCTGTGGCAGCGCCGCCTGCAGCGCTTCGTGGCCATCAAGATAGTCGCGCATTTGCCCCTCCAGCGACTCCCGCAGCCAGGCTTTGCGCTGGGCTTTGCGCCGTGTCTGGAATCCGCCGCTGGCGCGAGCCTGTGCCGTAAAGTCTTCGACCGCGCGCCAGAGCTCGTCGACGCCGGCGCCGGTCAGGGCGGAAGCGGTTAATGCGCGGGTCCGCCAGCCGGGCGTCGCCGCCTGGATGAAGCGCAGGGCGCTGGCGTATTGGGCGCGGGCCGATTGCGCCGCCGCGATATTGTCGCCATCCGCTTTGTTGACGATCAGCAAATCCGCGCTTTCGATGAGGCCGCGCTTGATGCCCTGGAGCTCGTCGCCGGCGCCAGCAATCGTCAGCAGCAGCAGACAATCCACCATGTCGCGCAAGGCCGCTTCGCTCTGGCCCGTGCCGACCGTCTCGACGAGGACGATGGCGTAGCCAGCCGCTTCGCAGAGCAAGATGGCTTCGCGCGTACCGCCGCCGACGCCGCCCAGGATGCCGCCGCTGGGCGAGGGGCGGATGAAAGCCTTGGGCTCCCGCGAGAGCCGCCCCATGCGCGTCTTGTCGCCCAGAATGCTGCCGCCGGAAAGCGCGCTGCTGGGGTCCACCGTCAATGCCGCCACCCGCTGCCCCCCGGCCGTTATGTGGCAGCCCAAGGCGTCGATCAAGCTGCTCTTGCCGGCCCCGGGCGCCCCCGTCAAGCCGACCCGGATCGATCCGCCACTGTGAGGAATGAGCGCGTTGAGGAGGGCTTGAGCGGCGTCGCGATGCCGGGCGGCGCTGCTCTCGACCAGGGTGATCGCCCGGGCCAGGGAAGCGCGGTCGCCATTGCGGAGTCGCTCCGCGAGGCGGGAGAGCTCGTCAGTGAGCGCGGGCATGTCGCTGGTCATGGATTGGCCTCAGCCCATGGTTTGCGCGAATAATAGCGCAACTTGGGCGAATCGCGCAGAGACGGGAGCAGCGGCGCCGCTCGCGTTATAATCGGGCGCGCGGCATTCGTCGCTGCAGGGCGCGGCTGGCGCTCGACCGGCGACGCCAAGCGAAAATGGAAACGGGAGAAACAGCATGGCGCAATTCTTGTGGCAGACTTCGCTGACATCGCAAGCCTGGAAAGGCCTGATGGCCAGCAGCGCGTCGCCGCTCTTTGGCGAGGGCCAGCGGGTGGCGGAAGAATTCGGCGGCAGCGTCATCCATAGCTGGGTGGCTTTCGGCGAGAACGACTTCATCGCCCTGGTGGAGATGCCCAGCAACGAGAGCATGGCAGCCTATGTCCTGGCGATGACGGCGATGGGCTATTATTCGCAGGGCAAAACGACGGTCTTGCTCAGCTGGGACGAATCCAACCAAGCGATATATCGGGCGGCGGCATATCACGATTTGACCTGAGCCGCGCTCATTCCAGCCGGCTTTTCAGCTCGTCCAGGATCGTCCGCGCCGCTTCCGGGATGACTGCGCCGGGACCGAAGATCGCCGCCACGCCCCGCTCCTTGAGGAAGGCTTGGTCCTGCGACGGGATGACGCCGCCGGCCACCACCATCATGTCGCCGCGGTCCAGGGCTTTCAGCTCCGCCATCAGCTGTGGCAGGTGCGTCTTGTGCCCGGCCGCCAGCGAGCTTACGCCGACGATGTGGGCGTCGTTTTCGACCGCCTGCCGGGCGACTTCGGCGGGGCTCTGAAACAGGGGCGCGATATCGACATCGAAACCCAGATCGGCGAAGGCGGTGGCGATGACTTTGGCGCCGCGGTCGTGCCCGTCTTGCCCCATCTTCGCCACCATCATGCGCGGTCGCCTGCCTTGCCGCCGGGCGAAATCCGCCGTCTCGCGCCGCAGCGCCTCAATATCCGCGTCCGCGCCGAATTCGCTGCCGTAGACGCCGGTCAAGGCTTGCGCCGTCGCTTGATGCCTTCCCCAGGCTTTTTCCAGAGCCAGCGAGATCTCGCCGTTGCTGGCTCTTGCGCGGGCAGCGTCCACCGCCAGGTCCAGCAAGTTGCCGTCGCCGGAGCGGGCCGCATGAGTCAAGGCGCGCAGGCAGGCTTGGGTTCGCGCTTCGTCGCGTTCGCCGCGCAGTTTCCGTAAACGGGCGATTTGGGCTTGGCGGACGGCGCTGTTGTCAACTTCGCGGTAGGCGATTTCCCTTTCTTCAGGCGGGCGAAATTTGTTGAGGCCGATGACGGTCTCCGCGCCGCTGTCGATTTGGGCTTGGCGGCGGGCGGCTGATTCTTCAATCCGCAGTTTGGGCATGCCCGTCTCGAGAGCCTTGGTCATGCCGCCCAGCTCCTCGATTTCGCGGATATGCGCCCAGGCTCGCCGCGCCAGGTCATGGGTCAGGCGCTCCACCAGGTAGGAGCCGCCCCAGGGGTCGACGGCGTCGGCGATGCCCGTTTCATGCTGCAGGAAGAGCTGGGTGTTGCGGGCGATGCGGGCGCTGAAATCGGTGGGCAGGGCGATCGCCTCGTCGAGGGCGTTGGTGTGCAGCGACTGCGTCCCCCCAAAGACGGCCGCCATCGCTTCGAGGCAGGTGCGGGCGACATTGTTGAAGGGGTCCTGCTGCTGCAGGCTCCAGCCCGATGTCTGGCAATGGGCGCGCAGAGCCATGGACTTCGGGTTAAGCGGCTCGAATTGCCGGACCAGCTTCGCCCAAAGCATGCGGGCGGCGCGCATCTTGGCGATCTCCATGAAGAAATTCATGCCGATGCCCCAGAAGAATGACAAGCGCGGCGCAAAGGCGTCGATGTCCAGGCCCGCCGCCAGGCCAGCCCGCAAATACTCCATGCCGTTGGCGAGGGTGTAAGCCAGCTCGATATCGGCGCTGGCCCCCGCTTCCTGGATGTGGTAACCGCTGATGCTGACGCTGTTGAAGCCGGGCATGCGCGCGGCGGTATAGGCCAGGATATCGGCGACGACGCGCATGGAGGGCTGCGGCGGATAGATGTAAGTATTGCGCACCATGTACTCTTTGAGGATGTCGTTCTGGATCGTGCCGCGCAGCCGTGCGGGGGCGACGCCTTGCTCTTCCGCGGCGACAATGTAAAAGGCGAGCACGGGCAAGACCGCGCCGTTCATCGTCATCGAGACCGATATCTCGCCCAGCGGGATGCCCTCAAACAGGCGCGCCATATCCAGGACGCTGTCGACCGCCACGCCCGCCATGCCGACATCGCCCGCCACCCGCGGATGATCCGAATCGTAGCCGCGATGCGTCGCCAGGTCGAAAGCGACGGACAAGCCTTTCTGGCCCCCGGCCAGGTTGCGGCGGTAAAAGGCGTTGCTCTCTTCGGCGGTGGAGTAGCCGGCGTATTGGCGGATCGTCCAGGGGCGCGCGGCGTACATGGCGGGGTAGGGACCGCGAAGATAAGGCGGGAGGCCCGCGACGAAGCCGAGATGCTCCAGCCCGTCCATGTCGGCGGCGCTGTAAAGCGGTTGGATGTCGATGCCTTCCGGCGCGCGCCAGGCGGGGGAAGCTGCCGGGAAGCCGGTCTGCGCTTCGTATTGGCTGCGCCAGGCGTCGAAGTCCGGCGTCGGCGTCGCGTCGTATGGGATCCGCGTGAAATCGGGCGCTGTCATCGCGCTGGCTCCCGCGCAGCTTCCCATGCTTCCGCCAAAGGCAGCGGTTGCAGCGGGCGCGCCCTGATCGCGCTTTTGGCGGCCACGAGGCTCGGCTCAGGCGCCGGCGCCCCGGTCAATGACGGGGCAGGCTCGTTGGGCTTGGCGAAGGCGTTCAAGCCCACCAAGACGGTCTCGCCCGCCATGAAGTCGCGCAGCCGCGCTTGAGCGACGCTTTCGATTTCGTCTTGTATCGCGCCCGCCCGAAGCGAAGCCAGCATGCCGCCGCCCGCCTCGATGGCTTGAAAGCGAGTCCAGGCCGCCCGAGCCAGCTGGTCGGTCAGCGATTCGAGATGGTAGCTGCCGCCGGCCGGATCCAGCAGCTCGGTCAAGCGCAGCTCTTCTTGCAGGATGAGCTGGATATTGCGCGAAAGCCGCCGCGACTCCGCATCCGACTCAAGGTCCGCGCTGTAGGCTGGCAGCTGGATGCTGTCGACGCCGCCGAGGGCCGCCGCGAAGGCCTCGCTGGTCAAGCGCAGCAGATTGACATGGGGGTCGCGATGGGCTTTGTTGCGGCGCCCGGCCCGGGCATGCAAAGCAAGCGGCAGGCCGTCGCCGTGATGGCGGAACGCGCGCAATGCCTGCGCCCACAGCAGTCTGAACGCGCGGAATTTCGCGACTTCGGTGAAAAAACGCTCGCCGACTTGCAAGAAGAAATGCATGCTGCCGGCGACGCTTTCCAGCGACAGGCCTCGCTCGATTAGCGCGCGCAGACAGGCGACGCCGGTCGCCAGGGCGATCGCCAGCTCCTGCGCCGCGTCGGCGCCGGCCGCGTGATACGCTTCCGTGTCCACCGCCACGCTGCCCAAGCCCGGCGAGAACGCGCCCAGCCGCCGACAGCGCTCCGCCAGCTGGTCAAGGGCGTCGGCGGGCATGGCGCCGGTCCGCGCCAGCTCGCCCAGCGGGTCCGATCCAAGGCAGCCGCGCAGAGCCGCCAGACGCTTGCGGCTCATCACGGCGGGCAGCCAGCGGAGGATTTCCGCGACGGGCGCGCCATGCTGGATGAAAAGCGGCAGACTGCCCAGATCGATGTCAGCCAGGGCAAGGCGCAGATCCTCAACCGATCGCAAGCGCGGCGAATCGCCGATGACGACGGCGCTCTGCCCGCCCTCAAGCGCTTCTCGCAGCGCCAGATTCCATTCGCGCGGACCATGGACATCGATTTCCGCCGTGATCAGCCAGGGACGGCCGCGGTACATCGCCGCCGCCGCGCCGCGGACGAAGGGAAACTGCCCGGGCAGAGACCGCTGATGCTCGACGCAACGCAGGTCCGCCGCGCTTGGCAGGGGCTCGAGCCGCAAGCCTTCGCGGGTCCGCGCAACGAGCCTTTCAATTGGCTGGCCGTCAAGGGAGCGCTCGGCCGCCTCGAGCCAGTTGGCATAGGTCGCTGCTGGAAACTCGCTGAACAGTGCCTCAGGCATAGGCGCTCGCCGTTCGTCCCGCCGACATTATACAGATTGGCGGGGCAAGATGGAATTGTCCGCGCCACGCCAGGCGACCGTTAGCGACGCCGGCCCGCGAAAAGAGATGTTGCGCGTGTATTCCAACGTCTGCTCTGGGACAAGGCGCAGGCCCGGCAAGCGGCGCGTCAAGGTTTCCAGCAGGATGGACATCTCGAGCCGGGCGAGCGGCGCGCCGACGCAGTAGTGGATGCCATAGCCGAAAGCCAGGTGGTCGCGCAGATTGTCGCGCTCGGGCAAGAATTCTTCTGGCGCGGGGAAGACGGAGGCGTCCCTGTTGGCGGAATTGAGCATCAGCAGCAGGTTCGCGCCAGCGGGAATGTCGACACCGGCGATGCCTGCGGGCTCCACCGCCACGCGTCTCCAAGCGCAGACGGAAGGATCGTAGCGCATCATTTCTTCCAGCGCCTTTGGGATGCTTGCCGGCGCCTGGCAAAGCGCTTCCCAACGCTCCCGCCGCGACAGCAAATGCAGCAGCGCGTTGTTGATTTGGGCGGTGGTCGTCTCGTGGCCAGCCACCAGCAGCGTGATCATGCAGCTGGCGATTTCGTTGGGACTCAGGACGGAGTCGTCGCCGCCGCGCATTCGGACCAGGTCGCTGGTGAGATCGTCGCCCGGCTGGCGCAGCTTGGCGTCGACCAGGTCGACGACATAAGCCCAGAAAGGCGCCAAATCGCGAGCCATGTCGCTTTGCTCGGCTGGCGACGGCTTGCCGTAATAGAGCTGGATGCGGTTGCCGGCCCAGGCTTTGACCTGCGGCACATCGGCCTTTGGCACGCCCAGCACATGGAAAAGCACAATGGCGGGATACTCGAATGTCAGCTCGGCGACGATATCGACCGGCGGACTATCGGCGATGCGCTCGACGCCGCGCTCGGCAATCTCGCGGATGGCGGGCGCGAAACTCTTCATCCGGCGGGGCGAGAACAGGCGATTGACCAGCCCGCGGATGCGCGTGTGGGCGGGCGGCGTATTGTTGGACAGCACCGGCTCCGGGCAGTAGCCGCGCGCGTCCAGCATCGCCGTGACATAGTCTGAGAAGGGTACGATGGGCGTGATGGCGTTGGCGGCGGTGAAGGTTTCGTGGTCGCGGAAGATCGTCTTGATGTCGTCATAGCGCGTGACGACCCAGTAGTCGATTGCCGGGCTGTAGAAAACCGGCTGCTCGCGCCGCGCTTCCGCCAGCAGCGGGAATGGATCGCGCAGGTCAAGCGGATCGAATTCTTGATCGAATGGACATGCGCTTGGTGGCTGCGTCATAGAGTCTCTTGGAGCAGGGAAAGGCGGGCGAGCGCGCTTCGACGCATGAGTGTAGCAGAAATCTCGCGGGCGGGCGGAGGGCTCCGCCTTCGTCATTTTGGGCGGAATCGACTATCATTGCGTCTGTAGCCGGAGAAAGGCGGAGCTATGACACTCAAACTTGGAATCATCGGCGCGGGCCGCATCGGCAGACTGCACGCCAATATCCTCTCCAGCCGGATCGTGGGCGCGCGGCTGCTGGCGATCGCCGATATCTTCGAAGACGCGGCCAGGTCGGCGGCGGCGGAGAGCGGCATCCCGGACTACAGCAGCGAGCCGGCCGAGCTCCTCGCCAGCGATGACATCGACGCGGTCGTCATTTGCTCATCGACCGACACGCATTGCCGTTTCATCATTGAGGCGGCGCGGGCGGGCAAGCAGATCTTCTGCGAGAAGCCCATCGCTTTTGACCTGGCGGAGATTGACGAGGCGCTGGCGGCTGTCGACGCGGCCGGCGTCCAGCTGCAAATCGGCTTCAATCGGCGCTTTGACGCCAACCACGCGCGCCTGAAACGGGCGATCGTCAGTGGCGAAATCGGCCGGCCGCAGACCTTGACCATCATCAGCCGCGACCCATCGCCGCCGCCGATCGACTACATCAAAGTCTCCGGCGGCTTGATGATGGACATGATGATTCACGATTTTGATCTCTGCCGTTTTCTGCTGGGCGAGGCGGAGGAGATTTACGCCGTCGGCGATGTCATGATCGATCCGGCGATTGGCGCGGCTGGCGACATCGACACCGCCAAGGTGACGCTGCGCTTCGCGAACGGGGCGCTGGGCACGATCGAAAACAGTCGCCAGGCAGTCTACGGTTACGACCAGCGCGTCGAAGTCTTTGGCGGCAAAGGCGCAGCCACGACTGGCAACTGGCATCCCAACGCCGTCACCATCAGCGACGCCAGCAGCGTCCGCCAGGATCTGCCGCTGCACTTTTTCGTTGAGCGCTACTTCGAGAGTTATGTCGCCGAGATGGCGGCTTTTGTCGACGCGATTGCCGCGGGCCAGCCGACGCCGGTGGTCGGGGCGGACGGGCGCGCGCCGGTGGTGATGGCGATGGCGGGCATGCGATCCATGCGCGAGAATCGGCCGGTGAAGCTGTCGGAAATCGAAGGCTGAGGCATGCCGCGCGTACACAGACGCAAGCCCGTTCAGTAGGCGCGAAATGCTATATCGCCCGTCCCAAGCGCCATAGAAAAGGCCAAAACGCCAATGACCAAGACTTACGATTCGCTGCACATGGGGCGCAGTTCGATTGACCTGTATTCCAACGACATCGGCGCGCCCTTCCCCGAAATCGAGAGTTTCGCCGCGTATGTGGGCGGCTCGCCAACGAACATCAGCGTCGGCGGGAAGCGGCTGGGCATCAAGACGGCGCTGCTGACAGCCATCGGCGACGACCCGGTCGGCGATTTCATTCTCAGCTTTCTGCGAAACGAAGGCGTGGAGACGCGCTTCATCCCGCGCAAGCCGGCCCATCGCACATCCGCGGCCGTCCTGGGCATAGAGCCGCCGGACAAATTCCCGCTGGTGTTCTATCGCGACAATTGCGCCGACATCAATCTCAGCATCGACGACGCCCTGGCCGCGCCGCTGACCGACTGCCGCGTCTTCCAGTTCGCCGGCACCAATTTGAGCCGCGAGCCAAGCCGGAGCGCGACCATGCTGGCGGCGGAGCTGGCGCGGGCGGCTGGCGCGGCAGTCGTCTTTGATGTCGACTTTCGCCCCGACCAGTGGCACGATGTGCGCGCGTTTGGCGTCGTCGCGCGGAGCGTCTTGCCCCTGGTCGATGTCGTCATCGGCACCGAAGACGAGCTCAACGCCGCCATGCTCAGCGACGCCTCGCAGATGGAATTGACGCACTCGCAGGTATCGGACGCGAAAGTCGAAGGCGATACCCTGGGCGCGATCGCGACGATGCTCGGCCTGGGACCGGAAGCGGTGGTCGAAAAGATCGGTCCCGAAGGCGCGCGCATTCACGCTGGCGGCGAGATAATCGACGCGCCCGGCTTCCCGGTCGAGGTGACGAACATCCTCGGCGCGGGCGATGCTTTTGGCGCCGGTTTCATCTATGGGCTGGTCAATGGCTGGGGCTGGCGAAAAGCGGCGCGGCTGGGCAACGCTTGCGGCGCGATCGTCGTCACCGCGCACGGCTGCGCCAATTTCATGCCGACCATGCCCGAGGTCGAAGCCTTCGTCGCGCCCTACGGCGGGCTGTAAACGCAAGAATCGAATCTGTAGGGGCGACATGCCATGTCGCCCGCGACGCCCGCCCGCCAAGACGAAAGCGGCAGAACCATGAACGACACCCAACACAACGGCAACGACGCGCCCGAAGCATGGATCCAGTACATGAGCGCCGACGACCTGCTGGCGCGGGCACGGCGTGAACGGGCGGAGCTGGCCGCGCTCTGGGCAGGCCTCAGCGGCGAGCAGATGACCCGCCGTCCCGGCCCCCAGCCCGATTGGTCAGTTAAGGACGTCATCGCCCACATCACCTGGTGGGAGAGCTCGATGGTCAGCTGGGTCAAGCGCGCCCTGACTGGCGAGATGCTGGCGCGCGCCGAATCCACCGACGAGGTCAACGCCCGGGTCAATGCCGACAACCGCGATATGCCGCTGGAGGCTGCGCTGGAAGCCTTCGACGCCAGCTTCGCCCAGGTGGAAGCGCTGCTGGAGCGGCTGGAGGACGACGAAATCAACGACGCCAGCGTCTGCGACATCCGCGATATGCCGCTGCTCGTTTTCATCGTCGGCAACACCTTCGTCCATTACGCCGATCACATGGACGACATGCGCGCCTATGTCGACGGGCTGGGGAAGTGATCGTTTGAACCACAGAGATCACAGAGATCACAGAGAGAATGGCTGTTTTGCTCTGCGACCGCTCTGTGCTCTCTGTGTCCTCTGTGGTTAGATTGATTTGTCGATGTCGGGATTGGGAGGACTTCGCAACATGAACTACACATCCGAGACGATGCTGGTGAAATCCAAGGACGGCGGCGCCGCCGGCATCTTCGCCGAGGTCAGCGCGGAGCAGGCCGGCTGGGACTTTCTCAACATGGCGGCGATGCGGCTGCGGCGCGGCGAGAGCTTCAGCGTGGAAACCCGCGAACACGAAAACGCCACCGTCATTCTGGGCGGAACCTGCGACATATCGACCAGCGACGGCGACTTCAAAAATGTCGGCCGACGCCCCGATGTATTCAGCGGCATGCCATACGCGCTCTACATGTCGCGGCGCAAAGCCTTCACCATCACCGCCACCAGCGACGCGCTGGAATTCGCTTCCTGCTGGGTCCCGACCGACCAAGACTTCCCGACCCAGCTGGTCACGCCCGAGATGAGCGAGATCGAGCTGCGCGGCGGCGGCAACGCGTCGCGGCAAATCAATGGCATCCTGCCGCCCGGCTTCAACTGTCATCGCATCGTCGCGGTCGAGGTCTACACGCCCAGCGGCAACTGGTCGAGCTATCCGCCGCACAAGCACGATGTGCATGTCGAAGACGAAGCGGGCAATTTGCTGGAAGCCGACCTGGAAGAGGTCTACTTCTACAAAATCGACCACCCCGGCGGCTATGCTCATCAGCGCGTCTACAATGACGACCGCAGCATTGACGGGCTGATGCTGGCGGAGAATCACGACACGGTGCTGGTGCCGGAGGGCTATCATCCGGTCGTGAGCGCGCACGGCTACACGACCTACTACCTGAACTTCCTGGCGGGCAGCGCGCAGTCCCTGGCGAACAGCGATGATCCGGCCTACAGCTGGGTGCAGGGGACCTGGACGTTTAAGGATCCAAGGCTGCCGCTCGTGCATCACGGGATGGAGGGGTAGGGCGCTGGTGTATAATGCGGGTGAGAGTTACTGAGGAGGCACGACCATGCGAATAACGAAAATCAGCGTGAAGAAACTGTTCGGCGTGTTCGATCACGAGATCCCGCTGAACCAGGAGTCGCGGATTACGATTCTGCATGGCCCGAATGGGGTGGGGAAGACGGTGCTGCTACGGATGATCCATAGCATTTTCACGCGGGACTATCAAGTATTCGGAGAGTTTCCATTTGAAGAGTTCTACGTGGAATACGATCGTGGAGAAAGGCTTCTTATTACCCAAGATATTGATTCGAGACAGTTGCCGCTGGACTTTATGCATGACCTGGAGACGCGACTTATGCCTAGAGATTGTACTGTGATGTTGCATTATTTGGACGGTGCAGGAGAGAGAGTCCGCGAAAGCGTGATTCTCTCCTCACGGCCTGAGCCGGACCACTCGCAGTACATTGTTGAATCGGCAGACGAGAGGCGTACGGATAAAGACATTGACCTATACAGCTTCGCCGATCTCTCCTTTAAGGAAGCTAGGGAACTTATGGACTACCAAGAATTGATATGGAAGCCGAATAATGAGAATGATATGGGATGGCTTCACGATTTTCAGCGAAAGTACCATACGCACCTGATTTCTGCAGACCGTTTGCAATCCAGAGCAAAACCGCGATCTGGTTTGAAGTCTTTCGCTCGGCCTCCGACAACAGCGGAGCTAGAGGACACAGTAAGGGCGCACGCGAGAGACCTAGCCAATAGGATACGAGCTTCGCTTGACGAGTACGGAGAAATCGCGCGGCGAAAAGAGCGCACGTTTCCGAGGCGACTAATCCAGGCGGCCGGAGGAACGGCAGTGGACGCCACGCTACTAGAAAGCAGGTGGCAGCGGCTCGAAGCTCGAAGCTCGGAATTGATCAATCTGGGTCTCCTTGAGACTGACGAGGATACGATTCGATTAGATAGTTCGGAGTTTGATGACAAGAACATTCAAGAAACAATGTCGATCTATGTAGCCGATATGGAAGAGAAACTGGCAGTCTTTGAACAGATCTCGCAACAACTCCGGATATTGACCGACATCATTAACAGCCGTTTCCAGCATAAAACCCTCAAGGTGCATAAATGGCATGGATTCCAAATCGAAGCGCTTGACGGTCTACCTATACCGTTACAGAGCTTGTCATCCGGCGAGCAGCACGAGCTAGTCCTGTTCTACCAGCTGCTGTTTGAAGCACAACCAAACTCTCTCATCATGATTGACGAGCCGGAGATTTCTCTTCATGTGAATTGGCAGGAGAAATTCATCGACGACATAAAGAGAGTATCTGATTTAGGGAAATTCGATGTGCTGATCGCCACGCATTCACCAGACATCATCGGCGACAAGCACGAGTGGATGGTCGGCCTGGGCGAACCGGAGCCAGCGTAGACCATGGACATCCGCGCGCACAGAAGCAAGCCCAACAGGCTTCTAACGGTGCTTGTTCAGAAGCAGACCGTAGATCCGAGACAAACCTATGTCATCGTGGAAGGCCAGGCAGACTATCGGATATGGTCTCGATTCAAGGCGGATGTGAGTGAGCTGATCATCGCCTACGGCAAGCAAAAGCTCGTCGCGGCGTTGCGGTTAGTCAACAGGAAGTTTCCGCAATGGCAGAATGTTGTGGCGATTGTCGATGCGGATTACTGGCTGATCGAGGATTCGGACGAGCTAAACATGAAGAATATGCTCTATGGCGACTCGCCCGACTTAGAAGTGACTCTGGTAAATTCGCCGGCGCTTGAGAAGGTTATGCGGAACACGCTGCCTACAGACGTAGAAGATTCGTACGCTCGTGAATTGCGCGAAACCGCCGTAAGGCTAGCAACAGTATACGGTTACTTTCGCTTTCTTGATTATCGTCATCGCGAACTCAACTTGAGCTTTGGACAAGTTTCGTTTGAAGAAGTCATTGACGGCCAGACGCTAGCGCTGAACACGCGACGTGTTGCCGAAGCCCTCGCGACAGGTTCCAGTGACACTGCAGCAGAATTGCTCAAGCGAGTTGAAGAACTGCGGCGAGAGGTTGCGGCGGACATCAGGCTCTGTCGCGGACACGATGTTCTGAGCATAATGTCGTGTCTAATCCGATTCGATAACGCCCTGTCTGAGAAGACGAAGATACTGCTTAAGAGCAACGAACTCTCCCGCGCCCTGCGAATGGCATACGAGTTTGCTTACTTCATCAAGACCGCCCTCTACCGCCGCATACGCGAATGGGAGGCTGGCCACGCTCCCTTCCGCATCATCCGCGATTATCCTCCTGAAAGGACCCCCGCATGACAACCACCCGCCTCACCATGGCGCAAGCCCTCATCCGCTATCTCGCCTGCCAGCATGTCGCCCGCGACGGACAGGAAAACCCTTTCTTCGCCGGCATGTGGGGCATCTTCGGCCACGGCAATGTCGCCGGCGTCGGCCAAGCCCTCGAGCAGTACGCGCCCGACTTCCGTTATTACCAAAGCCGCAATGAGCAAGCCCAGGTCCTCGCTTCAATCGCCTATGCCAAGCATCGCAACCGCCTGGCGACATTCGCCTGCGCCTCGTCCATCGGGCCCGGCGCCTCCAACATGATCACTGGCGCCGCCGCCGCGACCGTCAACCGCATCCCCGTGCTGCTGCTGCCGGGCGACATCTTCGCCGAGCGCATCCAGGCCCCCGTCTTGCAGCAGATCGAAAGCGAGCACACGCAAGACATCAGCGTCAACGACTGCTTCAAGCCGGTCTCGCGCTATTGGGATCGCATCTACCGCCCAGAGCAGCTGATCACGGCATTGCCGGAAGCGATGCGCGTCTTGACATCGCCAGCCGAGACGGGCGCGGTGACGCTCTGTTTGCCGCAGGACACCCAAGCCGAAGCCCATGATTATCCCGGCTTTCTGTTCGAGAAGCGGGTCTGGCAGATCCCGCGCAACCGCGCCGACCGTGGCGCGCTTCAAGCGGCGGCGCGCTGGATCCACGAGAGCGAGCAGCCCCTCATTATTGCCGGCGGCGGCCTGCATTACAGCGATGCCGGCGACGCCCTCGAGGCATTCGTCGCCGCCACTGGCATTCCCGTGACGGAGACTCAAGCCGGCAAGGGCGCGCTGCCTTATGACCATCCCGCCAGCCTGGGCGCGATCGGCGTGTCCGGCACGGAGGGCGCCAATATCCTGGCGCGGGAAACCGACCTGGTCATCGGCGTCGGCACGCGCTACAGCGACTTCACCAGCGCCAGCAAAACCGCTTTCATCAACGAAAATGTCCGCTTCATCAACATCAATGTCGCCGAGTTTGACGCCTACAAGCACAGCGCCTTGCCCCTGGTCGGCGACGCGCGGGTCACGCTGGACGAATTGCGGCTGGCGCTCAGTGGCTACACTGTCGCCGACGACTACCGCGGGCGAGTCCAGGCTTACAATCGCGCCTGGGACGCCGAAGTGCATCGCATCTACAACCTGGAGCACGAGCCGCTGCTGAGCCAGGGCGAGGTGATCGGCCTGGTCAATTCGCTTTCGGACGCGGGCGACACGGTGCTCTGCGCGGCGGGCAGCTTGCCGGGAGATTTGCACAAACTCTGGCGGACGCGGAACCGCCGCGGCTATCACCTGGAGTACGGCTATTCGACCATGGGTTACGAGATCGCCGGCGGCATGGGCGTGAAGATGGCTGACCCCGAGCGCGAAGTCTGGGTCATGGTGGGCGACGGCTCCTACCTGATGATGCACACCGAGATCGTGACCATGGTGCAAGAGGGCATCAAGGTCAACATCATCGTGCTGGACAATCACGGCTTCGCCAGCATCGGCGGCTTGTCGAAGAGCGTCGGCAGCGACGGCTTCGGCACGAAGTTCCGCTACCGCACGGGTTCGGGGCATCTCGATGGCGAGACCCTGCCAATTGATTTCGCGGCGAATTGCGCCAGCCTGGGCGCCCATGTCATCACCGCGTCGAACCGGGAAGAATTCTCGCGGGCGCTGGGCGAGGCGAAGGCGCATCAAGGCGGGCCCGTCTGCATCGTTACAGAAGTCGACCGGCGGCAGCGCGTGGATGGCTACGAATCTTGGTGGGATGTGCCGGTGGCGGAAGTCTCGGAGAGCGAGTCGGTGCGCCAAGCGCGCGACGCCTATGTCGCCTACAAAGAGCGCGAAAGCTACTATCAATAGACCGCGCCCGCTCGCCAGCAAAACGAATCTGTAGGGGCGACTTTGTAAGTCGCCCGCCAGCAAAACGAATCTGTAGGGGTGACTTTGTACGTCGCCCGCCGCGCCAACAATAGAGGAATCGCCATGCATGTCTTGACCGACCGCGACATGGAATTCTGGCGTCGCCACGGCTATGTCATCGTGCCAAATGCCGTCCCGCGCGCGAACGCGGAAGCGCTCGTCGATGTCATCTGGGACTTCATGGAGATGAACCCCGCCGACCCGGCGACTTGGTATCGCCCGGCTGAAAGCGCCAGCGGCAAGCCCGTCCTCAAAGCCTCAGGCATGGCGGAGCTGTATCATCATCCGATTATGTGGGATAACCGGCAGCAGCCGCGGGTTTATGGCGCCTTCGCCGACATCTGGGACACGGAAGCGCTCTGGGTGTCCATCGACCGCGTCAACCTCAATCCGCCAGCCCGCCCGGATTGGAATTTCCAGGGCTTCGTGCATTGGGACATCGACACATCGCAAGAGCCGCTGCCCATGCAGGTCCAGGGTGTTTTGTCGCTGGTGGATGTGCCGGCGGAAGCGGGCGGCTTGCAAGTCGTGCCCGGCTTTCATCGGCGCTTTGAAGACTGGGTCAAGACGCAGCCGGCCGATCGCGATCCGCGCGCGCCGGACATGACCGGCCTCGAGCTTGAGTCGCTGGCGATGCAAGCGGGCGATCTCGTGATTTGGCACAGCCTGCTGCCGCATGGCACCGGGCGCAACAACTCCAGCAGGCCCCGGCTCGCCCAGTACATCAGCATGTCGCCCGCCCGCGAAGACGACGAAGCGCTTCGTCAAGAGCGGGTTCGCATGTGGCGCGAGCGCCGGCCGCCCGACCGCAGCGTCTTCCCTGGCGATCCGCGGCGGCTGGAAATGGAAGGCGGCAGGACGGCGCAGCTGACGCCCCTGGGCGAGAAGCTGCTCGGCTTGCGATCCTGGCGGGCATGACAGCCACGCCCGCGCTCAACAGCCGGCGGCAAGGCGCAGTCTCGCGTCCAATTCTTCCAGCTTGAGGCGCAGGCTCACGATGTAGGGCGGCTCGTCCAGGCGCCAGTGGCCGTAAGTCGTCGTCACGATTGTGCCGTCCGGCAAGATTTCCAGACCCGGGTAGGCGCAGTCGCCGAAGACGAAATCGCCTCGCTGCCGCCGCCCGTGATGCTGATTGTGCATCAGCCGCAGCCGGTATTGGCCCTCTCTGCCCGCGGCGATGTCGTCGAATGTCCCCACCCAGGCCACCCAATCCGCCATCGTCGGGCTGCGCTTCGCTTCGTCGCGGAAAGTGACGAAGAGCCTTCCATCGCGAGCGTATTTGCCAATGTGGCGGTCGCCGGTCAGGCTGGCGGGCAGGGGACGCGGCGTCGTCCAGCTAAGGCCTTCGTCGTCGGAAAAGATCACGAAGGAATTTCGCTGGCGGCTGTTTTCGCGCAGCAGCACAGCCAGGCGGCCGCCATCGGGCGAGCGGATCAAGCCCGGTTCGCAGAGATCCGCGCTCACGTGACGAGTCACCGCGATGGGCTGCCCCCAGCTGAGCCCGCCGTCTGACGACAGGGTCTTGTACACGGTGATGGGACGATTCTCGACTCCGCTGCCGCGCAGGTAGCGCCCGTCGTCATGAAACATCGCCATGTAATCGCCATTTCGCAGCCGCTCCAGGCAAGCCATGGCGACGATGCCGCCAAAGTCGCCAATCGGCTCGAGCGGCGTCCAGGAGGCGCCGTCGTCTTCAGAGACCGCCATGCGAATGGGATACAGACCGGAAAACAGAATCAAGCGCCTGACCCCCGCCTTGTCGACGACGCGGTGAATGGTGGGGACTTCCCTGGATGTCGACCAATTCTCCGGCACGGGCAAGCGCTCGCTCCAGCTGCGGCCGGCGTCGTCGCTGCGCTTGAGCACGATCTGCCCCTTGCCATGGCCGATTGGGTAGGCGGCGTAAATCGTCCGATTATCTTCCAGCAGCGCCGTGGTCACATGGCCGAGGTACTGCTGCGGGTGGCGGTCGACGACGACTTGGCGCTCGCGTTCGTAAGCGAGGTCGATCAGCGGGATGCGCATTTGCGCTCCTTCATAATTACTGGGCGAGGCTTGGGCAAGGATGATGCGAGAGTCTCGGGCGTCGCGCAAGCCGCAGCCAACAAGTCCAAAGGGGCGGACTGGCTGGAAAGCGGGCGACGCGTTACCCTTGTGGCGCGAGAATGAAAGGAGCGCGATGAGCGAGCCACTCAAAATTGGTCTCATAGGCTGCGGCAATGTCGTCGACTACGGGCATCGTCCCGCCTTGACGAGCCTGCCTGAGGTCGAACTGGTCGCCCTGGCCGATATCACGGCGGCGCGGCGCGCGATTGGCAAGCAGTGGTTCGGCCTCCGCGACGACCAGCTCCTCGCCGACTATCGCGAGCTGCTCGCCATCGACGGGCTCGACGCAGTGGTCATCGCCGTGCCGCAGCTGCATCGTCCGCCGATCGCCCTGGAGGCTCTGGCGGCGGGCCTGCATGTGCTCAGCGAGAAGCCGATCGCCAACAAGCCCAAAGACGCGCGTGACTTGACGCGGGCGGCGCAGCAACGCGGCTTGAAGCTGGCGCTCGCGCACAATTATCACTTCTTGCCGGAGCACCGCCAGATCAAGCGACTCCTGAAGGCCGGAATCATCGGCGAGCTTCGGCTGGCCACCCTGCACTTCATGGGCGTCATCGATTATCCGGGCGCGGCCGAATACCAGGCGGATTGGCGGCATACGCTGGCGGCTGGCGGCGGCGTCTTGATGGACATGATTCACGCCGTCTACCTGGCGGAGTGGCTCTGTGGCGCGCCGGCGCTGCAAGTCATGGCTTTCGTCGACGCGCCGGAATACGGGCATCGTCAGCCCGCGATTGAAGATCTGGCGCTCGTGCAGATCGCCTTTCCGCAGGGTTACGCGGCGATTCACATGGCCTGGGGCGAGGGGGTCGGCGGCGTCGACATCAGCGGCTCGGAAGGCCAAATCCGCCTGCGCTACAAACAATATCAGTCGGGCGGCTTCAACCAGCCCATTGAGCTCTACAGCGTCGACTCCGACTGGCGGCGGACCGATCACGCCATCGCCAATAATGAGCGTCACTCGGAAGCTGTCGCCGCCTCCTTCATCGCGCTGTGGGCGGATTTTGTGGCCGCCATCCGCGACGATCGCCAACCGATGGCGCCGGCGGCCGCGGGCGCGCGCGCTCTGGAGATTGTGCTTGGCGCGTATCAGTCGGCCGTCACCGGGCGGGTCGTGCCGCTGCCGCTGGACGAGGCCAGCCCGGTATGCCAGCGGGGCGTCGAGGGCATCGCCGAGCTGGATGTCTGGGCGCACAGCAAGACCGTCGCCGCGGGCTTGTTTGGCTTGCGGGGCTGAGGCAAGGACAATGGACGCGCCGCAAGGCATGCTGACGCTGGAGGCGCTTCGGGCGCTGGTGGCGGCGGACGCGGTCGACACCGTGCTCATCGCTTTCAGCGACCACTACGGCCGGCTGCTGGGCAAGCGGCTGGACGCGGACTATTTCCTTGAAAGCGCGGCGCAAGACGGCACGCATGCCTGCGATTACCTGTGGACCACCGACATGGCAATGACCCCGGTAAAGGGCTACGCCTTCGCCAACTGGGAGCGGGGTTACGGCGATGTCCATCTCAAGCCGGACCTGGCGACTCTGCGGCGCGCCAGCTGGCTGGACAAGACGGCGCTGGTAATCTGCGATGTCGAAGACGAGCAGGCGCATTTGCCCGTGTCAGTCGCGCCCCGCTCGATTCTGCGCCGGCAGCTTGATGTGGCGGAGCGGATGGGCTACCGCGTCAAGGCCGCCTCGGAGTTGGAATACTACATTTTTCGCGGCTCCTATCGCCAGGCGCATGAGACCGGCTATGCTAATCTTGAGCCGGTAGGCTGGTATCTTGAAGATTATCATCTGCTGCAGGGCACGCGCGAAGAGCCGCTGAACGCCGCCGCCCGCCGCCACTTGAAGCGCTCCGGCATCCCCGTCGAGAGCAGCAAGGGCGAATGGGGCCTGGGGCAGCACGAGCTGAACATCCGCTACGCCGACGCGCTGGCGATGGCCGACCGGCACAGCATCATGAAACACTGCCTGAAAGAAATCGCCGACGCCGGCGGCCACTGCCTGACATTCATGGCGAAACCCTTTGCCGGGCAGGCCGGCTCGAGCTGCCACATCCATCTCAGCCTCTTTCAGAATGGCAAAAACGCCTTCGCCGGCGAGACGGACCTGGGCCCGGTCAACGGCTCGGACGCGTTTCGCTGGTTTCTCGGCGGCTGGATGGCGCGCCTGCCAGAGCTGATGGCTTGCTACGCGCCGACGGTCAATTCTTACAAGCGCTATGAAGACGGTTCCTGGGCGCCGACGCGTATCGCCTGGAGCTACGACAACCGCACGGCTGGCTTCCGCGTGGTCGGCCAGGGCGAGAGCCTGCGCATTGAGTGCCGCGTGCCGGGCGCGGACTGCAACCCCTACCTGGCTTATGCGGCCGCCCTGGCCTCGGGGCTGGATGGCATCGCCAAGCGCACTGAGCCGCCGGCCATCTTCGAGGGCGATGTCTACGCCGCTCGTCATCTCCCGCGCGTGCCGTACACATTGGAGCAGGCGTTGCGTAACTTTGAGGGCAGCGACTTCGCAAGAGAGGCTTTCGGCGCGGAAGTGGTCGATCATTACAGCCATTTCTTCCGCAATGAAATCGAGAGCTTTCGTTCCGCCGTCACAGACTGGGAGCGACAGCGCTATTTCGAGCAGATCTGAGGCCTGCCATAAGCGTGCAGGGGCGACTCGCTGAGTCGGCCGCCAACTGCAAAGGGACAATCACCATGCGACTCCAAGACAAAGTGGCGCTGATCACTGGCGCGGGCAGCGGCATAGGCTATCGGACGGCGCTGCTCTTCGCCGCGGAAGGCGCGTCCATCGTCGCCGTCGACATCAATGACGAGGCGGGCGAAAGCTGCGTCGCCGAGATCCGCGAGCGGGGCGGATCGGCCATCTTCGCCCATGCCGATGTATCGCAGGCGGCCGACAGTCAGGCGATGGTGGCCGCGGCGGAAACCGAGTTTGGCGCGCTGCACATCTTGTTCAACAACGCCGGCATCAGCCACGCCCAGGACGATGACGCCATCAGCACCAGTGAAGCCGTCTGGGACATGACGATGGCGGTCAATGTCAAAGGCGTCTTTCTCGGCTGCAAATATGGCATCCCGGCGCTGCGGCGGGCGGGCGGCGGCAGCGTCATCAACACGGCGTCGTTCGTGGCCTTGCTCGGGGCAGCCACCCCGCAGCTGGCTTATACGGCCAGCAAAGGCGCGGTCCTGGCGCTGAGCCGCGAGCTGGCGGTGATTCACGCGCGCGAGAAGATCCGCGTCAACGCGCTCTGCCCGGGTCCGCTGCGCACGGAACTGCTGATGAAGTACCTGGACACGGACGCGAAGAAAGCCCGCCGTCTAGTACATATTCCGCTGGGGCGCTTCGGCGAGGCGGACGAGATCGCGCAAGCGGCGCTCTACCTGGCTTCGGACGAGTCCTCTTTCGTGACGGGCAGCGCCTTCACCGTCGATGGCGGGATCACTGCGGCTTATGTGACGCCGGAATGAGGCGGGCGCGCGATACTCAAGACAACAAGGAGCGAAGAGATGCTAAACGGCTTGATGATGGATTATCCGTTGACGCTGAACACGATCGTCGAGCATGCGGAGCGCATGACGCCGCGCAAAGAAATCAGAACCAAGCTGCCCGACGGCTCGTGGCACAGTTACGCTTACGCCGATTTCGCCCGCCGCGTCCGCCAGCTGGGCAAGGTTCTGGAATCCCTGGGCGTCGGTCTGGGCGAGCGCGTTGGAACCTTTGCCTGGAACAGCTTCGAGCATCTGGAATTCTATTTCGGAATCCCGGGCGCCGGCGCCGTCTGCCACACGCTGAACATCCGCCTCTCGCCGGAACAGCTGCGCTACATCATCGACCACGCCGAGGACAAAGTTGTCTTCGTCGATGGTACGCTGCTGCCGCTGATCGAGCCAATCGCTCATCAACTGTCCAGCGTCGAGCGCTTTGTGCTTTTCAACTGCGACGCCGACGCCCTTGAGCGCCTGCCAAAGGCCGCGCTCTACGAAGACTTGATGGCGGCGGCGGACGACGACTACCAATGGCGCTGCCGGGACGAGCAAATGGCGATGGGCTTGTGCTACACCAGCGGCACCACCGGCATGCCCAAGGGCGTCCTCTACAGCCACCGCTCGATGATGCTGCATACCCTGGGCGTGATGCAGGCGGGCGCGCTGGGAACGACCGAAGCTGATGTCGTGCTGCCGGTCGTGCCGCAATTTCACGCCATGGCCTGGGGCTTGCCCTACGCCGCGGCCTGGGTGGGCGCGACCCAGGTGATGCCGGGCCCGCATTTGCAGCCGGCCCCGCTGGCCGAGATGATCGAGAGCGAGCGCGTGACCATCGCGGCTGGCGTGCCGACGATTTGGAATGGGCTTTACCATGAATTGCGGGCGAACCCGCGCGACATTTCGTCAATCGCGCAGCTGGTGGTCGGCGGCTCCGCCATGCCCCGCGGCTTGCTCGAGGCTTATGAGCGCGACTTCGGCGTCAATGTCGTGCACGCCTGGGGCATGACCGAGATGTCGCCCATCGGCAGCGTCGCCAAACTGCAAAGTCATCATCAGGACCTGGACGAGCAAGCGCGCTGGGATCTTAAAGCCAAGCAAGGCTACTTCGTGCCGGGCGTGGACGCGCGCATCGTCGACGAGGCCGGGGCGGAGCTGCCCTGGGACGGCAAGACCATGGGCGAGCTGCAAGTCCGCGGTTACTGGGTGGCGGGGCAGTATTTCAAGCGCGAGCGCGACGCCGAGCATTTCACCGACGACCAGTGGTTCCGCACTGGCGATGTGGTCACGATTGACGCGGGCGGCTACATGACCATCACCGACCGGACCAAGGACCTGGTCAAGAGCGGCGGCGAATGGATCTCGTCGGTGGATCTCGAGAACGCGCTGATCTCGCACCCGTCCCTGCTGGAAGCGGCGGTGATTGCCGTGCCGGACGAGCGCTGGGGCGAGCGGCCCCTGGCGGTGCTCGTGCCGCTGGACGGCGCCTGCGACCCGGCGGAACTGAATGCCTGGCTGCTGGAGCGCTTCCCCAAATTCTGGCTGCCGGACAGATATGTGGCGGTGGCGGAAATCCCCAAGACCGGCGTCGGCAAGATGGACAAGAAAGTCCTGCGGCAAATGCACGCCGAGGGCGAGCTGTGATCCGGCGCGACAGCCTGCCACCGGCGCAATCCGTAGGGTCGACTTATCAAGTCGCCCGCCGCAGAGATGGTCTGCCACCGGCGCAATCTGAAGGGGCGACTTATCAAGTCGCCCGCCGAAGAAATCGAAATGCGCTCGAAACGCGGGCAACACAATAACAGGCCCATGCGCCAACACATAAATCACAGATTCGGGATGAAAACATGAAAATCACAGGCATCCGCACAGTCGTCTTTGAACATCGCATGGACCGCGCCATCGGCGACGCCAACAACCCGGCCGGCCGCGATCTGAACGCCGCGCTCGCGGTCTTCCTCGAGGCTGACAATGGATTGACCGGCGTAAGCCTGGGCGACCCGGGGCAAGCCGGCGCGATCCAGGCCATGGCGAGGAATCTGCTCGTCGGGCGCGACCCGCGGGGCGTCGTCGGGCTATGGCAGCGCATGGCGAATTTCGCCTTCAAAGGCGGCAACCGCGGCGCCATCACTGATGTCATCGGCGCGCTGGATGTGGCGCTCTGGGATCTCAAAGCCAAAGCCAACGGCGAGCCGCTCTGGAAGACGCTCGGCGCCAGCAGCCGGGCGGTCAAAGCCTACGCCAGCGGCATCGACCTCTGCCTGAGCGATGCGGAGATTCGTGCGTTCTATGAAAAGCAGGCGGCGCGCGGCATCTGCATTGGCAAGCTCAAAGTCGGCTTGGATCGCGAGAGCGATACTCGGCGCATCGGCATCATGAGAGAGGCGCTGGCCAAGAGCGGGCGCGAACCCATCCTGCTCATCGACTCCAACGAATACTGGTCGCCCAAGCAAGCCATCCAGCATATCCGCCACTTTGAGCGGCACTACGAGATTTTCTGGGCGGAAGAGCCAGCCCGCCGCTGGGATTACACGGGCTTGCGCAAAGTGTCGGATTCAGTCAACGCGGCTGTGGCGACCGGCGAAAACCTGGACGACGCCGCCGATTTCCGCGCGCTCATCGCGCATCGGGCGGCTGACATATTGCAGATCGGCGTGGGCACGGGCGGCATCACCGGGGCGATGCGGGTGGCGCAGATGGCTGACGGCTTCGATTTGCCGGTTTCGGTGATGAATTGCCCGGGCGACTACATGGCGCATTTCGCGGCTGTGCTGCCGAATCACATCTGGATGGAAGTGGTCGACCCGGGGCGGGAGGTGGTGTTCTCGCATGACAGCCGGGTCGAGGACGGCTACATCGTGCTGGGGGACCGCCCTGGCAATGGGATTGAGTTCGATATAGAGAAGCTGGAAAAGTATCGCGTCAGCGAGCGGTCCGCTTCCGCCGCGCCGAGTCCCTGGGGGCGGAGGCCTGGGGCGGGCTTGTATGTCGTGCGCGACGGGGAGGATCTTGAGCGCGGGGAGGAGTAGGATTCGCCTCAACCCGCAGATTTTCCGATTTACTCGCTCTGCCCGTCTCTCGCCAAGTTAGACCGATTGCGGAGCGGCAGAAAGCTGCCTTCGTCTATAATTCCAAACGACGGCTCTGGTTTCGGCACGACAGATTCGACTTGTCCGTTGTCGGCGCTTGCCTCATGTCGCTTGTCCACTGGACTTTGGGACTGATTCCCGTTCTGATTGCGATTGTCTTCCGACACCTGAGCCTCCTGAGGAATCCATGGCTGACAATGACAGATCTCTAAGTTACCAAAAGCTGAGTGTATTGGAATTGCTCAAGGCGCACTGTGAGTCTCAGAAAGACGCTATCAAGATTCTGGAAAGCAAAGCTCAGCACAACTTTACCATCATCAACATCGTCGCCGCAATTGTAGCGGCGCTAAACCTTGAGCTGGGAGCAACCGAGCAAATTCAGAAAACCATAATTGAACGACCGTTACTCACGCTAATCTTTATCGGATATGTATTGGTGGTGTATTTCTCAATCAGAGCGCTCGTATTGCGCAAGCAAGCGTCTGAGCCGATGGATGTTTCGCTCACAAACGCTCGAGAGTGGTCAACCTGCGATCTAGAGCATCATTACGACATCCTGGTCGAGTCTTATGTAAACATCTATTCACACAATGAAAAGATTGTCGAACTCAAAGGGCGGAGGGTTCAATGGGCGCATACATTTATAGCCTTAGTAATTGTGCTTATAGGTCTGGAAGCATTGGGATTATGGCCTCACATCGAAAGCGCTCTTGAGCCCATAACCAGTCTTCTTCCCCGCTGAGGACGCGAAGGCCGGGAGCTAAACTCCGAGAGCATTCGAGAGGCGTTTATTCAGTTGTATCGCGTTGGTATCGCCGGTTTGTGCCTCCGATGAAACTTGAACTTGACTGTCGCTCTGACCTTGGTCTCTTTCGCACATGCCCTGCCTTTCTGAAGCGAAATTCGCTCACACGTATACTGTACCTCAAAAATGGCGATTCATCAAATCCTGCTGCGCCTTGACAACTGTAGACTCGAGCCGACCCACGAGCCAGAAAAGTCCATACTGTGCCGCCCCAATCCCGCCGCGCCAGCCCAATAAAGTCTGTGTCCTATGCGTTCTCTGCGGTTAAAATAGAGCCTGTCTGCCACAATCAGGATCAGGAACCCCCATGCCCCAGAAAACCGGCGGCGAAGCCATTGTCGACTCCCTCATCGCCCACGGCGTCCACACCCTGTTCGGCTTGCCCGGCATCCAGAACGACTGGCTCTACAACGCCCTCTTCGACAGCCGCGACCAAATCCGCGTCCTCCACACCCGCCACGAGCAGGGCGTCGCCTACATGGCGCTTGGCTATGCCCAGGCCTCTGGCGAGCCGGCCGTGTTCAATGTGGTGCCCGGCCCCGGCCTGCTCAACGCCACCGCCGCCCTCGCCACCGCTTATGGGCTGAATTCCAAGGTCTTCTGCATCGCCGGGCAGATTCACAGCGCGCGCATCGGCCAAGGCAAAGGCGACCTGCACGAAATCCCGCATCAAGCCGAAGTTTTGCGCGGCTTGACCAAGTGGAATGCCATCGCCTTGCACCCGTCGGAATGCGGTCCACTGGTCGCCCGGGCCTTTCACGAGATGAACTCGGGCCGGCCCCGGCCTGTCGCGCTGGAGATCCCGCCGGACATCTTGAAGCTGCGCGCGGAAGTCCCGCCGACGCCGACGCCGCTGAGGCCTGTTTCGCCACCCGTCGACGCCGGCGCCATCGAAACCGCGGGTGAATGGCTGGGCAAAGCGCGACGCCCAATGATCTTTGTCGGCGGGGGCGCCCAGGGCGTCAGCCAGGAGACGCGCCAGCTCGCCGAAATGCTGCAGGCGCCGGTTGTCAGCCATCGGACGGGGCAAGGCGTGCTCGACAGCCGGCATCCGCTCAGTCTGAAATCAAATGAAGCCCACGGCTATTACAAGACCACCGACTGCGTCTTGGCGATAGGCAGCCACATGCGCGTGCCGCTTGAGCGCTGGGGCCGCGACGAAGACATGAAGATCATCCGCGTCGATGTCGATTATCAAGCCATGAGCCGCATCCAGCGCCCCGACCTGGCGATCGTCGCCCGCGCTGAAGACGCGCTGCCGCCCCTGCTCGCCGCCGCCGCCAGGCACAACCGGGCTCGCGAATCAATCGCCGACGAGACCCTGGCGCTCAAAGCCGATTGGGCGCGCAAGACCGCCTACCTCGAGCCGCAAAACACTTACTTGCGCATCATGCGCGAGGAGCTGGGCGAGGACGGGATCTTCGTCGACGAATACACCCAGGTCGGCTACGCGGCGCGCTTCAACTTCCCGGTGTATCACCCGCGCAGCTACATCGCCAGCGGCTACCAGGGCACGCTCGGCTACGGCTTTCCCACGGCTTTGGGCGTCAAGGTGGCGCGACCAGACGCGCCCGTGCTGTCGATCGCCGGCGACGGCGGCTTCATGTTCACCGTGCAGGAACTGGCGACAGCCGTCCAGCACGCGATTCCGCTGGTGACCATCGTCTTCAACAACGACGCTTATGGCAATGTGCGCGCGATGCAAATCCGCGATTATGACGAGCGCGTCATCGCCACCGACTTGGTCAATCCCGATTTCGTCAAGCTGGCTGAAGCCTTTGGCGCCAATGCTTTCCGCGCGGAGACGGAGCGGCAGCTGCGCGACGCCATGCGCTATGGTTTCGCCAGCGCGCTGCCGACCGTCATTGAGGTTTACACGGGCCATACGCCCAGCCTCGACCGCCTGCGTGATCAAGGCCGCGTTCGTCCGCCGCGCTGATCGCCGTGTCCGAGATCATCCTGCCGCCGGGGAACGCGCTGCGTCGGACATTCGCGCGAATCATCGAGAGCGCCGATCGCGTCTTTTTCGCCGGGCTGCCGGGCGTGGGCAAGAGCCTGCTCCTGCAGCAGATCTGCCTGCTGGCGCGGGCGGCTGGACGATCGCCGACTCTGCTGCAGTGGGATCGCGCGCGGCCCGCCTTCGAAAGTCCGCGCTACCCGATCGTGGATGGCGCGTCGCACCCGCTGGTCATCCAGGCGACCGGGCGCTGGCTGCGGCGCGCCCTGGCCAACTGGGACGGCGACATGCTCATCGGCGAAGCGCCCTTGATTGGCGGGCGACTGATTGAGCTGGCGCGGCCCGCCGACGATGCCGCCGAAGCCCTGCTGGCCGATGAACGGACGCAGTTCGTCGTGCCCCGGCCGTCAATCGAAGTGCGCGCCCTGATCGAGTCTCGCCGCGAGCGCAGCATCGCCGCCCCGCGCCACCAGAACGAAGCGGAAGACGCCCCGCCGAATGTCCTGCGCGCCGCCTGGAAAGAGCTGAACCAGGTCGCGATCGGCCTGGGCTTGGCCAACGCGGACGCCGACTATTCGCCCGCGGTTTACGCCGCCGTCTATCGTCATCTGCTGCGCCACCGCCACCATCGCATCCTGCCAATTGACGAGGCGCTGTCGCCGCCGGGCTCGGTATACGATTTCGCGTCGCCGCCAGCCACGCTGGTCGCGAGCCCGCAAGAAGTTGAGGCTGTCTGGGCCGAATTGGAGACTGACCCGACCATCCCGCCGGCCTGGCACGAAATCTAGGCGCGCTCTTCCGGAATGACCGCGATGACATCAATCTCAAAGTCGATTTGGGGCGCTCCAAGAGCCTGGACCACCACCCCGGTCGAACAGGGATGGACGGCCGGCATGTGACGCGCCAGCACTGGATAGACTTGATCGCGATAAGCGGCGTCGGTGACATAGGTGGTGATTTTGCAGATGTCTTCCATGCGCGCGCCGGCCGCCTCCAAGATGACTCGCACATTGCGCATCGCTTGCTCGGCCTGGGCCGCCGCGTCGCCCGCGCCGATGAATGACCCGTCCTCCAGGCTAATGCCGGTCTGCCCCTCGACGAAAACCAGGCTGCCCGCGCGCACGGCCCGGCTGGTGCGATAATCGAGCTCGGGGAAAACGGGCCCGCCTCTGCTGGTCTTGGTCATAATCCGTTGATGTGGCATGAGACCGCTCCTTCAATGCTTTGCAGCGAGTATATCTACAGTGCGCGGATACGCGTGTAGGGGCGACTCGGTGAGTCGCCCGCGTCCAAATTCCAGGGTTGCCATTATCGAATCTGTAGGGGCTAGCCGGTGGCTCGCCCGCGTCCAAAACGCAGTTCCGTCCGTTAGGGGGTTTCGCCATAACGCAGACCCGCCAGCGCTCAAGCATTTTTCATCCGCGTATGTGAATGAGCGCGCTTTCGGGCGAGCCAAGGCGCAACCCTACCGCTTGGGATGATTGCCTCAATAGCGGACGAGTCTTGCAGGCGCGATTTATCATGTCGTCCGAAAACGCTACACTACCATCGGCGTCCGATTGATATCCTGGAATAAGCTATGACCCACAGAAAACGCTACGCCATCGTCGGCGCGGGCTCGCGGGCCGGCATGTTCGTCGACGCGATCGCCAAGACCTATGCCGAGCATGCCGCGCTGGCCGGTTTCTGCGATATCAGCCAGGTCCGCATGGATTGGCACAATCGGCAATTGCGGCAGGCGGGCTTGCCAACGGTTCCCTGCTACCCGGCCGCGGCTTTTGAGCCCATGCTCGACGAAGTCGGGGCGGACGCGGTCATCGTGACGACGATGGATTCTTGGCATCATCATTACATCGTTCGAGCCCTGCGCCTGGGCCGCGATGTCATCAGCGAGAAGCCCTTGACCACCAGCCTCGACCGGCTGAAACAGATCGACGCCGCCCTGCGCGAAAGCGGCCAGTCCCTGCGCGTGACCTTCAATTATCGCTACGCTCCGGCTTACGCGCGCTTCCGCCAGCTCATCCGCGATGGCGCGGTCGGAAAGCCGCTTCTGGTGGATTTCTCCTGGCTGCTCGATACCAGTCACGGCGCCGATTACTTCCGCCGCTGGCACCGCGAAAAGAAAAACAGCGGCGGCTTGCTGGTGCACAAGGCGACGCATCACTTCGACTTGGTCAACTGGTGGATCGGGTCGACGCCGCGGCAAGTCTACGCCCTGGGCGATACCCTGTTTTATGGCAAAGCCAATGCCGAGGCCCGGGGCGAGCGCTACGATTACGCTCGTTATACCGGCGAGCCGGCCGCCAATGACGATCCCTTCGCCCTGCGCCTGGACGAGAGAGCCGCCTACCGCGGGCTCTACCTCGACGCCGAAAAGGAGACGGGTTACATCCGCGACCAGAATGTCTTTGGCGAGCCGATCACGGCGGAAGACACGATGACCGTGACCGCGCGCTACGCCAATGGCGCGCTGCTGTCGTATTGTCTGGTCGCCTACGCCCCCTGGGAAGGGCTGCGCGTGGCGGTGACCGGGACGCGTGGACGAGTCGAGATGGATGTCATCGAAAGCGTCACGCATCTGAAAAGCGACGCCGCTTCCGCTTCCGCCAGCAAAGGCGCTTTCAAACGCACGGAGATTCGCGTCTTCCCCATGTTCGGCCAGGGCTACGAAGTCGGGATTCCGAAAGCCGAGGGCGGGCATGGCGGGGCGGACCCGCGTATGCTGGAACAGATCTTCGCTCCCGATCCGCCGGCCGATCCGCTGCGGCGCGAAGCCTCGTTCCATGATGGCGCGGCGTCGATTTTGCTGGGCATCGCGGCGAATATGTCGATTGAAAGCGGCGAAATGGTGGATGTGGCGGATCTGTTTGATCTGCCCTGAGTCGACCGTGTAGGGCTGGTCCGATGCTAATGCCACGGCTCACGGCGGCAATTCCAAGAAGCCAGCGACGGTGAGCTGGCGCAGGGCCGAGTTCGCGCGGAAACAGACAGGCGCGGTGAAGGCTATCGCGCGCGGCCCGCGCTACCGATACCGCGAGCGCTCGCCCATGCCCCACATGTCCGGGTCGGGACCCAGCTTCGCCTTGAGCTCAGCCGTCGCCGCGTCCAGCCGCGCCACCGTCTCCGCCGATAGCGCCAGAGCGCCGGCATAAGCGTTGGATTCCACTTGCCGCGGGTTGCGCGCCCCCGCCAGCACCGAGCTCACCGCGGGCTTGTGCAGCAGCCAGGCCAATGCCACATGGACCATTTTCTCGCCAATATCGGCGCAGATCTCGCGGATCGCCTCGACGGCGGCGAATGTCTCGTCTTCAAAGCCGGGCGTGTCATGGCGGGAATCGCGCCGGTCCGGGCGAAAGTGGCGGGTGCGGGTCCGCGAATACGGCATCTCGTCGGCATGACGATAGCGCCCGGTGAGCAGAGCTTGGTTCAGCGGGCTATACGGCAAGATCGCCACATTCTCGGCGGCGCACTGGGGCTGGATGTCGAATTCAACGGCGCGCCAGAGCAGGCTGTAGGGCAGTTGATTGGCGTCGTAGCGGCCGCAGGCCAGCATCTCCGGCATGTCCAATTTGCCGAAATTGCTGACGCCGATGACGCGGATCTTGCCCGCGCTGCGCAGATCCTGCAGTGCCGCCATCGTATCGTCGAAGGGGATATCGCGGCGGGGCCAGTGCACTTGGTAGAGGTCGATGTAATCCGTCCCCAGGCGTGTGAGGCTGCGCTCGCAAGCGGCGATGACATCGTCTGGCGCCAGGTTTGTCTGGCCGACCTTGGTGGCGATGACGGCTTCCGCGCGGCGGCGGCCGAGTGCCTTGCCCAGCATCGCCTCGGAATAGCCGTCGCCGTAGCCCTCGGCCGTGTCGAAGAGGTTGATGCCGCCGTCGAGAGCGGCCTGGACCGCGCCGATGGTGTCGGTCTCGTCTTGCGCGCCCCAATAGTCGCCGCCGACGATGCCCCAGAAGCCGACCCCGATCGGCGAGACCATGAGTGAAGAATTGCCCAGTTGTCGCAGCTGCATGGCATGCGTCCTTTCTATTTGCCGCGTGCTTGATCTTGGGCGGCGCTCGGCTCGTTCTCCGCCCGCTCGTCCAGCGTCCGCGCATTGGCGATGGCGATTGCCCCTTTGCGCTGCTGATTGTACTCGTCCGCCTTCATTCTGTCAGCGTCCGCTTGGCCGGGCGCCCGGCCAAGGGTAAATCATCATCCGGCGGCGCGCTGGAGATTTGCCTTATTGAGGCGCTTTGGCCAATTTGTTGCATGCTTTGCGTAACCGGTTATACTCCGCCAGTGCAGTTTTCGGCCCGTCTTAAGAAAGTGCCTTACAGGTCAATTGGAGCGGCATGATGCGTCGTGCGCTGCTGGCTGTCATTTTCGCCCTCGCGAGCCTGCTGCCATCCCTCGTCGTCCAGGCTCAGACGCGCCTCGCGACGCCAACCAACCTGCGCTTTGAAGGCGATACGCTCCACTGGGACAAGGTCGAGAACGCCAAGGGCTACCGGGTTCGCTGGAGGATCGGGAATAGCGGTCCCTATCCAAATGCCAAGTCGGTAGACAAAGACATTCTGAGCTACGATTTCAGCAGCTTGCCGCTTGGCGTGTCGCATTCGATTCAAGTGCGGGCGCTGGCCGGCGGCAGCATCGAGTACACGAACAGCCGCTGGGCGAGCGCGGATCCCTTCACGCGAGTCGCGACTGCGACGCCGACTCCAACTTCCTCGCCAACAGCAACCTCCACGCCAACCCTCACTTTCACGCCGACGATAACGCCGACTCCATCCGACACGCCGACGCCCAGCGACACGCCGACGCCCACGCCGCAGCCCCTGCCCGCGCCGAGCAATCTGATCTACGACAAAGACGGAAGCACGCTGACCTGGAATGGCGTTCTCGGCGCACAGAGGTATCTGATCCGCTCGCGGATTTCCGGCAGCGACAATTGGACGTTTCATCTGTATATCGGTGAGCCGCGCTTCAAGTTCAGCGAGCTGCCAATCAGCGGCAACTACGATGTCCAGGTTCGCGCGCTCGGCGATGGCGAGAACTACGCCGCGGCTGGTCCCTGGAGCGTGATCATCCTCGTGCCGGATGGAATCCTGGCGACTGCGACGCACACGCCGACGGCGACTTTGACTCCCACGCCGACCGCGACGCCAACGCCAACTTTGACGCCAACCCCGACTTTGACGCCTACCGCGACGCTCACCCCGACTATCACTCCCACGCCGACAATCACGCCGACTCCGCCGCCGAAAGAGCTGCCGCAGCCGTCGAATGTGCGCCATGTGAGCGGCACGACGGTCGCCTGGGACGCGGTAACGGGCGCGGAATCGTATCGCATTCGCTGGCGAGCGCCAGGCGGCGAATTCCAGCCCATGAGCATCTGGGACGGGAAAACGGAATACGAAATCATCGGGCTGTCGGGCGGCGTCCAGTACGAGGTGCAAGTGCGGGCACGTGGAAACGGCGTCGAGTACCAAGAGAAGGGACCGTGGAGCGCGAGCATCTCGATGATCCCGAACGCGACGGCGACGCCGACGGCGACTTCCACGCCAACCGCGACAAACACGCCGACGGCAACTCCGACGCCAACGCCGACGCCGCTCCAGCTGACAGCGCCGGGCAATGTGCGGCATGTCTCGGACACGACGGTCGCTTGGGACGCGGTGACTGGCGCGGTCGATTATCGCATTCGCTGGAAGACGACCGGGCAGGATTGGGAAGCGCGCAATGTCACCGCGCCGACGACTCGCTACTTCATCATCGGGCTGACCGCTGGCGTCCAGTACGAAGTCCAGGTTCGCGCTCGCGGCGACGGCACGGTCTACGAGGAGAAGGGACCCTGGAGCGCGGGCACGCCTTTGACGCCACTCGAGACGGCGACTCCCACTTTCACGGCGACTCCCACATTCACCTTCACGCCGTCGAACACGCCCACCGCGACTGCGACAAGCACGCCGACTCCGACCGCGACGCCTACGCCGACGGATACGCCAACCGCCACCCCGACGCCAACCAATACGCCGACCGCAACGCCAACGCCAACCTTTACCTTCACGCCGTCGAACACGCCAACGCCGACGCCGACGCCCACCGCGACTTTCACGCCGAGCAACACGCCGACGCCCACGCCGATTCCGCTGGCTGCGCCGCAAAATCTGCGCCACCTGGGCGACACGACGGTGGCTTGGGACGCGGTGCCTGGCGCGAGCGGCTATCGCTTGTACTGGCGCTATCGGCGCGACGAGACCAAGGTCGAATTGCCCGCTTCGCCGACGCAGCATCAAATCCAGGGCATGACGATGGGGCAGCGCTACGAAGTCCAGGTGCGGGCGCTGGGCGACGGCACGGTCTACGCGCTGGAAAGTGCGCTCAGCGCGCCGATCATGTTCAATGCCGCGCCGACGCCGACGCCGACTTTCACGCCGACGGACACGCCGACGCCAACTTTCACGCCGAGCAACACGCCAACGCACACGCCGACGGACACGCCCACCGCGACCTTCACGCCCAGCGACACGCCGACTCCCACCGCGACATTCACCCTGACTTACACGCCGACGCCGACGGCTACCTTCACGCCCACTTACACGCCCACCGCCACGCCGACTCCCACGGCGACTTTCACTTTCACGCCGACGAGCACAGCCACGCCGACGCCAACGCCCCGGCCGAAAGACTTGCCGCCGCCGCAGAATCTGCGTCAAATCGCCGGCTTCACGATCGGCTGGGATGGGGTGTATGGCGCCAGCGAATACGAGATCCACTGGGGTCTGGACACGCAGACGAAGCGCGTGCCGGGCTCGCAAAAGCAAGTGACGCTGCAGGGCTTGGCGGTGGGAGAGGCGTACCCGGTGAAAATCCGGGCTCTGGGCGATGGCGTCGTTTACGAGGCGCAGGGCGAATGGAGCGCTACGATCAGGCTGTTCGTGCCGCCGACGGCGACGCCGACTTTCACGCCGACGGACACGCACACGCCCACCTTCACGCCGACGCCGACGCCGACATACACGCCAACCAATACGCCCGCGCCGACGAATACGCCAAAACCTAAGCCGACGAAGACGAAGAAACCTCCCAAGACGAATACGCCGACGCCTTGCCCCTCAGGATGGACTCAGTGGGAGTATCGCCAGAAGCACCATGTGTACGAGCCGGGCAAATGCCGCATTCACCATTACAGAGTGCTATGGACGATTACTGTCGATTCGAAAACCTGCAAGGAACACTGGTCCAGGGGAACATGGGAGAAGACCGGATCCTTCACCACCGACTGCCCGGGCAAGAACCCCGGCGACGCCGACGGTCCGCCGCCCTATTCGGACATTCCAGGCGCGGGCTAAGCACTTGACGCGGGGGCGGAAAACGCTAAGCGGACTCCGCCTCCGGCAGGGTCGCGTTCTTTCGCTTGCTCGACGCCAGCTTCATGCCGAAGAATGGACGCAGGGGCTTGAGACGGCGGATGATTTCATAGAGGGCGAAACTGCACAAGAGGACGCCGCCCAGCAGCAGCGGGAAAGCCAGCTCGGCGCGCAAGGGCTGGCGGAAGAGAGTCGCTGACAGCGCGAACTGAAGCGGCAAGTGCAGGATGTAGGCCGGGTAGAGCGCCCCGCTGAGGTAGCGCAGCAGCTTGGAATCGCGATTGAGGTAGCGGGCGGCGTAAGCCAGAAGCGCGATGATCCAGGAGAAAGACTCCAGCGCGACCAAGGCGACATGCGTGTCGAAGGCCAGGGCGAAGCGCAGCGCATAGAGCGCAACCGCCAGACACAGCGCGACGCGGCGAACGCGCTTCAGAGCTTGCCAGAAGGCCTCCCCCAGCGATATGAAAATGAAGCCGGTCAGCAGGCACAGGCCACCGAGCGCCCAGCCGTGGAGCGTATAGCGATAGCTGATAAAGCTCTCGGCGGTCGCGCCCAATGCCAGCGGCGCGAGCATGTAGGGCAGGGCGAAGGCGTAAAGCCCCAGCCGAAAGCGCAGCAGGCGCCGCAGCAGCCGGAATAGGCGGTTGTCAGGATTATTCTTTAAGCGCCACAGCAGAATACTGAATATGAAGAAGTAGACCAGAATGTTGCTGAGAAACCAGAGGTGCGCGTCGTTGGGCCGCAAGGCCGGCGCCAGGCCGTAATATGGCAAAGCGAAATACGGCAAGAGGGCGTTGAGGGTGAATGTGCCGAAGACCAGCGGCAGGCCGATGCGCAGCAGGCGGTCCTGCATCAGCTGCTTGCCATTGCGGCGCTCCATGGCGAAGCGCAAGCCCATGCCCGAAATCATGAACAAGATGGGTATCCGCCAAACATTCAGCACGGTCAGCGGCAGCCAAAGCCACTCCAGCGACTCCGGGTGCTGGATGAAGCCGATGCTGTAAGCCCAAGGCTGAAAACCGACGGCGGCGTGATACACGATCAGCAGCAGCAGGGCGATGACGCGCAGCCAATCCACGTCGTGGCGGCGCTCAGCCTTTTGCGTCTTGAGGCTGTCGCCTGCGTTCTTCTCCATGGCCAGCTTTGTCCTCCCGTCCGCCGCTTATTCTACAGCGCGCTTATCAAAGCCTGGCAGGGCGGGCGCATTGCGCTACAATCAGCCGCGTTTATTCGCCACGCCAAGAGCGGAAGGCCCAATGCGCGATCGTTATTTTTCGACGGATCCAGCCCGGAAGCGCGAAGCCCTGGCGCTGCATGAGAGCGTCCGCCATTTGCCGCTGGTCTGCCCGCACGGCCATGTCGATCCGCGGCTCTTCGCCGAGCCCGATTACCAGTTTGGCAGCCCCGTCGACCTGCTCATCATCCCCGATCATTACATCTTCCGCATGCTCTATTCGCAGGGGATCTCGCTGGACGCGCTCGGGATACCCTTCTCCAAATCTCCCTCGCTGAAGAGGGGAGACGCGATTGACGACGGCGGTCGAGACCATCGGCAGATCTGGCGGCTGGTTTGCGAGCACTGGCATCTCTTCCGCGCGACGCCCACCGGGATCTGGCTGCGCGACGAGCTGGCGGATGTTTTTGGCGTCAAGCTGAAGATCAAGCGCGAAAACGCCGACGCCATTTACGACGCCATTGAAGCCCGGCTGCGCGAGGCTGACTTTCGTCCGCGAGCTCTGTTCGAGCGCTTCAACATCGAGGTCCTGGCGACGACCGACGCCGCCACCGATAGCCTGGCGCAGCATCGCGCGATCCGCGAGTCGGGCTGGGGCGGGCGCGTCATCCCCACCTTCCGGCCCGACGCCGTCGTCGATGTCGCCGCGGCTGGCTGGCGCGACGAGATTGAGCTGCTGGGCGAACGGACGAGCCTCGCCATCGGCGATTACGCGACTTACATCCAAGCGCTGGAGCAAGGCCGCGCCGATTTCAAAGCGATGGGCGCCACCGCCACCGATCACGCCGCCGCAAGCGCCTGGACGGAAGTCTTGAGCGCGTCGCAAGCCGAAGCCATCTTCCAGCGCGCGCTCATGGGCAAGGCCGACGCCAAAGACGCCGCGCGCTTTACGGGCCACATGCTGGTCGAAATGGCGCGCATGAGCGGCGAAGACGGCTTGGTGACGCAGCTGCACATCGGCTCGCATCGGAATCACAATCGGCCGCTTTTCGCCCGCTATGGACGCGACATGGGCGCGGATATTCCGCTGCGGGCCGAATTCACCAAGAATCTCCAGGCTCTGCTGGATCGCTACGGCAATCGCGCCGACATGACGCTCGTGCTCTTCAACCTGGACGAAACCACTTACAGCCGCGAGCTGGCGCCCTTGGCCGGGCATTATCCGCTGCTGCGCCTGGGACCGCCCTGGTGGTTCTTCGATAGCTGGCTGGGCATGACGCGCTTCCTCGACGCCGTCGTGGAGACGGCCGGCGTCTACAATCTGGCGGGCTTCAACGACGACACCCGCGCCTACCCGTCCATCCCGGCGCGTCATGATCTTTGGCGGCGAGTCTGCGCCGATTGGCTGGCCGGGCAGCTGGTCCGCGGCTTCATCGACGAAGAAGACGCCCGCGAGATGATGCGCGCCCTGGCTTATGATCTGGCAATGACGACTTACCGATTGGATGACTCGCGATGAAGCAGCGGCTCAATGACGAAATAGTTCCCGGGCGAGAGCGCTATCCCGAGCGCATCGTCCAGTTTGGCGGCGGCAACTTCTTGCGCGCTTTCGTCGACTGGGTGGTGGATGTCTTGAACGACGAATGCGATTTCGCCGCCGGCATCGTCCTCGTCAAGGCGACGCCGGGCCGCTACCCCGCGCTCGACGAGCAAGACTGCCTCTTCACCGCCTGGCTGCACGGCATCGAAAACGGCGAATTCGTCGAGCGGACGCGGCTGATCAGCGCGGTCAATCGCACGGTCTACCCATATCAAGACTTCGACAGCTATCTGGAGCTGGCGCGGGGAGCGGAACTGCGCTTCATTTTCTCCAACACCACCGAAGCCGGCATCGTCTTTTCCGCCGCCGACCAAATCGCCGACGCGCCGCCAGCGACTTTCCCCGCCAAGCTGACCCGCCTGCTGTTCGAGCGCTACCGCCATTTCAGCGGCGCGCGCGACAAAGGCTGCGTCATCATCCCGACTGAGCTGATCGAAGACAACGCGAGCCGCCTGCGCCAGACCATCCTGGATTACGCCGCGCTCTGGGGGCTGCCCGACGGCTTCAGCCAGTGGATCGAGCGGCACAATATATTCTGCAACACCCTGGTCGACCGCATCATCCCCGGCTATCCCGCCGCGGAGGCTGATGACATCTTCGAGCGCCTGGGTTATGAAGATCGGCTGCTGGTGGCGGGCGAGATTTACCACAGCTGGATCATCGAAGCGGAGGCGAGTTTGCTGGGCGAGTTCCCGGTCGACAGAGCGCGGACGCCCCTCAATGTCAAAGTGGTCGCCGACGCCGCCCCCTATCGCACGATCAAGGTGCGGCTGCTGAACGGCGCGCACACTTCCATGGTGCCCCTGGGCCTTTTGCTCGGGCTCGAGTCGGTGCGCGAGGCGATGGAAGACGCGAGCCTGTCAAGTTTCATCCAGGAACTGATCTTCGACGAAGTGATCCCGTCGGTGGCGGATGTGCCGCGGCCGGAGCTGGAGGCTTTCGCGCGCGACGTCTTCGACCGCTTCCGCAATCCGCGCATCCATCATCGCCTGGCGACCATCGCCTTGAATTCCGCGCCAAAAGTCAAAGAGCGCATTTTGCCGTCGCTGCTGGGCTACCATGCCTTGCGGGGCGCGCTGCCGCCGCGGCTTGTCATCGCCTTGGCCGGCTTCATCCGCCTGTATCGCGGCGATTTGATCGCCCTGCAAGACGACCCGGCGATCCTCGCCTGGTTCAAGCAAGCCTGGGATCAAGCCGATTCTTGCGCTGCCCTGGCGCATGCCGTCTTGGCCAACGAGGACCTATGGGAGCGCGACCTCAACCGCCTGCCCGGCTTGACGCGCGCCATCGGCGAGAGTCTGCGGCGCATTCAAGCTGGCGAGCTGGCGGCGATGCTCGGCGAGGCGGGCGCGTGAGCGTCGATCTGATCACGGTCGGCCGCGTGTCGATGGATCTCTTCGCCCGGGACATCGGCGCGGAGTTCCACGACATCACCGCCTTCGAAACCGGCGTCGGCGGCAGCCCGGTCAACATCGCTATCGGGGCGAGCCGCCTGGGTTTGCGCGCCATCGCCTTCACCGCTGTCGGCGATGACGAGGTCGGCCGCTTCGTCCGGCGTTACCTGGAGAATGAACAAGTCATCACCGACTACATCGGCGTGAAAGCCGGGCGCAGGACGGGCATGGCGGTGGTCGGCGTGCAGCCGCCGGATCGCTTCCCGCTGCTGTTTTACCGCGAGAACGCCGCCGATATTCACTTGACCCTGGACGAGGCGCGCGCGCTGCCGCTGGACGAGGCCCGGGCCCTGCAGCTCTCCGGCACGGCGCTCAGCCGCGGCACGACCCGCGATGTCAGCCTGTTTCTGGCGGAAGGCGCTCGCGATCGCGGTTTGACGACTTTCATCGACCTGGATCTGCGCCCGGATCAATGGACGCATCCCCTGGCTTTCGGCTTGCACATGCGGCGGATCCTGCCCCTCTGCGATGTCGTCATCGGCACCGAAGAGGAGTTCGCCGCTGCCCTGTCGCCGACGCCGGAAGCGGTCATGGCGGGCGAAAGCGGCGTCGACGCGGCCGAGCTGGAAGCATTGCTGGCGGAGCTCGCGAGTCGTCAAGACGCGACCCTGGTCGTGAAGCGGGGCGCCCGCGGCGTCAGCATAATGCGCGGCGGCTGGCGGCGGGAGGCGCCGGGCTACCCGGTCGAAATCCTGAACACGGTCGGGGCCGGCGACGGCTTCGCCAGCGGTCTGATTTATGGCTGGGCGCGAGGCTGGGATTGGGAGCGGGCGGCGCGATTCGCCAACGCTTGCGGCGCGCTGGTGGTAACCCGGCACGGCTGCGCGCGGGCATTGCCCCGGCTGCGCGAAGTGGAAACTTTCATCGCGGAAAGCAACGAGGAGCGGGCATGAGCCATCATCTGAAATCGAACGCGGCGGGCATGATTCGCCTCGATGTCTCGCCGGAGAGCGCCAACTGGGAGTATTTGTCGTTCCGCGTCGTCAAGCTGGCCGCGGGCGAGCTCTACCTGCACCAGACTCGGGATACCGAGCTGGCGCTCGTGCCGCTGGAAGGGACGGGCGTCGCGCGGACCAGCGCTGGCGAGTTTCGTCTGCAGCGGGCCGGCGTCTTCATCGAAAAGCCGGCGGTGCTCTACATCCCGCCGGGTCAAGAATTTGGCGTGACCACGGATTCCAGCTTTGAGTTCGCCATTGGGGCGGCGCCGGCCGAAGGCAAGCACCCGCTGCGTCTGTTCGGCCCGGACGAGATCCGCGCCGAGCTGCGCGGCGGCGGCGCTGCCAGGCGGCAGGTGCATCACACGCTCTCGCATCCGCTGCCGGCCGAGCGCTTGATTCTCTTCGAGGTGTATGTGCCAGGCGGGACCTGGTCCGGTTATCCGCCCCATTGCCACGACGGCTACGGCGGCTCGGCGCATCTGGACGAGACTTACTACTTCCGCGCGGATCCGGCGAATGGCGTTGCCCTGCACCGCAATTATCGGCGCGATGTGGATTTTGAGGAGATCTTCGCCGTCCGCGATCGCGACCTCGTGCTGGTCACGCAGGGCTTCCATTCGACAGCGGCCGCGCCCGGCTCCAACCTGTATTTTCTGAATTATCTGGCGGGCGAGCTGGTCGATGACGCGCGCGCGGAGCCGCCCTACGACGACCCGGATTACGCCTGGCTGAAGGACGATTACACCGGCAACCTCATGCGGCTGCCGCTGATGGGCTAGGCTGCGGGCATGTCCTTCTTTCCGCCTTTCGTGATACACTTGGCGCAAGCGTTTCCTATCCCGCATTGACTCATGACCCGCGCCCAAAGGCTGGCCTGGCTCTTCGTATTTTGCTTGACGACCATCGCCGGGCGCGCCGACGCGGTGGACATCGCCGTCGTCGCCGAGGGCCTCTATTACCCGGCGGGCATGGCGCTCTTGCCGGATGGCTCGGTCTTGATCGCCGAGGCCGGCGGCCATGGCGAGCGCAGCGCCGGCATTAGCCTGCTGCGGCCTGACGGCGCCTTGGGGCGGCTCATTTCGGGCCTGCCCAACAGTTTCTCGCGCGACAATCTCCTCAGCGCGCCGGTCATCGCCGCGTCGCCGGCGGAGGCCGCGATTCTGGTGGGCGTTGCTGGCGGCGGCTTGTACAGCTTGCCCCTGGAGAAGGCGCGGCAGCTGCCGGACGAGCCCTACCGGCCGGGCGATCTGCAGCGGCGTCAGGCTGCCCGCGGCAGTGTTTTCCTGCTGCATCCCTTTGACATCGCGCTGGACGAGCGAGGCATGCCCTTGGTGAGCGACGCGGCCGGCAACGGCCTGGTCCGTGAAGACGCGAACGGCGCCCTGCGTTATGTCCACCGATTCCCCGCCATGGACAGCCCGCGGCACGATGGCGGGCGGCTGGACGCGCTGCCGACTGGCTTGACGCAATTTCAGGGCGCGACATACGCGGCGCTCTTTGGCGGCTGCCCGCATGTCCTGGGCGGTGGCGAGCTGGTGTCGCTGAACGGCGCGGGCGAGCAAAGGACGATCGCCGATGGCTTGAACATGCCGATCGATGTCGCCGCCGACGCCGCCGGCAATCTCTGGCTGCTGGAATTCGCCGCCTTCGCCCCGCGCGACGACTGCTTTGGCGCGCTGCAGCGGGGGGAAGCCAGCGGTACGCTCAGTCGGCTGGACGCCAGCGGCCTGCTGGAGACGGTGGCCGAGGGCTTGTATTTTCCCGCCGCGCTGCTGCCCTTGCCCGACGGCAGCTTGTACATCAGCGAGCCTTATGCCGGGCGCGTCTTGCGTCTCCGCTTTGATGGCAAGCCGCCCCCGCCACAGCGCTACCCGCCGGTCCGGCGCGCCGAGCCTGATCATGTGGAACTGCGCGACCTGGACGATGCCCTGCGCCGCGTCATTGAGCAGCACGAGCTCGCGCCGTATCCGGGGCGGGAGCTGCAAGAGCCCGACAGCGAACTGGCGCGCCTGGGGCGGGATCTCTTTTTTGACCCCATCCTCTCCGGCGACCAAAACATCGCCTGCGCCACCTGTCACCATCCGGATTTCGCCATGGCCGACGGCCGCGCTCTGCCGATCGGCGCTGGCGGCATGGGCCTGGGCGAGGAACGCGCGTTCCGCAAGCTCGTCTCCGCAGCCAGCGGCGAAACCGAGCTCAATCCCTTCATCGGCGAATTCATCCCGCGCAACAGCCCCACCATCATCAACAGCGCCCTGCTGCCCAGCCAATTCTGGGATGGCAGGGTCGAGCAAGATTCGGGCGCCCAGAGCGTACACACCCTGGAAGACGCCATCAACGACCTGGATCTGCGCGATCCGCTCTTGGCGCAGGTGCTCTTCCCGATCACTTCCCGGCACGAAATGGCAGGCTTGACCTTCGGCAGTTATCCGCCCATGGTCATCCGCCTGTCGCTGCTGGAGCGGCTGCGCGACAACGCGAATTACGCCGGGCGCTTCGAGCGAATTTTCGGCGGCGAGCCGCTCAGCATCCGCCAGTTGGGGGAGGCGATCGCCGCCTTTGAACGCCAGCTTGTCTTCACCGCCTCGCCCTGGGACGATTATATGGCTGGCGACCAAGCGGCTTTGAGCGAGGGGCAGAAACGCGGCGCACTGCTCTTCTATGGCGCGCTCAACCGCGAAGTCAACTGCGCCCAATGTCACAGCGGACCGCTCTTGACCGACATGGACTTTCACAACCTGCTCGTGCCGCAGCTGGGACCCGGCAAAGACAATGGCGAAGACGGCAAGGACGACTTCGGACGCGCCAATGTCAGCTTCGATTATCGCGATCAATACCGCTTTCGCACGCCCAGCCTGCGCAATGTGGAGCTGACCGCTCCCTATTTTCACAGCGGCGCGTACCGCAGCCTGAGCGATGTTGTCTGGCATCATGCCGATCCCTGGCGGGCGAACATTACATACGCGCCCGACAAGGAACTGCCGCCGGAGCTTCGCGACCAGCTGCTGCCCTACGACTTTGCGCGGCAGGCGCATTCCGTCGCCTTTCCCATGCAGGCCGGCATGCCCCTGCGCGACGACGAAGTGGCCGACTTGGTCGCCTTCATGCTGGCGCTGACGGACCCCGCCGCCCGCGACCTGAGCCACATCACGCCGACGCAGCTGCCCAGTGGCCTGCCCCTGGACCGGGCCTCTTCGTAACCGCGAGCGCTCGTCAAGAATCTGTGCGGGCGATCCAGCCGCCTCCTTTTCACTTGTATCGATAATTTGTACCGGCGAGCCGGCAGCCAGCCCGGCGCAAGGCAAGCCCGCCAGGATTTGCTACACTTGCAAGCGTCAACCAATCCTGCGAGGAGCCGCCATGAGCCAGTCCGCCTACGGAAAACTGCCGACGCCGCGCTTAAGCCCGGAGCTGCTGCGCCTGGTCAAAACCGGCGCCGTCTACAGCCTGGGCGTCGATTTCCAAGAGGGCATGCTGACGCCCGGCGCCGCGATGAAGTCTTACTCCATCGTCCCGCACCTGCGCCACAGCGACCCCGCCGCCATCGAGCCCGGCACGGCCGCCGCCGAAACCATCCGCATGTCCATCCATGTCGGCACGCATATCGACGCCCTGTGCCACATCGGCGAAAAACAAGACGCCCAGGGCAATGTCGACCCGACCGGCGAGCCGCGCTTGTACGCCGGCGATGGCGCCACCGTCGCCGCCAGCGACTGCGTCACTTCGGCAGGACAGCAGCATCTCAGCGTCGAGCAAATGCCGCCGATCGTCATGCGCGGCCTTATGCTGGATGTGGCGGCTTACAAAGGCGTCGAGTGGCTAAGCCCAGGATACGCGATTGGCGCGGCGGACTTGCGCGGCGCGCTGGAGCGGCAAGGCAGCGTCATCAGCGACGGCGACGCCGTCCTTGTGCGCACTGGCACGGTCTCGCTGCTGCGCGCGGGCGACCCGGCCTACCGCGACGCCCAGACCGGCCTGAACCTGGAGGGGGCGCGTTTCCTGGTCGAGCAGGGCATGACCCTGGTCGGCGCGGACAACATGGCCGTGGAAGCGATGCCGCCCATGGACCATTCCGTGCATCGCTTCCTGTTGGTGAACAATGGCATCACCCATGTCGAAAACCTCAACCTGGACGAGCTGGCGGCCGACGGCTGTTACGAGTTCCTGCTCATCATCGCGCCCCTCAAGCTGACCGGGGCGACCGGCTCCTGGGTCAATCCCCTGGCGATCGCCTGAGAGGCCAAGCGCATGCTCGCGTTTCTGCACATCAGCGACACCCACATCAGCGCGGATCCTGGCTATCATCCCGACTGGATCCGGGCTTCGGCGGCGCATCCCAACCGCGGCCTGGTGGCGCTGCGGGCGGCGATCGAAGCCCTCCCCTTCGCCTTCGACTTCATCCTGCACACCGGCGATGTCTGCGCGGATCCGCTGGCGGAGCATTATCGTTGCGCCCGCGACCTGCTGCTGGAATTCCCCGCGCCCATGCTGCTGCTGCCGGGCAACCACGACTCGGCCGATCTCATGCGCGCGATCCTGCACGACGGGCGGCGGCTGCGAGTCCTCGGCGACGCCCATGTTCAATTCGGCAACCATCACTTGCTGACTCTGGATTCCAACGGCGACGGCGACGCCCATGCCCCCGCGCTGGCCGACGAGCAGATTGACTTTCTCGCGCGGGAGCTCGACGCGACCGGCGGGCAGCCGACCATCGTCGCCATGCACCACGCGCCCCTGGAGACGGGCCTGCCCTACCTCGACGAGCGCATGCGCATCCAAAACGGCGAGCGCGTCCATCAGCTGCTGCGCGGACGGCGCGATCAAGTGGCCGGCGTTTTTCACGGCCACATCCACCAAGAGACGGCGACCGTCCGCGATGGCATCCCGTATTTCTGCTGCCAGTCGACCTGGTCGAACTTGGTCGCCCACCCGGGGCAGCTGGAGGCGGCGCCCGATCGCCTGACGCCCGGCGGCTTCAATCTGGTCCTGCTGCGCGGGACCCGCGCTTTCCTGCGGCGCTATCATTTGCCGCCGACGGACGCTTGATTTTCGGGGCGCGGCAAAGGTGGAGGTCCATAGCGGCGAATTCATTCTGCGCGATTTCGCCTTTGACAGCGGACCGCGCTTGCCCGAATTGCGCTTGCATTATCGCGCCCTGGGCCAGCTGGAGCGCGACTCGGCCGGGCGGGCGCTGAACGCTGTCTTGCTCTTGCATGGCACGACCGGCAGCGGCGCCCAATTCCTGCGTCCCGAATTCGCCGGCGAGCTCTTCCAGCCGGGGCAGCTCCTGGACGCGCGGCGGCATTTCATCGTCATGCCCGACGGCATCGGCCACGGGCAGTCCAGCAAGCCCAGCGACGGTCTGCGAGCGCGCTTCCCGCGGTATGGCTACCATGACATGATTCGCGCCCAGCATCGCCTGCTCGCGGAGGGTCTGGGCGTTGACCGTCTGCGGCTCGTCCTCGGCACATCCATGGGCGGCATGCAGACCTGGCTCTGGGGCATCGCGCGTCCCGAATTCATGGACTGGCTCGTTCCGCTGGCGTCGCTGCCCGCCCAGATCGCCGGGCGCAATCGCATGATTCGCAAGATGATCATGGACGCGATCCGCCACGACCCCGCCTGGCAAAATGGCGACTACGACGCGCAACCGCCGGGCTTGATCCACGCCATCCACCTGCTGCTCTTGATGACCAGCTGCCCGCGGCAATGGCGGAAAGAAGCGCCCACGCGCGCCGCCGCCGACGCCTTGCTTGCCGAGAAAATCCGCGATTACGCGCGGCAGCTGGACGCCAACGACATGCTCTACGCCTTCGCCGCCTCCGAAGATTATGACCCGGCGCCCGAGCTGGAGCGGATCCAGGCGCCCCTGCTGGCCATCAACTTAGCCGACGACATGGTGAACCCGCCGGAGCTGGGCATTATGGAAGCGGCCATGCCCAGGCTCAAGCGCGGCGAATTTGTCTTGCTTTCCGTCAGCGACGCGACTCGGGGCCACGGCACGCACACCCTGGCGGCGCTATGGAAAGAGCCTCTGGCGGCTTTCCTGGCGAGCCCCGCCGACAGTTGACCGGGCACGGCGACGGCGGCTTCGGTTTTGCCGCGGCGGATGCCGATCTACGCTGCCCGCGCTTTTTGAAAGGGGCAATTTGTAGCGAAGCGAAGCAAAACAAGTTATAGTTTATAGGAGTGGAAGTTTCGTTTGCGCTTGGCGCAATTCAGGGTTTCGCGCCGGGCAAGTTTCAGTTTCGCGCCTGGCAAGTTATACTGGCGCGCAGCGTGTCATGGTAATCAAGATGCTGTTGCCGAAGAGGAGGAATGTATGCAAGTTTCAATCACTGTCAACGGGGTCGCGCATGAACGCGATGTCGACCCCCGCACCTTACTGGTTCATTTTTTACGCGAAGAGCTGGACTTGACGGGCACCAAGATCGGCTGCGACACCAGCCAATGCGGCGCCTGCACGGTTCACCTCAATGGCAAGGTGCTCAAATCCTGCACGCTGCTCGCCGTTCAGGCCGATGGCGCGGAAGTCACCACCATTGAAGGCTTGGCGGAGAACGGCCAGCATCACCCGATGCAGACCGCCTTCTGGGAGAATCACGGCTTGCAGTGCGGCTACTGCACGCCGGGCATGATCATGGCGAGCGCCGCCTTCACCCGGGACAACCCCGGCGCCAGCGAAAGCGACATCCGCCATTATCTGGAAGGCAACATCTGCCGCTGCACCGGCTATCACAACATCGTCAAAGCGGTGAAACAGGTGGCCGACGCCGCCGGCGCTTAGGAGGTGAAGCATGACAACGCGCATTTTTGGCTCTGGCATCAAGCGAAGGGAAGACCCCCGCCTGATCACCGGCGAAGCGCGCTACACCGATGACATCAAGCTCCCCGGCGTCTTGCACATGGCGGTCGTCCGCAGCCCCTACGCCCATGCCAATATCCTCAGCATCGACAGCAGCGCCGCCGAAGCCATGCCCGGCGTCGTCGCCGTGTACACCGGCGCGGATATCGGCGACGGCTTGGCAGGCATCCCCACCGCCTGGCTCATCCCCGATAGCGACTTGAAACAGCCAACGCACAACGCTCTGGCGATTGACAAGGCGCGCTATGTCGGCGATGGCGTGGCGATCGTTCTGGCGGACGACCGCTACCGCGCGCAAGACGCCGCCGACGCCGTTGTCGTCGAGTACGACGAGCTGGACGCGGTAATCGACCCCGAAGCGGCGACCAAAGCAGGCGCGCCCCTGGTCCACGACGATGTCGAGGGCAATGTCGCTTTCCGCTGGGTCATGGGCGACCGTGAAGCCAGCGACGCCGTCTTCGACGCAGCCGATGTCGTCGTTTCGGAGCGCATCCTGCAGCAGCGCCTCTTGCCGACGGCGATGGAGCCGCGGGCGGCCATGGCGCAGTACAACGCAGCCACCGCCGAATTGACGCTCTGGTGCACTTCGCAGAATCCGCACATTCACCGCTTCATCATCAGCGCGGTGACGGGCCTCAACGAGAACAAAGTCCGCGTGATCGCGCCCGAGGTCGGCGGCGGCTTCGGCAGCAAAATCCCTTGCTACCCCGACGAGGCCCTGGTCAGCTGGGCGGCGATGCAGCTGGGCGTGCCCGTCAAATGGACGGAGACTCGCAGCGAGAATTATCTCATCACCATCCATGGCCGCGACCATGTCCAGCATGTCGAGATGGCGGCCAGCAACGATGGGGAGCTGCTCGGCGTGCGCGCGACCGTCTACGCCGGCATGGGCGGCTACCTGTCGACTGCCGCGCCCGGCATCCCGACCATCCTGCATGGCTTGCTCTATGTCGGTCCCTACACGATGGACAGCGTCTTCTGCGAATCTATCGGCGTGATGACCAATGGCACGCCCACCGACGCCTACCGCGGCGCAGGCCGGCCCGAAGCGACTTTCCTGCTCGAGCGCATGGTCGACAAAGTGGCCGGCGCCCTGGACATGGACCCGGTCGATCTGCGGCGCAAGAATCTCATCCCGCGCTTTGATGACGGCTACGAAGTCGCGACCACCCTGATCTACGACAGCGGCGATTACCCGGCCGCCTTCGAAAAAGCGCTCGACATGGCTGGCTATGGCGATTTCCGCCAGGCTCAAGCCGACGCGCGAGCAAATGGACGCTACCTGGGCATCGGCGTAACGACCTACACCGAAATGTGCGGGCTTGGTCCCAGCCAGGTGGCTGGCGCGGTCGGCTTCCAGGGCGGCTTGTGGGAGAGCGCCACCGTGCGCGTCACGCCCACCGGCAAAGTCCAGGCGCTGATCGGCGCGTCGCCCCACGGTCAAGGCTCGGAGACGACCCTGGCGCAGATCATCTCGCAGGAGCTCGGCTTCCCGGTCGATGACATCGAAGTCGTTCATGGCGACACGACCGAGACGCCGATGGGCTGGGGCACTTACGGCAGCCGCACGACGCCCGTCACCGGCGCGGCATTGGCGAAAGCGTCGCAGAAGCTCAAGGAGAAAGCCCGCGTCTTGGCGGCGCACTTGATGGAAGCCAACGCCGACGACATCGAATACGCCGATGGCAGCTTCTCGGTCAAGGGTTCCCCCGATCAATCGCAGAGCATCCAGGATGTGGCGCTGATGGCCCACCTCGCCTGGAACATGCCCGAAGGCATGGACCCCGGCTTCGAGGAATCGCAGTTCTACGATCCGCCCAACTTCGTCTACCCCTTTGGCACGCATATCGCCATTGTCGAGGTGGACGCGGAGACGGGCGTCATCGATTTGCAGCGCTACATCGCCGTTGACGACTGCGGACCGCAGATCAACCCGGAGATCGTCGCCGGGCAAATCCATGGCGGCGTCGTGCAAGGCGTGGCGCAGGCGCTCTGCGAAGGCGCGCTCTATAGCGACGACGGGCAGCTGCTGACGGGCAGCATGATGGATTACTGCATGCCCAAAGCCGACATGTTCCCGAACTTTGAACTGGGCGAGACGGTGACGCCGTCGCCGCATCATCCAGTTGGAGTCAAGGGCGTCGGCGAGACCGGCACCATCGCCAGCACGCCCACAGTCTACAACGCCGTCATCGACGCGCTGGCGCCCCTGGGCATTGAGCAGATCGACATGCCGTTGACCTCCGCCAAAGTCTGGAGCGCAATCCAGGCGGCCGGCGCCTGAGCGACCGTATAGGGGCGGCTCCATAAGTCGCCCGTGAAAATCTGTAGGGGCGACTACGCAAAGCGCCCGAAAACAGCGAAAGGGAAAACTCTATGTGGCCAAGCAAATTCGATTACGCGCGCGCCGGCTCCGTCGAAGAAGCGCTCGCGCTGCGGACGGACGAAGGCAAGTTTCTGGCGGGCGGGCACAGCCTGCTGCCGGTGATGAAGCTGCGCCTGGACGCGCCTGAGCAACTGGTGGACATCGGCGGCATCGACAGCTTGCGTGGCATCGCCGCCAATGGCGACTTGACCATCGGCGCGACCACCACCCATGCCGAGATCGCGGCCTCCAGCGATGTGCAGTCGATGTGCAGCGCCCTGGCCAGCGCCTGCGGCCAAGTCGGCGACCAGGCCGTGCGCAACTTCGGCACCCTCGGCGGCAATATCGCCCATGCCGATCCCGCCTCCGACCCGCCGACGGTCTTGGTGGCTTGCGGCGCCACGGTCCATATTCAAGGCGCGGACGGCGCCCGCTCGGTTGGGGCCGAAGATTTCTTCGTTGATCTCTTCGAAACCGCGCTGGACGAAGGCGAGTTGATCACCGGCGTCAGCCTGCCCAACTGCGGCGACTGCCAATGCGCCTATGTGAAGTTTCCGCATCCCGCGTCGCGCTACGCCATCGTGGGAGTCGCCGTCTGCCTGAAGATGAATGGCGATACTTGCGCGGGGGCGGATGTCGCGGTCGGCGGGGCAACTGTCAAAGCCGTCAAATGCGCCGGCGCGGAAGCGGCTCTGGCCGGCAGCAACCTGGACGCCGCCGCCCTGGACGCGGCCGCGGCCGCCGTGCAAGCCGATATCGCCGACTGGCTCGCGGGCGACATCGCCTATCCCGAAGCCTACCGGCAGCAGATGGCGGGCGTCTTCCTCAAGCGGGCGGTCGCGGCAGCCAGTTAATCGCGCCAGCTCGCAAATCAACGCAGCGCAATGGAGCGGAGGCAAGGTCAGCCTGCCTCCGTTTTCTTGGCCCCCGTCGAAGCCAGAGCGCTAGCCCTCGGCGACGATCGGGTTGCTCAAGACGCCGAGGCCCTCAATTTCGATGTGCACGGTCTCGCCGGCCTGCAAGAAACGCGGTGGCACGCGCGCGCCGCCGACCCCCGGCGGAGTCCCGGTCGAGATGACATCGCCCGGCAGCAGGGTCATCACCTCGCTGATGTCAGCCACCAGCCGCGGCACATTGAAGATGAGCCGGCTCGTATTGGAGTCTTGCAAGACTTCGTCGCCAATCCACAGGCGAATCGACAGATTGTGCGGGTCCGCCACTTCGTCGGCCGTGACCAGGGCGGGCCCCATCGGCGCGAAGGTGTCGAAGCTCTTGCCCATCGTCCACTGGCTGACGCGGTGCTGGAAGTCGCGCGCGCTGACATCGTTGACGGGCAGGTAGCCGGCGACATAATCCAGTGCCTCCGCCTCGTTGATGTAGCGCCCGCGCTTGCCGATGACGACGCCCAACTCGGCTTCATAATCGACGGCGTCGCTCACCCGGGGCAAGACGATCGACTGGCCGCTGCCGATGAGCGTGTTGCTGTACTTGCTGAATACGATGGGATAGTCGGGCAGGTCCTCGCCCGATTCCGCGGCATGGTCGGCATAGTTCAAGCCGATGCAGAGGATTTTGTCCGGGTTGGCGACCGGCGCCGCCAGCTCCGCCCCCGCCAGCGGGACGAGCGCGCTCGCATTGGCTGCGGCCGCTTCCGCTTGTCGCAATCCAAAGGCCCCCGCTTCCAGGATGCCGCGAACCGCGCCGGGCAGGCTGGGGTCCGCCGCCAACAAATCGGCGATCATTTCCGCGCCATTCCGCTGGACGATCGCCCCCGGTTTCAAGGCGCCGTCTTGACGATAAGTGACCAGTTTCATGGCAATCTCCCGAGCGTATTTGGGCAAGGCTCGCCTGCGTAACAACGCGAAAGAGGATACTCGCGGCGGCCTCCAGAGTCAAACGGGGGCGCTATAATCGGCTCTCGACCGAAGGGGCGGCGCGGGCGCAAATATGGCGGGGCCGGATCGCCTGAGCCGCCCGGCCGCGCCCGGCAACAGACCCTGCGCAAGCCGCCCGCCATGCTATACAATGGCGCGACAATGAAGGCGAAGCTTGGGGACGAGATGACAGGAACATACGATTCGGTGGACGCGCTGCAGGCGGCGCTGAACGAGCAAGATTACATCGCCGAGCGCGGTCTGTCCGTCGCGATCTACCTGGCGCTGAAAACGGGCAAGCCACTCTTCCTGGAGGGCGACGCCGGCGTCGGCAAAACAGAGATCGCCAAAGTGCTTTCGGCGGCTCTGGACGCCGACTTGATCCGCCTGCAATGTTACGAGGGGCTGGACCTCAACACCGCCGTTTACGAATGGAATTACGCCGGGCAAATCTTGCATTTGCGGCTGATGGAGAAAGAAGGCTTGTCGCGCGAGGCGATGGAAGGCGAGCTTTTTTCGCAGCGCTTCCTGCTCAAGCGGCCCCTGCTGCAAGCCATAGAAAGCGGGCGCGACGGCGCGACGCCGGTCTTGCTCATTGACGAGCTGGACCGCAGCGACGAAGAGTTCGAAGCTTTTTTGCTGGAGCTGCTGTCGGATTTTCAGATCACAATTCCGGAGCTGGGCTCCATCCGCGCGGAGAAGCCGCCGGTCGTCGTCGTCACCTCCAACCGCACCCGCGAAATTCACGACGCCCTCAAGCGGCGCTGCCTGTATTACTGGATCGACTATCCCCACTTTTACAAAGAGCTGCAAATCGTGGAGCGCAAAGCGCCGGATCTGGAGCCGATGCTGGCGCGGCAGATCACCGCATTCATCCAGGACATGCGCTCGATGGAACTCTTTAAGAAACCGGGCATCGCCGAAACCCTGGACTGGACGGCCGCTCTCATCGCGCTGGACCAGAACGAGCTCTCGCTGGAGACGGTGCAGGACACGCTGGGCGTCATCCTCAAGTATCAAGACGATGTGGAAATGCTGGACGCGACCACGATCCAGAACATGATCGAGCGCGCCAAGGTCGAGGCGCAGCGGGCTTGAAGCGTCGAACCGGTCAAGATTTGCAGGGGCGAGCCACTTGGTCGCCCGATTTGACGACAGCGATCTGAATTGACATGGCAGACGATTCTCCAATTACCAGCCTGTTCCTCGGTCCCGCCGACGCGCCCTACGATTATCGCGGCGGCAAGCTGACCCACAATCTCATCTTGTTTGGGCGGGTCTGCCGCGCGCTGGGCATGAATGTGACGCCCAACCGGATGATGGATGTGGCGCGGGCGCTGGCTCACATTCAGCTGGGCGCGAAACAAGACTTCTATTACGCGCTGCGGACGCACCTGGTGTCGCGGCGCAAAGATTTCGCCTATTTTGACGAGGCTTTTGAGATCTTCTGGCGCAGACCGTCCGAGGGCTTCACCACCTTCAATTTGCAGTCCCTGGGCGAAGAGCGGCGCAAGAAAAAGACCCAGTTCCTGCCGCCGCTGGACGCGAGCCCAAGCGAGAACGGCGCCAAAGCCGACGAGCTCGATTCCAGCATGATCGCGCTGGTGCCGACATACAGCAAGCAAGAGCGCCTGCGCCACAAAGACTTCGCCGAGATGAGCGCCGCCGAGCTCGAGATGGCGAAGCGCGCCATCGCCAAAATGCCGGACTCCCTGGGCATGCGCCGCACCCGCCGCTACCAGCACGGCAAAGGCAGCCAGGTGAATATGCGCCGGCTGATGAAAGACATGATCCGCCGCCAGGGCGATGTCACCCGCCTGCCCACCCACCGCCGCAAAGAAAAACCGCGGCCGGTCGTGCTGCTCTGCGATATCAGCGGCAGTATGGAGCGCTACACCCGCATCTTGCTGCACTTCATGCACACCCTGGCGTCGTCGCTGTACCAAGTGGAGTCTTTTGTCTACAGCACTGAAATCACGCGGATCACGCGGCAGATACGCCAGAAGAATGTCGACGACGCGCTGGAAGACATCGGGCAGACCGTCTTGCAATGGGGCGGCGGCACCATGACCGGCGAATGCCTGCAGCGCTTCAATTTCGCCTGGGCGCGGCGCGTGTTGGGGCGCGGGGCGGTGGTCATGCTGATCACGGATGGCTGGGACCGCGGCGACATCCCGCTGCTGCATCAAGAGATGGCGCGCTTGCAGCTCTCGTGCCGGCGCTTGATCTGGCTCAACCCGCTGCTGGATGTGCCGGAATACGAGCCACTGACGCGGGGCGCGCAAGCCTTGCTGCCCTATGTACACGACTTCTTGCCGATCACGAATCTGGCGAACCTGGAAGTGATTGCCAAAGCGCTGCAAAACCTGGCGGGGCAGCCCAGCGCCGAGGCCTATCGCCAGCGGTATCTGGAACCCCGCCCTGGATCCCTCGCCCGCAGAGAGGGAGGGACCGCCGCGCCCTAGCGCCTTGGGGCGTGGACCCGGCTCAGCAGCAAGGAGCGACCGCATGTTGGACATCCTCGAGACGATGAATCGCTGGCTGGCGGAAGAGCGCGATGTGGCGCTCGCCACCGTCGTCAAGACCTGGGGCAGCGCTCCGCGGCGCGAAGGCAGCAAGATGGGCGTCACGCGCGATACGCAGATGATCGGCTCGGTGAGCGGCGGCTGCGTCGAAGGCGCGGTCATTGAAGAAGCGCTGGCTGGCATGCGAGACGGGCGGCCGCGTTTGCTGCAATTCGGCGTCGCCGACGACATGGCTTGGGAAGTCGGCTTGACTTGCGGCGGCAGCATCGAAGTCTTCGTCGAGCCGCTGGACCCGCTGTGGTGGGACGCCCTGGCCGAGCTGGCGCGGAATGATGAATACGGCGCGACAGTCACCCTCTTGGATGGCAAGCGCGTCGGCGAGAAAGTCTTGCTGGATGGCGCGGGCCAGGTCTTGTACCGCAGCGCCAAGGCCAGCGACGAGATGCTGGGCGCCATGCGAGCCATAGCCGGCGAGAGCCACAAGAGCGGCGTCGCCGAGATGGGCGCGGACCGCGTCATGGTCGATCTGCAGCTGGAGCGGCCGCATCTCATTTTGGTCGGCGGCGTGCATGTGGCGATTCCACTGCAGGCGATGGCGCGCCAGGCCGGCTTTCGCGTCTCGATTGTGGATCCGCGCTCCGCTTTCGCCTCCCGCGAGCGCTTCCCCGAAGTGGCGCATATTCTGCACAGTTACCCGGACAAGGCGCTGCCGCAGTTGGGCTTGAATCGCAGCGCGTACCTGGCTGTCTTGACGCACGACCCCAAGATCGACGACAAAGCGCTGACGACGGCGCTGCCGGCGAACATCCCCTACATCGGCGTCTTGAGCAGCGGGCGGACGCACCGGCAGCGGGTGGCGCGGCTGAAAGAGGCGGGCATGAGCGACGCCCTCATCGACCAGATCCGCACGCCCATCGGCATCGAAATCGGCGCGCGCACGCCAGAAGAAATCGCCGTTTGCATCTTGGCGGAGATCATTGCCGTACGCAACGGAGCGCGAAATGCAGTTCGGTGAAGTCCCGCTGGACGAGGCTGAGGGCGCGATCCTGGCGCACAAGCTCTACGACGCCGGCGGCAAGCTGATCTTCAACAAGGGGCACTGGCTGGAGGCGCAGGACCTGGAACGGCTGCGGCGTTATGGAGTCGAGCGCGTCACCGTCACCCGGCTCAGCGCGGCCGATCTGCACGAAGACGCGGCAGCCGAGCGCATTGGCATGGCGGTGGCGGGCGACCATGTCCAACTGCGGGCGCCCGGCGTCGGCCGCGCCAACCTCACCTCCGCCCGTCGCGGCGTGCTCCATGTCGATGTGCCGAGCCTCGAGCTGGTCAACAACATCTATGACGGGATCACCATCGCCAGCCTGCGGAGCTACAGCCTGGTGGAGGCGCGGCAGATGCTGGCATTGGTCAAGGTCGTGCCTTTTGGCGTGCCGGCGGCGCGGGTCGTCGATGTGGAGCGCATCGCCGAAGCCGGCGGACCCGTCTTGAAAGTGCTGCCGCTGCTGGCGAAACGGGTGGCGCTCATCGTCAGCGGCACCGAGTCGACTCGGGCGCGGCTGCTGCGGAGCTTTGAAGCTCCCGTGCGCGCGCGGATTGAAGGCTGGGGCAGCCAGCTCTCGCCGCCGAGCTTCACCCTGCACGACTCGGCTTCAATTGCCGCTGCCATCGCTGCTTGCGCGAGCGCCGACATGATCCTGGTGGCGGGCATTTCCGCCATTATTGACCGCGAAGATGTCGTGCCGACGGCGCTGGAGCGGGCCGGCGGCAGCATCACCTTGCACGGCCTGCCAGTCGACCCCGGCACCCTGCTGATGCTCGGCTATCTGGGCGAGACGCCGGTGGTGGGCGCGCCCGGCTGCATCAAATCGCCCAAGACCAATGTCATCGACTGGATTTTGCCGCGCCTGCTCACGGGCGAACGCTTGACCCGCGCCAACCTGGTGTCCATGGGACATGGCGGCCTGCTCAAAGACATCGCCGAGCGTCCCATGCCGCGCAGCCTGACGGATGGCTAGCGCCCAAGCCCCGTCGGTCGCCCCATTGCAATGGGGAGAAAGTTATGGCGCGCTCATCCTGGCGGCGGGGCTGTCCACGCGCATGGTGGAAAACAAGGTCTTGCTGCCCTGGCGCGGTGGCCAGCCCATCGTTTCTCACATCGCAGCCAAATATCTGCGAGCCGGCGTCCGCGAAGTGCTGGTCGTGACCGGTCGCGACGCCGAGCGAGTCGCCGTCGCCCTGTCGCCGCTGGATGCGCAGACGATTCACAATCCAGATTACGCGACCGGCGAGATGCTGTCCTCGCTCAAGGTCGGCCTGGGCGGGCTGCCAGCCGGGCTGGAGGCGGTCTTCATCCAGCCAGCCGATATGCCCTGCGTCCCAGTCGCTGCGATTGAACGCTTGATGGCGGAGCACGAGCCGGGCTGGAATGTGGCGCCGCGTTACGCGGGGCGGCGCGGGCACCCCGTGCTGCTCGATCGGGCGCACTGGTCGAGGATGCTGGGCTTGCCGGCGGGGGCTGCTCCACGCGACGGGCTGCGGCGGGTCAAGCTGGTGGAGGTGGCGGATGCGGGGGTGCTGCTGGATATGGACACGCGGGGGACCTATGAGGCGCTGCTGCGGGTGGGTGTTGAGAGCTCAAGTCAACGGAAAACCCGGTATTGCCGCGTCAATCGCTGACATGAGGCGAATCGTCTCCGACAGCGCGACCACGATTTTCTGGTAGTGGTTTATATCGTCCAGCGACAGCTTACGCCCTTTGCGATCCTTCAGCCACTTGTGCGCCACTTGATAGCCGCCGATGTGAAACTCCCAGACTTCCTGCGGGACGCCGCCAAAATACTGAGTTCTGTTGATATATACGCGCCCGCCCTTCTCGACATATTTGGGATGCGCGGCCGCCACCTCGTCGCTGTCCTCGACCTCGAATGTCGTCATGTAGGTCTTGAGTTTTGTCGACTTCATCAGATGCAAGCCGACCAGCTCCGCGCCCAGCTTGACGAGCTGGCCAAAGAGCGCGACATCCGATGTCAAGGGCAAGCGCGGGAAATCGATCTTCAGGAACTCGGCGTAACGCTCGCGATAGGTCGGGCTGTGGAAGACGGCGTATGCGTAATAGAAGACATCTTCTGGACCAAACCAGTCGGCTCGGTCATTCGTGGCGAACGCGCTGCCTTCCGTCTGGAATGGCAAGCCGAGCTTGGCTTCCATCTGCTCGACGAACGCCTTAGACAGGTTGGGCCGGCGGCCTTTGTCGCTCAACGGGAATTCATCCACATCAGTTAATTCTTGCTGTTCAGTCGGGTAGAGATAGACTGGCAGGACTTGGTTTCCCTCGCGCGTTCTTCCCGAAATCACACAGCACTCGGCCGGTGCGTTGGAACACCAAACGTGACGGAATCCCGAAACAATCTGCTGTCGTGTCGTCAGGAGGGACAAATTGTCTTTGCCAACGACATGCTGCGCGATTTCCCTTCGCGGTCTTTCCATTATGGCACTGCTAAAGAAGCAGAACTTTTTATCAAACGGTCTATAGTCGCAGAGCGTAATTCTGTGCTTCCAATGAGGATCGTTTCTAATTGCAACTCTGGCTTCGCTTAATCGCCAGCCGGAACTATCTCTCAGCGAGTAACGCTCTTGGAGTTGTGAATCAGAAATGTCTTGACTCCGCATACCCACAATGCGACCCATCATTTGCTCTTCCTTGTCGGCAAGCGCAAAACTGTCCCGAGAGGTTATGAAGCCGCGTACGTTCACGGGCATGATATCGGTAATGCTCATGTAAGCTTCATATTCACTTCTGGAGCGATTGTCTCGCGGCACAAACGCAACTTGGGGGGCCGCGGGCTTCAGCAACTGCCAGTTCGCATCGTGCAGCGAACGCGACTCGAGCCAAAGATACTTCTCGGCACGGCTGCCCCATAAGTCCAAGTATTGCACTTGACCGCGCCCAGTCCCGTTTCCTTCCTTTACCAATAGTATGATTGATACGCCTTGCTGAATATCAAATACGTTTTCGTCTCTATTGCCGTCCGGTGCCACGGCGCTGCGTTTGCTGTTTCCGTGTAGGTTTACAATCCAAAGACTGTCAAATGTATCCAACAACGACTGTCGCATCCCTCGAAATGTTGGGCCGTCCAAGTATGTATGGTTGGTGATAAAGGCTAGAATCCCTTCGCCGGTCAATGTAACTCGCCACTGGGCGAAACGAATGAACTTTACATAGTCGTCGGACAAGCCTTTCGGGTTGCGCTCACCAAGCGGTTGTCCATCCACTGTGTAATAGTCCCGAGTCAAGCCCGTTATCCATTTGCCCTTGTTTTGGGATTGGTACGAATACGGCGGATTGCCAAGCACTACCATAATCGGCTTGTCGCGTTTGATTTCTGCGGCTGTGTTCGCTTCCTCTGCGATGAACTGCGCGAAGGGCAGCGGAGGCGCCTCGACCGCCTCTTCCAGCGCGTTGGTCAGGTAGATGCCCAGCCGCTCGCCTTCCTTGAACGCATAACCCTCCTCCTTTAGCTGCATGCTCAGCTTCATGTGGGCGATGGTGTAGGGCGCCATGAGCAGCTCAAAGCCGAAGATGCGCGGCAGCAGGCGCTCGCTGACATATTGTTTCCACGAGCCCGCCTGCCCGCCGCGCTGGTCTCTGATCTGCTCGATGACATGATAGAGAAATGTGCCCGTGCCGGCCGCTGGATCAAGGATGAGCGTGTCCTTGTCCGCCAAGCCGTCGGGCCGGTCGAAGCGCGTCTTGAGGATATGGTCGACGCTGCGCACGATGTACTTGACGACGGGTTCGGGCGTGTAATAGACGCCGCGCTGTTCGCGCAGTTTCGGGTCGTAGGCGGCGAGGAAGGTTTCGTAGAAGTGAATGACCGGGTCGATCTGCTGCGTGCGCCTGCCAAAATGCTCGAGGATGCTGTCGATGTCGCTGTGGCGCAGGATTTCGACCACGCCTTCGACCAGCCAGGTTAAGCGACTGCCCAGGTCAAAGCTGTTCTGGTAGAAAAGCCGGCGGAGAAAGGGGTTCGTCTGCGGGATTGCCTGCGCCGCGCCGGTCAAACTGAAAATCTTTGGGTCGCCCAGGTGATTGATGCGCGCCGCGAACAAACCGTAGACGAGGGTCTGCGCGAACATGTCGGCGAACCGCTTTTCGTCCAGGTCAGGAATCAGGGTCTCCTGAAACGCTTTCCGCTGGTTAACGAGATTTTGCGAGGGGCTATTGCTCTTGAGATCTTTCTCGATGAAATGGGCGATGAGCCTGGCTTGGCGCGCCAGCCGTTGCGCGAGCTCCTGGGCGCTGTTGATGTTGGAAGGCCGATGCTCGAGGAAGCGCTGCAGCAGGTCTGTCAACTGGCGATAATTCTTTTGAATGCGCTGAATCTTGCCCTTGGCGAGGCGGGCGATGCGCACGGTATCGCGCTTTTCGCCGTCGGCGTACCAGCGAAACTCGAGATAGTTCGTCAATATCAGGTTGCCGTAAGCCATGTAGCGTTTGACTTGCTCCGTTTTTTCCGTCTGGCTCAGACGGTTCTTGATGCCTTTCGATTCGACAATGCCAAGGGGAATGTTGCCGTCTATGCGCAGCACCACGAAATCCGGCATGCCAATGTCCATGCCGCCGCTTCCGGGATCATTGACCGCGCTGATTCCAGAAGCCGTCGCTTCCAGCAGGCGTTTCAAAGCCGGACGGTAGGCATGTTCTCCCGCCAAGGCGGTCTTGTATTCAGCCTGTATTTCTGTGAGATAGTCTCTTATCGGGCTCACTGCCGCGTCCTTTAATGCGATGCCGCGCCGTCACCTGTATTTTCGCTGGTATCGGCGCTAGCGCAACCCAAGCCCCCGCCACAGCAGCGCCGCCCCCAGCTCCCGCAGGCCCGCCAGCGCCACCAGCCCCGCCAGCTCTCCCATCACGGCCAGCGCCACCAGCCCCGCCAGCGCCGGCAGCAGCGATAGCGCGCCATAAACCAGCAGCCCCAACAGGGCCGCGTCCCGCTCCGCCAGCTCCAGCCCGCCGGCCCACTGCCCCGCCAACAGGCAGAGCGCGAACGTCTGCCGCAGGTTCAGCTCCAGCGCCGCCAGAGCCAGCAGCGGAATCCACAGCAGACGCCATTGCGCCTCGCCAAAATCGCCCCCGGCCGCCGCGTGTATGAGCGTCAGCCCAGCCAAGCCACAGAGCGCCGCCATGCCAAGGCGCAGCGAAAGCCGCGTGCCCCAGCGCGTCAGCGACAGCCCGTGCCCGCGATGCAAGACGCCCAGCCCCAGCGACCAGCTCGCGCCCAGCGTCCCCGCCGGCGTCGCGCCAAGCAGGGCATAAGTGCGCTGGCGTTTCTCCTCGTGCAGGCTGCGCGTGATTTCCAGCGCGCCGAGAGCCCCGGCCAGCCACGTCAGCAGCGGCAGCAGCAGCGGCAGCGCCACTATCCCGCTGATCATCAGCATCGGCACGACCAACAGCAGAGCGATCATTTCTGGCGCGCGCGCGATGAGGGCGGCCAGCGCGACCGTCGCCAGCAGCCAGAGACTGGCCGGCGCCCGCGGCAGGGATGCCCGTCGCCGGGGCCGCTGGCGCATTTGGCTGGCGCGCCGAAAGATGGGATCGCGGATGTCGATCTCGGTGATTTGTCGCCAGAGGCGCAGGGACAACATGCTTCCGCTTGCCCTTCACCGCCTCGTCAGGGCGTGTAGCTCTGCTCCGGAGTCTTGTGATGCAGCAGCACATCGATGGTCAGCGCCAGAGCCGCGCTCGTCGCCGCGCCGCGCAGAGCCGCTTTGGTCACTTCCGCGACATCAATGACGCCCGCCTCGAGCATGGGGGCGATTTCGCCCGCGCGCAAGTCGATCCCGTGGCCGGCGGGCGCGCCCTCCAGGTCGGCCACTTTCCCCGAGTCGACGCCGGCGTTGTGGCAGAGGGCGCGCAGCGGCGCTTCCAAGGCCTGGAGCAGGATGCGCCTGGCGGCCCGCGCGTCTTCATCTCCGCCGAGCGTGTCCAGCGAATCGCGGCAAGACCACAAAGCCAGCCCGCCGCCGGGCAAGATGCCGTGCCGCAGCGCCGCCCGCAGCGATTTGGCAGTCTCTTTGGCGCTGGCGATGCGGCTGTCCATCCGCGCCGGGATGGCGTCGCCAACGCGCAAAATGGCTGCCCCGCCAAGGATCTTGCCGATGCGCTCGCGCAGGAAGGCCTCGCTGTCTTTGTCGCCGGCGTATTCCAGCCGCTCCAGCAAATCCGCCAGATGCTCGGTCAGCTCGGTCTGCTCGTCGCGGTCGGAGACCAGCCCGAAGAGCGTCCGCTCCACCCAGACTTGTTGCGCGCTCCCGAAGTAGCTCGTTCGATGTCTTTCGCTCGAAACTTCGGGGCGGACCAAGGGCTTGGCCAGGGTATCGCCAGCGGCCGCGAACAATGGAATCGCCCCGGTCAAGACCGCCATGTCGCTCAAGTGGGCGCGGCGATGGTCGTCGGTGCTGCCCGGCGTCTTGACCGCCACGATGCGGAATTTCTCCGGCTTCTTGTTCGAGAGGATGAGGTTGATGACCGACTCGGAGAATTTGCTGCCGACCAGCAGCAGCGACTTCGCCTTGGCGCGCATCAGCATATTCACGATGGGCAGCAGCTCGGCCGGGTCGCTGATTTCGAGGTCGCTGAGCAGGATGGCGGGCGCTTTCAGCACGATGCGATCGGGCTCTTTGCCGCCGCGCAGCATCGCCCGCGAAACGGCGCCCTGCTTCCAGTACATGCCTTTGAGGTACGCTTGCTCGATGGAGCGGGTATGCCCGCGCCGCACATCCAGCTGCCCGTGCTCGCCGATGAAATCAAATACCTCGCCCAGATGCCGCGCCAGCTCCGGGTCGTGGCAGACGCATTCCGCCAGCTGCGCCAGCTGGTCTTTGCCGGCGATGGGCCGGGTCATCGCGTCCAGCGAGTCCAGCGCCGCCGTCATGCCCGCCAGCAGCCGCTCGCGCAGACGCATGGCATTGCCGCCCGCCGCGATATATTTCATGCCCTCGCCGTAAATCGCCTGGAAGAGGACAGCCGCCGTCGCCGTGCCGTCGCCGCAGTCTTCATAGAGCTGCCAGAGCATGCCGCGCAGCAGCATCGCGCCCATGTCGGCGTCCCGGTCGGGCAAATCGCTGATGCGCCGCGCGATCAAGCCGCCTTTGTCCAGCAGCTCGGGCGGCTTGCCATCCAGGGGCTGGCTGATGGCGACCGTTCGGGGAATAGGACCGAGGGTGGGGCGGATGGCCTCCACGATGGCGTCGATGCCGCGCCGCAGGCTGTAAGAAGCATCGGGCTGGAATACAAGGCGGTCGTTCATGCGCGCCCGCAAGAGTGATGCGTCGGGGCGGTTCTGCGAACTGCCCGTTTTGCTTTTGGTCTCGATAATTCGAATGAACTGGCGGAAGCGATGGAAGACACAGAAATCCGACGCTTCCCCCCAATGCTTTGGGGGGACCGAGGGGGGGTAGCCATTGCCCTCACCCGCGGATCGCCCCTTGCGTGAGGCCGGCGATGATCTGCCGCTGCGCCAAGAGGAAGACGCAGATGATGGGCAAGGTGGCCAGGAACGAGCCGGCCATGATCGCGCCGGTCTCGACCTCGTAGGGACCGTCCATCGTCGCGATCCCGTTCGAGAGCAGGTACTTGGCGTCGTCATGCAGGACGACCAGGGGCCAGAGAAAATCGTTCCAGGTCCAGACGAAGGTGAGAATGCCAACCACGCCCAGCGCCGGGCGAACCAGCGGCAGGATGATGCGGTGGAACATGCCAAACTCCGACGCGCCGTCAATGCGGGCCGCGTCCATCAGTTCGTCGGGCACCGACTCGATGTATTGGCGCATGAGGAAGATGTTGAAGACATTCACCATCCCGGGCACGATGATGGCGAGATAGTTGTCCACCCAGCCGAAATCGCGCATCAACAAGAATAGAGGTATCAACAGCATGTGGAAGGGCAGGGTCAAGGTCGCCAGCACCAGGAAGAAACAGAAGCGCTTGAAACGAAACTCGTATTTGGCGAAGGCGGCGCCAGCCAGAGCAGCCAGGTAGACGCCGAGCACGGTGCGGATGCCGGCGGTGAAGATGGTGTTGCCGTACCAGCGCACATATTCCGTCTTTTCGAAGAGCGTATGGAAATTGTGCATGGTCCATTCGCGCGGATAGACCGTCACCGGCAGCTTGTAGAGGTCGCCCTCGCGCCGGAAACTGGCGGAAATCATATACACGAAGGGAATCGCGCAGAGCAGGACGCCGACAAGCAAGATCGTATGCATCGTCAGCAAGCCGCCGCGATCGGGCCCTATTGCGCGTTCACTTTTCGGCTTGAACATCTTGACGCCTCAGACCTTCCACAGACGGAACAAAAGCAGCTGCAAGCCCGTGATGATGAGAATGACCACGGTCAGGATATATCCCATCGCCGAGGCGTAACCCATACGGATATTCAGGAAGCCCATGTCATAGAGATACATCAGCGGGAACAAGCCGCTGTCGAAGGGACCGGTGTTGGGGAAATCCAGCAGCAGGTAAGGCTGGCTGAAGAGGCTGAACGAGCCGATGCCGCCGGTGACAACCACGAAGACGAATACCGGGCGCAGGATGGGAATGGTGATATGCCAGAAGACGCGCGCCGTATTCGCGCCATCAATCCGCGCCGCTTCTTTCAAATCATCCGGCACATTTTGCAAGCCCGCCAGGAAGAAGAGCGAGTTGAAGCCGACCCAGGTCCACAAACCCAGAATGATCAGCGATGGCATGACCAGACTCGGGTCGCGCAGCCAGGCGGGACCGTCTATGCCCAGCTGCGCCAGCGCCGCGTTCATCCAGCCGAAATTCTGGTCGTAGACGAATCTGAATATCCAGCCGACCACCACGGCCGAGGTGATATAGGGCGCGAAGAAGGCTAATCGCGCCAGTATCCGGAAGCGGACATGGGGCGAGTTCAGCGCCAGCGCCACCGCCAGCGCCAGCGGCATCTGCACCAGCAAGGTGCCAAGCCAGAATTCAGCGCCATTGATCATCGCTTCCCGAAAGCGCTTGTCCTTGGTCAGCAGGCGCTCGTAATTCGCCCAGCCTTTGTATTCGAGGACGACCCCGCCGCCTTGGTCCGCCTGCTGGAAGCCGCGCGTGCGCTGGAAGCTCAGGAAGAGTGCGACGCCGGCCGGGTAGACGGTGAAGATCACGAACGACAGCAGAAACGGCGCCAGGAAGATATAGGGGATGACCTTGCGCTGGTTTCGCGACCACCAGTCCGCGAGGGAGAAGCGCTGCGGTTCGCCGCCAGTGGTCAATGTGTGAGTGGTCAAACGATACGCTCCTGACCCCCATCCCCGGCCCCTTCCCCCCACTAAGGAGGAAAGGGGCGATTGCGGCACGCGCAGTTGCGGTTAATGCCCCTCCCTCTTTATGGGGGAGGGGTTTGGCGTGGGGGTTGGCTTCCTTACTTGCTGAACTCGAACTCTTCGATCGCTTCTTCCAGCGCGGCGCGCGGGTCGGCGTCCGCCTCGAAGACCGGATCCATAACCAAACGATTGACGATGTCGCCGAAGAGACCCCAGTAAGGATCGACATTGACGACCGCCATATCGGCCGCCGCTTCCGCGATGTATTGGCCCGGTACCTGCCCGCCAAAGTAATCGTCGGAGCGCAGCAGTTCCTCGCTGTCCCAGACCGGCGTATAGGACGGGAAGAGGTTCATGCGGCGGAATGCCAGCAGCGAGCCCTCGGCCGTGATATTGCAGACGCGGATGAACTCGTAGGACTCTTGCTTGTTTTCCGAAGCCGCGGTGATGCCCATGCCCGTGCCGCCATAAGGCGAGGTCTTGGGGCTGTCGGGGCTCCATTTCGGCAAATGGCGCATCCGCCACTGACCGTCCATGTCGGGGATATTCTGCTTCATAAAGCCCTGCAGCCAAGGCGCGGCGTACATACTGACTAAGGCAGAATCGCCCAGCAGCCCCCAGTAGTCAGCGTCCGATACCAGGAACAGGCCGGAATCGACATGCGTCTTCTGCCAGTTCAAGATGTCAACAGCCAGGTCGTCGTCCAGCACTGTCACATTGCCGTCGCCATCAAAGAATTGGCCGCCAGCCGCGTTGAGCACATTGTTCAATTCGCGCCAGCTGCCAGCGCCTCTGTCAAAATTCGTCAGCGCCGTGCCCGACTCGTGGACGGGACCGCCAACCTGCTCGATCCACTCTTCCCAACTCACCGGCGCTTCGGCATCGACGCCCAGCTCTTCCATGTAATCGGCGCGGTAGAGCATCAGCAGCGGGTTGACCTCGTTGCCGACGCCGTAGATATTGCCGCGGACGGTCCAGGGCGCGGTGGCGGATGGAATGGAAAGGCTGTCCAGGTCTTCGCCCAGCAGGTCATTCATGGCGGCGAACGGTTCGTTGCCCGGTTCGCGCACATATTGGCCCGTCTGGTTGATTTCGATATCGACCATGTCGGGGATGCCGGCGCCGCCGACAAAGGCCGCCGTCAGCTTGGGCCAGAGGTCCCAGTAGGGAGTCTGCTCGAAGGTGAAGCCGACATTCGGATGCATATCGGACCAGAGTTCGTCAACTATATTCTGCATCCATTCGACGCGGTTGCTGGCGAAGCCCCAGAGCACGAGATTGAGTTCTTCGTCCTGGGCGCGGACAAGGCTGACCGGCAGCGCGGCAAAGCCGGAAGCCGCCAGCGCGGTTGATGCCGCTTTCAAAAAGTCGCGGCGCGATAGTTTCTTTTCAGACATGCTATCCTCCTTAGGATTAATTGCGAACAGTGACTGCGCGCCAACAAGGCAAGCCTTGGCGGCAAGCCGGGCCGAGCCAGCGTCCCCCAGCCACAGGGAATGATAGTAGCATGTAACGCGCCTCAGCGCAAATGGACGATTAAGGACGCAAGGGCGCCGCTCTCCGACGCTGTCGCAGCCGCCGGAGAGCAGCGTGGAACTTTATTGATGGAACTCGAAGTCTTCGATAGCCGCTTCGAGCGCCGTTCGCGGGTCGACGCCTTGCATGTAGACGGGGTCGCCCACATGAGTCTGGATGGCGTTGACCATGACCGACCAGTAGGGATCGCGGTTGACCGCCGCCATGCCCTCGGCCGCGGCTCTGATTTCTTCGCCTGGCTTCTGCCCGCTGAAGTAGTCGTCCGTCCGCAGCAGTTCTTCGTTCTCCCAGACCGGGATGTAGGACGGGAAGAGGTTCATGCGGCGGAAGGCGAGCAGCGAACCCGCCTCGGTGAGGTTGCAGAGGCGGATGAAGTCCCAGCACTCGTCCGGGTGGTCTGAAGCGGAAGTGATGCACATGCCCGTGCCGCCGTAGGGAATGGACAGGGGACCGCCCTCGCTCCACACCGGCAGCGCGCGCATCTTCCACAAGCCTTCCTGCTCCGGGGCGTTCTGCTTCATGAAGCCTTGATGCCAGGGCGCGCCGGTGATCGTGAGGTAGACATCTTCGTTCAGGCAAGCCCAGTAGGCCTCGCAGACATTTGAGAAGACGCCCGCCTGCAGCTGCTGCTGCTGCCAGGTCATGACATCGACCGCCAGATCGGTCAAGATGGCGGGCTTGCCCTCCTCATCGAAGAGCTGGCCGCCCGCCTGGCAGTACATGAAGTAGAATTCGACCCAGTGCTGGAACCAGGCGTAGAGCAGGCTCCGGTCGGCTTCCAGCGCGGCCGGACCAAGCTGGCTGACGAACTCGTCCCAGGTTTGCGGCGCGGACGCGTCCAGGCTCAGCTCGTCCATCAGATCGTGCCGATAATAGAGCAGGACCGGATTGACCTCGTTGCCGATGCCGTAGATGTCGCCGTGCACCGTCCACGGCGCGGTGGCGGATGGAATGGACAGATCGTCGATATCATCGCCGAGGCGGTCGTTGAGCGCGCGTATCGGCTTCGCGCCTTCATCACGCACATATTGACCGAGCACCGAGTTTTCGATATCGACTATGTCCGGGATGGTCGTGCCGGCGACAAAGACGGCCACCAGCTTCGGCCACAATTGGCCGCCCGGCGTCAGCGACAGGTTGATGTTGACATTGGGATGGGATTCTGACCAGGCTTCCGCGATGACATCTTCCATCCACTCTTCGCGGTTGGTGGCGAATCCCCAAAGCTCCAGGTTGACTTCATCTGCTTCGGCGACGACCGTTCCAATGGGCAGCGCGGCAAAGCCAGAGGCCGCCAGCGCGCTTGAGGCAGCTTTCAGAAAATCGCGGCGAGAAACTTTATCTTTCGACATCATAATCTCCAATCAATCTAGCGCGCTATCATAAGCGCAGTGAAGGGGAGTGATACCGCCGTACAGTTGAGCCTCCTGACGCTTAAGCTATTCAGATACCGTAATTTAGCACATATTCGTTAATCTTGCAAATTGTGTCATTCAAGCGACATTCTGCGGCGCCAGCGTCGAAAGGAGGTCGACATGACGCGGGTGAGAATCAGCAAGTTGCCGCCGGCGCGCTGGCGAGAAGCGAGAGCGCTGCGCCTGGACGCGCTCAAAGACGAGCCGGCCGCCTTCGCCTCCAGCTATGAGGACGAGCTGGCTTTCAGCGACGATCTGTGGATCGGACGCCTGGAATCGGCGTATGCGCGCGCTGGCAACATGACCTTGTTCGCCGACGCGGATGCCGCCCTGGTTGGCATGGCTGGCGCGAACTGGTCAGCCAAAGCCAAGCTGCGGCATGTCGCGGAGATCTATGGCGTCTATGTCGCGCCGGGGCAGCGGAGCAAGGGAATTGCGACGGCGCTGATGCGGCCTTTGCTGGACGAGCTGCGCGCGATAGGCCACATTGAGAAAGTGAAACTGGAGGTCAACAGTGAAGCGCGGGCAGCCATCCGCCTCTATGAGAAGTTGGGCTTCAAGCGCGTCGGGACTGCCAGGCGCGAATTGAAAGTGGACGGGCGCTACTTCGACCTGCAGTGCATGGAGCTGCATTTCCGGCCGCGGGCCCGTGCCGATCGCGGGTGAATGCGCTTCGCCAGCAGCCGCGCGAAAACCCCGAAATCCGTCTCGGAGGGCAATATGCTGTAGTACAATGGCAGGCGACTTTCTAAGCTCGCGCAAACATGGGGACCGCGCAATGTCTGGGAAATTGCCCTCAAATCGGAGGGCCGTCTCGATTCTGTTTCTGGCGCTGATTCTGGTCGCCTGCATGGCGCTGTCGCCGCGGGTGGGCTCGACGCGCGCCCAGTCTCCAAAGGCCGACGCCGCGCTCGACGCCGTCCCCATCCTCGAATTTCGAAGTTATGACTGCAAGTGGCTGCGTTACCGCAATCCTGAGGCCGGTGGCGGGCGCAAGCTCGAGCTGGATGATTTGTCGCTGTTTTCTTTCCAATATGTGCTCAGCGACGAAGCGGTCAAGCTGCGCAAGCCCTGGGCTGCAAATGACCTGCGCGACGCGGCCAGCCTCGGCGAGCAGCTGGCTTTCTACGGGTTCATGGACGGGCAGGCGCCAGTCTACGCCGAAGATCAGCAGGCTGGCCACTGCGACGCGGATAAACTGGGAGACTGGAGCTCGGACACGATCTGCGTTCCCGGCTCGCGGGTCTTGCCCGTGGGTCATGTGTCGCTCGCGCTGTTTCATCCCGCGTCCATGTCTCTCGCCGCGCTGACGACCAGCATCGAAAACATCGGCGGCTACGCGACCGGGCTCGGCTGCTGGCGCCCGAGCGCGACGCCCGAGCCCGCGACCGGCTGCGGTCCCTACGCGCCGGGGCAATGGCTGGCTGCTGAAGAGTATGCGGCTTCGGGGCTGGATCTGCCGCTGAAGACGGAGAATTCGCAGCCCGAGGTCCGCCACTATGTCTGCATGATTCCGCAGGCTGGTCCGGCTTATTTGGAAGCGCATCCGCTGCTGCAGCCGCAAGCGCCGGCGGCGACGCCCGAGCCAGAGGGGGACGATCCCGGCGGCAGTCCTGGCGATCCCGGCGGCGACCCTGTCGACCCGGGCGACAACGACCTGACGGTAAATTGAGGTCGCTTGGGGAAGTCAAGGCCCTCGGTCCACGCGAAGCCTCAGCGGGGGCAGGCTGGAGCCCGGGCGCGGATTTAGCCGCAGTCGCCGTGTTTCTGTACATATTGGGCGCTGATCCAGCCGTATACGCCGTGATAATCCACCTCAAACCAGTCGGGCGTGCGGCTTATGGCGGTGAGCTTGTCGTCTTTGGGCACAAGCCCGATGACCTGGCCGGCCGGCTCCTCGCGCAGGTTGAGAATGTACAGCGCCGTCACCATGCAGTCCGTGAGCGCCGTCGACAAGATCCCCTCCAGCGGCATGAGGATGAGCGTGCCGGGCGAGGTGATGTAGGCGCAGGGCAGGCCCATGTCATTGGCGTAATAGGGAATGGAATAGACCTGCGCCGGAATCGTCAGCGAATCCTTGAAGATGATGCTGCCCGCTTGCGTGAAGCAGACCTCGACGCCCTGCTGCACATAGCCCCAGACATCAATGGCGTCCAGGAATCCGGCGTCGATGATCCACTGAATGCCGATGCCCGCAGCGCCAACCCGCTGGAAGTTGACGCCGCTGCCCAAGCCATGATTCGCGCTGACGCTGTAACCCTGCTTGTTGAGCTGGTAACCCGACTGCGGGCGCTGGACCGGCGGGGTGCGGGTCATGAGGAACTGCGAATAGCTGCCGGCGGCTAGCACGGCCGCTTGCTGGGTGGCTTCCTCATTGCTGGGCGTCGGCCCCTGCTGCGCTTGCGAAACGAATTGCACCGCGCCGATATCGCAGCCGGTCGAAGGCCGCGATCCCCCGCGCTGGTCGGTGGCGTATTGGGCGCAGATTCCATTGTCGCCCGCGCCAATCGCCGGGCTACCGGCCGCGGGCATGATGTAGTAGGGCTTGGCGGAGGACCTGGCTTGCAGCTGGGCGGGACCCGCCAGGACCGTGCCGCCGCAGTCATTGTTCTCGATGAGATTGCCCTTGTTCTCGCTCAGGGAGCTGGTCGAGCCGTGGGTATCGAAGTCGCAGCCCTTGTGCGCGCTGTCGGCAGTGATGATGGTATTGCGCACTTTGACCGTGCCGCCATAAATATGCAGCGGAGCCTTCTGGCTGAAGCTCGCCTGATTGCCGACCATGGTGACATGCGAAAGCGTCACCGTGCCGCCGATCACATAAATGCCGCCGCCTTTGCCGTTCGCGCGATTGTTGTGAATCGTGCTGTTGCTGATCGTCAGCGCTGGCCCATTCGTGCTGATCGCGCCGCCGCTGTTGACAGCGTGGCTGCCGCCGATGTAGCTGTTGGTGATGATGACCGTGCCGTTGCTGACGATGGCGCCGCCATTCGTTTGGCCGGCGTCGGCCGTCTTGCCGTTGATGATGGAGACATTGTTGAGCTCCAGCCGCGAGGTGGAATTGACCGTGAATGGGCGAAACTTGTCGTCGCCGTTGATGGTGAAGCCATTGCCTTCAATGCGGATGTCGCTCTCGACTGCCTGAACGTCGCCCGTCAGGGTCACATCCTGCAGCAGGGTGATGGTGTCTGTGCCGCTGGTTGCGCCGGCTTTGCACCGGCCGAATTTGATGTTCTCGTTGGCGCTTTGGATGGCTTGGTGCAGCGTGCACTTCTCCCAGACCAGGATGCCGGATTGCGGGGCGAGGGCGGTGGCGGTGGAGTCCCAGTTCGGCGTCGGCGTATTTGTAGGCGTATATGTAGGCGACGGTGAGTTTGTAGGCGTGTTTGTCGGGCGTGTGCCGCCGGCGCCGGTATTTGACCATAGCGGAGCCACCAAGCGACTTCTCTTCCATTGCGCCTCCACATAAGTGTGCGAAGATGAATTCGGGATGACAAATTGCGCCTGGGGCCAACTTGTGGTATTCGTCCAGGCTCCATGCGGCGCGAACCGCCACCGGACTCCGAATGATCCCCTGTTGGTGGATGGCTTGGACCATTTGACGATCCAGCAGTTGGCGCAGGGCGTGTTGGTGTTGCGGCAGAGGATGGGCGGATCCCACGGTTCGGATCTATTGGGGTCCTGGCAGCCTTGGGCGTCTACGGGGGGCGGGGGGGCGACAAGCGCCAGCAATACAAAGACGCCGAGCAATGCCAGCAGTAAGATTACTGTATTACTGTTGATTTGAGCGCGTGTCTGCCACATGGCGCCCCCTCCAGCTTGATCTCTGCGACCAGATCCAATGTAGTATACATCAATCATATATCACTATCAATGGATAGAATGTTCGTAATTGACTCGTAACTGGCCTGAGTCGCCCGGCGCCCCGAATCAGCAAGGCGAAGACGCGGCAAGCCCTGCAGAACGCGGACGGACGGGGCGGCGTTTCTCCCCGCCTGGAAGCTTCGGGGGAGGGGCCTGGGCGGGGGCATATAGGCGTCGAGTGCGGTAGAATGGACGAAAACGCTCCGAGGACATCGCCATGGTCACATTCACCCGCCAGGAAGCGCTCGACTACCACCGCCGGGGACGCCCGGGCAAAATCCAGATCGCGCCCACCAAACCCCTCGACAGCCAGCTCCACCTCTCCCTTGCTTATTCGCCGGGCGTGGCGGAAGCCGTGCTGGAGATCGACAAAGACCCGCTGACTGTCTTTGAGATGACGGCGCGGGCGAACCTGGTGGCGGTGATTTCCAACGGCAGCGCCATCCTGGGCCTGGGCGACCGCGGTCCCCTGGCGAGCAAGCCGGTCATGGAAGGCAAGGGCGTGCTCTTCAAGAAATTCGCCGATGTCGATGTCTTTGATATCGAGATCACTTCGCGCAGCGCCGACGAGATCGTCGAAGTCTGCAAAGCGCTGGCCCCGACTTTCGGCGGCATCAACCTGGAAGACATCAAGGCGCCGGAATGCTTCGAGATTGAAGAGCGGCTCAAAGAAGAACTGGATATCCCGGTCTTCCACGACGACCAGCACGGCACCGCCATCATCAGTGGGGCGGCGCTGCTGAACGCGCTGGAGATCACGGGCAAGCGCATCGAAGACATCAAAGTGGTCATCAACGGGGCCGGCGCCAGCGCCATCGCCACCGGCAAATTCTTCAAGCTCTTTGGCGTCGCCCGCGAGAATATCCTGATGCTGGATTCGCGGGGCGTCATCCATCATCAGCGCGAAGACGGCATGAACATCTACAAGACCGAATTCGCCATCCCGACCAATGCCCGCACGCTGCACGACGCCTTGCAAGGGGCGGACGCGCTCATCGGCTTGTCCATCGCCGGCTCGGTGACGCAGGAGATGATCCTGGGCATGGCGCCGGATCCGCTGCTCTTTGTCATGGCGAACCCGACGCCGGAGATCATGCCGGAGCTGGCGCTGGAGGTCCGCCCCGACGCCATCATCGGCACGGGAAGAAGCGATTATGTCAACCAGGTCAACAATGTGCTCGGCTTCCCCTTCATCTTCCGCGGCGCGCTGGATGTCTACGCGACCGGCATCAACGAAGAGATGAAGATGGCGGCGGCCCGCGCTTTGGCGGCCCTGGCGCATGAAGATGTGCCGGACAGCGTTTTGGCAGCCTACGGCCAGGAAAGCATCAAGTTCAGCCGCGATTATCTGATTCCCAAGCCGCTCGACCCACGGGTGATGCTCTGGGTGGCGCCGGCCGTGGCCGAGGCGGCGATGCAGTCGGGCGTGGCGCGGCGGCAAATCGACCTCGACGAATATCGCCAGGAGCTCATCAACCGGCAAGGCAGCGGGCGTCAAGTGCGACAGAACATCGTCAATCGCGCCCGAGCCAGCCGCCCGCAGCGCATCGTCTTCCCCGAAGGCGAAGAGCCCAAGATCATCCGCGCCGCCATGCAAGTCCGCGACGAGGGAATCGGCGAGCCGATCTTGCTGGGAAGGCCCCAGCGCATCCGCGGCACGATCGAGGGCTTGGGGCTGAATTACGCGCCAAACTGCTTTGATCATTACGCCGCCGACAACCAGTATGACTACCGCGACATGCTCTACGACCTGCGCCGGCGCAAAGGCGTCACCCGGCACAAAGCCCGCTCCCTAATCCGCCAGCGCAATTATTACGCCTGCATGATGGTCAAGAGCGGCGACGCCGACGCCATGGTCAGCGGCTTGACTTATGAATACCCGGATGTGATACGCCCGGCCCTGCAGGTCTTCGGCACCCGCGACGGCGCGACGCGGGCGGCTGGCGTCTATCTGATGGTCATCGAGGGAAGAAGCTACCTCTTCACCGACGCGACCGTGAATATCGACCCCGACGCCGAGACTCTCGCCGAGATCGCCGCCCTCGCCAACGACTTCGCCTTGACCCTGGGCCTCGACCCGCGGGTGGCGATGCTGTCCTTCTCCAATTTTGGATCCACGCCCCACCCGCACAGCAACAAGGTCCGCCGCGCCGTCGAGCTGGTGCGCGGGCGTCGCCCGGAAATCGTCGTCGACGGCGAGATGCAGGCGGACACGGCGGTCGTGGTCGACATCATCGAGCAGCGCTACCCCTTCAGCCGCGTGCAAGACGCGAATGTGCTGGTCTTCCCCAACCTGGACGCGGCGAATATCAGCTACAAGCTGCTGTCGCGCTTGACGCATGCGGAGGCGATCGGCCCGATCCTGCTGGGGATGGGGGCGCCGGCGCATGTGCTGCAGGCTGGTGACGATGTGGAGGACATCGTGGCGATCGCGGCGGTGGCTGCGATGGATGCTGCTGGGCGCGACGGCTGATCCGACCAGGCTCCAATCACCATCTGTAGGGGCGGCTCGGCGAGTCGCTCTGTCTCCGCGCACCCTCGCCGATTTCTTCTTCGCCGAGATCCGTGCTTGACACCAATCAGGCTGTACGCTATAGTTAGGATATTGCACTATGTCGATGTGACGAGGAAGACTCATGGGTCTGAAAGAATTCAATCTATTGCTGGACAATGTGAGCAAAATGACGGACGCCGTCGAGAAGCTGCCGGCTGACTCTCGTGAAATGGTCTATAGTAGCCTCGTAGATGCTCTGCTAAGAAGTTCTGGTTCAGGAGATACACAGTCAGAAATGGTACATATAACTGATGTTGATGCGACTATGAATATGCAGGAAGACGGGAGAAATGTTGCGGAAGAACTAAATTCGTACTATAGTCGATTTAGGCTTAACGGCACTAACGACATGGAATTCGCAGCGTTTGTAGCGTACTTCTACGCAAAACTAGCGCCTCCAAACGAAATGACAGACGCAATTGATGTTGACCTATTCAAAAAAGTCTGTGTGATTACAGGCCGCAAGTTGCCAAAGCGTGTAGCGGGTACGATGAATAACGCGAAGAACGTCAAATACTACCTAGTGAGCCGAGGTGGCGGGAAGTATTCTCTCGCGGCACAGGGTGAACACTATGTCAAGCACACGCTCTTAAAGGAGAGTGACTGATGAGCAACAGGCCGAACACTCCGAGTTTCGATGAACCGAGCAATAGCACGATTGAAAGCAAGCGCCAGAATTCAAACGATGGTGAATGGAGAACAGTCATGTCCCGTATGGAGTATCAGGAAGTTATGAACGAAGTCGAGAATATAGCTGCGGCAGTTCGGAAGTTTCCAGAATTTGCGCAAGGAGCGGCCTGTGAAGCGATTTTCGCTGCCCTCATCAGTCCACGCAGATTGCCGACTGAGTTACCTGCCAATGTCGAGGAGAACTCAGGCGGTCGTATTGCTGCCGCTGAGGATAGCAGGAATGCCGAAACGGGAACCGTTAAGGACCTGGAGTGGTACGCAGATACCTACGATCTAGAAAGCTGCAATGACATGGAATTCTCGGCCTTCGTCGCATTTTACTACTGTGACGTCGCTCAGGGCATGGAAAAGGTAGATGCAATCGATGGAAGTCAACTCAAAACTGCCTGCGAGGTTGTCGGTCGTGATGTCCCGACCAATTCCAATCAGACGTTAGTCAACGCGAAGACAAGGAAGAAGTATCTCCAAGCCAAGGGTGCTGGAAAATACGTCTTGTCACGTCAGGGCAGGCGATACGTTCGTGAAACATTGCTAGCCACCTAAAATCGTCGTTGATGAAGTCGGCACACTTGTCTCGCGCAAGGTTGTTCTGAAACTAGAGCACTGCAATCGTACAATCAATCAGTCGAACCCATGAGGTGATGAGGAATGAAAAGAGGTCGATACGAGCATCTGGTGGACGAGATCCCAAAAATCGTGAAGCAAGTCGAGGTCTATCCCGAGCATCTGCAGGCCACACTTGCAGACAGCTTGTGCCGGGCCTTTCTGGGGCCAATAGCAGAGAGCAGTTCCCGTGAGATGGACAACTCGGCGAGAACAGACGGGCTGACGGTTGGCAAGCTGCAGGTCAGCGCGGAGACTGCTTGGGATTACAGGACGGAGCTATTCGAGCTTGCAAAGGAACATGAAATCGGCTTGAAGGAGCTGAATCAGAAACAGTTTGTTGTGCTGATGGCCTACGTGCTCAAGGTCCGCTCGCCGAGAGATCAGGAGGTGGTAGAGCTAACGCCTGAGCTCTTGGAAGACGCGTGCCGTGCGGCAGGTCACAGACAGCCCGCAGATGCAGGTGCCGCATTGCGCACAGTCAAGCATCGCGGTTATCTGGACAAGAAGAAAGGGCAGAAGGGATACTCACTCACTGCTGCAGGCGAGAACATGGTCAACGATATGCTTGCTGACAAGGAGCAGGCGTGACCGACCAATTTGACAATGTCTTCGCGTCCGTCCCCGACGACATACGCGAACGACTCAAAAACCACTATCGCGAAATCATGCAGAATTACATCCTTCGGAAATACGAGCCGTCGGAGTTGAATGGCGGCAAGTTTTGCGAGGATGTGTTTAGGCTCTTGGAATGGCACTGCAGCGCGTCCAGTGTATACACGCCGTATGGTAAACACATCAAGGATTTCAAGAACGCCGTCCGCAAGCACGCGGGTGACAAGAGCCTGGATGATGCGGTCAGGTTTCATATTCCTGACCTCCTCTGCTCCATCTATGGTATTCGCAATAAGCGGGGAGTAGGCCACTCTCCGGGAGACATCGATCCGAATTATATGGATGCTACGCTCGTTGTTTCGTGTGTTGACTGGATCATGGCCGAGCTGGTGCGACTCTTTCACAATGTCTCAATAGACGAGGCGCGTGATATTGTGCAGTCGGTGACGACAAAGCGAATACCGATCATCTGGGAGGTTGGCAACATCAAGCGCGTACTGTCGCCACCGGAGCGTAAATTGTCTGCCAAAGAGAAAGTGCTGGTGTTGCTCTACGGAGAAGAGTCAAACATGTCATCTGCTTTGTCTCTACGTAAATCAATAGAATACAGGAATCCGACTGACTTTAGAAACAAGGTAATCTCGGAGTTGCACAAGGCCGAACTTGTACACTTTGACCAGAGTGCGAATGAAGTGATATTGACCTCGTTGGGCATCAGAACAGTGGAGGACGAGATCCCATTGCAGTTCTAGGTTCTAGCTCAGAGCCTCCACAATCTCGCCGATTCGCTCGCTGAACTCAGACACCGGCCTCAGATCCGACCGCTTCTTCGTTAGCTTGAAAGTCGCGCTGGACCCTCTGTCCATCGTAACCAGTCGTCCAGCCCGGCCCTCTGACACATCGCCCTTCCGCCAGGCGTCGAACAGCACTGTGTCCGGCGCAATGCCCAGGCACAGCACCGCCTGGTAGTCCCGGTGATGTCGAATGTGGTTGAACTGAAAGTTGCCGTTGATATCCTCGGTGGCGGTCTTGACCTCAAATGTAATGCCCGCGATGCGCGCGTCCCATGCGCTTTGGCGACTGCCCGAACCCACCCAGGTCAAGCCTTGTTGCCGACACCATTCTTCCACGAAATTCTGACCAATGTCGCCTATGTGTGTATTGCTGAGCGACTTGATTTCGCCCAGCGGCGCGTTGACCCATTTGTTGTCGTTGGCGTATCTGGCGATCACGGACTGCATTAGCTGGACCGGGCTAGTCATCTGTGAAACCTCCGTGTATCACGGCCTGTTGTATGTGATACATGGAGATATGTCGGCAGTTGTGCATGGCAAGGTTGGAATACTTGGTCCAGTCTGTCGCGTTTAGCAGATTGACAATCGCGTCCTGTTCTTGCTTGAGAACGATGCCATAGCCGCATCCATAGCGCACTTCGGCGAAATCTGTGACCAGCCGCGGCGGTTCTCCGTAGTAGGTGCGCTGCAGAAAGTAGTCCGCTTCAGCAAGCCGATTGTGCCCGCATAGGCGTTCCTTGCGAATGTCCACGGTGAAGATGTCGATCCATTCATCGCATGTCTGCGTCGGACGCCTGTTGTTGACTCCGCGCCGCCAGATCTGCCACAGCGCGTTCAGCTTGACGGAATTGCCGTTCGGATCCATGAACGCGTCTGGTGGAAGAGCGCTCGACTGAATCAGTTCCGCGCCGCGCACGCGATGTTTGGGGCTGCCTTTGCCGTCGCTTTGGAAAGCCATTGGCAGAATGAGCCCCATGTAATCTGAGAATCGCGCGGAATGATTGAGGAACGCTAGCGCCAGCCAGGCGCGGTAACCGAATGGCGGATTGCCCAAAACTGCATATCGCTGGCTGATGGATGGAGGCGACCAGGTCAGATAATCCTTGCGTACAAAGTCGGGGCGCGCGGGGAGAATGTCTATTCCAATGCGTTGTCCCTCTGGCATCAGGTCATAAAAGGCCCCGGCCCCGGCTCCGGGATCTATGAAGTGATAAGCGTCAAAGTCGGCGTAATCGGCTTGCATTGACGCATACAGGCTGTCGCTGCAGTCCCGCGCCACCTCGGGCCGTGTGAAAAATCGGTCAAGCCCAACGCTCTCGTGGTCGACCCAACGCGGAATCAATGCGCAGTCTTTCCAGGCGCGGTTGCGTCTTGCTTTTGCCTTCTCAATTTCTGGCGCGTGTTGACTCGCGCGGCGAACCATTTTCTGCCCGCCGCTCACCTGTCGAGTAACTGCAGGCAACGGGATCTGATTCATGACAACCCCTGCGATTCGGTCTGCTTTTGCGGGCAACTCGAGTTTGATTTCGTTTATATCATGCTGACTGTACTATATCAAATTCGCGCGACGGTTCACACGCCGGAATGCCGCCTAACGATGGCATACCCGCCGAGTCGCCCCTACATCGCATTCAGCGCAGGCGACTGACGCTCGCATGCCATCACTCCAGCCATGCGCTATACTGATGCGAAGCGTATTTCTTAGGAGCCTCTCATGCGAACCATTTTTCTAGCGTTAATCCTGCTCTTTGCAATCACGCCGATTCTGGCGACCGACTACACACTGGACGAGGACTGCACCCTCGCCGACGCCATCCGCGCCGCCAACGCCGACGAAGAGCGGGGCGCCTGCCCGGCCGGCGACGGCGCCGACCTCATCACCCTCTCCGCCGACATCACCTTGACTGGCGAGCTGCCGCGCGTACTCTCCGCCATCACCATCGACGGCGCGAGCCACAGCATCAGCGGCGACGAGCAGTGGCGCATCTTCTATGTCGATATGGGTGGCGCGCTCTCCCTGCAGAACATTCATCTGATGGACGCGGTGGCGCATGTCGAAGTCAGCTTCGTCTTCGCCGATGGCGTCACGGGCCGCAGCAAGAGCGGCGGCGCAATCATCGCCAATCGCGGCAGCACGCTGGAGCTGATCAGCAGCCAGTTCACCAACAATGTGGCCGAGGCTTATGGCGGCGTGCTGGATGCCTGGGACAGCGAAGTCATTATCGTCGACAGCGAATTCAGCGACAATATGGCGGCGAATGGCGGCGCGATCGGCTCGGCCTTCAGCATGGTCAGCGTGAGCGGCAGCGTCTTCGAAGGCAACATCGCGGCCGAAGGCGGCGGCGCGCTCCAGGTGTTCAACGGCACGGCGCAGGTCAGCGACACCCAGTTCAATGGCAATAAAGCGGCTGAAGACAGTGGCGGCGCGATCACCGTCTTCGCCGGCACGGTGGAACAGAGCGACAACAGCTTCAGCGACAACGAAGGCGGCGACTGTGCTGGCTGCTAATCAGCAAGCAACACTGCCGCACTCAAGCGAAGGCGGTTGTAGACCATTGGCGGCCGACGCGTATGGCGCATAGTCACGAACATCATCATCACGACGCCGGGCATCGCCACCGCCATCACAGCGCCAACCCATTGGTGAAGCTGGCGCAGGCTTTGCACCTGCCCGGCTTCACCCACGACCACAGCCATCACGAGCTCGCCGCCGACCGCGCTTTCCTGGATAACCGCCTGGCAGTTCGCACTGTCTGGATCGCGCTGATTGCCCTCGGCGCCACCACCGCCCTGCAGATCGTCATCTACATCGCCAGCGGCAGCGTCGCTCTGCTGGCCGACACGGTGCACAACCTGGGCGACGCCCTCAATTCGATCCCCTTGCTCTTCGCCTTTTACATCGCCCGCCGCGCCGCCAACACACGCTACACATACGGCTATGGCAGGCTGGAAGACATCGCCGGCGTCTTCATCGTCATTTCCATCGCCTTTAGCGCTGCCTTCATTCTGGTTGAATCCATCGAGCGCCTGCTCAACCCGCGCCCGCTGGAGAACCTGGAGTGGATCGCGCTGGCGGCTCTGGTCGGTTTCGTCGGCAACGAGCTGGTGGCGCTGATGCAGATTCGCGTCGGCCGGCGCATCGGCTCCGACGCCATGATCGCCGATGGCCAGCACGCCCTCATCGATGGGCTCACATCGCTGGCGGTGCTCATCGCCGTCATCGGCACGCTGATTGGCTTGCCCATCCTCGATCCCATCGTCGGCATCGTCATCGCCTTTGCCATCGTCGGCATCACCTGGAACGCCATCAAGGCGGTCTGGTATCGCATGATGGACGCGGTCGACCCGCAGTTGGTCGAGCATGTCGAGGCGCATGTGCTGGCGCTTGAGGGCCTGCGGCGCATCGAGACGCTGCGGCTGCGCTGGGTCGGGCATCGAATGTACGGCGTGATGAAGATCGCCGTGCCCGCGGACATGCCCCTGGAAGCGAGCGAGCAAATCGCGCATGGCGTTCAGCACGAGGCGCGCCATGTCGTGCCCCAGCTGGAAGAGCTGATCGTCGAGGTCGTCCGCGGCGACGGATGAACTATTCACCGTCCAGATCCGCAATCAATCGGTAGACCCAAACCGGCGCTGCCGCGAGAGTCTCCCCTTCCCTGATGCTGCGGCGCAAGAGGCCGCGCCGCGTAGACACAGGCGGTCGGGGATGGGGTTGGCCGGCACGAATCGAACCGCTTTCGTGAGGATTGAGCGCCCGCCGCGTGAATGCGATAATGGGCGTCGCCGCGTCCCCTGTCAAAAACCGAAGGCGCCCGGGCGCCCCAAGAGCGAGAGCCACAGCATGCCGGCACAGCCGCCTTCAGCCACAGCCGCCGAAGCGCCCGGCGAACGAGAGCGCGCCTATGCCCGGCTGGCCGGCGCCAGCGGCATCCTCGCCCTGGGCAACATCTGCAGCCGCGCCTTGGGCCTGGCTCGCGAAATCGTGCTGACTTACCTCTTCGGCGCGAGTGGCGCGGTAGACGCGCTGCAGGTGGCGATCATCGTGCCCAAGGCGATCTACGACCTGCTCATCGGCGGGCATGTCAACGGCGCCTTCGTGCCCGTGCTCAGCGATGTCATCACTCGGCGCGGCAAAGACGAATTGTGGCGCGTCGTCTCCGCCTTGATCAGCCTGGTCCTGGCTGTCCTCGCCGCCCTCATCTTGCTCATTGAGCTGTTCGCGCCGCAGATCGTCGACCTGGTCGCGCCGGGCAGCGACCCCGCCATCCGCCGCCTCGCCGTCGAGCTGCTGCGCCTGACCGCGCCCGCCTTGATATTCATGAGCCTCTTCGCCGTTTTCAGCGGCACGCTCTTTGCCTTGCGCTCATTCACTTTGCCCGCTTTCGCCGGCGTCGTCTTCAACGCCTGCATCGTCGTCGCCGCGCTGACCTTGGCGCCTGCCCTGCAATGGACGCCCAACCTGGCGGGCGGCTCCCTGGCGGCGCCTTTTGCATTGGCGCGGGCAAGCGACGGCATCATCGTGGTGGCTTTTGGCTGGCTGCTGGGCGCGGCCGCCCAGATGCTGCTGCAGCTGCCGGGCCTGGGTCTGCGCCGTCTGCGCCCGAGTCTGCGCTGGCGGCATCCCGCTTTGCGGAGCATCGGCCTGCTTTACGTGCCGGTCATGCTCTCGCTTATCATCGACACGCTGATCATCCGCCCTTTCAGCTACAACCTGGCCAGCCAGACGATTGAAGGCGGCATCGCCATCATGAACTGGGCGACCACCCTGGTCCAGTTTCCGCAGGGCTTGGTCGCCACCGCCATCAGCGTCGCCATCTTGCCTACCCTGGCGCGCCAGGCCGCCGAGACCACTGCCGCCGCTCAGCAAGCTTTCCGCGACACCTTGGGCCTGGGCTTGCGCTTGACGACCGCGCTCATCTTGCCGGCCGCCGTCGGACTCTTTGCATTGGCGACGCCCATCATCGCACTGCTCTTCGAGAATGGCGCGTTCGTCGCCGCCGATACCGAGGTCACCGCGCTCGCCTTGCGCCTCTACCTCCTGGGTCTGCCCTTCGCCGCCCTGGATCTGCTCCTGGTCTACGCCTTTTACGCCCGCAAAGACACCCTCACGCCCGCCCTCGTCGGCATCCTCAGCCTGCTCGCCTATATGGGAGTCGCGCTTCTGCTCTTTGAGCGCTATGGCTTGTACAGCTTGATGATCGCCGACAGCGTCAAGCACTTCGCCCACGCTTCGGTCTGCGGGCTGCTGCTGTGGCGGCGCATGGACGGGTTCGGCTCGCAGCGCTTGACCCGCACCGGCTTGAAGTCGGCCGCCGCCGCCGCAATCATGGCCTTGGCCGCCACGCTGACCCTGCCCGGCATCGCGGCAGCCATCGGCACGGCGACCCTCTTGCATGAAATCGCGCTGGTGGCGGTCTGCGCTTCGCTTTACGGCGGGCTCTACTTCGCAGCGGCGCGCTGGCTGCGGATAGATGAATTCGCCTGGCTCTTCAAGCTGCTGCGCGAACGAGGCCGCGGCTAAGGCGCGAAGCACGGACTCCAACCAATCCGGCGCGCCATAGCCCCCGCCCGCGAATTGGGCTACACTCCCGCCAGCGTCCGTCCCCCCGCGAAAGAGCCCGCTCGCTTGAATGCCCTGCAAAACGACAGAACGCTGAGGCTGTGGCTGCTCTGCTGCTGCGTTTTCGCCCTGGGCGGCATCAACGGCGGCGCTTTGGGCGTCGTCTGGATATACATCCAGGCGGATTTCGGCGTGACTCTGAGCGCGCTCGGCGCCATGGTCAGCGCAGCCACCATCGGCCGGACCATCACCAGCACCGTCAGCGGTCCCATCATCGGGCGCTTCGGCGTCGCCGCGGTGATGATGACCGGCGTGAGCGTCGGCGGCTTGAGCCTGCTGGGTTTCGCGCTGGCGCCTTCCTGGCTGTTCGTCATGCTGGTGGCGGCGCTCAGCGGCTTTGGCTCGGGTCTGGTGGCAGTCGTCTTGAACGCCTTCGCCGCCGTCCATTTCAGCGCCCGCCGCATGAACTGGCTCCATGGCAGCTTTGGCATCGGCTCCACGCTGGGACCCTTTCTCGTCACATTCGTCATCATCGATCTCGGCCTGGACTGGCGCTGGATTTATGTGCTTTTCGCCAGCACGCGGCTGCTGATGCTCTTGATGTTTTACGCGACCCGGCGCGAATGGCGCATCGACCGTGGCGAAAGAAGCGGGAGCGCGACCGAAGACAGCGGCGTGCGCGGCGCCCTGCGTCTGCCCATCGTCTGGCTCATGGTGGGCGCCTGGCTGCTGGCGACGGGCAACGAACTGGTCGCCGGGCAATTCGCCAACAGTTTCTTGATCGAGGCGCGCCAGCTCGAACCGAAGACGGCCGCCGCCTGGGTCAGCGTCTATTGGGCCAGCCTCACCGTCAGCCGATTCTTCGCCGGTTTCGTCGTCGCCCGCGTCCGCAATGGAGTCTTTCTGCGCCTCAACAACATCAGCCTCATGCTCGGCGCGGGCTTGCTCTGGGCGAACCTCAGCCCGCTGAGCAGCTTGCTGGGCTTGGCGATGATCGGCTTCGCCATCGCCCCCTTCGCCCCCTTGATGGCTTCGGACACGCCGGCCCGGGTCGGCAGCGCCCACACCGCCAACGCCATGGGCTTGCAATTCACCGGCGCCAGCATCGGCATGGCGGTCCTGCCCTGGCTGGGCGGCATACTGGCGGAGAACCTGGGCCTCGAGGTCATCCCGCAATTCGTCTTCGTCATCGGCTTGCTGACATTTCTGCTGCACGAGGCGATCATGTGGCGCGATATCCGCCACCCCGTCGTCAAGACCCGCGCCGCCTGAGCGGGCCTCAAGCCAGCTGCTTCACCGCTTCCACCAGGGCCATGATGTAGCCGGTCGAGTAGGCGTGGCCCCGATGCCGCCAGCCATCGTCGTTGATCATCTCCGGCACATGGTCGTCGATGATGAATCCGGTGAAGCCGACATCATGCAGCGTCTTGATTGCGGCGACGACATTCATGTTGCCCTCGCCGGGGAAGCACTCCTGGAACTTGGGCACGCAGCCCTGCACATCGCGGAAGTGCACATAGAAGATCTTGCCGCGCTCGCCAAAATAGCGGATCGCGTCCAGCACGCCCTCGTTGTTGCTTTGCTCGGCGTAGACCATCTCGGAGAAACAGCCCATGCAAAAGTCCAGGCCATGATTGGGGCTGGGCACGGCTTCCAGGGCTCGTTTGAAATTCTCCGGCTTGTGAAACACGCGCGCGATCCCGCCCAGCGACGGCACGGGCGGGTCGTCCGGGTGCAGCGCGATCTTGACCCCGGCTTCTTCGGCGACGGGGACGACCGCCTCCATGAATCGCACATAATTGTCGAAAAGCTCGGCTTCGCTGTATTCGCGGTCTTCGGCTTCAGGCACATTGACGATACCGTCGACGACCTCGCCCGCCAGCGCCAGCTCAAGGTCAAAGGCGGTCACCTTGACGCCGCCGCGCCCGGTCTGCATGGGCGTCCGCCAGACCAGGCTGGGCATCCAGTTCAAGCCGAGCACGGGGATGCCCGCTTCGCCCATGTTGCGCACAACCCGCTGATAATTGGCGGTCTGTTCTGCGCAGCGCGGTCCGTTCAGCATGGCGTCGACATAGAAGTGCCGCGGCACATTCTCGATCGCCTCCAGCTCCAGCTCGTAGTCGTTGACGCGCTGTTTCAGCCGCCGCAGGTCGTCCCGCTCCCAGTAGCCTTTGTCGTCGCGCAGCTCGGGCGCGTCCGGGATGAGATCGATGCCCTTGCCGATCATGTTGAATTGCACGCCGCCGACGCCCAGCTGTTTGGCGAAGGTCAAATACTCATGGGTGGCCGCGCTGTGCTGCCCCAGGGCGACCCGCATCTCTTGATTCACGGTGGCTCTCCCGTCTTTGTCTTGTGGCTGGCTCGTCGAGTATATTCTAGCGCATCCGCATTAAGTTTCACGCTTTCGACGGGAGGCAGCCATGCCAGCCAAACGCGCGCTCGTTAGCGGCTCCGACGGCAGGATCGGCGTCGCGGTCGTGCAAGAATTGCGCGAACATGGCTATGCGGCGACGCCGGCCGATATCGCGCCGCGCCAGCCCTGGGCGACGCAGACTGTCGACTTCACCGATTTCGCGCAAGTTGTCGCTGCCATGCGCGGGCACGAGGCCGTGATTCACCTGGCCGCCATCCCGAGCCCCCTGGACGCCGCCGCCGCCGAAGTCTTCCGGGTCAATGTCGTCTCTACCTTCAATGTCCTGGAAGCGGCCTTGACCCTGGGCATCCGCCAGGTCGTCATGGCCAGCAGCATCACCGCGCTCGGTTACGGCTTTCGCTTCCGCCCGTTCAGCCCGCGCTTCCTGCCCATCGACGAGACGCATCCGCTGCTGCCGCAAGACTGCTATGGCTTGTCCAAGAAGATCGGCGAGGACCTGGCGGCTGGCTTCCTGCGCCGCTGGCCAGAGATGTCCCTCGCCAGCCTGCGCTTCACCGCCGTGCTCGACGCCGACGCGCGTTCGTGGATCCCGGCCGCTCGCCGCCAGCCCACCAATGACAGCGAGACTTATGGCGCTTTCTGGACCTTTGTCGATGTCCGCGACGCGGCCGCCGCCTGCCGCCTGTGCCTGGAACGCGATAGGCCCGGCCACGAAGCCTACTTCATCGGCGCGCCCGTCATCTATCGAAGCGAAAACATCCGCGACTTGATGGCGCGGCACTTCCCCGGCGAGTACCCGGTCGCCAGCCACATCCGCGGCAATGCCAGCCCGGTCGATTGCGGCAAGGCGGAGCGGCTGCTGGGCTGGCGCGCGCGCTACAACTGGGATGGCGCTCCCTTGGCCTGAGGCGCGGAGCCCACGGTCAGTCCGCGATGGAACATACTCTCTGAGTCCTCCGTGTCCTCGGTGGCAAACATGAGACGCCCGGCTCCAGGCGGCGTACTTGCAAGGCTTGCCCTCGATGTGTTACACTCGCTCCAAGCTGTCAAGAATGTTCCCAGAAACCAGTGGACGACCCAACCGAGCCTCCCTCCCGGAGTCCCACGCACATAGTCATTGCCGCTGCCGCCGCGCGCGCGCATTCGCGACCGGTCGATTTCGCGTCTTCGCGGATGGCAGCCTAATGGACGAGAGGGCCGCGTATTTGGTCTTGCTGCTGCTGGCGCTTGGCGCGCACGCCGCCGTGAGCCTGCTGAGCGCGTCGCTGCACAGCCTGTCCCGCGCCGCCATGCGAGAACGCGCCGACGACGGCGACGAGCAGGCGCAGCGGTACCTGGCGCTGACGGACGACAAGCTCACGCTGGGCTTGACCGTGAGCCTGGCTCATGTCTTGACCCGCATCGCCACCGCCGTCATCTTGCTGCTGCTGCTGGCTGCCCTCGCCGATGGCGTTTCGCCCGCGCTCGCCATTGTGAGCGTCGCCCTCGGCGCCTGCCTGACCCTCGTTTTGGGCGACCTCCTGCCCGAAGCATTGGGCGCCGCCCACGCGGAGACCCTGCTGCCCCTGTCCATCGCGCCGATGCGCCTGCTGGTCCTGCTCATGTCGCCCATGGCTGCGCTCGCGCTGCTGCTCAGCCGCCTGCTTTCGCGCCTGGCTGGTGGCGAGCCGCTGGCGAAACTCGTCACCGAAGAAGAAATCATGTCCGTCGTCCAGGCCAGCCACAGCGGCGGCGTGCTCGAAGCGGAAGAGAAAGACATGATCGTCTCCGTGCTGCGCCTGGACGAGAGCAGCGCCCGGGAAGTAATGACGCCCCGCATCGACATCGTCGCGCTGGCGGTGGACGACAGCGTCATGGAGGCCCTGGCGGCTTTCGTGGATTCCGGTTTTTCGCGCATTCCGGTCTACCAAGACAGCATCGATAATGTCATCGGGCTGCTCTACGCCAAGGACATCCTCGGCCTCGTCAAGAATGGCGCCGATCTGCGCGCCCAGTCGATTCGCGATTTGGCGCGCCCGGCCACCTTCGCCCAGGAAACGCAGCGCGCCGACGCTTTGCTCAAAGAATTGCAGGAGAAGAATGTGCACCTGGCGATCGTCGTCGATGAATATGGCGGCACGGCGGGCTTGGTCACTATTGAAGATCTGATTGAAGAGATCATCGGCGACATTCGCGACGAGCACGACTTCGCCGAAGAAGCGGACTTCGTCGCCCTGGGCGATGGCGCGTACCTGATCGAAGGCAGCATGGACCTGGACGACCTGAACGCCTTGCTCGATTGCGCTATCGACACCGCTGCCGCCGATACTCTGGGCGGCTACATTTATTTGTGCCTGGGGCGCGTCCCGCGGGCGAACGAGACCATCGAAAGCGAATTCCTGCGCATGACCGTCCGCTCCATCGAGGGGCACCGCATCCGCAAGGTCGAGGCGTGCAAGATCGAGCCGGCGCAGGCAGCGGAGCGCGCCCCCAAGAGCGCCGCCTATTCCACGCCGTCACAAGCCAAATAGGAAATCGTCATGCCCCTGCCCAGCGACCAGGATCTTATCCAAGCCGCCATCAAAGCCAGCCAGCAAGCCTACATTCCATACAGCGGCTACCGCGTTGGCGCCGCCCTGCTCACTGCCAGCGGCGAAATCTACGGCGGCTGCAACATCGAATGCGTCAGCTTCACGCCCACGGTCTGCGCCGAGCGCACCGCCCTCTTCAAAGCCGTCAGCGAAGGAGAACGCGAATTCGCCGCGATCGCCGTGGTCACCCGCGACGCCGGCTCGCCCTGTGGCGTCTGTCGCCAGGCGCTGCACGAATTCGCCCCGGGCATGCGCGTCATCCTGGCTGACTTCGCTGGCGAAACGCGGCTGCGCACCTCGGTCGCCGACTTGCTGCCACATGGCTTCGGCCCGGATCATCTCGAGTGAGGAAGAAGCCGCGATGTCTGCCGCTTTGCCGACGCGGCCGGGAAAACGCTGCAATCCATGCAGTCCTGCGCGATTGAGCTGGGCGCGAACGGATAAACGATGCAGAAAATCGTCACCAATTTGTGGTTCGACGGGCGCATTGAAGAAGCGCTGGAACTCTATACTGCGCTGCTGCCCGGCTCGCGGGTCCTCGATGTCCTGCGTCATGGCGGCCTTTCTGCCGATGGACAAGCTGGACATCGCCGCGCTGGAGCGAGCTTTCCGCGGTGCGCAAGCCGACGCCTAAAGGTAATTCTTGTTCGCCCCGCGCAGCCGCCGCGGATGGATCTTGCCGTCGCGGTTGACGACAGTTTGGTAACGCTGGATGCGCTGGTCAGTCATGTCCGGCGAGCCAAAACGCGATGAATTCACCCCACTGACTGTGCGCGGGCGCGTTGTCGTGATCAGCCGCTCCAGCAGCTCGCCGCGCAGCTCGTCGACGAGATCGCGATAGTCGCCGTCAAAATAGAGATTGCGCATTTCCCAGGGGTCTTGCTCCAGGTCGTAGAGTTCGCCGAAGCCGCTCGGATGTTCCTCGGCGAACATGGCGCGCGGATAATGCACGAGGCGATGCTTGCCCCGGCGCAGGCTCTTGCTCCAGGCGAATTGGGTCAAGCCGCTTCGTTCCGCGTCGCCGGGCTCGCCTCTCAATTGTGGCGAGATGTCCTGGCCATCGCTGGTCTCCATCAAATTTATGTCCGCCAGCGCGCAGAGCGTGTTCGAGATATCGACCAGCTCGACGATACTTTTGCAGACGCCGCCAGCAGCCACCCGCCCCGGCCCCCACCACAGCAGCGGCACGCGGGTGATGGCGTCGCTGCAGATGCCCGGCGCTTTCTCCATGATGCCGTGCTCGCAGGCGTAATCGCCATGATCCGAGGTGTAGACGACGATCGTGTTTTCCGCCATGCCGCTCGCGCGCAGATGTTCCAGCAGCTTGCCGAGAGCCGCGTCGACCTGGCTGACCGCGCCCAGGTAACCATGCAGCTTGCGCTGGCGTCCCGCTTCGTATGTTTTCGGCTCGAGCAGGGTCCAATCGCCGCTGCGCCAGCGCTGTGCCGAGGTGATCATGTGCGGCGCTTTGCCGGCCGCCTTCATATCGTAATCGGCGTTGGGCGGCAAGTGAAGATCATTGGGCTGATAGAGATCCCAGAATTCTTGGCAGGGCGCCGTGCACTGGTGCGGCCGCGGGAAGCTCACATGCAGCAGGAAGGGCTGCTGACGCTGCCGGGCGCTTTCCATCGTCCGAATAGCGGTATCAGCCAGCCAGCCTTCTTGCGACTCGTCGAATGCCAGCGGGCTGGGTCGTCCCTCGACCGTCTGTCTGCCGCGTTCGCCGAATTCCGGCAGCAGGATATGGTCTTCCAGCTGCTCGACGCCGCGCTCGCGCAGAAAACGGGTGTAGGCGGCCGAGCGGCCGACGACGCTGCCGGCTTGCCAGGAATTGCTCTCGTGGAAGACATCGCATTCGTCCTCCACCCAGTATTCGGGGCAATGAATTTTGCCCATGGCGGCGGTGAAGTAACCGGCGCGCCGAAAGTGCCCGAAGATGTTGGGCAGCCCGCCGGGATTGGGTCCGCTCAAGCTGTAGTAGAGGTGGTTGTGCGGGTATTGGCCGCTGATGAAGGAGACGCGGCTGGGCGTGCAGATCGGGTTCTGGGTGATGGCAGTCTCGAAGCGACAGCCTTCGCGCGCCATCCGATCGAGATGCGGCGTCTGGACGCTGGGGTGGCCTTGATGCCCGAGGACCTTGGCGTTGTGCTGGTCGGCGACGACGAAGAGGATGTTGGGTTTCATGCGCGTTTGGAAAGCCCTCCCCTACGGATTCCCTATCCAGGACCATTGCAGGGGCGAGCTATCAGGGCGCCCGCAGAGATTCTACAAGTCCGCGTCGCCTTCCCCCCCAATGCCTTGGGGGACCGAGAGGGGTGGAGGGCGACCGCTCGGATCGCCCCTACAGATTCTGCGTGATTGCGCTTTAGCCGCCGTATTGCGCGTCGTAGGCTGCCTGGTAGATTTCCGCCATGCGGTTGATGCCAAGGCTCTCCAGCGTGGCGACGAAAGAGTCCCAGCCGTCGTCAATGCTGGTCCGGCCGAGGACGAACTCGGCGGTCATCTGCGCCACATAGTCGGTGATCGCCAAGCGCAGCTCGGTGACCTCGGCCGCCTGCGCCGTCGTCAGCGCCAGGGGCGGAATCAGGTCTTCGATGTCGCGCGCGTGGGGCTCGTAAGCGACGCGGGTTTCTTCAAGCAGCACCACTTCCAGGCCGCCGGCGTCATCGCGGCGCACCTCGCCCAGGCGCAGGTGATTGGGTCGGTAGCTGGGTCCGCGCTGCGCCCAATGGACATTCTGCAGCGAGCCAAAGGTGGAGAGCCGGCGCCAGATAGCCTCGAATTCATCGCCGCCCAGGGCTGGCTCGCCGGCTTCCGCCCAGCGCCATTGCCCGTCTTCGCCTTCAGCCGCTTCCCAAAGCGGGATGCCGAAGACCGAACGCAGGGTGGTCTCGCGCTCGTACAAGCCATCGCACCATTTGAAAGCCGCTACCGGGTGCTCGGTCTGCGCGTTGATGACGCATTGCCCGCTGCCGACGCCCCAGGGATTGAAAGGCGCCTGCCGCAAGCCGCTCGGACCTTCAAGCGAAGGCACGGCGACATATTTCTTCCATCGGTCGCCGCCGATATTGGAGAAGTTGGAGTGCGCGCCGGCGATCACCACGCCAATGGTCGGCGCGTCGCCGCCCTCGACCTGCTGCTTGACTTGCCCCATCGGCTGGGTGAAGCTCTCTTCGCCGAAGAGCCCGGCGCTGAAGAGCCGGTTCAGGTAGCGCAAGCCCTCGCGGTAGCCTTCGCTGGTGACATTCTGGGTGATGACGCCGTTATTCTGCTCAAAGTAGCGATTCTGCCCGTTGAACTCGCTCAAGACGAAGGGATTCAGCAGGAAGCCGTCGATGTTGCCGTTCCAGCCGGTGGTCGCGGCCGCCAGCGGAATCTCGTCATCCGGGTCGCCGTTGCCGTTGGCGTCCTGCTCTTTGAAAGCGGTCAGGACATCAACAAATTCTTCGGTCGTCTGTGGCACGCCCATGCCCACATTCGCCAGCCAGTCGGAGTTGATCCAAGCCCGCTGCGAATAGAAGCAGTGGTAGCACTCGTTGACCTGGGGCAAGCCGTATACTTCGCCGTCGGGCGAGGTGATCAGCGGGAGCACCTGGGGCGAGCCGGCGAAGACTTCATGGACATAGTGGCCCTGCGACTCGATCAAATCGCTGAGCGGCAGGAACAAGCCCTGTGGACCAAAGAGCGCCAGGGTCGACGGATCGACCGTGAAGCCGACGATGACATCGGGCAGGTCGCCGCTGGCGATGGTCAGGTTCAGCACTTCCTGCGCTTCATTGGGCGGCGCGATGTCGAACTCCACGCTTATGCCGGTGCGCTCGCTGTACCAGTGGGTGAACGTGTTGGTGTTGAAGTCTTCCACGATGGCGTGCCCGAGCATGAGGACATTCAGCGTGATCGGCTCGTCCACGATGGGGAATTCGCCCGGCCCCGACACATCCTGCGACTGCGCCATCAGCGGCAGCGCCAGCAGCGCGAGCAAAAGTACAAGGGTCTGAAGTTTCCTGGTCATTGGCTTTCCTTTTCTGGTTATTGGCGATCGAAAATCAGGATTCATCGCGTTGAATTCAATAGGGACCGTCCTTTCTGAATTGCCTTCCCGTCGCGGGCTTTGTCCCGGACAAGTTTCCGTCTTTGACGCCGCTATTTTACCGAGCCGATCATCATGCCCTTGACGAAGTGCCGCTGCACAAATGGATAAATGAGCAGGACCGGCACGCTGGCGACCACGATCAGCGAATACTTCAACAATTCGCGCAAGCCCTCCCGCGCCACCAAGTCCTCAATGTCAATCAGCATCGACGCGTCTATCGTGTTCTCGATGAGGATCTCGCGCAGGACGAGCTGCAGCGGGAAGAGCTCCTGGTCTTTCAAATAAATCAGAGCCTGGAAGTAAGCGTTCCAGTGATTCACGGCGTAGAAGAGCGCCAGCACGGCGATGATGGGGCGGGAGAGCGGCAAGATGATGCTGCGGAACGTGCGGAAGTCGCTCGCCCCGTCGATGCGCGCCGCTTCAATGAGCTCCGGCGGGATCGTCGTGCGGAAGAAGGTGATGGTGATGAGCAGATTGAATATGCCAATGCCCGTCGGCAAGATCATCGCCGCCCGCGTGTTGAGCAAGCCCAGATCGCGCACGACCATGTATGTCGGTATCAAGCCGCCGCTGAACAGCATCGTGAAAACAAAGAGCAGGGTGATGACGCGCCGGCCCACCAGGTCATCGCGGGAGAGCGGGTAGGCCGCGATGATGGTCATAATCACATTGAAAAGCGTGCCGAAGACGGTGTAAAAGAGCGAATTGCCGAAACCGTCCCAGACTTTTTTATGCTCGAAGATGGTCTCGTAACCCAGCAGGCTGAAATCGACGGGCCAGAGAGTGACCTTGCCGGCGATCACCGCTTCGGAGGAGCTGAAAGAGGCGCTGACCACGAATATCAAGGGCAGCAGCACGATGACGGTGATGAAGATCAAGAAGCTGTTGTTGAAGAACATGAAGACGCGGTCGACCCGCGATTCGTTGACCTTGTTGATGTTGCTGCTGTAGCTCGTCATATTTGCCATGCCCGCGCCCCCCGCCTACCAGACGCTGCTACGCGTCATGCGCCGCGCCCAGAAATTCACCGCCACGATCAGCGCCAGGCCCACCAAGCCCTTCATCAAGCCGATGGCGGTCGAATAGGAGAAATCCAGAATTGGCGAAAGCAGCCCGACCTTGTACACATAAGTGTTGATGACCTCCGCTACGCTGAGGTTGAGCGCCGTCTGCATCAAGTAGACTTTCTCGAAGGCCACATCAAGCACATTCCCGGTCGACAGCACCAGCAAGACCATCGCCGTCGGCATGAGCCCGGGGATATCAATGTAGCGGATGCGCTGCAAACGGCTGGCGCCATCCACCACCGCCGCTTCGTGCAGGGCGGGGTCGATTGTGGAGAGCACCGCCAGGTAAATGATCGCGGAGAAGCCCATATTCTGCCAAATGCCGGACCAGACGAAAATATGGCGGAAGGCGCCCGGGTCGCCCATCCAGTTTGGCGGTTTGCCGCCGGCCGCCTGCGCGATCACCGCCGTGAAGCCGACCCGCGGATGCAAAAACTGGAAGAGCATGCCGACTATCACCACGATCGAGATGAAGTGCGGCGCGTAAGTGATCATCTGCACGCTGTTGCGGAAGAGCCGCGCCCGCACCTGGTTCAGGCTGAGCGCCAGGATAATCGGAATCGGGAAACCGGCGATCAAGGAATAGAAGCTGATGACGAGGGTGTTGACGATGACGGGCTCGAATTTGGGCGAGTTGATGAAGCGCTCGAAGTTCGCCAGGCCGACCCAGGGGCTGCCCTCAATGCCGAAGACGGGCGAATACTGGCGGAAGGCGATCTGCGCGCCATACATCGGGGCGTAGCGGAAGATGAGCAGCCAGGCCAGGGGCAGGATCAGCAGCGCGTAGAGTTGCCAGTTGCGGCGGATCCGCAGCCAAAGGCGGTCGCGCCGGCGCTCGCGTTCGGGCCGGGGCCGGTGGGTAGCGGCGCCCGTGGCGGCTTCCTGGCTTGGAAACGAGCGCTGCTCGCGTTTCTTGCGCATAAGCCCAGCTTCTATGCAAGTAGACGGGTCGGGCAGGTGACGGGCGCAAGTATATCACGCCGCCGCCGCCGCGTGATAGATTGAATCGCAGAGGCCCGCGGGCCCGGATTGCGGGGCGCGCCTACTTGACGCCGGTGCCGGTGGTCGCCAAGCCTTCCATGATTTGGCGGCGCAAGAAAAAGAAGAGGATGATGACCGGCACGGTGGCCAGGGTAGAGCCCGCCATCGTCAGGTCGTATTGCTGCCGATATTGATCGATGAGCCGCTTTATGCCAACCGCGAGCGGGAAATTATCCGGATTGCGGAAGACGATCAGGGGCCAGAGCAGATTGTTCCAATACTCGATGCAAAACAGAATCAACAAGGTGGCGATCGCCGGTCGCGCGTTCGGCAAGGCGATGTGCCAGAATATCTGGTACTCGGTCGCGCCGTCCACCCGCGCCGCGTTGAGCATCTCATCGTCAATCGCCAGCATGTACTGCCGCATAAAGAAGATGCCGATCGGCGAAGCCGCCAGCGGGATGATCGCGCCTTGATAAGTCTCCGCCATGCCCATCTGAATGATCATCAGGAACAGCGAGACGATCAGCAGATGGAAGGGAATCATCTGCGAGACCAGGATCAAAACGAAGAGCAGGTTGCGATAACGAAAGCGGAATTTCGCCAGGGCGTAACCGCCGGTTGTGCAGAGGAAGACGCCAGTCAGCGCGAAGCCGCCCGTCTGCGTTATCGAATTGATGAACCAGGTAAGGTAGGGTTCTTCGTCAAAGAGCCGCCGATACGTGTCCAGCGAGAGCGCGCTCGGGATGATCTCCATGGCGTCGACGAAGATTCTGCCGTCGGGGCGCAGCGAGCTGATGACCATCCAGTACAGGGGAAAGATGAAGACGACCGCGAGGAAGATGAAGAGGATGAGCATCAGCCATTTCGTCAGCCGCGACTGTCGCCGCGCGCCGAGCTTGCCTGGATTGACGTATTGCGTCATGCCCTAGTCTTCCCCTCCCAGGACGCCGAAAAAGCGGAATTGAATCAGCGAGAATACGAAAATGATCAGCGCCAGGACGACGCCCATGGCGGCTGCCGTGCCGAAATTGAAGGAGGTGAAGGCGGTGCGATAGATCAACAGCGCCAGGGTCAGCCCGCCATCGCCGGGTCCCGCCCCGCCGGCGTACAGAATAAAGGGCTCGACGAAGACTTGGTAGCCGCCGATGATGCTGAGCACGACCACAAAAAAGGTCGTCGGCCGCAGCATGGGCAGGGTGATGCGCAAGAACATCTGCCAGGGGCTGGCGCCGTCGATGGCGGCCGATTCGTAGAGTTCTTGCGGGATATTGACCAGGCCCGAATTGAAGTAGAGGATGTTCATGCCCGTCCAGCGCCAGGTCGCGATGAGGATCAGAGACGGCAGCGCCAGCTCCGATACTTCCAGCCAGCGCAGCCGGTCCATGCCGAGCGCGCCCTCCAGGAAGAGATTGAGGAAACCGTCTTTCGCCAGGATCAGCCGGAAGACCGTGCCGGCCACCACCAGCGATGTCAATGCCGGCAGGAAGATCAGTACGCGGAATACCGTGCTGGCGACGACCCGCCCCGAGTCCAGCAGCACCGCCAGGATAAGCGGCAGCGGCACCAAGACGAGCAAGGTGCCGACGGTGTAGACGGTGGTGTTTGTCAATGCCTGGCCGAAGCGCGCCAGCTCGAAGACATTCTCGTAATTCGCCAAGCCGACCCAGTCCTGGCTCTTGATGCCCTGGAAATCCTGGAAGCTCATGATGACGGCCAGGATGACCGGATAGACTTTGAATATCAGGAAGACGATCAAGAATGGCGCAAGAAAGACAAGCGGAACCACTTTCTTGTGATTCAACAGGCTGCCAGTCAATCGTCGCGGCATCCGCAGAATCTCGAGCACGGCGACCTCTGCCTTGGGCGCTCAGCTTGCAAGTGGCGCGCGGGGAGGGCAGGCCAATTGTCGGGGCCTGCCCTCGAGCGGCAAGATTTAGAAGTCGGCGCCCATCGCCCGCAGCTCTTCCGCGGCGTTCGACAGCACCTCTTCCGGCGACATCTGATTCTCGATCAGATCGTAGAGCATGGTCGTCGTCATGATGGTGGTGATTTCCGGGTAGAAGGCGCCGGTGTATTCTGGCGCGACGCTGGCGATGGCTTCCTTGATGTGCACGAAGGGGACCTCGCCGCTGAAGTCGTCCATGGCGATCAGCAGGGCGTCGTCATCGTAGACGTCCAGGCGCATCGGGTCGAAGCCCAGGTCTGTCCAGAGGGCGACATTGGCTTCGTAGGTGAGCTTGGCGAAAGCGAGGAATTCGGCTGCCAGGGCGACCTTGTCGGGGTCGATCTGCTTGGTGATGACCGTGCCCGTGCCGCCGCCCATGGTCGAGGTGTAACCGCCTTCTTCCCAAACTGGCATCGGGCGGATCACGGCGACATCAGCCAACTGGCTCGCCATGTTGTCCGGGTAGCGCGTCATATACCATTGCGGCATATAGAAAGAGGCGATGCGCCCTTCGACCAGGTCGATAAAGTGCTCGGGCGTATGGTGGTGGCCGCCAGTCGCGGGCCGCGCGATGCCATGCATATGCACCAGGTCCTGCAAGAATTGCAGCGCCTCGATATTGGCTTCGCTCTCCAGGATGACCTCGCCGTTGGCATTGTACGCGCCGCCGCCCAGCATCAGCATCGGTCCGCGGGCGGAGAAGGGTCCGGTGGTCTCCACGCTCATCATGTGAACATCGATCTCGCCGTCGCCATCGGTGTCGCGGGTGACCTCTAGGCCGGCGGCGATATAGTCGTCCCAGGTCTTCAGGCTGTTGACATCCACGCCGACCTCGTTAAGGAGCGCGGTGTTGTAATACATGATGAAGGCGCCCAGATGGTAGTCGATGCCATAGTTGTTGCCATTGGCGGTATACGGCGCCAGACGCGTCTCGATGATATCGGCGCGGTACGGGTCGATCACATCATTCAAGGGGTAGAACATCTCGTCGCCCTTGGTGAAGGTGGCGAACTTGCTGATCTCGACATCCGCCAGATCGGGCGCGCCCATGCCCACCAGCAGCGCCGCCAGCAAGTTGTCGTGCATCTGCGTGTAGTCGATCTGCTCGTAGGTCAAATTGATGGCGCGGTCCGGGTGCGCTTCGTTCCAGCGCTCCGCCTGGCTCTGCATATACAGGCCGTGCCGATCCACGAAGACCCAGAGCGTGAGCTCGGTGGCTTCTTGCGCCAGAGCCATGCCGAAGCTGCCGAGCGCGACCGCAATGACCAATGCCAGCGAGATAATCCTGAATTTTGACATTTCTTTACCTCGTTACGATTTTCTGTTTCGGGCGAATGGAGTCTGCTGCAGAGATGGGTCCAACGGCGCCTCCTTTCATCGGAGCTCGCTCCCTCGGTTAAAGGCCGCGATGGCGGCCGCGCCGCCCGCTGCGGAGCGGGGTAGATGCCGCCTGAATTATATTTTCTCTCGCGCGCTTGTCGAGACTGGAATCGACGGCATCAGCGAGCCCGCGGACGATCTCAAGCCGGCGAGGCCGCTTCACCGGTTTCGAAGAGGCGGAAGCCGGCCGCCACAATGCCGGCCCCGATGGCGGAAGCCAGGGCGCACAAGGCGAAGTAGGCGCTCGCGTCCAGGTTGTCGAATGCCCAGCCGTACAGCGAGCCCGTCAGCAGCAGGGCGATGCTGGGCATGGTCACCTGCAATATGGCTTGATTGGTGGCGGCGTTGCGCGGGTGGCTGATGGCGTTGACCAAGGTGAAAGACGAAAGCTGGTACAGGGGCCAGGTGAGCCCGCGCAAAATCAGCAGGGGCGCCAGCAGCAGCGTGTTGGGCACGACGCCCAGCAGCAAAGCGAAGAGCCCCGTGCCCAGGGCGCCCGCCATATAGCCGACCCGAATCCGCAGACGCGGCATGATGGCGTCCATCAGAAAGAAAAAAGGAAACTCCACCGCGCCCATCAGCGCCGCCCACAAGCCGATATGCGCCGACTCAATCGCCAGATTCTGGTTGAAATGGACGAAGACGAAGCTGTACATGTTGTAAGTGCCCATGGAGACGAAGAATTGGCTGGCGGCCAGCACGAAGAAGCCACGATTGCGCGGCTGCCGCTCGCCGTCGTCTTCCTTGGCGCGATCCTTCGACCGGGCGGGGAAAATCGACGCTAGCGGAGTCGTGAGCAAGCCGATCGCCGAGGCCGCCAGGAACAGGAATGGGTAGCCGCCCAGGGCGAAAAGCTGCCCGGCCAGCAAACTCGCCAGCGTGAAACCCAGCGAGGCGAAGGAGCGCAGCTGCCCCAAAATCGCTTTGCCGCGGCTGACCAGGAGCGTGATCGTCAACTGCATGCCCAGGGTCAGACTCGGGCTGATGGTCACCCGCATCAGTAAAACGGCGGCGGCGATAAGCAAGTGAATTCTGGAGCTGGCGAAGATGAGGCTGGCCAGGGAGAAACCGCCCAGGTAGAGGATGTACAAACGACGGTGCAGCAGCCGCCGATCGGCGATTTGATTGAGCAGGGGCGTCAAGACCAGAGAGAGCATCGCGCCGGCGCTGTTGAGCGTGCCAATCAAGGCGCCGGAAAAGCCGAGGTCCGTCAAGAACACATTGATATAGGGCCAGACGATGCCGATCCCCGCCAGGCTGAGGAACTGCAAGCCCACCAGGCGCATGGACCCAAAGTGCCGGCGCGCCGCGAATAGCCTGTACACGGTTGAGCTTTCCCGCCTCGGCTTCAATGCTTAGTGGACGCGCCGGGGCCGGCGAATCCTGCGGACGGAAGCGGCTCCTGGGCTGGCTCAGCCATGATCGGCGCTCGGCCGCGGCTCAAACAGGCGGAAGCCGGCGATGACAATCCCGGCGCCAATGCAGCCCGCCAGCGCGCAGAAAGCGAAAAACGCGCCCGAGCCCAGATGATCGAATGTCCAGCCATAAAGCGAGCCGGTCAGCAGCAGCGCCATGCTGGGCATGGTCACTTGCACGATGGCTTGGTTGGTGGCGACATTGCGCGGGTGGCTGATGGCGTTCATCAGACGGTAAGACGACAAGTGATACAGGGGCCAAGCCAAGCCGCGAAAGACGAAGAGCAAGGTCAAGGCCGGCAAGTCTGGCGCAATGCCGATGCCGAAAGTCACCAAGGCGACCCCCAGTACGCCGAAGAAATACAAGACCCGCAGCCGAAAGCGCCGCGCCATGATATCGGTCAAGAAATAGAAGGGAAACTCGACCAGGGCCAGCATCGCCGCCCAAAGGCCGATATCCGCCGTATGCACGCCGAAGTTCTGGCTAATGTGGATGAAGAGGAAGGCGAAGGCGTTGTGCGTGCACATGGTGACGAAGAACTGGCTGGCGGCGATGACATAGATGCCGCGGTTGCGCGGCGCCGCCGGGGACGAGTCCGCTTTCGGCTTGACCTTGGGCTTGGCGGGGAAGATGGTCGCCAGCTGCACGCTGAGCAGAGAGAAGATCGCGCCCATGCCAAACAGCAGCCCGTAGCCGCCGAGGGCGAAGAGCTGGCCCGCGAAGACGCTGGCGAAGGCGAAACCCAATGCCGTGAAGGAGCGCAGCTGCCCCAGGATGGCTTTGCCGCTGCGCGCCAGCTGCGAAAGCGTCAGCTGCATGCCGAGGGTCATGCTCGGGGCCACGGTAACCTTGTAGAGCAGGACGGCGCCAATCAGCGCCAGCTGGCTGCGCGAAAGCGCCATGAGCAGGCAAGCCAGGGCGAAACCGCCCAGATACAGCATGAAGAGCCGGCGATGCAGCAGGCGGCGGTCCGCGATTTGGTTGAGCAGCGGGGTGAGGACGAGGGACAGAATCGCGCCGACGCTGGCGAGCGTGCCGATGAGGGTGCCGGAGAAACCGATGTCGGTGAGGAAGAGGTTGACATAAGGAAAGACGACGCCGATGCCAGCCACGCTGATGAACTGCAAGGCGACCAAGCGCGCCGAGCCGAAATGGTCCCGCAAGGCGAGGAGTCTAGACATGGGCGTCGCAATTCCGCCGGGGATGTTTCGCCTACATCCTAGGGCAGGCGCTGGCGAATGGACAGGGTGAAGTTGTGGGCATGGCGGGTGGCGCTTTAGAGGTCGCCTTGTATGCGGAGCGGATTGAGCATTGCGCCGAAGACTAAATTGTGCAATAATTCTTTCAATGAGTATTGACATGTTTTCTCATTGAGGTAGTCGCTTGACCATGAAAGCATCGTATCAAATGCTCTTATATTACTGGATAAATCTCAAGTCGGTGTCCGAGACCTACAAATGTCATTGACCCAATTAGAGCAACAATTATAGTGCTAATTGGTGCAACATTCTGTAGCATGCTAGAGACACATTTGAACGGGAGGCGCAAGAATGGGTTCTCATGATTTCATAAGATTTCCGCCATATGAGGTTGAGCTGACGCCTGCGCTGCTAATGCTGTTGGGCGAAGTACAGTCCAAGATTGAGCAGATCGCAAGCATGCCTATATCGCCCGACGAACATGAAGCCCTGAAGACGGTGTACTTCATCCGAGCTGTCCATGGAACGACCGCCATAGAAGGAAATACGCTCTCCGAGGCGGAGGTTCGAGAATTGCTGGAGAGGCCGCGGAGCCCGGCGACAAGTACCCAATACGAAGAGCGGGAAGTGCGGAACGCGATCGATGCATTGAACATCGTTGCCGAAGAGGTGCTGGAAGGGAGAGGCGATGCCTTCTCTGTCGAGTGGCTCAATCGATTTCACCGGCTTCTGGTCACCGATTCCGGAACGCCGAACTGCGAGGATTCGGAAATCGGCGTTGTTCGCCAACGGTCGGTAGTCGTTGGAAGATACCAGGGGGCGCCGGCCGGCGATTGTCCTCGGCTTTTGGCTCAACTGTGCGATTGGCTGAACGAGCCGGAATACGCGCCCGACGGATTTGGCGATTACCACCCGGTTTGGCAAATCATCAAGGCGATAATCGCGCATATCTACTTCGCCTGGATTCACCCCTATTGTGACGGCAATGGTCGCATGGCGCGGCTGATTGAGTTCAAGCATATCTTCGCGGCTGGCGTGCCGGATTTCGCGGCGCATCTATTCAGCAATATGTATAACAAGCGTCGATCGGAATATGTGGAGCTGCTTCAAGATTCGCATGGCGACTACAACGACGGCGCCTATCCGCCGCGAGCCGACATTCAGCGATTCGTCGAGTGGGCGGTGCAGGGCTTTCGCGACGAACTGGAAGACCAATGCCGCTATATTCTGAGCGTGCAGACGACAATCGTCTTTCGCCACATGATACAGAGCAGCTTTCCTGAAAAGCTCAGTAATGCCCAGCAGCGTCGAAAACAGCTTGCCTTGGACTTGGCTGACCCAAAGCTGACAGCGCCTGTGCCGTTTCGTGAAATACGCCAACTCACGCCGGCAGTCGCGGTCGCTTACGCCAATCAAAAGGATCAGACAATTCGCAATGACTTGAATTTCCTCAGAGACATGAAACTTATAGAGCGAGTTGAGACCGGGTACAAACCCAATACTGACGCGCTGTCCATTCTGTTTGCGAGGTCGCGGGAACAATAATCAACAACAAGAACAGAAAGAGCGCGCCATTTGACGCGCCCTTCCCGTGCAGTCGCGCATCGCCAGGCTAGCCAGCCAGGTTCGCGCCCATCTCAACCGCCGCCAGCGCCACCACGCCCAACTCTCCGCTGAGCCGCAGCGGGTCTTCTGGCAGCGCATCCGCCAGGTGCTCGGCCACAAACGCGGCCGCGACTTCGTTGGCAGCCAAGGCATTCGCTTCCGTGTCGAAGACGCTCAAGCCCGCCACGCGGTCGACGCCGTCGCTCATCGAATGGTAGCTGAACATGCCGCCCAATTCTTGCTGGGCGGGCAACAGAATCTTCTCGACCAGGACGTTGGCGTCCGCCAGGTTGGTCATGTCGTAATTCTCGAAGACGCGCAGGGCGGCGTAAAGCGCGCCACGGTCTCCGGCGGTATCGGCCTGGTAGCTCACATCGATCAAGCCTTCGACGATGTCTGGCGGGTTCGGCAGCAGGGGCGCCAGGTTCTCGGCCACGAAGTCGGCTGCCTTGTCATTGGAGGCGGCCGACTGCTCGGCCGTTTCGAATATGTTGATCGCGGCGAGCATGTCGCCGGCCGGCAGGAGGTAGTAAGCGATGAAGCCGTCGCTGCCTCGCAGGATGGGCAGGAAGCCCTCGTCCACCCGCGCGACAATCTCGTCTTGGTCGCCGGGGTCGACGCCGTCGTACACGCGGATGCTGATGAAGACCGGGTCATCGATCAGGTTGGCGCCGTCGCGGATCTCCGCCACAGCCGCGATGCCGAGCTGCCCGCTGCTGATGGTCGGGTTGTTTGGCAGGTAGGCGGTCAGGTTCTCGGCCACGAAGTCGGCTGCCTGGTCATTGGAAGCCAGCGCGGAGGCTTCGCTGTCGAAGATGCTGATGGCCGCCACCATGGCGTCGTCGTTGTGCATCAGGTAGTAGCCGAAGAAGCCGTCGGTCTCGCGCATGATGGGCAGGAAGCCGTCTTCGACAATGGCGACGAAATCGGCGATATCGTCTTGCGCGAAGCCGTCGTAGAGGCGGACGCTGGCGTGGAGGCCGCTCATGTCTTCTAGCGCTTCGACAAAGTCAATGTCGATCATGCCTTCGAAGATCTGCGGCGCGTTCGGCAGCAGGGGCGCCAGTCTCTCGGCGACGAAGTGGGCGGCGGCCGTGTTGGAAAGCGACGCGGCGACGCCGGTCGTGAAGAGGTTCACCGCCGTCAGCGTATCTTCGCCGGGCAGCAGGTAATAGGCGATGAAGCCGGCGCTCTCCCGCAGCCTGGGCAGGAAGTTCTCTTCCGTCCGGCGCACGATCTCGTCCATGTTTTGCGGGTCAACGCCCTCGTAATGGCGGATGCTGGCGTGGGCTGGCAGGTCCAGCGCCTCGGCTGCCCAGCGCTCGACATTCAGCTCCGCGATGGCGGCGCGCCCGCTGCTGATGGCTGGCGACTCAGGCAGATATTCCGCGAGATTCTCGCCGACGAATTCGCGGGCGGCGTCGTTGGAAGCCAGCGCCTCCGCTTCAGAATCGAATATGGAAATGGCGGCCAAGGTATCCGCGCCGTCGGTCATCAGGTAGTAGGCGGCGAAACCCTCGGTTTCCGCCATCATGGGCAGGAAGCCGGCGCGCGTCGTCTCCACCAGGGGCTCCTGATTGGCCATGTCGAAGCCGTCATAGACGCGGACGCTGGCGTACAGCTCGCTCATGTCGCGCTCCATGAAATTGATCGCGCCGATATCCACCGCGCCCTCGACTATTCGCGGCGGATTGGGCAGCAGCGGCGCCATGTGTTCGGCCACGAAGTCGAGCGCCTGCGCATTGGACGCGGCCGCCTCTTCCGGCGTCAGGAAGAAGTTCAGCGCCACCACCTCATTGGCTTCGGTCAAGATGGCATAGTAGGCGAGGAAGCCGTCGCTCTCTTGCAGCATCGGCAAGAAGCCCTCTTCGGAGAGGCGGGCGATCTCCGCCATGTCGGCTGGATCAACGCCGTCAAAGATGCGGATGCTGGCGAAGACGCCACTGCCGTCGGCGGCGGCCGGCAGCGCGAAGGCCGCCAGCAGGACGAGCGACAACAGGGACAGCAGCGCGATGCTGTTTTTGAATTTGCGGGCGAAACTCGGCACGGTAGTCCTCCTCATCAGGGTCAGTCAGCTTGCGGCTCGGCTCACGCGACTGCCGGAGGCGACAAGCCTTCAATTTTCAGTGTAAAGGAAAGTCGCCGCGAACTCAATCATGTTCGCCCGCGCCCCAATCCCAATTTGAAGGGGCGACTCGATGACTCGCTCTTCGTTCGCAGTCGTGCGTATGGAGAGCTTAGGGGCGAGCCACGGCTCAGCCCTGCTGGTCAATCAATGGGGAATCCCGCACTCGCCGGGCCTCGGTCTATCCTCCCCAAGGCATTGGGGGGACCGAGGGGCTTGACCTGCAGGCGCGCTTTTGGGCGAGACTAGTCTCGCCTCTGCGACTCGCAATTGCCTCGCGTACAGGCAAGTCGCTTATGCGCGCGCCCAGGCCGGCAGCCGCGCGTCCAATTGCGCCAGCTCCGCCGCGGTGATCGGGCGGATCTCGGTGTCATGCAGGTGGGTGTCGCGGTTCTCGACGATGAGGAAAGCGACATCGCGGGTCGCCACCAAATTGTGCCAGAGTCCCGCCGGCACATTGTAGAGCGCGCTCCTTTTCATCTCCACCGCTTCAAGCCGTCCGCCGTCGGGTTTCGTGAACAGGACCGCCCGCCCCCGCAGCAAGACGAAGACTTCGTCGGTGTGGTTGTGGCGCTCGATTTCGTCGAGGTTTTGACGGTCGAAAAGCGGCTCCCAATTCAGCAGCGCCGCCTGCCACTTTTCGGTGAAGACCAGGGGCATGAAGCCGTCGCCCGCCCATTCGTGGATTTCCAAGGCTGTCATCGCTGTCGCTCCCCGCGCTTGCATCCGGGCGACTTGATAGATCGCCCCTGCACCGTCCGTTCTTGCGATTGCGCTAGTCTGTGAGATGGACGAGCTCGCCTCTGCGGCTGCTCTCCAGGGCGGCGTCGATGAGGCGCATGTTGACCAAGCCCTCCGCGCCGCCGGGATTGGGCCTCTCGTCATTGTGGATGCAGTCGATGAAATACGCCAGCTGCCGGTCGTACATTTCTTGCGGGCAGTGCTCCTCGCGGACCGGCGGAAAACCGGGGTCGACCGTCTCGACCGTCTCTTCCGCGCGATTCGGGATTTCCAGGCGAGTCGGGAAGAGCTGGGCGAAGCCCTCGCTTCCATAGACTTGGGTGCTGGCTTCGGGTCCGTCGGCGTGGGGCCACCACCAGCCGGAGTCGACGATGGATTGCGCGCCATTGTCCCAGTTGATCCAGATCGTGCCGCTGTCGTCCACAGTGTAAGCGCCGTAGTCGGTGGCGACTCGCGCGTAGACGCTCAGCGGCTGCGGATCGCCCAGCAGGTAGCGCGCCGTGTCGATCGCGTGTACGCCCATATCCGCCAGGGCGCCGCCGCCAGCCAATGGCGGGTCGGTGAACCAGCCGCCCGGCCCCCAGTTGACATGGACGCCCCAGCCCTTGGTGCGCAGGACTCGTCCCAGCCGACCGGCGTCGATCTGCGCCTTGATCCAGTTCACTTCTTCATCGAAGCGCCAGCAATGCGCCACCATCAGCTTCGCGCCCGATTTCGCGCCGGCGGCGATCATGCGCTGGGCTTCGGCCGCGTCCAGCGCCATCGGCTTCTCCACCATGACATGGACGCCTGCCTTTAACGCGGCGATCGTCTGCGGCGCGTGCAGCGAATTGGGCGTGTTGACGCTCAAGATCTCGATGTCGCCCGCAGCCAGCAGCGCCTCAACGGTCTCGTATTGCCGCGCGATGCCGAACTCGCCCGCGAAATCGGACCGCGATTCCGGACGATGGTTGACCACCGCCGCCAGCTCCAGCCCGCCGTGATTCCGCGCCGCCCGGGCATGCGTCCGCGAGATGTGCCCCGTGCCGGCGAAGGCGATTCGAGTTGTCATGCGCGTCCCTCCTTTGGCGACAATAGTAGCGTATCGCCGCGCGTCGCAACAGGAGGCGGGCGCCTGGCTTTGAATGCGGCTCGCGGCGCGATTGACAAAGGCGCGGGCTTGCGGTTAGGCTTGTGTTCTTGAGAACGCGATGCTGAATCGGGAGCAGGCAGATGCAAAACAGCGCGGGCTTCACCACCATCTTCGGGCGCAACTTAATCGGCGAGCTGCCCAACTTCGTCCATCAGCCCTATCTCGTCGTTACCATGCCCGATCTCTGGAGTCTCTTCGCGCGGCATTTCGACGACAATCTGGCGGGCGCCTATCTCGTCAGCACGATAGACGGCGACGAGCTGGAAGGCGAGCTGGCCAAGCTGCCCGAGCATCGCTGCGTCATCGGCCTGGGCGGCGGGCAGGCATTGGATGTCGCCAAGTTCTTCGCCTGGAAGCTGGGCAAGCCGCTCTTCCAGGTTCCGACTTCCATGTCCGTCAACGCCGCTTTCGGCCATCGCACGGGATTGCGCTTCAGCGGCAATGTGCGCTACATCGGCTGGGCTGTGCCCGAGGCGGTCTATGTCGACTTTGATGTGATCCAGAACGCGCCGCCAGTCGTCAATCGCAGCGGAATCTGCGAGATCCTCTGTTATCACACGGCTCATGCCGATTGGCGTTTTGCCGATGCCCGCGGCAAATGCGAAGCCAAGTGGCCCTACGACCAAGCCCTGGTCGACGAGGCCCAGGCGGTCATGGCGACGGTGATGGATGCGCTGGACGACATCCGCCAAGTCAACGAGAAAGGCATCCGCGCGCTGATGACGGCGAATCGCTGGGGCGGCGCCGCCTTTCACAACGCCGGCTGGAATCCGCGGCACATTGAAGGCGCCGACCACTTCCTCTTCTACGCGCTGGAATATTACACCGGCCAGAAGTTCATTCACGGGCAGCCGGTCTGCCTCGGCATTTATGTCGGCTCGCTGCTGCACGACGACAAGCCGGCCGAAATGCTGGAGGCGATCGTGCGCGCCGGCGTCGACATCCGGCCCGAAGCGATGAGCATCAGCTGGGATGATGTCAGCCACGCGCTGCTGAATATGCGCCAATTCGTTCGCGACGCAGGCTTGTGGCACGGCATCTTCCATGAAGCCGAAATCGACCAGGCTTTCGCCGATACCGTCCGCGAGAATGTCGAGGCGGCTTACGCGGGCGTCTCGCTATAGCTGGAATCAATCTGACAGCCGTCAGAGATTCAGTTCATTTAGATTCAGGAGATCAGTCATGTTCAAGAAAATGCTCGTTCTCGCCCTGCTCTTGCTGCTCTGCATCGGCTCGGCTTCCGCCGACGATTTCGACTGGATGCGCTTCGCCGGGGGCGAAATCACGATTCTGATGCCGGAGCACCCGGTGCTGGATGGCATGCGCAGCGTCATGGACGACTTTGAAGCCGCGACCGGCATCACAGTCAATGTCGAGGCGCTGGCCGAAAATCTCTATTTCGACCGCATGGAAGTCGCCCTGCGCGCGGACGAAGGCGTCATGGATGTTTACATGGTGCCGATGGATTCGACCGCCTTCACCCAGTGGAGCAACGGGCTGATCCACCCGCTGAGCCCCTACATCAACGACGCCGGCATGACGGCCGCCGATTATGACTTCGCCGATTTCCCGGCTGGCTTCACCCAGGCGACTCAGTATCCGCCGGGCGACATGGACGCGCAGGATTACGCCGTGCCCGTCTCGTTTGAAGCCTACACGCTGTTCTGGAATATGGACATCGTCGACGAATACCTCGACGGCGTCGTGCCGGACACGATGGGCGGCTTGCTAGAAGCGGCGCAGAGCATCACCGACAGCAGCGGCGGCTCGGTCGCGGGCGCGGTCATGCGCGGCATCCGCTCGCACACCATCATGGACACGGTCACCGGCATGGTATTCAACAATTGGGGCGAAGCTGAAATGTCGCTGCCCTACAATGTCTGGTTCGATGGCGACTGGGCGAACCCGATTCTGACCGACGAGCGCGTGACGGCGGGCCTCTCGCATTACGCCGGCATGATGAGCGCGGGCCCCATCAATGTGCAGTCGCTGGACTGGCCCGACGCCAGTCTGCTCTTCCAGCAGGGGCGGGCCGGCTTCTTCATCGACGCCAGCCTCTTTGGTCCTGGCTTCGAAGATCCGGAGGCCTCGGCGGTCGCTGGCAAGACCGGTTACGCCGTGATGCCGCCGGTGGAAGCGGGTGGCGCGTCCTGGACCGGGCACTGGATGTGGGGCATCGGCATCCCCGCCAACGCCCAGAACGCTGAAGCGGCCTGGTACTTCATCCAGTGGATGACCAGCAAAGAGTCCGAGCCCGTAATCGGCGCGTATCATGGCGGCGCGGCAAGAGTCTCGACCTGGGACAAAGCCGAGTATGTCGACGCGCTGAACCCGCTTTATGTCGACACAGTGCTGGAAGCGATGCAGACTTCGCGCACGACCGTCGTCTTCCGCGAAGGCTGGAGCGAATACGCCCTGGTCATCGTGGACGCGATCCAGGACATGTACGGTGGCATGGAACCGGCCGACGCCACTGCCAAAGCCCAGCAGCGCATCCTGGATATGGACGGCTAGCTGCGCTGAATCCCCCAGCCCCCTTTCTGTTGTGTCAGAGAGGGGGCGCAAAGTCCCTCCTTCAATCGGGACCCTTCTCATCGAGATGAGAAGGCGGATTCAGGGCGGGGGATAATCCAGATGGTCTCGCGCCGCAGCCGAACCGCCTACCTGGTCATCGCGCCCGCCGTCCTCGTCCTGGCGGTCACTTCGCTGTATCCGGCGGTCGCCTCGCTGGTTCTGAGTCTCTTCAACTGGAACTGGGGCGCCCGCTTTGACTTCGTCGGCCTGCGGAATTACGCCGATCTCTTCAACAGCGCCGAGTTCTGGCAGGTGCTCTATCAGACATTTCTCTTCGCGGTCGTGGCGACGGCGCTGGAGCTGGTCCTCGGCGTCGCGCTGGCGGTGGTGGTCGACCGGCTCAAGTTCGGCCAGAGCCTCATTCGGACCCTGCTGCTGACGCCCTTGATGGTCTCCGGCATCATCGTCGCCTTGATGTCCAAGATCGTGCTGGACCCCATGCTGGGCATCGTCAATTACTTCTTGACCGGGCTGGGCTTGCCGCCATCGCCCTTCTTCGGCACGACGGCGACCGCCATGTCGACCGTCATCATGGTCGACGCCTGGTGGCAGACGGCTTTCGTCTTCATCATCGCGCTGGCGGGCCTGCAGAGCCTGCCGCAAGAGCCGATTGAGGCGGCGCGGGTCGACGGCGCCGGCCCCGTCCAGACATTCTTCCGCGTCAAGCTGCCGATGCTGCGGACGGTCCTGCTGACAGTGCTGATCTTCCGCGCCATCGACACGCTCAAAGTCTTCGACATCATCTTCGGGACGACCGGCGGCGGGCCGCAAATCGCCACCGAAGTCATGCAGACCCTGGCTTACCGCAAAGCTTTCAGCTTCCTCCAGATGAGCGAAGCCATGACGGTCATGGTCGTCTTCTCGCTGATCGTGCTGGCGATCTGCCTCGTCTACATGCGCCTGGAAGCGCGCTTCGAGGAGGACTGATTTTGCGCCACGCGAGCCGCGACCAGCTGGAACGAAGCCTGGCTTATCTGGTGTCGCTGGCGGCGATTCTGCTGACGCTCTTCCCGATCGTCTGGCTGCTGACCGTGTCGCTGAAGACGCAGCGCGACGCCTTCGCCATGCCGCCGAAGCTGCTCTTCGAGCCCATCGCCGATCATTTTCTGGGCTTGCTCGAACGGCCCGGCTTCGTCGAAGCGTTCATGAATTCCGTGGCAGTGACCGGCCTGGGCGTCGCCATCGCCATCACGACCGCCATCTTCGCCGCCTATGGCATCCATCGCTTTCGTTTTCGCGGCAAACGGCTCTTCGGCGTCTGGCTGCTGCTGGCTTACATGCTGCCCGAGTTCCTCTTCATCATCCCGATGTACGTGCTCTATCAGCGCGTCGGCCTGTACGACACGCATATCGGCCTGGCGCTGGTCTACCAGGCGCATTCGCTGCCCTTCGCCGTCTGGCTGATTCGCAGCTTCTTCAAGGAGACGCCGAGCGAGCTGGACGACGCGGCGCGCATCGACGGCTGCGGCCACCTCAAGACCCTGCGCCATGTCTACATTCCGCTGGGGGCGCCGGGCATCGCGGCGACGGCGATCTTGACGGCGATCTGGATCTGGAACGAGCTGACCATCGCGCTGTCGCTGACCTTCAGCGACGCCCAGACGATCACCGTGGCGGTGGCGTCGTTTCGCGGCTACACCTCGATCAACTGGGGGCAGATGTCGGCCGCGTCCATCGTCGCCATCGCGCCCATGCTGCTCTTCGCCGTCATCGCCCAGCGCTACATCGTCAAAGGGCTGACCCTCGGCTCGCTGAAGGGGTAAGCCGGCGCCGCAAGATTTCACCATGCTTTACCGGCCGCAGGGGCGAGACTCGTCTCGCTCGAAAGCGCGCCATATTGACAAACGCGGACGATCCACCGCCTCGCCCCGCGCTGTCGCTCCCTGCGGACGATTCACATAATGCCAGTCGCCCGTACCCGCTGCCAAGCCGCGCTCAGGCATCCGGGGCGGAACTCGTTCCCCCGCAATCGCCCTCCAGAGTCGCCCAGGCGGCGGAAATCCAGCCGCGATCGCCATGAAAGTCGACATAGATCCAGCGCTCCGTGCGGCGCAGCGCAGTCAGCTTGTAGCCATAGCGCAGCAGGCCCTTGATCGCGCCGCCGGGCTTTTTGCGGAAGTTCAGATGATCGTTCAGCCGCGCCATGCAGCTTGAAAGCGGCCAGCCGGCGTCGTCCCCTTCCAGCTCGTCTCTTGGCGGCGGCCAGGGTCCTGGCTGCAAGACGATCGTGCCCGGGCGGTACAAGTCGACGCAGCTGTATCCATTCTGGCGGTAGGCGGCCAGCGGTCGGACCCGGCGCGGGGCATAAGCCGCGTCCAGCACAATCGCCGAGCCCGGCTGGTCGAAGCAGACTTGCACGCCCGCGCCCAGCCAGCTCCAGACATCCAGCGCGTAGATAAAACCCTGGTCGATGATCTCGGCATTGCCGATGCCGAGCGCGCCGACTTCCTGGCATTGCGTGCCCATGTTGTAGCCCCGCACGATGATGCGCGGACCCTGGAAATTGGCGCAGGTGCTGTAAGGCTCGCTGGTCGTCATTGTCGGCGTCGGCGACCAGACGCTGGCGTCGCTGCGGGCCGGGCTGGCGACCGGGCAATTGTCAACCACGGTCGGGCTTGTGTTGGGCGGCAGGTCGTACTCGGCTTCGACCGCGCCGGCGTTGCAGCCTGTCGCTGGACGGTCTTTGCCAGCCTGGTCTTTCGGGTAGAGGGCGCAGATGGCCGCATCGCCGATGTCGGTGGCGGGGCTGTCTTCGCGGATGGGATGGTAGCCGGGCGAGCCAGTGAAGCTGCCCAAGCGCGGGTTGCCGCCCATGCAGACGCCACAAGTGCGATCGCGGATGAGCGTGCCCCGTGTGTCTTTGAGCGGTCCATGCCCGCCCACCCAGCAGATTGTCTCATTCGCCCGATTGGGCCCCGTGAGCAGACTGTTGCGCAGGTGCACCTTCTGCGCGGCCGCGCTGTCGCCGGCATAAAGCGCGTCATAGCCGCCGCCGACGATGGTCACATGGTCGAGGTATATGTTGGCTGGCGAGCCGCCGCCGACAAAGACTCCATATACACTGGCCGGGCTGATGATGGTCGAGTTGCTGATTTTCTGCTGCTTGGCGCTGGTCGTTGGCGCCAGTCCGATCAACGCCCAGCCGCTGTCGGACTCGCTGTCGATCAGGGCGCTGTTTGTCATCGTGAAATCGCCATAGACGACGATGAGGTAGTAATTGCCGCCTTTGCCCTCTTTGAGCGTGAGCTTGTTGAGGGTGAGGCTGCCGTCTTCGTGCACATCAAAGAAGGTGTACTTGTCATCGCCGCTGATGCTGTAACCGGCGCCTTTAATCGTGATGTCGGTACGGATTTCTGGCGGGTCTTCAGTCAGGGTCGCGTCTTGGGACAGGGTGATCGTGTCCGCGCCGCTGCCAGCCGTACAGCCGCCGGTGGAGGCGTCGTTCTCGGCCGATTTCAAGGCGTTGCTGATGCTGCAGCTGCTGTTCACCGTGATGTCGGCCGCCTGGGTCGGCAAGGCGAGCGTCAGCGCGAAAACGATGGCGATCAGCAAGGCGCAGGCCCGGGAGTCAAAGTTATGCCGGAGCGAGGAATGGAAAGTCACCCCCCCCCCCCCCCCCCCGCTCTGTATTGAATGAGTCGCGAGTTGGGCGTCAATGTCGACCTCCAGCGAGTGGAGCGCTAAAGTGTGAGTGTAAGATAGTTAATACATATTTCTGTGGATATTGTCAAGGCTCGGCTCTGGAGAGATTCTGTACCGCCGCGCGTCGGCTCGATACGCCCATCTCCATAACATATGTGGCCAGTATATTTTACTAGTCGTCACACTGACAGATTGCAGGAGAAACCTGCCGCGCCACCCCTTCCTGACTCTTCGGAGCGCGCAGACGCAGGCGGACGGGGGCAGGCTTGGATTCGAGTTGCGCCGCGTATGCCACGCCCGCCCCGAACGCGGCTCGGCCCCTTCGCTCTGCTCGGTGGTACACTTGGCGGCGATACGCAGCTGTCGGAGGACACGCGCCATGCCCAGACTCGCCATTCACGGCGGCCAGCCCGCCAAGACCAAGCCTTTCCCTGTTTGGCCGCAATACGACGATTTGGAACGCCAAGCGCTGACGGAGGTGCTGGAGAGCCGAAACTGGTGGCGCGAAGAGGGCGACAAGACCGCCGCTTTCGAGCGCGCCTTCGCCGCGTTTCATGGCGCCAAACATGGCATCGCCGTCACCAATGGCACAGCCGCGATTGAAGTGTCGCTGGCGGCTCTGGGCGTGACGGCGGGCGACGAAGTCATCGTGCCCAACGCCACCTTCGTCGCGACAGCCAGCGCGGTCTTGTTCGCGGGCGCGCTGCCGGTGATGGTGGATGTGCGGGCGGACGATTTTTGCATCGACCCCGAGCTGGCGGAAGCGGCCATCACTGAAAACACCAAAGCCATCATCGCCGTGCATCTCGGCGGGCGGCCAGCCGATCTCGACTCGCTGACGGCGCTGGCGGCGAAACACGGTATCGCCCTGCTCGAAGACGCGGCTCACGCGCATGGCAGCGAATGGCGCGGACGGCGGGTCGGCGCCTTTGGCGTCGGCGGCACATTCAGCTTCCAGGCGAGCAAGACGATGACGGCCGGCGAAGGCGGCATGATCATCAGCGACGATGACGACTTTGAGCGGCAGGCGCGCTCGGCGCATGACTGCGGACGGCTGCCCGGCGAATGGTTCTACAGCCATTTCCAGTACGGCTCGAATTACCGCCTCAGCGAATGGCAGGGGGCGGTCTTGCTGGCGCAGCTGAGCCGGCTGGACGCGCAAACCGCTCGCCGCCACCAAAATGGACGCCTGCTGGACCAGCTTCTGAGCGCGATCCCGGGCATCAGGCCCCAAGCACAGGACCCCCGCGTCACCCGCAACGGGCATTACGCCTACATCTTCCATTTCGATTCCCGCGCTTTCGCCGGCATGTCGACGGCGCGGTTTGTAGAAGCGCTGGAAGCCGAGGGCGTGCCGACCCAGGCGCCATACCCGCCGCTGCACAAGCTGGACCTCTTCACCAGCGGCGCCTATCGCCAGCGATTGAGCGGCCACCAAGCTGCGGCGACTCACGCTTTCCTGGAAGAGGCTTTCCCCAATTCCTGGCGCGAATCCGCCGAAACGGTCTGGATCACGCAGCGGGCTTTGCTGGGCGACGAAGCGGACATGCGGGAGATCGCGGCTGCCATCGCCAAGATTCATCATAACGCGCGGACGCTGTGATCATGCTGGGTGGCTCGCCCTCCGCGCGGCGGGCGATTCGGCGGCAGGCGCGAAACGGGTACAATTCCACAGCAGGCGCAACAGAATCTCATACAACAGGAGGCCACATGACTGCGCAACCCAACATCATCTTGATCCTGGCGGACGACATGGGCTACTCCGATATCGGCTGTTTCGGCGGGGAGATCGCCACGCCCAACCTCGACCGGCTAGCCAGCGGCGGCGCGCGCTTCTCCCAGATGTACAGCTTCGCGCGCTGCTGTCCGTCGCGGGCGGCGCTCTTGACGGGCTTGCATCCGCAGCTGGCGGGAGTCGGCCACATGATGACGAACCGCGGCACGCGCGCCTACCAGGGCTACCTGCGCGACGACGCCGTGACCATCGCCGAGGTGCTGAAAGGCGCGGGCTACCGCACGCTGATGTCCGGCAAGTGGCACACCGGCGGCGAGTATGTCGCGCGACAGGACCCTGACTGGCGGCCCGGCGAGCCCGGCTACCCCATCCCGACCCAGCGCGGCTTCGATCGCTTTTTTGGCACGCTGGCCGGCGCCGGCAGCTTCTTTCATCCCCACGCCCTGATGCAAGATGGCAAGATTGTCAGTGAATATCCCGACGGCTTCTATTACACCGACGCCATCAGCGACCAGGCCATCGACATGATTGACGAAGCGCAGGCGGATGGCGCGCCCTTCTTCCTGCACCTCGCCTACACCGCGCCGCACTGGCCCCTGCACGCGCACCCGGACGACATCGCCAAATACGAAGGCAAGTATCGCCAGGGCTGGGACAGGCTGCGCCAGCACCGACACGAGCAGCTCAACAGCCTCGGCATCCTCGATCCCGTCTGGCGGATCTCGCCGCGGGACGCCGAGGCGAATGCCTGGGAAGACGAGAAGCACAGCGATTGGGAAGACCTGCGCATGGCAGTCTACGCCGCCATGATCGACCGCCTTGACCAGAGCATCGGCCGCGTCCTGGCGTCCCTCGAGGCGCACGAGATCAGCGACGACACGCTGATCATGTTCGTCTCGGACAATGGCGGCTGCGCGGAATTTCTGGCCGAGGACGGCTGGATCAACGACTATGTGCCGAGCCTGCCCGATGGCAGACCGGTGCTCACCGGCAACCGCGTCGGTTTGCGCCCGGGCCCGGCCGACACCTATATGAGCTACGACCTGCCCTGGGCGAACGCCTCCAATTCGCCCTTCCGCCTGTATAAGCACTGGGTGCACGAAGGCGGAATCTCGTCACCCTGCGTCATTCATTATCCCAACATGATCCAGCCTGGCACAATCTGCCACAGCCCGACCCAGTTCATCGATGTGCTGCCGACATTCGCGGACCTGGCCGGCGCGGATTACCCGAGCGAGTACAACGGCAACGCCATCCAGCCAGTCGAAGGCGAGAGCTTCCTGCCCGCCCTGCAAGGCGCGGATTGGCGGCGCGAGAATCCGCTTTACTGGGAGCACGAGGGCAACTGCGCCGTCCGCATTGGCGACTGGAAGCTGGTCAGAAAGCACCCGGACGACTGGGAGCTCTACAACATGATCGACGACCGCACCGAGCTCAGCGACCTCCGCGGCGGCGAGGACCAGCGGGTGAAGACGATGAGCGGCTTGTACGACGCCTGGTCCGCTCGCTGTGAAGTGCGCGATTGGCCGCTGGTATAGGATTCGCGGCCTACGCGCGCGACTCCGAAATCCAGGCCTGCCATAATCGAATCTGCACGGGCTAGCCGGTGGCTCGCCCGCTGTGCAATGTCACTTATGGCCTTCGTGGGCGACTCGCCGAGTCGCGCCTACATCATTCGCGATTGCGAGCGCAAGTTTTTGGCGGATTCGCGTTCAGCGAGTACACTGATGGCTGGCGTATTCGCCCAGCGCGGAGGCGCCGCCCCATCTTCCGAGTGTTTTTCGTTCCAGGAAAGGAATTCCCATGAAGCTCAGATTAACCTTTGTTCTTATGCTCTTCGCGCTGGTCTTTTCCAGCGTCGGCGCCATGTCGCACGACCCGGTCGAAGACTGGGCGGCCGGCATCAAAGAGATGTACGGCGGCACGACCATCACCGTCGCCGTCGCCTCGCACCCGTCCATCGAAGCCTTCAAGACGATGATCCCGCGCTTTGAGGAGCTGACCGGCATCACCGTCGTGCTCGACGAGATGGAAGAGGGGCAGCTCGGTCAGCGCCGCTTGCTGGAGGTCTCCGCCGAGACAGCCAGCTACGACGCCATGATGACGGCGATCGAGTGGAACGCCCATGTCGCTTCGAGCGGCTACGCCACCCCGCTGGAGCCCTGGATTGAATCCGACATCACGCCCGACTGGTTCAATTACGAAGACATCCTGCAAGCCTACCGCGACATGTTCCTCTGGGACGATGGCATGCACTATGGCATCCCCTTCGCCGGCGAGACGGTCTTCATGTTCTACCGCGAAGACCTCTTCGACGAGCATGAGATCGCCGTGCCGACCACCTATGACGAAGTGATGGACGCGGCCGCCTACTTCAGCGACAATGTCGACGGCGTCCACGGCATCAGCTATCGCGCGCGGCTGGGCTGGGAGTTCACCTACATGTGGTCGATCTTCCTGGCGCCCTTCGGCGGCATGATGGTCGATCCCGCGACGGGCGATGTCGCGCTGGATTCGCCGGGCACCAAAGCCTCGCTCGAGTACATCCGCGATCTCTGGCAGCACGGCCCGGTCGGCGTCGAGTCCTTCTCCTTCCCCGAAGCCTGGGACGCATTCATGCTGGGCAAAGCCGCGATCATGATTGAAGCGTCGGCAGCCGCGCCCGAAGTCGAGAACCCGGACAAGTCGCTGGTGGCGGGCAAGACCGGCTACAGCAAGCTGCCCGCGGGGCCGGCTGGCGCATTCTCCGGCGTCTGGGGCTGGTCCTTCGCCATGATGGACGACTCCGAGGTCAAGGAAGCCACCTGGGCTTTCATCGCCTACCTGACCAGCGAGGGCATGCAATCCGAGTACCTGGCCAACGGCGGCATCGTCTCCCGCGAATCGGCCCTTGGCGACGTGGACTTGCAAGCGGCGAATCCCTATTACGGCGCCACCCTGGCCGCGCTGGAGCAGGCGGCAGATTTGGGCGAGCTCGGCTTGAGCGTCGTGCTGCCGACGCCGAAGTGGAGCCAGGTCAGCGAGATCATGGGCATCGAAGGCGCCCGCGCCTTCATCGGCGAGATCAGCGTTGACGAAGCCATCGCCAGCATGCAGGCGCAAGTCTCCGAGGTGCTGGCGGATTAGCGGGGTCTACCCACCTCGGTCCCCCCAGCGTAATGGGGGGAAGGGCATGACCGAGTCTGGTGGCAAGTATCCTCCCCTCCCTGATGCTTCGGGGAGGGGCCGGGGGCGGGGTGGGCAAACGGCGATGAACCGGCAAACACCGAATCAGCGCCCTGCCTGGCTTACGCCGGCGTTGCTCATCTTGCCCGCGTTTGTCGTCGTCTTCGCCATCGCCGCCTACAGCGCGTTCTCGCTCGTCCAGCTCAGCGCGGTCAAGCTGACCTTCGGCGAGCCATTCCGCCTGGCGGAGCCGGTCGGGCTGGACAATTACATCTGGCTGCTCACCAACGAGCACAGCACTTTCTGGGCGACCGTGCGCGTCACCATCACCTATCTCTTCGGCACGCTCATCCCGGAGCTGCTGCTCGGCTTCATGATCGCGCTGCTGCTCAACCGCAAGATGCGCGGCAACTCGCTCTTCACGGCCGCCCTGGTCATCCCCATCGTGCTGATGCCATCCATGGTCGGCTTGATCGGGCGGCTCTATTTCTCGTACGACGGGCTGGTCAATTATTTCTTCGACGCGCTGACGGGCATCCGCCACAACTGGTACGGCAAAGACCTGGCGCTGCTGGCGGTCATCTTGGTCGATGTCTGGGAGTGGACGCCCTTTTTCATCCTGATTTTGCTGGCCGGCTTGCAGACCTTGCCGGTCGAGCCATTTGAAGCGGCTCGCGTCGACGGCGCCTCGCGCTGGCAGAGCTTCCGCCTGCTCACCCTGCCGATGATGCTGCCGCTGATTTTGACCACCTTCATCTTACGATTCATGGATGTGCTGCGCCTCTTCGATGTCATCTTCGTCATGTTCGCCGGCGGGCCCGGCACGACCACCACCACCCTGCCGCTTTATGTCTACCGCACCACCCTCGTCCAGCGCGATGTCGGGCGCGGCTCGGCCGCCAGCGTCATGCTCATCATCATCATCGTCGCTTTGACCGTGCTGCTCATCAAGCTGCGCGAGCGCATCAAGTTCGAGGCATGAGCATGCGGCGGAACTGGCGCTCCCTCACCGGCTCGCGGATCCTGGACCTGCTGACCGTATTCGTCGTCTTTGCTTTCCTTTTCCCCTACCTCTTCATGGTGAGCTCGGCATTCAAAACCCGGCTGGAGACATTCGCCTACCCGCCGATTTTCCTGGGCTTCACGCCGACGCTGGAGCATTTCGAGAATATCTTCAGCGACATGAACATCCTGTTTTACATGAAAAACAGCGCCATCATCGCCAGCTGCAGCACCCTGCTCACCATCCTCATCGCCATCCCGGCCACTTACGCTTTCGCCCGTTACCGCTTCCGCAACAAAGAGGGCATCGCCTACGGTTTCCTCTTTTTGCAGATGGTGCCCGGCATCAGCATCGTCTTCGCCCTGTTTTTCATCGCCCGCTCCCTCGGCTTGATGGACACGCACCTCTTCCTCATCGTCGTCTATCTGCTGTGGAATGTGCCTTACGCGATCTGGATGATGCGCGGCTTCGTCGAGGGCATCCCGGTCGAGCTGGAGGAATCGGCCATGGTCGACGGGGCGTCGCGCTTCAAGGCTTTCCGCTTGATTACGCTGCCGCTGATGGCGGGGGGCGTGGCGGCGACGGCGATCCTCATTTTCATCGGCGTCTGGAACGAGTTCAGCCTGGCCTTCTTCCTGACCTCGACGAACGCGCGCACCATGCCGACGACCATCGCCTTCTTCATGACGCACTCGGGCATCAAGTGGGGGCCGATGTTCGCCACGGCGACTGTCGGGACGCTGCCAGTGGTGGTCTTCGCGCTGCTGGTGCGGCGCTACTTCATCTCCGCGCTGACCTTTGGGGCGGTGAAGGGGTGAGGTGCGAGTGGATTTAGAGCGCGAGCTTATCCTTACAGATTCTCGCGGTCACTCGCGCCACTCGGATTCATCCCAGGGCTCGATGTATTTCTCCGTCATGGCAGCCGTCATCTCATCAAGCTGCTCCTGCGTCAAGCCTTCGCGCATCTTGTCTAGGGCAGCGTTCAGGCGCCGCGTCCGCTCGCGGGCTTCATCGACAGTGAGTTTCCGACGGAGCTCCTCAAAGGCTTCGCGCGCGGGCCGGCCTTCACCCGCCGCGGCCTGCTTCGAGCCGACGCGAATGTCGTCCATGATTTCCGCTTTGGTCGGCTCGTTCGCAACTGCAGGCGCGCACTCTTGCAACAGTTCTTTTGTAGTGGCTGGCATGAGATTTCATCCGCGAATTCAAGTGAACCAACAGCATAGCGCATTGAGTTTAGAACGGCAAGCAATGCGATTTTGTAGGCGAGCCAGCAAGGTCCCATCATACCAACACACTGTACGGGCGAGCCGCTGGCTCGCCCTAAAGCACGCGAGAATCGGCGGCTCGCCCCAATGTCATGCGTTCGGGCAGCAGCCAAAGCCGCTAGCCTGCGCGCCGCGGTAAGCTGCCTTTCCTTCCGCGCGCCTAAGCCAGCGCCCCTTCATACCAACACACTGTACGGGCGAGCCGCTGGCTCGCCCTAAAGCACGCGAGAATCGGCGGCTCGCCCCAATGTCATGCCTTCGGGCAGCAGCCAAAGCCGCTAGCCAGTGCGCCGCGGTAAGCTGCCTTTCCTTCCGCGCGCCTAAGCCAGCGCCCCTTCATACCAACACACTGTACGGGCGAGCCGCTGGCTCTCCCTAAAGCCCGCAGAAATCAGCGCAGCCGCTAGCCAGTCCAGAATCGGTCTTCATGCCAGCGGCCCGGATTCTCCATGATGTATTGCCGAATCCGCTCCAGCGCGCCTTTGTTTCGCACGATATGATCGTGATAACTGCGCTTCCAGATTGGCATGCCCGGTGGACGCGCGAGCTGCCTGCTTTTCTTCGTCACCATGGACTTGAACTGCGCCATGATCGCCCCCAGCGAGTTGGCGCGAACACCAGGCCGACCGTCGCCGGCTGCGGGCGCCGCGCCATCCCGCAAGATGAGCAAGCCGTGAAAATGATTGGGCATGACGACATGCAAATCGAGATCCACGGAGGGCCGCACACGCGCCGTCTTGCGCCATTCCACATCGACGAGCCTTCCCAGATCGTTGAGATGCATGACGCCGTCGCTGATCTGCCCGAACAGCGGGGCGTGGCGATAAGCGCAGATTGTGACGAAGTAGATGCCAGACTGGGCGTAGTCGTAGCCGCGCAACCGACCAGATTGGCGATTGGGCAGTGGTGGCGTCATTGCGCGACTCGCTTTTCACATGAGGGCGAGCCACCGGCTCGCCCGTACAGATTCTGGAGGCGCATTCAGCTTCAGAGTATACCGCGCGCCTCGCGAGCAGGCGATTTCATGGCGAGATTGGCTCTATACCTACGGGCGAGCCGGCAAGCAATAATGAAGCCCTCTGTACGGGCGTGCCCGCAGCCAATAATAATCGAGATCACTGTACGGGCGTGCCGGCAGCCAACAATAATAGAGATCACTGTACGGGCGTGCCCGCAGCCAACAATAATCGAGATCACTGTAGGGGCGTGCCAGCAGCCAATAATAATAGAGATCACTGTACGGGCGTGCCAGCAGCCAACAATAAAAGAGATCGCTGTACGGGCGTGCCCGCAGCCAATAATAATAGAGATCACTGTACGGGCGTGCCCGCAGCCAATAATAATAGAGATCACTGTAGGGGCGTGCCAGCAGCCAATAATAGAGATCACTGTAGGGGCGAGCCGCTGGCTCGCCCTAAAGCTCGCAATCAAAGCGAGCTAAGCCGCACCACCAATCATCCCACCATCGCTACGGGGGGACCAAGGGGGTTAAGCCAGCCCCCGAAACGCAGCCAGCGCCGCCAGCTTCACATCCCCATTCACCAGCGGAAAAGTCCCCAGCACATGCGCGAATTCCGCCTCGCTCAGCCCATAGACATGCGCGATCATGCCGTCCAGCTCCGCCCGCAGGCGCGCCCGCCCGGCCGCATCCGTGACGCCCGCCACATGGCTGCCCAGCCCGACCGCAGCCGCCAGCGCGTCGTATGCCGGCGCCGTGCAGATCAGCCGCGCCGCCCGCTCGACGATGGGCGCGAAGAAGGGATCGGCTTCTGTCAAGCGGGGGATAGGGGTCTGATACAGCACGAAGAAGGTGAGATTTGTGTTGACTCGCTGTCGCAGTGAGTGATCGACCACGAAGGAGTTGAGCAGCGCGCAAACAAGCAAGCGCTCTTGAGTCGACAGATTCGAGTGCGTGATTCTTTCCCCGGGCAGTTTGTGATTGCAGAATACATTCGGCGGCAGCACAGTCATAATCATCGTGCGCTCATTTGTAGCCGACGCGATATCCCGAAAGCCAAGCCGATACATCTGGTAATCCAGCGTCTGCCCATCATCGACGCCACGCTTGCCCAGCACCCGCGCCCGACCAGCCGCTTCGTCAATCCAGTAGCGCGGCTTGGCGTAGCCATGCTCGAACTGCCAGATCATCTTGCCTTCATAAAGCGGCAGCCTGCCTTCGCCGGGACTGTCGTGGAAGAGGTCGCTGTCGTTCGTCATGTCGAACTCGCGATAGAGCTTCACATTCCATTTGTCCGGCAGCGCTTCGCCCAGCAGTGGAAAACGCAGCATCTTCTCCGCGATTTTGAGATCCAGCGCGCTCTTGAACTCCGTGACCGATAGCGACGACGGCGATGAGCGCTTGATGAGATCGACCCCGATTGCGAGGCTGTCGGCCGACGGGAAGCGCTCCAGTTCCGCGACATCGTGGCGCATGAAAGCGGCTGGAAACGAGTCGGTCTGCTGTCCCTTGACGAAGTTCAGCACGACGAACTTGAAGCGGCTGTCCACGCCTTCAAACACCTTGCGCCGATTCTCAATGCCGAACAAGCCGATGACTCCGGTCTGGTCGAAGAGCATCTGGCGCAGCTGTTTCGTGCCGAGATCGCTGTAGATGCCCGATGGGATGACGATGCCGCAAGCCCCGCCAGCGCGCAGCAGGTTGAAGCACTGCTCGGTGAAGAGCTTGTACAGGTTGATGTCCGTGCCTTGCTTCCGCCCGTTCACGCGCGAGATCTGGTTTTCGTATTGGGGCGCGCCCCGATACCAGGCGCTGACATGGCGGTAGCCGCTCTGGTAGTCGAGGTACTTGCGCCGTATCTCGCCGTCGTCCAGCAGGCGGGCTTTGATGCGCCGCTTCTCGACCCGGTTCGCCCGTTTCTGGCGGATACTGTCGCTGTATTCGGCGAAGAACTCTTCGTCCTGCGGCTTGAAGACTTCCCAGGGCGGGTTGGTGATGATGACATCAAATCCGCCGCGAGTCTCGATGATTTCGTCGAATTCGTAGCCCCAGTGGAAAGGCTGGAGCGCGGCGATGTCGGCTGTTTCCAGGGCGCGCTTTTTCGCTCGTCCCTGCAGCTGAGCCTGCTCGTACTGGATTTTCAGCGCGCGGAAGTCGTCCAGCAAGATGTCGTTCAGGGTGGCCTGGGCGGCGTCGCGCTGGTCGTTGATGCGGTCGCGCAGGGATTGCAGGTTCAACCCCCACCCCCCGGCCCCCGGATTATCGCCTGAACTTGTAGGGGCGAGCCGCCGGCTCGCCCGTACAGGATCCATTTGCGTGTTTGCGGGCGAGCCAAGCCTCCCCCCATCCCGATGGGGGGACCGAGGGGGGTTTTGCGAACCAAGCCTCCCCCCATCCCCGGAATCTGTAGGGGCGAGCCGGTGGCTCGCCCGCTGAACCAAACCAGCAGTCCCACGATACACCCTGACCAGGCGATTCTTCTCGTTCAGGGCGCTGCGGTAGCTCTCGGCTTTGACGGCTTGCAGCATGTCTTGCTGGGCGCGCTCGTCCATGTCGCGTTTGCCGTCAAAGCGCGTCTCGTCCACATTGAGCAAGCCAATCAGCGAGTTGCCCGCCATGATGTTGAAGTCGATATTGGGCAGGGGCTCGAGCTCGTCCAGGTTATGGGCGGCGCTGACAAGGGCGAGGAAGAGCCGCAGCCTGGCGATCTCGGCCGCTTCGTCCATGATGTCGACGCCGTAGAGGTTGCATGTGATGATCTGCTTGCGGATGTAATAGGGCAGGGATGGGTGCTGTTGGAGGATGTCTTGTTTGTGCTTTCTCAGCTCGCGGTCGCCCAGGGAGTCAATTCTGCCGTAAGCCACGGCGTATATGTCGTGCAGGTTCTTCATCGCCGCCACCAGGAAAGCGCCGGAACCGCAAGCGGGATCGAGCAGGGAGAGCCTGGGCAGGATCTCGAAGAGCAAGCGTCGGCAGAGCCCCGATTTCATCTTGAGCAGGGCCTCGCTTAGCCGGTCGAAAGCGCGCTCGCTGATCTGGTTGATTTGCTCGAGCAATACGCTGTGGATGCTCTTCTCGCAGAGGTAATTGGTGATCTCGCTCCGCGTGTAATAGGCGCCAAAGGCTTTCTGGTTGATGTATTTCTCGAAGATGTAACCGAGCACTTCCGGGTTGATCTCATCTCTATTGTCGCCGGGCGCGTCCAGGTACCAGCTGTAATGCCCGAATAGCCGCAGCACATTGGCGAAGGCGCGGTCGGGGATGCGGATCTGGCTGTGCTCGCGCTCCAGCGCGTGCCGCAGGAACAAGCCGCCGTTCAGATACGGGATCGGCCCCAGGAGCTCTTTCGCGTCCGGGCTGCGTTCATGCGCGGGCTTGGCGAATCCCTCGAAGAAGAGGGCCGCCAGAAATTCGCTGTAATAGCGATCGCTTCCGCGCTGCTGGCTCGCTTTCAGCTTATCGTCCAGATAGCGCAAGTTGTTCTGGATGAAGCCCTTTTTCTGCAGGAAGTAGATGAACATCAGCCGGTTGAGCAAGACCGAGCCGTACCACTGGCGCGCTTTGGGGTCGGCGATGCCGTCGATGAGCCCGATGAAGTCCAGGCGCATCCCGCGGAATTCGTCGTAGAATTTCTTGGTGACGCGCTCGATATCCAGGGCGGTCGCCAGCTTGCCGGTCATCTTGCTGATGGAGATTGTGCCATCGTCGCGCAGCTCGTCCATGTCGACGAACATGGCGTCCAGCCGGCTCATGAGGTTTTCGCAGGAGTGCTCCTTCAAGTATTCATAGCAGCGGGGGGATCGCTTGCCATTTTCGCGCTTCACCCAATAGAGCAAGCTCGCCGCGCGCCGCCGGTCGTCGTCCAGGAAGATGAGCACATTCTCGTAACTCAGCTTCGCAACCTGTCTGTGCAGCTTCTCGCGCAAATTCCTCTTGGGCAGGCCCCCGTCGGGCTGCTCCGGGAAGACTTCCAGCACCGCCACGCCCGACATTTCGGCGATCAGCCGCCGCTTGTATCCGCTGTCGCCGATGGGGTAGACCTGGCCCTCAGGCGCGCTGCTCCAGTTCAGCTCGTCAACGAAGAGTTCGGCGTATCTGAATTCCGCCAGCAAACGGCGCGCGTTCATGCGATTGATGGCCATGCTTCCTCCTAGTCAAACATGCCCAGCGAGCAGAGAATCTGCGGTTCGTCGGCGGCCGCGGCGCTGCCCTTGCTGCTGAGCTGGTCGTCGCTCCACAAGCCCGCCACCAACAGCGCCAGGTCGTCGTCGCTGATATCGGCGTGGAGCTGGCGGCGGATTTTGTCGCGCGCGCCCTCCTGCAATGGATAACGATACAGCGCGTCAATCGCCTCTTCCAGCCCTTCCCGCTCCTGCATCAGGGGCAGATCCTTCAGAAAAGCCGAGAGCCGATCAAAAGCGCGCCCGCGGATGCGATCCAGCTGGCCCCCCGCCCGCGCCAGATAATCTTCCTGCTGCGTCCGCTCCAGGCCTTGCCGCGCCAGCCGATGGTGCAGGCGATGCCGCCGGCGTCGCGGCTCCTCCGGCTCGCATTTTGCCGCTTGCAAGATCGCCAGCTGCGATTCGGTGACGATCTCGCCATGTTCGTCCAGCCAGACGAGGGCGTCTTCGCCGGCCCCGGAGCGCGCGTAAGTGATGACGCCCTGGGGCGCGTCGTCCGTGCCGCCGTAGCGCCGCGTCGAATAGACGACATCGGGCAGGCTTTCGATGCGCTCGCGCAGTTTCGGGTCGTCTTTGGTGGCGCTCGTCCAGATCTCGAAGGCTTCCGAAGCCGGGTCGACATCGCTGTCCGTCTCCAGCCGCAGCGGCGCAGACTTCTCGGTGTAGAGGTCGCGCAGGTCCTGCCCTTCCCGTTCGTCTTCGAAGAAGCGCTCGTCCGAGCCGACGACCTCGCCATTTTCCCGGAGTCGCTGCCGCACCCGCGCCCGCAAGCGGATGATCGCCTCGACGCCTTCTTCCGGCAGGAAGGAATAACACAAGATCCGCGGCGCCAGCTGGCCGATGCGGTCGACCCGGCCGGCCCGCTGCGACAAGCGGATGATTGCCCAGGGCAAGTCGTAATTGATGACGATGGCGCAATCTTGCAGGTTCTGCCCCTCGCTCAGCACATCGGTGGAGAGCAAGACGCGGATTTCGTCTGGCAGCTTGCGCTTGACGCCATTGCTGGCCGGGCTGAAGCGCCGCGCCAGGGAAGTGGGGTTGGCGTGCTGCCCGGTGGCGGCTTCGATTTCCTGGACGCCCTGCCGGCTTAGTTCGTCGCGCAGGTAGCGGGCGGTATCGGCGAACTGGGTGAAGACCAGCAGCTTCTCGCGCTTGTGAGTCTCCATGATCAGCTTCCGCAGCGCCCCGAGCTTGGTGTCCTGGTCCGCATCCCATGCGCCGCAGATCCGCAGCGCCTTGCTCAAGCGGTCGATGTCGTCGCCCAGCGCTTCCGCCAGCTCGCCGCGGAAGAGCTCGGCCCGCAGCCATTTGAAGCGCCCGCGGTGCCGCCCGCTGAAGGTTGCGTAGGCTGCCTCCGCACGAGGCCGGCGAAGGCCGCGCTCGTCAAGTGGCTCGCCGGGGTCGTCCGCCGCTGAATCGGCGATCGTTTCATCGTCCAGCCGCAGCGCGACAAAGCTGGAGTCGGCGTCTTCGTCCTGGGCGTCGGGGTCGAGGATATGGGCGTCCAGCGAGCCGATGGGCAAGGGCAGGTCGTTTTCGAGGGCGTGGAGGAAGACCTGGTTGCGCGCGATGTGGCGCTCGACCGAGAGCAGAAAAGCGCTGCCGCTGCTCTCCAGGCGTTTGAAGAGGTTGGTGCGGCAGAAGCCCATCAAGCGCTTGCCCGCCCGCGACAGGTTGTCGATCTGTCGCTTTTCGGCGGCGCTGGCGGTCTCGGCGGCTTCCGCGTCGATGTACTGCCCCAAGCCATAGCGCGGCAAGCTGAGATCGTTGACCAGGTCGACCACTTGCGTCGAGTAAAGCTGGCGGTATTGGTCGCTGGCTGGGAGGCGGATCGTGCGCGGCGCCCGCTCCGGAATCGGGTAGCGCTCGCCATTCGGCAATGTGAGCTGCAGCTGCCCGGTATCGGGGTCGGCGCTGGCGTAGTTCTTCTCGATGAAGCGGCGCGTCCGCCGGACCATGTAATTCTTCATCAGCAGACGCCAGTCGTCGTGAAACTCGCTCTTTTCGAAAGCGATCAGCGAGCGTGGATGGGCTTGGAAGCGGGCCTGGAACTCGGCGGCCGCGATCGTCTTGAGGTAGCGCTCCGGCTTGACGCCGAGGTCCTTGACCTCCGGGATGAAGAGCCGCAGCTGCGCCGACAGATCGAGGTAGCTGCGGTTGTAAGGCGTCGCCGAGAGCATGACGCAGCGGCTGTCGTTGCGGTCGATGTAATCGCGCAGGGCTCTGTAGCGCTTGCCGTCGCGGTTGCGCAGGTTGTGGCTCTCGTCGATGATGACGATGTGGTAACGCCGCAGCTCCGGCAGCTGGTCGATCAGCTTGCCCAGGGACAGCACTTTCGCCCGCAGGCCGTATTCGTCGACATAAGCCTGCCACATGGGCATCAGGTTGGGCGGGCAGATGACGAGCGCGCTCCAGGCTTGGTCGTCCTGGAAGATCCGCGCCAGCGCCGTCGCCATCAAGGTCTTGCCCAGGCCGACCACATCGCCCAGCAAGACGCCGCCGCGTGCGTTGAGATGCCGCGCCGCGATCTGCACCGCCGTCGCCTGATAATCGAAGAGCTGCTTCCGTATTTCTGGCGGCAGCTTGAATTCGTTGACGCCCGCCCGCGCTTCCCGCGAGAGGTGAAAAGCCATCTTGAGATAGAGCTCGTATGGCGAGACTTTGCGCGTCCAGCTCGTGTCGATGACATCGATCAAGTCGGCGGTAATGTCCAGGCAGAATTTGTCGTTCCAGCGCTCCTCGAACCACTGGCTCAGCTTCTGGCAGGCGTCGTAATCGCTGATTTCGGCGTTGAGCTCGCCTTGGCTCTTCAAGCCGGCCAGGCTCAGGTTGCTGCTGCCGAGGAAAGCGACGACGGGCGAGTTGTAGTCTTTTTTGTGCGCCAGATACAGCTTGGCGTGCAGCGGGTAACGCAGGAAGAGCTTGACCGCCACTTTGCCCGCGCGCAGCTGTTTGGCGAAGTCGCGCAGGCCGCGCTCGTCTTCATTGGTGGGCGCGCCATAAGTCAGCTGATCGCGGAAATGCTGGACGATCTCGCGTTTGCGCCGCATGACCTGCTGCATATCGACCGGGCGCCGCGCGCGCAAGCTGAAGAACTGCCGCAATTCTTCCCGCGGGGAGGGGTTCATGCCGATGAGCAGGCGGCAGGCCGGCTCGCCCGGGAGCTGGTCGATGTCCTCGCGGATCAGCCGCCAGCCGCGCAGGTTCAGGTAGCCGACGCAGAAATCCGCCCCCTTCGCCCCCGCCAGCGTGCCGCGCAGAGCCGTCAAGAGCTCGTCCTGGATGTTGTCGAAGATTCTTGGCATGCCGCGCTCCTTCTCCGCTCGCGCCCCGGTTTTTCGCCTTTGCTCTGTCGCATAGTATACTTTCAGCGGCGCTCCCGCGATTGGGCTGGCGCCCCGCGAAACGAAAGGACTCCCTCCATGCTCCATGACAAAATCGACGCCGCCATCGAAAGCCATCGCGACCAGGCACTGGCGCTGCTGCAAGAATTGGTGCGCATCCCCTCGCTGGAAGGGGCGGAGAAACCCTGCATCGATGTGCTGGAGCGGGAGCTGCGCGCCCTGCGGCTGGAGGTCGATCGCTGGACCCCCGATGACGCCGAGCTCAGCGCCCATCCCGCTTATGTGCCCACCGGCTGGTCTTACGCCGAGCGGCCCAATGTCGTCGGCATCGCCCGTGGCGCCGGCGGCGGCAAATCGCTCAAGCTCAACGGGCATGTCGATGTCGTGCCGATTGGACCGCCGGAGCTCTGGCGCCACGGTCCCTGGAGCGGCGACTTTGTCGATGGCAAGGTTTATGGCAGGGGCAGCGCCGATATGAAAGGCGGGGTGGTCAGCAATGTGCTGAGCGTCATGGCGCTGCGATCGGCCGGCATCCAGTTGGCGGGCGACTTGATCGTCGACTGCGTCGTCGATGAAGAAGCCGGCGGCAACGGCACCCTGGCGACGGTCTTGCGCGGGCACAACGCCGACGCCTGCATCTTCACCGAGCCGACGGGCCTGGACCGGCTCTCCGTCTCCAACCGCGGCGCCCAGTTCTTCCGCATCACCGTGCCCGGCGAAGAAGGCGGCATCGAATACAAGCACGATCTGACGAATCCGATTGCCAAGGCTTTCGAAGTCTTCCAGGCGGTCGAAGCCTGGTCGATCATGCGCGAATCGGTGGTCTCGCACCCGCTGTACGATGAAGCCTACAACACCAAAGTGCCCACCGGAATCTGCAAGATTCAAGCCGGCGAGTGGCCCTCGACCGTCGCGTCGCAGGCGACTCTGGAAGGCACGCTGGAATGCCTGCCCGGCGAAGACATCCATGCCGTCAAAGCCCAGTTCAAACGCTACATCCTCGAATGGTCAGCCAAGGACTCCTGGTTCAAGACGCATCCCTTGCGGATCGAGTGGTTCGGCCTCTGGTTCGACGCCGCCGAGATCGCGCCCGATCACCCGATGGTGGGCGCGCTGAGCGGGGCTGCCAAGTCCGTGACCGGGCGAGAGGCTCAGGTGGACGGCGCCGGCGGCTGCGACCTGCGCCTGACCGTGCTCTATGGCGATACGCCCTCAGTGCTCTTCGGTCCGTCGGGCGCGATGATTCACAGCACGGACGAATACATCGAGTTCGAGCAAGTGATCGACTGCGCCCGCGTGCTGGCGCGCATGGCGGTGGACTGGTGCGGCCTCGCCGATTAACTATCAGGCGCGAATCCGGGCAAGCACAGGGCCGACCATGCCGCCACCCACGCAAAATACCGGGCCGGTCGCCGCGGGCAGAATCCTGCATGAACGGCGACAATCGCGCGCTTGACTCCCCTCCCTGACGCTTCGGGGAGGGGCCGGGGTCGGGTTGTAGTTGCAGGCAATGTAAACAGGGGCGATACACGAGATCGCCCGCCATATCAGCGAGGACAACATGACAAACTGGTGGGACGAACAGATCCGCGCAGTCACCCTGGAATTCCCGGCCGCCGATGTCGCCAGCATCGATGTCAAAGCCATCGTCGACGAGACTCATCGCGGTCATGTCAACACCCTGGTGGTTTTCGCGACCGGCTACTACCCCGGCGGCACGGCTTTCTATCAAAGCGGCATCGCGCCGCATTACCCGGGCCTGGGCGAGCGCGACTTGTTGGCGGAAGCCATCGAGGCGGCGCATGCCAACGGACAGCGCGTCGTCGCCTACCTGGCATCCATCTGGGGCAATCGCGATCTCTATTTCAAGCATCCCGACTGGGCGCAGCGCAAAGCTGACGGCAGCGTCACCAGCTGGGATACGCAGTTCAACTCGGTGGCCATGGACCCGCTCAGCCCTTACCGCGACTATTTCGCCGCCATCACCCGCGAAATCGCTGAGGGCTACGATGTTGATGGCTTCTATTTCGATGAGCCGAGCTTCCAAAGCTGGAGCGCCAGCCGCGCTTGCCAAGAAGCCTTTGAAGCCGAGCACGGTCAGCCGCTGCCGACGGAAGAAGACTGGGACGACCCGGTCTTCCAGCGTTTTCTGGCCTGGCGCTATCAGCAGATCGCGGAGTGGCGGCGCTCGCTCTACGCGACCGTGAAGCGCGATGACCGCTGCGTCTTTTTCCAGGGCGCCTTCCCGCTGGCGTCCCTGCCGGACGAGCCGCGGCCAGTCTCGGGCGCGCCCCCGCTCCGTTCGTATTATCGCGAGCGCTTCGGCGTTTCCTGGCATGTGCCAATGGCGCACGCCGACGACATGGCGCAGACGGCCGCAACCGGCGACATCGTCCACATGGAGCTCTACCGCGCCAGCATTGGCGAGCCGCTGTGGTGGTATGGCGTCGCCCTGCGCTATGTGCGCTCCATCGCCCGCGGCAAGCAGATCCTCGTGCTGAGCATGATGGCGCAGTCGCCTTTTGATCTTTATGGCTTGAGCGAGGCCGAGCTGCGTCTGTCCACCGCCGAGCTGCTGGCGAACGACGCCTCGCTGCTCTTCGCCCGCTATTATCCCGACCGCGTCGACCAAGAAGCCTGGGACAATGTCTACGCGCGCTTCGCCGAAGCCAAGGCCCTGGCGCCTTATCTGCGGAATCGCGAGAGCGTGCCGCATGTCGCCCTGCTGTACTCGCCGACGACCGTCGAGCGCTTTGATTATCAGGCGGGAAAGCCAGCCCACATCGGCGAGCTCAAGGGCATCGCCAAGGCGCTGCTGCAAGAGAAGATCCTCTTCGATGTCCTCGCCGAAGCCGACCTGGCCAAGCGGCTGGGCGAGTATCGCGCGCTGATCCTGCCAAACGCCAGCTGCCTCGCGCCCGAGAGCAAAGCGCGGATCCGAGACTTCGTCGCGGCTGGCGGCGGTTTGATCGGCACTTACGAGAGCGGCTTGCACGACGCGACCGGCCTGCGCGCGCCCGCCGACGACTTCGCCGGCGAATTCGGAATCCAGTACCGCGCCGAGCGCCTGCCATTCGAGCTGGATGTCTATATGCAGATCGAAGCCGAACACGAACTGCCCGGCGAGATCGCGGCTGGAAAGCGCGTGCCGACCCTCGGCATGCAGGTGGCGGTCGAGGCTGGATCCGCTCGGCCGGTCGCCTTTGTGCAGGGGGCGTCGGAAGTGCATTATGGTCCCCTGGGCGATGAGACTGGTCCGCCGGTTGTCTTGACGAACCAGGCCGGCGCCGGGCGGGGCGTGTACTTCGCCATCCCCATCGGCGTCCGTTATCTGGAGTTTGGCGTCGGCGACTTCCGCAATCTGATGTCAGCCGCCGTCGACTTCGCAGCCGGGCAGCCGTCGCCCGTCCGCGTGCTGAACGCGCGCGCTGAGCTGGCGGTAACCGCTTTCCGGCAAGCCGGGCGCAGCCTGATCCACCTGGTCAACAGCGTCCGCGACGAAACGCGCCTGCCCATCAACGCGACCATCCCGAGCGAGGATGTGGTGCTGGAGGTCGACCTGGATGGCGCGACGGAGGCAGTGTTCGCGCTGGGCGAGGAGACGCAAGTCTCCTGGGCGGAGGCTGGCGGGACGCTGACGATCGCGGTCGCGCGGGTCGAGCATCATGTGCTGCTGGTTGTTGAGGGGGCCGATACCTGCTAATACGGCAGGCGATGATCGACCTGAAGGACGCGAGAGTCAGGAGATAGTCAGAAGCACGTTTGAAGCGTACACGTACTCTTCCGATCCATAATTGAAGGCTATCAGAAAGCCATTCCAGGCGGCGGCGAAGAGGTCATCAAGATTGTCAAGCGGCAGCAATGGATGTCGTTCATTCTAAACCTGGCAGGTCTTTTTTCGAACAATCTCATTTCGTTTATCCTCGTTCTGCCGATACTTCTTGCAATATCGGCAGGCGCGATTATCGAGATAACCATTGCGGCGGCAGTCCCAATTGGCCTTTTCACCGCCGGCAGCGCAATTGGCAGAGTTGTTTCCACTTGGCGCGGTCGAAATGCTGCGGAGCAGGCGCGGCTGCCAGCATCCCCAGAGCATTCCCCACCGAGCCAGCTTCCGCCCGGCCAGGAAGGCGCGCAGTCCTAAACATCGGATCCGGTCTATTTGCCAAGCCTAGCTTATCATCAACCAGCCGCCACAGCCGCCGGCTCCAGAGCCTGCAGCTCATTTTCATGCTCTTCCAGCCATTGGATCGCCGCCATCGCCGCTGAGGTGCCTTGCCCGACTGAAGTCGCGACCTGCCGCCAGATCTCGTCCTGGATTTCGCCCGCCGCGAAGACCCCATCGACATTCGTGCGGTAGCGCTGGTCGGTGATGATGTAGCCATTCTCGTTCAGCGCGATCTGGTCGCCAAAGACGGCGTTGTTCGGGTCGTGCCCGATGAAGATGAAGACCCCGTCGGTCGGCTCGGCGCGCTGCTCGCCCGTCACCGTGTCCTTGAGACGCACCGCCTCGACGCCGCCATCGCCGCCGATGATCTCGTCGACCACCGCGTTCCAGGTGAAGCGGATCTTGTCGTTGTTGAAGGCGCGGGTCTGCAGCTGAACGCCCGCCCGCAGCTCGTCGCGCCGGTGGATGATGTTGACGCTGTTGGCGAAACGCGTCAGGAAGATGCCCTCTTCCAAGGCCGAATCGCCGCCGCCAACCACGACGATGTCTTTGCCGCGGAAGAAGAAGCCGTCGCAGGTGCCGCAGTAGCTGACGCCGGCGCCGATGTGCTCATCTTCGCCTGGCACGCCCAGTTTGCGCGGGTCCGCCCCGATGGTGACGATGACCGCGTCCGCCAGGTATTCCTCGCCCATCGCTTTGATGTGAAAGGGGGAGCCGCCGCTGAAATCCACGCATTCGACCAGGTCGTACTCCACCTTTGCGCCGAAATTCTCCGCGTGCTCTTTCATGCGCTCGACCAGCTCCGGGCCGCTCAAGCCATCGGGGAAGCCGGGATAATTCTCGATTTCATGGGTAATGGCGACTTGCCCGCCGAGCTGGCTCCCCGCGATGACGACCGGGGCCAGCTGCGCGCGCGCCGCGTACAGCGCCGCCGTCAAGCCCGCCGGTCCGGAGCCGATGATGACAACCCGTTCCTTTTTCATGCTCTCGCCTCGTCTTTGAAATTGGTTCGCGCTACAAAAATCGCCATAAACAGGGGGTTATTCAACGGCGGAAAAGTCGAAGTCTTCCAGAGCCTGCTCTTGCTGGAGGACAGCCACCAGCGCTTCAAACTCTTCGCGGCAGTCGCCCCAGTATCGCATGAACTTTTGCATTTCGGGCCAGATCGCATTCAGGTCCGCGCCATTCGCCACTTGCTCCGCCAACTGCGTGATTTTCTCGCAGCAGTCGTTGCAGTCCATATTGATCAGGGTTTCATCGGCCGGCGCGTTGGCGATGAAGTCGAAGAGCTTTTCCAGCTGGTCGCCCGCTTGCGCTTGTGGCATGGCGCTTCTCCCGCGTGCTGATTTGCAGTATGGACGAGTGGCGGCGGCGGAATCTTACGCGGGGGCGCATTTCTCCCGTCGCGTTTTTCCTGCTTCGTGCGTGTGCCGCCCGCTGCCGCCGCTAGCGCCATTTCAATCGGAATTGGCCGCATCTAACGAGCAACTGACAAGAACAGATTAAATACTCGTCTAATTGGCAATTATCGCTTGACTGCGGTACTAATGTAGAATAAGATGGTATTTAACGGTCAATTCAGGAGGATCTCACGCATGGTCACCATTCGCAAGAGGAAGCGTCAGGCCCTGGAGTTCGATGTGCAGCGATTCCAGCAGGGTGGTCGAACGGCATATTCGCTTGTGATGGACTTGGGCACATTGGACAGCAATGTGCCGAGTTACGTAAACACGGAGCGAATCGACAAGGCAAATCGTCGTTTCAATCCCACGCACTCAAAGCGTATTGCCCAGTACATCAGCGAAACTGACGACTGGGTGCTCGGATCTATTCTATTGGGCATTGATCCTGAAGCCGTGGAGTATGAGGCGTATTTGGATGAAAGCGCGCTTCCGTCGGATATGATCGGGCATATACGCATCCCCTTGGACGGCGGCACGAGTAGCATAAAAATCCTCGACGGGCAGCATCGGAGGATGGCGATTCAAACTGTAAGAGACAGTCTTCGCCAAGATATTCAGGTAGCGAAGGATCGTTTGCCGATGAACGGCAGGGACATGAACTTGCGGAGTCTGGAATCAAAGCTTAGTCAACTCGATCAGATGTCCATTCCCGTCGTGCTGTACGAGGAAGCCAATATCAAGAGCTTGCGGCGAATGTTCTCGGACTTGGCGCAGACGCGAAACATCGACGCCGCCACCAAGACTCGATTCGACGACCGTGATCCCTTCAACCGCGCCGCAGTTGAACTTGTCGAACTCGGGCGAAGCGTCCTCTTGTCTGGCCGTGTTGAGATGGAACGCACGACGCCTCTGCTTCGAAGCAATGACTTGCTTGCGGTCAATCAACTGGCCCGCTGCCTGAAAGTGCTCAAGTTCGGTTATGGCGGACGCGCGAGTCGGCCGCGCATCGTTGAGGCTCAGCAAAACTATGATGAGTTGATCGATATGGGAATCTCATGGACAGACGAGTTCCTGCCCGCTAGTCGTCAAGAGTATGAAACGCTGTTCGACATTGAGCTCGACGAGGATTACGTCGGAGAGAATCGGTCAAGCTTCCTCGCATATTCGGCGACCGTTTTGCAGCTGCTGGCCGGCTGCTACAACGCGTGGCAAGTTCATGAACGGCCAATCGTGGAGCTATCCCGTTGGCTGCGGGCGGCTGACTTTGAGCGCGAATCTGAAGACTGCATATTCCGCCTGACCGGAATGCTGACGCCTGCCAGCAGCACGCTCATAAGTCGCAGGCAGTCGGTACAGGCGACCATCGACTACATTATCAAGCAGGCCTTGAAATCCGTCGACTGACCGGCAACCGGACACTTGAAGCTCGCCCGTCTTTCTAGCGAGCGCGCTTGTTCAGCCTGGCGCGCGCAAGTGGCGACGCTCCCCTCCCTGAGGCATCGAGGAGGGGCTGGGGGGAGGGGTTGTAATGGTCCTGCCGGCGACTAGATAAGCCGCCCCTACAAGCTCATCGGCGCTTCCGCGCCCTTGCAGCAGCCAGCAGCTCCCGCGCGCTTTCCTGCCCAGCCGCCCCAGCCGCGCCCAGCATCGCCGCCAGCTCGCCGATTCGCGCCGCGTCGCCCTCCAGCAAGTCCAGCGTCGTCGCCGCATGCGCCCGCCGGAGATCTTTATGCGCCACAAAGTGCCGGTCGGCGTAGCTCGCCAGCTGCGGCAGGTGCGTCACGCAGAGCACTTGATGCGCGCTGGCCAAGGACCAGAGCTTCTCGCCGACGACTGCGCCCAGCCGCCCGCCGATGCCTTGATCGACCTCGTCAAATATCAGGGTGGGCCGCTGGTCGGCCGCAGTCAGCGCCCGCTTCAAGGCCAGCATGATGCGCGCCGCCTCCCCGCCAGAAGCCACCTTCGCCAGGGACCGCGGCGGCTCGCCCGGGTTCGCGCTTAGCATGAACTCTACATCGTCCATGCCCTTGCCGTCGAATTTGAACCGTCGCCCGCCGACAACGCAGCCGGCCGGGTGCTCGGCTTGAGCCAGGCGAACCTCGAAGCGCGCCCGCTCCATGCGCAGATCCTGCAATTCGCGCATCACCGCCGCGCTCAGCTCTTGGCCCGCTTTGGAACGGGCCCGGCTCAAGCGCAGGCAGATCTCGCCGATTTGCCGCAAGAGCGACTCGACTTGCCTGCCAAGCTCGGCGATGCGTTCGTCGCTGTGATCGATGCGCTCCAGCTCGCCGCGGGCTTGCTCGGCATAAGCCAGGACGCCCTTGAGGTCGTCGGCGCGGTGCCGGCGCTGCAAGGTCTTGAGGAGCTCCAGGCGCTCTTCCAGCTCATTCAGCCGGGTCGGCTCGTATTCGATTTCGCCGGCGTAACTCGCCAGCTTGAGCGCCAGCTCCTGGGCGCCGCCGGCCAGCTCGTCGGCCAGGTCCTGGTCGGCCCGCATGTCTGGGTCGATGCGCGCCAGTTTCGTCAGGGCAGCCGCCAGATCCATCAAGCTGTCGACGGCGCCGGCCTGTCCGCCGCTCTCGTCGCCATTGAGCAGCAGCGCCGCTTCCGCCGCCAGTTGCGCCAGCCGCTCGCTGTTCGCCAGGCGATGCCGCTCCGCCAGCAGCCGCGTCTCTTCGTCCGGTTCGAGGGCGGCCGCGTCGATTTCCTGGATTTCGTGGCGCAGCAGATCCGCCCGCCGCCGCAGCGCGTCTTGGTCTTCGCTGAGGGCGCGCAATTCCGCCTGGGCGCCGGTCAACTGCGCGACCAAGGACGCCAGCCCCGCCCGCGCTTCCAGCAAATCGGCAAAGCGGTCGAGCATGTCGATGTGCTGCCGAGGCCGAAAAAGCGACAGATGCTGGCTCTGGCCGTGGATGTCGATGAGGGCGGCGCCGATCTCGCGCAGGAGCTCGCCCCGGGCCGGGTAACCGTTGATCCGCGCCGACGAGCGCCCCGTCCGTCGAATCTCGCGGGTGAGCGCGAGCTGCTCCGGGTTGTCGGCGTCGACCAGTTCTTCGCGCTGCAAGACCGCCATGACCGCCGTTCGCGCCCGCGGATCCAGCCTGATCAAGCCTTCGATGCGGCTGCGGTCGCTGCCGGCGCGGACATAATCGGCGTCGGCTCTTCCGCCAAGCAGCAGCTCGACGGCGTCGATGAGGATGGACTTGCCGGCGCCGGTCTCGCCGGTGATGACATTGAAGCCAGGACCGAATTGCAGCTCCAGCCGCTCAATGACGGCGAAATTCTCTATGCGCAGTTCTTCCAGCATGGCAGCGCGCCGCGGACTAAATCGAGACTTTGAAGCGCGCGAAAGCGGCCGACGCCGCCAGCGCAAGGTAGAGCAGGCTGAATAAACCCAGCCCGCCCGTGAGCAGCCAGCCGCAGAGGGCTCCGCCCGCCAGCAAGCCGCCCGCCGCCACATGCCCGCTGTAACGGCCGCGCCGCCCGCCGGTGAGGCTCAAGGCCAGCTGAGCCGCCGCCCCGCCCAAGGCCGGCGCGATGAAGATGCCGATCAGCAGGAAGCCGCCGATCAAGCTCGTCAAGATGAGCAGCAGGCCGCCCGCCGCCAGTGAAACCGCCGCCACAAACGCGTAATCCAGCGCGCCGCCGGCGTAAAACCGGTTCTCGTGCTGGCGGACGCACTCGCGGCAAGTGTAGCCGACCGGCGTGCGCACGGCGCATTCGACGCACATGTAGCGCTCGCAGCGGTTGCAGCGCAAGCCGGTGTCGCGGTCCGGGTGAATCGCGCAGAAAGTCAGCTCGCCGTTCCCGGCGGCCTCTGTCATGCTGCCCTGCATAAGCCCTCCCCGGTCCCTCCCCAGGGCTTTGGAAAGGGGAGTTTCACGCGTTGACGGGCGAGCCTAGAAAGTCATGCGCCGCGGACCGTGCCGGTTGATGCGCGGCTCCATGCGATCCAGCAGCGAGCGATAAAAATAGTTGCGCTCGCGCAGGCGCACAAAGCGGCTCTCCGGCTCAGCCGATGTGACGCGGATGTGCTGGTTTTCGCCCAATTCGGTCGCCACCCTGCCATCGACGGTGAGCACGACCGGGTGTCGGTTTTCGCGGGTGGGCTCGATATCGACGACCGCGCCCTTGGCCAGCACGATCGGCCGCTCCATGCTCAAATGCGGCGCCATCGGCAGCATCAGGATGTTGCGCAATTCGGGCGGCAAGATGGGACCGCCAGTCGCCAGCGCGTAAGCGGTGGAGCCAGTCGGCGTCGACAGGATCAAGGCGTCGGCGTTGTAAGTGGTAGCCCAGTGCTTGTCGATATACGCGGCGATCTGCACCATGCGCCCGAAGACGCTGCCGCTGACGACGACATCGTTGAGGGCGCGGTAACAGCCGACGACCCGGCGCTTGTCTTCCAGCACGGTCGCCTGCAGCATCATGCGCCGCTCGATCCAGTACGCGCCGGCCAGCAGCTGGTCCAGCGCGGCCGAGCAGTCGGCCGGTTTCTCGATCTCGGTGAGGAAGCCGAGCCAGCCCATGTTCACGCCCAGAACGGGCAGCCCATGTTCCGCGCAGACCCGCGCCGCCCGCAGCATCGCCCCGTCGCCGCCGATCGCCATGACGACATCGCTCTCGGCCACTTGATCGCGGACGCAGCTTTCATCCCAGCTTTCGCGCGACCAATGCGAAATCCCGCGCTGGCACAGCAGGCTCGCAATCTCGCGCGCCACCGGATGCGTGTCCGGGCGCGATGGATGCGCCAGAATGCCGATGCGTTTGATTTCACTCAAGGGTAGATGCTTTCGGCTGAGCCAATGCCGAAAACATTATGGCGCAGTTTCCCGGGCAATCCCATACAGAAAGTCGCTCGCGCAGGCGCCACTGCGGAGACGGCACGCCTGGGCGATGCCGCGGCCGCGATGACCGGAACGAGCGCAGGCATAACGAGACGCTGTCGTGGCCTTTTCCCGCTGACCCTCCCTGGAGTCAAGGCGCTGGCATGGCGCGAATCTTCAGTTTGCGCACCGAAAATCGCGCGCGCTCAGGAGCTGACGCAAGATTGCGTCTCGGGATCATAGTAACTGCCGATTCCGCAGAAAGGCACGCCCGCGGACTGGGTCAGGATCCAGCCAATGGCAGACACTTTTGTCGCGGTGCCGGTCGGTCGTTGGCTTAGAGCTCGGGCGTCGCTGTCGGCGGGATCTCAGTGTTTGTCGCCGTCGGTTCATATACGGACAGGTGGGGCGTCGGTCCGCCGGGCGTGGCGCCGGTTTGGATGCCCATGTCGCCGCCAATGGCCAAGACCGGCAGAATCAGCAGCAGCAAGAGCAGCGCCGCCAGCAGGGCGACAGCCAATAGGCTCACAGCTTTGCGATTTTCATTCATTTCTCACCTCATCCCAAGATCACAGCCTCGCGATGTTTATATTACAAGACAATCTCACGCCGCGCCCGCCATGCTCGAAATCGAGCGCGTCCCGGGGCTGGATCATGCTCCGATCGGCGTATAAGTGAGAGGCGGTTCGCCTGGCTCTGGCGTGTAAGTGACGGGCGGATCGATTGACTCTGGCGTACTGGTTGGCGGGACCGTCGTATTGGTCGGCGGAATTGGCGTATTAGTCGGCGGGACCGGCGTATTCGTCGCCGGGACAGCCGTAGGGACGATCGTTGCGACGGCTGTCTGAACGCCGCTGCCCTTTTGGCTTTGCGTCGGCGGCGGGTTGATTGGATTGCCAGAGGCGTTGGCGCCGGTGTTCATTCCGTAATCGCCGTTGTTCGCCAAGGCCGGCAGGATAATCAGAGCTGTGCCAAGCGCCAGCAGCGCCAGGGCCGTAATTCGCTTTGGGAAACGATTCATAACTTAACTCCTCTATATGCGGAGATCGACCGGGCTCGGCAGACGCTTGACGCGCGACCGAGGAATTCCATCGGCCACACTTTTCAGCATATAGCGAAAGTGGACTAAGTGTCAAGTAAGTCAGGCTGCAAAGCGCCATCAGGCGGCGAGATTGAGCGTCCTCCATAGGCAAGCCAGGCATGCCAGGCGACAGATGGCTCGGCGGGCGCCTCCTGAATGATTTCGCGCGGGCGGCTTGTGCTAAGGCCAATTCGGGCTTAGAATCGCTCAACCTAAGTAACCTGAAAGAGGGTGCATAAGGAGTTGGAAATGAAGATTGGAATCGTGGTTGTACTGGTCGCGCTATTGCTGGGCGGCTTTGCGCATGCCGATGACAATGTGCCGGTCGTGGCCATCCTGCGCTATGGCGGCGCCGCCGGCGAGACGACCTGGAGCGAATTCGGCGTCCTCGAAATGCTGCAAGCCGAGGGCTATATTGCGGCGGAAGACCGTGATTCGCTGAACGCCCGCTTCGACCTTGAGGGCGAGCATATCACGATAATATGGGGCGACGCCGGCTGGGACCTGGCGACCGCCAACCTCATGGTAAGCGACTCCCTGGGCCGCGAGGCCGATGTGCTTGTCACGCTCACGACCCCCGTCACCCGCGCCGCCGTCAACGCCACAATGGATATGGACGAGCCGCCGGCGGTGCTTTTCGCCTCGGTCTTTAACGCCGTCGAAGCCGGCATCATCGAAGCCGCCTGCGATAAACCCGCCCATGTCACCGGCTCCGTCGTCGAAGCGCCTTACGCGCGCTCGCTCGAGCTGCTGCAAAGCCAAAACGCGAATCTTGGCAGCGTCGGCGTGATTCACAGCTTAACCGAAATCAGCGGCATGGTCGGCGCGGAAGAAATTAACGCGCTGGGCGAGGCGATGGGCTTGACGATTGAAACGGCGGCGGTCAGCAACCTGGCCGATTTCCCGGCGGCAGCTTCCAGCCTGGTCGGCAAAGGCGTGGACGCGATCCTCGCGCCGGTCGACGCGGTGACGGCCCAAGCCTTGCCCGTCATCAGCCAGATCGCCTACGAAGAGGGCATCCCGGTGCTCTATCCGATTTTGGGCTCGGTCTATCATGGCACGACCTTCGGCGTCGGCTTCTACGATCATTACGACCAAGGCTTGAACCTCGGTCGCTTGCTGACGGCGCAGCTGGATGGCAGCCTCGACGCCGCCAGCGCAGCCGTCCAGACGTATACGGGCGAGGCGCACAGCGTCAGCCTGGACGCGGCCGAGCAGCAGGGCCTCATGATCGCGCCGGAAATCATCGATGGCGCGGCGATCGTGCTGCAAGATGGCGAGGACAGCCAGTCCGATGCATTCAAAGCCGCGTATGTCACGCGCAGCCAGGACGACCTGCGCTCCCAGGCGGCGAAGGACGAGGCGGCCGCCTTCATCGAGAGCTTGCGCTGCGAAGGCTGAGACCCGTAGTGGCAATGCCCCAAGCGAAATAAGACGGGCGGCTCGCTGAGTCGCCCTTTTGTTTTCGAATCGGTAGCGCGGCGGTCGGTCGTTGGCTTAGCGCTCGGGCGTCGCCGTCGGTTCATACACGGACAGGTGGGGCGTCGGTCCGCCGGGCGTGGCGCCCGTGGAGAGTCCATAATCGCCGCCCGCCGCCAGAACCGGCAAAATGAGCAGCAGCATGACAAGCGCCGCCAGCAGGATAGCGGCCAAGCCAAGCAGCATCTGGGGTCGAGTCCGCATTGGCAGTCTCCCTTGAGCCGTTCCATGCGCGCTGGCAAAGCAGGCAAAGCGGCATGCGCCTCAATGTGGACGATTTCCGTTTGAGTCAGTTGCGTCCGCGCGCCGGCGCCGCTTTTGCTGGCAAAGGAAGTCGCTTGCCGGAGCCTGGGCGCTTGGCTCAGCGTCAGGTTCCGGCTCGCCCTAAGCGCCATGAGCGGTCGCGTTATCGCCTCGCTTGATGCCAGCGGCTCTACCGGTGGCGCCGCATGACTCTTTGTTTGACTAGATTCTTGAGTCGCTCTATACTTTGTCCGAGCCGGTTCTTCTGGAAAAACGCTTGCGAGGAGGGTACTGATGAAAAAGTGGATCTTGCTGCTTGCGCTCTTGGCGACTTTGCCCCTTGGCGCCGCGGTGGTGGCGCAGGCGGACGACGCGCCGAAAATCGCCATTCTGCGCTTTGGTCCCTTGCCAAGCGTCGACATCACCGAAGGCGCTATTCTGGATATGCTGGAATCGTATGGCTTTATCTCGACGGAGGAAAACCGCATCTATGAGGCGCGGCGCGACTTTGAAGGGCATGCGGTCTCGATCTATTGGGGCGACGCCGGCTTCGATTTTCCGACGGTCAGCCTGATGCTGGAGGACGCGCTGGATAAACAAGTCGATGTGCTGGTCACGATTGGGGCGACGGTCACCCGGAGCGCCATCCAGCTCACCAGCGACATGGATAAGCCGACGCCGGTGCTCTTCGCGGCGACGCCTTATCTGGGTGGCGTCGTCGCGGATGCGCCCTGCATCAAGCCGGATCATGTCACCGGGGTATCCTCGTCGCTGTCGTATGACTTTGCCTTCTCGGTGCTGCTCATGCAGGATCCAGACATTGAGCGCGTCGGCGTGATTCACAGCACGAGCGATGCGGCCGGCCAGTTCGGCGCACAACAGATTATGCAATCGGCAGAGCCTTTGGGAATCGACATCCATACGGCGGGCGTCGTCTCGATAGCGGATTTGCGCCCGGCCGCCGCCACCCTGGTAGATGCCGGAGTCGGCGCGATTCTGCTCCCGCTCGACTCGATCACCTCGAGCGGATTGCCGATCATCGCCGAGATCGCCAGCGAAGTCGGCTTGCCAGTCTTCTATCCCAACTTCAGCGCAATCTATTATGGCGCCACCATCGGCGCGGGCTCGTCGCCAATGTACACGATGGGCATCAACCTCGGCCGCATCTTGACGGCGCATTTGAATGAGGCGATCGATATCGCGCGCGCCGGCGTCGGCGTCTCGGGCGAGCTGCTTGTCGGCGTCAATCTGGATGCGGCGAGTGAACAAGGCGTCGAGATCAAAGAAGCGGTGCTGGACGAAGCGGTCGCCATCATTCAAGGCGGGCGACGAACCAAGATGGGGCCAGAGGTTCTGGCGGCGATCGCCCGGCGCGGGATCATCATTCCGCAGGAGCAGCGGCAGGCGGACGACATGGCTTGGCTGGAATCGCTCCAGTGCAGCGACGAGATGATCGCCGAGCAGCAAACCGCGCTGGAGTCCGACGGCGCTTAACCCGACTTCGAGTCGAATACCGGGGGCGGCCGCGCAAAGCCGCCTCTTCTTTTTTCCCTCGGCTGCGTCTGTACTTTCTCGTCCCGGGCTAGTACTATCCCGTGAGCGGCGCTAATACCGCGCGATTACATACAGGCAGCTGGAGGAGAAGGTCATCATGGCCAGATGCGTTGTCGTTGCGATTTTGCTATTTTCCTTGTTGGCGCCGGTCTTGGCGCACGATGGCGAGAACCCGTCCATCGCCTTGATTAGCTACGGACCGTTCAGCGAGGGCAATGTCCTCCAGGGCGCGGTGCTCGATGTGCTTGAGTCTTACGGGTACATTTCTGCCGAAGAAAACGCGCAATTGGACGGCAGAAGCAATTACGAAGGCGAGAACCTGACCGTCTTTATGAGCGACGCCGGCTTTGATCTGCCGACTCTCAATCTGCTCATCGACCAGGTTCTTGATCGCGAGGTGGATGTGATCGTCGCCTCGGGCAACACGGTCGCGCTGGCGGCGGTGAATGCCACGCTGGACATGGAAGCGCCGACGCCGGTGCTGTTCGCCTTTGTGAGCGCGCCCTACGGCGCTGGCATCGCCGACGCGCCCTGCGTCAAGCCGGCGCACACAACTGGCTCGCGCACCGCCCTGTCCTACGAATATGTCTTGCAGACTCTGCAAATGCAGAACCCGGACATCGCCACGGTGGGCACGATCTTCAGTTCAAGCGACGCCGCCGGCCTCTTTGGCGCGGACGAAATTGCCGAGATTGGCGCGGAGCTGGGCATCGCGGTGGAGCGGGCTGGCGCGATCGCCTTGGCGGATTTGGGCGTGGCGGCTGAGGGTTTGGTGGCGAAAGGCGTGGAGGCGCTCATTCTGCCGCTGGACACCCTGGTCACGGAAGGCTTGCCGGTCATCACCCAAGCCGCCAACGAAGCTGGCATACCGGTCTTCCATCCCTCCTTTAGCTCAATCAGCCTGGGCGCGACCATCGGCGCCGGCGCCTCGCCGTTTTATGAGCAGGGCAGCAATGTGGGCATCATGCTGGCCGCCTACCTCAATGGCGAACTGGATATCAGCCGAACGGGCATCGTCACCTCAGGCGAGCTGGCCATCGGCGTCAACCTGGATTCGGCGGACGCGCAGGGCGTGGAAATCAGCGACGAGGTCCTGGATGCGGCTGTCGCTGTTATTGAAGGCGGCCGGCCAACCAAGCTCCATCCCGAGGTTCTGGCGGCGATCGCCCGGCGCGGCATCATCATCCCGCAGGAGCAGCGCCAGGCGGACGACCGAGCCTGGCTCGAAGCTCTGCAATGCACGGACGAGATGATCGCCGAGCAGCAGGCTGCGCTGGACGCGGCCGAGTAGCGATACGCTGCCGGAAATCCAATTCGCTCGATACGCGCCAGCGGCGCCAGCCGGCGACTCGCGGGGGCGACTTGTAGGGGCGGCTTTGTAAGTCGCCCTTTGTACACCTCAAAATCCAGCCCGCCTCGCCGGCGCCTCGGCCTTGGCGGGCCCCCCAGAATATCCAAGACGCATGCGGGCGCTTGCACGGGCGAGCGCTCCGTTTTTCCACTCTCAAGCCAGTGTTGCAATTCTCGCGCATGCTGCTATATTGCGTAACATTGTTTACTTTGTCGGCGCTCGTGCCAGGCAGCTATGCCCGAGGGGAAATCCATGATGAAGCACGGTCTGCTCGCGTTTGCTTTGCTGGCGCTGCTGCTGCCAGGCGCGCTGGCTGATGACGATGCGCCCACAGTCGCGGTCTTGCGGTTCGGCTCCACACTGGGGGCTGGGCTGGGAACGGCGGAAGCGGCGGTCCTCGATGTCTTGCAAGCATACGCTTTTCTTAGCGCGGAAGAACGCCTCCAGCTCAATAGCCGGAAGAATCTCAATGGCGAGAAAATCAACATAGTATTTGGCGACGCGGGCTATGACTTTGCCAAAGTCTCACTAATCGTGGATCTGGCTCTGGATCAGTTCCCTGATGTGATAATCAGCAGTTCGACGCCGGTCACGCAGGCTGCCTTGCACGCCACCAGCGATATGGATGACCCGCCAGCGATCATATTCGTGCAGGTGGTCAACCCGCGGGAAGCGGGCATCGCGCAAGCCGCCTGTGTCAAACCGGCGCATGTCACCGGGGTCGAAGCGAGTACCGCTTATGAGGGAGTCCTGCCGCTGCTATTGCTGCAAGCCCCCGACTTGCGGACCATCGGCGTCCTGTTCAATTCGTCGGAAGTCGGCAGTGTCGCCGGCGCGGAAGGAATTGCCGAACATGGCATGGCTCTGGGTTTGACGGTCGAACAGTCCGCGGTCACCAGCTTGGTCGATTTACGGCCGGCGACGCAAGCCTTGGTCAACAAGGGCGTCGAATTGATTTTGCTGCCCTTTGACGAGACGACGATGGCGGGCATGCCAATTATCGCGTCCGTGGCGAATGAGAATGGCATCCCGATTTTCCACAGCAATGCAAATGCCACGGCGGTAGGCGCGATGGTCGGCGCCGGTTTTAATCTTTTCTTCGAGCAGGGCTTGAGCGCGGGGCATGTTCTGGTCGCTTTTCTGAATCGCGAAATCGACATTGCCAGCACTCGCATCGATTCCTTAAGCGGTATGGGCGTCCGCGTGAATCTTGATGTCGCGGCTGAGTTGGGCTTGGATATCGCGGACGAGTTGCGGGACATGTCAGAAGCTCAGATAGAGGGCGGGCGAGTGCAAATCGCTCAGGAGCGCATGATGGAGCTTGTCCAGTCAATCGGCGTGGGGCCGGGCGATATGCCAAACTTGATCCAGCTTCTGCGTGAATCCCTTGCCAGGTTGGTAGAAGAGGGAGCGGTCAGGAGCCCGATGAACGATATCACCGTAGCCGCCTTGCAAATGGATTCAACCCAGGCGAGTTGGCAGGCCAAGCTCGAAAGCCTGCATTGCACGCCCGAGATAATCGCCGAGCAGCAGGCGGCGCTGGACGCGGCCGAGTAAGCTGCCTGTCGCCCAGGCAAGAGTCACCGGGTCGCCCTTGGGCGCCGCTCCAGGCAAGATCAGAATTAGCCGCGGCGGATACGCGCGTCGCCCCTTGTCTTCGTCGGCGCGCCCTTCTCTATTGGGCGACGCATTCCCCAGCGATCGGGTTGGTCGGGGAGGGTACCCATACCTCGCCGGGCTCGCATTCTTCATGCTGGCTCAAGCTCGCGCCGCTGAAGATGCCGTAGTCGTCTCTTGCGGCGCCGGCGTATCCCAGCGCCCAGGCCGCCTGAAGCAGCAGTAGCAAGATCGCCAGGACAGCGACAAGCGTGGCGACGCGCCTGGCGGTTGTTGCGGCTGAAAACCGAGTCATGTGTTGCCTCCGGGCTGATGCTCCGCGCCGAGCCTGCGCAAAAGTATACCGCGCTTATGCTGATTGCGTAGACTCGACAGGCGGGACTGTTGGCGGGATGGGCGTCGGCAGCGGGTTCGGGTCAGGCATAGGAAAGTGCCATTTGGGACAGTTGGCTACTAAGCCCGCGTTCACGCCGCAGTCGCCATCGGTGGCGAAGGCCGGCCAGGCTGGGGTCATCAGGCCGAGGACCAGTCTTCGCCTTGCAGTGCCTTGCGTCATCCAGATTCTTTCATACGAGATCCGTCTTGCGCTGCACGCCGCGGTTCCGCGTCAGCCGGGCGCTTATTTCTTGTCTTTCGTCGGCACAGCATAGGGATCCTCGGTCGGGGCCGGCGTATTGGTTGGGGCCGGCGTGTTCGTTGCGGCCGGCGTATTGGTTGGCGTGGGGGTATCAGTCTGCACTGGCTGGCCCGGGATCGGGATGCAGCTTACGCAATCCGTCGGCGGAGGCACTGGCGTCCTTCGGTTGCCGCCGCCGCTTGCAATGCCATAATCGCCATCCATGCTCAAAGCTGGCAGGCTGATCGCCACCAACAGCGCAAGGAGCGCGATAAGCCATCGTGTATTGCTTGTCTTGAGTCGCTCTCGCATGATCGCCTATATGAGCCAGAAGAGTACAGATAGGCTCATAATAGCGCGAAGATCGGACCCGAGTCAAGCAATCTGGCGCATTTGGCCAAGATTCAGCTCAGAATGGCTTGCGAGCTTGCCGGATCAGCCAAAGCGCCCGGCGATATAGTCGGCCGTCTCTTGCTGGGCGGGGCTGCTGAAGACCTGGGCCGTGCTGTCGTACTCCACCAGCTCGCCCCAGCGCACTTCGGCGCCCTCTTCTTCGGCTTTGCGGATGTTGAAGAAACCGGTGTAATCCGACGCCCGCTGCGCCTGCTGCATGTTGTGGGTGACGATGACGATGGTGTACTCGCTTTGCAGCTCCCACATCAGCTCTTCAATGTGCTGGGTGGCGATGGGGTCCAGCGCCGAGCAGGGCTCGTCCATCAAGATGACATCCGGCTCGATAGCGATCGTGCGCGCGATGCAGAGCCGCTGCTGCTGCCCGCCGGAGAGCGCCAGGCCCGATTTGTTCAGGTCGCCGTGGACCTCGTCCCAGAGCGACGCGCCGACCAGGCTGCGCTCCACGATTTCGTCCAGCAGCGCCTTCTTCTTCACGCCCAGCAGCCGCGGTCCATAAGCCACATTGTCGTAAATGCTCTTGGGGAAGGGGTTGGGCTTCTGGAAGACCATGCCGATGCGGCGCCGCACCTCGACCGGGTCGACTTCGTCGGCGTACAGGTTCACGCCGCGGTAGACGATCTCGCCCTCGACCCGCGCCCCGTCGACCAGCTCCAGCATGCGGTTGATGCCGCGCAGGACGGTGCTCTTGCCACAGCCGGAAGGACCGATGAAGGCGGTCGTCTTGTTCTGGTGAATGGGGAGGCTGACATGCGCCACCGCCCGGTAACTGCCATAGAAGAAGCTGCAGTCGCGCAATTCCATCACCAAGCCCTTGTCTTGCCCGCCGCGTGCATGCGTCGTCATGGATTAGAACCTTATCGAATATCGGTTGCGCAGGAAGATGGCGGCCGCGTTCAGCGTCAGCATCAGCGTCAGCAGCACGATGATGGCGGCGGCGGCGATATCGGCGAATTGTCCCTGGGGCCGCGCCGTCCATTGATAAATCTGAATCGGCATCGCCGTGAATTGCGAGAAGGGGCTGGTCGGGTCGGTGACCAGGAAGGTGGCTGCGCCCACGACAATCAGCGGCGCCGTCTCCCCGACAGCCCGCGAAACAGAGAGGATCGTCCCCGTCATGATGCCGGGCAGGGCGGCCGGCAAGACCTGCTTCCAGATCGTCTGCCAGCGCGTCGCGCCCAAGCCATACGAGGCTTCCCGAATCGTGTAGGGCACGGCGCGGATCGCCTCTTGCGAGTTGATGATGATGATCGGCAAGATGAGCAGCACCAGCGTCAAACCGGCGCTGACCAGGGTGCGGCCGTTGGGCGCGAAGCTGTTGATCCGCGTCAGGCTCGCCATCAGCTGGTCGAAGGCGCCCTCGTCGAAATCAGCCGCCTCGAAGCGATAGCGCTCGCCCCGGACTTCCAGGTCGTGGTCTTCATCGGCCCGGGCCGGCGCGACATCCACCGTGATCTCCAGCGCCTCGGCCAGGGCCTGAGCCATGTCGTAGACCGAAGCGTTGCCCTGCATCGTCAGGCTGGGCGTGCCGAAGCGCAAGAAAACCTGGACGACCCGCTCCAGGGTTTCCGCGTCGGCCAGGGCGCTTTCGCTGCGCAGCTCGCCGGCTTCATACGAGATTTCGTCATTGAAGGCGGGCGCGATCCGCTCAATGACGCTTTCGACGGTCGGCGCGTCGAAGTTGTAATGGAAGATCAAGCCACTGGAAAAGGGCGCCAGCGCGCGCACGAATATCGCCAGGCCCAGCATGCCGTAGATGATGGAGGGCACGCCCGCCAGGTTGCGCACATTCGTCTCGATGAGGCGGCTGACGAGGCCGTGATGGGCGTATTCTTCCAGGTAAATCGCCGTGCCGACGCCCAGTGGCAGCGCTGCCAGCACCACCACCGCCATCAGCCCGACCGAGCCGATCAGCGCCGTGCGGACACCCGCCAGGGCCGGCACGCTGGACATCGGCGTCGTCAAAAAGTCGCTGTCCAGCCAGCTGTGAAAGCGGATCACGCGCACATGGGCTTCGTCGAGCTTCTTGGACTTCTTGTAAGTCTCCAGGATCGGCCCTTCAATCCGCGCCGCCACCTCGTCGAAATTGAACAGGGCGTCGCTGAGGGGGAAGCTGGCGATTACCTGCCGCTCCACGACGCGCTCCAGCACCAAGTTGCGCAGCGTGACCTGGTCGCTGTATTGCGCCAGCAGCGCCGCCTGTTGCTCCGCGCTGATGTTCTTGAGCAGCTCGCCGGCGATGGCGGGGTCGACAGCCGGGTCGCCGACAATCTCCGCGACGGTCGCCTTGGTGAAGCGCTCAGCCTCCACCTGGCTGATGGCGTCGCGGATGAGCACGCGCAGACGCCCGCCGACATGATCCGCCAAAATGAGCGCCAGGGCGTCGCTTTCCAGGGATTCGAGGGGGGCGCCGCCGGTCAAGGTCTCCGGCTCTATCGTGTTGACGACGCCGATCGTGCCAAAGGCTTCGTTGACGACATTGAGGAAAAGCGCGATCAATGCCAGGCCGGCCAGGGCGACGGAAAAGCCGTTGAAGAACAAGCCGACCCGCCCGCGCCGATGCCGCAGCGCCAGCCGCTTGAAGAAATCCGCCTCGTCGGGCATGTAGTGCTTTTGCTGGTTCATCCCCTGCTCTTGCTGCTCTTGTCTTGGCTGTGGCGCGCTTGGCTGGAGCGCCGTCCTCGCGAAATTGGCGCATTCGAAGCGCCGCTTTGCTAATCCGCCCAAACCGTTATGGACAATAAATGCATAAGAAATCGAAGTCAGTAAGCCTCGCGGAAGCGGCTTATGACGACCCGGCTGAGGACATTCAGCAGAAAGGTCATCAGGAATAGCGTCAGGCCGATGGCGAAAATGCTGTTGTAATCGATGGAGTCGTAGCTCAGGTCGCCGCCGCTGATTCGCGCGATGTGCCCGGTCATCGTCTCGGCCGAATCGAAGGGATTGAAGGAGAAGTTCGGTCCCGCGCCAGCCGCGATCGCCACGATCATCGTCTCGCCGATTGCGCGCGAAACGGCCACGATGAAGGCGGCCAGTATGCCCGAAAGCGCCGCCGGCACGACGACGCGGACGACCGTCTCCAGCTTGGTCGCGCCCAGGCCATACGACGCCTCGCGCAGGGCGGTCGGCACCGCGTGCAGGGCGTCTTCGCTCATGGAGCTAATCAGCGGGACGATCAAGATGCCGACGACGATGCCGGCCGAGGCGGTGTTGTAGATGTTCACCACTTCAATGCCAAAGATGGCGCGCAGCAGGGGCGTCATGAATGTCAGCGCGAAGTAGCCGTAGACGACGGTCGGGATGCCCGCCAACACCTCCAGCACCGGCTTGAGCGTGCTGCGCAGCCGCGGCGAGGCGTACTCGCTGAGGTAGATGGCCGCGCCGATGCCCAGGGGCAGCGCCACCAGCATGGCGATCGTGCTCGTCATCAGAGTCGCGTTGATGAGCGGGATGACGCCGAATTCGCCGATAGCCGGGATCCAGCTGGTGTTGGTGAAGAACTCGACGATGGTTGGGCGGTCGTTGTATTCCACTGCCAGGCCCGCGCGATGGGGCGCGACGGTGTTTTCGCCGCGGACGCCACGCGTCACCTCGAAGCGGGGCAGATAGCCCTCCGCCACGAACCGATCCGCGACGCGCTTGGTCAAGGGATAGACGGTCGAGCTGCCCGCCGCGATCAAGCGCCCGCTGACCCGGGAAGCGTCTATCGGCGGCATGTCGCCCGCGCCGCTGGCTCGCATCCAATTGTTGCGCGCTTGCGCCAAAGCCTCGGTCGACGCCGGGAAGTAGCCCACATCGACGATGATTTCGCCGACTGCCGCCAGATAATGGCTGATGAAGTCGCGGACCTGCGGCGCGTCGCGCATGATGCCGGCGTCGCTGTAGATGAACAGGGGGCGGGCCAGGGCGTAACTGCCATCCTCCACCGTCGCCGCCGAGGGGCGGACCCCGTCCAGGGTCAGCAGCTTAAGGTCGTCCGCGTTCGACAAATAATAGGCGTAGCCAAAAAAGCCGATGCTGAAAGGATCGCGGTGGATGCTGCCCGCCAGCTGATTGTCGTTCTCGGACATGATCGGCTCGCGCGCCAGCAGGGCGGCCGGGTCATCGTCCAGGGCTGCCGCGACGAAGTAATCGTAAGTGCCGCTGTCGAGGCCCGGGATAACCAGCTGGATCGGCTCGGACGGGAATTCCGGGCGGACATCCGACCAGAGTTCCGCCTCGCCGAAGACCTGCCGCAGCTCGGTGAAGCTCAATTCGCTGAGGAAGTCGTTGTCGGCGCTCGCGATGATGGCCAAGGCGTCCGTGCCGATGCGGAAGCTGACTGGCTCGATGCCGACCGCGGCGCAGCGCAGGATTTCGCTTTGGGCGACGGGGCGGCTGGCGTTGACGATCTGCGGCCGCGCGGCGCCGAGCTCGATCAAGTCGACATCGCTGGCGCAGAAGCGCTTGAATCCGCCGCCGGTGCCGACCACATCCAGGTCAAATTGATTGTTCTGGAAGCGGGCGATGTTCATCACCTCTTGGCCGACGCGGATGCTGCCGCTCTGCGAGACCGCCTCGAGCGCCTTGCCCGGCTCCACTGTGAAGCTGGTGGCGCGCTCGTCCAGGTCGCTCAAGATTGCGCGATTGCTGTTCACCCATTGATCGCGGGTGAAGAAGGCGATCGACTCGTTGCCCAATACCAGGATGATGCCGATGGTGGTGAAAATGGAGAGCAAGCCGCAGGCCAGCAGGGCCGCTTGGATGCCTGCCTCGTGCCAGCGGAAGCGCGGCTTGAGATCCTGCCGTCCGCCGACTTGCTGGACGAGATGCCGCGTCAAATCCGGATGAGTCTGCTCGCTCATGCGTCCGCTTTCGCCGTTTCTTCGCAGGGCTCCGATTCGATGACAACTGAATGCGGGCTGCCCAGGCGACTATGGAATTGTAGGCGAGCGCCGTCAAACTCGCAGGGACAATCGCGCTGGTTTTGCATTGATGAGCGGGGTGGACGCGGCCGGCTCAAAAGCAGACCGCGCCCAGTTGCCGCGCTGGCTTAGTCGTCGGATTCTTCGCTTTCTTCAGCCGCTTCAGCCTCGTCGTCGTGCAGCGCCTCCATGCCATTGGCGACGCGCCAGGCGTCGATGGCGCCGTCAAGGGCGCTCTCCGAAGCCGGGAAGTAGCCGACATCGACCACTTCGTTGTTGACCTCGGTCAGGTAGAAGTTGATGAAGGCGTTGACCTGCGATTTCTCCGCCATGATGCCGGCGTCGCTGTAGATGAAGAGCGGGCGCGCCAGCGGGTAGCTGCCGTCATCGGTGGTTTCTTCGCTCGCCTCGATGCCCTCAATGCTGAGGATGTTGAGGACTTCCGCGTTTTCCACATAGTAGGCGTAACCGAAGAAGCCGATGGCGTAGGGGCTGCCGGTGACGCCCTGGACCAGCACATTGTCGTCTTCGGAGAGCTGCGGGTTGGCGCTGAGGATGGGCTCTTCGTCTTCGTCAAAGACTTCTTCGACGAAGTAATCGAAGGTGCCGCTGTCGGTGCCGGGGATGAAGCGCTGGATGGCTTCGGCGGGCCACTCGGCGCGGACATCGGCCCAGGTCTCGGCGCCGCTGAAGATCATCGCCAGCTCTTCCAGGCTGACATCGCTGACGAAGTCGTTCTGGGCGGAGACGGAAACGGCGAGGGCGTCCGTGCCGACGCGGAACTCTATCGGGTCGCGGCCAATATCGGCGCAAGATTCGCGTTCGCTGTCTTTGATGGCGCGGGACGCGTTGCTGATGTCGGTTTCGCCCTCGACGCAGAAGCGCTCGAAGCCGGCGCCAGAGCCGATAGAGGCGATCGACGGGGCGATGCCGCCCGCGTCTGTCCAGAGCTCTGCCATGCGCTCGCTGAGGGGGAAGACGGTGGAGCTGCCGGCGGTGATGATCTCGCCGGTGGCGTAATCCAGCGGGTCAACTTCGGGCAAGCCATGATCCATCGCGAAAGCGCCGCCGATTGCCAGCGCCACGACCACTGCGATCAGAAGTACTCGGTGCATATGCGACATCCTCTCCTGTATGTCTAATGCTGACCGGGCGTGAGGAGAAATCCACACGGGAGGGAGCGTAAACGAGAACTGTTAAGCGGGGCGCGCCGGGCCTTAAGCGCTTGCTAGACTTGTGTTAAGGCGCTGCGGTCGCGCTGGGAAGTGGGCGCGTTTGGCGATTCTGGCGCGGGACGCTAGACTCTTGCGAGAGCGCAGACAAGAGCATTCGCCGATGATCAAGTATTTTCAGCGCCGGCTGTTGCAAGCGATCCCGACCTTCTTTGGGGTGACGATCTTATCCTTCTTGATCATATTGTCCGCGCCGGGCGATCCGGTGGCGATGATTACTTGGGGGCCCGACATTAGCGAGGAAGCCAACGAAGCGATGCGCCGTCAGCTGGGCCTGGATCAGCCGCCGCTGACTCAGTATGTCTATTGGCTAATCGGCAATGACTGGACCGTGGTCGATTTAGATGGTGACGGCGTCGGCGAGACGCCCGGCGACCGCTACGGTTTGCTGCGCGGCGACCTGGGCAAGTCCATCAAGAACAAGCGTCCGGTCATGCAACAGATCGCCCAGCGCGTCCCGGCGACATTGCGGCTTGGCGTGGCAGCCTTGATTATGGGCTATGGCTTTGGCGTTTGCCTGGGCTTGCTGGCGGCGGTATTTCATCGCACTTGGGTCGACCAGGCGATTCGCATCCTCTCCGTCATCGGCAACGCGGTACCGCAATTCTGGCTTGGCTTGCTGCTCATCATCATATTCGGCGTCCAGCTGCACTTGCTGCCCATCAGCGGCATGCAGAACATTACGCGCCGCGGCGGCTTCGACCTGGGCGACGCCCTGCGCCACATGATCCTGCCCGTCTTCGTGCTTTCGCTAAACACGATCGCCTTCATCTCCCGCTTCACGCGTACGCAGGTCCTTGAAGTCATGCAGCAGGATTACATCCGTTCAGCCTATGCAAAGGGCTTGCACAGCCGCGTGATCTGGTCGCGCCATGCCCTGCGCAACAGCCTGCTGCCGGTGGCGACTTTCCTCGGTCCCTCCATCGGCACGCTGCTGGCCGGCGCCGTCATCATTGAGCAGGTCTTCGCCTGGCCCGGCATGGGCAAGCTCATCGTCGACGCTGTCTTCGCCCGCGATTACCCGATTGTGATGGGCTCCGTCGTGGTCGCCTCGCTGATGTTCATATGTGGCGTGCTGCTCTCCGATATCATGTATGTCATCCTCGATCCGCGGATTCGCTTGGAGTAGCGGGCTCATGACCAAGCCATCCACGATAGCGGCAATCGACAGTGCGCGGCGGCCGTCACGCTCTTTCTGGGGAGACGCCGTCGCTTTTCTCCGGCGCGACCGGCTGACTATGCTCGCTATCGCGGCCCTGTTCGTCTTTAGCCTGGTCTGTGGCCTCGGGCCGCCGCTTATCGAGAATGTCCTGCTCCTGGATGTCAACTCGACCAGCGTGCCGGACCGCTTCAAGCAGCCGGGCGAAGACGGCTACATCCTGGGCAGCGACCAGCTGGGCCGCGATCAATTCTTGAGGCTTGTTTACGGCGGCCGCGTGTCGCTGACCATCGCCTACCTCGCCAGCGCGCTTACTGTGTCCATCGGCATCAGCCTGGGCTTGCTCGCGGGCTATTATGGCAGGGCGGTTGACGACCTGCTTTCCTGGGCGATCAACACGCTAAGCGCGGTCCCGCCGCTGTTCCTGCTGCTGATCGCCGCGGCCGTCTGGCAGCCATCGACCGAGGTGCTGGTCGTCGTCCTGGCTGCGTTGGGCTGGGTCGGCACGAGCCGTCTGGTGCGCGGGGAAGTGCTCTCGCTGAAGGAGCGCGATTATGTCTTCGCCGCGCGGGCGCTTGGAGCTTCCGACTTCCGGATACTAGTCTTTCATATTTTGCCGAATGTCTTTTCGATCGTCATGGTTACGATGACCATCATCGCCGGCAATCTCATCTTGATCGAATCGGGCTTGAGTTACCTCGGGGTCGGCATTCAGCCGCCGACGCCAACCTGGGGCAACATGCTTACCGACTCGCGCAGCTACTTCGTCAGCGGCGTACACCTCGTCTTTACGCCCGGCATCCTCATCATGATCGCCGTGCTCTGTTTCTACCTCATCGGCGACGGCCTGCGCGACGCCCTGGATCCGCGGCGGTATCAGCAATAAGCGGAAAGACCCTCCCCGGCGGTTCAGGCTGGAAAGGCCGCATTGTCGCGGTCGCGCGGACTTGCAAGTCTCCCCCCAAGGCTAATTGGGGGGAAATATACAGGGGGATTAGGACCGGCTCAGCCGTCGAGCGTCCACTTGTGAATGTCGGCTGTGTAGCCGTAAAATACCCAGAAGTCCGCTGGCTCGAAGCCGGCGATGCGGGCGTTCGCCGTATGCCAGATGTTCGGCACAAAGGTCCAGTCGTATGCTATGTCATCGTGAACAATCTGCTGAATCTCGCGATAGATTGCCGCTCGCGCGTCAGGATCGCATCCCGGGAGAGCGCGGGCCTGATCGATCAAAGCGTCCACTTCCGGGTTCACATACGACGCCAGGTTGTTGCCGCTGCCCGGCCGGTCTTGGCGGCTGTCGATAAGGGTCATGAAGTCGTGGGGATCGGGCGCTCCGCCGGTGCCGCCGCTGTTGCTCATGGAAGTGGCGTCGTAGGTCTGGGGCCAGTAGACTTCGCTGATGTAATTCGCCCATTCCACGAATTCAAGCGTTACATCAAAGCCGATGTCCTTGAGTTGATCCTGCGCCACCAAGACATGGCTTGGGAACATGGAGAGGATGTCGCTGTAGGAGATGGTGAATTCGAGGCGCTGGCCGTCTTTCTCGCGTACGCCATCGCCATCAGAATCGACCCAGCCCGCCTCTTCCAGCAGCGTCATGGCGCCCTCCGGATCATAAGGATAGGGCTGAATGGCGTGATTGTAGGCGGCGCGAATGCCCGTGAACGGATTGACGGGGCCGACCAATGGCGTGCCGCCTTCCGGACCGCCCAATGTCGCCAGCACATCCTGCTTGCTATAGCCCATGGCGACCGCCTTGCGCACGGCGGGATCGCTGAAAATGGGATGCGGCGCCTGCTCGATTCGATTGCCGTCTTCATCGTAGGCGGCCGACGGCTGCTCTGGATCAGCCCAATTCATTGAAAGGAATTTGACCGACATCTGCGGGAAGACCTCCCATTGCAGTCTGCTGGTATCGGCTATCTGCGCAAAGAGATCGCCACTGAAGTATGTGTAGTCGATCTCTTGCGCCTGAATGGATTGCAAAGCGACCGTCTGGTCCCCAATCAAGCGGTTAATCAGATACGGTATGCCAACTTCGCCGCCCCACCAGTCGGGATTGGCGTGGTAGCTCTGGTACGCGTCCGGCTCCCAAGCGTCCAGAATATAGGGTCCGCCGCTGACGCCGATTGGGTCGGTCGTGATCATGTTGTCTTCAAAGTCGCTGAAATCTTCGGCGAAGAGATGCGATGGCAAGAAGCGCACCCCGCCCAATTGGCTGAAAGCGGCGCAATCCAATGTGGACAAGACGACTTCATAAGTCTTGTCGTCCATGATCCGTACTTCCTGTACCGACTTGACAGCGTTTACCTGCCTGGAGGCGACTACATCGGATTTGATGGCGTCGATGACGAACTTGATGTCGTGCGAAGTTATGGGTACGCCGTCCGACCAATTGGCGTCTTCGCGGATGTGGAATGTGTAGGTCATTGCATCTTCCGAAACTTCCCACGTCGTTAAACCCGGCATCGCCGCGGATGTGGCGGCGTCAATCTCGTATGGTTTTGGCCAAAGAATGGCGTAAGCTTGAAATGACGCGCCGTCGCCGCTCAGAGCGGGATTGAATGTGCTGAGGTTGCCGAAACCGCGAGTCACGACGGTCTCAGAGTCCTGCGCGATGGCGTAGGCCACCGTCAGCGCGAGCAGCAGAACCAGAATAAACCTGAATACTCTCATGAGGTTCTCCCTGTTTCACTTTTCGTTGATAATTCCTGCGGTACGCTTCCGCATGCTCCGAGTCTAACGCATCCGCCCGGCGATTGCGAAAACTCCCGAATCGCCAAATCGCCCAAACTCCCCCTTGCGCGCCTAGAACAAATGCGCTATGCTCCCCAACATAGCCAACTCGCGGCGAAACGACTACACTAAGACCAATCCCGAAACGAAACGAGACCAACCCCATGCCAAGAGCCAGACGCGCTATCAAAGAAACCCAGGTCATCGACAGCAAGGACGGCCAAGCCCGTAAAAGAGCGCTGGACGCCACCCTGACCGACATCACCAAACGCTACGGCGATGGCACGATCTTCAGCCTCGGCGCGGGCAACCAGCTGCAAGTCGAGACGATCCCCACCGGCTCGCTGGGCATCGATATCTCCCTGGGCGTCGGCGGCGTGCCCCGCGGGCGCATCGTCGAAATCTACGGTCCCGAGAGCTCGGGCAAGACCACGCTCTGCCTGCATGTCGCGGCGGAAGCGCAAAAGACCGGCGGCATCTGCGCCTTCATCGACATGGAACACGCCCTCGACCCCGCCTATGCCGAGAAAATCGGCGTCGACATCCAGCAGCTCTATGTCTCGCAGCCCGACACCGGCGAACAGGCTCTGGAGATCACCGAGCATCTCGTGCGTTCGGGCGCGCTGGATGTCATCATCGTGGACAGCGTGGCGGCGCTCGTGCCGCGGGCCGAGATCGAAGGCGAAATGGGCGATTCGCATGTCGGCTTGCAAGCCCGCTTGATGAGCCAGGCTCTGCGCAAGCTGGCCGGCGCCATCAAACAGTCGAATGTCTGTGTCATCTTCACCAACCAGCTGCGCGAGAAAGTCGGCGTCATGTTTGGCAGCCCGGAGACGACCCCCGGCGGCCGCGCCCTCAAATTCTACGCCAGCGTGCGCATCGATATCCGCCGCACCCAGCAGATCAAGCACAGCGGCGACGTCGTCGGCAACCGCACCCGCGTCCGCATCAAGAAGAACAAGGTGGCCGCCCCCTTCAAGCTCTGCGAATTCGACATCATGTTCAACCAGGGCATCAGCAAAACGGGCGAAATCATCGACATCGGCACCGAGCTCGGCGTCATCGACAAGCGCGGCGCTTTCTATCGCTTTCAGGACGAGCTGCTGGGCCAAGGACGGGAGAACGCCAAGCTCTTCCTGCAGAGCAACAAACGCATGTCGGATATGCTGGAAGATCACATCCGCAGCAAGTTTGGTTTGCCGTCGCTGGCGGAGGCGGCTGGGGCCGGCGCCTGAGTCAAGCGGGGCGATTGCAGAGGCCCGCTGCCGAGGAATTTATCCAAATGAAATGGCGCAGGCTGGACCCAAGACCGGGACAGGATCCGTTTCAGCGCAAGACTGTCATTGCCCCGCCAGCCACTCCGACTCGCTCGCCATGCGCCCGTTCTCGACGCTGCTGTCGGTGAAGCGCTTGTTCTTGTCGAAGTACAGCTCCAGCTCCGCCTGGAAGGGGCAGCGAGCCGCGCTGGCCACTTTGCGGCACCAGTAGCCCTTGCCATCGTCCGTCCGCGACAGGTCGTTCAGCGGGTCGACCCGCACCCGCAGAATCTCTTTGCACAGCTTCGGCTGCACATAGAAGTAGATGCCGCGGTCTTCATCGCGGCCGCCGCCGCTGAACAAGCGCTTTAAGAAGTTCATCTGCCTATCCCCGCTGCCTTTGCCTAATTCTATCGCGCGCGAGCCAGCCACCGGCTCGCCCCTGCATATCAGACTCTGTTGCCGCCGGCCTGGGCGAGTCGCCCTCACAAGTTCCTGGTTGCTGGCAACTTCAAATCCCAAGCCTCCAGGCTCGCCATGAAACGGTGCGCCGTCATGTCCAGGTGCACCGGGGTCACGCTGACAAAGTCGCGATGCGCCGCCCAGACATCGCTGCCGAGCTCGTCGGTGTCGGCTGTTGGCGGTTCGCCGCCGATGCGCGCCACCCCCGGCGCCACCTCTACCAGGCGATCGCGGTAAATCCGCACTCCCTGCCGCGTCAGCCGGAGGCCGTTTAGATCTTCCAGCCGCGCGACGGGCGGGATGTTGACATTCAGAATCGTGAATGGCGGCAAGCCCTGCTCCAGCGCCACTTCCGCGATGCCCCGCGCCACTTGCGCCGCGACGCGATAATCGGCCGGCTCGTTGGCATGGGAGTCGCCCAGCGAAAAAGCCAAGGCTGGCACCCCATTGATGGTCGCTTCCAAAGCCGCCGTCACCGTGCCGCTGTAGGTCAAGTCCTGTGCCATGTTCTCGCCGCGATTGATGCCAGAGACGACCAGATCCGGCTTGTCATGGACCAGGCCAAGCAGAGCGAGCAGAATGCAATCCGCCGGCGAGCCCTCAACGACCAGGGCGGGGATGCCGTCGCCGAGCGTCTTGCGCGAATAGCGGATGTCCTGCGACAGCGTGATTTTGTGGCCGCTGGCGCTTTGATTGGTCGCCGGCGCGCTGACCTGCACACTGCCGAGCGGGCGCATCGCCTCCGCCAAGGCCAGGATGCCGGGCGCGTCGTAGCCATCGTCGTTTGTCGCCAGCAGCAAGCTCACATCCGCCATCCTTCCCCGGCGTCCGCTATTGAGCCGCGCGCCTCAGGCACAGTCGCCCTGTTCCAGCACGAAGCTGGGGCTGGCGCCGCTGTTGTCGGTCTCGTCCGTCTCCGGCACATGATCCCCGCTGTCCACTGTCACCCGGACGCTCTGCTCCTCGCCGGCTCCCGCCGCAAGCGTGAGCGGAATCTCGACAGTGTGCGCTTCTCCTGGTTCCAGGGCCTTGAGATAAGCCTGGGCCGGCGCTTCGCCCAGGGCGTCGCCGCTCGTCAAAACAGCTTCGGCAATGACCCAGACGGTCTGCGACGCCAGCCCGCCATCGTTACGCGCTATTGCTCGCGCCAGGGTCGCCTGGTTGCAGACGACGGGCCTCTCAAGCAACACTTCAAGCAGTTTCAGGTTCACGCCCTCGGCCGCGGGCGCCGATGGTCCGGCTTCGACGGGCAACTGGCTCGGGTCGCCGGCGGGCTCGAGATATTCAGCGTACACCCAGGCTGCATCCATGCTGTCGCTGGTTATGCGATACCACATGCCCTGGGGATTGACCGCCAGGATCTCGATCTCCCGGCCCGCCTCCAGGCTCCCCGCCAAGTCGTAATCGGCGCCGGGTCCCTTGCGCAGGGGCGCCGGCTGCAGCATGCGACCCGCCATTCCGCTTTCGTTCGCGGCGGGTCCGTCGGTGGCTAGGGCAGGGGCGGCCGTGAAGGCGGTTGCGGTCGGCTGGGCGCTGCCTCGCGGGATCACATTTACGCGCACGTCTTCGCGTGCCAGGCTGCCGTCGCCGCGTTCTGCCTGCACCGCGATCGTGAATTCGCCCGGGTTGCTGGTGGGCCAGTCGATGGTCAAGGGCAAGACTGCCGCCGCGCTCTCGTTGGGATCGCGCTTTTCGCCCAGCAGCGCCTCGTCCAGCAGCACGCTGACGCGGGCGAGATCGGGTCCCGCGTTCTCCACCCGGGCTTGCACGATCACGGTGGCGCCGGCGAGGAAAGTCTGGTCGGGCAGGGGGGCGGCGATGCGGACGATGGGCGGTCCGTCGAAGGTCCCTCGCGCGCCCTCGGCGACAAAACTCAAATTGCAGCCGGCGCAAGCCAACAGCAGGCACAAGCCGCCGAGCCAGCGAAGGCGAACCCATCGCGATGGCGCCCTGGATTGCATTGCGGATCTCCTGCGGCTGCCAAGCCAGTTCGCGGCAACTGTATCAGAATTGCGGCGCTATTGCGAGACGCGCCCGCTCCCGCCAGACAGGCGCCGCGCGGCGCCATTTGCGGGCCGGTCCGTTTCAAGCGCTTTTGTTTCGCCGGCGGATTGTGTACCATATTGGCAAAAGTGGAGTCCGCGCGGCATGAGAGTCATCCCGCTCTTGCGCGAAAAACGGGTCGTACTCGGCGTCTGTGGCAGCATCGCCGCCTACAAAGCCGTCGATCTCGCCAGCAAGCTCACGCAGGCTGGCGCCACGGTCGATGTCGTGATGACGGAGGCGGCGCGGCGTTTCGTCAGCCCGCTGAGCTTCGCCGCGGTCACGGGCCGGCAAGTCCACAGCGACTTGTGGGGGGCGGAGGCCGGCGGCTTGCCCAGCCACATCGCGCATATCGGCCTGGCCGAAGGGGCGGATCTGCTGCTGGTCGCCCCAGCCACCGCCAACACCTTGGCCAAGCTGGCGGGGGGCCTGGCGGACGATCTCCTGTCGATTACGGCCTTGGCGGCGCGCTGTCCCTTGCTGGTCGCGCCAGCCATGGACGGCGGCATGTACGAGCACCCCGCCCTGCAAGCCAACCTCGAGACGCTGCGGCGGCGTGGCGCGCGGGTGATCGAGCCAGCCAGCGGTCGCTTCGCCAGCGGCATGAGCGGGCGCGGACGCCTGCCAGAAACGCCCGTGCTGCTGGGCGAGATTCGGCGCGCTCTGGGAGCGGCCGGGTCCCTGGCCGGGCGCGCTTTGGTCGTCACCGCCGGCGGCACCCGCGAAGCCCTGGATCCCGTGCGTTTTCTCAGCAACCGCTCTTCCGGCAAGCAGGGCCATGCCATCGCCCAGGCCGCCATCGACGCCGGCGCGGAAGTCGCGCTGATTACGGCTGCCAGGCGCCTGTCGACGCCTGTGGGCTGCACGCTGGTCGCGGTGGATTCTGCGGAGTCGATGCGCGCGGCGGTACTGGAGCGGGCCGACGCCGCCTGCGCCTTGATCATGGCGGCCGCCGTCGCCGATTACCGCCCGCGAGACCAAGCCGCCCAGAAGCTCAAGAAAAACGACGACGAATTGGTGCTGCCATTGGAGCGCACGGCGGACATCCTCATGGCAGTCAAAGCCAGACGCGAAGCGACCGGCGCGCCGCGAGTCGTCGTGGGTTTCGCCGCTGAAAGCGAGAATCTGCTGCAAAACGCGAGCGCCAAGCTGCGGGCGAAGGGCTTGGATCTCGTGGTCGCCAATGACATCAGCGCGGGCGACGCCGGCTTTGAAGTCGACAGCAACCGCGTCCTGCTGCTTGATCAGAGTGGCGGCCTTGAGGCGGTTGAGCTGCGGAGCAAGGCTGAAATCGGCGCCCGCGTCGTTGAGCGCGTCGCGGCCCTGTTGGCATAGCCGGCTAATCCTGGCTAAGTTCCAGGTCTTGCACCCGGCGGGTGGCGCGGCAGTGGGCGGCGTAACCGGCCAGAGTCTGCTCGCAGCCAACTTCGTAATAGGGGACGAGCCAGGCCACGCCCGCCCCGGCAAAGCCGTCCTGCGCGTATGCCACCCGCGTTCCATCATTCTCGGCGGCGAAAGCAAGCTCGATTTTCGTGTCAGCCTGCCAGCTCGGGTCGCGCCAAGTGTAGTGAAGGCTCGTCGGCGGCTGCCAGCGCGTGATCCGCCCGATGACGCATTCGCTGCCGTCGGTGAAGGTCTCGTAATAGCGTCCGCCCGCCCGCGCTTCAAACTGAATGCCAAGCGGGCGCGTGCCTTCCGGCGCGAAGCTGTAGGGGAAGACGCCCTGGCGCGGCCACCAGATGTTCATCTCCTCGACGAAGATGGCGAAGGCTTGCTCCGGCGGGAGGGGGACGCTGAAATCGAGCCGTAAATCGGGCATGGGCGCCTGCTGCCTCGCGAGCGGCAAATTGGCAATTGGCGGAACAAAGGCAAGGATCGCGTCGGGAGGCGATTGCGCTTCGCCGCCGCTTTGCTTTTGCGCCCGTATTCTAGCATGCTTCGCCCTCCGCCAAAAAGTCGCTTCGCTTGCCTCGAGTCGACTGTCTCGGTTACACTGCAAGCAATGTTTTCTCGCCGACGCGAAAGGGACGCCGCCGCCAATGTTCAACGACCCGCAGCAAGTCACCGCAGGCCTCGCGCGGCAGCAATACATTGCCAGCGACGAGATTGCCACCGTCGTCTTCCTGGCGGAGAAACTGGGCAAGCCGCTGCTGGTCGAGGGGCCGGCCGGCGTCGGCAAGACCGAGCTCGCCAAAGCCTGGGCCGGCGCCGCTGGCATGCCCCTTATCCGCCTGCAGTGTTACGAAGGCCTGGACGAGAACAAAGCGCTTTACGAATGGGAATACGCCAAGCAGATGCTTTATACGCAGCTGCTGCGCGACAAGCTGAGCGACCTGCTGGCACAGGCCGACACGCTGCGTCAGGCCGCCGACCGCCTGGGCGAGGAGGACGATGTCTTCTTCAGCGAGCGTTTCTTGCTGGCGCGCCCGCTGCTGGCCGCCCTCACCAGCGACGAGCCGGTCGTCCTGCTCATAGACGAGATCGACCGCGCCGACGCCGAATTTGAAGCCTTTCTGCTCGAAATCCTCAGCGACTTCCAGGTATCCATCCCGGAGCTGGGCACAATCCGCGCCCGCCGCCACCCCAGCGTCGTGCTCACCAGCAACAACACCCGCGAGCTAAGCGAAGCCCTAAAGCGCCGCTGCCTGTATCTCTTTGTGGATTACCCCAGCCACGACGCCGAAATGAACATCGTCAAGATGCGCGTGCCGGAGCTGGACGACAAGCTGGCGCGCCAGGCGGTCGAGGTGGTGCAGGGCATGCGCCGCATGGACCTGAAGAAAAACCCCAGCGTCTCCGAGACTGTCGATTGGGCGAAGGCGCTGGTCATGCTCAACGCCGACAGCATCGACCAGGCCACCCTGGAGACGACTCTGACCGTCTTGCTCAAGCACGAGAGCGACGCCCAAAAAGCGCGGCGTCAGCTCTTGCGCGGGGAAGACGACGATTTTCACCAGAGCCGCCGCCGACCGCGTTCGGACTGGAATTGAGCGCCCGGCGGCTGCGGACTACATGGGCGACCGCCCTGCGCAACCGGTAAGGGGCGAGGCGCGTACATGATTCCGGGCGAGGACGAATTATCGGCGAGGCTTTGCCAGGGGCGGAATCCAGCAACTGGCGGATCGAGAGGGGGCGGCGTCGAAGCGGCGGATGCAACCCGCGCGCGCAAGAATCATGAACTTGTCTACAGCATTCACTGAACAGCCACAGGGCTGGGCCCGCGCCTTGTACCGCTTGCCAATCGCCCTCTATCGGCTGGGCTGGGGCGGGGCTTTGGGCTGGCTGCCGCTGTTCGTGCTGACAACCAAAGGACGGCAATCCGGCGAGCCGCGCCATGTCGTGGTGGAGTTCCGCCGCCACGGCAGCAAATATTATGTCTTTTCCGCTTGGGGCGAGCGCACCGACTGGTATCAGAACCTGCTGGAGCATCCCCGCGTCACCATCCAGCAGGGGGCGCATGTCTTCGCCGCCGACGCCGAGCCCCTGCAAGACGACGCCGAGGCTCTGCGCGCCCTCTATCTCTTCACGCGCAACTCGCTGCTGTACGAGCGCGTCTTCGCCGGCATGAGCTCGGCACAGGCGGCCGACTTGAACTCGCTGGCGGATGTCGCCCAGGAATTCACGCTGGCGCGCTTGACGCCGACCGATGACGCACCGGAACTGCCGCCGGTGGAGCTCTACGACCCGGAAACGCGCCAGATCGCGTCGATGGTGGCGCTTCTGCTTGGCCTCAGACTGCTCTTGCTGCTGCTGCGCATGTTCGCGCCGCGCCGCCGGGAATAGCGTCGACCCCATTCCGCGCGAGCTTTGCGCCAGCTGCTACAGATCAAACTCCAGGCCCTGCGCCAGGGGCAACTCGCTCGAAAAATTGATGGTGTTGGTCTGCCGCCGCATGTACGCTTTCCAGGCGTCCGAGCCGGATTCGCGGCCGCCGCCCGTTTCTTTCTCGCCGCCAAAGGCCCCGCCGATCTCCGCGCCGCTGGTGCCGATGTTCACATTGGCGATGCCGCAATCCGAGCCCGCCTGCCCGAGGAAGCGCTCGGAAGCGGCCAGACTGGATGTGAAAATGGCGCTGGACAAACCCTGGGGCACGGCATTGTGCAGGGCGATCGCCTCGTCCAGAGTCGCGTAATCCAGGATGTACAAGATGGGCGCGAAAGTTTCTTGGCATACCAGCTCGCTCTGACCTGGCATGCGAATAATGGTCGGCTGGACGAAATTGGGTCCGATCTCCGGCAGGGCGCCGCCACCAGTCAAGACCGCGCCGCCTTGCTCGCGAGCCCGCTCCACCGCCGCCAGCATCGCCGCGACGGCGCGCCCGTCAATCAGCGGGCCCATCAGCGTGCCCGCCGCCATGGGATCGCCAATCGCGACAGACTCGTAAGCGCGGACGAGACGCTCGCAGAGCCGGTCGACGATGGAGCGATGGACGATGAGCCGCCGCGTGGTGGTGCAGCGCTGCCCGGCCGTGCCCACTGCGCCAAAGACGATGGCTCTGGTGGCCAGCTCCAGGTCGGCGTCTTGCTCCACGATGATGCCATTGTTGCCGCCCAGCTCCAGGATGCAGCGCCCCAGCCGGCCTGCCACCGTCCGCGCCACATGCCTTCCCACAGGGATGGAGCCGGTGAAGCTGATCAGGGGCAGGCGCGGGTCCCCGATCATGCGCTCGCCGACCGCGTCGTTCCCGCCGATGACCAAGTTGAAGACTCCCGCGACGCCGTGCTTCGCCATGACGCCGTTGCAGATATGCTGCGCCGCGATTGCCGTGAGAGGCGCGCTGGGCGAGGGCTTCCAGATCATCGTGTCGCCGCAGACGGCTGCAATCGCCGCATTCCAGGACCAGACCGCCAGCGGGAAGTTGAAAGCGGTGATGATGCCGAGCGCGCCCAGCGGATGCCACTGCTCGTACATGCGATGGCGGGTCCGCTCGGAGTGCATCGTCAAGCCATAAAGCTGCCGCGACAAGCCGACGGCGAAATCGCAGATGTCGATCATCTCTTGCACTTCGCCCAAGCCCTCGCTGCGAATCTTGCCATTCTCCAGGCTCACCAGCTCGCCCAGCGGCTCCTTGAACTCGCGCAAGGCATTGCCCAGGTCGCGGACGAGCTCGCCCCGCTTTGGCGCTGGCCAGGCGCTCCAGGTCAAGAAGCTCGTCCGCGCCGCGTCGACCACCGCATCGTAGTCATCCGCGCTGGCCTGGGTCACCGTCGCGATCGCTTCATTTGTCGTGGGATTGATCGACTGCAGCGCGCCGCCCCGGCATTCCAGCCAGCCCGCGCCGCAAGCGCCAGAATTGAGCGCGTCGATGCCCAGAGTCCGCAGAATTTCCTTCGTCCGTCGCTTCATTCTTCTTCGCCTCCGTGCTCCAGATTACCGCTCAAGGCCGCTTGAGATATACCGGCGCCGCCTTGTCGGCCGCAAAGGCGCCCCGGTCGTTGGTTTCGCGCAGCCGCCGCCAGGCTTCTTCCGCCAGCCAGCTCGCCCGCCGCAAGCGCGCCGCCGCCGGCAGCACATCAATCGGAAGGCCCGACGCTCTCGCCGCCTCGAGGCTTGCCAGGGCCTCGCGAGAAACTTCGCCGGTCACCCGCAGGGGCGCCTCGACGGTCGCGACGATGGCTTCCCAATCGCCGATTGCCGGGGCGCGCCTCTCTCGCCAGCCAGCCGCGTCGCCGGCGTACTCCGCCCAGATGACGCGCCGCCTGCCCGCGGAGACAGCCGCGATCAGTGGAGCGCCAGCGCGTGGCTGCGCCGCCAGCAGCGTCTCCAGGGTCGTGACCGGGACGAGAGGCAGATCCTGCGCCGCCGCCATGCCCTTCGCCAGCGCCACGCCGATGCGCAAGCCAGTGTAGGAGCCGGGCCCCACCGACGCCGCCAGGGCAGTGAGCGCGCTCATTCCCGCCTCCGCCTCCGCCAGGGTCCGCTGGATCAGGGGCGCCAGCAGCGCGCTGTGCCGCCGCCCGGCGATCAGCGTCGTCTCCGCCAGCGTCTCCGCGCCGTCGTGCAGGGCGACGCTCAGGATGTCTGTCGCCGTGTCAATCGCCAGCAACATGCTCGCCCTTTCCCTTCTCGCGCCACAGCTCGTCCAGCAGGCGGATGTAGCGTTGCCCCCGCGCCTCGAAACGCAGCCGACGCGCCTCCGCCGCGCATAACGTGAAATCGATCCACAGACGCGCCGCTGGCAAGATCTCGCGGACGCGCTCGCTCCATTCGAACAGGCAGACCGCCTCGCTCTCCAGAATATCGTCCAAGCCCAGGCTTTCGGCTTCCAGCGGGCTCGAGATTCGGTAAAAGTCCAGGTGATACAGGCGCCCGCCGTCAGCGCGCTGATGTTCGTGAACCAGGTTGTAGGTGGGGCTGGTCAGTGGGATGGACGCGCCCCAGCCCGCGCCGACGCCGCGACACAACAGGGTCTTGCCCGCGCCCAGGCCGCCGGAGAGGCAGATGACATCGCCCGCCCGCAACAGTCCCCCCAGCGCAGCGCCCAGGGCTTCCGTTTCATGTGGCGCTCGGCTGATGAGCTGGCGCTCGGCTCGCGGCCAGTCTTCCACGCGGCGCTCCTTGCATTTCTTATCCCTTCGCGCCCGCGATTATAGCGCTTCGCCCGGCGGCTGCGGCTTCCCTCTTGGTGCGGAGGGCTCGCCGTATTTTGCGTATCGAGCTTGGCCAATGGAGGCGCGACGGCCGGCGCGCCCGCCACTTAGCTTGAAGCCGGCGCCGGCCCCGCTTGAGCGTCCCGAGCAATCGGGCTATACTCGAGTTCGCTTCTCAATCTGGAATCGGGCGAGCCAAGGCAAGATGAACCGCGAAGAGCGTGAAGCCGCCTTGGAAGAGGCGCTGCGCCGACTCTGCCTGGTGGCGGAGGGCGTCAAGAGTTGCGTCGTCGTCGCCGAAGACGGCTTTGCGCTGGCTGCCAGCCCGACGCCCGACGCCGGCGCAAGTGGCGAGCCCGGCGCCCAGTTGGCGGCCGTGTCGGCGACCCTGGCGACCCTGGCGGAGCGCAGCCTCGATCGGCTGGCGCAGGGCGACCTGGGGCGGATGCTGCTGGAAGGGGAGGCGGGCACGCTGTTCAGCTGTCCGGCTGGCGAAGCCACTTTGGCGCTGCTGGTCGCGCCCGACGCGAGCATGGGGCATGTGCTCTTCGCCGCCGGGAAAGCCGCCGCTGAAATCGAAAACATCCTGGCGCGAACTTGAGACGGGTTTCGCCTGGCGCGGACCCAGCTTAGACTTCGTGAAAAGCGGGATGAAAACGCGTGTGCCCGCGTATGCCGCCGAGCGCGCCTTCGTCTAAAACCGCCAGCATAAAGTGCGCGTGCGGTCCGCCCGGCTCCACATAATCCGATGTAAATCCCTGAGGCTGGGCTGTCTGGTAGCCAAAACGCGGATAATAGCCGGGGCTGCCCACCAGAAAGACCAGGCCGTGCCCCATCTCGCGCAGCGCCGCGAGCCCGGCCCGCACCAGCGCGCCGCCGATTCCGCGTCCCTGCAGCGGCGGATCCACCGCAATCGGACCGAGGGCGGGGCAACGATGGACGCGCTCGCCCTCAGTTATCGTCAACAAGGTATAGGCGGCGTGGCCCACGAGCTCCCCATCCAGCTCCGCCACATGCGAGAGCAGCAAGGCGCCCTCCGCCCGCAGCCGGTCGACCAGGTCGGCATGAGCGCGCCCCTTGAAAGCGGCCGCTTCGATCGCGTAAATCGCGGCCAGGTCGGCTTGCGTTTCAGGCCGAATGTTGAGCTTCATGCGCTGCGCTTCCCGTGATTGTACATGGCGGCGGTTTCGCTTGCGTTGCTCGCTCGCCAGCGCAAGAATACCACAAGAGTCGCGCGTGAATTGACGCGCAGTGAGCCGAGAGCGCAATCATGTCCAAAGAGGTCTTCCTTTACCTCCACACGCGGGGCCACCGCAGCGGCGCGCCGCACACTATCGAAATCTGGTTTGTGGAGCACGACGACTGTTGCTATATCGTCTCGGAGAAAGGCGAGGCCGCCCACTGGGTGCGGAACATCCGCGCCGATTCCGCCGTTCAGTTTCGGCTGGGCAGCGGCTTTGACGAATGCGCGGAGACGCTGCCCGCGGTCGCCCTCGCGCCGAGCGAGCCTGAATTGCTGGCCGCCGTTAAAGCCAAGATGGAAGCCAAGTACGGCTGGAGCAATGGCCTGGTCGTCGAAATCCGCCCGCGAAGCTGAAGTTCAGTCGTTCGCCAGCAGCCAGACCCCGTCGCCATGGCCATCGCGCAGCCAGCCGGCCAGCCCGGCGTCGTTCTCCGCCCGCCACCAGCGCCCGTCGTCTTTACAGACCGGCCCGCCGATGAGCCGCAGCGTCATCCCGGGTGTCGCCCGATACAGGACTGTGGCGGCGGTATCGGCTGCTGCATGGACCGGCCAGCCGCTTTCTGCCGCTTCCGCGACATGGGCAATCGAACCGACCGCCAGCTCCGTCGTCAGCTGCCCGGCGCAGGCGCTGTCGATCTCCAGGCTAAATGTTTCGTCGGGCGCGCTCTCGCTCGCGAAGAAGACCCCGGCGGCATAATTGCGCGCATCCCGGCTGCCCGCCCAGAACAGATGCCGCCCGGCCCGCGCCGCCTCAATATGCAATTTTGGGTAGGCGCCCGGCCATGTCTCCGCGCAGCGCCACGAGCCAGCCGGCCCGCGGGCCAGCAAAGTCATCGCCGCCCGCGTGTAAAAGCCGAAATGAATCTCGGCGAGTTCTTCGGCGAGCACGACGCTGAAATCGGGCGCTTCGCCGACGAATCCGTCGCAGCCGTCGATGTCAACGAAGTCCGCGATCTGGCTGCGCCCGCCGCCCAGGATTTGCAGCGAATGCAGCCCGAATCCCGGCCCAAGCGATGTTTCGCCATAGAGCGGCGCCCGCGCCGGATCAGGTCCGGTTGCGGTGGTCGGCAGGGTCTCCGGTCCGGATTCGGAGATATAGAGCGCGCTTTCGGCGAATGTCTCGGGCGCGTAACTGCCGACCCAGAGGCGATACCGGCCGGGCAGCGCGCGGAAGAAGACCAAGGCGGGATTCAGGCCGTTGCTGTCGTCGTTGCAGGACCAGCGATGATCCGGCCCGCTGATGATGAGGGTGGAGTCGGCCTCGCTGGCGGCAAGGAAAGTGATTCGCTCAAAACCTTGGGCGAGCTCAATGGCGAAATCGGGGTCGCGGGCGGCGTAGCCCAGGCAGTTGTCGCCCAGTCGCAGCGCCTTGACATCGATGTCGCCGCCGCTGAGCAGCTCGACGCGCACAGGCCGGGGCTGGAAGCCGGGCGCCAGCGCGAGCGCGCCATAACGCGGTTCGCCTTGGGGATTCAGGCTCGCCTGCGCGCCGGCCTCAACCGCCGTCAGCCATAAGGCGCAGAGGATGAAGAAGTAAGGAATGCGCCGCACGGGCTCCACCGACCTTGAATTGACGCTCCAAGCATACTGGAGCGCCTTCGCCAGAATCAAGCGGTCCGGGGCGGAAGTTTGCCACGCGGGGCGTAATGTTCTACCATTTGCCTTGTATCCCCCGGCCGACGATCCATGTGGCGGGCGCCAATGCAAAAGCGCATGATCGAGTTCATCCGTGCCTTGCGCGCCGCTGGCCTGCGCATCTCCCTCGCCGAAAGCCAGGACGCCATGTTCGGCGTCGACCAGGCCGGCGCGCGCCAAGCCGAGACTTTCAAAAGCGTCTTGAAAGCGGCCCTCGTGAAGAGCCATCGCGATCAGCCGCTCTTCGATTATTTCTTTCCACTCTTCTTCACCAACAACAAGCCGCCGCTGCAGAACATCCTCGAGCAGCTGTCGCAAGACCAGCAGGACTTGCTGGATGAAGCGACGCGCAGCTTGATGGGCGAGCTGGACGCGCTGCGCGAATTGCTGGAGAGGCTGCTGCAAGGGCAGGAATTCAGCGACGAAGAATTGCGCCAGCTGGGCGAGGCTTCTGGCTTGCCCCAGGGCGACGAAATGTACATGCGCCCCTGGTTCGAGCGGCGAATGCGCCGGCAAGCGGGCTTAAGCCAGCTCGAGCGCATGCTGGACGACTTGCTGGAAGAGCTGGCGGCCATGGGCATGAGCGACGCCGACCTCGCGGAGCTGGAGTCGCTGCTGCGCGAAAACTTGCAAAGCCTGTCGCAGCAGCTCTCCGATTTTGTCGGCTCGTCGCTGGCGGAACAGATGGCGGAGCGCGAGCCCCGTGAAAAGCCCGACCTGCTGGATGTGCCGCTCCAGCGCCTCAGCAGCGGCGACATTGAGGATGTCCGCGACGAGGTGCGGCGGCTGGCCGCGCGCTTGCGGTCACGGGCGGCTCTGCGCCAGAAACGCGCCAAATCCGGCGCTTTCGACCCGCGCAAGACCATTCGCAAGAACATGCGATACGGCGGCGTCCCGCTGGAAGCGCAGTTTCGCAAGCGCCACAAGAAGCCCAGCCTCATCCTTATTTGCGACTTGAGCACCTCCATGCGCTACGCGGTTGAGTTCCTGCTGACCCTGGTCTATGAGCTCAGCGACCAGGTCCGGCGGACGCACAGCTTCATCTTCATCCATGACATCGTCGATGTCAGCACGATTCTCGCTGAAATGCCGCCCAGGGAAGCCGTCGCCCGCATCATGGCGGAGAACCCGCCCGGCTACTACAGCACGGACCTGGGCAACAGCCTGGGCAGTTTCAGCCAGCGGCACATGAGCCTGATCGACAGCCGCACGACCATCCTCTTCTTCGGCGACGGGCGCAACAACTACAACGACCCGCGGCTGGATATCGCCGGCGAAATGCAGCGCAAGGGTCGCCGCTTGATCTGGTTCTGCCCGGAGCCGCGGCGGCAATGGGGCACGGGCGACAGCGACATGTGGGAATACAGCATGACAGCCGACCGCGTCTTCCTGGTCCGCAATCTGCGCCAGCTGGCCGAAGCGGTCGACCGCATCCTCGCTGACGGCTAGCGCGCCTGCCTGTGATATGCCAGTCGTCGCAGGCGCGCTGGCAGCGGGCGAATCTCATGGCAGAGCAGGGCATCCGCAATCTGGACGATCGGCGGCGGCGCAGAGTTGGCGCCGCGCCCCGTCACGCGCCCCGTCAAGAATTGAGCCAATATGTCTTGAGCGAGGCGCAGGCGCTATAACACGACGTCAAGCGCTGCGCTGCAACGACATTCTCGATCGAATCGCGCGCATTGAACGGCTCACCGCCGAACGCGAAGCATTCCTGCGCAAGACCCAGCTGCAAGATGCGGCGAAGCTTGCCTTCGTGATCATCGACGCCGCGGTGAAGCGCTTGGATCCGGCATTGACCGCGACGCGATCAGAAGTGATGTGGAGCGACTTTCGCGGCTTCGGCGATATGCTGATTGACCGTTACCAAGACAATCTGGTCGAGCAGGTTTGGCAGTATTCGCAGGAATGCTTGCCCGCGCTCAAGGCGGCCATCACGGCGATCCTGGCAGAGCTTGAGGCTGCCGACCCCTGAGGCGATTCAGCCGCGTCCCGTGTTACGCTCCAATCGACCAGTCAGATTCCGGGGTTTGACATGGCAATCAATGCCCCGCCCCGCATGAGCGTCGCCGACTATCTCGAATGGAAAGGTCTTCAGGAGCTCCGGCATGAATGCATTGATGGAGAGATCTTCGAGATGAGCGGCGGAACCCTTGGGCATACGCGAGTGAAGACCAAGATCGGCGGCGAATTGTACGCGCGTCTTGATCTGTCAGCCACGGCGCTCTGCAATAGCGATATGCGCGTGCGCGTCAGCCCTGCCCGCTATGTGTATCCAGACTTCAGCGTTGTGCGTGGAGAACCGAGACTGGAAGACAGGACGGAGCTTACCCTCATCAATCCTGTCTTGGTGTTTGAAGTCACTTCACCCTCGTCACAGCTGCGCGACCGCGTGGAAAAGCGCGACTATTATTTCGACGCGCTATCAGTCGAAGCCTGTCTCATCGTCGACCAGGAGCGCGTCCAGGCCGAGCTCTGCCTGCGCGCTGAAGCCGGCTGGGGGTCGCGCGTCTACGACAGCCCGGAAGCTGTCATCTCGCTGCCAAGGCTGGATTGCGCGCTGCCGCTTTCGCAGGTTTATCAGGGCATTGATTTCGCCGACGCCTGAAGCCGCCCGCCTCTATTTCAAGTCGCGCCGGTGCCAATCGTCGCTGAACAAGTTGAAATCGACCTCGCGCTGCGGGTATTCGGCGATGACGGCTTCGTCGATCTCGACGCCCAGCCCCGGCTTGTCCGGCAGAGAAAAGTAACCGTCGACCACTTGCGGCATGCCGATGCCCACGGCTTTCACCGGCGGATCGGCGAAGTCGTTGAAGTATTCCTGGATCTTGAAGTTGGGCGCGCTCGCCGCCACCGCCAGCGACGCCATCGTCGAGCAGGGTCCGCCGACATTGTGGGGCGCCACCAGCACATAATACATCTCGGCTGTGGCAGCCAGCTTCTTCAGATTCATGATGCCGCCGAAATGCGTGACATCGGTCTGGATGATGTCGGCCGCGCCCAGCTCAAAGAGCTCGCGATATTCGTAGGGCGTGTGAATGCGCTCGCCAGTCGCCACCGGGATGCCCAGCCCAAGCGCCACCTCGCGCACATCTCGCAAGGCGCGCAAGTTCTCCGGCGGCACCGGCTCCTCCACCCAGCCGGGCTTGAACTCCGCCAAGTCGCGGATGATCTCGACGGCGGTTACAGGGTTGAAGCGGCCGTGCATCTCGATCAGCAGCTCGACATCGGGCCCCACGGCGTCATAGACCGCCTCCACCAGCGAGATGGAGAGCAGCTTTTCCTCGCGGGTGAATTCGTAGAAGCCGCTGCCGAAGGGGTCGAACTTCAGGGCGCGGTAGCCCTTGTCGACCACATCTTTCGCCGCCGCGAACCAGGCTTCGGGGGTGCGCTCGACGCGATACCAGCCATTGGCGTAGGCTTTGATCTTGTCGCGGAATGCCCCGCCCAGCAAGCGATGCGCCGGCTGCCCCAGGGCCTTGCCGACGATGTCCCAACATGCGATCTCCAGCAGCGCGATGCCGGTCATGGCGATCTCGCCGGCCCGCCCGTAAGTCTCGCGCAGCATTCGGTAGCACATCGACTCGGTGTTGAACGGGTCATTGCCCAGGGCGAAATCTGGCACGCTCTCGTTGAGGTAGCCGATGACGGGACCGACTCCGCCGACTGGACGCGCCTCGGCCCAGCCGGTCAAGCCGGCGTCCGTCTCCACCTTGACGAAGAGCAAATTGCGCCAGGGCGTGCCCATAACCATCGTGCTGACATTGCTGATTTTCATAAGTCTCTCCCCTGGGTGAACCCCCTCGGTCCCCCCATCAGGATGGAGGGAGGCAGCCATCTTGCGCGCTTTCGCTGGGCAAGTGTTCCGCAATTGTATTCAAGACTGCGTCAGTTTCGTAGACTACTTGTTCATTGCTGAATCGCAACACAGATAATCCCAGATCGTTGAGGAATTGAGTACGCTGGTTGTCGTAGTCCGCCGCCTCAGTTGAGTGGTGGCTTGAGCCGTCGATTTCCACTACGAGCTGCGCTTGACGACAGTAGAAATCGACGATGTAGCGACCTATCGGATGCTGACGACGGAATCTCAAGCCTCGCAATCGTTTGCCACGCAGGCATTGCCAGAGCATCTTCTCCGCGCGGGTAGGCCGCTTGCGCATGGCCAGCGCTCGTGACTTGATCGCGCTGTATACTGCGCTGTCAGTATGGGTGGGCGCCCAATGCTTGCGCTTGGTCATATCGGTCGCCTGGCGCTATCCTGGCTTCCCCACATCCCGATGGGGGGACCGAGGGGGGTTGCATTCGTCGACCTGTCCAGCGGGTCCGAGGGGGCTAAACCACCGGAATCCCCAGGTCATCCGCGCCGACCGCGCCCATGACCGCCTCCGGGGCGTAGCGCTTGATGATGTCCATCACCAGGGCCGTCCGATGCACGCGCTCCCGCGATTGCCGAATCGCCAGCTCCTCGATGTGCAGCCCGCTGGGGTAGATGTTGGCTGCGTTGCGCAAGCCCAGCTTGACATACATCGGCGCCGCCACGCGGATCAGCTCCGGCGTTTCATAATGCCGCACGAAGCCGCCAAAGTCGTCGGGCGCCTCGACATAGACATCCAGCGGCAAGTCCACCGCCGCGCGTATCGTCGCCAGCTGTGGCAGGGTCAAGTCTGTCGGCACATTGTAGGTGCCCGCGCCCATCTCCTCCAGCAGCTTGATGGAAATCGGGTTGGCAGCGCCCATCTGCACCGAGATCTTGATCACCAGGTCGGCCGGCAGCTCGCCCGCCTTTTTCATCTCGTTCGCCAGCCAGAGCTGCCCTTCATCGGCGACCAGGACAGAGCGCAGCCCCAAATCACAGCCGCGCCGAATGTCTTCGGTGGCGTAGACCACTTCGTCCATGCCCCGCAGCCGCGCCGCCAGGTTCTTGCCCGCCGCCGCCCGGACTTGCGCGCTCGTGCCCCAGGCCGCCCGCGGACCGACGAAGAGGCTGACTTCGATGCCGGCCTCCGCGCCCAGCCGACACATCTGGCGAATCTCGGCGTCGGTCAGCATCCAGATTCCGCTGCCCTGCGAGACGCGGTGGATCGTCAGCCCGTATTCGTCAGCCGCCTCGAGCACAGCCGCCAGCGCCCGCGGTCCCTCCGTACTGGGGATCTCGACGCGGTACTGCGCGCCATCGGGGAAGCGCTTGCCCGAGCTCGGCAGGTCGTGAAGTTCGCCCGGCGGATAGCCTTTGCTTTGCAAGAATTCGCGAATTTGTTTCATGTAGCCGCCTTCGTCATTTGCCGGTCGCGTGTCTGAGCGCAAGTATACTGAATCCCAGCGGGATTCTAAACTTCGCGCTGGAGTGAAAGTTGGAATTGTCTCAGCAATTCCAGGCAAGTGATCGGAATGTGCTTGATTCAGTTGCAATATGCCCCTTGGGAAACCGCTATGCAGGAGAAACAATGTATCGCCTGGCTTGGCAAGGGTATTCCGTGAATTCCGCGTATTCAAGCGGGCGACTTGTTAAGTGGCCCCTACACGCGAAATTGGCGCGCCCCGTCTTGCGCTAAAAGGCGTTTGCCGGAGAGAGCTTGTGTATTTTCTTGCGCTCAGCCAAAATTGCGCCAGCGCCACAACACTGGAAAATGAACATGGCGGATAAACAACCCAACATCATCGTCTTCTTCACCGACCAGCAGCGCTGGGACACGACCGGCCTCCACGGCAACCCGCTCGACCTGACGCCCAACTTCGACCGCCTCGCCCGCGCCGGCACGGATGTCCATACTTCGATCACCTGCCAGCCAGTCTGCGGTCCCGCCCGCGCTTGCCTGCAGACCGGCCGGTACGCCACTGAAACCGGCTGCTTCCGCAATGGCATCGCCCTGCCCGGCGAGAGCCGCACCCTGGCGCACTATTTCAGCGAAGCCGGCTACGACACTGCTTACATCGGCAAGTGGCATCTGGCCGATGGCGCGCACGGTCCGGTCTCGCCCGAGCAGCGCGGCGGCTATGATTACTGGCTGGCTGCCAACTTGCTCGAGTTCACCTCCGACGCCTACGACATGGCGCTCTTTAACAACGACGGCGAGGCGGTCAAGCTGCCCGGCTACCGCGTGGACGCCCAGACCGACGCCATGATTCGCTACATCGACGCTCATCAAGAGAGCCCCTTCTTCCTCTTCAGCTCCTTCATTGAGCCGCATCACCAGAATCACCGCGACGATTATCCCGCCCCGCCCGGTTACGCCGAAAAGTATCGCGGGCGCTGGATTCCGCCGGATCTGGCGGCTCTCGGCGGCTCGACGCAGGGGCAATTCGCCGGCTATCTCGGCATGATCAAACGGCTCGACGAAGCTCTGGGAAGGCTGGTGGACGCGCTCATCAGCCTGGACCTGCTCGAGAACACGATCATCCTTTTCACATCCGACCACGGCAATCACTTCAGAACCCGCAACGCCGAGTACAAGCGCTCTTGCCACGAAGCCTCCGTGCGCGTGCCGACCATGCTGCATGGCGGACCCTTCAGCGGCGGCGGGCGCGTGTCGCGGCTCGTCAGCTTGTTGGATCTGCCGCCCACTTTGCTCGACGCGGCCGGCGTCCCCGTGCCCGCGGCGATGCAGGGCAAGTCCATCTTGCCGCTCGTCCGGGGCGAAGCAAGGGGCTGGCAAGACGAGGTCTTCATCCAGATCAGCGAATCTCACGTCGGGCGCGCCATCCGCACGCATCGCTGGAAATACGCCGTCGCCGCGCCGGATAAAGACGGCGCCAAGGACATGGACAGCGATCGCTATATCGAAACCGAACTCTACGATTTGCTGGCGGATCCTGAAGAACTGGATAACCGGGCCGGCCTCGAGTCGCACCGCGGCGTCTGCGATGTATTGCGCGGTCGCCTTATCAAGCGCATGCTGGCGGCCGGCGAAGACGAGCCGGTCATCGAGCCCGCGCCCGTGTTGGCTGGTGGCGGTCAATTCCATGTCGGCATCGACGAGGGCTGGCTCTAGCCAGGACTCGGCGCTCCCCTCCATGGCGCTGCGGGATGCCACGATATCAGCAACTTCGTATGGCAGGCGTATGCTGCGCCCGGCTCAATCCGTGTATAATGAAACTGAGCATCGGTTTTCCAGCGAAAGCGACAAGCAGCGTGCGGCGGCCTCTTCTTGCACTTCTTTTCTTCTTCGGAATCATGAGCGGCAGCGCCTTGGCTCAAACCAGCGAGTCGGCCGATCTGCCGGCTTTTTTCCAGATGCGCAACCTGGGCGCGGAATATCAAGGCTGGAATAACTGCGGTCCCGCCACCCTCACCAACGCCTTGAAGCATTTCGGCTACGCCGACGATCAATACCGCGCCGCCGAATGGCTGAAGCCGAACAGCGAAGACAAAAATGTCAGCGCCTGGCAGATGGCGGAGTTCGTCAACACGCGGATTCCGGAATTGCCGGTACGGGCATTGGTGCGCGACGGCGGCACGCTGGAGCTGGCGCGGCAGCTTATGGTCGACGGCTTCCCGGTGGTCATCGAAAAAGGCTACGAGCCCGAGGGCTACACCTGGATGGGGCATTACCTGCTGCTCAGCGGCTACGACGAAGCGCTGGAAGAATTCAACAGCATGGACAGCTTCAGGGGACCGAACACGCGCTACAGCTACGCCGAAATCGACGAGTACTGGCGGCACTTCAATTACCGCTACATCGTCCTCTACACGGTCAACCGCGAGGAAGCGCTGCTGGAGCTGCTGGGCGCGGAGGCCGACCCCTGGCAGAATCACATCAACGCGCTGGAGCGAGCCCGCGCCGAAGCCATCGCCGACCAAGACGACGCCCACGCCTGGTTCAACATGGGCAGCAGCTTCATGTCCCTCGGCATGGCCGACGCGGCCGCCCAAGCCTATGACCGGGCGATCTCGCTTGGTTTGCCCTGGCGCATGTTCTGGTATCAATTTGGCGCGCTGGAAGCTTATTACGCCGTCGGGCGCTACAATGACATGATTCGCATCGCCCGGCAGAACCAGAACGACGGCGGCGGCCACTATGTCGAGGAGACTTGGTATTACCTGGGCATGGCTCGCGAAGGCAGAGGCGAGACCGGCAAGGCGCTCGAGAATTACATCACCGCGCTGAGCTTCAACCCCAACTTCAGCCCGGCGCGGGAGGCGCGCGATCGGCTGCGGGCGGGCGCTTAGGCGGCTCCGCTCTCATTCGCGGTTTGCGCCAGCGCGTGCCGACGGTATCTGCCAGCGGCGACGCGGCAGGCGATCAGGCAGAGCGCGATGATCAAGCCCCGACGCCCCAGCGCGGCTATCGCCAGCGTCTCCGGGTTCTCCAGGGTGAACTGCAACAGCGGCCAGATCCAACTCCAGCGGATGAGCGAAACGCAGAGCGCGACCGCGGTCATCGCCAGGCCGTAGCGCTTGAGGCGGCGCCGGTCGAGGAAAAACAGGAGCGTGACCAGCGCCATTGGCAGAGCCAAGGTCAAGCCCTCCAGCGCGCCATCGGCGATCACGCTCAGGATTTCGCCGGCCAGCTTGTCCGGCGCCAGGCCAGCCCCAAAGGTGAGGATGATCGGCAGCGACAGCAGCAGTTCAATCAGGGCGGCCGCCACGACCACCTGCCCGGTCAGTCTTGCCAGGGAACGCGCTCGCCACATGATCTTGCCCCTTGTCCAACCCTAAACGGTCGCGCCAGACAGCCAGCCCGGCGGCAAGTCTGGATGGCTTTCAGGTCGCGCCGGGCGCAGGCTAGCGATGGATGTCGACTACTGCATTTCGGGCGCGCTCCCGCAGGTGCTTCGCCGCCATGATCTGGCTCAGGCAGATTAAGCCGGCGTAGACAGCGATGACTCCAAGCGTCTCCAGGTAGTGCGCGTATCGGCCGCCGCTGAGCTCAGCCACATAGAAACTGACAAGCCGCGCCGGCGCGAAGAGATGCAGAACGGCAGCCGCCGTGCAGCCCATGACGAAGCGGTAGGTCCGAGGGTTGCCAGGCGCGTCTGGGAAGCGGCCGGTGACAACCGCCATGGCGGCGCCAAGCAGAATCGACGCGATGAAACGCTGAAACAAGGCGGTGCCTACGCCGAAGAACACCGCCAGGATGAAAGCCTGCGTGATGTTCTCCAAATCCAGATTCCGGAAATCGAGCAGAAAGGGCAGGGTGACCAGGAAGCCTGCCACGCTGCTGGCGACCATGCTGTACCAGGCCATGCGCAGCGCCAGCAGCAAGCGCGGGCTGCGAATTCGCAAGTGCTTGTCGGGGTTCCAGCGACTTAACAAGCCCACATCTGTGTCTCCGCGCCAAGGCTCGCCTCAGGCGGAAGCCGGCCGCAAATAGGCCTCGTTGACCGTGAAGAGCTCGTCCACCATCGCCTGGATCTCCCGCAGCGAGCATACGGCAGCCGAAAGCGGCGAATACGCCACCGCCTGGTAGATCAGCCGCTTGTCGCCTTTGAGGATGCCCGCCACCGCCATCTCCTCAATCTGCGAGTAAAGGTTGGTCAAAGGCGCGACTGAATCTGGCAGCGGTCCCACCGCCACCGCCTCCAGCCCGTCGCGCGAGGCCCAAACCGGCACCTCGACGCAGGCCTCGTTTGGCAAGTTGTCGACCAAGCCCGCGTTCGGCACATTGCCATTGAACTTGAAAGGCTCGCCACCTTCCATCGCGTTGATGATATAGGCGGCGTATTCGTGCCCTCGCTCCAGCTCGATGGAGTCTTCGGCGAACCAGGCGTGGATGTCGTCGCGCCAGTCATGCTCGCGCCGGCGGTACTCTTTCAGGATGTAGGCGTGCTCGCCCGGGTTCCAGTTGGTGCCGTGGGTGGCGTATTGCTCGATGAGGTCGGGGCGCTTGCGGAACCACCAGTTGTATTCGCTGTTGTGCCCGCTGGACTCCGTCACATAATAATCCAGCGCCAGGTACATTTCGTTGCGCACCTGCTCGGCGTTGTAGATCTTGTCGTTTTCGGATACGGCGCGCTGGATGAGCGGGTAGGCGTCCTCGCCATTCCAGTCGTACTGGATGAACCAGGCGGTGTGGTTGATGCCGGCGCAGACATAATTGATCTCGTCGTAGGGCGCGCCGATCCAGTTCGCCAGCATCTTCGAGGTGCCCTGGACGCTGTGGCACAAGCCGGTGACCAGGATGTCCGTCTCGATGTCCATCGCCCGGCAGAGCATCGCCATCGGGTTGGTGTAATTCAGCATGAGCGCGTTCGGGCAGTGGCGCTCCATGTCGCGGGCGATATCGACCAAGACCGGGATGGTGCGCAGGGAGCGGAAGATGCCGGCGACGCCGCGGGTGTCGCCCACATTCATGTCGACGCCGTATTGCATCGGGATCTCGATGTCGTGCCGCCAGACATCGGTCGAGCCGATCAAGATCGTTACCACCACATAATCCGACCCGCGCAAGGCCTCGACCCGGTCCATGGTGGCGCTGACTGTCGCGGGATACTTGCCGGCCTCGACGATGCGCTGCACGGCGCGTTTGGCGAAGTCAAGGCGCTCGGCGTCAATGTCCATCAGGGCGATTTCAGCGCCTTCCAGCAGGGGGAAGGTGAGGATGTCCTTTACGAGCTTGCGCGTGAAGCCGAAGCTGCCCGCGCCGATGAATGCGATCTTGGGCATGCGTCTCTCTTTCGTCAGTCTGGCCAGGCGGGTTGGGCTGGTTCGGGGCTCTGCTCGAGAAACTCGCGCCAGCCATAATACTTGCCGACGCCATTCTCATCAACATAGCCGATGCGAAACTCGTCCAGTTCGTCGTCGCTGAATCGCGCCTCGTTCACCAGACGAATGAACTCTTCGCGGTCTGGCGACTCAATGCCAACGCGTTCGACATCCAGATACTTTACTTCGACCAGCTTGCCGTAGCTGATCCCGCGCACCGTGCGACCGCCTTGCTCGAACAGCGCGTAAGCTTTTTTTCTCATGGCCCGCTCCTGCTATTGTTCCATTCCTGCACATACTGCCAGTATAACATTGGCGAGACCATTAACCCATATTGGTCGACGCCGAGCTCTTCAATGTCGAACACCGCTTGGCTGAATTCACCATCTGCGACATGCTGTATGAAGCCAAGCCCAATGACTTCCACCTTGTCGTTTTTGCTGAAACTCCTGGTCTGCTTGCGATCCAAGGTCATGCCATGGTCAAACATATTGCGAATCGCTTCGGCGACGAATCTGGCGCGCCAGCCGAAGGGGAGCTCAATCTCAGCCACATCTCCCATGATCATTTTGAAGCCGCGGTCGAATCGTTCTCGTGGCGCTTTGGTAAATGCCGCCAGCTCAAACAGATTCGAAATGATCAGGGTCAGCGCCCAGTCGTGCATCGCGTCCTGCTGCAGATACAGCAGATCGCCCGAGCGCATCGCCATTTCAATTGCGGCTTCGGCGCCAAGATCTGGAATTGGACACCCCGGCAAGTCGATCTCGATTGCAACAGAAACATTATACGCGAGCCAGTCGCTGTCGCAAAAGTGGTCGCCGCGCGGGTGGAATCAGCCGCAGTTGCCCAGCAGGGTCACATGCGGGATGCTCAGCCAGCCACGCAGACCGTGATAATCCACTTTGATCCACTCGGCCGTGCGCTGGAAAGCGGTCAGGGTCACATCGTAAGGCAGGAGCTGCAAAATCTCGCCGCCGGGCGTCTCGCGGAGGTTCAGCATGTAATTCGTGCGCGCCATGCAGTTTTGCAGCGCGAGCGAGCCGGAATCGCCGTTTCCGCCGCAGAGCGTCTCGCCAAGCGTCGAGAAATTGTCGATGAGGCCTCCGTGCAGCCCGCCCTCGTAGACGACATGCAGCAGCTTGCCTTCGGCGTTGGGTCCCACCGAGACGGTGACATCGCGATTCCGCGCCACCTGGACCCGCGCGCGACAATCGGCTGACAGGGCGACCGTGCCTTCGGCGACGGCGTCGACATCGCGCTGGAAGACGGTCAGCTGATGAAAACCCTGGGACTGGCTGTTGATGCCGTAGACTTGCAAGCGCGTGGGATAGCCGGGCAGAAGGCGATACACGCAGGCGATCGCGCCGATGGGGTGGACGCAGGGACCGCCCGGGACCTCTGGCGGGTAGATGTTGGCGGGCTGGTCGGGCTGCGGCGGCCATTGCACAATCGCCGGCAGCGCGTAGAGGGCGCATTCGCCGGTGCTGTTGTCCGTCAAGACGCTGTAGGGGTCGTTGATGTCTTTGGGGCTGTTGGCGCTGAAAGTGACGCAGCCTTCCAGGGTCGTCTTGCCCTTGTTCGCCTGGCCGCCAAAGATCGCCGCCGCGCCGCCGCTGTTATTGATGAACTGCGAGTCGCGGATTGTCGTTTCGCCAAGGCCCCATTGCATGATGGCGCTGCCCGCCCAGGCATTGTTGGCGCCGTATGAAGTCGAGTTGTACTCGAATAGCACATTGTCGAGCGTGGCTCTGCCGTCAAATACATATACGGGTCCCTTGTTGCCGCGGAAGACGGTGTTCTGGATTAGCAGCGGCTCGCGCAGGTGGGCGCGCAGGATGAAATAGCGATCGGAGCTGCCGCTGAGGATCGCGTTGCGGATTGTCGTCGTGCCGGCGGTAAAGAAGGGCTGGACATTGGCCTTTGGCCTGATCGTGCGCCCGTTGCCGTTGATGGTCACATTCGCTGACTGTGAGATTAAGAGCGCGCCGGTTTGCTGGCAATTGCCGCGGAGGTTGAAGACATATTTGCGCTTGCCGCTGGACTTGTCGGTGAAGGGCTTTTCGAGGATGCCGCGGGCAGGCAAGCCACAGGCGGCCGGCGTTGGCTCCGGCACGACCTTGACCGCCTGGCCGCCATTGCCGATCGTGCCTGTGCAAGGTCCCGTGCTGTTGTCGGTTACATTGCCGTAGAAGACCTGCGGGTAGATGCGCTCGGCAGTGAAGCAGCCCTTGACGGTCAAGCTCGAATTGCTGTTCCAGGGCTCAATGCCGACGGCGGCGTTCCCCAACACCATATCGCGCACGACCATATTCTCGATAGTGAAGCTGGCGCCGGCGCGAGACACCACGGCCGACGCGGCGTCGCGGTATTCGTTGTAGCGGCCCGAGCCATTCTCGACGAGTATGTTCGTCAGCGTGTAACTGCCGCTGCTGCCGCTGGTGCCGACTACCGCGGTGCGGTAAGTGTTGCGCAGGGTCACGTTGGTCAAGGTCGCGCTATAACCGAGGTGCAGCGCGCCTTTCCCGCCTTCGCCGCCGCCAATCAATGTCGCGTTGGCGATCACCAAGGTCACAGCCGGCGCCGTTTCAATCAGCGCGTTTTGCCGCGTGAGGGCGCTGGCGTCGATTTGGAAGCCCTCGCCCTGAATCGTCACCGTGTACGCATTCGCGGCCGTGGCCATGTCGAGCGTGCCGGTCTGCGTACAGTTGGCCGTTAGCGTGTAAGTCACCTGCCCGTTGATCGTGCCTTGCTTTGGCAAGCCACAAGCGGCCGGCGTCGGACCCTGTGCCAGCGCGACATTAGAAGCGGCGATACAGGCGAGGAGCGCGATGCAAAATAAGTAGAGTCTTTGCATATTAACGCTTGCAATTATCTCTTACAGGCGACAAGGCCAACAGCATAGTACGATTTGCGCTGCCACGCTAGTTGAATGCGAAGACAATCCAGCCTGGCTTGGCTCGAACTGCGCCTGGAATCCACTAGCTTGCAGCGTCAATTTGCGCGAAGCACACTTATTACATAACGCTAATATAATCTGGCGCTTGTGTGAGATTCTTGAAGACCGCGTTTTCGACCAAGAGGCTGCCCTGGTGACAGGCTTTGAAGGGCGACGCCATGCAGCTGCAGCGTGCCTGTCTGCGCGCAGTTCGCGCTGAGGGCGTATGTGTTGCCGTGATAAACGATGCCCTCGGCTGGCAATCCGCAGGCGGCTGGCGCGGCGTCCGTCCACTGCGTATGCGATGCCAGCGCGGACGGCAAGGCCAGCTACGACAGACAGAGCAGCATTAATGCCGCCCCAATGGCGCTTGCGGGGACGAGCCGGCGACGCGAGGCTGGCGGCTTAGTGGCGCGGAACACAGGCGCAACCGTGCTGTTCTGCTTAATAGCGCGGAATATTAAGTGTGCTAAGGCGCGATCGCTATGTCAGTTCTGGCGGGTTGCCTGGCTGGCTGCTATATCAAGCTCTCCAGCCGGTCCACCAAGCTCTCCAGCACGGCGAAAGTCTCTTCGACCGCGGCCGGCGTCGACATGTCCACCCCCGCTTCTTTCAGCAAGGGGATGGGGTACTCGCTGCCGCCCGCCCGCAAGAAAGCCAGATACCGCTCCACCGCGCCGTCGTCTTCCGCCAATATGCCATTGGCCAGGGCATGCGCCGCCGAGATGCCCGTGGCGTACTGGAAGGTGTAATAGGCTTCGTAGAGGTGGCCGAATTGCGCCCAGGTGATGCCGCTGCGGGTCTTGTCGTCGGTCAGCGTCTCGCCATAGCCCTCGGCGAAGAAGCCCGCCATGATCTCATTCAGCGTCTCGGGCGTCAGCGGCTCGTCATTCTCCATGCGCGAATGCACTTCAAGCTCGAAGCGCGCCAATGTCGGCATGATGAAGAAGTAACGGTGGATGTTGTCCATCGCTTCCTGGATCAGGCCCAGCTGAAAATCGCGGTCCTTGGCGCCGGCGAAGAGATGCGCCCGCACCAGGGCCTGGTTGAAGTTGGAAGCGACCTCGGCGGCGAACATCGAGTAGTTGCTGTAGACATAGGGCTGGTTCGCCCGCGTGTAATGGCTGTGCATGGAATGCCCCAGCTCGTGCGCCAGGGTGCTCATCGAGCTCAGGTTGCCGTCGAAGCTCATCATGATGAAGGGGTGGCTGTCATAAGTGCCGTAGGAGAAAGCGCCTTCGGATTTGCCTTCGTTGATGGCGTAATCCACCCAGCGCTCTTCCAGGCAGCCGCGTTTCATCGTCGCCACATACTCGTCGCCGAGGGGCGCCATGCCGGCGGCGATCATGTCCACCGCCTCGGCATAAGAAAGCGCCGGGTCCTCCGTCGTCAGCGGCGCCCAGATGTCCCAGGGGTGGATCGTCTCGTAGCCCAGGGTCCGCCGCCGCACATCCCAATAGCGATGCCATGTCGGGATATGCTTCTTGTAGGTGTCCAGCAAGTTGTGAAAGACCTCGATTGGAATGTCGCTCGGGCTGAGCTTGGCCTGCAGCGCGCTCTCGTATCCCCGCAGCCGCGCCAGGGCGACATTGGTCTTGACCGAAGCGAGGTAGGCGGTGGCGAATGTATTCTGATATTTCAGGTAGCTGTCGGCGTAATTTTGCCAGGCGCTTTTTCGGGTTTCGCGGTCGGCGTCGGCCAGCAGCTTGTCGCGCGTGCTCTGCACCAGGGGCTGGCTGTTGCCGGCGCTGTCGCTGGCTGGCGCAAAGCTCAAGTCCATGTCGTTCAGCGCGCCGCGGACGCTCTCGATGCGCCCCAGAGGATCGCTGAGCAAGCCCAGGACCGCTTCCACTTCGCCCGAAAGCACATGCCGCTTCGTGCGCAGCAGGTCTTCGATGTGCTGCCGATAGAGCGCTAGCGCGTCGGTAGTCAGCCATTGGCGCAGCGCGTCTTCGTCCAGGGCGAGCAGCTCCGGGGCGGCGAAGGAGGCGCCGGCGATGAATTGCCCCGCCAGGCTCTGCGCTTGGCCGACCATGCCCTTGATTTCTTCGTTTTCGCCGTCGCAGGCGCTCCACATCACCGGGTACATGTAGAGCTTCCAGACGCGGCGGGAGATGGCTTGATGCAGCTCGAGCCACTCGGCGATGCGGTCGGGTCCCTGGTTCAGCGTTCCCTGGAAAGGCTGGAGTTGGGGCAGGGCGGCGCTGGCGGCTTCATACTCGGCGCGCCAGGCCTCAAAACCGGGGAAGACGGATTCGTGATTCCAGGTGGAGTCGACGGGGACCTGGTCGCGTGTCGGGACGGTGGTCATGGAGATTCGCTCCTTAGGGAATCGAGTTGCACGTGAGCATTATATGGAGATTCTGCCATAATCTGAATAGCCTTCAGTCGCAGAGCTTGAAACTATGAAGAACAACCCGCTTCCCCGCTTAGACCAGTCTCAGGAATTGCGACGCGAGTTGCTGCAGCATTGTCGTCTTGCACCAGGGGAGATCTGGGAAGATGCAGCCTGCGGACATCGCGTTGGCTGTCTCGATGCGGCCGACTCTACGGCGATTGCCGGCTTAATGGGCGAAGAGCGCGCGACGCTTGCGATCCACGATCCGCCTTACAATGTCGCCGCCTTTAGCGTAAAGCGGGTGTCAGAGTATATTGGATGGCGCCGTCGATGGATTTCTCTCACGCACGAGGTTCTTGCCAAGGACGCTTCACTCTACATATGGCTCGGGGCTGATCAAAATAACGGTTTCCAACCGCTGCCGGACTTTATGCTGATGATGCGCGGCCAGCGATTCAGCCCCAAGAGCTTCATAACGATGCGAAACCAGCGGGGATACGGCACACAGAAAAACTGGATGGCCGTCAGGCAAGAACTGCTCTACTATTTCTGAGAAGAGCTTCTTGATGAATTTCCAGCAAATAAAGGCGGACCTGTGCGACGTGTTTGTATGGATCGCCGTTTGGCGGGATGTGATTCGATATTGGGTCTTATCTTCCCGCGAAGTCATGACCAATCAACATTATTCCAAAGGACAGCATCGCGCCAATGTAGGCGAAGGCCAGCTACATTTACGTAACGACAACATTGCAGATTTTGCCACATATGAGGTTCAGCCAGCACAACTTGCAGATGGAATCAGGTCTGCCTGGTCTCGCAGGTAACGCTAAACCTACTTCAGCCGCCACTCTATTGGCATGAGACATTGCGCCCGATTGCTCAGCGCTTCCAGGCCCTCGCGCGCGTAGGCCAGCATCGCCGCCGGATTCTGCTCCGCCACTTGGACGCCGATCGGCTTGCCCTTGTCGCGGATCAGCAGCGCCGGCGCCGCTTGCCCGAGGCCAGCCAGCTCCCGCGCTTTGTCCAAGGCCCGCCGCGGCCCGCCCAGCTCGTCCACCAGGCCCCGCTCCAGAGCCTGCTCGCCTGTCCAGACTCGGCCGCCGCCAATCAAGTCTATCTCGGCGATGGATTGGCCGCGCGCCTCCGCCACCCGCCCGAGGAATTGCTGGTAGATGTGCTCGATGCCGCCGCGGATCATCCCCCGTTGCGCCTCGTCGAAGGGGCTCTCGCCAGCCGTCAAATCGGCATTGTCGCCGCGCAGGTACGAGTAGGCTTTGACACGCAGCTTGTCCAGCATGGCGCTATTGACCAGCTTGCCCATCAAGACGCCGATGGAGCCGGTTATCGTGCCGGCCTGGGCGACGATCCAGTGGGCCGGGGTGGCGATGTAATACCCGCCAGAAGCCGCCACGCCGCCCATGTACGCGACCAGGGGCTTCTTCCGGGCGAACTCCGCCAAAGCCGATGCCATCGACTCCGAAGCCGTCGCGGAGCCGCCGCCGCTGTCGATGTAGAGGACGAGCGCGGCGCAGCGCGGGTCCTGCATGAGATTGCGGGTCTGCTGGTTCAGCGTCATATCGCCCAGCCGCTCGCCGCCGATGAAAGGCAGGGGAATAGGCATGTCGCTGGGCGGGCTGGCGCTTTCGCCGTCGATGATCGCGCCGCCGGCATAAAGCAGGGCGACATACTTGCCGCCATAATCGCGCTCCGGCAGCAGCACCTGCCCGTTCGCCTCTTCCCAGGGCGTGATCTTGCGGACGCCCAGATGCTCGGGCAGCGCCTCTTCGTTCATGAGACCGTCGACGAAACCCGCTTCCAGGGCGGCGTCGCCCAGGTGCAGCCCGCCGTCAATCATGGACCGGACGGCCGCCGGCTTCATTTTGCGCGTGCTGGCGATGCCGTCGATGATGGTCTCGTATATCGAATCGAGCAGCCAGTTCGTCTGCTCCGCGCCTTCCGGGGAGGGTTCCGCCCGCGTCAAGGCGTCAGCCGCTCCCTTGTAGGGCGAGATCGCCACCGAATCGAATTCCAGGCCGATGCTGGCCAGCCCGTCGCGCAAGAAGACTTGCTGGCTGAAGAGCCCGGTCGTCTCCAGCATGCCGCCAGGGGGCAACAGGATTTCGTCGCAGGCGCTGGCGACGAAGTAATCCAGGGTGCGATAACCGGGCGCGTAGCTCAAGACCCGTTTGCCATTTTCGCGCAGCCGCAAGATGGCGTCGCGCATTGTCTGCAAGTCGGCCGTGCTGGCGGACAGGCCGCGAAAATACAAGATCAGTCCAAGGGGCCGTGGGTCGTCGCCGATGCGGTCCAGGGCGTCGACGAATTCCAGCAAGCTCATCGGCGGCGCGCCCAGGACCTGCCGCTGCACGAAATTGCGCTCTTTGGGGATGGGCGCGAGGCTGGCGGGGACCTGGATCATCACATAGTCGATCGCTCTGCGGCGCGACCGCTGCATATTGAGCAGGCTGACGCCCAGCTGCTGGATGAAACGCTTGGTGTTGGACATGGCCTGTCGTTCCTCGACTTCAATTCAACGCAGAGACGCAGAGAGCGCAGCTCGTTCCGATTGCCGGGGCTTTCCGATACGCCCACTGATTCCATTACGGATATTGCCAGCCGATTGTCGCAAATGGTCAATGCAGGCCTCTCGCGAAATCGCCCGGCACAGGGATGTAAGGGAAACTGTCTTCATGTCCTCAGTAGAATCAAGTTAGCCGCGCGAAGTCTGGCTGGCGACATCACGTATCGTGGGGGCCTGCCACGGGATCGCCCGTACAGGGTTTCCTCGTACTGAAGAATCCTCGTGTCTCTGTGGTTAGAGCGAACTATATCCCGTCCCCAAGTCGTTGGATATGCGCAATGGTCTCGGCGATGCCCGTTTCAAGCGGGGTCTCATGGACCGTGTCGAAGCAGGCCCGCAGCGCGCTGTCGTCAAAGCCGGCCGGGAAGGGCAAGGGATTATCCGCCACTTCGATATCGGCCTCGGGCAAGACCGCTTGCGCCGCCGCCACGAAAGCAGCCACCGTCGCCGGCGGCCCGCCCAGGTTGAATGCCCGCGCGCCAGCCAGGGGATGCTCCGCCGCCAGGATGAACTGCCGCGCCACATCTGACGCGAAGTGAAACTGCATCGCGCCGCTGAAGCCGATCGTATAGGGCTGCCCTTTGGCCGCCGCCACCAAGGCATGCGTCGGCTCGCTGGTCATGCCTTGATCGCGCCCGACGCCATAGACCGTGTAAGGCCGCAGGGCCGTGCTGGTGATGCCGTAATCTTCGTGATAGACCAAGGCCGTGCCTTCGTTGCAGACTTTGTAAGCGCCATAAAGCGTGCGCGGGCGTCTCGGGGCGTCGTGCGCGATGAGACCGGGCGGGAAGTCCGACGGCGGTCCATAGACGCCGATCGACGACGCGTAAGCGACATGGCTGAGGCCGGTCTCGCGAGCCGCCTCAAAAATGTTGACCGTGCCGGTGACATTCACCTCCGCGCCCAGCACCGGATTCGCCCGGCAAAAAGGCACTTGCAGCGCCGCCAAATGGATGACATGCGCGATCCCCTGCTCGGCGAAGACCGCCTTGAGCGCCGCCGTGTCGCGCAGGTCGCCCTGCACGAATGCGATCGCCGCTTGTTCTTCCGCGCTCATCAGCCAGTCGACGCGATGACGATCGTCGCTGAGGTCGTAGCTGACCGCCCGCTTGCCGCTGGCTTGCAAGTGACGCAGCGCCCAGGCGCCAATGCAGCCCATGCCGCCGGTGACGAGATACGAGTCGGCCATGGCTAAGCCTCGACCATGCGATTGGCCAGCCTGCCCAAGCCTTCGACTTCGACGATGTACTCGTCGCCCGGCTGCAGCCAGACTCGCGGCTCCATGCCCATGATGACGCCTTCGGGCGTGCCCGTGCTGATGACATCGCCCGGGCTCAATGTCATCACTTTGCTGGCATAGGCGATGACCTCGGCCACCGTGAAGATCATGTCAGCCGTGTTGCTGTTTTGGCGCAGCTCGCCATTCAGCCAGCCCTTGATGGACAGATTCTGCGGGTCCGGGACTTCGTCGGCCGTAAGCACATACGGTCCCAGGGGCAGAAATTTATCCAGAGTCTTGCCCAGCAGCCACTGCCCGCTGAGCAGCTGCAAGCGGCGCTCGCTGATGTCGTTCATGTTGCAGTAGCCCAAGACCGCGTCCAAAGCCTCGTCGACCGAGACATTGCGAACGGTCGCGCCCATGACGACGCCCAGCTCCGACTCGTAATCGACCCGCGTCCAGTCGGCTTGCAGCGGGATGGATTCGTTCGGGGCGGCGATGCTGTTGTTGAATTTGCTGAAGAGCACCGGTTCCGCTGGCGGCTCGGCGCCCGTTTCGGCCGCGTGCTTTTGATAATTCAAGCCGACGCAGAGAATCTTGCCCGGGTTGGGCACGGCCGGGGCGTAAGTCAGGGCTGCTTCGTCGAGGAAGAGCGCCGAATCGTCCGCCGCCGCGACCAGCTGCGCCAATGCCGGCATTGCCGCCAGACCCGCCGCGTACAGGGCGTCGGGCGTCGCCGGGCAATCGACGCCTGCCGCAGCCGCTGCCGCCGCCACATCCAGACTGTCGCGCTCGGTCAATATGCCCAGCTTAACTTCGTCCGCCGCTTGATAGCTTATGAGTTTCATCGTTGTCCTTTGGCTTCATCCAGTTTCGCTATTGTCGCGCGTATTTTACCGCTTGGCCGCGCCGAGGGGCAATCGGCAATGCGCTGGCAGGCCTCGGTCCGGATGGCTGGCGTCATTCGTCGTCGAACCATTCTTCTCGGGGCAGGTCGAATTTGAGCGTGCGGAAGTGCTCGGCAAATTCGACGCCGGCTCGCTTGCCGCCATCGCGATTGGCGCGCAGGATCCATTTCTTCGCGCCTTGCTCGAAGTCTTCGCCCGAGCCGATCTGCGAAACATGCGCGCCCAAAGCCGCCATCTTCAGCTCAATCGTCGTGCTGATATCGACGAAGTGAGTCGGCTGCTGCGTCAGGTTCAGGTAGAGCTCGCCGATCTTGTGCGGCTCGTAACCCTCTTCCAGCAGCTCCGGGAAGATGGGTCGGGTTTCCGCGCTGGGGAAGACGGCGTATATGGTGGCTTCGCCGGCGGCGCGGTGATCCGGGTGGTTGACATAGCCGTGATGCGCGAAGACGGTAGTTGGATCCTGGCAAACGACGCGGTAGGGCTTGAGCTCTCGCAGGATGCGGGTGATATCGCGCCGGAGCGCCAGGGAGGCCTCCAGGCAGCCGTCGGGGTAGCCCAAGAAGCGCACATCCGCAACGCCGACCCGCCGCGCCGCTTCCATTTGCTCCGCCCGCCGCAATTCCACCAGCGCGTCGCGGGTCATGGACGGGTCGTTGCTGCCGGCGCCGCCATCGGTGATGATGATGTAGGTGACTGTCGCGCCCTCGTCGCGGATCCAACGGGCGACGCTGCCTGCCACGCCGAATTCGATGTCGTCGTGATGGGCGGCGGTGACGACGATGTGGCAGGGCTCGTCGCGGCTGGGGGCGGCTTGCAGATCGGGTTCAGGTGACATTGCTGGTCCTTGGCTGTTGCCGGCAAACTTGGAGACCAGCGCATTATCGGCTAGACTGCGGATAATGCAATGACGAGCGCAGCGATAACTGCTGGAGGACGCGCGCCATGGACCCCGGCGTCGCGGCCCAGCTGGACGAAGCCGCCCGCACTCCGCATTCTCATCCGCGGGCAACAAGGCTATCATTGACGCCACGCTAGCTGGAGCTCCCGCTTATGCCGCGTCGCCGTCGGCTTTTGTGGTCGGTCTTGTTCGGGCACCTCACCAACGACATCTTCGCATCCATGACGCCGGTGCTGCTGACTTTCCTGGCGGCGGGCATCATGCCGATGAGCAATATCCAGATTGGCTTGGTCGTCAGCCTGGCGCAGCTGCTGGGCGCGGTCACCCAGCCCTGGTTCGGCATCCGCGCCGATCGCAGCGGCGGGCGTTGGCTCGGCTCGCTGGGTCTCGCTTACCATGTGGCCATGTTCACGCTCTCGGTGGCGATCGCGGCAGCCACCCGGCAGTACTGGCTGATGTTCGTACCCATGGTCATCGCCACGATCGGCAGCGGCGCCTTGCACCCGGTCGGCGCTCTGCACGCGGCCGAAGCCCAGCCGCGGCGCTCCGCCTTCAACATGGCGCTCTTTTTCCTGATGGGGCAGACGGGCCTGGCAATGGGACCGGCAATCGCTGGCATCGCCCTCGATCTCGCCAATCCGGATTTGCTGGGGCAGATGGGCGAGGCGATCGGCAAACCGGACTACGGCATCCAGGGCAATGTCGCGCCCATCATCGCGCTCTCGCTGCTCTCCATCCCGGCCGTCCTGCTCATGGCCAGCAGCATTCCCAAACACCATGAGCACCATGAAGAGCAGAGCAAGCGCAAATCGGAACGGGAAAATGGCGGAAAGAAGCGCTTTCCCGCGCTCGCCTTCAGCATCCTGGGCGTGATCGTCTTGCTCCGCGGCCTGGGGCAGCAGGGCTCGGTCGCTTTCGTGCCGGTCCTCTTCGAGCAAAAAGGCTGGGACCCGGCCGCCTATGGCACGATCACCAGCTCCTACTGGATGGCGTCGGCCGTCTCCGGCTTGATATTCGGTCGCCTGGCGGACCGCTTCGACCGCCGCATGGTGATGATGCTGAGCATGGTGCTATCGGCGCCGGCTTTCTTTTTGCTGCCCGCCTACGAGGGCGCTTTCGCCTTCTTGCTGGCGATTGCCGCGGGCGGCTTGTCCGGCGGGGCGCACAGCTTGATCGTCGTGATGGCGCAGGATCTGGCGCCGCTGCGCAAGGGATTCGCCTCGGGCGCGATCCTCGGTTTCATCTTCGCGACGGGGGCCATTGGCTCGCTCGCCATCGGCGTCATCTCGGACCAGGTTGGCCTGGAGCTGACTTTTCAGATCGTGGCGCTGATGATCGCGGTCGCTGGCGGGCTGAGCTTGCTGCTGCCGCGGCGCGCGCTGGCTTGAGCGGGGATATTGGACAGAGCCTGGCCGCTCCGCTTTGCAGGGGCAGGCGCCAGGCGCGGGGCGCAATCCGCGATATGCCAAAGCTCCTCTACATCTCCACCATGCGCTTGCCGACCGAAAAAGCCCACGGCCTGCAGATCATGCAGAATTGCGAAGCCTTCGCCGCGGCCGGCTGCGATGTGACGCTCTGGGTCGCCCGCCGCTGGAACGCGCCCGCCATGCGCCAAATCGCCGACCCTTACGCTTACTACGGCGTCCAGCCCAATTTCCGCGTCCGCCGTTTGCCCTGCATCGACATTTTCCCGCTCTTCCCGCCCGATAGCGCCGGCGCTCGCCTGGCCTTTCAGCTGCTGCGCCTGTCGTACGCGCTCATTTGCCTGACGCTGCTGCTCTTCACCCGGGCCGAGATCATCTACAGCCGCGACGAATTCAGCTTGGCTTTGCTCACGCGCTGGAAGCCGAGAGCGTCGCTGGCTTACGAAGCGCACCAGTTTCCGGCTTCACGGCGGGGCGCGGCTCTACAGCGGCGCGTCGCTTCCGGCGTCGGCAGCGTCATCGCCATCACTTCGCCCTTGCGCGAAGATTTGGTGGCGCAGCGCGGCGCGGACCCGGCCCGCGCGATCGTCGCCCACGACGGCGTCCGCCGCGACCGCTTTGAGAGCCTGCCGGGCCAGCTGCGCGCGCGGCAATCTATCGGCTGGGATCCGAGCGCCTTCATCGTCGGCTATGTCGGGCGGCTGCACACCATCGGCCTGGACAAGGGCGTCGGCTTCTTGATCGAGGCTTTGGCAACCGTCCCGGGCGCGAGCCTGGCGCTGGTCGGCGGACCCGAGTCCATGGCCGAAGCGCTGCGTCGCGATTGGCTGAGTCGCGGTTTGCCCGCCGAGCGTTTCTTGTATGCCGGTCAGGTGGCGCCGGCCGAAGTTCCGCTTTACATGCGCGCCTTTGACGTCTGCGCCATGCCCCATCCGCCAGCGCCCCACTTCCGCCGGCACACCTCGCCGCTCAAGCTCTTTGAGTACATGGCGGCCGGCCGCGCAATCGTCGCTTCGGATTTGCCCGGCTGGGCAGAGGTCGTCCGCGATGGCGAAAACGCGCTGCTGCCGCCGTCCGTGGACAGCGCCGCCTGGAGCGCCGCCATTGCGCGATTGCGGGACAATCCGGACTTGCGTCGACAGCTGGGCGAGCAGGCTCGCGAAGACGCGCTGTCGCTCTACGCCTGGGACCGCCGCGCGGAGAAGATCCTGGCGCATATTCTGCATGCGTGAGCGCGCCGCTCAGTCGCCGCCGCTTTGCCGCCCCTCGTCATGCAGCCGCAGCGCCCGCTCGGCCGTGTAGCGGTCGACATCCGCCTTGTCCATCAACCGCGCCACCGCCTCGTCCATTGGCGCCTCCCGCAGCGCCCGCCACTCGGCCGCGTCCAGCTCGCTGTTGAGGAAGAGCCTGTCTCGCTTGCGCTTCTCTTCGACCTGCATGAATTGATAAAATCCATAAGCGAAGAGCGCCGCCATCAGCAGCAAATTCAGGATGAAGAAGAGCAGAAAAGTCACGGCTTCCTCGCGGTCTCCGCGTTCAGCAGGTCGCGCCCGAGCCTTCGCCGCCGAAGATTCGCAGGCGCTCGTCGCTGCTGGGCAGGGCGGCGACGCTGGCGGGACGGTAGTGGAATTGCAAAGCCCAGCGCCGTCGGTTCGAGCGGGTCTGTGGCGTGCCGTGATGCAGCAGGCAATGGAAGAGCAGACAGCCGCCCGGCGCCAGGGGCACGGCGACGCTCTCGGCGACGCGGGCGTCGGAATCGCAGATCTGCCAATCGCGCCGCGTCCAGTGCGGCATCGGACCGTCGCGGTGGCTGCCCGGCACGAGCATCATGCAGCCATTCTCCGGCAGCGCTTCGTCCAAGGCGATCCAGGCGCCGACGATGGGCGTGCCGGCTGGAAAATCGAAATACGCCATGTCTTGATGCCAGGGCTTCTCGCGGCCGATGCGCGGCGGCTTCAGCAGCGCCATGTCTTGGGCCAGGGTCGGCGTCTCGCCCATGATTCGCTCGACGACTTCCAGCAGCCCGGGATGCGCGGCCGTCGCTTTCAGTCTCGCGTCGAATGGCGCGATCGGCATCAGCTTGCGCACGCTGTCCAGCCGCTCGTCATCGGGCAAGTCGTCGAAGCGCTCGCCAACGATGGCCTCGAACATGATGTTGTCGGCGTCGCGCCGCAAGATGAGCTCGCGCAAGCCGCGGCGCGCCGTTTCAATGGCGGGAGAGTCCAGGGCGTCGCGAATGACCAAGAATCCAAGCTCATGAAAGCGGGCGATGTCTGCGTCGCGGACGGCGTCGAAACCGTCCAGGCTGGTCGTCGCCGTGGCGCGGTAGTCGTACAAATCCGGCGGCGGCGCTTCTAATCCGTAGGCGTCCAGGCTCATGTTTCGCGCTCCTCTCCAGCGTCGGCCGGGTTTGCGCTCGCTTAGCGGAACTGCCGCTCAAACTGTCGCTCGACGGCGTCGGCCACTTGCAGCCAGTGATCGGTATCCAGCAGCGCCACTTCTTCGTCGGTCCAGAAGGCGTAGGCGACGGCTTGCGCTTCGGGCTCCTGCGCCCGCACGACCCGCCAAGCCTCCATCCGCCTGCCGTAATACTGCTCGACCAGCTCCGCCATGATGGCGTTGACCGTCGCGCTGACGAGAAAGCCGATCCGCGGCGGCAGCGGACCCTGCTGCAGCGCCCGCGCCAAATCCGCCAGCGCCTTCATGAAATTCGCCGCGCCAGGATATTCAAAGTCGCGCTGCGCAGCCGGCGGCAAACTGGAGGGCGCCGTGCCCGTGTTGACCATCTGCATCAAGATCTGCCGCGCGAACTGACCGTCGGCGCAATAGCGCTCGAAGGCCTCAAGGTAACACTGCGACCGTTCGACGGCGACCGCCACGGCAAGGTAAAAGTCCAGCTCCATGAAAAGCGCCTTGAGCAGAAACTGACAGCGTTCCGGATCCCGCGTTTCAGCGGCCAGGCGCAACTCGTCGAGCCGCTTCGCCAAGTCATGTCTCCGTGTCATGCGCCCAATTGTAACCGCATAGCGTCCCGACTGTAGGGGCGAGCCAGCCGGTCGCCCGCGCCGACATCGCAACCGGGCATATCATCCCATCTGTAAGGCTTATCCGGTAATTCCTCCTCCCCAAAGCCTCAAGCATCGGGAAAGGGGAGATCCACAGTGCGAGCTAGCCTCCCCCATTGCAATGGGGGGATTGAGGGGGGTTGGACCCGTCGGGTCACCTCATGCGCGCATGGGAATGAGCGTGCTTTTGGGCGAGACTTGCCTCGCCCGCGCTCTAATCACGAGCCTGTAAAACATCCCGACCGTAGGGGCAATGTATCAAATCCCGCGTTTGACGGCGCGCATGTCGTTAATGTTGGCGGGCGACTTGATAAGTCGCCCCTACACCGGTCGTCTATGCCGATTGCCACCGCCGCGCCCGCCCAGAGCCTGCTATAATGCCCGCTGATACGCCCATCCAGCCAAAGGACAGCACCATGGCGACCACGACCGCAAGCAATGCCGCAGCCTACCTCGGCGACGAAGCCGACTACTTGTTGAATCACAGTTGCCAGACCATCCCGCGCGACTCCCTGGCCCTGCCCGGGCCGGATTTCGCGGAACGCGTCTGGCTTGACAGCGACCGCAATCCCCAGGTCTTGCGCAGCCTGCAGCAGATCTACGACAGCGGTCGCCTGGGCGGCACGGGTTATGTCTCGATCCTGCCCGTCGACCAAGGCATCGAGCATGCGGCCGGCGCCTCCTTCGCGCCCAACCCGGCTTACTTCGACCCCGCAAAAATCATCGAGCTGGCGCTTGAGGGCGGCTGCAACGCCGTCGCGTCGACCTTTGGCGTCCTGGGCTTGACCGCCCGCCGCTACGCCCACCGCATCCCCTTCATCGTCAAGGTCAATCACAACGAGCTGGTCACCCACCCCAACACCCACGAGCAGATCATGTTCGGCACGATCCAGCAGGCATGGGACATGGGCGCGGTCGCGGTCGGCGCGACGGTCTATTTTGGCTCGGCGGATTCGAACCGGCAGATGATCGAAGTGGCGGAAGCCTTCGCCCTGGCGCATGAGCTGGGCCTGGCGACCATCCTCTGGTGCTACATGCGCAATCCCGCCTTCACGGTCGCTGGCCTCAACCATGAAACCAGCGCCGACCTGACGGGCCAAGCCAATCATCTGGGCGTGACTCTGGGCGCGGACATCGTCAAGCAGAAGCTGCCGACCCAGAATGGCGGCTACCCGGCGCTCAACGCGGGCGATTCATCTTACGGCAAGCTGGACGAGCGCATCTACAGCGAGCTCAGCAGCGACCATCCCATCGACCTGACGCGCTACCAAGTGGCCAACGGCTACATGGGCAAGGTCGGCTTGATCAGCTCGGGCGGGGCGAGCGGCGCGAACGACTTCGCCGAAGCGGTGACGACGGCGGTCATCAACAAGCGGGCCGGCGGCATGGGTCTCATCAGCGGGCGCAAAGCTTTCCAGCGTCCCATGGCGGAAGGCGCGCAGCTGCTCCACGCGATCCAGGATGTCTACCTGGATGAGAGCGTGACCGTCGCCTAAGGCAGATCCAGGGCGCTGGTCTTGCCACCGTGACGCAGGCCCCAAGTTGGCGGCAAGTTGGGGCGCTCGCCCGAAATCAGGTCTTCGATGCTGAATCCCTGGATGACGGGATACTGCTTATAGGCGTCCGACCACAGGTCCTGGCTGCGCTGGTTTTCGACTGTGCTCATCTGATCCGCGAAGCAGACCAGGATGCCGGCGATGGCGCCCAGCCTTCTCACGGTCTCGCTCAGCGCTTTGACCGCGTCCGGCGCGACCTGACCGCCCTTGACCTGGATGATGACATATTCGGTCTCGGAGATGAACTTGCTGCCGGACTGCCGAATCACGGGCAGCTCGACCACGCCGTCGACGCCGCCGTCCGCGCCTTTGTCGCCGGGATTCTTGTACATGCCGCTGGCCTCCAGCGCGCCGCAGACCCATTTCTCGAACTCAAACTTGTCTTCCTGCGCCAGCGCCCGCGCTTCGGCGACGCTCTCGGGCGTACCGTGAATGAAAATGTCATCGCGGTTCAGGTAGCGGAAGTTGTCGATGACGCGCCGGCGGACGAGCCCGGTCGAGAATTTCGAGATGTCAATGCCGATCCATTTCCGCCCTTGCTTCTCGGCGGCGTGAAGCGTCGTGCCGCAGCCGCAGAAGGGATCGAGCACCAGGTCGCCTTCGTCCGTCGACGCTTGAATGACACGCTCCAGCAGCGCCAGCGGCTTTTGGGTCGGGTAACCCAGGCGTTCGTTTGACACATTGATGACCGCTTTGATGTCGTCCCAGACATCGCGGACATAAACATCGGCGAAATGGCGGCCGGCCTCATCTTGCTCGGTCGTGAAAAATGGCTTGTCGTAACAAATGCGCTCGGTCAGAGGATTGTGCTTCGTAGCGCTGGAAATGCCATAACAGAGCAGGACATCGTGTTTTCTGGGAAATCGCTTCTTGCTCAGGCCGCCGGTGCGATAGCCCCAAACGATTTCGTTGCGGAAATTCTCTGGACCGAAGATGCCGTCCAGCAGCAGCTTGAGGTAGTGGCTGGCGGTCGGGTCGCAGTGCAGATAGACGCTGCCCGTCTCTTTCAGTACGCGCTTCATGGCATGCAGCCGGGTCGCCATGTTTAACAGATAAGCCGCCAGACTGGAGCTTCTCTCAACCTGTAGCGCGAACATGATGACGCTGGCCAGCGGACGCGTTTGCCGATTCTGCTCCAGCGCGCGCAGTCGCACGTCGTCGCCCGCCGACCAGCGCCAGGCGTCGACGAATGCCTCGACCGGTTTCAGGCTCCGGCCCCGAATCTTTAGCGGCAGGCTGTAGCGGCTGCTGGAGTTGAAAGGCGGGTCAAGATAGATGAGATCGACCGACGCATCCGGCAGCTTGTCGGGATCATTGAAAACATCCAGGCAGTCGGCGGCGTACAGGATGCGATTCATCTTGGTCCTGCCAATCCCGAAGCGGACAGACCACGGCAGCCGCCGCTGTACTTCAAGGCATGGGACTTGGCGGCGAGGGCATTGCCGCGAAGGCTGCCGCCACGACAGCGCGCCCAATCCCGAACTTGACCGCCAGCTCGGCGGCCGGGTCCGCGCCCATGAGATGATCGCGCCGCTCGCCGTCGATGAACTGCTGCGGGCACAGGGGCTGGACTTCGCTGTGAAAGCGCCAGAACTGCTCGTCGACGACCCTGTGCGCCAGCACGGCGTCCGGCAAGAGCCCGCCATCCGGCTGGTAATCATTGACGGCGATCTCGCGATAGTCGGATTCTGCCACCGGCCGGTCGACCAGCTGGAAGCTGTGGACGACGAATTGACTGGCGACCCGCCGCAGATGATAGCGATTCCCGCCATAAGGCATGAGCGTGTAAGTCGTCAGCGAACACTGGGCGGTCATGGGTTGGTCCGCGTCCATCGGCACTATTGTGCACAAGGGAAAGCCGACATCAACCAAGTGTTTGCGCCCGTCGAAAATAATCACAATCGCGCTGTGGCGTCTCCAGGCTTGGCGGCGGCTTCGCAGGCAGGCCAAGATGGCGCAGAATCCGCTGGCAGAGGGCAGCTGGAAGCGCTTCAACGTCGGTCATTGGGTCGCCACCCCGAGCGATTGATACGGCGCATCATAGCCGAGGCGGCCGCTTTGCGACAGGCGCGCTGGAGCGGCTCGGCCCAATGTTGGCATGCCGGCGGTGGCGACAGCTACAGATTTTCGTCGCGCTCGCGGGTAAAATGGCAGAATCTCTGTGCCTCTGTGGTGAGAACATGCCTTTCGCCGAGGTCGCGCTTAATGTGCCGCTGCGCAAGACCTTCACTTACCATATCCCGGACGCCTTTGCCGGGCAGGTCCTGCCTGGCTGCCTGGCGCGGGTCGAATTTGGCGTGGCGATGCAGCCCGGCCTCGTGCTCGCCCTGCATGACGAATCGCCCATCCCGCGGACCAAGCCCCTCATCGAGCTGCTGGATCCGCTGCCCGTCCTCTCGCCGGCCTACCTTGATCTGGCGCGCTGGCTAAGCGAAAGCTGCCTCGCCCCGATCGGCGCTTGCCTCTGGCTGATGCTGCCGCCGGGCTTCACCGGCAAATCCGACCAGCTCTATCGCTTCCTGCGCGACGACCTGGGGGAACCGCAGCAGCTGAGCCTGCCGGGCGCGCCCAAGCAGCCGCCGTCGGCATTGGACTTCCGCCTGCTCGAGTATCTGCGCGACAAAGGACCCAAACGCTTGAGCCAGCTAAAACGCGCTTTCGCCAAAGAGCCGCTGACCCCTGCGCTGGAGCGGCTGACGGAAGCGGGCATGCTCTCAAGTGAAGCGGTGCTGGCGCCGCCATCCGTGAAGGCGAAGACGCGCGCCCGGCTCCACCCGCAATACCGCGTCGAGCAGATCCCCGACCTGATCGCGCAATTGCGCAAGCCCTCCAAACAAGCCGAGCTGCTGGAGCTGATCGCCGAGCGCGACGCCGACGCCATCGGCCTTGGCGACGCCCTGAAGCGCATCGGCGCGAAATCCAAAGCGCCGCTCAAAAAGCTGATCGACGAGGGCTTGGTCTTCGTCGAAGAAACCGAGCGCGGCGAGCAAGACCTCATCATCCTGGAAGCGCCGCCGGAGCGGGTGGAGCGCGCCCTCTCCGCCTGGCGTGGCGAAGGCTACCTGCGGCAGCTCCTGCTTGATTTCATCGCCGCGGCACAGCCCATGACCATGAAAGAAGCGACCGAGGCGACGGGCGCGTCGCGGGCGCGCTTGAAAGGGCTCGTCGAAGCCGGCGCCCTCGAATTGCGCGACGAGATCCTCTGGCGCGACAGCCTGCGCGATTTCGACTTCGTGCCCAGCGCCGCCCCCAGCCTCACGCCGGATCAGCGCGCCGCCTGGAATGCAATCCGCCCGACATTGCAGGGCAGGGAAAGCGCCCGCTATCTGCTGCACGGGGTCACTGGCAGCGGCAAAACCGAGATCTACCTGCGCGCCATCGCCGAGACCTTGCGCCAGGGGCGCGCCGCCATCTTGCTCGTGCCGGAGATCGCGCTGACGCCGCAGACCGTCCGCCGCGTCGCCGAGCGCTTCCCCGGTCGCGTCGCCCTGGTGCATGGCAGCTTGCCCGCCGGCGAACGCTACGACGCCTGGCAGCGGGCTCGCAAGGGCGAGATCGGCGTCATCGTCGGCACGCGCTCCGCCCTCTTCACGCCCTTGCCCGATATCGGCTTGATCGCGCTGGACGAGGAGCACGACGCCAGTTACAAGCAGGCCCCCGGCATGAACCTGCCCGTCTACCATAGTCGCGAGGCGGCCGAGCAGCTGGCGCGGCGGCACGGGGCGGCGCTCATCCTGGGCAGCGCGACGCCGGACCTGGGCACATGGCATCGCGCCCGGCAGGGGCATTACCAACTGCTGCGTCTGCCACAGCGCATCATGGGGCATCGCCAGCGCATCGCCCAGCAAGCCGACCGCCTGGGCCTGGCCAGCCGCTACCAAAGCGCGCAAGACGACGCCCTCGCCATTGAGCTGCCGCCGGTCGAAATCGTCGACATGCGCGCCGAGCTGCGGGCGGGCAACACCAGCATGTTCAGCCGCGCTCTGCAGCGCTCCCTCGGCGAGGTGCTGGCCCGGGGCGAACAGGCGATGCTCTTGCTGAACCGCCGCGGCCACGCCACTTATGTCTTTTGCCGGGATTGTGGCTTCGTGCTGGAATGCTCTCGCTGCGACGCGCCACTCACTTATCATCGCGTCGATCGCCACTTGCGCTGCCATCATTGCGGCGCCAGCGAGCCCCAGCCGGCCGCCTGCCCCGCCTGCCAGTCGCCGCGGGTCCGCTATTTTGGGGCTGGCACACAGCAAGTGGCGGAGGCCCTAAACGATCTCTATCCCGCCGTCCGCAGCCTGCGCTGGGATATCGACAGCGCGCGCTCGCCCCAGACGCACTTCGAGATCTTGCGGAAATTCATCGACCGCGAAGCCGATGTGCTCATTGGCACCCAGATGATCGCCAAGGGCCTGGATTTGCCGCTGGTCACCCTGGTCGGCGTCGTCAGCGCGGATCTGGGCCTGGCGCTGCCGGATTATCGGGCTGGCGAACGCGTCTTCCAGCTGCTGACCCAGGTCTCCGGGCGGGCGGGCCGCGGCTTGCTGGGCGGCTCGGTCGTCTTGCAGACTTATCAGCCCGGGCATTATGTCGTCCAGGCGGCTTCCCAACATGATTACGCCGCCTTCGTCGAGCGTGAAAGCGCGTACCGGCGCGAGCTGGGTTACCCGCCGTATCGGCGTTTGGCGCGGCTCGTCTTCGCCGAGAGCAGCCCGGAGGCCGCCCGGCGACAAGCGGAAGAAGCGGCGCGGCGCCTGCGCCAAATACTGCAAGCCCAAGCGCTGACCGGCACGACGCTGATTGGCCCCGCCCCCTGTTTTTTCGCAAGGCTCGATAGGCGCTATCGCTGGCATCTGCTGCTGCGGGGGCCGGACCCGCGAGCCGCCCTGCGAGAGCTCAAGCCACTGCCGGGCTGGCGCGTCGACATTGACCCGGTCGACCTGCTCTAAGGCCGGCGCCGGCGAATCGGTCGATTGCGCAAGAATGCGCCGCCGCCCGATTAACGCTACAATGTAAATCGTAGGCGTAATTCAGGGAAGCGGTCATGTGGCTCGCGCAAGTCTGTTTGGCTTCGTTCTGGTGGTATCTCGGCATCGGCTTGCTCTTTCGGGGCGCGCTGGTCTGGCGCTCGGTGGGCGAAATTCCATGGTTTCGGCGGCGTTTTCGCTGTTCGTCGACGCGTCAATGGGAGCGCTTCTGCCGCGACGCCGGGCTTCTGTCACTGGCGACGGGCTGCTTGCTCTTTGCCCAGCTCCCCTACGGCATCGGAATTCTGGGCCCGCTTCTGGCGCTGCCGCCGATGGTCTTCTTGCTATGAAGCGGCTTGCGCCCGCCCGCGCGCTGAAAGGCATCCCGCCATGCGCAAATTCCTGAGCCTGATCATCGGCCTCGGCCTGGGCGCCTTCATTGGCGCCGTCTTGGCCGCCTTTTTCTCGCCCTTCACCGGCGACGAGCTGCGCGATACATGGGAGGCGCAGCTGGAAAGCGCCTTGGAGGCCGGCAGGAAAGCGAGCGCCCAACGCCGCGCCGAGCTGGAAGCGGAACTCGCCGAGCTGCGGGAGAGCTAGAGGGAAGCTGACCGGGCAGGGACGGCGAACCCACCCGGACTTTAGGCAGACAGGCGAGATCGGATTGGCGCTTGGCACTTCTGATAGAGGCGACGCCAGGACACGCGCGGTCGCGAGCTCGCGATTACTGGGTGCTGTTCGCCACCATTGCGGCCTCCAGCATGGCATATGTCGCCAGCACCTCGCTCAGCGTCGCCTTGCCCGCCATCCAGCGCGAGTTCGGCGCTCGCGGCGCGGATTTGCTGTGGATCTCCAACTCTTATGTCATCGTCCAGGCCTCGCTGCTCATAGTTTGCGGCTCGCTTAGTGATCGCTACGGGCGCAACCGCGTCTGCTTGATCGGCATTCTGCTTTTTGCCCTGGCCTCCTTGGCCTCTGGCGCCTCCCCCAACCTGGAGACCCTGATCTTGTCGCGCTTCGCCCAAGGCTTCGGCAGCGCCATGATCGTGCCGACCAGCCTGGCGATCGTCTCCGCTTATTTCAGCGGCAGTCGGCATGGCTGGGCGATCGGCCTGTGGTCGGCTTGCACCTTGCTTACCAGCGGGCTGGGACCCTTCATCGGCGGCCTCTTGACCGAGATGGGCGTCTGGCGCTTCGTCTTTTACATTCACATCCCTTTTGGCATGCTGGCGGCGCTGGTGCTGTGGCGTTATGTGCCAGAGAGTTACGACATCAAAGCGTCGCGCAAGCTGGGCGTTCGCGGCTCGCTCTTGGTGACTTTGTCGCTGCTCGGCTTGACCTACGGCTTCATCGAGGCGCCCCAGCGCGGCTTCAGTCACACGCCGATTTGGCTGTCGGTCACCCTGGGCGGCTTGGCCTTCGCGCTTTTCATTTGGGGCGAATATCGCGGCGGCGGCACGATCATGCCCCTGGATCTGTTTCGCTCGCGCACTTTTCGCGGCGCCACTGCGTCCACCTTCCTCTTCTATGTCGCCATCGGTCCCGTTTTGCTGTACATCCCGCTGAACATGATCCAGGCTCAGGGCTATAGCGAATCTTTCGTCGGCATCGCCACTTTCCCGATGACCATGCTGATGCTGTTTTTCTCCGCTTACATCGGCGGCGTAGTTGACAGGCGGGGTCCGCGCGGTCCCATCGTCCTTGGGCATCTGATCTGCGTCGCCTGCTTCTTGTTGCTGGCGCGCATCGGCATCAGCAATGGCCAAGAAGACTATTGGGCGACCTTTTTCGCGCCCGTCTGCCTGGCTGGCATCGGCTTCGGCATTACCCTGGCGCCCCTGGCCGCGGCCACCATGGGCGCGGTCGAAGACGCGAAAGCCGGCATCGCCAGCGGCATCAGCAACACCGTTTCGCGGGTCGGTCAGGTGCTGGCCGTGGCGATCGTCGGCGGCCTGATGCTCTCGCAGTTCAACCACTCGCTGCTGGAAGACCCGGCCGTGCGCGCCTTGCCTGACGAAGCCCGCGCCCAGCTGCAAGCGGCCGCCGTCGATTTGGCTGAAACGCGATTGCCCGCCTCGCTCACCGCCCCGCAGCGCGAAGCCGTCAAGCGCGTCATCGACGACTCTTTTGTCCAGGCGAACAACCTGCTGTTCTTGATCAGCGCCGCCGTCTGCCTGCTGAGCGCGATTGTCGCCTGGTTCACGATCGAAAAGCGCATCGTCAAACGTCGAGAAGATCTGCGCTGAGCCGCCCCTTGGCTCAACAACCTCGCCCGCATGCCCCTTCGTCGCCGCTTGAGCGACTCCGACTCTGCCTGTACACTTGTCTGTGCTACACTTGCCGCTTGCAATCTTGCCGGCATTCATAAGCGGGGACAGTTGCGTTGCTGCCCAAATCTGTCAAGACCAGCCGCGGGACCGGCTTCTGGGTGCTGTTTGCCGCCATATCCGCGTCGAGCATGGCCTTTGTGGCCAGCACATCGCTCACCGTGGCTCTGCCAGAGATTCAGCGAGAGCTCTCGGCGCGGGGCGCGGATCTGATCTGGATACCAAACGCCTATGTGCTGGTGCAGGCCTCGCTGATCGTGGCCTGCGGTTCGCTGGGCGATCATTATGGGCGCAGCCGCGTCTGCGAGATCGGCATCGTGCTTTTTGCGATGGCGTCGCTGATATGCGGCTTTTCGAACGGCACGGGGATGCTCATCGCCGGCCGCTTTGCCCAGGGCGTCGGCAGCGCCATGATCATTCCCAACAGCCTGGCGATTGTCTCGGCGTATTTCAGCCAGCGCCGGCAAGCCTTGGCGATCGGCCTGTGGACGGGCTTCACTATCTTGATGAGCGGCTTGGCGCCTGTCCTGGGCGGCGCGCTGACGGACCTGGGCGCGTGGCGGATGGTTTTCTTGATTCACATTCCCTTGGGCGCGGTGGCGGCTGCCGTCCTCATGCGGCGCGTGCCGGAGAGCTACAATCACGAAGCGCCCGACCGCATGAGCCTGTCCGGCACGCTGCTGGTCAGCATTGGCCTGGCGGGGATCACATTCGGTTTCATCGAAAGCTCGACTTACGGCTTCACCAGCCCGGTGGTGCTTGGCTCGATCCTGGGCGGCATCTTGGCTCTGGCGGTATTCCTGCGCGATGAATGGCTGGGCAAACACGCCATCCTGCCGCTCTGGCTTTTCCGCTCCCGCACTTTCAGCGCTTCCAACGGCATTACGGTCCTGCTGAACGGGGTCTTGGGTCCGGTCATTCTCTATTTGCCGCTGAATATGATTCAGATCCAAGGCTACAGCGCCACCCTGACCGGGATCGCGCTTCTGCCGATGACGATGCTGATGATCATCATATCGGCGAAGATCGGCTTGGTGGTGGACAGTCGCGGTCCGCGCTGGCCCCTCGTCGTCGGTTTGGCGATTTCCGCGCTCGGCTTTGTAGTATTCGCCGGCGTTGGCGCAACGGAGGGCCCCGAAGCCTACTTTTCGACCTTTTTCGCGCCCATCCTGCTCTTTGGCGTCGGCTTCGGCATGTCCTTCGCGCCTTTGACCGTCGCCGCGCTGGCATCGGCGCCGGAGAAGAACGCCGGCATCGCCTCGGGCGTCAACAGCACGATGTCGCGGGCCGGGCAAGTCATCGTTGTCGGCATTCTGGGCGGCCTGGCCATCAGCTGGTTTGCCCAACTGCTGATGAATGACCCGGTAGTGCAGGCGCTGCCAGACGACGCCCGCGCCCAGCTGCTGGCCGACGCTGGCGACCTGGCGGAGACAGCCATCCCCGAATCTTTATCCGAGGCGGAAGCGGCGCCCTTGCGCCAGGTGATCCGCGAGTCCTTCGCCAATACCTTCAGCATTGTCATGTGGATCGGCGCTGTCGTCTGCGTGGTCTGCTGCGTTCTCGCCTTCATCTTCATTGATGACAGCGTCGTTGATTACGATGGGAAAGCGGAGCTGGCGCCGGCGCCGGGCTAGCGCTCTCGGTAGACCGCCTCGCGAAGCCCTTTGAGGTAGCCAATCGCGAAGAGCCGCCCAATCGACGAATAGCCGGCGTCGTCGTTGCTGTCGCCCGCCATGGTCGGCACATGATCAGGCCGCAATACGCCCCCGAAGCCGATATCGCGGTAGGCGCGCATGCATTCCACCATGTCCGTCTGTCCTGCGTCGTGGAAAGTCTCCTGGAATCGCTCGGGTTTGCCTTTCACATCGCGCATGTGCACGAAGAAGATCTTGTCGCCAAACCGCCGGATGACGCTTGGCAGCTCGTCGGTCATCAGAGCGAAATTGCCCTGGCAGAGGGCGATGCCGCTCATCGGGCTGGGCGCGATCTTCAGCAGGCGCTCGAAATTCTCGACGCTGCGCATGATCCGCCCGAGACCGCGGATGGGCGACAGCGGCGGGTCGTCGGGGTGCATCGCCAGTTTGACATTGGCGCGCTCCGCCACCGGCAGCACGCGAGCCAGAAAATAGCGCAGGTTTTCCCAGAGCGCGTCTTCGCCGACCTCGCCGTATTCGGTCAAAGGCGCGTCTTGCATCTGCCGATGGTCGTAGCCGGTGACCAGCGCCCCGCCGCGCGCGCGAATGGCCGTCGAGGTGCGCATCCAGTTCATCACCGGCATCCATTCGTAACACCAGACGGGAATGCCCAGCCGCCCCATGCTCTCCAGCAGCTCGCAGACCGCGTCGATCTCGGCATCGCGCCCCGGCAAGCCGAGTTTCGCCTTGGTCAGCGGCGGCCGGCTCTCGATGACCGCCAGCTCGAAGCCGCCGTCGTCGTAGCTGTTCTTGACGCGCAGCAGCGACGCGTAGCTCCAGGGCGGGTCCTGGCTGAGCTTGCGCTCCAGGTCCAGCGCGCCGACGACTTGAGTCAGACCGCATTGGGCGACCAGGTCCCACAATTGCGAGTAAACCGGCGGCAGCATCTCGGCGATTTGGATCATGTTTCTTCCCCTGTCCCGGGTTTCGCGTTTGGCAATCGCGGAAGCATAACAGACAGTCTCGATAGCTGTAGGGCGAGTCGGCGGCTGGGCTTTGGCTGGAGAGACGGTTCGCGCCCCACCGCTGGCGCCGCGATCGGCATCGCTGCGACGGCGACAAGGCGGGCCGCGTAACGCAATTGACGCCTCTTGAGGGCTTTTCGCCGCGCCCTCCCTGTTTTCTGCGCTTCAAAAAAGCATTACAATGCGCGCCATGCAAGCGACCCGCGAGCGCCTCCAGCAGCCATCCCAAGAAATCGCCGGGCTCACCCAAGGCGAAATTCAGCAGCGCGTCGCCCGCGGCGCCTCCAACGACTTTGAAGCGCGCGTCGGCCGCAGCTACTGGAACATCTTCCGCGAGAATGTGCTGAACCTGTTTAACATCGTGCTTGGCGCGATGCTCGTCATCGTTATCGTCATGGGCGATTACGCCACCGCGTTCTTCGCCGGCTTCAGCGTCGTCTCCAACACCTTCTTTGGCATGATCCAGGAATTCAACGCCAAGCGACAGCTGGACCGGCTGGCGGCGCTGGCGGAACAGACCGTCAGCTGTCGGCGCGACGGCGAGTGGGTCGAAGTGCCGATGCGGGGCGTCGTCCTGGACGAGATCATCCGCATCCAGCCGGGCGACCGACTTGTCGTTGACGGCGTCGTCTTGCGCGCCGATTCGCTGGAAATGGACGAGTCGCATTTGACTGGCGAATCCGACGCCATCGCCAAGGAGCATGGCGACGAGCTCTTCTCCGGCGCTTTCTGCACGGCGGGGACGGGCATGATGCGCGCCACCCGCGTCGGCGCGGACAGCCACATCAACCGCCTCTCCGTCATCGCCAAGCAGTACAAGCTGGTCAAGACTCCCACCCAAGTCAAGATCGACATCACGGTCGAACTGGCGGTCTTGATGATGATGGTCTTCGTGCCGCTGATCTTCATCACCGGCTTCCACGGCGGCGACGCATTTCTGGAGATCGTGCGCAACGCCGTCGTCTTCACCACCAGCCTCGTGCCCCAGGGTTTGGTGTTGGTGGCGATTTTGTCGCTGACCATCGGCGCGGTCAAAATCAGCATGCAGCAGACTCTGATACAGCGCGTCAACGCTGTCGAGTCGCTGGCGAACGCGACCGTGCTCTGTTTCGACAAGACCGGCACCTTGACGCAAAACAAGCTGGCGGTGCGCGAGATCATCCCCAGCGCCGGGCAAGACAGCCGCGCCATACAAGCCGACTTGCGCGCCTATCTGAAGAATCTGGCGCACCAGAACAACACCGCCCAAGCCATCGCGCGGTATCTTGAGACTGGCGCCGGCGACGCTGCCGGTCCGCAAAAGCTGAAAGAGATTCCCTTTTCGTCAGCGCGCAAATGGGCGGCGATTTGCTTGCCAGACAAGACCTTGCTGCTGGGCGCGCCGGAGCGGCTGCTGCCTGGCGGAAGCTCGGCGCTGGCGCAGGCCGACGCGCTCTCCCGCGAGGGCATGCGGGTGCTGGCTTTCGCCCAGATGGCGGGCGAGCCCGATCTGCGGGCCGGCGTCGCCAATTACGACATTGATCCGCTGGCGCTGATCGTGCTGAGCGACCAGATCCGCGACGACATCCAGGAAACGCTGGCGGCTTTCCGCGACGAAGGCTTGACGCTCAAAGTCATCTCCGGCGACAACCTGGAGACGGTGCGCGCCATCGCCGGCGCCGCCGGGATGGACACTGGCAAAGGCGCCTGCACTGGCGCGGAACTGGACGCGATGGGGCAGGGCGAATTCGACAGCGCCGTGCAGGAGAGTCATGTCTTCGCCCGGGTCGAGCCGGATACCAAGCAGCGAATCGTGGAAGCGCTGCGGCGCAACGGCGAGTATGTCTCCATGGTCGGCGACGGCGTCAACGATGTGCCCGCCCTCAAGGCAGCCAACCTGGCGATCGTCATGAACGACGGCACACAGATAAGCAAAGATGTCGCCGATATCGTCCTGCTGAACAACGCCATGTCCACCTTGCCGCGGGCATTCCGCGAAGGCAAAGAGACGACCCAGACCATTTTCGGCACGATGAAGCTGTTCCTCGTGCGCAATTTCTACACCGTCGCCCTTTTCGTTTTCATCGCCTTCATGGCTTTGCCCTTCCCGATCACGCCGGTGCAGATCAGCTGGGCCACCTTCGGCACGGTCAACTTGCCGGCGACGCTCATCGCTTTTGGCTGGCTGCGCCCGCGTTACATGGCGCGTTTCCGACGCGATGTGCTGGATTACATCTTCACCATGGGCTTCATCGGCGCCGTGATGATGAGCCTGCTCTACCTGATCGTCCACTTTGGTGGTGGCGGCGACCTGCGGCTGACGCGCTCGGCGATGACGATCATGGTCGCGCTTTATGGCATGCTCGTCACCTGGCATATCCAGGGCGTCGATTTCTACAACCCGGATTCTTTCCTGCAGCATTGGCGCCTGGTGCTGATGACCAGCCTGCTGACGGCGGCGACCATCATCGCGATGTACATCTATCCGGCGCTCTTTGAGTTCGCTCCGCCACGCTGGGACGGGGGCGATGGCTCGCTGATGATCGTGGCGATCGCGGCGGTCTTCCTGCTGACGATGGCGCTGGCCGCGCACGGGATGCGGCATCGCTACCTGCTGGAGCGGCTCTGGGCCCTGCTGGAACGGGACCGGGACGACTAAGCGGTTGCGGTAGCAGAATACTTGTGCTACACTCAAATACATCCGTTAGATCGCATTTAAACCGTTGAGGCAGTATTATGAGCGCCGATTTCTATGACACGCCTACCGAGCAGTCTATCGCCAAGTCAACGATAGTATCGAAGTATTTCTCGCAATGGGCGCATGTCATGATTAGGACTGTGGATCCTGGGAAGCCTATAGCGTATGTGGATCTGTTTGCTGGCCGAGGCAGCTATCGCGATGGATCCAAATCGACTCCGCTATTGGTTATTGATGAGGCACTCAAGGACGATCGAATTTCCGATCGGCTAGTCCTCGTGTTTAACGACAGAAACGCAGAGTATGTAGAGACGCTCGAACAGACGATCGAGAATTACGAAGGCATCAAACGACTCAGGCATCCCCGGAGATACTGGAAAGACGAAGTTGGTACCGAGATCATCTCTAAGTTCAAGAGTCCGAAAGTACCGCCGACGCTGTTGTTTGTCGACCCGTGGGGCTTCAAAGGATTGTCTTTGGATCTGATTAATTCAGTACTGGTGCATTTCGGATGCGATGTAATCTTCTTCTTCAATTACAACCGAATCAACATGCGTCTCGAGCGCGACGATTCTGTTGACGACATGAACGCACTGTTTGGCTTTCAGCGGGCACATCAGTTAAGAAACAGAATCGCAGATTTGGACACACATGAGCGCGAACTGGAAGTAGTAGAACATATTTCACAGGCCCTGAAAAGCAGTGGTTCAGTAGACGCACGCCGCTATGTATTGCCTTTCAGGTTTAGAATGGCTGGGGGCAGGAGGACCAGTCATCACCTTATCTTCGTGTCAAAACACTTTCTGGGCTACGACATAATGAAAAAGATTATGGCTCAGCAGAGTTCGGAGCTGGACCAGGGCTTGGCGAGTTTCGAATACAATCCTGCTACTCATCATCAGCAGCTACTCCTAAGCCTAAATGCCCCATTTGAAGACTTGGAAGATATGTTGCTGAGCGATTTTGCGGGGCGGTCGGCGAAGCGACGCGAGATATACGAAGAACACAGTGTTGACACTCCCTTTCTAGAGCGCCATTACGGTCTGGCGTTATGGAGTTTGTATGAACGGGGAGCGATTACGACAAATCGTCCGCCCAAGAAGAATACGTTTGCCGCGAACATTGTTGCCACGTTCCCACCCTAGTCAATGCACGGTCGAAAGCCACCGGGATTATCCTGTTACTTGTCTAGCAAGGAAACGCTTCGCGCCAATCGTACCAGTCCAGATTGCCTTTGAAGAAGACAGGCACGCCATGACGATCCAAGATGTCTATTAGCGATGATGTCCATGTCTCACTTGGCTGATACACGCGACTTCCATTCGACGCCGCGCCGATGATCGCCCATTCAAAGGGCAGCGCGCCTTCCTCCGCCAGCCAGGCCTCAAACACCGGCGCCACATCAAACCAGAGCGGCTCGATGCTCATGAACCGCACGCTCGCCTCGATTTTCTTCATGTGCCGCAGATAGGCTTGCAGCGCCCTTGCCCCGCCAGTCTCGCTCATCAGGTGTCCGGCCGGCAAGCTCACGCCCACCCATACATTCTTCGGGTACGGATTGAACTCGGGCAGGCGAATCGGATATTTGCTGAGCGTCTGGAAAGTGTGCCAGTCCGCGTCTCGCATCACATCCAGCACCTGCCGAATCTGCGCTTCCGGCGTCCAATGCCCGAAGAGATCGGCCATGCTGCCGACGAAGATGCCGGCCGGCGTCTTCACTTTCAGCGGCGCGTTCAGGCTGTGCGGCCGCCAGTAATGATGCTCGAAGCCTTGGGGGTAGCCGCTGGTGAAGCGCTCGGCGATGGTCTTGGCGTAACACTCCGTGATCGAGCCGTCCGGCATCTTCCAGGTGCAGCCATGGAGACAGCCGCCGGTCGGATTCCAGGTGTAGCCCGGCAGTTCGACGCCGTCGGCGCGCCGAATCCGCGTCCACTCAATGCCTTTTGGCGGTTTCTGCCTGTTCATGCTTGACCCTTTGGAATCGCTGATACAGCCGTTCGTCTATGTATAGAACAACTGTGCAAATCGTGCCACGCTGATTCAGCCTGATCTTCAATGTATAAGATGCAGGGCGCGACTTAGGAAGGATTTCGCCCCCGCCACCATTCCGCCAGCCAAATCAGCGCATAAGCCGAAAACACGAAGAGCAGCGGATCTGTCGGACTGCGATAGCGCGTCGACGGATGAAACAGCAGGTAGGCCAGGGTCTGGCTCAGCTGGACGAACACGAGCAGGCTCGTCATCCGCCATTCGCGCCGGCTCAGCCACAGTCCCGTGATCGCCAGCAGCCACAGCCCGCCAAAATAGACGATATGCAAACCGCGCCCGATGACATCGAAGAGCGCCTCGTCTTGGTAGGCCGCGTTCGCTTCGGTGACGCCGATGTGGGTGCCCGCTCCAGTCACGATCACGACTTCGCCCGCCGCGTCCAGCGACAGCCGCTCGCCCTGGCGCAGGTTGTTCAGCGGGGTCACCTGCGGATTCCAGTGGACCAGCAGCTTCGTCAGCAGCAGCTCCGGGATCTGTAAGGGATTCTCGCGCAAGTAGCGCCAGCCAGCTGCAGCCAGGAAAGCGTTGCGGCGCAGCAGATCGCTCTCGGGCGGGGCGTCGGCCGGCGGACTCAGCCACTGCACATCGTAGCCGGCGCGCATGACGGCGACCGCCTGCGGATTGCTGCCTTGGTAAATGTTCTCGCCACTGTTCAGGGCGATCGGCACGAAAGCGCCGTAAACCGCGTGGCTGCGCAGGAGCCAGGGCAGCGGAATCAGCAAGCTCGCGAGCGCGACGGGCAGCAATCGCAGCAGCGCCTCCCGCCAGGGCAGCCGCGTCAAGAACCAGGGCAGCGCCAAAATCGCCAGCCCCGGCAGCAGCGCCCGCGCCAAGACCGACAAACCGAGGACCAGCCCCGCCAGGACGGCCAGCAGCAGCGCCCGGCGATCATATGCGTCGCGCTCGCGCAGGCGGATCAGCAGCCAGACAAACAGGTGCAGCAGCAAGATCCAGAGCGCCGTGTCGTTCAGCGTCAGATTCTGAAAGATGAGGTAGGGATAGAGCGCGAAGCACAAGCCGGCCAGCGCGCCGATCCAGTCTCCATGCCGCGAGAACAGTCGCCGCGATATGTCGTAGAGCAGGGCGATCGAGAGCGCGTCGAAGAGCATGTGCAGCGCCGCCACCGCCAGATATTGCCGCCCGAAGACGCCATAAACCAGCGCCAGCGCATAACTGTAGAGCGGGGGCAAGCCGGCGTCGGCGATGCCGGGCGCGCGCCCGTACACGCCCGTCAGCAGCAGATTCAGCGCGTACTCGTCATAGGCGACCGAGCCATGAATGGCGCCGTCGGGTTCGCTGTAGGCGAAGACGCCGGGGAAGGCCAGCGCGACCGCCAGCCGCGCGATCATCGCGATTGCGACGACGGTGGGCAGTTTGAGGGTCGCCAAGCGCTGCCAAGTCATGGGGCTGTGTCGAGCCTTCGCCGTGGCGCATTGCTCGCGTCGAACTGGAATCCAGATTTACCGAATCACCGGCTGGCATTCGACCAGGTCCGGGAGAAACGGAAGCCGCAGGGACGAGCCATGTCTCGCCCAGGAGCGCGCCACATCAAACCCGCGGACGATACGATCTTGCCTGCCTGGGTGGTCAGCCTGGTTCATGCGTCGTTGACGGGGTCTGGGGCCGGGTCCGTGCCAAGGTGGTCGTTTGGCGGGCGACTTAATACGTCGCCCCTACAGTTTCTCTTGTGGCCGGCTCAATAGCGCTCGCGGATCGACTCAATGTCGTCCATCAGCTGGTTGAACTGCTCCAGGTTGAGCTGCTGCTTGGCGTCCGACATGGCGACATCGGGGTTCGGGTGCACCTCCACCATCAGCCCGTCGGCGCCACTGACCCTCGCCACGCGCCCGAGTGGATTGGCGATATCGCGCCTGCCCGCTGAATGCGAGATATCGACGATGACCGGCAGATGCGTCTCTTGCTTGAGCAAGGGCACCGCACTGATATCGAGGGTGTTGCGCGTCCACTCGCTGAAAGTCCGGATGCCGCGCTCCATCAAGATGACTTGGTCGTTTCCGCCCGCCATGATGTACTCGGCGGCGTAGATGTACTCTTTCAAAGTGGCGCCAAAGCTGCGTTTGAGCAGGACCGGCTTGCTCTGCTTGCCCAGCGCCCGCAGCAGGAAGCTGTTCTGCATGTTGCGCGCGCCCACCCAGAAAGCGTCCACATAGCCGTCCATCATCGGGATCAGCGACAGATCCAGCACCTCGCTGATGACGGCCAGGCCGTGCTTGTCCGCCACATCCCGCGCGATCTTCAAGCCCTCTTCGCCCATGCCCTGGAAATCGTAAGGCGAGGTCCGCGGTTTGTAGCCCATGCCGCGGATGATCTTGACGCCGCGCTCCGCCAGCACCGCCGCCACCGCGTCCATCTGCTCGTAACTCTCGACGGCGCAGGGGCCGGCGATGACCTCGAAGCTGTCGTTGCCCAGCCGCAAGCCATTGTCGAAGTCGATGATGGTGTGCTGGTCGGGGCGCTTGCGCTGCACGAGGATCGTCTCGCGCGCGTCGGCCTCTTCCAGGTGCAGCGTGGCGCGGAAGATTTCGTGAAAGAGCTTGGAGATGGTCTCGTTGCTGAAGGGACCGTCGTTGGCGAGCTGCAGCGCGGTCAGCATCTCGGCTTCGCGCTGCGGATCATAATTCCGCGTGCCCATTGCTTGCAGCACATGGCCAATTTCCAGCGCAATCCCCGCCCGCTGGTTGAGCAGCTCCAGGATTTGCAGGTTGATCGGGTCGATCTGCTCCCGCAGTTCCTTCAAACGACTTGGTAATGACACGGCTCTCGTACTCCCAAAGCTCCATCCGCTTGCGCCCTATTATACACAGCTATCGCCATTTGGCAGGGTGGGTTTTGCGCCGGCGCGCGCGCCACGCCTCGCCAGCAGCTGGGGCGCCGCGGCGAATCAAGGGCCAGCGTCGGCCCGCGCGTCGACCAGAGCCGCCATGCTGCGCCGCAGGTCTTCCGCCGTCGTCGCCCAGCCGCAGACGCTGACGCGAATCGCCGGCTCGCCGCGCCACTCCGTCCCGCCCATCCAGCATTCACCGCTTGCCTGGACGCGCTCCAAGGTCCGCCGCGTCGCCGCCGGGCTATGGCAGGCCGCCAGAATCTGGTTGAAGACGACATCGTTCAATATCCGAAAACCGGCCGCCTCCAGCTCGAGCGCGAATTGACTCGCCCGCCTGCAAAGCAGCTCGACGAGCTGGTCAACGCCGCGCTCCCCCAGCGATTTCAGCGTCGCCCACAAGTCGACGCTCCGCGCCCGCCGCGACATCTCCGGCGTCGTCAGCATGCCGTCGCGCGCGCCATCCAGTGGCAGGTAGCTGGCCTCGGCTTGTAAGGCACGCGCAAGCGCCGTCCGCTGACGACAGAAGACCAGGCCGCAGTCATAGGGCGCGTTGAGGGTCTTGTGCGCGTCGACTGACCACGAATCCGCCAATTCCATGCCTTCCGTCAGAGGCTTTGTCGCCCGGCAGGCCCTCGCCCACAAACCGAAAGCGCCGTCGATGTGCGTCCAGGCCCCCGCCTCCCGCGCCGCCAGGCACAAGCGCTCCAGCGGGTCAAAAGCGCCCGAGTTGACATTGCCCGCCTGCAAGAGAAGCAGCGCGCTCCCGTCCAGCGGCGGACAGCGAGCGGCGTCGAAGCGGCCCTGGTCGTCGGCGGGGACAAGCTCGATCTGGTCCGCCCCGATGCCGAGAATGGCCAGGGCTTTGCGTACGCTGGCATGGGCGGCTTCGCTCATGACGACGCGAATGGCAGGCGCGCCAAAGAGTCCTCGCCGCCGCGTATCCCAGCCCATGCGCCGCAAGAGCTCGTCGCGCCCGGCCAGCAGACCGCAGAGCGTCGCCGTCGATGTGCCGCCGACCAGGCCCATGGCCGCGCCATCCGGCAAGCCCAGGAGCTCAATCAGCCAGCGCTCGCAGACCGCCTCCAGCTTGGCTGCCACCGGCGACATCAGGCTCAGGGCCGCGTTCTGATCCCAGATATCGCCCAGCAGACGCGCCAATTGCGCCGCTGGCAGCGCCCCGCCGTTGACGAAGCCGAAATAGCGCCCGCCATTGTGCGCGACGGTCGCCGGCGAGCCAAAGCGATGCAGCTGCTCCAGGACGGCGCTGGCGGGGGTCGGTCCCTTGGGCAGGGGCTCGTCGAAGGCGCTCAAGCCGCTGATGGCGGCCGCGTCGGGGAAGGGTGGGGCGTCGCGCTCTCTATCCAGGCATTCGCGGGCGTAGGCAAAGGCTTGTCGCGTCAGCGTTTCGTCGGCGCGCTCGCGCTGGAGCCGTTCCTGCAGGACCTCGGCGATGTCGTCCCTTGTCATTTTCTCTTTCCTTCTGCTTGGCGGCTGGCGCGCGGCAATGGAATGGCGGCTGAAGCTGTATTATAATAAGGGCAAGCGAGCTGGACGGAGAACGAGAAGATCATGGAAAACTTGTACAGACCATCCCTGCGTTCGGGCCTCTTGGTCGGCGCTTTGTTGACTCTGCCTCTCATGGCGCTGCTCTTCCTGGCGGACCAGGTTTTTGGCCTGCCCTTCATCCCTTTTGATGTGTTTGATTATGTGTCGCGCCTGCTGCCGGGCGCCTTGCTCACCTTCGGCATCGACATGATGGTGGAGATGATCATCGTCTTCAACTTGGGCGAGACTTCCGCCGCGGCCAAGACGGCCGAGCAGCTGATGGGCTTGACCGCATTCTTCCTGCTGGGCGCGCTGGCGATCACGCTGTTCTACGCTCTGCTGAGCCGCCTGAAGTCGCAAGCCCGGAATCTGATCCCGGGCCTTGCTTTGGGCTTGGCTTTTGGCGCGCTGCTCATGCTCGTCTCGGCTCAAGTGAACCTGACAGCCACCGCCGCCGTCTCCGCCCAGATCCTTTGGGTCGTGATTGTCTTCGCGCTCTGGGGAATGGCTGCCAACTGGATTTACAACGACCTGGCGCACAGCGATGGCAAAACCAAGACCGACGCCGAAACCGGCGAGACCATCACCATCGAGCCCCTCGACCGCCGGCAGTTCATGGTCCGCATCGGCGGCGCCAGCGCGGTCCTGACTGTCGTCGGCGCGGGACTGGGCGCATTGGTCGGCGGGCGCCCCGGGTCGGGCAGCGTCGTCCCGGCGATTCCGTCGGACGCGCCCGCGGATGGCGCTGGCAAGCCGCTGCCGAATGTCAGCGATTCCATGGAACCCGCCCCCGGCACGCGCCCCGAATACACGCCCCTGGACGAGCACTATCGCATCGATATCAGCTCGCGCCCGCCGGTCATCGATTCGCAGGAATGGCGGCTGGAGGTCACGGGCCTGGTCGATAACCCGGTCAGCTTGTCCCTGCGCGAACTGTATGACAAGTTCGATCGCGTCGACCGTTTCATCACGCTCAGCTGCATCAGCAACCGCATCGGCGGCAGCTTGATCAGCACGACCAAGTGGTCCGGCTTCCGCATGAGCGATTTCCTCGCCCTCGTCCAGCCGCAAGCCGACGCCGTCGCCATGAAGATCACCGGCGCGGACAATTTTGACGAATTCGTCATGCTTGATCTGGTCGAGGCGGAAGAGCGGGTCATGTTCGCTTACGAATGGGATGACCAGCCACTGAAACAGAAACACGGCTTCCCGCTGCGAATCTACATCCCCGATCGTTATGGCATGAAGCAGCCCAAGTGGATCAAGAGCATCGAGTTCGTCGCCGCCTGGCAAGAGGGCTACTGGGTGCGCCGCGGCTGGAGCGTGGAGGCCATCGTCAACCCCACCTCGGTCGTCGACGCGGTCGCCACCGACTCGATTCTGAAAGACGCGGATGGCTACACCGTGCCCATCGGCGGCATCGCCTATGCCGGCGCCAAGATGATTTCCAAGGTCGAAGTCAGCGTCAATGGCGGCGAGTGGACGGAGGCGCAGCTGCGGCAGCCGCTCTCGGAGTTGACCTGGGCGCTCTGGCGTTACGACTGGCGCTTCCAGGAAGGCGAATACCGCTTTGAAGTCCGCGCGTATGATGGCGCCGGGCAGCTGCAAAGCCTGGAGAGCCGCGGCACCCGCCCCGACGGCGCCACTGGCGTGCACGGCAAGAAAGCGAATATGCCGTCGCTGGCTGACTTGGTGAACCCGCCCGCGCCTGAGGAAGAAGCCGACTCCAATTAGCATTCGTCCGACCGGCTTGGATACACGCTCGCGCCATGATTGTCGCGGACGCGGCTTGCCGTGATGTTCGCCTGGAGCATGTGTCTGTATTTTGCCGGGCTGATGTAGTTCTCTTGGCGGTTGAACCGGCTGGAATGGCGTGTCATGCGTCGCCCGCCGGCAGCCCCGGACTGTGCGCGCTGCAACGGGAAATATGGCATATCGCTCCTACAGCGCCGGTCATTGATGCGACGCCTGAACGAGCTTCCCGCGTTTATGATCCGGCATTGAACGCGCTTGGATTCGCCGCGTCTTGCGTCGCCCGCCAGCCCCCACTGCCAATTGCGCAACCGATTGCCCAGTGGTATCGTCTTGGGCATGAGCGCGCCTTCCGCCATCTTCCGCTGCTTCGTATTCGCCTTGATCCCGCTGGTCCTGGCCGCGCCAGCAGCCGCCATCCGCATCCACGCGCCCGTACATGTCCAGGCGAGCCCCTTGGCACCCCGCGACGACTGCGACGGCAGCTTCGTCCCCCGCCAGCTCGACCACATCACCATGCCCACCGCGCTGCCCGTTGGCTTCTACGACAGCAACGGCGCGGGCCTGGCAGTGGGCGACCTCAACAACGACGGCAGGCTCGATATCGCGCTGGCGAACCTCGAGGGCGAGCACAGCTTGCTATGGAATCGCGGCGGGCTGGAGTTTGAGCGCGCCTCCCTGCCAGCGACGGTCCCGGCCCGCGCCGTCGCCACGGTCGATGTCGACGCCGATGGCTTGCTCGATCTGGTCTTCACGCAGCGGGCGGCCGCCCCCATCTACTGGCGCAATCAAGGCGGAGAGCGCTTCGCCAGGGAGCTGCTGCGCGGCGTCAGCTACATCGGCTATGCCATGAACTGGCTCGACGCCGATCAGGACGGCGACCTCGACTTGCTCACGGGCTCGTATGATGTGGAGACCGAGAAAGTCCTCGGGCAGACCGCGCCCAGCGCCGGCGTCATCCATTACGAGAATCTGGGCGGGAGCTTCCGCGCAACCCGCATCGCCGACCGCTCGAACACCCTGGCGATCTGGACGGGCCTCAACCAGGCTGACGAATACGAAGTCATCATCGGCAACGATTTCGCCGTGGCGGACAAGTACTTCGTCTTCCGCGACGCGGCCTGGCGCGAGAGCCCGCCCCGCGCCGTCATGCCGCACAGCACCATGAGCTACGCCGACGCCGATCTGGACAACGACGGCGTCCGCGAGATTTTCGCGGTCGACATGAAACCGTACAGCGACGACCCGTCCATTCTGGCGCAGTGGCAGCCGGTGATGGATATGATGATGGCCATGCCCCATGTCGAGGGCGACCCGCAAATCATGGAGAATGTGCTCTATTCGCGGGACGCGGCCGGGCAGCCCGCCAATATCGCGCGCGCGCTCTCGCTGGACGGCACCGGCTGGAGCTGGTCGGCGCAATTTGGCGACCTGGACAACGACGGCTTCCAAGACCTGTATGTCGTAAACGGCATGGTCTCGCGCGAGCTTTTCTCGCACCTGCCGGATAATGAACTGGTCGAAGAAAATCTGGCCTACCGCAATCTGGATGGCGCGGGCTTCCAGCGCATGCCCGGCTGGGGCCTGGGAGACCGAGCCAGCGGCCGCGGCATGACCATGGCTGATCTGGACGCGGACGGCGATTTGGACATCGTCGTCAACAACTTGCTCAGCCCGGCCCGGCTCTTCGAGAATCGGCTCTGCGGCGGCGCCAGCATCGTCGTCGAATTGCGCCATTCAAGCGTCGCCAACGATCGCGGCATCGGCGCGCGCCTGACCCTGCACAGCGACCGGGGCCTCTACCGGCGGGAGCTCACGGTCGCCAGCGGCTATCTCTCCGGCAACAGCAGCCGCGCCCATTTCGGCTTCCCGGCCGATGCCTCGCTCGAGCGCTTGACCGTCGTCTGGAACGACGGCGAAATCAGCGAGCTTGAGGCGCCGCCCGCGAATTCGCTGCTCAGGCTGACCCGGGAATAAGTCAAATCCGCCTTTTGACATTGCCCTTGCATCGTGCTAAAGTAGCTTGTCGTTCGCGCAATCGGTTTTCTGGCTCGCCGCCGCCAGCATAGCGCGACTTGAATCGGCGCGCGAAATCCGTCCAGCAGCCCCCGGGAAGAACAGTGGCAGCCAATCCAGCGCAAGCCTATGCCAGCCAGCCACAGAAGGCCAGCGCGATGGAAGAATTGAAGCGCGCCTTCACGGGCCTGCGCCGCGGCGAGACCATCGCCGGTTATCTGTTCCTCGCGCCCAACTTCATCGGCTTCATCATCTTCATGCTCTTCCCGATCCTCTTCGCCTTCTACATCATGCTCACCGACTGGAGCCTGGCGAAAGAGCCGCAGTTCGTCGGCCTGGACAACTTCGAGACGATGGTCAACGATCGCATATTCTGGAAGTCGCTGGGCAACAGCTTCTATTACACCTTTATTGCCGTGCCCACCGGCATCTTCATCGCATTCTGGCTGGCACTGGCGCTCAACCGCAAGATGCGCGGCATCATCATCTTCCGCACCGTGTATTTCTTGCCCCAGATTACGCTGACCGTCGCCGCCGCCACCATCTGGCGCTGGATCTACCAGCCCGAAATCGGCATGATCAATCATTTTCTGGGCATGATCGGCATTGACGGTCCCAAGTGGATTCACGACACGCAATGGGCCATGCCGAGCGTCATCATCATGAGCAACTGGCAGGGCATCGGTTTCGCCATGCTCATCCTGCTGGCGGGCTTGCAGGGCATCCCGGAAGAGTATTACGAAGCGGCTTCCATCGACGGCGCCAGCGGCTGGCAGCGCATGCGCTTCGTCACCCTGCCTATGCTGACGCCGGCGCTCTTCTTCGTCGTGGTCACTTCGCTGATCGGCGCATTCCAGAGTTTCGATCAGTTCTTCGTCTTGACTCAAGGCGGGCCCGCCCATGCGACGACGCCGCTCACGCTCTATATATTTCAGAACGCTTTCACCTTCTTCAAGATGGGTTATGGCGCGGCCCTGGCGTCGGTGGTCTTCGTGATCATTCTGGTCATCACCGTCATTCAGTGGCAGTTGGCGCGACGCTGGGTGATTGGCTTTAACGATGACGATTAGTGTCAAAGCAGACGGGTAGAGCGATGGCGACCTGGCAGACGACGAAGGACAGCTTACTTGGGCAGAAGCAGACCAAGCTGCTTATGGATGCGCTCGTCTATGTCGTGCTCACGGTTGTCGGCATCATCTTCATCATGCCCTTCGCCTGGATGGTGGCCAACTCTTTCAAGGACATCCGCGGCATCTACAAGTTTCCGCCGGAGTTTATCCCGGAAGTTTGGCATTTCGAGAATTACACCGAAGCCTGGACGGCGACGCATTTTGACATTGGCTTTCTCAACAGCGCGCTGGTCGCCGCGGCGGTGGTCCTGGGTCAGCTGGTAACCGCCAGCCTGGCCGGCTATTCTTTCGCGCGGCTGCGTTACCCCGGGCGCGACAAGATCTTCCTGCTCTACATTTCGCTGATGATGGTGCCCTTCACCGTCCTGCTGATTCCGCTCTACATTCAGATGCGCGCCTTTGGCTGGGTGAGCACGCTGCAGGCGGTCATCGTGCCTTTCCTCTTCACGCCATGGGGCACATTCATGATGCGGCAATTCATGGTGACCCTGCCGCGAGAATTGGAGGACGCCGCCCGAATAGACGGCTGCGGCTTCTTCCGCACGTATTGGCTGATCATCCTGCCGCTGACCAAGCCAGCCCTGGCGACGCTCGCCATTTTCACCTTCGTCAACACCTGGAACAGCTATCAATGGCCGCTGATCGTGCTGGCGAAGCCGAAAGTCAAGACTTTGCCCTTGCTGCTGGCGTCCTTCCAGAATCAGTCTGCCATGCGCACGCCTTGGCATCTCATCATGGCGGCGTCGACATTTGTGGTTGTGCCGGTGCTCATCGCATTTGTCGTCGGACAGAAGTATTATGTCCGCGGCATCGTTACGACTGGCATCAAGGGAGGTGGCTAGCGACAGACCCCGGGCTTCGCTTTGGAATCAATCATCAAATGTGAAAGGACAATCAGATGATTCGCAAGATCGCATTGCTCGTTGCCGTCCTGGCGCTGCTCAGCTTTGGCTTTGCCGCGTCGGCGCAGGACATGGTGGATTGGACCTGCGGCACCGTCGACAGCAACACCGACGCCGCCATCACCATCACCGGTTGGGAAGGACCTGGCGAGGTAGACAAGTTCCTGCTGGCCTTCGACGAATTCTTTGAAGCCTACTACCCCAATGCGGAACAGGTGCTGAACACGGGCGTCGCCTGGAGCGATTACTGGACGACTCTGCCGGCCCAGCTGGCTGGCGGCGCCGAAATCGACATGGCCTGGATGCACATCTCCCGCAACGACACCTTCGCCTCCAATGGCTGGCTGCTGAACCTCGACAGCTACCTGGAAGCCTGCCCGATCCCGGGTTGGCCCGATCTGTTCGTGGAATCGATGCGCGACGCCTTCAATTATCAGGGCAGCCAATACGCCATTCCCTACGACTTCGCGACGGTCGGCGTCTATGTCAACACCGATCTCTTTGAAGAGGCGGGCCTGGACTTGCCGGACGAGAACACCACCTTCGAGGAATTCCAGGAACTGGCGATCGCCCTCACCCAGGATACCGATGGCGATGGCGAGACTGACATCTATGGCGTCAGCAACCTGGCCAGCCCCGGCGCCGGCGCTGGCGGGCTGTACTGGATCATCAAATCCTTCGGCGGCGAGCTCTACAACGAAGACATCACCGGCTCCGAACTGAACACGCCCGAAGCAATTGCGGCGATTCAGTGGGTCGCTGACATGATCTGGGAACACGGCGCGCACCCGACCGCGGACGCTGTCGCCGCTTCCGGTTTCGGTGGCGAGTTCTTCTTCGCCAACGGCAAATCCGCCATGCACTTCGCGCTGAACGACGCCGCTTCCCGCATGTGGGAGTTGATCGGCGACAGCTTCACCTGGTCCGTCGTGCCAACTCCGCGCGGTTCCGCCGGTCACTTCAACAACGCTGGCGGCTCGGCCTTCTCGATCCCGGCTTCGGCGGCGCACCCGGATCTCTCCTACGAGCTGATTCGTTACACGCTGTCGAATCCCGATCACCTCTGCCGCACCGCCACCATGGGCGCGGCCTTGGTCAGCCAGATGGAATTCCACGATTGCGCCGCGCCGGATGATGCGCCCTACGCCGATGTCTACCACGATGTCTTCTCGGTCGTTGGCGGGCGGGACGCGATCTTCCCCGCCTACCATCCGCGCTTCCAGGAATGGAGCTCGTCGGTATGGGTCGCCAACATGGACCTCCTGTGGACCGGCGAAGAGCGCGACGCCGCGGTTGCCGTGCAGCGCGTGCACGACCAGACCAACGAGATGCTGGGCGGCTAGTCGCAGCGCCAAAGCAGCATAGCAAGAATCACCATGCAGGCGGGCTTTCGGGCTCGCCTGTTTTGTTTTTCCAGCTGACTGACAAGCCGTAGGTGCGAGGCGGCGACTCGCCCTAAACACGAAGCAACCGCCTAGCAACACCAGAATCTGTACGGGCTAGCCGGTGGCTCGCCCCTACAGGTTGGGATATGGTTAGGATTCGCCCGCTTGGGATCGTTTCGGGAGGCCCAAAATAACGACAGGCCGTAGGGGCGAGGCGGCGATTCGCCCCGAATGCGTCAAATCCAGCGAAAGCGGACGAGCCACTGGCTCGCCCCTACAGGTTGGGATGTGATTGGAGATCGTCGGCGACGCAGGCTAGACGCCGAGCAATCCACGCGCGAAAGCCAAGTCCTTCACAATCAACTCGTCGACCCGCGCCTCATCACTGTATTCCGCCGAGAAGCAGATCGGACCGGCATACTCGATTGTCCGCAGTTTTTCGATGACGCGCCGCCAATTCGCCCGACCCTGAGCGCCTGATGTCCAGTAAATCTTCCAGTCGGCGACTTCCGCTTCGGGCCCGCTGACGCGCCGCCAGTACGCGTTCTTTAAATTGACGACGCAAAGGCGCGGACCCAGCACATCCAGGGCCGAGTCGCTGTCCATGCCTTCCAGGGCGTTGTGCGCCGGGTCCCAGACCGCCGCCACAAAACGGGGGTCATAATCTTTGAGCAAGTGATGCATGCCCATCTCGTTGACCGGCACGAAGCGCCCGGAGTGATTCTGTACGCCGATTTGCATGCCATAACGCTCGCAGAAGGGCAGGGCGCTATCCAGCTTGCGGCGGGCTTTGGCTTCGGCTGCCCAGTAATCCAGCTCGCGCTGGCGAAACATGACGCGGTTCATGCCGACGCCAGCTTCGGCGCAGGCGCTGTACAGGCGCTCGTCGTCCAGGGCGACATCGGCCGTCACATTCAGCACCCGCAGCCCATGATCCCCCAACAGCCGGACGGCGGCGGGCAAATCGCGCTCAATGGTCGCGGGCCTCACCTGGAAACCGTCGCGCACCGGCAGCTCGATAGACTCGAAGCCGAGCGCGCGCGCATGCTCCGCCAGCTGTGGCAGGGGCAGGGCTCGCCAGGGTTTGACGAATACGGCGAGTTCGTTCATGGCGCGGCTCAAGACTTCGTCGGCATCATCGAGACGAAATCGATGTGCACCCGGGGCGGCAGGCTGGCGATGAAAACGACCGTGTCGGCGATGTCTTCCGACTGGATCATCAGCGCTTTCTGCTCGGCGCTGAATTTCACGGGCCGGCGGTCGATAATGGGGGTGTTGCCGGCGCCCGGGTTGAAGAGGCAGGCGCGTACGCCATGCGGGTTGCCTTCTTCGTTGGTGACCGCGTTCAGCGCTTCCATGCCGATCTTCGAGGCGCTGTAGCCCACCCCCGCCAGCATGCTCGGGAACATGCCAGCCCGCGACGCCAGGTTGATGATGAGCCCGTCGCCCCGCGTCTTCATCGCCGGCAAGACCGCCTTGGTGAAGACGAAGGCGCTCGTCAGGTTGACATCCAGCAGCTCGCGCCATTGCTCGGCGGAGGTATCTTCAATGCTGCGCTCGGTGTGGTTGAAACCGGCGTTGTTCACCAGCACATCGACCGCGCCAAAGGCAGCCAGCGTTTGATCCAGCGCTTGGAAGATCTGGGCGTCATCGCTGACATCGGCCGGGCAGACTAATGCCTCCGCGCCCCGCTCGCGGCAGGCACTGGCGACCGCTTCCAGTCGTTCTCGCCGCCGCGCCACCAAGCTCAGTTTCGCGCCCGCTTCGGCACAGGCAAGGGCAATCGCCTCGCCAAAGCCGCTGCTTGCGCCGGTCACGAGTATCGTTTTGCCCGCCAGTGCGCCCATCGCCTCCCCCTCGATCAAGCCATCGTATCCAGCATGTCGCGGGTCACTTCGTAGCGCAGCCCGCCATCGCGCAGGTAGCTGGCGATTTCGTCGGTCGCGATTCGCCCCTGCCGCTTGTAAGCCTGGTGCGTCACGGCGGCGACATGCGGCGAAATAATCACATTGTCCAATTGCCGGAAAGGGCTGCTGTCGGGCAGCGGCTCCAGATCGAAGACATCCAGGCCCGCCCTGATACGCCCCGTTTGCAGCTCCGCCAGCAAAGCCGCTTCGTCGATTGGGTGCGTCCGCGCCGTGTTGATGAAGATGGCGCCGTCTTGCAGCCAGCCGAATTGCTCCGCGCCCAGCATGCGGTAGGTCTCGTCGGTCGAAGGCGCTTGCAAGCTCACCACCGGGCAATTGCGCATCAGTGGCTCGAGCTCGCTTTGTTTCACGCCCATCCGCGCCGCTTGTTCCGCGCTCACATAGGGGTCGCAGAGCCAGATTTCGGCTTCCAGCGCCCGCAGCCGCTTGATGACCGCGCGACCGGTGTGGCCCGCGCCGATGACGCCAATCCGCGAGCCGGCCAGCTCCGTGCCCGGCCCGATTGCTCGCGCCGCTTCCCAGCCAGAATCTCTGAACGCGCGGTCGATCTCGCGATAGCGTCGCATGCAGAGCAGGATGAGCAGCAGCGTCGTCTCGGAGACCGGGATGGCCATGGCGGCGGCCGAGTGGGTGACGCGCCTGCCAGCGTCGAAAACCGGCGGCGGCAGCAGTAGCTTGATGGTGCCGGCCGAATGCGCGATCAACTGAAGCCGGTCGGCAGCCGCCAGCACCGCATCCGAAAATGGCGGCGTGCCCCAACTGGTGATGACGATGTCCTGCCCGCCGATCATGCGCGCCAATTCAGCCGGGCCGGGGTTGCTGTCGGCGGCCGGAGTCGTCAAATCACCCAGCGCGCGCAGCCTCCGCTTCTGCTCCTCGGCGAAGAGCAAATCCCAGAGCGACGCCCGCATGGCGATCAAGATCTTGGGCTTGTCAGTCAAGGCAGTCGCTTTCCAATGATCCGGGTGACGGCGCGTGGGCGGCGCCGCCTAATGATTCCAGTGGACCGCTGTACGGGAGGGCGAAGGCGCAATCACGACAGGGCCTGACGGAGTTTCTCGACCAGCTTGGGCTCGGGCTCGTAGGGGATCTCGATCACGCGATGATTGAGCGAACTGGCGTAAAGCGCGAGGATCACATTAAAATCGACCAGCGCGCGCTCCAGGTTCAGCGGATGCAGGGCGCTGTCGTCTTCCAGCCAGTCGTACATCGCCTCGCACATGGCTGCCTGCCCGCGGACGTCTTCCTCCGGGTACTCGTGGTCGCCGCTTTCATAGACGCCGTCGATGAAAGTCTCCCAGCCCCACATAGTCCAGTGCACATACCCCTTCATGCCATACACGGCGATGCGTTTGTGATGGTAGATGGGTCCGCCGCGGCGCACGCGGGGCGCGTTCTCGCCACAGCGCAGGCTGGCCTGGACGCCATTCTCGTATTCCACCGCCGCCAGGCTTTGGTCGGGCGCGTAATGCTCTTTGACATTGGGCTGCAAACCGTCGGCGCCGGCCACTTGGCCGAAGACCGTCGTCGGCATGGCCGGGTTAAAGGCGCCGACCGCCTGCAGCGAGTGCGTGCCTTGATAAGCCAGGTTCATGCCGGAGCTGGCTTCGACAAAACGCAGATCGCCAATCGCGCCGTCGGCGACGAGTTTCTGCAAATGCTGCCGCCGCGGATGAAATTGCAGCTGATGGTTGATGGCGACCTTGAGCCGGGGCTTGCGCGCGACGAAATCGCGCAGGGCAAGGTAATCTTCGCCCTGGATGGCCAGCGGCTTCTCGACAATTGCGGCGCCGACGCCAGCCGCTTCGGCCGCCTCCAGCACTTCCAGGCGGGTGTTGGGCGGCGTGCTGACCTGGACGAGGTCGGGCTGTTCTTTCTCGAACATTTCCCGGTAATCCACATAGCGGGAAGGCACATCGTACTTGTCGGCGAAGGCCTCCATGGGCTCGCTCTGGAGATCGCAGACCGCCACCACCCGGCCGCGCCGCACAAATTCGTAAGCGTTCGCGTGTCCGTGCGCCCGCCCGCCGCCGACGCCAATGATCGCTGACTTATACATCGCTGCCCTCCCAAGGCTGCAACAGCACTTTGCCGCATTCCCCGCTCAACTGCGTGTCCCAGGCGGCCTGAATATCGTCAATCGAAAACCGATGCGTGATCAGCCTGTCCAGCTCGCCGCCGATTTCGCCGATCATCGCCATCATCCGCGGGCTGTCGGCCATGTTGAAATGCCAGGAGCCGATCAAGTTCAGCCCCTTGCGGATCATGTCATTGCTAATGTGCAGCGGGGTGTCGTCGCTGCACTCGCCGACGAAGGCCACCGAGCCGCGCCGCCTGGCCGCGTCGATGCAGAGCCGATGCGCCCCGACGACGCCAGCGCAATCCACCGCTTTGTCGATGCCGCGCCCGCCCTTGGTCATCGCCAGGATCTGTTCCAGAGCCTCGTCGTCCATCGGGTCAACCACGGCTTCCGCGCCCAGCTCCCGCGCCAGCTCCGCGCGATAGGGGTTGGATTCGACGCCGATGACGCGGGCGCCGCGGTAACGCGCGTTGACGATGCCGCCCAAGCCCACCGGACCCAGGCCGGTGATCAGCACGGTGTCGTGGCGGTCCAGAGCCATTTTCTGGAAAGCGCCAAATGTCGGCCCCAAGCCGCAGCAAGCCATGGACGCGCGGGCGTAAGACATGCCATTCGGGATCGGCAGCAGCATCCAGTCTTGCTTGATCAGGTACTGCGCCATCGTGCCGAGGCCGTCCAGGCCGCCGTGCAGCGTGGCGAAATCGCTCCCGTCTTGGCAATGGATGTATTCGCCGTCGAGGCAATGCGCGCAGCTGCCGCAAGAATTCATCGGCATGACCACGACGCGATCGCCGACCTGGACCCGGCCCGGCTGCGCCACCTCGACGACTTCGCCGGCCGCTTCGTGGCCATAGACCGGGGAGCTCGCCCCAGTGGCGAATGCTTTGTATTCGGTGCACATCGGCGCGACCATCACCCTGACGACGACCCAGTTGTCTTTCGCCCGCGGCTTGTGGCCCATGCTCACCGCCGCTTGTTTCACTCCCGTCACGCTGACCTGTTTCATGCGCGCTCCGTCCGCTGGCAGATGCCAAGCAATCGGTTACTTTTGAATCGATTGGACTATACCATAGGCGAAAATGCGCCGCAACAAGCTGGGGGCGCCGGGCAAGGGCGTGAGCTCTTGCTTTTGCGGCCGAGCGCGAGGGGAGACACAGCATAGCGCGCTCTTGACGACCGGTCGCGATCCCGGGCTGGCAGCCCCGCCGCCCCAAGTTGACGATTGCCCGCCCCTGAGTTACCATGCGGTGAATCGGTTGCGCAACGGATTGCGCGCCAGGAACGGGATTCTCATGCGCCGGATCACCATGCAAGATGTCGCCGAGCGCGCCGGGGTTTCCAAGGCGACCGTCTCGCATGTCATCAACGAGACTCGCTTCGTCGAGGCCGCCACCAAGAGCCGCGTCCAGGAAGCCATCGACGCCCTGGGGTACCGTCCCAATGTGGCGGCGCGCAGCCTCACCACCCAGCGCACGCGCATCATCGGCTTGATCATCTCGGATGTCACCAATTCTTTCTTCGGCGAAATGACCCGGGGCATCGAGGATGTGCTGGTCTCCAACGGCTACAGCCTCATGCTCTGCAACACCAACGAAGTGCTGGAGCGGGAAGAGTATTACATCGACATTCTGCTGCGCCAGGGCGTGGACGGCATCATCGCCGCCGCCGCCAGCCAAGACTGGGACGCGCTGAACGAAGCCGCCAAGCTCAACATCCCCATCGTCATGCTCGACCGCACCTTTGAAGACGCGAAATCCCCCTATGTGGGCGTGAACAACCGGCAGGGCGCTTTCATCGGCACGCGGCATCTCATCGAGCGCGGCTACCGCGATATCGGCATCTTGTCGGGCTTCCAGCGGCTTTCGACCATGCGCGAGCGCCTGAACGGCTACGAGGACGCCTTGAATGAAGCGAATTTGCCCAGCCGCGAAAGCTGGCGCGTCGACAGCCCCTTGACCATCGACGACGGCAGGCGGGCGATGGTGCAGCTGATGGCACAGGAGCCGCGGCCCCGGGCCGTATTCATCTGCAACAACCTGCTCAGCCTGGGCGCCTTGATGGGCCTGCGCGAGATGAACATCCACTGCCCGCGCGATGTCGCCATCGTCGGCTTCGACGATCACCCCTGGGCGCAAGTCTCGCAGCCGCCCTTGACGGTCGTGCGGCAGCCGACCCACGCCATCGGCGAAACCGCGGCGCACAAGGTGCTGGCCGCCCTGAACGACGGCGACATGGAAATCCCGTCGGCGCTCTTCAATTGCCAACTTGTGGTGCGCAGTTCGACTTGAGCCGGCGATACGCGAAATCCGCCGGGGCTGGCCACCGGCTTGCCCGCTGACGGCGAATTGGCAAATGCTGCAACGGGCGATTCACAGAATCGCCCCTACGAGTCGTTACATAGAAATGGAGAAGAGCATGCCCCAACAATATCAACCCACCTGGGCTTCCCTCAAGACGCACCCCACTGCCGAATGGATGCGCCGCGATAAGTTCGGCATTTACACGCATTGGGGCATCTACTGTGTGCCGGCGACGGGACCCAATGTCACTTGGTACCCCTACAACATGTACCGCGAAGGCACGCCCCAATTCGACTACCATTGCAAGACCTACGGGCATCCTTCGCAATTCGGCTACAAAGATTTCATCCCCATGTTCACCGCCGAGCGTTTCGACCCCGACGAATGGGCCGAGCTCTTCCAGCGAGCGGGCGCCAAATTCGCCGGTCCCGTCGCCGAGCATCACGACGGCTTCCCCATGTGGGACGCCAGCGACACGGAATGGTGCGCCGGCAAAATGGGACCCAAGCGCGATGTCGTCGGCGAGCTCGAGAAGGCGATCCGCGCCCAGGGCATGCGCTACATGGTGGCCATGCACCACGCCGAAAACTGGTGGTTCTTCCCGCACTGGAAGCCCGAATACGACACCGCCGATCCGCGTTACGCCGGGCTCTATGGCGAGCCGCACAATCTCGATTTCGACTACGACGCCGCTGGCCAAGGGCACAATCACCACGAGTGGCTGGCTCAGGACAAACCCAGCAAGGCCTTCCTGCGGCGCTGGCAGAGCAGACTGGTCGAGGTCGTCGAACGCTACGAGCCGGATTACATCTGGTTCGACTTTGGTCTGCGCTTCGTGCACGACCAAATCAAGCAGGACTTCCTCGCCTACTATTACAACAAGGAAGCCGAATGGGGCCGGCAAGTGGTCGCCAGTTACAAATGGCACGACATCCCGCCCGGCGCCGCATTGCTGGATTTCGAGCTGGGCAAGACAGCCGAGCTGACGCACTACGAGTGGATCACCGATACGACGGTCGATGACGGGCAAGGCTGGGGCTACATCAAGGAGACGGAATACAAGACCGTGACCGAGATGGTGCAGTACCTGGCGGACAATGTGAGCAAGAACGGCTTCATGCTGCTCAATGTGGGACCGAAGCCCGATGGCACGATCCCGGCCGAGTCGAAAGCCATCCTCGAGGGCATGGGCGAGTGGCTGCGCGTCAATGGCGAGGCGATCTACGACACCGCGCCCTGGAACGCTTATGGCGAAGGACCGACGCGGATGACCCATGTCGGCGCCTTCAGCGACACCAAAGAGAAGCTGGAATACAGCGCCCGCGACATTCGCTTCACCACCCGCGGCAATGTGCTTTACGCCATGACCTTCGGCTGGCCAGAAGAAGAATTCGTCATCGAATCGACCCGCGCCCTCTACCCCGGCGAAACGCGCTCGGTGGAGCTGCTGGGCGTCGATGGCGAGCTCGCCTGGGAGATGACTGCCAGCGGCTTGAAGATTCAGCGGCCCGCGCAGAAACCCTGCGAGCATGTCTACTGCTTCAAGATCACCCGCAACACGAGCTTGTGATCGCATTCCGATTGCGTTGGCGCTGGGGCGACGCGGCGAGTCGCCCGTAAACGCGCCTGGGATTGCATCTGCGGGCGAGCCAAGGCTATCCCCTACACGGTCGTTTCTAGCTCGCGGGCATCGCGGCAAAGGCGCGTTAACTGCGGTAAAATTACGCGAGACGACAGTCTGCCCAGGAGCCGTCCATGACCGCGCGCATCGATTCGCATCAGCATTACTGGCGCTACAACAGCCAAGATTACGGCTGGATGTCGGGCGACCGCAGCCCGCTGCAAGTCGATTACATGCCGCCCGATCTGCAGCCCCTGCTGGCGGAGAGCGGCATCGATGGCACGGTAGCGGTGCAGGCGCGCCAGAACTTGCGCGAAACCGAATTCCTGCTGGAGCTGGCCGATCAATACGATTCGATCCGCGGCGTGGTCGGCTGGGTGGATATGCGCGCGGACGATGTCGAGGCGCAGCTGGAGCGCTTCGCGTCGCATCCCAAAATGGTCGGGGTGCGGCATATCGTGCATGACGAACAAGACGACCGCTTCATGCTTGGCGGCGGCTTTCTGCGCGGGCTGGCGGCGCTGCGGCAATACGACCTGCGCTACGATTTGCTGCTTTTCCCGCGGCACATCCCGGTCGCCATTGATGTGGTCAAGCGCTTCCCGGAGCAAGCTTTCACGCTGGATCACATTGCCAAGCCCTTCATCAAAGACGGGGTCGTCGGCGATTGGGAGCGCGACATCCGGGCACTGGCGTCGTATGACAATGTCTGCTGCAAAGTCTCCGGCATGGTCACCGAAGCCGCCTGGAAGTCCTGGACGCAAGCAGACTTCGAGCCCTACCTGGATATCGTCTTTGACTGCTTCGGCGTCGACCGCCTGATGTTCGGCAGCGATTGGCCCGTCTGCACGCTGGCTGGCAGCTACGCCGAGGTCGTCGGCATCGTCGAGACTTATATCGCGGCGCTCTCGGCCGATGAGCGGGCGGCGGTCATGGGCGGGGTCGCGGCGCAATTCTATGGCTTGAGGTGAAGGCGAGCCCGTCTATCCGCCATCAATCGCTCCCTTCCTGATGCTTCGGGGAGGGGTTGGCTGGCTGGCGCGAAAGGGAAAACATGAAAGCCATCGTACTCGACGAGCCGGGCAGCCTGAGCCTGCGCGATGTCGCCGAGCCAAAGGCGCCGGGCCCCGGCGAGGCCCTCGTTCGCGTCAAGCGGGTCGGCATCTGCGGCACGGATTTGCATGCTTACGGCGGCAACCAGAATTTCTTCAGCTACCCGCGCATCATGGGGCACGAGCTGGCGGTCGAGGTGGTCGCCCTCGGCGAGACCGACCAAAAGCTGGAGTATGGCGTCGGCCATACTTGCTGCGTCGTCCCGTATTTGAATTGCGGGCGCTGCGTCGCCTGCCGCCGCGGCAAGACCAACTGCTGCGTAAATATGCAGGTGCTGGGCGTGCATGTCGATGGCGGCATGCGCGAGCGCTTCGTCTTGCCAGCCGACAAGCTTCTGCTCGCCGACGGCGTCTCGGTCGATCAGCTGGCGCTGGTGGAGATGCTCTGCATCGGCGCGCACGCGGTGAATCGCGCCCGGATCGCCCCCGGCGAAGCGGCGCTGGTCATCGGCGCGGGACCCATCGGCCTGGCCACCGCCCAATTCGCCAAGCTCGCCGAGGCCGATGTCATGGTCATGGAGGTCAACGCGGAGCGGCTGGCCTTCTGCAGCGACTCTCTCGGCATTGACAAGCTGGTCGACGCGCGCGGGGATGCCATCGCCCAGATCGAGTCGCTGCTCGGCGGAGAATTGCCGACCGTTGTCTTTGACTGCACTGGCAGCGCCCGGTCCATGCACAGCGCTTTCGACTTCGTGGCGCATGGCGGCGCGCTCGTCCTGGTCGGGCATATCAAAGGCGACATCACATTCAGCGACCCGCATTTTCATTCGCATGAGATGACCCTGCTCGCCAGCCGCAACGCCACGCCCGCCGATTTCGCCTGGGTCATCGACTGCATGCGTCGCGGGCGCATCGACCTCGCGCCCTGGATCACGCATCGGGCGACGCCGGAGAGCATCGCGCCGGTCTTCCCGAGCTGGCTCGATCCGGCGACTGGCGTCATCAAAGCCATGCTCAGCTTCGATTAGCCGCGCCGCTCAGTCACGGTTTGCAGGGACGACCTATCAAAGTCGCCCGCCAAGAAAATGGAGTTCCACAAGACAAAACTCATGATCGCCTGCGAATGCAAGGGAGATTTCAATAAAATGGAATCCTGTAGGGGCGAGCCGGTGGCTCGCCCTCCACTTCCGTCTCCCGCCATCCGCCATTAATGCGTTACTCTTGACGGTGTTTTCACCAAACAGGACAGCCAACACCCGTGACTGACGCAACCCCCAACGCAGCCGCAACACGCATCAAGTGGTATCGCTCGCCCTTGCCGGCGGCCGACCTGGCGCGGCTCAATCAACGCAGCGACGCAAAAGGCTTGGCGCAGAGCGTCGGCTTCCTGGCGCTGCTGGTCTGCAGCGGCGGCATCGCCTGGCTGGCTGTCGAGCGGGCGCATCCCCTGCTCGCGCTCGCGCTGGTTTATCTGCATGGCTCGCTTTACGCCTTCTTGGTCAACGGCTTTCACGAGCTCTGCCACAAGACGGTCTTCAAGACCAACGCGCTCAACATCGTCTTCCGCAACCTCTACAGCTTCCTGGGCTGGTACAGTCATGTTTCGTTTTGGGCCAGCCACCAGGCGCATCACCGCTATACCCTGCACCCGCCGGACGATCTGGAGGTCGTCTTGCCCGTCAAGCTGACGCTGCGCTCGTATCTGGCCTTCGCCTTCGTCAATCCGCGGGGCTTGGCGCTGCGCCTGAAGAGCGTCGTCCAGCTTTGCGGCGGACGCGTTTGCAACGATTGGGAAGCGGCGCTGTTCCCGCCGGGAGACGCGCGGGGCCGGCGAGCCCTCTTCAATTGGGCGCGGACTCTGCTGCTGGGGCACGGGCTGATCGTCTTGGTTTCGCTGCTGACGGGCTGGTGGATGCTGGCGGTCCTGGTCACGCTGGCGCCATTTTACGGCGCGGGTTTCCAATACCTGCTCAACGAAGCGCAGCACATCGGCATGGCGGACGAGGTCAGCGACTATCGGCTGAACACGCGGACGATTCTGCTCAACCCCGTCTTGGCTTTTCTCTACTGGCAGATGAATTATCACATCGAGCATCACATGTACGCCGCCGTGCCTTTTTACAATCTGCCCGAGCTGCATCGGCTCATCAAAGCCGACACGCCCGAGCCGACGAAGGGCGTCATCGGGACCTGGCGGCAGATCATCCCCATCCTGCGCCGGCAGCAGCGCGAGCCGAAATACCAGTTCCAGCCCGAGCTGCCGTAGCTCTCGCCAAAATGGAAACCCTGCAGGAGCGAGCCAGTGACCCGCCCGCGCTTGTCGGCGAATTCAAGTAAATGCAGGGGCGACTCGGTGAGTCGCTCGCTTGCGCTTTCGAATTCCAGTAATTGTAGAGGCGACTCGGTGAGTCGCCCGCTCGCGCGCCGCTCCCCTTCCCTCATTTTGGGGGCAAAGGGCTGGGGGATCTGACGAACAAACCCGCGCAGGGCCGGCGGAAATCCGCCAGCGGCAGATCTGGCAGTCGGCGAGAAAAATATTCGTCGATCGCTTCGTGCCAGCGCCAGGCGTCGTCGAAAGCCACCCACTGCGCGCCGCCGATGAAGGCCCTGTATATCCGCTTGGAATTGAAGGGCGGGTCGAGGTAAATCAAGTCGACGGACTCATCTGGCAGGTACTCGGCCATGATGTCCAGGCAGTCGCCGAAATAGAGTCGGTTAGTGGGCGTCCCGTTTAATATGGCGGCTTTAGCGAGTGCTCTTTCTTACAGTCTAGCCAGGTTAACCTTGCGCATTCCGACTGAAACTATTCAGTGAAGGAGGGCAAAGCGCCGGCTCGCCCGTACAGGGTTTCCGCAATAGGTGAGATTCTCCGCCTCTAATTTGCACGAGGGCTTAGGCGTCGTAGCTGCCCGCCGTCACATCCCCGCCAGTGCCCGTCCAGTTGGTATGGAAGTACTCGCCCCGCGGACGGTCGACGCGCTCGTAGGTGTGGGCGCCGAAGTAATCGCGCTGGGCTTGCAGCAAGTTGGCTGGCAGGTTCGCCGAGCGATAGCCGTCATAAAAAGCCAGGGAACCGCTCATGATCGGCAGCGGAACGCCATGTCGCACGCCGGCCGCGACCACCCGCCGCCAAGAAGCCTGCGCCTCAATCACGGCCGCGCTGAAATACTCGTCCAGCAGCAGGTTCGCCAGCTCCGGCTGCTTGGCGTAGGCTTCCTGAATCTTGCCCAGAAAAGCCGAGCGGATGATGCAGCCCTCGCGCCACATCAGCGCCACCCCGCCATAATTCAAGTTCCAGCCATACGTCCGCGCCGCGTCGCGCATCAGCATATAGCCCTGCGCGTAGCTGATGATCTTGGCTGCGTAGACCGCGCGCTCCAGATCGTCGATGAATTGCGCCCGGTCGCCCTCGAATGCCAGCTGCGGGCCCGGCAGCACAGCCGAGGCCGCTACTCGCTGCTCTTTGATGGCGGAGAGGCAGCGCGCGAAAACGGCCTCGCCAATCAGCGTCAGCGGCGTGCCTTCTTGCAATGCCGTGATCGCCGTCCACTTGCCCGTGCCCTTCTGGCTGGCGGTATCGAGGATCTTGCGCAGCAGCGGCTCGCCATCGTCGTCCAGAAAGGCCAGGATCTCGCCGGTGATTTCGATCAAGAAAGACTCGAGTAAGCCGGTGTTCCAGCGCTGGAAGACCTGGCTGATTGCCGCTTCGTCCATGCCCAGCAGCGCCGACATCAAGTGGTAGGCTTCGCAGATGAGCTGCATGTCGCCGTATTCGATGCCGTTGTGCACCATCTTGACAAAGTGGCCCGCGCCGTCTTCGCCGACCCAGTCGCAGCAGGGCGCGCCGTCCGGCACTTTCGCCGCCACCGCTTGCAAGATGGGCTGCGTCGCATCCCAGGCGGCCGGGGAGCCGCCCGGCATGATCGACGGTCCATGACGGGCGCCTTCCTCGCCGCCGCTGATGCCCGCGCCCAGATAGAGCAAGCCCATCGCCTCGACTTCTTTGGCGCGCCGGATCGTATCGTTGAAGTTGGAGTTGCCGCCGTCGATGAGGATGTCGCCCGCTTCCAGCAGCGGCGCCAGCTGGGCGATCGACTTGTCCACCGCCGCGCCCGCCTGGATCATGAGGATGATCTTGCGGGGCCGCCGCAAGTTGGCGATCAACTCCGCCGGCGCGTAACAGCCAATGATGTCCGTCTGGCTGGCTTCGTTCTGCAAGAAGCGCGTCACCTTGCTGGTCGTCCGGTTGAAGACGGCGACGCGAAAACCGTGATCGTGAATGTTCAGGGCGAGGTTCTGCCCCATCACCGCCAGGCCGATCAGTCCAATGTCCGCCAGCTGCTCCATGCCGCGCCCTTTCGCTCGATTTGTGCGGCGTCATTGTAGCAGGGGCGGGGCGCTTTGACAGGCTGCAAGCCAGCTAGCCGTCGAAGGATGCCAAGCGGCTCGCTCGCGTTTGAGACCGTCGAAGACAGAGTCAGCCGGCCCGCTTGAGCTTCGGCACGGGCGTCGCCTCTCTGTCGGTGAAATTCTGGCGCTGATAATCGCGAGCTGGAAAGTCTTCGCAGACCGCGCCCTTTCGCATCAGCCACTTGTAGGCGATGCGGTTGCCGCTGTGGCCATGTTCGACGATGTTTGGGCTGCTCATGACGCCGGCGATGGCGATGCGCCCCTTTTCGCTGGCGTTGGGCGGGCTGTAATGCCAGGCGCTGCTGTGCCAGACGACGACGCTGCCGGGCTCAAGCTCGATGTGCTCGACGCCGTATGTGTCGATCATCTCTTCGACGCGCTCCGTCGGCAGCTCGGGGTGGATGCTGTCTTCGTAGAGGACATGGGGCACGATCTCGGTCTTGTAGCTGCCGGGGATCATCTGCAGGCAGCCGTTTTCGATGGTCGCCGGGTCGAGCGCCATCCAGAAGTTGAAGGGCGCGATATCGCCGTCGCGCCACAAGCCGTTGTCTTGGTGCCAGGGCGTGGCGCTGCCGGAGCGCGCCGGCTTGAGGAAGCAACTGTCGTATTTTAGCAAGATGTCGTCGCCGAGGAAGTGACGCGCGATATCGAGCACCGGCTGCCCGCAATGGGCGTTGTGCCAGATCAGCGGATTGCGCTGGTTGAACTGGCTGAGCTTGCGGTAGCGGACGGCACGCGCCTCGGCTGTGTCGTCGTGCATCGGATCCATCGGGTCGGCGTCGGCCACGATGTCGTCCGTCTCCGGCGTCATAATGGCGTTCTTGATCACGCCCAGCATCTCGGCCGCCGTCTGCCGCGGGATGACATTTTCCGCGACGAAGTAACCGCGCTCTTCATAATCCCGCGCTTGTTTCGCGTTTGGTCGCCAGCCCATGTTCCGCCGCCTTTCTCTCGCTTCGGTATCGCCTACTTTAGTTCGATATTGCCCATGCCCGCGCTGGAGGGCAGGCCGCCCGGCTCGATCGCCAGGGGCGGATTGAGGCGATGCACCAGAGTCTCCACCGTGAGCGCCAAGGCCGCGCCGCCGATGCCGTTGCGGACCGCGCCCAGCATTGCCGCCGCCGAATCAAGCGCGCCCGCCGTCTCGTTCTTGACGAATTCGCTCGCCAACAGGTCGTAGCCGGTCCCGTTCGCGCTCGCCAGAATATCGGCGATGATCGCGCCCGGCGCAGCGTGCCCGGCGTTTTGCAAAAGTTGCCGGCACGGAGCGATTGCCGCCTCCGCCAAGATTCGGCAGGCCGCCCGTCGGTGCAGGTCGCCGCTGTTTGCGCTGGCTTCGCGCAGCCCCGGCACGCAGCGCAGCAAAGCCGCCCCGCCACCGGGCAAGCTCCCTTCCAGCAGCGCCTCGCGCAGGGCTGCCAGAGTCCGCTCGATCCGCGCCATTTGAAAGCGCATTTCGCTCTCGCTGCTGCCGCCGGCGTAGACCACTGCCGAGCCGCCGCGCAGCCGCCCGATTCTCGTTCGGAGTATAGCTCGCTGGCGCTCGTCGGCGCTCTTGCCGAAACGCGATTCCAGAGCCTCAATGTCGCGCCCGACTTTGGATTCGGCGCCGGCGCCGGCGATGATGCCGAAGCGATTGCGATCCAGCCAGGCCAACTCGGACCGGCCCAGGCAGCCGGCGTCGAGGGCGTCGAAGCTGTGGCCGGCCGCGTTGCGTAATGCCCGCCCGCCAGTCAGCAGCGCCAGGTCCTCCAGCGCCGCTTCTTGCTCATCGACCAGGCCCCTCGGCTCGATGTAGACCAGGGTGAAATCGTCGCGCTGACGGTTCGCGCCCTGGGCCGCGATGATCTGCTCCGAAAAAGACTTGGCGACGATCGCCAGCGAATCGCAGCCATCTTTGACGACCGCCATCACCAGTTTCACCAGCGCGTCCAGGTCGTCGACTTCAAAGTCGCTGATGAGCCAGGCGGTGTCGCGCAATTCGAGTCGCCCGCCGGCGACGCCGTCGAAGACCATGCGCGACGGAACAGCGCTCTCCCAGAACGCGCCCAGGAAGAATTCACTGCGCAATTCGCGGCCGCCTTCGCGCGCTTCAACCGGGGCGTGGGGACCGAGGGTGTCCAGGATATCCGCCAGCGTCGCGGCGATCGCTGCGTCGCCGCATATCGACAGCGCCAGCCGCTCGATCTCGGCCGCTTCCGTCAGTGGGCGCGCCTGTCTCTCCAGCGTGGCCAGCATCAGCCGCATGCCCGCTTCGAGATGCCCGCGCAGCAGCATGGCGTCGCCGCCCGCGCGGATGAAGCGATGGCCCTCGTCGTAGACCGTCTGATATAGCGCCGCAGTCGTCGCCGCGCCGTCGCCGTAGCGTTTGCGCTGCTGCCAGAGAGTCTCGCGCAGGAGCATCGCGCCGGCGTCGGCGTCGCGGTCTTCCAATTGCAGAATCCGCCGCGCAATCGTCCCGCCGTCGTCCAGCAGCTCGGGCGAGCCGCCGCGAGTCTCGCCGTCCAATGCGACCACCCCCGTGAGCGGACCCAGGGTGGGCGTGACGGCCGCCGCCATGGCGTCGATGCCGCTCTTGAACGCGTCGCGGGTTTGTTGCTGGCGCAGCACGCGGCTCATCGCTAGCCCTTGAGCCCGGTGAGGGTGATGCCCTCGATGAAGGAGCGCTGGGCGAAGAAGAAGAAGATGACCATGGGAATCGTGAACATGGCCGCCGCCGCCATCAGCAAGCCTCACTCCGCGCCGTACTGCGTAAAGTAGAGCCGCAAGCCAATCGACAGCGTGTACTTGGTGGGATGCCGCAGGTAGACCAGGGGACCGATGAAATCGTGCCAGGTGTGGATGATCTCGAAGATGGCGACAGTGAGAATCGCCGGCTTGGACAGCGGCACGGCGATCCGCCAGAAGATGCCCCATTCGCTGGCGCCATCGATGCGCGCGGCGTCATCCAGCTCCTTCGGCAGGGTCATCATGAATTGGCGCATCAAGAATATGTAAAAGGCGTTGCCGAAGAAGTTTGGCACAATCAGCGGCAGGAAGCTGTTCAGCCAGCCGATCCGCGCGAACAAAATATAGAGCGGGATCATGCGCACCTGGAAAGGCAGCATCATGGTGGCGATGACGATGATGAAGACGACATTGCGCCCCCGCCAGCGCACGCGCGCGAAGCCATACGCGATGAAAGTGTTGGACAGCACCGAGCCGATGGTGGCGAATATCGTGTAATAGGTCGAGTTCCACAGGTATTGCCAGAAGGGGATGGCATTGGTGGCGTCGATGTAATTTTCCAGGCGCAGCGACTTGGGGATCAAGCGCACCGGCAGCTCAAAGATATCGACATTTGGCTTGACCGAACTGCTGACCATCCAGACGAAGGGCAGCATAAAGGCGATGCCAAAGAGGATCAGGACGGCGTGCGTGGCATATGTTTTCAGCCGCCGCCGCAGCATGTAATTGCGCTCTTCGCTGGTCACCTCGCGGCGACCAGGAGCGCGTGATTGAAGGACCGCCATGTCAGCGCCTGCGCCTAGCGTTCATAGATGACCCGGCCGCTCAAGAACTTGAAGATGATTAGCGTCAATCCCAATATCAGCAAGAACATGATCCAAGCCAAAGCTGAAGCGTAGCCCATCGCGAAGTCGTGGAAGGCGCGGTTGTACAGGTTGACGGCGTAGAGCAGGGTCGAATTGGCGGGACCGCCGCCGGTCATGATGTAGACCTCGCTGAAGGATTGCAGCGAAAAGATGATGAGCGTCACCACATTGAAAAAGATCTGCGGCGACAGCAGAGGCAGGGTGATGCGGCGGAACTTCTGCAAACCCGACGCGCCGTCGATGTCCGCCGCTTCGTACAACTGGCGCGGGATGTCGTTAAAGCCGGACAGGTAGACGATGACGCTGCGCCCGCTGCCCCAGACGCCGATGAATATCAGCGAATACATGGCCGTGTCCGGCGAGGCCAGCCAGTTGGGACCCTTGACGCCGATCAAGTCCAGCAAGCCGTTCATCAGTCCAAAGCGCGGATTGAGAATCCAGATCCAGGTCAGGCTCGCCGCCACGACCGGCACCAACACGGGGAAGAAGAAGATGGTGCGATAGATGGACAGAAAGCGCACATTCAGGCTGAGCAAGTAGGCGATGAAGATGTCAAACACGGTGGCGAAAACAAGCAGCAGCGCGGCGTATTTGATGGAGTTGCCGATGGAAATCCAGAAGAGCGGGTCGTAGGTGAAGAGCTCGACATAGTTGTCCAGCCCGACCCAGCGCGGCGAGAAGTTGATGATGTTGAAGTTGGTGAAGCTGAAGTAGAGCGAGGCGAAGAAGGGATAGACAGTGAAGGCGAAGAAGCCGAAGATCCAGGGCGCGATGAAGAACAAGCCCCAAGCGGGCAGGTTGTCCGTGCGCCAGCTGTTGGGCTGGCTGGCGGGGTCTCGCTTCAGTCGGAGCATCTAAAGCCCTGGATTTTCGACAGTCTGTCGGGGCGAGGCGCCAACCCCACCCCCGGCCCCTTCCCGCCATCTCTATGGCGGGCATCCGAAGCGTCAGGGAGGGGAGAATACTGGCGAGTCTGCGCCACTAAAGCCCCTCCCTCTTTATGCGCCGCGTAGACGCTGGCGATTGGGGAGGGGTTTGGGTGGGGGGCGTTGTCCGTCTAGCCCCGCAGGCGTTCCACTTCGCGCCGTGAACGGGCGACCGCGTCAGCCAGCACTTCAGCCGGATCCGCGCCATGGAACATGACATTCTCCGCGCCTTCGCTCAGCGCGCGGCCGAAGAAGCCATTGCCGCCGAAGCTCGGGCGCTGCAGCGTGTTCGGCAGAATCTCGTCGCGCGCCAGGATCGTCCAGCCGCCTTCTTTCTCGTCAACTTCCGGCAAGCTCGCCAGCGAGCGCCGCGAAGGCATGACGCTGTCGGGCAGCGCCTTGTTGATCGCCACATAGGGCGACGAACTCATGAAGTTGGCGAAAGCGAAACCGCCGTCAGGGTTGGCGCAATTGGCGGGCACCAGGTACATGTTGCCGTTTGATGTGCCGGGCGCGGAGTCGTCTGCGCTCGCCAACTGCGGGACAGGCACGACATCAAAGTCGACATCCGGGCCATATTCGCCCATGTCGTTGTAGGACCAGCTGCCCAGGACCCAGAATGTGATCAAGCCCGTGTAGTAGATGCCCTGCGGCGTATTGCGCCCGAAGTTGTTGCCGCCGTAGGTGCTTGCGTAGGCTTGCAGGTTCTCCGCGCCAAACTCGTCGGCGTAGGATTTGTACCACTCAAACAGGGCGATCATCGCTTCTTCGTCGACGGCGATATTGCCCTCGGACTCGTCCCAGTACTGGCTGCCGAAAGCCGCGCCCCAGTCCCAGACTTGCAAGCCTGGCACCGTCGGCGAGAATCCGAGGCGGTTGATCGTGCCGTCGTCAGCTACATCGTTGAGCGCGGCGCCCTGCTCATCCAATTCGGCGATGGTGGTCGGCGGGCTGTCCGGATCCAGGCCGGCCTCGCTCATGCGATCCTTGTTGTATTAGAGGAATTGCACGATCGTCGAAATGCTCATGGCGTGGACATCGCCCTGGTATTTCATCTGGTCGAGCGTCGCGGGCCAGAAGTCCGACAGGTCGACATTGGCGGCGTCGACATAGGGCTGCAGGTTCGTCAGCGCGCCGATAGCGGCATTGCCAACAGTTCCCGACCAGCCGCGGTGCGCATCGGGCGGCGAGCCAGCGGCGGTGGCGGCGATGACTCGGTCCGTGATCTCGCCCCAGGGCACGATGATGTGCTCGGGCGCGAAATCGGGATTCTCCATGGCGAATTGCTCGATGGCGCCCGTCATGGCGTCGGCCATGCGCCCCTGGCCAAAGCCAGTCCAGATCTCGACCTTGGTCTGCGCGCCAGCTGGCATCCCTTGCAGCAAAGCGCCCGCCGCGCCACTGAGGCCCGCCACCTTCGCCATCGTCATCCCAGCCGCGGCTGCCGCCCAGCATCTTCAGCATGTCGCGCCGGCTGAGCTGCTTCTCATTTCTCTCTTTCATCATTCGCTCCTCGAAATCGATTCGCTCGTCTATCGCAAAGTATCGCCGCTCCTGTCATCGCGCCTCCTTCTCCCCTGGCCATGCCCGCCAGCGCCGCCTAAACCTGTCGGCTGAACACGCGACGGCGCTTGGCCACGAACTGCGCGCGACTCCAACACGAGCGTATACAGTCCGCAAGTCAAATGCCGGATTCGTCATTGGCGATATGCGCGTCATGGCGGTATTCTTCAGGCGCTGGACACACGCGATGGAGCGACAGACATGCCAACAATGACAGGCGCGAAACTGCTGGCCGACACCGTTCATGGTTACGGCATCAGCCATGTTTTTTTCATGCCCTACATCGCCCCGCGAGCCCTGATGGAGATGGAGAAGCTGGGCATCAAGCGGGTGCAGACTCACGGCGAGAAAGCGGCCGCCTACATGGCCGACGCCTACGCCCGGGTCAAGCGCGGGCCCGGGCTCTGCATGGCGCAGTCGGTCGGCGCGGTCAACCTGGCGGCGGGCTTGCAAGACGCCTGGCTCTCGTGCTCGCCGGTGGTCGCCATCACGGGCAAGGAATGGCAAGGCAATCAGCTGCGCCACGCCTACCAGGAAGTCGACCATCACTCGCCCTTCGCCGCCGTAACCGATTACAGCGCTTATGTCGCCCGGCCGGAGGAGCTCTCGCATCATTTGCGCCAGGCTTTCCGGTCAGCTGTCAGCGGCACGCCGCGCCCGGCTCACCTCGACCTGCAAGGCATCGACGGCAGCGGGGTGGTCAATGTCGAAGCGGAGCTGGAAGTCGTCGTCGAAGCGCAGTTCGCTTCGCTGCCGCCATTTCGCCCGGTCGCCGACCAAGCGTCCATCGACGCCGCCTTACGTTTGCTTGTCGCGGCCGAGCGGCCCGTGATCGTGGCTGGCGGCGGGGTCACCGCTTCGGGCGCCCGCGCCGAGCTCATCGCCCTGGCGGAAAAACTGTCGATCCCGGTGGCGACCGCGCTCAACGCCAAAGCCATGTTCCCCGCCGATCATCCCTTGGCGATAGGCTTGCCCGGTTCCTATTCGCGGGCCTGCAGCAACCAGATCGTCTGTGAAGCGGACCTGCTCTTTTACATCGGCAGCCACACCGGCGGGCAGCTGACCAACAATTACACCATCCCGCCGCCGGGCAGCGCCAAAATCATCCAGCTCGACATCAACCCGGAAGAGATAGGCCGGAATTACGCGATTTCCGCCGGCTTGCATGGCGACGCCCGCGCCACCTTGGGGGCGATGCTGGCCAGGGCCGAAAGCGCCGCGCCGCGACAAGCCTGGCTGGATTGGACGCGAGAGCGGGTCCGCGCCTGGCTGGACGAGGCCGATGTCCATTACAGCGCCGACAGCTTGCCCATGCGCCCGGAGCGGCTCTGCAAAGAGCTCAGCGAGCAGCTGCCGGCCGACGCCATCCTCGTTTCTGACACCGGGCATTCCGGCGTCTGGACCGGCACTGTGCTTGATTTCCGCCAGCCGACGCAGAGCTTCATCCGCTGTTCCGGCTCGCTGGGCTGGGGCTTGCCAGCCGCCATGGGCGCCAAGTGTGCCGCGCCAGAGCGCCCCGTGCTCTGCTTCACCGGCGACGGCGGCATCTGGTATCACATCGCCGAGCTCGAGACGGCTGTGCGCTGCGGCATCAACTCCGTGACCGTGGTCAACAACAACCACTCGCTCAACCAGGAGCGCGATGGCGTCGAGGCGATCTATGGCGGGACGACGACCGGCTCGGACGAATTGTGGCTCTTTGAAGACAGCGACTTCGCCGCGATTGCCGAGTCCTTCGGCTGCCTGGGCTTGACAGTGACGGCGCCGGGCGAAATCGCGGGCGCGCTGGAGCAAGCCTTCGCCGCCGCGCGCCCGGTCGTGATAGATGTGAAAACGGCGGTGGATGGAATCGCGCCAAGAGCCTGGACGCCGGATTAGCGAACGCGGCGCCGGTCAAATCGCCAGCCAATCGTGAATCTACAGCCGCGGCATGCCATGTCGCCCGCAACCGAAAGGCCCGCCAAGAATATGAGCGCGGCAGGATTCGAACCTGCAACCAATTGATTAAAAGTCAACTGCGCTGCCATTGCGCCACGCGCCCGTGCAACCCAGCAGTATAATGAGCGCCTGTCGGCATTTCAAGCGCCAGCTTCCCTCGCAGAAAACCGCTCCAGCGAAAGCGCCCAGTTAAATTGTCCGATTCTGGATGTCGCTATATACTCAAATCCGTAGCGGCGAACACGGCCTTATCAAGCGCAGGCGGGGGATGTATGGCGCAGTTACAAGCCCTGGAAGCAGCGGTCACATCGGCGAACGATTTGCCATTGCGCCGGCTGGGGCGGCCCCTCGGGCGGGACGAGCTGCTGCGCGCCCTCTTGCTGCGGTTGAGCCAGCGCCAGCGCCTCGTTCTGCATGGCGAGCCGGGCGCGGGCAAGACCACCGTCGCCGCCACCGTCGCCAATGTCTATCTGCAGCAGCAGGCTCGCCCCGTGCTCTGGCTGGGCTCGCGGAATCCGCCCCTGGTCGAGCTGGTCGTCCGCGTCGCCCGCGCGTATGGCGCTCACGAAATCTGCAATCACGAAAACCCGCTCAGCCAGATGGCGGAGTTGCGCGCGCTGCTGGAAGACAAGCGCCCCTTGCTGGTCTTGGATGGCGAAATCGAGGCGGCTGTGCTGGATGCTTTCGCCACAGGCTGCGCCGGCGATATCCCGCTGGTCGCGACGAGCACGCCGCCCCTGGCGCAAGGGGAATGGCGCAACCAGCCAATCGGCAAACTTGCGGAAGCTGAGGCCGTCCGCCTCTTCAAAGGCAAAGCGGGCCTCAAAGACGACGCCGCGGACGACGCCATTCGCGTCATCGCCAATCAGCTGGATTGCGCCGCCTTTCCCTTGGTCCTGGCTGCCCGCAGCATGATCATCGCCCGGCAAGCGCCCGCGGACTTCAGCGATACCTTGGCGGAGGCGCTCGAAAGCCGCGACGGCCAGGCGGCCGCTGCCGCCCTGGATATCAGCTTCGGCGGGCTCAACGAACGCCTGCGCGATATGCTGCTCTTCCTCTGCGCCACCCCCCGCGGCGAGGCGTCGGTCGCTTTCCTCAACCTGCTCAGCGGCGTCGCCGTCGAGTCGATTGACATGTCGATGACCATCTTGTCGCGCCTGTTTTTGGTGGAGCGTTTCCAACGCGCCGGCGAAGCCTGTTACCGGCTGCACCGGCAGACTCGAGACTTCTTGCAAGATTGGGCATTGGAGCGCGACCGCCTCGATGGCCTGCGCGCCGATATCGTCGACTCCAGCCGCGACTATGTCGATGTGCATGGCGAGTCGGCCGACGCGCTTGCCCGGCTGGCGGCGGAAATGGACAACCTCCTCGCCACCGCCGAATGGGCCTCGCAGCACGACGAACCGGAGCTGGCGGCCGACTTGGCCAGCGCCCTCGCCCCGCTGGAAGAGCCGCTCGTCGCCGCCGGTTATCGTTATGAAATCAGCCGCCTGCATGCCATCCGCGATGGCCTTACCCTGGAATTCGCGCTGGAGCCGGAAGCCGCCGCGCCAGAGACCGACGAGCTCCCCCTCGTGGAAGACGAAGACGAGCCCAGCCCAGCCGCCGGCGACGCGCCCGATCAAGCCGATGAAGCCGAAGAAGAGGCCGATGCAGAGCCCGCGCCAGCCGCCGACGACTCGACCTTTGTCGCCCTGGACGACCAGGACCTGCGCTCGGTCAATATCGACCAGCTGCGGACCGCCTTGAATGTCGCCAGCCAGAACAACGAAACTTCGCGCCAGCTGCAGATCCTCCAAGCCATCGCCAGAATGCAGATCAACCAGGGTCGCGAGAAAGAAGCCGTCGCCACTTATGGCGAAGCGCTCGAGATTTATGAAAGCATCGCGGACAAAGACGGCGTGCTGGAGACCCTGGACATGCTGGCGGGTCTGCTGGTCGGCGACGGCGGCGCGCCAGCCGCTCTCGAGGGCGTCGAGCTGCGCTCGGCCTTGTCTTTCGCCGGGCAGCACGAAGACATTCCCCGCGCGCTGCAGATTCTGGAGGCTGTCGGCAAAGCGCAGATCGCCCAGAACCGCGAGGCGGAGGCGGTCGTCACTTTCAACGAAGTCCTGGCGATTCACGAGAAACAAGCAGACCAGGCGGGCGTCCTGGCGGCGCTGGATATGTTGGCGGGCTTGCTCGCGCGCAGCGACTCCGCCGTCAGCGCCCTGGACCATGTGAAGCGCGGCTTGCAGCTGGCCGACGAGCTGGACGATTACGAAGCGGAGATGCACCTGCAGATCACCCGCGGCGACGCCCATCTAAGTCTGGGCGAGGCAGTTATCGCTGTCGAGGCTTACGAAGCGGCGCTGGCCAACGCGCGTCACCGCGACGACCGCCAGAACGAAGCGCTCATCCTCTACAAGCTGGGCATGGCTTTCCTCGATGCCGATGAAGCGCGCCGCGCGATAGAGATGCTGGAAGAAGCCAACGACCGCTTCAAGGCGCAGGAAAAGCGCGACATGGAAGGACAGGTCCTGCGGGGCCTGGGCGCGGTGAATGTCAAGCTGGAGCGCTGGAGCGAAGCCATCAACTTCCACACCTCGTCGCTCTACATCGCGCGCGAAGTGGGCGACCGCGGCGCCGAAGCCGAGCAGCTGCGTCTTTTGGGGCAGATTCTCATCAAAGCCGACCGCCTGCCCGAAGCCTTGACGCGCTATCGCCAGGCATTGCATGTGGCTTATGAAGAGCAGAACAAAACCGATATCACTTCCGTCATCGCCGAGCTGGTCAGCTTGATGATGCGCAATCTATTCTTGTCGTCCATCGCCGAGCTGCTCATCACCGACGGCCTGTCATACGACCCGGACGACCGCGAGCTGCTTCGGCTCAAGGGCGAAGTGAATGGCGCCAAACAGCGGGCCGCCGCGCGTGGCATCGCCCTGGCGGTGGTGGCTGGCAGCGCCCGCGACTATGCCGCCAACGCTTACAAGTACGGCTAGGCAAGCCGAGCTTCGCTTTTTGCAGAGCTCCGTGGCCCGACTGCGTCGAGTGGCAGCGAACCGTCGGCGGGTTTGAAGCCCAAACGGCTCTAATTTTGGCGCTGCAGATTCAGGTCCGGCAGATGCTCGAAGACATCGGTCAAGGGGCTGTGATGCTCGAGGTGCTCGCCGATGATCTCAAAGGGCGAGGCATGCCGCTCGGCGTCGAAGACGATCGTCCAGTCGCCGTCACTGTCTTTCACCCAGCGCCCGCCATAATTGGCGCGGATGGATTCGCCCAGGTAGGCGCCGAATTTCTCGCGCAGAACTGACTTGTCGCCGTCGTCCAGCTGGGCGCGGTGCTCGTCGATGTAGGTGTCCAGCCAAGACACCGAATCGCTGGAGAAATCCAGGTCTATGTCTTCTTTCTCGCTCAAGACATCGATCACCAACTGCGCGTCTTCCAGGAATTCAGCCGATTCCACTGCCGTGTTCAAATCGCTCGCTCCTCATCATGCTGGCATGCGCGCCGGGCGCGCAATCAAATTGACGGGCTTGCCCGACCAAATCTTACCGCCGTCTGCCCAAAAAATTAGCCAATCACGAAGATCGGCCTGGTTGAGCGGGTAACGGGATTCGAACCCGTGACCTTTTCCTTGGCAAGGAAATGTTCTACCGCTGAACTATACCCGCATCGTCCACGCAGTATAGCGGGGCGGGCGGAGAATGGCAAGACTGAATTAGGCCTGCCGCGCCCCAAACGATTCTAAGGGAACCGACGCGCTACAGGGGCGCCATCGGGTTGCGCGCGAAATTCGGAAAATGTAGGGGATTGTGTGCCACGGCGGGTCGCCCACAGGCGGAAAACGCAGGGGCGACTCAGTGAGTCGCCCGCAAATGGTCAGATCCGCGCGTGGCGCTAGATGCTGAAGTACAGCTCGAACTCGTAGGGATGCGGCCGCATCGCCACCGCGTCCTGATCCTCGACCTGCTTGTAGTCGATGTAGTTCGCGATGAAGGCTTCGCTGAAGACGCCGCCCTCGAGCAGGAAATCGTGATTCGCTTCCAGCGCGCGCAAGGCGTCGCCCAGGTTGCCCGGCATCACCGGCGTTTCGTGATCGCCCTCGTACAGGTCCATTTCAGCCGCTTCGCCGGGGTCGATCTGGTTCTTGATGCCGTCGATGCCCGCCATCAGCAGCGCCGGCATCGCCAGGTAGGGGTTGGCGGCCGGGTCTGGCCAGCGGGCCTCGACCCGCTTCGCCTTCGGGTTGTTGCTGTACATCGGGATGCGGATGCCAGCCGAGCGGTTGCGCGCCGAATAGACGAGGTTGACCGGCGCCTCGTAGCCCGGCACCAGACGGCGATAGCTGTTCGTGATCGGGTTGGTGAAGGCGGCGATGGCAGGCGCGTGCTGGATCAGCCCGCCAATGTACCACAGCGCCATCTGGCTCAAGCCGGCGTACTGGTCGCCGCCAAAGAGAGGCTGCCCGTCTCTCCAGAGCGACTGATGCACATGCATGCCGCTGCCGTTTTCCTCGAAGAGCGGCTTGGGCATGAAAGTGGCGTGCAAGCCATTCGCCATCGCCACATTCTTGACGATGTACTTGTAAGTCACCATCATGTCCGCCATCACGAGCAGGGGCGCGTACTTCAGGTCGATCTCGGCTTGGCCCGCGCCGCCCACCTCGTGGTGGTGCACCTCGACTTCCATGCCGACATCCAGCAGCGTCTGCACCATTTCGGCGCGGACATCGTGGGTTTTGTCCTGTGGCGGCAGGGGGAAGTAACCCATCTTGATGCGGTTCATGTGGCCCTGCGCCGGGTCTTCGTTGCCGCTGTTCCAGTCGCCCTCGAAGGAATCGACGCGGTAGAAGCTGCTGTTTTCCGATGTGCTGTACTGCACATTGTCGAACATGAAGAACTCGGCTTCGGGACCAAAATAGGCGATGTCAGCCAGGTCCGAGGCGTCCAGGTAAGCTTCCGCCCGTTTCGCCACGCCACGCGCGTCCAGGGCGTAGGGGACGCGGCTGATCGGGTCATGGGCGTCGCAGTAAAGCGCCAGGGTCTTGTAGCCGAAGAAGGGATCCACATAAGCCGTGCTCAGGTCCGCCAGCAGGATCATGTCGGATTCGTTGATGGCTTGGAAGCCCTGGATGCTGGAGCCGTCGAAGCCGAAGCCGTCTTCAAAAGCGCCTTCATCCACCGACTGGATCGGCATGCTGAAGTGCTGCGGCACGCCCCGAATATCGACGAAGCGCAAGTCAATCTCGACGATATCGTTCTCGTTTGCCCAACTCAGCAGGGCGGCGGGGGACTCCTTCGCGGAATCGGGCGGGACATACTTTGCCATTTCCATCTATCCTTCTGCTTGAACCGTCCAAATTGATAAACAGCGCTATTGTATTGGGCGTTTCTACCAACTTCCAGAGCGAAACTTATGGAATCCGCGCCGGTTTTCTTGTAAGTTTTCACTAACGGTCCGCCAGCCTCGATCCAGCCTGGCGAAAGCGCCCGCGCCGCCGCTCGCTGAAAGGAGCCCTTTCATGATTCGCCTTCTCATCGCCATCGCCATCTTCAGCCTAAGAATCTTGTCATCGCCGGCGCAGACGCCCGACGTGCTGGAGCTCGTTCCGCAGGTCATCAATTCTTACCCGCATGAGGCCAGCGCATTCACCCAGGGTCTGCTCTGGGAAGGCGGCCATCTCTACGAGTCGACCGGGCTCTACGGCAGCTCCAGCCTGCGCCGCGTCGAGATCGAGACGGGGGTGGCGCTGCAGTCGGTCTCGCTGGCTGACGATGTCTTTGGCGAAGGCTTGGAGAAGGTCGGCGACAGACTCATCCAGCTGACCTGGCAAGCGGGCAAAGCCTTTGTCTACGACTTCGACACATTCGAGCTGCTCGAGACCATCGCCTACGCGGGCGAGGGCTGGGGGCTCTGTTACGATGGCCGCTACCTTTTCATGAGCGATGGCTCGGCTTTCTTGTCGATTCGGGATGTGGATACATTCGAGCTCATCTTTCGCGGCGCGGTGACTCTGGGCGGGCAGCTCGTGCCGGCGCAGCTGCTGAACGAGCTGGAATGCGTCGGCGAGCATGTCTACGCCAACGCCTGGAACACCGATTACATCTTCCGCATCGACAAATTCACCGGCCTCATCAGCGCGCTCATCGACGCGTCGGCGCTCTTGACCGACGCCGAACGCGAGTCGCTTGCGCCGGGCAGCGTCCTCAACGGCATCGCCTGGAATCCCGAGTCGGAGACTTTCTACCTCACGGGCAAGAACTGGCCGAAGCTCTTCGAAGTCGTCTTCGTCGACGCCTGATGGCGGAATCGCAGGCGCGGATTGCCCGATTTGACGAATCCGCAAATGCAAGTTACAGTAGACTGTTTTGTCCAATGAGTTGGGAGACATGAAAATGATTCGCAGATTTGCGCTTGTGGCGCTTTTGCTGGCGATCGCCCTCGGAGCGATGGCGCCGGCGCTGGCGCAGGAAACCATCGAGCTGGAAGCCTGGGTGGCATTCAGCGACCATCGCTACGACTGGGCGGTCGATACGGCGGAGCGCTTCAACGCGCTGCATGACGACATCAATGTGAACATGGTGTCTGTCGTCGACTACGACACGATCGTCAACAACTACACCCTCGGGCGCGAGGACGGCAACTATCCGGAGATTGTGCAGCTCTTCGACGCGGCGCTGCAGTTCGCGGTCGATTCCGACTGGTTCTCGTATGCCGAGACAATCATCGACGGGCGCGACGAGGTGCTGGGTCATCCGGTGAACTTTGACGACATCATCCCGGTCATCTCCAATTACTACACGGTCGAGGGCGTCTGGGCGTCGGTCGCCTGGAACACTTCGACGCCGATCATGTACTACAATGTCGACCTGCTGCAGCAAGCCGGCATCATGGAACTGCCGACGACCTGGGCCGACATCCTCGACGCCTGCGCCGCGCTCCAGCCCATGGTGGACGACGGCACGATCTCCGCCTGCGCCACCTGGCCCTTCTCCGGCTGGTTCATCGAGCAGTGGCTGGCGCAGCAGAACGAGTACATGGTCAACAACGAGAATGGACGCGCCGGCCGCGCCACCGAGTTCAACCTGGACACGGACGCCTACCGCGCCATCGCCGAGTTCTACCGCGAGCTCTACAGCAACGGCTACTTCATCTTCGAGGGGCAGGATCAGTGGGGCCCGCCAACGCAGACTTTCGTCTCCGGCAAGACGGCGATCTTCATGAGCAGCTCGGCGGCCGCGCGCGCCGTCAGCGAAGGAGCGGCCGAGACCGGCTTCACGCTGGACACTGTCGGCATGGCTTACAACCAGGACGCGCCCAGCGGCTGGGTCGGCAACATCCTGGGCGGGGCGACCATGTGGATCAGCAATGGCTTGGCGCCCGAAGAAGAAGAAGCGGCCATGGCTTTCCTGCTCTTCTTCAGCAACACGGAGAACAGCGCCAGCTGGCATACCGCCTCCGGCTATGTCCCCGTGCGCAACAGCTCGATTGAATTGCTGAGCAACCTGCAGCCGGGCAACGAGATCCTCTGGGACATCCCGAGCGGCTCGCGCGTCGACATCGAAGCGGACGACTGGTACGCGGCTTTCCCCAACTACCTGACCGCCAGCACCCAGCTGGGCAATTCGACGGTGAACAACGCCACGCGCGGCTCCACCTACGGCACTTTCCAGCAGAGCCGTCCCTACTACAACGGCCTGGTGGAAGACTACATGCTCAACGGCGGCGATCTGGACGCGATGATCGCCAAAACCAACGAGACCCTGACTGAGCTGCTGCAGGAATACAACTTCCTGTTCGCGGACGAGTAGGCTCGCCAGAAACAAGCGCAACAGCGGGGCGGACGCGACAGTCCGTCCCGCGCTTCATTCGCCGAATTCGGACGCGACAGAGCGCATGGAAGAGATCGTCTTCGCGGTACAGCCTGTGATCGTCGGCCTGGTCGGCGCGCTTTTGGGCGCCGGCTACTTTGCTTTCTTGCGCTGGCAGACGCGGGTCGGCGGCTTGAAGGCCAGCCTGCTCGTCGGCGCGATTTGCGGCGTCGCCGGCGCCATGCTGCTGACGGCTCCGCTGGGCTACTGCATGTTCGAGGCCGACAAGAAGAACGACGACTACATCGTCGGCTGGATCATGGTGGCGCTGGGCCTGCTGCTGACGCTCAATATCGGCAGCACGCTGCTCTGGCGCTTCTTCCGCGGGCAGAGGCTGCTGCCGCGCGGCGACACCACGCCCGGCGCGTTTCGCGGACGCAATGGCGCGCTTTACGCCGCCGCCGCCCTCTCGCCGACCATCTTGGTGCTCATCTATTTCGTCTATCTGCCGATGGTCGACACCTTGCGCCTGTCGACATTTCTGGCGCGTTTTGGCGCCCCGCGGACGCGCTTCATCTGCGTCTCCAATTTCTCGCGCATGCTGGGCGACCTGGATTATCACAGCAACTTGTTTCTCAGCTTCGCGCTGTCCTTTGGCATCATCATCATCACCATGAGCCTGGCGCTCTTGATTGCCGCCATGCTCAACCAGCCGATCAGAGGCGCGAACATCTACCGCACATTCCTGATTTGGCCCTACGCCATCTCGCCGATCGTGGCCGGTTCGATATTCGGCTTGCTGCTGGGCACGGAGTCGGGCATTGTCAACCGCGTTCTGGATTTGACGCTGGGCGTGAAAGTGCCCTGGCTGGTCACCGTGCCGGCGGCCCAATTCAGCGTCGTGCTGGCCAGCGTCTGGAATGTCATCGGCTTCAACATCCTGTTCTACACGGCGGGCCTGCAGACGATCCCCAAGGACTTGCTCGAGTCGGCCTCGATTGATGGCGCGAACGCCTGGCAGCGCTTCGCCCGCATCACCTTCCCGCTGCTTTCGCCCTTCACTTTCTTCCTGATCGTCACGAATACAATTTACGCTTTCTTCGACACCTTTGGCTTGATCTTCGTGCTGACTCGCGGCGGACCCACCGAGTCGACCTTCACCGCCATGTACCGCGTCTATGTCACGGGCATCCTGGCCAGCGACATCGGCAAGTCGACGGCGCAGTCGCTGATCTTGTTCTTGATTGTTGTCGGCATCACCATCTTCCAGTTCCGCGTCGGGCAGCGGCGCGTCCAGTACGGGAACTACTAGCCATGACCGAAAGCGCCAGCTCGCGTTTCGTCTTCGACCCCTCGGCCGGCCAGTCGCGTCCCCTGTGGCGGCGGCTGATCCCGCAGCGCTGGTACGCCCATCTGATTTTGACCATCTCGGTCATCATCATCGCCTTCCCCATGTTCTACGCGCTCTTGATCAGCACGCAGAGCAACCCGGAAGTCTGGAATCACAAGTTCACGCCGGGCGACATGTTCTTCGAGAATCTGCGCACCGTGATGGTGCAGCGCAATATGGGGCGCTTCATGCTCAACAGCTTCGTCATCGCGCTGGCGATCTCGGTGGGCAAGACGGTCATGTCGGTGCTGGCGGGCCTGGGGCTGGTGTATTTTCGCTATCCCGGCAAATGGATCGTCTTTGGCTTCGTGCTCATCACGCTGATTATGCCGGGCGATGTGCTGCTCATCGCGCTTTACCGCCGCGTCGTCAGCTTTGACGGCTGGCCCCATCCTTATGTCGCCTTGACCCTGCCGCTGCTCGCCAGCGCCACCGGCGTCTTCATTTTCCGCCAGCACTTCATGACCATGCCGCCGGACTTGTCGGAAGCGGCGCAGCTGGACGGGGCCTCGCCCTTGCAGTTCCTCTTCCGCGTGCTCATCCCGCTCAGCTGGAACACCATCGGCGCGCTGATGGTCATCATGTTCCTTTTCGGCTGGAATCAGTTCTTGTGGCCCCTCATTCTGCTGCGCGACCAAGACTTGCAGGTCGTGCAGTGGGGCATGCAGTCGCTGACGCAGAATCTGGAAGTGGGCGACAACTTTGGTCCGATGATGATGGGCGTCATCATCACCAGCCTGCCCCCGATGATTATCTTCATCATCCTGCAGCGTCAATTCATGAAGGGTTTCGCCCTCACCCGCGACAAATAACCGCCCGATAGCCCCGCGCCGACAGATTCTCTAACAGACTTCTAATGGACGACCGCGGTTTCGTCCGCTACGCTTCATATATGGATAATACACCCGTGAACGAAAGCGCCGCAGCCTCGGCGCCCGAGCTGGCGTATGAGGAGCGCTTCTTCATCCTGCTCACGCGGATCTGCCGCCAGCTGGCGCAGCTCGCCGAGCAGAACAAGAGCCCCGAGACGCTGTCGCCGCCGCAGCTCTGGTTTCTGAAGCGGCTTTACGACGCCGGCGCGCCACAGCCCGTCAGCTTTTTCGCCGACGGCGTCTTCTCCAGCTTGTCCAACGCCTCGCAGATGATTGACCGGCTCGAGGCCGACAGCCTGGTCTACCGCATTCGCAATCCCCGCGACCGCCGCAGCGTCCTGGTCGAGCTGACGGACCTGGGCGTCGAGCGCATGCGGCAGGCGGAAGCCAGCCACCGGCAGCTGGCGCGCGAGCTGCTTTCGCCGCTTACGGCTGAGGAACGGGCGGCCGCCTTGGCCAGCTTCGAGCGTGTGCTGTCGCTGTTTGACAGCCGTGGCGAGGAGACCAATCCATGCAGTTTCTAATTTCGTCGCTGGCGGTCCCCCGCCAAAGCCGACAGCCATATCAAGGAGCGTAGACGCATGCCTGCCACTGACGCGATTGTCGCGGAAAATGTCTATAAGCATTTCGGCGAGGTCAAAGCGCTTGACGGGGTCTCCATCGCCGCCGAACAAGGCAAAATCCTCGGTCTGCTTGGTCCCAACGGCGCCGGCAAGACCACCCTCGTGCGCATTCTGACGACCCTGCTCAAGCCGGACAGCGGAGCGGTGCGGGTCGGCGGGCTGAATGTCTTGCGCCAGAAACAATCCGTGCGCGAGATCATCGGCCTGGCGGGCCAATACGCCGCCGTCGACGAAATCCTGACCGGGCGCGAAAACCTGATCATGGTGGGCAAGCTGTATCACTTGCCAGCGCGCCAAGCCCAAAACCGCGCCGATGAGCTGCTGCGGCAATTCGCGCTGACGGAGGCCGCCGACCGGCTGGTCAAGACTTACTCCGGCGGGATGCGCCGCCGCCTTGATCTGGCTGCCAGCATCGTCGCCCGGCCCGCCATCCTCTTCCTGGACGAGCCCACCACCGGCCTGGACGCCCGCGCCCGCATCGCCATGTGGGAGACGATCCGCAGCCTGGTCGCCGATGGCACGACCCTCCTGCTCACCACCCAGTACCTTGAAGAAGCCGACGAGCTGGCGGACAAGATTGTCGTCATCGATCATGGGCATGTCATCGCCGAGGGCAGCGCCGACGAGCTCAAAGCGAACATGGCGGCCGATTTCATCGACATCACCATCGCCAACCCGCGCGAGACCGACAAAGCGGCCGGGCTCTTGCTGCCCCTGGGCGGCGATAGCTCGCACATCGACCAAACCCGCGGCCATGTCATCCTGGCTGTGGAAAGCGGCGCCCAGCGCATCGCCGAGGTCGTGCGCCTGCTGGATAGCGAAGACATTCACATCGCCGAGCTCAACCTGCGCCGGCCCTCGCTGAACGATGTCTTCCTGAGCATCACCGGCGAGGAAATCGTCGAAGAACAAGCCCCGCCCAAGCGCCGCCGTTTTGGCCGCCGGAGCGCCTGACGCGCCTGAATCGATTGCATGAGGACGAATCGCATGACGCAAAACAGCATGACCGCCGGCTTCGGCGTCCAATCCAGCGAGACGGGGGCGCTGCGCCGCTTCTTGTGGAACTTCAGCGACACCTTGGTTTTGATGCGCCGCAATCTCTACGCCTATCAACGGCAGCCGGAACTGCTGGTCTTCGCCACCATCCAGCCCGTCATCTTTCTGCTGCTTTTCACCTATGTCTTTGGCGGCGCCATCAGCTTTTCCACCGGCGGCGACTACATCCGGTTCCTGCTGCCTGGCATCATCATCCAGACGATCCTCTTCGCCTCCGCCAACACCACCGTTGGCTTGTCCGTCGATCTATCCAAAGGCATCATCGACCGCTTCCGTTCGCTGCCGATGTCGCGGGCGGCCGTGCTGGCCGGGCGGACCAGCGCCGATACCCTGCGCGGCGCTTTCACGGTGCTCATCATGATCGTCGCCGGGATGATCATCGGCTTCCGCTTTGAAGACTGGGTCAGCGGCCTGGCGGGCTTGCTGCTGGCGGTGGCTTTTGGCTACGCCGTGACCTGGATCTCCGCGACAATCGGCTTGTATGTCAAGGATCCGGAGGCGGCTCAAGTGGCCGGCTTCATCTGGCTCTTCCCCTTGACCTTCGCCAGCTCGATCTTCGTGCCGACGCAGACGATGCAGGCCGAGTGGCTGCGCGCCTTCGCCGAGAACCAGCCGGTCAGCGTTGTCGCCAACACCGTGCGCGACTTGATGACGGGCACGGTCAACCCGGACGAGATCGTGGTCTCGCTGCTGTGGATCGCCGGGATCGTGGCGATCTTCCTGCCGATGGCGGTCTGGCGCTACGCCCGCGTCGCCTCGCGCTAGGCCTTTTCTGGACATTTCAGAGGCAGGCGCTTTACTGTCGTCAAGATTTGGCTTCAGCCGCGCCAGCCGCGTACATGTCATGCGAGACTTGAGCGTTCGCTGCATTTCGCTAATCGTTGCGATGGCTGCGGGCGCTTCGCTCGGCGCATCCAGAGAGGGATCCCGGCCCAGGTTGTCGCCTAGTACATCGCCTTTGCGTTGGTCGTCGTGCTTGGGGCGCGGCGTCGATAAACGCGCGTCGGCTTCATGCGCTCCAAGCCTGTGAAGAGAATGACCCCCGTTCGGGCGAGCCGCAAAACCCGCCCCCGGTCCCTCCTGCCATCTCCATGGCGGGCGTCCGAAGCGCAAGGGAAGGGAGTTAATCGCGCAGTTTTCGCCATTCAATTGGCGTTCAGCCCGTGGCAATCGGCAAGGTATTTTGCGTGGATGCCGGATTCGTCGGTCGTTCGTCAACCTTGTTTTTCCGGATTTCTGATTCCAAACGCGCGCGGCCCGCGCTACACTTGAGCCGACATTGCTCGCTTCACAGACGGGGACCAAGCATGAGCGAAAATCTGGTCTACATCGCCAATTCCGGCGCCGCGCCCTACGGCATCATCATCGCCGCCCTGGACAGCGACAGGGCCGCCCTGAGAGTCGTTCAGCATGTGACGGACATCAGCGAATGCCACTATCTCAATTTCAGCCCGGACGGGCGCTTTCTCGTCGCCACGACGATGGACAACGAAGTCGAGCTCGTCTCATTCGCAGTCGAGGCGGATGGGTCGCTGCGCCTCGTCAGCCGCCAGCCAGCGGCCGGCACATCCCCGGCTTATGTCTGTGTCGAGGCGAGCGGACGGCAAGTATTGATGGTCAATTATGTCGTCGGCGACGAACGCGGCAACATTCGCGTCTATCCCATCGACAGCGAGGGGCGGCTGGGCGCGGCAGCCGAGCACATTGAACACGATGGCTCGGGACCCAATCGCGAGCGCCAGGAAGTCTCGCACCCGCACATGATCGTCACGACGCCCGACAATCGCTTCGCCGTCGTGCCGGATCTGGGCACGGACCTGGTCTACCTTTATGCGCTGGATGCCGCCGCTGGCAAGCTGAGCCTGTCGCGGACGCTCGAGCTGCCGCCCGGCGCCGGCCCGCGTCATGTCGCCTTTCATCCGAGTTTGCCGCGCATGTATGTCATCAACGAGCTCGATTCAACCATGGCGACCTTCGCCTGGGATGACGATGATAATTGGAAGCGCCTCTCGGTTCTTTCGACGATGCCCGCCTACTATGTCCAGCCGGCCGGCAGACCGAACACCTGCGCCGATGTGCATGTCCACCCGAACGGCAAGTTCCTCTACGGCAGCAATCGCGGGCACGACTCCATCGTTATCTACGCGCTCGATGCCGCTGGGCTGCCAAAACTGCTGGGCTATGAAGCGACGCGTGGCGCCTGGCCGCGCGCCTTCATGCTGGATCCCGGCGGGAAAGTTCTGGTCGTTGGCAACCGCCACACCGACAGCGCCGCCATATTCTCCATCGACGCCGACGCCGGCTCGCTGACCTACCGCGATTCTGTCGCCATGTCCGCGCCAATCGCGTTCAAGATGCGGCCTGGCGGCTGATGCGCGTTCTCATTACAGGAGGGACGGGCCGCGTTGGCGCGCCAGTCAGCCGGCGTTTTGTCGAGCTTGGCTGGGATGTGCGGGTCATCGGCGTCGAGGAGAGCTGTGCGATAGAAGGCGTCGCATACAGCCAATGCGACATTCTGGATGTCGACGCGCTCGCCGAGCAGGTGAAAGGCTGCGACGCCATCGCCCATCTCGCCGCCATCCCCAGCACGCTGAGCCACCCGAACGAGGCGCTCTTCAAGATCAATGTAAGCGGCACATACAATGTCTTTGAGGCGGCCGCCCGCGCCGGCGTCCAGCGCATCGCTCAAGCCAGCTCCATCAACGCCTTGGGCGGCTACTGGGGCTGCGACGACCGCCAGTTCGACTACTTCCCCCTGGACGAGGCGCACCCGACCCACACCACCGACGCCTACTCGTTTTCCAAGCAATTGGTGGAAGAAATCGCCGCTTATTACCATCGCCGCAAAGGCATCTCCAGCGTCTCGTTTCGCTTTCCCGCCGTCTGGAGCGAGGAGGCGCTCGCCCAAGGCAATCTGCGCGAAAGCTTGCCGGGGCGCCGGCGGCGGCTGGACGAATTTCGGCAGCTGCCCCGGCAGGAGCGGGAAGCGCGCATGCAGGAGGCGCGTTCCGGCGTGCTGGATATGCGAGCCCGGCACATCATGGAGCACGAGCAGGCGCGGACGGGGCAATTCGACCGCGAGGCGCAGGACGACTGGCTCTTCCACGCGTACTTCTTCGACCGCTTCAATTATTGGACTTTCATCCACACCGACGACTCGACCCAGGCTTTCGAGAAAGCGCTGACCGTCGATTTCGAGGGCGCGCATCCGCTCTTCGTCAACAGCGATCGCAACTATCTGGGCTACGATTCGGCGGCGCTGCTGGCGCTCTTCTTCCCCGATGTCCGCGAACGATCCAGGCCCCTGGCGGGCGCCGATAGCCTGGTCAGCATCGAGCGCGTGAGCCAGCTCATCGGCTTTGCGCCGACCGTAAGCTCGCTGGATTGAAGGAGCGCGACATCGCCTGTAGGCTGGAGGATTGCGCGATTCTCGGAGAATTCCAGCGGGCGACTTGATAAGCCGCCCCTACCGGCCTGTTTCAGGCAGATTCGCCGCAGCCACTCGGCAGTTCGTTTCGCGGATAAGCGCCGCCTCAGCCAGCGTATTCGCCCGAACTGAAGACATGCACCATGTTGACGATTTCGCCGTCTTCGTGGGGCGCCGCGCCCAGCATCCATTCGTAGAGCCAGCGCGCGTCGCTCACGCTCAGGTTGACGCAGCCATGACTGCGGCGGTAGCCAAAGCCATCGTGCCAATATGTGCCGTGCAGGCTGATGCCGCCCTTGAAGTACATCACCCAGGGCACATATTGCAGATCGTAGGCGTCTGGCTGGCCGCGGGCGCCGCTCATCGCATCGCTGGGCAGCCGCGCCCAGACTTTGAACAAACCCTCGGTCGTGGGCCAGTCCGCCAGGCCGCTGGAGACGAGAGTGGCGAAGACCGGCTGGTCGTCTTCATAGGCGATGAGTGTCTGCTCGAAGAGATCCACCGCCACCCAGCGACCGGCGACATCGGGCGGGCGCTCCGCTGGCGCGAACATTGCCACCAGCTCCTGGCGGATCCAGCGCTGCGGGCCGATCAGATACCAGACCTTGCCCTGGTCGTCTTCCGCCCGCGCGAAAATATGGACGAGTTTGCCGCGCCGCGTGACATAGCCGCTGTCGGCGCTGCCGGGCTCGCCAGGGCGCAGCGACGCGTGGAGGCCCGTGCGATCCAGGATGACTGCGAAGGGGTGCGCCCAATCCGGCGGCAGCAGCAGCCCGGTGAAAAGCGAGGTTCGAGCCGGCTTGACATCGCCAGGCGCGACCCACTCCCCGCCCAGACGCTGGATCCAGCCGTCTTCGCGAACCTGGACCGCCTTGACGAAGTTGAAACCGGGCGCGATCGCCCCAATCACCGCGCCGCCGGGCGAGCTGCGCAGCGCCGCGCCATCCTTGGAAACGCGCCAGAAGCTGTTTTCGTCCAGGGTGACCCGGTCCAAGGGTCCGCGCTCGAAGACGGGCTTCGGAAAAGCCTGCGCCATCGCCAGGCAGGGGGCGCTGGCAGCCGCTTCCACGGCCGCGTCGACGCTCTCGATGGCCGCCGCGCAGACGCTCGGGTCATAGACTTCGGGCTCGGCTTTGCGATCGGCCGCTACAAGGGGCAGCGCAAACAGATACAGCGCCAATGCGGTCAGGACGAGTCGGGTCATGGCGATGGCTCCTTGGTTTGGGACCGCGGACATAAGGCGAGTATACGCCCGCAACGCCAAGCTGTGTAGCGAGCGCGCCATACGATTATCCTACGCCTGGCTCGGGCCCGCTATAATCGCTCGGAGCGCCAGGGCAAGGAGTCTTCCGTCGTGCAAGAACGCATCCGCATCGGGACGCGCCGCTCTCGATTGTCGCTGTGGCAAGCCAATCAAGTGGCCGCGTTGATCCGCGCGCGCTACCCCGGCTGCCGCGTCGAGATCCGCGAATTCAGCACCCGCGGCGACCTGGAGCCGGCGACGCCCCTGCCCAAGATCGGTGGCAAAGGCCTCTTCACCGAGGCGCTGGAGGCTGCCCTGCGCCGGGGCGAGATCGACTGCGCCGCGCACAGCCTGAAAGACTTGCCGGTGGATTTCGCCGCCGATTTGGCGCTGGGCGCGGTCCTGGAACGGGGCGACCCCAGCGACGCTTTGGTCAGCCGATTCGGCGAGACTCTGGAGCGGCTGCCCATGGGCGCGCGCGTCGGCACGGGCAGTTTGCGGCGTCGGGCGCAGTTGCTTGCCTTGCGGCCGGACCTCGAAATGCGCGACATCCGCGGCAATGTGCCCGGACGGGTGGAGCGGCTGTTCGCGGCCGACGGGCGCTACGACGCAATCGTGCTGGCGCTGGCCGGCTTGGAGCGGCTGGAGATGCGCGCGCGGGTAAGCCAGGTCTTCGACGCCGAACAGATGCTCCCCGCCGCCGGGCAAGGCGCGCTGGCAGTGCAATGCCGCGCCGATGCCGAATCGCTGGCTTTATTCGCGCCTCTCAATCACCAGGCGACGGTCCTGGCGACGACCGCCGAGCGGGCCCTTCTCGCCGGGCTGGAGGGCGGCTGTTCGCTGCCGGTCGCCGCATGGGCGCGCGTCCAGGCGGAGCGGCTGCTGCTGCAAGGGCGGATCGTCGCTCTGGATGGCGCGCGGCAAATAGATGTCGCGGGCGAAGCGCAGGCGCTGGAAGGCGAGGCCGGCTTGTCGAGCGCGCGTCGGCTTGGCCTCAAATTGGCGGTGGCTGCCCTGCAGGAGGGCGCTGGAGACATCTTGGAGGCGATTCATGCCCGCGACGCAGAAGACTGAGTCCAAGCCGCTGGCGGGCAGACACATCGCCGTGACCCGCGCCCCCCATCAAGCGCCCGCGCTGGCGGAGCTCATTCGGGAATTCGGCGGAGTCGCGCTGGACTACCCCTGCATCGACATAGAACCGCCGCCGGACCCGCGTCCGCTGCAGCGGGAGCTGAAGCGCCCCGAGCGATTCGATTGGCTGCTGCTGACCAGCGGGAACGCTGTCCGCGCCGTTGCCCAGCTCTTGCCGGCGGGGGACCTGCCGGCCCGGATCGCCGCGGCCGGTCCAGCTACCGCGCAGGCTGTGCGAGAGCGGCTTAATCGCGAGGTCGACTACATGCCAGCCCGGCCCGGCGCCGGTCAACTCGCGCGTGGCTTGCCCCTTGGCGCGCCCTGCCGCATTCTGCTGCCCCAATCCAACCTGGCTTTCCCCGCCACAGCCGAGACCTTAAGAGCCCGCGGCGCGGATGTGACGGCGGCCCTGGCCTACAAGACGGTCATTGGCTCGGGCGGCGTCGATCTGCCGGCGCTGATAGAGCAAGGCGCTGTGGACGCCCTCAGCTTCACCAGCCCGTCGGCGGTGCAATTCTTCACGCGGCGCTGTCCGGCGCAGGCTGCCAAGCGCTTGCCAGCCCTGTGCATCGGCGAGGCGACGGCAAGTGCCGCGAGCGAATGCGGCTTCGGGATGGTCCTTCGGCCGGCGACGCCCGACTTGCGCGCCATGCTGCTTGCCCTTGTACGGCACAGCGACGAGTGATCAGCCCGCGACGACGAGCCGGGCGCCGGGCTCGCCACCATTGCGATTGCCCCGCCATCGTTAAGGCGTCTTAATCCCGATTTTATTCTGCTGGGCGCGGCTTGCAATATACTTGAAGTAAGGAATGTGGCGCAGCAACAGAGCCCCCATTCCGGCAGACGCTCCTTTTGGCTACCGGCATCGCAGCTGACATGGCGGACCCAAGGCGACACAGGAGGCGGACAGCATGGAACTGGAACAGCGCGTTTACCGGCAGGAACAATTCAGCGAGGGCGAGCAGTACTGGAGCCCGGAATCGGAAGACTACGCCGCCGCCAGCCAACTGATTTCCGCTCTGCGCGGCGGCTGGAACCTGGCTATGCCCCGGGTCAAGGCGCGGCAGGCGGCAGTCAGCGGAGGACGCCCCCGCACCGTCTACGATTTCACCCTCATGCGCGGCAGCCAGCTCATGATCATGCCGGTCTTGAGCAACCCCTACATTGAGCGTTTCATCATCCAGCACGACATCCGCGTCATTTACGCCGGGGCGCCAGCCAGTCTCGTCTTGCCGGATTAGGGTCGCGTTAAGCTCGCGTTAGAGCCGCGCCCGCCACTTGCCGCCCCAGGCGCCCCCGTCTATAATCCGCGCCAAGATTCAGCGTGCCGGAGCGCGAAACAGCATGGCGGCAGAGCAACCGCAGAGCCTCGATAATCAGCACCAAGACATCACCTCGCAGCACTGGAGCTATTCTTCGGAGCGCTACGCCGGTGGCGACAACCTGCTGACGGCGATCGCCCGCGGCTGGGAGATCGACCGCCGGGTCAGGCTGCGGCGGCACTGGTTCGCCGGCATGCGCTGCATCGAGATTTTCCACTTCACGATTCGGCGCGATGATGTCGTCGAGGACATGGCGGTGGTGGGCAATCCCTATGTCTACCGCTACCTGGCGACGGCGCCGCATGACTTGGTTGATGAAGAAGACGCGGCCGTCGTGTAACCGGTCGCCATGGCCCGCGGACGCCGCTTCCAATAATCAGTCAAACATGCCTCTATCGTCAGCGCGATTCCCGCAGCCTCGGCCCCAAAGCTAGGCCCCCCAGCGTTATCCCCAATTGACGCTCTCCACTATAATGAAGGCTTATCCGCCAGCCACGAGCGCCAGCCATGCCCGACGAGCCCGCCCGCGATCAACCCGCCGACGACTCGCCCGAAGAGATGATGGGCGGCATCCTCAACCCCGGTCCGTCCCAGCAGCCGCGCCCGCCCGAAGATTATGATTCGCATCTGAGCGACGCCAGCGTCCAGCGCTTCGCCCGGCCCGAAGACCTGCCCCTGGCCCCGCCCGAACAAGGGCCAGCCGACGCCGCCGCCGAGCCTTTCATCGAGATGCGCAACCGCGCCGCCACGCTCAGCGATCTGTTGGCGAAAGAAGAAATCAGCTTTGACGAGTACCAGCGACTGCTTTACGAGGCAATGGTCCAGGACGAGGCGGGCCATTGGTGGATGATCGACGCCGAGAACAACCACTGGTACCGCCACGACCCGGAGCGCAACCAATGGCAAGAAGATTATCCCGCCGCCTTGCGCGAGCACGAAGGCGAGCAAGCCGAAGTCGACGCCGACGCCACCGTCACCGAATACGAGCTGCCGGATTCTTACAGCCAGCCCGCGGCCGGCGACCCGATCACCGATGAGCGCGGCCTGCGGATCGGCGAAATCCCGCCGACGAAAGACGAGCTCTACACCGTGCCCGGCGGCGCTGCCCTCGTCGACGAGCTGCCCGGCCAAGCCCGCACCCTGGCCGGCGACGCCGAATACAGCGCGACCATGCATGCGCCCGCCCAAGAAGCCGATTCGATACCGCGAGCCATTGATGGCGACTACGACTTGCAAGCTTCGCCCCTGGCGCGGGAATTGCTGGAGAGCCGCGGGCGCCGGCGCAGGCGACTGCTGCTGACATTGACGGCAGGGCTCGGCATCGTCATGCTGGGCGCCGCCATCATCGCCACGGGCGCCATGGTGCTATGGTATCGCGATACCGTCGCGCCCTATGCAGAGGGCATCGCCGCCCTGGGCAGCTACACGCCCGCCCATCAAACCGCCCGCATCTTCGACGCCGACGGCAACCTGATCGCGGCGCTCAACAGCCAGGAAACCGGCGCCCGCACCACCGTCCCGCTGGATCGAATCAGCCCCTACATGGTTCACGCCATCGTCTCGCAAGAGAACGAACGCTTCTTTGAAGACCCTGGCTTCGACCCGATCGCCATCGTCCGCGCTTTCCTGCAGAACCTGCAAGGCGGCGGCATCGAGTCCGGCGCCAGCACCATCACCCAGCAGATCGCGCGCAACCTAGTCTTGCATGACCGCGAAGTCAGCGCCCAGCGCAAGCTGAAAGAGATCCTGGTCGCCCTGGAGATCGCCAATCGCTACGACAAGAATTTCATCCTCGAGCTGTATCTGAACGACATTTTCTTCGCCAACCAGAATTACGGCGTGGAGGCGGCCGCCAACTTCTACTTCGGCATCAGCGCGGCGCAGCTGAATTACGCCCAGTCGGCGCTGCTGGCGAGCATCGTGCCCGCGCCCCTGCGGCATGACCCGGTGAAGCAGCGCGACGCCGCCATCGCCGGCATGCGCGCCACCATGCGCAAAATGCTGGAAGTCGGCTGCCTGCAGTTCCGCCATGACGCGTGGCTGGAGCGCGGTCCATTCTGCATCGTCGCCGGCGCCGAGGCGCGGATCGACGGCGAAAGCGCCCTGCTGGTGAAGGCGAACCAGCGCGGCGAAATCATCGGCGGCGTCGCCATCTTGCAGATTGCCGAAATCGAGACCGCCCGCTTCCAGCCCAGCCAGCTGCGCCAGCGTTATCCGCATTTTGTAGAGTTCGCGCGGGCGGCCGTCGCGGCCGAGCTGGGCGTCGAGGCGCTGTATCGGCGGGGCTTGAAGATTTACACCACTCTCAACCCAGCCTTGCAAGACGAGGCACAGGCGGCCCTGAGCGATCAAGTGCGGCGGCTGGCCGGCGCAGCCACTGGCGTCAACACCGGCGCGGTCATGGTCAGCGATCCCCAAACCGGCGCGATACGGGCCCTGGTCGGCAGCCACGACTTCTACGACGCCCAGGCCGGGCAGGTGAACAACGCGCTCACCTGGCAGCAGCCCGGCTCCGCCATCAAACCGTTCGTCTACCTGGCGGCGCTGCAAGAGAGCGACGCCGATTATCTGACGCCGGCCAGCATCATCTGGGATGTGCCACTGGTGGAGGATCTGGGCGCGGGCGGCATCTACGAACCGCGAAATGTCGACCGCCGTTTTCACGGCCCCGTCTCGGCGCGGGCGGCGCTGCAGAACAGCTACAATGTGCCAGCTGTCAAGGTCTTCCGCGATTATGTCGGGGCGGGCCGCTTCGCCAACTTGGCCGACGCCGTCGGCCTGCGATTCCCCGATGAGTCGCTCATCTCCCTGGCCAGCGCGCTCGGCGCAAACGAAGTCACGCTCTACGACATGATGGGCGCGTATGCCGCGCTGGCGAATGGCGGGCAGCATATCCCGCTCTACGCTATTGAGCGGGTCACCGAGAGCGTCGCCGGCGAAGAACGCGAAATCCCCCTGGAGCGCGAGCCGGCGCGGCAAGCCATTTCGCCGAGCCTGGCATACTTGATGCAGAACATCCTCAGCGACGACAGCGCCCGCGCCCCCAGTTTCGCCCCCGGCGGCAGCATGACCCTGGCGCGAATTGGCTTGCCAGCGCTGAACACGATCGCCGCCAAGACCGGCACCACCAATGGCGCGCGCGACCTGTGGACCATGGGCTTCAGCCGGGCTGCGGTCGTCGGCGTCTGGCTGGGCACGGCGGATAACGCGCCCACTTACAACACCAGCGGCCATCGCAGCGCCGCGCCCCTGTGGAACACGGTCATGACCGCCGCCTCGCACTGGTACGCGCCCCAGCCCTTCGAGAATCCTGGCGGGGTCGTCGCCCGCGAAATCTGCCGCCTCACGGGCACGCTCAATTATCCTGGCTGCCCCGCGCCCAGCACCGGGCTCTTCATGCAAGATCAATTCCCGCCGCCGCCAGAAGAAGCCTTTCTGCAGCGCCTGGCGGTCGACAGCTGGACTCTGCTGCGCGCCAACGAGTTTTGCGCCGGGCATGTCATCGAGCAGAATTTCGCCAGCCTCAGCGAGCCGGCCGCTCTCGAATGGCTGAACGACAGCGCCGACGGCAGTGCATACGCCGAGGAACTCGGTCTGCGACAGCCGGTTACGCCGCCGCCAGAAGAAGCCTGCGCCCAGGGCCAGCAGCTGCCCTTGGTGAACATCAGCAGCCCGAACGAAGGCGCGGTCATTCGGGGCGCTGTCGAGTTGCGCGGCCAAGTCCAGGCGCCCGATTTCGACCGCTTCGAGCTGCTTTACGCCAGCGCCGCCGAGCCCGAGACCTTCTACCCGATCAGCGCGTCGCTGGCGCAGATGCCGGCTTACGGCGCGCACCTGGGTTCGTGGGACACGGTCGCCGCGCAAATCCCGGACGGGGCTTACATCCTGCGCCTGGCAGCCAGCTCGCTCCAGGGCGGCCACATCCATTTTGACTTGAACCTGCGGGTGGATAATTCGACGCTGCCGCCGGCCGAGCCCGCTTTCGGTCCCGGCGTCGATCGCATTTCCACGCCCGTCCCCGCCAGCCAATGAGCGCGCCCCGGGCTCGATTTCCGCTAAAATGGCGGCTCTGGACCAGCGGTATCGCGGGGCCCGCGACGGCATGACTTTGCACTCCCTGACTGACGGCATGAACGACCGGCAGAAAGCCGCCATCACGGCCGGCGACGGACCGACGCTCGTGCTGGCTGGCCCCGGCAGCGGCAAAACAGCCGTGCTCACGCGGCGCATCGCCTGGCTGATCCGCGAGCGCGGCCTGCCGCATCATCGCATCATCGCGGTCACTTTCACCAACAAGGCGGCTGGCGAAATGCGGACGCGGGTGGAGGCGCTGCTGGGCGCTCCCTTGCGCGGCATGCAGCTCGGCACCTTTCACCGGATATCAATGCGATTGCTCCGCAGGGAAGCTGCGCGGATTGGCTATCGTGGTCACTGGAGGATAATCGCTTCAAATCGACAATATTGGGTCATTCGGGGCATCCTAGAGCGCTATGCCGCCAAAGACCCATCATTCAGCCCAACCAAAGTTCGCAAGGCGATTTCGCTGGCAAAGAACCGCATGCTCACCCCGGCGATGTTTGAGGCGACGGACGAATTCACTCAGATCGTCGCGCAAGTTTACCAGACCTATCAAGCGGAGCTGCTCGACGAGAACCTGATGGATCTCGATGATTTACTGCTGCAATTGGCCATCTTGCTGAGAGAATTCTCCGCGGTGCGCGACATGTTCCAGCAAGAATTCGAATATGTGTTGGTCGACGAGTTCCAGGACACCAACCTGGTGCAGTACGAGATCGTCAAGATGCTCGCGCCGCCGCAGAAAAACATCTTCGTGGTAGGCGATGAAGATCAGTCCATTTATGGTTTTCGTGGCGCGAACTATCGCAATCTGGTACGCCTGCGCCGGGACTTCGCGGGCTTGCGACAGTATCTGCTGGAACAAAATTATCGCAGTACGCAGACGATTCTTGATGCGGCGCGGGCTGTTATCGCGCACAATCCCCACCGGACTCCAAAAGCATTGTTCAGCGATACTGGCGTCGGTCATCGCATTCAGGTTTATGAAGCATCGTCGGATCTGGACGAGGCGGATTTCGTTCGCGACAAGATTGAGGAACTGCTTGTCAGCGCTCGTCACCGGCTTGGGGATATCGCCATCATGTATCGCAATAATGTTCAGTCGTTTCCGTTCAGGAATGTGCTTCACCGGCACGGCCTATCTTTCAGGGTCGTAAACGCCGTTGACTTTGACCAGCGCCGCGAAGTGAAAGACATCATGGCTTTGATGCATCTCGCGTACGAATTCGAATACCGAGACATGCTGAAGCGCATTGCCGACATCAAAGCCTTCGGCATCAGCAAGGATGGCATGGAGCGATTTCTGGACTGGCTTGAAAGGGACGAGTTGACACTCAGCGACGCGCTTGACAGGGTAAAGACCGGTGCCTCGCCACTAAATCGACGGCAGCAGAAGGCGTTTGTAGCCCTAGCAGATATGCTGAAGGCTTGGCGACAATCAGCTTTGATTGGCAAGCTGGTCGATCTCTTCGACCGAATTTCACGGCAGGCGAAGATTCCCCAGCATCTTGAGCGGATCTGCAAGGAAGATTGGGAACTTGATGAACGCCGGACCGGCGTAAATCGTCTGCGGCAGCTAGCCGGCGCAGCGTCGACCTTTCCTGACCCGTTTGCAGAGTTTGTCAATATGGTGGCTTCGGAAGAAGAGGATGCCGCTCGCAACCAGGACAGGCTCTCGTTGACGACGCTGCACTCGGCCAAGGGAATGGAGTTTCCGGTTGTATTCATCATCGGGCTGAACGAGAAAATCTTGCCGCATGTGCATGAAAGCGAAGGTCCCAACGATGTCACGGAAGAGCGACGCCTATTCTATGTGGGCTTGACCCGAGCGGAATCGAGGCTCTACCTGACATATACCCGCAACGACGGGCCTAGCGACGAATTGCGAGCGCCCTCAATGTTTCTGTCTGAGCTGCCTGACTATCTGCTGGAAGTGTATTAGTCCAACAGCTTGGCTCGTTTGCGTGCGCCCGAAGGATTCCCTGGCTAATGACCATCGATCACCTCCTCCTCCAAGGCATGAACGACCGGCAGAAAGCCGCCATCACCGCCGGCGACGGACCGACGCTCGTGCTGGCTGGCCCCGGCAGCGGCAAGACAGCCGTGCTCACGCGGCGCATCGCCTGGCTGATCCGCGAGCGCGGCCTGCCGCATCATCGCATCATCGCGGTCACTTTCACCAACAAGGCGGCTGGCGAAATGCGGACGCGGGTGGAGGCGCTGCTGGGCGCTCCCTTGCGCGGCATGCAGCTCGGCACCTTTCATTCCGCCTGCGCCCGTTTCTTGCGCTACGAAGCGGAAAGCGCCGGTTACCGCCGCGACTATGTCATCTATGACAGCGACGACCAGCTGGCGATGATCAAGACCGTGCTGAAGCGCCTGAACATCGACGCCAAGAAATACAATCCCCGCGCCATCCTTTCGCAGATTTCAGGCGCAAAGAACGAGATGATCCAGGCCGACGCCTTCCAGTCGCGCGATTATTTCGGCGAGATCGTCAAACAGGTCTACGCCGCTTATCAAGCCGCCCTGCGCGACGCCAACGCCATGGATTTCGACGACCTGCTGCTGAATATGGTCAAGCTGCTGCGGGAGAATGACCACTTGCGCCGCCACTACCAGGACCGCTTCGAATATGTCTTGGTGGACGAATTTCAAGACACCAATCGCGTTCAGTACGAGCTGGTGCGGCTGTTGGCCGCGCCCCAGAACCGGCTCTTCGCCGTCGGCGACGAAGACCAGGCGATCTACGCTTTTCGCGGCGCCGACTACCGCAATGTGCTGCGCTTCCAGGAGACTTACCCCGACGCGACCTTGGTGCTGCTGGAGCAGAATTATCGCAGCACGCAAAACATCCTGGATGTCGCCCGCGCCGTTATCGACCGCAATCGCCATCGCACCCCCAAAGCGCTGCACACGGATTTGGGGCAGGGCGAGGCAGTCACCGTCTTTGAGGCTTTCGACGAACGCTACGAAGCCGAATATGTGCTGGAACAGATCTTGCAAATCCGCGCCCAATCCGGGCTCGACTACCAAGACTTCGCCGTCATGTACCGCACCAACGCCCAGTCGCGCGCGCTGGAGCAGGCCTTCGTCAAAGCCACTGTGCCGTATGTCTTGATTGGCGGGGTCGGCTTCTACAAGCGCCGCGAAGTCAAAGATCTGCTGGCTTACCTGCGCTTGATTCACAACCCGGACGACCGCGTCAGCTTCGAGCGAATCGTCAATGTGCCGCCGCGGGGCATCGGCGCGAAATCGCAGCAAGCCTTTTTCAATTGGCTGGCTCGCGAGAACCTGGGCATCGGCGACGCGCTCAATCGGCTCTTCTATGCGGACCCAACGCCCCTGACCGCTGCCGCCAGGAAGAAATTCGCCGCTTTCGCCGAGATGCTGCTGGGCTGGCAAGAACAGGCGAAACGCGGCCAGCTGCTGGAAATGTTCGACAGCGTCACCGCCAAGACCGCCTATTACATCCATTTGGAAAACAGCAGCAAGTTCCCCGAAGAAGCGGTCGAGCGCGCCGATAACGCCCAGGAGCTGCGCGGGCTGCTGCAATACGCCATGGAAGACGAGCAGCCGCTGCACGAGTTCCTCGCCGAGCAGTCGCTGGTGGCTGATGTCGACAGCCTGGGCGAAGACAACCAAGCCGTCGCGCTCATGACTCTGCACGCCGCCAAGGGCCTGGAATTCCCGGTCGTGTTCATCACGGGCCTGGAGACCGGCATCCTGCCGCATTTCCGCTCGCTGGAAGAGCCCGGCGGCGTCGAAGAAGAGCGCCGCTTGTTTTATGTTGGCGTGACCCGCGCCAAAGCCAGCCTGCGCCTCAGTTACGCCTTTCGCCGCGCCCTCTTCAGCGGGAGCGGGGGAATCGCCGCGCCCTCCGAGTTTCTGGCGGACTTGCCGCCCGGCTTGCTCCATGGCTCGCCGACGACCTTGGCCAGCCTGCGCCGCAACCAGAGCCTGGAAGCCCAAACGCAATGGCAGAGCCCGCCGCGCGCCATAGAGCGTCCGCAGCGAGAACCGCCGTCAAGCCCCGTGCGCGAGCCGAATCAAGAACTGCGTAAAAAGATCGTCCCTTTCCCCGGCTTGCCCAAAAAAGCCAAAGAAGCCGCGGGCTTCAAGCTGGGCGCGAAAGTGTCGCATCCGCAATTTGGCAGGGGCCTGGTAATCGGCCTGGACGAAGGCGCGGGCATCGTCAGCGTGCTCTTTGACGGGCAGGGACCCAAGAAAGTCTTGGCGGACACGCGCGGCTTCAAGGCGCTTGACGAATGACGCCGGCCGCCAGCAGCGCTTCCAGCTCGCTTTCGCCATAACCGATTTCGCCCAGCAGCTGGCTGGTGTGCTCGCCCCAGGCCGGCGCGTCGGCCTGTTGGCTGGCTGTTTGGCCGAGGCGGATCGGGCTGCGCAACCAGGGGACGCCTCTGCCGTCGACGCCCGCCAGGCCCCGAGCTTGAATCTGAGCCTCGTTTAAGAGCTCGCCCGGCGCGATGACCCGGCTGAAGCAGCAGTCCGCCTCGTCCAGCAGGGTCGCCCATGCGTCGGCCGGCTTGCTGGCGAAGAGCGCAGCCACCGCCGCGATCAGGGCGGGCTGCCGCTGGCGATTGGTCTGCCGCGCGATCCAATCTGGCTGTCCAACCGCCCGGCAGAAGTTCGCCCAGAATTTCGGCTCGATCGCGCCGAGCGCCACCGACTCGCCGTCCCGCGCCTGGTACACGCGATAGCAGGCGCTCTCGCCGCGCAAGCTGATGAATTCGTCTTCCGCGCCGGGCGACATCGCCTCGACCCAGGCGGTCATGGCGAAGGGCAGCGCCGCTTCGGCTAGCGCCACATCAAGGTAATCGCCCCGGCCTGTGCGCTCGCGCTGGAGCAGGGCAGCCAGGATGCCCGACAAAGCGGCAAAGGCGCCGGCGACATCGGCGACTTGCGACGCCGGCGTCGTCGGCTGCAATTCCGCGCCGAGCAGGCCGTTGCCCGCGATGTAGTTGAGGTCGTGCCCGCTGCGCCTGGCTTCAGGACCGCTCTGCCCCCAGCCGGAAAGCGAGCAGCAGACGAGCCGTGGATTAACCGCCCGAAGCGCCGCGTAATCTGCGCCGAGGCGCTGGGCGACGCCGGGCCGGAAACCTTCAATCAGTACATCCGCCGTCCGCGCGAGGCGATGCAGCGCCGCCTGTCCCGCGTCGGCTTTCAAGTCGAGGACGATGCTCTTCTTGCCGCGGTTGCTGGCGCGGAAAAAGGCGCCCATGCCATCGACCAAGGGCGGCAGGAAGCGAGCGTAATCGCCGCGATGCGGGTCTTCGACCTTGATGACCTCCGCGCCCAGGTCGCGCAAGAGCGTCGTGCAGACGGCGCCGGGCAACAGGCGGGTCAAATCGAGGACGCGGGTGGCCTGGAGGGGCTGCATGAGGGAACTTCGTTGACAATGACGGTCAATTTCCCAGAAATCTTGTCGATTACATTCTCGGCTATGACTTCATATGATATTTCAACGGTTGCAGGAAGCTCTGCTGGACGGTCGATTATCACAAACAGTTCATCAAGCTCTTTGAATTCGAGTGCTTTAGCGATGAGAATATCGTCTGGAACTTTGGCAGAAAGATGGTTGTCGGCAAGGGTGCTAGCGGACGGCTCCGCAAGGTCGAATCGAAGTCTGACTTTGTCTCGTATTTTGTTGTCCGCGCTTGTGTCCAAGGCCTCAAGGGAGGCGAGCCGTTTCCGTGCCCGCTTTCGACGGCGATTGCTGTTCCCCGTCTTATGTTTGTCCAGCTCTCGCGCCACGACAGAGTAGACTACGGGGCACACCTCGGCGGAGTCGAGTTCTTTGATCCAGGTAATCTCACTTGGCGGCCTGAATTCGAGGAAGATGTTCGTATCGAGAAAGCAGTAGCGCATGCTTCAGTCCTGTTGTCGGCGATCTCCTGTAGGCACTTGGACACGACTCATTGCTATGTGGTTATGTGGGCGGATGGATGACTCGAGACTAGCCGCCGAGAAACAAGCAGCGGTTGCAGCTACACCCCCGTCACCGCGCCGTCATTCGCTTGAGACACCAGCTTCGCGTATTTCGCCATCACGCCTTTCGCGTAATTTGGCTCTGGCGCGCTCCAGGCCGCCCGCCGCGCATCCAGCTCGGCCGCGCTCAAATCCACTTGCAGCAGCCGCTTCGACACATCGATCGTGATCATGTCGCCCTCTTTCAGCAGCGCGATGGGACCGCCGACAGCCGCCTCGGGCGCCGTATGCCCGATCATCAAGCCGCGCGTGCCGCCGCTGAATCGCCCGTCCGTCACCAAACCGACCTTGCCGCCCAGCCCTTGCCCGAAGAGCGCCGCCGTGATTTGCAGCATCTCGCGCATGCCGGGCCCGCCGACCGGTCCTTCGTAGCGGATGACGACGATGTCGCCCTCGACGATCGCCTGGCTCTTGACCGCCTCGAAAGCCAGCTCCTCGGTATCGAAAACGCGGGCGGGGCCTGTCAGCGGTTCGGGATTGTCCTTGAGCTTGACCACCGCTCCCGCCGGCGCCAGGTTGCCGCGCAGCACGACCAGACCGCCAGTCTCCTTGATGGGGTCGTCCAGCTCGCGCACGACCTGCTGCCCGGGCGTCTCGACCGCGCCGGCGCAGGCTTCAGCAAGGGTCTGGCCAGTCACGGTGGGCGTGTCGCCGCTCAGGTAGCCGCCGTCGATCAAGCGATTCAGCAGGATGGGCACGCCGCCGGCCTTGAATAGATCCAGCGCGACATATTTGCCGGTCGGGCGCATGTCGCCGATGATGGGCGTGCGCTTGCTGATGGCTTCGATGTCGTCCAGGGTGAAGGGGATGCCCGCTTCCCGCGCGAAAGCCAGGCAGTGCAGGATGCTGTTCGTGCTGCCCGCTGTCGCCGCCGAGGCCGCCAGCGCGTTCTCCAGCGACTCCCGCGTCACCAAATCCGACGGGCGAATGTCGCGCTCCAGGATGTCCAGCATCATCGCGCCAGCTTGATAGGCGACGGTCTCTTTCTCCGGGTCCTCGGCCGGCACATCGCCCATTCCCATCGGACAGATGCCGATGATTTCGCTGATCATCGCCATCGTGTTGGCCGTGAACTGTCCGCCGCAAGCGCCCGGCCCGGGGCAAGCCAGGTTCTCCACCTGCATCAGCTCGTCATAGCTGATTTCGCCCGACTGGAACTTGCCCAGGGCCTCATATACGCTGACGACATCCAGCCGCTCGCCATTGAGCATGCCGGGGTAAATCGTGCCGCCATAGAGCATCAGCGATGGCACATCCAGGCGGATCAGCGACATGATTGTGCCGGGGATCGTCTTGTCGCAAGCCGAAAGCGCCACCACGCCATCCAGCATATTCGACTTGGCGACCAGCTCGATGCTGTCAGCGATGACCTCGCGGCTGATGAGCGAGCCTTTCATGCCCTCGGTGCCCATGGTGATGCCGTCCGAGATGCTGACGGTGTTGAACTCGAAGGGCGTGCCGCCAGCCTCGCGGATGCCGCGCTTGACATCGGCCGCCAGCTTTCGCAGATGCCAGTTGCAGGGACCAATTTCAGTCCAGGTGTTGGCGATGCCGATGAGCGGCTTGGCCAGGTCGTCGTCGCTGAAACCGACGGCTTTGAGCATGGCGCGGGCGCCGGCGCGTTCGGGTCCATGGACGAGTGCGCGGCTGCGCTGGTTGATGGCGGGCATGGGGCGGCTCCTTCTGTGGCGAAAGTGTGATTGCGCGTATTGTAGCGTAAGTGGCGCGGAATGGCAGATGCTTGAATGCTCTCGGCCTTGGCGGTAAAATGCCACCATTCCACAAGACGAAATCATGAGCCCATGGCGCTTGTCATGCCTGAGCAGAACTTCAAGAGCCGCACCCTGTATCACGGCGACAACCTGGCATTCCTGCGCGGGATGAACAGCGAGACCGTCCACCTTATCGCCACTGATCCGCCCTTCAACAAGAACCGCGACTTTCACGCCACGCCCGACAGTCTGGCTGCTGGCGCGCGCTTTCAGGATCGCTGGTCCTGGACGCGGGATGTCCACGAGGAATGGACCGACAGCATCAAAGACGACTGGCCCGCCGTCTGGGACGTGATTGACGCTGCGCGGACGGCGTATGGCGATGATATGGGCGCCTTCTTGTGCTGGCTGGGCGTGCGCCTGATGGAAATGCACCGCGTGCTGCGCGAGGACGGCAGCCTGTACTTGCACTGCGATCCGACGGCCAGCCACTACATCAAGGCCATGCTGGACTCAATCTTCGGCTGGAAGAATTTCAGAAACGAAATAGTCTGGCGGATAGGCTGGGTCTCGGGTTTCAAGACGCAGAGACGGGGCTGGATACGCAATCACGACACAATCCTCTACTATACGAAGACGCCGGCCGCTCACAAAAAGTTCAACAAAGAGTTCATACCGTATCCCGAAGGTTATGTGCGCCGTGACGGGAAGAAGCCGACTGGCAAAGGCATTCCCATCGAAGATACCTGGAATTGTTCGTCGGGCGATATTCTCGACTCAATTATGATCAAGAGTTTCTCGCGCGAGAAGACCGGCTATCCGACGCAGAAGCCGCTCGCCCTTTACGAACGCATCATCAAGGCTTCTTCAAACGAAGGCGAGCTTGTCCTTGATCCCTTCTGCGGCTGCGCGACCACGCCTGTCGCGGCCGAAGGCCTGAAACGCCAGTGGGTCGGCATGGATATCTGGGATGGCGCAAAAGACATCGTCATTCAGCGACTGGAAAACGACACGATCTTGCGGGCTGGCGAAGGCAATCATGTGACCTTGCCGCAGGTCTTTATCGAAACCGAACCGCCCGCGCGAACGGACGACAACGCGATCGCCGCGCCAACGCTGAAGCTGCGCATCAAGCGCCCGCAGGAGCGCTGGGAACGGCTCTCGCATCGCGTCATGCGGCGGGTGCTGGCGGAAGCGCAAGCCAATATGTTCGGCGTGATCTGCGCCGGCTGCGGCCGCGACCTGGAACGCGAGTTCATGGAGCTCGACCACATCCTGCCAAAAGCCGAGGGCGGCGCGAATCACATCCTGAATCGCATCTTGCTCTGCGGCCCCTGCAATCGGCGAAAGCGCAACTATTTGACGCTGGCGGGCTTAAGGCGCGAGAACAAGAAGAAAGCGGTCGGTTGGATGAAAGACGAGACGCAGGCTCTGCGCGCCCAGTCCAAAGCGCGTGAGAAAGCCGAGTGGGTTCGGGATTACTTTGATACGGATGAGTGTCAGAAAATGTTTGCTGCAATGTAAGTGTGTACGCGTTTCAGTTGCATTGTGTGCACATTTGTGTTATAGTCGAGCAATGGTGGTATCGAAAATCGTAACCGTCAGAGTGTTCTAATTCGGGGAAAAGTAATGTACGATCTGAATGGGACAGATACCATAGAAGTTCTGCGATTTTGCAACCCCGAAGACTTAGCAAACGTCTCCGACGCAAAACGGCTAGATTTCCCTATTTGCATTCCGTCGAACGAGTATCGGCAACTTCGTCATGAGTTAGAAAACGGTGACATACATATCCAGCTTGAAGTATCCATGAAAATCGAGGATATTGACTCCGACGAAGAATATCGTTCTCTATATCTTGAGGCTAGAGGCAAAGCCTTTCTCAAGACCAATGTAGTTGATTCTAAGCTGGTGAGCTATGAAATCGAACGCGATTACTTCAATTCCATACTTGTAGCCGATACTGACCCGAATGTGCAGGCTTGCATTTTTCTGGTCGAATCATAAATCCAGAAGTGTCTTCGACTTCTTAAGTTCGAAATGATGCTTTCCCAGTCAAAATGGTTCGTCTCGCTACGTATTGCATCTGTAGTGACATTGCGGCACTTCCTTACCCTAGTACACTGCATGCCCCACGCGGCGGTTAGCGGCATCATTACGCTCACGGCTATGTCGCACAAACCCGATAGCGACATCTATTCTGACATGTTTCGTCCGCTGGCCGACAACTCAAGTGACCGCGGCATCAGTGGCATCTCGCCCCGCGGGAGCACAGGCTTTTGGCCACCGATGCTCCAGCCCGACGCCGAGCGCCGCCCCCACTCACCACTAGCCCACGCCCCCCGCCACGCGCTATACTCCCGCCCATGCTGATTGACGAGCTCCGCCACGACCTCCAGGCCGCCCTCGGCGACAAGCGCGCCGCCGCCGACCGCATGACCCGCGTCCTCTACAGCACCGACGCCAGCAATTACCAGATCATGCCCCTGGCCGTGACTTTCCCGCGCGACGCCGATGATGTGGTCGCCGTGCACGAAATCGCCCGAAAGCATCGCGTCCCCGTCCTGCCGCGCGGAGGGGGCAGCGCCCTTGCTGGCCAAGCCGTCGGCGAAGCGGTCATCATGGATTTCACCCGGCACATGCGCCGAGTCCGCGGGGTGAACGCCGAGACGCGTACAGTCGATGTCGAGCCGGGCTTGATCCTCGGCGCGCTGAACAGCCAGCTGGCGCCCCTGGATTTGATGTTTGGTCCCGACCCCGCCAGCGCTGAGCGGGCTGCTATCGGCGGAGTCATCGGCAACAACGCGACCGGCGCCCACAGCATTCGCTACGGCATGACCGCCGACCACATCGCGCGCCTGCAGGTCGTGCTGGCGAATGGCGAGCTGGTCTGGCTGGACGCCTCGACCGACGCGCTCAATCGCATCCGCCGGACCGTGAGCGACCTGGCGGCCGAGCACGCGCCGCTGATTCAAGCGCGCTACCCGAAGACCTGGCGCACGGTCGCCGGCTACGCTCTGGACAAAATCGACCCCGACGATGTGAACCTGAACTGGCTGCTCTGCGGCTCGGAAGGCACGCTGGCGACGGTCGTTCGCGCCCAGCTGCGCCTGGTCGAGCGCCCGCGGATCGAGAACAAGCGACTGGCTCTTGTGCATTTCGGCACCCTGCGCGCATCGCTGGAAGCCACGCCGCGCATCCTCGAGCTTGAGCCAGCCGCCATTGAGTTGATGGACAAATTCCTGCTGGACAAGACTCGCGCCGCCGCCGGTTATCGCGATCGCCTGACCTTCATTGACGGAGACCCGGCAGCCATCCTCGTCGTCGAATTTGTCGGCTCGGAGAAAAAGCTCGACGCGAAAGTCAGCCAGCTCAAAGCGCATTTGACGCGGCTGGGCTTTCATGGCGCAGTTACCATCGCCGAGACGCCCGCCCAGCAAGACGATGTCTGGACGGTGCGCAAAGCCGGCCTCGGCTTGATGATGAGCGAACGCAGCGAAGCCAAACCCGTCTCCTTCATTGAAGACGGCGCCGTGCCGGTCGAGCGCCTGGCCGATTACATCAGCGATGTCGAGCGCGTCATTCACGACAACGACACCAGCTACGCCATCTACGCCCACGCCAGCGCCGGCTGCCTGCACATCCGCCCGCTGATCAACCTCAAGACGCTCAAAGGCCGCGGGCAGTATCGCGCGATCGCCGACGCCGTGGCCGAGACGGTGAAGAAGCATCAAGGCACGATCACCGGCGAGCACGGTCAAGGGCTGGTGCGCGGCGAATTCAGCGAGTACCTCTTCGGTCCGGAGCTGCTGGAGGCATTCCGCAATGTGAAGCGCGCTTTCGACCCGGCCGGCATGATGAACCCGGGCAAGATCATCGATTCGCCGCCGATGGACAGCGCCGATCTGCTGCGTTACTCGCCGGACTACGAGACCATTCGCCTGGAGACGCGCTACGACTGGACCGCCGACAATGGCTTCGCCGGCGCCGTCGAGATGTGCAATGGCGCCGGGGTCTGCCGCAAAGAAGGCGACGGGACGATGTGCCCGTCGTACCAGGCGACGCTGGACGAAGCGCACTCCACGCGCGGACGAGCCAACGCCCTGCGCGCAGCCATCAGCGGCGTCCTGCCCGACGATCTGGGCGACCCCGCGCTCAAGTCGGTCCTCGATCTCTGCCTGGGCTGCAAAGCCTGCGCCAGCGAGTGTCCGTCCTCAGTCGATGTCGCCAAGCTCAAGTCCGAGTTTCTGGCTTCCTGGCACGATCGGCGCGGCGTCGACCGGGCGACGCGTCTCTTCGGCAACATCCATCGCGTCAATCAAGTGGCTGGGCGCCTGCCGCGGATCAGCAACGCCATCATGCGGCACTCCGTTTTTCAGGCCGGGTCGCAGCTGCTGGGCATCCCGAACGAGCGTCCCCTTCCCAAATTCGCCGAGCGCCCATTCTCCGCCGACCAGTATCCGCGCCACGACAGCCCGGACGCCGTCCTCGTGATCGACACCTTCAGCCAGTGGAATCACCCGGAAATCGCGCGAGCGGCAGTGGAGCTGGCTCGGCGTCTGGGAGCGCGTCTTGATGTTCGGCGGCTGCCCGGTCAAGCTTGCTGCGGCAGGCCTGCCATCAGCCAGGGCCTGCTCGACCAAGCCAAAGCGATGGCTCGCCAGAATGTACGCGCCCTGGCAGGCGACAAGCCCGAGACGCCCCTGCTCTTCCTGGAGCCGAGCTGCCTCAGCGCCTTCACCGACGACTACCTCACCCTGGTCGAGCCGGACATCCAGGCGAAAGCCCGCGAATTGGCGGGACGCTGCCAGAGCGCCGACGTCTGGTTCGCCGAGAAGGTGGCGGAGCGCGCCAAGACCCTCCATTGGCAGCCAGGCGCCGCCAAGATTCTTTTGCACGGGCACTGCCATCAGAAGGCGCTTTGGGGCACGGCAGGCACGCTTAAGCTGCTGCGGACGATCCCGGGCGCCGATGTCGCCGAAATGAACACGGGCTGCTGTGGCGTGGCGGGCAGCTTCGGCTACGCGCATTACGAGCTCAGCATGAAGATCGCCGAAGACCGCCTGCTGCCGGCGATTCGCGCCAATCGCGATGCCATCGTCGCCGCGCCGGGCGCCTCTTGCCGCGCGCAGATCCACGACGCTGGCTACGAAGCGCGGCACCCGATTGAAGTTGTCCTCGACGCCTTGTTTCAGTGAAGCGGCTCGTCAGGCGCCTGCGTAGTTATTTTCGCTGGTGCAATGGACCAAATCCGCCAGCGACAGCCGCGCCATAGCCACGATCGGCTCGATATCCAGCGCCAGCTTCTCCGCCACGCCGCGCCCGTAGGCCGGGTCGGCGCGGTAAAAATGCGCGAGCTGGCGCGCTTTGACGCGCTCAGGCACGCCTTCCATCGCCTCAGCAATGTTGGAGAAGAGCCGCTCTTGCTGCGCGGCGCTCATCAAGCGGAACAGAGCGCCCGGCTGCGAGTAGTCGTCGGCGCCATCGCGGTGGTCGTAACGGTCGGCGTCTCCCGATATTTTGAGCGGCGGCTCGCTGTAGCGGGCATCTTCGCTGGGGCCGCCCATGCTGTTGGGCTCATAGTTGACCGCGCCGCCATAATTGCCGTCAAAGCGAAGCCGGCCGTCTCGATGATAGGTATGGACCGGGCATTGGGCTTTGTTGGCTGGCAAGCTGGCGTAATTGACGCCGATTCGATAGCGGTGGGCGTCGGCGTAGGACATGATCCGCGCCTGGAGCATTTTATCCGGCGAGAAACTGATTCCTGGCACGATATTTGAGGGCTCGAAGGCAGCCTGCTCGATGTCGGCGAAGTAATTCTCGGGGTTGCGATTGAGCTCCATAATGCCGATGTCAACCAAGGGATAATCGCCATGGGGCCAGACTTTCGTCAGGTCGAATGGATTGATGTGATAGCTGCCCGCGTCTTCTTCCGGCATCACCTGGACGCAGACTCGCCAGCGCGGGAAGTCGCCGCGCTCAATGGCGTCAAAGAGGTCGCGCTGCGAGCTTTCGCGGTCGTTGCCGACGATCGCGGCCGCTTCGGCATTCGTCCAGGTCTTGATGCCCTGCATCGTCTTGAAGTGCAGCTTGATCCAAAAGCGCTCGTCTCTCGCATTGATGAAGCTGTAGGTATGGCTGCTGTAGCCATTGACGAATCGATAGCCCTGGGGCAGGCCGCGGTCGCTCATCAGGATCGTGACCTGGTGCAGGCTCTCTGGCGAAAGCGACCAGAAATCCCACATGGCGGCGCTGGAGCGCATATTGGTTTTGGGGTCGCGCTTTTGCGTATGGATGAAGTCGCCGAATTTGTAGGGGTCGCGCACGAAGAATACCGGCGTGTTGTTGCCGACCATGTCCCAATTGCCATCTTCGGTGTAGAACTTGACGGCGAATCCGCGCACATCGCGCTCGGCATCGGCGGCGCCGCGCTCGCCCGCCACAGTCGAAAAGCGGATGAGGCAGTCCGTTTCCTTGCCAACTTCGGAAAAGATGCTGGCTCTTGTATATTGCGAGATGTCATGCGTGACGGTGAATGTGCCATAAGCGCCGGAGCCTTTGGCATGCACGACTCGCTCCGGCACGCGCTCTCGGTTGAATGTCGCCATCTTTTCCAGCAGCTGGTAATCCTGCATCAGCAGCGGACCGCGGCGTCCCGCAGTCAGCGAATTCTGATTGTCGCCGATCGGGCCGCCATGCGCGGTGGTCAATTGCTTTCGAGCGTTCATGGTGAATCCCTTCTTCGTATGCGATTTGCGGCGAACTGCCCCGCCAGCCCCGAGAAACAAAGACCGGCCTAAGGTGAAGATAGCTTTCATATTGTACCGTAATATATTGTACCGTAACTTGGACGCTTAAGGTTTTGATGTAAGAAATGTGGGTCAAAGCCTGACGGCGCGCGACCTCTGTTCGCGGTCACGAAATCACTGGCATATCTGTCGCTTTGTGGCACACTAAGCCTGCTCACTGACAGAGGGTGGCACATGCCAGATCTGAAACTTGTCGAGATTACGGGCCTGCGCGACTTCCTGGCGCTGAATGCCATCCGCGTCAAGCAGCGTCAGCGCCGCTTCACCAAGAACCCGGTCCTCAGCTGGATGCAGACCCGGCACCCAGCCGTCACCTTTTACCGCGTCGATCTGCGCGGGACGCCAATCGGTTATGTCATGCTCATTCACGCCCAGGAGCCGACCCAGTGGATCATCGAGCGGCTCACCATCGACGAGGGCAGCCAACGGCAAGGTTTGGGCTACGCCGTCGCCGACCAGCTCATCGACATGATTTACGGTTTTGAAAATAGCGAAATGGTCATCGCGCGTTACGAGCCGGAAAATGTCGCCGCGCGCAAACTCTTCGCCAAGCTCAATTTCGTCCAGCAAGAAGAGCTCTTCCGCGATCGGCATGTGGCGGTGCTGCGCTTTGAATTTGAAGACGACGATGACGGCGATGACGATGGAAACGAGGACGAGGCGGAGGACGACGAGCTCGCCGAGGCCGAAGAAGAAGCGGCCGCCGACGAAGACGAAGACGAGGACGACGAGCGCGGAGCCGGCTCCTGATGGCGCAAGAGCAGAGGACGAGCGCCCTGCTGCCGGAAGCGATTCGCCGCCGCCTGGAGCCGCTGATGCTGGTGGCGCGCAAGCTGCGGGTGGGCGCGATAAAAGGCGACCGCCGCTCCATCAAGCGCGGTTCCAGCGTCGAATTCGCCGATTATCGCAATTATGTCGCCGGCGATGACCTGCGCCAGCTCGATTGGAACATCTACGCCCGCCTGGAGCGCCCCTACATCAAGCTGCTGGAAGACGAAGAAGACCTGGCCGTTCACCTCATCCTCGACGCATCCGCCAGCATGGACTTCCCGGCCGAAGGCGAGCCGGACCTGCGCAAACTGCTCTATGCCAAGCGCATCCTGGCTGGCCTGGCTTATGTCTCGCTGACCAGCGGCGATCGGCTGGCCATCCGCGCCGTCAGCGACCGGGGGATCGAGTCTTTCGGTCCAACGCGCGGACGGGCGCAGAGCGTCGCCATGCTGCGCTTTGTCAGCGCGATCGCCGCCGCCGGCTTGACCGACCTCGACGAGGCGCTGGCGGAGTATGCCCTGCGCGCCCGCCGCCCTGGCTTGACCATCGTCATCAGCGACATGTTCAGCCGCGATGGCGCCTACCTGGATGGCTTGAACGCGCTGCTGGGCCGGGGCCACGAAGTCGCCTTTGTCCATGTGCTGGCCCCGGAAGAGATCCAGCCGCCAGTAACGGGCGACCTGAGCTTGATTGATGTCGAGACGGAATTGAAGCAGGAAGTGAGCCTGGACGGGGCGATGCTGGGCATCTACGCGCGGCGACTGGAGGCCTGGCGCGCCGAGATCCGCGACGAGTGCCTGCGGCGGGGGGCGCATTACTTCCCGCTGGCGACCGACGCGCCCTGGGAGCGGCTGATCTTGTCCGATATGCGGCGGGCCGGCTTGATCAAGTGAGGTCCCCTTTGCCCTCGGCCACAAGTGTCCCTGCCCGCGAATCGGCCCGATTTCACGCATGTCGCAGCCAGTTTTCGCCTAGCGCCGAGCATATAGGCTGGAAAGCGCTTGTCAATACACGCCAGCGCCCGCCACTACAGCGCCAGCAAGCCCCCGTCCAGGGCCAGCGCGTGCCCGGTCACGAATGCCGACTCGTCCGAGCAGAGCCAGACGACCGCATCGGCGATCTCTTCCGCTTCGCCCAGCCGGCCCATCGGGATCGCCCGCCGCATAATGGAGGCCATCGCCGGGTCGGCCGCGATCGCGCCCTGGACCATGGCGGTGTCGGTGTAGGCCGGGCAGACGGCGTTGACGCGAATGCCGCGCTTGGCGTAATCCAGCGCCGCCGACTTGGTCAAGCCGACGACGGCGTGTTTGCTGGCGGTGTAGGCGGCCGCTTTGGGCGCGCCGATCAAGCCAGCCACCGACGCGATGTTCACTATAGCGCCGCCGCCAGCCGGCAGCATCGCCGCGAGCTCCGCTTTCATGCAATGCCAGACGCCGCGCAGATTGACGCCGAGGACGCGCTCGAACATGGCGTCGTCGGCCTCGTGCAGGCGCTGCTGAAAGCTGCCGGCGATGCCCGCGTTGTTGACGGCCGCGTCCAGCCCGCCGAAAGCCGCTACCGCCGCCGCCACCATCGCCTGGACTTCCTCCGCCTGGGTCACATCGCAGCGGCACGCGATCGCGCTCCCGCCCGCCGCCGCGATAAGATCGGCAGTCTCCGCCGCGCCCGCCTCGTCAATATCGGATACGCAGAGCTGCGCGCCCGCCCGCGCCAGTGCCAGCGCGCTCGCCCGTCCGATGCCCGCCGCCGCGCCCGTGACCATGGCCGATTTGCCACTCATTGAAGTCATGTCTTCATCCCCGTCTCGTGCGGATTCGCGTTGAGAATATCGTACACAATCCCCAGGGGCGAGGCGGCGACTGCCTCTTGCTGATGCCAAGGCCGACAGATAGGGGCGACTTTGTAACTCGCCCGCCAACGACATCGAAATTCACATAGCGAGGCGGGCGACATGCCATATCGCGCCGACGCCTGCAATTGACAGCAGGGCGACCCGGTGGCTCGCCTCTACAGACTATTCGGGATCTTGGCAACGCGACCCGACTACTTGCAGTCGCCCTCCAGCGTCACCCAGTCGGCGGAAATCCAGCCGCGATCGCCATGATAGTCGACATAAATCCAGTCCTCGGTGCGGCGCAGCGCAGTGAGCCTGAATCCGTAGCGCAATACGCCTTTGATCGCTCCGCCGGGCCATTTGCGGAAATTCAGATGGTCGTTCAACTGCGCCATGCAGCCTGAAAGCGGCCAGCCCGCGTCGTCCGCGTCGAACGCTTCTCTTGGCGGGGGCCAGGGTCCCGGCTGCAGGACGATCGTGCCCGGGCGGTACAGATCGACGCAGCTGTGTCCATCCTGGCTGTACGCTTCAAGCTGCCGGACCAGGCGCGGGGAATAAGCCGCGTCCAGCACGATCGCCGTGCCCGGCTGGTCAAAGCAGACTTGCACGCCCGCGCCCAGCCAGCTCCAGACATCCAGCGCGTAGACGAAGCCTTGGGCGATGATCTCCGCATTGCCGATGCCCAGCGCGCCCACTTCCTGGCATTGCGTGCCCATGTTGTAGCCCCGCACGATGATGCGCGGACCCTGGAAATTTATGCAGGTGCTGTATGGCTCGCGGGTTGGCGTCGGCGTCCGACTGGCTTGCGGGCGCCTTTGGTCGGGCATCGACCTTGCGCGTTGCGGCTCCTTAGTCGCTGTCGGCGTAACCCATATTCCAGTGGGCGTGGCGGTGGCGGTGGGCGTTGCAGTGGGCGTGACCCATGTCCCGGTTGGCGTGGCGGTGGCGGTGGGCGTTGCCGTGGGCGTGACCCATGTCCCGGTTGGCGTCGCGGTGGAGGTGGGTGTTGCTGTGGATGTTGGCGTTGCCGTGGGCGTGACCCATGTCCCGGTTGGCGTCGCAGTGGCAGTGGGCGTTGCCGTGGGCGTAACCCATGTCCCGGTGGGCGTGGCGGTGGAGGTTGGCGTTGCCGTGGGCGTGACCCATGTCCCGGTGGGCGTCGCGGTGGAGGTGGGTGTTGCTGTGGATGTGGCAGTGGCGGTGGGCGTCGCTGTGGGCGTGACCCATGTCCCGGTTGGCGTCGCGGTCGAGGTTGGCGTTGCGGATGGCGTAACCCAGGTCCCGCTGGGCGTTGGCGTCGCAGTCGGCGCGGCGAACTCAGATTCGGACGAGCCGGCGTTGCAGTTGGTCGCCGGGCGCGAGCTGCCAGCCAGGTCTTTCGGGTAGGCGGCGCAGACTGTGGCGTTGCCGATATTGTTCGCCGGGCTGTCCGAGCGGATTGGGTAGTAGCCGGGCGAGCCGGTGAAACTGCCCAGGAGCGGGTCGCCGCTTGCCTTTGGCGAACAGCTGTCGTCCTGGATGAGGTTGCCGACATTTTGCTTCAGCGAGCCACCGCCAGGGCTTTGGCAAAGCCTATAGCCGCCGCCCGCCCCGCCAAGCAGGCTGTTGCGCAGATTGACCTTCTGCGATGCCGCCGCGGAGCCGGGCCAGAGCGCCGGGTAGGTCTCGTTGACAATAGTGACATGCGACAAGGTGACGCTGCCGAGCACGTTCTGCGCGATTACGACCGCAGTCAAAACGGTCGTCTCATTGACAATGGTCGAGTTGCTGACAATCGCCTGTTTTCCTGTGCGGGGCGACAACGCGGCTAGCGCCCAGCCACCGGCGGTCGTGCTGTCGACCAAGGCGCTGTTGGTCATGGTGAAATCGCCCCGGGCGATCAAGAGATAATCGGCGCCACTGTTGCCCTCCTTCAGCGTCAGGTTGTTGAGCGTGAGGCTGCCGGCCGGCTGTACATCGAAAAATGCGTACTTGTCATCGCCGCTGATGCTGTAGCCGGCGCCTTCAATGGTGATGCTGGTTGTAATTTCCGGCGGATTTTCGGTCAAGGTCGCGTTCAGGCTCAGGGTGATCGTGTCCGCCCCGCTGCCAGCCGTGCAGCCGCCGGTCGCTGTGTCATTCTGGGCTGACTTTATGGCGTCGCTGATGCTGCAAGTGGCGTTGACCGTAATGGAGGCCGCGTGCGCCGGCCGCGCAACCGCCAGCGCCAATACAACAGCGACGAGGAAGGCGCAGGCGCAGTGATTCAAGTCTTGAGGACTCCACCAATTGCGGGGGGGGGGGGGGGGGGGGGGGGGGGGGATTTCTTGCCGGCAAGGGATGGAGCGGCGAACCTTGACAAAACGATAGACATCCTTGTATAGCATCACTTAAGAGACTGAATGATACCTGATGTATGAAAAATATGGAATACAGGCAGGCCGCCGCGCGGCATATCAAGTCTGTCGCCGTCGGGCGCTATGCTATAATCGCCGCCAAGAGTCGCCGCGGAGCCCGCCACATGATCCAGGATCCTATTCTGCTCAACGATTGGCATTGCGTGCTGCCATTGGACGAGCTGGAGAAACAGAATGGCGTCGCCGGCGCCCGCCTCCTTGGCGAGGACATTGTCATCTGGCGCGCTGGCGAGGATGTCCGCGCCTGGAAAGATCTCTGCGTCCATCGCGGCACGCGGCTTTCGCTGGGCAAAGGGCTGGCGGGCGACCGGCTGCAATGCCCCTATCATGGCTGGGTCTATGGCGCGGACGGGCGCTGCGTCGAAATCCCGGCCCACCCCGATCGGAAACCGCCCGCCAAAGCCCGCGCAATCGTCTACCATGCCACGATCGCCTACGACATGGTCTGGGTTTGCCTGGGCGAGCCGGCGCAGGAAATCCCGCCTTTTGAAGAATGGGACGACCCCGCTTATCGCAAGATCCTCTGCGGCGCCTATGAATTTCAGGCGGCCGGCCCGCGCATGGTGGAAAACTTCCTCGATGTCGCCCATTTCCCCTTCGTGCACGAAAATATCCTCGGCACGCAAGCGCGGCCGGAGATTCCGGATTACGAAGTCGTCACTGACGAGACCGGCGTCACCGCCAGCGACATCCGCGTCTTTCAGCCCAATCCAGATGGCTCGCATGTCCCGAACTGGGTGACTTACACCTACAAGGCGCATCGTCCGCTGGTGGCTTACTTTCGCAAGGAAGCCGAAGAGAAATTCGCCATTCTGCTCATGATCACGCCGATTGAGGAAGTCAAATCGCTGATGTGGATGTGGATGGTGATGACGCAAAACGACAGCGATGACGAGAGCCTGCGCGCTTTCCAAGACGAGATCGCCATGCAGGACCTGCCCATCGTGCAGTCGCAGCGCCCGGAGCTGCTGCCCCTGGACCTGCAAGCCGAGCTGCACCTGCGCAGCGACAAAACCGCGATCGCCTACCGGCGCTGGCTGAATGACCTGGGCTTGAGCTTCGGCACGAGCTGAACGGCCGCGTCCAAATCCCGATTCGTCATCATTGGAATCTGTAGGGGCTAGCCATTGGCTCGCCCGCTTCCCGGTGAAACTGACGCAGATTCCAGCGGGCGACTTGATAAGTCGCCCCTACAGATTCCACTCGGGTTGACAATCTGTAGATAAATGGCGACACGGTTCAGCTGCTTCGCGCCACAATCCCAACCCCAAGGGAATCCAGCGCGGCATGGCAAACCGCGGGAATCGCCAATACAATCGTCTTTGCCCGCCCAGCGGAAGGCAGCCTGCATGAAACGCAAAGTCGGCGAATTCTCCGAAGCCGAAGCGCGCAAAGCCGCGGCGAAAAAGATCGAAAAGAAACACAGCGAGCGCATGGGCTTGATCGCCCACGCCATTCCCTATGTCGTCATCAATGTCGTCTTGTGGCAGCTCTATTTCTCGTCTGGCGGCGGTTTCCCATGGCCCCTCTTCGTGACCGCTTTCTGGGGCATCGGCATGCTCGGCCACTTCCTGGACTATCACCACAAATTCGGCCTTGGCGCGCAGAAACGCGAGGCCGAAATCGACGCCGAGGTCGCGCGGCAGGCTCGCCTGGCCGGGTATCCGCCGGCTGACGAGGAAGACTTCGACGCGCAGGCCGAGTCGCTGCCGAAACGGAAACGACGCCTGGCGCTGGGCGACGATGGCGAGCTGATCGACATCAATGAGTACGACGTCAGCGACAACGAGCGCCAAAGCGCAATGACGCGCGACCAGTAGCGGTGGGCTTGACGACCGCGCCACATTGGTCCCCCTGCCTCACATTTTGGGGGACGCCGTCCGCCCGCCGACAAACCGATTGTTTATCCCGCGCGTACATGATGGTAGAATAAGACGCAACGCATACGCGGGAGCGACACGCGCATGATCCGCTTGAAACGACGCAACACCGCCTGGCTGGTGGCGATGGCTCTGCTGATTGGTTTCGCGCTGCTGGCAGCCCCCGTGTCGGCCGCGGTGCAGCTGTCGCTGATTGGCGCGCTGGCAGTGGCGGTCATCGCCTCCATGATCGAGCTCGGTCCGGAGCGGGCCAGCCTGCTGGATGTGCTGCATCGGGCGCCGGTGCAGCGCCGCATCACGCCCCAGGCTCGCGAAGCCGCCGAACGCGCCGCCGCCAGAGCGGGCTACTTCAACCGCAGCGGCATCGTCATGCTGGATATCGGCTTGATCGCCATGCAGACCGGCGTCGAAGGCTTGGCGATGCGCCGCACGCGCAGCATCTCCAAAGACGACGACGGCGCCCGCCCCTTCATTACCCTCTTTGTCATGCCGGAAGAAGCCGAGCGCCAGGCGCTCATCCGCTACGAGATCTACAATCACCTGGGCGAAGAACAGTATGTGCACGAGATGAAGACTTACTTGCGCGAGGGCGAGCTCAGCCTGCTGGCCGATCATCACTTGCCGCTGGCGGGCAACCATGGCGTCGACGGCAATGGCGATTGGGACTTGCGCGTCTATGTCGATAACAGCCTCATCGGCATGCACAACTTGATGCTCTCGCCTTCCGTGCGCGAGCGCAGCCGCCGGCTCAGTGGCGAAGAAGCGATCGAGCCGCCGCTGGAGAGCCGCCGCCGCAACCTGGCCGACGCCGTCATCGTGGAAGAGCCCGCGCAGCCGCAATCGACCCAGCTGAAAGACCTCTTGCAAGGGGCGGGCGCGCCTGGACGCGGGACCGGCGCCGGCGGACGCAGTTAAGCGAGGACAGCGCATGCCGGACAACCGCAATACCTGGTTCCTCGCTTTTATCTTGCTGGCGCTTGGCGCGGTCGCTCTGCTGGGCAACAGCTTCCCCGTCATTCTCGTGCTGCTGGGCTTGCTCTTTCTGGTGCGCCAGTTCGACAGCGACGGCTCCAGCTCCAGCTCCAACCTCAGCTCGGAGCAAAGCGTGGAGTACCGCTACGATTACGAGCAGCCCGAAGAAGAAGAATACGACGATTACGAGCTCTTTCACCAGCAGCAGCCAGCCAGCGCCGAACAGCGAGTCTATCGCCACGCGCTTGAATCAGTCTCGCGGGCGGGCCTGGACCCGGACGAGGCGCTTGTCCTGACGGTCGATATCGGCTTGCTGACGACCAAAGACATCGGCGAGCCACAGATTTACCGCACCTGGACGCTGCCGGACGACATCGATTACATCCAGCCCTTCGTGCAATTGCGCGTCCCGACAGAAGCCAATGGCGACATCCGCTTCGAAATCATCGATGCGATTGGCGATGCCGTGTATGTGCACGAGGACAGCTTCAAGCTGACGCGGGGCCGCAACTTCCTCACGCCCAACACGCGCATGCCGCTGCACGACCAGATGGAACTGGACGGCAAGTGGTCGCTGCGGGTCATCGCAGACGGAGTCGTCATCGCCGATCACCGCTTTGAATACGCCGAGGCGACTGGCGCGAGCATCCGCCGGCACATCGGCGAAGATGGCGAAATCAACACGGAGATGCGCGCGGTCATGGCGCAGAACCGCGCCCCCAAGATGTCCCTCGACGATCTGCTGGCCTACCAAGACGAAGAAGAAGAACAGCAGAGCCGCCGCGCCTAGCCGCTCTTGTAGGCGCGCGCCTTTCGGGCGTACTCGGCCGCCGTCCGCCGCATCATCGCGAGTTCCTCCGCCGTCACAGTTCGAACGCGTTTGGCTGGCGCGCCCAGGATAAGCGAGCGTCCGTGGAAGACCTGGCCCTGGGTGACGAGCGCGCCCGCCCCGACCAGGCACTCGTCGCCGACGCAAGCGCCATTCATGACGATTGCGCCCATGCCAATCAAACTATGATCGCCGATGCGCGCCCCGTGTACAATCGCGCCATGCCCGACGGTCGCGCCTTCGCCGACGAGCAGGGGCAGGCCCGGGTCCGCGTGGCCGATGGCGCCATCCTGGATGTTGCTGCCAGCGCCGATTCGGATGCGCTCCGCGTCGCCGCGCAAGACCGCGCTGAACCAGATGCTGGCGTCGGCTTCCATTGTCACATCGCCGACGACGACCGCGCCGGCCGCGATGAAGACGCTGTGGTGGATTTGTCGCGGCTGAAATGCTGTGCTGTAGGCTTTCATGTCGATCGTCGCGTACAGCGCTAGAGCTGCTTTTCCGCCAGCACCAAGACATAGGCGCCGGCCGTGTTCGGGTTGCCGTCCGTCCCGCTGTAACGGCGCGCGCGAATATAATACATGCCCGTCGCCGGCAGCGCGAAATTGTTGATCAGCGAATTCTGGCTGTTGGCGGTGTCGTCGTTCTTGGTCACAATCTCCTGGCCGCTGTTGAGCAACTCCAGATAGGCGTCCAGGTTGCCGTCGACGCGGGTCATGGAGATCGCCACGACATCGCCCCGCCGCCCATAAAAAGCGTAGAGATCCTGCTCGTTGTCGCCGTTGATTTTGCCGCTGACGCTGGTGCCGTATTTGAGGCTGACGGCATCGGCGGGCGCCGCCAGCTGCGGGTCGTCCAGGACTTCCAGGCTGAGCCTGTATGCGCCGGTCGTCCCGCCCCGGGCGCGATCGTAACGCGTGGCGATGATGTGATAGCGCCCGGTCGCCGGGATGCGATATTCGGTGATGCGCGAGTCTTGCTGGGCCGCGCCGCCATCGTCGTCTTCCATGATCGGCGCGAAATCCGCGTCCGCCAGGATCAGGTAGCTGTCCAGATCGCCGACCGCGCCCCGCTGCATGCGGATGGTGATCAGGTCGCCCTCGTCGGCTTCAAAAGAATAAAAGCGCTCGTATAAGCCGTGATCGAGGCTGGCCGAAAGGCTTTCGCCAAAACGGATGGGCAGGGGCGCCATCGGGGAGCTGCCGCTGCCGCTGTTGGCGGCCTCTTCAATGCTCAGGACGAAGCTGCCCGAGCTGTCGTCGTAGCGCGTGGCGATGATGATGTAGGCGCCGCTGCGTTCGATGATGAGGGCGTCGATGCCGGCGTTGCGCGTTTCGCTGTCGTGGTCGTCATTCTCCGCGATCACAAAGCGCTCGCCATCAACCACCTTGAGATAGGGATCCAGCGTGCCCGACGAGCGCGTCATCCGCAGCCGGACGATGTCGCCCTGGCGCGCCTCGAAGCTGTAGTAGACTTCGGGCCGGGCGTCGCTGATCGTGCCAATGACGGAGTCGCTGTAGCGCAGGCTGCTGCCGCCTTCGGAGAGTACGCCCTTGCGCGTCATGCGCAGCTCGTAAGCGCCTTCGGTCTTGCCGAGGGCGTCGCCAAAGCGCGCCACCACCACAAAGTAGGGTCCGCTGCGTTCAATCGTGAGTTCGCGTTCCAGGCCCAGGCCGCCGGCGCCGTCATCGCGAGCCATGACGATGCGGCCGCTCTCGTCGAACACCAGCAGCATGGGGTCCAGGCTCGCGTCGAGCGCGCGCAGCTCAAAGTGGATGACTTCGCCGCGCAAGCCATCAATAGTGAAGAGATCGCGCGGGTTGGCGTCGTCCAGGCGGCCCGCGATCATGCCTTGGTCTTCTCCGAGCGCCTCGTCCGCGCTGATTTCGCGCCCCTGCGCCGCTGCCCAGGGAGCGAGCAGCAAGCAGAGCGCCCATGCCAAAATTAGTCGTCGCATGACATCATTCTAGTCGAGATCGCGTTGCGCGACATGGAGGCTCGCGCCGAGCTGCCCGCGCCATGCTATAATCGCCGCGCTCCGCCCCATGCCGAAAGGATCGCGTCCCGCTTTGCCGCGCTTCCTGGTCTGTCTGGTCATAGTCTTCTCCGTCAGCTTCTCGCCGATTCGCGGGCAGAGCGACGCCGGCCAGCCGGTCACGCATACTGTCAAGGCGGGCGACACGCTCCTCTCCATCGCCCGCGCCTACGGGGTGACGCTCGACCAGCTCTTGACGCTCAACGAACTGGAGGACGCGTCGCTGCTGCAGATCGGCCAGCGAATCTTGGTGCTGGAATCGGGGCCGGCGCGCGCGGCGACGCCAACCGCCCCGGCCACGGAAGAAGCGACGCCCGCCGCAACCGACGAGAGCGCGCCCGAGCCTTCCAGCCCGCGAGCCAGCGACTCCATGCCGGCCGCGCCGGTGGTCGAGGCGGCCGCGCCCATGCTGGACCCCGCGGACTTGCGCCCGAGCTTGTGCGTCGCGGTGTTTCGCGATGACAGCGAAAATGGCTGGCAAGAGCCGGCCGAACCTTATCTCGCCGGGGGCGCCTTCACGCTTTTCGACGCGGCCGGCATCGAAGTCGCGCGACTGCTCAGCGATGACGAAGCGGGTCCCGGCTGTCTGACAGATTTGGAGCGCGGACAGTACCGGCTGCTTGGCGCGCCGCCAGCGGAGCATGCCTGGACCACGCCGGCTGAATTGTGGATAGACTTGGGGGATGGCGGTCTCGTCCAGGCCAGCTTCGGCGCAAAAACGGGCTTGCCGCCGTCAGTTGCGCCGCCGCCCTTGCCGCCCATCGAGGAAGCAGCGCCGCCACAAGCCAGCGTCCTGCGGCAGTTGAGCGGGCTCGTCGCGCTGGCTATGGCATGTTTCGTTTTCGGCAGCGGTCTGGCGCTCGCTCTTGCTTTACGGGCGCGCTGAACGCTGCTTGTCCGCCCTGGCCCATTTCGCATACAATGAATGCAATGAAGATTCTCGTTTTGCTGTGCCTGTTCATGCTGGCGTCCAGGGGAATGCGGGCGCAAGAGGTCGGTCAGATCTGCGTCGGCGCTTTTGCGGATCGCGATGGCGATGGCGCGCGCGGACCCGGCGAAGCGGCGCTCACGCGGGGCATCGGCGCCAGTTTGCTAAACGCGGCGGGCGTCGTGTTGGACGCTGCCCTGCTGGAAGATTCACCCTATGCGGCCGACGGACTGCTCTGCTTCGGCGGGCTGCCACAAGGCGCGTATGAACTGCGCGCCACCAGCGCCGAATTCGCGCCGACCACTGCCTTCGCCTTTGCCGCGGAAGTCATCCCTGGCCAAGCGCCGCCCCGCCAGGATTTCGGCTTCTCGCCGCTCTTCCCGCCTGAAGAAGCGTCCCCGCTGGATTGGCTGCGCGAGGAGAGCCTGGCAGCCCTTGCCGTCGTCATCGCCGCCGTCGCCTTCGTGGCGACTGTGCTTGCAGCCTTGGCCACGCTTGTTTGCCTGCGACTCTTGCGGCGTCGCCAAAACTTGCGAGCCAGATTGATTCTGGACGACCGTTCCCAGCCAGCCGCGCCTGCCCCCCGCCAGCCCCCGCCGGAGTCGCCAGGCCGGGCTTCGCCGCCGCTCTTCGCCGCTGACGAGATCGACGCCGCGGATGCCTTCGCCACGACGGAAAGATCAAGCGAGCCATGACCGACGCCCTGCAGAACGGCGGCCTCTTCCATTCGGCGCGGGACATTCAGCTTGCGCGGGAACATGCCGATCGCGAGCCAATCTTGAGCGCGCTGCGACGGCTCGACGCGCCCGCCGGCGATCCGCTGGAACATGCCCAGCTGCTTGCCACGCGCGCGCAATTCTACGCCGACGATAAAGCTGCGGAAGCGGCTCGCCAAGCCCTGCTGCAAGCGGAAACGACGCTGAATGAGCGCGGCGATCTCGCGGCGATCCAGCGGGCGCTGGCCTGGCTTTCGGTCGTCGCGATGCTGGGCGCGCCGCTGGAGTCTTACCCGGCCGGGACCAACGCAATCACGGGCTTGCTGGAGGGCGCGCCGGCTGAGCTGAAGATTCAAGCCCTCTGGCGTGGCGCGCTGAGCATGGCTTTTGGCATCCTGCTGGACGACCATGCCCGCGTCGAAGAGGGCGCAGCCGTCTACCGCCGCGTCATTGACGAGCGTGTCCATCCCGAGGGCTACTTCAAAGGCGTCGTCGACCGCGAAGGCGCGAAAGCCACTTATGAAGCCCAGCTCTCCTGGCTCTGCGCCATCGTCCTCATGGCGGAGATGGCGGGGCGGGCGGGCATCGACCTGTGGGCTTATGAGAATCGCGCAGTCGGCCTCTTCACCGCCGCCACCTACACGCATTTCTATTATCACTTCCCCGAGAAATGGCGCTGGGAAACCGGCCTCACGCGGGACGACGCGCGAAAGATCATGCGGCGCGACGGCGCTTTCCTGGAGCTGGTCAATCGCCGCAGTCCGCCGCAGGGCATCGAACATTTCCTGGCCGAGCAGCGACCGCTCTACAGCCTGCGCGCCGGCGGCTTGACCACCCTGACGCACGCGCTGACCCCGCCAAAGAAGAAACGCTGGCGTCTCTGGTAAGCTGCCGCGAGCCCGAGCATCCGACAGGCGAAACCATGCGAATCTCCAAGCGAGGTCGTCCGCCGCTCCTGGCCAGCCAGCCCGCCCGCAGCGAAATCGGAAAAACCGCTCGGGCAATCCCTTGACAAGATTTTTAAGTCAGGCTAAAAATAGAGTTCATACCACTGAAACAAGTGTTGAGGAGTACAGTCCCATGAAAGGCCGCGCGCGTATTCTGGCGCTGCTGACGAGCCTGTGGCTGGCTGCGCTGGCTGGCCAGGCGGCTGCCGAGCCGCTGCGAGTGGTTGCCACCACCACCCAGGCGGCCGACATCATGCGCGTCTTGAGCGCCGACATAGAGGCCATTGAAATCACCGCGCTCATGGGCGCCGGCGTCGACCCCCATCTCTACCAGCCCACCGAAGCCGATATCGCCGCCATGAGCCGGGCGGAGCTCATCGTCTACAGCGGCCTGCGCCTCGAAGGGCAGTTCGACGCCGTCTTTGAAGCGCTCGCCGAACAGGGCGTCGCCACTTATGCCTTGAGCGCGCCCGTCGAGCAAGCCGGTTACATCATCGGCGGTTTCGATCTGTCCGATGCCCTGGTCGATGTCGCGGACCCGCATTTCTGGTTTGACCCGCGCAACTGGCAGCTGACGGCACAGGATCTGGCGGAGACGCTGGCAAGCCTTGATCCCGCCAATGCCGCCGCCTACCGGTCAAGCGCCGCCGCTTACCACCAGCAGCTGCAAAGGCTCTTCCTGTGGGCGGAGGAGAGCCTGGGCTCGGTCCCTGCCAGCCAGCGCGCGCTGCTCACCTCGCACGACGCGTTCCAGTATTTTGGCGACGCCTTCGGCTGGCGCATGCGGGCGATCCAGGGCTTGAGCACCGAGGACGAAGCCGGCGTCGGCGATATCCAGGCGACCGTCGACTTCGTCCTCGAAAACGACATTCCCGTGCTCTTCGTCGAGAGCAGCATCCCGCCCGACACCATTGAAGCCGTCATCGCAGCCGCTCGCGCCCGGGGCCACGCCGCCCGGCTGGGCATCCGCGAGCTCTACAGCGACGCCATGGACGAGCCCGGCGAATTCGGCGGCGCTTACATTGGCATGATCGCGCAAAACGCCCTCACCATCCTGCAGTCTTACCAGTGCATGGGCGTCGCCATCGAGATCCCGCCCTGGCCGGCCGAGCTGGCGCCACAGCCGCCGGCGGATCTGTGGCAGGCGGACTGCGACTGATGGCTGACCGGAGCCGCTCTCCCTTGCCGAATGAGGCCCGGTTGCGCGGCAGCCTCGCGCTGTCGATTGACGATTTGACCGTCGCCTACCACGACAAACCCGCCATCTGGGATATCGACCTGGATGTGCCGGCCGGAGTCTTGATGGCGATCGTGGGTCCCAACGGCGCCGGCAAGAGCACCCTCGTCAAAGCGGCGCTCAATCTCGTCCCGCGGGCGGCTGGCACGGTCTTGTTCTATGGCATGCCCTACGAGCGGGCTCGCTCCTTGGTGGCTTATGTGCCCCAGCGCGGCAGCGTCGACTGGGACTTCCCGACTTCCGTGCTCGATGTCGTCACTATGGGCTTGTATGGCAAGCTTGGCTGGTTCCGCCGGCCCGGCGCCAAAGAGCGCGAACTGGCGATGGCGGCTCTGGAGCAAGTGGGCTTGGTCGATCTCAGCCAGCGGCAGATCAGCCAGCTCTCCGGCGGGCAACAGCAGCGCACTTTCCTGGCTCGCGCCCTCGTGCAAGACGCCCAGATCTATTTCATGGACGAGCCCTTCGCGGCCGTCGACGCCGTCACTGAACGCGCCATCGTGGAGATTCTGCGCGAGCTGAACACACGCGGCAAGACCGTGCTGGTCGTCCATCACGATTTGCAGACCGTCGCCGAATACTTCGACTGGGCGACCCTGCTGAATGTGGAGGTCGTCGCCAGCGGACCCGCCAGCGAGGCTTTCACCCTGCCCAACTTGCAGCGGACTTATGGCGGGCGCGTCTCCGCCTTGCATGGCGGGCAGCTGCTGACGAGCGATCCATGAGGGCGGGGCGAGGGGTCTGGCTGGTGGCAGGCGCGCTGGCATTAGCGGCGGCGCTGCTCGTGCCGCTTGGCGGGGCGCTCTTTGGCTTGCGCTTCACTTACACGGTGCGAGTGGTGGCGCTTGGCGGGGCGGTACTCGGCCTGCTCAGCGGGACTCTTGGCTGCTTCGCCGTGCTGCGGCGCGAGAGCCTCCTGGGCGACGCCTTGTCGCATGCGGCGCTGCCGGGCGTGGCGATCGCTTTTTTGCTGGCGGGCAGGCAACTGAGCGCGCTCTTGCTGGGCGCCGGGCTGGCCAGTTGGCTGGCCATGCGCTTTGTCGCCGCCCTGCTGGCCAGCACCCGCCTCAAACGCGACGCGGCTCTGGGCATCGCGCTGGCCAGCTTTTTCGCCGCGGGCCTCGCCGCCCTCACCTACATCCAGTCTTTGCCAGACGCCAGCCAGGCGGGCCTGGATCACTTCATCTTCGGGCAGGCGGCCGCCATCATCGAAAGCGATGTCGCGCTCGTGTCCGGCGTCGGCCTCGTCGCTTTGCTTTGCCTGGCGCTCTTTTGGAAAGAATTCAAGCTGGTCGCCTTTGATCCCGAATTCGCCGGCGCCAACGGCTTCCGCGTCGGGCTCATCAACACCCTGCTCACGACCCTCATCGTAGTCGCCATCGTGCTCGGCTTGCAGCTGGCGGGCGTCGTCTTGATGGTCGGCATGTTGATCGCGCCCGGGGTCGCCGCCCGCCAATGGACGGACCAACTGCGCGAGATGGTGATCCTGGCCGGCCTGTTTGGCGCTTTCGCCGGCGCCGTCGGCTCCGTCATCAGCGCGCTCGACAGCGACATCCCGACCGGCCCCATGATCATCGTGGTCGCCTTCATTCTTTCCCTGCTTTCGCTGACTCTGGCGCCGGGGCGGGGAATCTTGCAGCGCTGGCTGCTCGTCCGCGCCAACCGCCGCCGTTTCGCCGCCCGCAACACCCTGCGCGACATCTTTCGCTACGCCGCCGCTCATGGACCGGCCGATACGCCCGTGCCAGCCGAATTCATCCGCGGCGTCGGCGAAGGCCAAGCGGACCTTGGCTTGCGGCAGCTGCAGAGCGACGGCTTGGCCCGCGCCGTTCCGGCTGGCTGGCAGCTGACATCCAGCGGCATCGCCCGCGCCCGCGCCGACCAGCGCAATCAGCGACTCTGGGATCTGTATCGCCGATACGCCCACGAGCTGGATCTGCCTCGCGTCGTCGAGGAGCGCGAGCGCGATATCGCCGCCCTGCTGCCGGCGGAAGAGCTGCGCAAGCTGGAAGACTGGCTCGGAAAGGGCGCCTCATGATGCCGCTGGAGCGCGCCTTGATCGAGCTGCTGCTGCTGGTCGTCTCGCGCGACGAACTGAACGCTTTTTTGCGCTCGCCACAAAACACGGCGATCCTGGTCGGCGCTTTGATCGCGATCAGCGGAGCCCTGCTGGGCGCGTTTCTGCTCTTGCGCGGCATGGCAATGGTGAGCGACGCCATCAGCCACACGGCGCTCCTCGGCATCGTCGTCGCTTTCTTGCTCATGACGGAGGTCTTCGGCCTCGAAGGCGATACTTCGTCGCCCTGGCTGATACTGGGCGCGTCGCTGGCGGGGGTGGGCGCGGTCCTGCTCACGGAGCTGCTCTATCGCTCCGGCCTGGTGCGGCAAGACGCGGCCCTCGGCCTGGCTTTTCCGCTGCTCTTCGCCGTCGCCGTCATCTTGGCGTCGCGCTTCGCCGATGATGTCCACCTCGATGAAGACGCCGTGCTGGTGGGCGAAATCGGCCTGGCCTGGGCAAATGCCAACAGCCACTGCTTCGACGGCTGCGAGAGCGTCCATGTGAACGAAGCCCATCCCGCCGCGGAGATGGCGCGCCAATGCCTCAACTGCCGCGAACTGGGCATCAGCCCGCGAGACCCGCGCGCGCGCTTCATCGAAGTTTGCGGCAACTGTGGCGAGTACTCCCCGGCGCAAGCCTACGCCGCCGGCCTGCTGGAGCGGGCGCCGACCCTGGTCTTCTTCCCCAAGTCGATCACGGTGGCGCTGCTGATGACCGCCTTGACGCTGGCATTTGTCCTGCTCTTCTACAAAGAGCTCAAGCTCGCCACGTTTGACCCCGCCCTGGCGAAGGCGCTCGGCTTGAGGCCGGGCCGGCTGCATTACGCCTTGATGATCATGGTGAGCCTGGTAGCCGTCGGCGCATTTGACGCGGTCGGCTCGATCCTCGTCATCGCATTCTTCATCATCCCGCCCGCCGCGGCTTATCTCTTGACCGACCGTCTGGCGCTCATGCTCTTGCTTAGCCCGCTGATTGGGGCGGCCGGCGCCTTGTTCGGCTACGACCTGGCGCGGGGCTGGCTCTTTGGCTTCCTGCCGCTGAACTCCCTCATCGCCTTGGTCAATCGGCGCCTGGGGCTGAGCTTGGCGGAAGACTGGAATTCATCCATCAGCGCGTCCATGGTCTTGATGATTTTCCTCTTCTTCTTGCTCGCCTGGGTGTTTTCGCCGCGCTATGGCTTGATCTCGACCATGCTCCAGCGCGCCAACCGCCGCCGCCGCTTTGACGACCAAGTCGCGCTGGCGCACATCCATAACCATCAAGGCAGCGCCGAGGCGGCGACCGAGTGCCGCGTCGACACGCTGCATCTGCACTTTCGCTGGACGCGCCAGAAAACGGGCCGGGTGCTGGCGAGGCTGCGCGCCCTGGGCTACATGCGGGTCGTGGCGGGCGTCGCCAGCTTGACCGATCGCGGCGAGCGCCATGTCCATGCCTTTCGCGAGCGGATGCTGGAAGCGCGCCGTCTCCCCGGCGACGGCTGAACCCTACATTTGCGCCGCCTTTGCCGCTAGCATAGGTCCATGCCCGCCGGCGAACTGCCATGCCCATGATCAGCCTGGTCGCGACCGTGCTCAACGAAGGCGACAGCATCCACCGCCTCTTCGACTCGATCCAGCGGCAGACTCGCCCGCCGGACGAGATCGTCATCGTCGACGGCGGCAGCCAGGATCAGACGCTCGCCATCATGCGCGCTTATGCCGAATCGCTGCCGCTTCGCCTGCTGGTGGAGGAGGGCTGCAACATCAGCCAGGGCCGCAACCGCGCCATCCAGGCGGCCAAGGGCGATATCGTCGCGGTCACCGACGCCGGCGTCCAACTGCAGGCGAATTGGCTCGAGGCGATCACGGCGCCGCTGCTGAAGGAGCCTGGGCTTCACGCGGTCGCCGGTTTCTTCCGCGCCGACCCGCATTCCGCATTTGAAGCAGCCCTGGGCGCGGCCAGCTTGCCCCTCGCCGACGAGATCGAGCCGGCCAGTTTCTTGCCCAGCAGCCGCAGCATCGCCTTCCGCAAAGAGGCCTTTCTGCGCGCGGGCCAGTACCCCGAGTGGCTGGATTATTGCGAAGATCTCGTCTTCGACATCCGCCTGCGCGCGATCGCCGGCCCGTTTCATTTCGCGCCGGAGGCATTGGTCGCGTTCCGGCCCCGGTCATCGCTGCGCGCGTTCTGCCGCCAGTATTACTTGTACGCCCGCGGCGATGGCAAGGCGGATCTTTGGTTCAAGCGCCACCTCATCCGCTATTTCGTCTACTTGATTCTGCTGCCGGCCCTGCTGCTGCTGGGCGCGCTGGCGCATCCCCTTGCCTGGGCGATTCTCGCCCTGGGCGGCGTCGCCTACCTGCAGCGACCCTATCGCCGGCTGCCCGCTCTCATGCGCCGCTACGCCGGGCGCTCGTCGCGTGTCTGGCTGGCTTGCCTGGCGCTGATCCCGCCCATTCGCCTGGCGGGGGACCTGGCGAAGATGCTGGGTTACCCGGTCGGCAGACTCTGGCGCGCGCGTCATCGGCCGCCAAACTGGCGCGCCACCGGCGGTGGGCAGGCGGACGCTGGCTTGGAGGGCGAGCGGCGATGAAGTATACTGGGCGGACTTTGTGAAGGAGCTGGACCAGCGGCATGACAAACGGTGGCGAGGGTAGCGATTGGGTCGGCTTGCGGCGCGCGGCGGAGATCCTCGGCGTGCATCCGGCGACGGTGCGCAACTGGGCGGACAGCGGCAAGCTGCCGTATCGACGCACGGCCGGCAAACATCGCCGCTTCAACATCCACGACCTCAACGAATACACCCATGCCAGCGGCGACATCCAGCCCATGGAGCTGCAGATGATCATTCAGAACGCCCTGGGCCAGACGCGCATGCAGGTGGGCAGCGACCGGCTCGAATCCGCGCCCTGGTACATCGCCATGAGCGACGCCGGCAAGAGCCACTTGCGCGAGCAGGGCCGGCGCGTGCTGGAAGCGATCCGCCGTTATGTCGCCGCCGGCGCCCCCGAAGACAGCCTCTCCAGCGCCATTAACCTGGGCAAAGATTACGCCGCTTTTTTGATCGCCGATGGCCTCAGCCTGCCCCAGGCGATGCGCGGCTTCTACTTTTTCAGCGATTTCGTGCTCAACTCCATCCTCACCTGGTCGGAGCTTTCGCCGCCCAAGAATTCCAGCGAATGGTCGACTCTGCTGCGCCAGGTCAACACCTATATGAACGCGATCCAGCTCTCCATCGTCGAATATTATGAAGCCGAGTGAAAAGGCGGATCGGCTGCGCTTGCTGGCGCTGAGCCTGTCGCCCAACATCGGCGCCGCCACGCTGGAGAGCCTGCTGGCGCATTTCAATCGCGATCTGCCCGCCATCCTGGCTGCGTCGCCAGCCCGGCTGATGCGCGCGCCCGGCGTCGGCAAAGCTATCGCCCGCGAGATCGCCGCCATTGATCTGCCCCGGCTCGAACGCGACTGGCAGGCCTGGCGCCAGCGCGGCCTGGAGCTGCTGACGCCCGGCTGCCCGGCCTATCCGCCGCCCCTGCGCGCCTTGGCCGACCGTCCGCCAGCCCTCTTCACGACCTGCCCGCCGCATGTGGACTGGGCGAAAGCGATGGCGATCGTGGGCACGCGCCAGCCCAGCAAGGAAGCCAGATTCCTGGCGCTCCAGTTGGCGATGGCCTTGGCGCGGGCGGGCTGGACAGTCGTCAGCGGCCTCGCCCTCGGCATCGACTCCGCCGCGCACACCGGCGCTTTGGCGGCGGATGGGGCGACCGTCGCCGTGCTGGGCAGCGGCTTGCACAAGATCTATCCGCAATCCAACGCGGAGCTGGCGGCGGCGGTGCGGGCGGGCGGCGCCCTCCTCAGCGAAACGCGACCGCATTACGGCGCCAAGGCGCAGCGGCTGGTGGCGCGCAACCGCATCATCAGCGGGCTGAGCCGGGCAATTATCGTAGTCGAATCCGAAGACGACGGCGGCGCCATGTACACGGCGCGTTTCGCCAGCGAACAAGGCCGGCCCGTCTACGCCTTCGACTTGCCAGCCAGCGGCAACCGACGCCTCATTGCGGCGGGGGCGGCAGTCTTGTCGCGCGACGATCCGCTGGCGGGCCTGGGCCTGGCGCGACATTTGACGAATTTGGAAAAGAGCGCTTAGAACATTTGACAGAAAAACAAATGTTCATGTATACTGCATGGCAAAAGGCGTCGTTGTGATTGTGGCGCGGCCCGCAATCGCGCGAGACAAAGGCAATCTCATGAAAGCATTCGATACACTTTCCAGGCGGCAGCAGCACATGCTCCGCTTCATGCAAGTTTATCTGCGGCAGCGCGGCTTCCCGCCGACCATCCGCGAAATTGGCGAGGAATGCGATATCGGCTCGACCTCCGTCGTCAATTACAACCTCAACAAGCTGGTCGATGCCGGCTACATCGAGCGCTCGGGCAAGGTGTCGCGGGGCTTGCGCATCGTGGCGCGGATACCGGGCATGAGCCCGTCGAAAGTCGTCGGCGCGCTGGGACCGCGTCAGGTGGCCCTGGTCGGGCGCATTGCCGCTGGCGAGCCCATCTCCCTGCCAGAGGACATCGGCCACCACCTGGACGAGGACGACTTTATCGAGGCGCCGCCGCATCTGCTCAGCGGTTTCGACGAGAGCGAAGTCTTCGCCCTGACGGTGCGCGGCGATTCCATGATCGACTCGATGATCCAGGATGGCGATATCGTGATCTTGCGCCGCCAGACGACAGCCGACAATGGCGAAATGGTGGCTGCCTGGCTGCCGGAAAACAACGAGACCACGCTCAAGCACTTTTATCGCGAAGCCAGCGGCATCCGCCTGCAGCCCGCCAACCGCGCCTACGACCCGCTCTTCGTGCATCCCGCCAATTGCGAGATCAAGGGCAAGGTGCTCTCGGTCATGCGCAGCTACCGCTGAGCTAGCCGCCCAATTCTTGCCGGGCGCTGTCGCAAAGCCGCTGCCCGCCCGCCGACAGCCATTGGTCGAGCGTCTGGCTGCTGCTGGCGCCGGCCGCCGCGTCGCCATAGACGCCCAGGCCCCAGCGGTAATAGCGCTGCGTCTCGCTGGGCCAGCGATCCCGCGGCTGCCGCAGCGCGCCCTGCCCGCCGTTGTAACAGGCCAGGGTCAAGCCGATGAGGCCGTCGGCCGCTTGATAGCATTGCCGCAGGTAGCCGCCGCCGCGTTTGGCATTGGTCGCCGGGTCCAGCATATTCTCGCCCGCCTCGAAGTGATAGGGCATGACCTGGAACAAGCCCCGCGCGCCCGCCCCGCTGATGACCGTCGGGTGCCCGCAAGACTCGATCTGCATCACCGTCGCCAGCAAATGCGGATCCACTTCATAGAGCGCCGCCCACTGCAAGATCTCCCGCTCCCAATGCCGGACGGAGGGCGCGAAGAACTCCGCCAGCGCCACTTCGCCGCGCAATGCCGCCGCCGTTTTTTGCGCGAGCCGCGCCGCGTCGTCCCAGAGGGCGCTCGACGCCAGGAGGAGGGCGATGGCGACAGGCTGCCACAGCGGCACATACCAGACTTTACCGCGCTTGAGCAGCTTCTTGCCGCGGAATTGCTCCCGGCCAAGGCGCAGACAGCGCAGCAAAATCCCGAGAGCGCGCCCGCCGAGGCCCCGCGCCCGCCGCAGCTTTTCCGCGACGGCCCGCGCTTTCGCTTTGTTCAGCCGTCGCGGCGCCATGCCTTGTCTCTTCTCCATGCTGAAGTTTGCGGGGGCCGCGCCCTGTCGCGGGGGCCAGGCTCGCGGGCCTCTCAAGTCAAAGCCCTTCGGCTGGCCTGGCTCTCGCGCGCGCCAGTTTTCTGCTAGAATCGAGCGCGGCGGCCTCCACATTCAAGCATACGCGAGTCTGGCGATTTGGGTAGCGGAGCGCCGATTTACCAGCCACTTGAAGCGGCGGCGACATGACAAGCGCAACTTTTCGCGAACGGCTGCGCGGCGGCAAGCCCATCTTGGCGGACGGCGCCGTGGGCACGATGCTGCATCACGAATCTCATGCCCGCGCCGACGCCTGCTTCGACGCGATGAATGTCGACGCGCCGGCGATGGTGCGGGCCATCCACCGCGCCTACATTGAGGCCGGGGCCGAGCTCATCGCGACCAACACCTTTGGCGCCAACCGCTTCAAACTCGGCGAGGCTGGCCGGGCCGGGCAGCTGGCGCTACTTAATCGGCGCGGCGTGGAACTGGCGCGGCAAGCCAGCGCCGAGAGCGCGGCCGGCAGGATCTACATTGCCGGCTCGGTGGGACCGCTGGGGGTCGCCATCGCCCCCTATGGCGGGCTCTCGCAGGCCGATGCGAAAGCCGCTTTCCGCGGACAGCTGGAGGCGCTGCTGGCGGCGGAGGTCGACGCCATCCAGTTCGAGACATTCCGCGAGCACAAAGAATTGCTGCTGGCGATGGGCGTCTTGCGCGAGCTGGCGCCAACCCTGCCGATCATCGCCCAGGCCACCTTTTATCACGAGAATCTGAGCTACGCCGGCTATCCGCCAGCGCGGGTGGCCAACGACCTCTATAGAGCGGGCGCGGATGTTATCGGCGTCAATTGCGGCAGCGGTCCAGCAGGCATCGCCGAGGTGCTGCGCCAGATGCGCTTTGCCGTGCCCGACGCCCGCTTCTCCGCCATGCCCAACGCTGGTTTCCCGGAGGTGATCGGCGGGCGCATCCTCTACCCGGCGACGGCTGAGTATTTCGCCGACAGCGCCCGGACCTTTGTCCAGCTGGGCGCGACCGTCATCGGTGGCTGCTGCGGCACGACGCCCGAGCACATCGCCGCCATGCGCGCCGCCCTTGATCAGCCACTGGGCAGCGCCATTGACCTGCACATCGGCGAAAGCGACCACCATGGCGAAGCGCAGCCGCCCGAAGCGCCGACCGAATTGGCAGAGCGCCTCAGCCGCGGACAATTCACCGTCACTGTCGAGATGGCGCCGCCGCGCAGCTACCACACCGAGAGCCTGCTCGCTTCGGCCCGCCGTTTGCGCGCCGCCGGGGCCGACTTGATCAATGTCGCCGACACGCCCGCCGCCCGCATGAAAATGAGCGCCTGGGCGGTGGCGCACCTGCTGCAGAGCCAGCTGGGCATCGAGACGGTATTGCACTTCCCGACCCGGGGGCGCAACATGCTGCGCGTCCAGGGCGATCTGCTGGCGTCGCACGCCCTCGGCTTGCGCAATCTCTTCGTCGTCATGGGCGATCCGACGCGCATCGGCGATTTCCCCGACGCCAGCGACCACAGCGATGTCGCGCCGTCGCGGCTGATCGAAGTCATCAAGCAGGGCATGAACCAGGGCGTCGACATGGCTGGGCACAGCATCGGCACGCCAAGCAACTTCACGGTCGGCTGCGCCTTGAACATGGGCGCGGAAGATCTCGATCGCGAGATCCGCGTCTTGCGCAAGAAAATGCGCGCCGGCGTCGATTTCGCCCTCGGCCAAGCCATTTTCGAGCCAGCCCGCATCGAGCGCTTTCACCGCCGATTCAGCCAGCTGACGGGCGCCGAATTCAGCCTGCCGGTGATGCTGGCCGTCATGCCCCTGCACAGCCTCCGCCAAGCGCGCTACCTGAACAACGAGGTGCCCGGCATCAGCATTCCCGACGCCATCCTGGAGCGCATCGCCGCCGCCGCCGATCCCCGCGCCGAAGGCCTCCTCATCGCGCGCGAGCTGCTGGGGCGGATGCGCGCTCTGGTGCAAGGCGCTTACATCATCCCCGGGGGCGATTACGAGCTGGCCGCCGAAGTCGTCGCCTTCGTCCAGTCGGGCGATTCGGCCGATTGAGGCGGGCGAGGGCCAGGGGCATGGCGGGCATCGGCAAGATCAATCTCAATGTGGCCGTCGTCGATCGCGACTTTTACGCGCGCAACGCCATCAACGCCTACCTCGCCTGGGACCGCCGTGCCCGCGTCGTCTGCAAGGCGGCGCGCTTGCAGGATCTGTGGGCCGAGCGCGACGCTGGCCGCCTGAGCGCCAGGCTCGATGTGGTCGCGCTGGACGCGCAGCAGCTGCATGGCGCCGCCCGGCTGCGAGAGGCCATCGACGCGCTGCGCCGCGCTTTCCGCGACGCCATCGTGGTCTGCCTGGCGCCCGCGCCCGACCTGGACGAGCTTTACGCCGCGGTCGACGCCGGCGCCAAAGCCTACCTGCTCAAGCCGGACACTCGGCTGCACATCAATTGGGCGATTTGTCAGGCCTGGTCGCTGCCGGACGAGGACTTTCTCATCAGCGCCGGGGTCATCGCCGAGGCGCGCAAACTCTCGCACCGGCGGCTGGCGCGGGCGCGGCATCTGGCTGGTCCGCGGCAATATCAAGGCATGACGCGGCGCGTACGCCAGGCGATCGAACTCTACGCCATCGAGGGCATGCCGGTCCGCCTGGTCGCCGATGAGATGGGGGTGGGGGAGAGCACGGTGCGCGGCTACATCAAGCGCGCCTACGCCATTTTGGAAGCCTGTCACGCGGACGATGGCGATTACCCGGCCGACATGAGCCCCCAGGAAATCGCCTTTATGCGCGTTACCGCCCTGGATATCCCCGCCGGCTGAGCCAGCTCAGGTAATGAGGGAGTCCGTCGCCGATGTGTCTTCGTTGGCCTCGCGCTGTTCTCGCTTGCGCCGCAGCAGGCGCAGGGCTTGGGTATGCGTCAGCAGCACCGATTCGTCGCTCTCGCTGCGCAGCGCTTCCGGCACTTGCACATGCTCTTCTTCAAAGTAGCTGGTCAGCGCGCCGCTGAACGACTTGACGGGCGCCGCGTCGCCGTATTGATGCCGCAGATCGAGCAGGTTGTTCATCAGCCAGAGGTACAAGTCGCCTTCGGTGCGGGCGTCTTTGTGCCCGCGCGCCAATTCCAGCACTTCGTATTTGCGGATGAGATCGATGGCCGGCTTGTACATCGTATGATACCAGTCGGCGGTGGCGGCTTCGGTCGTCAGGGCCTGCCCCTCCAGCTTCTCCATCACCCGCTGATGCAGGAAAATGTAAGCCATCAGCTCGTGATAGCGCGACGGCTCGGTGAGCTCGATCGACTCGTGATCGGTCACCGCCCGCGCCAGGCCCGTTTCGTCGAGGAAGTTGGCATAGGCTTCGGCCGCTTCCATTTCTTGCTCGCTCATGCCCGGGCGCAGCGGCACCGTCGTCGGCAGTTCAATCACATGCGCCTGAATCGTCTTCGAGCCCAGCTGCCGCGCCACTGAAACGCGGTGATTGCCATCGCGCACAAAATAGGCGGCGCCGACCTTGTAGAGCTCGATGGGCGGCGGACCCTCGAGGCTGTTGGCCAAGGCGTAGACCCGGCTCCAGCGCTCGCGCAGTTTGCTGTTCTTGGGCAGGAAGGTGCTGGTGAAGTCTTTGTAGCGCCCGACGCTGCCGACGATGTTGTTCAGCGGCACATCGCGCACGCCTTCGTAATGCTCTTCGTGCAAATGCAGCCGGCTGCGCACCTCGTCGAAATTGAGCAGCTCGTTGTGCCTGCCAATGAGATGATTCAACACCTCGCCCCAGAAGGCGCGGTTGCTGATGGATTGAAACTTGCTCCTGCCCTCCCGCAGATAGGTGTCAAAGTTGTGCTTGTCTGGCATTGCCGCCTCTTCGCGTCTAAATGTCGTCGACCCTGGCAAGTTTTGTTGGCGCGTTTCCGGCTTATGGCGTCGCATTCACGGCGAGCCTCAGCCTCACTATACCATATCTGCCGCCGCTAAAGCTAAAATGCGGCTCGTGGCTCTGGCTGAACGCGGGAAATAAAAGAGCGAAAACAAAAACGCGCGGCAATTTGGGGGAAAAGCGATCGGTCGCTGCCCTATTGACGCGGCTGGCGCGCCTATCCTTACGCCGTATCGGCCGCCAATGCCGTGATTTGCCAAAGCGGAACCCATCGACCATGGACGCCGAGACTGTACGCAGGCTGAACGCCATCAATCGCGAATTCTATCGCCGGGTTTCCGCCGATTTCGACGCCACCCGGCAGCAGCCCTGGCCAGGCTGGGAGCGGATTCTGGACGAGATCGGCCAGCCCCTCGACGCCGTCCTCGATCTTGGCTGTGGCAACGGACGCTTCGCCCGTTTCATCGCCCAGCGACAGGCGCAGCCTTTCCGCTATTGCGGCGTCGACAGCAGCGCCTCCCTGCTGGCCAGCGCGCGTCGACAGCTGGCCGCGTTGCCCGCCGTGCAGGCGACCCTGCTTGAGCATGACTTGGTGCTGGATGGCGCGCCACGGCTGGAGGCGCAGCTGGTCGCGCTGTTTGGCTTGCTGCATCACGCGCCGGGCAACGCGCGTCGCCGGCGCCTCCTGAAAAACGCGGCCGACCGCGTCGCGCCGGGCGGCTGGCTCGCCTTTGCCGCTTGGCGATTCTATGAGCTGGAGCGCTTTCGCCGGCGCGTCGTGCCGTGGACGGACGACATCGTGGCGGAACCCGGCGATTTTCTGCTGGATTGGCGTCGGGGTGAACGGGCGCTGCGCTATTGCCACTACATCGATGACGCCGAGCACGAAGCGCTTGTCGCGGCCACGGGCCTGCGGGTCATCGCCGATTTCCGGGCGGATGGCGCCGGCGGCCGGCTCAATCGTTATACGCTGCTGCGGCGGGAGGAAGCGGAGCGAGCCTGAACCCGCCCCGCTTGCGTTTGGTCCTGGCCTCTAGCAGCTGCCGCGCTTCAAGATGTAGGGCGCGGTCGCGGCGTGATTGTCGTTTTCGTTGGTCTCCGCCGTGTTATTGCGATAGTCCAGGTACAAGTTGATATGGTGCGTCGTCTCGAACCACTGCGTCGGCGTGATATGCCCCGTGACGCGCTGGGCTTGCCCGGGCTCCAGCGGTCCGTAGCCGATTTCCGTCTCCTGCGGGTTCTGGCCCGTATCGCGGCTGTCGACCACGCGGATGAGACCGGAGGCGGAGGCGGCTGTGCCGTTGTTGCGCACCGTCACATCAATGCGATAAGACTGGTTGCAGGTCGCCGGATGCGGGTCGATCCTGATGTCAGATTCGAAGATCAAGTTGGCGCCGTTGGATGCCGGCGGCTGTGGCTGTGGCACGGCGGTGGGCACGGGGATCGGCGTGGGCGGCAAGGGCGGCGGGTTGATCCGCGGCAGGTTCTCCAGATCGCCCTCGGCGGTGACGATGAGCGGATAAATGAAGCCGCTGCGGCCGTTCTCCAGCTCGATGTAATACCAGCCGCTGCCCCGGCTGCTCAAGCCCTTGACCCTGGCGCTGTCGCCTTCCATCAGGAAGCCGATGACCGGGTACCCGGTCGAATCGCCGGAGCGCACATTGGCGTTGACATTGGAGACGACCCGCGGCGTCGTGTCGACCGGGGTCGGCGGCGGCAAGGGCGTGGCGGTGGGCTCGGGCGGCGCCATCATCTCCGCGACGAAGTCCGGCGGATTGTTCTCCACCCGCACCGGGCTGACCCGCGCGTAAACCGGCATCTCGCCGCCGGTGTTGATCTTGACGCGAAGCTCGTACAAGCCATCGCGGACGGTGGCCGTGTTCCAGGTGCCCAGGACATCGTCCACCTTTGGCTCGGTCATGGGCGCAGTGGCGGGGATCCAATTGGCGTCATCGCTTTCCGCGCTCACCATGCCCATGTCATCCAGCTCCAGGGCGCGGAATTCGATGAAGTAATTGCGCATGCTGGCCAGGGTGATCGTGCCGCGAATATCGACGCTGTCGCGCAAGACATACACGGGCGGCGGAAAGCTGATATTGGCGGACGCGTCCACCATGTCCGGGTCTTGCGGCTCAATGACGCTGGCGCCATCCTGCGCCAAGGTCATCGGCGTCAGCGCCAGCATGGCGAGAAATAGAAGAATCAATGCGCTGCTGCGTTTCATGGGATAGCCTCCTCTAGGCCTTACGAGCCAAATGCCGCGCTCTCGATTTCGACAGCTTGACCCTATCATACGACAGAAGCCTGGAACTCGCTTGGGGCTGCGGCGCTGTCTGGGATTTCCGCTGGCGCCAGGCAGGCCGTCCTCTATGATTTCGTCCCGCTTTACGCTAGCATTGGCCTCGGGCTCTTCTATATCGTACAGGCTCGCTTAGCGATAGTCCCCACAAAGGCGGCCAAATGCGAGACACCGCCATCGTCAAGATCCGCCGCCTGCGCAAGACGTATATGGAAGGCGACCGCTGCCTGCGCGTGCTGGACGACCTCAGCCTGGATATCTACGAGGGCGAGTTCCTGGCGGTGGTCGGCGCCAGCGGCAGTGGCAAGAGTACGCTGCTCAATCTGCTCAGCGCCATCGACAGCCCGGACAGCGGCAGCGTCTCCATTGACGGGGCGGAGCTCACCGCCATGAGCGACGCGCGCCAGACTCTCTTCCGGCGCGACAAAATCGGCATCATCTTTCAGTTTTTCAATCTCATCCCCACCTTGACGGCGCTGGAGAATGTCAGTTTGCCCGGCGAGCTGCGCGGCGCGAACCAGGCAGCCAGCGAAACCCGCGCCCGCGAGCTGCTGCGCGAGGTGGGCCTGGGCGACCGCGCCGACGCATTCCCCGACAAGCTCAGCGGCGGCGAACAGCAACGCGTCGCCATCGCCCGCGCCCTCTTGCACGAGCCCAAGGTCGTCCTCGCCGACGAACCCACCGGCAACCTGGACGACGGCGCCGGCCGATCGGTCCTCGCCTTGCTGCTGCGGCTCACGCGGGAAGCCGGCAAGACCTTGATCATGGCGACGCACAGCCGCGAGATCGTCCAGCATGCCGACCGCGTCTGTCGCATTCAGGATGGGCGGCTGCGTCTCGACGGCGGCTAGGCGATTTTCGCGCGCTGGCTATGGGCGAGCGGTCGACGCGCGGGTATAATGGAGCGCATCGGCGGGCGCGCCAGGAAGCAGCCCAAGGAACGGCGGAAGCCAATGCTTGACCCGGAACAGAACCAGCAAATCAGGGACATCATCAGCGAGCTGCGCGATGTGAACAAGGTGCGGCGCCGGACCGCGGTGATGAAGCTGGGCATGGTCGGCGGCGACCAAGCGGCCCGTGCCTTGATGAGCCTGGTGGACGACCGCAGCGAAGACCTCATCGTGCGCGGACGGGCGGCGATGATGCTGGGCAAGCTCAAGGACGGCCGCGCCGTGCCCCACCTCATCCGCGCCTTGCAAGCGCCCGGTTTCCTGACCCCGTATCACGCGGCCCTGGCCTTGGGCAAGATCGGCGATCCACGCGCCACTGACGCCTTGCTGGTCTTCGCCGACAGCAGCAACGACAAAACCCGCGCCGCCGCTGTCGAAGCCCTGCGGCAATTGGGCTCTGAGCCCTCGCCTCCAGCCAGCTAGCCGCGCCCATCCCTCCGCGTCACGATTTCCTTTCGATGCAATTCTGCCATATCGTCCGATTCTCATGGCCTGATTCGGCGACGCGCGCCCGCAGCGAAACCCGCGGACTGTGGCGCGATCGCCCCCAAAACTGGCATACTGGCGGGAAAGGAATTTGGGAGAAAGCGCCCATGAACGACATCCTCATCCTGGACGCGATCCGCAGCCCTCTCGGCAAGCGCAATGGCTGGCTGCGCGAACAGCACCCCGTCCAGCTCGGCGCCCATGTCATCCGCGCCTTGCTCCAGCGCAATGCTCTGGAGAGCCGCTTGATCGACCATGCGCTCTTCGGCTGCGTCAGCCAGGTGTCCGAGCAAACCCTGAACATCGCCCGCAACGCGGCGCTGGAGGCGGAGCTGCCGATCGAGACGCCGGCGACCACGGTCGACTTCCAGTGTGGCAGCAGCCAGCAGGCGATTCATCTGGCGGCGGCGATGGTGGCGGCCGGGCAGGCGGAACTGGTTCTGGCCGGCGGCGTCGAAAGCATGACTCGCGTGCCGATGGGCTCGAGCCTGGCGGGCGCCTCGCCCTTCACCGATCGCATCATGGAGACCTGGAACATGATCCCCCAGGGCATCGCCTCGGATGAGATCGCCGCCAAGTGGGGCATCAGCCGGCTTGCGCTGGACGCGCTGAGTCTGGAGAGCCACCGGCGCGCTTGGTCCGCCACCGAAGCCGGCCTGCTGCGGCGGGAGATCGCGCCCATGCAAGGCGTGGACGAAGCGGGCCAGCTTTTCATGGTCGAGCGCGATCAAGGCATTCGCCCCGAAACAAGCCTGGAGCAGATGGCGGCGCTCCAGCCGGTCTTCAGCGCGGGCGGGGTCACCACCGCCGGCAACAGCAGCCAGATCAGCGATGGCGCGGCCGCCTGCCTCGTCGCCAGCGCAAGCGTCGCCCGGCGCCTGGGCATCCAGCCGCGAGCGCGCATCGCCGCCGCCACCACCGTGGGCAGCGACCCGCACTTGATGCTGACGGGCCCTATCGCCGCCACCCGCAAGGTCCTGGAGCGAGCCGGGCTGGGCATGGGCGATATGGATGTCTTCGAGGTCAACGAGGCTTTCGCCAGCGTGCCGCGAATCTGGGAGAGCGAGACCGGCGGCGCCATGGACAAGGTGAATATTCACGGCGGGGCGATCGCCCTGGGGCATCCGCTGGGGGCTTCTGGCGCGCGCTTGATGACGAGCCTGCTGAACGCGCTGGAGGCCACCGGCGGGCGTTTTGGCTTGCAGACGATGTGCTGTGGCGGCGGCATGGCGACGGCGACGATCGTGGAGCGGCTCGAAAGCTGAGGGCGGGCGAAGGCTGGGCCAGCGCGGACTCCGGCGATCCTCGGCGGATAATCCAGTTACCCGTCCGGCTGCCCCACCGGCGCGATCGTGCCGGCAGCCCGCACTCCCGGGCCTTGAGTCGTCGCGCCGGTTTGCGGGGTCTGCTGGTTGCAGGCGACCCGCGCCGCGTCGCGTTTGGCAGCCAATTCGCCGGGGCTCACGCGGCTGTAGCCCGGCTGCAGCGACAGCGCCGACTCGTACTGCTCCAGGGCCGGGCAGGCATCGCCCTGAAAAGCCAGGGCGTCGGCGTAATAGAGCAAAGCCTCTTGCAGCTCGCCAATGACCGCGCCATTCATGTAACTTGCGCTGCCATAGTCGTACACGATCTGGCGCAGCTTCTGGGCGGCCAGGGCGGGGTTGGCGCGCTTGAGCCGCTGCCCGTCCAGATAGAGCAGGGCGATCAAGCGCTCGTAATTCAATTCGCCGATGTCGCCGAAGCTCTCGGCCCGCTCGGTGAGAATGATGGCTTCCGACAGATTGCCGCTGCGAAACAAGCCCAAAGCCTGAGCCTTGAGCGCGTCCAGGATCAGGCGGCGGACGAGCTCGCGCTGGAAATCTGGGTCGAGGCTGATGATGGCGTCGAGCGTGTCAATGGCGCTGGCGTAATCGTGTTCACCGAGGTCGCGCCGCGCTTCCGCAAGCAGCGCCTCCAGGTCATATTCGGCGTCGCTGGCGACGGTCGCCGGCCTCATGGGCGGAGTGATGACTGGCGCTTCGGTCGGGGCTCTGGTCGGCTGGCGCCAGGGGCTGGCTGAGGGGCTTGGCTGGAGCGATGCGAGCGACGCGGCCGCGGTCGCCGTGGGCGCGAAAATCGGCAAACAAGCGGGCGTCTGTGGCAGCGCGCGCAAATCTTCCAGTCGGCTCCGCGCCAAGGGCAGCTTGCCCGCCTCCAAATCCGCCGGGATCCGCTCGCACTGCTGCCGCGCATACGACGCCGCGGCGACGGCGGCCTGGGCGCGGGCTGTGGCCAAGCCTGTATTCCAGCCGGCGTAGACCCCGCCGAGGATGGCGACGCCGGCGACAAGCAGACAGAAGCAGGCTCCCAACAGCCACAGCAGGCAGCTGGCGCCGGGTCCTCTGCGTTTGGGCGCGGCTTGACTTGCTTGATTCGGGTTCAATGCACCCTTCAATCGGCTCTTGCCGGCTGTCAGCGGCGCCGCGCATTATAGTGCCGTTCCTCGCGCCAATCCAGCCAACGCTGTGGACCGCTTGCCCCGCCGCGGCGGCTGTGTTACACTCGCCTTATGTCTTGCGAAGTCAACAGCGCGATGCCTATGCGGATGCCCTGCGTCATAGACGACGGATGGCGATTGCGGCGCGCCTAGGCGATTCAGGGGCTCAATGACGCAACCGTCTGTCCGCGACAGGCGGTTTTTTGTTTGCAGGCGCGGAATTGAAGGCGAGCGGGGGAGCGAATCATGTCCGGTGAATACATTCATGTATCGGTGGCTTGGCCCTACGCCAATGGCGACTTGCATATCGGGCATCTGGCCGGCGCCTACCTTCCCGCCGATATTTTCGCCCGGTATCATCGCTTGCGCGGCAACCATGTGCTCATGGTCAGCGGCTCGGACAGCCATGGCACGCCCATCACTGTCGAAGCCGACAAACGCGGCAGCACGCCCCTGGCCGTCTTCGAGCATTATCACGAGCGCTTCTTGCAGACGCAGCGCAAAATCGGCATCAGCTACGATCTCTTCACCCACACCGACACCGAAAACCATCATCGAATAGCCCAGGACATCTTCCGGCTCCTGCTTGAGCGCGGCTACCTCTACAAAGAAAAACAGACTCTGCTTTACAGCGAGAGCGAAGCGCGCTTCCTGCCCGACCGCTATGTCGAAGGCACTTGTTACATCTGCGGATATGCGCACGCCCGCGGCGACCAGTGCGAAAATTGCGGCAACCTGATGGACGCGGTCCAGCTCGTCGACCCGCACAGCCGCAGCAACCCCGCCGACAAGCTGGTCAAGCGCGAATCGGAACATTACTTCCTCGACCTGGCGCAATTCACCGAGCAGATCCTGGAGTACCTGGCGGAGCACGCGCATCACTGGCGGCCCAATGTCAGCCGCTTCAGCCAGAATTTCGTCAAGGAGGGCCTGCGCGGACGACCCATCACCCGCGACATCGACTGGGGGATTCGCGTGCCGCTTGAAGGCTGGGAGGACAAGCGCCTCTATGTCTGGTTCGACGCCGTCATGGGTTACTTCACCGCCAGCATTGAATGGGCGCATAACATCGGAAAACCCGAGGCCTGGAAGCAGTGGTGGTACAACCCGGAAGCGAAAATCTACAACTTTATCGGCAAGGACAATATCCCCTTCCACACCATCATCTGGCAAGCCGAGCTGCTGGGCATCGACGGCATCTACAACGAAGGCGATCCAGCCTACCGCGACATCCCTTTGCAGCTGCCCTACGATGTGCCCGCCAACGAATTCATGAATATCGAGAGCCAGCAATTCTCGACCTCGCGCAATTGGGCCGTCTGGCTGCCGGATTTGCTGGAGCGCTACCAAGCGGACGCCGTGCGCTTTTATGTCGCCCGCACTTTCCCCGAGCGCCAGGACAGCGATTTCAGCTGGGAAGGTTTCCTGGCGCGGGTCAACAACGAGCTGCTGGCGGCTTGGGGCAATCTGGTCAATCGCATGCTGGGTTTCGCCTTCAAGCGCTTTGACGGCGCCGTCCCGGATTATGACAGCCTGAGCGCCGCGGACGAAGCCATCCTCGCCAAGACCGAAGCCGGCTTCGAGACGGTCGGCGCGCTGCTGGAAGCGGTCCGCCCCAAAGAAGCGCTGGAAGCAACCCTGTCGCTGGCGCGGGAAGTCAACGCCTGGCTGAACGAGCGCGAGCCATGGAAACGGCTCAAGCCGGACCGCGCCGACGCCGCCCGCTCGGTCTACACGGCGCTGCGCTGCATCGACAACTTGAAGATTCTCTTCGCGCCCTTCACGCCTTTCAGCTCGCAGCAGGTTCACGAGATGCTCGGCTATGACGGGGAGCTCTTCGGCGACTTGCGAATCGAGAACTACAGCGAATCATCGCGCGATCACCTGGGCTTGGTCTACGACGGGGCGGCGGCGATCGGCGAATGGATGAAGAGCGACTTACGGCCGGGGCAGAAACTGCGCAAGCCGAGCCCGCTCTTCACGAAGCTGGATCCCGAAATTGTCGAGCAGGAGCGTCAATTCCTCGGCCAGCCGCGGGTGGAGAATCCTATCCGCTAGCAACGAATCCTCCGCAGATGCGAGGCCGTAACTCGCACAATCCAGTGTGTATTCCTGGACTTTGACGGACTAGTTGTCTGCGTCTTTCTCAGAACAGCTGTATTCTTAACAAGTCACCGAGTCCATAGGATTGGTATGTTGAATCGAGAGCGTGTCGGACTTCAACTGCTGGAAGAGGCTGGCGGGCATTTGGCCAAAACTGTTTTCGTGAAGCTCATGTTTCTTATTCGTATGGAAACAGCGCTGAAGAAGATGCCGAGCTTCTATGACTTCGTGCCTTACAAGTACGGTCCGCACTCCTTCTCGCTTTACCGCGATCTGATTCGTTTGCGATCGTATGGCTATACCCTTGAAGGTCAGGATTTCGTCGCCCTCAATGCCAGCCAGCGGCATGCCGTGCAGTTGCAGACGAAACGACTAAGCAACAGCCACAAGCGCGCAATTGCTGAAGTCGCGGACCGCTATGGCAAGATGAAGGTGAGTCCATTGATTAAGGATGTCTACGACCGATATCGCTGGTATGCGCTCAACAGCGAGCGCCCAGAGCGCAGCCAGTTTTCGATTCCTTCGCGTCCAACCGCGCCGCCCGCTGTTTATACGATCGGTTACGAAGGCAAGACAGTTGATGCTTTCTTCAACTATCTGTTGTGGAAAGGAATCTCGTCCATCATTGATATACGGGCGAATCCGGTGTCCAGGAAATTCGGCTTTGCGGGAAGTCGCCTAAAACAGATCGGGGGTTATCTTGGGCTAGAATATCAGCACTTTCCGAGCCTTGGCGTACCTAGTTCCGAACGCGCTAACCTTAGCGATATGGCTTCCCGGATGCGACTGTTCACTTGGTATGAGCGAACCACCCTTGTCAAACGCACACAACAGATTGAAGAGGTTGGGCGTCTCATGAGGTGCACGCCGTCCGTGCTTGTTTGCATCGAAAGGGATTTCAAGTCCTGTCACCGTAGCAGATTGGCGCGTGTACTAGCGAACGAGACCGGGATGGAGGAGATCCACCTGTGACGCAGAGCGCCGATACAGAGCAGATTCTGAGAGTCCTGATCACAATCAAGACTTATCCGATTCCATCCTCAAAGTACGACGAGTTGGTTTGCACTGCTGGCGTAACCGATAGCGGTGACTTCATTCGGTTGTATCCCATCAATTTCAGAGACCTTCCATTCGACAGGCAATTCAGAAAGTACCAGTGGATTGAAGTAGAGGCTGCAAGACATCGGGGTCGAGATCAAAGAAAAGAGAGTTACCGTCCGACAACTGATACGATTCGGACTTGTGGTGAGCCTATTGGCACAGATCGTGGTACGTGGAAAACTCGTTCGTCGATAGTGCTCAAGAAGCGATTCGGATCCATGGAGAAACTGCGGGATGCGCAAAATATCGACAACACGTCACTTGGGATCTTTAGGCCACAAGAAATTGATGATCTAGTCTTTTCTCCAACCGACATAGACTGGAAGCCCGGCCAAACTAAGGCATTGCGACAGGCGAGGATCTGGGAAGACCGGTCAGCAAGTCTTGTCCCTCCTCGTAAAGTGCCGTTTGACTTTCACTACAGATTCAGATGCGATGACGGAAGATGCAAGGGACACAAGATGTCGTTGCACGATTGGGAGTTGGGCGCGCTGTTCTGGCGACTGGTAGACCAGGGCTCTACGCATGAAGAAGCCGCCGAAGGTGTCCGTGCCAAGTTTCTTGACCAACTTTGCGGCCAGGATAAGGACACGCACTTTTTCGTAGGCACTGTACTAAGCTACTCCAGTTGGATCGTGTTGGGACTATTCTATCCGAAGCTACAGAAGCCCGTGCTAATGGAGAAGCAACGTGGTTTGTGGGATTGACAGGTTCGCCAACGCACCCACCCCCATGCTATACTCCCGCCATGTCCTGGCTCGAGTCCCACTTCAACACCCCCAAGCCCATCATCGCCATGTGCCACCTCCGCGCATTGCCCGGCGACCCCGACTACGACACCGACGCCGGCCTCCCAGCCGTCATTGAAGCCGCCCGCGCCGACCTGCGCGCCCTGCAAGAAGGCGGCGTCGACGCGGTCATGTTCTCCAACGAAGCCAGCCTGCCTTATCTCACCCGGGTCGAGCCTCTCACCACCGCTTGCATGGCGCGGGTCATCGCCGAGCTGCGGCCGGAGATCGACCGCCCATTCGGCGTCAATGTGCTCTGGGACGCCAAAGCGTCGCTGGACCTGGCCCTGGCCACCGGCGCCAGCTTCGTGCGCGAGATCTTCAGCGGCGTCTACGCCAGCGACTTCGGCTTGTGGGACACGAATGTCGGCGAAGTCATCCGGCATCAGCATCGCATCGGCGGCGGGCATATCAAGCTGCTCTTCAACATCGTGCCGGAATCGGCTGCGTACCTGTCCAATCGCCATGTCGTCGAGATCGCCAAATCCACCGTCTTCGTCGCCCGGCCCGACGCGCTTTGCGTCTCCGGCTTGACGGCGGGCGCGCCCGCTTCCAGCGAAACCCTGCGTCTGGTCAAAGAAGCGGTTCCCGAAACGCCCGTCTTCGCCAACACCGGCGTCCACGCGGGCAACCTGGAAGCGACCCTGCAAATTGCCGACGGCACAGTCACCGGCACGGCATTCAAGCGCGCCGGCTATATCTGGAATCCCGTCGATGTCGAGCGCGTGCGCCAGTTCATGGACATCGCCAGAGCCCTCCGCGGCGACTGACGCGATGGACCCGCGCTGGGAGCAGGTCGCGGCGGTCCTCGTCCAGTATTCGGCCGCCGTTCAGCCCGGCGAGCGCGTCATGATCGCCATGGTCGAGCTCGAGAGTTATCCGCTGGCGCAGGCGGTCTACGCGGAATGCGTCAAAGCCGGCGCCTTCCCGCAAGTGCAGTTCCTGTCCGAGACGCTGCGCCGCGCGCTGCTGGAGCACGGCGATGCCGAGCAGCTTGCCTGGCTGCCCGAAATCGAGGCGCAGGGCATGGACTGGGCCGATGTCTACTTCGGCTTGCGCGCCTACAGCGATCCCGGTTTGATGCGCGATGTGCCAGCCTCGGCGCTGGCGAGCAACCAGGCGGCCCAGGGCGCGATCTCGAGTTTGCGCTGGCAGAAAACCCGCTGGTGCCTCGTGCGCGTGCCGACGGAAGCGCTGGCGAAACAGGCCCGAATGCCGTTGGCGGAGCTTGAAGACATGTTCTTCGCCGCCTGTTCGCTGGATTACGAATGCGAGTCCCGAGCGTGGCATTCCCGGGCGAACCAGCTGGGAGGCTCGGACCGCGTACGCATCGTCGCCGGCGACGAGACTGATCTGCGCTTTTCGGTCGCCGGGCGCAAGTGGCTGGTCTTCGACGGCAGGATCAACTTGCCCGATGGCGAGATTTACACCGCGCCGGTCGAGGGCTCGCTGAACGGGCGCATCCACTTTGAGCTGCCCGGCTACTTCGGTGGCGCGCGCATCGACGACATCCGCCTGGCCTGGAGAGACGGCGAGCTGATCGAAGCGACAGCCAGCCACAATCAGGATTATCTGCAGCGCATTTTGCAGACCGACCCCGGCGCCGGCCGCTTGGGCGAGTTTGCGTTTGGTTTGAACCCATGCATCAGTCGCTATTGCGGTGACATACTCTATGACGAAAAAATCTATGGAACGGTGCATATTGCGCTGGGGCGGGCTTACGCCGACTGTGGCGGACTCAACCAATCGAGCGTGCACTGGGACTTGGTCAAGGACCTGCGCGTGGGCGGCACAGTTCACGTTGACGCCCAGCTGGTATTGCAGGACGGCGAGTTGCTGATTTGAAGCGGGGCAGGTGGCGAGCGAGATAATTTTGCAGCTGGCAAGATTATTCACCAATTTAAGGATGGGAGTTCAAAAGGTCTCAACAACGACTCAGTCGCCGTGATTTTCTGAAGGTGGGCGGGACGGCCGGCGCTGCAGACGACGCAGACGCTCTTCGAGAACATCCTGCGCGGCCTGGGGCTGATGCGCGCCCTGCTGATCATGCCGACGACGCTGGCGCCGGTGGTGGCGGGCTTTCTCTTCCGATACCTGCTGGAGCCCAAAGGCGTATTGCTGCCCTGGGCGCTGGAAGGCGTCGGCTTCCCCATGCCGCCGCAGGGATTTCTGGGCAACGCCAACACGGCACTTCTGAGCATCGGCCTGGTCGATACCTGACAATGGACGCCATTTTTCGCCATCGTACTCTACGCCGGTTTGCTCTCCATCAACGAAGAAATCAGGGAAGCGACGCCGCCTCGCGCATATTGAGCTACAGCCTCTATCGTGAGGGGCTGGGCAACTACAATATCGGCTTGACCGCCGCGCCTAATCTTCCAGCCCTACTTTGGCAACTTCGGCGAAACCTTCGTCGATCCAGGCAACTACGCGCCGCAGCTGGTCAGCAGCGGGGCGACCCTGCTCAGCCTGCCCTTCGCGCTTTCCGCCGCCTACGCCTTGTCCCGCTTTGCCATGCGCGGCAAAGAATTGATCATGAACTGGTACATCAGCCTGCTGATCGCGCCGCCGATCGTCTTCGTCATTCCTTACTTCATCTTGATGTCGCGCATCGGCTGGGCGGGCAGCTTCCAGGCGATGATCGTTACCCTGCAAACCCTGGCGATTCCATTCTCCGTCTGGCTCTTGAAGAGTTTCATCGACGAAGTTCCTCTCGACCTGGAAGACGCGGCCTGGGTTGATGGCGCCGGGCGCTTTTCCACTTTCTGGCGCGTCATCATCCCGCTGGCGCTGCCGGGCATTATCGTGACTTCAATGTTCACCTTCGTCTTCAGCTGGAATAATGTCATCTTCCCGCTGGCGCTTGGCAAACAAAGCACGACCACCCTGCCGGTCGGCACGATCAGCTTCTTCGCTTCCGCGGGCATCTCTTGGGGGCGCATCGCGGCGACCGCCGTCGTCGCCATGCTGCCGCCGATGATTATCTTTCTGCTGCTGGGGCCTTATGTCGCGCGCGGCTTGACCTTCGGGGCGGTGAAAGGATGAGCCCGCGCCACAGTGTATTCTGGTCAGCAGGCGCTCAAACGGCGATGAGGCCTGCTGTTTTGTCAACCTGTACGGGCTGGCCGGTGGCTCGCCCGTGTTAGAATTGCGACGGTCGGGCGTACTAAAGTCCTTCAAGAGCGATTTGCCATAGCGTCCGCTTGAGACTGTAACTGTTGATGCGTTTGTTGGCGACTTGACAAGTCGCCCCTACAGCCCAGCGCCATCTAGGACCCGTCCGACTTTGTTGCCACTCGAAAGATCCAGCGCCAGGCAGCGCGATAGGAGACAGCATGACCACAACCGGATTCGGCCTCATCGGCGCGGGCATCTTGAATGGCATGGGCGTCGACGCGCCCGACTTCCACATCGCCATCGTCGAATTCGAGCGCGGCGCCGTCGTAACCCTGGAAAACGCCTGGATCCTGCCCGAGAGCGAGCCGAATGTCTTCAACCTCAAGCTGGAACTGCTCGGCAGCGATGGCGTCATGTACCTTAACACATCGGACAATCGCACGGTTGAGAAATACACGAGCGCCGGCCCCAGCCTGCCCGACACCCTCGGCTTCTCCCTGGACGCTGATTCGGCTCGCCTGAGCGGCTTCGTGCTGGAGGCGATCGCCCGCTTCGTCGACGCCGTGGTTGATGACGCGCCCCTGCTGGCGACCGGGGCGGAGGCGGCCACCGTGACGCGGACCCTCTGCGCCATCGAAGACTCCGCGCGGACGGGTCAGCCGGTCGAGCTTGCCTGGTGAACGACGATCGCCTGTTGCTCGGGATCGACATCGGCACCTCCAGCTCGAAGGGGGCGCTGGTCGCTCTGGACGGTCGCATCGTCGCCCGGCACAGCATCGCGCACGGCTTTGACATGCCGCGGCCCGGCTGGGCTGAGCAGGATGCCGACGCGGTCTGGTGGCGGGAGTTCTGCCAGATTTCGCGCGCCCTGATCGCCAAATCTGGAGTCGACAGCGCGCGCATCGCCGGGGTCGCCTGCAGCGCCATCGCCCCGACCATGCTGCCGCTGGACGAGCATTATCGGCCGCTGCGCCCGGCCATCCTCTACGGCATCGACACCCGCGCCATTGACGAAATCGCCGAGCTGAACGCGCTTATGGGCGAAGACGCGATCTTCGCCCGCGCCAGCCAAGCCCTCTCCGCCCAGTCCGTCGGTCCCAAAGTCTTGTGGTATCGCAAGAACCAGCCCGCGCTCTTCAAGAAGACGCACAAGATTCTGACCGCCGCCAGCTATCTGGTCTTCCGCTTGACCGGGCGCTTCGTCGTCGACAATTATGTCGCGCCCTATTTCACGCCTTTTTTTGATGTCAAGGCACTGGCTTGGCACGCGCCCTGGGTGGAGCAGGTCTGCCCGCTGGAGTGGCTGCCGCGGACTCGCTGGTCTATCGAGCGGGCGGGGCGGGTCACGGCGAAAGCAGCGGCCGAGACGGGCCTCCCGGCCGGCGCGCCGGTGGCTGTCGGCACGGCCGACGCGCTGGCGGAAGCGGTGGCGGCTGGCGCCATGTCCGCGGGCGACATGATGGTCATGTACGGCACGACTCTTTTCATGATCCAGACGACTTCGCGCTTTCGGCCGCATCGCGATCTCTGGGCGTCGGTCCATCTGCGGCCGGGCGCGGCCATCCTGGCTGGTGGCTTGGCCACATCGGGCGCGCTCTTGACCTGGTTCCGCGATCAGCTGGGCGCGGAAGAACGGGGGATCGCAAAGGCCAGCGGGCTAAACGCTTTCGCCCTCCTCTCCGAGCATGCCGCTGGGGCGCCGCCGGGCTCGGCCGGCTTGATCACGCTGCCCTTCTTCAGCGGCGAGCGCACGCCCATCAACGACCCGCAGGCCAGGGGCATGTTCTTCGGGCTCAGCCTCAGCCACAGCCGCGCGCATCTCTACCGCAGCTGTCTGGAAGGCATCGCCTATGGCTTGCGGCACAACATGGAGGCGATGGCGGATATCGACGCGACGCCCAGACGCCTGATCGCGATTGGCGGCGGCGCCCAGGACCGGCTCTGGACGCAGATCTGCAGCGATGTCACCGGCCTTTCGCAAGACCTGCCCCGGCGGACCATCGGCGCTGCCTATGGCGACGCTTATATCGCTGGCATGGCGGCCGGCCTCTTCGACGACTGGCGGGTCTTGACCGAGGAATGGATCGAAATCGAGCGCCGCATAGAGCCCGACCCCGCCGCCAAGGCGACTTACGACCGGCTCTACCCGATCTATCGCGCTCTGTATCGCGACACGCGCGCACACATGAACCGGCTCAAGGAACCGTGACATATCATATCGTCCGCTCTTCCCGGCGTGTTCCGTGGCGTTCAACGGGCGACTTGACATCTCGCCCCCGCGCCGCAATCGAAAGTCGCGGGTCCGCCGTGATTCGCTCGAAGGCGTCTCGTTGGCTACAATGCTTCTTGCGCCTCTGAAAGGAATGCCACATGTCCGCAAAGACCGCCAAGAAAGACGCCGACAATCTGAATGCCGTCCTGGCCAAGATCCCGCAGATGTTCGGCGAGCGGGAAGATTTGGGCCTGCGCCTGCACGAGATCATCATGGATGCGGCGCCCGCGCTCAGACCGCGGCTCTGGTATGGCATGCCAGGCTACGCCAAGTCGCGGACGAAACCGGTGCTCGTCTTCTTCCGCATCGACGATTACCCGACATTCGGCATTACCGAAAAAGCGAATATCCGCCTCGCCGACGATGCGACCGACCAGCTCATCGCCAGCTCCTGGTTCTTTCACGAGCTGGACGAGGCGACTGAAATTCGAATCGCGGAAATTGTACGCTGGGCGGTGGACTGAGGGCGGCGTCGATTTCGCCCCTTGCCGGACCGCGCAATAGACATCCTCCCGCTTCTGCTGCACAATGCCCGCGTTCACCTCGCCAGTGGGAGCCCCCATGCACGACCAGCGCAACATGTACGACTCGCACATGCACACCGTCCTCTGCAAGCATGCCCGCGGTCCCCTCAGCGCTTATGCCGAGCAAGCCGAGCGCGCCGGCCTCCGCGGCATCACTTTCACCTGCCACAGCCCGATGCCCTTTGGCTGGAATCCCAAAACGCGCATGACCATCGGCCAGCTCGGGCAGTATGTCGACATGGTGGAAGAGGCGCGAGCGCAATTCGCCGGGCGGGTCGAGCTGCGGCTGGGCCTGGAATGCGATTTCCTGCCGGGCTTCGAGGGCTGGCTGGAGGGGCTGCAAGAGCGCGCCGATTTCAGCTACCTGCTCGGCTCGGTGCACCCGCAGACGGACGAATACAAGGCGCTCTACCTGGAGGGCGCGACTCGCCTGGAGTACGAAGCGAGCTACTTCGAGAACCTGGCGCTGGCGGCCGAGAGCGGGCTCTTTGACTGCCTCAGCCACCCCGACATCGTCAAGATCGTGCATCCCAAGCTGTACAAAGCGAGCGACCACATGGACAAGATTCGCCGCGTCCTCGATCGCATCGCGCGGGCGGGCACGGCCATGGAGCTGAACACCAGCGGCAAACACAAGCCCTACCCGGAAATGAACCCGGGGCGGGAGATCCTGGCCGAAATGGCGCTGCGCGAGATCCCGGTCGTGCTCGGCTCGGACGCCCACGACGCCCGCCGCGTCGGCGCCGACTTTGACTTGGCGCTCGGCCAGCTCGTCGAGGCTGGCTACCGGCGCGTCAGTTATTTCATCGAACGCGAGCGCCACGACCTTGCGATCAGCGAAGTCCGCTTGACCACGCTGCAGCCGCGTCTCATCTAGCCGCCCGCTACCATATTCCGCAGATTGGGAATCTGTAGGGGCGATACACCATATCGCCCGCGAGAAACGACTCCTGTACGGGCGAGCGCGTGGCTCGTCCGCAAACACGCGGATGGACAATTCTAGGGGCGATACACCATATCGCCCGCTTCGACGCGTGGATTTCGAAAGAGCGCGCGCGCCTTGCAGCGTAACGCCGCTACACCGAAAAACCTGATCGGCGTAATCCCCTAGGCGTACCAGTCGTCGCGGTTCAAAGGCAGATGCTCGCCGGCGCCCTTGCCATCAACCGTCTTGTAGAGCAGGGCTTGGTGAATCGAGTTGTAGCCCGATTCGAAGACCCAGCGCGCCCCAGCCAGATAAATCCGCCAGCGCCGATAGCCGATTGGACCCAACATTTCGCGGATTTCGTCTTCGTGCGCCTCGTAACGCGCCAGCCAATGCTTCAGCGTGAGCGCGTAATGCTCGCGCAGGCTCTCCACGTCCCGCGTTTCGAAGCCCGCTTTCGCCGCCACATCGAGCACATAAGCGATATGCTGGCTGTCGCCGTCGGGGAAGATGTACTGCTGCACGAAGGAGTCTTTTGCCTGATATTGCGGGATCTGCGGCGCCTGGAAGAGGGTGATGCCGTGATTCAAGAATACGCCGCCATGCCGCAGCAAGCGATAGGCTTTCTCGAAATAGACGCCCAGGTTTTCGCGCCCGACATGCTCGACCATGCCGACGCTCACGATCTTGTCGAATGGCTGGCTTTCATCGACATTGCGGTAATCCAGCAGCTCCGCCCGGCAGCGCCCGCCCAGGCCGGCCGCTTCGATGCGCTCGTTGGTCAGCGCCAGCTGGTTCTCCGCCAGGGTGATGCCCAGGGCGTTGACGCCATAATGCTCGGCCGCGTGCATGATGAGCGCGCCCCAGCCACAGCCAATATCCAGCAGGCGGTCGCCGGGCTGCAAGCGCAGTTTGCGGCAGATGTAATCCAGCTTGCGGCTCTGGGCGGCGTCGATGCTCTCGCCCGGGTCTTTGAAGTAGGCGCAGGAATAGACCATCTTCTCGTCGAGCCAGAGCTGGTAGAACTCGTTGGAGACATCGTAGTGGTACTGGATGGCTTGCCTGTCCCGCGTGACCGAATGGCGCGCGCCGGATAAATGGGCGATCTGGTCATTGCCGCCCGGATCCCGCGAGGGCAGGCGCAGCAGCTTTGGCGCGAAACGCAGCGTGTCGCTTAGGCTCCAGCCTTCCCAGAGGTAGCGCGCCAGGTCGATCGCGGCGTAGAGCTGGCCCTCGATCTCGAAATCGCCGAACATGTAGGCTTCGCCCAGCTTGCGTTCGGTGGGCGGCAAGAACATGCGCCGCAGCGCCGACGGTCCGTTCAGCACGATGGTGAAGCGGCGTTCGCGCGTTCCGGGCGGCTCCCAGACGGCGCCGTCCCACAGGCGGATGGCGAAATCACGCCCCGGGTAATTGGCGAATACGGCGCTGAGCAAGTCCATTGTTTGCGCGACATGACGTTCCTGGATTCTTGGGGCTGCCCTTTCCATTGCTGCTCTCCTTCGCGCGGCGCCTCCCTGTCCGCGCGCATGCGTCCGCTGGCGGCTCGCGATTATAGCAAATGGCGGCTGCGCCTGCGAGTCAAGCGCGACGCCGGGGGCCAGCCGGCGGCTGCGGCACGAAAGCCGGATTTTACATAAAATCAATATTCGGACGGTATGCTATGCGGCATGGACGACCGTGGCATTCGCCCCGCCAGCCCGCGCCTGCTGGTCGCCGCCGAGCAGCTCTTGAGCCGCGCCGGCTTGAGCGCCCTGCTGGAAGAGCGCGGCTGCCTCGTGCTGGCGGCCACCGACGGGGCGGATTTGCAGCGCGATATCGACCGCTTCCAGCCGGACCTCCTGGTCGTCGACATGGGCTGGACGAGCGGCGCCATGCTGGACCGTTTGCTCCAGACTGAAAGCGAGCTGCCCGTGCTGGCTCTGGCGGAAAACGACTCGCTGGGTCCGCTGCTGACCGCTTTGGGCGGGTTTTCCCGCTTTGGCTTGCTCCCCCGCGAAAGCGACGCCGACTCGATCGCCGCCGCCCTGGCCGCCATGGAGAGTGGACTGACGGTGCTCGAGCCGCGGCTCTCCAGCTTCTTGCGGGCGTCGGATGAAGGCGCGCTCTCGCCCTCGCTGAATGCCTTGACGGCGCGTGAGAACGAAGTCCTGGCGCTGCTGGCGCGGGGCCTCACGAATCGCGCGATCGCCCTGGAGCTGGGCATCACGCGGCATACGGTCAAATATCATGTCAAGGCCATCCTCGGCAAGCTCGACGCCCAAAGCCGCACCGAGGCCGTCGTCAAAGCAACGCAGCTCGGCTGGCTAACGCTGTAGGCGCGGTCCATCGACGGAGCCGGCCCGCTTGAGAGTGGCGCGCGGCTGTGGCAAGATAGGGCCATGAACGCACTCGTCACGGGCGCCACCGGTTTCGTCGGCTCGCATGTCGCGCGGCAGCTGCTGGAGGCGGGGCACAGCGCCCGCGCCTTGTATCGCTCGCGCGGCAAACTGGAGTCGCTGGGCGCGCTGGCCGTCGAGCCGGTCGCAGGCGATCTCTCCGATAGCGCCGCCCTGGAACGGGCCTGCGCCGGCTGCGATGTCGTTTTCCATGTCGCCGCAAAAGCCGATTATTGGAAAGACGGCGACCGCGATTCGCTCTGGCGCGTCAATGTGGAAGGCACGCGCAACTTGCTGGCCGCCGCCAAAGCCGCGCGGGTGAAGCGGGTCATCCTCACCAGCAGCGCATCGACCCTGGGCGTCCACCCCGGCGCCGCGCCGGCAGACGAGACATTCGCCTTCAACTTGCCGCCCGAGCGCTTTTATTATGCCTGGACCAAGCTCCAGGCTGAAAAAGTCGCCGCCGAATTCGTCGCCGACGGCTTGGATGTCGCCATCCTCAACCCGACTGTCGTCATCGGTCCCGGCGATCTCAACGCCATCTCCGGCAGCTTCGTCATCGAAACGGCGCGCTATCAATGGCTGACCCCGGTCGCCAGCGGCGGGCTCGCCGTCATCGATGTGCGCGATGTGGCCCGGGCCCATCTCAACGCTGTCGAGCGCGCCAAAGCCGGCGAGCGCTACATCCTCAACGCGGCCAACCTGCGCTATCGGGAGTGGTTCCGGCTGATCGCGGCCGCCTGCGAAGTTCGTCCGCCGCTCTTCACTATGCCGGATTGGATGCTGCCGGCGACAGCCGCCGTCGTCGAGAGTCTGCGCGCCCTGGGCATCCAGACGCCGATGGACGGGCTGCAGACGCGGCTGGGCAAAGAGGCCATCTTTTTCGACGGAAGCAAGGCGAATCGCGAGCTCGGCGCGCCCCAGATTGATATCGCCCGAAGCCTGCGCGACACTTACCAATGGTATGCGGAGAACGGCTACATCAAGCCGAATTGGCTGTCGCGGCTGCTGCGCGCGGTCTAGCCCGGTCGAAAACGCGCCGCGCTTTGGTCGCCGACGAACTGCGGCAAATCTTCGTGACCGAGCATCTGGCGGATCGCGTGCGCCTCGCCCAGGTGAAACCAGTAGTGATAGATTGCGCGATGCAGCATCGTGCCCTGCGATTCGGGCAGGGGCTTGCCCCGGCGCTGCAAGTGGCTTTCCAGATCCGCGCTCGTCAGCGTATCGAGGTAGTGGTCGGCGCTGGCGGTCACTTCATGCCAGGCTGCCCACATGGAAGCGAGGTCGGGCGTCGAGGGCGGGCAGCCATAAGCGCAGATGCGCCGCAATTCGGGCTGGATGGCGATGCCCTGCGCCAGGTAGACGAAGGTCTGGTTCTCGTGCCAGGCGAGGTGCCCGACGATCCAGCTGACGCAGTTCATGCGCCCGTGCCGCACAAGCGCTTCCTCCGCGCCGACGCCGTCCAGGCAGCGCCGGAATTCGCCCCGCGTGAAGCGGAGCTGCTCTACCAAGGGATGCGCCATCGCCGTCTCCTTCTTGATTGAATTGCTCAGCAGCAGTTAAGGGCGATCGCCGGCTGCCGTCTCGTCTTGCCATCCAGCACGGGAATCGCGGCGAGAGAGAGCGGGGCGGGTTCTTGGGCGCAGCAGTCGACGCCGGCGAAGTCCGTGACGCAGACTCCCGTCTCGGGCAGGCTCAAGTGGAGATCGCGGGCGGCTGCCCAGTCGCCGCAGAGCGCCGCCGCCACCGAACGCGCTTGCTCGTAGCCGGTCGCCATTAAGAAGGTGGGCGCGCGACCGTAGCTCTTCATGCCGATGATGTAGAAATCCGGCTCCGGCTGCCGCAATTCGGCTTCGCCATGAGGCGGGACCGTGCCGCAGCTGTGCCGGTTGGGATCGACGAGCGGCGCCAAGATCCGGGTCGCTTCGACGGACGGGTCCAGATCCAGGCGCAGCTCGCGCAGCATCGCCAGGTCGGGCCGCGCGCCGGCGCAGACGATGATCTCGTCGGCGAAAGCGTCGGCTGCTTCGCCATTAAGCGCGCCACTCACCCGGATTCCATCGTCAGTCGCTTCGACCGCTTCAATGGAGAAGGGCGCCAAGACTGTCAGCGCGCCCGCCTCGACAGCCGCCCGGATGCGCAGGCCGAGCTGGCCTCGCGCTTGCAAGGCGTCGTGCTCGCCGCCGCCATACACTTTGCTCAGGCTGTCGCCGCGCCGCAGCCAGATGGCCTCGGTCCGGGGCGCTGTTTCGCGCAGGCGCAGCAAATCCAGCAGGGCGTTGCTGGCGGAGTGGCCGCTGCCGACCACCATGACCCGGGAACCGGCGTAGCGCTCGCGCTCCTCGCCCAGGACATCGGGGATGCCGTAGCGGATTCGCCCGCTCAAGGCGGCCTCGCCCAAAGCCGGCAAGCCATTCGCGCCCAGGGGATTGGGCCGCTGCCAGGTCCCGGAGGCGTCGATCACCGCCCGCGCTTCGAGGCTGGCTTCGCGCCCGGCGCCGTTGACGGTATGCAGCTGGAAGGGCAGGCTGGCTCGGCCCGCGTCCTTGAGTTTGTCGGCGCTGCGGCGGCTGATGGCGGTCACGCGCGTGCCAAGGCGGATGCTGGCGCGCATCGCCGGCAAAGCAGCCAAGGGACGCAGATAACGCTCATAAAGCTCAGCGCCTGTCGGCAACGCGTCGGCCGGCGGCGTCTGCCAGCCAGCGCTCTCCAGCAGCCTGGCGCTGGCCGAGTCGATGTTGAACTTCCAAGGCGAAAAGAGCTGGACATGCCCCCAATCGAGCACATTGGCGCCGACCGTGTCGCCCGCTTCAAGGATGAGGGGATTGGCGCCGCGCTCCAGCAAGTGTGCGGCTGCCGCCAGGCCGACGGGTCCGCCGCCGATAATGGCGATGGGCAGGTGGTTCATTGGCGCGAGTCCTTGTTATCCGCGGTTGCCCTTGCCTTGTCAGACGCGGGAAGCCGGCTGGCGTCTTACGAGTCGTTTTCCCTTGTGGCGGGCGAGCCGGACAGCGATGCCGGCGACGCGGACAGGCAACCGTCAATAGCCCAGCTTCAGCGCCACCTCGTCCAGGCTTTCTGTCGGCCCGATCAGGGTGAGCTCGTCGCCCGTGTGCAGGTTGGTGTAGCCATGCGGCACGATGGCGTGGCTGCGGCGCACGATCGCCATCACCAAGACATCGTCGGGCAAGATCAGCTCCCGCAGGTGCAAGCCGTCGACGCTCGGGTCGGTGATGGTGACCTGCACGACATCGTGATCCGGGTCGTCTTCAAAGACGATGGCAGCCAGCTGCGGCGCGCGCACGAAATGATCCAGCAAGTGCACCATTGCGTTGGCGGGATGCAGCACATGCACGCCCAGCTCGCGGAAGTCGTCCACCAGGTTGAAGGTGGTCAAGCGCGCGATCTGCCGGGTGATGCCGAAGTCTTCGTAGAAGATCTGGCAGAGTTGGAGGCTGGCTTCGTCATCGGGCAGCAAGGTCACCGCCACCTCGGTCTTGGGCTCGATGATCTGCCGCAGCGCCGCCGCCGAAATCTCCGGCAGCCAGCGTTCTTCGCGCTCGCCGCCATCCGACCGCAGGACGGAGACATGAGTCTCGTCGATATCCAGCAGTTTGACGCGCCAGCCATGCGCCAGCAGCCGCTCCGCCAATTGCCGCGACTGATTCTCTATGCCGACGATGACGACATCCAGGATTTCGTCGTCCTCGATGTCTTGCGGCAAGTGCGACTCGCCCACCAGGCGGATGGCTAATTTGAAGAAGGGCGGTCCCGCCAGCTGACTGATGACGATCACCGCCACCATCAGGGTCGTAAAGTCGTTGCCCAGCTCCGGGAACTCGATGGCCACCTCTTTCGCCAGGCCCAAGCCCACGCCCGCCTGGGTGATGTAGGCCATCCAGGTCAGGCGATTGTATTGCGACGGATCGCCGGCGACCACCCCGCCGATATAGCCGCCGATGAAGAGCGCCAGCAGACGCGCCAAGAAGATCGCCACCGTGATCGGCAGCAGCAGCAGCACGATGCCGATATCAAGCGAGGCGCCGATCAAGGTGAAAAAGATGACGAAAATCGGCATCTCCACCTGATGCAGCAAATGCCGCAATTCCGAGCGATAAGGGCTGCGATTCGTCAGCCAGAAGCTCGCTACCATGCAGATCAGCAGCGGCTCGAAAAGCAGCTCGGTCGGCAGATGGTCGTGGCTCCAATGCCGAAACTCGCCGGCCAGAAAGAAGACCAGATAACCAATGGCGAGCAAGACCGGTATCTTGAGCCGGTCTTCCCAGTGGGTGCGCAAGACCAGGGTCAGCAGCCGCCCCGTCAAGACGCCGAGGCCGATCGACGCCAGCACTTCAAATGTGACGAGCAGCATAAACGCGGCGTCGAAACTCCGGCCAGTCAGCAGGGTGGCGGCGATGGAGGTGCTGAGCGCGAAGAGCACGACAATCAGTACATCTTTGACCAGGGTGACGCCGAGCACGGTCTTGGTGAAAGGTCCGCGAGCCCGCATTTCGTTGATGATGGCGATCGCCGACGAGGGGCTGCGCGCCGCCAATATCGTCCCGCCCAGCAGCGCCGCCGCGATGCGCCCGCCAGTCGACAGCTCGCGCATGAAGGGGATGTGGTCCGCCAGCAGCAAGATCGCCGCGCCACAGACGATGTAGACCGCCAGAATCTGGGTCAGGGTGTTCCAGCCGATGCTGCGGAAGCGCCCGCGCAGCTCGTCGAGCGCCATTTCGCTGCCGGCGGCAAAGGCGATGAATGCCAATGCCGTCTCGTCCAGGAAACGCAGCCGCTCCGTGTCCAGCGACTGCATGAAGACAAATATGAAGGGACCCGCCAGGATGCCCGCCACCAGATAGCCGGTGATCAAGGGCAAATGAAAATGCGTTGCCAGCCGCCCAATTTGAAAAGCCGCCAAGGCGATGAAGAGGAAGCTCGCCAGCGAGAACGCCATGCCATCTATGCCCACAGAGCCGCCTTTGCTGAAGCGTCACGAAAGTCGCGCCCCGGAGGGCAGGCATATTTTAGCAACTGCGCCTTGTCTGTACAGCCTGTACAATAGAGCAGTCGGCTCCGCTGCGTCCTCCCTCGTCAGCCCTCGGCCCGCTTGAGTTTCGCTTCCAGCTCCGCCGCCAGCCGCGCCATGATCTGCACGGTCTGCCGCAAATCGGATGGTGATGTGCGCGGATTGTTCGTGACCAGGCGCATGACCGTTTTCCCGGCCAGGTGGGTGGTCGAAGCGAAGGCGAATCCATTCGCGGCCATGGCGCCCTGCAACTCTTCGGTCACTTGGTTTGCCAGCGCTTCATCGCCATCAGCCGGCTTGTAACGAAAGGTGACAATCGCCATTTGCGCCGGCGTGACGATCTCCCACTTTCCCGCCTTTCGCAGAAGCGATTCAGCCAACTCCGCCAATTCAAATCCCCGCTCAATCGCCCGCCGCATCGCGCCCAAGCCAAATACTTTCAGGCTCATCCAGAACTTCAAGGCGCGGAAATAGCGCGTCAACTGAATGCCCTGATACATGAAGTTCAATTCTTCGCCAACTTCTTCTTTGCTGTGCGCTTCGGCATCCGTGAGAAAATGGGCCGTCTCCTTGAAGGTAGCGCTTAGCCAGTGCCGATCGCGCACCAGCAATGCGCTGCACTCGACCGGCTGGAACATCCATTTATGCGCGTCCCAGGTAAGTGAATGCGCGCGTTCAATGCCAGCCAGGGCTTGACTTCTATACTGCGTCAAACAGGCGGACGCGCCGTAAGCGCCATCGACATGCAGCCAGAGGCCCTCCCGCTCGCACAGATCCGCCAGGTCCGCCAGCGGATCCACCGCGCCCGTATTGGTCGTGCCGGCTGTCGCGGCGACGCAAAAGGGCCGTTTGCCCGCCGCTTTGTCTTCCGCGATCGCCCGTTCAAGCTCCGCGACCGGGAGCCGGAAATCCTTGTCGGCATGGATCTCGCGCAGCTGTTCCGGCGCGAAACCGAGGATGCGCAAGCCGCGTGAAATGACGAAGTGCGCCTGATCCGAGCAGTAAGCGACGGCGTCGCGCATGTCGCCCCCCAGCTGGATCTGCCGCGCCACGGCCAATCCCGACAGATTCGCCACTGAACCGCCACTGACAAACAAGCCGCCCGCCTCTTCCGGCATGCCGCATAGCTCGCGCAGCCAGCTGATTGCCAGCCTCTCCACGACCGCCGCGCCGGTCCCAAGCGGGTACAAGGCGTTGAATATGTTGTAGCCGGAGGCCAGCGCATCGGCCATGGCGCTTACGAAGTTGCTGGACGACGGAATATAGGCGAAGAAGCGCGGATGATCGAGATGATCGATAGTCGTAAGCACCTGTCGCTCAAACTGTTCCAATACATCTTGCCAATCCGTTCCTTCCTCCGGGAGCGGCTCGTCCAGGATTTCCTCGAATGTCGCGTGATCCAGCGCTCGCGTCACCGGAAATTGAGCTTGCGCCCCAGTATAATCGACCAGCATGTCAATGATGCGATAGCCCATTTCACGCATATCGTTAGGGCTGAGCTTTAGCTGGTCTCGCGGGTTGGCGTTGCGCATACAAGATCCTCTCGAATTGATCGCTCGGCAATCGAGCAATCTTACTGCACTATGTCCAGTTCCGCCACCAGCCGCCCCATCAGAGCGACCGTCTCTTTGATATCTTCCGGCGTCGTGCGCGGATTGTTGCAGCACATGCGCAGCACCGTCTTGTCGCGCAGGCGCGTGCCACTGGCAAAAGCGTAGCCGTCTTCCAGCAGCCGCCCCACCAGCTCGTGCGTGATCTGGTTCGCCAATGCCGCGTCGGCGGTCCGCGGACGATAGCGGAATGTCACGATCGCCATTTGCGCCGGCGTCACGATTTCCCAGCAGCCGGCGTCCCGCAGCAGCGATTCCGCCATTTCGGCATTGTGAAAGCCAGCCGCGACCGCCTCGCTGATAGCGTCCAAGCCAAAGACCTTGAAACTCATCCACAATTTCAGGGCGCGGAATTGCCGCGTGAGCTGAATGCCCTGATAGCCATAATTGAGCTCCTCGCCTTCCAGCTCGATATCTTTGAGGACAGCCGAAGTCTCCTTGAAAGTCCGCGGCAGCCAGCCCTTCTCGCGCACGAGGACGCAGCCGCACTCGATGGGCTGGAAGAGCCACTTGTGCGCGTCCAGCGCCAGGGAGTGCGCCCGCCCCAAGCCATGCAGCGCCCGCTTGCCCTGGTCCGTCAGCATGGCCGGCGCCCCGTACGCGCCATCGACATGCAGCCAGAGATTCTCCGCCTGGCACAGGTCCGCCAGCTCGTCCAGGGGGTCGACCGCGCCTGTATTGGTCGCGCCGGCGCTGGCGACGACGCAGAAGGGGCGCAAGCCGGCCCGGCGATCGCTGGCGATGGCGGCGCGCAGACGCGGCAGGGACAGCCGGAAGCCTTCGTCGCTGGGGAGTTTGCGCAGCTGCCCCGGCGCGAAACCGAGGAGCCGCAGCGCCCGCGACACGACGAAATGCGTCTGGTCGGAGCAGTAAGCGACGCCGCCCTGAATCTCGCCTTCCAGCTGGATCCGCCGCGCCACCGCCAGTGCCGTCAAATTGGCGACCGAGCCGCCGCTGACAAAAGCGCCACCGGCCCCGGCCCGCATGCCGACGATCTGCCGCAGCCAATCGACCGTCAGCCGCTCCAGCTGGGCAGCGCCGGGCCCCTGCAGCCAGACGGCGTTGAAGATGTTGTAGCCGGCCGCCAGCGCGTCCGCCATGACGCCGACGAAGTTGTTCGCCAGCGGGATGTAGGCGAAAAAGCGGGGATGATCGACGCGGTTGGAGCGATCGGCGACTTCGCGCTCGAAGTAGTCCAGCGCTTCGTCCCAGGGCATGCCGGCGCGCGGCAGGGGATCCTGCAGCATCATTTCCAGCGCCTCTTCGTCCAGCGCTTCCGCCACCCGTCTCTCGCTGCGGGTCTCGTAATAGTCCACCAGCTGGTCGATGACGCGGTAGCCGAACCGGCGCATCTCGGCCGGGCTGAGCTCGAGGGTCTGTCTCGGCGATGGGCGCATGTCAGCTCCTCTAACGCTGGGCTGCCTCTAACTTCATTGTAACGGAAGCGGCCGCCAGCAGGCGTCGCGGCGGCCGGCGCTCAAGCGCTCAAGATGGCTTTCAGCGCGATGACCGCCAGCATGGCCAGAGCGGCCCGGTTGAGCATGGTCTTGCTGAAGCGGTCGCCGAGGCGCAGGCCGATCCAGGTCCCGGCGTATATCAGCGGCGACAGGATAATCGCCAGCGCGATCGCTTCTGGGCTTAGCGTCCGCGACATGAAGAACAGCAGCGCCACCTGAACCGGCGCGTTCAGCAAGAACAGCGTGAGCGTGAAGGCACGGGCCTGCCGAGCCGTGAAATCGCGGGTTGTCATCCACAAGACCAGTGGCGGACCGCCCATCGCCACCAGCCCTTGCAGCAGCCCGCTGAGGCTGAAGGCGGCCAGCGACGCCAGCGGATGCCACTCCAGCCGCGCCAGCCTGCCCGCCAGCAGCCGCAATGCCACACCGACCAGCAAGCCGACGCCCACCAAGAGCTTGACCCGGCTCGTATCCAGATTCTCGGCGGAAACCAGCAGCGCGACGCCGAGCGCCACGGTCACGAATCGAGCGATCGCGGCCGGCTTGACATCGCGCCAGGGTATCTCCGCCCGCAGCCGCCAGGCGCCAAACATGACCTGGATGCCGATGGACAGGGTCGTCAGCGCCACCGCCGTCGACAGGCTGTAGCCGGCTTCCACCAGCAGCGGCACGGCGATCATGCCCAGGGCGAAGCCGATCGCGCCCTGGACGACGCTGCCGCCAAACATAATCAAGCCCGCCAGGAGAAGCGCCACGCCTCGCCCTTTCTTGCTCTGCCACTGTCCTTGAGTGTCGCCCAGCTTCGCCCGATTCTCAAGCCTGGCGGACGCTGAGGCTGAGGCCTTCGCCGGCAGCAGCTGTATACGGAGGGAGGTCCGCCGACGCAAGGAGCAAAAGCGGGCGAATGCCAGTATAATCGGGCAGTGAAACAAGAGACGCGCGAGCAGCGAGGGGAGCGGGCGACGATGCAAGTTTGGGAAGCGATACAGAGCAAGCGAGCCATCCGACAATTTCGCGGCGAGGCTTTGCAGCCAAACCAGATCCAGCGAATCTTGCAGGCCGGGCGGCGCTCGCAGAGCTCCAAAAACAGCCAGCCCTGGCATTTCATCGCCGTGCAGGAGGGCGATATCCTGGCGAAGCTGGCGGAGACGGGCGCCGGCATGGGGCATGTGGCCGGCTGCGCCCTCTGCGTCGTCATCGTCGTGCCGACCCAGAACGAACGCACGCTGTGGCACTTCTTCGACTCCGGGCAGAGCGCGGCGTACATGCAGCTGGCCGCCACCGAGCTCGGCATCGGCTCTTGCCTGGGCACGATTTACGAGCCGGAAGCGGCGGCCGACCTGCTGGGCATCCCGGCCGGTTTCCAGACCAGGCTGGTGATTTCCTTTGGCTACCCGGCCGACGAGAGGGCGGCGGCGGCGTCGCTGCAAGCGGGCGGCAGGCGCGGCTTTGACGAAGTCGTGCATTGGGAACGGTGGTAGGCGAATCCATGTCCCTCACCAAGCTTCGACCAGAGCCGATCCTGAAGGCAGCGCCCGCGGGGGACGCGCCCCTGCGCCTGCCTCAGCGTCCGCGGCGACTCCGGCTTTCGCCAGCCCTGCGAGGGATGACCCGCGAGACCTGGCTGCAGCCGACCGACTTCGTGTATCCGCTATTTGTTCGGCACGGACGCGGCGGAAAACGCGCCATCGAGTCGATGCCCGGTCAATTCCAGCTGACTCTCGACGATCTGCCCGCCGAAGCCCGCGAGATCGCCCGCCTGGGCATCCCGGCGGTGATCTTGTTTGGCATCCCGGAGCACAAAGACTGGCGGGGCAGCGACAACATGCACGAGGACGGCATCATCCCGCGCGCCATCGGCATCATCAAAGAAGCGGCGCCGGGGCTCGTCGTCATCTCCGACATGTGCTTCTGCGAATACACCGATCACGGGCATTGCGGCATCGTCAACGCGCCGGAAAACCCGCATTACGACCCGCGGCTGCCCCTGGGCTACCTGCTGAATGACCCGACCCTGGCGCTGCTGGGCAAAGCGTCGGTGGCGCATGCCCGGGCCGGCGCCGACATGATCGCGCCCTCCGGCATGATCGACGGCATGGTGGCGCAGATCCGCGACGCGCTCGACGGGGCGGGCTACGCGCATACCGCCATCATGAGCTACGCCGCCAAGTACGCCAGCGTCTTTTACGGTCCTTTCCGCGACGCCGCTCACAGCGCCCCGGGCTTCGGCGATCGCGCCCAATACCAGCTGGATCCCGCCAACCGGCGCGAGGCTCAGCGCGAGATCGCCCTGGACCTCGAGGAAGGCGCGGACATCCTCATGGTCAAGCCGGCCCTGCCCAACCTGGACATACTGAGCGAAGCGCGCCGAGAAGCGAGCGTGCCCATCGCCGCCTACCAAGTCAGCGGGGAATACGCCATGCTACACGCGGCCGCCCGGCAAGGCTGGCTGGAGCTGCGGGGCGCGGCGCTGGAGAGTCTACTCTGCGTCAAGCGGGCCGGCGCCGATTTCATCATCAGCTATTTCGCCAAAGACGCGGTCAAATGGCTGGCGGAATGAGCCGAAAGAGGACTTGAATCGCATGCCTCTCTTGCGGAGTGCCGCCGCGGCAATCGGCCGGCATCTGCCCATCTTCGTTCTGATGCCCCTGCTCATCATCGTGATGACATTCCCGGCCTTGGCGCATATCGTTGATGGCAGCGCGTTCTGGCTGCCCAGCGGGCGCAACGACATCTACAATTTGTTTTGGGACGCTTGGCACGGAAAGCGGGTCGTCCTTGAAGGCGCGGATTACTTCTACACCGAGAGCTTCTTTCATCCGACGGGCGTGTCGCTGGCCTGGCACAATCACAGCCTGCCGCACATGGTCGTCCTGGGCTTGCTGGGCAGCGTCCTGCCCGCTTCCAGCGCCTTCAACCTAACCTGGCTGCTCTTCATTTTCGCCGCGTCGCTTTCGGCTTATGTCTATTTGCATTACCTTTTCCCCGACAAATGGATCGCCTTCTTCGGCGCGGTTGTCTTTGGCGCTTGTCCATTCGTGCTGAGTCGCCCGGCGACGCCGCACATCTCCTTCATCGCCACCATCCCGCTCGCCATGTACTTCCTGCATCGGGCGATCCTGGAGGGGCGCTTGCCTTTGGCGCTGGTTTCCGGCGCGCTCATCGGCCTCACCGCTTTCATCGGCCTTTACGCCTTCGTCTGTCTTGTTTTCACGCTGCTGATTTACATCGTCTATTTCGGCCAGACTCGCTGGGAGAGCTTTCGCTTTTGGCGCTTGATCGGCCTCTTGCTGCTCGTCGCCGGCGCCATCAGCTTCGTCCGCCTGTACCCGATGGTGGCCGACGCGGACTTGCTCGGCGGTGCCCTGGCGAAGAATCCGCTGGACGGCGAAACCGGCACGGACCTGCTGGGCAACTTCATCAATTACGACCATCCTCTCACCGCGCCGCTGATGAAGTCGCTCTTCAACTCCGGGCTGATCGACGGCGGCTGGCCGCAAAATGTCTACCTCGGCTACATCGCGCTCTTGCTGGTCGCGCTGGCGCTGGCCAGGCATCAGGCCCGCTGTCAGCTGGTCTTGTGGCTGTCGCTGGCGCTGGTTTTTCTGTTGCTGCGCCTCGGCTCCAGCCTTACCGTCAACAATGTCGAGCACGAGTGGATTCGCTTGCCCAAGTATTTTCTGGAGCGCGTTTTCCCGCCGATTTTCCAGCCATTCTGGAGCACCGATCCCTTTTACGCCGGCGTGCCCTTTCCCTTGGCGGTGCTGGCCTGCTATGGCTTGGTGGCCCTGCTGCGCATGGTCGCGCCCCGGCGTCGCGCTATCGTCGCGCTCTTCGTCGCCGCTCTCGTCGCCTTCGATTATTATCAGACGCCCGACGCGGTCGAGCTGCCACAAGAGCGGCTGGCATACAGCGACTGGCTGAAGAGCGAGCCCGATCAAGAGACCATTCGCCTCGTCAACCTGCCCATGGGCAAGCAGCAATCCAAGCACTACGACCTGCACCAGTCGTTTGACCATTACCCGCAAGTCGAAGGCAGGCCGACCCGCGCGCCCGACTCGGCTTACGATTTCATCAAGGGCAATTCCGCCCTGGCTGCCTGGCGTGACGGAGCGAGCGCGCATTGCCTGCCCACGGGGCGAGCCGGCTTTGAAGCCGCCATCGACGAGCTGCGCGAGGCCGGCTTCAGCCACATCGTCCGGCACAAATGGCTGAGGGACGCCGACGCCATCGCCCACGGCTTCGTCAGCGCCGCGCCCGCGTATGAAGACGACTACGCCGCCGTCTATCGCCTGGATGAATTGCGCCAGATCTGCGAAAACGCCGGCATCAAGTCGCTCGAGGCTTTGCCGCATTTCCGCGCCCTGGCTCTCTCCGACCAGATTGCGCCCGAAAGCCACAGTCTCGCGCTCAGCCTCCATCCCGCCGCGCCGGTTGAAACCGAGCTATTCGCTTTCTACAGCTCGGTCTTTAATGGCTACCGCGATCTGGTTCACCTCTACGCCGAAGCTGGCGAGATACGCGTCCAGAGCGAGAACGAAGCCTTGGTCAATCTGGAATCCATCGAGGCCGGCTTGCAGCTGATTTGGCAGGTCCATCAGCCGGCCGAGGGCGACGCGGCTGCGCTGCCGGGCTACCTCGACTGGCGCGGGCGCTACTTCCGGCCTTGCCAGACTCCGCTGGACAGCGACGAAGCCGCCATCCGCCTCTTCATTCGCGAAGATTTTGCCTGCGAGCTGGCCGCCTTCGACGCGCCTTGGCGAATCCGCTACGACAACGGCTTTATGCTGGCCAACCTGCTGCTTCTCCAGCAGGACCGCCAGATCGGCATCCAGTATTGGTGGTCGGAGCGGACCGACGCGGCCTACTCCATCTCGATTCAGATCGTCGATGACGAGGGGCAGCGCGCGTTCAGCCAGGATCATGTGGTCGGCATCGCGGCCCTGGAGCGATTTGAGTATGACCTCAGCGGCCTCGCGCCCGGTGAGTATGCGGTGAACATGATTCATTACGATTACGAGACGGGACGCAGCGTGCCCGGCAGCCTGGCGGATGGCGAGCGCCGCTTCGAGCGCATGCTGGAGATCGCCCGCCTCAAGCTGGAGTAGGCGCGGCCATGCCGGCTTTCCGGAGTCCATCCCGTTGAATGGACCGAAGGCGCCCCGCGCATGGAAGACGCTGACGGGCGGGCTGCGCGCGCACCTGCCTTGTCTCATCATCCTGGCTGCCTTGATCGCGGCGATGACCTGGCCCGCGCTCGCCCTCGTCATGGATCTCGAGACTTTCGCGCTGCCGACGCGCAACACCGATGTCTGGCAGAAACTTTGGGATGTCTGGCACCTGGAGCAGGTCCTGCGCGGAGAGGCCGAGCTCTTCTACAGCGACGCCATGTTTCATCCGCAAGGGATTTCGCTGGTCCACCAGAATTTCAGCTTGCCGCAAATGCTGACCGCGAGCCTCTTGAGCGGGCTGCTGCCCAGCGCCAATGCCTACAGCCTGGCTTACCTGCTGATGAGCTTCGCCGTCGCCGCCAGCGCCTACCTCTATCTTCAGTATCTCTTTTGCCAGAAGTGGCTCGCTCTGGCGGGCGCGGTCGTCTTCGGCGCGAGCCAGCATGTCCTCAGCGCCGCCGCCCATCCCGATGTGGGCTTTGTCGTCGCTTTCCCACTGACGCTCTACTGCTTTCAGCGCGGCGTCCAGGAAAGCCGCTGGAAGCTGATCGCGCTCGCGGGCCTCATCATCGGCGCGTCCGCCTGGATGAGCGTCTACATCTTGATCTGCCTGCTGCTGACAATGGCGCTCGTTGGGCTGGGCTATGCCCTTGGTCGCTGGCGCGATGGCCGCTATTGGGCGATGCTGGCGCTAATGGCTGCGTTCGCGCTGGTCATCAGCGGTCCGCGGGTCCTGCCGATTCTGGCGGACACGCAGAGCCTGGACGCCGCCTTAAGCAAGCAGGCCGGCGGAGAAACCGGCGCTGACCTGCTGGATTATTTCGTGAATCATCAGCACCCGCTGACGACGCCGCTCCTGAAAACCGTGTTTGGCGTGGACTCGCACACTTGGTGGAGGCCGACGAGCTACCTCGGTTACGCGCCCCTGTTGCTGATCGCGCTGGGTTTGTCGCGGACGCGCTGCCGCCGGCGGATCTTGCCCTGGCTGCTGCTGGCGCTGCCATTCTTGCTGCTGCGGCTCGGCTCGGCGCTGACGATTGACGGCGTCGTCCACGAGAGCGTCGTCTTGCCCAAGGCCCTGCTCGACCAGATTTTCCCGGCCGCCTTCAAGCCCTTTCACGCCGCCAACCAATTCCAGATGGGCTTGCTGCTGCCCCTGGCGGTCATGACATGCTACGGGCTGCGCGCCATCGCGCCGGCCGACAATCCCGCCAGACTGAGAGTCGTCGCCTTGGCTGCCGCCGCGATTATCGCTTTCGAGTATTATGCCGAGACGGGGGTCCGCCTACTGCCCGCTGAACAGCTGCGCTTCATTGATTGGCTGCGGACGGAAGAAGAATCGGGGATGGAACCGCGGCTCATCAACTTGCCGATGGGGCGGCAGCCAGCCAAGCTCTATGGCTTCTACCAGACTTTGACCGGCTACCCGCAGGTCGAGGGTTTGACCGGGCGCACGCCGCCACGCGCCTACCAATTCATCGAGAGCGAGGCGCTGCCGCGCGCCTGGCGAGCTGGCCAGGCCACGCGCTGTTTCCCGCTGGCGGAAGCCGATTTTCTGGCGAGCGTCGCGAACCTCGCGAAGGCCGGCTTCACGCACATTGTCTGGCATCCGCGGCAGAATCTGGACTTGGCGGTGGAAGCGACATTCGCCGGGCTCCAGGCCGCATACCGCGACGAGTATGCCGTCGTCTACCGCCTCGCCGAGTTGCGCCAAAGCTGCGAGGGCGGGTCCCCGCTCAACGCGCGGAGCCGGCGGCAACTGCGCGAAATCGGGGAGACTGGCGCGCTCCTTCCCGCCAGTGGCGTCGCTGTCTTGAGCGTGAGCGGGCATCAGGCTGAACCAGGCGAGGCCCTCTTGTTCGCGCCGCGCTTTTACGCGCCCCTGGCCTGGAACCCGGACTCGGGAGCGCCCGACGCCCTCCTTGAGGCCGGCGATGCCGAAGCGCTGGCGAGCTTCAGCTTCGTCTTCGCTGTCGCCGATCCGCAGACGGCCGTTTTTGCGCGCTACCAAGGCTGGCTGGCGCGGGATTTTGTCGCTTGCCGGCCGCTGGCCGAGAGTGAAGCGGTCCGCATCGAGCTCTACGCCCGCGCCCGGTATGGCTGCGAGCTGGCAGTGTCGCAGGCGCCGCTGACCGTCGACTACCAAGGCGGAGTCCAGCTGGGCAATGTCATGGCGACGCGAGTCGACGATGCCCTGGAAGTCGATCTGCTGTGGACGCGCTTGCCGGCCGAGCCGCTGGCGATATCGCTCCAGCTTTTTGACGATGCCGGCGCCCGGGCGCAGGGGGCGGATTTTGTCATTGGCGCGGCGCCTATCGCGCGGCATCGCCTGGAGCTGGCTGGCTTGGATCCGGGCAAGTACCGCCTCATGCTTATCCTGTACCATTACGAAAGCGGCGACAGCATTGCCGGCACGGTCGCCGCCAGCAAGGCAGGCTTTGAGCGCGCGCTGGAAATCGCGCGAATTTCGCTGGATTAAGACCGGGGTGAGGCGCCCTTGCCGATGACTCGTCTATTCGCTCGTCTGCCACATCACTGGCCCGCGCTGCTCATCGCGCCCTTGCTCATCGTTGTCATGACCTGGCCGACATTCGCCTATATCTTCGAGGCGGAGACTTTCTGGCTGCCCACCTGGCGCAACGACATTTACATGCTGCTCTGGGACGCTTGGTACAGCCAGCAGATCCTCACGGCGGGCGCGGACTACTTTTTCACCGACTTGCTCTTTCATCCCCACGGCGTTTCGCTGGCGTATCACAACTTCTCCCTGCCACAGATGTTTCTGCTTGGCGCGCTGCAGGGCTTGCTGCCCGCCTCGAACGCCTTCAACCTGTCGTATCTCATTCTGGTCGCGATCGCCTGCGCTTGCGCTTACCTGTATCTGCATTACCTGTTTCGCGATCGCTGGCTTTGTCTAATTGGCATCGTCGTCTTCGGCACGAGCTGCTTCGTGCTCTCGCGGCCGGCGACGCCCCATGTCGCTTTCATCGCCACTTTCCCGCTGTCGCTGTATTGTTTTCATCGCGGCGTCGTGGAAGAGCGCTGGCGCTTCTGCCTGCTGGCCGGCTTGTTCGCCGGCTGCACCGCCTGGGTCGGGCTGTACCAATTCGTCTGTCTGCTCATCACCCTGGCGCTCTACATCCTGGCCTTTGCCCGGGGGCGCTGGCGCGAGCCGGCTTACTGGCGCGCAGTCGTCGCGCTGCTGCTCATCGCCGGCGCGATCGGCTGGCTGCGCGTCTACCCCATGCTCGCGGACGAGGCGGGCCTGGCGGGCGCCTTGGCAAAGGGCGCTGGCGGCGAATCCGGCGAGGATCTGCTGGCTTACTTCGTCAACTACGAGAATCCATTCACCCGGCCGATCTTGTCCCGCGTCTTCGATTCCTGGAGCATCGAGCCGGGCTGGCGACAGACGGTCTACCTCGGCTATGTTCCCATGCTGCTCATCGGCTTCGGCCTGGCCAGTTCGCGCTGGCGCCGCGCCCTTTTGCCCTGGCTGCTGCTGGCGCTGCCATTCTTGATTCTGCGCCTGGGCGTCGTCTTGACCGTCAACGACATCGCCTACGAGTCCATCCGCCTGCCCAAGCATTATTTGAGCCAGCTGCTGCCCCAGGTCTTTGGCGCATTCTGGAATACGGACCCCTTTCACGCCGGCGCCATGCTGCCTTGGTGCGTCGCCGCTTGTCATGGCGCGCGCGCGCTCTTGTCTCGGTTTTCCGCTCGCCGCCGCGCCGCCATTGTCCTCGCGCTGGTTGGGCTGGTCGCCATCGAGAATTATCAAGCGCCCGACCCGCTGGTGATCCCGCCGGAGCATCTGGCATACATTCAGTGGCTGCGGGCGGAAGACGACCAAGACAAGATCCGCTTGATCAATGTGCCGATGCAGAGCCACCTGTCCAAAGTTTACGGCTTCCATCAGACTTACATGGGCTATCCACACGCCCAGGGCCGGCCCACGCGCAGTCCGCCGGCCGCCTACGAATACATCGAGTCCAACTACATCTTGAGCGCCTGGCGCGATTTGCAGAGCGCGCATTGCCTGGGGCGCAACCGCAGCGACTTTGAAGGCGCGCTGGAGCAGCTGCTGGCCGACGGCTTCAGCCATATCGTCGTCCACCATCGCTTTGGCTATTTTCTCCGCGCCAGCCTGCCCGGTTTCGCCGGCGTCGAGCCCGCCTACAGCGACGACTTCAGCTCGATTTACCGGCTGGCGGACATGCGGGCGAGCTGCGCCAACCCGGCCCTTCCGCCCGCCTTGAGGCGACTGGCGCTCGGGCCCGAGATTGAGCCGGACGCAAGCGTCGCCCTGTGGCATCTGGGCGCGGACGCCGTCCCGGACGATGCAGCTTTCGCCCTTTACGATTCGGTCTTCGCTGGCTGGCAGCGCTTCGTCCATTTGCAGCCGGCTGCGGGCGAACTGGCTCTCTGGTCCGGTGGCGAGCGGCTCACAAGCGATGACGCATCGGCGGCGCGCGCGCAGCTGCTTTGGCTGGTCCACGATCCAGCGCGCGTCGGGGCGGACGCGCTACGAATGGCGCAAGAGCTGGCTCTGCAAAATCGCAAGTTCTGCGCTCGCCCGCTGGACATGGCCGACGCCATCGCCGACATCTATGTCAGTCGGGATTTCCCCTGCGCTTTGATCGCGGCGGAAGCGCCTTTCCAGGTCGAGTACGCCGCGGGCCTGCAGATCGCCAACTTGCATTTGGGGCAAGAAGCCGCTTCGCTCAGCCTGGAGATTTGGTGGCGCGGCATCCCCCGCGAGCCGCACAGCGTGTCCATCCAGCTCTTTGACGAGGGTGGCGGGCGCGCCCATAGCGTCGACCAGGTGATCGGGCGGGAAGCGCTGGCGCGTTATCAGCTGGAGCTGGATTCGCTGCCGCCCGGCGAGTATCGCGTCCAGCTTATCGTCTACGGCTACGAAAGCGGCAAGAGTCTCGGCGGGCTCGCCTTGGCCAGCGGACAGCGCTTCGAGCGGGACCTGGAAATCGCGTCCATCACACTGGACTAGAGCGAGGCTGCGCATCAGAATGACCGTCCTGGAACGCGCCCGTCATCACTGGAACTTCGCCATCCTCGTCGCGCTGCTTATCGCGATGACCTGGCCCGCCGCCTTTCACATTTTTGCAATGGAGACCGCCTGGTTTCCCAGCGGCGATCACGATATTTGGATGAAGTTCTGGGACGCCTGGCATCTTGAGCGCATGCTGGCTGGCGAAGCGGGCTATCTGTGGACGGACTCGCTCTTCCACCCGGCCGGCTTGTCGCTGACATATCACAATTTCAACCTGCCGCACATGGCGCTGCTCAGCGGCCTGGGCAAGCTGCTGCCCGCGTCCAGCGCCTACAATCTCGTCTTTTTGCTGATCCTGGTCGTCAACGCGGCCGCCGCCTATTTCTTTCTCCATGACCGTTTTCGCGATCGCTGGCTGGCCCTGGCTGGCGCGGGCGTCTTCGCCATGAGTCCGCTGCTGCTGCTCGGCGCGCACCACCCGGACATCATCATGCTGGCGCAGCTGCCCCTTGGGCTGTATTTCCTCGAGCGCGGATTCCGGGGCGGGAGCTGGCGGAGCACGCTGCTGGCCGGCGCGTGCCTGGCTTGCTCGCTGGTCATCGGCATGTACATCTTCGTCTGCCAGGCGCTCACGGTCGGGCTGTTTTGCCTGGTTTACGCCTCTCGAAGCTGGCGGCGGCGCGATTTCTGGCTGCGGTTGGCGGCTCTGGGCATTCTCGTCGGAGCGGCCGCTTTCGTCCGGATTTACCCGCTGGCGGCGGACTCCGCCAGCCTGGCATCCGCCCTGGGCAAGACCGGCGGCGCGGAACGAAACCGCGACTTGCTCGGCTTCTTCGTCAATCCGGCCAATCCGCTCACGACGCCGCTCTTCAAGGGGCTCGTGGACGACTCGCAGGCGCAATTGACCGGCTACGCCTATCTGGGTTATGTCGCGCTCGGCCTGGCGGGCCTGGGCCTGGCGCGCTCCCGGGAACGGCGGTCGCTGGCGCCCTGGCTGGCACTGCTGCTGTTCTTCGGGCTGCTGCGTCTCGGCTCGCAGCTCACGATTGGCGGCGTCGCGCATGAGCAGATTCGCCTGCCCAAATACGCCCTGGACCAGCTCCTGCCGCATGTCTTCGCGCCATTTTGGGACATGTCGAATTTTCAGATCGGCATCCTGCTGCCGCTGGCGGTCCTGGCATGCGCCGGCCTCAAGCGCGCGCTCCACATGATCGCGCCGCGGCGACGCCCCTGGCTCTGCGTCGTCTTGCTCGCCGTCATGGCAATCGAGCATTACCAGCGCGACGAACCGATGCTCCTGGAGCGCGAATCGACCGCTTTCCTGGAGTGGCTGGCCAGCGAGCCGGATCAAGCCGCGATCCGCCTGATCCATTTGCCGCTGGGGCGCTGGGAATCCAAGATCTACGGCTACTACCAGACTTTGAGCGGCTATCCCCAGGCGGAGGGCTTGGCATCGCGCACGCCAGCCGCCGCTTACGACTTCATGGCGGGCAATATGCTGCTCAGCCGCTGGCGCCGCGGCACATTGACGCATTGCCTGCGCGCCGCGAAAGACCAATACCTGGCGGCGCTCGACGAACTGGAAAGGGCCGGCTTCAGCCATATCGCGCTGCACATCACGCGCAAGGTCGGCCAGCGAATCGCGCCCGGTTTCGCCGCTGTCGCCCCCGCCTACGCCGACAGCTTTACCCGCGTCTACCGCCTGGACGCCATGCGCGGCAACTGCGATTCCGTCGTCCTGGATTTGCCGGCGGACTTCGCTTTTCTGGCGCCGCTGGCGGCCTCGCCGAATCTCATCGCCGACAAAGGCACGGCCCTGTTAAGTTTCACGCCCGCCGCCAACGAGGCTTCTTACCCGGTCCTGCGCGACCTGGCGTCCGCCTTCGCGTATTGGAAAAGCCTCGACCAGGCTTACGCAGAGGGCGGACAGCTGGCACTGGCCGGCGCCCTGCGCAGCCAGGCCGACTTGCCCAGCCTGCTCGCCGCCAGCCAGATCGTCGTCCTGGCATACGACCCGCGCCTCGAGACGGGCATCGCCGAGCTGCGCGCCGCGCTTGAGCAAGATTTCACGCCCTGCCAGCGCATCGTCGACCGCGCCGACGCCAGCGCCCAATACTTCATCCGCGCCGATTATGCCTGCGCGCTCATCGATGCTGCCGCTTCGTTCCGCGTCGATTATGGCGGGCTGCGGCTGCGCAATCTGCGCTACGAAATCGGGGACGGGCGGCTCACCGTCGAGAGCTGGTGGACGCGACTACCGGCGGAGGCGCACGGAGTCTCGATTCAAGTTTTCACGGAGGCTGGCGAAAAGATTGCTGGCGGCGACATCGTCGTCAATCACGAGCCCCTGGCGCGCCACAGCATTGACCTGCCCGCCACCGACAGCGACGCTGTCTCGCTCCAGCTCGTCGTCTACAATTACGCCAGCGGAGCGAGCCTGCCGGGCGAATTGCTCAGCAGCGGGGCTCGCTTTGAACGCGAACTGGAAATCGGGACGATCATGCTTGGGGGGGAATCGCAATGAAGCGTGGCTTGGCGGCAATGACCGCGCGCTTGAAGGCGCATCGCCCCCTGCTGCTCATCGCGCCGCTGGCGATCCTCATGACATGGCCCGCGCTCTTCCATGTTTTCGAGACGGAGACATTCTGGCTGCCCAGCGACGATCACGATATCTGGAAGGAGCTGTGGGACGCGTGGCATGCGGAGCGCATGCTCGCCGGCGACGCCAGTTACTTTTTCAGCGCGCGCCTCTTTCACCCGAATGGCATTTCCCTCGTCTATCACCATTTCAGCTTGCCACCGCTCCTACTTGTCCGCGCGTTGCACGGGCTGATGCCCGTCTCCAACGCCTACACGCTCGTCTTCTTGTTGACCGTCGGAGCGAACGCCGGCTGCGCTTACCTCTATCTTCAGCGTTTGTTTAGAGGTACTTGGCTGAGTCTTGTGGGCACACTCGTTTTCTCATGCAGCCCCTTCGTTCTCACGCGCTCGCATCAACCCGATCTCATCTGGATCGGCCTCATTCCGCTGTCGCTGCATTTGCTCGATCGCGGACTGAGGGAAGAAAGCTGGCCTCATATCTTGCTGTCGAGCGCGGTCATGGCGGCGACTCTGCTCATCGGCATGTACATTTTCGTTTGCCTCATGCTCACGGTCGGCTTGCTGGCGCTGGCATATTGCGCGCGTTATTGGCGCCAGCGCGATTTCTGGCTGCGGCTGGCGGTCTTGCTGCTGATTGTGGGCTTGTGCGCCGCGATCCGCGTCTACCCCTACCTGGCGGACGCGGCCGGGCTGGCGACGGCGCTGGACAAACTGGGCGGCGGCGAGAACAACAACGACTTGATGTCCTTCTTCCTCAATCCGGTGCATCCGCTGCTCACGCCCCTGCAAAGCCGGCTCTTTAATGTCTCGCTGCCGTATCTGAATGGCTTTGCCTATCTAGGGTATGGCGCGCTCTTCTTGATCGCCTTTGGCTTCGCTCGCGGTCGCGGGAGGCGGGCGATGCTCCCCTGGCTGCTGCTGCTTGCATTCTTCGCGCTGCTGCGCCTGGGCTCGACGCTGAATGTGGCCGATGTCTCTTACCCGCATATTCGCTTGCCCAAGCATTATTTGGACGCAATCTTGCCGCAGATATTCGCGCCATTCTGGAATACGGCGGATTTCCACATCGGCGCGCTGCTGCCCCTGGCTGTGCTCAGCTGTTTTGGCTTGCGCGCCCTGCTGGAGCGCCTGCCGCAGCGCCACCACCGCCTGGTCTGCATCGCCGCGCTGCTGCTGCTGGCATTCGACTATTATCAGCCGAGCCGCACCCTGACCCTGCCCCGGGCGCAAGAGGACTTCCTCGCCTGGCTGGCTGCAGAAGACGGGCAAGACGAGATTCACCTGATCCACTTGCCGCTGGGCTCGCGCCAGTCCAAGCTCTACGATTACTTTCAGACCGTGAGCGGCTACCCGCATGTCGAGGGCTTTGTGTCGCGTTTGCCGCCGAGCGCTTACGATTACATTGAAGCCAATCGCCTGCTGCGGACATGGCGGCGCGAGCAGCCGGCGCATTGCCTGCCCGCCCTCCGCGAGGCTTATCAGGCGGCGCTCGATCAGCTGGAAGCGGACCAGTTCAGCCACATCGTTTTGCATCACTGGCGCGGCGGCAGCGGCCGAATCGCCGAGGGCTTCGCCGGGATCGCGCCTGCCTACGCCGACGGCTATACGCGGGTTTACCGCCTGGAGCAGCTGCGCGCCGGCTGCGAGGCGCCAGAGCTGGACTTGCCCGGGGAATTCGGCTACCTGGAGCGTCTGGCTGGCGCGAGCGGGCTGGTCGCCGATGGCGGGACGACCCTGCTGAGCTACCAGCCGGATGCCGCGCTCGACGCCGCGACCCTGGGCTACCTCGGGCGGGTCTTCCAAGGCTGGAAGCGATTCCTGCATGTCACGACGCTCGACGGCGATTTGGGGAGGGCGCTGGCCGAGAATCAACTCGTCGTCTTGGCATACGACCCGCGACGCGAGACGGGCATCGCCGAGCTGCGCGCCGCGCTTGAGCAAGATTTCACCCCCTGCCAGCGCATCGTCGACCGCGCCGACGCCAGCGCCCAATACTTCATCCGCGCCGATTATGCCTGCGCGCTCATCGATGCTGCCGCGCCTTTCCGCGTCGATTATGGCGAGCTGCGGCTGCGCAATCTGCGCTACGAAATCGCGGACGGGCGGCTCACCGTCGAGAGCTGGTGGACGCGACTGCCGGCGGAAGCGCATGGAGTCTCGATTCAGGTATTCACGGAGACTGGAGAAAAGATCGCCGGCGGCGACATCGTCGTCAATCACGAGCCCCTGGCGCGCCATAGCATTGACCTGCCCGCGACCGCAAGCGACGCCATCTCGCTCCAGCTGGTCGTCTACAATTACGCCACGCGGGCGAGCTTGCCGGGCGAACTGCTCAGCAGCGGGGCGCGCTTTGAACGCGAACTGGAAATCGGCAGAATCGGCCTGGGCGCGCCATGAAACTCGCGCGAAACATACGCGACTCGCTGCGGCGGCACATCGTCTTCGTCCTGCTGTTTCCGCTGCTGCTCTGCATTATGAGCTGGCCGACGGTCGCCCGGGTCTTTGATCGCGACGGCTTCTGGCTGGTCCAGGACTCGGTGGATTGGCACATGCTCTTCTGGGACGCTTGGTATTTCGAGCGCTGGATCACGGGCCAAGCCGACTTCTATTACACCGATCTGCTCTTTCATCCAACAGGCGCGACCCTGGCTTTTCACAATTTCAGCCTGCCGCACATGGCGCTGATGGCCTCTTTGAAGACCGTGCTGCCGGCGCCAAACGCCTTCAACCTGACTTACCTCATTTTGACTTTGGTGAACGGCGCCGCCGGTTACGTCTATCTCAATTATCTTTTCCGCGACCGCTGGGTGGCGGTTTTTGGCGCGGTCGTCTTCGGCTTGAACGCCTTCATCGTCGATCGCCCGGCGCACGCGAACATCGCTTTCATCGCCACGATTCCGCTCTCGCTTTATTGCTTGCATCGCGGCTTGGCGGAGGGGCGGGCGCGGCTTATGCTGGCGGCGGGGTTCTTCATCGGCGCGACCGCTTTCATCGGCATGTATTCGCTGGTCTGCCTGCTGATCACGCTCCCCTGTTTCGTTTTGTACTTCGCGCGCGCCAAGTGGAGAGATCGGCGATTCTGGCTGGGCGTCGCCGCGATGCTTGCGCTGGCGGGCGGCTTTTTGCTGCTGCGCTTTTATCCGATGCTGGCCGACCCCGAGGGGATAGCCTACGCCATCACCAAGAAGCGCTCCATTGAAGCCGGCGCGGACCTGCTGGGCTACTTCGTCAACCACCACCATCCGCTGCTGTTTCCGCTGCTTGACGGGCGCTTCCCCTTGAATCTGCCTCCGCCGCACTGGCGGAATGTGGTGTATCTGGGCTGGATTCCAATCCTGCTCGCCGGCCTGGCAGTCCTCCGCGGAGCGCGATGGCGCTGGCTGCCCTGGGCGCTGCTGGCGCTCTTCTTTTTCACGCTCCGGCTCGGCACGGCGCTCACCGTCAACGGCCAGCGATACGACGACATCGTCCTGCCGCTGAGTCAGCTGCGCGAGTGGCTGCCCCACTTGTTCAAGCCCTTTTGGGCGGTCGACAACTTCCAGGCCGGCGCGCTGCTGCCCTTCGCCGCGCTGGCATGCTTCGGCTTGGTCGCTCTGCTGCGGTCCGCCAGCGCCGGGCGACGCCGCGCCATCATCCTGCTCTTGAGCTGTCTGCTCGCGTTCGAGTATTACATCCAGCCGATGCCCTATGAGCTGCCGGCGGGCCGGCTGGATTTCATCGAATGGCTCCAGAGCGAGGCCGATCAAGAGTCCATCCGCCTCATCAATCTGCCCTTTGGCGGCGGCGACTCCAAAGTCTACGCTTTCTACCAGACTTACAATGGCTATCCCCACGCCGAAGGCAGGCCCACGCGCGCGCCACAGAGAGTCTTTGACTATCTCGAGGCGAACCTGCTGCTGCGCAATTGGCGTCGCGGCGGGCCTTTCAACTGCCTGCCCTGGAATCGCGACGCCTTCATCGACGCCCAGGAGCAGCTGCTCGCCGATGGATTCACGCATGTCGCGCTGCATCCGCATCGGCTCCGCGGCGAGACGGTCGACATCTTTTTCGTCAACATTCCCGCCGCCTACCAAGACGAACAGGCCAGCGTCTACCGCGTCGAGGACCTGGCCGCGAGCTGCGATGCGCCCGCCTTCATCAGCCCGAATGTAGCGCGGCGCCTGCGAGATCTGCCGCTCGGGCTGGCTTTTCCGGCTGGCAAGCGCGCCCTGCTGAGCATCCGCCCCACGCTCGACCGTCCCGGCGCCGCGCAACGCCCTTACACAGCCGTGACTTACAGCCTCGGCGGCTTCGAGCTCCTGCGCCAAAGCGAGATCGAGCAGGCCGACGCGGAATGGACGCGCGAGGCTCTGGCCGGCGGCGAAGCGATCTACTTGCTCTACGATCCCCTGGTCACCGACGCCGCGACAGTCGACGCCTACCGCGCGTGGCTGCTGGAGCGCTACGATTCTTGCGGACGCTTGGCGGACGCGGAGGACGCCGTCATTGAGTTTATGCTGGCGAGCGGCTACCCCTGCGCGCTGGCATGGACGGAGGCGCCCTACAGCCTGCGTTATGGCGGCGGCTTGGAGCTGGGCAACTTGCTGATCAAGCGGGAGGGCGAGCGGCTGACGCTCTTCAGCTTGTGGCATGGTTTGCCGCGCGACGCGCATTCAATGTCTTGGCAGCTCTTCGACGCGGACGGCGAAAAGGCGCTCGGGCTGGATTTCGTCTTCCATCACGAGGCGCTCAACGCGAATCAGCTCGATCTGAGGAGCCTGGCGCCCGGTGACTACAGCTTGATGCTGATCGTCTATGACTACGCCACCGGCAAGAGCAGGCCCGGCCAGGTCGTCTCGACAGGGCAGACTTTCCAGCGCGAACTGGAGGTCGCCCGCTTGCGCATCGACTAGACGTGGCTGGGCCGGGGCAGGCTTTCGCGGGCTTTGGCGACCAGCGCGTCGAAGAGGGCTTGCTGCGACGGGTCTTGCGCGGCAGTCACTTCCGGGTGCCATTGCACGGCGAGGAGCCAGGGATGCCCCGGCATTTCCAGGGCTTCGACGATGCCGTCTTCCGCCGTCGCCGTGATTCGCAGGCATTGCCCGATCGCCTTCGCCGCTTGATGATGCCCCGACGAGGTGACCCGGGCCGCCGAACCCATTACCCGCGCCAGCAGGCTGTCCGGCGCGACATGCACCGCCTGCATCGCCCACAAGCCGGCTTCGTCGCGGTGAATGTCCGCCTCGCGAATATCGGGGATATGTTCATGGAGCGTGCCGCCGGCCGCCACATTCAGGACTTGCAGGCCGCGGCAAATGCAGAGCAGGGGCAGGCGCCGCTCCGCCAGCAAATGCCGCAGCAGGCTGAGCTCGGCTCGGTCGCGCTCGCGGTCGGCTGGCAGCAAGTGGGGGTTGCGGCAGTCCCCGCCATACTCGGAAGGGTGAATGTCGGTGCCGCCAGTGACGACGACGCCATCCAGCAGCCTCAAGGCATCGCGCCAGTCGTCGCCCGGCGGCAGCAAGAGGGGCAGCCCGCCCGCGCGTCGCACGGCATCCACATAGGCGGCCGGCGCGCTGTAGTATTCGCGATAATGCCGCGACTTGATGTAGCCCTCGCCGCGTCCGCCGGTGGTGATGCCGATGATGGGCTTGCTCATTGCGCCTCCCCGCTTTCGTCGCCGCTGCCGGCGCACAACTATACTGCCTGGGGGCGGGGGCTGGCAACGCCGAAGCGCCACTGTAACTTTGCAACCAAATTGCATACACTGCGTATCAGCCACAACGGGAATCGCTCATGACGCATCGACTCTGGTTTTACCTTCGTTATGCCCTGCGCAACATCCGCCGCGGCGGCCGCTGGACGACCCTGGCCGTCCTCTGCATCACGGCGGGCGTGGCGACAGTGGTCGCGCTGCGCTCCCTGGGTTTGGCGGTGGGCGACACGCTGACGAACAATGTGCGGGTGGAGCTCAAGGGCGACCTGCTCATCCGCAACGACAGTCTCTTTGGCGGCTTCGGCAGCAACGACCCGAACGCCTTCAGCGAGCGCGAACTGGCGGAAATGCTGGAATGGGCCGAAGCCAAGGGCGCGACCGCCAGCGCCTTCATGAGCGGGCGCAACATGCAGATCAGCAAGGCCGACGGCGATCAATTCGGCCGGCCCAGCTTCATCGGCAGCAACTTCATCGACCCGGCGACTTACCCGCCAACGCACGAAGTCTTCGCGCTTGACCCGCCGGATACGCCCCTGTCCGAGCTATTCACTGGCGGCGGCGCGGAGATCGTCATCAGCGACAACCTGGCGCAGCAGAGCGACATCCAGCTGGGCGACCAGGTTCGCGTCAGCGGCACGCAGGAGCTTTTCACCGTGCGCGGCATCGTGTCTGTCGCCGAAGAGAGCAGCGTCACCAATTTCCTCAACGCTTTTTTCGGTTTCGCCTACTTTGATTTGGCGCAAGCGCGGGAGATCGTCAACGAAGAATTCGCGCCCAACCGCATCGGCCTGCGTTTCGCCGGCGAGCTGGACCAGGCGACGGCGGAAGCCTACAATGCGGAGATTGAAGCCCGCTGGGACGGCGCGCGAGCCACCACCACTTACGACCTGCTGTCGCGCTACGAGGTCGTTTCGCAGCATTTGAGCGACTTCGTGGTGGTGATGGGCTTGGGCGCGCTCTTGATAGGCGGCGTCGGCATTATGAACACCATGCTCGTGTTGGTGCGGCGGCGCACGGGGGAGATCGCGGCCGTCAAGACATTCGGCTTGCATGGGCGGCAGGTGGCGGCGCTCTTCCTAACCGAAGGGCTGATGCTGGGCTTGTTGGGCAGCCTGCTGGGCATGGTCGCGGGCGTCGCCCTCAGCGTAATCGTGAATGAATACGGCTCGGTGGCGCTGCGCCAGCAACTCGTCTGGAAGATATACCCCGAGGCGCTCGTCTTCGGATTTGCGCTCGGCCTGGTCGTGACGGCGATCTTCGGCGTCGCCCCCATCTTGACCGCCGTTAAGGTGCGGCCCAGCATTATCTTGCGGCCCAACGAAAATCACTTGGTGGCGCTGGGCATTTTTCAGTCCCTGGTCTTGCTCGTCTTTGTCACCGTCAGCCTGGGCTTGATCGTCGGGCATATCCTGCGCCCGTCGTTTGAGCTGACCGCGGAGCGCAGCGCGGCCGACTCGGCGCGAGTCTTTGAGCGCCCGGAAGGCGAAGAGGCGGGAAGCCGCTTTCGCGCATCCCGACCGACCGGCGAAAGCGCCCCCGTCACGGACCCGCAAGCGGCCTACCTGGTCGGCGTCGTCGGCGTGAGTTTCACCTTTGTCCTCTTCGCCATCTTGATCGCCATTTTGTGGCTCATCATCTTCCTCATCGGCCGGCTGCCGTCTTTCGGCATCGTGACTCTGCGCCTCGCCTTGCGCAACCTGAGCACCAATCGCCTGCGCACCGCCATCACCCTGCTGGCATTGAGCGCCGGCATGTTCGCGCTCAGCAGCATTACCTTCGTCGGCGAGGGCACGCGCGAGCTGCTCAACTTGCAGCTCAGCCGGACATTCGGCGGCAATGTGCTGGTCTTTCCTTTTCCCGGCTTGCCGCAGAGCATGGTGAAAGGCGCGATCGACGGCGCCCTGGAAGACATCGACATCGAATACAGCACGACCATCAAGAATTACGAATTGCGCATCGCCAGCGCCAATGGCGCGCCTGTCGACGGCGAACATGCCCTCGATGTCAGCGTCTGGGACTCGGACAAGCCCGATATCTACAGCGGGCAAGGCGCCATGCTGGAAGGGCGAATGCTGACGCTGGAAGACCGCGGGCAGCCTCTCATCGTCCTGCCACTGGCGGTGGCGGAGCAGCTTTCGATTGAAACCGGCGACCAGATCGCGCTGGTCGACGCGGAAGATCTGGCGCTCAGCGTGGTCGGCATCCTGGACAGCGCGGAAGGCGCCCTCTCTTTCGGCGGCGACGGCGGCCAGAGCGCTTTGATCCCGCCCGACGCGCTGGATGGCTCGCTGGCCACAAGTTTCACGCTTTACGCCTACCAGGTGCCCGACGTGGCGGTCAATCAGGCTTTGACGGAGCTCTCGGCGGTCATCTTCGCCCTGGCGATCGATGTGCAATTCGTCGACGGTTTGATCGCCCGCTTGATCGACCAGTTCGCCGCCATCCCCACCGTGGTCGGCTTGCTGTCGCTCTTCGCGGCTTCGGTCATCATGGCGAACACGGTCGCCCTGTCCACGCTGGAGCGCCGGCGTCAGATCGGCATTCTCAAGGCGATCGGCCTGCATGCGCGGCGCGTGCTGAGCGTGATGTTCATCGAGTCGAGCCTGGTCGGCCTGCTGAGCGCGCTCTTCGGCATCGGCTTGAGCGTACTGGTCATCAGCTTGCTATCGGCGGCTGGCGGCTTGGTCATCCCCTTGCCCAGCGACGCCCGGATCGTCGCCGTCGCTTTGCTGGCGGCGTCGCTGCTCATCGGCTGGGCAGCCACTTTGCTCAGCGCCCGCGTCGCCCTCAAAGAGCGGGTGATGAATGTGCTGCGCTACGATTAGCCGCCTCGTCTTGGCGCGGGCGAATCATCGGCTGGAGCGGCGGGCAAAGGGCGCGTAAAGACCTGGCCGCTCAATTGCCAGGCTTGGCAAGCTATGCTATATTTGGCGCAATCGCAGACCGCGCACGCGCCGGGCAAACGCAGGAGCAGCCTCATGCCGAAAAGACGAAGCCACCTCGAAGGCCAGGGTTTAGTGGAATACGCGCTGATACTCGTACTGGTGGCGGTCGTCGTCATCGTCATTTTGGCGCTGCTGGGACCCGCGATTGGCAATATATTCTCCAACATCATCAACAGCCTGAATCCGACAGTCGCGCCGGCCGCCACGCCGACGCCGGTCCCCTGATCTCCGCCGCCAGCTTATGCGGGCCGCGCTTTGACATGCGCCTCTTCGCGCCCTGCATTCGCCCCGGCGACCGTCCATGATCCTGGAACAGCTCTCCAACGCGATCGGCGTCAGCGGCGAAGAAGACGAAGTCCGCGAGATCGTCATCGACGCCATCCGCGATCATGTGACCGAGCTCACGGTGGACGCCATGGGCAGCGTCACTGCCATCCAGCGCGGCGTCGCAATGCCGGAATACCGCGTGATGATCGCGGCCCACCTCGACGAAATCGGCATGATGGTCACCGCGGTCGATGGCAATGGTCTAATCCAGTTCAGCCAGGTCGGCGGCATCGACTCCCGCATCTTGCCCGGAACGCGCGTGAAAGTGGGCCCGCAGCGCAAACAGGGCGTCGTGCTCTGGAAACCGATTCATTTCTGGCGCGCGATGAATACCGTGCCGATGGAGCAGCTGCGCATTGATGTGGGCGCGAGCGACAAATCGGCTGCCGAGCCGGGCGAGCGCATCGCCTTCGACGCGCGCTTCAGCCGCATCAGCGAGACGGTCGTCCGCGGCAAAGCATTCGACGACCGCGTCGGCTGTTCCGTCTTGGTGGATATTCTGCGCGCTGGCCCCTACCCGGTGACGGTGGCGGCCGCCTTCACCGCCCAGGAAGAGATCGGCTTGCGCGGCGCCCGCGTGGCTGTGCAGCGACTTCGGCCAGACTCCGCCATCGTCCTCGAAGGCACCTACGCCTACGATGTGCCGGACCCAACCCTGGAAGCCGAAGCCGGCGACTTGCCAGCCAACCCGGGCACGCGCTTTGGCGGCGGCGCCGTCATCACCCTGTCGGATCGGCAGATGATCACCGACCCGCGGGCATTCGCTTTCCTGCGCGAGACGGCGGCGGAGAACGGAATCCCGCATCAAATCAAGACAATGGATGGCGGCGGCACCGACGGCGGCGCGATCCACCTGGCGGGGACGGGCCTGCCGACCATGCCGATATCCGCGCCCTGCCGCTACATCCACACGCCGAACGCGCTACTGAATTTGGGCGACTACGACAGCGTCTTGCGTCTCTCGCAGGCGGTCTTGAATCGCGTCTCGCCGGCGACTTTCCGGCGCGCCTGAACCCCGCTTTATTCCAGCGGCAGCCGCAGCTCTTGCCCGACGTTGAGTTGATTGGGGTTGGTCAAGCCGTTGATCTCGATCAGCGCGTTGACATCGACCCGGTAGCGCAGCGAGATGCTCTCCAGGGTTTCGCCAGCGGAGACGACATGGAACTCTGGCCGGGGCGGCGGCGTCTCGGTCGGCGAATCTGGCGGCGCGTCCAGGCTTTGGTCAGCGACATCGACCTCCGGCGCGCTGGCGCGGCAGCCGGGGATGAGCAGCAGCTGGCCGATGGACAGGTCCTCGCTCGCCATCTGGTTAAGGTCCATGATATCTTGGTAGGTCGTTTCCCAGGCGAGAGCCAGGCGGAAGAGCACATTGCCCGCCTGCACCTGGTAGACGCATTCGTCGTTGGGGTCCAGCTGTTCTTCGAACGAGGGCGTCGCCGTCGGCGGCACGAAGGGGGTGATAGTCGCCGCGCTGAGGGTGGCCTGGTTGGCGACGCCGGTGAGCACAACGCCGGTGGGCAGTTCAACTTGGCCCGGCATGGCTTCCGGCGTAATGTACACGGTCTCCGCGTCGGCGCCGGCCTCGCCGGTGACCACGGCCAGGGCGGCGGTGGGCGTGCTGACGACTTCGGCGCTGTCGACCTGACGGAAGGGCTCTTCGGTTTGACGATAGCAAGCGGCCAGGGCCAGCGCGCAGCCCAACAGGGATAGCAGCAGTCTCGGCTTCATGGGGTCCAGCTCTCCCGACTTCCTACCCGGCTGAGCCCCATTATAGTGGCGATATGGCGGGCGCGCCCACGCGCAAGGGCGACATTTTCCTGGCGACGGCGGGCGTCGCTTTCAGCTTCCGCCTTGGGCTAGCCCACTTGCGGCAGCTCCTCCATCGCCCGTTCGATCTCCTCTTGCGGATACTCGTAATTGCTCAGCTCGCCGCCCAGGTAGGCGTCGTAGGCGCTCATGTCGAAGTGGCCGTGCCCGCAGAGGTTGAAGAGGATGACGCGCTCTTCGCCCGCTTCTTTGGCCGCTTCGGCTTCGCGGATGGCGCCGGCGATGCCATGCGCCGCTTCTGGCGCCGCGATGATGCCCTCGGCTTTTGCGAAGGCGAGCGCCGCGCCGAAGGTCTCCATTTGCGGGATGGCGCGCATCGCGATCAAGTCTTGGTCCCAGAGCTCGCAGATGATCGACGCCATGCCATGATAGCGCAAGCCCCCGGCGTGCAGCGGCGGCGGCACGAAGCCATGCCCGAGGGTGTACATCTTGACCAGGGGCGTCATCCCGATTGTGTCGCCGAAGTCGTAAGCGTAGACTCCGCGCGTCAGACTGGGGCAGGCGGCCGGCTCCACGCCGAGCAGCTTGGTCGTCTTGCCCGCCGTCAGGTTCTGATGCAGGAAGGGCAGGGCGATGCCGGCGAAATTGCTGCCGCCGCCTGTCGGTCCGACGACGACATCGGGGTATTCGCCGGCGATTTCCATCTGCTGCAGGGCTTCCTGCCCGATGACCGTCTGGTGCGTCAAGACATGATTCAGCACGCTGCCCAGGGAGTATTTGTATTTGCCTTCGCTGGTGGCGGCCACTTCGACCGCTTCGCTGATGGCGATGCCGAGGGAGCCCGTGCTTTCCGGGTCGCCCTCCAGGATCGCGCGCCCGGCATTGGTGTTTGCGCTCGGGCTGGCGGTCACGCTCGCGCCGAAGCTCTGCATGATCGCCCGGCGGTAGGGCTTCTGCTCATAGCTGATGCGCACCATGTAAACGATGCATTCCATATCGAAGAAGCTACAGGCTTGGGCCAGGGCCGTGCCCCATTGGCCCGCGCCAGTCTCGGTCGTCAGGCCGTTGATGCCCTCTTGCTTGTTGTACCAGGCCTGGGCGGTGGCAGTGTTGAGCTTATGGCTGCCCGATGGCGAGACGCCTTCGTACTTGTAATAGATATGCGCCGGCGTATCCAGCGCTTTCTCCAGCCGCCGCGCTCGCAGCAATGGCGTCGGCCGCCACAGCTTGTAGATTTCTCGCACTTCGTCGGGGATCTCGATGTAACGCTCCTGGCTGACCTCTTGCAAGATCAAGCCCATCGGGAAGAGCGGCGCCAGGTCGTCCGGTCCGACCGGCTGATGCGTGCCCGGATGCAGCACCGGCGGCAGCGGACGCGGCAGGTCCGCCTGGACATTGTACCAGTGCGTCGGGATGGCGCTCTGTGGCAGATCAAAGCGAATGGCGTCGGACATGGCTCGGCCTCCCTTCGGTGATTAGGGCGGACATTATGGCGAATCCAGCGCGCCCACGCAAATCCCCGCCCATTGCAAATCGCCAGGGCTGGACAACTCGCTCTTCAACAACTAAACTATGCGCTTGATGGGCTGGGACCCTTGCGGCAGAAAATTCCGAACCGTGTCAGGGCCTAACGGCAGCAGCACTAAGGAAATCCTCTGGGTGTCTTGCGGTATCCTGGCTCATCTTCTCCCGCGCTAGCGCAGCGTCGCCACCGTGATCACGGCGTCAAACTGGCGGCTGAAGATCACAGTCGAATGATATGCGCTCAGGTCATGATCGGCCGGCAGGTAGTAGCGCTGGTCGCCCACATTGCCCTTGAGCTGTCCCAAATCGAGAAAATCGTCGCCCAGCTCCAGCTCGGTCAAGGGCTGAAAGTCGCGCGCCAGGTAGACGCGGGCGTCGCCGGCCGGCGCCGAATTGAAGGCTTCAAAGCGCAGGATGCGGCGCTCGTCCGCCAATTGGTAAATGCTGGCTTTGCCCGCCCCCCAGTGCAGCGCGTCGCGCTCGATGAAATCGCCGCTGACCAAGACCCGCGCGCTTTCCAGCGCCGCTTCGTCCAGCGAGTCCTCTGGCGCCGCAGCTGGCCCGCCGATGGCGACCAAGACGCGAGCCATCGCCAGTTGCGGGTCGCGTTCGCTTAATGTCAGCAGTTGTTCGCGCTCGTCGGCCTCCAGGGCGAGGAACTCGTCTTGCAGGTCCATCTCCAGCCCGGGGAATCCGGCCGCCGCCGCCGGATCGCGAAAGTAGACGCGCCAGGCGGGGAAAGTCCAGACGGCGACGGCGACCAAACCCACCAAGGCAAGCGCGAAAAAACGAAGACGCAGATCCATAAGCGCATTGTGGCACAGGCTGGCTTATCGCGGCAAGCCAGCCCAAGTCCGCGCCTTGATAACCCCCTCGGTCGCCCCATTGCGATGGGGGAGGCTTGCTGCAGGGGGAATCTTGAATAGCATCGAATCAGTGTATCTTTGTGTCCTTTGTGATCTCCGTGGTGAATAGATCGCAGGCCGCTACAGATCTTCGTGCTTGACCTTGGGCGACGATGGCAGCAGCCACACCAGCGGCAAGCTGAGCAGCGAGAGCAGCCCGGCGGCGATCAACGCGGATTGCAAGCCCAGCGCGTCGCCCAGGGCGCCCACCATAATCACATTCACCGCGCGGACGCCAAAAGCGTAAAGCATGAACATGCCGTTGGCGGTGGCGCGGCTCTCCGGCAGCTGATCCTGCACCAGCGCCAGGAAAATCGGCGACACCGACAGCGCCGTCAAGCCCAGGCCGACGAGCGCGAGCCACAGCAGGGCGCCCGCCGCATGAACGAAAGCCAGCAGCAGCAGCGCCGACGCGACGGTCGCGCCCGCTACCATCCGCCGCCGGCCGATGCGATCGCTGAGCGTGCCGCCAGCCAAGGCGCCGCCGACGCCGGCGAACTCGTAGAGCGCCAATGCCGCCGTCGCCAGCGTCAGCTCGTAACCGCGGTTGTCGACCAGGTAGACGACCATGAAGATGCCGATGCCGTTGGCGGTGAGGTTGCGCAGCAGCATCACGCCCAGCAGTGGCGCGAAGACCCGCGCGAAACGGCGCAGCATGGGCTTGGCTTTGCCTTTGCGCGGCGCCCGCTTGGCGGAGACATCGCGCAGACGCCAATAGAGCACGGCGCTGGCCAGCCAGCCGAAGAACATCAGCCGCCACAAGCCCGGCATGCCCCATTGCGCCACGCCATAACCCACCAGCAGCGGTCCAACGGAGCGCGCCAGCTCGCCGCTGGCCATGAAAAAGCTCATGCCTCGGCCGACCTTGTCGCCGGCGACCTGGGCGATCATGGCGGGGGCGGGGGCGTGGAAAGCCATGACATTCACGCCGACGCAGAAGAGCAGCAGGGCGGCCGTCGCATAAGTCGGCATGAAGCCGATCAAGGTCGCCAGGGTCGCCGTGATCGCGGGCGCGAAGATGACCAGGTAGCGTACGCTGAAGCGGTCGGCCAGGTAGCCGATGAGCGGTCCCAGCAGCGACGGCGCCTGCATGAAGACCGGCAGCGAGCCCGCCATCAGCAAGGTCAGACTGAGCTTGTCGATGAGCAGGGGCAGCAGCGGCGCGATGAAAGCGGAGAAGGTGTCGTGGACGAAATGCCCGCTGCAGATAAGCAGGATGCGCCCGTATTGGAACTTGCCGGATTGCCCTTCGGCTGTCGCTTCCGCCGCGGCCGCGCTCATAGGCGTACCCGTCCCTCGCCGGTCAACAGCAAGCAATTATAGCGGGGCCTTTCCGCCGGCGCAGGGGCGCGGCCAGTAGCCGGGCAAACATGGGAGGGACGACTCTATAGGTCGCAAGCCGGCGACGCAGTCTGTAGGGGCGACCCTGCGAGTCGCCCGTATACGATACGACCGGGCCGGGACGCGCGGAAGGCCCCTCAGTTAACGGACCTGGCTGCCGCCATTAGGGCTGGTACTGGTCGCATTCCGGTCCGCGGCCGGAAGTGTTGCCGTTCGGATGGATATAAACCGTGCAGTCGAAGTCGTCAAAGGTGTAGACCTGATTGTTAGACGAATCGGTATGCGAGTATGTCAGCGCGTAGCCCGACCAGTTCAAGGTGCAGGCGGGCTGACCTGTGCCGCCACAGGACGAATTCGCCGAACCGCCCGTGTTCACGCCATAGTCGCCGCCGCGGGCCAGGACCGGCGCCGCGAACAAAAGCGCCGCCAGCGCTGCCACAGCCACCGCTAAAGCAGTCAATCGAAAGATTCTTGCTTTCATGTAGATAGCCCCTTGCCAAATTATGCCCGTGCAGTGGCAAGAGTATATCAAAAGACTCAAAGCAGGGCAAATTATGTCGAAACCGCGGCTGTCAAGCAAAGACGCGGCGTCGATGGCTGGAAGCTGCGCCATGGGATTCCAACGGACTCGGTGAAGCGGAGGCCGCGCCCGGGTGAGATGATTTCTGTCGCTCTGCCAAGCCGCCTAATTCTCGGGATCGGGTTCCGGGGTTTCGGTGGGCGCCGGCGTGGGCGTGGAGTTGACGCCGCCACATTCCTCGCCGCCTATCGTGACGCTGCCAGTGGGCGACACGACGGCGGTGCAGTCGTAATCGTCGAACTGGTAGCTATAGGAGCCATCGTTGTTGGTGGCTGAGTACGACGCCGGATGGCCGTTGTAGCTGATCGTGCAAGAGGGCCCGCTTGTGCCGCCGCAGGTTGAACTCGCCGAGGCGCCAGAGTTGACGCCATAATCGCCCCGCGTCGCGAAGACCGTCGCGGCAACCAGCAAGAGCGCCGCCAGCGCGAAGACTGTCATAAGCATCAACTTGCGCTTGCCATACGCTTTCATCACCGCTGTTTCCTTGGTCGAGGCTCGATTTCAAATTTATTCGGCGGATCGTCTCTGGTCGTTTGTCTGGCTCTATGGCTGATACTGATCACACTCCGAGCCGCGGCCCGAAGAATTGCCGTTGGGATGAAGATAGAGCGTGCAACTGAAGTCGTCAAAGGTGTAGACGACATCGCCATTGGACGCGGTATGTGAATATGTCAGATCGTAACCGTTGACGGTAATGTTGCAGGCGGGCTGACCCGTGCCGCCACAGGAAGAATTTGCCGAAGCGCCCGTGCTGACGCCATAATCGCCGCTGACCGCGAAAGCCGGCGCCGCCAATAGAATCGCTATCAAGGCCACCGCCGACGACAAGAAGACCAGTCTTTCGCTAATTCGTGGCATGCGCCATCTCCATTGCATGTAGTGAAACTCGCTAGGTGAACTTTAGCTATATCAGATTGCCTTGTCAAGCTGGGTCGCGAAGCCAGCCAGGCCCGCCAGAGACGATGTTTGGCGATGCTTCACGCGCAGGAAGTCGACGGCGATGCGCGGTCATGCTCCCGCGCGTTTGACCGCGATGACGCATTTCGGGCAAGAACAACAGATTCGTCTGCAAGGGCGGCGGCCTATCTGCTATCATGCGGGGCATGAATACGCATGAGCAAGCCTTCACCAATCGCCGCTACCTGGACGCCATCGCCGATCATGTCGTCATCTTCGACGGCGCCATGGGCACCAGCATCCAGAACTGCGCGCTCAAGCCGGCGGATTATGGCGGCGAGCAATACCAGGACTGTATCGACTACCTCGTCATCACCCGGCCCGATGTGATCCGCGAGATTCATCTGTCGTTCTTGCGGGCCGGCGCTGAAGCCGTCGAGACCAACACCTTCCGCAGCAACCGCCGCACCCTGGACGAGCACGGCCTGGGCGAGCGCACGATCGAGATCAATCGCGTCGCCGCCGAAATCGCCCGCGCAGCCTGCGACCAGATCGAAGCGGAAACCGGCCTGCCGCGTTTCGTCGCCGGCAGCCTCGGTCCCAGCGGATTGCTGCCCAGCGGCGACGACCCCGACCTGAGCGATGTGACATTCGACCAGCTGTCCGATCTCTTTGGCGAGCAAGCGCGGGGCCTGCTCGAAGGCGGGGCCGACCTGCTGCTGCTGGAGACGAGCCAGGACATCCTGGAGCTCAAGGCGGCCATCTACGGCATCCAGCGCTGCTTCGCCGAGATCGGGATTCGCGTCCCGGTGCAAGCGCAGATTACCCTCGATGTGAGCGGGCGCATGCTCTTCGGCACGGATATTGCCGGCGCGGTCGCCACCCTGGAGGGGCTGCCGATTGAGGCTCTGGGCTTGAATTGCTCGACCGGTCCCGAATACATGCGGGCGCCCATTCAATACTTGATCGAGCGCTCCCCATTCCCCATCAGCGTCTTGCCCAACGCGGGCCTGCCCATCAATATCGATGGCGAAGCGGTGTACCCGATGCAGCCCGGCCCCTTTTGCGACATGGTGGCGGAGTTCGCGCGCTGGGGCGTGAACGCGGTCGGCGGCTGCTGCGGTACGACGCCCGAGCACATCGCCTTGCTCTATCAGGGCGTGCACGGCCACAGCTACGCGGAAGCCTTGCAAAAGGGACTGCCGCCAAGAGCGCCCGAGAAGCGAGAGATCCTGCGCGAGCCGCAAGCCTCCAGCGGCATGACCGCCACCCGCATGATGCAGGACCCGGGCCCCACCCTCATCGGCGAACGCGTCAACAGCCAGGGCAGCCGCAAGGTCAAGCGCCTGCTGCTGGATGACGATTACGACGGCATCGTGCAAATCGCCGTCGGCCAGGTGGAGCGGGGCGCGCACATGCTGGATGTCTGCGTCGCCCTCACCGAGCGCGATGACGAACGCGAGCAGATGGAGAAGCTGGTCAAGAAGCTCTCGCTGGCGGTGGAAGCGCCGCTCATCATCGACACCACCGAAGCCGAAGTGGCGGAAGCGGCCCTGGCCCTCTATCCCGGGCGCGGGATCATCAATGGCAACAACCTGGAAAACGGGCGAGAGCGCATCGACCAGATTCTGCCCATCGCCGTCAAACATGGCGCCGCCGTGCTCTCCATGACCATCGACGAAGCCGGCATGGCGCACAGCCGCGAGAACAAGCTCGCCATCGCCCGCCGCATCCGCGATATCGCCGCGGACGACTTCGGCATGAAGCCCGAGGATCTGATCTTCGACGCCTTGACCTTTCCGCTGACGACCGGGCAAGAAGAGCTGCGCAACGACGCGGTCGAGACGCTGGAAGGCATACGCTTGATCAAGGAGCGGCTGCCGGGGGTGATGACGGCGCTTGGCGTCAGCAATGTCAGTTTCGGCGTCGGGGCGGCCGCCCGCGGCGCGCTCAACAGCGTCTTCCTGTATCACGCGGTCAAGGCCGGTTTGGATATGGCGATCGTCAATCCCGCCCACATCACCCCGTATGCCGAAGTCCCGGACGAACAGCGCCGGGTCGCCGAAGACCTCATCTTCAACCGCGACGCCGATGCCCTGCCGCGCTTCATCCAGTATTTCGAGGACAACCAGGTGCAGCTGGCGCAAGCCGAGCTGGCCGACCCCACCGCCGACATGACCAGCGAAGAGGCGCTGCACTGGCAGATCGTCCATCGCAAGAAAGCGGGCGTCGAAGCCCTCATAGACGACATTTTGACGCGCATGGACGCGGTCGCCGCGCTGAACACGGTGCTGCTGCCCGCCATGAAAGAAGTGGGCGACAAATTTGGCGCGGGCGAGCTCATCCTGCCATTCGTCCTCCAGTCGGCCGAGGTCATGAAACAGGCGGTCGCCTACCTGGAGCGCTTCATGGACAAAGTGGAAGGCGCCAGCAAGGGCGTGGTCGTGCTGGCCACCGTCTTCGGCGATGTGCATGACATCGGCAAGAACCTGGTCAAGACGATCCTGAGCAACAACGGCTATACCGTGCGCGATCTGGGCAAGCAAGTGCCGGCGAACGCCATCATCGACGCGGCTCTGGAACATCAGGCCGACGCAATCGGCTTGTCCGCGCTGCTTGTCAGCACATCCAAGCAGATGCCGCTGATCGTGAACGAGCTGGCGCGCCGCGGCTTGCAGATCCCGGTGCTGGTGGGCGGGGCCGCCATCAATCGCCGCTTTGGCAGGCGCATCCTTTTCCTGGACGACACGAAAGCGCCCTACGAACCAGGCGTCTTTTATTGCAAAGACGCCTTTGAAGGCTTGGCGGTGGTCGAGCAGCTGCTGGACGCCGAGCGCCAGGAGCAATTCCTGGATCAAGTCTTCGCCGAAGCCTACGCCGAAGTGGAGCGCGCGCCACGCCGCCGTCGAGCCCGCCGTTCAGCTGCGCACAAGACTGTCGCCGCCGCGCCCGATATCCCCAAGCCGCCATTTTGGGGGGAGCGCGTCGTCCGCTCCATGCCCCTGGAAATCGTGCTGCAATACCTGCACAAACCGGAGCTCTTCCGCTTGTCCTGGGGCGCGAAAAACACGCGAGGCGCGGACTGGCAGCGGCTCGAGGCGGAATACGAAACGCGTCTGCTGCGCATGGCAAAAGAAGCCGCCCGCCGCGGGACCCTTCAGCCACAGGCGGTCTACGCTTACCTGCCCGCCAACAGCGATGGCGACGCGCTGATCGTGTGGGACGCCGAGCGTTACGCAGCCACAGGCGCGACCCTGGAGAAAGCCCGCTTCCATTTTCCGCGCCAGCCCGATGGCGAGAGCCTCTGCCTCAGCGATTATTTCGCGCCCCTCGAGTCGGGCACGGTCGATGCGCTGGTCTTGCAAACCGTGACCGTCGGGCAGGCCGCCACTGCTGAAGTCGACCGCCTGCAAGCCGCCGACGCCTACAGCGACGCCTACTTTTTTCATGGCATGGCCGTGCAAGCCGCCGAAGCGACCGCCAACTATCTGACGCATATCGTCCAGCGGCAGCTGGGCATCTCGCCCGAGCGCGGCAAACGCTACAGCTGGGGCTATCCCGCTTGCCCGGAGCTGGAAGATCACGCGATCGTGCTGGAACTGCTGCCGCGGCTGGCGAGCGAGCTGGGGTTGGAGCTGACGGAGGCCTGGCAGTGGATTCCCGAACAATCGACCGCGGCGCTCTTCGCGCATCATCCTGCGGCGAAGTACTACTCAGTGGGCAACCTGGACCGCGCGGGGGAGTCTATTGGCGATTTTGCCCAGTATGAAAGCCCTGACTGACGGATAAGATTACCTTATCTCTGTGAAAAGCGTATAATCTGCAACGGGCCATCGGAAGGACTTTACCTTGAGTCGAAAACGCGGTAGGCAGAAGCGTATAGATTACGCGGCCGAGTTCCAAAAATCAAGAAAATCTTGGAACGAGTGCTACAAACCGGCAATCGCTAGCGTACTTCAGGCAAACCCACAGTTTGAGAGTTTCGCCATGCTGGGACTTCTCGTATGTATGGAAAGAGCATACTTCCTCAAGACATACAAGGAAACAGGTCGACTCTCGTCCGATAGCGGAAAAATGTTGATGATGTTTTTTGAAGACATAAATCCTCAGGAACTGAAGTTGCTGAAGAGGAACTTTGTGAACGCACTGCGTCATGATGGGAGAATCCGTGCTTGGGGCGGATTCAGTCCACCATTAGAGCAGATCCAATCACGCCCATGGCAAGTCTTGAAGTTCAACGTACACGGGTCCAAGTTTACACGGTTCAATATCAATCCGGCTATCATTTGGCAAAGATGCGCCCCACAGATCGATGCATTCTACAACCAATACACGGTAGATCTTGAGTCGCTGCCGACGGGATGCGGTGAGGAAGTAGATGTGCATATTGGCAAGGAAGAAGATATCATTCCGCTTGTACAGAGATTGACGCAAGAGTTGTAAGTGGCATTTCAGCTAAGTGTAAATGCGAAGTCTGATCTACTCGATTCAATTGCAGAGAATTCATGAGGCACCGAGGTAGAGTGATACAAAACAGTGAGGCCTAAACACTACATTGAAGTAATGTGGAGGAATTCGCACTGTACGCTCATCTTGATGCCCATCGAGGTCACAGGAGTGTAAGAATACAGTTCGTGCGAGACAGATGGAGCAGTCATCATATCACCAAGAATCAAAGAGCGTTGCAGACGATACAATTGCGTTAGTAAAACTCAGGGAGATCCTGCCATGACCCACACCCTCAAGCGCATTGGATTCCGCTCCGCCGTCAAGATCTCCGCCATCATCGCGGCGGTGGCGGCCGTTTTGCCCATTTTGGCCTTCGTCCTGCTCAACGACCTTTTAAAGTTTTGGGACATCGTCATCCCGCCGAATGTCCTCTTCCCGGTGCTGGTTTCAGCGGCGCTCTGGGCGGCAGTGGCCGGCGCCGTCTCCACCGCCCTGGTCGTCGCCCTGTACAACCTCGTCGCGGCCTGCTGCGGCGGCATCACCCTCGAGCTCCAGCCACAGCGCCCGCCGCGCAAATCGAAGGAATCGGTCGACATCGACTGAGCGCCCGTGTTACACTCCGCGCTTGCGTGACCGATTAAGGGACAAAGGCGGCGGCACATGACGAGCGCGCTCAAGCAAGAATACGACGACAAAGGCTATGTCATCGTTCGCGGCGCCGTCGACGCCGGGCTGGCGCGCGAGACCGCCGAGCATGTGCACTGGCTGGCGGCGCGCAACCCCGATGTGCGGCCCGAAAAGTTCGGCCACAGCATGCTGGTGGCGGACCCCTTCATGCACCGTCTGGTCAGCGACGACCGGCTGGTCGATATCGTCGAGCAATTCCTGGGACCCAACATCGCCATGTGGGCGGCCCACTACATCGCCAAGCCGCCAAAGCACGGCCAGCGCGTCCTCTGGCATCAAGACGGCAGCTATTGGCCCCTGGAGCCGATGGAAGTGATGACGATCTGGCTGGCGGCGACGGAGTCAACCCGCGCGAACGGCTGCCTGCGGGTCTTGCCCGGCACGCAGAACAACCGCCTGCTCTCGCGCCGCGAAATGGTCGATGTCAAAGACGGCAAGAATGTGCTGGAATCCGGCATTCATCCGTCGCAAATTGACGATTCGCATGTGGTCGATCTGGAGCTGCAAGCGGGCGATGTCTCGCTGCACAACCCGCGCATCATCCACTGCTCCGAACCCAACGCTTCGGATTCCTGGCGCATCGGCTTGACCCTGCGCTATATCCCGACCTCGACTCGAGTCAAGCGCCAGGGCGACCACGCCATCCTCGTCCGCGGCCAGCCCGATCCCGGCAACAGCAACCTGTACGCCGAGCGTCCGGTCTTCGACGCCGATTCGCACATGCCCTTCGCCGGGATGGAGACTTGGATGTAGGCGCGACTCTGTCAGTCGCCCGCTGTTGCCAGCAATTCTCTGCGCCATCTGCGGCTCTGTGGTGAATCAATATCAGGAATCCCGCCATGCCCAAGCCCAACATCCTCTACATCCACTCGCACGACACGGGCCGCTACCTGCAGCCCTATGGCCACGCCATTCCCACGCCCAATCTGCAGAGCCTGGCGGAGAGCGGGGTTCTGTTTCGCCGCGCCTACTGCGCCGCGCCCACCTGCTCGCCCAGCCGCGCCGCCCTCCTCACCGGGCAATCGCCACACAGCGCCGGCATGCTCGGCCTGGCGAACCGCCATTTCGTCTTGCGCGATTTTCGCCAGCACATCATCCATACCCTAAGGCAGGCGGGCTACACATCGGCGCTGGCGGGCATCCAGCACTTGAGCGGCACAAAATATCATGGCGGGGCGGAGGATGTCGGCTACGATCATGTGCTGACGCTGGACCGGGAAAGGCAGCACGAAGCCGCCGCCGATTTTATCCGCGCGCGCCCGCAAGAGCCCTTCTGGCTGACGGTCGGCTTCTTCGAGAATCATCGCGAATTCCCGACCGAGCACGATGTCAATCCGGCGCATGTCTTGCCGCCGCCGCTCTTCCCGGATACGCCGCGGACGCGCCAGGACATGGCGAATTACATCGCGATGGCGCGCATCCTCGATGACAAGATCGGGCATGTCCTGCGCGCTCTGGACGAGACGGGGCAGCGCGAAAACACCCTGGTCATCTACACCACCGATCATGGCATCGCCTTCCCGGACATGAAATGCCATCTCACCGACCATGGCATCGGCGTCGCCCTCATCATGCAGGGTCCCGCGCCTTTCAGCGGCGGGGATGTCTGCGACGCCATGATCAGCCACATCGACATATTCCCGACAATCTGCGACTGGCTGTCGATCGAGCCGCCGGCCTGGCTGGAGGGGCATTCGATGCTGCCGCTGCTGCGCGGCGAAAGCGACGCCATCCGCGATGAAATCTTCGCCGAAGTCAGCTTCCACGCCGCCTACGAGCCCAAACGCGCCGTCCGCACCGAGCGCCACAAATACATTCGCCGCTACGACGGGCGGGGCCGGCCCGTGCTCTCCAATATCGACGATGGCCACACCAAGACTGAACTGGTGGAGCACGGTTATGGCCAGCGCGTCACCCTGCCGGAGCAGCTCTACGACACCTTGCTCGACCCGATGGAGCGCGTCAACCTGCTCGACGACCCGGCCCAGGCGTCGACGCTAGCGGACATGCGGGGCCGCCTGGATCGCTGGATGCGCGCGACCGACGACCCGCTGCTGCAGGGAAGCATTGACCCGCCGCCCGGCGTCGAACTCAATGATCCAGATGGCGCGTCGCCGCAAGGACCGACCACTATCACCGGGGCGATGTAGGTCAGTTCGCGTTGGATGCACCGCATGAGGCGCCTGCCATGAGTGAATTGCTGCAGCGTCAAATTGAGTATTACCGCGCCCGGGCGCCAGAATACGACAACTGGTTTTATCGGCGCGACCGCTACGATCAAGGCGCGGCGCACACGCGGCAATGGCAGCGAGAGGCGGGGCAAGTCCGCGACCAGCTGCACAGCAAAAGCGGCTTCGCGCATATCTTGGAGTTGGCCCCAGGCACGGGCATCTGGACTGGCGAGCTCATCCAGATTGGCGAGCGAGTCACCGCGTTGGACGCCTCGCCGGAGATGATCCAGATCAACCGCGCCAAGCTGCTCTCGGACAAGGTGGACTATGTCCTGACCGATCTCTTCCAGTGGCAGCCAAGCCGGCAATACGACATGGTATTTTTCGGCTTCTGGCTGTCGCATGTGCCGCCGGACAAGGTGAGCGCTTTCCTGGCGAAAGTTCGCGCCGCGCTCAAACCGGGCGGCAGGCTCTTCTGCGTGGATTCGCGGGACCGCCAAAAGTCCGAAACGCACACCGAGGCCATCGACCGCGGCCGCCACCTGGAGGAGCGCGTGCTCAAAGACGGGCGTCAGTTCGAGATCGTGAAGATTTACTACGATCCGGGACAGCTGACCGAGCGATTGCGCCAACACGGCTTTGACATCGAGGCGCGTACGACGGAAAACTTCTTCCTCTACGCCGATGGAACGCGAGCGGGTTAAGCCAGGCTGCTTTTGTATCGCTGGACGACTTGGTCCGCCACCGCCGCCCAGGTCCGCTGCTGCGCCCGCCGCTTTCCAGCCGCGCCCATCCTTGCCGCCAGGGCCGGGTCCTCCAGCAGGGTCAGCAGAGCCCGCGGCAGCTCCCGCGCGATGTGCCGCTGGGAGACCACCAGGCCAGTCTCGCCGTGATCGATGGCGTCGGCGACGCCGCAGTCGTCCGTGCCGATGACTGCCGTGCCGCTGGCGCCCGCCTCCACCAAGACCAAGCCAAAGCCCTCAAACCAGAGCCCGTCGTTCACCGCCGGCAGCGCGACGACATCCGCCGCCGCCAGCCAGGCTCGCAGCAGCGCGTCGTCGACGAAACCGAGCAGGGACACGGACTCTTGCAAAGCGAGCTCCGCTATGCGCCGCCGCACCCGCGCGGTGTAGGCGCTGCTTTCTTGCGGGTCGCCCAAGACGAGGCAGCGCGCGTCGGGGATGCGCCGCCGGACATGCGCCATCGCCTCGACCAGCTCCAGCGTGCCCTTGCGCGGCTTCACCCCGCCGGCTGCGACCACGGTTGGCGCCTCCTTGAGGGCTGGCGATGCTGGCGGATTCAGGAAGCGCGTCGCGTCGACGCCGTTGTTGATGACTTGCGCCCGGGCCTCAGGCAGGATCTCCCGCGCCATCCGGGCCGTGTAACGGCTGACGCAGAGCAGCTGCGCCCGCGAAAACGCCCAGCGATAAGCGCGCCCGACCGGAAAGCGTCGCAGCCGCGGCAAGTTCACATAGCTTCCGTGCGCCGTGACGAAGAGCGGTCGCGCCCCGGCGATGGCAGCCGCCAGGACCGCGTAGGGCTCGATGGTGGCATGGAGGATGTCGCAGCTTGCCATGGCGCGCCGGGCAGCGCTCGTTTGCAGCAGCGACTTGAGGAAAATATGGCGCTCCGGCGGCCTCACCGCGGGCAGCAGAGGCAGCGCGTCGAAGTCGACCGGCGGGCTGTTGCGGGCACAGAGGACCGTCGTCTGAATGCCGCGCGCGCGCAGCTGGCGGATGAGGTTCAGGCTGTAAGTCGCCCAGCCATGATTCGCGCTGAGATCGGGGGCGAGCAGTCCAATCCGCATGGAAGCGCCGGGGCGCCGTCTAGGCTTCGCTGGCTTCGGCCGTCTGGTTTTCCGCGCCGCTCATGGCTGCGAGCCGCGCCCGCCATGCCAGGACCGCCGCCGAGTCTTCGGCTGCGACTTCTTCCTGGAAATCTTCCATCGTGCCGATGCGCATGACTGCCAGCAGCAGCGCGAAGTTCAAGAGGATAATCACCGCCATCACTGCAATCGCCATCGCCGCGCTCCCTGGACCGTGCTGTCGACTCTGCCCCTATCTTGCCGCAGGCGCGCTCGTTGGTCAAGGTCGCCGCCAGCCGCTTCCACTTGCCGCGCCCGCCCGCCTAGTCTAAGATAGCCCGCGTCCATTTGCAGTGAAAGGCAAGGCTCGTGCCCCCGTCCATTGACCGCGCCGTCGACGCGCCCTGGAAGCGGCGTTTTCGCGCCCCCGCCATTGAATGGTCGCGTCTGGCAGCCCAGAATCCCGCCCGGGGCATCGCCGCCAGCAACCAAGACGGCCTCTACCAGCTCTACGCCTGGGAGCGCGCCGGCAATCAGCTGCGGCAGCTAACGCATGAGCCCGCCGGCGTCTTCCATGGCGCCATCTCCGCCGACGGCGAGCATGTCTATTATCATCGCGACCAAGCTGGCGACGAGATGGGCCATTACGCGCGCCTGCCCTTTGAAGGCGGCCCGCCCGAAGACATCACGCCCGATTTGCCCGCCTACGCCTCGCATTCCTTCATGGAGTGCGCCTCAGGGGCTGCCCGCGGTTTCGCCGCCGCCTACGACAACCGATTCCATTTCATCGTGCACGACCGCCGCCAGAGCGAGCCGATCTTCCTGCCAGCCAAAAGCGCCCTGTCTTTCGGTCCCGCGCTGTCGCAGGATGCCGAGATCGCCGTCATCGCCTCGACGGAGAAGACTGGCGTCGCCGAGTACGCGCTGGAGGCTTGGGATCTGCGCGGCGGCGACTTGATCGGCGAGTTCTGGGACGGCGAGGGCACGGGCATGGACATGGCGGGTTTCTCGCCGGCGCCGGGCGACATGCGCCTGGCGGGCTCGTCGAACGCCAGCGGGCATCACCGTCCCTGGATCTGGAATCCGCTTACTGGCGCGCGCCAGGATGTCGCCTCTGAGCAATTTCGCGGCGATGTGAGCGCCTGGCAATGGTCGCCCGACGGCAATAAGCTGCTGCTGCATCAGGTCGACCAAGCGCGGCACGCCCTCTACATTTACGATATCGCGAGCGAGGGCCTGCAAAGATTGCAGCTACCGGACGGAGTGCCATCGCCCGGCGGCGGCTTCCTGGACGACGGAAAACTCCAGATCCACTTCAACGACTCGACCGCGCCGACTCGCCCGCTGGAACTGGACGCCACGAGCGGCGCCGTCGTCGGCAGCGTCTTTGAGCCGAGCCGGAGCCTGCCAGCCTGCCGCCCCATGCGCTCAGTCAGCTACCAGTCGAGCCAGGGCGCGACGATCCAGGCTTGGCTGGCGACGCCCGATGGCGCTGGACCTTTCCCGACAATCGTGCACACCCATGGCGGACCCACCGCCGTGCAGACCAATCGCTGGTCGCCCGCCTCGCAAGCCTGGCTGGATCATGGATTCGCCTTCTTCAGCCTCAATTACCGCGGCTCGACCACCTTCGGTTACGACTTCCAGCACGCCATCGACGGCAACCTGGGCGATCTCGAAGTCGACGATGTGGCGGCGGGCGTCCGCTGGCTGATCGATCAAGGCATCGCCCGGCCGGGCGCAATTCTGAAGACGGGCGCGTCTTACGGCGGCTACTTGACATTGCAGTCGCTGGGGAAGCAGCCGGCCCTCTTCGCTGGCGGCATGGCGGTGGTGGCGATCGCCGATTGGCACTTGATGTACGAAGACCAAGCGCCGACCCTGCGCGGCTACCAGCGCAGCATGTTTGGCGGCGCGCCCGAAGAAAAGCCCGAAGCGCATCGCCGAGCCTCGCCCATTACCTACGCCGAGCATGTCCAGGCGCCAATCCTGGTCATCCAGGGCGAGAACGACACGCGCTGCCCGGCGCGGCAGATGCGGGTTTACGAGCGGCGGCTGCGGGAACTGGGCAAGTCGATAGAAGTCCAATGGTTCGACGCGGGCCACGGTTCGCTGGACACGCAAGAGCAGATTCAGCACCAAGAGCTGATGCTGGAGTTCGCGCTGCGGGTCCTGGCTGGCGGTTCGGCATGAGCGATTCCCCCGCCCAGCCATTCGATCCAATCCGCGGCGTCAAGACGGTGGACTTCAGCGCCTTCGGCGATGAGCGCGGTCGCTTCATGGAGACTTTCCGGATGGAGTGGTTCCCTCAAGTCAGCTGGGAGCGCCTGCAATGCAATCGCAGCCAGAGCCGGGCTGGAGTCTTGCGCGGCTTGCATTACCACTTCAAGCAAGTCGATTACTGGCTGCTGAGCCGGGGGCGGATTCGCGTTGGCTTGGTCGATCTGCGGCGCTCGTCGCCCACATATCTGGCGGGCGCAACCCTGGACCTGCGCGCAGACGAGCCGCGCGGCTTGTTCATCCCGGTGGGCGTCGCTCATGGCTTCGCCGCGCAGACCGATTGTACGCTGAACTACATCGTCAACAATTATTACGATGGCGCGGATGAATACGGCATCGCCTGGGACGACCCGCAGATCGGGCTGGACTGGGGCATCGAGAAGCCGGCTCTCTCCGCGCGAGACCAAGGCAATCCGCTGATCGCTGAGATCCCGCCCGCCGCTCAGCCGGCCTGACAGGAAACCGGCGGCGGGCGACTTGCAGGTTCGCCCCTGCCGTGGCGTAGCGCCTAATCCTGGAAGCGCCCGTGCCGCGCTACGGTCAGTTCACGCATGCGCTCAAAGACATCGACGCCGAGCTGGTCATAGACATGCAGCATGTCGATCAGCACCCAGTTTTCGCGGATCATGCCCTTTTCGCAGCGCCAGAAATCCAGGCTGCGCATGGTGATCGCCCGGTCGGCAGGCGCGATGCCCAGCCAGCCGTCGCCGCTGACGGTCATGCTCATGCCGGGCCAGCCAGTGAAAGCGACATACTCGGCGTCGCCGAACATGAAGCCCTTGTCCTTGAAGACGCTGCGGTCCGGCATGGCTTTCAGGAAAGGGATCTGGTGCCAGTTGCGGAAGCCGGAGACGCGCCGCATGGAGCCGATGCCCGCCGGCCCGTACCACATCATTTTCGGGTGCCAGAAGTGGTCGAGCCGCATCGCCTCGACGCCCTCGGGCGAGCGCTGCAAAGACTGGAGCATCGCAAGCACCAGGTCGACGCTGGCAGCGGAACGCGCTTCGTCGTAGGGACTGGCGATGATGCCGTCTTCGGTCGCGGGGCCGGGCACGACCCACTCTACAGCGAGGCTCGGCGTCAGCGGCCAGGCGCCAGCTTGCAGCATCACTTGCGGGATATCCCAAAGCGCCTGCATTTCGACGATTCGCCCGTCTTCAATGCGGAAGAATTCGTGATAACGCATCGCCATCAGGTGCTGCGTCGGCGGGATATCCAGCCACGGTCGCTTGAACACGCCCATGTAGTGCCCGCAGCAGCCGAGCCAGTCCGCGCCCCCGGCTTCACCCGCCATGACGATAAAATCGCGGCGTTCCAGATCCGGAACCGCTTCCAGCAGCGGCGCGTAGGCTTGTTCGTAAAGGCCCTCGACGCCGGGCAGGGTCTCCAGGGGATGCGCCAGCTGGACGAGGCAGTCTTCGGCGAAGAACGCGCGCAGCTGCCCGCGCAGTTTTCCCGGCTCGCAGTCGTAGAGCGCCCGGCGGAATGCCCCGATCCGCTCCTTGTTTCGGTTATGTATCGATATTGTCATCTGTCAGCGCGCCTCTGAGCTTTCTCCGTGATTTCAGTAAAGCCAAGTAATTTGCGTGAACACTGCGTTGGTCGCTTAAGGTTTTTGCGGGCGAGCCACCGGCTCGCCCCTACAAGTTTCCATTTGAATGATGATTTCTTTTGTCTTGGCATTTCGACTAAGCCTCGGTGGCGAATCAAACAATCTCTGTGTCTCTGTGGTGAATCAGCCAGTCGCTTGCGCTGAGGGCGTCCTGCTGGCGGAATTGATGGCGCATCCGCCCGAAGACATCGACGCCCAGCTGCAGCAGCAAGTGCGGCACATCAATCGGAATCCAGTTTTCCACGATGGTCTCGTCATCGCAGCGATAAAAGTCCATCACGCGCATCTGGACGCGCTTGCCGGTCGGCGCCAAGCCAAAGAGCTCGCCCCCCTGGTGCGTCGCCCGCAAGTAGCCCCAGCCGCCGGTCACCGCGAAGTGGCCGTCGCCGATGCGGATGAAGTGCCCCTGGGGCGAGCCGCCGCGATCGGGGAATGCGACCAGGAACGGGATTTGGTGATAGTCTTCGTAGCCTTTCAAGCCGCGGGTCGTGCCGATGCCGGCCGGACCGTACCACATGAAGTTGGGATGCCAGTGCTTCGCCTGTTCCATCTCGTCGAGCACGGCGCGGCTGGGCGGAGCGCCGCTGTAATAGCCCAGGGCGGCGTGCATCTTCAGGATGGTCTCGATGGTGCGGCGGGAGCGGGCTTCGCCTTGGGGCGACAAAATCACGCCATCCAGAGTCCGCGGCGGCATCCAGCGCATCTCCCGGCCCAGGCTCGGCGGCAATGGCCAATACCCGGCCTGGCGCATCAAATCGAGAAAATCGAGAAAGACATAGCTCTGGACGATTTTGCCATCGCGCAGCTCGTGGCCTTCGCAGAATCGCAGGTGCGCGACGCCCCTGCTGGCCGGGATGCCGAGCCAGTCGCGCGTGAATGTGCCGAGGTAGTGCCCCATGCAAGCCACCCACGGGGCATCGCGGTAGCGCCCGCCAGCCACAAAGTTCTCGCGCCGCTCCAGATCCGGCAGGGCATGCCGCAGGGGTTGCCACAGTCGCTCGAGCCCCGCTTCAATGCCGCGCAGCTCGTTGACGGGGTGCGTCGCATTCAGCGCCACATCAGCCGCGTAGCCATCGCGGGCGACATCCGGCAGCCGCTCGAGCGGCTCTTCCGCCAGCGCGCTCATGATGGACATCACCCGCCGTTTGTTGGCGATATTCTCCGCCTGGTCGACCGGACTGTATTCGAATGCCGCCGTGAAGTACTTGTCCCCGCGCTCAGTCATGCCTGCCTTTGCCTCAGGCAAGAATCTGCTTCAGCAAGACGAATTCGTCGAAGATCGTCGCCTCGTGGGCGATTCTGCCTTCCTTGATGAGATGATGGCTGAAGCCCATTAGCCGCACGGGGTTGCCGGTCGGCTCGCCATAGACGCCGTAGCCGGTATGCGTCCCGCTCAGCGTCCAGCGCGTCGCCACGCGATAGCCGGCCTGCGCGTCGCCGACATGGCAGAAATGATCGCATTGCAAAGACAAATCCGGGAATGGCGACAGCATCGACAGCACATAAGTCTGGAAATCGCCAATGCCCTTGAAGCTGCGCCCGGACGGTCCCTCAAAGACGAAATTGTCGTGGTAGTAGTCGCGCGCCTTGTTGAGCAGCTTCCAGTTCCAGATCTCGTGCATCATCCTGCCCACGAAATCTTCCGGAACGAAGCCCTCGGCTTCCGATTCCGGCCAGGGTTCCGGCGGCAGCTGCCCGACGCGGTGGTCGACATCGCCGGCGACCCGCAATTGCAAGTCGCTGTCTTTTTCCTTGGCGATCATCTCTTTGGCGGTCTGCACCGGGTCCAAGCCCAGCTGCATCACCAGCGTCAGCTCATCGCGCGAGATCCATTCTTCCACCATCATGTCGCGCACGCAGACGCAGTCGGCGATCGCCTGATAGCTGACCCGCTTGCCCGTCGGCGGTCCATAAGGCGTCCAGCCGCGATTCGTCCCTTCGTGCCGCAGCCGATGCGAAGTATAGAAGCCATCGACATTGTTGCCGGTCCAGATGACCTCTTCGCCGAAGAGACGCCGGTCGGGGAAGCCGGCCTGCGACTCGAGCGTCGCCGCGATGACCGCATCGCGCCCGAATTTCAAGCCGGCGGCGGTGTGCATCCTGATAGTGTTGGCGTAATAGTCGTAGAGCTTGCCGATGCCATGCTCTTCCCAGATTTCATGCGTGATGCCGATGATGTAATCGACGATGTTCTTGTAACGCGGGTTGTAGCCTTCCATTGGCTGCGTCAGCTCCACGTCGGCCTCGTCCATGAATTGCATGTCGACCAGCTTCGGCAGGGTAATCCGCGAGCGCGCGTCGGCCGCGCTCGAAAGCTGAATGTCTTTGCCCGTCCGCTTTTCATCCGCCATGTTGTCACCCGTTTCAATCTGCGGCATCGTCCGCCACGTGTAAGAACGGGAAGCCTAACACGCGCCGCCCGCATTTCCAAAGAATCGTCCCTATTCCGCCAGCGCCCAGTCCACCGCCGCCAGGGCATGCAGTTCGGTCGTATCGAAACTGGGCAGGGGACAGTCTTCGGGCTTGATCAAGAGACCAATCTCGGTGCAGCCCAGGATGACGGCTTCCGCGCCCGCCGCTCGCAGGTCTTCGATTGCCGCCTGATACTTGACTCGCGATTCGCGCCGGATCTGCCCGCGCACCAATTCTTCATAGATGATGTCGTGCACCGTCGTTCTTCCCGGCTCGCCCGGCGTCATCACCTCCAGCCCAAAGCGCTCGATCAATCTGCCTTTGTAAAAATCTTGCTCCATCGTGAAGCGCGTGCCGAGCAAACCGACCGCGCCGATGCCCGCCGCCAGGATCGGCTTCGCAGTGGAGTCTGCGATGTGAATCAGCGGGATATCAACCGCCGCCTCGACTTCGTCCGCCATGCGGTGCATTGTGTTGCTGCATATCACCAGGCAGTCCGCGCCGGCCCGCGCCAGGATCCGCGCCGCGTCCAGCATGCGCTCGGCCGCCGCCGCCCAATTGCCAGCCGTCTGCAGCGCTTCAATCTCGCCGAAGTCAAAGGAGAACATCAGGCACTGCGCCGAATGCAGGCCGCCCAGCCGCCGCTGCGCTTCCTGGTTGACGATGCGGTAATACTCGATGCTGGATTCCCAGCTGAGCCCGCCGATCAAGCCGATGGTTTTCATGCGCGCTCCGTCGCGTCAAACCGCGCGAGCCGGTGCAGGGCGATGTCATGCCGCGTCTCGCCATCGCGCGCCAAGTCCGCCATGATCTCGCCGATGACGCTCGCCATCTTGAAGCCGTGGCCGCTGAATCCGGCCGCCAGCGACACCTGGGGCGCATCGGGCAGCGTGTCCAGCACGAAATGCTCATCGGGCGTATTCGTGAACATGCAGACGACCATGTCCGTCGTCTCGCCGGATCCAGCCGGGAAGTAGCGCTCGGCAAAAGCGCGCAGCAAGTTTTCGTCTTCGGCGTGAATTGCGCGGTCGACCGTGTCGGGGTCGCAGCGCTCGTCCTGGTGATGATAGCGCCCCAGCTTCCAGCCCGGCGTCGTCCCGCTCGGGTTGTATTCCGGGATGCCGTAGTAACGGCCTTCTTCGACTTGGCCATTCCAGACGGGAAAGCGCCCGGGGCTGAACCACTCGGGCGTCGTTGGCGCCAGCCAGATCAGCGCCTGCCGCTCGGGGACGGCGACGCCCGCCAGCCGCGGCGCCAGCTTCGACGCCCAGGCCCCGCCGCAGATCACCAGCTTCTCCGTCAGGAATCTGCCCGCCTCCGTGATCACGCGCAGGCGACCGTCGGCCAGAATCTCCCAGTCCAGCACGCGCTGACCGGTGCGAATATCCGCGCCCAGCGACTGCGCCAAGGCGACTGACGCGGCGATGCAGCGCTCCGGCAGCAGGAAGCCGCCCCGGGGCTGGAAAACCGCCATCGTCTCCGGCGGCATTTGAAAGCCGGGATAACGCGCCGACAGCGTCCGGCTGTCCAGCACTTCATGCGCGAAGCCGTTCTCGACGCAGCTGTCCAGGCTGCCGCGGAAAACATCGCTCTCCGGCGGTCCCATGTCGATGCTGCCGGTTTGGATGAAGAGCCGCTCGCCAGCCTCGCGCTCAAGCTCCGCCCAGAGCTCATAAGCGCGCAGCAGCAGCGGCACATACGACAGGTCTTCGTAATACGCCAGGCGGATGATGCGCGTCAAGCCATGCGACGAGCCCAGGCTGTGCGGCACATCAAACTGATCCAGGCCCAGGACGCGCGCGCCCCGCTTCGCCAGCTGGTGGAGCGCCGCGCTGCCCATCCCGCCCAGGCCGACGACGATGACTTCATACTCGGCGCTCATTCAGCTCGCCTTTGCGCTCGGAGCGTTGGAAGGCGCCATCGAAGTCATCGCCGCGCAGTCCGCGACGGAGGCCGGATTCAGCGCTTCAAAGTCGCTCTGCGTCAGCGGCTGGCAGATCGCGCGCAGAATCGGCGGGCTATCCAGATCTACTTCGCGCCCGAAGGCGACATGCTTCAGGAAGTCGCGCGCTTCTGGCGCCAGGGCGGCGAAGTGGCTCGGCAGCCGCAGCTCTCGCGCGATCAAATCGGCATAATACGCCACCGCCTCGCCCGATGTCTGCGGCTCGGGCCGGGGATAGCGCCGCTCGAAAAGGCTCTTGTCCGTGAGCAGGTCCACCCCTCCATAGATGAATGTCCGCTCGTCTACGGCAGCGCCGCCGTCGAGTGGCAGCGGCTCTCCCTTGTACAGGCTGCGAATGTCGATGGCTTCGATTTCGTCCAGCAGGCTGCGCCGCCGCGCCAGAATAGGGCTGAGGCTCGGCAGCGCGATATCGTACTCGGCCTTGTCCGGCTCGGGCTGGATGGTCGTGATCTGCAGCTTGTCCAAGCCAATGCGCCAGGTATCCATCTTGAAGTCTTCATCCGCTTCCAGCTGCTCGACGAACTGGATGAAGGCGTCGTTGCCGATGATATCCACCCGCTCCTGATAGCTCGTGCGCTGGCCGCCGAACATGAGCCGCAAGCCGCGCCCGATCGTCTGCTCCGGCAGGATATTCGCTCTGGCGCTGTAGGGGCGCAAGCCGACCACGACCGTCACATTCTTCACATCCCAGCCCTCGCGCAGCATCAGGACGCTGACGATGGCCTTGATGGGGCTGGCCTCATCATCGACATCTTTGACTGCTGTCCGCGCCAGCTCCAGGTCGCGCCTCGAGACTTCGCCTTTGCGGTCGGTGTGGATGATCAGGGTCTTGTCGCCGCCGAATTCGTCCGGGTAGCGCTTCCGCAGCCGGTCGCCGATGGCGTCGGCTTCTCTGGTCGTGTTCAGCATGATGAAGAGCAGGGGCCGCTTTTTCATCGGCTGCAGCTCATCGCGGTATTCGCGCCAGCGTTCGACGCCGGCTGTGATGAAGGCTTGATAGCGCACCCAGGGGTCGTTGCTGGCCGCCTCGCCCAGCGACGACAAACCCTTGACAGGCCGCTTCACGATGCGGTCGCGGATGGCTTGCTTCAGCGGATAATCGCTGACGGTCCAGGCGAAAAGCGCGCCTTTCGTGTAGCGGGGCGTGGCGCTGAAATCCAGCTGAGCCGCCAGCCCGCGCGGGTGATTCTCGTGCAGGTCGCGGATCGTCTCATTCCATTTGAGCTTCGCGTCATGCGTGTGATGCGCTTCGTCGTTCAGCACGAGCAGGGGCGACGCATCCCGCTCCAGCAGGCGCGCGCGAAAATCGACCGGCGCGTCCAGGCTGGCTGACGGCGGCCGACCCAGCATGGCCGTCATAGCGGCCGGTTCGCTGTCGCCTCTCTGGCTCGCGCCCTCGTAGAGCTGGTGGATATTCGTCAGATAGAGCGCGCCTTCGGACGAGGCCCGTTCCGCCTCGCCGCGCATATAACACTGCATATCCCAGAAGACTGCCAGTTCCTTGGGAATGACGGGATCATGCACGAAGATTCTGCCGCCGCCAAAGTCCGCCCGCAGGCGCTCAAAGACGATGACATTGGGCGCGATCACCAGAAAGGTCTTAGCGTATTCGTGGGCCTTCTCCAGCGCGGCGTTGAAATACTGCCAGGCGATCGCCAGCGCCATCACCTTGGTCTTGCCGCTGCCGGTCGCCATTTTCGTGCAGTAACGCGCGAAGAGATCGTACTCCGGCAAGCGTACTTCCGACTTCAACTCGGCCGGGATGTAACGCTGATACAGCGAGACCTGGTCGCGGACTTTCGCCACTTCATACAGATAAATCAGGCTCTCGATGGCTTTGCGCTGGGCGGCGTAGTAGGCGAATGGCTGACCCGTGCGCAATTTGTGGTCGCTGTGAAACCAGTGATTCAGCAGGGTCTGCGTCGTCTCGCTGGCGCCGGCATAGCCCTTGTCGCGCCATTCAGCGACCTCGCGCGTGATTGCGGGCACAGCCGGCGCCGTCGGACCGTGATTTTCCAGGAAACTCATCTGCGCCGGACTGCTCTTGCCCCGCCTCGCCATGTCAGCTGTCCCATTCCGCTTTCAAATCACCCGGCATCGCCCGCCACCAACCCCGTCCCCGGCCCTTTCCCGCCATCTCTATGGCGGGCATCCGAAGCGTCAAGGAGGGGAGACAAGCCGCGCTCAAGCCTCCCCTCATCGCTATGGGGGGACCGAGGGGGGTTGCATGCCGCCTGTCCAACCCCGCCCCCCGGCCCCCTCCCGAAGCGCTGTGTCTACGCGCGCCGAGGCTTCGGAGAGGGGGAGTCCGGCGCCCGGATTCTCGCTGGTCTTGGCAGCCCTCCCCCTCCCCGCAACGCATTGGGGGACCGACGGGGGTTTGCATCACAGGCACGCATTGCGTGGACCCAGGGCCTTGCCATTACACCACCGTCACCCGCAGCGTCTTGGTCGTGTCGTTGCCCAGGATGTCGATCGCCTTCACCAGCACGACATACTCGCCCGGTTCTTGATATTGATGATTCGCGCGCAGCAGCAGCGTCCGATCGCGCCGCGTCCGATAGCTCTGCCACTGATTGTGAAAGGCGTCATCGCGGTAATCGAAATCGACCGCCCAGTAATCGATCCAGTCCGACCAATGCCGCGCCGCCTGCACCACATCGGCCGGCACATCCTCCGGCGGGATCATGAAATCGGTCAGCTCAACGCTGAGCTCCCGCCGCTTGACCTGGTGCGCCACCGAGAGCGCCGCCAGCTCGAAGAAACGAATGTCGCCCTGGTCGGCCGCTTTCTGCTCCAGCACCTCGCGCGCGCTGGCGCTGCTGGGCGGATTCGTTGACGGTCTCGACCGTCTGGAAGGGCAGGGCGACTTTCAAGGGGGCGGCGCGCCGCCCGTCTTTGTCGTACTTGCCGTCCCAAATCAGCTCGACCATGCCGCCTTGCCTCGGTGCCTTCAAGCTCCGCCATAGTATACGCCGCCATGCACTATGCGCACAGCCCAGCCTCCGCGCCCGCCAATCCGCGATCTGTAGGGGCGATATGCCATGTCGCCCTCCATTCGGCGCGGCGTGGTCTCGTTTGCGGCGGGCGAGCCAAGGCTCGCCCCTACGGCCTTGCTATCGAGCGCGCCGCATCTCTCAATCAAACTCTCAAATCTCGGTGTACTCGGTGTCCTCGGTGAACTCGGTGTCCGCGGTGGTACAGAAAGAATACGCTGTGCCTCTGTGGAAGAATGATCCACCAGAAAGTTCACGCTCGTGTCATAGCGCGCGCGCTTCCGCGAGAATGCTGTCCCGCAGTTCTTCACGCAGGCACTCGCGGTCGATCACGTCGACGCGGCGGTTCAGCAGCGCCTGCAAGCCCAGCATCAAGCGAATCTGGTCGCGAAGGGCGTAATCGGCTTCAAAATCGACGAGGAAATCAATATCGCTCTCTGGGCGCAGCTCGCCCCGCGTCAACGAACCAAAGACATAGACGCGCGTCGCGCGGTGCTGTCGCGCAAGTTCCAGAATGCGTTCGCGATATTGCGAGAGGTCGTCCAGCGTATGCACACCGCTCATGGCGCGTCTCCCGCTGCCCTTTGTCTCCGCCCGCATTATACCTGATGCGCTGTCCATTGAATCCGCCAGGCCTGCCCGCTTCGTTGCCCGTCAATCGCAAGCAGCAGCGCAATCTGTAGGGGCGATATACCATATCGCCCGCCTTTCGCCTCCGTCCGCCTTTGTTTGCGGGCGACTTGATAAGTCGCCCCTACAATCGTCGACAATGCAAGATCGCGCATGGGCGACGCGGCGTCTCTTTTGCGGCGGGAGAGCCAAGGCTAGTCCCTACAGGGTTTCGATTATCATGGCGCGTTCGCCGATCAAGCGCCGCAAGCCCCCGCCACATCCACCAGCCACAAGCCGCCAGCCGTCCCGTTCGACGCGACCGCCAGCCGCGTCCCGCCGGGCGAGAGCCAGGCGAATCCGCGAGACTCGCGGACCAAGCGCAGCGGCAAATTCGTGATCCTTTGCAGCCCGCCCGTCCGCCGATTGAAACACTGCAGCGCCGCCCCGTCGTCAATCGGGCGAATCACATAGACAAGCTGCCCGTCAACGACTGGAGCGGGATAATTGTTACCGGGCAAGTCGGCCTCGAAGAGCCGCTCGCGCCCGCCATAGCTGTTGATGAGGTAGTAGCCGCTCGTTTCGCCCTGGCGCAGGCCGACGATGGCTGAGCGCCCGTCATCGGTCAACCCGGGCACGGTCTCGCTGGGCGGCAGGGCGTCCAGCGGTCCCATCAAGACGCGGCCGTCGACATCGGCGCTGAAATAATGAACTGGCTCGCCAAAAGCGCCGAAGTAGTACGCGAGGAAAATCCCCTCCCCGCGGGACCAGTTAAAACCGCGCAGGCTGCGCTGATGCAGCTTGTCGTGAATCAGCCGCGGGAAGCTGCCGTCCGGCTCGGCGGAGAAAATCGTGTGCAGGTCATTCTGGAAGACGACGCGCCGGGCGCTCGGCGGGAAGGTCAAGCGCGAGCTGTAGTAAAGTTGCGGGTCATACGCGCCCGATTGGGTGATCATCGCGACGCCGCTGCGCTCCAGCATCGCCGGGCTCACTCTCGCCGCGTCAGGATGCGAAATGTCTTGACTGCGCTCATCGTTGAGGTCGTAGCGCCGCCATTCGAGCTCGGTGAAGACGGCCTCGTCGCAGCCGACGGCGTAAATCAGGCTGGTTTCGTCCAGCCACTCCAGCATGACGACTTCGCCGCTCGCAATATGCGTGACCGCGGGCGCGACGAGCGGCTGCCGCGCTGGCGGATCGGCTGCCTCGCCGGCGACCGTCGCCTGGATGCGCGCGACTTCTCCTTCGGCGAAGAGCTCGAAGGGCGCGCTGAAACTTTGCGTCAGGCCAGGGCTCAGGTCGAATTCCAGCAGGGCCGTGCCGCAGGCGTCGACCAAGAAGCCGAATCCCTCGCCGATGAGGCTGTCGGCGGAGTCGTAGGCTGCGATGCTGATGGTGATTTTGCTGTAGGGCTCGCTGCCGTGGTTGAAGATCTCGCCGGTCACGACGCGCGTCTCGCCAGCGAAGCCGTCGGGCTGCGTCGTGATTTCGATATCAATCGCGGCTAACCGGGGCAATTGCTGCGCGCTGCCAGTCAGCGCCGCGCAGAGGCAGAGGCACAGAGACAAGAAAAGGCTGCGCACGGAAATCACGCGCGAGGGAGCGGGCTGGCTGCGCGCTATGGCAATCGGCTGATGCTGTCGAGGAGGGCGATCAAGATGCCGGCAGCCAAACCAACACTCCACATAATCAGCAGTCTGGCTTGTTTTTCGATCCTCGCTCGAAGATCTGCGATATCCGCTTTGCTTGCCAGATGCGGATGCTCAGCCTCTCGGGAAGCCTCTATCGCGGAAACTCTTGCTTCCAGACTTGGCTGTGCGCCTTGCATCGTTTCGACTGCCATTCCCGGTCCCTTTACAATTGATGACAGTCTGCATTGTACTGCCCCTCACCAGGAGTATCAAATGCGCCGCGCGGCTTTCAGCATGGTCCCCCTCCAACGACTTGGGGCAGCGCATTGACTAACTCGTCGTGGAGGGGGAGGTATGGAGAATCGCTACTCGCTCGCGCCGGTCATGCCTTCCAGCAGCTGCGGCAGGAACCAGATGTCCAGCAGGCTCACCGCTTCCATGTCGCCAGCCAGTGCCGTGCCGTCCTGCAGGTTGAGCGGGCCCGACCAGAGGAACATTTCGCCGGCCTGCATGGGATCCGTCTGGAAATCGTGAATCTCCTGGGCGAAGGTCTTCAGAGTCTCGACCGTGTCCATGCTCAGGGCGTCGCCAAAGACATAACCGCCGACGCTGTAATCGGCGTCGGTGTAGATGCCGTCTTCATTGATTTCGTCCCACTTCGGCTCCAGCCAGTTCCATTCCTGGCTCCAGCTGCCGTCCGCGACTCGCTGGACAACATCGAGGTAGGCGGGCCCCCAGTTGTAATAGGCCGCGCCCAGGCAGGCTTCCGGCGCTTCGGAGCAGCCCTTGACATTGCCGTAAGGCACGCCGTAGCTGGCATCGCCCTCCGCCATGTACTGGCCCGCGACGGTGATGGCTTCGGTGGTGTCGATGCCGGAGATGATGACATCGGCGCCGCCATCGAGGAAGCCCTGCGCCACCTCGGTCGGGTCCAGCGTGACGCCGGGGATATTGAACCAGAAGCCGATCCAGACAACCTCAAAGGTGATGTCGTCGGCGCTCATGCCGTCGCGGTAATTCTCGGCGCAGTGGCGCGCGCCCAGATAGCTGGAGGCGGCCAGGCGGCGCGTCTCGGGGTTGATCAGCGCGCCCAGGTAGCCGATGTGGCCGCTTTCGCTGGTCAAGGCGGCGGCGCAGCCCGCGATCATCCGCGGCAGCTCCATGTAGACATTGAAATTGCCGACATTCGCCGGCGGCAGCTCCGGCAGGTCGTGCATCATGGCGTGTTCGCCCTCGACGACGGCGCTGGACTGGATGGCGTTGCTGCCAGTGATGTTGATGAAGGCAACATCGGGGAAGGCGGCCGCCACCACATTGGTGTCTTCTTCAAAGCTGTCCGATGTGGTGAAGATGACGGAGGCGCCATCGTCGACCATGAGCTCGACCACATCCATCAGCGTGGCTTCGGGAGAATCGGCCGGGTTAAGGCTCTGGAATTCAAGCATCGACGCGCCGGGCATGTTCGCGACGACATATTCGCCGGCTTCATGGTGCGAGGTGCTCCAGCCGCGATCGTCATTTGGTCCCACCAAGATGACGCCAAACACGATTTCGTCTTGCGTCATGGCGGGCGCCGCCAGCAACGCAACCAACGCGAGTACAAGCATCAACACGGGCAATCTGCGAAACATGGATTCCTCCAGAATTAGGGGTCAGTGCGCGCCAAACGGCTGACATTCAGCGACGCCTGGAGTGTATCAAATTCTCCTGTCCGGGCAAACGGGCAGTATCGCCCGCCGTTCGCCGCTAGCCAGCGTCGCCGGGGCGCCCGCGCCGCCAGCGATAACGCGCGATCAACATCTCGCGCCGCAGCCGGATGCGATAATCGACGCCCGCCGCCAGCTCCTCGATCCGCCCTGGCATCGCCGCCGGCATCACGCCGCGCCGCAGACCGGCCGCGAATTCACGCAAGTCGGCGACGGTGTCCAGCTCGGTGATGATCTCGAAGCGCTCGTCGTGCTCGGCCTGGAGCTTGCCCGCCGCGACGAGGGCTTGGGCGGCTTGGTCGGCTGCCAGATAATCGCTTGCCGCGCGCGAAGAGTCGATCTCGCCGATGAAGAGCCTGGCCTGCCCCAGGTCGAGCTCGACGCGGCGATTGCGAGCCGATGGCCGCAGGTCGATCAGGGCGCCGCCTTCTTGCAGCGTCCGGCGCGCCTCGTGAAGGGCATGGACCATGCCCTCGGGCTCAATTCATCAGAGGGACGAGCCGAAGATCACGGCATCGAAACTGGCGTCGCGGAAGGGCAAGCGCGGGCCGCTGCCGGCGACAAGATCCGCGTTACCGGGCGGATTTCCGCGCTCCGGCCTTGCCAAGGCGGCTGGCAGGTCAATGCCGACGCAGCGCCGAGCTCGGTCCGCGTAATGCGGCATCAGCCTTCCCGCGCCACAGCCGACTTCCAGGATGCGCTCGCCCGCCGCCAGCATGTCGCGCAGGTAGCTCTTCTCGACGCCTGCCGCGTCGCTGCGAATCGCCACGATGGACCTCCCGAGCCGCCGGTTCGCGTCGATGATACCGCCCGGGCGCGGCATCGTCCAATCTCTGCCATTGGGCGGCGCAGGCGCTATCATTGGCCAGCGTCAAGGCGGTTGTGCCGCCAGGAGCCGACCATGCCCAGCGCCAAACTCCATCTCGAGCTGGATCACGAGGGCGCGTCGCCCCTCTATCGCCAGCTAATCGACCAGATTCGCGCGCGGATTGAAGGCGGCGAGCTTGGTCCGGGCGCCCGTCTGCCCGCCAGCCGCAGCCTCGCCCGGCAGCTTGGCATTAGCCGCATCAGCGTCGTCAAGGCTTACGGCGCGCTGCAGAAGGATGGCTACCTGATGGCGCAGGCGGGCCGCGGCAGCTTCGTCGCCGGCGACGAGCCCCGCCAGCCAGCCAGCGTCGCCAGCCCCAGCCAAGACAGCGGGCGTCGCGCCGATTCCATTCGCGGCATGATGCGCCTGGCGAACAAGCCGGGAATCATCGATTTCAGTTCCGGCTCGCCACCGACCGAATTCTTCCCCGTCCGCTACCTGCAAGACGCCATCAACCATGTGATCGAGCGCGACGGGGCCGACGCCCTGTCTTACGGCGCGCCGGAGGGCTACCTGCCGTTGCGGATCGCCGTGCGAGATTATGTCCGCGCAATCGGCATTCGCTGCCGCGTCGAAGATGTGCTCATCACCGGCGGCGCCCAGCAAGCCATCGACCTCGTTCTGCAGTCGCTGCTGGCGCCCGGCGACACCGTCTTCACCGCCGACCCGACGTATCTGGGGATCCTCGATATCGCCCGGGCGCGCCGCGTCCAGGTCCATGGCGTCCCGATCGACCGCGACGGCATCCGCGTCGACGCCCTGGAACAGGACCTGGCGGAGAAAAAGCCGCGGCTCATCTATGTCATGCCCAGTTATCAGAACCCGACGGGCCATCTCATGCCCATGCACCGGCGGCGTCAGCTGCTGCGGCTGGCGGAGCGACACGGCATCCCCATCCTCGAAGACGAGGTCTACCGCGAGTTTCGCTTTGAGGGCGACGAGCTGCCGCCTTTGAAAGCGCTGGACGAAAGCGGCATCGTCATCCATACCAACGCCTTCACCAAGGTGCTGCTGCCGGGCATGCGCATCGGTTATCTGATCGCGGAGGGGGCGCATTACCGGCGGCTGGCGCGGGTCAAGCAGGCGGCCGACATCTCCACTTCCGGCTTGAACCAGCGCACGATTCATCTGCTGCTGGAGCGGGGCATGCTGGCGCAGCAGCTGGAGCGCAATCGGCTGGAATTGCGGCGGCGGCGGGTGGCGGCTTTGGCGGCGGCGCAGCGGTATTTCCCGCCCGGCTCAAGCTGGGTCTCGCCCCAGGGCGGGCTGTATCTGTGGGTGGAGCTGCCGGCGGACGGTCCCAGCGCGGCCGAGACTTTCAGCGCCGGCGTCCAGCGGGAAGTGGCCTTTGCCATCGGCGAACTCTTCTACAGCGGCGACGGCGGCAGCCACGCGCTTCGGCTGAATTTTGGCGTGCATCAGCCGGAAGCGATCGAACGCGGTTTCCAGCGCATCGGCGAGGCCTGGACGGACTCGGCGGCGGGCTCCAATTATGAGGCGCGTCGGTCGCTGCTTTAATGGCGGGTCGCGGTCTCAGGCGCTGGCAAAGGCCTGAACACGCTCTCTGCGCGACAGTGGCAAATCAATGGCTTGGGCGCAGCGGGCGAGATTTCAGCGCTGCAGCAGCAGGTTCACTACGCCCATGTCCCGCAGCAATTGCGCCGTCTCCCGCTCGACGAGCTCGGCCTCGCTCCAGTCCAGCAAGCCAGCGTCGGCTGTGATCGCCGCGACCCGCTTGAAGCCGAGGGCGCGGGTTTCCGCCAGGGCTGCCATCGGCTCGTGCCCGAATGCGCGCAAGGCGGCTGGATTGTACTCCATGACCAAGTTCAGCCCGGGCGAGGCCGCGATCGCGCGCCGCATCCCGCGCAGGGCCGACAGCTCGCCGCCTTCGATGTCCATTTTGACCAGGTCGACGCGCTCGACGCCCAGCTCCGCCAGGCATTCGTCAATCCGGACGGCGCGCACGGAAAAACTGCGGGCCTGAAAATCGTCGCCCCGCGGCGCCACATCGCCAAAGCCTCGCCGTTCTCGCTGTCGTCGCGCCAGGGCTTCGTCGTAGTGCAGGCTGCCGCTGGCGGACATCATCAGATAATCGTGAAGCTGGGCGCTGCCGGAATGGTCGCTGGCTGCCAGGCGCAGCGCGGTTACATTGGGCAGTTCGCGGGTGTTGCGCAGCAAAATGGCGTGGCTGCCGGGGTGCGGCTCCAGGGCGATCACGCGACCGGCTTCGCCCACCAGAGGCGCCAGCAGCCGCGTGTGATAGCCGATGTGCGCGCCGACATCGAGGACGGTCATGCCCGGTTTGGCCAGCCGCCCCAGCAAGCGCCGCGTCTCGATTTCGTGCTGGCGCGTCAGCAGCTCCAGGCGAAACCAGAAGGGGTCGTCGGCGATGGTTTGCAGGTCGGCCGCGCGTTCCAGGGCGGGCAGGAGCAGCGTGTCCAGCAAGCGGTGCAGGGCGATGTGAACCGGGCGAATGCGCTTGAAGGTCTTGCGGTAGAGGCTGAGGCTGGGGTTGAGCAGGCGCATGGGCTGTAGGCTAAACGAGGCGCGGCAGAGGGTCAAGGTTGGGCTGGCGGGTCCGCGCGCGCCGGGCAATCCTGCCGCCCAATGCCTTGGAGAGGGGGAGCAAATTCAGTGGCGGCGGCAAAGCGGATCGCCCGCGGAGGCAAAGCCCTCAAGCCTCCAGATTCGACGGTTCGGCGGCTTCCTCCAGGCAGGCGGGATCCGCTTCGATGGTCTCCAGGCCCAGCAGGATATTGCCGAGGGTCGCCGTGTTTCCCGCAGCCCGCGCCAAATCCAGCGAGTCGCGCAACAGGGACCAGCCGCCGGCGCAATCGCCCGTGTAATAGCGCGAAAGCCCCAGCCGATACTGACAGCTCAATTCGTAGAAGCCGGTGTCATGCTCGAGGCAGGCTTGGAAGGCGTCGCGCGATTCCACGAAGCGGCGCTCGCGATAATACAGCATGCCCAGCTGGAACAGGGCTTCGGCGTCGGCGCTGTCGTTGGCGACCGAATCCTCGCAGAAGCCGAGGGCCCGCGAGAACTCGCCCACTTTTCGATACGCCAGGCAGAGCCGCAGCATGGCGCGGGCGTTGCGCGGGTCGATGGCGAGTATGTGATCGTAGAGCTCGATGGCGCTCTGGTCATCGTCGAGCGCCAGGTACAGGCCCGCCAGCTCAAACTGGGTCGGCAGGTAGCTGGGGCGCAGTTCGATGGCGCGCTGCAAATAGCCGATGGCGTCGCCATAAGCCCCGACCGACTGCATGGCGAAGGCGTAAGCGCGCAGCAGCTCGGGGTCGTCGCTGCGGATGGAGAGGCCGCGCTCGCCGGCTTCCAGAGCCTCCGCCCAGCGTTCGGCGGCGACATAAGCGCGAGCCAGGGTGGTGTAGAGCGGGGTAAAGCGCGGGTCCAGCTCCAGCCCGGCGAGTGCCAGCGGAATGGCTTGGGCGGATCGTCCCTGCCCGGCCTGGGCGGCGGCTTGTAAGGCGAAACCACGGACGTCGCGGGCATCGAGATCGACGATGGACTCGCCGATTTCGAAGGCGTCGGCGGCTCGGCCCAGCTCAAGCAGGGACCTGCCATACTCGTAGCGGTAGGCGATATCGTTCGGGCGCTGGCGAAGGGCGCGCTGCAGCAATTCCTCCGCCCTGGCGGCGTCGCCCGATTGCAGCAGCTGCGCGGCGCGGGTGGCCAATTCGCTGGGCAGGGGCGTGGCGGTGGGTGGCGCGCCGGCCAGCTGCGCGACCAAGCCTTCGAGCGGCGCGCGCTGCCAGAGGATGGCCGCGCCCAGCAGCAGGCAGAGGACCGCCACTATGAGCAGGTTGCGGCGGCGGCGCCTGGGCGGGCGGAAGAATGGCTGCGTGTAATCGCGCCGAATCTGCACGCCTCAGATGCCTCCGATGGGCGTCGGCGGGATCGGCGTCGGCGGGATGGCGGTCGGCAGGCGCGCGCCTTCATAGCCGGGGCAGTTGGCGCGGATGCTCGCCAAACCTTCGTTGATGATGCCGAGGATGTGCGCCTCCCGCGTGTAGCCCAGGGCTTCTTCCAGCACTTGCCAGGCGCGGTCGCACTGGTCCAGAACATAATACGACCAGCCGCGCATGTAATAGCATTGCACGGCGCGGGAGCCGAGCTCGACGCAGCGCTCCATCGCTTCCAGCGTGCCTTCGTAATTGCGGCGCACATAACGCATCTGCCCCAGCCACTGCCAGGCGTCGGCGTAGTCCGCGTCCAGCTCGGTCGCTTTTTCGCAGTAGGGCGTGGCGGTGAGGAATTCGCCGACCTCGGCGTAAGTCTGGCAGATGCGCAAGTAGGCTTTGGCGTTGGCGGGCGCCATTTCCAGCACGCGCCGGTATATGCCCAGAGCCATTTCCACATAGTCGATCTGGCGGTATTGCAGCGCCAGCTCAAAGTATGGGGCGGTCAGGCTGGGATTGATGGCGACGGCTTGCTCCAGGGCGGCGATCGCTTCTTGACGCCGGTCGGTGTAGATCAGCGGGATGGCGAAGGCGCGATGAGCGAAAGCGTCGAGCGGGTCGAGCTGGGTGGCGCGGTAGCCGCGTTGATAGCCTTCGCTGTAGCGCCCGATATTGGTGTAGGCGATGGCGAGGGCGCCATGCAGCGGGGCGAAGTCTCCATCGCGCTCCAAACCGGACACGGCGATGGGAATGGCGGCGCCGGGGTCGCTCCACATCAGCGCGCGCGCTTTCAAGGCGTAACCTCGGGGGTCGGCCGGCGCGGCCTCAATCGCGCGGTCGCCAATGGTTGCGGCTTGGGCGTAATCGTCGAGCTCAATGAGGATGCGCCCGTATTCGTAAAGATAGTCGATATTGCGCGGGCGCTGCGCCACCGCCAGGGCGAACTGGTCCAGAGCCTCGCCGACCTCGCCCTCGGTGTAGAGCGCGATGCCGCGCTGGGCGAGTTGGCTGGGGAAGAGGGTCGGGGTGGCGCGCGGCAGATCCAGCCAGCCACGCGCTTGGTATTCAATGTCGCCGCCAGCGGAGAAAACCAGCGCGACGAGGCCGGCCGTGGCTGCGACCGTCGCCAGGGTAAAGAGCAGCAGCGGAATCCCGCGCAGACCTCGGCGGCGGCTGCTGAAGAATGGCTTGCGGTATTCTCGTTTTATCTTGCGGAAGGGCGGCATGACGGCGGATCCTGAGGGCTCGCGACGCTTATTCTACCACAGGCGGGCGCGGGGCTGGGATTCGGGAAAAAGGAGGCGCGGCATGAGCAAGCAAGTGGATTGGGCGCAGCGGATCGCGGCCCTGGCGCAGACGGGCTTGCATTACGCAGCCAACGACTACGATGGGGAGCGCTATCGACAGCTTCTCGACATCGCGGCGGAGATGCTGGCGTCGGCGGCGGGCGCGGAACTGGACGCAGTCAAATTGACGTTGGCGGCGGACGACGGCTACATCACGCCCAAGGTCGATGTGCGGGGCGCGGTCTTCCGCGATGGCAAAGCGCTGCTTGTGCGAGAGGCGGCCGATGGGCTCTGGACCCTGCCCGGCGGCTGGGCGGATGTGGGCGACGCGCCATCGCAAGCGGTCGAGCGCGAAATCCGCGAAGAAAGCGGTTACGAAGCGAAAGCGGTCAAGCTGCTGGCGCTGGAAGACCGCAAACGCCGTCATCCGCCGTCGCCTTTCGCCGTGTACAAAGCCGCTTTCCTCTGTGAGTTGCGGGGTGGCGCGCCGCGCACGAGCAGCGAAACGACCGCCGTCGCCTGGTTCGCCGAAGACGCGTTGCCGCCGCTGTCGCCGGGGCGGGTCACGGCGGGGCAGATCCGGCGCTGGTTCCGGCATTGGCGCCAACCCGACTTGCCCAGCGAGTTTGACTAGACAGCCACTAGCTATCGCCAAGCGGTCGGATGGCATATCGCAATCCAAAGCCGCTCCTCAAGTTTTGGCGCGAGATTCCACTGCGCGAGGTTCCGCCGCGCCATGCCAAATGCATTGACAAACCGCATGACGCGCTCTAGAATGCTTTGTATTGATGTAAGCGGGGCGCTAATGATACTGGGTATCAGTAGCGAGGGTATGCGATGCGAACGCGCGAATACAGAATCGGCAACATGGACTGCCCCGGCTGCGCGCAAGAAGTGGAACGGGCTGTTGGCAAACTCGATGGCGTCAGCTTCGCCCGGGTCGATTTTCTGAGCAATCGTTTGCAGCTGGCGGGCGATGTGAGTTTCGCTTCTTTGCGCAGCCAGATTGAGGCGGTTGGCAAGACAGTCGCAGCCGACGATATGGCGCAAGACGAGCCGGCGGTCGAGCGCGCCGGAATTCGCGGATTCTTGGAGTATTTGCGCGCCAAGCCGGATAGCCGCCGGGCGCTCCTTGGCGGGCTGCTGCTGCTGCTGGCCATCGCGGCTGACCTGCTGAGCCTCGTCGAGGCGCGCCTCAGCGACATGCTCTATATCCTGGCGATGCTGCTGGCGATTCAGCCGATCGCGCTGCGGGGCCTCGCTTCCCTGCGCCTGAGCCGGGAGTTCAATATCAACCTGCTCATGACGATAGCAGCCATCGGCGCGGTCTTCCTGGGCGAGTACCTGGAGGCGGCGACGGTCATCTTCCTCTTCGCCATTGGCGAGGCGCTGGAAGGCTACACCGCCGATCGCGCGCGCGACAGCCTGCGTGCCTTGATCGCCCTCAAACCGCCTGCGGCCTTGCGCGTCCGCGACGGGGCGAGCGAGTCCGTGCCGGTTGAGGAACTTGATATCGGCGATTTGATTCGAGTGCTGCCGGGCGAAAGGGCGCCGATCGATGGCGTGGTCGTCGCCGGGCACAGCGCGGTGGATCAGGCGCATGTCACTGGCGAGAGCCTGCCAATCGTCAAGGCGCCGGGCGACGAGGTCTACGCCGGCTCTATCAATGGCGAAGCGGCGCTGGAGATCCGCGTCAGTCGGCTGGTCCAGGACAGCACTCTCAGCCGCATCATTGATATGCTGCAAAAGGCGCAGTTGCGGCGCGCCCCCAGTCAACGGCTCATCGACCGCTTCGCCCACTATTACACGCCGGCCGTCGCGCTGGCTGCCCTGTGCCTGGCGATTGTGCCGCCTTTGCTGCTGGGCGGGAGTTTCTGGGGAAGCCCGGGCGAAACCGGCTGGCTTTATCGGGCGCTGTCGATGCTGGTCATCGCCTGCCCCTGCGCCTTGATAGTCAGCACGCCGGTGACGGTCATCAGCGCGATCACGGCGGCGGCGCGGCGCGGCGTCTTGATCAAGGGCGGGGCGCCGCTGGAGACCTTGGCCAGCTGCCGAGTTATCGCTTTTGACAAAACCGGCACCCTGACCCGGGGCGAGCTGCGGGTCGAAGCGACCTATACCGACGACTGCCGCGACGAACCAGACTGCCAGCCCTGCGCCCGCTTGATCGCCTTGGCGGCTTCTGTCGAGGCGCACAGCGCGCATCCCGTCGCCAGAGCCATCTTGCAAGCGGCCGAGGAGAATGGCGCCAGCCTCAATAAGGCGACGGCGGTGCGCTCGCTGACCGGGCAGGGCCTCCGCGGCCAGGTCGCCGACAAAGAAGTGACCATCGGCAGCCACCGTTTTTTCGACCAGGCGTACCCGCATAGCGCGCAGCTTTGCGCGTGGGCGGCCGCCATCGAAACGATGGGCAAGAGCGCCGTGCTCGTGCACGATGGCGAAGGCGTGCGCGGGGTGATCGCCCTGGCGGACATGGCTCGCGAAGAGAGCCCGCAAGTGGTGGCGGCGCTGCGCGACATGGGCGTCGAGACGGTCATGCTCAGCGGCGACAACAGCGTCGTGGCGGCGGCGATCGCGGACGAGGTCGGCGTCGACCGCTACTTTGGCGACTTGCTGCCCGAAGACAAAGTGCTGGCGGTGGAGAAGCTGGTGGCGAAGCAGGGACAGGTGGCGATGGCTGGCGACGGCGTCAACGATGCGCCGGCCTTGGCGCGGGCGTCGGTAGGCATCGCGATGGGCGGGGCGGGCAGCGCGCAGGCGATGGAAACTGCCGACATCGTCTTGCTGGCGGAGGGCTTGCGCCAGCTGCCGCGGACTGTCAAGCGGGCGCGGCTGGCTCGTGGCTTGATCCAGCAGAATATCGCGCTGTCCATCGGCTTGAAGGCGGTCTTTTTGCTGCTGGCGGCGACGGGGAATGTGAGCATGCTGGCGGCGATTCTCGCCGATGTGGGGATGTCGCTGGCGGTGACGCTGAACGGGATGCGGGCGCTGCGGGGGTGATCAGGAACCGAAGTCGCGTTTTATGACCTGGTCGAAGAATTTCCAGGCCAAGTCTTCTACTTTGCCCTCCCAGCTTCCGTTCGCGATCGTAGACGCGACATATTTCTGTTCTTTCAAGTTGAAACCAACCTGGTAAATGTCAGGAATGTTAGGCTTCTCCACTTCACCAAGGGGAACATAGTAGTAATTGAGATCGAGATCCTTTGCTAGAATGAGTATCACGGTTGTGTCTCTTGCGAGTACGATATCGGGGTATCCAAAATAGAACAAGTATCGCGCGCGCCGCAGTTCGTTTCTAAATTCTATCCCAAAGAACCACGTGCGACTGGCACTTCGCTTGTCCCGCAATGCCATGTACTTTTCCGCGCTTAGTGAGCCGAAGTCCTTGAACGAGAGGTTAACCTTGCCAAGCGTAGTTTCTTCGTTGACATCATCGACGAACTGCTTGAAGTAACTCTTGAGCAGTTCCATGGCGTTGAACCAGACTTCATATTCGTTCTGCACACGGATTTTGATGGGCTCTTCAAGACGAGCAGCGATTTGAGCACGTCTTGCCGCGCCGGTTTTCTGCTGCTCAGCGGCAAGTTCCCAAACCTCATGGCTGGAAATTACGGTTTCATAGATAAGCTCAATTAGCGGTGAAAGAACGCCCGCCTGCGATTCTTCGAGGGCGTCAATGTACCGATTTCGTTCTTCATGTGTGATAATGCAGATAGGATAACCGTTTCGTATCAGAATCAAGTTCATTAGAATTCTTGCCGTTCGCCCATTACCATCAATGAACGGGTGTATCCGCGCGAGCCATGCATGTGCCGCGCTTGCGGTCAGAATGGGTGAAACAGCGAGTGCGTTTGTCTGAGAAGTTACCGCTTGGACATAGTCGCCCAATTCTGTCATCTTCTACGGTACATCGTATGCTTGAGGCGGCCTGAAATTCGAACCGGAAATCTTTACTTCCTTGTCACGATAGTTGCCCGCAGACTCGTCCTGGATGCCAGTCAAAATCAGCTTATGAATCTCGCGTATATCCTTTAGCGCAATTGGCATTTCTCTCTCGCTCGCCAACTCTTCCATACGGTCGAGTGCGTGCGATAGATTCCTTGCTTCTGCCTGGTCTCTGAGCGACTTTCCCGACAGGGTTAATCCCTGTTCGACAACCATGCGGGTCTCTCCTATCGAGAGCATGTTGCCTTCTATTGCGTTGGAGTGGTAAATGCCTTTGATGCGAAACTGCTGCTAAACATGCGAATGTACGCGCGCATCTAGCGTTCCAATCTCTTGCGGCATTCTTCGGACACGAACATCCAAGCCAGCCAGGCGCGCTTCGATACTGGCGTAATACATGTAGTCGGTTCCGTACAACTCTCTTAGGTCATCCATTTGCAGTCGCCGAGTCTGTCGCTTGAAGCTCGCATTGTATCAGAGGAACGCCGCCGGTCGTGTTGCAACCGCGCAAGTCAAACGTGATCACCGCCAGGGCCGCGACTTCCAGCTGTAGTTGTCGCGGAAGGCATGCCGTTCTTTCAGCCCGTCGTAGAGCCGGTGGAAGCGCCGCCGCGCCGCCCAATCCAGCGAGAGCCGCATGTCCCAGGCGTCTTCGCGGTTGTTGCCGTAATAATTCCGTTTGCGCCCGTGCCGGCTGAAACCGTATTTCTTGTAGAGCCGCTGCGCCACCGTGTTGCTCACCCGCACCTCCAGCACGATGTAGGCGGCTTTCAGGCGCAGCGCTTTGGCGATCATGCCAGCCAGCAGAATCTCGCCATAGCCGTTGCCACGCCAGCGCGGGTGCGTCGCCAGGGTGCTGATGTGCGCCTCGTCCTCGACTTTCCACAAGCCGCCATACCCGGCGATGAGCGCCCGCTCGCCACCATTCCGCGCCCCGCCATGCAGCAGCCCGCTCAGCTGCGCCCGCCAGCCGCCGTTGAGATCTTGCCTGTGCGTCTCCATTCCAGCGGCGAGCTCCAGCACGACCATGTGACTGGCGCGCGACTCGTGAATCTCGAATGCGTAAGAATCTTCGGGCCAAGGCGGCTGGAAGCTGAGCGCGTCAATCGCCGCTACCGGGCGGATATCCGGGGAGCGCATGTAACGCAGGGTGGGCGACATGGAGGCTGCGGAAACCCGACGCGGATCGACGCTGTCATTTGGCGGGCCAGCCAGATCCTGCTCTTTCGGCGCGCTCATGCTTGGCGGACGCTCGCGCTTGGCTAGCCCATCTGGATCATTTCGACGACATCCAGCGCGGCGACTTCAATATAGGGGCAGTTCTTCGCGATCTCGACGGCGGCGTCCATGTCCTCGGCCTCGATGACCGTCATGCCGGTGAGGCGGTCCGCGCGGGCCTCGCTGCTGACGCCCTCGCTCGTGACCCGGGTCGGCGGACCCATGGGGCGCATCGCCGGCTGGACAACCACTGCGCTAATGTCTTGAATCCATTGCATGTATCGGTCATGGTTCGACTGCCCTTCTTCCTGGCTGCGGAATTGCGGCTCGCCGACATAGAGCAATCCAAATTGCGGCATTCTGGCTTCTCCCTTTTGATAGGAATGGCGACTAGCATAAACGCGGCTTGGGACGGGTCAATCCCCAAACGCGGCCTGGCGAGCGCTGGTCAAGGGCGGCTGCGCTATGGTACATTGCCTTTGCGGCGGGGGATCATTGCTAAAGATTCTGAAATGTGTCGAGCATACAACAGACCGCCCGCCCTTGCTTTTCTGGCAAGGAGCGCCCCTCTTGCTCTGCGACAGCGACATGCGAGCCTTGCGCGACTCCCTGCAAAGCGCCCCGTCCATAGCGCTTGACGATTCCGCCATCGCCTATGCCGCCGCCCGCGTGTCCAGCCCCGACCGCAATGTCCGCGTCCTCATGCTGCGCGTCTTGCGGCATGGTCATGGAGAGCGAGCGATGCGCGGCGTCTTGGCTGGACTCCATGATGAAGCGCGGCGGGTGAGGACGGTCGCCATCCAGGCCTGCCCGCATTTTCTGGACCAGGCGGAGATCGCGGCTCGCTTGCTGGAGATCGCCCGCGACCACAACATGAAACGCAAATTGCGGCGGCGCGCGCTGAGCATGCTGGCTGGCGATGAAGGCAGAATGACCGGCGACTTGAGTCCAGCGGCGGCAGCGGCGCTCGACGATCTGCTGGGCGAGACAGGCTATCACTTCAGCATCGCTTTCGCATTGGCGCGGCTGGAACGGCGCCCCCGCATTCTGCGGCTGCTTGAGCGGCTGGCGCCTTCGCCCGACGAAGCGGCCGCAAAGATGGCGCGGCGGGCCTTAAGGGGCGAGCGGATCGCGCATATCGACGCCTACGCCAATGACGCCTCGGAGCGGCGGCGGATTGTGGCCGAGTGCGAGATCGCGCACGGGCGCATGTATTACTGGCTGCCGGCGGGCTTTCCCGTCAAGACATTGCCTGGCTGAACCGACCGACGCGCCGTTCAGAAGAGCGGCAGACCCGGAATCCGCGTTCGGACGCGATACAAAGTGGTGATGCCGGTCAGATAGAGGCTGCGCAAATCCGCGTCGCCGAATGTGAAATTGGTGACCTGCATCGGCATCAGCAGCCGGCCCAGGCAAGTCCCGTCGGCGCGAAAGACATGCAGCCCGCCCTGGGCGCAGCAATACAGGTTGCCTTCGCTGTCGATCTTCATGCCGTCCGGCACGCCGGCTTCGGCGCCCCTAGTCTTGGCGAAGCGCCGGCCCGCGCCCAGCCCGCCATCGGCAGCCACTTCAAAGACGCGAATCTCGAATTCGGCGGTGTCGTTAATGTAAAGCAGCGATTCGTCCAGCGAGAAACACAAGCCGTTGGGACGGGTGAATTCCTTGTTCAACAGGCGCAGCTCGCCGCTGTCCGGCTGCAGGCGGTAAACGCCGTTGAAGTCCAGCTGGCGCGGCCGCGGGATGCCGACTTTGGCTTCGCGTCCGGAGGGCGGGTCGCTGAAATAAATGCTGCCGTCGCGCTTGACCACAATGTCGTTGGGGCTGTTCAGTTCTCGTCCCTCGTAATGAGACGCCAGAATTGTCATCGTCTCGTCGTCCATGCGGGTGACGCGGCTGCTGGCGTGGTGGCAGCTGAGCAGGCGGCCCCGGCGGTCGTAAGTGTTGCCGTTTGCCATGTGGCTGTTGGCGCGGTACAGGCGCAGGCCCGCGCCCTCCGACCACTCCAGAGTGGAGTTGCCCAGGATGTCGCTGAAGCGCAGGTGATGATCATGGGGATGCCAAACCGGTCCTTCAAGAAACTTGTGGCCTGTGGAGACCGTCTCGAGCTCGGCATCGGCGTCGAGCGCATCGGTCAGGCGCGGGTCGAGAATATCGAGTTCGATCGCGGGCATCGCTCGCTCCCTGGCTGGCGGACATTCGCGGCGATTTTAGCATTGGCTGGCTGCGCGCGCACTGTCTCGGATTCCGCCAAGCGGGTATCATCAGGGCAGGTTCGGGACGAGGGCGGGCAAATGTACGACATTGCGGTGATTGGCAAGGGGCTGCTGGGCAGCGCGGTGCTGCGGCATTTGGCGACGGAATGCCCGGACCTCAAAGTCTGCATCATCGGGCCGGACGAACCGGACGATCGCAAGACTCACGACGGCGTCTTCGCCAGCCATTACGACCAGGGGCGCATCACGCGGGTGCTGGATCCCAGCCCGCTCTGGGGTGCGCTGGCGCGGGAGTCGATTGCGCGCTACCCCGCCGTCGAAGCGGAAAGCGGTGTCAAGTTTCATCATCGCGCCGGCTGCCTGCGGGCTACCGACATTCCCGAGCGCGCCGCCGAAATCGACGCCTGCGCCGCCGAGTTCAAACCGCCGCATCAACGCTTTGACGCGGCCAGCTGCCAGGCGAAGTACCCCTTCTTGCGCTTTTCCGATGATTTCGTCGCCTGGGACGAGGGCGGCGAGGCCGGCTACATCAATCCGCGACAGCTCATCAAAGCGCAACTGCTCGCTGCCGAGAATCGCGGCGCGCATGTCATCCGCGACATTGTCAGTCGCATCGAGACGGTCGCGGCGGGAATCGCGATCTGCACGCGGTCTGGCGGGCGGATTCTGGCGCGCAAGACGCTCATCGCGGCGGGCGGCTACAGCAACACGCTGCTGCGGCGGAAGCTGGACCTGCGGACGAAATCACACACGATATTGCTGGCGGAAATCGGTCCCGACGAGATCGAGCGTCTGCGCGGCATGCCCGCCATCATCAGCTCCTTCGACGATCCGGCGGTGGCGTCGCTTTACATGCTGCCGCCCCTGCCTTATCCCGATGGCAAGACTTATATCAAGCTGGGTCCGAGCGGCCTGGCCGAGCGGTACCTGGACGCGACTGAAAACGACCGCGAGCTAAGCCCCTGGTTTCAGAGCGACGGCAGCCGCGACATTGCCGACCAGCTGAAGCGGGCGCTGCACCCGATGCTGCCGGGCTTGAAGGTCGAATCGTATTCGACTGTGCCTTGCCTGATCACGAACACGGCGCATGGCAAGCCCTACATCGACGCGCTGGACGACGGGCGAGTCACGCTGGCGACCGGCGGGAATGGCTACGCCGCCAAGTCATCGGACGAAATCGGGCGGCTGGCGGCGCTTCTCTGCGCGACCGGCGACTGGCAGTCCGATATGCCGCGCGACGGATTCCGCGCCGTCTTCGCTTAGCCCAGGCGCACGGACAGGTCGACCGAGTCTTTCACCGTGTTGACCATGATGCAGGCCCGCTCCGACATCAGCACCAGTTTCTCCAGCGCGTCGCGGTCGGGATAATCCGACTTCACGACCATGTCGACCGCGGTGAAGCGCGCGGGCGCCGCCACCAACTCGCCGCTGACTTCTATGGCGATGTCTTCGATGGGAAGGTCGCGCGCTTTGATGGCTGCCAGCATGTTGCTGTTGAAGCAGCCGCCCAGCGACGCCAGGAAAAGCTCGCCGCCCATCGCGCCTTTGTCATGGCCGCCTTTGGCTTCGGGACGGTCGATATCCAGCCGGTGCTGGCGAATCTGCGCCGAGGTCGTGGCGTCGTCAACTTGATTGAGATTGACTGTGATGGTGGGCATAGGTCAGCCTTTCTTATTGAGCGGGCGAGTCGCGGAATCGCCCCTGCGGATTCGTGATGTCGGGCGGGCGACCCGGTGGCTCGCCCCTGCAAGAAAATGCTTGCAATTGGATCAGCCTTTGACCGCGCCCATGGTAAAGCCCTGCACCAAGCTGTCAAGGAACAGGTTGTACGCCAGGCCGACCGGGATGGCGATGATCAAGGCGGCGGCCAGCAGCGGTTGCCAAAAATAGACATCGCCCAGGATCAGCTCGGTGGGCACGCCGACGCTCAAAGTGCGCTGCGAAGTATCCGCGATGAAGACCAGCCCGTAGATGAATTCGTGCAGGGTCAGCGTGAAGGTGAAGACGACGGTCGAGATGATGCCGGGCAGCGACAGCGGCAAGACGACGCGCAGAAAGGCCTCGATGCGATTGTAACCGTCTACCAGAGCCGCCTCTTCCAGCTCCGGCGGCACCGCTTTGAAGAAGCCGCTGAGCAGCCACATGCTGAAAGGCACGGTGAAAGACGGGTAGACGACGATCAGCGACAGCGGGCTGTCTTTCAAGCCGAGCATGACGACGATGCGAAACATTGGGATGAAGAGCAGGGTAGGCGGCACGAGGTAGACCAGGAACATCAGGATGCCGGCGCGTTCTCCCCAGCGGCCCGTCAAGCGCGCCAGGGCGTATGCGGCTGGCAGCGACAAAACCAGCGTGATGACGACGACGGCGATGCCCACGACGACCGAGTTGCGAATGAAATCCAGGTAGGCGGTGTTGTTGAAAAGCGCGTCCAGGTGCTCCAGCGTCGGCTCCTGGCGAAACACGAAAGGCTGCGGCCGGCGGTACAGATCGCCGTCGGTCTTGAAGGTGTGCAAGAACATGATGAGGAATGGCGCCAGGGCGAAGAAGCAGAAAGTGAGCACGACGGCGTAAAAGGGCGAGCGGCGCAGGATGTAGGCCAGTTCCGCGCGGGTCGCGCCATATTTGCGCAGGCGCCAGGCGATGCGCAGCCCGACCAATGCCAGCAGCAGCGCGACCAGCAGCGCCCAGAAATTCTGCAGGATCCAGACCAGCGCGCCCATCACTGCACCTCGGCTCGGCTGGCGGCGCGCAGCATGAAGATCGCCATCGCCAGCAGCAGCGGGAAAGCGAAGAGCGAGATCGCCGCGCCTTGCGCCAGGTTGCCGCCTTCAATGCCCACCTGGAACGAATACAAGCCCAGCACGCGCGTGTAATCGACCGGTCCGCCGCGAGTCAGCACATAGACGACGGTCATGTCGCTGAACATGGTGATCATGCTGAAGAGCAGGGCGATGACCATGATGGGCAAGATGAGCGGCAGCTTGATCTGCAGCAGGGTGCGCATGAAACGCGAGCCGTCGACCTCGGCTTGATCGAGAATGTCGGTGGGAATGGATGACAGGCCCGCCATGAGAATGACGGTCGCCAGCGGGGTCATCCGCCAGACTTGCACGAAGATCACCGAGATCTGCGCCAGGTCCGGCGCCGCCAGCCAGTAGAGGTTGCGGTTGCCGCTCAAAATCCCGCCCGGACCGAGGAAGCCGGTTTGCAGCAGCAAGTAATCAATTGGGCTGTACTTGGTATCCAGCATCCAGAGCCAGCCGATCATCGCCAGCGAGACCGGCGTCGCCCAGGGCAAAATGAAGATGAAGCGGGCGATCCACTTGCCGGTGAAGTCTTGCGTGAAGACGACGGCGAGGATGTTGGCGAAAAGCAGAATGAAGACCTGCGAGACGAGGGTGAAGCGGATGGTGGTCTCGAAGACCTGGCGGAAGATGTGATTCTCCCAGACCGCTTCGAAGTTGCGCAAGCCGACAAAATTCAGATCGGTATTGCCGACCGTCACATCCGAGAAGCCAAAGCCGATCGCCAGCACGAAGGGGAGCCCGACCAGCAGCAAAATATACAGCAGGGCCGGCGCCAGGAAAAGCGCCCCGACCAGCCGGCGGTTATCCAGCGGAAAGGCGGGCAGGGCAAGCCGCGCCATCAGACAGCCTCGGCCAGGTTCTGCCCGTCAACGCGCTGCCCGGAAGCCTTGTCGAAGAACTTGATGTCGCTGTTGTGCACGGCAAACTCGTAATCGGCCTCGACATCCAGCGAAACGCGCACATTCGACGGCACTTTGGCCAGGGTCAGCGCGCTTTCGTGGCCCTGCACATAGCCATAGACCAGCCGGTCCGAGCCCAGATACTCGACGCGCTTGACGTAATAATGGAATATCCGCGAATTCTCGGGACTGTCGCTCACGGTCTTGGGCAGGAAATGCTCGGGCCGGAAGCCAAAGCGGAAGCCGTCGGCGCTGAGGATGTTCATGCTGGGCGAGCCGAGAAAGGTGGCGACGAATTCATTGGCGGGGTCGTCATAGATCGTCTGCGGCGTGCCTATCTGCTGGATCTTGCCCTCGGACATGACGACGATGCGGTCGCCCAAGCCCATCGCTTCGATCTGGTCGTGAGTCACGAAGACGGCGGTGATGTCGGAAGAGCGCTGGAAATCCTTGAGCTCGTCGCGGGCGTTGGCGCGCAGCTTGGCGTCCAGGTTGGACAGCGGCTCGTCCAGCAGCAGGACGGCCGGCTGGGTGACCATGGCGCGGGCGATGGCGACGCGTTGGCGCTGCCCGCCGGAGAGCTGCCGCGGACGCCGGTCGAGCAGCATGTCAATCTCCAGCAAACGGGCGGTCATTTCGACTTTCTGGCGGATGAGGCGCTTGTCGAATTTCTTTTCGCGGCGCTGCGCTCTTAAGGGGAAGGCGATGTTGTTGAAGACATTCATGTGCGGGTAGAGGGCGTAACTCTGGAAGACCATGGAGACGCCCCGTTTGCGCGGCGGCAGCGAAGTGACATCCTGCGCGCCGATGGAGATCCTGCCGGCCGTCGGTTTCTCCAGCCCGGCGATCATGCGCATCAGGGTCGTCTTGCCACAGCCCGAGGGACCGAGGATGACGAGGAATTCGCCTTGGTCGATGGCCAAGTCGACGCCGTCCACCGCGCGCACGGAGTCGAAGTGCTTGCGCAGATTCGTGATTTCGACGAGGCTCATGCCCTGGCTTCACCCCCGGCCGGACCCCTGTCGCCATCTCTAAGGCCAGCATCCCATAAAGAGAGCGGAGAGGCATAAGGCTACAATTTCGATGCGAGGGCGACCCTGTGGCTCGCCCCTACAGATCCTTGGTCGTGCGAGGGCGATTCACAGAATCGCCCATACGGAACTTCGGTTGATGGCTATTCGCCGCCGCCGACCATGCCGCGGGCGCGCCACTCGTTGAAGATTTCCTCAACGCGCTCGTGTGCCTGCGCCACCGCTTCTTCCGCGCTCATCTCGCCAAGCGCCACCTGCGCCGTCATGTTCGGGATGACGCTCTCGGCGAAGACCTGGCTGATGGCGGGGTTGGTGACGCCCGGGAAGCCCAGATGCACCGACCAGTCATTGACCGTCTTCAGCACCTCGAACTTGTTTGGCGGCATTGAGCCCCAGGGATCCTCTTCCAGCCAGCCGTCCAGCTCCGGCACCGTGCTGGCGTGGCAGGGGAAGTTGTAGAGCTCGCTGTAATAGGTCGCTTCGCTGTAATTGGCGCTGTGATCGAGGATGAACTGCTTGGCTGCCGCGAGTTCGTCGCCCTCGACATATTTCGGGATGACATAAATCTGCCAGACATGCGACGACGCCCAGGCGCCGGCCGGCCCCGCGAGCGCGCTGGTGAAGCCGATGTTGGCGGCGGCCGCCTCGTCGATCTTCTGCAGGCTGCGATAAGCCGAGTTGGAATTGAGGATGTAACTCAGCTCGCCGGCGATCAGCCCCTGATTGTTGCTGGCGGCGGTCCAGCCGAAGACCTCGTCCGTCATCGCTTCGTTCTGCAGCTGCGCCAGGTACTTGACGGCGGCGATGGTCTCTTCGCTGTTGAGCACGACATTCTCGTTCTCGTCCTGGACGCTGCCGCCGAAGCTCCAGATCGCGGCGCGGTTGGCCATGCGGCTGTCCAGCTCGGGGCTCATGCCGATGCCCACCGGGACGCCGCTGGATTCGAAGATGGCGCGGCCGCCTTCGAGCAAATCGTCCCAGGTCTTGGGACCGTCGGGGTAGCCGGCTTCCGTCCAGAGCGCGATGTCATAATCGCCGGGGTCGGGCACATAGCCGTGGGTGTAAGCGTAGTAAGTGTCGACGACGGGCAGGTACGAGGCGGCTTGGCAGGTGCTGGCGCGCTCGCCCCACATTTCCATCGCCTGCTGGTTGATATCGCCCAGATCGTGCAGGCCGTCAATGAATGACGCGGGCGAGAAGAGCACCTCGACAATCGTGTGGCCATCGCCGGCGTCGATCTCAGCCGCCAGCGTCGAGAAGAGCTCGGTGAAGTTGACATGGTCGACGCTGACGCCGACTCCGTTCGCCTCGCCCCAGGCCGCGGCGTAGCCATCAAACCATTCGTCGTAGCGCGGCACGAAGTGACTCCATTGCAGCAGGCTGATCTCGGTGCCGTCGGCGTAGTCGCCCTGGGCGCCGGCGCCAAAAGCCAGCGTGACGAGCAGGCAGAGCGCAACAAACAATCTTAGCGGGTTTCTCATCGTGATTTCTCCTTAACAATCTCGCTGCAGGATAGGGGAAGATGCTGACAGCCCGTATTCTAGCGAGGCGGGCAGGACTTGGCAATATCTGTGGGTTCGCGCCGCTGGAGACAGGCCAATTCGCAGCGGGAATCGCCGACCCGCTTTAGCCGCCGCCCACGAGGCCGCGTTCTCGCCAGCGCGCGAAGACGCCTTCAACCTGCTCCTGCGCCCGGGCCACCGCTTCCGCCGCCGTCAGCTCGCCCAGGGCCGCCTGCGCGAACATGTTGGGGATGATCCGCTCGGCGTAAATCTGGCTGATAGCGGGATTGGCTGGTCCAGGATAGCCCAGCTGAGCCGACCACTGGCTCACCGTCGCCAGGAAGCCGAGCTTGTCGGCGGGCTGGCTGCCAAAGGGATCTTCCTCCAACAGCGCCTCCATGTCGTCGACCGCCGCCGGATAACAAGGCAAGTTGTAGAGCTCGCTGTGCCAGAAGGCGTCGCGGTAACTCGCCATGTAATCCAGCAGGAACTGGCTGGCCGCTTCCAGCTCAGCGCCGGTCGCATAAGCCGGGATGACATGCGTCAAGACATTCGTGCCGACCAGCGCGTCGCCGGGACCCGCGAGCGCGCCAGTGAAGGCGATGCCGGCCGCGGCCTCGGCGTCGACTTTCTGCAAACTGCGATAGGCCGAAAGCGGATTGAGGATGAAGCTGGCTTCGCCCGCGATGAGGGCTTGATTGTTGCTCGGCGGCGCCCAGCCAAAGACCTCGTCGGTCATCGCCTCGCGATGCAGCCGCATGACATACTCGACGGCTTTAAGGGTGGCCTCGCTGTGCAGGCTTGCATTCTCGTTCTCGTCCTGGACGCTGCCGCCGAAGCTCCACAAAATCGAACGCAGCGCCATCTCGCTGTCCGGCTCGGGGCTGATGCCGATGCCGACGGGCACGCCGGTCGCTTCATAAATCGCCCGCCCGCCTTCCAACAAGTCGTTCCAGCTCCGCGGTCCCTCGGGGTAGCCCGCTTCCCGCCAGAGCTCGCGATCATAATTGCCGTGATTGACCACCTGGCTGGCGACGAAGCCGTACCACTTGTCGAGGGCTGGCAGGTAGGCGTTGGCGCGGCAATACGGGAGCGCGTCGCCATAGCGCTCGCTTGCGGCGGCGTTCAGGTCGCGCAGGTCATGCAGGCCATCAATGAAGGCGGCAACCGAGACCGGCATCTCGAAGAGCGAATGGCCCGCGCCGGCGTCGATGGCGGCGGCCAGCATGGATGGCAGCTCCGCCAGGTTGACATGATCGACAGAGACCTCGATGCCCTTGGCTTCGCCCCAGGCCCGCGCCCACTCGTCGAACCAGGCGTCGTAGCGGGGCACAAAATGATGCCACTGCGCGATGCGGAGCTGGACGCTCTGGGCTTGGGCGCCGGCGAGACCGGCTGCGAAAATAGTGACGATTGTCAATGTGAGCAAGCATGTTGCACGACGCATAATCGAACCTCTTCGCCTGGTCTCTTTGGAATCAGTCTAGTGAAAGGCGGCGTCGCTGTCAACGAAAGGCGGTGGCAAGCCTCAGAAGAGAGTCCGCTGACGGATGGGCCGCGCGCCATCCAGCAAGATGTACTGCGCCATTTTGTGCGGCATGCGAATGCCGACCTGCTTCAAATGGACGAGTTCGCGCAGCCGGCCGCGTCGGCGAGCCATGAGAATCTTGTTCGCGCTCACGGGTCCGATGCCCGGCACGCGCAGGAGCTGGTCGCGCTCGGCGAGCATCAGGTCGATGGGCTGGTGGACCAGATTCTCGTCGGCCCAGGCTTGTTTTGGGTCGATATTGTGGGGCAGGTTGCCGTCGCCTTGGAAGGGCAGCTCCTCGACATCCCAGCGATAATCGCGCAGCAAGAAGCTGGACTGATACAGCCGAAATTCGCGGATGGCTTCGGCCGGCGGCAGATGCTCGAAGGGCGTGCCGGGCACGGGTGAAAAAGCCGAATAATAGACCCGCGCCAGTTTCGCCGCGCTGTAGAGCTTGTCGCTCAGGCTAAGCAGCTCCAGATCAGTATCGCCGACTGCGCCGACGACGAACTGGGTGACGCTGCTCGCCAGCCGCTGACGCGGGTTCTCCTGGCGGATTTGCTGCGCCCAGTCCAGCAGTTTCAGCAGCTCGTCGAAGAAGACTTTCTTGGGCGCGAGGGCGGCGAGGCGCTCGCTGGTCGGCGCTTCCATGTTGACTGAGACGCGGTCAGCCAGCTGCATGGAGCGGTGGAGTTGGTCGTATTCGACGCCCGGCATGATCTTGAGATGGATGTAGCCGCGGTAGCCCTGGCGGTTGCGGATGATGTCGGCCGTGTCGATTATCTTGTCCTGGGTCGTCACCGAGCCCTTGATAATGCCCGAGGACAAGAAGAGCCCGTCGACCTTGCGCGCGGACTGCAGCGTGTTGAAGGCGGTCGCCATTTCATCTGGCGAGAAGGTGACGCGCTTGGTTTTGGCGCGGCCGGCGCGAAAGACGCAATAATGGCAGTTGCGCTCGCAGGCGGTGGTCATCATGGTTTTGAGCACGGGCTTCGGTCCGCGGGGCGTGCTCAAATTGGCGATGCAGTCGCTGAAGTTGAACTCTTGCTTGCGGCGGCGGCGCTGGAGCTCGGCCTGGGGGCGGTCGCCGGCCGGCTCGTGCAGGGTCACATCGCCCATCTGGGAGAGCTTGGTCAAGGTTTCGGAGACGAGTCGGCCGGCCATGCCCCCGATGATATAGAACAAATATGCTATTGTCAAGCCCAATCGGGAGCAGTTTGCCAGAATCTCTGGCTAATCCCAATCCAGCAGGAGAGGCGGCTGGATGCGCAGCCAGGCGGGCGCCCGGGCTTTCAAGGCGTCGAGGACCGCGCTGAAGACCGCGTCAACGCCGGGGTTGGCGTCAATCTCAATGATTGTCTCGCCTTGATCCCGCAGCAGCGCGATGGCGGCTTGATACTTTTCGGCGCGCTCGGCCAGGTTGTTTTCGAAGATTTCTCGCTTGCCATGACGCTGTCGCAGGCGGGCGTAGGCTTCAAGCGGGCGGACCGCCAGGTGCAGCGTCAAATCCGGCGGCCGCGCCCAGCGGTTCAAGCCGCGCAGATCTTCCATGCTTATTGGCGGCACTGATTGATAGACCAAGGACGAGAGCACATAGCGGTCGCAGATGACGACGCGTCCCTCGTCAGCAAGAAAGGGCTCGATCTGCCTGGCCAGATGATTCGTGCGGTTGAGCGCGAAAGCCTGCGCCAGCTCCACCGGGCCGAGTTTCAATCCGCCAGCCAGCGCCTCGCGGATCTCCGCGCCCATGAAGAACTCGGCATGCGGCTCGTTGGTCAGCAGCACGGCATCGCCCAGGGTCTGCGACAGCACCGCATGCAGCTGCCCCGCGATGGCGGTTTTGCCGGCGCCGTCCATGCCCTCAATGACGATGAAAAAGCTCGCTTGCGCCATGCTGGTTCTCGCGCGGAACTGCGCAATTTGGAAGCCGTAGCATAGCGGCTGGCGCGCCGCCTGACAAGCAGCGTCCGAGCGCGGCGGAAAGTCGAAAAGCCTGCGCCGCGCCTTCGGTGTATACTCCATGCGAGAAAGCGCAAACGGCGACGAAGGAGAGGCGATTATGGCAGCGGCTTTAAACGAAACGGAGATCCGCGCCGGGCTGCAGCGTGTGAATGGCTGGCGCCGCGATGGCGATGCCCTGGTCAAGGAGTTCAAATTCGACAGCTACCTGGCGGGCCTGGCTTTCGCCAGCGCGGTCGGCGTCGTCGCGGAGGGCATGAATCATCATCCCGACCTCAGCATTGGCTGGCGGCGCGTGGAAATCAGCTTCACCACTCACGACGCCGGCAGCAAGCTCTCCGCCAAAGATTTCGCCGCCGCCGAAGCGATCGACGCCTTGGGCTACCCCGCCTGAGGGACGCGGGACTCGAATCCATGCGCCCGTGCGCTATGACGCCGCCCGCGGTCTTTGCGCCACAGTGAGCCGACCGCTGCGCCTGCTGCTCTTCAATTTGAAGACGGACGAGAGCGATCCCGTGCTCGGTTTCGCCAGCGGCTGGATCCGCGCCTTGGCCAGCCACTGCGCCTATATCGATGTGCTGACGATGCATCGCGGCGAATATGCGCTGCCCGCTAATGTCCGCGTGTTTTCGGCGGGGCGCGAGCGCGGCTGGAGCAGGCCGGCGCGTCTGGCTCGCTTCTACGCGCTGCTGTCGCGGCTCTTGCTTGAGCGCGAGTACGACGCCTGTTTCGCCCACATGACGCCGCTTTTCGCTGGCTTGGCGGGTCCCTTGCTGACGGCGAGGGGCATCCCGACGACGCTCTGGTACACGCATCGGCAGCGCTCCCGGCAGCTGTGGCTGGGCATGCGGCTGGCGCGGCGAGTCGTCAGCGCGGACGCCAGCAGCTTCCCCTTCGCCACCGACAAGCTGCGCGTGCTGGGGCATGGCATCGACACGGACTTTTTTTCGCCTAGCCCCCAGAGTCGCTCCCTCACTCAGGACGATCGAGGCGCTTCACTTCCGCGTCCGGCTGGGGCAATCCCGGACGCGCGTGACAGCCGGGCGCTGGTCGTGCAGGTGGGGCGGCTGGCTGCCATCAAGCATCAGGCGACGACGATTTCCGCTGTGGCGGGCACGGCGGGGCGGCTGGCCTTAATCGGCGGCGTCCAGGCGGGCGGGAGCGGCGCATACAAGCGGAAGCTGGAAAATCTGGCCCGCGAATCTGGCCTGGCAGCGCGCTGCCACTTCATCGGCGACCAATCCAGGAGCGAAGTCCGGCAGTGGTGCCAGCGGGCGACGGTCGCGATCAACATGAGTCCGCCGGGCCTCTTCGACAAAGCGGCTCTGGAAAGCATGGCTTGCGCCGCGCCCACCGTCGTCTGCAATCCCGCCTTTGCGCCCCTGCTGGGCGAGTATCGCGCTTCGCTGCTGACGGATGGTCCCGAGGATGTCGCCGGCCTGCGCGAGCGTCTGCAGCGACTCTTCGCGATGAGCGACGCGGAACGGGCGTCCATCGGCGCGACCCTGCGCCAAAATGTGGCGCGAGAACACAGCCTGGATCGGCTGACGACGCGGCTGCTGGCACTGCTGCGGACGGGGGAACTGCCCCGGAATTGAGCAAATCGCCCGCCACAGAAATTGAGATAGCTGTGCGGAATCCTGTCGCGCTTGTGGCGAGACTCCCCTTCCTCGACGCCTCGGGGCAAGGGGCCGGGGGATGGGGTTGGAAACGGGCGACCCAGTGGCGCGTCCCTACAGATTTCGATCTGCGGTGGCGCTAGCCGGCGTAAGACCAGCCCAGCTCGGTCAGCGACAAGACATCGGGCGGCGCGCCCTCTTTCAGCACATCGGCGTGGATGGCCTCGCCGACGACAATGTCGTGGTCGCCGCCGACATCGACGATCTGGGTCACGCGGCATTCGATATACGCGGCCGCCCCTTCCAGCACGGGCACGCCAGTCTCCGGCGCGGCGCTGTACGCGGCCTGCTGCATCTTCTCCGGCTTCTTGGCGCGGCCCGTCGTGACCCCCATGATGGCGTCGGAATCGGCTTGCAGGAACAGGTTCAAGCCAAAGGCGCCGCCGACCTCCAGCAAGCCCATCGAGTGGCAGCGTTTCTGAATGCCCACCGCCAGCAGCCGCGGCGCGTAGGACATCTGCGAGACCCAGTTGACGACCATGGCGTTTTCGTCTTCGCCGGCCTTGGTGGTAAATGCGTAGAAACCGTAAGGCATCATGCGCAGGGCGTCTTTGATTTTGTCGTCGGACATGGCGCGTATCTCCTATTGTCGAATTTGCGTCCCCTCGGCCCAATGCAGAGGGAAGGGCAGGTCGCCGCCAGTATAGTCAATCGCCGCGGGCATGTCATGGCTTGGTCGGCGGTCGATTATCAGAATCGCGCAAATGCTTTTTTCTGGAAGCGGGCGGGCGAATCACAGAAGCGCCCCTACAGCGTCATGATTATTGGACAGGCGATTCAGCGTCGGGTTTGGAACCCTGCTCGGCGCGGTCCAGCTGGGCGGAGATGCGCTCCAGCACTTCCAGGATCTTCTCTTCGGTCGTCGGCTCGGGCTCAGGTTCCGGTTCTGGCTCGGGTTCAGGTTCTGGCTCGGGCTCGGGTTCCGGCGCCGGCGCGACTTCTTCTTCTTCGCCATCAAGCATGTCGCCGATGTCGTCCACCGCTTCGTTGAGTTTGTTGACGAACTTGATGAGCAGAAAAACGGCGATGGCGGTGATGAGAAAGTCGATGACGACATTGACGAAGTTGCCGATGTTGATGGTGGCGGCGGCGGCTTCGGCTTCGCGCCCGAAGTTGAGCAGGTCCAGCGGGATGACCCATTGCGAGAAATCCAGCCCGCCGGTGATCTGCCCGATAGGCGGCGTGACGACATCCTTGACGAGCGAAGTGGTGATGCCTTTGAAAGCGCTGCCAATAATGATGCCGACCGCAAGGTCGACCACATTGCCGCGCATGATGAATTTCTTGAACTCGGCGCTGACGCCGGCCGCGCTGCTGCGGAGTCGCTGGAACATGCGATGCCCTCCCTAGGCTGCGAATGGGGGTATTGTAGCAGGCGAAGCCCTCGCCCTAAATCCCTCCCCCGAAATGACGAGGCAGGGGCGAGCTTTCAGGTCGCCCGCCCACCATGACGATGTAGGACCGCCCCAAGGCTCGCGTCACGGTCCAGAAAAACGGGAGGCCCGGCAAAGCGAGTATACTTAAGGCTCAGCGTGGGACGCGGAGCGCATGGTTAAGCGCCGCCAAGGCGCTCGTCTCAAACATTCTGGTATAGTCTGTCCATCTGCCAGGATCACTGCCGGTCTTACAAGTTTCCGGCAAGCGCAATCCAGGTTCGGGCGAAGCTTGTTAGGGCAATGACCGGCATCGCCCGACGCGACGAAAGCGAGGACCAGCATGAGCAGCGAGATCCGCATCAACGGGCAGCGCCTCTGGGACAGCATCATGGAGATGGCGCGGATCGGCGCCACCGCGAATGGAGGCAGCCACCGCCTCACCCTCAGCGACGAAGACAAGCAAGCCCGCGCGCTCTTCGCCGAGTGGTGCGCCGAGGCCGGCATGACCGTCGAAGTCGACGACATGGGCGATATGTTCGCGCGCCGCGCTGGCAGCGACCCCAACCGAGCGCCCGTCGGCATGGGCAGCCACCTCGACACCCAGCCCTTCGGCGGCAAATTTGACGGCGTTTTTGGTGTGCTGGCTGGCCTGGAAGTCGTCCGCACATTGAACGATTACGGCATCGTCACGGAAACGCCGCTGGAGGTGGTGAACTGGACGAACGAAGAGGGCGCCCGTTTCGCCCCGGCCATGCTCGCTTCGGGCGTCTACGCCGGCGTCTTCGAGCGGGATTGGGCGCAGAGCCGCGTCGCCGTCGATAGCGGCGCCACCGTTCTCGACGAGCTGCGGCGCATCGGCTATCATGGCGCGCTGCCGACCCGGGATCGCGAGTTCTCCGCCTTTTTCGAATGCCATATCGAGCAAGGACCCATCCTGGACAAGGCGGGCTTGCCGGTCGGCGTCGTCGATACGGCGCAGGGCTTCCGCTGGTACGACATTTCGCTGGAAGGCTTTGCCCAGCACACTGGCTCCACGCCCATGATCGGGCGGCGCAACGCGCTTCTGGGCATGGCGAAGGTGGTGCAGGCGGTGGACGACATCGCCCAGGAGCACGCCCCCCTGGCCCGCGGCACCGTCGGCGGCCAAGTCGAGGTCGCGCCGGGCTCGCGCAATATCATACCGGGCCGCGTCGATTTCACGGTCGATATGCGCCACCCCGACGCCGACGCGCTAAGCGCCATGGACGCTGCGCTGCGGCAAGCCAGCGCCGAAACCGCCGCCGAAATCGGCCTGGAATTGTCGCTGGAGCAGATATCGTACACGGCGCCGGTGGCTTTTGACTCGCGTTGCGTCGCCGCTGTAAAAAGCGCCTGCGAACGGCTGGGCTTGGGACACCAATACATCACCTCCGGCGCGGGCCACGATGCCTGTTATGTCGCCCGGCGCGCGCCGACGGCCATGCTCTTCGCCCCTTGCAAAGACGGCATCAGCCATCACGAATCGGAAAGCGCGGAGCAAGCCGACCTGGAAGCCGTCTGCAACGCCCTGCTGCACGCGGCGCTGGAGCTGGCTGGCGGGGGATAGTTATCTACGGCAAAGCGACGCTGCAGGGGCGACATATCATATCGCCCGCGAATCAATAGAGCCCGCTCCAAGCGCCTTGGGGGACCGCGGCGGTTGCGACCAAGGGCCTCTGTCGGCCGCTTTCTCGCCTGTGATAAAATAGCGGCATGAACCGTCGCATCGCGCTCCTGGGCGCGCTCGCCCTCGCCATCATCTTGGCCGCCGTAAGCCAGCTGGAGCCCGCCCCGGCCTCGGAGGTCAGCGCCAGCGCCAGCCTCTCGCTGCCTCCCGCCAGGGACGCAGCCGCCTTCGCCCGCGCCATTGAGCCCCGGGACTGGCAGTTCCCGCGCGATCATGGCGCCCATCCCGCTTACCAGACGGAATGGTGGTATTACACGGGAAACCTCGCCACGGACTCTGGCCGGCGCTTCGGCTTCCAGTTCACCATCTTTCGCCGCGCCCTCGCGCCCGTCGCCTCCGCCTCAGTCTCGGAGTTCCGCGCCAACGACATCTACATGGCGCATTTCACCGTCAGCGATATCGCCAGCCGCGCCTTCTATCACGACGCGCGTTACGCCCGTGGCGGAGCAGGGCTGGCTGGGGCGACGGCAGAACCGCGCTACCGAGTCTGGCTTGAGGATTGGACGGTCCAGGCCGAGGACGAAGACGCCCGGCGCACCCGCGTCCATGCCGCCAGCGACGACTTCGCCATTGACCTGCGTCTGCGCCAGGTGAAGCCGCCCGCGCTGCAAGGCGACAAGGGCTTGAGCCCCAAGAGCGGCGAGATCGGCAATGCCAGCTATTATTACAGCTTGAGCCGGCTGCTGACGGCGGGCGACCTGTACATTGATGGCGAGCGCTTCGAAGTAAGGGGCGACTCCTGGATGGATCACGAATTCGGCACATCCGCGCTGGGCGACGACGCCCAAGGCTGGGATTGGTTCGGCTTGATATTCGACGATTACAGCGAGCTCATGGCAGGGCAGATCCGCTTGATCGGCGGCGGCACGGAGCCGGTCTTTGGCGGCTTGCTTGTCCACCCCGACGGCTCGACGCGCTTGCTGGACTCGAGCGAGATCGCGATCGTCCCTCGCGATGCCTGGCGCAGCCCGCACACCGGCGTCGACTATCCGGCTGGCTGGGACATCGCGATCGGCGGCGTCGATGGCTTCCGCATTGAGGTCCTTCCCCTGCAGGCCGATCAAGAGCTGCACAGCGCCGGCATCGTATATTGGGAAGGCGCGGTGCGTGTCAGCGGCGACAAGACTGGCTACGGTTATGCCGAGCTGACCGGCTACGCGCAGAGCATGCAAAATCGCTTCTGAGCCCGCCATGACCCAGCGCGCGATCAGCCGCCTCGTCTACGATCGCGCCGCGGCGCAATACGACGCCGCCCGACCCGGCTACCCGGCGGCGCTCTTCGACGACATCGAGGCTTACGCCGCGCTCAGGCCGGGCGCTCGCCTGCTTGAGGTTGGCGCCGGCCCCGGCCAAGCCACGCTGCCGATGGCGCGCCGCGGTTATGCGATCGACGCCGTCGAACTGGGCGCGAACCTGGCGCGCATCGCCCGCGACAAATTGACCGGCTATCCCAAAGCGCGGGTCATCCAGGCCGATTTCGAAACGGTCGATTTACCGCCAGCGAGCTACGATTTGCTGTTCTCCGCCACCGCCTTTCACTGGATCGATCCGCGAATCCGCTTCCAATGCGCGCGTCGTCTGCTGAAACCGGGCGGGAGTCTGGCGCTCTTCTGGCATCGCCCGGTCCAGACTCAAGCCAGCCAGGAAGCTGTCGAGGCTCTGCAAGCGGTCTATCGACGGCGCGCGCCGGAGCTGGCAGCCAAATATGCGCCGCCAAGCGAACCCGCCGATGTCGCGACCGAATTCGAGCGTCTCATCCCGCAGAGCGGCTGTTTCGGCGGGCTCTCGATTCGCAAGCATTATGTGGCGACAGCCTACGACGCCGAGGGCTATATTCGTCTGCTGGACACATTTTCCGATCATCGTCTACTGGAGGCGGCGCGGCGGCAAGCGCTCTTCGGCGAGATTCGCGCGCTCATCGACGGCGAGCTCGACGGCGGGATTCTGCGCGAGACGGTCGCCCTGCTGTACCTGGCTCGTCGCGTCGACTGAGTACGGCGCGCCATTCTTGTGTACAATCGGGGCATAATCACGAACCTGGAGCAAAGCGAGGAGCGCCCATGATTCGCGCCCTGATCACCGGCGGTGCCGGCTTCATCGGCAGCCATTTGGCGCAGCGCCTGCTTCGCGCCGGTTACCGCGTCACCATCATCGACGATCTGTCCACCGGGCGCCTGGAGAACATTGCGGGCTTGCGCGCCGACCCGCATTTCAGCTTCGCCGTCGAGGACATCCGCAACATCCATGTTATCGACCGCTTGGTTAGCGAATGCGACATCATCTTTCATCTGGCGGCGGCCGTCGGCGTGCGCAATATCATCGAGCGCCCAATCAACACCATCCAGGTCAACATCGGCGGCAGCGAAATCGTGCTCAAGACCGCCAGCCGATATCGCCGGCGCGTGCTGATCGCCTCCACCTCGGAGGTCTATGGCAAGGGCGTGACTTTTCCCTTCCGCGAAGACGACGACACCATCTCCGGTCCCACCAGGCGCAGCCGCTGGAGTTACGCCGCGTCCAAAGCGATCGACGAGTTTCTCGCCTTCGCCTATCACGACGAGCTCGGCTTGCCGGTAACGATATTCCGTTTGTTCAACACGGTCGGGCCGCGGCAGCTGGGGCGGTATGGCATGGTCGTGCCGCGTTTCGTGCGCTGGGCGCTGGCGAAGGAGCCGATCCAGGTATACGGCGACGGGCGGCAGCAGCGCTGTTTTGGCAATGTCTACGATGTGGTCGCGGCCATCCAAAGCCTGGCCGAATGCGACGCCGCCATTGGCGAACTCTACAACATCGGCAGCGACGAAGAGATCAGCATCCTTGATCTGGCGCGGCGCATCCGGCAGCGGGCCGGCAGCGACTCCGCCATTGAGCTGGTCCCCTACAGCCAGGCTTACGCGCAGCCCGGCTTTGAAGATTTCCGCCGCCGCGTGCCCAGCCTGGAGAAAATCCGCGGCGCCATCGGCTGGCAGCCCAGCACGCCGCTCGACCGCACTATCGACCAGATCATCGACGATATCCGGGCGGAGACGGACCCAGCCTGAGGGCTCGGCTCGTCGCGAGAGCTCGCCATGCGCATCGCCATCAACGGCTGGTTCATCGACCAGATCGCCACCGGCAGCGGGCAATACCTGCGCCAGCTGCTGCTGGCTCTGGCGCGCCTGCCAGGCCTGGAGCTCGCGCTGGTCCTGCCGGCCCATGTCGAGCCGCCGGCCGATCTGCCCGCCAGCGTCCGGCTCCTCCAATGTCGCGGTCCGCGCCGCCCGGGCAAGTGGAGCAAGGTCTATTTCGAGCAGCGCAGCTTCCCCCGCGCCGCCCGGGAGCTCGACGCTGATATCGCGCATGTGCCTTATTGGGGCGCGCCCCTGGCATGCCCGGTCAAGCTGGTGACCAGCGTCCTCGATGTCATCCCGCTGCTGTATCCCGTCTACAGCCGCGGCCCGCTCAACAGCCTCTACACTTCTCTGGTTGGCGCTTCCGCCCGCGGCAGCAACCGCGTCATCGCCATCAGCGAGACCGCCAAGCTCGACATTGAGGAGCGGCTGGGCATCGCCGACGAGCGCATCGCCGTGACATACCTGGCGGCGGCTGAGCCTTACCACCCGCGCATCGGCAGCGAAGACGACGAAGCCGTCCGCCGCAAATACGGCTTGCCCGAGCGCTTCGTGCTCTATCTGGGCGGCTTCGACTGGCGCAAACAAGTCAACGAGCTGCTGCTCGCCTACACTTATGTCGGCGAGGCTGACGGCGACGCTTTTCCCTTGGTGCTGGCCGGGCGCGAGCCGGCTTACGACGACGCGCTCTTCCCCGACCTGCGGGCTTACAGCCGGCGGCTGGCCATCGAAGACTATCTGCGCTGGATCGGCCATGTCGACGAAGCGGACAAGCCGGCTCTGTATCGGCTGGCGGATGTTTTCGTCGCGCCCAGCCTGTACGAGGGCTTCGGCCTGGCGGCCCTGGAAGCGATGGCGAGCGGCACGCCGGTGGTCGCCTCCAGCGCCCTCGTCTTTGAAGAAGTACTGGAAGACGCCGCCTATATCGTCAATAATGCGCGGAATATGGCGGGCGCCATCATCGCCTTGTTGCTTCAGCAGCCCCTGCGCGAGGCGATGATCAACCAGGGCCTGGCGCTGGCCAGCAAATACTCCTGGCGCAAGACCGCCCAGGAGACTCTCGAAGTCTACGACGAAGTCATGCGCGGCGACTGAGCGCCACGGGATGCGAAAGAGCCGACGATGAACGAGGCGCCACAGGACCGGCGCGAACTGAGCTGGAGGGCGATTCTATCGCTGCCGGAAGCGCAGAGACCGCCCTGGAGCGCGCTGGCTGCCATTTCCTTCCTGCTCGTCATGCTGCTCTGCCTGACCCTGGCCGGGCCGGCCCTGGCGTCGCTGCTGCTGGCCGGTCAGCCGCTCAGCCCCTTGCTGCTCATGCTCAGCTGGGCATTGGGCTTCGCCATGACGAGCCTCTTTGTCTTGGTCAGACAGCGCTCCAGCGAGGCGAGCTGGCGCGGCCTGCGGCTGGGCGCGGGTTCGCTGCCAAAGGCGCTGGCCCTGCTCATCGGCGTCGCCATTGCCCTGGCATTGGATTTGCTGGTGGGGCTGGGCGGTGGCAGATTCTTGCCCCTGCCACAGATTTTCGGCTTCGCGGCGCATGGCGTCCGCGGGCTGGTCGTGGCGGCCCTGCTGCTGGTCCTGCTGCAGCCCCTGGCGGAGACCCTGGTTTTCCAGGCTTTGCTGCTGCCCAGCTTGCGCTGGAGTCTGGGACCATGGCCGGGCTTGCTGCTCACCTGCATGCTGGCGGCGGCATTGCAGCTGCTGGTCTTCAGCGCCGCCCAGGGCGAGCCATACAGCCCCTTCTGGCATGGCGTCGCTTTCCCGTTTTTGGCGGCGGGCGCGTTCTGCGTTATGCGAGTCTCCAGCGGCGCCAGCGGCAGCGTGCTTATCGCGCGGATGGGCGCGGGCTTGACATTCCTGCTGACGGCGATCGCCCTCAGCGGATGAACGAAGCGGGCGCTTGCTCAAGAGCGGCGCTAGCGGCGGGGCGTGGCGCTCCGCGGAAAGGACTGGACATGACGGTGCATCGGCGGCAAATCGGCGACATTGACTTGGTCATCTTGCAAGAAGGCGCGGCTTTCATGGATCGCGAATCGGTCATCGCGCGCTATCCCAATGTGGCGCCGGCGGATGTGTCGGCCGCGCTCGGCGACGAGCCGCCTTCGGGTTGCCTGAACCTGCCATTCATCCAAAGCGGCGGGAAACGAATCCTGGTCGATGTCGGCTTTGGGGAGAGCGCGCCGGGCATGGGCGGCGTCTTGCGCGGGCTGGCTAGCCTGGGCGTCGCGCCGGCCGATATCGACACGGTGTACCTGACGCATTTTCACGCCGACCATATCGCCGGCATGTTCGATGCCGAGGGCAAGCTCGTCTATGGAGATGCCCGCTATTTGACGACCCGGGCAGAGTGGGACGAGTGGATGCAGCGCTGGGCGGCCTCCGAGTCGCCGGCCGACGCGCGCAATCTGGCACTGTTTCAATCCATTAGCGATCGCGTCGATTTCGTCGAGCCGGGCACGGCGATCGCGCCGGGCGTCACGGTGGTGGACTTGGCGGGGCACACCCGGGGGCATTCGGGCTTGCTGCTCGAATCTGGCGGCGAGCGCTTGATTCACGCTGTCGACCTTTTGCACCAGCCATTCCAGTTCGCCCGCACGGACTGGCATTTCTCCTTCGACAGCAATCCGGCAGCGGCGGTTCGGACGCGGCGGCGAGTCTTGCAGCGCTGCGTTGACGAAAACCTGCTGACCTTGATGTATCATATGCCCTTCCCGGGCTTGGGGCGGGTCGCGGGTGGCGGCGAAGTCTTTGCCTGGCAGCCGGCCGACTGAAGCGCGCTTGCGGCTTGCGTCAAGACCGACAGACTAAGGAGGCGGACATGAGTCAGGCCCTGCTGCGCGAGTACCCGGACCTGGCGACGGCGATCGATATTTACGACGCCTGGATCCGGCTCGAGATGCGGCGGAAGCGCCAACCGGGCCTGGCGGTCGGGCTGGTGCACGGTGGCGAGTTGCTTTGGGGCAAGGGATACGGCGTCGCCAATATGGAGTCGGGCCGCGAGGTCGACCTGGACACGCGCTTCCGCATCGCCAGCATCAGCAAGACTTTCACCGCCGTCGCCATCCTGCAGCTGCGCGACAGCGGCGCCTTCCAGCTGGACGATCCCGTAGCCGAGCATCTGGACTTTTTCGATCTGCGCTATCCCGGCGCCCCGGCGATCACGATTCGCAATCTCTTGACGCACACCTCCGGGCTGCCCCGCGACGCGCACCGTCCGATGTGGACGGAATGCGACGCGCCTGACAGGGACGAGTTCCTCCGCGCCTTGCCCGATCGCCAGCCCACCCGCGCGCCCTGGCATCAATTCGCTTACAGCAATTTCGGCTTTTCCCTGCTCGGCCTCGTCGTCCAGCAAGTCTCAGGCTTGACCTGGGCGGAATATCTGGAGCAATACATCCTGCAGCCCCTGGGCATGAAAGAGACGCGCCCCGTCCCCGCCCGCGACGACCCGCGGCTCGCCACCGGTTATTCGCGGATCAGCGACGACGACGCGCGCCAGCCGATGCCCTTCTTCTTGATGAATGGCTTTGAGGCCTCCGCCAATTGCGCCTCCTCGATTCGGGACCTGGCGAAGTACGCCGCCTTTCACTTGAGCGACGCGGACAATCCCGCTCTCTCGCCCCATTCTCTGCGCGACATGCACCGCGTTCACTGGCTGGACGACAAGTGGCAGGGCGGCTATGGGCTGGGCAGCGCGCTCTACAAGCAGGGCGACTGGACGATCGGCGGGCATGGCGGCGGCTATCCCGGGTATCTGACCGGCTTCACCCTCTGCCGCGAGCATGACTTTGGCATTATCCTGCTCACCAACGCCCTCGGCAGCGCGCCCCAGGAATACATCAAGCAAGGCTACCAGCTGGTCGTGCCGGAGCTCGTCAAAGCCAGGTCCGCGCCGGCCAGCGAGCCCGACCCAGCCTGGAACCAATACCTGGGCGAATACTTTCACGACTGGGGCTGCGATAAGGTCGTCATCCGCGATGGCAAGCTGCAGATTCTGTCGCTGGACGCGCTGGATTACCCGCCAGTCACCCTCGAGCCGACCGAGACCGAGCATGTCTTCACGCTTTGTGAAGCGGGCGCTTCCAACGAAACGGCGCGCTTTGAGCTGGACGAGGCCGGCAATGCGGTCAAGCTCTGGCAGCGCAACGAGTACGCCTTTCGCCGCGCCTGAACCGCCCGCATTAGGCCCCAATTTGTAATCCGCCGCGCATGTGTTAGACTCGCCCAACGACGCGCGGCCTTTCCTTGCTGCGCCCCCGTTTTCATCCATTCAGTCGGGAGAACCTCATGAATCTCGCACGCAAAGTCCTTTGCCTGCTGGCATTGGCGCTCTTTCTGGCGCTGCCGCTGGCGCCAGTCGCAGCCCAGGATGTCATGGATCCAGCCACCTTCGGCCTGGACGCCAGCAAGCCCCACGACGGCACGCATCTGAACTTCTTGATCTGCTGCAGCACTGCGCCGCAATTCGCCTCGGCCGCGGTCAAGGGCGCTGAAGAATTCACCGCCATGACCGGCATCAGCGTCTCCTGGGGCGATCTGCCCTTCGGCTCTTTCCAGGAACAGCTCTACCTGGAAGCGACCAATCCCAATACCGAGTTCGACATCGTCGCCTTCGTCGACGCCTGGGGCACGAACATCTACGATTACCTGCACCCGCTCAATGACTTCGTCGCCGACGCCGGCTTCGACTGGGACGACTATGGTCCGGCCTATCAATCCGCCTCGACCGGCAACAGCGATACCATTTACGGCATGCCCTTCCGCGGTCATCCCTTGCTGCTGCATTACCGGGCCGATGTCCTGGAAGCGGTTGGCGTGGACCCGCCGGCCACCTGGCAGGATGTCTCCGCCATTGGCCAGGCGATCATCGACAGCGGCATGGATATCGCGCCCATCGCCATGTATTACGGGCAGAATGTCGACCAAAGCCTCTTCAACTGGTACAGCCACCTCTGGGGCGCCGGCGCCGACATCTTCGATGAAAACTGGGAACCCGGCTTCAACAACGAAGCGGGCATCGCCGCGACCGACCAGTACATGAGCTATGTCCGCGATGGCTACAGCCCGGAAGCGTCGGTCGCCTGGAACGAGCAGGAAGCCAACCAGGAGCTGGTGCAGGGAAGAGCCGCCATGTTTGTCGGCTGGTGGTGGATGGCATCCCGCATGATCAACTCGGATGTCGCTGAAGTGGCGGAGAACGCAGCTTTCGCCCCGGCCCCCGGCTGGGAAGGCGGCGAGACGACCTCCTACGGCTACCTCTGGGCGGTCGGCGTGCTGGACCAGTCCGACAGCCGCGACGCCGCGCTGGAATACCTGAAATGGCTGACGCACCCCATCACCGAGCGCCGCATCGTGCTGGACGCGAGCGACCCGGCCCTGGACACGATTGTCGCCGTTCGCCTCTCCGTCCTGGCTGACGAAGAAGTCAACGAAGCGCACAACGGCTTGCAGGGCGTGGCTTCGGCCGTGCTGGCGGACGCGCGCACAGTTCCGCTGATCCCGGAATACACCGAGATCATCCCGGCCCTGGCCGAATACATCAGCGAGCTGGCCACCAACCCGAGCGCCGATACCGCGGCCGTGCTGGAAATGGCAGCCGAGGATGTCCGCTTCACCATGCAGGCGGCTGGCTACTACGATTAGTCGCAACGTTGCGAGTGTTTCGGGGCGATCCACTGGGTCGCCCCACATGAGACCATCAGTCGTGTATGCCGCAGGCGCGCGACGCTTTTGGGATTGCAAGGATGCCTGGCGAAATTCGCAGATTCTACCGTGGCGACTGCCTCGACATTTTGCGGGAATACATTGAGCCAGGTTCGGTATCGCTCATTTACCTGGATCCGCCATTCAACTCCAACAGCAGATACAACTTGCCATTCAAGGGCAGAGACAAAATCCATACCGCGGTCGAAGCATTTGTTGACACCTGGACTTGGACTGCCCGTCACGACACGCGCTTGGCGGAGTTTCGCCGTTCACCTGCGCCTCGTCCCGCCTTGGCGACTGTGATAGATTTCGCCAGGAACGCCGAGGTCACCACCGGCGAAGCGGGGAATCTAGCTGCCTACCTGCTCAATATGGCGGAACGACTGCTGGCGATGAAGCCGCTCCTCAACCGCCGCGGAAGCGTCTATCTACATTGCGATCCGACCGCCAGTCATTACTTGAAACTGATGATGGACGCGGTGTTCGGGCGGCAGAACTTTCGCAATGAGATCGTTTGGTGCTATCGCGGCATGCCATCCAAAGCACAGCGTTTCCAGCGGAAGCATGACATCATCCTGTTCTACGCCGTGAGCCAGGAGTCGACATTTCATGTTCTGCGTGACGCGCCAACAGCTGGCTCCTTGAAGACTTTTGAAAGCGCGCGTCGACGCGGTTACAATACCAATCTCTCCAAGCGGATGGTTACTGTTTTTGACTGGGCCAAGTATCATCAGGCAATCGAGGACGGCAAGATTCCTGCTGACTTGAATCCACTAGAGTTTAGCGGCGGGAGTCCGCCAATGCGCGATTGGTGGGATGATATCCGCATTCTGGGCGGGCCGCGCAATAAAGAAAGACTGGGCTACCCGACGCAGAAGCCGCTCGCGCTATTGGAGCGCATCATCAAGGCCTCGTCCAATCCCGGCGACTTGGTATTGGATCCATTTTGCGGTTGCGGCACAACGGTGCACGCCGCTGAAAAACTTGATCGGCAGTGGATTGGCGTCGACATTTCGCGCTTTTCCGTTGGCTTGATGCATGAGCGCGTCAAGAGCAACTTTCCACACCGGCTGGCGCAGAAGGCGATCACCGTCATCGGATTGCCCGAAACGGTCGCCGAAGCCCGTGCGCTTGCACAGCAGGATCGCTTCGAGTTTGAGAAGTGGGCCTGCGGCAAGATTGGCGCGAACGGCATGGGCAAGCGGCGGCCTGGAACGCGCGGCGCCGACGGCGGCCTGGATGGAATCATCGAACTGCTGGTCATTCGTGACGGCAAGATATTCAGCGAAACCGCCATTGTTCAAATCAAGAGCGGGCGAGTCTCCGCGGACAGCGTACGGGCGCTAGCGGAAGTCGTTCGCCAGACTGGGGCTGTTTCCGGCATCATGCTTTGCTTCGCCGACCAGCTTACAACGGTAGAAAACCAGCGCAGCAATGAGGTGTGGCACGATGACGAGCGCAGCTACCCGGTGATCCAAGGATTCAGCATCGAGGACTTGCTGGCGGACAAACGCCCGATCCTGCCGCGTCGTTACGGGCTGCGTCGGGGCGCGCGAATGACTGCAGGATGACACATACGGCACGATGCTATACTTACGACACTGGTGACGCGTTAGAGCGAGTGTAGGAGATGCGCAAGAAACGCTGGGTGCCATGGGTGCTGGTCGCGCCCGCTCTGATCGTCATCATCTTGACGACCATCTACCCCTTGCTCGCCGCCCTCTATTTCAGCTTCCACAAATACAGCCTGCGCAAACCGCCCATATTCGCCATCCAAATCGGCGAGAACGGCATCCATATCGACTGGAGCCTGCTCTCGCTCAACAATTACAGCCTGGCTTTCAGCGACCCGCGCTTCATTAACAGCCTGCAAGTCACCTTCTGGTTCACGGTTATCAGCGTGGCCCTGTCGGTGGTCATCGGCTTGTTCATCGCCGTCGTCGTCCAGAAAGGCGGCATGCTGCACACCCTCGCCAAAGTCCTCCTGATCTTCCCCTTCGCCGTCAGCCCCGCCCTCAAAGGCTACAGCTGGCGCTTCATGCTCAACGAGAATTACGGCATCTATGACCTGATTATCGACAGCCTCATCGTCAAGCCCGTCAACGCGCTGCTCTCGATACTCAACGCCCTGCCCCTCATCGAGATTCCGCTGCTCAGCGAGTCCATCGTCTGGCTGGGCGATAAATTCTGGGCTCTGTTCATGCTGGCGATGAGCGAGACCTGGGGCTGGGCGCCTTTGATCGCGCTGATGTTCGTCGGCGCGCTCGGCTCGATTGACGAGCAGATCTTCGAAGCGGCGCGCATCGACGGGGCGAACCGCCTGCAGATTTTCTTTCGCGTGACCCTGCCGCTGCTGCGTCCGGTAATCTTGATCGTGACCATGCTCAAGACGATTTTCTCGCTGAAAATGTTCGACCAGGTCGTGACGATGACCGGCGGCGGGCCCGTGCGCGCCACCCAGACCATCAACTATTACATTCACCAAATGGGTTTCGTGCGCAGCCTCGATATCGGTTACGCCTCGGCTATGTCCTATATCCTGGTGGTCGTGCTGACGATCTGCGCCGCGCTTTATGTGTCGCTTGTGCTGAACCGTGATTGAGCCAAGACAATGACCGCGAAGGCAACCGTCCAACGCAAGCCTGACTTTCGCCATCAGAGCTTGAAAGCGCTGGAGACCCTGGCCCTGCTGCTCATCATCGCCTTCATCGCCCTGCCCATCGTCTGGCTGGCCATCACCGCCATCAAGCCGCAGGAGAAAGCCTACTCGACCAGCCTGGTCTTCACGCCGACGCTGGAGAATTTCGAGATTATCTTCTCCGACACATCGGTCATCATCAACGAAGGCACGGAGCGCGAGCGCGGCGAAGTCGGGCGCGACATGCTGCCCAATGTCGTCAACAGCGTGGTCGTCTCGGGCGCGACCATCCTCATCGCCATCCCGCTGGCGACCCTGGCCGCATACGCATTCAGCCGCTACCAGTTTCTGGGCAATCGCGCGCTGCTGATCTGGATTCTGACGACCCAGTTCATCCCCGCCATCGTGGTCGCCATTCCTTTTTTCACGCTCTTCCGCACGGTCGAGGTCTTCGGCAAGCCTCTGCTCGGTTCGCAGCTGGGCTTGATAATCGTCAACATGTCCATCGTGCTGCCCTACGCGATTTGGATGATCAAGGGCTTCGTCGACGCGCTGCCCGGCGAGATTGAAGAGGCGGCTTATGTCGACGGCTGCAACGACTTTCAGATCCTGTTTTTCATCTCGCTGCCGCTGATCCGCCCCGGGGTGCTGGTGGCCTCGGTCTTCGCCTTCATCATGTCCTGGAACGAGTTTCTCTTCGCGCTCATCATCGGGCGGGAAATGCGGACGATGCAAGTGGCGCTGATGACCACCAGCGGCGCCCGCGGCATCATGTGGGAGCAAATGGCGGCGGCGGGCCTGGTGGTGATGATCCCGATATTTTTCCTGGCGATGTTCATCCGAAAAAATGTGGTCGACGGCTTGACCATGGGCGCGGTGAAATAGCCAGCCGGCTTTGCGTCCGCCAGATCATGCCGTCGGGGCGCTGCGCTTCGCGCCAGGTTGCGGTTCGCTATCAGGCTACGCGGACTTTGTGCGGGACTGAGGAGAATCTGGCCTGGCAACCGGTTCTTTCTCTATTGCGGGACTTGACTGAAGGCCCGCATGTGAAGTCGGCATCTGCCCTGTGGCGATCAGATCTTCGGCGCGCATGCGAGTCAGTTTCTCAAGCTCTCTTTACTTTGGCCTGCTGTTCTCTTATCTCGGGCGTGTATTCGTATGGCATGAGCCTTCTCCCCAAAACCTACCGAACTTGCGCGCCCTGCAGCAGGATATCGTCTTCCGCATTCAGGCAAAAACATGTTGCCAACACGCTATGTTCATCAATGTCAACTTTTCCCGACCGCACCTCGCCGTTTCTGAGATTTGTCCAAAATGAGGATGTGTACAGCATCGCGTTTACGACTGACGCCAATGCAGAATCTTCCAATTCTGACGCGTCGCCCGCCCATTGTGCCGTGCGTGATTGCGAAACGCTAAGCATGCAAGTCGCTTCGTGGCCGGCTTTGAGAAACCAATCACGATAATGTCAGTTCCCTGAGCATCCAAATCAACCTTTACGCAGTCTTGTCGAAATGACAATCATTCGAATAGACGCGCGGTGTATGACATGGATGGTTTTCCCGCGTCACAAGAGATCAGCAGCGGAGAGCGTTGGCTCGATCGCCTCGCGGTAACCACGATACGCAGTCACGACTCTAGGGCGCGGCCAGCCAGTCTTCCGGGATGACGACCGGCCCCGACTGCTCGCTCACCGCCGCGAACCAGCGCAGCATCCGCGTCGCCCGTTCCGTGACGGACGATGCCCGAGTCATGGCGTCCAGCCGGGCGTCGATCAGGATGCCGCCGCGCCCGCCATAGACGCGCTGCCGCAGCCGCCGCCTGCCGCCGATCGACAAGCCCCGCCGCGCCTGAATTCGCAGCTCGACCGCTTCTCCCGCCGGCGCGGGCAGACGCCAGACATCGCCCGCCTTGACCTCCCGCGTGATTTCCGCGCCGCCTTCCCGCGTGACCTGGACATTCAGCGCGGCCGCTCCGGCTGGGGCCGAGCCCGAAACGCGCAAGAGGCTGCCCACATGCTCCAACGCATTGCCATGAGCCAGCTGCACCACCGCTTCGGGATGCGTCGAAGAGAGCGCGCCCAAGGTCGCCAGCGCGCCGTGGGGGTCGGCTTTCAGCTGGACGACGCCCTCGGGCGACAGCGCGTCCGCCACCAGCAGCATATCCAGCGCGCCTTGAGGCCCGTTATTAAGCGCCGCGCCACAGAGCAGCAGCAGGCCAGGCCGCCAGTCCGCCGCCAGGTCCAGCTCCGCCCGCAGGAAGCGCAGGCAGGCTCGCAGCAAAGCCCCCTCGAGGCTGCGTTGGCGCATATCCAGGGGGCGGCTGGCCGGGTGGTCCGCTTTGCTTCGCGCGTATTGCTCCAGCTCGCCCTCCCGCGGCTGAAATGGCAGCCACGAGGCGACCGCCGCATGCCCGACCAGGTCCAATGCGCTGGGGGCGCTCGAGCCCAGGCCAAGATCGCTGCGGACAAGCGTTCGGGTGTCGGACTTGCCAGCCAGGGACAGCATCGCGCTGGCGGAGCCGATATCGACGCACAGGGTCTCCAGCCCGGTGGCGCGCGCGAAAAAGGCCGTCATCGTCTCAATCCCGCGGGCGGAGGGCAGGAGGCTGGAATCGGACAGGGCTGCCAGGCGCTGGAAAGCATTGTCCCGCCGGCGGACCCCGTCCAAATGGCTTTCGAGCACGGCTTGCATCGGCGCGACGGTCGCTCCTGCCTGGCTCAAGATGTTGGGCGCGATCAAGACTTCTGTCTGCTGGCTCAGCATTTCGTGGACATTGGCGCGCAAGCTGCTGTTGCCGGCGTAAAGCAGGGTCGGCTTCTCGCCCGGTGGCATCAGCGACAGCGCCCGCCGCAGCAGCGACAAGAGCTCCAGCATGCTTCCGCGCGCGCCGTCATCCCAGCCGCCCGCCACGATGATCAGCTGGGGAGCGCTGTGTACCAGACGATTGAGCCGCCCGGTCTCGCCCAGCCCGTCTTCAAGGTGCAGCTCCGCCACCGCGTCCACATAAAAGGGCGCGATCGCCCGCCGTAAAGCCGCGATGCTCATGTCCGGGAACAAGCCCGCCAGCGCCGCCCGCAAGGGGGGACCCGCGCTGACAGTCGTGAGGAAATAGTCGACGCCGAGGCTGTCGTTTCGCCGGGGCTGGATCAGGCTGCCGGCCTCGTCCAGAAATCGATGTCCGCTGGCCGCGCCCATCTCGCCCAGGATTGCGGTCAGGCTTGCGCGAGCGTCGCCCGCCGGTCCGTCGATGGTCGTCCGCGCCCTGGCATGGGCCGCCAGAGTAAAGACGCCGTCGACCCGCTCATACAGCAGAGCCCGCGTGTGCGCGCTGCCGATATCGGCCGCCAGGATTAAATTGACGCGCTCGTCGCTCATGGTTCAGGCGCCATACTGGAAGAGAAAACTGAGCCGCTCGGTCAGGATCGTCAAGCTGGAGAGCAGCGCTGAGGCATAAATCGCGCCGAGAGCCGTCACCAGAAAGAGCTTGCCAATCTGACGGAAACCGCGCCGAAGTGGCCCGCCTTCCGGCTCGGCTTCCGCGTTTCGGGCGCTGATCTGGTAGTGAAAGTAGAAGAGCGCCGTCACCGTGCCGACGAAGATCAGCATCTCGTCCAGCAGATCGGGCAAGTCTGTCGCCTCTGGCACGGTCGCCCCCAGCAGCGGGAAAAGGGTGCCGGAGAGCGCGCCCGTCACCGCCACCGCCGCGCCCACGACGATCAAGACGGCGAAGACGGAATTCGTCAGCCAGGCGAGCTGCTTGACCGGCTTCAGCAGCAGCAGCCCGGTGAAGAGCAGGGCGGCGAAGAAGATGTGAATGTCGCCGCGGGCGCCGAGGCTCGTCCAGCTGGTCGCGGGATTCTGAAGATCCAACAGATAAGGCAGAATCAAGCCTTCGTAAGTGACGATAAGGGTGAAGGCTGCCGTCATGCCGATGAGAATATAGACCGCCACGCGGTACAGAATGCCGACAAGCGGCAAATCGCCCAGGACATAACTGAAGACCATGAGCGTCAAGACGAAGCTGAGCAAGGCGACTATGTTGTCCGCCATCGACCGCCCCCTTAGCGCGCGCTCGCGCCACGCCGCCGCAGCAAAGCGCCGACGCCATGGACGAGGTTGCCCAGCACGATCACCAGCGCCGCCGCCAGCGCGCCCAGGGACATCGCCTGCAGTCGCGGGCCTTCTTGGTGGCGATCGCGCAGCTGCGCGAATTCATGAAGATCGGCCGGGGATGGCGGCTGGGCTTGGTAATATCGCGGTCCAGTCTTGCCCAGACTCCAGTCGTATTCGCGCAGCAAGACAGCCCGCTCCGCCGGCAAACTGGCTGAACCGGAGCGGAACTCGGCCTCGGTCATGACAAGCTCTTCCACGAGGAACTGGGCGATCCAACCATTCAAGCCCGGCTCCAGCGCGATCTGATGCCAGCTGCCATCGCCGTTCGCGCCCACGACTTCAAAGCGGTCGCCGGCTTGTGCCAGGCGCAGGATGTCGTCGGCTGTCGTCGGTCCGCGGCGAATGCGCACCTGCTGCGGCGAAATCACTTCGACCACGCGGATGCTGGCGACGGTGGCTGTCGGCCCTGGCGTATCGCTGGCGGCGATGGTCGCGGCTGGCGCGGAAGTGGGCTGCGCCATCACCGTCGCGACGGCCACCGCTTGCTCGCCCGGCTGATTCGCGGGGTCGTCCAGGTCCTCGCGCGACGGCGTCGCCCTCTCGCCCGGCGGCGCTGTGGAAAGCCGCTGGAGATCGGGCGTCGCCGTCGCCGTCGGCTGGACTGTGATGTGGATGAGCGTCGGCGTCCAATCCAGCGTCGGCGTGATTGGGGCGGGCGTCGCGGTCGGATCCGGCGTTGATGAGGCTGGCAGCGGCGTCGCTGTCGTGTTTGGCGCCGGCTCCAGCGTCGGCGTAAGGGGAATCGGCGGCGCCATGCCATAGGCGCTTTTGAGCATCTCGCCATAGCTGAAGGCGTCGCGATAACCGTGGAGCAGGCCGGCGATCTGTGGCAGCGACTCGGCATAAGCCTGGGCCAGGGGCTCGGCGGCGTAGGAGGTGATCGCCAGCAGCGGAGTTTCGGCGCTTTCCGGGACGACCTGCTCCGCCCAGAAACGGATGGTCTCGGCGCTTTCGGCGAGCAGCACGATGTATTGCAGGTCGGCCAGGCTGGCGATATCCAGGCCCGTCTCCGCGCCACTGGATGAATAACGCGCCACCGCGGCGAAATTCTCGCTGAGTTCGCGCAAGCCCAGCGCGCCGCCCGGCAAATAGCGCAGGATGTGATAGTGCGCGCCCGCTTCGACGACCAGGTTCGCGCGCATGACCGAGCGATTTATCTCGCGGATGATGTTCTCGGCGCGGGCGATGGCGATTGGGTTGCTGCTCACGATCAGCGGTTGCGCGCCCTGTGCGAAAATGTGCCGCAGCGCCAAATCCGCCAGCGGATCCAGCTCGCCAGCCGCCGTCGCTCCGTATTCCAGAGCCAGCAGCAGCCTGTCGTCCGGGCGCAGGTTGTCCAAGGCGTTGTAGAGCGAGCGGGCGTCGCCGCGCCTGGCCTCAAAGTCGGCCGGCGGCAGCGGGAAGAAATCAAAGTCCGACGATACGAAGGGCAGCGACGCCAGCAGCAAGACGAAAACGGCTGCGACCAGGCGAGTCGCCGTCGTGAGCGCGACGGGCGATCCCCTGCCTGGCGATGCGCCGCCCGGTGAGGGCCCCGGCGTCGCCCCGTCCACGATGTCGCGCAAGAGCTCGACCTGTTCTTCCTGGGCTTTGGAGAGCGCCACCGCGCCGATCAGGCCCCCGCCCGGATTGAGCGCCTCCGGGCTCACCAGGACCTCGTCGACATTGTAGAGCGGCTGGTCCGCCGGCGGCTCCGACCCTTGCAGCGAGCGCTGGCGCAAATCTCGCAGGCGCTCGTCCAGCTCTTCCAGCGGGCGCTCTTCCCGCTCGCTTATCAGCTGGGAGGCGGAGCTGGGCGCTTCGTCTCGCTGTCGCCGGAAAAGGCGGGGCAAAGGCGGCAAGGCGGGCAAGCCGGGTCGGCGCGGGCGCAGTGAAATGCGGGGCAGACGCGAAAACAGCCGACGCCGACCGCTTTCCGCGACGGGCGTTTGGGGCTCGTCGTGACGCGCTTCCTCCAGCCAGTTAAAGTCTTCCGACATCGCTAACCCCGATACGCGCGGTCTTGACCCAGCAGGGCGCGGAGGCCAGCGACAATGACGCCCAGGGCGATGCCCAGCAAGATGGCGCGCGCGCCGGCGCTCACCGGGACAGCCATCAGCCAGTCGCGCATGGTTTGGACCGGCGCCAGCTCCGCCAGCCCCAGGCTGCCCAGGAGGACGATGATCACGACCAGCACGAAGAGCGCGCCCCAAATATCGGCGCGTTTCTGCAACACGCGGGAAGCGCCATGCACGAGCGACAGACAGAGCAAAGCCGCCAAAGCCGACTCGATGGGAACCAGGACCGCTTCCAGCAGCGTGGCGTCGCCCTGCGCTACATGCCAGTAGAGCGTGAAGGCGAAGCTGGCCAGCAGCACGGCGCTGGTGAGACTGTGTCGACGCAAGCGCAAAACATGGACATGCAGCAAGTTGGCGACGCCGAGCACGATGCTGAGCGCCACCATCAGAGTCGCCAGGCGCAGCATGACATCGCCCGGCGCGGCGATTCGCTCCGCCAGGATCTCGCGGCCGGGCTGCTCGCCAAAGAGCTCGGGATTATCGCCCAGCAGCAGACTCAGCAAAGTGGTCATGCCGACGGCGAAAGCGACCAGGGACGAGATGGCGCTGCCGAGGCTTGGCATGCGGCGCATCTCTCAGCTCCTCCGCGCGAGTATCAAGCCAAGCACGGTGGCGGCGACGACCGCGGCCAGCAGCAGCTGCCAGCTCAGCCAGGGCAAGATCCCGGCGTAAGCCAGCAGCAGCGCCAGGGTCAAGCCGATGATGAGCAGGCCGCGCCAGACATCGATGACGACGGCGACGCGGCTCGCGCTCGCTTCGTCGCTCACATAGCCGGCCGCCGCGTAGAGCTCTTCGCCGATCAGCGTTTCGTCGGCCATGGCGAAAGCCACCGCTTGGCCCTCCAGCTGATCGCTGACCGCCAGGCTGCCGCCGCGATCCGCTCCATCGAGAATCAGCGCCAATTCGGGCCCAAGTTTGCCCGCCAGGATCTGCGCCGCCGCTTCGTCTTCAGCCATGGCCGCGCTCAAGCCGCCCGCGAAAGCCAGCCCCGGCGGATACCAGCGCGCGCTCAGCAGCGAATCGCCCTCCCAGGCCCGCCGCGCCGTGTCCTGCGCCAAGGGGACGCTGGTCGGCGACGAGGTCGAGATCGTGGGCGCCTGGTCGCCGGCAGCGCCGCTCTGGATGAGATGGTAGAAGAATTCGGCGCCCGCCAATGCGCTCGGCGTGTCTTCGCCGCCAACGGCCGAAGCGCCCAGCGACAAGTGCAGAGGCCGGCTGGATTCGATGCTCTGGCTCGTCCAGGCGGGGAGGCGCTCCAGAGCCGCCATTTGCCGCTGCGCTCGCTGTCGCCGCCGACGCTCGAAGAAGCGCGCCGTGTACAGCAGCACCACCGTCGCCATGACGAAGAGGACGCTGAAGACCTGCACAGTCGTCTGGTCCATGGCGCTACTCCGTGGCCTCGTCAGCCAGAGAATCGCGCAGCTGGCGCAGGCCCTCGGGCGCTTCCAGCAGGTCGGCCAATTCGCGACAGGCGTCGCCGGCGCGGCACAGGCTGGCGAAAGGCTGGGCGACCAGCAGCCCGCTGGCGAGCAGGGGCGCGGTCGGTTCCAGAGCGTCGAGCAGGGTCAGCAGCGCGGGGGCCTGGCCGCGGTTTCTGGCGGATTCAATCCAGCGGAGCAACTGTGATTCTTGCATGGCTGGCAGTATAGCATTGAAGGCGAAAGCGGGTTGCGCGGGCCGGGCGGATTTGGGCGGCGGGGATGGACGGATTATCTGAAACCGAGCGGACACAAAGAGTTGAGAGTCTTGGACGCGCCTCAGCATGCGAGACTGTTGCGTACGTACAGGTTCTGATATTGCGCGGGCGACATGGTATGTCGCCCCTACGCGAATCGCCGCGAACAGACCCCTCCGTGATCTCTGTGCCTCTGTGGTGAAGCAAATCATGCGCGGGCGAGCGGCCGGCCAGCCCATACACCGCGGGCGCGAAACTGGTAAAATGCCCCGCATGAAGCCGCAAGAATTCGTCAACAAGTGGGCCAACCCGACTCTGCGCGAGTCGCAGGGGGCGCAGCACCACTTTCTCGATGTCTGCCGCTTGGTCGGCCTCGAGATGCCCGGCGACGGCAAAACCGCCAAGGGCGACAGTTTCGTCTTTGAGCAGTCGCTGGCGCAGGCGGGCGGCCGCGGTTTCGCTGATGTCTGGTACGAGAATCACTTCGCCATCGAGTACAAATCGCCAGGCAAATACCAAGACCTCGGCGACGCCTACAAACAGCTGCTGCGTTACCGCGAGAAGCTGAACAACCCGCCGCTGCTGGCGGTCACGGATTTCGAGCGCTGGGAGCTTCACACGAACTTCCCGAATACGCAGAAGCGCGTCTACAAGTTCGCGCACAGCCAGATCGCCCGCGAGCCACGAGTCATGGCTTGGCTGCGCGCCATGTTTCACGCGCCGGAACGGCTGCATCCGCGGCGCAACGCCGAGCAGGTGACCAAAGAAGCGGCGGAGGCTTTCCAGCTTATCGCCGAGAACATGCGCGAATGGGAGACCGCGCCGCAGCGCATCGCCTTCTTCCTGACCAAGCTGGTTTTCTGCCTCTTCGCCGAAGACATCGGCCTGCTGCCAAACGCCGTCAACAGCCCCGACGGCATCTTCAGCCATATCATCAAGCAGTCGCGCGGCAAGCCCAACACATTCAAGCAGTATGTGCAAAATCTCTTCAAAGCCATGAACGACGGCGGCGACTTCCTCTTGCGCGATATCGACTGGTTCAATGGCTCGCTCTTCAATGTCGTGACCGTGGAGGAGCTGTCGCTGGAAGCCATCGACGCGCTGGAAACGGCGGCGGAGCTCAACTGGGAATCCATCGAGCCATCGATCTTCGGCACCCTCTTCGAGCGCAGCCTGGACCCGCGCAAACGCAGCCAGCTCGGCTCGCATTACACCTCGCGCGACGACATCCTGCTCATCGTCGAGCCCGTGCTGATGCAGCCCCTGCGCTACGCCTGGGACACCGTCCAGCTCGAAGCCCAGCCCATCCGCCAACGCTATGACGAAGCTCGCACAGGCCGCGCCAGAGCCCATGCCCGCGCCCAGCTGCTGGACCTGCGCGAAGGCATCCTCAAGCGCATCCGCGAGACGACCGTGCTCGATCCCGCCTGCGGCAGCGGCAATTTCCTCTATGTGTCGCTGCAAATGCTGATGGACCTGGAGAAAGAAGTCATCCAGCATCCGCTCTGGGCGGGCTTGCAGCTGGCCACCCGCGAAGTCCACCCGCGCCAGATGTACGGCATTGAAATCGACCCGATCGCCCACGCCCTGGCCAGCATCGTCGTCTGGATCGGCTACATCCAGTGGCGCATCAACAATGGCTACGGGCAAGAATTCAGCGAGCCGATCCTCGAAGAGCTGGAAGGCAATATCGTCTGCAAAGACGCCATCCTGCCGCCTGCCGATTCCAACCTCCCTCTATCCCCCCAAAGCCTTGGGGGCGCCGATTCCAACCCCCCTCAGTCCCCCCAAGGCCTTGGGGGCGCCGCTTCCAACCCCCCTCAACCCCCCCAAAGCGTTGGGGGGAAGGCTGCCAATGCCAGCGAGATTGCCGGCGCTGGACTCCCCCTCTCCGAAGCCTCGGGGAGGGGGCCGGGGGGCGGGGTTGGAAATGTCGAGTGGCGCGCCGCTTCCAACCCCCCGCAGTCCCCCCAAGGCCTTGGAGGGAAGGCTGCCAATACCAGCGAGAACGCCGGCGCTGGACTCCCCCTCTCCGAAGCCTCGGGGAGGGGGCCGGGGGGCGGGGTTGAATCGGTCGAGTGGCCGGCGGTCGATGTCATCGTCGGCAATCCGCCGTTCCTGGGCGGTCAAAGGATGCGAGGTGAATTGGGAGACGACTATTATGAACGATTGACGCGATACTACTCAGGATGCGTTCGAGGCGGTGCAGACCTGGTGTGCTATTGGTACGAACGGGCCCGCAAGCACATCGAAGACGGCAAAGCAGACCGAGCAGGGCTACTTGCAACAAACTCCATTCGAGGCGGTGTAAATCGCGAAGTGTTGAAACGCATCAAGGCTTCAGGTGACATCTTCATGGCTTGGTCAAACAGACCATGGATTCTGGACGGTGCGGCTGTCCGTGTTTCACTTATTGGATTTGATGACGGCAGATCTTCGCAGGCGACGTTGGACGGCAAAGCTGTCGAGTCAATCAATGCCGATCTCACTAGTTCCATTGACGTAAGCCAGGCCGAGATCCTGCCTGACAACAAAAGAATCTCCTTTCAAGGTCCAGTGAAGGTCGGCAGATTCGACATTACCGAGTCAGTTGCAATTGAAATGCTAAGTGACAGAAACATATCAGGGGTCGACAATGCAAAGGTGATCAAACCGTTCCGAAATGGAAACGACTTAGTAGGCGAACTGAGAAACTACTGGATAATCGACTTTGACAACATGGAAATAGAACATGCTGCCGAATACGAAGCGCCCTTCAATTATGTGGAAACACACATCAAACCGGTCCGTGCCAAAAACAAGAACCGCAAACGGCGCGAGAACTGGTGGAAATTGGGCGCTAGCGGCCGCAGTTATCGAGATGCTGCGAGGCAGGTCGAACGCCAAATCTTTACATCAAGAGTCTCAAAGCATCGCATCTTTGTATGGGTAGACAAAGTAGTTTTTCCAGGTGACGCTACCGTCGCCATCGCCCGCGAAGACGACTACTTCTTCGGCGTCCTCCATTCCAGGCTCCACGAAGTCTGGTCGCTGCGGATGGGCACCTGGCTCGGCAAAGGAAACGACCCCCGCTACACGCCCACCACCACATTCGAAACCTTCCCCTTCCCCTGGCCGCCGGGCCACGAAGACCTCGCCCATCCCGCGCACCGCCGCATCTCCGCCGCCGCCAGGCAGCTGCACGCCGAGCGCCATGCCTGGCAGCACCCGGACGGCATTAGCCCAAAGCAACTCAAAGACCGCACGCTTACGAATCTGTACAACGCGCTGGCGGTCTATCGCGGGCGGAGCGCCATCAAGGTCAAGCCCGAAGCTGGGGATTTCGCGCCGCGCCTGGACGCGCTGCATCGCGAGCTGGACGAAGCGGTGTGTGATGCCTATGGCTGGGGGTATGGGGTTCTGGAGGATGAAGAGGAGATCCTGAGAAGGCTGCTGGAGTTGAATTTGGGGCGGGCGGATTGATTCACCACAGAGGCACAGAGAGCACAGAGAAAAGCCTGGCGAAGCGGGGCGTCGCGAATCTACCGCAGCCTGTCCATTATGTAGAAGACCCCAACCCGAATGCGCCCGCCAGACTCGCGCCGGCAACGACCAGCCACATGGTCAACTGCCGCGTCTGCTGCTCCAGATCCGCCGAAGTCGCCAATTGCGCACCGCTTGCCGTTCGCCGTCTCCTTCACGATGCGCATGTATTGTGTCACGCTTCGAATTCTGTCAAGCGGGCGACTCACAGAGTCGCCCCTACACCGTATTAGTGCGCGGACGACTCACAGAGTCGCCCCTACGGCCTCAGTCAGCGAGCGCCGGGTCGTCATGGAGCGCCTGCTCACGCCGCAAGTCCTCGCGCAGGCTTTCGATCAGCGCGGCGCTGCTCTCGTCGGCGATGAGGTCGCGGGTCTCCCAGGGATCCGCCTCCAGGTCGAAAAGCTGCCAGGTCTCGACGCCGGCGGCGACCGTCTGGATCAGCTTGTGGCGACCGCGCTTGAGGCTGCGCTGGCAGGGGCGCTCGCCTGGCGGGCCGAAGACTCCCTGATACGCGGAGAAGATTCGCTCGCGGCCCGCGCCGCCATCCAGCACGGGGTTCAGGCTTTGCCCGGCGCTCGTCACTGGCGGGGCGACGCCAGCCCGCTCCAGCAGGGTCGGGTACATGTCGAGCAGGTAGAGCATGGCGTCGCTGCGTTGACCGGCCGGGATGCCGGGACCGCGCAGGATAAGCGGGATGCGCATGCTGTGATCGTAGAGATTCTGCTTGCCCATGAGGCCGTGCTGGCCGACGCCCAGCCCGTGATCCGAGGTGTAGACGACAATCGTGTTTTCGCGCAGTCCACGCGCCTCCAGGGTCTCGAGCACGCGCCCGATGTCCATGTCCATCTGCGAGATCATGCCGTAATAATCGGCGATGTGGCGGCGGATTTCGTCTTCGCCGCGGGGGTAGCCAGCCAAGACTTCGTCGCGGATCTCGCGGACGCCAATGTCGAAGTGGTGCTCCGGCATGTAATTGGGCGGCAGCTGGATCTCGGCCGGGTCGTACATTTGGTCGTAGGGCGCGGGCGGCGTGCGCGGGTCGTGCGGCGAGGTGAAAGCGATGTAGGCGAAGAAGGGCTGCTCGTCCGCCGGCGAGCGCGCGTTCAAAAAGTCGATCATCTCGTCGCAGAAGACGGTGGTGGCGAAGCCCTCCGCCAGATAAGTCTCTTCGGGCGGGTACTTGCCTTCGGGATCGAAATCGTTGACCGGCATGGCGAATTGGTCGTTCATGCCACCGAAGAAGACTTTGCCGCTCCGTTCAAAACAGCGGGCGTAACTCCCCCGGCGGTTGTGCCACTTGCCCGTGCCGAAAGTCGCGTAGCCATGCTGCCGCAGCAATTCGGGCAGCAGCGGCGCGTCATCCGGCAGGGGGTCGGGCGTGTGGAAGAGGCCCCGCCCGGACAGGAGCATGCCGCGGCTGGGCATGCACACGGCGCCCGAGGTCGAGCCCATGATGTGCGCCTGGGTGAAGCAGGTCCCGTCGGCGATCAGCTGGTCGAAGACGGGCGTGCTGACCGCCTCCACGCCCAGCGCGCCGAGAGCGGAATGGCGGTGATCGTCGGCGATCATGAAGAGGATGTTGGGTCGGCTCATGCTGCCTGCCTTCATGCCATGGACATTGCCGCGATGATACTGCGCCGGCGCGCCGCTGGCAAGGTCATGCGAATGGACGGTCGCGGCCTGCGGTCCAGGGCGGACGAGCCCAGGATTTGCCCTAGCGCAAGCGTTCGTGGCGCGCGCCGCCGGCTCGCCCCTACAGTTTGGGGAATGACAAGCGATCGACTAAGAATGGCGGGCGAGACAAGCCTCGCCCCTGCGGGTTGGCATGAACGGCGCAATCGGCGCTAAAATCGCGGCATGCTCAAGCCGATACCCGAAGTGATGACCGTCCCGCGTTTCATTGGCGGCGGAGTCATCGACTTCCACGAAAAAGAAGTGCCCGTGCCCGGCGCCGGCCAGCTGCTGCTGCAAGTGGGCGCGAACGCCCTTTGCGGCTCGGAGCGCGGGCAATTCTACGACGGCTGCGCCATCACGCCCGGACATGAAGGCGCGGGAGTCGTCGCCGCGGCCGGCCCGGGAACAACTGCGCCAGTCGGGACGGTTGGCGCGGTATTTCTGATGGATTTCTGCGGCACATGTCGCAGCTGCCGGCTGGGCTTCACCAACCAGTGCAGCGGCAAGCGCGCGGATTACGGCTTCAGCCACGATGGCGGCTTTGGACCTTACTAGCTGGTCAACGAGAATGTCTTCTTCGCCGTCGACAGCGACATGACTCCGACCGAAGCGACCCTGCTGCTGGACATCATGGGCACGAACGGCCACGGCATCCGGCGGGGGCGGCGCCTGCGCCAGGACATCGAATCGGCGCTCGTCTCTGGCGCGGGTCCGATTGGCCTGGGCATGTTGGCCATGCTCAAAATCATGCTCGGATTCGACTTGCCGGTGCTCGTCAGCGATGTCGTGCCCTACCGGCTGGCGCTGGCGGAGCGGCTGGGCGGGCTGCCGGTTAATGTGGCGCGGACAACCCTGGCGGAAGGCATGAAGCGCCACGGCATGCGCGAAGTGGACGCCGCCTTCGACGCCAGCGGCAAGAGCGTCGCCCGGCGCGCCTGCCTCGATGCCTTGAGCCAGCGTGGCGTCCTCGTCTGCATCGGTCATGGCGAGAGCCTGGCGCTGGAAGCGTCGCCCGACTTGATCGGCCCGGAGCGCGCCGTTATCGGCAGCGAATACTTCTGTTACGACGAGCTGCCCGCCAATCTTGAGCGTCTGCGCCGGCACAGAGCATACTTGACGCAGATCATCACGCATCGCCTGCCACTGAGCGAAATCCAGCATGCCTTTGAGCTCTTCTTCGCCGGCGACACTGGCAAGGTGGTGATTGAGCAATGACCGCCCGCGCTCGCGTCAAGGTGGCGCTGGTTGGCGCCGGCGGCTGGGGTTATCAGCACGCCCGCGTCTTCTCCGCCCGCGACGATGTCGAGCTCTGCGCGGTGGCCGGCCGCAGTGAAGCGCGCGCGCGAGCCCGGGCCGAGCAGTTTGGCATGCGCTCATATCTCGATATCGACGCGATGCTGGCGGTGGAAAAGCCCGACCTGGTCAGCCTATGCCTGCCCAACATGGCGCATTTCACGCCCACACTAAAAGTCATCCGCGCCGGATATCCGCTGCTGGTGGAGAAGCCGCTGGTCTTTCACCTCGACGAAGCCGAGACTCTGCTGCGCGAGGCGGATGCGCGAAATCTGTTCTTCGCCATCAACTTTAATCACCGTTACGCCAGGCCGGCCCAAATGGCGAAAATGGCGCTCGACAGCGGCAAGCTGGGCGCGCTCAACTTCGCTGCCTGGCGCTTTGGCGGCGAGGGCGCGAGCGAGCATCCCCACGCCAATCTCGTCGAAACGCAATGCCACGGCTTTGACATGCTGGAGCATCTTTGCGGCCCGATCGCTTCGGTCCAGGCGGAGATGACCGACATGACCGGCGCGGGATTCAGCACCATGGCGCTGTCGCTGAAGTTCGCCAGCGGCGCGGTCGGCAGCCTGGTCGGCTCCTACGATTCGTCCTACGCGTACCCGGAGACGCAGCGCCTGGAGCTCAACGGCAGCGACGGGCGCGTCCTCATCGACGACACGGTCAAGCGCTACCGCTTCCAGCGCGCCGGCGATGAAACCAGCCAGGTCTGGCAAGCCGGCTACTTCAACGACCCCGATCGCGAATTCCACCGCACATTTGACCGTTACCTGGAAGCCATGCTGGCCGCCTTCAAACGCGGCGACGAGCCGCCAGTGCACGCGCGCGCCGGCCATCGGGCTCTCAAGCTGGCGTACGCGGCGATTGAATCCTACGAGACGGGCAAGCGCGTCTCCCTGCCCGAATCGCATTTCGGCGCGCTCTGACAAGCGACTGGCCAGCAGGCCCGCCAGCCCCGCCGGGCAGTTTCTCTGCTACACTGGGCGCATGAGCCATGAACGCAATCGAGAGAGAGTCGCCATGCTCCGCGCGCTGCTGACGGTCGCTCTGCTGTATACGCTCGCTTGCCCGGTCTCGGCGCAGTCGCCGGAAGCCGAGCTGGTCTTGCAGCATGAATCCGGCTTGGTGGCCGCCGCCTGGAACGCCGACGAGACGCGCATCCTCAGCGCCACCGAGCGCGGCACGGCGCGGGTCTGGAATGCCGCCGACGGCGCGCTGCAGCTGACTGTCGAAAGCGACGCCCCCTTGACGCATGCGATCTGGCTAGATGGCGGGGCGAGCATCCTCACCGCCGACGAAAGCGGCATCGTGACCCTGCGCGACGCGGAAGAGGGCGGGGCGCTGCAAAGCTGGCAAGTGGCTGGCTTGCCCATGACTGTGCTGCCAAACGCCGCCGAAACGCGTTTGCTCGTCTTTGCGCGCGGCGGGGCCGGGGCGATCCTCGATCTGGAGTCTGGCGCGCAGATTGCCTCTTTTGAGGCGCCGGAAGCAATCCTGGAGGCGGGCTGGAGCGCCGGCGAGCGGGAAGTCCGCGCCTGGAGCGAGACTGGGCAAGTCTATGTTTGGGATATCGAAACCGGCGCCGCGAGCAGCTTTTCGCTGCCATATCGCGCGCTGCTGCGCGGCCTGGCCTGGAACGCCGCCGACAGCCGCGTTCTCGCCTGGTTCGGCAACGGCGTCGTGCATATCTACGAGACGGACGGCGCCAGCGTCGGTTCGCGTGCATTGAGCAGCGCCCGGCACCGCAGTTTCGCGCAGCGCGCCCTCTGGTCGGGCGATGAAGCGCGGGTTTTGTCTTGGGCGGCCGACGATACGGCGCGTGTCTGGGAGGTCGATGGCATGCGCTCGCTGCGGGTCTTGCAGCACGAAGACTGGGTCATCGGCGCGCGCTGGGATCCGGCCGAAGCGCGTCTGCTGAGCTGGTCTCATGTCTATGTCTATCTCTGGGACGAGGGCGACCAGCCGAGACGCTTCCGCCATCGCAATCTGGTGCGCGGAGCGGTCTGGAACGCGGCGGCGACGCGGATTTTGTCTTGGTCCTGGGACGGGACGGCGCGGGTCTGGCGGGCTTGAGGCGGCGCTTCAGACGAAGCTCCCCAAAATGGCCACCACCGTCAATGGCGTGAGCAAACCAATAAGCGCGCCAATCAAGACTTGCCCCGGCGTGTGCCGCTGGAGCACCAGCCGCGCCAATATCACCAGCAGCAGCAGCGGCAAGAGAAGCAGGCACTGGCTGAAGCCGAAGACGACGCAGGTGGCCGATATGACGCTGGTCATCGCCATGGCGTGCAGGCTGATGTGGCAGAAAAATGTGCCGACCAGGATCAGGCCTAGCTCCACGATGCTGACCAGGGTGACGATGCGGATGAGCGGGTCTGCCTGGACGCGGGCGAAGAAAATCTCGCTGACAATGCCCAGCGCGACGGCGATGGAGTAGGGCACGATTCGCTCGCGGCTTTCGCGCATGTGCAAATCGCCGATTTTGCCGAGGCGCACCATGCAGACGACGAAGAGCATCGGCGCGGCGCAGACGGCGAGGGCGAAGACGCTGGCGTGGGGCAGGCTCGCGCGCGGATCTTCGCTGAAAGACAGCAAGGCCAGATGCGCCCAGATCGCCCAGACCAGGGGCGGGCTGACGATCAACGAGACGATATGCGCCCAGAGATGCGCTTCGGATTGCACGCGATGACGCAGCGCGGCCGGCAGCGGCAGGCGGATGTCCATGGGCTGGGTCCCTTGCGGTAGCCTCCAAGACGATTATAGCAGGTCTTGAGCGGCGTCTAGGCGATGTCAGCCGCGGCCGCGCCATCCAGCAGCGCCAGCAGCCCGGCCGGGTACAAGGGCGGCGCCGCGGATCCGCGAAAATCGTCCAGCGCCAGCCACATGGCTTCGTAGAGAATCTCGCCCGAATCTTTGCCCGCAAGCACAAGATCGTCCCGGTTCAGGTCCGGGTCCGTGAAGCGCCCGTCGAAGATCAGCGCGATCTCGTGGCCGGCTTTGCCTTCGTAGCGGAAGATATTCTCCAGCGCGCCGAGGTAGCGCAGCCCCTCGACGGCCGCGTCCAGCTCTTCCATGACTTCGCGCTTGAGGGCGGCTGCGGCAGGCTCGCCAAATTTGATCGCCCCGCCAACGGGACGGTAAAAGGTCTGGCGAGTGTGCCCGTCGTGGCCGCGGGCGACGAAGATCTTGTCGCCCCGGCGAAAGACGCATAGCGCCAGCGGCCGGATGCGGCCTTTCCTGGATTTCTTCACCATGTCAAGCCCACCGCCGCGTCCTTGCCGGCACAAGGGGAAAGCGAGTCTCGCCGGGCGACGCGGACAATGGCAGCCTCACTCCATTTCGAAGCGCGTGCCCAGGGCTTTGGGCGGGTCGGAGCGCAAGAAAGCGCGCATGCGATGCTGGACGGGACGCGGCGCGTATTGCAGCAGGCGCTCGGTCAATCCACCGCTGACGACCAGCAGGGTCACGATCATCAGCAGCCAGGGCAGGGTGTTGAGCAGAACGAAGGGGAAGTTGATTTCTTGGCCGAAGATGAAGAGGCCGTTGGTCTGGATATTGCTGCTGACGGCGCGCAAGGCCGCGAAGAGATAGGCGCCGAGGACGACGCGGAACGGATGCCAGCCGCCGAAGATGACGATCGCCAGCGCGATCCAGCCGTCGCCCTGCATGGCTGGCGGGCTGCTCCAGCCGGGCTTGACATTCAGCGAATAGGCCGCCCCTGCCAAGCCCACCAGCGCGCCGCCCAGAAAAGTGTACCAGTAGCGCAGTCGCTGGACGCGGGCGCCGCGAGCGTAAGCCGCTTCCGGGCGCTCGCCAATCGCGCGCAGGCTCAAGCCGCCCCGCGTCCGAAAGAGCCAGAACCAGATGGCGAACATCAAAAAATAGCTGAAATAGACGAGGGCGTTTTGCTTGAACAAGACCGTGCCGAGGACGGGCAAGTCCTCCAGCAGCGGGACCGTCAGGCGGGTGATCTGCGGGCCGGGGATGCGGGTGTAATCCGCGCCGAGGAAGCGCGCCAGCTCCGCCGCCAGCAAGGTGAGCACGAAGCCGACCGCCACTTGGTCGCGGCGCAGCTTGATGCTGGAGAAGCCTACCAGCAGAGCGATCAAAGCGCCGACCAGCATGGCGGCCGCGATGCCGACGGCGATCTGCAGCGGGACATCGAGGACGCCCATCTCCTGGGCCGTCCAGGCAGCCGCGAAGCCAGTCACCGCCGCCAGCGCCAGACTGCCGTCCAGCGACAGATTGACGACGCCGGCGCGCTCGCTGATGGTCTCGCCCAGGCTCGCGATGACGAGGGGCGTCGCCGTGCCGACGATGCTGCCGAGCGTGTTGAGGAATTCTTCGTTCATCTCGCTATATTCACCACTGTAGGGGCCTCACGCTGTAACGCCCGAAGCGCCTGATTCTACGGTCAGATGCGGCGCAATACCGGCCTTCGCTTGATATCCCGATGTACTTTGAGGGCGAGCCACCGGCTCGCCCGTACAGGTTGGGATGACATTTGACATCGCCAACCTCAGGCGGGCCTTGCGGCGGATCGCCACAGGTTCTCGCTCGAATTGACATTCATTATCCTAAAGTAGCCATTCGCATTTTCTCTGCGCCCTCTGTGCCTCTGTGGTGAATAATCTTTACTGTGCGCGCGGGCGAGCCAGTGGCTAGCCCCTACAGATTGGGATGTTGTTCGACATCGCGGATATCGGGCGGGCCTTACGGCGTAACGCCCCTACTGATTCTCCATTGTATTGACATCCATTATCCAATCGCCGTTCGTTTCCTCTGTGTCCTCTGTGTCCTCTGTGTCTCTGTGGTGAATCATTGCGTTTCCGGCTCAGCTGCGCCGTCATCATCTTCCAGGGTCCCCGGAAAAAAGACTTCCTGCACGCCATGAAAGAGGATGACGAAGAGCACGAGCATGCCCTGCAAGACGCCCGCCAGCGACGAATCCAGCTTGAGCGCGATCTGCAGGCGCGTGCTGCCGGTCAAGATGGCGGCGAAGGCGAATGCCACCAGCGGCGCCCAGAGCAAGCGCATGCTCAGCAGCAGCACCACCAGCAAGCCCAAAAAGCCAATCCCGCCCGAAGCCAGCGGTCGCAGATTGTCAAATGTGAAGAGCACGCGGTACGAGCCAGCCACCCCCGCCAGCGCGCCGCAGACCAGGAAAGCGCTCATCGACGCCCGCTCGGTGGCGACGCCCAGCAGCAAGGCCGAGCGCGTGTTCTTGCCGACCGCTTTCAAGTTCAGGCCCCAGCGCGTCTTGTCCAGCAAGCCGTAGACGATGAAGAAGGCGGCGATGACCAGGCCGATCATGAAGAGATTGGTCGGGAAGGCTGGCGAATGCTCCGGCAGCAGGGCGGGCGCCGGGAAGGGCTCGGTGCCTTGGGCCGAGCCGCCGATGCGTGGCTGCCAGGGACCGGAAATCAGATATATCGAGATGACATTAACCAGCGCGTTGAGGGCGACGCCGCCAAAGATCTCGTTCACGCCCAGGCGAATCTTGAGCGCGCCGACGACCAGGGCCCAGAACATGCCGCCGACCGCCGCGACGAGTATGAGCAGCAGATGCAGCAGCGGCGCGGCGTTCTCGCCCAGAGGGAGGTGCTGCGCGCCCCAGCTGGCGAAGAGCGCGCCCATCATCATCTGCCCCTCGACGCCGATGTTCCACAAGCCGGCGCGGAAAGTGACGACCAGGCCGATGCTGACGAGGGTGAGTGGAATCCAGAAATTGAAGACGCCGCCGAGCTTGCGCGTGTCTTTGAAAGCGCCTTTCCAGAGGGCGTCCACGACATCGAGCGGGTCGCGCCCGACAGCGGTGACGAGGATGGCGGCGACCGTGAGGGAAATGGCGATCGGGAGGAGGAGGAAGGCGGCTCGGACGAGCGTTGCGCGTGGGTGGGTCATTCAATCTACTACTGTCTCTGTAGTACCAGATCTAGGTCTTCAAAGAAAGCAGTCTCGAATTCTCTCCACTTGATTCTGCTTGTGTCTTGTTGCTTGCGGAAGTCGTCAAACAGACTAAGCACACCGTTGATACTGTCGATAATCATATTCTGGTCAATGTGGTCGACATCTAAGTTTGCGATTGAGTTGATGGCCTTCGGAAGTTGAGAAGGCGCTATCGACAGGTGACTCGAGATAACGCGCGTCATTACATGAAAGCGAACGGCGCGCCTCTGCGCCGAATCGAATTCTTTGTTGATCTTGTCGTTTTTCAGCAGTTCATCAATCAGCTTGGAGAATCGAGCGCAGAACAGGTAAAACGCCGGATGGGTGTCGTCATCGAAGACCATTCGATACTTTTCGTCATCGCTTGCGCCCAAATAGTCAGAGGGCCTGCCTCTGGCGTCGTCGGGTTCGCCAAGTCCAGTCGCGATGACAGCTTGCGCAAGCGTTCGCAGGTCAATAATACTCTTGGCCGGTTTGCCCTGATTCTTGTAGTAATTCTTGCGACGGTCGTAGAACAACTGGTTTTCAGTCTTGTCCAGAAAATACTCTTCGATGTTGCGATGGACGCGGTCGAGCGAACGCAAGGCAAAAGTCGGGACTGCCGTCTGACTATTCGTCGCCTGTATGATGGTTTCTCTATTCTCGTTTCCATCTCCAATTACAATTATGCGCGTAAGCAACCGCCGTTCATCGCCCGTTCCCGCTGGCGCATCGCGAAAATGCTGCCAGATAGCGCGTGTTGTTTGCAAGCCATTGACGATCTCGGGGTTCTCCAGCCTCAACTTATAACCGCTCGGCACGAGAGATTTCACCAGGATAGTAACGCCATTGTTCAGCCACCAGAAATCGTTCGCATCTTTGTGTCGAAGTGAATCTTGAATCTGCCTGTTGACCTTGTTTTCCCCTTGCCAGTCGCGGACATTCGCTTCAAAAAGATGCCAATGCAAGTCTCCGTCATCGGCAGTGATGAAGTCAAAGTATTCGTCAAGCCGAACCAACGCCACATAGCTACCGCCGGTGGCGTCCGCGGAGAGTGGCTGGCCGGCGGCGATAAGGTCAAAGTGTCGCGGACGTTTAGCGCGCGAAAGATCCAGAAGTTCGGTTGCGCCAAGGAACTCAAATGTACATTTGCAGCCGCCAATAAATCGTTCGACTTTCTTGACCAACTGCTTGGCTCGCTCTCGCATCCGCTTTGTGGGACCGCCTGCCTTTGTCGCGTACGAGAAAATAATGTTGACTTCTGGGGCAGCAGTTATGCGAAGCTCGCCATAAATGTCCCAAAACCATGCGAACGCTTGCAGGACACCTGAATTGTAATGACCCTTCAGCGCAGACATGTCGCCGTTGGTCTTCAAGAAATCGTCTGCCAACTGGGAGAATGTTGTTACCACGCTTACTTCCATGCGGTTCTTTTCTTTTGCCTGAATCAAATGAAGGTCGATTTTCACGCCTTCTTTCATATTCTTGTATCGCTCTACATTGGTATCGTCAATGCGATCGCCGTTTACAAATATGTGGATCGCGTCTATGCCGCCGTCATACGGACCACCGACATTGCCGGCAAGGAGTTGCTCGTCCGTAAGGTCGCGCGCCTTCAGGATCTGTTCAGCAACAAAATGCTCGAAGAATCGCTCCTGTTTCATATCGGGGAACCTCTTCGTGTGCCGCCTCCTGATTATCTGCTCAAGCGTTACGATGTCATGCTTGGGTGACATAGATCAACTCTCCAGTTGCATGCAGAGATCTTGTAGCGCTTCGCCAATGGACTGCGTACGCTCATAATATAGCGCGTAGTCGACCAGTGTTTCAACTATCGAAAACGGCTCGAAACTCATTCGCGCGATAGACAGCTTCTTCATTTCATGCGGGGGGATATGATCGTGCAGGACTGAAATCGTGACGCCCTCGTAGAATAGCATGACCATGCCAGCGCGGAACGCGGCGTCTTCCTTGAGCTGCCGTTCGATTCTATCCGCATCCCAGCGAAAAGTTGTCGACCCATGCTTGGGGATATTCCAATCGTCGACCCGGAGCCGCCGCCGGACGCTCTCGTCGTCACCGGTTCGCGCGAAATGCACGACCTTGGCCAGCGACGCCATGGAGAATCCATTGAGCGCAAGCACCGCTCGCAGACCGCCGTCGTTGGAGAGCGCGTCATCGACTAGCTCTTTGCTTATGAACTCGCCGTCCGTTTGCGCTGCCAGATTGCGAAGGATGTTGGCAAGCCCAAATGACGCCGTGAATCTGTGTTCGTTGCGCTGTCCAGGCTGCAATATGTCCCGCAAGTCGTTCGCGTAAACTGACTGTTCCAATTCTCCCAGGTTCGCCATCATCCGCGCCTCCATCACCGTCCAGTCAAGACGCATAATAGCGGCGCCACCACTGGCGCCAAGCCCCCCTAATGCGAGCCAGCGCCAAGCCCCCTACTTCAGCGTGATCCCCACCCGATGCCAGGCGTTATTCACATAGCCCTTGAAATTCCAGACGCTCGCGATCGTCTCCGGCTGGCTGTTCGCCGCGCTGTCCCAAGCCCGCACCACCAGCTCGTGCCGGCCCACCGGCAAGTCGAATTCCGCCCGCCACAGCTGCCAGGTCCAGAGCTGCGGCTCGTTCAGGAACTCGGCCCGCTGCCAGGTTTTGCCGCCATCGGGCGAGACCGTGACCCAGGTGATCTCGTGCTCGCCGTCGCTCATGGCATAACCCTCGACCGCGATCACCCCGGCCGGCAGCAGGCTGCGGTCTTGCGGGCGCACGATGACGGAGTTGACCGGCAGCTTCGTCAGCTGCATGCCATCGGCGTAATTCACATTCTCGGGCGTGATGTGCGGCGGGAAGAGCTTGTAGCCGACCTGCTGAAAATGGTTGTCGGAGGGCTCGGCCTGCAGCTGAATCTGGCTCAGCCATTTGACGCTGCGCGCGCCGATGAAGCCGGGCACGATCACCCGCAGCGGGCAGCCATGCGCCAGCGGCAATTCTTGCCCGTTCATCTCATAAGCCAGCAGGACTTCGTATTCCAGCGCTTTCTCCAGCGAAATCGAGCTGCCATAACCCTCGCTGCGGCCATCGCTGACGACTTCGTCCAGGCCCAGGAAAGCGACATGCGCCGCTTCCGGGCAGCTGACGCCGGCCGCGGTCAGCACATCGCCCAGGCGCGCGCCCGTCCATTCGGCCGTGCCAATCGCCTCGATGCCCCAGGCCAGGCCGTCGTCGATGGGCTTGTAGCCGACCAGCTCTTTGCGGCGGTTGCCGGCGCATTGCAAGGTGGCGGTCAGGGTGTGGCGCTCGAATTTGGTCTTGATCTCGTCCAGGCTCAGCGAAAGCTCGCGGCTGACCATGCCGCCGACGCCCAGGCGGTAGCTGTCCAGCTGAAAATGCGGGATCTGCGTGTGGTTGCGCACGAAGAAGAGCTCGTTCGGCGTGATGAAGTCGCGGGCGAGCTGGCTCACCGGGGGGCCGGCGTTGAGGATGTCGTCGTAGCGCTGGGTTTGGTCGTGCTTTTCGCTGAGCGGCATGGGGCTGTCCTTCCGGCGCGGCTGGAACTGAAGCCGATGATACACCAGAACGCGCTGACCCGCCCATTCGCGCCCGCCGCATGACCATTACCTGGACCTCCCCTTCCCTGACGCATCGGGGCAAGGGAAGGGGGATGGGGTTGTAATCGCGCCGATCAGCCCTCGGCCGCGTCCAGCTCCGCCTGCTGCTCGGCGATCAGCTCCGGCGTGCAGCGCAGGCTTTCCAACAGGGGCTGGGCGGTTGCCAGGAGCTGCTCGCTTTGGTCCGCGTTATTGCCCAGCATGCGGGCGAACTCTTGCATCGCCCAGCCAGATGTGGGCCGGGGCGCGGTATCTTTCGAAACGATATCGACATCCTTGAGCAAGTCTTCAGAAAACTCCATGCCCTCCACCTCGTGCCAGGCGATGTCAACGCCCATTGCCATGCGCAGGGTCTGTGTGGCGATGGCGGTTTCCGCGATGTCAATCTCGCCTTTCAGCCAGGCAGCCATTATGTGGCCGATGCGCGCGCCGTCATCGTACCACTGGGCGTAACCAATCCCCATAGTCGCGCCAAAGACCGATGATTCGACGCCCAGGCCGTAGATCGGGATTTCGTTGTCCCGGCCGATGCTGGCGATCAAGGGCATGGCGCTTTGGATGAAGCCGCTGGCTGGCAAGACAATCGCCTGAACGCCGCGGGAGATCAGCCCTTCAATGGCCAAGGCAATATCGTGGAAGCCGGTCACGGCTGTGGCTTGCGTCGTCCAGCCCAGTTCCTGCGCCGCTTTGACAATATGCTCTGCCGCGTAGGCGCTGCTCTTCTCGCCCGCGTAGTGCATGACGCCGATCCGGTTCAGATCCTCGATGTGCCGCGTGAACAGGGGCAGCATCTCCTTGAAAGGCATGACGGTATGTGTGCCGGTAACATAGTCGGGCTTGATGCAGCTGGCGTCGGCGATGCCGGCATTCCAGGGATCTTGCAGCGCCGCGAAGAACACCTTTGGCGGATCTTCCAGGAACTGCAGCGTGTTCAAGGCGCTGAGGGTGGGCAATTCCCTGATCGTGACCAAGGCAGCGGGGTCCATGTCCATCGCTCGGTCCACCGCGCCTTGTATAGCCAAGGGATCATGACCAGCGCCGCGGACAATGATTCGAATGCTTTCCGCTGCCAGTTCGGCCTCATCCTGAATGGGGACGCCGGGCGAACGCTTGTTATCCCATTGCTCCGGGGCGATGAGTCCATTCGCCACCAGCGCGTCCAACAAGCCAACCAGGATTCCAAAGGCGATCGGTCCGTCGCCATTGTGCACGACAGCGACAAGCGGCAAGTCATCGTCTTGCGCCACAACGGGCGATAAACACAGGAGCAGAACCACAAGTATCCCAGATTTTTGCAGCATGAAGCCTTCTCCAAGTTTGCTGAACCAACGCAATGAGCGTAAGATGTAGAAAGTATAGCACATTGTGCAAATTGCGCACAATTAACGCGCAGGCGGCAGGCGAACCTGGCTATGGCTGGAGAGGGATGTGGTGGACATTCGGCTTGTGGAGCGGCGGCCGCGGGGGATTATCGCTTAGGCGCGGCCGCCGTGGCAGTTATTCGCTGGCGGCGTCCAGCTCCGCCTGCTGCTCGGCGATCAGCTCCGGCGTGCAGCGGATGCTGTCGATGAATTCCTGGTCGGCGGCCTGGCGCGCTTCCAGGGGCAGCGGCATCATGGCTTTGCCGAATTCGGCGCGCACGCGATCGGCGCGGATGTCCATGCGCTGTCCAGCCAGCACGATGTCCGCGCCATCCAACACCGCTTTACTCAGCTCAATGCCCCAAGCGTCGGCGTAATTCTGGTTGACCGAATAACCCAGCAAGGGCCTTTCCACGCTTATTCCCGCCTCGGCGATGTCCAGCTCGCCATTCAGCCAGGCAACCGCGATCCGCCCCAGATTGTTGCCCAGGTCATACCACTGGTTGAAGCTGAGGCCGATCATCGAGCCCTTCGGATACAAGGCGCCTTCCATGCCGATGCTGTAGACCGGCAGGCCCGCTTCCCCGGCGACCGAAGTGACTATCGGCTGGCTGGCAGTCAGCATGGAGCTGTTGGGCAGGACGATGGCTTGCGCGCCCCGCGCCACCAGGCCGCCCGTGGCCGGCGCCATGTCCGCGAAGCTGATCGCGCCAGCCAGCTCGACGCGCCAGCCCATCTCCTCGCCAACCCGCGCGATTTCTTGGGCCGCGCCGCTGCTGCTGCCTTCGTTGGAATTGAAAATCACGCCAATCGCATCCAGGTTTTCCTGCTGCGCCAGGAACATCGGCAGGATGTCTTCGTACGGCACAACCGTATGCGTTCCGCTGACATGGGCTGGCTTGAGGCAGCTGGCCTGGGCGATTCCCGCTGCATACGGGTCGGGCACGCTCGCGAATAGCACGATGGGCGGCTCTTCCATGGTAGCTGTGGCGTTGATGGCGCTTAGGGCAGCCGTTTCTTCAATAGCGACGATGATATCCGGCTCGAGGTCCAGCGCCCGGTCCACCACGACCTGGATGGTCGCCAAGTCGAAGTCGGCGTACAGCTGGTGGAAATTAATGTTCTCAAGCGCCGTAACCTGCATGTGGCCGGGAATCCCGATACCCGGGAGCGGCGCCGGCATCTCTTCCGCCGTGATGTAGTCGTAGGCCTGCAAAGTGTTGATGAGGCCCGCAGTGACAAAGAGCGCGATCGTGTTTTGGCCAAACTGCACGACCGCAATGGTTGGCTTTGCCTTGTCCTGCGCTTGCGCCAGGGGCGCCGCCACCAAGCCCAGCGAGATCAAAACCGCGAAAACGATTCTAGACATGAATCTCTCCTCTCTTTGCACTCTCTGCCGCAATCGCCGTCACAGCGCCATTAGCTCTGCAGTTTCCGTGACGCTAATTGTAGCTTGGCTTCAGCCAGAAGCAAGACCGGCGGTCCGGGGCAAGCGTCAGAAGTCGCCGCCGATCATGTGGCCCAGTTCGTCTATGGTCGTAAGGCTTACATCCGGCGCTTCGTGGACCCGGCCCGCGTAGAAGACGAAAATGCGGTCGCTGTATGTGACCAGCTCTTCCAGATCGTCGGAGTTGAAGAGGATGGCGGCGCCACGCTGGCAGCGCTCCAGCAGCTGCGTCCAGATCCAGCGCGCCGAATCCACATCCAGGCCCCGAGTCGGCTGCTCCAGGATGAGGAGCCTGGGCGCGTCGGGCAGCAAGCCCATGAGCACGCGCTGCTGGTTGCCGCCGGAGAGCTGCTCGATCTGGTCATCGGCTCGGCCCTTGACGCGATAGCGCTCGATGCGCCTCTCGGTCAGCTGCTCGACGGCGCGCCAGTCGATCTGCAAGCCGCCGTCGCTGGCCAGGGCGCTGTGCTCGGTGAGGCTGAGGCCCGCGATCAAGCCTTCCTCGAGCCGGCCGGCCGCCCCAAACACGCAGCCGCGCCGAAAAAGCTGGCGGTAGCTGGCTCGGCTGATGTCGTCGCCCTCAAAGCGCAGGGCGCCGCTGGCAGCGCGTCGCAGCCGGGCGCAAGCGCGCATGAAGAGCTCTTGGCCGCTGCCGCCCAGGCCCGCCAGGCCAATCACCTCGCCGGCATGCGCGGTCAGCGAGATGGGCTGCATATCGAGCCGCATATCCTGGACGACCAGGTCCCGCGCTTCAAAAACGGGCGCGCCCAGGGGGTAACGCGGCCGGCGCTGCGCCTCCAGCTCTTCGCCGAACATCAAGGTCACCAGCCGCTGTTTCGTCGCCGAGACGACTTCCGCGCTCAGGCCGCCGTCGCTGGCGGGCATGTCCATCGCGCCGACCAGCCGCCCCGCCCGCAGCACCACCACTTCGTCGCAAAGCTCGATGACATCTTCCAGCTTGTGCGAGACGAGCAGCACAATCATGCCTTCGTCGCGCGCCAGCCGCCGCAGCGCCTCAAAGAGGATTGTTTTCTGCTCGGCGGAGATGCCGGTGGTGGGCTCGTCCAGGATGAGCGCGCGCACGCCCAGGGCGAGCAGGCGGATGATCTCCAGCTGCTGTCGCTGGGCGATGAGCAGATTGTCGATAGGCTGCCGCGGGTCCAGCTCAAAGCCGAAGCGCGCGCTGAGCTGTCGCAGCCGGGCTTCCGCCTGCCTGGCGCCCAAGGTCATGCCGTCGCCCCCGCCATAGATGAAATTCTCCAGGGCGGTGAAGGCGCCCACATCCAGCGGGTCCTGCTGCAGCATGCCAATGCCGTTGGCGATGGCGGCCGTGGGACCGGTGTAATTGATGACGCGCTCGTCGATGCGGATTTCGCCCTCGTCGGCTGGCTGAAAACCGGAGAGGATCTTCATCAGAGTCGATTTGCCCGCGCCATTCTCGCCCAATACGCCGACCACCCGGCCGCCCTTAAAACGGACATTGATGTCGTTGTTGGCGTGGATGGCGCCGAAACGCTTGTGAATCTGTACCAGCTCAATGTCCATGGGGTCCTGCCCGCTTCGCCCTGTCGCCGACATTGTAGCGCAGAACCGCAATTGACAGCGCGGCCCGGGCCCGCGCCTCGCCTAGCCGGGCGGGATGAATTCCAGCGCGATGATATGCGGGTGGCTGCGCGCGCCATCGGGGCGGATGGCGACTGCGGCGAACTTGTGCCAGCCCAGCTCTTTGGCGAAGTAATTCATGTTGACGCGGTATTCCGGCGCGGCGCCGCTTTCGCTTTCGCTGGTCTGCAGCAGCTGCTCGTCAACATACAGCTCGACGCTCTGGATGCCCTGAACGCTGTCTTGGGCGTGGATCTGAATATCAAAGACAAGCCCCTGGTAGACCTGCTGATTGTGGCTCGGATAAGCGATTCTTGCCTGGGGCAGGGCGGCGGTCGGGCGGGGGGTCGCTGGCGGCGGGGCGGGGCGGGCCAGGCTGCATCCGGCCAGCAAGCCCAGGCAAAGCGCCAGCCAGTGAAATCGGCGCCTCATCTCTTATCCTTCGCGCATTCCGCTGCTCGCTCAATCGCCGGGCTGGATTGGCGCGCAAGTTCAACCCGTATTCGCTTGCGCCTATTCTTGCCCCTACTATACTGCAATTACCAGTTATTCTTTGGCGCTGTCAGGGACGCGATATTATGAATCCATGGTCCAGGTTGAGTCCGGCTGTCATTCTGTTGGCATCGCTCGTGGTTTTGCTTTCGCCGGTACAGGCGCAAGGCGCGACCGTCATTGTCGTCGACGCCGATTGCAGCCTGGCCAACGCGATACGCTCCGCCAATGGCGAGGCGCAAATCGAGGAAAGCGGCGACAGCGACGGCAACGACGACTGCGAGGCAGGCTCGGCGCGGCCCGATCCCAACGAGCCGACCGCCACCCCAACGGCGACGGCCACTGCCACTGCCACGCCGACGGCGACCCCCACCGCGACCGCCACCCCGACGCCGGATCCCAACGCCACCCCCTCGCCAACGCCGACCGGTGAAGCGGCCGCGACCGCCACCGCGACGGCGACCCCCACCGCGACCGCGACGCCCTACCCCTATGCGCCCGGCGAAGATGTGATTCGCCTTACCGCCAACATCACCTTGTCCGGCGTGCTGCCCAATATCACTTCGCCCATCACTATTGAAGGCGACAACAAGACGATCTCCGGCGACGATCAGTTCTCCATCTTTTACATCAGCGGGGCAAGCGTCACCATCAAGGACCTGAAGCTCCGCAAGGGCAAGATCAACACTTACGGCGGCGCGATATATGTCATCGACGGCGGCTTGACGCTCCACAATAGCGAGATCAAGGACAGCTTGGCCGGCGACATTGGCGGCGCGGTGTACGCCAACGACAGCAACCTGCAAATCACCGACAGCGACATAGACGACAACGAAGCGGGCCGCAGCCATGGCGGCGCGGTCTACTTCGTGAGCTCGGACGGCAGCCACACATTCGATGTTTACAACTCGACCTTCGAAGGCAATGTCTCGGCGGAAGACGGCGGCGCCATCAAGATCGCGGGCGGCATTGTCGACATCACGAAGAGCACCTTCACCAGCAACAGCGCGGACGAAGGCGGCGCGATCGAAGTCAATTCCGCCAGCGTGGACATCGAGAACAGCACTTTCAGCGGCAATTCGGCCCGGGAAGGCGGCGGCTTGAGCACTTTCAGCTCGGACTTGACGCTGACGCACACGACCTGGGCCTATAACTCGGCCACGGAGCAGGGCGGCGGCATCGCCATCATTGGCTGGACGGGCTCGGTCAAGATCCGCAATACCTTGATTACCAATTCCGTAAGCGGGGGCGACTGCCACGGCGGTCCCAACCCGGACATCATCGTGGAGTTCACCGGCAACTTCATCCAGGACGGCTCCTGCACGCCGCCAGCGCCGACGCCGACGCCCTCGCCGACCCCGGCCGCGACCGCCACGCTCTCCGCCCAAGACGCCGAGGCGCAGTCCAGCGAGGGCGAGCCAGCCGTCGCCGAGGCTGAAGCCCAGCATGCCGGCCACGACGACAACCAGGGGACGAACCAGGGCGACGCGCAGATCACCCGCTTGACCGGCGACCCGCCACATCACGCGCTGCAGTGGGGCAGCCCCGCCATTGACGGCGGCGACCCGGCTTATTGCCTGAACGATGACCAGCCCGGCACCGCCCGCCCGCAGTATGACAACTGCGACATTGGCGCGTATGAATATCCCAAGCCGCCAGTGCAGCAGCAGCCGCCAGACTCCGACGCGCCGCAAGACCCGCCCGCAAGCGGCACGCCGACGCAACTGCCGCCCGACACGCCGACGCCCGGCCCCAACACCTGCCCGATCGACGGACGCGTCGTGGCGCGCTCTGGCAGCGACGCCTTGCAGTGCGCCGCGGTGGACCTGATCACGCTGGACAAGCACCCGTCCCTGGAAGGCTTGCGCGTGGTGGCCCGGGTCTGGCAGTCCGATTCGCGTTGCGAGCATGTCGTGCGGCAGGGTGAAAACCTGATGCGACTGGCGCAGCGCTATCAGACGACGATGGAGACCTTGAGCGCGCACAACGCCCTTGCGAGCAGCCAGCTCCAGGTGGGCCAGCGGCTGCTCCTGCCCAACTGCGAGGAGACCGACAGCCTGGACTTCCAGCCGACGGAAGTCTGCTTCGAAGATCCGGGCGCTATCGTGCTGATCGATACCGCCTCGGCGGACCGCGACATCTACACGCTGGAGAATTACAGCAGCGACGGCTTGAATTGCGCTTGGGTCGATCGACCGGGCATGGTAGCGCTGGTGGGCGGCTGAGGCGGCTTGGAATGGCCTGCCCCTGCGTAAAAGGCGACCGCCCAAAGTTCGAAACGCGGCTTCTCAGCGCGGGGCATCAAAGCCCGGCGAGCATGTCCGCGACATAGGCCGCCACCCGCGGTCTGATATCTTCTTCGGAGAGTCCGTCAGAGCGCGGGTCGGCCCGCCACTGAATCGCCATATTCAAGAGCGTCGCCCAGCGTGGATGCTGGCGTCTGGCCCATTGCGCCGCCTGAATCTTCGATGCCGCGCGGCCATGCTCGACGGTGTAGCGGCCACGGGCGACTGTCAAGACGATGTAAGACAGAAATGACTTGTCCCGCGCCGTCTTGACTTGGGCCGGGTAGTTCTTGATGTGCGCCCGCACTTCGGCGATGTATTCTTCGGGCGAAATGGGAGCGATCAGCCCCTGGATCGGCGGTCCGCGCAGCGCCAGCCCGCTCTCGCGCAGCGGATGCCAGCTGATCAGCCAATCCCGCCCCGCTTGCGTGAAATGAAAGGGCTCGCCGGGACTGATGATGGCGATGCGGCTGGCATGGACGCGGAATGTCGCCAAGGCCGCTCGCGAGACATAGGCCAGCTCCAGGCGATTGTGCCAGGAGGAAAACTCCCGGAGGACAGCCCGGTGCAGGCGATCCAGCGAATCAAAGCCGGACTGATCCAGGTCGTCGGCGAGGACGACGGCCAGGTCCAGATCGCTGATCGCCGGGTCGAAGTCGCCACAGACGAAAGAGCCGTAGAGATACACGCCGACGAGTCGACCGCGCAAACTCTGCTCCAAGCCCGCGAGCAGGACATCAAGCATCGGCTGTACAAGCGCAAAGCTGGCGGCGGTCACGGGCTCGCTCCCTGTTTAGATGCTGCGCCTGCGCAGCGCGTTCCAGCGCGGCAACCGGCGGAATTTGCTACACTATAGCGGACTGGCGGGTATGGAACGAGCGACGCGAATGAGAATTGAGCGCATTGAAGCGTATGTCGTCGAGCAGCAATTGGAGACGCCATTTTACTTTTCGCAGTTCGGCTTCGACAGGCGACAGCTCTGCCTGGTGAGAGCGGTGGCGGAGGACGGCAGCTATGGCTGGGGCGAAGGCTATGGGCCAGCCGGCGTCGTCAAGGCAGGCGTCGAATTCCTGGCGCCCCTCGTCGTCGGCGAAGATCCGCTGCAAGTCGAGGCGATTTGGAGCAAGATGCATCTGCGCTCGCTGGATTACGCGCGGCGCGGCGTCTTGGTGGCGTCCATCAGCGCCATCGACATCGCCTTGTGGGATTTGCGCGGCAAGCTCCTCGGGCAGCCGGTCTCGACACTGCTCGGCGGGCGGCGGCGGGAGCGCGTCAAAGTCTACGCCACCGGGCTGTACTTCACCGAAACTGCGGACTTGGTCGGCAAACTCTGCGATGAGGCGCGGCTCTACGCCGGGCAGGGCTTCCGCGCCATCAAGATGAAAGTGGGCTTGGGCGTCGCGACCGATGTCAAGCACGCGCGGGCGGTGCGGGCGGCGATCGGCGACGATGTCGCGCTCATGGCGGACGCCAACCACGCTTACTCGCTGGCGGAAGCGCTCAGTTTCGCGCGCCAGGTCGAGGAGCTGGACATTGGCTTCTTTGAGGAGCCGGTCTCGCCGGAAGATTACGAAGGCTACCGCGAGCTGCGCCAGCGCACGACGATCCCGATTGCCGGTGGCGAATGCGAGTATCTGCTGGCGGGATTCCGCCATTTGCTCAGCCAGCGCTGCGTCGACATCGCCCAACCCGACATTTGCGGCGCAGGCGGCTTGACAGAGACCAAGCGCATCGCCTCGCTCGCCTACGCATACCAGACGAATGTGCTGCCGCACAGCTGGGGCAGCGGCATCGCTTTCGCGGCGGGCCTGCACTTGGTCGCCAACCTGGATATCGCGCCGGGACGTCTGCGCATGCCCGACGCCATGCTGGAGATGGACCGCTCCGAGAACGCCTTGCGCGACCAGCTGACGACGCCGCGGTTCGTCCCGCAAGATGGATTCGTCGCCGTGCCGGCGGCGCCCGGGCTCGGCGTCGATGTCGACCCGGCAGCCTTGGCTCGCTACCAGAAACGCGACTAGATGATCCCGCTCGACGAAATCCAGGCGGCGCGGCGCCGCATCCAGGGCCTGGCGCTGCGGACGCCCCTGCTGCGCTTGCCCCTCGACGGGGCGGGCGACGCCGAAATCTACCTCAAGCTGGAGAACTTGCAGCCCATCGGCTCCTTCAAGCTGCGCGGCGCGGGCAACGCGATGGCGCTGGCGGGCCGGGAGGCGCTGGCAAATGGGGTCTTCACGGCGAGCGCGGGCAACATGGCGCAGGGCGTCGCCTGGAACGCGCGGCGGCTGGGCATTCCCTGTCGCGTCGTCGTGCCCGATCACGCGCCCGAAGCGAAACTGGCGGCGATCCGGTCCTTGGGCGGGCAGATCCTCAAGCTGCCATTCGATCGCTGGTGGCAGGTCATCGTCAGTGGCGAATTTGAAGGCGGCGCGGGCCTTTTCATTCACCCGGTCAGTAACCCCGCGGTCATGGCTGGCAACGGCACGATCGGCCTGGAGATCCTGGAAGACCTGCCGGATCTCGACGCGGTGGTCATTCCTTATGGCGGCGGCGGCTTGAGCTGTGGCATCGCCTCTGCCTTGCGCGCCTTGAAGCCGAGCGCGCGCGTCTATGCCGTGGAAGTGGCGACGGCGGCCCCGCTCAGCGCGTCGCTGCGGGCGGGCAAGCCAGTCGAAGCGCCCTACACGCCCAGCTTCGTCGATGGCATCGGCGGCAAGAGCGTCCTGCCCGAAATCTGGGATATGGCGCGGCGCTTGCTCGATGACGCGCTGGTGATTTCACTTGACGAGGCGCGGGCGGCGATTCGCTTGCTGGCGGAGCGGCAGCGGGTGATCGCGGAGGGGGCGGGCGCGGCATCGGTGGCGGCGGCTTTGGCTGGCAGAGCGGGCGCGGGCAAGGTGGTCTGCGTCGTTTCCGGGGGCAACATCGACGCGCAAGTGCTGGCGGGCATCTTGACGAGCCGCCCGGATCGCGCGCATCCTTAATGACGCTTCGCTAATTCGACCGCCGAGTCGCTCCTAATCCGCCGGCGGCACGGCAGCCAGCACAGGCAAACCGACCCCGCTTTCCACATCGTCGCGGCGGCGCACGACGGCGCTCTCCAGATACTCCAGGACGAAGACGATGATCGCCCCGACGAAGGCGCCGGCGATCAAGCCGACCAAGGCGTTGATCCGCGTGTTGGGGCGGGCGAGGACGGTCACGGGGCGGTCTTGCAAGACGGCTTCGATGCGGTCTTCGCGGCGGGCTTGCTGGTTGCGGTCGTTGCGATATTGCACCAGCAGCCGCGCCCACTCGGCGGCGATGCTCTCGGCTTGGGCGGGGTTGCCATGCTCGGCGTCAATCTGGATGACGAGGCTGTCCAGGTTGGGGGCGATGCGCACATCGGCGCGGAGCTGGTTCGGCGTCATGTCCATTTGCAGCCGGTCAATCACCTCGGCCGCGCGCAGGCTGCTGTCCAGGTACGAGACATGGCTGTTGAGCAGCTGCTTGGCGGCCTGGGTCAAGCCGAAATCGGTGCGGCTGGGCTCGATGCGGACTTTCTGGGTGGCGCGGTAGACGGGCGCGAGCGTGCCGCTGAAGAGGTAGGCGCTGCCCGCGGCGATGGCGGCGAGCAGAAGGATGATCCAGCCGCGGCGGATGAGGATGCTGGCGTAATCGATGAGGCTCATGGTCGGGATTTTACCACAGAGACACAGAGGACACAGACGGTTAGCCCTCCACCAAAGCCACCTCGTCCTCGCTCAGACCGTACAGCCGATACACCAGCGCGTCAATCTCGCGGTCGGTTCGCTCAATCTGAGCCAGGGCAATGCGCCGCGCTTCACCAGACATGGCGGAAAGCTCCCTGTGCAAGTCCAACATCCTGTCAACCAGCGTTACCATCTTGTCGTGCATGTCGACCTCAGCGGGGTCGCCGAAGTTTATCTTGCGGATGGGCAGCGAACGCATAAGGGCATTGGACAGTCGGATCGTCAGATTCGCGCCTCCAGTAACTGTGTACTCAATGTACGACTTGAGCAATTGCGAATTCAAAATGCCCAATATGTACTGCAACTTGTAAGGCACATTTGGATCAGTATTGTAAACAAAGTTTAAGGCATTGAGAGCCAGCAAGCCGTCCGTGTCGAGATAGCCGCGCAGTGAACGCGCAATTCTGATGAAGTACAGCTTTTCCTTCATATTTTGCAAGTTCTTGTAGTTGATTCCTTGCAAATCCAGTTCAACTTTGTACGGTATCGCCTTGAGTTGGTATCGGTCTATGGAATTGCCGACCAGCAAGCCTTCGACTTGGAGAGAGTCGTACTCTTCGCCAGCCTTGAAAATGAAGGTCTCGTCATGCCTTGAAGTTGAGATGTCAATCGTCGCCTTGCACGATTTACATTTGACTTCCATGAGTGTCTTATTCCGCTTGCCCGGTCTTTCGAAGTGCTGGCCGCAATGTGGGCACCATATCAAATTTCCCTTGCGACCGTGTTCCAGTCCTCGCCCTACTTCAAAGTGGTCGCCTAGATTGAACGACATCGCTTCGACTTTCCGCGCTATAGGACTTAGATTCGGCATTCGGGCTAATGTGATGACCTTCGACTTGTCCCCATTTATATCCTCAACGCTCAACGAGTCTAGTGTGTGGAACGACTGGTTTTCTACATAGATTCGCCTTATAGGACGCCCTATGGCCTCTTTGGCGGTGACGAAGAGCCCAATGGCCTCCTGGGCGACGCCGGGGAATTGTCCAAAGTCGACAACCATATTCAAGCCATGATCGCTGAGCAGCGTCTCGCGATACGGCAGGTAAGCTTCAGTCTTGGTGAAATTCTTCGGAATAAGGAGTCCCAGAAGTCCGCTTTCCACGAGCAATCGCTCTATACATTCATCTATGAACACCGCGAAGATGTTCAGATTGTGACTTCTACGCCCGAATTTCTTGGCGATGTATGCCAATTGGTCTCCCGGCAAGACTTCCTTACTGCCCCATGGCGGATTCCCAATCACCACATCGAAACCGCCATCCGCAATAATGTCTGGGTAGCCTTCTGCGCTGTTCCAGTCGAAGAACTTGATACTCAGGCGCTCCTCTTCGGTGAACGTCCTTGATTGATTTTCGTCAAAAAAGTCGCTTCCTATCAGCGAATTGCCCCATTTGATGTTGCCGCTCAAATCGGGAAGGATGCGCTCATCAGCGGCGAACATCATGGTCTGCAAGCCAGTCGCGTCCGAACCGTCTTCGTTCTCCAGCATCTTGAGCAGCAGCGACAGCTTGCTGACTTCCACAGCGTTCTCGTCCAAATCGACGCCGTAGATGTTGTTTTGCAAAATGCGGCGTTTTTCCTGCATGGTCAGCACGAAGCGACCGCGTACTTCGCGCATGACATTTTGATAGCGTTTGGGATCCTGGCTGTAGTATTCCAGGTGCCAATCGAGCAGGAACTGATAGGCGCCGGTAAGGAATGAACCGCTGCCGCAAGCGGGATCGAGGATGCGCAGCTTTGAAGCGTCGGCGGGCGTCTTGCCCCAGAGCAAATCGCCGACCGTGTTCTCGACAATATAGTCGACGATGTAAGTTGGCGTGTAATAGACTCCGCCAGCCTTGCGCGCCTCTGGCTTGTCTTCGACGCGGACGCCGCCGCCGGCCCCCAGATCGATGACTTTGCCCAGGAAGCGCTCGTAGACTTGCCCGAGAATGTCGGCTGGCAGCACGGAGAACTCGTATGGGCTGAAGGGATAATACAGATTCTTGATGATTTGACGCAGCGGCTCATCGGAAACATTGATATTGAGCGCAAGCAAGTCGGGCTGCGCCAAGCGCTCTTGCCGGCCGAAGTGGAACAAGCCGGAATTGTATTTGTCGTCGGCTTCGTTGAATTGCAGCTTCAGCGCTTCATAGACATTCTGGTCATTTGCGGCGGCGCGCTGCAATCGACCGTAGGGCTCGATATTGCGGTCCTCGGCGATGCGCAGGAAGACGATGCGGTCGATGGTGCGCTGCACCGACAGGTTGAGTTGCCGCTGCGTCAAGTCTCGATTGAAAAGGGCGATGTCTTTGGCCAGCAGCTCGCGCCACTGTTCCATTTCGCGCAGGAAGGCCTGGTCGACGCTGAGGAAGCCGCGGACGCTATCGTCCACATGAGTCTTGAGGGAACCGGCTGCCACGGCGTCTTGGCTGATTAGCTCGGCGATCTCGTCCCATTTGTCAATGTATTCGCTGTAGCGGTAGTACTTGAGCCGCGCCTTGCTGGCCGGATCATGTTGCTTGGGTTCAATTCGGCAGTCGTAGATGACGAATTCTTCAAAGTCGGTGAGGATGCCGACCAGCGTATCGCACGACCAGCCATAACGCCGCAACTGATAGGCGGGCTCGGTATTCGTCTCCAGATTTTCGCGCGGGTGCTTGGCCTCGACGAAGAAGTGGGTCTGCTTGCCGATATGGAAGGCGTAATCAGGGCGTTTGGGCTTGGTGATCCCGCCGACCTGCACCGCTACAGTCGGCTCCAGGCTGACTTGACGGTTGTCGCGTACATCCCAGCCCAGCGCGCCAAAGAATGGATCGACGAATTGCGTCCGCGCTTCAGTTTCGTTTTTCGGCGGCCGTTCGTCAAATTGTTCGATTAACCGATATACGCCGGCGGGAGCGCCCATCCTCACCCCTCCATGTCAATCACGATCTTCACCGCCCCCTCGTCTTGAATCCGATGCAGCTCGTAAGCCTCGAAGACATCCGCGAACTTGAAGCTGTGCGTGATCATCCGCCCGACATCCACCGCGCCGCTGTTGATGTAATCCAGGGCCTGGCGCGTGCAGGCGTGGCCGGGATCGTTAATCGTGCCCACCATCCCGCGCAGCGTCAGGGTTTTCCAGAAGGCGTCGAAGATGGGGAAGCCGTCCATTAAATCGAAGCGGGGCACGCCAAAGAGCAGCACGAAACCGTTCGGCCGCGCGATCTCCACCGCCAGGCGGATGGCCTCCGCTTCGCCGGCCGCGTCTATCACGACATCGGGCAGCTCCCCGCCGCAGATTTCGCGCAGCGCCGCCACGGGCGATTCCGCATTGTGAATCGTGTGGGTCGCGCCGAAGCGCTTGCTGTATGCCAGGCGGTAGGCTTTCAGGTCGAGGGCGATGATTTTGGATGCGCCGCGCTGCCGCAGGGTGAAATTGAACCAGAGCCCCGCGGAGCCCTGGCCGATGACGGCGACATTCTTGCCATGCAGATCCGGCAGAACGCGGGCGGCGTAGAGCACCGTGCCGAATTGCTGGGCTTGCACCGAGTGCTCCAGCGGCGTCGCCGGGTCCAGCCTGAGCAGGCGGTCGACCGGCGCGACATAATACTCGCACATGGCGCGGTGATCGGGCGCGAGGCAAAGCACGCGATCGCCGACCTGGACATCGCTGGCGCTGGCGGGGTCGATGGCTTCGACGACGCCCACCATTTCGTGGCCCGTCTCGCCGGCGGCTGTCGGATAGAATTCGTCGCCCAGGTGATGCAGGTGGCGGATGTCGCTGCCGCAGAGCGAGAGGCGCAGGCTGCGCACGAGGCCCGTGCCCGGCCGAAGTTCTGGCTTGGGCGCGTCGACGAATGCGGGCTGGCCGCGGGCGATGATCTTGACGGCTTTCATGGGCGGGTCTCCGGCTGCTTCTCGGCTCAATGCGAGGCAGTATAGCATTGCGGACGCTTTTGGTCAGGCGGGGCTTGCGGGCGCTTTACATCTGGCGCGGCTGTGATACAACAATGGCGAGGCGTCCTGTGGCGCGGACTGGCGAGCAAGGAAGGAACATGAGCGAGCAATTCACATTTCAAGCCGAAACGCAGCAGCTGCTGAATATCTTGATTCACTCGCTGTACACCGAAAAAGAGATCTTCCTGCGCGAGCTGATCTCCAATGCGTCGGACGCCTTGAATCGGCTCCAGTTCGAGAGGCTGACGAATGACGATGTCGTTGACCCCCAAGCCGAGCTGGAGATTCACATTGAGTTTGACGAAGAGGCGAAGACCCTGACGATCAGCGACGCGGGCATCGGCATGAACCGCGACGAGATCGTCGCCGGGCTGGGCACCATCGCCAAGTCGGGCGCCAAAGCCTTCATCGACGCGATGCGGGACAAACCCGACGACGCCGCCGACATCATCGGTCAGTTTGGCGTCGGCTTTTATTCCGCTTTCATGGTCGCCAGGCAGGTCGATGTGGTCTCGCGCTCGTTCCGCCCGGGCGACGCGGCCGTCAAGTGGTCGGCCACCGGCGGCACGAATTTCAGCCTGGAGCGCGCCGAAAAAGAAGTCCGCGGCACCAGCGTCACCCTGCATCTCAAAGACGACGAAGACGAATTCACGCGCGCCTTCCGCCTTAAGGATATTGTGCGCCGGCATTCGGATTATGTCGCTTTCCCGATTTTCGTCGGCGATGACGAAGAGCCGACCAACAAGCAGCAGGCGATCTGGCGGCGGGCGCCGGGCGAAGTCGAGGACGAAGAGTACGACAGCTTCTACAAAATGCTGACGATGGATTTCGCCGGTGCGAGCCACCACATTCACCTCCGCGCCGATGTGCCGATGCAGTTCTACGCCCTGCTGTACCTGCCAGCCAGCGGTGAGCAAAACATGTTCAGCCCCCGGACCGAACCGGGCTTGAAGCTCTACGCGCGCAAAGTGCTGATCGAGGAATACAACCGCGATTTGCTGCCGGAATACCTGAGCTTCGTCCAGGGCGTCGTCGACAGCGAAGACCTGCCGCTGAGCGTCACGCGGGAGAGCATCCAGGCGACCCGGGTGATGGCCGGTTTGAAAAAGACGATCACGCGGCGCGTCCTGACGGAATTGAAGCGCATGGCGAAGAACGACCGCGACAAGTACTTGAGCGTCTACCGCGAATTCGGCGCCTATTTGAAGCAGGGCCTGGTCATGGAGGGCGACGACCGCGCCGAGCTGGAACCGCTGATGTTGTTCCAGACTACCCTCGACGACGATCCGGAATCTTATCACACGCTGGACGAGGTGGTGGAGCGGATGGCGGCCAACCAGAGCGATCTTTATTATGTGGTCGCCGACGATCACGCCAGCGGCCTCCGCAGCCCGCACCTGGAAGCATTCCGCGAACGCGGGATCGAGGCCCTGTATTTCACGCATCCGGTGGACGCGATGCTGCCTATGGGCATGAGCGAATACCGCGGCCGCAAACTGGTCAGCGTCGACGCCGCCAACCTGGACCTGCGCGATATCGGCGAGGCGAAAGAAACGGAAGCGCCGCCGGCCGAAGCGCTGGAGCAAGACTCCTTCGTCAGCCTGCAAGCCCGCGTCCAGGCGATTTTGGGCGAGCGGGTCAGCCAGGTGCGCGAGAGCAAGACCCTGGTCGGCAGCCCGGCGCGCTTGGTCAGCGAAGACGACAGCGCCAACCGCTACATGTTCCGCATCAATCGCATGCTGGATAAAGAATACGAGCTGCCCGTCAAGACCCTGGAGCTGAACCCGCGGCACCCGTTGATGCACAACTTGAGCGCGTTGATCGCCGCTGAGGGCGACCAGCGTCTGATCGACGCGGTGGTCGAGCAGGTCTTCGAGACGGCGCTGCTGCAAGACGGCATCCACCCCGATCCGTCGAGCATGGCGGAGCGGCTGAACCTGCTGATGCAAGCGGCGACCGGCGCGAGCAGCGCGGAGCTCGACTTTGGCACGACGGCGACGCCCCCGCCCCAGACTCTTCCCCCAAAATAAGGGCGGGGCTGCCCCAGCTTTCTGAATGCGCGCGATGCTGAGGCGCGGCGTCGCAATGCCCGCGAGGAGGACCAACTACATGGCGCAGAACAAAACCCAGCGCAACGACGGCGATGTGCTTGCATATCTCGAATCGGTGACGCACAAGCGCCGCCGCGAAGACTCGCTGGTTATGCTCAACCTGATGGAAGAGGTCACGGGCGAGCCAGCCGAGATGTGGGGGACGAGCATCGTCGGCTTTGGCAGCTACCATTTTCGTTACGAAAGCGGCCGCGAAGGCGACTTCATGCTGACGGGCTTCGCGCCGCGCAAACAGGCGCTGACCCTTTACATCATGGGCGGGCACGAGCGGCATGCGGCGCTCTTCGCCAGGCTGGGCAAGCACCGCACCGGCAGCTCCTGCCTGTACATCAACAAGCTGGCGGATATTGACATGGATGTGCTGCGGGAGCTGGTCGCGGCGTCGGTGGAGTACATGCGAAACGCGAATCACATTGCCCAGGCTTGAGGCGGCGTTGGCGCGCTGCAACACGGCTCCGCTCCGCCGCGTATTGGTAGATAGCGCGTCGGACGGAAACGCAACGGTGTATACTCCGAGGCGCCCCGTCAAAGCGGAGACGCGGTAAACGAGCGATGGACGGACTGAAGCTGCTGGGTCAAATCGTCAAGGGAATCGCCAAGACCGGCGAGATCCTGGGCAAGGGCGTCGGTTTGACCGGGCAAGCGATACACGACGGCACAGTTGCAGTGAGGACTTCCATGCCAGTGACAGAATTGACATCGGTCTTTAATACGACCGACGAGACCATCAAATTCATAAACCAGGAATCGCCGCGCGACAGCAAAGAGATCCTGCCGCAGAGCGCCGTTTCGATGAAGACGCCGAAAACGGCCGGCGCCTGGGTGCCCTGGTTTCATCCGCCGCGTTTCGCGCCCTTTAGCAAGAAGCGCATGGAAATCGTCGTCGACGACCTGCCGGTGATCTACCTCTGGCAGCGCGACGACCATGTCTACTGGTGCAACCGGCTGGATAGCCAGGGCAACCCCGCCAAAGCCTACGAGGTGCCGGGCATCTCGCATGTGGGCGGGCAGCGCATGCTGGTGGTGCGCAATGACCCGGAGAGCGGCTACAGCGCCTTCCTCAGCGAGAGCGTCGAGAATAATTGAGAATGGCAGGCATCGACGCGCCCGCCAAAGGCTGAACTGTAGCGGCGAAACCGCGAGTGGCACGTCGTGCAGGCCAGGAGGCCGCCTCATGATCACCACAATCGCCACCGTCACCGTCTTCGTCGAAGACCAGGAACGCGCCAAGCTCTTCTACACCGAGAAGCTCGGCTTCGAGCTCATCAACGATACGGAGATGTTCCCCGGCGCAGACATCCGCTGGCTGACCGTCGCGCCGCCGGGCTGCCCGACCGAGCTGACGCTCTTCCCCATGGGCGGGCAATGGGAACACTACCGCGAGGCGATGGGCAAGCCGCAGTGCTTCACCCTGCATTGCGACGACATCATGGCGACTTACGCCGAGCTCCAGGCAAAGGGCGTCCAATTTCTGGGCGAGCCGCAGATCCAGCAATGGGGCAGCTTCGCCATTCTGGTCGATTCCGAAGGCAACCAGATCGTGCTGGGCGAACGCGCCTGAAAGGCCCGCAGAAGAGCGATATGTAGTGGCGACTTATCGAGACGCCCGCCGTGTACACCGATATAGTTGCGGCCAAGCGGGCGGGTCGCCCCTGCGGGATTCGCTGGAGGAGGAGACGGGAATGATTAACCGGGTAGGGACAGTTTCCATATTTGTGGAAGACCAGGACCGGGCGAAAGCCTTTTATACCGAGAAACTGGGCATGGATCTGATTTCGGACGACGAGATCTGGCCCGGCGCGGACTCTCGCTGGCTGTCGGTGGCGCCGCCGGGCGCGGAAACCCGGATCGTGCTCTACAAATTCGACGAAAACTGGGAGCATTACCGCTCCACATTTGGGCAGTCGCAGTCTCTCACGCTGCAATGCGCCGACATCGACGCGACTTACCGCCTCTACAAAGCGCGCGGCGTCGAATTCCTCGGCGAGCCGGAGACGCAGTTCTGGGGGCGCTTCGTCATGATGAAAGACTGCGAAGGCAACACGCTCATCTTGGTGCAGGTGTGACGCAAACCTTGTTCAAGCCCGCCCCCGGCCCCTCCCCGAGGCCTCAGGGAGGGGAGTCTTGCCACGAGACCTGTGGCCTCAGGGCGCATGCGCATGACAGCTGATTTGACAGCGCTGTCGCGGCGGGTTGGCGCCGCCTTGACCGAAAGAGGCGCGACGGTCTGCGCGGCGGAATCATGCACCGGCGGGCTGGCTCTCAGCAGCTTGACCGATTGCGCCGGCAGCTCGGCTTATGTGGCCGGCGGCGTCGTCAGCTACTCGAACGCAGCCAAAATGCGCCTGCTCGGGGTGCGAGCCGAAACCCTGGAGCTTCATGGCGCGGTCAGCCCCGAAACGGCGGCCGAAATGGCGCGGGGCGCGCTCCGGCTCTTCGACGCGGATTACGCGCTGAGCGTCACCGGCATCGCGGGTCCCGGCGGCGGCAGCGGCGACAAACCGGTCGGCTTGACATTCATCGGCCTGGCCGGGAACGCGGGACCGCTGCAAGTGGAGCGGCGGGTCTGGACCGGCGACCGGCTGCGCAACAAGTCGCTGAGCGTCGAGGCGGCGCTGAATTTGCTCTTGAACGCGCTGCAGGACCGGAGCTAGTCGAAGGCGACGCCGCGGTAAACTTGAGCCAGGGGCAGCGCGCATCCCAACGACGCCAGCGCGACCTCGTCGCTCAAATCCGTGAATGCATCGATCCGCCAGCCAGGGCCGGCGCGTCGGTGGAGTTCGACGCAGACGCGGTGCTGATCAACGATGAGGTACTCCTGAATGGACGGCGCGTCAAGGTAGAAGTCGCGTTTTTCGCCGCGGTCGATCTCCATGGACGAGGGCGAAGTGACTTCCGCGATAAAGACGGGGTTGAGCAGCTCCATCTCCGCATTGCGCTGAAACCGGGCGTCGTAGACCACTGCGAGGTCGGGGTACACATAGCGCGCCGGGCTCACTCTGACGCGCATTTCATTGCCGAGAACATCCCACTTGGGATCCGCCAGTTGATTCCAGATTACGCTCAATACATTCGCGACGATCTTGATATGCCTGCGGGTGGCGCCTGCCATGCGTCGTACCTCGCCGTCGATGTACTCGTGCTTTTCGAGATTGCCTTCTTCCCATTCCAGGTACTCGTCGACCGTGAGAAGCAGGGCAGGTTGAATCGCCATGATGCGCCTCGCCTGAATACAATGCGCCTCTAGTATAACGCCAAGAGCGGACGTGGCAGAGATTCTGTGCGCGGGGGCGTCAAGCGCGGAGCTAGTCGAAGGCGACGCCGCGGTAAACTTGAGCCAGGGGCAGCGCGCATCCCAACGACGCCAGCGCGACCTCGTCGCTCAAATCCGTGAATGCATCGATCCGCCAGCCAGGGCCGGCGCGTCGGTGGAGTTCGACGCAGACGCGGTGCTGATCAACGATGAGGTACTCCTGAATGGACGGCGCGTCAAGGTAGAAGTCGCGTTTTTCGCCGCGGTCGATCTCCATGGACGAGGGCGAAGTGACTTCCGCGATAAAGACGGGGTTGAGCAGCTCCATTTCATTGTCTCGCGCGTATAGAATCTCCCCGCAGACGGCGCTGAGGTCAGGATAATAGTAGCGCGACTCGCCAACTTTCAAACGCATCTCGCTGCTCAGCAAGAAGCAGTCGCTGTCGTCCAGCTGGCGGCCGATTGCCGTGTTCAATGCCGACATGATGCGGTTGCGCCTGCCCTTCGCGCCTGCCATGCGTCGTACCTCGCCGTCGATGTACTCGTGCTTTTCGAGATTGCCTTCTTCCCATTCCAGGTACTCGTCGACCGTGAGAAGCAGGGCAGGTTGAATCGCCATGATGCGCCTCGTTCGAATTCAATGCGCCTCCAGTATAACCCGCCCCCGGCTTGAGCGGGAAAGCGCCGGTTCACGGGCGATGCTCCAGACCCGCGGCAGCCATGGTTCAATTGCGGCCGCATAATGCTTGTGTTAAGTTTGGCTGCCAGGCGACGACGCTGCCGAGCGGCGCCGTGTCAGAACAAGGCTCAGCGGCGCGATAAGCCTGCAATGCCAGGCCGCAGGATCCACCAGTGCGAACATCGCGACTAATTGCAAACATGACTGTTGTGGCGGGCTTGGCAATCGCGTGCTTCGGCGCAGCGGTCGATTTCATCTTGCCATCGGCGAGCCCGGGCTTGAACCTGGCGCAAACGAGTGTCATCGCTGCCGGGCTCATGCTTGCCGGCGTCGGCTGGCGATCGCGCAAGATGGAGGCTCGGCGCAAGCTGCTCGGCGCGAAGGGCAAGTCGCTCGCGATCGCGCTCTTGCTGGCTGCGCTTACCCTGGCGATTCTGGAAGCGGTTCTCCTGGCGGGCGGCATGTCAACCTTGTACCCGCGCCACTTGCCAGAGCTGCGCGTAACCCCGGGCGACTGGACCGTCTGCGACGCGCCCGGCTGCCGCTACGATTATGAACGGGCTCGCGTCGCTTGCGAAAAGAATCAGCTGACCGGGCGAGCCTGCGCGCTCAACCGACAGGGCTACGCCGATTCGGATGAATTCATCGCGCCGGCCGCTTATGGCGACGAGCTGCGGCTGCTGGCTTTGGGCGATTCCTTCACCTTCGGCAGCTCCGCGGAAATCGGCAAGTCTTATGTCGACGCTCTGGAGGCGCGCTTCCCGGGCGCGGCAATCTGGAACACTGGCATCTCCGCCAGCGGCACGACCCAAGCCATTCGCGTTTTTGTACAGTTCGCGCCCCGGCTGCGCCCCCAGGTCACGACCCTGGGATTCTACATGAATGACTTTGACGATAACCTGCTGCCGGTGGAGGGCTGGCAGCGAGTCGTCACGCCAAGCGGCAACCACGCGTCCATGCGCCGGCATTTCTTCGACGCCTGGGGCAATGTCTATTCCGTTGAGGCCGAGCGCGCCCTGCACTATTACGGCTACGAGCGCGGTCCGCCGCGAAACGGGCTGGAGCAGGCTCTGGGCGCGACCCGCCTGGGCACGCTGACGCTGCGGCTGCGCGACAGTCTGGCTCTGCTTACTGGACAGCTGCGGGCGAAAAAGCTGGCAGCCACCCGCGCCGCCCTGGCGACCCTGCGCGACTTGACCCTCGATCACGATAGCGCTATACTCGCTTTGGTCATTCCGCGGCGGACGGATGTGGCAGCGCCCGGCGAATGGTACCTGGCGGCTTTGGAGTTGCTGGAAGACTTGGGCATCGCCCACTTGGATCTGCGGCCAGTCTTGGACCCGCTCGCGGATTATGCCGAGCCGCCCGATGGCCACTGGAACACCGCGGGCCACCAGAAAGTCGGCGCGCTGCTGGGCGCCTGCATTGAAGTCTTCCGCCAGACTGGCGGCTTCGCGGGCTGTGAGGGCATCGCCGCGGCAAAGGCTTGACGCGGGCGTCGAGCGCAAGGACGATCATGCCACTGATCTCCGTCATCATGTCGGTCTACAACAGCGAGCCCTTCCTGAGGCAGGCTATTGACAGCGTCTTGGCGCAGACTTTCAGCGACTTCGAATTCATCATCGTTGACGACGCCTCGACTGACGGCTGCCCCGCCATCATCCAGCGCTACGCCCAGGCCGACCAGCGCATTCATCACATTCGGCTGGCGCGCAACCAGGGTCTGGGCCACGCCAGACATGTCGGCCTGGCTCATGCCAAGGGCAAGTACATCGCGAACATGGACAGCGACGATGTGCGCCGAGCGGATTGTTTCGAGCGGCAAGTGGAGTTTCTGCGCGCTTACCCCGAGATCGGCGCGGTGGGAACGGGCGTGGAGGCGGTGCGCGCCGACATGAGCCCCCTCTTCACCTACAAGATGCCCTCGCGCCACGCAATGATCGTGTTTTCGTTCTTTGTCGGCCAAGGCATCGTCTTTGGCGCCATGTTGGCGAGACGCGAGCTCGTGGTGGCTCAGGGCGGTTTCAACCAGGCTCATCGCGAGTCCGGCGATACGGATTTGCTCGCGCGCATGATCGCCGCGGGCACGATCCGATTCGCCAACTTGCCCCAAAACCTGTACACTTATCGGCGACACCCGGCTTCGCTGAGCATGCGGCGCGCTGGCACGCCTTCCGCCCCCTCCTTGAACGCGCGCAGATTCTTGCTGGAGCGGCTTTGGAACGAGGCGCCTGCCGCCACCCTTGAGCGCTTCTACCGCATGCGCAACAACATCAAGCTCGGCTGGCTGGACCGGCGGCGAGCCCGGCGCGATATGCAGCGGCTGATCGATTCGCTGATCGCCGCCAAGTGGGTGGACGCGAGCGACCGCGCGATGCTGGAGGAGGCGATGCAGGGCAGGCTGGAAAGCGCCATGCCGCGTCGCTGGCAGCAGTTCCTGCACTGGCGTCGCCGTCGATTGCCCTACGGATAACCGACGTGTGTCAGCAATTTGCATATTGCGCGCGTATTGCGTTACACTCTCGGCAGCGAGTGAACGAGGCAGTTATGTACGAGCAGCAGCCCGCCAGCGATGTGCCGCGCGAAAACATCGTCCAGCGCTTCTTCGCGCAGCCCTTCGGCGCGATCGTCCTGGAAATCGTCATGACCATCGTCGTCACCGTGGCCGCCAGCCAGGCATTTGATTTCTTCGATCCCTTCGCCGGCGAAACCGCTGCTTCCGCCTCGACCAGCGTGATCGAGGCGCGCCATCCTTTGGAGAGCGTTACTGAGAGCGGCGTCGCCTATGCGCGGGCGGGGCGCTTGCAAGCGGCGGAAGCCATTTTCGATTGGGCGGTGGCGATAGCGCCCGACGAAGCGCGCAGTTATGCCTGGCGCGGGTATGCCCGGCTCCGCACGGGGGATTACGCTGGCGCCCAGGCGGATTATCGGCGCTGGCTGGAAGCGGAACCGCGGGACTTCACCGGGCACAGCGGCTTGTGCTGGGCTTTGGGCGAGATTGGGGAATTCGCTTCTGCCGAACGGCATTGCCGGCGCGCGCTGGATATCGCCTTCAACCGGACGGAATTCGCGATTGCCCTGGAGAACTGGTGCTGGCTGCAAGTCGAGCTGGGCGCCTACGAGTCTGCCGCGCGGGATTGCCGGTTCTCGCTGGAATACGCGCCCGAGTATGAAGAGCTGCGGGCTCTGGCGCATTACAACCTGGGGCGGGCGCTGCTGGGCCTGGGGCAAGAGCGGGCTGCGCTGCGGCACTTTGAGGCCGCTCTGCGGATTGGATCCAGCTATGAAAAGATGTATTTGGAAATCGCCGCGGCATACGCTAGACTAGGGTATCGTCCGACGGCGGACGGCTGACAGAGGCAGGGAACTGGCAGAGGCGCTTGACGGCGGCCTTGCCAGATGTGCTATACTAATGTTCAAGTGGTTGAGTTCAGTGGTCGGTAGCTGAATTGCGAGGGGTCATCATGACGAAACAGTATCTGGAATACGACATTCCGAGACCGTCGCTCAAAGACCGCATCTTGGGCCAGCGCCCGAGCGCTCTCATTATTGAGGGCTTGCTGGTCTTGGTCGCGGTGGTGGTCACCATTGGGTTTCTCGCGCCGGCAGTGCCCGTCGAGGACAACAGCGACGCCGTGATTGCCGAGCTGGAAGCGATAATCGCCGCCCAGGAGGCTGCCCTGCAAGAAGCGGCGCAGGCCATCGCCCAGGCTGCCGAAGCGACGGCGGGCCCCAAAGCCTTCATGAACGCGGGCGCCGCCAGAGACATGGCTTGGTCCAGCCTGTCGCACGAGGAGTATCGCTCCGCCATCGCGCTTTACGACGCGCTGATCGCCAAAGGCGAGGCCGACCTCGGCACTTTCTTCAATCGCGGCTACGCCCACAGCATGGTCGACCAGCACCAGCTCGCGGCGCAGGACTACACGATTGTGCTGCAGCACAGCCCCGAAGACCTGGGCGCGCTCAACAACCGCTGCTGGGCGCTTAGCGAAATCGGCGAGTACCAGGCCGCGCTGGCGGACTGCGACAAGCTGATGTCCCTGGCTTCGGACGCCGACTATCCCTACCTGAATCGCGGCATCGTCTACGAGAAGATGGGCGACATGGGGCCCGCCATGGCGGACTATGTCGAATGGGTCAAGCGGGTCAAGACCAAGGTCGTCCGCAACGACAACCTCGCCTGGGAGGGCAGCCTGGATGTGCCGATGTCCCAGGGCATGGTCTATGTCTTCCCCTTCAGCGCCAGCGCCGGGCAAGAAATCACCGTCAGCGCCGTAAGCAGCCAGCGCGATCTGGACGCGGACCCCCTGGTCTTGATCCTGGATTCGCAGGGCTTGCCCCTGACAGCCAATGACGACAGCGGCCAATGGTGGGACAGCCACTTGCAGTTCCAGGTCCCGACCAGCGGCGAATACAGCATCGTGCTGACCCACGCTGGCGGCAGCATGGACGGCAGGGTCGAAGTCTCCCTTGATTACGCCGGCGCCTTCACCCAGGGTAACGAGAGCCTGCGCTTCAAGAGCGACGCCTATCGCGCCCTCATGTCCGGCGATTACGCCAGCGCGCTGGAGAACTTCCGCCGCGCCCTGAATCTGAACCGCCACGACGCCGAAGCGATGAACTGGATGGGCGTGACTTACCGCTACCTGGGCGACTATGAAGCGTCCATCAGCCACATCAGCCTGGCGATGCAGCTGGACGAAAGCTACTCGCTGCCTTATCTGTCTCGCGGGATCACCTACGAGACGATGAGCCAGCCAGAAGCGAGCGCGGCCGACTACTATCAGTACGCGATGATGAACGGCGAACGCGCGCTCTTCCATGCCGAGCTCGAGGGCAGCAGCCAGTTCGAGTTGCCGATGCGCGAAGGCTGGGTCTACAGCATCCCCTTCCAGGCGGCTCGTGGGCAAACGGTCGATATCGCGGTGGACACGGTCGAGCCCGGCTTCGTCGATCCGCTGATTATCCTGATTGGTCCTGACGGCAAAGCCTTGATCGGCGATGACGACATCTCCATCAGCGAGTACGACGCCGTCATCGACGACTTCGCCATCAAGCAAAGCGGGCAGTATACCCTGGTCGTCAGCCATGCTGAGGGTGGCGCCAGCGGCACGCTCGAGGTGGATGTCGCGGTCAGCGAGGGCGCGCTGATGTCCTACGCGGATTACGGCGATTACGGCTGCTCCGGCGACGGGCGCTGATCCGCCGATTCAATAGCAACGGCAAGAGAGGCGGGCTGCATGGCTCGCCTCTTTTTGTTTTCCGGGTAATGGCGGGCGACGATTGGCAAGCCTGGCGGAGGCGCTACTCGCCGGTGACTGAATGCGCGCGGCGGAAGATGTCTTTGAGGCGGTCGCTCACGGCGGGCGGCAGCGGAGGCGCGTCGAAAGAAGCCAGATTCTGCTCCAGATGCAGCGGGTTGCCCGTGCCGGACAAGATGACATGCGTCCCCGGCTCGTCGCGGCAGAAGCGGTAAGCCGCTTCCGGGATGCTGCTGGCGACGCCCTCGCCGGCGAGGAAGCCCAGCGGATTCTCCCAGTCGATGTCGCCGCTCTCAACTTCGCCGCTCTCGACCAGGTTTTGCAGCGTCGAAAGCAGCTTCTTTGGCTGGCTGAGGGCGCGGCGCACGGCGAACATGACCAGCACGCCGATGTCCTGGGCGATGGCGCCGGGCAAGACCGTGGATCGGGCAGTCTGGTTCAGCAGGTTGAAGCCAACCATGATGACATCCCAACAGCCGTCCGCCACCGCGCGCTTCAGCATCTCGTGCTCCAGGTCGCCGCTCCAATGCTCGGTGACGCCGGTGAAGCGGATTTTCCCCTCGCGCCGCAAGGCTTCCATGGCCGGCAGGATCTCGTCGCGATAATATCCGTAATCCCCCGGGCGCAGGCCGTGCAAGTGATATACATCGACATAATCCGTGCCCAGCCGGCGCAAACTGCCGTGCAAGCCTTCCCGCAGCTCGTCGCTTGTGATTCGCTGGCCGCGGAGCTGCTTCTTGGTCGAGACGACAATCCTGGAGCGATCGCGCTGGGCAATGGCGGCGCCGACGATGTCCTCTGTGCGGTAGGCTTCGGCGGTGTCGATGAAGTTCAGGCCCGCGTCCAGCCCGCGCAGCGCCAGCGCGACCGACTCCGCTTTGGACCGGATCGCGTCGCGCAGCCCGAGGCGGCTGGGTCCGCCGGCGCCGATGCCCATGACCGAAACTTGCAAGCCAGTGCGCCCGAGAGTTCGATATTCCATGCCCCCGCCCGTCCGCTGCATTTGCCGCACCCGCGCATTTTGCCCGACGCGGCGGCGAATGGCGATAGCGGGCTTGGATGAGGCCGCTCTGCTATAATGATATTTTCGCTGAAGGGGCGGGAGCGGCATGGAGATTCAGACATTTTCCATTGTGGCGCATTGCGTGGACGAAGGGGCCTGGGGCGTGGCGGTGGCCAGCAAATTCCCGGCGGTGGGCGCGGTTGTCCCCTGGGCGCGGGCGGGCGCTGGCGCCGTGGCGACCCAGTCCTACGCGAAGATGGGCTTCGGACCGGCTGGCCTCGAATTGATGGGCGAGGGGCTCTCGGCCGAAACCGCATTGAGCCAGCTGCTGGCCGCCGACGCCGGGCGCGAGACTCGCCAGGTGGCGCTGGTGGACGCCAAGGGCGCGGCCGCGGCTCACACCGGCGCGGACTGCCACGCATGGGCCGGGCATTTGCTGGGCGATGGCTTCAGCGCGCAGGGCAATTTGCTGGCGGGCGAAGCGGTGATCAAAGCTATGGCGGCCGGTTACCAGCGGGCGCGAGGCGAATTGGCGGATCGGCTGGTGGCGGCGCTGTTGGCTGGCGAACAAGCCGGTGGCGACCGGCGCGGCAAGCAATCCGCGGCTGTGCTGGTGGCGCGCCCGAATGGCGGCTATGGCGGCGACAATGACCGCTACCTCGACCTGCGGGTTGACGACGCCGCAGCGCCAGTGGCGGACTTGATGGACCTGGTCAAGCTGCACCACCTCTATTTTCAGCCACCCAAAGACGAAGACAAACTCCTCATCGACGCGGCGCTGGCGCGGGAGTTGCAGGCGATGATGATCGGCCAGGGCTTCCTGGACGGCGCCCCCAGCGGCGAGTGGGACGAGACCAGCGCGGCGGCTTTCGGGCGCCTCATCGGCAACGAGAACCTGGAAATGCGCTGGCGGCCCGAAGAGCGAGGCGGGTCGCTGGACAAGCCCTCGCTGGAGTACCTGCGGCAGCGTTTTGGCTGAGAGGCATGGTTGGCTCCTGGCGGGCGCATCGCTGCTTCTGCTGGCGAGCCTGGCGCAATTCCATCTGCTCGCCCGCGACTGGCGTTTGCTGCCCGACGAAGCCCATTTCATGACTTTCGCCCGCGACGCCGCCGTCAAGGGACAGTGGCTGCTGCCGGGCTCCTTGGACAAGCCGCCCCTCTCCATCTATGCCAGCGCCTTGAGCATGACTGCCTTTGGCGTCGTCGCCGACGACGCTGGAGTCTTGCAACTCGACCCGCGAATCGGCGAATTCACGGGGCGCTTGCCAAACGCGCTGCTGGCGATCTTGCTGACGGCGCTGCTGACGCGCTTGGCGGGGCGGCTCTATCGCTGTCGGCGGGCGGCATTTCTGGCGGGTTTGCTGTCGGCGGGCTCGCCATTTGCGCTGGCATTTGGACCCAGCGCCTTCACTGACATGAGCATGCTCTTTTGGTCGGCGGCGGCTCTGCTCCTGGCATTGGAAGCGCGCTGGACGGCGGCCGGCCTGGCGCTTGGGCTGGCCTTCTGGTGCAAGCAGCAGGCGGCATTGGTAGCGATACTGCCGCTCGCCATCATTCTATGCAGCGCGGTTAAAGGGCGGGACAAGGCGCGTTTTTGCCTCGCCCTGGGCGTCGCGCTTGGCGCTTTGCCGCTCTGGGACGGGGCGCGCCCGGAGGCGAGCGTCTTCCTGCAGGCGGCCGCGAACAACGCTCCGGATCAACTGCTGGCCACGGCCGCGACCTGGGGCGATCGGCTCCGCTTTTGGCTGGAAAGGAGTGTGTGGCTGCTGGGTCCGCCGGTAGTCAGCGCGCTTGTCTTGGCTTTCGGACTGGCGACGGCGATCGCGCGCCGCGTTGTGAGGCGCTCCCGTCGAATTCGCCGCTGGGAGCTCGCCCTGGGCTGCTTCATCGGCGCTTACCTGGCCGCGCACGCGCTCTTCGCCTTCAACTTGTACCCGCGTTATCTGCTTCCGCTGCTGCTTCCCTTGGCGCTTCTGGCAGCGGGGGCGCTGGCGCAATCCAGGAGCGCGTTCTTCATCGCCCTCGTCGCGCTGCTGCTGGGCCTGGCCTGGAGCCTCAACGCGGACTTGAAGCTGGCGGGCGACCGCCGCGAACAAACGGGCATCGACTTGCTGGCGCGGCATCTCGGGGCGAAACCGGTGGCGACCGTGATTTACGATCCCTGGCTCGGCTGGGAGTTGGGGTATTATCTGGGACCATGGCACGACAAGCGACGCGTCCATTATCCGACGGCGGCGCAGCTGGCCGCGGGCGCGCTGGCGCTGGACGAGCTCGGTCCGCGCTTCTTCGTGGCGCCGGTCGCACAGCCGCACGAGGCCTGGCTGGCGACGCTGGCGGCGGCGGGCTTCGCGCTTAACCTGGACTATGCGAGCCAGAGTTATCATGTCTACCGTCTGCTGCCGCCAAGCCAGCCGAGACCCCCAGAAATTGGGGCTTAATCGCCAAAATCTTGCCCTATACTGATAGTTGAAGCGGCGAGAGGGGGCGGAGATGGGCTGTTTGGCATTGTTGATTCTGGCATTTGTATTCCGCGGCGCGATCCTGACGGCGCTGGGCGCGATATTTGCTCTGCTTGTCAGCCTCGGCTTCTGGGCGCTGGTCTTGCTCGTCCTGCTGGTCGCGGTCGCGCTCATCGTCATTTGAGTTGAGGCATTTGCGTATGGACTTTTTCTTGAATCCCGATGTCATCTATCTGCTGCTGATGCTTGGCTTGTGGATGGGCGCGACCGGCGCCTACATTCCGGGCACGGGCTTGGCGGAGCTGGGCGGCGTCGCCCTCATCTTGGCGGCGCTGGCGCTGATGACGCAGCTGGCCACCAACTGGTTCGCGGTGGTGGCGCTGGTACTGGGCGCGTCGCTCTTTTTTCTGCTGCCGCTCTTCAAGGCGGAGTGGGAGCGATTCGCCATTCTTGGCTTGGTCCTCCAGGCGGTCGCCAGTTTCATGCTTTTCGCCGAAGCCGGCGTCTCGCTGTTTTGGATCGGCCTGGGCGTCCTGCTCGCTCTCGCGTATCACCGGACGATCCTGCGCGCCATCTTGCGGCAGGGGCGCACCTTGTCTTCAACGCAGAAGGATGAATTCCTCGTGGGCGAGCGCGGCCGCGTCATCGCGCCAATTGAGGAGCGCGGCACGGTGCATGTCGGCGGCGAGCTGTGGACGGCGCGCAGCAAGCACCGGCTGGAAAGCGGCGTCGAAGTCATCGTGACCCGGCAAGAGGGCTTGGAGCTGCATGTCGAAAAAGCTAAACGCCAGGAAGCGGAATCCGCCAGTGAATAACCTTTCCTGGGATCGCATAGAAGTCGGAATTGAGTGGACAAGGAGATTGCAATGGGTGAGGAACTGATTACCGCTATCAACGCGGGCGGGCAGGGCATCTTGGTCGTCTTGGTCGTCTTGGCGATCGTGTGGCTCTTGCGCACGACTATCCGCGCCGTCAAGGAGTACGACAGGCTGGTCATCTTTTTCATGGGGCGCTTCAGTGGCGTGCGCGGGCCCGGCTTGACTTACGTCGTGCCCTTCGTGGAAAAAGCGCTGAAAGTCGATATGCGCGAGACCATCATCGACATCCCGTCGCAGACGGCCATTACCAAAGACAACGCCTCCATCGGCATCGACTTCCTGGTCTATTACCGCATCACCGACCCGGAGCTGGCCATCACCAAGGTCGAAGATGTGGTGGAGGCGACCGGCAAGATCGCAACCACGACATTGCGGGCCGTCATTGGCGATATTGTGCTGGACGATGTGCTTTCGCGGCGCGACCAGATTAACGATGTGCTGCGCGTCAAGCTGGACGAGACGACCGAGCGCTGGGGCATGAAGATCACCACCGTCGAAATCCGCGAGATAGAGCCGCCGCGGGCGATCCTGGAGGCGATGAACCGGCAGATGAGCGCCGAGCGCGACCGCCGAGCTGAAGTGACTCTGGCCGAAGGCGAACGGCAAGCGGCGATTGCCCGCGCCGAAGGCAGCAAGCAGTCCGCTATCCTCGAAGCCGAAGGCCGCAAGCAGGGGCAGATCCTCGAAGCTCAAGGCGAGCGGCAGGCGCAGTTGCTGCGCGCGGAAGGCTACGCCAAGGCGCTCAAGGCGATCCATGAGCAAGCCCGCGATGTCGACAGCAAGACCATGGCATTGCAGTACATGGAGATGCTGGAGAAGGTCGGCAGCAGCCCGTCGACCAAATTCGTGCTGCCTATGGAATTGACCAGCATTGTCCAGGGTTTCGTCGGCGCGATGGGCAACGGCGCGGCGCTGGCTGCCAGCAACGGAGCGAATGGCGCGGCCATGCCCGAGGCCGAAACGGCGCTGGAAGCGGTTGACTAAGCCACAGCCCATATCAACAGTCAGGCCGCAGGGGCGATTATGTAACGCGTCCGCTTCACCGCAACAACGCGTTGCGATCTGGCGGGCGACTTGTGATGTCGTCCCTGCACTTTGCTGGAAGGCGCGTCGCCGGCTCAGTCCAGCGTGATCTGCCAGGCCGACACGCCGATGACGACGCCGCCGTCTTTCACGAAGAGGACCGGCGCCACCGCTTCGTCCGCCGCGACCAGCGCAATCGGATCGCCGATGCGCGAATCGTTGAAATAGGCGCTGACGCTCCCCGTCTCGCGATCGCGCTCCAGGCGCAGGCGGGCGATCATGTTGCTGGCAGCGCGCTGGCTGATGAAATTGGCTTCGTCGCCGCTGTATAGCGCCAGGTTGATGACATTGGCTGCCACCTGCTGCACCTGGATGCCGGCCCGCCGTTCCCCGTCGGCGCTTTGCAAGAGGATGCCGAAATAAATGTCGCCGTCGCCGACGAGGGCGGGGTTCGCGCTGCGCAGCGACAGCTCCGCTTCGACTCGCCGCAGACGGCTGGGCGCGGCATTCCCATAGCTTTGCTCGAGCAGGTCGCCGGCCGCCAAATGGAAAATCGCGTCGCCGGCGCTCTCGCTGTCCCGGCCCAACTTCCAGGCGTCGCCATTCTCGCTGAACAAGGCTGCGTCCCAGAAAGGCGCGTCCGCGGCGTCGCGATAGAGCGCGAGCAGATCCTGGCGCCCGCTTAAGCCCTCCGGCGGCAGGCTGGCTGTCGGCAGCGGCGTCGGCGGCTCGGTGCTGGCGAGGGTCGGAACTTCGCTCGGGATCTCGCTGGGCGGCGGCTCGGTCGGGGCGGGTTCGGCTGTCGCTTCGTCGATTGCGGGCGCGGCTTCCGCTCGGCTCTCGATGGGGGGGAGCGCGGCTGCCGCGGCGTCGCTTTCTTCGCTGGCGGCGGTCGCTGGCGGAGGGCTGGTGGCATCTGGTTCAGGAGCGTCTTGGGTGGGCGTCGAATCTGGCAGGATGGCGGCGAGCAGATTATCGAGCTGGCCGCCGCGCGCCAGAGAGTACAGACCGCCCAGCACCATCACCACCGCGATCAGGACGGCGGCGTTGTATGCCCACTTGTTGAGGCGTCGCGGGCTTGCTTCTTCTGGGACCGCGTCGGGCTCGGGCGCGGGCTCGGCAGTGTGCCGCGCGGGGAGCGAGCCTGGCGCGTCCTCGCCATCGGGGAGCAGCGCTTCCACTTCCGGCGGCTCTTCCGGCAGCGCTTCCACCAGCCGATGCCAGTGCCGGAAGAGCGGATAAGCCGGGTGGCGGTCGATGAACATGTCGCGGAAGAGCTCGTCCATCGCCGCCAGTTTCTGCTTGCGGCGGCTCTCTCCCGCGAAGATGCCGAGGAATGCCTCGTAAGTATCGCGCCAGCCGAGCAGGGTCTGGGCATGATGATAGCCGAGCAGGTCCTCGCTCAGGTCAGCTTGGCGGTGGATGGCGTCGCGGACGCTCGGCAGGGGCTCGTCTGGCTGCCGGTCGACGTCTTGCAGCAGGCTGCGCCGCTTCACGCTCAATTCCGCCAGCGCCTCTTGCAGCGCCATCAGCCAGCCGCGGCAGGGGCTCAAATCGATACTGGCGTTGGATTCGGCTTCGGTGAGGCTGCGCAGCGCCGTTTCGATTTTTCCGCCGGCAGCCCGAAACTCGGCATCCGACCAGTCTTGCAGCGCCGCTTCCAGGCTGCGCAAGCAGGCGACGCCCGGCGCCAGCAGCCGCGCTTGCGGGTTCGTCTCCAGTTGGCGCGCGAGCTCGCCGAGGCTGTCCGTTACCCGGGGTCCTGTGACTTCGGCGAAGATCGTCTGCGCCGCCAGCAGGCTTTCGCGCCGGCTGATGAACTCGTCCAGTGTGCGCAGGCCCGGATGGCTTTCGGCATGCTTGGGCAGGGCGCGCAGGCAAGCCTCTTGCCAGAAGCGGGCGTCATCCAGGGCGCCGTCGTGCGCGTCCAGGACGCCGGAAAGCACATACTGGCAGAAGAGAATGCGCAGCGAGGCCGTGTTGCTGTCGCCGAAGCTGCGCACCAAGCCTTGCCCCATGGCTTTGAGGTAAGTCTCGGTGCTGGGCATTTGGGCGGCGAAACCGTTGATGACGCGGTTCTCGCCATCGGTGAGGAGGTCTTCCACATCGATGAGCGCGGCTTGGGTGCGGGCGTCGCTCTCGACCCCGTTGCGCTCCACCCAGTCTCGCATCGCGCGGGCCAGCCGCCACAAACGCTGGCAGATGAATTGCTCGGCCTCGCTGCGGGCGATCTCCAGCGCTTGCTGGCCCAGGCGCTGGGCGTCGGCCAGCTGCCCGCCGTCAAAGGCCGACCAGCCATCCGCCAGGGCTCGCCCCAGATGCCCGGGCAAGGCGTGGCGCTCCACATAACTCGCCTTCTCCACCACTGAACGCAGCTGATTGAACCAGCTGGAGAGCGTCGGGCTGACGGGCTTGACCGCGGTCGAGGCTTTTTTCAGGAGGGCGCAGGCTTCGGCGCGGTCGCCGGCGACGATGACCTCGCGGTAGCGTTCCCAGGCCGATTTGGCGGTGGCGATGCCTTCCAGCATGGCGCGCAGCATGTCGTCGGCGAGCCGGTCGGCGAAGGGCAGCAGCTCCTCTTGCCGGGCGACGAGCCAGTCTTCCAGGTCGGCGCCGTCGGCCGCGGGCACATAAGTCTGACTGTTTTGCAAGACTTCGTAGAGCAGGCTGAGCAGGTCTTCGACCCGGTCCCAGACGGGGTTGGCGGGGTCGATGGCGCGGCTGGCGTCCAGGGCGGCCAGGGCGTCGCGCGGGTTGTTGGCGGCGCTGACGCCGATGACATGCATATTGTCCGCCAGAGCCATGGCCGCGTTGATCGCCCGCGTCAAGCCGTTGAGCGGCAGCCGTCTCTCCGAAAATTCGTGCTGCAGGCTCAGGGTCTGCAAGTTGGCGTTGAGGGCAGTCAGATTCTCGACGGCGTCGCGATACATGTCGCGCAGCTGCCCGGCGCCGGGCTCGGCCAAAATCGCCGCTTGATCGAGCTCCTGGTTGACGCGGGCCAGGATCTTCAGCGCCTCGTCGACCGGGATGCCTTCCGCGCCCAGCTGTCTGATGGCGCTTTCCAGCCGGTGGATGTTGGGGCGGAGCAGCAGCACATCGGGGAAGCGCGACGAGACTCGCTCCGCCAGACGCCACTGCAGCTCGCGAGCCTCTTCGTTCGCCGCTCTGCCCAGCAGCAAGCTGTTGGCGGCGTTGTCGGCTTTGTACTCAAAGAGCCGGGCTATCGCTTTGTCCAGGGACGGCAAGGAGTCGCGCGGGCAATCGGCGAGCAGCAGACACCAGTCCAGCAGCAGCTTGACGAGGGCGCCGGTTTTGCTGCCGGCCCGGCCACGCAGCTGCGCGAGCAGCTCGGCGGCGCTCCGCCAATTGCTGCCTTCCATGTAGATTTTCACGGCGTCGAGGTGGGCGGCGACTTCCAGATCGCGCAGGCGGTCTTCAATTTCGGAAGCGGCTTGGCGCGCTTTTGGGTAGGCGGGGTTATGCCGCATGGCCAGCTGCAAACTGGCTTGGAGGGAGAGCAGATCGTTGCGCGTCAAGTCCGGCGCGCGCAGTTTTTCGTTGGCGCGGGCGACGATGGCGTCGCGCTCTTGCTCCAGCGGGCGGCGATAGCGCTTCAAGTCCGCCTGGAGCTCGCCAAGCGAGGCGTAACGGTAGCGCAGGTTGGGGTGCACGGCCCGGGTGACGATGGCTTGCAGCAGCGGGTCGACGGCGTCGCTGTCGGCGTGAAAGTCGACCTGGAAATCGTCGCTGGCGTCGCGCGGCGCCTCCACGCGGTAGCCGCCGGACAAGATGAAGTAGAGCAGCTCGCCCATCTGGTAGATGTCGCTCTGGCGGCTGACGCCCTGGCTGGTCGCTTCGTCGCCTTCCAGAAAGACGGCGTTGCCCCAATCGATGACCTTGAGCGCGTACTTTTCACGATGCCAAAACAGGTGCTTGGCGTCGACGTCGTTGTAGACGATGTCCTGGTCGTGGGCGGCTTGCAGCAGGTCGATCAGACGGTCGAGAATTTCCAGCATTTCTAGGGCGGGCAGGCGCTGCTGGGCGCTGGCCAGGCTGGCGACCTCGTCGGCGATGATTATGCCTTCGGCGCGCTCCATCACGATGTACTGCTGGGGGATGCCGCCGACGAAGAATTGGCCGCTGCCGAGCAGCTCGGTGAGCACGGGGTGGCCCGCCAGCCGCCGCAGCGCCTCGCGCTCGTTGATAATGCTGACTTCTTGCCCAGCGCGGATGGGCGGCGCGTCGTTGGGGTTGGGCCGCTTAATGACGACCGGGCGCTCGTCGGCCATCGTGTCGACCGCGCGCAGCGTCTCGCCGGATCTGCCCCGCGGATAAATGAAATTGTAGCGGTAGCGGTTGTCGAAGAGGCTGTCCGCCATGAAGTCTTGCCTTAGAGGTATCTGCTTTAAGCGCATGGGCCGCCTTGGTGTGTGCCTTTTGGCTCCCTTCGGCTGCCCGCCAAGGCGCGCGCCCAAGACGCCAGGCTGACGATGGACTGCCAATCATTGTAGACCGATGGCATAGGCGCGCAAGGAGATATCGCAATATTCTTGGGATAAACCCGGCGCGACTTGGGATAAACTCGCCGGCGCGACCCGACTAGGCAGAAGCCCGGCTTCTGTGTATAAAGGGCGTAGCTTCGCTTTCTTTGCCGCCCGTACGCGAGAAGGGCTCTGCGCCGATGCCCAGGCGAATTCGCCGCGCCCTGCCAGACTTGGCGCTGATCTTGACGCTGCTGTGCGCGCCGCTGGCGATGTTCCATCAGCAGACTGTCGGCGAGCGTACGCTCCTGCCCGCCGAAAATCTGTACCAGCACCTGCCCTATTCCGCCTACCGCGATGTGGCTGGCGCGCCGCCATTCCCGCACAACGCTTTGCTCTCCGACATGGTTTTGCAGAATCTGGGCTGGAAGCGCTTCATCCGCGAGCAGATCGCCCAGGGCGAGATCCCGCTGTGGAATCCGCATATACTCGCGGGCCTTCCCTTCTTCGCCGCCGGCCAGCACTCGGCGCTCTATCCGCTGAGCGTCGTCTATTACCTGCTGCCCTTGAGCGCGGCATTCGGCTGGTTCATCGTGCTGAACTTGTGGCTGGCGGGCTTGTTCATGGCGGGCTACATGCGGGCCCTTGGAGTCGACCCGGCCGGCGCCGGGCTGGCTGGCTTGGCGTTTCAGCTTTCCGGCTTCATGATCGCCAACGCCGTCTTCCCGATGATGGTCGCCGCCGCTGCCTGGCTGCCCTTGATCTTGTGGATGATCGAAAACATCCTGCGCGGGCGCAAGCTGTGGTTCTTCCGCGCCACGCCCTTGATCTGGGTGGTCATCGGCGCTTTGGCGATCGCCTGCAATGTGCTGGCGGGCCACATCGAGCTGACGCTCTACACGCTCATGATCGCCGCGTTTTACGCCTTGTGCCGCCTGATTCAAGCGTTTCTTCGGCGCTGGCGGGAGGGGGGCCGTCCGCCGGCGCTTTGGGCGGCGAGAACGATGCTTTGGCTGGCGGCGCTTTTCCTGCTGGGCATTGGCACGGCGGCGCTGCAGCTCATCCCGCTCTACGAATTTGCCGGGCGCAACTGGCGGGCGGAACGCTCCAGCCTGGAGACGGTGCTGGGTTACGCCCATCCCCCGCGCGATCTGCTGCAATTCGTCTTGCCCAATTTCTTCGGCAGCCCCGCCCAGCACAGCTACACCGACGCTTTCAGCGGCGAGCTTGTCACGGATTTGCGTGGCGCCGGCCTGGACCGAGATTACATCGACTGGGGCCTGAAAAATTATGTCGAGGGCGCGCTTTATGTCGGCGCGCTGCCCTTGGTCCTGGCGCTCTACGCCCTGGTCTCTGGCTGGCGGCGGGCGGGCTGGGGCGGCCATTTGCTCATTCTTGGCTTTATTGCGCTGGTCGCGCTGTCATTCATGTTTGGCGCGCCCAGTTACGCGCTCATCTTCCAGCTGCCGGGCATGAACCAGCTGCATTCGCCCTTTCGCTGGGTCTTCGCTTTGAGCTTCGCGCTGGCGGCTCTGGCGGGCATCGGCTTGCATCTGCTCCAGCGGCGGGCTGGCGGCGGTCTCAAGGTCTTGTTTTGCGTCTTGCTGCTGGCGGCCGGGCTGGCGATAGCGGCGGGCGCGGCGGCGGCGCAGGCCAACTTTGAAGCCGTCGAGCCGCTCTTCGATCGAGCCGTAGCGGAGCTGGCGGGCGCAGACCAAGCCTATAGCGGCGGGCGCATGTTCTTCAGCCATTTGCTGCCACAGCTGCGCGCGCTCGCGGTCGTTTTGCTCTTGGGCAGCGCCATCTTCCTCTGGTCCGCCTGGAAACGGTCGCGGTTTTGGCTCTGCCTGGCGCTGATCGTGACGGCGGGCGACCTTCTGCTGGCGACCCACGGCTTCAACCCGGCCAGCGATCCCCTGCTCCTGGATTTCACGCCGCCCTCGATCCAGTTCTTGCGCGGCCAGCCCGGGCACTTCCGCGTGACCAGTTTGCAGCGTCCGGGCGACCCGTCGATACTGCCGCCGAACATGGGCATGCGCTATGGAATAGACGACATTCGCGGCTACGACAGCATCATCCCGGCCAGCACGGTGGCCGCCATGCGCGCGCTGCAGCCGCAATACCTGCTCGATCACAACCAGATCGCGCCGCTGTATACCGACCCGGCCTTGAATTACGCCGGCTACGACCTGGCGCTCAACTCCGACCTGCTCAATCTGTTGAATGTGCGCTATGTGCTGACCGCGCCCGATTACGAGATCATTTTCCCAGGCTGGCGCGATGTGTATCGGCAAGAAGTCGCCATCTGGGAGAACGAGACGGTCATGCCGCGCGCGTTCTTGGTGGACAAAGCCGACTGGGACCCGCGCTGGCTGGCGGAGCAGGGCGGCGGTTTTCACTATGGCGAGCTGGATGTGCTTGGCGGCGGCTTGCATATCCCGCGTTACGAGCCGGCAACGATAACCCGGGACACAGGCCGCGAAAAATTCATCGACATCCGCGCGGAGAGCGACTCCTGGCTGGTCGTCAGCGAGAGCTGGATGCCGGGCTGGCGCGCTTTCATTCGGCCCCGGGGCGCCGGCGAAGGCGCGGAGTTTGGCGCGGCGGCGCGGCTGGTCCTGGCCAAGCTGCAGGGCCTGGAGCTGCCGCCGGGCGATTGGACGGTTCGCCTGGTGTACAGCCCGGCCAGCGTGCAGCTGGGCATGTTCGTCTCGTCCATCAGCGCCGCTCTCATCGTGTTTCTGCTGGGCGCCTGGTTCTGGCGCGCTTACATCGGCTTGAACCGCGCCGATTCTTCCGGTCTGGCGCGGGTGGCGCGCAACAGCGCCGCGCCCATCCTGCTCAATCTATTCAACCGCGGCATCGATTTCGCCTTCGCCATCGTGATGTACCGCCTGCTGCTGCCGCTGGAAGTCGGGATTTACAATTTCGCCGTCGTGCTCTTCGTCGCCTTTGATATATTCACCAACTTCGGGCTGGATCTTTTTCTCATCCGCGAAGCGTCGCAAAAGCCAAAGCGCGCCGGGCATTACTTGTACAACAGCTCCTTTTTTCGCCTCGTCCTCAGCCTGGCGGGGGCGCCGCTGCTGGCGGGCGTGATGCTGCTCTGGCAGGGCGCCGGCGTAGAAGCCATCGGCGGCGAGGGCTTGCTGGCGATCGGCTTGCTCTATATCGGCTTGTTCCCCGCCAGCTTGTCCAAGGGCATGACATCGCTCTTTTACGCCAATGAACAAGCGGAGAAACCGGCCGCGATCGCCACGATCACGACCATGAACAAAGCCGTCTTCGGCGTGATCGCCCTCTTGCTGGGGCATGGCATCGTCGGCCTGGCGGCGATAAGCATATTCAACAATCTGCTGACTCTGGCGGTGCTGCTCTGGGCGGGGCGGCGGCTTATCGGGCAGTTGGGGCGGCGCCTGCCGGATCTGGCGCTCATCCGCGAGATGGCTCGCGAGAGCTACCCGCTGATGCTCAACCATTTCCTGGCGACGGTCTTCTTCCAGGTCGATATCGTGATTTTGCAAGCTCTCAAAGGGGCGGAGACGGTGGCGCAGTATGGCACGGCTTACAAGTGGCTGTTGGCGCTGAACATCGTGCCCGCCTTCTTCACGCAGGCCCTCTTCCCCGTCATGTCGCGGCAGGCCGAGGCGGACAAAGCCGCCTTCAGCCGCACATTTCGCTTCAGCCTCAAGCTGCTCTTCGCGGTGGCGCTGCCGCTGGCGGTGGTCTTCACCGCATTGGCGGAGCCGCTGACCCTGCTCCTCGGCGGCGCGCGATACATCCCGCAGGGCGCGGTCGCGCTGCAGCTGATGATCTGGAGCATCCCCATTGGCTGGATGAACAGCCTGACGCAATACGCGCTCGTCAGCCTCGGTTTGCAGCGGATGATCACGCGGGCATTTGCCGCTGCCGTCGCCTTCAATGTCGTCGCGAATTTGCTCTTCATCCCGACATACGGCTTCCAGGCGGCCGCCATCGCCACGATCGCGTCGGAACTGGCGCTCTTCCTGCCTTTCATTTTGCTCCTTCGCGGGCAGCTGGCGGGCATCAGCCTGGCGGCGCTGCTGTGGCGGCCAGTGCTCGCGCTGGCGGCGATGCTGCTGTGCCTGCTGCTGCTGGGCTCGTCGCTGCCGGGGCTGGTCGCGAGCGCCGCGGCCTATGCGCTGACGCTGCTGCTGCTGCGGCCGCTGGACGCCGCCGAGAGCCTGGCGCTGCTGAATTTGCTGCCGGCGTCGCTGCGCGGGCAGAGCGCGGTCCGCTGGATGACGGGCGCGCCACAGACCGCCCAATAACGCGTCGCCATCGGGATCAGTCGTCCGGGGCCTTGGCGGGGCGCGCCCAGCGATCGCGGAATTCCAGCTCGCCAATCACAATTTCGTCGTCCAGCCCGCCCATTTGCGAGTCCGCCACCGCGAAGTACATTGCGTAGCGCTCGCCCGTGTCGTCCACCAGGGTCAGCTCGAAGCGCTCCCCGATCAGCAAATCCCGCTTGAGACCGCTGAGCATGAGGTGGCTGCCGCCGGGCTGCAATTCCAGGCTCTGGCCAGCCGCGACGACCAGCTCGTCGAGCACTTCCATGCGAGCGACGCCGTCTTCGACGATTGTGCGATGAAAGGCGACGCGCTCGGCCGATGCGCTGCTTGCGGAGACGAAGACGAGATCGCTGCCGCCGCGATTCTGGACGCGCAGATAGACGGCGCTGGATTCGCCCCGACTCGGCTCATGCTCCATGCTCGCTGTCGAATGCTCAGCGGCGGATATCGTGAACTCGAATGTCCCCGCGACAGCCGATCCATCGGGCCGCTTCAGCGTCGCTTCGACGATCCAGTCGCCAGCCATCGTCCACTCGAATGGCAGGCGGTATATGCCGTCGACCGGCGCGTCGGCCTCGGCTTGCAGCGGGACCATGCCGGCGTGGCTCATGTCGCCGCGGAGGCTGAGCGAGCCCCTGGCGTCTTTGATTGGCGCGCCCTCAGCATCGACGACCGTGATCGTCAGGCTGGTCTGCCCGACGATCGTGTCGGCCGCTTGCAAATCAAGGACCAGATCGGATTCCGCTGGCGGGCTGGCCTGGCGGCAGGCGACGCAAAGCAGCAGCGCCAAACCAAGGGCGCAGGCCGCCAAGACGCGCGCGCGAATCATGCGAGGGGGCCGCGCCTTCAGGCAGCGTCCATAGCCGGATATGCGGGCGGACGCAGCAGCATGCTCAAGCCGTAGCCAAAGGCGCCAGCCAGCGCCGGCGCGCCCAGCCACATGTGAATCTCCCACCACAGCGGTCCGGTCGCCCAGACCGTCTCGCCCAGAATCTGCACTGTCAGCATGACGCCGACGCTGTAGGCGAAGGGCATGAGGCAGGCGAACAGGCGCAGGCGAGCGACATTGCTGAAGCCGTAACGGTGATAATACAGGTCGCTGGCAAGGCCGATGATGAAGGCGTTGACCGCCAGGATGAACTCGCCCGATTCGCCGACGCGATACCAGGTCATCAGCAGCGAATTGAGGGTGAAGACGAGGGTGATCGCCCCAAATGGCAGCTGCCAGCGGCGTGTCATGAAGAGCAACGCGCCCAGCAAGAGATTGGTCTGGATGACCAAGGCGGCGATCCCGCCGACGCTCAGCAGATTGGAATCAACCGGCTTGCGGCCCGTCAGGTCGATCATGTCGCCGCCGATGGGCGCGTAGGCGTTGAAGAAGGTGAAGACCGAAGTAATGCAGGTGAAACACAGAATCGCCGGGGCGAGGCTGGTCCAGCTGCCGTCGCTCTCCCTGCCCCAAAGCGCGCGGATGGGACCCGTCATGATGAGCAGGCCCGTGAAAGCCAGGTACAAGTGCGCCGGGCTGATCAGCGCTTCGAGGCCGACTTCAAAACCGAAAGTCTCGTGCCAGATCAAGTCAAAGACGCCGCCCGCCCCAAAGGCGAAAAAGCCGACCAGCGAGAGCGTGTAGCCCCGCGGCAGGGCTTGCCGCCAACTATGGCCAGCGCCGACATTGCGGAAGTGACTGACGATGAGGATCAAGCCGGCGACAGCCACCGCGCCATAAAGCAGGGCGTGCCAGGGCGTGAAAAAGCTGTCGTCGACGAAGCCATGGTTGTGCGCCCAGCCGTCAATGTACAAGCCGAATACGATGGCGCAGCAAGTGAGCGCCATGAGCCAGTCGAGGCGGATGTTGTCGGCCGGCGCGCCAGAGCGGGCGCCGCCTTCGCCAGCGCGGGTCATGCGATCCAATGCTCTCGTCGTCGCCATAGGGCTGTCCTTTCACCATGCCATTCGCTTCATTCTATGACAAGTCGCCGCGATTTGTAAACTGGATGCGGGACTTCTACAGGCGCCGGAGGACCTCGCCGAGGTCTGGGCGCTCTTCGCTAGCGCGCAATCGCCATTCAAGTACAATCGGAATTGCTGTTGACAGGAGCGATCTGGGGCTTTATGGCTTTTGAGTTGGAAGCGCTGGTCGGACATTTGTACATCGTTGGCGGGCGCGCCATCAATGTGAACCCGCCGGGCGCCTTGGCGCAGGTCGCGCCGGCCGGGTCCGCGCCGGGCAGAGAAGGCGACACCTTGTTCCTGCTCATCACGCCATCGGGGGCGATCGCGCCGACGACCTTCTACGAGCAGCTGGCGCAGCTGGCGGCCGAGCGTTACTTCGGCGCGAGCGGCAGCGTCACGATTGCCCTGCGCGCGATGTTCCAGCAGATCAACCGCAACCTGTACGAGCACAACCTGGAACGCGACAAGACCGGCGGGCAAATCTTCGAGTCCAGCATGATCGCCGCCGTGTTGCGTGAAGACGACATCTATGTCGCCCGCGTCGGTCCCGTCGTCTCGGTCTTGCAGACTGCGGGCCTCACTTTGACCTTCCCCGAAGACCTCAACGACGAAGCGCCCCTCTTCAGCGTGCCGCTGGGCTTGCTGCCAGAGCCGGAGATTTCAATGGTGCGCTACGGCGTCAACGCCGGCAGCCGGCTGGTGCTCTCCGATGGCAACCTGGCGGATATCCCGGGCGAGCGCCTGACCAGCGTCTTGCTGGAACATGACATCGAAAAAGCGCTGCGCGGTCTGCGGCGGACGATCAAAATCCAGAGCCAGCTGATGCTGGTGGAGCTGACTCCGCCGGAACACGACGGCGCGGTGCTTGCTGCCCCCGGCGAATCCTCAAGCGAGGTGAATGCGAAGCTGGGCGAAGCGCGGCAGCAGCTGGAAGCCCAGGGCGATGCCTGGCAGCGGCCCCGGCGCGGCGACCTCGGCTCCTTTTTCAGTTGGGGCGCGGCCTGGCTTGCTGGCCGCATCGCCGCCGTTCTGCTCTTCGCCGCCAATTTGTTTCAGCGACTCTTCCCGCTGCCGGAAGTCCAGCCCGGGCGGCGCGTATCGTCGGGCGCGTTGATTGTCTCGGTCTTGCTCATCCCCCTGCTCATCGTGAGCGTCGTCGTGCTGTCCTGGGTCTCCAACCTGGGCGAAACCGAGTTTGAGCAGTGCCTGGGCAAGCTGCAAGAGACGGCCAGCCTGGCGCGATCCATCGATTCCAGCAATCGTCGCAGCGTCACTTCCGCCTGGAACGCCACCTTGCAAGTGACCGAAGCCTGCGACGTGATGCGCCCTGGCGACCCGGCCGTGGAAGCGATGCGCGTCGAAGCACAGACTCTGCTGGACGCGCTCAACAATGTGAAACGGCGCGAGACCGCCCCCCTGACGAACTTTGAAGACGCCGTCATCACCCGGCTGCGGCTGCAAGGCACGGACCTTTACGCCCTGGACGACAAGAACGACCTGGTCTACAGCATCAAGCTCTCGGACGATGGCAAGAGGCCGCTGCGCCAGGAGCCGATCTCGCGGATGCGCCTGGGCGCCACCCACGAAGGCTACACCGTCGGGCAGATCGTCGACATCGCCTTTGACGATCATTCGGGCGATCTGGCGATGCTGGACCGCAATGGCACGCTCATCCGCTGCGCGCCGCAATTCATCCTCAACTGCGATGTGCAGCGCGTCTTGAACGCCAACAACTGGGAAGAGCCGATCGCCCTCACGATCTGGGCGCGGAAGCTCTATATCCTGGATAGCCACGGCGGGCAGATCTGGCGCTACGACCCCTCCGGCAGCAGTTATGTCAGCGCGCCCCGCGAGTACTTTGCCGGCGCCGCGCGGCCCAACCTGCGCAAAGCGGTCGATTTCACCATCAGCCGGGCGGGCACGGTCTACTTGCTCTATGACGACGGCATAATGAAGAGCTACATCGGCGGCAACGAATCGCCCTTTGTCTTCAGCGGCTTCAACGAAGGCAGCGAGCCGCATCTCGTCTGGACCGAGGGCTTCTTGCTCAACGACAGCCCCCTGGCGCCCGGCTTCTTCTTCGTCAGCCGGCGCGCCCGCACGATCTTCGAGACGACCGTGGCCGGCACCTTCATCGACAGCTACCAAGCCTTCGACCAGGAGAAGCTGGAGCTGGTCTCGGCGGTGGCGGCGAACCCGGAGCAAGGCATGGTCTATGTCGCGTCGGGCAATACGATCTTCCGCATCGACATGGACTTCCAGTAAGCGGCGAACCGATCGCTTCCAGCGGGCGACTTGACAAGCCAGCCTGCGGCCCGAGAGGGTTTGCGGTATAGTATTGGCGCGACTCAAACAAGCAAAGGTGGATGGCGCATGAGCAAGAAAGTACTGGTGGTGTATGGCGGCTGGGAAGGGCACGACCCGAGCGAGACTTCGCATCTGTTCGCCGGGCTGCTGCGCGAGGCGGGCATGGATGTGACCATGTCCGAAAGCCTGGACAGCTTCCTCGACGCGGACTTGATGGGCGCGGTGGACATGGTGGTGCCAATCAACACGATGAGCAGCATCACCCGCGAGCAGGAAGCGGGCCTGCTGGACGCGGTGCGGGAGCGCGGCGTGAATGTCGGCGGCTGGCACGGCGGCATGGGCGACGCCTTCCGCCTCAACACCGAATACCAGTTCATGGTCGGCGGGCAATGGGTGGCGCACCCGGGCAACATCATCGATTACCGCGTCAACATCGGCGATCAGGATCATCCGATCACGGCCGGAATCGACGACTTTGACATGCGCTCCGAGCAGTATTACATGCACACCGACCCCGGCAACGAGGTCCTCGCCACCACCACCTTCAGCGGCGAGCACGCCTTTTGGATCGATGGCACCGTGATGCCGGTGGTCTGGACGCGGCGCTATGGCAAGGGGAAAGTCTTTTACAACTCGCTGGGGCATGTCGTCGGCGATTTTGATGTGCCCGAAGCGCGCGAGCTGACGCGGCGAGGTTTGCTCTGGGCGGTGGACAGCCTCTAGCGCGGACTGCCTTCAGCGCTCGCTGGCCTGGGGGGCGCCGCTGCGGCGGTCGGCCGGTTTCAAGGCGCGATGCCGCCACTTGATCTGCCATACTTGCAGCGCCGCTTCAATGGCGATGGCGGGCGACATTTTTGACTGGCCGTGCTGTCGGTCGGCGAAGTGGATGGGCGTCTCGCCGATGCGGTAACCGAGACGGTGAGCGATGTAAGCCAGCTCGACCAAAAAAACATAGCCGTTGGCTTTGACCGCGTCCAGGTCCATGCCCAGCAGGCATTCGCGCCGCAGCACGCGGAAACCGCCGGTCGCGTCCTTCACGGGCAAGCCCAGGATCAGGGGCGCGTAGACGCGGTTCGCCCAGAAGCTGAGCAGCTTGCGCAGCGGACCCCAGCCCGCGTCGACGCTGCCGCGCCGGACATAGCGCGAGCCGATGACCATGTCGTGTTCCCGCGCCAGCGCCAGCATGCCCGGGATGTATTTTGGCTGGTGCGAAAGATCCGCGTCCATTTGCATCACCAGCTCGGCGCCCAGCGAGAGGGCGCGCTTGAAACCCTGGATGTAGGCGGGTCCAAGCCCTTCTTTCCGCTCGCGATGCAGGATATGCAGTTTGCCGGCGTAACGAGGCTGCCGCGCCAGCGCCTCCGCCAGCTCGCCGGTGCCGTCGGGCGAGTTGTCGTCCACGACCAGCACATGCAAGTTGGGCAGTTCCAGGTCGAAGAGGGTCGGCAGGATGCGGCCCAAGTTTTCCCGCTCGTTGTAAGTCGGCAGGATGACGATCAGCTTGGGGCCCATCGCCCCCGCGCCCGTTTCGCTCATTCGTCCAGCAGTGAATTGACCGCTTCGGCCAGGTGACCGGGCGTCAAGCCGAGAGCCTCGTAAATCTGCTCGTAGGGCGCGCTGGCGCCAAAGCGGTCGACGCCGAGAGCGATGCCGGCCGCGCCGATGTAACGCGCCCAGCCGAGGGTGGCCCCGGCTTCGATGCTGACGCGCCTGGTCACGGCGGCTGGCAAGACCGATTCGCGGTAAGCCGCGTCCTGCGCCTCGAACAGCTCCCAGCAGGGCATGGACACGACCCGCGCGCGGATATCCGCTTCTTCCAGCATGGCGGCCGCTTCCAGCGCGATGGAGACTTCGCTGCCGCTGGCAAGGATGATGGCGTCCATTTCGCCCGATTCGTGTTCGGACAGCACATAGGCGCCGCGAGCCACGCCTTCATGGATGCCGGCGTCGTTGCCAGCCAGCGCGGGCAGGTTCTGGCGGCTCAGCACGATGGCGGCTGGCGCGTCGAGCTCGGCGATGGCAGCCCAGGCGCCGGCGGTTTCGCTGGCGTCGGCCGGCCGGAAGACATGCAAATTGGGCATGGCGCGCAGGCTCATCAGCTGTTCAATTGGCTGGTGCGTCGGCCCGTCCTCGCCCAGGCCGATGCTGTCGTGCGTGAAGACATAGACGGCCCGCAAGTTCATCAGCGCGCCGAGGCGGATGGCGGGCCGCATGTAGTCGCTGAATGTGAAGAAGGTGGCGCTGTAAGGTTTGACGATGCCGCCGTGCAGCGCCAGCCCGTTGACGATCGCGCCCATGCCGTGTTCGCGGACGCCAAAACGGAGGTTGCGCTCGGCTGCCTGGCCCGGTCCCGTGTTGTTCGCGCCGGCGATCAGGGTGCGGGTGCTGCCCGCCAGATCCGCGTCGCCGCCAATCATCGTCGGCGCGTGACGAGCCAGGACATTGAGCGCCTCGCCACCGGCGCTGCGAGTCGCGATGGAGTCGCCGGCCGCGTAACCGGGAAGCTGCTCGCGCCAGCCCGGGGCAAATTCGCCCGCCTGCGCCCGCGTCCATTCTTCCGCCAGCTCCGGGTAAGCCGCTTGCCAGGCGTCGAAGCGCCTTTGCCATTCAGCCTCGGTTGCCGCGCCCGCTTCGATTGCGCCGCGAAAATGCTCCAGCGCCGCGCCGGGCACATGAAAGGCGTCGCTCGCATTCCAGCCCAGGTTCTGTTTCGCCAGGGCGACTTCGTCCTCGCCAAGCGGGCTGCCGTGGGCGCCGCTGGTGCCTTGCTTGTTCGGGCTGCCGTAGCCGATGACCGTGCGAATGGCGATCAGACTGGGTCGCTCGCGCTCGGCTTTGGCGGCGTCGATGGCGGCGCGGATGGCGGGCAGGTCGTTGCCATCGGCGACCCGGCTCGTCGCCCAGCCCATCGCCCGGAAGCGCATCGCGACATCTTCGCTGAAGGTCATGTCGGCCGCGCCGTCCAGCGTGATTTCGTTGTCATCGTAAAGGAAGACGAGTTTGCCCAGGCCCCAGTGCCCGGCCAGGGCGGCCGCTTCCAGGCAGACGCCCTCCATCAAATCGCCATCGCTGACGAGGACGAAAGTGTGGTGATCGACGATCGCGTGCCCGGGGCGGTTGAAATAGCGCGCCAGATAGGCCTCCGCCAAAGCCATGCCAACGGCGGTGGCGGCGCCTTGCCCGAGGGGACCGGTGGTCGTCTCCACGCCTGGCGTCTCGCCATGTTCGGGGTGGCCCGGCGTGATGCTGCCCCACTGACGGAAATTCTTGATCTCGTCCAGCGAGACGGCGTAGCCCGTCAGATGCAGCAGGGCGTAGAGCAGCATGGAGCCGTGACCGGCGCTGAGCACGAAACGGTCGCGGTCATGCCAGCCGGGGTTGCGCGGGTTGTAGCGCATGTGATTCAGCCATAGCTCGTATGCCATGGGGGCGGCGCCCATTGGCAAGCCCGGATGGCCGCTGTTGGCTTTCTGCACCGCGTCCATCGATAACGCGCGGATGCTGTTGATGGCGAGTTCGGTCAAATCGGACACGGAAGCGCTCCTGCGTTTTCCTTGAGAAGTATGACGCGGGCATTATAGCAGATTGCGCGGCGCGCGGGGGGCTGGACGGCTTCGCACAGCAGGCGCGGGACGAGCGTCGCGATGGCTGGCTTGCGCTAAATCGCTGTTGGCGGGATCCCGCGGTTTGGCAACCTGGCTCAGGGGCGCGGCTCAACGCGGAAACGCAGAGCGGTGCGCTCTTGACCCTCGATTTCGACTTCGGTGAAATAAGGCGTGGTGACAATATCGATCTCGTCGCCCTCGAGGTAGCCGCGGGCGATTGCCAGAGCCTTTACCGCCTGGTTGACTGCGCCGGCGCCGATCGCTTGCACTTCGGCGAGGCGGTGCTGCCGCATGACCCCGGCGATCGCGCCAGCCACAGCCGTCGAACGCGAACGGGCGGAAACTTTGATGATGTCCGGCCCCTCGTCGACTTGGCCCTCGTCTTCCGCGTAGGGATCCTCGTAAACTTCCTGATCCTCATACTGGGACATAGCTCCCCCTCTAGCGAAGACGCCGCCGCGTCACAACGATGCCAATGCGAAAAGTGTACAACGCGCGGACGATAAAGTCTACCATTTGCGCCGAATTTGATAGACACCGCGCTCAGCGGCGGTCTGGCGCTGCCCTGTGAAGACGGTGGCGAAATCGTTACAATTGGCATGGATGCCGCGGGAGTTTCGCTGCGTCTTTCGGCTTGACATGGAGTTCCGATGCAGCTCACCGCGCCGCTGGCGCTTCTCTTGCTGATACCGCTCTTGGCGATCACCTGGATCATCGGTTTCCCCCGACACGCGTATCGCCGTCGGCGGGATATCAGCAGCCTGCTCTTGCGCAGCCTGATCCTTGTCTTGCTCGCGCTGGCTTTGGCGGGCCTGCAGACGGTGCGGGCGGTGGATCGGCTGGCGGTGGTCTTTCTGGTCGACGCCTCGGACAGCATGGGCGCCGGCGTCGAAGACTTGCAGCTGGAATACATCCGCGAAGCGATTTCGGCGAAACAGCCCGACGACGCCTGGGCGGCCCTGCTCTTTGGCGAAAACGCCGTGCCAGAGACGGATTTCAGCGACGCGACCGAACTGGAGGGCTTCGCCGCCCTGCCGCGGACGACTGGCACCGATATCGCCAATGCGATCCAAACCAGCCTGTCCATGTTCCCCGCCGACGCCTCGCGCCGGATCGTGCTCATGAGCGACGGGGCAGCCACCCGGGGCGATGCCGTCGCCAGGGCGCAGCGCGCGGCCGCCAGCGGCGTCGAGATAAGTTATGTGCCTTTCTTCAAGGAAGCGACGCCTGATGTGCGCGTGACGGCTTTGGACGCGCCCGGACGAGTCGCCGAAGACCAGAGCTTCGATATCTCCGTCAGCCTATACGCCGAGCGCGGTACGCCGGCAACGCTGCTGATCTTCTCCGGCGGCAGCCTGATCCACGAAGAGGCGCTGAACTTGCAGGCGGGCCATACCCGCTTCAGCCTGGCGCAGACCAGCGAAAAAAGCGGCTTCCTCGAGTTCACCGCCCAGATCCTGGCGCCGGGCGAATACGACAGCTATTCGCAAAACAACCAGCTGGGCGCCTTCAGCCAGGTCATCGGTCCGGCGCGAGTCTTGCTCATCCGGGCGGAGGCGGCCGAGACGGAGCTGCTGCTGCCCGCTTTAGAGCAGGCTGGCCTGGAGGTGGAAGTGGCGCAACCGGGCGCCTTGCCGGTGACCATGGCGGGCCTGGCGGATTACAAATGCGTCATCTTGGCGAATGTGCCCGCGACCGAGCTCAGCGGCGCGCAAATGAGCCTCCTGGAGCAATATGTGAGCGATATCGGCGGCGGGCTGGTGGTCATCGGCGGTCCCCAAAGTTACGCGCCCGGCGGCTATTATCAGACTCCGCTGGAACGCGCCCTGCCGCTGGAAATGCAGCTCAAAGACCAGAAGCGCCTGCCGCAGCTGACCATCGCGTATTTGATCGACCGCTCGGGCAGCATGGGCCAGACGAGCCCCAGCGGCATGCCCAACCTGGAACTGGCCAAGCGCGCCATCGTGCTTTCGCTGGATCTGCTGCAGCGCAGCGACCGCGTCGCCATCGGCACATTTGACACCGGCGGCGCATGGGTGGCGCCCTTTCAGCCGGTCAACGACGCTCAAGCCCTGATCGCTATGACAAACACGATTCGCTCCGGCGGCGGCACGGACATCCTGGCGGGTTTGCGCTTGGTCGAGCGCGACATCGTCGAGGAGCCCTCCGAGATCAAGCATTTGATTCTGCTGACGGACGGCGGCGCCAGCCCGGCCGGCTTGGTCGAATTGAGCGAAACCCTGCAAACGCAGCACGATGTGAGCTTGTCGGCGATCGCCATCGGGCGCAACCCGGGCGGCTTCCTGGAGCGCATGGCGGAGGCGGGCGCGGGCAATTATTACACGGTGGAAAACGCCGAAGAGATCCCGCTAATCTTCGCCCAGGAGACCGTCCTGGCGTCACGCTCTTACATTGTCGAAGAGAGTTTCGCGCCCAGCCTGACTGGCAGCAGCGCAATCCTGGACGGCATCGGCCAGACGCCGCATTTGCGCGGGTATGTGGCGACCACGCCAAAAGTGGCTGCCCAGAAGATCCTCAGCGGGCCCGAGCCCTACTCCGATCCCATCCTGGCGGCCTGGCAGTATGGCTTGGGGCGGGTCGTCGCCTGGACATCGGACGCCAGCGCGCGCTGGGCCAACGCATGGGCGTCGTGGGCGGATTTCTCGCGCTTCTGGAGCCAGGCCGTGGCCTGGAGCGTCAACGCCGGCGTCAGCGAGAATCTGGAGACGCGGGTGCTGCTGGAGGGCGACCGGGCCCGGGTGGTCGTCGACGCACGCGATGACGAAGGCGGTTTTCTGGATGGCTTGCAATTGTCCAGCGCCTTGCTTAACCCGGCTGGCGAGAGCCTGCGCCTGCCTCTGCGGCAGACTGCGCCTGGCTTGTACGAAGCCGACTTCGCGCCACAAAACGAAGGCGCCTATTTCGTGACGGTCAGCGGCGAAGCGTCGCTGGAGACGGGCGCGGCGCGGCTGAGCGATCTCAAGGGCTGGGTAATGTCCTATTCGCCGGAGTATCTGCCGCGGCCCCGCGATGAAAGCGCCTTGGCGGAGCTGGCGGAGATCACCGGCGGCCGCAGCCTGGCGGAAGCGCCGGCCGATGTCTTCGCGCATAACCTGGGCGAGCGCCAAGCGGCGACCGACATCTGGGAGAGCTTGCTGCTGCTGGCGCTGCTCTTGCTGCCGCTGGATGTCGCGCTGCGGCGGCTCATCATCACGCGGGGGGATTTGCGGCGTCTGCGCGCGTATATGGGTGGCGGACGCGACGCGACCCGCTCGCGGCAGATGCAGGCTCTGTTTCGCGCGCGCGGGCGGGGAAGGGCGGCCACGGACTATGGCGATCGTCCCTTTGCGCCGCGGAGGCCGCCCCGCGATCGCGCTCCAGAGCCGGCGCCGCCGCCACCGCCGAAACCGACGCAGCCGGAACGCGAGCCGCAATTCCTGGAGCCGCCGGAAGAAGCGCGGAATCTGGGCGGAGATTTGCTGCGGGGCCGTCGACGGCGGCGTGATGACGGGGACATTGACAGATAGCGGTAGCGGGCCCTAAATCCCGGTTAACATTGGCGGAACTTGACAAGAGTGATTGGGGAGATTCGTTATCAAACAGTTACGAATGCATTCCAGCAGCCGAAGCGATACAGATTCATTGCGGACGATCTATGGCGCTGATAACGTAACGGAAACGTCTGCGCGGATAGAGCTCGAGCGCAAATATCAGCGCTTGCTGAAGCCAAGTGACCGCTTTAACCGTCAACTTGTGAGCTATCAGGCGAACAAACCAATAAGAATGCACCGGTGGTTCAAGTTCAAAGAGGGTTTCTCAGCAGGTCTTGTCCATCGATTGACGCGAGAATTCGGCCTCGAGCCAGGGCAACATGTGTTGGATCCATTCGCAGGCGTATCGACTACTTTGCTAGTCGCAGAAGAGATTGGTCTCAGCGCTTCCGGAATTGAAGTAATGCCGATCGGCGAACTCATCTGGCAGGTGAAGTCGAGAGCGTCTGAATACGATGTGGATGCGATCAAGGCGGTTCGCGCATGGGTAGAGACGAGCTCGCCAAGAGAATCTGACCGCTCCTTTCCGCATGTTCCCATAACCAGAGGCGCGTTTGCCAAGGAGCAAGAGGCGCGCTTGATGTGGTACGACGAGCAGTTTGAGGTTCTTGGCGCGAAGTATGGAGTAGAGGAATTGCTCAAATTTGTACTGCTTTCGGTTCTTGAAGACATTAGCTACACCAGCAAAGACGGGCAGTTTCTGCGATGGGACAGCCGATCGGGAAAGATGCAAGCGCTTTACCGGAAACGGGCGGCGCAGGGTAAGCGACCGGTCAAGGTGTTTCACAAGCGCTCGATTCTGGATGTCAAGACGGCAGTCCTCAAGGCCTTAGATCTGATAATCAGCGATGTATTGCAGTCCTCCGCTCCTCCGTCATTCGTAGCCGAGCAGAATCTTCAGATTGGGTCTGTTCTGGATACTTTGCCCTCCCATCGGGCCGCACTGTACGATGCCGCAATTACCTCTCCGCCTTACTGCAATCGCTACGATTACACGAGAACCTATGCCTTGGAGCTAGCCTACTTGGGCGTGAGCGCAAATGAACTGCTCGCTTTGCGCCAGGATCTCCTTACTTGCACCGTCGAGAACCGACCGAAAATCAACAGACTTCAAAGAGCGTATAGCAGGCGCAATCGCCAAAGCGAATTCGATACGGTGATGCGGACGTTGGAGGATAACGCGGAATTGGAGGAGATTCTCAATGCCTTGCAAGTTCGCAACAGGCGGCGAGAAGTAAACAATAGGGGCGTTATTTCAATGGTGAAGGGATATTTTACCGAGCTGGCATTCGTCACTCTTGAACTGTATCGTACATGCAAGAGCGGCGGTTCTGTCGCGATTGTCAATGACAATGTTCGCTACAGCGGAGAAATCATTCCAGTGGATCTTATGATGACGAATATCGCAGCCAGCTTTGGGTTTAAGCCAGACAAGATCTACGTGCTTCCTCAACGCAAGGGGAATAGCAGCCAGCAAATGGGCAAATTCGGCCGGGAAGCTCTTCGCAAGAGCATACTCATCTGGAAGAAGTAAGATTGCAACCGTGGACGCCGCCAAGAAACTTGCATGGACGCTCGATCAAAGGCGCAAGAGTTTGTTTTTCCGTGACAAGCTGCGCGAATGGCATCTCATTGAAGTTGCCCAGCTAATCGAGACTGTAAGAGGAGACCGGCTAGACTGGGATCTTGATAATCTTCGCATCAGCGAAGAGGCGTGGCGTCTGCTGATCCATAGTGGAATCAAGCCGATTATCGTCTTCGCCAATCCAGCGATCCTTCGCTCTATTGCAAAGTCGGTTGGATATTACCGAATGCTCGCCATGGTTTCGCAGAAGTCTATGAGTCAGGTCGGAGTTGCGACGGCACGATACGAACAGAGCTCCAATCTGCCAAGCGCGGAGGCAGCCCTCTCTATTTCACGCCACCTGAATCACATCATCAGCCGCCTTGTTGAGAGCGACAGCAGCGTAAATCGTCGCGAATTTGACATCTGGCGTGGCATGGCGGCGGGCACGCAGGCGCAAGGATCCTGGCAAAACAAGAAAGGAGACTTGGCGGAATTCGACATGCGCAGAGACCTTGTAAAGGTTCTGCGCACATCAGATATGGTCGCGGACGCAAGTGGAATTGACATATGGTCGCGATCTTGCGAAATCAACTTGCGCGATGGACGACGAATCTCGCTGGCGTCAGAGCCGGATATCGTTCTGCGAGTCGGTGAAAGAATACACGCGGCGGTAGAAATAAAGGGTGGCATTGATCAGGCCGGGATATTGGAGCGCGTTGGCGCCGCGATGAAGAGTCTCAGTCGAGTAAAGGAAGAAGATCCCACGGCAATAACAATCCTTGTGATTCCAGGAGTTTCGATGACTCCGCAGGCGCGTAATGATATTGAGTCCAACAAGCAGACGGTGAATGCGTGGTTTTCCCTGGAAGATATCTTGGATGGTAATCGGCCTAGAATACAGTTCTATCGATTACTTGGTTTGACGCCCTAGGATAAACCGCGCCTAATGCTCGCCCTCGCAGCCCTGCGCCGCGCCGATCTCGCTGCCATCCGAAAACAGCGATTGCGCCTCGCTTGAGTCTATGCTGTTCTCGTGCAGATAGGCGTAGGAGCTCAACAGCACGCTGATCCCGTACTGCGCGCTGCCGCGGATCCGGTTGCCAGCCAGCACGCCCTCCGAATGGAAGTCGACCGTGATGCCGTTGCCCTGGCGGATGTTGAGCGTCTCGCGCTCGCTCCGCGTGTCCGCCACCAGGTTGTCGCAGATCCGCGCGATTGACATGTCCAGCAGCTGGATGCCGGTGAGGGAGTTGTCTTCGACCAGGTTGCCAAACACATCGGCATGCGACATTTCCGTGACGGCGATGCCATGTTCGCCGTTGCCGCGCACGACATTGTCCTCAATCGTGATCATGCCGGTCATGTTGGTGTAGACGCCGCTGCGGGCATTGCCCAGGACGATGTTGCCCGCCACCCGCGACGGCGCCCACTGCATCGTGTTCGTGACATGGATGCCCATGCCATAGGGGCTCTGCGCGTTGACCACCGTGTTGTCCAGGATGTCGGCCGCGCCCAGGCGAACCTTGATGCCGGTCAAGCGGCTGTTGGCGACGAAATTGTCGCGCACGAGCACATCCTGGCTGCGGGTGATGAAAATGCCGTATTCGCCGCCCAGGATCGTCAGCCCTTCAATCTTCACGGCGCGCGTGTCCTGCACGGTGATGACGGGACGATCGACCGGCGCGGAAAGCGCGACCTCGCCCGGTCCAGCGGCGCGCAGCGAGAGCGGCCGCTCGATGACCAGGGCTTCGCTGTATTTGCCGGCGGCGATTTCGATCAGGCTATGCGCCGGCGCCTGGGCGACCGCCTCGCCGATGCTGGCGTAATCGCCCGGCACGCGGACGATCTCGCTCAAGCCCGAGGCCGGCGCCGCAGCCAGCAGCGCCAGCCAGAGGCAGATTAGCGACAAAACGCGAGCCAGCGGAAGCACCGTGCGCCTCATGCCGATCCTAGCCTTTCACCGCGCCCGCCGTGACGCCACGGACGAAGTAGCGCTGCAAGCTGAAGAAGACGATCAATGGCACGATCATGGTGATGAAGGCGCCCGACGCCAGGATGTCCCACTCGTTGGCGTATTGGCCGACCAGCTGCCGAATGCCCACGGTGAGCGGGAATTTCTGCTGGTCCACCAAGAAGATCAGCGCGTTCATCAAGTCGTTCCAGACCCAGACGAATTGGAAGATGCCGAGGGAGGCGATGGCGGGCAGGGACAGCGGCACGACAATGCGGAAGAACATGCCAAACTCGGAGGCGCCGTCCACCCGCGCCGCTTCAAAAAGCTCGCCGGGCAAATCGCGAAAGAAGTTGTAGAGCAGGAAAATGGCGAAGGGCGTGCCATAAGCCGAATGCGCGATCCAGATGCCGGGCCAGGTGCCGATCAAGCCAAAGGTGTTCAGCATGCGCAGCACCGGGATCCAGGTCGTCTGCAGCGGCACGATCAGCAGGGCGATGGACATCAGATAAAAGACATTGCGGAATGGCAGGTTGAGCCAGGCGAAGGCGTAGGCGGCCAGCGAAGCCATGGCGATGGGCAGCAGCGTGCTCGGAATGGTGATGATGAAGCTGTTCTTGAAGAAATTGACGAAGCCCGGCTCCGACAGCTGTTCGCGGGTGAAGACTTCGACATAATTCTCCAGCGTCAGCAGCGCGTTCTGGACGCCCAGCTCCATCTCTATCGCGCCGGCGAAATTGTCGGCCGCATGAAACTCGTAAGCGCCATCGCCGCCCACATGCAAAGTCCCAGCCAGCGGCAGTTTGACGCGCGCGCCCGCCTCCATGACCAGCAGCGGTCCGCCAGCCCGTTCCATGGAGTACGCGATCGTGAAGGGCGGGCTGTCCACGCTGTCGCGATCCACGCTGGCTTCAAATGTGCCGACAAAGCTGGCGCGGGGCTCGAAGGCGTAACTGCCGTCCGCCTGCACGGTGATCTTGCCGGCCCGGGGCACGCGCGCCGGTTCGCCGAGCTCCTCAATGACCAGCTCGCCGCGAATCGACTCGTAGCCCTGGAGCTGAAACTCGACGCTGAAGGGCGGTTCCGCGCCGTCTATGTCAGCCACCAGCGCCCCCGCGTAACCTGCCGCGGGTTTGAAGTCGTAGCTGAGATCTTGCTGTACGACGACCGTCCCGACGCCGGGGAGCGTGACCGGCTCGCCCCAAGCCTCGACCGTGAGCTGGCCGAGGATCTGCTGTACGCGGACCAAGCCCACTTTCGCGGCCGGGACGCCTTCCACCGCGTCGCTCAGCAAATCGCCGCGCAGAGTCTCGCCGGCGACGACCGTGTTGGACCCTTCCGCGCCGGCGTCGACGACCGCCAATTCCCAGATCTGGTCCGTCATCGTGCGTTCGCCGCTGGCGATCGTCCACCAGCCGCTGGCGGAAATGTCGCCCCGAGTGCGGAACGAGGTGACCGCCAGGCCGACCGACGGCACGAGCCAGATAAGGCCGATGAACAGCAAGATGGCGTGCACTGGCCCGCGACGGGTCAGCGCGATCAATGTCTCGGTCAAGCCGGGGCGCCGGCCATCCGCCCTTGGCGAGCTCACGGCTGCCTCACAGGTCGCGGCGGACTTGCCGCAGCTGGTAAATGATGAAGGGCGTGACCAAGATGAAGAGGATGACGGCGACGGCGCTGCCATAACCGCTGCGGTTGTTGTTGAAAGTCTCCCAGAAGACGGTGTAGCCGATGATGCGGGTGGCGCCGCGGGGCGCGCCCTTGGTCATCACCAGCACCAGGTCGATCATCTTCAGCGCGTTGATGATCATGGTGATGGCGATGAATGTCATCGGACCGCCGAGCATGGGGGCGGAGACGCGCCAAAACAGCTGCCAGGCGTTGGCGCCGTCTATCTTGCCGGCTTCGTGTATCTCCGCCGGGATGGCTTTGTAGGCGGCCGAGAGCACGACGACCGAGAGCCCGGTCGAGATCCAGACCCCAGCGAAGATCACCGCCAGGTTGGCGACATCGACGCTGCCCAGGAAAGCGATCGGTTCAAACTCGGGGAAGATTGCCTGCAGCACGGCGTTGAGGCTGCCCAGGTTGGGGTTCTGGTTGTAGAGCAGGCGAAAGATCACCGCAGCCGCCGTCGCCGAAATCGCCATCGGCATGAACAAGATGGACTTCAGCAAGGCTTCGTACTTGACCTTGTCCGCCAAGACAGCCACCAGCAGCCCGATGAGCAACACGGCCGTCGGAAAGAGGATGAGCCAGGCGAAGCTGTTGACCAGCGCGCCGCTGAAGACGCCGTCTTCAAAGCTCAGAAAGAAACGGTCCTCGCTGAGGAGGATGCGGTAATTGTCCAGGCCGACGAATTCTTTGGCGGGCGTGGTGATGGTGCCGCGGGTGAAGCTCAAAAAGATGGTGACGATAGTGGGGTAGACAAAAAACAGCGCCATCGCGATTAAGGCGGGCGCGGCGAAGAGCCAGGGGATCAGTTTGCTGAATCTTCCCGTCTGCATCCGGCGCCTCCCGGACGGCCAATGGCTGGGCGCGAAAGAGGCCTGAGAGGGCAGCCGGCGTCGACTGCCCTCATGATTGTGGCTGTATGCGGGCTAGCCGCCGTAAGCCGTGTCGGCCACATCCTCGATGAACTGGGCGACTTCCATCACCGCGTCGGGGTTGGCCACCAAGTCTTGCAGGCCCGTGAACATGGCGTCGCCGCCGATCGCGCCTGGCGCCAGGTCCGAGCCGTCAAAGGCGACGAAGCTGGCATTGGCGACCATGGCGGCGGCCGCGCCGTCGCAGGGTTCGGCATAGACTTCGGCGGAAACATTGTAGTTCGCCGAAAGCTGCGGTCCCGTCTCCTGGGTCGCCATCAACTCCTGGGCTTCGGCGCCGGCTATCCAGTTCATCCATTCGCGCACTTCGGGCCGGTCGTTGAACATGATGAAGAAATTGCCGCCGAGCACGACCGAGTTTGCGTAGTCCTCATTGATGGTTGGGAACTGGAAATAGCCGAAATCGTCGGGGCAGGTCTGACCGGGGAAGTTCGCCTCGGCGAAGCTGCGCACAAAGCTGGCCAAGGGGTATATCCCGGCTTCGCCAGCCATGAACTTGTCGATGGCGCCGATGAAACCGGTGGCCAGCGCCCCGTCCGAGCCGCCCGCCAGCCGCGCGTCCGTGGGCGACACCGCTTCGGCGAAGTGCTCCAGAGCGCTGATGACCGTCGGATCGGTCCATTCGACTTCATGGGTCACGAAGAGTTTGTGATACATCTCCGGACCGGCGATGTTGAGGTAGAGATTCTCGAAGAAGTCGGTGAGCGTCCAGCCATCCAGCGCGCCCAGAGACAGAGACGGAATGCCTTCTTCCGCCAGGATATCGAGATACTCGATGAACTCGTCCCAGGTTGCCGGCGCGTCTTCGCCAATATCCTCAAAGACGTCGGTGCGCCGCCAAGCGGTGCTCTTGGAACTGACCGCGCTGATGATGCCATAGAATTCGCCATCAACCGAGCCGAGGTCGATCAGCGCCTGACCGTAATTGGCTTCGACGGATTCCTGAGTCATGACCGGGTCGTCGCCGCTGGTCAAGGGGATGATCAAGCCTTCGCGCGCCATCTCCGCCATGACCCCCGGCCGCGGCATTCCGGAAATATCGGGCGGGTTGCCCGCGCTGGCCATGATTTGCGGCAGCAAGTGACAATCGCGGTCGTCGATGTGCTCGACTTCAATGCCAGTCGCTTCAGTGAAAGCGGCGTTGACGCCATTGAAGCCGACGCCCTCGGCCCCGCCCCAACAAGTGACGATGGTGACTTTGGCCGCGTCCTGGGCGATCACAGCCGCCGATAGCAGCAGGAACAAAAGAAGGAACATGGTGCTGATAATTGCAATCTTGCGCATGTCTCGTATCCTTTCCATCTCGATTGCGCGGCGCCACTGCTTTGAAGGCCGCTGCGAAAAAGCCGCGCCGCATGGCAGCGAGTCTAGCCCGCCCAAAGGACCCTGTCAAATAAGAACGCGCTCCCGCCTCAGGCCTCGCCGCGATTGCTGAGAAACGCGGTCAGATCGAGGCTGCCCGGCGACTGCCCGAAACCGGTCAAGAGGGCGGCGCATTCGCTGCGGTGCTGCGTGCCATGGTTGACCACATGCGCCAGGCAATGCCAGAGCCTGCGCTGGCGGAGGCCGTCATGCGCCTCGTAGTTGATCATGCCAGCCAGGTCGGAATCGCTCAAATCCGCGAGATATGCCCAGAAGGCGGCCCGCTCTTCGCTCCAGCGACCGCGGATGGCGGCGATGTCAGCAAAGTCGTCGGCTTCCAGCCATTTGACCTGCTCGCCGTCCTGGAGCAATACGCGCCAGGCACGCTCCGCGTCCATCAAGTGGACAAGGACCCCCTTTAAGCTGCCCCAGCCGAGCCCCTTGGGCGCGCCAAGCTGCTCGGGCGAGACTTTCTCGGCCCGGGCGAGGATGCGGTCGTTCGCCCAATCGTTGTAGCGGAAGAGCAATTCGATTTCGCGCTTGTAAGCCGATGGCGCCACCGACTGGGCTGAGGCGCGCTGGCTGAGGAAAAGGCTGAGATCCATGTCGCCGGGCGAAGCGCCCAAACCGGTCAGCAGGGCGGCGCATTCGCTGCGATGCTGCGTGCCATGATTGACGACATGCGCCAGTGCCTGCCACAGCGACCACGCGTAAGTCTTGTCTTGCCCGCGGCTGGCGTGAACGCGTTCCAGATCGCCGTCGTTCAGCGAATCCAGGCAGGCTTCGGCGACGGTCTGCTGCGTCCGCCAGCGCTCCCGGAGCTCGGCGATGCTGGAAAACTGGTCCGGGTCCAATACGCCTTCGTCTTTGCGGTCGAAGAGAAAGCTGAACCAGCCGTATTCGGCGTCGAGGATGTGCGTGAGGGCGCCGTGGATGCTGCCCCAGCCCAGCTCGTTCGGCGCGGTCAGCTGCTCGGCAGTTAAGCGCTCGGCGGCGTCGAGGATGCGCTGGTTCGCCCAATGGTTGTACTCGAAAAAGAGCTTGATGTCGTCGACTCGCATGCGCCCTCCCGCCTGGATTCTCGCCCTCTGTTACAATGGCGAGTGTCGCAGGCTAAGCCGCGTTTGACCAGAGTCTATGGCGATAGGGTACGACCAGGCGGTTGACTATTACGATGATACCCGCGGCTACCCGGCCGGCGGCGTCGAGCGTTATCGCCGCGGGTCATGGTGGGGCGGCGGGCTCGGCGCATGTTCAGCAGCGACTGGGGGCTGCCGCTCGCAACGCGCCGGCGGGCGAGTCGCCTGCTCTGGCGCTGGCTGGAAGAAGACTGCAATACGCCCGACGCTGCGACGCCGCGAGAGACGCTCGTTCGCGCGATCGTCGCTCGCCGGTGAGCGCGCCTTCGCATCGCCATCGCCGACGCTGTATCATAAAGGGGCGTAGCCGAAAGCAGACGGAGCGCAGCCGATGATCGAGGTCGTCGCGAGTCTGGCGTTGATCTTGCTGGCAGTCTTCATCCTGGCGGTGATCACCGACAAATTCTTCATCCCCAGCCTGGACGAGATTTCGCGCCGCCTGCAGCTCTCCGACGAGGTGGCCGGCGCCTCGTTGATGGCGATTGGCTCCTCAGCGCCGGAGCTGGCGATTGCGCTGATGGCGCTCTTCAGCGGCGGTGGCGAGCACAGCGATGTCGGCATCGGCACGATCGTCGGCTCGGCGGTATTCAACATACTGGCGATAACGGGCCTCTCGGCAGTGGTGGCTGGCGGACTGCAAATTCATGTCTTCGCCGTGCGCCGCGACATCTTTTACTATCTTGTGTCAATTGGCTACCTGGGCTTGGTCTTCTATGACGGGCATGTCTCGCTCATCGAGGCCTTGCTTGGCTTGGTCGGCTATGTCGTCTACATGGCTGTGCTCATCGTTTTGAAAGCGCCGCAAGACGAGGAAGCAGCGGAGGCGACGGCCGAGCGATCGCTGGAAACGGCGGCCCGGGGCATCCCGCTCTGGCGCTGGCTGGAAGCCCTGATCACGCGGGTTCTGTGGCGCGTGACTGGCGCGCCGGACCAGAATGTCAGCCGCGCCTTCGGCCTCTCCATCGCGCTGATCGTGGCGCTTAGCTACTTGCTGGTGGAATCGACCATAGTCTTCGCGGCCGGGCTGGGCATCCCGCCTGTCGTGGTGGCCCTGACCCTGCTGGCGGCCGGCACTTCCGCGCCTGATCTGATGGCGTCGCTGGATGTGGCGCGCGCAGGCAGGGGCGGCATGGCCGTCGCCAACGCGATCGGCTCCAACACATTTGATCTGCTTGTGGGCTTGGCGCTGCCCTGGACGGTGGCGCTGGCGCTTTTGGGCTTGGCGGGGGTCGAAGTCGGGACGGGCGATTTGTGGATCTCGCTGGGCATCTTGGTGGCGACGACGCTTGTGCTTTTCGTCTTCCTGGAAAGCCAGCGTGAATTGAGCCGGCGCGAAGGCTGGGTTCTGCTGCTGCTTTACAGCTTGTTCGTCCTCTACACGCTAGCGAGCGGGAGCGCGGCATGAAGGCGCCCAAGGCGGAGTCTCGGCCCCTCGTCGGCCTGGATGTCTTGAAGCTGCCGCTGCTGGGGCCTGTCCTGCGCGGGCGGCGGGGAAGGCTCGTCTTGCAGGCCATCTTCGGAATTGTGGCGCTGGCGCTGATGGTGGATGGATTCACCGGCCCGCAGAGCGCGGCGCGCAACCTGGCGACGGTCGCGCCCTGGGTGCATCTGCGCGGGCTGGCGGTGCTGGCGCTGCTGCTGGCGGGCAATCTGGTCTGCATGGGCTGCCCCTTCACCTTGCCCCGCACTTTGGCGAAGCGCCTGGCGATTGGCGGTCGGCGTTTCCCGGCCCGCCTGCGCAGCAAGTGGCTGGCGATTTTCAGCTTGTTCGCCCTCTTTTTCGCTTATGAATACCTCGATCTGTGGTCCAGCCCCTGGCTAAGCGCCTGGCTCATCGCCGCGTATTTTGTCGGCTCTTTCGTGATGGAAGCCCTCTTCCGCGAATCGGCTTTCTGCAAATATGTCTGCCCGCTTGGCTCTTTCAACATGGTCTACGCATCGCTTTCGCCGTCGCGCATCGGGGTGCGGTCGCTGGATATCTGCGCCAGCTGCGTCGGGCATGAATGCGTCAATGGCAATTACGCCACGGCCGGGCTGGTCCGCCTCGACGAGATTCCTGTCGCCGGCGGCACGCGCCAAGTGGAGGTTCGCCACGGACCGACGGGCGTCCTGGGCTGTGGCACGGAGCTCTTCGCGCCGCAGATCCGCTCCAATCTGGATTGCACCTTGTGCCTGGACTGCGTGCGCGCCTGCCCGCACGACAATGTGAGCCTGTTCACCCGGGCGCCTGGCGCGGAATTGAGCCAGCCGGACAGCTTGCCGAGGCGCTGGGATGTGTCGCTGCTGTATATTGCGCTGGCCTTCATGGGCGTCTCAAACGCCTTTGGCATGGTCCCGCCCTACTACGCCTTGCAAGAGACCCTGGCGACGAGCCTGAACCTCCGGAGCGAGTTCATCGCCCTGTTGTTGATTTTCGGCTTCAGCAATCTGCTGCTGCCGATATTGGCGGCGGCCCTGGCCGGGCAGCTCAGCATGCGCTTGACGGGCGCGGCAAAGCGGGATTCGCTGCGCGACACGGTGGCGGCTTTCGCGCCGGCTTTCGCGCCTCTCGGTTTCGGCGTCTGGCTGGCGCATTACAGCTTCCATCTGCTGATCGGACCTGGCTTGATCGTGCCCGTGCTGCAGGAGTTCCTCGGCGGCGTCGGCGATTGGGAGGCTTGGAGCTTCAGCCTGGACATCACGCTGATCGGCTTGATTCAGCTGCTCGGCTTGATCGGCGGCTTCTTGTGGAGTCTGCGGCTGGCGCAGAAGACGGCATTGCGACTGTACCGGCGGCGGGCCTTTCTCGGCATGCTGCCCTGGGCGCTGCTCTTCCTGCTGATGATGCTGGCCGCCTGGCAGATTTTCACCATGCCGATGGAGATGCGCGGCGCCCTCGACCTCTTTGGCTAGGCTGGCGCGGGCATCCGCATTCCGTCGCGCAGGATCGGCTTGGCTTGCCCCCACAATTCCGTGCCATCGCGGTTCATGATCGGCTCGGCGGAATACTGCGCCAGGTAACAGCGGCGGTAGGCCTCCGTCAAGTTGGGTCCGCTGCGGTGGAAGGTGCGGCTGCTGAAGACGACGATGCTGCCGGCCGGCACGATTGCCGGGATGCCGGGGTCAGCGCCCTTGTAGCCGACCTTGTCGTTGCTGCGCGCCTCGACCGTGTGATCGATGATTTCGTCGCTGTCATGCCTGCCATCGCGCGAGTAGGGCAGGATGTAGACCGTGCCGTTCTCCACCGTCATGTCGTCCAGGGCGCACCAGCAGGACAGATAGGCGCGGTGATAATGCCCGACATAACCCGAATCTTGATGCCAGGCGAATTTGCTGTCGGCGTCGGCCGCCTTGACCACATACTGCTCGTGAAAGAGGTAAGCGGTGTCGCCCAGGGTGGCGCGGCAGATCTCCGCCATGAGCGCGCTAAACAAGAACTCGGTCATGATGGGGCTGCTGGCGTAGCGATTGGAGATGAAATAGCGCTTCTTGTAATGGGTGATGTCGTCGCTGGTCGCGCCCCGAGCCTCCATGTCGCGGTCATGCGCTTCCACCAGCCGCATGCACTCAGATTGCAAGGCGGCGACCACATTCGGCGGGATGACAGACTCCAGAATGAAGTAGCCTTCGCGATGAAACTGTTTCATTTGCTCTTGGGCGACCAGGGACACGATTCGCGCTCCTTATCCGAGATGGCTCGCTTAGTATAGGGCAATGCCCCGGCGACCGCAACGCAACTGGAGCGGGCGAAGCAGCCGACTTTCCGTTACACTTCGCCAGCGGCGAACGACGCTTGCGGCGGAGACCGGCGATGACTCGACGACCGAATATCGTGCTATTCCTGACCGACGATCATGGCGCCTGGTGCAATGGCTGCTATGGCAATGGCGAGGTGGACACGCCAACCCTGGACGCTTTGGCCACTCTGGGCGCGCGCTTTGAAAAAGCCTACACGCCGACGCCGGTCTGTTCGCCGGCCCGAGCCTGTCTCTTGACCGGCAAGACGGCGTCGCAAGTCGGCATGCATGACTGGCTGGAAGAAGCCATTCCCGAAATTGGCGAGCGCGACTGGCTGGGCGAAACGAAAACGCTCTTCGATTATCTGTCGGCGGCGGGCTACCACACGGGCTTGAGCGGCAAGTGGCACCTGGGTCGCTCGCATCTGGCGCCAAGCGGGGCGGACTTTCACTTTGGCTTGCCCGGCTGGCAGGGCAGTCACAACGGCGCTTATGTTTACTCGCGTTTTGGCGAGCTGGAAGAAGCCAGCGGCAACAAGTCGCGCTTGATTACGGACGAGGCTGTCGACTTCATTCGGAAAGCGCCGGCCGACCGCCCCTTTTTCCTTAACATCGGCTACATCGCCACCCACTCGCCGTACAGCCAGCAGACTCACGATCCCGCGCGGACGCTCAAATACCAAGATTGCTCTTTCGCCGAAATCCCGCCCTACGCGCCGCATCCCTGGGTCAAGAACGAAGGCGGCTCGAATGACTTGAGCGAGCAGGATCTGCTGGATCGCTACATCGGCTATTACACGGCGGTGAACGAGATTGACGACAATGTCGCCCGCGTCATCGGCGTGCTGCGGCAGCGCGACCAGCTGGAGAACACGATCATCATCTACACCTCGGATCACGGCTGCGCCATCGGGCATCATGGTTTCTTCGGCAAGGGCAACAGTACCCGGCCGCTCAACATGTACGAGATTTCGCTGCGCGTGCCGCTGATCATCGCGGGGCCGGGCATTGAGTCGGGGACGCGCGCGGAATATGTCGATCATTGCGACGCATTCCACACAATTTGCGCGCTGGCGGGCGTCGACTTGCCGGCGGGCGAGACTTACGCCGGGCAGTCGTATCTCCCCATGTTGCGTGGCGAGAGCATGACCTGGGACAACACCCGCTACGGCGAATATGGCGACTTGCGCATGATCCGCGACGAGCGCTGGAAGCTGGTCTGGCGGCATCCGGCGGGCCCGCATGAGCTCTTCGATCTGGAAGCGGACCCGGGCGAATCGCTCAACTTATACGACCAGAATCGCGAAGTCGCGGCTGCCATGAAAGCGCGGCTGGACGAATTCTACGCCGGGCATGAACGCGAAGAGCGCAGCGGCCTGCGGGTGAAAGACTTGCCCCGGCACAACGGCGGCAGCGAGGCCTGGCGCGATGGCAGGCGAGAGGCGCGGGGTCTGCAAATTTATTGAGTCTGGCCGGTGGCTCAGCGCCGCTCCAGGCTGACTTCCAGGGCGATGCCGTCGTCGAAGCCGAACTTTTCCAGCTCGACGAGGACGCGCCCGCTCATCGGCATCACAAAGGGCAGGGGCAGCTCCGCCGGCACGCCCATCGTGCTGTAAGCCATGACTTCCATGCCATCCACCGTCGCCCTCACATAGAGGTCTTCGACGGCGCCATAGAGCGTGCGCAAATTGAGAATCAGGGACTCGTCTTCCGCCGCCTCGAAGACGACCAGGTCGCGGATGGACTTGTCGTTGAGGGTCACGACAGCCGCGCCGGCTTCCAGCGAACGCGCCGGATTCCGTGATACCGTGAGCGTTCCCGCGCCGCTCGCGCCCGGCTCAAAGGCTGCCAGCGTCAGGATGTAATCGCCCGCCTCGTCGAAGACCAGTTGGCTCAGCTCGGCGTCGAAGCCGGGTCCGCTGTCGTCGTCGAAGGCGACTTCCAGCCCGGCCGGCGAGACGACTTGCAGCTGCGTGTCCAGGCCGCTGTTGACCGCCGCGCTGAGGCTGTCGCCCGCCAAAACTGGCAAAGCAAAATATAGCGCCGACGTCGCCGCGTCCAGCGAAAAGTCCAGCGCCTCGTCGAATGCCAGCTCGGCCGGCTCGACTTCCTCAATCGTCACCGTGAAGGCGCCGGTCCGCGCCAGCTGCGGCATCATGAGCGGCTTGGCGCTTACGCGCAGCTCGTAAGTTCCGCTGTAGGGGAGTCGCAGGGGACCGATGGTGGCGGCTTTCGCGCCGCGGCTGTCGTCATTGGCGGCGAGCTCCATTCCGTCGCGGTCCAGCAAGGTCGCGGCCGGGTCAAAGCCGTCGGCCGACACGCGCATGACCGTGTAGCGGGCCCGCCTGCCGCTGAATTCGACTGTTGCTTCGCCATCCCGCAGTTTGCCGGCGATCTCGGGCGAATCGCCGTTCTCGCTCGCGGGCGGCCTGGCTATCGTTGCGGCTTCGGTGGCGCGCAAGATCACGGAGGGCTGGTTGCCCGCGTCGCGCAGCACGCTGATCTCGTAATCACCGGGCGCGTCGGCATCGCTGGTGATCAACTCCAGCGTCGCCCGGCCCTGGGCGTCCGCGGTCTTTTCGCTTTGATATACCGTTTCGCCAGCGAAAACGACATCGAAAGCGACCGTCTCTCCGGCGGCGAGATTGCTGACGCTGATGCGATGACTGCTGCCAAGGGGCGCGGCTTGCGGCTCGATCTTGGCCACCGCTTCGCTGACGATGGGTTCAGCTGGCGGCTCCTGGTCGACGGCCGCAGTCACAGTGAAGGTCGTCATGGCGAGCGCGCTCTGCCCGTCTTGCCCGCGGATTTCGACCGTGTATAAGCCGAGCTTATCTTGTTCCGTGCTCGAGACAGTCAGTTGGAATGCGCCGTCGCTGTCGGCCTGGCGGGCGCTGCGGTGTTCTTCAGCGCCTTGCGGGTCGAGGATGCGCAAGACAAAAGCCTGGCCCGCGCCGAGCCCGCTGACTCGTATGTCGTGTCGCGAGCCGATGGAGGCGGCAGGCGGGTCGACGGCGACGGTCGCGCTGGCTTCGCCGATGTTCAGGACCGCCTCCGCCACCCGCGCGCCATCAACGAAGACAGTCGCCGCGTACAGGCCGTCAGACAGGGTCGTCGGCGCCTGGAATAGCAAGCTGGCGTCGCCGGCGCCGCTGGCTCGGGCGGAGACGGCATCGATCAACACGCCGTCGGCCGAGGTGATCTGCGCGCTCACCGCGTCAAAGGCTGCCAATCCGCTGAGGCTGATCTCCAGCGCGTCGCCAGCCGCGATTGTAGCCGGCGACAGGCGCAGCGCTACATCGCGGGCGGAAGGCGCGACGATTGTGAATTCGCCCTCCGCGACTGGATTGCCCTCCGCGTCGAAAACCGCGACCGCATGATGCCCCGGCGCGTCGCCCTCGCTGGCGAAAATCTCGATCTCGATGCGGCCTTGCGCGTCGCTCTCCAGCCGGCGTCTATAGGCGGTTGCTCCCGTCTGGCTGGCGGTGATTTCGATCAAATGCGCGCTGCCCGGCGCCAGGCCCATGACCCGCACGGTCTGCGATTTGCCGAAAGGCGCGCTGGCAGGCGACACGATCAGCGACCCGCGGCCCGGGGCTGGCGCGCTGTCCTTGGGCAGCAGCTCAAACTCGGCGCTGGCGACGATTTGGCCGGCCTGGCTGCGGACGCGCACGCTGTAGATGCCCGGCAGGTCGCCGGCGGTGCTGCTGACCGGGTAAGGGATGTGACCCGCCTGGTCACTGGTTTCTTCGCTGCTGAAGACGACCTCGCCCTGGAAAAGAATCTCGATGGCATAAGGCGCGTCGGCTTGCAAGCCGTCGATCTCGATCGCGAAGACGGCCCGCTCGACGGCGCCCGCGGCCGGCGTGACGCTGATTGAAGGCTCGATTTGGGCTCGCAGGGGCATGGCCAGCGCCAGCAGCAGCAGGCAGATGCAAGCGAGGCCCGGGCTCTGTGTTCGCATAAGACTGTCCTTCGCCGAGTGACGGAAACGGTGACCGGACACTGCTTTCATTGTAGTCAGCCATTGGCGACAAGTGTAGGGCAAAGGCGCGGGCGCCAGCTATAATGAGCGCATGAGGAGCGCGAACGACATTGAGGCGAATTGGGGCCTGGTCGGGCATGGCTGGGCGGTCGAATTTCTGCGGCGCAGCCTGCTCCACGGGCGCAACCGGCACGCTTATCTGATAACGGGCGCCGCTGGCTTGGGCAAGGGCGCGCTGGCGCATGCTTTCGCGCTGGCGCTCAACTGCGAAGCGACGCCGCTGGAGAGCCGTCCCTGCCGCCGCTGCCGCGCGTGTCGGGCGCTCATGCGGGGCCAGGACCCGGATCTGATCCTGGCACAAGCCGACGAAGGCGCCTCCATCAAGATCGAGCAGGTCCGCGAGCTGACGCGGCTCTTGTCGCTGCAGCCCTACGCCTCGCGTTTCCGCATCGCCATCCTCGACGACTTCGACCTGGCGCCGCCCTTGACCCAGGACGCCTTGCTGAAGACCCTGGAAGAGCCGGCTCCCTTCGCCGTGCTCGTCTTGCTGGCCAGCGCGCCGGAACGGGTCTTGCCCACCATACGCAGTCGCGCCCAGACCATTCCCTTGCGGCCCGCCCCAATAGCGGCGATACGCGACGCCCTCGTGAAGCGCGGCTGCGAAGCCGGCAAAGCCGAATTGATCGCCCGGTTGAGCGCGGGCAGAGCCGGCTGGGCGCTGAATGCCTGGCGCGATGAGACGGCTCTCGACTTCCGCGGCGAAATGTTGGATCTGCTGCGCGATGTCGTGGCGGGCAGCCACCTGGCGCGGCTCAAGGCGGCCGACAAGCTGAGCCGGCGCGCTGGACGCGACAAAGCCATGCTGCGCGCCGCCGCGGAGATCTGGCTGACTTATTGGCGAGATGTCTTGCTGCAATGCCACGAAAGCCCGGTCAAGCCCGGCAACAGCGATCGCGTCGACGAGATTCGCGCGCTGGCCCGGGGCATGGATGGCGTCGAAGCGCGGGCGGCTATCGGCGCGACGCGGCGGACCCTGGAAGCGTTCTCCACCAACGCCAACACCCGGCTGGCATTGGAAGCGCTCTTCCTGGAATGGGCGCGGCCAGCCCAGGGCTAGTCGATGGGAATCCAGTTGTCAGGTTTTTTCGCCGCCGCCAAGATGGAATCGGGCGCCAGCACGATCTTGCCGAAGACGGGCTTGCGCTCCAGTTTGCGGTGGGCGCGGCTTGCCTGGCTCAGAGGCAGAATCTCTTCAATCGGGGCTTGATACTTGCCCTCGGCCAGCGCGCGCAGCAGAGTCTCGAATTCGCGCGGGTCCAGGCCGCCGCAGGCGCCGCGCAGGCTGAAATTCTTGCGGTAGAGCGCCATCACATCCAGCCGGGCGTAGGCTTTTCGCGGGGCGCCCGCGATGACCAGCCGTCCGCCAGCGTCCAGCATCTTCAGCGATTCTTGCAGCCGCAGTTCGCCGCCGCAATGCAGGACCAGGCTGGCGCCGCGCTCGTCGGTCGCGACTTTCACCTGCCGGGTCAGATCCGTCCCGGCGTCTTCCAGCACGATGTCCGCGCCGATCTCGCGCAATGGCAAGGCGAACTCGGCCGGGCTGATGGCGATGGCGCGCGCGCGCCCGGCTCGGGCGATTTGCACCGCCGCCAGGCCAATGCCAGTGGCCGCGCCACGCACGACGACGCTCTCCCCGGGCCTCAGCTCGCCATGCTTGACCAAGGCGCTCCAGGCCTCGGCGAAGCTCGCGCCAGCCGCGACCGCGTCCGCGTATGTCAGCGAACCCGGCAGCGCGACGAGCCCGTCGGCGGGCGCCAGGCAATACTCGGCATAGCCGCCGTCGAATTCGCTTCCCAAGCCGTCAAAGCAGGCGCAAACGCGGTCGCCGATCCGCCAATGACCCGCCTCCGCGCCGACCAGTTCAATCTCGCCAGCCAGGTCGCTGCCCAGGATATGCGGCATGGGCTTGCGGACGAGCAGGCCGCCGCTGCGATAGTCGAGATCGGCGGCGTTGATGGACGCGGCGTGAACCTTGACCAGGACCTGGCCGGGGCCAGGCTGCGGGCGGGGCAGCAGCGCGTTCTTGAGGACCCGCGGTCGCCCGATACTCTGCATGACGACGGCGCGCATCGTCTCGCCTTGTTGCCCCATGTTATCGTCTCGTCTCGCGCTTGCCTCGCTGCATTCAGTCTAGCGCAGGCGGCGCGGCCTGTAAATCGCTTATGCGCCGGCGAAGCGCCTGGAGTTGCGGGCGCGGGCGCGATCAATTTCGGCTTGACGGCTGCGGGGCGGGGCGCTCGTCTCCAGGGCGTCGAGCAAGCTGGCGGTGGCGCGCGCGATGTCTGCGACGGCGGACTCAAAGGCGGCGCGGTTGGCGGCGGAGGGCTGGCGATAGCCGCTCACCTTGCGCACATATTGCAGGGCGGCCGCTTCAATGTCGGCGCCGCTGCTGGGCGGCTCATAATTGAACAGGGTACGGATGTTGCGGCACATGCGCGCGCTCCTGGCCTGGCTTGCGTCCGAGGCGCATTCTAACACGGGGCCGTCCCTCAGTCTTCGCGCAGCTCTGGCCTCAGGTCGCGGTAGGCCCGCGGCATGAAGGGGCGCGGGTCTTCCAGAGCGCGAAACTCCCGCAGCAGCGCCGGGCTCTCTGGCTGGCTGGCGTGAAAGCGCCGCTTCCATTCCAGGTAAGGCGTCAAGCGCAGCCGCGCGCTCTCGAACTCTTCAATCACGAGTTCGGCGGTGAGGCCGCCGCGCTCGGCGAATCGCTGGGCGGCAAATTCGGCGAAGTTCGCCTCGTTGGAGAAGGGGACGCGGCGATGCGCCTCCAGTCTCCAGCCAGCGCGATCGCCCTCCAGAATGAGGTAGCTGGCGCTGCGCTCGCCGTCCAGCGGGATGCCGACCGAGCCGGGATTGAAGATCTTCCAGCGCCCGACCCGGCGTCGCAAGGCGATGTGGCTGTGGGCGCAGATGACATGGTCTTCCGCTACATCAGCCAGCCAGGCGGCGACTTGACGCGGCGGGCTCATGGGCAGGATCGGCTTCCAGGGATCGCCCGGGACGCCATGCACGACGCGGATCGGCGGCGCGTCGATGAAGCGCAGGCTGAGCTCGTCCGGCAGGCAGGCGAGGGCTTGCAGCCTGGCATCGCCGAGCTGTTCGCGGAGGAGCGGCGGCAGCGTGAAGCTCGACCAATGGGCTGGCATGCGCGGGGTCGCGTAATCGAGGGCGTAGAGCTCGTTGTTGCCGCGGATCGTCGGCCAGCGCCGCTGGTCGATGAGCTCCATCACCTGGCGGGAGAAGGGTCCCCAATTGACGCTGTCGCCGGCGACGACGGCCTGGTCGACGCTGAAGCGCGCCATGTCGTCGATGACCGACTTCAGGGCGGGCAAGTTGCCATGGATGTCGGCGAGGACGGCCAGTCGAGTCATGTCAGCTCCGGGCTCAATGGAAGCGGTTACAGCGCAGAGCCGCGTTTTCCCCGCTCAGGACTCAAAGCCATTTGGGTGATGGCGATGCCAGTTCCAGGCGGTATGGATGATGCCGTCGAGCTCCGTGAAGGCGGGTTTCCAGCCGAGCTCGTCGCGGATTTTGGCGCTGTCGGCGACCAGGACGGGCAAATCCCCCGGTCGGCGAGGCGCGGCGACGGCGGGGATGGGATGCCCGGTGACGCGGCGGGCGCTTTCGATGACTTCCAGTACGCTGTAGCCGCTGCCGCTGCCCAGGTTGTAGACCCGGCTTTCGCCATGCTCCAGGGCTTCCAATGCCAGAATATGCGCCCGCGCCAAGTCTTGCACATGCACATAATCGCGGATGCAGGCGCCGTCGGGCGTGTCGTAATCGACGCCGAAAATCTCGATGCGCTCGCGCTGACCCAGGGCGACTTGCAGCACCAGCGGGATCAAGTGCGACTCCGGCTCATGCGCTTCGCCGATGTGACCGTCCGGGTGGGCGCCGCAGGCATTGAAGTAGCGCAGACTGCAATACTTGAGGCCGTAGAGCCGGTCCATCCAGCCCAGCAGCCGCTCCGCCATGTGCTTGGTCTCGCCGTACATGCTGCCCGGGTCGAGCCGCTCGCTCTCGTCGATTGGGACGCGTCCCGGCTGGCCGAAGAGATTGGCGGTGGAGCTGAGGATGAAGCGCTGGACGCCGTGTTGGCTGGCGCATTCGAGCAGGTTGATGGCGCTGTACAAGTTCAGTCGCAGGTAGTGAAATGGCTGGCGCATGCTCTCGCCGACCAGAATCCGCGAGGCGAAATGCAGAATACCGTCATACTTGCGTCCCGCGAACGCTCGCCGCAGGGCTGCCTTGTCGAGCAAGTCGCCGACGATCAGGCGGGCGTCCGGGTGCACCGCGCCGCGATTGCCCGCGCTCAGATCGTCAAAGACCACCACTTGGTAGCCGCGCTCGACCAGCATCTGCGTGACATGGCTGCCGATGTAGCCGGCGCCGCCGGTCACCAAGACTTGCATGGCGCCTCCTTCGCTTCGCCCGCAGAGTATAACGCAGCACGAAAGCCGCCGCGCAATTCGCGCCACTTGTAACTTTGCGCCGCGTATAATGGATGGCGGGTGCGCAGCCGGCGGGAGCGGCCATGGGCGACGACGACAGAGCCAAATCTCAATGGACGGAGGCCGAGCGGCTGGCGCTGCGCAAGCTGATGCGGATGGCATTGGTCATGCTCGTTGCGATCGCCATCGCCGGCACGATTGCGGCCCTGCTGAGCTCGGCAATCGGCGGGGCTTGACGCGGACCGGGTGAAACGAAGGCGCGCAGCGGCTATAATGCGGGGAAAGCGAAGGAGCGGGACTCATGATTGAAGCGCCGGTCCGCGATGTGTTCGCGGTCATCACGGATTTCCTGGCCTCGGAGCCGTCGACAGAGGAGCTGCTCGCGTACAAGCTGCCGGATGACTTGCAGGAGCGGCTGAGCTTTTTGCTATACCAGAATCGCGAGGCGGTGCTGAGCTGCGAAGAACGGCATGAATTGAACGACATCATGCGCGCCAACAGTATGATGACGACAATCAAGCTCAAGACTGAACTCCGGCGTAGAGGCCTGGACGCGTGAGCATAAGCGCAAGTCTGCGTCGACGCGTTTTCGAGCGGGCGGGCAGGTGCTGTGAATACTGTCGCGTCGGTGATGGCAGAGAACCTGCCGCCTTCCAAATCGACCATATCATGGCGCTGAAGCACGGGGGCGACGATTCAGACGACAATCTCTGCCTGTCTTGCGCGCAGTGCAATCGGCACAAGGGATCGGAAGTCGCCGCGCTTGATCCACTCACAGGCGAGCAGACCCGGCTCTTCCACCCGCGCCGGCAAGCATGGGACGAGCCTTTTGCGATAAGTCCGGACGCTTCTCTCGCGGGCAAAAGGCCGGAGGGGCGAGCCACCGTCCGCGTCCTGCGCATGAACCAAAGGTCGCGCGTGGCGCAGCGTCACATTGAGCGGCTGCTGGACAACTACCCGTGTCAGACCAATCCCTGAGTTTCACGGCGACCGAGGCCGGTCAGCGGCTGGACATCTTCCTGCTGGAGCGGCTGCCCGGCTACTCCCGCGCCCAGGTACAGGCACTCATCCGCGATGGCTGCGCGCTGGTGGATGAGGCGCCGCGGAAAGCCGGCTTCAAGCTCAAAGGCGGCGAAGTGGCGACCCTGCGCATCCCGGCCTTTGAGCCAGCGGAACTGGCGCCGGAACAAATACCGCTTGCGATCGTGTACGAAGACGCGCTGCTGGCGGTCATCGACAAGCCGGCCGGCCTGGTTGTGCATCCGGGGGCGGGCGCGGCAAGCGGCACGCTCGTCAACGCCTTGCTCTGGCGCTACCCGGAAATCGCAGACCTGGCGGGCGACGAGACGACGCGCGAACGGCCCGGCATCGTCCATCGCCTGGACCGCGGCACCAGCGGGCTGCTGGTCGTCGCGCGTCAAGAGCGGGCGCTGCGGGCGCTGATGCGGCAGTTTCAAGCGCGGACGGTGCAGAAAACTTATCTCGCGCTGCTGGAGCGGCGGCCGGAATCCACCACCGGCTTGGTGGACGCGCCGATCGCCCGCGACGCGCGCAATCGCAAGCGCATGGCTGTGCGGCGAGGTGGCAAGCAAGCCCAGACGGAATTCGAAGTGCTGGACGACCATTTCCAGGGCGGCCGCGCCTTGGTCAAGCTCCAGCTGCTCACCGGGCGGACGCATCAAATCCGGGCGCACATGGCTTTCATTGGCTGTCCTGTCGTGGGCGACGCGGTCTACGGACGGCGCAAACAGCGGGTGAAGCTCAAGCGGCAGTTCCTGCATGCCCATGCGCTGGCGTTCGACCATCCAGCGAGCGGCAAGCGGCTGGAATTCACGAGCGCGCTGCCGGCGAGCCTGGTGAATGTGATGGACAAGCTGCGCTAGGCGATAGCTGCGGGCGGCGCTTCGCCCAGATTCTGGATATCGCAGCCAAGCGCGCGGACGAATGGCAAGACAGAAACAGTGACGGTCGCCATGTCGCTCTGCATCCGTTCGCGCTGCTCTTGCATCCTTCTCGCGATCTTGCTCAAGGAATCGCGCAAATTCATGCGCTGCATCCAAAACGCTGGCGGATTTCAACTGGAGTGCAGCATACGGTTGCGGATTGCGCTTTTCGCCGCGCGCGCTGGACCTGCGGCTGGGCGGCGGGCTGGGGAATCATGTCTTGTCGAGAAGACGCATGCGCAGGCCGTCGTCGGAGTCTTCCACATGACCGCTCATTTCAATCAGCTTGCGCTCCCTGCCGTCCGCGGGATCGACGACGCGCCAGAATCGCAGTCCGTTGAGCTGCGCGCCAGAATTCTCATATTGCGGATCGACGGAGCGAAGGGCTTGAAGCGCCGCCTGCCCGGCCGTCATCGCCTGTCCCTTGTAGACCACGCAGTTGGACGCGCCCCAGAGCTTCCTCTGCAGCTGGTCACGCAACAGTTCCGCTTCAAATGTACGCCCCTTGTGGCAGCCGAAGATTGGGATAGCATCGTCGTTTGCCCGCCGGCTGACGCATTTCCAGAGCCGCTGCCGCAGGTCTCCGTTGCGCTGAACATCGAGGCAGATTTCGCGGATGGGCAAGTCTTCGCCGCTAATGGGGTGAATGAAGCGCCAGAAAGTCCACGCGCTCACTGACGACTTGGCGTTGGCGTCAATCGACTGAATGGCTTTGCTCTTCGATTCCGTATGCGCCATTAACTCGCCCTTGAATCGCACAAGGATAAGCTGTTTATGCCAGTTCATGACACGATCGACGACCAGCATGCCTTCCAGCCGCCGTCCCTTGAAATTGGCATGAATCGGATACTCGAAGCTGTCCAATTCCGGGCGCTCCCGTGGCTCGCAGTCGTCATTACGGACTTCTTTTGGGAAGCTGGCGCGCGTGAAAGGCCTCAGTTCCGCAATCGCCAGCTCATCAAGATCAAGCAGGTCGATCGTCAAGAATGGCTGCCTGTCCATGATATTGGTCTTGACCCGGTCAGTATAGAATTCATAGCGCAGTCCGTTCGTGAGGACGCCGTAACGCGCGTCGGTCGCGTTGAAGTACTGATACAGCTGCTCCCAATGCGTCGCGCCCAGGCTGACGGTTGCGGACTTGGCTTCGACGAGTATGACGGGCTGGTCGTTACTGAGGATGGCATAGTCTACGGTCTTGCCGCCTGACCACTTTGGGTCGGCGTCAAACTCCTCCAAGATCTGTCGCGTGTCTTCGGCCTCATGACCCAGAGCGCGCAGAAAGGGCATTACGGAGACGCTGCGGGTTACCGCTTCCTTCGTCATCTTGTTGCGTTGCGCGATCACCCGCTCGGCGATCTCGTGCAGCTTGGCGTACAATGACATTTTCGCCCTCTCTGCCACGCCGAAAGCCTATGCCAGTATAATCGCGCTCGCCGTCATGTCGCAATTCTTTGAGGGCATGGATGCGGGCGCGTCACCGCCTCGCCCCTACGGCGGATTCTGCAGGCCTGGACGCGGGCGACTTACAAAGTCGCCCCTACGGCTGATTCTGCGGATGCGGGCGAGTCGCCGAGTCGCCCTTACAGCTTTTCTCTGCGTCCTCTGTGCCTCTGCGGTGAAGTAAGTTATACTCGCCCACATGAACGCGACCATGACGCAGCAACCCACCGCTTTCCACTTGATGACCAAGCCCCGCGGCGCCATCTGCAACCTCGATTGCAAGTACTGTTATTTCCTCTCCAAAGAAGCGCTTTACCCCGGCAGCAAATTCCGCATGTCGGACAACTTGCTCGAGGAATACATCCGCCAGTACATCGAGGCGCAGCCGGTCAACGACATCAACTTCGCCTGGCAGGGCGGCGAGCCAACTTTGATGGGCCTCGAGTTCTTCCGCCAGGCCGTGCGCTACCAACAGAAGCACAAACGCCCGGGCATGCGCATCACCAACGCGCTGCAGACGAACGCGGTCACTCTGGACGACGACTGGTGCGAGTTCTTCGCCGAGAACGGCTTCCTGCTCGGCGTCAGCCTCGACGGTCCCCGCGACATGCACGACCATTACCGCGTCGACAAGGGCGGCAACCCGACATTTGACAAAGTGATGCGCGGGATTCGCCTGCTGCAGAAGCACGAGGCCGAGTACAACATCCTGACGACCGTGCACGCCGCCAACGCGGGCCAGGGCGCGCAAGTCTATCGCTTCCTGCGCGACGAGGTGGGCACGGCTTTCATGCAGTTCATCCCCATCGTCGAGCGCGACAACGACACCGGCTACCAAGAAGGCGACCGCGTCACCGAGCGTTCCATCACGGCCGAAGGCTACGGGCAGTTTCTCATCGACATGTATGAAGAATGGGTGCGGCGCGATGTCGGGCGCGTCTTCGTGCAGATCTTCGATATCGCCCTGGCCGCCTGGACCGGGGCGCCGCCCGGCTTGTGCATCTTCGACGAGACCTGCGGGCTGGCGATGGCGATGGAACACAACGGCGATGTCTACTCCTGCGACCATTATGTCGAGCCGGATTACAAGCTGGGCAACATCATGGATGTGCCGCTGAGCGACATTGTGGTGATGGACCAGCAGGTCCAGTTCGGCCAGCACAAGCGCGACTCGCTGCCGCAATACTGCCTGGACTGCGAAGTCAAGTTCGTCTGCAACGGCGGCTGCCCGAAGAACCGCTTCATTGACACGCCTGAAGGGGAGCCGGGCTTGAATTATCTCTGCGCCGGCTATCGGGCTTTTTTCAACCATGTGCGCCCGACGATGCAGTACATGGCTGGCGAGCTCGCCGGGCGGCGCCCGCCCGCGAATGTGATGCTGGAGCTGGCGCGCCAAGACGCGGAATTGGTTCGCCGGTTCGCCCGCGCCGGCCGCAACGACCCCTGCCCTTGTGGCAGCGGCTTGAAGTTCAAGCGCTGTCATGGCAGGCGGCGCTAAAAGCCAACTGCTGGCCACTGGCGCAGTCGCGGTTCTACGGCAATCCAGCCGTGATCTCGTATGACTCGGCGGAATACTGAGGCTGGGATACAGGAGTCTTCGGTCTTGGAACAAATTGGCGGGAGCAGGACCAGGGTTCCTGACCTCTCTTGATAGATGGCGCGGAATCCGCCGCTCTTCCCGCGCTGGGCCGAACGGTTGGGCATGCGCGCCTTGAATACGGAATCTCGATACCTGGTCATGCGCTCGCCAGGACGGCGGCCGGCTTCAAGTTGGTCTATCAGGCTGTCCACCGAATCCACAACGGATGGGTACTTGCGCGCGAGGCGGCGCAGCTGCCCCCGAAATGTGTCGCCAATCTCAACTTCCGACGGCATCGGTTTCCGTCATTGCTCGCAGCTCCCGCTTGACCTCCCTTGCGGGTCGGGTCTGGCGATTGTCCGCTTCGCGCAGCGCCCGTTTCAGCAGCTGAATCAGCTCCTCCGTGGTCGGTTCGTCGCCATCAGAAGCCGAATGGAGAGAGCAGTGGACCGTCGATTCGGCCGCCGCGGCGGGATGGTCTGAGCGCATCGTCAAGTCCTTTCCCTTGACTCTGACCCCTAATGTACCAGAATGTCAGCGTCAGCCCCAAAAGTTGAAAAGGATTCGCCCATGCCCAAGCAAGTCGTCTCCACAGACAGCGCGCCGGCCGCGGTCGGCGCCTATTCGCAGGGAGTCATCGCCAACGGCTTCGTCTTCACCGCGGGCCAGATCCCCCTCATTCCCGGCACATCCAATTTGCGCGAGGGCGGCATCGCGGCGCAGACGCGGCAAGTCTTGAGCAACATCCAGGGGGTGCTGGAAGCGGCCGGCAGCGGCTTGAGCCAGGTCGTCAAGACCACGGTCTTCCTCGCCGACATCAATGACTTCGCCGAGTTCAACGCGGTCTATGCCGAGTACTTTCCGCAGGATCCGCCGGCGCGCACGACGGTGGGGGCGGGCGGCTTGCCTGTCGGGGCGCTCATCGAGATGGAGGCGGTGGCGCTGCTGGAATCCTGACCTACGCAGCCGCTGCCGGAACTGCTACACTGCGGCGACAATGTTGCAAACGCGAGGCACAGGAATCTTCCCCGATGATTGATGTCAATCAACTCCGCAAGGGCACGACTTTCACGCAGAGCCAGAACTTGTATCGCGTGCTGGAGTACCGGCATCACAAGCCCGGGCGCGGCAAAGCCACCATCCGCGTCACTGTGCGCGACTTGCGCAACGGCGCCACTTTCGAGATGACTTTTAACTCCGGCGAACGCGTCGAGGACATCCGCGTCGAAGCCGACCGGGTCGAGTATCTCTATGCCGATGACGACTTCGTCACTTTCATGAATACGGAGACTTACGACCAGCCCCAGCTCAACCGCGCCATCTTCGGCGACGACCTGCGCTTCCTCAAAGACAGCATGGAAATCAAGCTGCTGAGTTACGAGGGCGAGATCATCGATTACGAATTGCCGAAGACGATGGACTATGAAGTGATTGAGGTCGAGGCGGCCGTCGCCGGCGACACCGCCAACAGCCCGACCAAGAAGATCAAGCTGGTGAGCGGCTTCGAGGTGAGCGCGCCGATGTTCATCAATGTCGGCGATGTGGTCAAGATCAACCTCGAAGATGAGAGCTATGTGACCCGCGTGAGCAAATAGCGAGGGCTGCTGGAATAGCAGCGGCGCCGCGGCGACTCTCGCGTGAATCGCTGCTTCGGCGTAGGGGCGATACGCCATATCGCCCTTCCAACACCACGACGCTGTAGGGGCGATATACCATATCGCCCGCTCCGTTGAGTAAATTTTGAACATGCGCGCGGGCGATCTGACAGGGCGCCCCTACACTTTCCAGTGCGCTTGCGCAGCCGCATTAACCAGGCGACAGGCCCGGCGCGATCACGCGAAACAGCAGATAGAGATCCAGGACCAGCAGACTCGTCAGCAGCAGCGGCGCCAGCCAGCGCGCCCGCGGCCAGCGGCATAGCCAATAATCGGCGCCAACTGCCAGGCACAGCGCGATCGGCAGCAAGGCGGGGAAGAAATAGCGCCCCTGCCATTGCAGGAATTCCAGGTTGTAATAGACGAATTGCAGCGCGACCAAGATGAAAGCCGCCAGCATCACGAGCCAGACCTGGCGCGCCCGGTTCGACATAAGCGGCCGCTCGCTGACGCGATGCCAGCTCGAGCGCAGGGACAACAGCGCCCCCGTCAGCCCCGCCAGCGAGAGCAGGGCGAAGCTGCGATAAAGCCAGCCGCCCAGGACGGAGTCGAGCGGCAGCGCCATCCAGCCAAACTGCCCCCAGAAGCTCTTGAATGTCGTGCTGGAGGACCGGGCCAGATAGTTCGCCAGGCCATGTTCGGCCAGGTAGTCGGCGCTCCGCGGCTGGTCGGCGACGACGCGATCATGCGCCGCCAGCCCGAGAAAGTCAGGCAGGCCGTATTCGACGACATTGCGCAGCCACCAGGGCCCGCCAATGAGGCACGCGACCACGAAGAAAATAGCAAGCTCGCGCCAGAGCGCTTCTCGCTTCGTCCGCTGTTTAAGCCAGATCGCGAGGGGAACAAGCAAAGCCAGGAAATACGCGGTCGTCTTCGTCAGCAGCGCCAAGCCAACAAGAATCCCCAGCTGCCAGGCGGGCATGTCGTCGAGCAAGTAGCGCGTCAACGCCAGCAGCGTCCCGGCCGCCAGCAGCCAGGCCAAGGCGTCGTTGTTGACCGAGGCCAGGATGTGCAGATGCTGGGGCAAGAAAGCGACCAGCGCCATCACAGCCAGAGCGGCATGCGGCTTCCCCGGCAGCAGGCGGCGCGCCAGCTCGTAACCGAGAAAGACGACGCCCGCGCCCAGAGCCACGCTGAACAGGCGCAGCGCGATCAAATCGCCGTCGCGCAGCTTGAACACGAGCGACGCGAGCAGATAATAGAGTGGCGGATGGTGGTCTTCGTACTGGATCTCGTCCAGCCGCTCAAGATGCTCCGCGGCGAAGCGGGCGCTTGTCAACAGCGAGAGGCGGGCGCTGTCCCAATCGCCTTCTTCGATGCGCGGGCAGCAGCCGGCCTGGGCGACCTGGCGGATGTAGTTGTAGTGGGCCGGCTCGTCCGGCGCTTGCCAGGCGGGCGTGTATATCGCGAAGAGCGCGCCAGCCAGCAAGTAGCACAGCAGAATGAGCGCGGCGGCTGGCCTGTCGATGGGAGCAAGGCGCTTGGGCATTGGCAATCGGCGGCGGTCTCTCGCGCTTCAGCAAGCCGGGCTGGTGATACGCGGGCAGTATAGCACAGCCCCAAAGTCGAGATGGATTGGCCTTAACTGCGCTTGCGTCGGCAATATCGTAAATGCTGTTTCACGCTATACTGTGGCGAAAATCAAAGGCAGGCGAGGCGCGGATGGCGAAGGGCGGTCTTAAGGCGGTATCAATTGGCGGCGGCTTGGGCGCGGTCCAGGTGATGCAGGGCATGCAGCGGCACACGGACGCGCTGACGGGCATCATCGCCGTGACCGACACCGGGCGCAGCACCGGCATCGTGCGCCAGTTCGCGCAGATCCCCGCGCCGGGCGATATTCGCAACGCCCTGGCCACCTTGGCGCTGGAAGACGAATCGCTGCTGACGCGGGTGATGCAGCACCGCATCGCCGCCCCGGGCGACCCCAAGCTGGACGGCATGGCTTTTGGCAATCTCTTCATCGCCGCCTTGACGCAGATGTCGGGCAGCTTCGTCATGGCCATCCGCCAAATCAGCGAATTCCTCGATGTGCAGGCGAACATCTACCCGGTGACCGAAGAGAACACCCACATCTGCGCCGAGCTGGTGGATGGCACGATCGTCGAGCAAGAACTGAATGTGCGCCAGCTGGACAAAGCCGCCATCAAGCGCATCTTCGTGCAGAATTCGGAAGCCACCGCCTACCAGCCCTGCCTGGACGCCGTGCACGAAGCCGACCTCATCACCATCGGCCCCGGCAGCCTCTTCACCACCGTCATCGCCTGCCTCGCTTTCAAGGAGATCTCGCAAGCCATCCGCGACTCCAGGGCCCTCAAAGTCTACATCTGCAACACGACGACGCAGCCGGGCCAGACCGACGGCTACACCCTCTCCGACCATGTGCGGCAGGTGATCAGCTACCTCGGCATCGGCGTGCTGGATTATGTCGTGCTCAATTCGTCGCAGCCCAGCGCGGAGCTGATGGAGCTCTACGCCAGGGAGCGGGTGGATGTCTTGCTGCCGACGACCCACGAGCTGCACAACATCCTGACGATGAATGTGACGCCGGTGGAGGCCGATGTCGCCGACACGCGCTCGGGCAAGCGGGCGCTCTGGCAGAAGCAGGACACGATCCGGCACAACCCGGAGCTGATCGCGGAGACGCTGATGGAGTTGCTGGCGAAGCGCTAGTCTGCCAGTCTTGGAATCTCTGATTGGACGTCGCCATCGATTTGATTACTCTCGAGAATTCCTTCAATTCTGTTGAATTTGCGATCCAGGGCGCTTGTTCTGGTAGTGGTGAGAGAATTCAGCGTCTTTTGTGCTTTGCTTAAGTGGGATTCTAGTTTCCTCCACTCGTGCGTAAATTTGTCTTTTCCTTCCCACTCCTTGCGTATTTCCTGGACAATGTTGACAATCTCCCGCGACTTCTGCTCAATATTGAAATCTCGTACCGCCTGTCTAATTACGGCGATCACAATATAGAATGTCAACGGAGAGCAAAGTACGACTTTCTGTTCAAGCGCATTGTCAATGATGCGCCGATCTTGGCTAGAATCTCGATCGTGTATGAAGTGATAGATCTGCTCATTAGGGATGAAAATCAGAACGCAATCAACCGTCTGCGGATTAATGTAGTCGCGCTTAGACACCGTCGTAACGTGCCTCCGAATATTTCGGAGAAACTCATCACTGTATTCGGTTCGCTCGCGTTCATTTTCGGTTTCAATGTAGCGCAGGTAATTATCGAGCGGGAATTTGACATCTATGTTCAGTTTCTTTTGATTGGGTAACTCAATGGTAAAATCGGGGCGCTCGCCGGAAGGCGTCGGTTTCTGTCTATAGTAATTCACTCCTTCAACCATTCCCATGAGCTTGAGCATATCTTCGGCAATGCGCTCGCCCCATTGGCCGCGGGCCCGGTTGTCGGCCAGAGCCTTCTGCAGCGACGAGGTCGTGCTGGTCAATTGCTGCAGCTGCTGGCCCAGCGCGCCATACTGCTTCTCGCGGTCGGTCTGCAAGTCCTGAACGAGCTTTTCCACCTTGCCCAGCTTGGAATCCATGTCGTTAAGCCGCTGGTCGATCAGCTCTTTCTTGCCAGTCAGTTCCTTGCTGTGTGCCTTGGTCTGCGCGTCGGCTTTTTCCGTCAGCTGGCTCAAGTAAGACTGATTGGACTCCTTAAGCTCTTTTGTCGATTTGTTCAGGGCCTCGCCGACATTTTTCTCGTTCTTCTCAAGATCCGCCGGCACCTTGTTCAGCGTTTCCGTCATGGCTTTGGACATGGATTGCAGCTGCGTGCCGATGAGCTCCTTCTTGGATTCCAGTTCGGTCGAGTGCTGCTCGGTTTTCTTGTCCAATTCGCGGTCAGCCAGCGACAGAAACTCCTGTTGACTGCTGGTAAGCGCCTCCGAAGACAGGCTCTTGAACGAGGACTTCATCTCTTCCGCCGCGCCTTCGTACGACTTCTTCATCTCGTCTGACAGCTGGTCAAAGGTATTGCGAAAGTTCTTGCCATAAAAGCGGTAGGTCAGCATGGCAAAGACAAAGCCGCCGACCAGCCCAAAGCCCAAGCCAATCACGACGCTGAACCCGTGCAAGCCAGCAATCATCGCGGCAAAATCTTCCATGCGATCACCTCCAATTTCATGCCAGTCCAGCTTACTCCGATTTGAGCGACTGTCAACATTGGCTTGGGCGCGGGGCGCGCTTCAAACGGGCTTTCGCAGGGGCAGGCGCGTGTTATAATGAGCGGCGTAACCTGGCAAGCGCAGTCCGGCTGAACCGAGAAAGGGAATCGCTTGACTTCTCTAGCGCTCACCGTGAGAGAAACGCTGCGATACCGCGGCGCCATCGGCCAGTGGAGCTGGGTCTTGCATCGGCTGACCGGCGTCGGCGTCGTGCTTTTCCTGGCGCTGCATGTGGTCGACACCTCCTGGGCGGTCTTTTATCCCGATCTCTATGTCAAAGCCATCGCCGCGTACCAGTCGCCCCTCTTCACGCTGGGCGAGTTTGGGCTGGTCTTCGCGGTCGTTTACCACGCCTTCAACGGCATCCGCATCGTCATCTTTGATTACAAGCCGGAGCTCTGGCGGCATCAAGCGACGGCGGCGGTCGCGGTCTTGCTCTTGACGCTGCTGGTGTTGGCGCCGGTCTTCCTCGGCATGGTTGCTCATGTCATCGACTTCTATGTGCACGAGGCCGCTATCGCGAGCCACAAGCTGATGGATGTGGTCGTCTTTTCGATATTGGAGCAGCTGCCCTTCATCGCCGGTTTCGTCGGCGTCTTGGCGGCGGCGATCGTGCTGGCGGCGGCTTATGGCTTGGTGCGCGGCGACGGCGGCCGCGCCCCCGCGTCCAGCCCGGTCGAGCGTTTCTGGTGGGCTTTCATGCGCCTCAGCGGAGTCTTGATTCTGCCCCTCGTCTTCGGGCATCTGGCGCTGATGCATGTCGTCCAGGGCGTCTTCGACATCACGGCTGCCCAGGAAGTCGCCGGCACCCTGGCCGTCAACGGCTCAATCGGCGCTGCGCCCAGCGCGGTCGAATTCGTCTATCATCGCTGGAGTTACGCGGCCGGCGGCGTCTTCGTCTGGCGCGTCTACGATTTGTTCCTGCTGGTGCTGGTGACCCTGCACGGCTTCAACGGCCTGCGCTATGTGCTGACCGATTACACAAGTTTCAACGACTTCGCCCGGCGGACATCAGTGGCCTTCTGCACCGTCGTCGCGGCGATCTTGCTGGCTTTGGGCGCGGCGTCGCTCTTCGTGCCGCTGGAGAAAGACATCATCGACGAAGCCATGGCGGCGACGGCGGAGATTTACCAGCTGCGCGGCGAAGAGATGCCGGCCGCCCTGGAAGCGTACTTGCACGAAGACTAATCGGGTTGCCCCTGTTTTCGCACACTCGGCGGAGGCTGAATGAAAGTTCATAAGCACGATGCGATTATCATAGGCGCGGGCGGCGCGGGTTTGATGGCGGCCCTCTATGCCAGCAAAGGCGGCGCGGATGTCGCCGTCGTCAGCAAGCTCTACCCGACCCGCAGCCACACCGGCGCGGCTCAAGGCGGCATCGGCGCGGCCTTGGGCAACCTGGACGAAGACAAGCCGATCTACCACACCTATGACACGGTCAAGGGCGGCGATTACCTGACCGACCAGGCGGCTGCCAAGATCCTGGCGGAGAACGCCGTCGACGCCGTCATCGAGCTCGAGCACATGGGCTTGCCCTTCGACCGCACTTCCGAGCGGCGCATCAGCCAGCGGCGTTTCGGCGGGCACACGCGCAATTTCGGCGAAGAGCTGGTTCGGCGCGCCTGCCACGCGGCCGATCGCACGGGGCACATGATCCTGCAGACTCTCTACCAGCAGTGCATCAAAAACGAAGTCAAGTTCTTCGATGAATTCCAGGTCGTCGACATGATCGTGGTCGATGGAGTCTGCGCCGGCGTGGTCGCCATCGAGCTGGGCACGGGCGAGTTCCATATCTTCCATGGCAAAGCCAGTTTCTTCGCCTCGGGCGGCTGGGGGCGCTGCTGGTCCGTGACGAGCAACGCGCATGCCTTGACCGGCGACGGCGCGGCGATTGCATTGCGGCGGGGCGTGCCGCTGCAAGACATGGAGTTTTTCCAGTTCCACCCCACCGGCATCTACCGCATGGGCATCCTCATCACCGAGGGCGTCCGCGGCGAGGGCGGCGTGCTCATCAACAGCCAGGGCGAGCGTTTCATGGAGCGTTACGCGCCCAGCGCCAAAGATCTGGCTTCCCGCGATGTCGTCAGCCGGGCCATCTACCTCGAGACCCGCGCCGGCCGCAGCATCAAGAATCGCGGCTATGTGCACCTGGATGTGCGCCCGGCGACGGTCAACCGCTATTTCGCCGAAGAAGGGCGCGCCCGATCCGACTTCATCGATGACGCGGCAATCGAGCGGAAGCTGCCGGACATCCTTGATTTCTGCCGCACTTACCTGGGCGTCGATCCCGTGCATGAACCCATGCCGGTGCAGCCGACCGCCCACTACGCCATGGGCGGCATCCCCACCAATGTGGACGCCGAAGTCGTCATCGACGCGGCCGGCGCGGTCATGCCTGGCGCCTATGCCGCGGGCGAAACGGCCTGCGTCAGCGTGCACGGCGCCAACCGGCTCGGCACCAATTCGCTGGTCGATCTGGTCGTCTTCGGGCGGCGCGGCGGCATGAAAGTGGCGGAATTTGTCAAAGGCGCGGACTGGGCGGCGCTGCCGAAAGAGGCTGGCAAGCGGATTGAAGCGGAGTTCGAGCGCATCCGCGGCGGCAGCGGCAAGTCGCGTCCGGGCGAGTTGCGCGCCAAAATGCAAACGACGATGATGGACAATGTCGGCGTCTTCCGCACAGAAGAAACTCTGCGGCAGGGCATCGACGACTTGGCTGAGCTGCGCGAGCGCTTCAATACAGACCTCCAGATTGACGACAAGTCGCGCGTGTTCAACACTGACCTGATGGAAGCCTGGGAGCTGGGCTGTCTGCTGGACCTGGCCGATGTGACGGCCCGCGCCGCCATCGAACGCAAGGAGAGCCGGGGCGCCCACAGCCGCGAAGACTATCAGCGGCGCGATGACGAGAATTGGATGAAGCACTCGCTGGTGGCGCAGGCGGGCGATTGGGCCGCGCCTGCCTTCACGGTCGACTTTGACAAGCCGGTCGATCTCTCTCTCTGGGAAGAGGAAATCGCCAATGGCGTGCCGGACGAGCAGCAGAAGTTCCGCCCGAAAGAGCGGGTGTATTAGCGGCTTGAGAGCTGTTGCGCGGGCGAGCCACCGGCTTGTCCCTACAGGCTGGGATCCAGATCGATTTCAGCCGCACCTCGACGAAAATTTGCATTATCCGACGCAAGTGAGGACAATCAGCGCATGGATGTGACATTCAAGATCAGGCGCCAGAACCCGGAAACGCCGGGCAAACAGAAGCCCTACTGGCAAGAGTTCAGGCTGCAGGATGTGGATCCCACCGACCGGGTGCTGGAGATGCTGCACCGCATCAAGTGGGAGCAGGACGGCTCGCTTTCGCTGCGGCGTTCTTGCGCGCACGGCGTTTGCGGCTCGGACGCCATGCGCATCAACGGCGTCAACCGCCTGGCTTGCAAGATCCTCGTCCGCGATCTGGGCGAGAAGATCCAGGTGGAGCCGATCCTGGGCTTGCCGGTGATCAAGGACCTGATCGTGGACATGGAACCGTTCTTCGATCACTACAAGCGCGTGATGCCCTACTTCGTCAACGACGAGCCGCTGCCGGCCGATGGCCGCGAACGCTTGCAGACTCAAGCCGACCGCGAGCAATTCGACGACAGCACCAAGTGCATACTCTGCGCCTGCTGCACGACCGCTTGCCCCAGCTATTGGGCGAACGATCAATATGTGGGACCCGCCGCCATCGTCCAGGCCCACCGCTTCGTCTTCGACACCCGCGACCAGGCCGGGCAAGAGCGCCTTGAAGCCTTGGGCGAGCCGAACGGAGTCTGGCGCTGCCGCACGATCTTCAACTGCACGCCGGCTTGCCCGCGCGATATCGAGGTGACGAAGGCGATAGGCGAGGTAAAACTGGCGATTCGAAAAGGGAAAACCGTTGGCATTATCGCGCCAAGCGAGATACACTAGTCGGCAACCCGTTGCGGCGGGCTGGCAAACCCGCTAAGCTATCGACTGCAAGTCAATTCTTATTTGGAGGTCGACATGAAAGACAGAGGATTCGGAAGGGGCGGGTCGACATTTTGGTCGAGGCTTCTCGGCCTCATGATCGTCTTCGCCATCATCGCGGTGATGGTCGTCGGCGGCGTCAAGAATTTAATGGCCGAGCTATCGACCGTGCACGACGCGCTCTCCGCCACCCGGCAAGAGCTCGCCTTGACCAAGCATCACTTGGCGGCGACGCAGAACCAGCTGGCGGACACGCAAACGGCGCTGGAGAATGAGACCCTCGCCCTGCAGCAGAACGAGCGCAAGCTGGAGTACGCCGGCGAGTTGGTCGCGGCTCTGCATAACAACCTCAAGCTGGAGCAGAATCGCTACGGGCAGCTGGCGGAGCGCTGGAAGTTGACGCTGCGGGCGCTTGAACAGCGCAATGACGCCTTGATCGCCACCGACAAGCGGCTGCGCCAGACCGAAGCCGCGCTCGAGCAGATGCGGCAGCAGCCGACGCTGAGCATGATCGTGACCAGCGAGCGCCAGTTGCAGCTGAGCCACCGCGAGCGTTTCGCCGCTTCCAGCGCGCGCATGTACGCCGAGGGCGCCAACGGCCGGCTCTATTACGAAGGCGCGCGGATGCAGCATGAGGTGGAAAAGCAGGCCGCCTATGCCGAGCGGACTCAGGTGATCCTGACGCAGATCGCGCCCGGGCACGACGCCTTGAAATGCCTGGCGGACGAAAGCCTGGGCTGCGCCACGGTCGTGGCGGCGCGCTCCATGACGGCCGCGGGGCGGAGCTACAGCTACCAAGCCCAGTTCAGCGAGATGGAAATGCTGCTGGCTGACGGGCGCAGGGGCCGGCGCCGCTAGCTCCCTGTGAGGCGGGTCGCCGATTTCGCATTGCCACATCGGCGGCTTGCCTCGACCAACTGCATATCGGCTTGAAGCAGCGGCTTATTCCGACGCGGAGTGGGCCGCTGTTTGCGTTGACGGAAGGAGTGTCGCATCGCTGAGCCAAGAATTGTCGCCGTGATTGGCGCCGGCACGATGGGCTTGGGCATCGCCGAATGCTGCGCGCTGGCGGGCTTGGTGGCGGTCATAGTCGACGAGTCTCCCGCTGCCTCGCGCGTGGCCTTGCAGCGTCTGCAAGAGCGCATCGCCGGGCACGTCGCCGCCGGTCTGCTGCCGGAAGACGCGCTGGAGCGTACTCAATCCGCGAGAATGGCGGCCGACATCGCGGGCGCGGTCCAGGAAGCCGATCTTGTGCTGGAAGCCGTGCCGGAGCGCATCGAAATCAAGCGAGAAGCGCTGGCGGAATGCGACGCGCATGCCCCGCCGCATGCGATCCTGGCGAGCAACACTTCGTCTTTCCCCATCGACGAGCTGGCGGAATTCGTGCGAACCAAAGCGCGCTTTCTGGGCATGCACTTCTTCAATCCGCCCGAATGGACGCCCGGCGTCGAAGTCATCCCCTCGGCGCATACGCAGACGGCGATCGTCGAGCGGGCGCGCGCTTTCTTGCGGGCGATCGGCAAGCGCCCGGCCACGGTCGGCAGCGGTCCCGGCTTCGTCGCCAACCGCATCCAGTTCGCGCTTTTCCGCGAGGCGGTGGCCTGCGTCGAGGCGGGCCTGGCGTCGCCGGCTGAAGTCGACGAAGTCGTGCGCAGTTGCTTCGGCTTCCGGCTGCCCTTCTACGGTCCCTTCCAGATTGCGGACATGGCGGGCCTCGATGTCTACGCCAACATTTTCGCCGTGCTGGAGCGAGATTTGGGCGCGGACTGGGCGGCGCCAGAGTCGCTACGCGCGATAGTCGAGGCCGGGGCGCATGGAACCAAAACCGGCGCGGGCTATTACCAGTACAGCGAAGCCGAACGCGAAGGGCTGATTATGGAGCGCGACCAGCGCTACGCCGCGTTGAGCCGTCTGCTGCAAGAGAAAGCGGTTGCCGCCGATGCTTGAGATTCGACAGATCGCCGTGATTGGCGCGGGCACGATGGGGCGGCAGATCGCGCTGCAAATTGCTCGTCATGGCTATTCCACGCGCCTCTACGATGTCGATCCCGCTGCCCTGACCGACGCCGAAAGCTGGCAGCGGCAGGTGGTCGCGGACTGGATCGCCGACGGTCAGCTCGGGGCCGACCATGCGATTTTCAGCCGGCTGCGTTACGAGGCCGATTTGAGGCGGGCCTGCCAGGATGCCGATCTCGCGATTGAGGCGGCGCCCGAGCAATTCGCGCTGAAGCGGACCGTCTTCGCCCGGCTGGACGCGGCGCTGCCGAGCCCTGCAATCATCGCCACCAACAGTTCGTCGATGCGGGTCAGCGCGCTGGAAGACGCGACCAAGCGCCCGGAGCGGGTGGCGAACCTGCACTTTTACCTGCCGGTCTGGGACAGCCCGATGGTCGAGATTGGCGGCGGCAGCTGCACGCGGTCCGATGTGGTGGAGGCGCTGACCAGCTTCGCGCGGTCGATTGGCGTCTTGCCCCTGCGCGTGCGCAAAGAGAGCACGGGCTTCGTCTTCAACCGGGTCTGGCGGGCGGTCAAGCGCGAGGTCATGCGGGTGGCGGACAGCGGCATCGCCAGCATCGAGGACATCGACCGCGCCTGGATGATCAAATTCGGGAGCGAGAAACCGCCGCCCTTCGCCCAGATGGACCGCATCGGCCTCGATGTCATCCGCGATATCGAGCTGCATTACGCCCGCGAAAGCGGCGACCCGGCCGACCGTCCGCGTCCAATCTTGACGAATCGGGTGGAGCGCGGCGAGCTGGGCGTGAAGACGGGCAAGGGCTTCTATGACTATCCCGAGCCAGCCTGGCAGCGCCCCGATTTTCTGGATCCAGCGAGGGACGATTGAAGTGCGGCACTCGCTCTTGACAGGCGCTTTCGCCTGGCGTAGAATGGCGCGCGTCGCCTGCCACGGGAAACGAGCGTTGAGCGAGCGTTCACCGCGTGTTACACTGCCGCGGCGCGCCACCATAGCTCAATTGGCAGAGCGCCTGTTTTGTAAACAGGTTGTTCTGGGTTCGAGTCCCAGTGGTGGCTCTGGCTTAACAGCCAAATACAAGTGGGGTCGGTGCCCGAGTGGCTAAAGGGGGCGGACTGTAAATTCGCTGGCGAGAGCCTACACTGGTTCGAATCCAGTCCGGCCCACAATGTCAATGAGCCGCTTTGCTCGCAGCGGGTGAAGCGCGGGTTGCCTCCGTAGCTCAGGGGTAGAGCGCTCCCTTGGTAAGGGCGAGGTCATGAGTTCAAATCTCATCGGAGGCTCTGGCAAGGCGTCGTCGAGGCAATGGCCCGCATAGAGGCTGGACGCGGGGACGTCGCGGGAGGGGAACATGGCGAAGAAAGGCCAGCGCATCGTCGTGAAGATGCGCAGCACGGAGAGCGGCCACATCTACATCACGGAGAAGAGCCGCCGCAACACCCAGGGGCGCTTGTCCCTGCGCAAGTACGACCCGTACCTGCGCCGGCATGTGCTCTACCGTGAAACGAAGTAGATTTGCGCGGCGCTTTGGTGTATAGTGCTTGGGGACGCGCCGAGCGCATAGGGGTATAGCTCAGTTGGTAGAGCGACGGTCTCCAAAACCGTAGGTCGAGGGTTCGAGCCCTTCTGCCCCTGCAAGGCAAGCCATAAGCACCGTCCGCCGCGGCGGTGTTTATGTATCAGCAACGAGCGGAAGGCGAGGCTTCCAGCGTCCGCGGGCAGGGCGCAGAGCCAGAGGTGGGCACATGGCGGTAGACGAGCACACGCAAAGCGCGATCACCCAAAAGAAGGGCCGGGCGACGCCTGGCCGGCGCGCGCGCAAGGTCAAGACGACCAAAGCCGAGCCCCAGGGCAACGCCATCACCCGGCCGATGTACGCGACGGTCGATTACTTCAGCAATGTGCGCTCCGAACTGAACAAGGTCGCCTGGCCCAGCCGGCATGACACGCGGCGGCTGACCATCCTCTGCATCAATGTCACCATCGCCTCGGCGATATTCCTGGGCGTCTTGGCGGTGATCTGGTCGGAGTTCATGCGCATCGGCTTGAACCCGGGCATGGCCTGGATGCTGCTGGCCGTCATCGTGGCGATGGTGGGCGGCGCATTCTACATGATCCGCCGCGGCGCGATTTAAGCCAGGCCTCCTGTTGGGCTAGACGAAGAACAGTCATGAGCGAGCAGCGAAACTTCAGACACGAACTCACGGATTATGACCCGGCGCCGGTCTTCCTCGATGTGGAAGAGCCCGACGACGAAGTCGAAGGCTTGAACATCACGCTGGACGACGGCACAGGCGACGAAGACCCCGATCGCCTCTGGTACTTCATCCACTGCTACTCCGGTTACGAGAAAAAAGTCGAGCATGCCCTGCGCCAGCGCATCGAGACGATGAGCATGCAAGACAAAATCTACGATGTCATCATCCCGACCGAAGACGAAATCGAAGTCAAGGACGGCAAGCGCCGCACGGTCGAGAAGCGAGTCTTCCCCGGCTATGTCATGATCCAGATGACCCTCGACGAAGACTCCTGGTATGTGGTGCGCAACACGCCCGGCGTCACCGGTTTCGTCGGCGGCGGCAACGACCCAATCCCGCTGCGTCCCGAAGAAGTCAAGCGCATCATGGACCGCATGGACTCCGAGGACAAGGTCGTCAAGGTCGATTACAAGATCGGCGAGCGCGTACGCATCGTCGGCGGGCCTTTCAACGACTTCCCCGGCACGGTCGCCTCCATCGATTCCGGTCGCGAGAAAGTCCGCGTGATGGTGGATTTCTTCGGGCGCGAAACCGCCGTCGTGCTCAGTTTCATGGAAGTGGAGCGGATGTAGCGCCGCGTCAAGCAACCGTAGGGGCGACTGTGTAAATCGCCCGCGCAAAGCGAGGAATCAACATGGCAAAGAAAGTCAAAGCCGTCGTCAAGCTGCAGATCCCGGCCGGCAAAGCCAATCCGGCGCCGCCGATTGGTCCCGCCCTGGCGCAGCATGGCATCAACCTGATGCAATTCTGCAAGGAATACAACGGCCGGACTTCCAGCCGCATGGGCGAGATCGTGCCGGCGGAGATTACCATTTTCCATGACGGCTCCTTCCGCTTCGCCTTGAAGAGCCCGCCGACTTCCTTCCTAATCAAGAAAGCCTGTGGCATCGAGAAGGCTGCCTCCAACCCCTTGACGGAGACGGTCGCCGTCCTGCAGCGCGAGCAAGTGCGGGAGATCGCTCAGGTCAAGCTGCCGGACATGAACGCCATCGATATTGAAGGCGCGATGCGGCAAGTCGAAGGCACGGCGCGGCAAATGGGCGTCAAGGTCGTGGAGTAACGGCGGCGCTTCGCAAACACAATTGTGGGAGGGCGCGGAAGCCCGCTGACCACGAGGAGAGAATTATGGGCAAACGATACAAGGACGCGCTGAAGACTTTTGACCGGGCGCGCAACTACCCCTTGGAAGAAGCTTTGCAGTTGGTGCAGGGCAACGCCACGGCGAAATTTGACGAGACCATCGAAGCGCACTTCCGCCTCGGCATCGACCCGCGGCACAGCGACCAGCAGGTGCGCACGACAGTGATGCTGCCGAACGGCACGGGCAAGACGATCCGCATCTTGGCTTTCGTCGACGAGGGGCAGGTGGACGCGACCCTGGCGGCCGGCGCCGACATCATCGGCACGGACGAGGTGATCGGCAAGATCCGCAACGACGGCTGGCTGGATTTCGACGCCACGATCGCCACCCCGCCAATGATGCGCAAAGTCGGGCAGATCGCGCGCATCCTCGGTCCCCGCGGCTTGATGCCCAACCCCAAGGCGGGCACCGTCGTGCAGCCGGACGATATCCCGCGGGTCATCAAGGAGCTGAAAGCGGGCCGGGTGGAGTTCCGCAACGACCGCACCGGCAATGTGCATGTGCCCCTGGGCAAAGCCAGCTTCAGTTACGAGCAGCTGCTGGAGAACTTGCAGGCCGTGGTCAACACCGTCATGGCTGCCAAGCCGGACTCGCTGAAAGGCGTTTATGTCCGCCGTATGGTTTTGACCTCGACCATGGGTCCCGGCGTGCGCGTCGAAGGCGTCGCTTAAGACGCCAACCCATTTTCACGATAGAAGACCGCAAGGGCGATTACAGAACTCGCCCTTTTTGTTTTTCCAGGCTCAGCGCTTCAGCCGGTCGAAGTACTGCTTGCGGAATTTCGCCACCTTGGGCGCGATGATGTAGGCGCAGTAGCCTGCCCGCGGATTCTTCTCGAAGTAGTCTTGGTGGTAGTCTTCGGCAATCCAGAAATCGCTGGCCGGCGTGACTTCGGTGACGATGGGATTGGGGTAGAGCCGCTCGGCTTCCAGGCGGGCGATGGTCGCTTCGGCGATGCGCTTTTGCTCGGCGCTGTGATGCCAGATGCCGGAGCGGTATTGCGGACCGACATCGTTGCCCTGCCGGTTCAGCGTGGTTGGGTCGTGGGTGGCGAAGAAAATGTTCAGGATGTCCTCGAAGCTGATGATCGCGTTGTCGAATGTCACATTGACGACCTCGGCGTGACCCGTGTTCATGGCGCAGACCTGCCGATACGTCGGATTCTTCACATGACCGCCCATGTAACCCGATACCGCCGATTCGACGCCCGCCAGCCGAAGGTAGATCGCCTCGACGCACCAAAAGCAGCCGCCGCCCAAGGTTGTCAATTCTTTCGCCATTGTTGCGCTCCCTTTCTTGCTCCCGCTGGACGCGTTCCAGCGGGCTCTTAATTTGCGGTTGACCGCGCCGCTTTGTCGAAGACCTGCGCCAGGCGCGTCCATTCTTCCAGGCTCAAGGTCTCGGCGCGGCGGCTCGGCTCGATCTGCGCCCCTCGCAGCAGGTCTCTGGCGGCGCGCGACTTGATCCCCAGGCCACCCGACAAAGAATTCTTGAGCTGCTTGCGTTTCATGCTGAAGCCGGCGCGCAAGACGCGAAAGAAACTCTGGCTGGCTGGCATGCCGGGCAAGGGCGTGGCGCGCGTGTCGATGCGGACGATGGCGCTGTCGATATTTGGGCGGGGCCAGAAGACGGCCGGACCGTAGCGGCTGAGGATGCGCGGCTGGCCGTAAACTTGCACGGCAATCGAGAGCAAGTTCATGGCGCCGGGCGAGCCGATTATCCGCTCCGCCACCTCGTATTGCATCGTCATGATCATGCGGCTCGGCTGCCTCGTAGCCTCCAGGAAGCGCCACAGAATCGCCGAGCTTATGTAATAGGGGACATTGGCGACGACGCAATAATCGCGCCCGCCGACAAGCGCCGGCATATCTGTCTTGAGGGCGTCGCCGAAGACCAGGTAGACATTGGGCGTATCGTCAAAACGCGCTTCCAGCAGGGGCTGCAGCCGTTGATCCAGCTCAATGGCGAAGACTTCACGCGCCGCGCCCGCCAGCAGCTCAGTGAGCGCGCCCGTGCCCGCGCCGACTTCGATGACGGTGTCGCTCGCGCCCAGATCGGCCGCCGAGACGATCTTCTCCAGCGCTTTCGGGTCGTGCATGAAATTCTGCCCCAGACTCTTCTTGGGCAGGATGCCATAACTGTCTAGCAAGGCCTTGGGGCTGGCAGGCATGCCTCACCTTCACGGTCGCTGGAGGCTCAGTCGCTCTGCCTCAAGTCGACAAAATATGTCGGGTACTCGAGCAGGCGGTGGACCGGGCATTTGCCGGCGATATCGCGCAGCCGCGCCCGTTGCTTTTCGTCAAGCTCGCCGTGAAAGACCAGCGCCTCGCGCACTTCATGCACGAAGGCGTCGCTGCCGTCGTGGGCTGCGTAGTCGGCGCCGCGAAAGCGCTCGTAATCCAGCTCAATGTCAACTCCGCGCAGGTCCCAGCCTTTGCGTTGGGCGTAGAGCCGGCACGTGATCGCCATGCAAGAGCCAAGCGCGCCCAGCATCAGTTCGCCCGGGGTTGGCGCGCTGTCCGTGCCGCCGTCTTCGAGAGGCTCGTCCGCCGCCCATGCATGCTGCCGCACTGAGATGCTGGCCCGCGTTCCGTCGCCGAGGCTGATATTTACGGGCACAATTCGCTCCTTTGCCTTAAGCGCGGATTACTTGAAGACCGCGAACAACTCGCTGACCGCGAGCTCGAATCCGGGCAAGATGTCTTCTGCGAGCAGCGCGCCGCCTTGCCCGACGAACTCGCTGCGCATTGCGCCAGCGCTGTCCATGCGCCAAACCTCGACGCCAGGCCTCTCCGGCTGGACGAGCCAGACGACGATCGCGCCGTTCCGCAGGTAGGCTTCGGCTTTCTGGCGCGGCGTAGAGTAGGCCGTCGATCAGGGAGAAATAACGATCCTCAAAAGCGGGGTCGCTCTCCATCGCCCAGAGGTCGTCGACTGTGTAGAGTTTCTCTTTGACTTCCATCGCGTTCGCGCCTCGTATTTCGCCGGAGTATAACACGCGGCGGGGCGAGGCGGTCCGTCAGATGCCGTAGCCGCTTGGGGGGATCGCCAGCAGGTACATAATGGACAAGCCGGCGATGAGCAGCGGCAGCAGAATGACGATGGCGATCAGCGGTTTTTCGCTGCGCAGGTGCATGTAGAACCAGATGACCAGGCTGGACTTGATGATGGCGATGCCCAGCAGCAGCACGGCTTTGATGGCTTGCAGCGCGGCCGCCGACTCCGGGCTGTCGTGGATCGCGCCTTTGAGGAACTCGGCGCTGAGCACTTCAATGACGGTCAGCACCGCCAAGGCGCCAAAGACGACAGTGTAGACGCCGCCCTCGACCGTGATTTCACGCCCCAGAAGCCGCACGGTGTTGCTGTGGTGTTCGCCGGCGTGATGCGTCGCTTCGGTCATCTGTCGCTTCTCTTTCGCTTCGCCAATTCGTCGCCGTCTTGCTTTTGCAGGCGCGGCGCGGGCTCGGCTTGCTAGACCAGGTAAATCAGGGTAAAGAGCATGATCCAGACGACATCGACAAAGTGCCAGTACAAGCCAAACATTTCGATGCCGATCGGGTTGTGGTCGTATCGTCCCTTGGCGCCGCGGCGCATCACCTCCAGCGCCCAGATCACGCCGACGAAGACATGCGCGCCGTGGAAGAAGGTCGGGGCGTAAAAGCGCATGCCAAAGGTGCTCCATTCGGAGGCGGTGTCGAAGCCGAGGACGATGCCCAAATGCGCCAGCTCGCTGTACTCGATGTATTGCCCGCACAGGAAGACGATGCCGCCCAAAGCCGTCAAGCCGATCCAGCGCAGCATCCCGGGGCGATTGCCGGCCTGCATGGCGCGCAAGCCCATCACCATGAAGAAGCTGCTCGCCAGCAAGACGAAGGTGTTCGCCGTGACCAGGCCGACGCCGAGCTGCTCGTGCGCCTGGGCCACCACATCCTCCTCGTTGATGCGCAAGATGATGTAGCCGACGATCATGATGGAGAAAATGACAATCTCGCTGGCCAGGTAGAGCCAGACGCCCAGCTTCATATTGTTGTTGTGCTCTTCTTCGCTCATGTGCCCGTGATCGTCGTGGGCGACGGCGGGGAGCTGGTTGGCGGTCAATTCTGCCATGCGATCTCTCTCGCTCTATTTCTGATAGCCGATGGCGCGGGGGATGGCGCGAATCACATTGACGACGCCGCCGGCGATCTTGCCCACTTCGCGAATCGGCAGGATCTGCGTTCGCTGCGCGTCGGTGGTCTCCAGTTCTTGGACTTCGCGCAGGCCGCGATTCGCCAGATAGAAAAACAGGGCGAGCCCGCCAGCCGCCAGCGCCAGCGAAACGAAGATGATGAGGATGAAGCCCAGCAGCACCGTGAATTGGCTCGTGCCCGCGATCGTCTGGTTGGCGAAGTCATCCGGCGGCAGCAGCAAGCCCAGCAGGTCTTGGATCGGAATCGTGAAGTCGCCGAAGCCGTTGGCGAAGAAATCGGCGTTTGGCTCCGTCGCCACTTGCAAGCCGAAGCCATGCGGCAGCAGCGCGAAAGTGAATAGCGCGACTGTGACGAGGACGGCGATTGTCAGCACCAAGAAGAGCTGCCCGGCGTAAAAGGCGATCACGCCCCAGAGGCAAGACAGCGACATCAATGCCACGCCCAGCGTGCCGGGGATGCCGGCGATGGCGCCGAGGAAAAACCGCCAGCCGCCAAAGATGCCGAGCCAGATCAGGAACCAGAGCACATTGATGATCCAGCGCAGCGGCAGCAGGCCAAAATTGACATAGGGGTAGCGCATCGGCTTGGGCGCGTCGTTGATGATGCTCCAGGCGGCGTCCCACAGCCACTTGCCGGCGCGGAAGACATGACCGTTCGCGTCGAGCGCGAATTCGCTTTCCGGCGCTGCTTCTTCATGCTCGTCGGCATGGTCGCCATGCTCGCTCATCTTCGGGTCAAAGGCGCCGACGCCCCACATGAATGTGCCCATGCAGACAAAAGCCGCCAGGACCATGCCGACCTGGGCGCCCTCGCTGCTTTCGGCGTTCATCCAGACCGGTTCCATGTTTTGCAAGACTCGCACGGCGTACACGAAAGCCAGCGAGCCGACAAAGCCGACGATCAAGGCGGGGATGGCTCTGGACAAGCCCGGTTTATCCATTGTTCGCTACTCCCAAGTCGATCGCTGCACGCCGAGTATACCAAAACTGGCGGAATCTTGAAGTTCTTGTCATCAGCGCAGCCAGTACAAAACCAGATAAAACAGCAGCCAGGCGACCGCCACGAAATACCAAAGTTTCGCCGCGCTCTCCGCCGCCCAGCCATCGCCAGCCAGCGCGCCCGCGCCCGCCATGCGGATGACCCGCAGCATCACCGCCAGGATCGCCAACGCGTGGGCCAGGTGGAAGCCGGTCATCAGCCGCATGGTGAGCCCGTACTGCGTCGCCATGGCCGCGTCAGAGACGGTCAGGAACTCGTAAGCGATGATGCCCATGAAGAGCAGGCCCGCGACCAGCGCCAGCCGCCAGCGCGCCAGGTAGCCGGCGACCGAGCCCGCGCCCAGCTGCCGCAGCCCCTGGCGAACCAGATGCGCGCTCAGCAGCAGCGCCAGCGTCGCGATGGAAGGCAGGAATGGATCGAAAGGCGCGACCCCGGCGGGGGGCCACTGACTGTAGCTGGAGCGCAGCTGCCAGTTGACGATGGCGATGGCGAAGAAGGCCATGATCCAGCTGATCTGGAAGATGCTCATGCCGAGGCGGTTGTTCTTCAAGCGCAGTTCGTCGGCGCGCTCGTCCCGAGGTTTCGGCTTGGCGGCGCCATCTGCGTAACTGGTCATCGCGCTGTCGTTATGCATGTCGCCGGGCAATGCCGCTGGCGCGTCTAGCGGGAACGCCGGAAGGCCTGGTCGACCGCGTCCAGGTAGGCGGCGGAAGCTTCCGTGCCATAGCCGTAGGGCTCCTCGAAAGGAATCGGATCGTCGACGAAATTGGTGGCGGGCGGCGGCGAAGTCGTCTGCCACTCCAGGGTCAGCGCGCGCCATGGGTTGGCGCCGGCGATGGGACCGTGGTTGTAAGAGCGGATGACATTGTAGACGACGATGAGCGTGGAGAAGCCCAGCACAAAGGCGGACAAGCTGATGACCTGGTTCCAGTGCTGGAATTCCGGCGCGTAGACGGCGACCCGGCGCGGCATGCCCAACATGCCGACGACATGCATCGGGAAGAAGGTGAAGAGAAAACCGAAATAGGTGAAGACGAAGTGGATCCGCCCCAGCCGCTCGTTCATCATGCGCCCGGTGACTTTCGGGAACCAGTGATACAGCGCGGCGTAAACGGCGAAGACGCTGCCGCCAAAGAGCACGAAGTGGAAATGGCTGACGACGAAATAGGTGTCGTGCACATGAATGTCGAAGGGAAGCGCCGCCAGCATGACGCCGCTGATGCCGCCGATCACGAAGAGCGACAAGAAGCCAAGAGCGAAGAGCATGGCGCTGGTGAAGCGGATCTTGCCGCCCCAGATCGTGCCCAGCCAGCTAAACATCTTGATGCCGGTCGGCACCGCGATGATCATGGTCGTGATCATGAAGGGGATGCGCAACTCCGGCTGCAGGCTGGTGAACATGTGATGCGCCCAGACGGTGAAGCCGACAAAGGCGATGCCCATGCTGGACAAGCCGACCATGCGGTAGCCAAAGACGGGCTTGCGGCTGTGAATCGAGAGCACCTCCGAAAGCACGCCCATGCCCGGCAGGACCATGATGTAAACGGCCGGGTGGCTGTAAAACCAGAAGATGTTCTGCCAGAGCAGCACATCACCGCCGCCAGCCGCGTCAAAAAAGGTGGTGCCGGCGACGCGATCGAGCAGCAGCAAAGTCAGCGCGCCCGCAAGGAAGGGGGTCGCCATGACGGCGATGATGCTGGTCGCCAGCACCGCCCAGCAGAGCAGCGGCATGCGCCAAATGGTCATCTGGGGCGGCCGCATGTTGAAAATGGTGACGATGAAATTGATGGAGCCCATGATGGACGAGATGCCCAAGAGATGCGCGCCCAGAGCCCACAGAGTCTGCCCGTCGCCGCTGAAGAGCGTGGACAGGGGCGGGTAGCTCGTCCAGCCGGCTTCGGCGGGGCTGACGAAGTAGCCGAGCAGGATGACCACGGCCGCTGGCGGGATCAGCCAAAAGGCGAATGCGTTCAGCCAGGGGAAAGCCATGTCTTTCGCGCCCAGCTGCAGCGGCACGACAAAATTGCCGAAAGCCGCCCACATCGGGATGATGAACAGGAAGATCATGATGGTGCCGTGAATGGTGAAGAGGCTGTTGTAAGCCGAGCCCGAGACCATCAGGTCCAGGTCCGGCGTCCACAGCTCCAGGCGGATGCCCATCGCCATCGCGCCGCCGATGAGGAAGAAGAGGAAGGAGGCGACGCCGTACTGCACGCCGATGATCTTGTGATCGACGCTCCAGCGCAGATACTCGCTCAAGGCGGGCCGCCGGACCGCTTCCGCCTCTTGCAGTTCACCCTGTGCCCCCAAGGGGACGGCGATTGTTGCCATAGTCGCGCCTTTTTCTCCAGTCAGAGTCTCTGGTGCATAAGGCCGTCAGCCAGGTTCATGCGCCGGCCGCGCTAATCGGAAGTCTCGCTCTCGTCCGCTGCCGCCTCGGGCGCTTCATCCGCCATGGCGCCGCTCTCGTCGCTCTCGCCCCGACCGAAAGTAATATCGACATCAATGCCAAAGACGGTCGAAATCGCCTGCGGGATCGCTTCCGTCTGGTTCTCCAGGTCGCAGTCGCTGTCTTCGCCCTGGGTGCAGAGATAGGCGACGATGGCGTAGAGCTGCTCGGCCTCCATGTAGTAGGCGTCCAGCTGGTCCGGCCCAAAAGCCGCCATCTGTTCGGTGTAGCCGGGCACGACGAAGGCTTGCGAGTTCCAGACCGAGGTGACGATGTATTCTTCAGCCGATTGGCCCGGCACGCGTTCGCCGGCGCGGTCGGCAATGCCATTCATCGCGGGACCCGTGCTGCCGGTCCAGCCGAGGCTGTCCAGCACATGGCAGCTGTTGCAGATGTACTCCTGGATGACGATTTCGCCGCGCAGGACGGGGTCGGCCGGCGGGTTCAGGATGGCGTGAATGGCGGGCTCATAAAAGAGCTCGAGGAATTGGCTCTCGTCTTCATAGACGACGACGCTGCCGCGCATCCGCCCGTGGCCATCGCCACAGAGCTCGGCGCAGACGATCGGGTAAGCCTGCGGGTAGTCGACGCCGTCGATGCGAGCGGGTGTGAAGCGCAGCTCGGTGGGGCGGCCGCCCGTGGCTGGATTGCCGGGCAGCAGGTCCTGCTTGACGCGCATGGCGGGTACCCAGTATGAATGGATCACATCCATCGTTTGCAGCCGCAAGTCGACATTCTGCCCGATGTAAGTGTGCAGCGAGTCGCCGCTGTTGATGACGATTGGCTCGCCGTCTGCGTCGAGGCGGTTGGTCGCGTATGTGTGAGTCCAGGCATAACGCGCGCCCGACACATTGATGGCGATCTCCTCGCCGTCGACCATGTTGATGGCTGCTTTGGGCTCGCTGTTTTGGGTCCAGACCTGGTAACTGATGACCGCCAGGAAGATGACGACGAGGGCGGGAATGATGGTCCAGATGATCTCCAGCAGCGGGTTGCCATGCTGTGGCGGACCGTCGCCGGGGTCGTCGTCGCGGGCGCGGAAAGCGATGACCGAAATCAGCAGCATGCCTTGGATGAGAAAGAAAACGATGCCGCCGATGATGACGAGGATGTAGAAGAGCTCGTCAACGCTCTTGGATTCGGCGGAGGCTTGAGGCGGCAGCACCGCCGGCACGAATGAAGTGAACCAGTTGACGCCGATGACGCTGACCAGCAAAAAGACGGCCGCGACGACCACCGCCGCCGGGCTGATTGATGGTCTGTTGGAAGGATTGTTTTCCATAACGGGCTTCCACCTGAGTATCGGCGCCACTCTGCGCAACCGCAAACTGTTGGCTTGGCGAGACCAGGCTGACCAGGACATTCAGCGCGTCGCGTCAAGCCATTGCCGCGTCGTTTCGCTTGTTCAATTTATCACAATTGTAGCGACAAGGGGCGGGCTTTACAAGTTTCTGTCTGGCGCGATTTTGCCCGGCTGGCTCGCGTTGGATTCGCGGCTGGCTTGCGCTACACTGCTGGCAGGGCGCATTCAAGCGGGCGAGGCGGCGCATTGACAGGGAAGCTGAAGACGAGAGCGGCGGTCTTGCTGTTCGCGGCGCTCAACCTGGGGCTGCTGGCGGCTGTCATCGGCCTGGGTTTCGTCGCCTTCCTCGCTTCGCTGGAGATTGCGCTGCTCCTGGGCGCGCAGGTGATCGCCAGCACGAACGACAGCGTCATGCGCGGCAGCTACGCCCTGGCGACGCTGCGCAATGTCTGGCTGCTGGCGGGCGGGGCGCTGTGGCTGGGGATCATGATTTTGTGCATCAACCATTATTTCAAGCGCTGGCGCGCGCGGCGGCTGCAACGCGTCTATCTGGCGGCGCTGGCGGTGGAGGCGCTCATCATCGGCGCGCAGTTCTTGCTCACGGCATGAATCAGAATCGTCCGAAATAGTAATACTCCAATATCTCCCGCGTGAGCGGCGCCGCCACGGCCGAGCCCTCGCCAGCGTTCTCCAGCATCGTCACGATCACGATCTGCGGTTCTTTTGCCGGCGCGTAAGCGATGAACCAGCTGTGCGGCGGCACATCGTCGCCCGGGACCTGTGCCGTGCCCGTTTTGCCGCAGACCCCGACTTCATGCAGCGGCGAACCGGCGAACTGGGCGGCGGCCGTGCCCGACCAGGAACTGACCACATCGCACATCCCGCGCCGGACGATCGCCAGGTTGGCCGGGTCCAGCTCGGCGTCTTGCATGATTTCGCGCTCGGCGACGAAGGTACGCTGGTCGAGGATGCCGCGCTCGCGGACGAGATGCGGGCGCAGCAGGTAGCCGCCATTGGCGATCGCCGCGTAGAGCCGCGCCATCTGCAAAGGCGAGATCAAGACTTCGCCCTGGCCGATCGACAGGTTGACCGCATGGGCGTAAGACCAGGGCAAGCCAGTGAAGCGCGTGATGTTGTCCGGCGTCGGGATGTTGCCGGCGGCTTCCGGAATGAGCTCGATGCCGGTCGGCTGGCCCAAGCCCATCAAACGCGCGAAACCCGGCAGCAGCCAGGGATCGGCCGCGTTCAGCCGAAAGCCGGCTTGATAAAAGAAGGGGTTGCAGCTGTTGGTAAGGCCCGTCTGCACCGACATCAGGCCGTGGCCGCTGCGCAGCCAGTCGTAGCGCAGATCGTTGCCATAAGCCCAGCTGCCCGTGCAGTTGTAGCGCGTGCTTTCGTCGTAGACCCCGCCTTCCAGCGCCGCCAGGGCTGTCATGCTCTTCATCACCGAGCCGGTCGTGTACAGGCCTTGAGTCGCTCGGTTGAAAAGAGGCTTGCGCTCGTCGGCGACGATGGCTTGCAGGCTCTCCGCCGCCGCCTCGCGCCCCACTGTCGGGAAAGGATTGAGGACATTGCTGTCGTAGACCGGGTGGCTGTAGAGCGCCAGGATCTCGCCATTGTTGACATCCATGACGATGACCGACGCGCCTTTGGAGTCTTCCTCCCAGGGAGCGGTCGCATAAGCGCGCTGGAGCAGGCTGGCCACTTCCTGCTGCAGCTCCAGGTCGATCGTCAGCCACAGGCTCTCCGGGATCTGGGCGGGAACTTCGCTCAAAATCCGCAGGCGCCGTCCGTCGCTGGCCACTAACGAGAGGCGCCCGCCCGGCCTGCCCGCGAGCGCGTCGTTCATGCTCGCTTCGACGCCGCCTTTGCCAATGATGGTCGCGGCGTTGAAGCCAACCGCCTCCAAAGCCGGCAGCTGGTCGGCGTCCGGGTAGCCGACATAGCCGATGACATGGGACAATAGCGCGCCATGCAAGTAGCGGCGGGTGGGCAGCTGGCCGAAGTCCGCGCCGCAGAGGGCTTTGATCTGGTCGTGCCGGCGGACGAAGACGGCTGGCTCCAGCAGGCCCGCGTCCACGATCCAATCCGCTCCGGAGCGAACCTCGAAGAGATCGACCATCGCGGCGACCGTGCTGCCCAAGGCCTCCGCCAGGCTCTCGTAACAAGCCTCCCGCGACGGGATGTGGCGGTTATCGATCAGGACCCGCGCCATGCGGCCATTCTGATCGGCCAAGGCGACGCCATGACGGTCGTAGATGTTGGCGCGAGTCGGCGCTTGCGCTTCAAAGACCAGACGCGCGCCCTCGCCCATTTCGGCGAAGACATCGGCCGGCGACCAGGCGACGCGCCAGCCCCCGGCGCCCGGATCGACGACCAGACGCAGCTGCCTGCGTTCGTCGCGGAAGCTGCCCAGGACGCGGGAATGGAATGTCAAATCGTATTGCAGCGTCAGCAGGGCGCCGTCGCCGGTGAGATTCGCCAGCTGGCGCTCTATGCTTTCCAGGCGCAGCTTGTCGCGAGCGTCGCGGTAGATGGCGCGGAAGGCAGGCAGGGGCGTCAACTCGCGGTTGCGGAAGGTGAGCAGGCTGTGCATCCGGTCGATGTCGTTGGCAGCCCAAGCCTCCAGAAACTGGCGACCGACCGCGTCGGCCGACTCGAGATTGAGCTGCGCCGGCGCGCTGGTGGCGATGGGCGCGGACTCGGGCGCGGCCGCGGCGCCGCAACCCGCGAGCGAGACGATAAGGATGAAACTCACAAGAGCGATTTGGCGCATGGCGGCCTGCGGGACCGTGGAAGGCGGGCGCATTCATTATAGGGGCAATCATCAATCGGGACGGGCGCAGGGCGCTGGATTCAAGGCGCGGCAGGCAGCAGGCGGATCCGGCTCAGCAAAACGCTGTCGTCGCCCTTGGACGAGACGAGGCGCGACCCGGTAGCCGGATTGTAGAAGCCGCTGACGAGCGCATAATCGCCAGCGGGCAAATCGGCGGGCAGGCGCAGCCTGAACTCGCGGCCGAACAGGATCTCGTCCGGGTCGTCCCAGCTGGATGTCGGCCGGCGGGCGTCAAAGAGCGGGATGAAATCGAACTGGGTTGCGATCGCGCCGGCGTCGTCCAAGATGTGGTTGAAGACATGATAAACGGCGTCTGTCGGGCTGTCGGCGCGCCAGTAATGGCGGAAGACGAGCTCGCCGCCCGCTGGCAGCTCAGTCGCATTGAGATCGTAGCCGAGCAGCTGGATTGAACCGAGCTGTCCCGCGCTCTCGTACTGCATGGGATAGAGGCGCAGGACGACCATATCGGGACCGCGAAACTCGCGGCTGACGGGGTAAGTTTTGAGGCGGACCGTCTCTTCCGGGAAGTAGATCTCGGGGTCGGCCAGCAGCGGGGCATGCGGCACGATGGCGTAGACCGCGCCCTGCTCGCGCCAGACTTCAAGCGGCTGCTGCAGCATGCCGGTGAGGTCTTGGGCCATGGGGAAATCGTGCAAGCCGGTGTAGCCGCCCCAGGCGCGATTGAAAGTTTTGTGGTTGCCCCACTCGCGGTCGATCAGAAAACGCGCCCAGCGCTCGTGAATGGAAATGGGCGTGGCGCGCTCGCTTATAATCTTGCCCGGTGGCAGCGAAGCATCCGCGTAGGCCATGAGGTCATTGCGGCGGTCGTGGAGGGTGAAGTGCCGGGCGAGAGCATCGGACTCGCGGTAGGCCGGCAGCAAGCCGACCGCCAGCAAGACAAGCATCAGGCAGGCTGGCGCGAGCCGCGCAATCCATGGATGCCTGTCGCGAGGCAGGCGCTTTAGGGCTTCGTCCAGTGTGAGATGCAGGCCGCTCAAGCCGATCGCGTAGAGCAGCGACAGCAAGGCGCCGACGGCGAAGAAATGCCGCAGGTTGCGCACATTGTACATGCTCATTCCCAGCAGCCAGGCCAATCCCGCCAGGACAACGATCGCCAGCGCGAGCGGGTTCAGCCGCCGCCGGCAGCGCCAAAGCAGCAGGCTTGCCAGTGCCATCAGCAGCCAGCTGTCCAGCGACCAGAATGTCTGGAGCAGGTTATGCATGGTCGTGCGCGCCGCATCGAGCTGCGGCCACGACAGATCGCTGTACGACATGGCGAAGAAGACGATTTCGTCCGCTTCCAGGGTCGGGTAGATAAGCAGCAGCCAAAACAGAAAAACGGCGAAACGAACCATGTTCCAGAAAGTCTGCCGCAGCGTGTCACGGCGCGCTTCGGGCTGTCGCCGCCAGTTGACCAGGGGGAGCAAGAGCGCCAGCGGGGCGACGAAGAGGGCTTGGGTCTTGAAGACGATGGCGAGCATAATGCTGTAGACGGCCGCTGTGGAATAGCTGCGCCGCCCATGCAAAGCGCCGATCAGAGCCAGCCACAGCGCCAGCAGCGTGAACATGGTCAGGAAGCCGTCTGGCAAAAAGAAATGCGCCCGGTCGACCACCCAGGGATTGACGATCCAAATGGCGGCTGCCATCAGCCCGGTCAAGGGATGCAGCGTCAAAGCGCCCAAGAGCGAGATCAGGACGATGACGAACGCCCAGGCGGATATGCTGACCAGGCGCAGGGCGGGCAGCATCGCGCTGTGATGGGCGTCGGCCGGCGAGAGGTGCTTCAGGAAGAGGAAAGCCAGGGTCTTCGTGCCCGGCGGGTAGGCGTCGTGAACGCCGGCGCCGTGCCCGAAGTCGACCAGGTGCTGCCCGGCGATCATGTGCATCGCCTCGTCGTGGTGCTCAATGAAGGGCAGGCTCACATTGTAGCCGCGCAGATAGAGCCAGCCCGCCAGCAGCAAGAGCAGCGCCAGACCAAGCCAGAACCACTTCTCGCGCGGGAGCATCGGTCGGCTGTCGGCCGCGGCTGTCATGGGAGCGCCTTCTTCACCAGAGCGATTGTAGCGCGGCCTGTCAAGCTCGCTTGCCCAGCCGATACCAGCTTGATGGCGCGCCGATGGCGATGTCGTCGCCCCGCTGTTCCCAGCGCAATTCCAGCTTCGCGCCGAATACCCGCTCGACCTGCTTTGGCGACCAGCCCACCGTCGACTCCGGGCGCGGGTGGCTGGCGTACAGCATGAAGACGCCGCCCGCCGCGAGCCGCGCCGCAATGGAGCGGGCGTAGCTCGGCATTTGCTCCGCGCCAATGCAATGCCCGCAGCCGATGTCGATGATGAGATCGTATTCGCCGCGCAGTTCGGGATTGTCGTCCAAGCGGGTTACATCGCACTGGAAAAGGCCACAGGCGTCGCCCGGAAACTCGCCGACTTTGGCGCGCGCCAGCTCCAGCGCTTGGTCGACGAAATCGACGCCGTCGGCTTGCCAGCCATGCCGCAGCAGCTCGCGCAGGGTTGTGCCCGTGCCGCAGCCGAGATCGAGGGCGCGCCCGGGCGGGAGTTCGGCGAGGAGCTCCATGATCTCGGGTGGCGTGATTCCGCTGTCCCAGGGCGTTTCGCCGCTGGCGTAGCGCTGACTGAACATGGCTTGGCGGTCGTCGGTCATGGTGATTTTCCGTATCGGGCGTGATCTCGAACACAGTTTGCGCAGCGACCGACTTGATAAGTCGCCCCTACAACATTCGCATCTTGCGCAGCGGGCGAGCCACCGGCTAGCCCGTACAGATTCTGGTTGTCAAGCCGCTAGAATCGCAATCTGTAGGGGCGACATACCATGTCGCCCGCCGCCGAAATCCCAGTTTGCGGGCCTCAGGCAAACAAACTCGCTAAACTCGGTGTACTCGGTGGTAAATCTTCTATCAAGCGGGCGACTTGATAAGTCGCCCCTACAGCACGCAGTAATTCTGTGGCAAATCTTCTGTCTAGCGGGCGACTTGATAAGTCGACCCTAGGCCGTGTATCGCTAGCGGGCGTCGTTGCGCCAGACGCTCAGGCGAAGGGGACCATGTGAATAACGGTCACGCCGGCGCCGCCTTCGCTCTCCGCCGCCCCGGTCACTTTGCTGACCAGCAGATGCTCGCCGAGGTAGCCCCGCGCCGCCAGCCGCAGCCGTCCCGTGCCCTTGCCATGGATGATGCGTCCGAAGGGCAGGCCCGCGTTGTAAGCGGCGTTGACATAACGGTCGAGGATCTCCAGCGCTTCGTCGACGCGCTTGCCGCGGATGTCCAGCTCCATGCCCGGCGACTCGCTCTTGGGCAGCTGCGCCTCGGCTGGCGCGTATTGGCGGACATGCCCGCGTTCCGCCGCCCGCAATTCGCTCCGCGCGCGCTTGCGCATGTCGCCGTATTTCGCTCGCACGCGCAGACCGCCCACCTGCACCTGGGCTTCCTTCGCGTCCAGCTCGGCTATGACGCCCTCCGCGTTGAGCGTGTCCAGGAAGACGGTGTCGCCCACCCGCGGCAGCCAATCGACATCGTCCAGGCGCTGGACTTCGTCGGCCTCGTCCAGGGGCGCGCTCGTCCAGCTGGTCATCTTGTCGGCGGCCGCTTTCAGGGCATTGAGGGTCTCGGCGGGCATGCCGGCCGAGCGCAGCTCGTTGCGCATCTTGCGCAGCTCTCGGTTGAAATCGGCCAGGTCGTTTTCGGCGTGGCGGCGCGCGGCGCGGATGACATCGCGGCGTTCGTCTTCAATGTTGTCAAGGCGGGCCTGCAAGGCGTCGCTCTGCTCGGAGAGTTGCTGGCGCAGGCGCTCCAGCTCGTCGTGCTGCAGGCGAATCTCGGCGCGGGTGCGTTGAATCTCGTTGAGCAGATCGTCTGCCGCCAGATCCTCGGTCGAGACCAGCTGACGCGCGTCGTCGATGATCGCTTGGTCCAGGCCGAGGCGCTGCGCGATCGCCAGGGCGTTGGATTTGCCGGGCAGACCGACGATGAGGCGGTAAGTCGGCCTTAAGGTCTCCAGGTCGAATTCGACGCTGGCGTTGCGCACGCCGGGCGTCTCCACGCCATAGATCTTGAGCTCGGGATGGTGGGTGGTCACCAGGGTCGTGGCGCCCCGGCTCTTGAAGCAGTTCAGCAAGGCGCGAGCCAGGGCGGCTCCTTCGGTGGGGTCGGTGCCGGCGCCAACTTCGTCCAGGATGACCAGCGAGCGGTCGTCGGCGCGCTCCAGGACGGAGATGATATTGGTCATGTGTGAGGAGAATGTCGAGAGCGACTGCTCAATGCTTTGTTCGTCGCCAATATCGGCATAAACCCCCTGAAAGATGGAGAGCGCCGCGTCTTGGGCCGGGATGTGCAGGCCGCATTGCGCCATCAGCGCGAGCAAGCCCACCGTCTTCAAGGCGACGGTTTTGCCGCCGGTATTGGGTCCCGTGACCACCATCACCCAGCTCTGCTCGTCGAAAGCGATGTCCAGGGGGACGACTTTCTCCGTGAGCAGGGGATGCCGCGCGCCCTTGAGCTGGAGGGTCGTGTCCGGGCCTGCGCCGGGCAAACGGGGGCCGATCTCGCGCAGGCGCGGCTGGACGCAGCCATGCTCAATCGCGTAACGCGCTTTGGCGAGGGTCAGATCCAGGTAGCCCAGCAGCTGCACGGCGCGGACGATGCGCTCGCTCTCGCCGGCGACTTCTTCGGTCAAATCCGCCAGGATGCGGCGAATCTCTTTCTCTTCGTCGACTTGCAGCTCGCGCCATTTGTTGTTGAGCTCGACCGTCTCCAGCGGCTCAATGAAGATGGTGGCGCCAGAAGCCGACGAATCGTGCAGGATGCCTTTGATCTTGCCTTTGTGCTCCGCTTTGAGCGGGACGACATAGCGGCCGTGGCGCATGGTGACGATGGCTTCTTGCAGCTTGTCCGCGTTGGCTTTGCTGCTGACGATGCGATGCAGGCGATTCTGCAGGCGCTCGAAGGCGATTTTGAGCTCGCGCCGGATGATGGCCAGGCGGGCGCTGGCGGTGTCTTTGATTTCGCCGTTGTCGTCGACCGTCTTCTCGATCGAGCTTTGCAGCTCCGGGCAGTCTTCGATTTCGTTGACCAGCTCGGCGAGCAAGGGATAACTGGCTTGCATCCGGCCCAGGCTGCGCTTCAAGGTCGTGCCCCGCCGCAGGGTGTAGCGGATGTCGAGCAAGACGCTCGGCTCCACGATGAGGCCGCGCTGCGCTTTGATAGCGGGCTCGCGGACATCGCGGGCGCCGCGGACGGTGATATGCGAGCGCTCCTCCAACAGCGCCGCCGCCTCCGCCGTTTCCCGCTGCCAGAGCCGCGCTTCTTCGATTTCGGTCGACGGCAGCAGCTCCAGGGCCAGTTCCTCGCCGGCGCCAAAGGTGGCAAGCGCGCTGAGCTCTTGCAAGATCTTGTGCAATTCCAGCGTGACGATGGTCTTCTCGCTGATCATGCCGGGGCGGATTTCCTGCTCGCTTGAAAAACGCCGTCATTGTAGGGCAGGGCGTCGGCGCTGTCAATCAGCTTGCAGGCGGCTCGCGCAAAGCTCGACCCCGAGATCGCGCAGGCGGTCGACCGCTTCGATCAGGTAGCTCATCTCTTCAAAACGAGGCGGCGGACCGTATTCGACGCCGGCGGGGAAGCTGGGGTCCTTGGCCAGCCCCGGATGCACGACAATCTCGACTCTGCCATCCAGCGCGGCGATGGCGGCGGCGAACTCGGCTGGCGGGCGCTTGATCCATTGCTTGACGCCGGTCATGTATTCCGGCAAGGCGAAAGCGTAGCGCGACGAATGCCGCTGTTTCCGCGGGCGGAACTGCTGCGGGGTCACCGTGGCGCGGAAGGCGTGCCCGCGGACCCAATCCACTTGGTGGACAGCCGCCAGCTCGTGCACGATTTCGCGCAAGATGGGCAGGGTGTGAAAATGGTGATGCGTCGTGATGTGCCGCGAGCGCAGCCCGGCGTCGTGGCAGCGGCGGACCTGGGCGTCGAGCTCGTTGCGGATCCAGTGAATCGCGCCGGTGTTGAAAAACAGCCCGCGCAGGTAGAGGCTGAATTTGCTGCGGAAGCGGTGGTCGCGGCGCAGCAGATGCGAGTGGCGCGGCGCGTAACGCAAGACGGGATTGCCTTCGGTGAGGTTCAGGTGCACGCCAAGATCCAGGGTCGGGGCGCCGGCGAAAAGGGCGAGCGCGTGGCGATGAGCGGGGAAGTTGGTCATCACGCTGGCGGCGCTCAGGTACCCGCGCTGATGCAGCTCGAGGCTGGCTTGGTTGATGCCCTTGGACAAGCCGCAGTCGTCGGCGGTGATAATGAGCTCGGGCATGGGCTTTGGCGCTAGCGCTTGGCCCAGGCTTCCGCGAAATCGTCCAGGACGCGGCGCTGTTTCGCTGTCGGGTTGATGAAAGGGCGGGTCTGGCGGATGCGCTCCAGGGCGCTGGCCGGGGTGTGGCCGGCGGATATCAGGTAGGCGGCCGCCATCGTGGGCGCGCGCCCGCAGCCGACGGCGCAATGGATGTAGACTTTGCCGCCGCGCTCGATCTCGTCGCGGATGAAAATGGCGCCCCGCGTCAGGTCTTGCACGCTGGGCGGCGTGTTGTCGGTGGTCGCCAGCTGCAAGTGCCGCTCGCCGGCGATGCCCTTGGCCACATCGCTGTGCTGGCGGCGCATATTGACGATGGCGGTGATTCCCCGGCGGCGCATGGCGGCGTAGCCCTGCTTGTAATAGTGTTGCCCGCCGAGGAAGAGCTGGGGCGATAGCTGGCTCAAACGCCAAATGGGCGAGCCACGCAGACGGCGATGAGCGACATCAAGCCAGCGAAGGGCGATGGCGCGGGGGCCGGCGCCCAGGTGGCTGCGCAGCCGGACGAGCGGGTGAGGCGGTTCTATATTAGCGGGCATACGCCGATTATAGCACAGGCGAGCGCCCATTCCGCACTCGAAAGCGCCGCCCCTTTGTGCTAAGTTTAGAAGCCCTTGAGCCCTTCGGCGAGGTAACGCGATGGACCCCTTGGCAGCCTTGGCTCGGCGCGCGCGGCCGCTCTTGACCCAGCCCTATGTCTTGCGGGTGCGCCGCAATCACGCCCTGGAGCACGCCACGATTCACATGCTCAACCGGCGCGGTTTCCAGCTCTCCGGGCGCAGCGACGGCGGCGGATTCTCGCTCTTTGGCGAGGCGCCGACGGAAGAAGTGGAGAGCGCGGCGGCGGAGGCGCTTGCGCGGATGAAGGCGGGCGAATGCAGCCTTGCGCTCCACCCGAATTGCGGCACCAACCTCGTCGTCAGCGCCGTTGTGGCGACTATGGTGGCTTATCTGGGTTTCGCCGGGCGTGGCTGGCGGGCGGGCGGCGCGCGCTTCCCGACGATGCTGAACTTGATGCTGGCGGCGCTCTTTCTGGCCATGCCCCTGGGCATGCGCTTGCAGCGGGATTTCACCACCGAAGGCGAGCTTGGCGATATGCAGCTGGCGGGCGTGACTCGGGCGAGCTTGCGGCTGCCGTTTCAGGCCGGCGGGATCACCGTGCACCGCGTCGCTACAAGGCAAGGCTGAGCGGGCGATGAGCGGCGCGCCGGCTTTCTACATCTTGCATGGCGAAGACAGCATCAGCCGGGCGGCCGCTCTTCAGCGGATGCGAGCCGCCCTCGGCGACGACGGCGAGCTCAATTGCAGCGAATTCGACGGCGACCAGAGCAGCGTGCCGGAAGTCTTGGCGGCGGTGAAATCGCTGCCCTTCCTGGCGGACCGGCGGCTGGTGATCGCCAAGGGCTTGATCAGCCACATCACGCGGCGAGGCGCGGGAAAGACGGGCAAGGCGGCCGTCGAGCGCCTGATAGCGGATTTGCCCAAGCTGCCGGGTTTCGCCCGTCTCGCCTTGGTCGAGACCAAGACGCTGCCAGCCAGCAACGCCGTGCTCAAAGCGGCTCGCGGCATGCAAAACGGCTACATCGGCGAATTCAAGCAGCCGCGCAATCTGGCGGCCTGGGTCATGAAGCGGGCCCGCGACGCCTACGCCGCCGAAATCAGTCCGGGCGCCGCCCAAGCCATCGCCAGCGTCGTCAACGAGGATCTGCTGCGGGCGGACAGCGAACTGGTCAAGCTGGTTTCATATGTCGATGGCGAACGCGCGATTGAAGAAGCCGATGTGGCGGCGCTGACCCCGTATGTGCCGGAGGCGAATGTCTTCGACATGGCGGAGGCGCTTGCCAAAGGCGATGGCGCGCTGGCTCTGAAATTGATTCATCAGGCCCTGCATGACAATCCGCGGGATCCTGGTTTCCGGCTCTTCGCGATGATCGCGCGGCAGTTTCGGCTGCTGCTGATGACCCGCGACCACCTGGACCGGGGCGGCGGCAGGCAGCCGGCGGCAATCGCGAAGGCGGTGGGCGCGCATCCCTTCACCGCCTCCAAGCTGGCCAGCCAGGCCGGGCGCTTTGAAACCGAGCAGCTGGCGACGATTTTGCGGCGTTTGCAGCGCTATGACCAAGACATGAAAACCGGGCGGATCGAGCCGCGGCTGGCCCTGGATTTGCTGGCGACGAGTTTGGCGCGCCCGAGTTGACGAACAAGAAAAAGGACGAAGAGCATGATTGACGGCGACGCAAGACAAGACGAAAGCCGGACACAGGCGGAAACGCAAGTGGCGACCCAGGAGCTGCTCAACAGCTTGCTGGGCTGGCGCGATGAGCTGACGGACCTGCTGGAGCAAATGCCGGGCGAGGCTTTCCAACGGCTGATTCTGCGGGTGATGGAGCGCGACGGCGTCAGCCAGATCGAGCTCAGCGGCGGCAAAGACAGCATCGAGGGCATCGGCATTTTTGGCGGCGGCGGCTTCTTGACATTTCGCGTGTCCTTTCGCTGCATCCGCGGCGGCGGGCGCATCAGCTCGGCCGAGGTGGACGATTTTCGGCGCGGCGTCATGCTGGGCCGGGCGGACAAGGGCTTGCTGATCACCACCGGCAAGTTCACGCAAGAAGCGAATTTGAAGGCGGCCAGCGACCGCGCGCCGGAGATTCGCTTGATCGACGGCGACGAGCTGCTGGACAAGCTGAAGGAGCTGGGCCTGGGCTTGCGGACGGAGCAGGTGACGGTGGAGCGGGTGGTCATCGAGCGGGAGTGGCTGGCGGCGGTGTAGGGCGGGGGGTCGAATGCAAGGCGCGGAATTGCCGGTTGTTCCCACGATCAATGCCTTCGTCTATCCCATCGTGCAGGCGCTTCGCGATTTGGGTGGCGGCGGGGAAGTCGGCGAGATCCGCGATCGGGTCGTGGAGATCATGGAACTCTCGCGCGAGGTCGTCCAGTACAAGGCCGGACGGCCCGGAAATCATCAGACCGAAGTCGCCTATCGCCAGGCTTGGGCGCGGACGCTCTTGAAAGGCGCCGGCTATGTCAGCAACCCGAGGCGCGGGTATTGGCAACTGACGGAAGCGGGCTGGCAGGCCAAGCCGCAAGACTTGTCCCAGCGCATCCGAAACAGGTCTCAGACGAAAACTAGCGGAGATGAAGTGACCGGAGACGATTCCATGAGTAAAGATCTTCTTCCGCCATATCAGAGCATGATCAACCCGACGCTGGCGGCTTTGCGCGAATTGGGCGGTTCCGCCAGGAAAGCGGACATCGTGGAAATCGTCGCGCGGAAGATGCAGCTCACCGACGAGCAGCGAGAACTGAGGTACCCAAGCGGAGGCCGCATCTATGAACAAGTAACTGATGATGTGCGCCGGTACTTGAACTTTGAAGAGTTAATTGACCAGCCACGACCAGGTCATTGGCAGCTTACCGAAAAAGGCTGGAACACGAAAGAAGTGGATTTGGACGCGATTGCTGGATCGTATCGCCGCGGACGCCGACGCCAGGATAGCGCGGTCAATGCCGTGAAGAGCGCCGACGCAATGCAACAAGCCGAACTGAGAGTTGTTTCGCTCGACGAGATAATCGAAAGCGCAGGCTCATGGAAAGACGAGCTGCAGCAGATCCTGTACCAGTTGAGTCCCGCCGCCCTTGAGCAGTTCTTCGCCCGGATTTTCAGCGCGGAAGGCGTCGACCAGGTCGAAATTGTCAACGCTTCCGGCGACGGCGAGATTTCCGGCACGATGAGAAGCGCGGGATTCTTGACCTTTCGCGTCGCCTTCAAATTCATTCGCGGCAACACGCTCATCAGCGCCGGAGAAGTGGACGACTTCCGCCGCTCCGTGCGCGCCAGCCGGGCGGACAAGGGCATGCTCATCACCACCGGCGGCTTCACCCAGGAAGCCATTCGCGACGCGGAACGCGGCCATGCGCCGGCCGTCGAGTTGATTAACGGCGAGCAGCTCATTGACAAGCTCAAGGAACTCGGGCTCGGCGTGACCGCCCGGCAAGTCATCGTAGAGCAGGTGGAAATCGACCGGACCTGGTTTGACACGCTCTAGCAAGCCTGCCAAGACAAAAGGAATGAGCCAAGACTCAGTTTCGATACCCACGCGGAGCGATCTATTCTCGCCGACGATTGAGGCTCTGCATTAGCTCGGAGGCGCCGGCGCCAACCAGGAAATTCATGACCAGGTGGTCAACATTTTGCAGCTGAGCGACGAGCAGATTGCGTTGCCGCGTAAGCCCGCAAAAAGCAACAAGACTGCGCTTGAGTACAAGCTTGGCTGGGCGCGAACCTGTCTGAGCAAGTACGGCTCGGTTGAGAACGCGGGCCGCGGAGTCTGGGCGCTGACGGCGAAAGGGCGCGCGGCGACAGAAATGGACAGCCAGGATGTTGTGCGCGGCGTGACGAATATGAGTAGCGCGGGCAAGCGGCTGCCTGTTGACGAGGCGTCCAGCGAGATCGAGATTCCGCCCGCTGACGCGCTTGAGGCGGGAAATCCTTTGGAGGAGCAAAATTGGCGCGAGCAGCTCTTCGCGATTTTGAAAGGCATGGATCCGATCGCTTTTGAGCGACTCTGCCAGCGGATCCTGCGCGAAAGCGTCTTCACCCCGGTTGATGTGACCCGCACAACTGGAGATGGCGGAGTCGACGGCATTGGCCTAATGCGAATTGGCGGCTTATTGTCTTTTCGCGTCTTGTTCCAATGCAAGCGCTACAGCGGCTCGGTCGGCGCTTCAGGAAGCGACTCGCGATGGCGCGCCTGAAATCGACTTGATCGACGGTGAGCAGCTGATCGAGGGGCTGGCGGAATCGGAGCTGGGCGTGAGCAAGGTGATGATCCCGGCCCACACCGTTGACCCCGACTTGTTCAACAACATCTAGGCGCCTCGAGGTCAGCTCACGATGCCCACATACATCGCCCTTCTGCGCGGGATCAATGTCGGCGGGCGCAACACAATCCCCATGGCGGAGCTGCGCGCGCTCTGCCGCTCGCTCGGCTTTGCCGGCCCCCGCACGCTGCTGCAGAGCGGCAACCTCGTCTTCACGACCGGCGATGCCGAGCTGACGAGCGTCCAGGCGCGGCTGGAAGCGGGCATCGGCGACGCCTTCGGTTTCGAGATCCCGGTGATCCTGCGCCGCCCGGCCGCATTTCGCGCCACCCTGGAGCGCCAGCCCTGGACGGCGGAGCAGCTGCGCCAGCCGAAGAAACTGGTGGTCGTTTTCCTGTCGGAAGCGCCAGGCGAGCAGGCACTGGACGAGCTGCGGCGCGGCAACCCCGGTCCCGAGCGCATGCATGCCGCCGGCGACGCGCTCTATGTCTTCTACGCGGCGGGCCAGGCTCGCTCCAGGTTGACCGGCGTTCGCATCGAGCGCGCGCTCGACATTCGCGCCACCGCCCGCAACTGGAATACCTGCAATCGCATTCTGAAGCTGCTGGACGAGGCCGCGCCTCAGGGCAGCTGATCAACGAACTGTCGCGCCCTGTCTTCCAGGCCCGCCCAGTCGCGCGCGGCGATCGACTCGTTGTTGACCAATGCCGAGCCCACGCCAAGGGCAAAAGCGCCGTTGGCCAAGAACTCGCGCATATTCTCCAGCGCGACGCCCCCGGTCGGCATCAAGCGCAAATGCGGCAGGGGCGCAAGCACATCCTTGATGTAAGTCCGTCCCAGATGATTCGCCGGGAAGACTTTGACGACGCTCGCCCCCCATTCCCAGGCTTGCTGGATTTCGCTGGGCGTGAACGCGCCGGGCATCGCGGGCAGCTGAAACTCGCGGCAGGCGTCGAGCAGCTCGCGCTTGCAGACGGGCGAGACGACAAACTGCGCGCCTGCCTCCGCCACTGCCCGGACCTGCTCGGCAGTGATGACGGAGCCCGCCCCAATCGCGACCGACTCGTCGACTTGCTCGCGAATGTCGGCGATGACGGCGCTGGCGTCGGGATTGGTCAGGGTGAACTCGATGGCGCGGATGCCGCCCGCGACCAATGCCCGCGTGAGTTCCGCGGCGATGGACAGGTCGTCCAGGCGCACGATGACGACCAGTTTGTGCTTCGCGATGATTTCGAGCGCGCTCATGGGCTGCTTTCCCCTGCTTCGCGGCCTGGAGCCTCTCTGGCGCCGGGCTGCCACAAGATTGTTTACCCGGCTTTTACAGTTCGGCAACGACCGCGCGAATTTCGTTTACATTGCCCGCCTACGATAGCGCTGAATCACTTCAGATTCCACTGTTCACTCTACTTGAAGGAGATGAGGCATGACTGCAAAGCGATTGACCCGATTGGTTCTGTGCCTGGCGCTCTTCGCCGGCTTGGTCTCTGGCCTCAGCGCCGATGACCAGGCCGACCGCCGCGCAAGACCGGGACCCGATGCCCTGCAATCCATCTTGCAAGAGGCGACCGGCCTGGACGCGGAGGCTTTGCGCGAGGCCCTGCAGGCTGGCGCGACCCCGGCCGCGCTCATTGAAACGAATGACGGCGATGTAGCCGAGGCCATTGCCGCCGCCGTCGCCCAAACCAGCAGCCAGAACGACGCCGCCATGAGCGAGCGGCTGGAGCTTTTCAGCGAGCGGCTGAGCGACTGGCTGCATGGCGAAACTGAGGCAGGCAAGTCGCGCCTGAAGACGGGAGTCGGCGCCATGCTCTCCGCTGTCGAAGCGGCGACGGGCCTGGACGCTGCCCAGCTGCGCGAGGCGATTGACTCTGGCTCGACGCCGGCGGAGCTGATTGAAGCCGAGGGCGGCGATGTCGATGCGGTGATCGCGGCCGCCATCGCGCAAGCCCAAACCGAGTTTGAAGACCAGAGAGCCGCCCAGGCCGAGCAGCTCGCGCAGCGGGTCAGCCAATGGTTCCATGGCGAGCCTGGCAAAGCCAGCGTCCGCCTGGCGATCGGCGGCAGCGCGGTGCAGCGGATCCTCGAAGAGGCGACCGGCCTGGACGCGGCGGCTCTCCGCGAGGCCTTGGAAGGCGGCGCCACCGCCAGCGAGCTGATCGAGGCGAATGGCGGCGACGCTGAAGCGGTCATGGATTCGCTGATAACGCAGGCGATGGAGACTCATTCGCGCGTACGCGAGCGCATGGACGAGATGCGGGGCCGCTTCTCAGAGATGACGGGGCGCTTCAAGCGCGGCTTCCCAAGCCCGCCATGGAAGCGGGGTCCGCGCGGCTAGCTCGGGCAGGCAGTTCGGTTTTGAGCGCAGGGTCGAGGGGCTCTGCGCTCGTTTATTGCGTCGGCTTCTTGGAGGGGTCGAAGTCGGCGTTCATCGGCGTCCAGACCGGGTAAAGGTCGGTCGGCGCGCGCAGCTCGTCCACCGGGCGCAGGGCGATGATTCTGCCGCCGGTTATGCTGATGTAGATCCAGCCCCGATCGTTCACCGCCACCGCCAGGGGCTGCTGCGGGTAGAAGCCCTTGCCTTGCTCGCTGAGATGAATGAACTTCTCCCAATAAGGGTCGCCGCCTGGATAGGGCTGGTAAGCATGGCGGCCGCTGTCGGGCGAATACGGGATCAATATGGTCGCGCCGATGGGCTGGTCCTCGGCGTCGAAACTGAGCATCAGCGCCTTGAAGCCGACAAAATCGATCTGGCTTGGCTCGCCGCGGAGCACGACGATCAAACTGTCTTTTGTGCCGGGCAAGGTCGCGTAGGGGTAAAAGGCCAGACTCGTGGGCCTGGCGCCGTTGCCGAACAGCATCGCCGGCTTCACGCTCTCGCCGCAATCGACCGGACTCGAGGCTTCGTTGGCGATGCCAGCCCCCAGACACTGCGGATAACCGTGCCAGCCGCCACCTTCCACGCGGTTGAGCTCGTCGAGGGCTCGCCGTCCGCTTTGCCGGGGCGCGCTGTCGACCGTCCAAAGCTTGTCGCGGAAGAAGACCAGGGCGGCCGGGTCGCGAAATCCAGTTGCGAAGACTTCGCGCTCGCCGCCGTCCAGGTTCATGCGCAAGATGGCGCCGCGCTCCGGCGCGTCGAAAGCGCAGTTGCGGCAGGGCGCGCCCGTGCTGACAAAAAGCCGGTCGTCCTGGATGGCGATGCCGCCATTCCAGAAACCCGCTCCCTGGGGCAGGTCGTCGACCAGGATCTCGACGCCGCCGGACTGTGAGACGCGGTAGACATGCTGCCCGCCGACGACATAGAGCGCGCCGGCATGGAATGCCAAACCATTGGGCAGGGTCAAGCCGGCGACAAAGTCCCGCATCGCGTCTGGCATGCCGTCGCCGTCGCTGTCGCGGATGACAACGACGCGTCCGCTGCGGGGCAGGCTGGCGTAGAGCGCGCCATCGTCGCCGATTGCCAAGGCGGTGAATGAAAGCGGCTCGATATCGCGCTCGTGCACGACGCTCTCGACGCACCAGCGCCAGAAATCGACATAGAGTTCGCCATGCACTGCGCGCGGGCGCTGGCTGCATGGACCGAGTTCGGGCTGCTGCGCCCCGGCGGCCGGCGCCAGGGCAAGCGCCAAAAGCGTCAATAGCGCAGCGACAAGCATGTCAAGCCACCGTCCATCTTCACGAACTCGCCCAGATCGAGCTCGACGACATCGTCATGGTATTGCCGCGCCAGGCGCAGCGCGGTTGGGCAGCCGGCGGCGATGAAGAGCCTGCCATTGACGGGCATGCAGTCGGCGGCGTGGCGCTCTTCCCCCGGCAAGCTCAGCACGGTCGCCCAGCCGAGGTCGTAATCGGTCTTGAGGGCCGGATCGCGCAGCAGCAAGCCCGGCGCCAGCTCGGTCAAGCCGCTCTTGAGGTGGAGGACGCCGTCAAAAGGAACCGGGTCGACGCGTATCCCCGGCCTCTCCGATTGCAGGGCGTCGCGAAACGCCTGAAAGCCGGCCATGTTCGTGCGCCGCGAGATGCCGACCAAGACACGGTCGGCGCAGAAGAGCGCGTCCCCGCCATCCATGCGGGCGTCGGGCGGCGCCTGCAGGACCCGCAAATCCGAAATCCAGGGCAAGAGCGCCTGTCTCTCGCCACGCCGCTGCTCCGCGCCGGAGGGGCAGATGAAAGCCAGACCGCGGTAGATGACGACCGGGTCTTCGACGAAGTGGCCGTCGGGGAAGCGCTCGTCGGCGGGCAGGATCGTGAGCTCCAGGCCGCAGTCGCGCAGGGCGGCGCAGTAGGCCTCGTGCTGGCGCAAGGCGAGGGCGTAATCGGGCGCTCCCAGATGCGCGGAGGCGGTGATGCCGGCGGCGAAATTCCGGGCCGGGCGGCGCAGCAGGGCGCGGGTGAAAGGCGGCAGCAAGTGCGGCATGGGCGCTTGAGTCGATCGCGAACGATTAGCCCGTAGTGTAGCGGAAATGCGGCCCCCTTTTCATGGCGAGCCGGCTCGCGCCGTCCGCAATTTGGCAATACCTAAGGCTTGCCGCATTCGCTACAATGTCAGCCAGGCACAGCCAGCGAGCCCGACATGCCCCAGACGAATCGCTATGCCTTCGAGGCCGCGCGCCACCGCGACCAGCTCGTCCCGCTGCTGAAGGAGATCCTCCGCCAGCCGCGACGCCTCGATTCGCGCGAGCATCAGCAGCTTATGCGCCGCTATCCCAAGCCGGCCGGCGGCGGATTCTACAGCCTGGCGAACTTGGTCGATGCCTGGCGTCTGTTCGCCGGGCAAGACGGGCTGCCCGCTTACGACGAAGCCCAGCTCTACAAGTTGCGCCGCAAACCGGTGCGCAGCCTCTCCGGCGTGACCCCGCTGACAGTTCTGACCAAGCCTTATCCCTGTCCCGGGACCTGCATTTTCTGCCCCAACGATTTGCGCATGCCCAAGAGTTACCTGGCGGACGAGCCCGGCGCTCAGCGTGCCGAGAAGAACGCATTCGACCCCTATCTGCAAGCGGCCATGCGCCTGCGCGCCTATCACAGCCTGGGGCACCCCACCGACAAGATCGAGATCATCATCCTCGGCGGCACTTGGTCCTTCTATCCCGAGACTTATCAAATCTGGTTCGTCAAGCGCGTGCTGGAGGCGCTGCGCGATTTCGGCGCGGGCGTCGACCGGCGGGCGGAAGTCCAGGCTGCCTTGCGCCAGAAATCCATCTTCGCCGGCGAGCGAGTAACCCGCGAGACGATTGACGGCGCCAGCCTCGACGAGACTTACAACCAGACGGTGCAGCGCATTTACGCCGGGGAGATGCGTCGTTCGCGCCAGGCGGCTGACGCGATCGCCCTGGGCATGCGTGAACGCGGCGTCGCCGATGAATACGCCAGCTGGGCGGAGCTGGAGGCGGCCCAGCGCCAAAACGAGACCGCCCCCTGTCGCGCCGTCGGCCTGGTCATCGAGACTCGCCCCGACCACATCAGCGAAGAAGAAGTGATTCGCGTGCGCCGGCTCGGCTGCACCAAAGTCCAGATAGGCTTCCAGAGCCTGAACGACGAAGTCCTGCGGCTGAACAAGCGCGGGCACGATGTCGCGGCGACGCGGCGGGCCGTCAAGCTGCTGCGCAAAGCCGGCTTCAAACTGCACGCCCACTGGATGCCGAACCTCTATGGCTCGTCGCCCGCGGCCGATCTGGAAGATTTCGAGCGGCTCTTCGCCGAACCCGACTTCAAGCCGGACGAGCTGAAAATCTACCCATGCTCGCTGATAGAAAGCGCCGAGCTGATGCAGCAGTATCAAGCGGGCGCCTGGCAGCCCTACAGCCACGACGAGCTGCTGGATCTGTTGGTGGCTTGCTTCCAGCGCGCGCCGGAATATTGCCGTTTGACCCGCGTCATTCGCGATATCCCCGGCACGGACATCGTCGCCGGCAACAAAGTCACCAACTTCCGCCAATTGGTGGAGCGCGAGCTGGAGCGACAGGGCCTGCGCAGCCGCGACATTCGCGCTCGTGAAATCCGCGACTCCGCCGTGAGCGACGCCGATTTGCGGCTTGATGCGTCGGCCCACAGGACGAGCGTCGGCGAAGAACGGTTCCTGCAGTTCATCACGGCCGAGCGCGCCATCGCCGCTTTCTTGCGCCTGTCGCTGCCCGACCTGGGCGAAGAGCCGCTGCTGGAGGAGTTGCGCGGCGCCGCCATGATCCGCGAAGTGCATGTCTATGGCCTGGCCTTGGGCATCGGCGCGTCGCAGGCGGGCCGGGCGCAGCACCTGGGCTTGGGGCGGCGCTTGATAGCCGAGGCGGCGCGGATCGCCAAGGCTGAAGGCTACCGGCGTCTGGCGGTCATCTCGTCCATGGGCACGCGCGCTTATTATCGCGCCCGCGGCTTCCACGACGGCCAGCTGTATCAACTGCGCGATCTGTAGCTCGTGGCGGCGCAGGATCTCCCCCTTACACTAGAATGAGTTGACTTTCGCAAGATTGGCGGGTCCGCCGGGGCCTTCGCAGCCGATGAGAACGATCGACGTCGTCCAGGATCACAGCAACCGCAATCAGAGCCTGCGCCTGCTGATGCTGCTCATCATCGTCGGCACGCTGCCATTTTATTGCTTCGCCATTTACTTCATCGGCAGCGCCCCGGTGGAAGTGGCGGCGACCGCGACGCCAGAACGCGTCGAGCCCGCCCCAAGTTTCACGCCCCTCGGCGCGGAATTCTTCCCGACGGCGACTGCGCCCGCCTTCGCCAGCATGACGCCGCTCAATCCCTTGCCAGCCACGCCCGTCCAATTTGTGCCGCCGACGCCCCTGCCCGCCCAGACCATCGCCGCCCAGACTGTCGTCAGCCCGACGCCGATCAGCCCGCGCGCCACCGCCCCCGCTGGCATCGCCGACGCCGATCTGGATGGCATCGCCGACGCGCAAGACCGCTGCCCGCAAGAGCTGGGCTTCGCCGATAACGACGGCTGCCCCTATGCAGACGACCCGGACCGGGACGGCATCCGCGGCGCGGCCGATCTCTGCCCGGCGGAATACGCGGCCGGCACGCAGCGCGGCTGTCGCGACCAAGACGACGACGGCTTGGACACATCGCAGGACGCCTGCCCGGCCCAGGCGGGGCCCGCGGCGAACCGCGGCTGCCCGATCGAGGGCGAGGCTGGCGGCTGAGGCATCGCCTGCGCAAGCCCGTATTCCGCGCAGTCTCTTTTCGCGCTAAAATCGGAACATTCACAGCAAGCGCAAAGGACATTGCCATGACGATGCTGAAGCGAGCCCAGGCCATTGAAGAGCAGCTGGTCGCTTGGCGGCGCGAGATTCACATGCGCCCCGAGCTTGGTTTCGAGGAGCTCCACACTTCGCGGCTGGTGGCGGATTCGCTGCGCGCGATGGGCATCGAGACCGAAGTTGGCGTGGCGGAGACGGGCGTGGTGGCGCGCATTGGCGAGGGGCGGCCGGCTATCGGCATTCGCGCCGACATGGACGCGCTGCCAATCCAGGAAGCCAACGACGCGCCTTACAAATCGCGGACCCCCGGCTTAATGCACGCCTGCGGCCACGACGCGCACACCGCCATGCTGCTCGGCGTCGCCAAAGTGCTCAGCGACTTGCCGGATAAGCCGGCTGGCGAGATCCGCCTGCTCTTCCAGCCCAGCGAGGAGAAATGGCGCGACAGCGACGGTCACAGCGGCGGCAGCCTTATGGTGGAAGAGGCGGCGCTGGCGGGCCTGGACTCGGTCATCGCCTGTCATGTGGCCAGCGGCCGGCCCATGGGCGAGGTGCGGGTGACGGATGGATTCGCGATGGCGGCGCCAGACAGCTTCGAGGCGACCGTCATCGGCGAAGGCGGGCACGGCGCGTCGCCCGAATATGGCCTGGACCCGATCTGGCTTTGCGCCCAGGTCATCAACGCGCTGCAGGCGATCCGCTCCCGCCGGCGCGGTCCCACCGAGCGCTCCGTGGTCAGCATCGGCTCGATTCACGCCGGCGTCGCCCCCAATGTCATCCCCCACGAAGTCGCGCTGACGGGCACGATCCGCACCTTTGAGGAGGAAGCGCGTTCGGAGATTCATCGGCTCGTCGACGAGGCTTTCGGGCTGGCGCGTCACTTCGGCGGCGATTACAAGCTGGAGATCTCGCGCGGCTATCCACCGCTCTATAACGATCCTGAAGTCGCCGAACTGTTGCGGCGGACGAGCGCGGATTTACTCGGCGAGGACAAAGCCGGGCATGGCGAGCCGATCATGGCGGGCGAAGACTTCGCTTACATGACGCAGGTCGCCCCGGGCGCGATGATCCGCCTGGGCGCGCAACTGGACGAGCGTAACCGACCGCATCACAACCCTTACTTCGACATTCACGAGGGCTGCCTGCCCATCGGCGTCGGCGTCATGGCGGAGGGCGCGTTGCGGCTGCTGCGGCGGCACGGCGGCTGAGGCTCTAGCCAGCGTCCTTCTCTTGCATAATCTGGATCAAGTTGCCGCAGGTGTCCTTAAAGATCGCCATGATGGCGGGCCCGATGTCGGCGGCTTCCATGGTGAACTCGACCCCCGCTTCCTGGAGCCGGGCGCATTCCGCCGCGACATCGTCGACGCTGAAAATAGCCGCGGGGAGCCCTTGTTCCATCACGCCTGCCTGAAAGGCGCTGGAGATTGGGTTGCGGTTCGGCTCCAGCAGCAGCTCCACGCCATCGGGCCGCTCCGGCGAGACGACTGTCAGCCAGCGGTCGCCTTCCGGGTTGCCCAACGGCATATCGCGCTTGAGCTGGAAGCCGAGCGTTTCGGTATAAAAGCGCTTCGCCTTCTCCTGGCTGTCGACGAGTACGCTCGTCAGGCCGATGATCATGTTGGTTCGCCTTTCCTCTGCTTGCGTTCGCGGATGAGATCTCTGTAGAAGCCCAGCAAATCTTGGTCTTGGTCATCGCCCCAGAGCATCGGCAAGCGGCTGACAGCCAGGCCGTGTTCGCTGGCGTCTAGCTGCTGGCGCAGGCCGACTTCCGTGCCATAGAAGACGATGGGCGGGTTGGGCAGGCGGAACTGAGCGGCGGCGGCCCGCTGCAGGGGGGCGCTCTCGTTCTCGACGATGAATGAAAATCGGTTCATGTCGTGGTTGTCGAGGAAGCTGGGCAAGACAAAATCTTCGCCGAAGTAGGCGCGGTGACTCTCGATGAAGTCTTGCAGTCGCGCTTCGTCCCAGCTCTCCCAGGCGTAAGTTGAGCGCAGCGCTTCGTTGAGCGAGAAATCCAGGCTGCCATCCAGCCGGCCGCGATAGAGCCGCAGGTAGCCGGGCGCGTCGATGATCTCGCCGAAGATCAGGCAGTCGGGCTTGGCGTCGCGCAGCCGGGGCCGGCAGTGCGTCCAGAAATTGGGCCCGGCGCCGGCCGCCACATCCAGCCGGTAACCATCGACATCGAAATCGCGCAGGTATTTTACCGCGTTGCCGATCATCCACTCGCGCGCTTCCGGATGCTCCAGGTTGATCTTGGGCATGCTCTCCACATTAAAGAAGCTGCGGTAGCCGTGGGGGAATTTCGAATCAAAAGTGAACCACTGGCGGTAGGGGCTGCTGTCGCTGCTTTTGGCCTCCAGGAAGATGGGATGCTGGTTGGAGAGGTGATTGGGGACGAAATCGAGCAAGACGCGGATGCCGCGTTTGTGCGCCCCGTCGACGACCGCGCGCAAAGCTTCGTCGCCGCCCAGCCGCGGTTCGATCCGCTCGTAATCGGCGACATCGTAGCCGTGATTGCTGGGGCTGCGCCAGGGCGGGCTGAGCCAAAGGCAGTTGATCCCCAGGTCCGCCAGGTAATCGAGCTTGTCGCGCACTCCCCAGAGCGTGCCGCCGTGGCAACTGTGAAAGTCGGCGGACGGTCGCCAGTCCGCGCCGTCGCCGGGGTAGAAGCAGTCAAGATAAATGTGATACAGGATCGCGTCGCGGGCCCAGGCCGGCGCCTTCAAGCGGTCCACATGGTAGCAGAACAAGGGCGGCTCGCGCTGTGGCAGAGGCACGAAAGGCGCGTCGGCCGGGATATTGCTGAAGTGGAGCATGGTGGCGTGCTCGACGCGCTGCTCGGCGTCGGGAAAATCGGCGTAGATGATTGCGCCATCGGCAAGCGTCGCGCGGATGCAATAAGTCACCATGGTCCCGTCGACCTGGGGCGGGACGAGCGCCTCCCAATGCGTGATGTAATCCCAGACGAGCGTGTCCCATTCGCGGCCCGCCTTGACGAAGTCGACCGTGAGCGCCGTGGGCGAGTCCCCGCGCGGGTCCGCCCCGTCGGTCGCGTAGCGCAGTTCCAGGCTCTTGACGGCCGGGTCGCTGGTGGACAAGGCATGGATCGTCACGCTTTCGCCGGGCAAGGGATCCAAGGGCGAGATCCGGTGCTGGTGCTGGATGCCGGCGCGGTCGGCTCGATGGCTCTCCAGCTTCAAGGCATCGCTGATGAGCTTGCCAAAGATGATGTCCATGTTTCCCCTGCGTCACGCTCGGGCAACCGTTGCGAGTGTAACGCGATTCAGTCTTCGCTCGCAAGCGGGCGGTCGCGGCGCCGGCGCGGCGTCGTGAAGTGCGTGGGCTGCAATCTTGATCGGCGGCGCAACTTGCGATTCCTTGTGCTATACTGCGAGGCGCGAGCGACGGCAGACGAACCGGGAAGTGGATATGAGGCTGAATCAAGAAGCGAAGAGCATGATCATGGCCATGGCGCTGGTCGGCGCGGTCATCCTGGCGCTGAACTCGGTCGTGATTCCGGCTGGCGACGCGATGTTTTCCTGGATCATCGCGCTCTTGGCGGTGGCGCTGCTGTTCTGGCTCTGGATGCGGCGCGAAAACGAGAGCCAGCCCGAAGTTGACGCCGAAGCCGCCCAGGAACTGGCAAAACGCACGGTCATCCGGCGCGCGGACGACTCGCAAGCCGGCGCGTAAACGGAGGACTAAGCGTCGGATTAGCGGCTTCAGCGCAGCGCTGGCAAAACGGAAGCAAACTCAAGCAGCCCGATTCATGCCCTCCGTCGCCCATATTATCCGCCGCCGTCACAACCGAAAGCGCCGTCGCCGGCGGGTGAAGCGTGGCGCCGCTTTCCGGGGTTTCCTCTTCTTTGGCGTCCCCGCCCTCTTCTGCATGAGCCTGGCCTTGGCGAGCCTGGTCCTGGCGCTGTGGCTCTACATTTCCGGCGCCAGCCACCTGCCCGCCCCGCATGAAACCGTCTTGCCGCGGTCGGAAGAGCGGGCGACGCGCTTTTATGACGCCTCTGGAGCGACCCTTCTCCACAGTCTGGCGCAAGCCCCCGGCGACAAGACGCGCTGGCTTGAACACGCGGAGCTGAACGAAAACTTGCTGCTGACGAGCCGCCTGGCCGAGAGCCGCGGCGACGGCGAGATTGACGCCGCCTTTGAGCCGCTGACGACATTGGCGCGGCTATGGCGCTATATCGCGGGCCAGCCAGAAGCGCCAGCCCAGGACATGGTCGCCCGGCTCGTTCGCGACGCCGTGCTGCCGCTGGAGCGCTCGGGCGCGCTGGATCGCCGACTGCTGGAAATTGTGCTAAGCGCCGAAAGCAAACGCCGTTTCACCGCCGACGAGCTGCTGGCTTGGCGGCTGAACACGCAGATTTACGGGCGCGGCGCAATCGGGATTGACGCGGCGGCGCGGCTGTATTTCGGCAAGTCGGCCTCGTCCGTGAACTTGGCTGAGGCGGCTGTCTTGGCGGGCATTGCCGGCGAGCCCGCGCTCGACCCTCACGAGGCGCCGGCGGCGGCAAGAGCGCGGGGCGCGGACATGCTCTTCGCCTTGCGCGACGCCACTTTGATCGACCAAGAGCAATTTGACCGGGCGGCGCAAGCCACAGTCGTCTTTCGGGCGCCGCCAGCCGAGGACGCGGGCGGGACGGCGGCCTTCATCAAGATTGCGCGGCGACAGGCGGAAAGCATTCTCGATCGGCTGGGCTTGCCGGGGGCGCAGCTGCTGGCTCGTGGCGGGCTGCGGATCACCACCAGCCTCGACCTGGCGCTGCAGCGGGAGGCGGAATGCAGAATGGCTGCCCTGCTTGAGGAGGGGAGGGCGCTGGATTGCGAAGCGGCAGACAGCCTGGCTATGCCGGTGACGCCGCCGGCGGATGCCGCGCTCGCGCTCATCGAAGTCGACAGTGGCAGAATTCTCAGTCTGGTCGGGGCGGCCGCCGCCTTTGATCATCAACCGGCCGTCGCCTTGCTCCCCTTCCTGTACATGGACGCTTTTTTGCGCCGCGAAGTCACCCCCGCTTCCATGCTCTTCGACCTGCCGCGTTCCTACCCAGGCGCCTCCTCCGAACTGATATACGCGCCCGCCAACCGCGATGGCTTGTTCCGCGGTCCCATGAGCGCGCGCGACGCCCTGGCCGCCTGGAGGCTGCCGCCGGCGATTCAAGTGGCGAGCGCGCCAGGAATGGCGGCCACGCTGGACATGGCCCGGGCGCTTGGCTTGCGCTGGCAGGGGGCGAGCCGCGCCAGCCTGGATCTGCTGGAGCGGGGCGGCGGCATCTCCACGCTTGACGCAGCTTACGCCTACAGCGTGCTCGCTGGCATGGGTTTCATGCGCGGGCCGGCCCTGGATCTCGGCGCGTCGGCTAGCCGCGGGCGGGAGCCGGCCGCCATCCTCAAAATCGAAGACCGCGCCGGCCGCCTGCTCTGGGCATACGATGCGCCAGCCAGCGCGACCGCTGTCGTCGAGCCGAGCCTGGCCTACATGGTCAACGACATCCTGGCTGACGACGCAGCGCGCCAGCGAGTCTTGGGGAGGACGCCGCGGGAGACGGAGGGACAGACGGCTCTCGTCATCGGTGGCAGCGCCGACGGCCGCGACCACTGGACCCTGGCCTACTCGCCGGATTTCGCGCTGGCGGTCCACATCGGCGTCGCCGAGACTTCGCTCGAGGCAGACTCGAACGAAGCGCTCTGGCTGGGCTTGCTGGACGTGGCGCGACAAGAACGCGACCAGCCCCCGCTGGCATGGACGGCGCCCGCGGACATAGACGAATACCTCGTCTGCCAGATCTCCGGCATGCTGCCGCCCACGACCGATCACTGCCCGACGCGCCGCGAGATTGTGCCGGCCGGCGCCCGGCTGCTGCCCGACGACCGCTGGCGGACCGTCGAAATTGACCTGGCGACTGGCCAGCTGGCAACGGCGAGCGCGCCCGACGAACTGCGCCAGCGTAAAGCCTTCTTCATCCCGCCGGACGAGGCGATGGACTGGTGGCTGGAAAATGGCATGCCGCTGCCCCCCAGCAGCTACAGCGCCGAAAGCGGCGACCCGCGCCAGGCGGCCCGCTTGACCGCGCCGGCCGATTTTGCCTACGCGGGCGCGACGACGCCGGTGGCGGGCACGATCGAGGTCGACGGCGCCACAGACTGGCAGCTGGAATACGGCGTCGATGTCAACCCCGAGCGCTGGCAGGCAATCACCGAGCCGCGGCCGGTCCCGGCGGATGGCGCGATCGCCTGGACCTGGGAGACGGCGCTTTTCAGCGGCATCCACACCCTGCGCCTCACGGTGCGTTTCGATGACGGGTCTAGCGCCAGCGACGCCAAACTGCTAACTTTCGACAATACGCCGCCGGCGGTGCAGCTGCGCGCGGGCGACTCGCCGATGCGCCATCCCGCCCAGAGCGCCGTCGCGCTGCAGGCTGAAGTCAGCGACAATCTCGCTATCGCGCTGGTCGAATTCTGGCTGGGGGAGACGCTGCTGGCGGAAGATCGCGACTGGCCCTACGCTTACGAGCACGAACTTGAAGGCCCCGGCGAGCTTGAGTTCAAGGCGGCCGCTTACGACCAGGTGGGCAACCGCGCCGAGTCGACGCTGCGGCTGGAGGTCTTGGCCGGCTAGGCCTCTGCAATCGCGGCGGCGCGCCCGGCAGAGCCTGGCTCCTGGAGGAACGATTGGCTAACAAGCCCGCCGTCGCGGCTTTCCTGGCGCTGCTTTCTTGCTTGCCGCTGGCGCTCTTCGCCTGCCTGGGGCAGTTCAGCCGGCTCGTCGCTGACGATTTCACGCATTTCGTCATCGGCCTGGAATACGGTCCCTGGCGGGCGCTGCTGCATTGGCGCGAGATTCACAACGGCAGTTACTCCGATTACCTATTGCACGGTTTGGTGGCGCCGCTGGATACGCTGCTGCCGCCGCTTTTCCCCGCTTTCATGCTCGCGCTCTGGCTGCCGGGCTGCGCCTGGCTCATCGCTGGCGCGCTGGCGGGAAGTCCGCTGGGCAGTCACAAGCCGTTCATCCCGCTGTCGCTGTCGGCGCTGTCGCTGGCAGCCGCCATCAACGCCTTTTACGCGCCGCACGCGTATTACTGGTTTTCGGGCAGCGCGCGCTACACTTTGCCGCTGGCTTTGCTCACAGTCTTTCTCGCCGCCGCCGTCCACGCGGGCCGGTCCTCGCCTTCGCTACGAATCTTGGTCTTTGGCGGGCTGGCCGCCGCGCTCTATTGTTTTGCGGTCGCTGGTTTCTCCGAAATGTTTTGCCTCTTTCAGCTGACTCTCTTGGCGCTCTTGTTTCCGCTTTCGCTCTTGCTCCGAGTTGGCTCGCGGCGGGGCGGCAGCGCGCTCTTGGCGGCCGGTCTCGCCGGGACCTGCGCCAGCCTGCTCGCGCAGCTCTCTGCGCCGGGCGCGAGTCTGCGGCTGGAGGGGAATGCGGCGGAGGGGATCTGGCTGCCGATTCGTCATTTGCCGCTTCTGATCAGCCGCGCGCTGGAAGAGACTTTTCTACATTTGGGGCACCAGGAAGCCTTCGCCGGCTTCATGCTCCTCGGCGCCGCCTCCATGTTTCTGGCGCTGCGCCAGGGAGCGTCGAGTCGCCATGCGCCGCCCGCGAGCGCCTTCAAGCTGGACGGCAAGGCAGTGTTCGCCGGTCTCGCGATCCAACTCTGCTTTGCGCCGCTCTTGTGGTCGCATGTCAGCGACAATGCCCTGATCCTGAACCGTTTCAGCCCGTCCTTCTTCTTCTTGATCGTCGTCCACGCTGCCGTCGTCGGCTTCTTCATCGCCTTGCTGCTCTGGCGGCGGCGGCTTTCGCGGATCTTGAGCGCGAGCGACCGCGGCCTCTTGATATTCGTCAGCCTGGCATTGGGCTTGCTCGTCCTTTTGTTCGCGCTGACTCAGTTGCGCGCCATCCATTACGCCGCTTCGACTTATCTCTTCGCCGCGTCGCTCATTATCGCGCACATGCTGGCCTGGCACTTGCGGCCGGCGGACGCCGACGCCGGCTTGAAGCGGCAGGGATTCTGCGCCTTGATGTGGCTGCCGCTGACCGCCATGGTATTGCTGGCGATCGCGCTGGCGGCGCTCTATGCTCAAGGTCGGATTCAGCCACGCGTCTTGTCGGGCGTCGCCTTTATGCAGGTCTTCGGCGGCTTGCTCTGGGGCAGTTGGCTTGGTCGCTTGATCGTCTGGCGCTCGGCGAGCGTCGTCGCGGAGGCCTGGACAAGATGGCTGCGACGCGCTTGCCTCTGCCTGGCGTTGGCGATTGGCATCGCGATATTCGCGGGCCAGACGCGGTCCATTGCCGAACTGGCGGAATTCGCGGCCGAGTGGGACGCGCGTCACGCCTTGATGCTGCGCCAGATCGAGGCGGGAAAGCGAGAGCTGGACGTGCCCGCCCTGACTGTCGACATCAGCCGGCTGCTTTGCTGCGAACTCCATTCGTCGCAGTGGAACGCGAAGCAATACTACAACTATCGAGCTTCGCGCTTCACCGGCGGCGATGGCTGAGCGGTGGCTGGAATCGGCGCGCCGCTTCCCCGCCCGTCATTAGAATCGCGTATATTTTTGGCAGTCGCGGGCAAATCTTGCCAGCGAGTCTTGACTCTGTCGGGCCGTCATGCTACTTTTGCGCCATAAACTTGGCACTCGTGGCAAGCGAGTGCTAAGGTGCCGCAGACAGTCAGTCCGCGCGAATTGATTGAACCGGTAGTTGAAATGAGGAGAGCAACATGGCTATAACGATCCGCCCGCTGGGCGACCGCGTCTTGGTTGAGCCGGTGGAAACTGAAGAGACCTTCGCTGGCGGCGCATTCGTCTTGCCCGAGACAGCCAAGGAGAAACCGCAGCAAGGCTTGATCCGCGCGGCGGGGCCGGGCCGCTACGACGAAGAAGGCGACAAGCGGGTGCCGATGGATGTGCAAGCGGGCGACCGCGTGCTCTTCGCCAAATACGCCGGCACCGAGGTCAAGCTTGATGGCGTCAAGATGCTCATCATGAAGGAATCCGACATCCTGGGCATCGTAGAGGCCTAGGCGGCCGGCGGCCAGGACAATTCGTTTCAATCGCAGCGCTAGTGAAAGGCAACTCAGGAGGAATCCATGGCAAAGCAACTCGTATTCAAGGAAGACGCCCGGCGCAAACTGCAATCCGGCGTTGACAAGGTCGCGAACGCGGTCAGCACGACTCTTGGTCCCAAGGGCCGCAATGTGGCGCTTGACAAGAAGTTTGGCGCGCCGACCGTGACTCATGACGGCGTCACCGTCGCCAAAGAGATCGAGCTGGAAGACCCCTACGAAAACATGGGCGCCCAGCTGCTCAAGGAAGCGGCGACCAAGACCAACGACATCGCCGGCGACGGCACCACCACCGCGACCGTGCTGGCCCAGGCGATCGTCAGCGAGGGCTTGAAGAATGTGGCGGCCGGCGCCAACCCGATGCTGCTGAAGCGCGGCATCATCCACGCCGCCGACATCGTGGCCGGCAACATCCTCGACCAGGCGACGCCCATCGAAACCAAGGACGAAATCGCCAATGTCGCCAGCGTTTCGGCCCAAGACATGGAAATCGGCAATCTCATCGCCGAGGTGATGGACAAAGTCGGCAAGGATGGCGTCGTCACCGTGGAAGAGAGCCGGGGTCTGGAATTCGAGACCGAATATGTCGAGGGCATGCAGTTCGACCGCGGCTACATCAGCCCCTATTTCGTCAGCAACAGCGAGACGATGGAAGCCAGCATCGAAGAGCCCTACATCCTGATCCACGACAAGAAGGTCAGCGCGGCACAGGACATCATCCCGATCCTGGAGAAGCTGCACCAGGTGGGCAAGCGCGAGCTGGTCATCATCGCGGAAGATGTCGATGGCGAGGCGCTGGCGACCATGGTCGTCAACAAGCTGCGCGGCGCGATCAATGTGCTGGCGGTGAAGGCGCCGGGCTTCGGCGATCGCCGCAAAGCGATGCTGCGCGATATCGCCGTCTTGACCGGCGGCACCGTCATCAGCGAAGAGACCGGGCGCAAACTGGACAGCGTAAGCGTGCAGGACCTGGGGCGGGCGGCCAAGGTCGTCAGCACCAAGGACGACACCGTGGTCGTTGACGGCGCCGGCGAAGAAGGCGCGATCGCCGGGCGCATCGACGAGATCCGCCGCGAAATCGACGCCAGCACCAGCGATTACGACCGCGAGAAGCTGCAAGAGCGCTTGGCCAAGCTGAGCGGCGGCGTGGCTGTCATCCGGGTCGGGGCTGCCACCGAGACCGAGCTGAAAGAGAAGAAGCACCGCGTCGAAGACGCCTTGAGCGCCACTCGCGCGGCTGTCGAAGAGGGCATCGTGCCGGGCGGCGGCGTCGCCCTGATCAACGCTATCGGCTCGCTGGACGGCGTCAGCCTGGAGATCAGCGACGAGAACACCGGCCTCACCATTATGCGTCGTGCCCTGGAAATGCCGATGCGCAAAATCGCCGCCAACGCTGGCGAAGACGGCGCCGTCATCATCCAGAATGTGCGCCGCGCGCAAGACGACAGCAGCAATCATCGCGTCGGCTTCAATGTGATGAACGGCGAATACGGCGACATGATCGAAGCCGGCATTCCCGATCCCGCCAAGGTCACCCGCGGCGCCATCGAAAATTCGGCGTCCATCGCGGCGATGATCCTGACGACTGAAGCGCTGATTACCGATGTGCCGGAAGAGACGCCCCCGCCGATGCCCGGTGGCGGCATGGACGGCATGGGCGGCATGGGCGGCATGATGTAAGCTGGCTCGCCGCCAGAATCCGCAAGATACTCAAGGGGGCTGTCGCGTGGCAGTCCCTTTTGATTCGCGGCTGCGACAGACTGTGTTACAATCAGAATGCGCCGGGACGCAAGTTGCGGCTAAGCGGCATCCAGCCAAGCAAGGACGGATTTGGTTTTCGCTTGGAGCGCTTACAGTGGCGCTCGAGGTTGGAGAAAAACGCAATGGACATGACAATGCAGCAGGAACTCAGCGAAATGCGTTTGAACCGCTTGGAGAAACTGACCAGCGCATTGGTAGAGTCGCAGTCGTCCACCGTGGTGCTAATGCAGGACTTCTTGAAGCGCGTGGAGAAGCGGCTGGAACGCGTGGAGACCAACCAAGGCTTAATGATGGACGACCTGGCATTCATCAAGAATTACCTGCAGGAGCGCGGCGGCTTGTAAGCGTGGCATGCTCGCAGTTTGCCGGCCGCTCTTGTCTCGCGAGGGCGGTTTTCTTTTTCCTGAACGGAGGCCGCGCGGCTAGACCGGCGCTTCTAGCTCGCCGGCGATCTCTTCCTCATCCACATTGGACATGACCAAGCCGCCGTCGTCATCGGCGTCGACGCGCACGATGCTGGCCAAGCCAAACTCGCCGGAGAGGATGCCGTCGGAGAGATGGTCTTCGACTTCGTTCTGGATCAAGCGGCGCAGGGGGCGCGCGCCAAACTCGGGGTTGTAGCCATTGTCCGCCAGCCAGTCGATGCCGGCTTCCGTCGCTTCCAGGGTAATGGCGTGCTCCAGCAGGCGCTCGCGCACTTTGTCCAGCTCCAGGTCGACGATCTGGCGGATCTCGTCGCGGCTGAGCGAACGGAAAATGATGGTGGCGTCCACGCGGTTAAGGAACTCCGGGCGGAACATCCGCTGCAGTTTGTCGGTCACATTGCGCGCCATGTCTTCGTACTGTTCTTCGTCGAGCTTGTTGGCGTCGAGGGGCGTGTTGAAACCCAGGCTGGAGTTCGGCTTGATGAGCTCCGCGCCGACATTGCTGGTCATCACGATCATGGCGTTGCGGAAGTCGACGCGACGGCCGCGGGCGTCGGTCAAGGTGCCTTCTTCCATCACTTGCAGCAGCATGTTGAAGGCTTCCGGGTGCGCTTTCTCCACCTCGTCGAAGACGACGATGCTGTATGGGCGGCGCCGCACCGCTTCGGTGAGCTGGCCCGCGTCTTCGTAGCCGACATAGCCAGGAGGCGCGCCCACAAGCCGAGCCACCGAATGCCGCTCCATGAATTCGCTCATGTCGAGCTGGATGAGGGCTTCTTCGCTGCCGAACAAGAATTCAGCAAGGGCCTTGGTCAGCTCGGTTTTGCCGACCCCGGTGGGACCCAGGAACATGAACGAGCCGATGGGCCGGCGCGGGTCTTTTAAGCCGGCGCGGGCGCGGCGCACTGCCTTGCTGATGGAGACGATGGCTTCGTGCTGGCCGACGATGCGCTCGTGCAGCTTGTCTTCCATCTCCATCAGGCGCTCGCTCTCTTCGTTGGCGATGCGCGTGACCGGGATGCCCGTCCACATCGCCGCCACTTCCGAGATGTCTTCGCCCACCAGGCGCGGCTGCCCGGTCTCTTCATTCCAGTTGATGCGAATATCGGCCAGGGTCGCGTCCAGCGATTCGCGGCGCAGCGTCAGCGACTCGAGATCGTCGCGCTCGCCAGCCACCTCCGCCAGCTCGATTTCGTCCTGGACTTCGTCCAGCTCGTCCATCACGCGGCGCACGGAAGCCGCTTCCGGGCTCTTGTACATCCGCAGGCGGGCGGCCGCTTCGTCGATCAGGTCGATGGCTTTGTCTGGCAAGAAGCGATCGGGGATGTAGCGCGCCGAGAGGTTGGCGGCGGTTTCGATCGCGTCATCGGTGATTTCCACATTATGATGGTCTTGATAAGGAAACTTGATGCCCTGCAAGATTTCGATGGTCTCTTCTATGGTGGGCTCGGCGACCTGGATCTGTTGGAAGCGGCGCTCCAGGGCGGCGTCGCTTTCGATGTGCTTGCGATACTCGTCCAGGGTGGTGGCGCCAATGCATTGCAGCTCGCCCCGCGCCAAGGCCGGCTTCAATATGTTGGCGGCGTCGACGCTGCTTCCGGCCGAGCCCGCGCCCACCAGCATGTGCACCTCGTCGATGAAGAGAATCGAGTCCGAGGTCTTGAGCTCTTCGATCACCCGTTTCAGGCGCTCTTCAAATTGGCCGCGATACATCGTGCCCGCCACCAGCGAGCCGACATCCAGCTGCAGCACGCGCTTGCGCAACAGCGGCTTGGGCGTGTCGCCCTCGACGATTCTCTGCGCCAAGCCTTCGACGATCGCCGTCTTGCCCACGCCGGGCTCGCCTATGAGGGCGGGGTTGTTCTTGCGCCGGCGGCTGAGGACCTGGATTACCCGCTCGATCTCCATTTCCCGGCCGACGACGGGATCCAGCTTGCCCGTCTCCGCCAGGCTTGTCAGATCGGTGGCCAGCTGATCCACCAGCGGCGTGCTGTCCTTGCGCGACGACCGTCCACCGGCGCGTTCGTGCGTGCGCTGCGCCGATTGCACCGGGCTCTCTTGCAAGACCTTGCTCGTCTGTCGGCGGACTTCTTCCGGGCTGACGCCGAGCCGCCGCAGCACATCCAGGGCGATGCCTTCTTGCTGACGCACCAAGCCGAGGAGCAGATGCTCCGTGCCGATGTAATGGTGGCCCATCCGCCGTGCTTCATCGACCGCCAGCTCCAGCACTTTCTTGGTCCCGGGCGACAGATCAAGCTGCGCGCTCAAAGCCCGTTCGTCGGCTCGGGACAGCCGGGTCACCAGCTCTTCGACGCGCCGCAAATCCAGCCCCAGGTCGCGCAGGACGCGGCCGGCGACGCCGCCTTCTTCGCGCATAAGACCGAGCAAGAGGTGTTCCGTTCCAATCTGGTAGTGCTTCAGGCGTTCGGCTTGTTCCTGCGCCAAACTGAGTACGCGCCGAGCCCGCTGAGTGAAGCGTTCCATTTTATTTGGCACGGTCTAGCCCTCCATCTTCAGCCGCCGAGAGACGGGGCAACTGGGAAACTTCGGCACATCCAACAGTATAGCAGCGCTTTGGTAGCCTTGCTTGCGTTTGCAGCCAGCCAGCCTAAGGGAGCCGCCGCCCAGCCACGCCCTCATATTAGCCGACGCCTCAACAATAATCAACGGAGATTCGTCCCCCGCCCAAAATGGCAGGTCAGGCCGGTTTGGCGCTTTGGCAGAGGCCGCCGCTCATTCGCCGCCGTCGCCGGCCCAGTGTCGCCAGGTCGACGCCTGGCTCGACGAGGATGCCGACCGCCTTGGCGCCGGGCTCGTCAACCTGGCGCGCCGCCCGCCTGGGAAACAGAAAAGGGACACCGAAATGATGTCCCTCTCACAGAATCGCGTTTTGCGCCCGACTTGCTTTTACTCTTCGCTCGGCAGCTCGGCCTGCGTTTCGGGCTCGCTGGCCGGCTCGCTGGGTGTCAAGGCGGCTGATTCCTGAATCGCCATTTCCCAGTCAAGATCGAGGAATTCGGTCGAATTGACGGATTTGACGCTCAAGCCCAGACGCCGCTCTTTGATGTCGATCTTGACAATGCGCAAGACCAGCTCTTGACCTCGCTTAACGACTTCGCGCGGATGAGTCACGCGTTCGCCGGAGAGCTCCGAGATGTGGATCAAGCCTTCGACGGCGTCATGGTCGATCAACTGGGCGAAGGCGCCAAACTTGGTCAGCTTGGTGACTCGGCCGCGCACCAGCTGGCCCCGCCGCAGCGAACTGGCGATTTCGTCCCAGGGGTCGCCGATGACGCGCCGCCGGCTCAAGCCGATGCGTTTGGCGTCCGGGTTGACGCTGATGACTTCGACTTCCAGTTCGTCGCCGACATTGACCGCTTGCCGCGGGTGGGTGATGTGCCCCCAAGCCAGCTCGGAGAGGTGGACCAAGCCTTCGCCGCCGCCAATATCGACGAATGCGCCGAAGTTCTCCAGGCTGACGACTTTGCCAGTGCGGATTTCGCCCACATTCAATTCGGCGATCAGCGCTTCTTTGCGGCGCTGACGGGCTTCGCGGGTGGCGGCGCGCTCTGACAGGATCAAGCGGTTGCGATGGCGGTCGACTTCCATGACCTTGACGCCGATCGGCTGGTTGACCATGGGTCCGTAGCGTTCTTCCGGGGTCTCGCCTTTGGCGCCGCGGGCACGGTCTTCCGCCAGCTGGCTCTGGGGCACGAAGCCGCGCAAACGCCCGAAACGCACGATCAAGCCGCCTTTGTTGTAACCGCCGATCAAGGAATCGTAGACCGCCTTTGATTTGGCGTATTCCTCGGCGTCGCGCCAATCCATCTCTTCCAGCGCATGGTTGATCGACAAGATTGTCTGGCCGCGGTGGTTGCGCGGGTTGACGACATAGACGTCGATCTCCGCGCCCACGGCCAAGGATTCGAGCATTTTGCGGGTCATCAACTCCAGCTCGCGGCCCGGCACCAAGCCCTGATCGCCGTCGCCGAGATCGACGAAGACGGCCGTCGGCGTCGTGCTGCTGATCACGCCGCGGTAGACCTGGCCGCGCCTGTATTTTGGCGGCGCTTTCTCGGCGGGGGGCGTCGCTTCCGGGGCGGGCGCAGCTTCTTCGGTGGTCGAAGCGTCGGCTGGCGCGTCTTCCGCTGAAGCCGACTCTTGTTCCGCTTCGGCCACTGGCTCGGACGCTGCTTCGGAGGCTGGCTCGGACGCTGCTTCGGAGACTGGCTCGGCTACTGGTTCTGGCGACAACTCGGCTGACGAAGCTTCCGCGAGCAGCGCTTCGTCCGCGCCTCGTTCTTCTAGGCTCATGGCGATTCCCGTTATGAACTTGAATTCCGCCAGGCAATTATAGCTATTGCGCCGATAGTGTCAAATGACAAATTGCTGGCTGCCGCATGGAAGCGCCGGCTAGCGATCGGCCGCGCGCGGGGGCGGGTAAGGCTCAAATTCGTCGTCATCGTCCGTCTGTGAAAGGAAATCGGCAAAGTCCTCTTCCTCGTATTGCGGCTCAAAATACTCCTCAGCGGGGTAAGCGTCTTGGCTGAAATCGCCCGGGGCGCGGGTTGGCTCGCCGCTGGCGAAGTCGCTCTGCTGGTCTTGATGACGCGTAAACTCCAGCTGGTTGTCGCGCTCGTCGATGAGGACGAGGTCGCCGGCGCTGAAGTCGCCTTGCAGCAGGTGGATGCTGAGCGGGTTTTCGATGTGGCGCTGGATGGCGCGGCGCAGCGGCCGGGCGCCAAATTGCGGATCATAACCCTGCTTCGCCAGCCAGTGACGGGCCGGCTCCGTCAAGTGAATCGCCAAGCCATATTCATCCATGCGCCCCGCCAGCTCGCGCAGCTGCAAGTCGACCATTTGCTCGACGGCGTTCAGCGTCAGCGGCTCGAAGATGATGATCTCGTCGATGCGATTCAAGAATTCGGGGCGGAATGTGTCGCGCATGGCTTTCTCGATTTTGCGATGATCCGCCACCGCCTCGTCATCGCGGGGCAAGAATCCGAGGGCGCCGCCATGCCGGGCAAACTCCGTGCCCAGGTTGCTGGTCATGATGAGCACCGTGTTGCGGAAGTCGACGATGTGCCCCTGGCCATCGGTCATGCGCCCGTCTTCGAGGACCTGCAGCAGGGCGCTCCAGACATCGGGATGGGCTTTCTCGATCTCGTCGAACAAGACGACGCGGTATGGGCGGCGGCGGATGGCTTCGGTGAGCTGGCCGCCGGCTTCATAACCCACATAACCCGGCGGCGCGCCAAAGAGCCGACTGACGGTGTGCTTCTCGCGGTACTCGCTCATGTCGACGCGCACGAGGCTGTCTTCGTCATCGAACATGAACTCCGCCAGAGCCTTCGCCAATTCGGTTTTGCCGACACCGCTGCTGCCGAGGAAGATGAAGGAGCCGATGGGACGCTTCGGGTCTTTGAGGCCGCTGCGGGCGCGGCGAATGGCGTCGGCCAAGGCAATCACCGCTTTCTCTTGCCCGATGACGCGGCAGGTGATGGCCTCTTCCATGCGCAGCAGTTTTTCCGATTCCGTCTCCAGCATGCTCTGCACGGGGATGCCGGTCCACTGCTCGACGACCTGCGCCACATTGTCGGCCGTCACCAATTCGTCCAGGGTGTTTTCCTGCCGCCAGCTGTGGCGCGCCGTCTCGAATTCTTCTTCCAGCTGGATGCGCTGCATCTTGCAGTCGGCGGCGCGCTCATAATCGCGGGAAAGGCCAGCCGCCTGCTCTTCCAATGCCAGCTGATCGATGGTCGCGCGCATTTTCTTCAGCTCGGGCGGCATGGAGAAAAGCGCCACCCGCAATTTGGCGGCGGCTTCGTCCAGCAGGTCGATCGCTTTGTCGGGCAGTTTGCGCTCCGTCAAATACCGGGCGGAGAGGCGGGCGGCCGACTCGATGGCGTCGTCGGCGATGCTGACATTGTGATGCGCCTCGTAGCGATCGCGGATGCCATAGAGCATGTCAATCGTGTCGTCCACATTGGGCTCGTCGACGAAAATGGGGGCGAAACGCCGGTCGAGAGCGCTGTCTTTCTCGATGTGCTGGCGATACTCGTCCAGGGTGGTGGCGCCGACCGTCTGCAGCTCGCCCCGTGCCAGAGCCGGTTTCATCATGTTGCCGGCATCCATCGCGCCGGCGGCCGCGCCCGCGCCGACCACTTGGTGCAGCTCGTCGATGAAGAGGATGATCTCGCCTTCGGAGCGCTGGATCTCTTCGATTGTGCCTTTGAGCCGCTCTTCGAATTCGCCGCGAAAGCGACTGCCGGCCAGCATGCCGCTCAAATCCAGGCTGAGCACGCGCTTGCCCAGCAGCAAGTCAGGGACGTCGTTGGAGGCGATCTTCTGCGCCAGGCCTTCGACGATGGCGGTTTTGCCGACGCCGGCTTCGCCAATGAGCACGGGATTGTTCTTGGTGCGGCGGCTGAGGACCTGGATGACGCGCAAGATTTCGCCGTCGCGGCCGATGACGGGGTCGAGCTTGCCCTCCAGCGCCATGCGGGTCAAATCGCGGCTGTACTTCTCCAGGGTGCGGTAGCGGCTTTCGGCTTGGGGGTCGGTGACGCGCTGCCCGCCGCGGATGTCCTTGACGGCGTCGGCGACGCGGTCGCGGCTGATGTTGTACTCGGTCATGGTCTTGGCGACATCGGTGTTGCGCTCGCTGAGGACGGCGAGGAAGATGTGCTCGGTGCTGATGTATTCGTCGCGCAGGCGGTTGGCTTCGTCGTTGGCGCGGTCGATGACGCTCTTTAGCCGGGGCGTGATGAAGACCTGGTTGGCGCCTTGGCCATAAATGGTGGCGGTGCGCGGGCTCTGCTTGAGGATGTCGTCCACCCGGGAGCGCAGCAAGCCAATATCGACCGCGAGCCGCTCGAGGATCTGGGGGACGACGCCGTCACTCTGCTCCAGCAAGGCGAGCAGGAGGTGCTCGGTATCGACCTGGGAGTGGCCGTAGCGATGGAGAATTTCGTAGGCGCGGGCGGCGGCGTCTTGGGCGCGTTCGGTGAATCTGTCGAAACGGATCATGCGCTGTCTCCGCGGATTGGTTCCCTTCTCCACAGTATTCTACAGTGATGCGCGAAAGCGGTCGCCCCGTTTCGCGGGCAATGACCTGGCGCATCGGCCGCCGCGTTCAGCGTCGCCTGCGGGTCCGCCTTTTGCCATTGCGTCGACTTGAGGCAGCAAATCGATCGTAGCCGACGCAGAGCGCAATGGCGGAAGCAATGCTCGCCAGATTCGATTCTGACTGCACGACGCCAAGCTGGTCAAGGAACCGTCTAAATGAGACAGGTTGCGCTTGTGATGCGTCTGCGAAGGAATCGTGATCAAGACCATTTGCTGAATCAGCCGTGATCGCTGTCATCCAAGCCAAGTTGCCATATTGTTCTTGTCGGGTCGTAACTGGGACGACCATGCGCATGGCTTTGCGGACCGACTTTGGCATGTTGATCACAAGCGCAGGCCCTGACTTGCGAATTTCCTGGCCAACAGCCTAATCGAAATTAACTGTCCAAACCTCGCCGCGTTCAGGATTAATCGACGCCATCCCTAGACTTTTTCCTCGCCGAAGGCCTCGAATGCTTCGAATTCGATTGTTTCGGCCAGCTCAGACATGTTCGACATCCGCATATCGCGCTCGTCTTCCGGCATATCCAGCAGTTCGGCAGCCGCAGGATATTCGCTCTCTGTCGCGCCAGCGTCGGCCAGCCTGCGCCAGGGTCGAGAGCGGCTCACATCAGGCTTTGGTAGGCGCGCACAAGGCTTTCGGCGACCGTGCCCAAGGCGTATTTCTCGGCGACGAGCTGCCGTCCGCGCGCGCCCATCGCCGTTCGCAGTTCCGCGTCGCCCAGCAGCCGGCGCAAGCCAGCGGCGAAGGCCGCCACGGTCGCTTCGGCCACGACGCCGGCCCCGGCGCGCTCGACCTCGTCCATGTTGCAGCCGTGCGACAGCAACAGAGGCAGCCCGGCCGCCATCGCCTCCAGGGCCGCCATGGGCTGGCCCTCGCCGGTCGCGGCAAGAGCGAAGACATCGCTCGCGCTCAAAGCCGCCAGCCGCGCCTCGCCCTCCAGGTAGCCGGCGAAGACGATGCGCCCGTCGCCGCCAGCGAGAGCTCGCAGCCGCGCCAACTGCCCCTCGTCCGGTCCGGCAATGAGCAGCTGCGCCCCCGTCACATCCGCCAAGCGAAAAGCCTCGATCAAGATGTCGACGTTCTTGCGCGCCTGCAGCCGGCCCAGGTACAAGACGGTCGGCCTGTCATCCAGATTTAGTCGCGCCTGCGCAGCCGATCGCGTCGGCAGGTTCGCCAAATCATCGAGCCGGACGCCGTTGGGGATCACGCTGCAAGGCCGCCGGTCCAGGCCGAAACGCGTCCAGAGCAGTTCTGCGTCGCGCCGCTCGTTTTCTGTCAGCGCGATCACATGATTCAGGCCCTTGGCGATGCCCGCGCCGAACACGCGATCCCAGCCAGCCTTCAGCAATCCGCGCCCGGCGCCCAGATCCAGCGTGCCATGCGGCGACAGTAGGACGGGCAGCTCCAGTGCCTGTGCCAATGGAATCGCCAGCAAGTTTTCGGCGGTGCGGAATTCGTGAAGATGCAGCAGATCGACGCCGGGCAGCAGCGCAGCCAGCATCGTCCACATGCCGCGGGGCGTGGACAAATTCAGCGAGCGGCGCAAGCCCGGAACCAAGTTGGGACAGCGAATGACGCGGACACCGCCACGATCTTCCTCAAGCGGACCAGCGTAGCGCGCCCGCCGCGTATGCGCGTCCGTGGTCAAGACCGTGACTTGGTGGCCGCGCTCGGCCAGGGACAGCGCCATCGCCTCGGCCGAGCGGACGACGCCGCCAAAAGCATAAGCCGGCGCGTAATAGGGCGTTAGGTGCAAAACTCGCATGCGCCGTTCACCAGCCAAGCTCGACATCGCGTTTCCAAAAGCGCAGCAGCAAGCCGCCGCCGGGCATGGCCGCCGCCAGCCGATACAGCAAATCCCAGTCGTCGCTGCGCAGCGCCCCGGTCAGTGGCAAGCCGGCGAGGTAGAGGGCCAGCCCGCAAGCCAGGGGAAGGAGGGGAAACTGTTCGCGAAGGGAGAGCATAATCAAGCCGGCCGGAATGCCGCAAAGCAGCAGCCGCGCGCCCCGGTCCGCGATCGCCTTTAGCTGCCAGCCAGGCGCCCGAAAATCGCGAAGGAGCAGGGCGACGAGCAGAGCTTCGCCCAGGATGGACGCGACGACGGCGCCCCGCGGATCGCCCCAGCGCAGCAGCAGCGCGGCCGTCAAAATGACATTGAGCGCCAGGCTCGCCGCCCGCAGCAGCAACAGACGCCGCTGGCGATTCTGGATTAACAGCGCCTGACCGAGGACGCTGCCGAACATGTGGATGCCGGTGTACCAGATCAAGAGCCGCAGGATGCCGGCCGCCGGCGCGTAAGCCTCGCCCAGCAGTGGCAAGACAAGCGCCTCCGCCAGGATGCTAAGGCTCAAGGCCAGCCACAATCCCGTGATGAGCATGTAACTGGCGAGCTTCTCGATCATGAAGCCAAAGGCGGGGTTGCGCCCGTCGTAATAGCGCGCCAAGAGCGGATACGAGGCCACCAGGACCGAGCTGCTGAAGAGCTCGATGATGCCGAAATTGATGACGAAGGCGACGGTCAGGTAGCCGGTGACGGTGGCGCTGAGGATGCCGGTGGTGAGCAGCTTGTCCGCATGGGCGTAAGCGAGAGCCAAGAACGACGCCAGCGCCAGCGGAGCGCAGTTGAGCAGCAAGGGCTTCAGGAGCGCCCGGTCCAATGGAAAGCGCGGTCGGACGCCCGCCAGGAAATTGAGCGCCGCCAATGTCATGGAGCGGAGCGCGCCGGAGAACATCGAGGCGACATAGACTCCCAGCAGCCCCCAGCCCAGCCAAAGCGCCAAGAGGGCGAGGGAGATGCGGAGGCTGATGTGCGCCACCTCCACCAGCGAAGTGACGCGCATCCTTTCTTGCGCCAGCAGCAGGTCGTGCCCCATGTTGCCGACGAGGTCGATGAAGAGATTGATTCCGGCGACGGCGGCGAAGGCGCGCACCGTCTCGCTGTAACCGAGGGCGACGCCATTCATGCCGATGTATGCCAGCAGCGCCAGCAGGGTCTGCGCAAAGAGCATCGCCGTCCAGTAGGAGCCCGCCTTGGCTGGCGAGCGCGCCACATCGCGGATAGCGATCATGCCCATGCCGAAGCCGGCCACCGCGGCCGCGTTGACCATCAAGCCGCCCACCGTGCCGTAGATGCCGTACTCGTTGGGGCCTAGCCATGTCGAAAGCGCCAGCTGCCAGGCGAAGAGCGCGCCCTTGCCAAGGAGGCTGGCGAGCATCAAAGCGCTGACATTGCGGGCGGCGCGGGCGGCGTCTTGCCCGGTAATGGCGGAGGTAGGCGCGGGCTTTGGGCTGGTCATGGCGGTCTCCCGCAGAATCTAGCCTATGGACCGCGATTTACACAGGGGCAAGCCACCGGCCTCAATGGCGGAAGACTGATGACGCAAGGCCATGCCATCGGCGGACTCCCCGGTTACAATTCATGCTCGGCGACGAGACCTCAATCGCGACGAGCGCTCCATGTTCACTTCGATGGACGACGCCATCCACTACATCTTTGCCACCCGCCGACGCCTGGACGCGGCGCCGCGAGGCCTGGACGAATATACACGCGACGCCGCCCCGACCCGCGCGCTGCTGCGGCGTGTTGGCGGCTTGACCGTCCCGCGCGAATACGCCGTCGTCACCGGCAGCCGCGGCAAGGGCTCGGTCACGGCGATCATGGCGAAACTGCTGGAAACGCTGGGCCACACCGTCGGCGCCATCACCAGCCCGCATCTGCGGCATTGGAACGAGCGAATCCGCGTGAACGGGCGCATGATCCCGAGCGGCGACTTTCTGCGCATCCTCAGCCAGCTGCAGCCAGCCATCGACGAAATCTGCGCCGGCCTGGACGATGCGCGGTATCTCAGCCCGCAAGGCATCTTCCTGGCGATTGCGCTGCGCTATTTCGACGAGCGCGCCGTGGATATGGCGGTGCTGGAGGTGGGCCGCGGCGGCAGATTCGACGATGTCGCGGTCGCGCCCAACCGGCTGGCGGTCTTCGCGCCAATCATGCTGGAGCATCAGAGTCTGCTTGGCGGCAGCTTGGGGCGGATCGCCTGGCACAAAGCCGGCGTCATCAAAGCGGGTGGCTTGGCGGTGAGCCTGCCACAGGCCCCGGCCGCCCTCGCCGAGCTCAAAAAAGAAGCGCATGCCCAAGGCGCCGCCTTCAGCTGCCTGAAGCCAGACGAACTGGGACAGTGGATCGCCGACCGCGAGTCGAGCCAGCTGATTCGCATGCCCGGTTACGGCGCGCTGGAGCTGCCCATGCTCGGGCGCTACCAAATCGCCAACGCGTCGCTGGCCATTCGCGCCGTCGAGCGCTGGACTGGACGGTCGCCGAAGGAACGCGATTTCGCCGCCGACATTCGGGCCGGGCTCTCCAGAGCGCGCTGGCTGGGCCGGGCGCAGCGGATAGCCGGCGCCCCGGCGGTGTTCATCGACGGCGCGATCACGCGAGCCTCGGCCCGGTCTTTCGTGGAGAGCGTCGTCAGCCGCGTTCGGCAGCCAGTCGTCGGCATTGTCGGCGTCCCGCTCGATCGGGATTACGCCGGCGTCTATCACGAGATGGCGTCGCTTTGCGGGGCGCTGATCATCACCGAAACGGACATCAATCCGAACACGCGCTTTCCCGCTCGCGACGAGGCTTTGATGGCGGCGCGGCGCTTCTTCGACGAACCGCGTTACGCGCCAGATTTGCCGGCGGCGCTGGCGCTGGCGCGGGAAATGGCGGGGGCTGGCGGCACGATTCTGCTGGCTGGCTCGCTGATGCTGGTTGGCGAATGCATGCTTATCTGGGATATCGACGCCAGCCAGATCTGAGGGGCGCGGGCTGGCCTGCGACAGTCGCTGATTGACAGGGCGCGCGCTTTTCAGTACGCTCATAGCGTTCGCCGGACTCGGCATGCCAAACGAGAAGGAGCGTTGCAGATGGATTACCCCAGGCAGACGCAGGAAAGCATGGCGGCGCGCGTGATGCGTTTCGACGAGCTGAAGCGCAAGGGTATCCCCATCATGTTCATCGACAGCATGCTGCCGCGGCACATGCGCATGAATTACGCCGTCATTGGCGACACCGCCTCCGAGAACCCGGACTTCAGCATCCAGCGCGCCATCACCGAACCGCACCGCTACCAGATTGGCATGGTGTGGGCGCCGCCCGGCTGCGGACCCGCCTGGCATACCCACGATTATGTCGAGTCTTTCTTTATTCTCTCCGGACCCTGGACATTTTACTGGGGCAACGAAGACGACCCGGACAAGGTCGAGGGCGAGTTCACGCTGAACGCTTGGGACATGATCTCGCTGCCGCCGGGCATGTACCGCGGCTTTGAATACACCGGCGATTCAGTCGGCTGGATTTTCGCCGTGCTGGAGCCGCACGAAGTCTTTGAAGGCAAGGATCCCTATTGGTCGCCGCAGATCGTGGCGGAAGCGCAGGCGAACGGATACGAAGCGGACGAAGTCGGCAAGATGGTGCACCCGCCCGACTATGAAGCGCAGAAAGCGGCGCAGAACGACTATCTGCTGAAGCAATTCCGCGAATTGACCGGCGTCGAGCTCAGCGACTTCCGCCCGCCGAGCTAGAGAAGGACCAGCAGCCATGAGAACCAGCACGGAACGCATCCTCACGACTCATGTGGGCAGCATGCCGCGGCCCCAGTATGTGGTGGATCAGCTCTTCGCGCAGGATCAAGGCGGGGAGTACGACCCGGCCGAATTTGACGGCGTGATGCGCCGCGCCGTGCGCGAGGTGGCGGCGAAACAAGTCGATGCCGGCGTCGATGTCATCAGCGATGGCGAGATGAGCAAGATCAGCTACGCCACTTACATCCGCCACCGTTTCACCGGCTTCGAGATTGACGAAGTGCCCCGGGCGACGCCGAAGGACCTGGACGACTTTCCCGCCTTCAAACAGAGCTTGGCCGAGGCCGGCGGCACGCCCAAGTATCATCGGCCCGTCGTCCGCGGCGCCATCGCCATCAAAGACCTGAGCCCGCTGGAGAAAGACATCGACAACCTGCTGGCGGCGAAGGAAGCTGTCGGCGCGCAGGAAGCCTTCATGAATTCGGCCTCGCCCGGGGTCATCGCCGTCTTCCAGCCCAACGAATTCTACGCCAGCGACGAAGCCTACCTGGGCGCCTTGGCCGATGTCATGAAGGTCGAGTACGAGAAGATTGTCGAAGCCGGTCTGGTCTTGCAGGTGGACTGCCCCGATCTGGCGCTGGGGCGGCATATCCGCTTCCGCGACGCCGATATCGAGACCTTCAAGAAGGCGGCTCGCGCGCAAGTGGAGGCATTGAATTACGCCCTGGAGAATGTGCCGGCGGAGCGAATACGCATGCACATCTGCTGGGGCAATTACGAGGGACCGCATCATTACGATGTCGACCTGCGCGAGATCATGGACATCGTGCTCGCGGCGAAACCGCAGGCGCTCCAATTCGAGGGCGCCAACCCGCGCCATCAGCATGAATGGAAAATCTGGGCGGACGCGGCTATCCCTGACGACAAGATTCTGATCCCGGGCGCCCTGGATACGACGACGAACTTCATCGAACACCCGGAGCTGGTGGCGGAGCGAATCGAGCGCTACAGCGGCATCGTCGGCAAAGAGCGCGTCCTGGCGGGCACGGATTGCGGCTTCGGCACTTTCGCCGGTTTTGGCGCCGTGCACCCCGATATCGCCTACGCCAAGCTCCGTTCCCTGGCCGAGGGCGCGCGCATCGCCAGCGAACGCCTCTGGGCATGAACCGAACCAGAAAGTGATATCGGCTTGAAACCGTACCTCGCCCAGCGAATCCGCCACCGCTTGCAGACGGACGCGGCCGGCTTCCTCTATGCGGCGGGGGCCTGGCTGGCCTGGGCGCTGGTCGCCATCGTCTTGTACGACGCCTATGCCGAGAGCGGCCTCTTGGCAGCGCTGCTGCTGCTGGGCGCGCTGGCGCTTGGGTCGATCGCTCATGCCGCGCGCCGGCTGGAATACGAGGCGCGCCGCGACTGGCGCTGGGAATCAAGCCACAGCCGGATCGTCGACTGGCGCCTGAACCCGCTATTCAAGCCGCGGCGACCGCTCCCCGTTTGGGAAGGCTTCATGGCCGACCCGGACACCCTGGAAGCCGCGCGCAGTCTTATCCTGGAGCGGCAGCCAAAGCGCATTCTCGAGCTCGGCAGCGGCTTGTCTACCTTGTTGATGGCCTACACGCTGGAAGAAAACGGGAGTGGAAACATCCTGGCCCTGGAAGACCATCCGGGCTACGCCGCCAAAACCCGCCGTCTGCTGGCCGAGCACGGCCTGGAAGCCTACGCCCGGGTCATCGACGCGCCCCTCGTCAGGCAGCGCCTGGAAGGACGCAAGCTGATTTCTTACGATTTTTCGTCGCTGGACGACGCGCGCTTCGATCTTCTGCTGGTCGATGGTCCCGCTGGCTATCTGGCGCCGGACGCGCGCTATCCGGCCTTGCCCCTGCTCTATGACCGCTTGTCTGCCGGGGCGCGGATCTTGTTGGATGACACGCATCGCCCGGTCGAGCGCGGCAATGTCGAGCGCTGGCTGGCGGAATTGCCCGGTCTCGAGCGGGACTCGGATTATCAGGCAGCGAACTTCAGCGTGCTCAAGAAGGCTGGGGGCGACGATTCGCCGTTAGTCAGCCAGGCATAAGGAGAAGGCACGTGGCGATTCGCTATATCAAGCGCGGCAAGACCCAGGAGCAGAAAGCCGGCGCCGACGCCAAAGTCCAGGAGACGGCTCGCGCCATCCTCGCCGATATCGCAGGCCGCAAAGACGAGGCCGTGCGCGAGCTTTCGCGAAAATTTGACAGTTGGGATCCGCCGGACTTCCGGCTGAGCCGGGCGCGGATTGAGGATCTGGTCAGCGGGCTGCCCGCCCAGGTGATCGACGACATCAAGTTCGCCCAGGCCCAGGTGCGCAATTTCGCCGAGGCGCAGCGGGCGGCGCTGCAAGACATTGAAGTGGAGACCCTGCCCGGCGTCGTCCTGGGGCACAAGAATATCCCGGTAAATCGGGTCGGCTGTTATGTGCCAGGCGGGCGTTACCCGATGGTGGCTTCCGCCCACATGAGCGTGGTGACGGCGAAAACGGCTGGCGTGAGCCATATCGTCGCCTGCACCCCGCCGATCAATGGCGAGCTGCCGGCCGCGACCATCGCTGCCATGCACCTGGGAGGCGCGGACGAGATCTATATTCTGGGTGGCGTCCAGGCATTGGCGGCCATGGCCTACGGCGCCCTCGGCATTGAGCCGGTCGACATGCTCGTGGGACCGGGCAACGCCTATGTCGCGGAGGCGAAACGACAGCTCTTCGGCACGGTCGGCATCGACTTGCTGGCGGGCCCCACCGAAGTGCTGGTGGTCGCCGACGAAAGCGCCGACGCCGAACTCTGCGCTGTCGATCTCCTGGGGCAGGCCGAGCATGGACCAACTTCGCCGGCTGTCTTGGTCACCACCAGCCCAGCCCTGGCCGAGAGCATTGAAGCCGAGATCGGCAGGCAGCTTGAAACCCTGCCGACAGCGGATTTGGCGGGCGTCGCCTGGCGCGATTATGGCGAGGTCATCTTGGTCGACACCGACGAAGAGATGTTGGCGGTCGCCGACGAAATCGCCAGCGAGCATGTGGAAATCCTGACGCGCGAGCCGGAGTATTTTCTGCGAAATCTGCGCAATTATGGCGCGCTTTTCCTGGGCGCGGAGACGAATGTGGCTTACGGCGACAAAGTCATCGGCACGAACCACACCTTGCCGACCAAGAAAGCGGCGCGCTACACCGGCGGGCTCTGGGTGGGCAAGTTCATCAAGACCGTCACCTACCAGCGGGTCAGCGAGGCAGCCAGCGTCGTTATCGGCGAATATGGCAGCCGGCTCTGTGATATCGAAGGCTTCATGGGCCACAAGGAGCAATGCGACCTGCGCCTGCGCCGCTACGGATGAAGCTCCACGCTCGTCATCGCTGCAGGGCCGCTATCGACACGGTTCCGCTCTCGTCTGACACCGCGATGCACTGATCGTCCGGCGACCAGGCCAGTCCCGCAATCGGCGCTCTGAACACGGCGTCCGCCAGTATCGTGGGTTGCTTCTTCTGGAATCGCCAGATCGCCAGCATGCCGTCGTTGCCGCCGGAGGCCAGCAGCATGCCTTTTCGCTGAGCTTTCAGATGCTTGACGAAATTCTGATGGCCCTCCAGCATGGCCGGCCGCGTGTTTTCTGGCCCCTTGCCGGAACAGTCCCAGATTACCGCCTGCGTCCCGCCGCCGGTCGCCAGGTAGCGGCTGTTGTAGCTCCAGGCCAGTTCCAGCACCTTCGTTTCGTAGCCCCACATTTGCAAATCCTTGCCGGTATCGGCGATCCAGAAATGCACGGTCGAGTCTTGGTCGCCGGTGGCAATGTATTTGCCATCGGGGCTCCATTCCAATGTGAGCGTCGAACCCTGCCATTCGAAGCGGCGCAGCGGTTCCGGCTTGGCCGGGTCGTACAGCACGACTCCATTGTAGGCGGAGATGGCGAAGCGTTTGCCGTCATAGCGCCATTTGATGTCGGTGATGGTGCTGTTCGCGTCGGGGTATTCGCGGACCAGTTCGCCGCTGCTGTTCCACAGTCTCAGTTTGCGCCCGGCGGCTGACACCAGCCAATCGCCCGCGGGGCTGAATGCGACGCGCTCCACCCAGCTCGCCCCGCCCGCCATTTCTGCCGCCTGCGTCCCGGCCTCGACGTCCCAGAGCCGCGCCTTGCCATCTTGCCCGACGCTGGCGAGGATGCGGCTGTCTTTGTGCCAGGAAATCGCCATCGTATCGAGGTCATGACCGGGCAGCACCCGCTGAACCGCGCCATCCGCGCCGTCAAACAGAGTGATTGGGCCAGACACCTCCGCCACCGCCAGCTTGCTGGCATCCGGCGACCAAGCCAGCCCAATCGGATGATCCTCTATGTTGGCGCGCCATTTTGCCTTGAGCGACAGCCGCGCCGGCTTGGACTTGCGCTTGCGACGCTTCATGACGCGAGACAGTTGCGGAAGCCGTTTTCCAGCGCAGCGCGGTCCAGGTTGCGCCCGATAAAGATCATCTTGTTTTGACGCCGATCATTCCCCCAGGGGCGATCAGGGCGGCCATCAAAGAGCATGTGCACCGCCTGGAAGACGAATCGCTCGTCCCATTCGCGCACGCTCAAGACGCCTTTCATGCGGAAGATGTCCTGGCCCTGTTCGCGCAGGAGCTTGCTGAGCCAGCTATTGAGCTTCTCCAGCTGAAGATCGCCGGAGAGGGTGATGCCGACCGAAGTCACTTCTTCGTCGTGTTCATGATCGGGCTTGTACTCGCGGGTCTCGAGCGGCTCCAGCGCCGACTCCGCGTTGCGCAAGAAGGCGTCGAATTCCTCCGGGAGATGTTCCGTGAACAGCATGTAGTAGCCCGGCTCCTGGATTTCGAGATTGAAGACGGTCTCGCCGCTTTCGTTCAGCACGAGCTGGCTGGGCTGGCCTTTGCCAACGCGCATCGTTTCGCCCGCGACGAGGGCCTGTTCATCTTCGGAGAAGGTCAGCACCGCGTCCATCAGCGTCGCTTCCTTCGCCGCCAATCCCGTGTTCGCCAACGGCAGCAGCGCCGCCTCCATCGCCGGGTCCGGCCCTTCACCCATCACCCATTGGCAAGCCCCGGCCTCCAGCTGATAGATGCCCGACCACTCAAAGGGATATTCCGGCTCCATGAATTTCGGGTCGATTTCCAGCGCGCGGTCGAGGTTGAAGCCGCCAACATTCAGGATCTTGTCCATCTCGACCACCGCGTCGCGGCTGCGGTAGATTTTCGCCATGCTGTTCATGCTCTTGATGCGGGCTTCGAGCCGGTCGAGGTCTTCCGGCGCGACCAGATCAATCTTGTTGAGCAGGATGACATCAGCAAAAGCCACCTGTTCTTTGGCTTCGTCGCTGTCGTCGATGTGTTCCCAGATATGCTTGGCGTCGACCAGCGTGACGATGGCGTCCAAATGGAGCTTCCGCTGCATGTCGTCGTCGACATAGAAGGTCTGCGCGACGGGACCAGGATCCGCCATGCCGGTGGTCTCGATCATGATGTAATCAAACTTGTCGCGGCGTTTCATAAGATGGCCGAGGATGCGAATCAAATCCCCGCGCACGGTGCAGCAGATGCAGCCGTTGTTCATCTCGAATATTTCTTCTTCCGCGCCAATGACCAGATCGTTGTCGATGCCGACCTCGCCGAATTCATTCTCGATGACCGCGATTCTCTTGCCGTGATTTTCGGTCAGGATCCGGTTGAGCAGCGTGGTCTTGCCTGACCCCAGAAAGCCGGTCAGCACGGATACGGGAACGCGACTCTCAGCGGTGTTCATCATGATTCTGTCTCCTCAATTGAACTGTCGTTTTCATACAGAGATGCAAGATCCACAGCCTAGGCAAACTGCCAAGCAGTCGGCCGCAGCCTGGTCCTGCTTGAACCGGACGCCTGGCTGACGCGGCAACCCGACGCTGGCGGTCAAGCGCGGGGCTAATCTCCCGCCGCGAAAGCGCCATCCAGCGCAAACAGCGGGCGGTAGGCGTCATGCCCGGTGCCATAAGTGCGATCCATCAGGGCAGCGTACCCGGCGGCATAAGCTGGATTGCTGCGCCAGCGCACGCCGAGATACTCGGCCGCTTTGACGATCCCCAGCACCCCGTGTTTGATCTCCTCAAAGGCGTAATCCGGCCCCACCGGGACATACAGCCAGCGGGCGAGGTTTGTCGCCGTTTCCCGGTGATTTGGCGCGCCGTCCGCACGGAGCGCGGCATAATGCAGCGGCTGAATCTGTGGCAGCCAGCGCACTGGCGTATTTTCCTGCTCAACATAGGCGTGGAAGGTGGCGGCGTCGCACTCCAGCGGAATCTGCACCGCGACCGCCGTCGCCAGCGCCAGAGAGCTGGGCTCGTGCGTCGCCAGCCCGGCCGCTTGACACAGGCCGCGCCGCGCCTCCGCCAGATTCGCGCTTTGCCGCTCCGCCAGCTCTGGCAGACGGTCGCACTGCGCCAAGGCCTGTGCCGCGTTCGGGCAGTCGGCCGGCTGGCGCAATGCCTTTGCCGCTGCGTAGAGCGCATCATCGTTGAATGCCAGCAGCGCGCCGGGGCGGTCATCAGAATCGGCCAGATGCAAGCCGAAGAGCGTCACCGCCGGGCGTTCGGCCGAGCCGGGCATGGGCAGGGTGTCGGCGCAGTCGAGCCATGCAGCGTTCTGCGGCTGCCACAATCCGCGCAGCACCTGCATCCAGGTGAAGCGCGCGCCCTGCGTCGCGAGCCGCAGCTGCGCGTCGAAGTCCAGAAAGCGGGGCCGTGCCTTGTGATGTTTGACCGATTCGGCCAGATCATGACTGGCGTTCGCCGGGACGCCCACCCATTCGCCCGGCTGGACGCCAGCGGCTTGATGCAGCAAGCGGCGAGCGCGGTAGGCATCGCGGGTCAGCACAACCATTGCGCCGCCCAGCCGCTCCGACCAGGCCTGCTCGGCGGACTCTAGGGTCGCGCCTGCTTGTAACGCGCTGTCGGGGGGCAGGGCAAGCAAGTCATCCAGGGGCGGGTGAGCGGCATAATCCGCGCCGCGCACCGGCAGCCCGCCCAGCGCGCCCACAGGGCAAAAGCCGCCCAGCCACATTGATTCCCAGTCGATTGGCAAATTCACCGTGTGCTATCTCCCCTATGTCTATGCGTTTTGTTGACAGTCCACGCAGGCGCCGAAGAGCTGCAGTCGACTGTCCGTGACTCGGTGCCCGCTGGCGTCTTCACTTTGCTGAATCAAATCGTCCAGCGGCTGGCTGTCGAGATAATCCGCGCGGCCGCAGTCCAGACAGATGAAGAGCATCATCAGTTCTGGCAGGGTTGGCACGAAGTGACTGCATCCCTGGTAGCCATGAATGCGGCGAAGCAAGCCCAGCTTTTCGAGCTTCTCGATCATGCGGTAGACCGTCGCGCGGCCGGTCTTGGGGCGCGTCTCGCGGGCGATCTCCCAAGCCTGCTCGGCGCTGAGCGGATACTCGCTGCGCGAGAAGATTTCGATCAGATTCTCTTGAACTGTGGTAACGCGGAAGCCGCTCTTGTCGAGCGCGGTCAGCCAGTCTTCAGGATTGATCTTTTTGCCGGGCATGAGAATTTCAACCTTGGGCTTCCATGTTGAGACAAGCCATCGCGCACCAAACTATTGATACCATGTCTCAATAAGCCATGCAAGTGGGAAATCTGAACCGAGCGCGATAGCCGAACCAATGGCGCCGCTGAACTTCAGGATATCACCCTTGCGCTGAAAATGAGACTATGTATCATTTGGCTGTGCTATTGAGACGAAGTATCAATAAGCATCCGAATCGGCTACAGATTGAATGCAGGAGAGAAACCCATGAAACAAGCTCTGGCGCGCGTCGCGCTGCTCTTGACGCTTCCATTCACCCTGCTCGCCAAAGGCGCAAGACGACGGCGCCTTCCCTCTCACGATAGACAACTGCGGCATGGAGGCGAGCTTTGACGCGCCGCCAGAAAGCGCCATAAGCATGAACCAGGGCGCCACCGAGATCATGCTGGCGCTGAATCTCGAAGACAGCATGACGGGCACGGCCTACCTCGACGATGCCATCCGGCCCGAGTTTCTGGAGGCTTACAAGACCATTCCCGTCCTGTCCGACACCTACCCGTCGCAGGAGGTGGTCTTCGGCGCTGACCCCGATTTTGTCTATGGCTCCTACAGCAGCGCCTTTGGCGAGGCGGCCGCCGGTCCCCGCGCGCAGCTGGCAGAGCTCGGCATCGGTTCTTATGTGTCGCCGGTGGCCTGCGCCGATCGCTCGCTGCGTCCAGAAGTCGTCACGATCGAAGATGTCTATGGCGAGCTGCGCGAAATTGGCGCCATCTTCGGCGTTTCGGACCGCGCCGAAGCCTTGGTCGCTGAACTGCAGGCGGATTTGGACGAGATCAGCGCGGTTCTGGAAGTCGTGGAAGACAGCGTATCGCTATTCTGGTTCGACAGCGGCGGCGATGATGTCTACGCCGGCGCCTGCTGTGGCGCGCCGGGCATGATCATGGACTTGCTCGCTGCGGAGAACATATTCGAGGACGCGGACGGTTCCTGGGCGACGGTGAGCTGGGAAGAAGTGGTCGCCCGCGATGCCGATGCAATCGTCGTCGTCAATGCCGACTGGGACACCGCCGAATCAAAAATCGAAACGCTGACGACCAACCCGGCCTACGCGGACATGACCGCCGTCCAAAACGAAAACTGGGTGCTGATCGACTTCAGCTACACGACGCCAAACATTCGCAATGTGGAAGCCGTCCGAATCATTGCCGAGTTTCTCTATCCCGAGCGCTTCGCCGAGGTTGATGAAGAGGAAACCGAGCAAGCCGAGTCGGATGACTAAATCCGCAGCATTCGCATGCCGGGGCGGCCTTCGCCCGTGACTGCCGCCCCGCGCAAACGCAAGGCGCCGAGGGAGCGAAAAGCCGCCCGCTCGCGGCTGCTGATCGCTGCGCTGACGCCGCTAATCCTGCTGTCGATAACGCTGGCTGTGATCATCGGGCCCGTGGATATCGCCCCGCTCACCGTCTGGGAAATCGTCTTCGGGAAAGTCTCCGGGGCAGAGGGCGATTGGTCCAAAGCGCAAGCCAACATCGTCTGGCTCATACGCTTCCCGCGGGTCTTGTTAGCCGGCGTCGTCGGCGCTGGCTTGGCGGTCATCGGCGTCGTGATGCAGGCGGTCACCCGCAATCCGCTGGCCGACCCCTTCTTGTTGGGGATTTCATCCGGGGCGGCATTGGGCGCGGTCTCCGTGCTGCTGATTGGCGTCTTTTCCGGGCTGGGTGTCTATGCCTTGTCGGTTGGCGCTTTTCTGGGCGCGCTGCTGGCTTTTGCGCTGGTCTTTTCGCTGGCGATCCAGCATGGACGACTCTTGCCCACTCGCATGATCCTGGCGGGCGTCGCCGTCTCGTTCATGTTCTCGGCGGTGACGAGCTTCATCACCCTGAGCGACGACAGCAGCGGGGCGGCTCGTCGCGTGCTGTTCTGGATGCTCGGCGGCCTCAGCGGCACGCGCTGGGAAGACTTGACGCTGCCGGCGCTGGCGCTCGTTTTGGGGATTGTCTACCTCATGTCGCAGTCCCGCGCCCTGAACGCGCTCATCATCGGCGACGAAACGGCGACCACGCTCGGCATTGAAGCGCACAAATTGCGGCGACGCCTGCTGGTCGTCGCGTCGCTGCTGACGGGACTGATTATCGCTGTCAGCGGCGCCATCGGCTTCGTCGGGCTGATGATGCCGCACATCGTCCGCCTCATCGTCGGCGCGGATCATCGCCGCGTCTTGCCAGTCAGCCTGCTGGCGGGCGCTCTGTATCTTATCTGGGTGGATGTGATCGCCCGGACCCTGTTCGCGCCAGAGGAGATTCCGGTGGGAATCATCACATCGCTCTGCGGCGCGCCCTTCTTCCTGTGGCTGATGCGCCGCAACAAGGACGCCTTATGAGTCTCAATGTTCAGGGGGTTGGCTGGCCGGTCGACGCTCAGCGGATTATCGACGACGTACTGCTCTCGGTCGAAAGGGGCTGCTTCGTCGGGCTCTTGGGGCCGAACGGCAGCGGCAAATCCACGCTCTTGCGCTGCATCTATCGCAGTCTGAAGCCGGATTCCGGGACGATTACGCTAGATGGCGAAGACTTGCTGGCCATGCCGCCGCGCGACGCCGCCCGCAGGATGGCTGTCGTCTTGCAAGAGTCCCCGATACAGTTCGACTTCACGGTGCAGGAGATGGTCTTGATGGGGCGCACGCCACACAAAAACGCCTTCGACCCGGATACCGGCGATGATTGGGAAATCGTGGCCGACGCGCTGGCGCAAGTCAACCTGCTGGACTTCAGCGAACGCAGCTTTGCCACGCTCTCCGGCGGAGAAAAGCAGCGGGTCCTCATCGCGCGCGCGCTGGCGCAGCAGTCGCAGTTTCTCGTCCTGGACGAACCCACCAACCATCTCGACATTCGTTATCAACTGGAAATTCTGGACATAGTGCGCGAGCTGCGGGTCACCACCCTGGCCGCGCTGCACGATTTGAACCTGGCGGCGCTCTATTGCGACCGGCTATATGTGCTTAGCGAAGGGCGCGTTGTAGCCTCTGGCGCGCCGGAGGAAGTCGTGACGGCCGATCTCATTCACGCGGTATACGGCGTTCGGGCGGATGTCGCCACAGATCCAAGGACGGGGAGAAGGCACATCACCTACTTCCCAATGAGCGCGAGGTCGAGCGCGTGAACAAGCACACAGCCGTGATTTTGCTGGGGCGAAGCGGCTACAGCAGCGCGCCCAGCGAGCAGATGAACCGTCTCGTTGAGGCGCTGCGCCAGAGTGGCGCGCACGGGCTGGCGACAGGCGCGTTTATCGACGGCGGCTCGCCCGCGTTGCCAGACGCGCAGGAGCTGTGCGCCGCCCACGGCATAGCGCGGGTGATGGTCGTCCCGGTTTACCTTCCAACCGACCGCAACCTCGATACCTGGCTGAAGCGGGTTGTCCGGCGCTGGCTGCATCATCATGCGGCCGCGGATTTCAGCCTGCGCATGACGCCGCCCCTGGGCGACTCGCCGGAACTGGCGGCGGCCGTCGTGGAGCTCGTGGCGCGCTATGCCGCTGCGCCGATGACGCCACTGTCCGCCAATCAAGCCAGCCCCAACAGTCCCGAATGGTCGCTCATTCCACCCCACAGCTATCATGCGCTGCTCTGCCGGGGTCCGCGCTGCAACGCAGCCGGGGCGGGTGAAGCCGCGCAGGTTCTGAAGCAATGCCTGAAAGCGAAAAACATGGGCGATGAGGCCGTTCTCGTCGCGCAGACCGGCTGCCTGTATCCTTGCAACTTGGGCCCGGTCATGGCAGTCTACCCCGATGGCGTCTGGTATGGCGGTCTGACCGAAAAGGGAGTCGAGCGCATTGTTGAAGAACATTTCGCGGGCGGCCAAATCGTAGCGCATTACGCCCGCTACCCGTCGCGACAGACGCAGCCGCGCCCAACCGAGCTTGAGCAAGCGTAGAAATCGCTCCAACCGCTGAAGCTGTCCGAAGCTCTGGCGCCACGCGCGATCTGGCAACAAGGAGTCTTGTCGACTGCCTGGCGCTCCGAGCGGGATTTCCAGCTGGCTTAGTCTGAGGGCGAAGCCGCCTTGCCGCGTGGCGATTGATCGATCACGACCGTCCCCGCCATCTTGTCGTGCCAGGCTTGCTTTTCGCGGTCGAACAGCGCCCAGAGGTAGCCCAGCATGAAGATCTGGCTGATCATGTAGCCAAAGACATTGCGCAGCAGCGCGTCCAGCAAGGTAATGCGCCCGCCTTTCTTTTTCACCACCCGCAGCTTCAGCGCCATCTTGCCCAGGGTGCGCCCGTTCAAGCGCGTCATCAATACCGCGTTGTAGACCGCGCTCACCAGCAGATTGACCGTGAGCGTGGTGGACTGGAATTGGTTGAAGCCGTCCGCGACCGCCACTTGGTCGCCGCTCGCCAGCGCCGCGTCCAAAGGCGCCATCGCGCCGCCCAGCACGAGCAGAGCCACCGACAGCACCGCGACGATGAAGCCGTCGATGACGATCGCCAGCCAGCGCTTGCCAATCGACGCCAGGCGCAGGGGCGGCGGCGCCCTTTCCACGACGGGCGGCGGGCTTTCCCGTTTCGGCTTCTGCGTCGCGGGCGCTTCGTCCGGCGCCTGCAGGGTCAAATTGTTGAGCTCGGCGATCGCCGGCGCGTATTCCGGCTCGAGCTTGAGGGCGTCGCGCAGGTATTGCAGGCGCTCACCCTGGCTGAGGGCGGCTCTGGCAGCCAGCGTATACGCGGCCGCGCTGGGGTTTTCGTCCAGCTCCGCCCGCGCCAGGGCCCGGGCCTCGTCCATCCGGTAGGCTTCCAGCGCGCGCTCGATCGCCGCCAGTCGCTCGCTCATGTCGCCTCCTCGCCGCGGGCAATGCTTTGCTCGCAATCATACCTGATTCGCGCTTCAATGTGCTATGATAATGCGCTGCCAATGAGGAAGAGGCGCTGCTGGAGGCGATGCCCGCGATGTCGGAGCTGCGGCGGCAAATTGGCGCGAGCAAAGCCGGGCGGCGTTTCATCGCCCAGACGCGCTATTACAACGAGGGCGACTTCCGCAAGTTGCGCGGTTTCATGCGCAGCGGCTATTATGATCTCATCTTGATGGAGCACCCGGTCGAGCGCCGCCTGCTGGATTTTAAGGCGACGCGCCGGCTGCATGGAAGGCTGCGGGTGAGCGAAGTGGAACGCGCCGAGGATTATGCCATCCAGCTCGTCTTGACCGGCGAAAAAGGCGGGGCGCGCTTGCGTTTGCAAATGACCGTGAACGAGAGCTACCCCCACCAAATCACGAGTTACCAATTGCAGCTGCTGGATGGCGAGGCCTGAGACATGGGCGCTGCCCAGACCATACTGCCGCGGCTGGCGATCAATTCGTCTCTGGCGGAGCGCATCCTGACCGGCTTCATCCGCGACAGCATCGCCAAGGCCGGCATGGAGCGGGCGGTGATTGGCTTGTCCGGCGGCATCGACTCGGCGCTCTCGGCTTATCTGGCGGCGCGGGCTTTGGGCGCGGAGAATGTGCTGGCGCTGCGCATGCCATACCGCAGCTCATCCAGCGAAAGCCTCAGCGACGCCGAAGCTGTCATTGAAGACCTGCGCCTGCCCAGCCTGACCCTGCCCATCAGCGAGATGGCGGACCCGCTTATCGGCCGCTTCCCCGACATGAGCCGGCTGCGCAAGGGCAATATTATGGCGCGCATGCGGATGATCGCCCTCTATGACCAGTCGATGGCTTGGGGCGGCCTGGTGATGGGCACCAGCAACAAGACCGAATTTCTGCTCGGCTACAGCACGATTTACGGCGACAGCGGCGTCGCCCTGCATCCCATCGCCGATCTCTACAAATGCCAGGTGCGGCAGATGGCGCGCTACCTGGGCCTGCCGGCGAGCGTCATCGACAAGCCGCCGTCAGCTGACCTCTGGGTCGGGCAGACCGACGAAGACGAGCTGGGATTCACATACGACGAAGCCGACCAGGTTCTCTTCTTGCTGGTGGACGAGCGCTACACGGTCGATGAAGTCGCCGAAGAGGGCTTCGACCGCGATTTCGTGGCGCAGATCTGGGAGCGGGTCAAAGCCAACCACTACAAGCGCACCATGCCCAACATCGCCAAGCTCAGCAAGCGCAGCATCGGGCACGATTTTCTGTACCTGCGCGATTACACCGGGCGGGCCGGGCGCACATGAGAGTCCGCTAGCCCGGGCATTTACCGGCTAGCTGGCGGCTCGCCCGAGCACGACGGAGTCGGCGCGGCGTGCCATGTCGCCCGCGTTTCCTCGCCTACATCCCATTCACGCGCGTCGGCTGGATCTTGTAGATAACGCGCGTCTCTTGCCCTTTGCCTTCGGGATTGAAGGAATAGTAGTCGTCGTTGCCAGCGTACAAGCCAGAGAGCTTGTTGATGTGGTCCAGGGCGGCGGAGGACTCGTCGAACGCCACCACTTCGCCGCGAATCTCCACCCAGTGAAAGCTGTTTTCGGGGTCGAGGCTCAGCACGGTGACCTTGGGGTTGGCGCGGATGTTCTTGTCCTTGCGCCGGCCCAGGGCCGAGTTGATCCAGACCTGGTCGCCCTCGAGGCTCGCCCAGACCGGCGTAACTTGGGGCTGGCCATCGGGATTGCTGGTGGCGAAGGCGACGACGATGGGCTTGTCCAGCAGGTCGCGCAGGTTATCGGGAATGGTGACTGGCATGGTCTTCGGCTCCTTGGCTTGTAGATATTGGCTTGAATTATTGGCGCGGACGATTTGACAGGTCGCCCTTACAAGTCGCCCATACAAGACATTTCATGCGGCGCGCTTCAGGCAGGATGCTTGTCGGTGTCTTCCTCCGTCGGCTCGGCATAGGCGAAAGGCAGCCGATCGCCCTTCGCGGGCACGGTCTCGGTTGCGCGCGCTCCCGCTCGATTCGCCGCGCCGGCGCTGTTCTGTGGCTCGGGATGATAAAACAAGCTCGCCAGAGTCCCTTCCATGTCGTCGCGCAGCCTTGCCCGGAATTCGCGCTTGCTTTCGCCGGGCAGCTGCCCGTTCAGGCTGAAGCTGAACTGCTCGGGCACGCGCGCGCCCATCGGGCTCAGCTCAGGCGTCCATTGATCGATCAGATGCCACAGGCCGTTGTGGCACTGGTAGAGCTCGAAATGGATGCGGGCATCGCTGGCGGAGGCCTCAAAGCGGAGCTCCAGCGCGATCGGCAGCATCAGGTTCTGACTCTCGACCGGTCCCAGAGCCTGCTTGGCGAGCTTCCGCGCCAGGGGCTTGATCGTCTTGCCCAGCTCCTGGCTGGATTTGCCGGGCGCGCGTCGCAAGAGGCGGTTGAGTTGGCCGACAAGCTTGCGCGGCATCAACACTTCCGTGCGGCTGACGCGCCCGTAGACATCGTACTGGACGCTGCGAGCCGCCTTGACTTTCCAGCCGCCCAGGCTGACGCCGCGCTTGTCCAGCAGACGCTTCACCACCGCCACTTGGTCTTGCCCGCAAGACGCGTCGAGGGCGCTTTTCTGCGCGTGATACTGCCAGCTCTGGCGGCGCGCCTCCTGCGAATTCGGGTCCTGCCAGCTGTTGAGCGCGTAGGGCGCCTGCCACTTGTCGAAGCGGGGCGGCCGGCGGAAAATCAGCCGAAACACCAAACTGAGCAGCCAGAGACAGAACAGCGCCAAGCCCAATGCGGCCGCGCCAAGCAGCAGATCCCGCTGGCTGTAGAAGCGCTCGTTGAGCTGGATTCCGCCGTCGCGGAAGGTCAGGCCCAGGTTCACCACGGGAATGAAGAAGTCGTAAGCCGGCGTCGGGTCGCTCTCGGGCGCGGAGGCTTGCGGTGGCGGCGCGCTGCCCGTGGCCGGCGCCTCAGCCTTGTTGATGCGGAAGAGCTGCGTATTGTTGCGCGCGATATCGCTGTCGGCCAGCTCATATTCGTCGATGCCGGCCGCCACATCAAAAAAGACATCGTCATCGGGCCGCCCGGCCAAGGCGATCTCGATGGCGAATTCGCGCTCCTCGTTCGCGGCCAGCGGGGGAATGACTTCCGTGATTTCCAGGCGCCCGCTTTGATGCTCCGTGACGCGGACCTGGGAAGGAGCGCTGGCGTCTCCGCCGAGATTGGCGATCGTGAAGGTCACGATGGCGAAGTCGCCGGCCGGCGAATACCGGACGCGGGGCGGCGTGATGGAATAGTCGCGGGGCGCGGCCTGGGCGGCGGCGGCACAGATGACAAGCGCCACAGCCATGAGAGCAGCCCAGCGCTTACTCCAGGATCGCTTGCGCGCGTTTTGCCGAAGGGCAGCGCGATGGCGGCGCGTGAAGTCCATAATGGCGCTACTATAATGCTGAAGCGGCGCTTTTCCAAGACCGCCGCGAAGGGAGCGGCGCCCTGCCGGTCGGACCGCTCTGGCAGTCCAGCCGAGGCCATACGATGACAAGATCGCCAGCCGCCGCCCAAATCGACGCCCTCATCGACGCGCTTTCCGGGGCCCAGCCATCGCAGACCGTCTTCAACCAATACGCCCCGGGCGACCCCAACAACGCCACCCGGCGGGCGAACCTGCAGCGTTACCTGCTCGACATGAAGGCGCGCGAGTCGCGGACTCTGCTCCTGATGGAAGCGCCGGGCTACCGCGGCTGCCGCGTGACGGGCCTGCCCGTCACCAGCCGCAAGATCATGCTGGAGGGCGTCGCGTCGCTGCGGATCTTCGGGCGCGAAAATGGCTACCGCGATGCGCATGATCCCGGCTTCGAGCGCGTCCAGGGCGAGCAGTCTGCCACCATCGTCTGGAAGACCCTGGCGGAGCTCGACGCGCTGCCGCTGATCTGGAACGCTTTTCCCTTTCATCCTCACATAGCCGGGCAGCCCCGCAGCAATCGAAAGCCGCTCAAGGCGGAACTTGAGGTTGGCGCGGCCTTTCTGCGGCGTGTGCTGGAGATTTGGAGTATCGAGCGGGCGATCGCCGTTGGCAATGTCGCGCACGGGGCGCTGGCGGCGCAGGGTTGGCAGTGCCCGAAAGCGCGGCATCCGGCGCATGGCGGGCGCAATGCCTTTGTCGCCGGGCTGCGGCAGCTGCTCTCAGACGGCGCTTGAGGCGGGCGACGCTTCCTCTTTCTCGGCCGGTTCTGCGGCCGGCGCGCTGTCGGCGGAGTCCGCCCTGGTTTGGCCGCCGGCTTCTTCGTAGACATCGGCGAAGAGGAGCTGGAAGGAGTCGGCTGGCAGCCGGCTATACAGTTCTTTGCCGGCTTCTTGGCCCGCGTCGGACATGAGCGCTTCCGTCTGCGCCTCGGTCGATTCAAAGTACAGTTCCAATATGCGGTGCAGGGCGGGCGCGCCTTGGGGGCTGCCTGTCACATGGATGACCTGCCGCCGCTGGATATTCGGCATCCGCTCCGCCAGCGCCAGAAAATCTTGATAGACATTCTCGAAGCGCTCGACATCTTCCGGTGGCGAGAAGAGAATCATGAATTTGTTCATCGCGCCGTTCCGCTGCGCCGTCTTCGGACAATACGATACGCAAGTTCCGCGCGATGCGCAAGGGGGCGGGGCGCAGCCAAGCCAGTGGCGAAGTCCAGCCGCTGTGTTAGACTCGCCGCGCCAATGTCCGACGAAATCGGAGGGGAAGTCCCATGCTAGAGTTCAGCGAGATCGCCCGTTTGCCCGACCCCGGCGACAACTGCGCCATCGCCATACGCGATCTGCCGGCCGGCATGGAGACGCGCCACGGCGACTATCGCTTTCAACTGTCGCATCATGTGCTGCTGGGGCATCGCTTCGCTGTCAGGCCGATCCCCCGCGGCGGCGAGCTGACTTCCTGGGGGCAGCGTTTCGGCACGGCCAGCCGCGATATCGCGCCCGGCGAATATGTCATCAACGCGGGCGTGCAAGAGGAGCTGGCCCGGCGCGAGCTGGACTTTGAAGTCCCGGGGACGGCGAATTTCGACAACATGATCGCGCCCTATTTTCTCGACGAGGCCGCTTTCGAGCCTTCCCCGCCATTGCCGCGCCACGAAAGCATGCGTCACTTCCTCGGCTATCCACGACCGGGCGGAAGGGGCGTCGGCACGCGCAACATGATAGTCATTCTGGGCACGACATCGCTGGCCGGCGGTTTCGCGCGCACGCTGGCGGGGCTGACGGCCGATATGGCGGCGGGCTACGCCAATGTCGACGGGATCGTGCCGGTCGCGCATACCGAAGGCGCCCATCGGGGGCCCAATAACCGCGAGATCCTGCTGCGCGCGCTGGCGGGTTTCGTCGTGCACCCCAATGTAGGCGCGGTCGTCGCTTTGGATTATGGCAACGAGGCGGTCACGAATGCCGATCTGCTCGCCTATCTTCAGGAAAACGACTATCCGCTGGAGCATGTGCCGCATCGCTTCCACACGCTTTCGTCCAGCTTCGAGGCGAATGTCGCCTGGTTCAAGCGACTCCTGGAAGCATGGCTGCCTCAGGTCGACGCCTGCGCGCGCAGTCCACAGCCGCTCAGCGAGCTCAAAATCGCGCTGCAATGCGGCGGCTCCGACGCCTTCTCCGGCATCAGCGGCAATCCCCTGGCGGCCTGGGTGGCAAAGGAAGTCATCCGCTATGGCGGCTCGGCGAATCTCGGCGAGACCGACGAATTGATCGGCGCGGAATCGTATGTGCTGGACAAGGTGGAGCGGCTGGAGAGCGCGCGCAAATTCCTGACGATGATCGAGCGCTTCAAGGAGCGGCTTGGCTGGCATGGCCAAACAGCCGAGGGCAACCCCTCCGGCGGCAACAAATATCGTGGACTCTATAACATCTACCTGAAGTCCCTGGGCGCGGCCGCCAAACGGCATCCCGATGTGCCGATTCACGCTGTCATCGACTATAGCCAGCGGATGACCAGCGGCGGCTTCTACTTCATGGACAGCCCGGGCAACGACCTGGAATGCATCGCCGGGCAGGTGGCCAGCGGCAGCAACATGATCTTCTTCATCACCGGCAACGGCTCCATCACCAATTTTCCCTTCGTGCCCACCCTCAAGTATGTCACCACCAGCGCCCGCTACGAGCTGCTCAAGAGCGACATGGACATCAACGCCGGCGAATACCTCGATGGCGCGCCACTGGACGAGCTGGGCGCCCGCGCGCTGGACCTGACGGTGGCGGTGGCTGGCGGGCAGCCTTCCGTCGGCGAACAGGCCGGGCATCATCAAGCTCAGATCTGGCGCGACTGGCAGCGGACGGCCCCGGCGAACGCGCGCTTGGTCGAGCCGCGAACCCGCAGCGGCAAACCCATCGGAATCGCGCCGGGCGCCAGCTTGCCGCCGGTGCAGATCCCGGTCTACGAGAGCGACGCCGGCCTGACGACCGAGCAGGTGGGCTTGGTCTTGCCCACGAGCCTCTGTTCCGGGCAGATCGCCAAAATGACCACCGACAGCCTCAACGAGGGCGGGCAGCTGGGCGGACTGTCGCGCTTCGTCGCCCTGGTGCACACCGAGGGCTGCGGCGGCAGCGTCGTGCCCGAATACAAAGAAATGCAGCTGGGTTATCTGCAGCACCCCAAGCTGCGACACGCGCTGCTGCTGGAGCACGGCTGCGAAATCACGCACAACAGTTATTTCCGCGGCATGCTGGCCGATCGCGGTTTGAAGCCGGCCGACTTTGGCTGGGCGAGCATCCAGCTGGACGGCGGCATCGAGGCGGTCATGCGCAAGATTGGCGGCTTTTTCCGCGAGCGACTCGATGGAGACGCGCTCCCGCCACGGCGCATGGCTGGCGCGGAGGCGCTGCGAATCGGGATCTTGAGCCAGGGGGAGACGCCCGCTTTCGCCGCCCGGGGCATTGCCACGCTCTGCCAGGGCATCGTCGCCGGTGGCGGCACGATCGTCGTCTCGGACAAGGACGCCCTGCTGGAAAATGTCTTCGCCGAGGAGCTTGGCCTGGCTGGCGCGGAATCCCCCAGCCTGGCTTATGGGCAGCGAGCGGACCGCCCCGGCTTCCACATCATGGCGAATCCGCGGCGACATTGGGGCGAGACCATGGCTGGCCTCGGCGCCAGCGGCATCGAGTTGATGCTGGCTCATGTCGAGGGGGCGGCGCTGGCGGGCCATCCTTTGTCGCCCGTCTTGCAGGTGAGCGCCAATCCCGCCGCGGCCGACGATCTGGACGCCCGCTTAAGCCAAGACGAAGATTTGCCGGCGCGGCTGCTTGATCTGCTTGTGGCGGCCATGAAAGGCGAGCATCAAGCGCGGCATTCGCTGCATGGCATGCACGACTTCCAGGTGACCCGCGGCGAGCTGGGAGTGTCGTTTTGAGGCGACTCAATCGCGGCGCAGCGCCATTTCGCGCCAGAAACGCAGGATCCGCTCGATCAAGACGGCTTCGCTGATGTAGGTGGCGTCGAATTCCACCACATCCGGCATGTCGCGGATGCGCCATTCGCGCTGCAATTCACCGATGGCGCGGGCCCGTTCCGCCGGATCGTGATAGCGGGCGCCGAGGGTCAGGTGGATGCGGCGCAATATCGAATCCAGCGACGCCACCAAGCAGACCACCAGGCCGTGACGCTGCATCGCGGGCAGCTGGCCGCTGTTGATGAGGGTGAGCCCGGAGACGCGGATCAAGGCGCGGCGGTGCAGGGCGATTTCGTCCATGGCCCGGGCCTCGACCGCTTTCAGCCGCCCTTCGCCATATTGCGCGCGGATGTGCGCCGGGCTCTGGCCCAGGCGTTCCTCGATCTCCCGCTCGACATCGACCAGTCGCAAGCCCAGACGAGAAGCGAGCTGGCGCGAGATGCGCGGTCGATTGGGCTCCAGGTAGCCGGTGACGATCAAGTTGAGGTCGCCCTGAAGCGGCCTGTCAAGCGCCATGGCGGCGCCAGCCCGGGTACCACCGATCCAGGATTGCCGGCAGCCGCGCAAGCGAAGACAGACGCGGGCTCGCCCGCCCGGAGTCGTCAAGCGCCTCGTCGCCTGGAAGCACGCGTTGGACGGCGCGCATGCCAACCGAGCGGGCGCCTTCAATATCCGCCAGCGGGTTATCGCCGACGAAGACGGCTTCTTCCGGGTTCGCGCCCAGTTGCCGCAAAGCGCTTTGGAAAATGCGCGCGTCCGGCTTGAGCCAGCCGACATCGGCGGCGGACACGCGGCAGTCCGGGAAATAGTCGATAATGCCATGCTCGCGGAGCTCGGCGTCGCGCAGTTCCATTGGCTGCGAGGCGTTGGTGACGATGCCCAGCTTGAGCCCCTGTGCGCGCAGCAAGCTCAGCATTGGCGGCGCATCGGGGAAGACGACCGTGCCCTCGACCGCTTGCCAGTCGTAGGCGCGCAGGATCTCGTCGGCCCGCGAGGCGGCGTCGGCGAGCCCGAATTCGCTCAAAGTCCGAATCAGGATTTCGGGCATCCGCGGGGCGCGCAGGTCTCGCCGCGCTTGAATCCAGGCGTCGCGGGTGCGCTGGGTGTAGCGCTCCACCAGCGACTCCAGGGGTGCGCCGCGCCAATCCTCCCCGCGTTCGAGGTAGGCCAGCACGCCAGCCAGGCGTTCCGCTTCAATGTCGCGCCAGTCGAGCTTGACGCCGCTCCAATCAAGCAGCGTGTCGTCCAGGTCAAAGAGGATGCCCTTCAGTCGCGGTTTCATGCGCCGGGCTAGCGGCCGCGGGCGGCGCGTTTGGCTTTGCGCTCCAATGCCTTGCGGCGGCGTTCTTCACGCTTGGCGTCGGACTCGTTCCAGGGCGCAGGACCGTCCGAGGGCGGCGGCGCTGCGGGAGCGGCCGGGGCCGGGGCGGTCGCTGTCGCTTCGGCTGCCGGGGCGGCAGATTCTGCTTCGACAGTTGGCGCGGGCAGGGCGACGTCGTAAGCGAAATCGGCGATGGCGTCCGCGGCTTTGTCTTCGTACAGGTTGTAGAAATCGTCGCTGTTGACAGCCTCTCGCATGCGCCAGCTCAAGGCAGTCGCCGCCAGGCCGCTTTCCAGATCGTCGTGCGCTGGCTGCCAGCCGAAACGCTCGCGCAGGACATCGCTGTTGAGGACGACGCAGCGCCCCAGCAGCGAATCGCGCAGGGCGCCCTGTCGCAGCGCGGAGAACAAGCTGGCGCCGGCGAAAGCGGGCGCGCTCAAGCCAATCGACTCCGCCAGGGCGATCGCGAATTCGTCCGGGCTCCTGGGCGGCTGCGCGGCGGCGTTGAAGACTTGCATGCCCTCAGCCGGGTCCGATTCCAGCAGGGCGACGACAGCCGACGCCAGGTCGTCCTCGTGAATCCAGGAGGCCGGTAAATCGCCACTCGGGAGGCGCCGCGAGCGCTTGATCGCATCGGCCAGGTTTCGGGCGCCGGGGCAGCTGCCGCCATAGATGTAGCCGCTGCGCAGGATCTGGACGGTCAAGCCGCTTTGAAGCAGGCTTCGTTCCGCTGCCAGCATCGGCGCGTATTCCTTATTGTGGACATCGCGGTCGCCTTCTTTAGCTGCGTCCTGACTGGTTTCATACAGATAACCGGGGCTCAAGGCGACGATTCGCTGGAGCGCATGCTGGCCGGCGGCTTCGGCAAGCGCGGCGGCGCAGGCCGTCAGGGCGTCGGCATGGAGAGGGAAAGCGTCGCTGGCTTGGGGGACGCCGCCACAAACTTGGGGGCCCGCATGGACGACCGCTTCGGCTTTGACCATGCGCATGACGCTGAGCAGTTCGCTGCTCCGCCCCAGATCCGGGTAAACCGGCAAGGCGCCGGCCAAACGCAGCCGCAAGGCGCCCTCGGCATCGCAGGCCGTCGCCGACACCGCGTGCCCCCGCTGCAGCAGCGCCCGCGCGGTCGCCAGGCCCGCCGCTTCCGCCCCGCCAATGACGAGGATATTCAGCCTTGTTCTCGTTTCAGCCATGCCCACTCTCTTTCAGCGCCGATCTGCGTCCGCCATTATGCCACAAGTCGGGGCGGCTTGGCAGGCGGCGTCGTGGCGATTCGCGGGCGGCGCGCCCCCGCAACGCATTGGCGGAAAAGGCGTAAAAGCGTATAATGCGCGTCGACCACTGCGGTCCGCTCCGTCATGGAACGCGGATCAAGCGAGGCAGCCATGAAAGACAAGCGCGGCGATGAGCGCCAGCCACGATCCCGCGGGCGGAAACTGCTCTACATCCATGCCTTGAGCTTCATGATCGTGACGCTCTTCCTCTGGTGGGACTTCGTGAACGCGCTCTATGGCAGCGGATTTTTCTTTAGCGAGTCGCTGACGCCCCTGGGCATCCACGCCACTTGGACGGGGCTGCTGTTGGCGCACTTCATCTTGTTTTCGCTGGTCAGCGCCATCAGCCGACGCCGGCGGCGAAAGACTCAGGACGGCGCGAGCGAGTCGGCCACGGCCGAAGCGGCGACGCTCACGGCAATCCACGACGAACTGCGCGAGCTGCGGCGCGCGTTCATGGACGAGCGCGATCACCGGGACGCCTATCGTCCGCAGCCGCTCACCAAGCCCGCCGGCACGACCCCGGCTGCCGACGCGGAAGAATACCGGCAGCTGGAAAATTACCCTGCCCGGCAGGCGGGACGGCGGCAATAATGGACGAGCCGACCAGGAGCTGGATCTGGGCCGACCAAGCCAGCGGCGGCGTGAAAGGGGCGCGCGTCGAGCGCGGGACCGGCATGATTGACTGGGTGGATCAGCCCGGCTGCGCTTGTGGCAACGCCGTCTTGCGACAGAGCGACGCCGACTTTCTGGCTCGCGGTCCCGCCGAGGGTGCGCCGGCCGATGTGCTGGCGGAAATCCGCCTGGCGCTTTCTATTGACAGCGCGACCGCAAGCCGTTAAGCTAGCTGCCGTTGCCGGGGCCTGTAGCTCAGTTGGGAGAGCGCCACAATGGCATTGTGGAAGTCAGGGGTTCGAGTCCCCTCAGGTCCACTTCAATCTCACTCGCCCGGGTCCAGCCGAGGCGGGCGTCATGGCCAGGCGTAAACGCAGAATTTGGGACGAATTGCTGGAAGCGGGCCGTCGTGCGCTGCGAGAGATTGACGAGCTGCTGAAGCCCCGATCGCCCGCGCCGGTCCCCGCGCCCATCCCCAAGCGCCGCGGCAAGACCCGCCCGCCCCTCAGCCCCGGCTGACCCCCGCCAGCGCAAAAAGCCGCCAATTTCCTTCTGCATCGGCCGAAGATCCGTTTGGATTCTTTGCGCCTGGACTGAAAAGACACATTGACGCTATTGGTGCGGCTTATTGTCTATTAACTATGGAAATGGCGCATAAAGTTCTGTATACTCGTCGCGCAAGGCAAGTGCGAATTGTCGAAGAGGCGAGGAATCTATGAGATCAGAGAGCCATTCCATCACGAATTTGTTGCTTTGGCGCGCCTTAATCGTCTGTATGCTGCTGGCAGCTCTGACGCTCGGCCTGCCAGCCGGCGCCCAAAGCGACGACGCGACCGACGCAGAAGCCAGCGATGACAGCGCGACGGTCGAGCAAGAAGCGGAAGACGAAGCCGAAATGATGGACGACGAGGCCCTGGACGAAGCAGCCGAGGCCATGGACGCGGACATGCCGGCGATCGACCTGGAATCCATTGTCCCGCTGGAAATGCGCACATACGAGGCCGGCTGGGTGCGTTTTGTCAACCTGGTCGAGTATGGCGCGCCGCTCCTGCCCGATGATGAAGATTTAGTCGCGTTTCCGTTCCGCGCCGTGAGCCTCACGCGCATGCTGAACGCGGAAGATCTGACGGACCTGGAAATCCTCGCCGAGATCGTTGACGAAACCGACCTGGCCTACGACGAGACGCTTGTGACCGGCGTCTGCGACACGGCGCGGATGCAGCGCTACAACTCCGGCGATATTTTGTGCGTGCCGGGCACGGGCGCGATGCCGGCCGGTTTCGCCATGACGATCCTGTACCACCCAATGACCTTTGAAGTCGTTGCCTTGACCACCACCATCGACAACATCGGCGGCGTGGCTTCAAGAGCGGCTGCCGTTCCCGCCCAGGCGCCGGCCGCTCCGGCCGATACGGCTGCTCCCGCTGGCGACGGCGCGGGCTGCGGTCCATACGCCAGCGGGCAGTGGATTAAGGCGGCGGATTATCAAGCCTCGGGCTTGAACCTGCCGGTGAACACTTCCAACGCGCTTGGCGCCATCACCGATTATGAGTGCGTCGTGCCGGCTTCCGGGCAAGCTTACCTGAAAGCCTGGACGGTGAGCGGCGGCACTGGCGGCACTGGCGGCACTGGCGGCAGCGGAAGCAGCGGCGCGGACGGTGGTGGCACTGACGGCGGCGACGGATCGTGTAAACCTGGCGATCCCGGCTATCAGCCAGGCTACAACCCTGGCGACCCGCCAATTTGCTACTGATTTGCACGCTGCTTTTGGCAGTCATGCTTTGAGCGCGTTCTTTCGGGAGCGCGCTTTTCATTTTCCCTGAAGCGCGCCTGCGCCCTGCGCCCGCCCTTAGGCCGCCGAAAGCGCGTCATGCCCGCGATATGAGATATTTTATCACAAAATGTATTGTATTACAGATTCCCCGATTCGCGCTAGCCTGGCGAAGGCGCGTTGTGGCACAATGCGCTTAGATTTGGCTGCGTTCGTAAAGGGGTATATTATGACGATTGACGCTAGAGAAGAACTTGCTTTTCAGCGGCGCCGCTTGCTGCTGGCGTTAGTTTTGCTGCTGGCGCTCTGTCTGCCAGCAATCGCGCAATCCAACGATAGCTCCGAAGACGAGGCCGGCGGCGACAGCGCGACGGTCGAGCAAGAAGCGGAAGACGAAGCCGAAATGATGGACGACGAGGCCATGGACGAAGAAGCCGAGGCCATGGACGCGGACATGCCGGCGATCGACCTGGAATCCATTATCCCGCTGGAAATGCGCACATACGAGGCCGGCTGGGTGCGTTTTGTCAACCTGGTCGAGTACGGCGCGCCGCTCCTGCCCGATGATGAAGAAATGGTCAAGTTTCCGTTCCGCGCCGTGAGCCTCACGCGCATGCTGAACGCGGATGATGTGACGGACCTGGAAATCCTCGCCGAGATCGTTGACGAAACCGACCTGGCCTACGACGAGACTCTGGTGACCGGCGTCTGCGACACGGCGCGGATGCAGCGCTACAACTCCGGCGATATTTTGTGCGTGCCGGGCACAAGCGCGATGCCGGCCGGTTTCGCCATGACGATCCTGTACCATCCGGAGACTTACGAAGTCGTCGCGCTGACCACCACCATCGACAACATCGGCGGCGTGGCTTCAAGAGCGGTTGCCGCTCCCGCCCAGGCGCCGGCCGCGCCGGCCGATACGGCTGCTCCCGCTGGCGACGGCGCGGGCTGCGGTCCATACGCCAGCGGGCAGTGGATCAAGGCGGCGGATTATCAAGCCTCGGGCTTGAACCTGCCGGTGAACACTTCCAACGCGCTTGGCGCCATCACCGATTATGAGTGCGTCGTGCCGGCTTCCGGGCAGCCATTCCTGAATGCCTGGACAGTCGCTGCGGGCGCGTCGAGCCGCCGCGGAAACATGGGCGACAGCGATGGCGATGATGATGGCGGTAGCTGCGCTGATGACTGGGCCAACTGGTTATACGCCAATTTCTACCACAATGATACGCCGGTGTACCGGGGCCCCGACGGCACTTGCCGGGTAGGCGGCAGCTGCGGCACGCCGGTGCCCTGCCAGTAGCGAAGGGCAGCATAAGACCTCAGGTTGACGCCTGGCTTAACCGATCAATCAAAGTGGAGCGCGTTCTCTCGGGAGCGCGCTTTTCTATTTCCGGGGGCGCTTTCCGCTTGCAAAGCGCGTTCGGCGCTGGCAGGATTCAGCCAGCCGACCACAGAGCCGGGAGCAGGACCGCTCATGCCACAGCACCTCATCTTTGACGGCCACAACGACACGCTGCTGCGCCTGTATCAAGACGCGAATCTGGGTCCGGCGGATTTCCTCGGCGAGATGGAAGGCGGGCACATCGATCTGGTTCGGGCGCGCCGCGGCGGCCTGGCCGGCGGATTCTTCGCCGTCTGGACGCCCAATAAAGCGGACCGGATCGCGCCGGACAGCATGCCGGACACAAGCAAGCCTTATGCGCCGCCCGAGGTCTCGATTGACGACGCCCGGCCGGCCGCCTTGCGCATGATGGCGGATCTGTTTCGCATTGAAGCCGAGTCGGCCGGGCGGGTGAAGGTCGCGCGGACAGCCGATGAATTGCAGGCCTGCATCGACAATGGCGTGTTCGCCGCCATCCTGCACATTGAAGGCGCGGAAGCGATTGACGAAGATCTGGACGCGCTCGAGGTGTTTTATCGCGCCGGGCTGCGCTCGCTGGGCATCGTCTGGAGTCGGCCGACCATCTTCGGTCATGGCGTGCCCATCAGCTTTCCGGCGTCGCCCGATATTGGTCCGGGCTTGACCGAGGCCGGCGCGCGGCTGGTGAAGCGCTGCAACCAGCTCGGCGTCATGCTCGATCTTTCGCACATGAACGAAGCCGGCTTTTGGGATGTGGCGCAGATCAGCGACGCGCCCCTCGTGGCGACGCATTCCAATGTCCACGCCATCTGCCCGATCTCGCGCAACTTGACGGACAAACAGCTGGACGCCATCAAAGCGTCGGACGGCATGGTCGGCTTGAATTTCGCGACCAGCTTTCTCAATGAAGACGGCGCCTGGGCCAGCGACCGTCCGCTGGACATCATGGTGCGGCATTTGGACTATCTGGTGGAGCGGCTGGGCGAGACGCGGGTCGGGCTGGGCTCGGATTATGATGGCGCGCGCGTGCCGGACGCGGTCGGCGACTGCTCGAAGCTGCCGAATCTGCTGGCGGCGCTGGAAGAGGCGGGTTATGGCGAGGCTCTGCTGCGCAAGCTGACGCACGAGAATTGGATTCGCGTCCTGCGCCAGACCTGGAAGTGAGCTGGGCCGCCAACCCCATCCCTGACCGCCTGTGTCTACGCGGCGCGGCCCCTTGCCCCGAAGCGTTAGGGAAGGGGAGAGTCGCCGCGTAGAGGGTGCTTCCCCCATTGCAACGGGGGGACTGAGGGGGGTTGCGGGGCTTGCGCGGGGGGCGGAGCCATGCTACCATGCTGTGCGACGCATCAACCACTGTTGGCGAAAGCGGACGCGAGATGAAAGCTGCGATGACACCGGGCTCTGGGGTGGCCCGCTCTTTCCTTATCTAGCGCATAGCCGCCGCTGCGCCGCCGCCAGCCCCCGAATCACCTTGCCGCCAATTTGCTCCGCCACGGCTCGCCAAGCCGTTTATTTCGTCACGTCCTGCGCCAGGGAGAAGAGACCAACGCGATGAACCATATCTATCAGCCGCAGAAGATCGAAAAAAAGTGGCAGGCGCGCTGGGACGAGAGCCAGCTCTACCGCTCCCGCGTCGACTGGAGCAAGCCCAAGCATTACGCCCTGACGATGCTGCCGTATCCGTCGGGCGATTTGCACATCGGCCACTGGTTCGCCATGACCCCGTCCGACGCCCGCGCCCGCTGGATGCGCATGAAGGGCTACAATGTGCTCTTCCCCATGGGTTTCGACGCTTTTGGCTTGCCCGCCGAGCAAGCCGCCATTTCGCGCAACATCCACCCCTGGAAGTGGACCTTCGCCAACATCGAGCGCATGCGCGAGCAGCTGCGCAGCATGGGCGCCATGTTTGACTGGGAGCGCGAGGCGATTTCCTGCACGCCCGAGTATTACAAATGGTCGGAGTGGTTCTTCAAGCGCTTTTACGAGCAAGGCGTCGCCTATCGCGGCTCGGCATTGGTCAACTGGTCGGAGTCGCTGCAGACGGTGCTGGCGAACGAGCAGGTCATCGACGGCAAGGACGAGCGCACTGGCCAGCCCGTCGCCCAAAAGATGATGGAGCAGTGGTTCTTCCGCATCACCAAATACGCCGACGAGCTGCTGGACTTCGCGCCGCTGGATTGGCCCGAATCCATCAAGATCATGCAGACTAACTGGATCGGCCGCAGCGAGGGCGCGCGCGCGACATTCCGCACCGAAATCGGCGGGCATCCCATCGAGATTTACACCACCCGGCCCGATACGCTCTGGGGCGCCACTTTCATGGCATTGGCGCCGGAGCACGACTTGGTCAACCGGATCACGACGGACGAGCGGCGCGCCGCGGTTGAGGCTTATGTTGAGGCGGCGGCTCAGGCGACGGAAGTCGAGCGCATGGTCGAGGACCGCGAGAAGACCGGCGTCTTCACCGGCGCCTATGCCATCAACCCGGTGAACGACGAGCGCATCCCGATCTGGGTCGCCGATTATGTCATGATCACTTATGGCACGGGCGCGATCATGGCGGTGCCAGCCCACGACCAGCGCGACTTCGAGTTCGCCCGCGCGCACGACCTGGAGGTTCGCGTCGTCATCCAGCCCGAGGACATGGACGAGCCCCTGACCGAGGCCGCCATGAGCGCAGCCTACGACGGTCCGGGCGCGATGGTCAACTCCGACGCCATGGACGGCAGCCAAAGCACCAGCGCCAAGGGCAGGAAGAACCCCGCGATTAGCCGCGTCATCGACTGGCTGGAGGCGACCGGCAAGGGCCAAGAATCGGTCAATTACCGCTTGCGCGATTGGCTCATCAGCCGCCAGCGCTACTGGGGCAGCCCCATACCCATGCTGCGCGCCGACGGCGAGATCGTCCCCGTGCCGGACGACGAGCTGCCGGTGGAGCTGCCGGAAGATGTCGATTTCGTGCCGACCGGGCGCAGTCCGCTGACGTATCACGAGCCATTCTTCAAAGTCGACGAGCGCGTCCGCCGCGAGACCGACACCCTGGACACCTTCATGTGCTCCTCTTGGTATCAGCTGCGCTACCTGTCGCCCGATTGCGACAGCGCCCCCTTCGACGCCGACGAAGCGGCTTACTGGCTGCCGGTCGATGTCTATACTGGCGGGGCTGAGCACGCCGTGATGCACCTGCTCTACACCCGCTTTTTCACCAAAGTCCTGCGCGACATCGGCGTCTTTGACGATGCGGCGGAAGCCATGCGCGGACAGGGACGCGACCCGGCCGGCGTCTTCGACGAGCCGATGACCGTGCTGCGCAACCAAGGGCAGGTGCTGGGTGGCGAGCGACAGGGCGACTTCGTCTTGTGCAGCGGGACGATGGCTGGCGGCAGGCTGCTGGCGGAGCGCGTCGAAGTGGCCGACTGGAATCAAGTGCCGGCCGGCTTTGAGGGGGTCTTCGGCGAAATCGCGCATCGCACCGAGAACATCCTCCGCGTCGACATGGCCGGCCTCACCCAGCTGGTCGAGATCCTGCCCGACGCGGAAATCGTCATCCCCGATATCCCGGGCGAAAACAGCGTCAACCAGCTGCGGCATCATCTGGAGATTCAGCGCATGTCCAAGAGCAAGGGCAATGTGGTCAATCCCGACGAGCTGGTGGCGAAGTACGGCGCGGATGTCGTGCGCTGCTACCTGATGTTCAATTTCGACTGGCAGAAGGGCGGGCCCTGGAACGAGAATAACATCAAGGGACCGCAGGGCTGGCTGGACGATATCTGGGAGATTGCGACCGCGGGACCGCCGCGCGCGCCGGGCGACCCGGAAGCCGAACGCGATATCGAACGCAAACTGCACCAGACCATCGCCGTCATCAACCGGGGCCTGGAAGACTTCAGCTTCAACACCGCCATCGCCGAGCAGATGAAATTCAAGAACGCCCTGCGCGCCGCGCTGCGAGAGGGGAAAATCGGGGCATCCGCCTGGCGCGAAACCCTGGACGCGACGCTGCGGCTGCTGGCGCCTTTCGCCCCGCACCTGGCGGAAGAGATCTGGGCGCGCCTGGGCTGGGATTACAGCGTGCATCAGCAGCCTTGGCCCGAATACGACGCCGACAAAGCCCGGGAAGAGACGGTCGACCTGGTAGTCATGATCAATGGCAGGCCCCGCGCAACGATTGCCGTGGCCGTGGATATCGCGCGAGAACGGGCGCAGGAGCTTGCATTGGCGAGCGAGGCGGCGCAGCGTTACCTGGCTGGCAAACCGGCCAAACGCGCCATCTTCATCCCGGGCCGGAATGGATCCGATCCCAAGGTGAATGTGGTGGTTTGAGGCTCAATCTCAAGCCGTAGCGGCGATTTTGCGTATCGCCCGCAACTGGGGAAAAGCAAGGGGCGACCGGAAGGCCGCCCCCGCAAATTGTGCGTGAGCTATCTGCGCGCGAAGCCTCAGCCGCAGCCGCCGCGAAGCACTCGCCGATAGTAGCGGCTGATGTAGCCGATCGTGCCCTCGAACTCGATCTTGTACCAGTCGCCGCTCACTTCAAAGACGGGCACCTCCGAATACAGCCAGACGAGGCCGACAATCTTGCCGGCCGGCGCATTGCGCAGGTAAAGCGTCTCGATCAGCTTGATCTGGCAGTGGCTGGTCGGGATGGCGTCGTAGACCGGCAGCGTGTTGGCGGGCGGCTGGGCAGGGCTGTGGTCGGGCGTCGGCGCGGCCAGCAAGACGACCGTGCCGGCCGAGTCGATGTGGCCGCAGGTCATGCCGTTGCGCTGTACATGGTCGAGGGCGCTGGCCAGCCGCGGGGCATAGGCGGCGTCCAGGAATGCCAGATAGCCGCTCTGTTTGAAGCAGACTTCCAGGCTCGTCGGGATGTAACTCCAGATATCGACCGCAGCCAGAATGCCGAGCGCGCTGAAATCCGGTCGCGCGACTTCCATCTCGCCCACCATCTGGCATTGGGTGCCGAGTTCGTGCCCGTAGACGACGACGCTGGCCGGCAGATTCGGGCAGGTCACCGGCGTCGGCCCGTTGCGCGGCGCTTCTGGCGCGGCGATCGTGCGCACATGGATCGTGTTGCCGCCAAGGTAGCTGCTGTGCACGACAATGACGTAGTTCGTCTGGGGCAGCAGATTCTCGAAATGATATTCGGTGTCTGTCGTGCTGGCGATCGGCCGCGGATACTGGCCCGCGTAGCCAAACTCGATGCTGTAAGTGTCGTCGCTGTGTTCTGCCCGCCACTTGACCTCGACGCGATCGTAAGAGATGTGACTGGCGTGCAGGTCGAGCGGGTTCTGCGCCTGGGCGCTTGCAGCGGCTAGTAGAAGGCAGCAGACCAGGGCAAATCGGGCAAGGCGTCGCGGGTTCATATTGTTTCTCCTGTCAGCCAAATTAACCGCGTAGCCCCAGTCTATGCTCCGGACGCTGGCGGTCAAGCGATTTGAGGCGACTGTAGGCGGGGCGCTTGGCGGGCGTAGGGCGGGCGTATATTTTGGCGATTTTCGCCGGCGCGCGGGCGCTTGCCGATCATCTTGGGCGCGGGGATTCGCATTTTCGCGGCGCTCGGGTATACTAGGGCAATCGCAGGCGAGTGAACGCCGGAAAGGAGCGGTCTCATGCAGGAAGGTGGAATGGAGATTGTCGTCAAGTATTGCGCTACTTGAGGGCACCAACCCAATGCCGTCAGTTTGACGGACGAAATCTTGAACGAGCGCGAAATCGAATACCACATCAGCAGTTGGAAGTTGATCCCGGGCACGGGCGGCGTCTTTGATGTCTGGGTCAATGGCGAGTTGATCTTCTCCAAGGCAGCGGTCGGCCGCCATGCGGAGCCGGGCGAAGTCCGCGCCGGCATCGTCAAGGCGCTGGAGGCCATGCGCGTAGCCGAACCGGCCTGATCGCGTCGAAGTTCGCGGCGAGCCACTTTCCATGGCGCCGCCGCCATCTTGGCAGCCGCCCCCTGGCGCCGTGTCAGCGGGCGGTTTCTTTGTGTGGGGAGCGCTTGTCAAGTGGCGCTCTTTTGTTGTACACTAAACAGGTAACAAGCGAGGGCGAGCGCGGACTGCCTCGCCACTTGCGCCGGAAGTTCCGTTCAGTTTCTATCCCACGGGGAGGAAGGTACACGATGAAGCGCCTTGCAATTACCTTTATGCTCTTGGTCGCCATGCTTGCGATTGGCGCCGGTATGGCCAGCGCCGATGATGGTGAAATCGTCGAGCGGATCCGCGAGCGCGGCGAGTTGATCTGTGGCGTGAACGCGCTGCTGCCCGGCTTCGGCACGCAAAACGACGCCGGCGAATTCGCTGGCTTCGATGTGGACATCTGCCGCGCTGTCGCCGCCGCCATCCTGGGCGACGCCAACGCCATAGCCTATCGCCCGCTGGCAGCCGCCGAACGCCCGACAGCCCTGGCGAGCGGTGAAATCGACATGCTCAGCCGCAACACCACCTGGACCCTCAGCCGCGACACCGAATGGGGCGCCACCTTCGGTCCCACCACCTTCTACGACGGCCAAGGCGTCATGGTCAAGGTCGACTTCGGCGTCAGCACGATTGCGGAGCTCGGCGAAGAGAGCATCACCATCTGCACCAACGCCGGCACCACCACCGAGCTGAACATCACCGACCTCAAAGACAGCTTGATGGCGGACTGGGAACTGAGCACCTTCCAGGAATTCGACGCCGTCATGGACGCCTACGAAGCCGACGCCTGCGACGCGGTCACCACCGACATGAGCGGCCTGCTCTCGCGCAAGGCGACTTCGGCTGATCCCGCTTCGCACCAGATCCTGCCCGGCACGATCAGCAAAGAGCCGCTCGGGCCCGTCAGCCCGCAGAGCGACGCCCAATTCGCTGACATCATCCGCTGGACGGTCTGGGGCCTCATCACCGCCGAAGAGTTCGGCATCAACAGCATGAACATCGGCGACTTCATGGACAGCGAAGACGCTGGCGTCGCCCGTCTGCTCGGCCTGGGCGATAATGTCGCGGGCGAGTACCTCGGCATCAACGACGAGTTCATGGTCGATGTCATCACGCAGCTGGGCAACTATGGCGAGATCTTCGATCGTCATTTGGGCCCCGACACGATCTTCGGTCTGACGCGCGGCGTCAACGCCCTGTGGACGGATGGCGGCCTGCTCTACGCGGCGCCCTTCCGTTAAACCGCCGGATTGACCTCCGGCAGCATGCAAGTTTGGAGCGCGTCATCTCTTCGGTGGCGCGCTTCTTTTTTCCGCTCTTGCTGCATTGCGCGAGGACAAATAGAGGAAGAATAGAATGAGAACATTATTGTTGGCGACCTTGCTGGCGGCGATCCTCTGCAGCGCGGCGCTTGCCCAGCGCGACGGGCATATCGTGGAGCGCGTTCGCGAGCGCGGCGAATTGATATGCGGCGTGAATGCGGTCTTGCCCGGCTTCGGCACGCAAAACGACGCCGGCGACTTTGTCGGCTTCGACGCCGATATCTGCCGCGCCATCGCCGTCGCCATTCTGGGCAGCGCCGACGCCCTCGCTTTCCGCTCGCTCAACTCCGCCGAACGCCCGACCGCCCTGGCCAGCGGCGAAGTGGATTTGATCAGCCGCAACACCACCTGGACCCTGAGCCGCGACACCGAATGGGGCGCCACTTTCGGCCCCACCACTTTCTACGACGGCCAAGGCATCATGCTCAAAATCGACTTCGGCATCGCCAGCATCGACGAGCTGACCGACGAGAGCATCACCATCTGCGCCAACGCCGGCAGCACCACCGAGCTCAACATCACCGACCTCATCGATGGCGCCGATGCCGACTGGACCCTGAACACTTATCAAGACGCCGACGCCAGCATGGACGCCTATCAAGCCGGCGCCTGCGACGCCATCACCTCGGATATGAGCCAGCTGCTCTCGCGCAAAGCCACGGCGGCCGACCCCGGCGCGCACCGCATCTTGCCCGGCACGATCAGCAAAGAGCCGCTTGGTCCCCTCAGCCCGCAGAGCGACGCCCAATTCGCCGATATCATCCGCTGGACGGTCTGGGGCCTCATCAGCGCCGAAGAATTCGGCATCAACAGCATGAACATCGGCGACTTCATGAACAGCGCCGACCCAGGAGTCGCCCGTCTGCTCGGCCTGGGCGATAATGTCGCCGGCGAATACCTCGACATCGACGACGAGTTCATGGTCGCGGTCATCGCGCAGTTGGGCAATTACGGCGAGATTTTCGAGCGGCATCTGGGGCGGGAGACCATTTTCGGTCTGGAGCGCGGCGTGAACGCCCTGTGGACGGATGGGGGCCTGCTCTACGCGGCGCCTTTCCGCTAATTCGCCAGCCAAGCGGGATTTTGCCCGGCGCGGAAATTTGGCAAAGCGCCGAACTTGCCATACAATTGTCGCAGCTTGGTGAATTCGCATAGAACTGGCGGCGCGAATTGCAGAGAGAAGCGCATTTGAGCAGCGACAGCGAACGGGGCGGCGCGAATATTTTGCCGGCGCTCTTCCGCGACGGGCGCATCTTGCAAGGTTTGGCGCAGATCGTCTTCGTCGTCATCGTCGTCATCGTCCTGCGCGACTTGCAACTGCGCATCAACACCGCCCTCGAATCCACCAACCAGGCGCCCAATTTCGAGTTTCTGCAGAATCGCGCCGGCTTCGACCTCTCCGATTCCGGCAGTTACACGCCAAACGACCGCTACATCGACGCTTTTCGCGTCGGCTTCATCAATACGCTGCGCGTGGTGTCCATCGGCCTGGCAGCCACGACCGCGCTCGGCATCGTCGCCGGCATCTTCTTGCTCAGCCGCAACTTTCTTGTGCGCACGGTGACCCGCGCTTATGTGGAAGTTTTGCGCAACACGCCGATTCTGCTGCAGATCTTCGCTTGGTATTACATCGCCATATTCGCTTTGCCGCCGCAGCAAGAATCGATCGCCCTGCCGCAAGAGGGCATCCGCAGCCTGCCGCTGGTGCAATACGGTCTTTCGCTGCTGGTCATTCTCGTCATCTGGCAGTACGGCGGCAGCTTGCGCCGGCCCGCCTGGCGGACGATAGTGCGCGAAGCCGGCATCGCCATCGTCGTCATTTTCAACCTGCTGGGCGTCGTCGTGGTGGGCGCGGGCACGCCGATTGAGTTCCGCCCCGGGCTCTACATCAGCATCAAGGGCGTGGCGATCTTCGAGTTGATTCCATCGTCGCTCTTCGCCGTATGGATGGTCTTTGTGGTCATCGGCGCGGTGGTGGCCGCCGCCCTGTGGCGCTACTTCAGCTTCATCACCGAGAGCACCGGCAAGCCGATACCAAAGGCGCGCTACGCTCTGATGACCTTTGTCGGCATGGCGCTGCTGGGCTGGCTGATCCTGGGCATGCGCCCGACGCCATCGACGATGCCGGTCTATGACGAAGACCGCGACGCCATGGTCGATTTGAGCTACGACGACGCATTCGAATCCGGCATGCTGACGATCGAGCAAGAGCTGGAGTACACGCGCCAGCCGCTGATCTTCCGCCCGCCCCTGCTCGACCGGCGCGGCAGAAACATCGAAACCGGCATCGAGATTTCGCCGTCGTATCTGGCGGTCTTCCTCGGTTTGGTCGTCTACACTTCCGCCTTCATTGCGGAGATCGTGCGGGCTGGCATCCAGGCGGTGCCAAAAGGGCAGCTGGAAGCGTCGCGGGCGCTGGGCGTTTCGCAGGGCGATATGCTGCGCTTGATCGTCTTGCCCCAGGCGCTGCGCGTCATCATCCCGCCCCTGGGCAACCAGTTCCTCAACCTGGCCAAGAACTCCAGTTTGGCGATCGCGGTCGCCTATACCGACATATACCAAGTCACTTTTACGATCATCAACCAGTCGGGGCAATCCGTCACCGGCATTTTGATGGTCATGCTTTCGTATCTGGTAATCAGCCTGTGCATCTCTTTGGCGATGAACATGATTAACCAGCGCTTCCAACTGGTGACGAGGTGAGAGCCTGATGCCAGAGCGCGCGCCCATCGACCCGAGCCAGTCGATCATCCATTACGAGGATGAGCCGACCCTGCCGCCGCCGCGCCTTGAGGTGGGTCCGCAAGGCTGGCTGCGACAGAATCTCTTTGGCTCGCCGGCCGACGCGGTCACCACCATAATCGTCTCGCTGCTGGTGGTCGCGCTGGCGGTCGGCTTCTTTGACTGGGCAATCGGCAGCGCGAATTGGTTCGCCATCGTCAACAACCAGCGGCTCTTTATGATGTCGTCCTTCGAGCCCGTCTTTGAATGGCGCGTCGCCTTGACGGTCTTGCTGTCGGCTCTGCTCTGCGGCATGAGCCTGGCGGCCTGGGCGCGGCGCTCGCTGCGAATCCTGACGGTCTTGTCGCTAATCCTCGCGCTGGCGCTGGCTTTGCTGCCGCCGCTCGTTGAAGCGACGATCGCCCAGCCAAAATCGTACTTCACCGCCGGCAACATCGACATTGTCGACCGCGCTTCCGCCTTGACGCCGCAAAAGGAGCTGGCTTTCATCGCCCGGGAAGGCGAGACCGTCTCGGTTGCGCTGGCGCTCGACGAGGTCGCCGATATCGAGAGTTTGAGCCGGCTCGCTGGCTTCGCGGATCGGGCGACCAACGCCCTGGCCAATTCCGCCGGCAATCTGCTGGAGACCCGCGCCAAGACCGGCGAGATCTTCGATCGCATGCTCAGCCGAGAATTGACCGAAGCGCTGGAAGAGCGCACCCGCCTCAACATCCGCACATTCACCCGCACTAACGACATGCTGGCGTCCACAGCCGCGCTCGTCGCGTATGTCGGCGCCGGGCTGGACGAGAGCGGCGCCACGGTGGCCGAGCTGAGGACCTGGCTGGAGCGGCTGGAGCGGGCGGCGAAAGCGCAGGACCCGCGCGACGACTCCATCCTGGAGGCGCTGACCGCGGCCGAAGAGGCGACGAAGACGCTCTCGCTGAGCGATGGCATGACCCAAGAAGCCCGCGAGACGATGGCGCGGCTGACGGCGGCGATCCTGGCGAGTGAACAGCTGGAAGATCTGGGCGAGACCCTGGTCCTGCAGATCTCCGAAGATCTGATCGGCGAGCCCGACCAGCGCGATGAAGACGAAGAGCTCATCCAGCCGTCGGCGAAAGAAGCGGCTTTCCTGCGCGATGTCTTCACCCGGCTGCTGACGCCCCAATCGGCGCTGGAGCTGTACGCGCTGGGGCAGCGGCCGATGACGGCGGCGATCCTGAATGGCGACATGACGGAGACGCTGGCGGAGGCCGAGCTGGCCGGCCCCGGCCATAGTCTCAGTTTCACCGTGCCGCGCTCCGGCTGGTATGTTTTGCGGAAAGACGCCGCCGCGGGCGAAACCGGCAGCGCGATTCTGGCTGCCAGCGGCATTGAACCGATCGTGCAGCGGACGCTCAGCGCCACCGAATCGCTCTTCTCGCGCTTGACCGATAACGAGCTCGTCGTCAGCGAGAGCCGCCCCCAAGTCGATGGCAAGGCGATACCCTTCGTCGTGCTGATTGACAATCAATTCCGCGGCTTGCGCAGCCCGCAGGCCTACTTGATTCATTTCATCCCGCCTTTCTTCGAGCAGCTGGAAGCGCTGTTCATCCCCTTCTTCATCACGATGGTCCTTGGCTATAGCCTGGGGCGGGGCGCGGCGCACGCCCGGGGCGAGAATTCGGTCTTCCGCAGTCGCGGCGGCCGCATGCTCGCGCTGGCCTGGTCGCTGGGTCCCTTACTCATCTTGCTGGCCTACTTCGCGCTGGTGGACGGGGACGGCGTCTTCACGGGCCTCTTCGCGCTCGTCTTGAAGCTGGCTGCCGTCTTTGGCGCGGTTTTGGCTGCCCGGCGCGGCGAGGCCTGGCTCAACCGGACGAACAGCGGCGACGAAGCCGAGGGCTCGATCAACCGGCTGCTGCTGTACGGCTGGGGCGCCTATCCCTTCTTGATGTATGTGCTGGCTTCCGGCGTGGGCGGGCTCTCTGGCGCCACCCTGGGCAGCATGGTCGGCGGCTTGATCTGGCTGCTGCTGATTTACCTGGTCGGCTTGCATTACGAGGGGGTCCTGGGTTATGCCTTGCTGGTGGGCGCTTTCTTCCTGCAAATCGCCCAGGGCTTCGTCGTCAATCTCGTCTGGCAGGGCTGGAACGCGACTCCGGTCAGCGCGCTGCTGATGTGGCTGCTGCTGGCTGGCATCGGCGTCTTCGCCGGGGCGCGCGGCGCCAGTCTGTCGGCGAGTCTCGGTTTCTCGCTGAAGCGTTATGGCTACCTGCTCGGCTGCGTGGCGTTCTTGTTCGTCTTCCTGGACACGAACACGCTGTCGGGCGGCGATGGCGCGGCGGGCCTGCTGGCGGGCGCGGCGATCTTGTTCTGGCTGGCCTGGATGTTCTTCAGCGGCGCCGTCAAATGGACATCCAACCGCCTCATCACAGGCTTGCTTTTGCTGACTTTCTTGTGGATGCAGAGCTGGACCGCCGTCGATCGCTGGTCGACTATCTATTTCATGCTCTGGCTGGCGGCCGGCGTCGTCGCCTTCAAGCGCGGCGAAGGCGCCCAATCCGAGAAGCGCAAGACCCTGGACGGCGAAGATTACGCCCTGGGCCGCCGTTATTCGCTCCAGGCGGCGGCTTTGGCGGCACTCGCCTGGCTGGGCGCGCTGCTCGTGATCCCCAGCTTGATCGCGGGCCTGGGCGCGGCGCAGATCTTGCAGGCCTCGCCGGAGGAGCTGCTGCCCGTCTCCGACAAGCGGCTTTGGGGCGGCTTGATGCTGACGATGCAGCTCACCGTGCTGGGCATCGGCGCGTCGTTCCCGATTGGCTTGGCGCTGGCGATTGGCCGGCGCAGCAACCTGACCGTCGTGAAGTACGCCTGCATCCTCTATATTGAATTGGTGCGCGGCGTGCCGCTGATCACGGTGCTCTTCCTGGCGACTTTGCTGGTGCCCCTGGTCGACCCGACCCTGGCGACCATCGAGCAGGCGGTGCGGGCTTGGGTGGGCATCACCATGTTCAGCGCCGCCTACCTGGCGGAGAATGTGCGCGGCGGCTTGCAATCGGTCGACCGGGGCCAGACCGAAGCGGCCCAAGCCATCGGTTTGTCCGCCTGGCAGACGACCCTGCACATCTTGCTGCCCCAGGCGCTGCGGGCGGTCATCCCGGCCCTGGTCGGCCAGTTTATCTCGCTTTTCAAAGACACTTCGCTGGTCTACATCGTCGGCCTGGCGGAGATCACCGGCATCGCCCAGCGAGTCGTGGCGCAGCCGGAATTCTTGCAGCGGCGGCAAGAGACTTTTCTCTATGTCGCCATCATCTATTTTGTTTTCAGCTACATCATGTCCTACATCAGCCGGCGGGTCGAGGCGACTGGCTCGGGCGCGGCCCGGGCGCAGCAGCTCTAAGGCGGGCGCGGAGGCAAGCATGAGCAACCAAGTGATGGCGGGCGACGAACCGATTATCGTTTGTCGCGAGATGAACAAGTGGTTTGGCGACTTTCATGTCCTGCGCAACATCTCGCTCGAGGTGATGCCGCAGGAGGTGCTGGTCATCATTGGTCCTTCCGGCTCCGGCAAGTCGACCTTCATCCGCTGCATCAACCGCCTGGAAGAGCATCAAGACGGGCAGATCATCGTCCAGGGCATCGAGCTGAGCCACGATGTGCAGAACATCGCCGAGATCCGCCGCGAGACCGGCATGGTCTTCCAGCAGTTCAACCTCTTCCCGCATCTGACGGTCATGGACAACATCACCCTGGCGCCGATGAAAGTGCGGCATTGGGCGCGCGACAAAGCCGAGCAGAAAGCGATCGAGTTGCTTGAGCGCGTCGGCATCCCCGAGCAAGCCTACAAATACCCGGGGCAGCTCTCCGGCGGGCAGCAGCAGCGCGTCGCCATCGCCCGGGCCTTGGCGATGGAACCCAAGATCATGCTCTTCGACGAGCCCACCTCCGCCCTTGACCCGGAGATGATCAAAGAAGTGCTGGATGTCATGAAAGAGCTGGCGCGGACTTACATGACCATGCTGGTGGTGACTCACGAGATGGGTTTCGCCCGCGAAGTCGCCGATCGCATCATCTTCATGGACATGGGGCGCATCGTCGAGCAAGGTCCGCCCGAAAACTTCTTCAGCACCGAGATCGAGCATCACCCGCGCACGCAAGAATTCCTCGATCAGATTCTGTGATTTCGCGCTGTCAAAGCCGCCTGCAGCCGACGCCTTAATTCACTTGGTATAGCGCGGTATCCGGGTAGAAAGCAGCCCAGGCGAACCAGAAGTGCGGGAAGGCGTTGAGCATTTGCAGCTGCGCGCCCGCCAGCTCGCCTGCGACAGCGCCCCCAAAGATATTCCACTCTGTGCCCGTTTCCTCGTCCATGATCGCGCCGTCCACTGCCCTGAAAGTCAGGCTGCGCCCCTCCAGCTCCCGCGAGAAAAGCGCCGCCATGCCGACATCGCGGGAATTGTCGATGCTGGACGCGTCGAGCGCGCTGGTAGCGCCGGGCTGCCAGAAGGCGACCACATCCCTATCCGCCAGCCGGTCGTTGACGACTCGCGCTTCCGCCAGCAGGCTGAAGGGGTAGGCGATGGTCTGCCCGTCCAGGCTCGCCCCCAGCACGCGCTCGGTGGCGAAGAGGCGCTCGTCCAGCTCGCCCATGAAGAGGAAGGGACGCGGATTGCTGTCGTAATTTACATAGGGGTTGCTGCCGTACCGGCGCGGACCCGGCGACAGCACCTGCCCCGCCGGATAGCGCTGCCTGAAAGCGGCGTAACCCACCAGCTGCGTCGGCACGATATCCAGCAGAGCGCCTGTGTGCGCGCCCACCAGCCCCTCGCCGGTCAGCTGCTGCCAAAGCGACTGAGTCTGGTCGTCCCACATGATCAAATCGCTGTGGCGCAGCAAGCCGCTGACGCCGAAGCGCAGCGTCTCGCCGTCGACGCGCCGGTCAAAGGCGATAGCGCTGTTGCAGAGCGGGCAGAAAGTGACTGCCACCGGCAGATCGCCAAAGACATCGTTAACGATTTCGTGGCGCGTCAAGATCGCCAGCGGATAGGCCCGGGCGTCGCCATTCACATCCAGCGCGATCACCGGCGAGGCATCCGCCAGCCAAAGGTCGGCCGTCCCCAGGTCGTCGAAGAGTGGATCGTCAATCGGCGGGATTCCATCGCGGCCGACTCCGCCGGAAATGATCTCAGCAAAGACGCCCGGGACGCTGCGGCAGACATCCATCAGGTCCCATGTCCGCTGCCAATTGGCCAGGGCGCCCGCGTCGTCAAATGGGGCCGGCGGATCATCGCAAGTGAGCTGCGCCAGGCTGCCTGCGGGCGACAGCAGCGCGAGGGCAAGCGCCCCGAAAAGCGCCAGCGCGCGAATAGCTCGTGTCATGTCTGTTCCCTTTTCCAACTTATCCAAAGACGATACAGCGAAAATGGCGCGGCGTAAAGCGACGGTCGCGGGCTGAAGAGGGCTGAAATTGGCTGCGCGGCATGGAACCGGAGCGATAGGGCCGGGCTGCCTGGAATAGGCTGTAGCGACATGAGGCGCGGTTGCCCGCTGCGAAGCGCGCCTGTAGAATCGGCTCGTATCGTCCAGCGAGCGTCAAAAGGCGAAAGCGCCCTGAACAAGCAGAATCCGACGCGCCCGCGGGCAGTCACAATAGTCGCGCATGGCATGATGGCGCTTGGCGGCTTGATCGCCGTGGGCGGCGTCGCCATCGACTATCTCTTGCCCTTCGCCAGCCCGGGCTTGAATCTGCCGCAAATTCTCATCATCGCCGGCGGACTGGCGCTGTCGCTGCTTGGCTGGCGCTTGAAGCGGGCGCCCCGGCGCGGCAGGCGCGACTCCCGGCGCAAGACGGCGTTCAAGGCGCTTCTGGTCGCCGTTGTCACCTTGCTCGTCCTGGAAATCGGCCTGACGGCGGCCGGCATCGCCACGACTTACACTGTCGTCCCGCCCGAGCCCCTTGTGCGCTTGGTCGATTTCCTGGACTGCGGCGAGGAAGGCTGCCACTATGTCCAGGACAAGATTCAAGAAGCCTGCGCGCGCGGCGAAGTGGCGGGCCGGCGCTGCCATGTGAACCGACAGGGCTATTCAGACGAGCAAGATTTCACGCGGCCGCCGGCCGACGGAGACGAAGCGCCGCGGATCTTGATGCTGGGCGACTCTTTCACCTTTGGCATCACCGCCGATCCAGGGCTTTCGTATGTGGAGACGCTGCAAGCCCGCTTCCCGGAGAGCGTCGTCTGGAACACCGGCATGCCCGGCGTCGGCACGCAGCAAGCGATCCTGGCTTTCCGGGAATACGCGCCGGCCTTGCAGCCGCATCTGACCGTGCTCGGCTTCTACATGAACGACTACGGCGACAACATTCGGCGAGCCAGCGCTTCGATAGTCTTCTTCACGCCGGAAGGCAACCTGACCGGCACGAGAACTTCTTTCTACGACGGTTGGGGCAATGCCTACGACAGCAGCGTGGATGCGGCGCTGCGCTACTGGAACCAGACGGATCGCCCGCCGCGCAACGCGATTGAGCAGGCCATCGGCCTCACGCGGCTGGGCTCTTTGGCTATGCGCTTGAGCGATTCCATCGGCATTTTCAGCGGCGCGCTGCTGCGAACGCAGGTCGCCCGGACCGGGACGCTGCTGGCGGACTTGCGCGATGTGGCCGCCGCGCAGGACAGCGCTTTGCTTGTCATCGTCATCCCCCGCCGCGAAGATCTGGGCGCGCCCGGCGACGAATACCGCGCCACCGTCCAGCTGCTGCGTGAAGCGGGCATTCCCTACCTGGAGCCGATCGGCTTGCTGGAAGCGGCGGCGGACTATATGCCCGAGCCGGACCCGCATTGGAACAACGCGGGCCACCAAATGGTCGGCGCGCTGCTGAGCGATTGCGTCGACAGCTGGCTGGCTGCGGGCGACTTCTCCGGCTGCGCGGCGGTCACCCTTCCCTGAGCTTGCGCTGGCGCTGTCCAGCGGGATTTGCGACAATCGCCGCATGGCCAAAGCGCGACGCACGTACGAATGCAGGAATTGCGGCAAACGCAGCTCCGGACCCTTCAAAATCTGCCCCGGCTGCGGCGAGTTCGGCACGATGGTCGAGCGGACCGAAGAGCGCGGCGCCAGCCCCGGCTCGCGGAGCATTCGTGGCGCCTCCGCCATATCACTGTCGCGCGTAAGGCTCGACCAAGAGGCGCGTCTGCCCGTGCCCATCGCCGAGTTCAGCCGCGTGCTGGGCGGCGGTTTCGTGCCTGGCAGCCTGGTCTTGCTGGGCGGCGAACCCGGCATCGGCAAGTCGACCATGGCCCTGGAGCTGGCGGCTTTGATGGCGCGCGCTGGCAGGAAAGCGCTGTATGTCAGCGGCGAAGAAAGCGCGGCGCAGATCAAGATGCGCGCCAGCCGGCTGGGCCTGGACGGGGCGAAGCTGTATCTCCTGACAGAATCGCATATTGAACAAATCGCGACGCAGATCGACGACTTGGCGCCCGACCTGGTGGTCATTGACTCGATTCAGACGACCACGGTGGATGGGCAGGATTCGGCGCCCGGGCTGGTGGCGCAGGTGCGGGCCAGCGCTTTGCAGCTGCGCGAGCTGGCGAAAGCGACGGCGGCGAGCTTCTTGCTCATCGGCCATGTGACCAAGGACGGCAACATCGCCGGACCGCGGGTTTTGGAGCATATCGTCGATGTTGTGCTGCTCTTGGAGGGCGATCGCTTCGGTGGCTATCGGCTCTTGCGCGGCGTCAAGAATCGCTTTGGCGCCACCAGCGAAGTCGGCGTATTTGAGATGCGCGGCGACGGCTTGGCGGAGGTGCCGAATCCGTCCGAAGCTTTCTTGGAAGAGCGCCTGGTCAACGCGCCCGGCTCCGCCATTGCCGTCACCATGGAAGGCACGCGCCCGCTGCTGGTGGAGCTGCAAGCCTTGGCCAGCCCGACGCCCTTCAGCAATCCCCGCCGCACCGCCAATGGCGTGGACTCGAACCGGCTGCTGCTCATCAGCGCCGTCTTGAGCAAGCGCCTGGGCTTGAAGCTCTGGGGGCAAGACATCTTCGTCAATGTCGTCGGCGGCATGCGCATCCAGGAACCGGCGGCGGACCTGGCGATGGCGATGGCCATCGCCTCGAGCTATTACGAGCGTCCCCTGCCGGCCGATTTGGCGGTGGCGGGCGAGGTCGGCTTGAGCGGGGAGCTGCGGCGCGCGAGTCAGCTTGCCGCCCGCTTGCAGGAGGCCCGCAAAATCGGCTTCAAGCGAGCCCTCGTGCCGCGGCTGGGTCGCAGGGGCGAGCCAACAGCGCCGGGCATCGACTTGATTCAGGCGCGCAGCCTCCGCGAAGCCATCGACGCCGTCATCCCGAAGGCATGAACACGGCCGACGCGCGAAACTCAGGGATACTTGCGGTTGAGCAGGCGGGCGTAGGGAATGGTCTCGCGCACATGGCTTAGCCCGCAGAGCCAGGCCACCGTGCGTTCGATGCCAATGCCGAAGCCGGCGTGAGGCACGCTGCCGAACTTGCGCAAATCGAGATACCACTGATAGGCTTCGCGGCCCAAGCCCATCGCGTCGATGTTGCGCGCCAGCAAATCGTGATCGTGAATGCGCTCGCTGCCGCCGATTATCTCGCCATAGCCTTCCGGCGCCAGCAAATCGACGCTGCGGCAGACTTCCGGGCGTCCCTCAACCGGGGACATGTAGAATGCCTTGACCGCCGTCGGGTAGTGGTAGACGAAGACGGGACGCTCGTAGAGCTCCGCCAGCGCGGTTTCCTGCGGGCTGCCGAAGTCCTCGCCCCAGTCAATCGCCAGCTCAGCCTTCAGCTGCGGCTCCTCTGTCTCCGCCTGGCGAGCCTGCAAGCGCCGCACCGCTTCGTCATAGCTGATGCGGGCGAAGGGCGGCTGGATCGCCTTCAGCTTGTCGATGTCGCGTTCGATGATGGCCAGCTCCGGGCGGCGCTTCTCCAGCACCTGGGCGGCGACATAACAGACCATCGCCTCTTCGATGTCCATCAGCTCTTCCAGGCTGCAGAAGGCGATTTCCGGCTCCAGCATCCAGAATTCGATGAGGTGGCGGCGGGTCTTGGATTTCTCGGCGCGGAAAGTGGGACCGAAGCAGTAGACTTTGCCAAAAGCCATGATGTTGGCTTCGTTGTAGAGTTGGCCCGTCTGCGCCAGATAGGCGGTCTCGCCGAAATAATCGACATCAAAGAGGGTGGTCGTCTCTTCGCCGGCGGCGGGGGTGATGATCGGCGTATCGACCAGCAGAAAGCCCTGTTCGTCCAGCCAGTCGCGCATGGCTTTGATAATGGTGGCGCGGATCCGCAGTATCGCCCATTGCCGGTTGCTGCGCAGCCAAAGATGCCGGTTATTCATCAAGAATTCGGTGCCGTGCTCCTTCGGCGTGATCGGGTAGTCTTGCGCTTCGCCGACGAGCTGGAGAGAGCGGATGCCGATCTCGTAGCCGCCGGGGAGGCCGGGCGCGCGCTCGTCCGCCCGCACCGCGCCGGTGACGATGAGCGCCGATTCTTGGGTCAAGCCCCGCGCCAGGGCAAAGTCTTCCGCCGCCATTTCGCGCTTGAATGCGACGCATTGCGCTTGCCCGCTGCCGTCGCGCAGCAAAATGAATTGCAGCCGGCCTTTGCCGGTGCGCTGCCGCACCCAGCCGCGGACCGTCACTTCTTGGCCCGCGTAATCGGCGATATCGCAGATTCGGATCAGCTTTGCCACAGGCAGTCCCTCAATCGCTGTGAATCGACCAAACAGCCGGCATTATAGCACAGGCGGCTTGCTTCACAGCCGCAGCCAGAGACTGCCGCCGCCGCGCCGCTCGCATTCGGGGAATGCCGCCCGCGTCAAGTCCGCGTGACGCTCCGCCATGTACTTGCTGGCGAAGAGAACGCGGGCCCGCTGGTTGTGCAGCAGGTAGGCATGCAGCAGATATTGCTCGTTCCAGAACAAGCGCCTTTGCGTCAGCCATTCCAGCGGATAATCCCAGGGCAAGAAGATGTCGTGAAAGTGCGCGATGACGCCCGGTCGCAGCCGCGGCAAGACCTCCAGCACCAAGAAAAGGACATCGCTGCCCGCCTTGGCCACATGCGAGCTGTCGATGAAGAGGATGTCGCCCGCTTCCAGGCTCGTGAAGCGCGCCATGTCCGTCTCCTGGGCGCCTTGCTGGAGAATCTCGAGCTCGTCCTGTACGGCGCGAAGGGCGTCGCCCGGGAAAGGTTCGATAGCGACGACCCGTCCCCGGCCATTCGCGCGCGCCGCATTGAGGGCGACCAGGGTCGAGAAGCCGGCGCCGACTTCCAGGATGCGCCTGGGCCGCCAATGCCGGATCATGCAGTGATAGACATAGGGGTCGTAGCCGACGAACTCGAGCCGAGACTCGTCAAAGCCATGCTGGCCACGCAGCGTCGCGTAGAAGGCGGCGTGCTCGGCGGCGTATTTTGGGAAAATGTCGCGCAGCAGCTCGAGTTGCCCCGTCTCGTTCCAGTCGACGCCGATGGTCTGCGAGCGGGCGCGTCGCCTCAGTTTGGATGTGTCGGGGATGGGCTGGTAGAAGTGCGCCGGCGTGACATGCCAGCCACGCGACTCGGCATAACGCCAAAGCTCCGGATTGTGATAGATGAAGCGCAGGCGCGGCGTCATCCAGCGCGCCAATTGCTTGATCAGCCAGGCTTTCATGCGCGCGCTCATACTTCGATCAGCTGGCCGACGGCGGCGCGCAGCAGGCGATCGCGCACGGCCAGGCCGCGGCCTTTTTCGTCGCAGGCGCGAACCAGAATCCGTTCCACGCCCGCCCTGTCCAAGGCGCGCAGCCCGGCGAAGAGCCTGAAAGCGGCTTCGTCGGCGTCCGCGCCCAACCGTTCCACGCGCAAATCCAGATCCTCGAAAGTCAGAGCGTCGGCGTCGCTCAGCAGCAAGCCGGCCCGGGGTGGGCGCAGGGCTTCACGGCGCATGGCATGGAGGACGGCGTCGCCCTCGCCTTGAAACAGCAAGACCCGTGCCCGCGGCGAATAATGGCGCAGCATTTGGCCCGGGGCGGTTTGCGCGGCCTGGTCGTTCGCGTATCCGGGCTCGTAGCGCAAATCCGGCGCCAGCTCGCGCAGTTCCTCCAGTGGCAGCCCGCCCGGTCGCAGCAGCCTTGGCCGACACTCAACCAAGCTGAGAATGGTGGATTCGACGCCGATGGATGTGGGGCCGGCGTCCAGCAGCAGATCGAAAGCGCCGTCCAGGTCGTCCAGCACATGTTGGGCGCGGGTTGGGCTGGGGCGGGCGAAGCGGTTGGCGCTGGGCGCGGCGATGGGCAAGGCGGCAGCCTCCAGCAGGGCGCGGGCCACGGGATGATCGGGCACGCGCGCGGCGACGCTGTCGAGCCCGGCCGTGACATTGGGCGGGACGGCTGGCGACTTTGGCAGCACCAGGGTCAAGGGACCGGGCCAGAATCGCTGGGCGAAAGCGTAAGCCTCGGCCGGGATGTCGCGGGCGATCGCTGGCAGCTGGTCGATATCGGCGATGTGCGCGATGAGAGGGTCGTTCGACGGGCGTCCTTTGGCGGCGAAAATCTTTGCGACCGCGGCGGCGTCCAGGGCGTTGGCGCCCAATCCATAAACCGTCTCCGTCGGAAAAGCGACCAAGCCGCCAGCGCGGATTGTCCGGCTCGCCAGCTGGATGGGCTCGGCGGCGGGCGCGCGGGCGTCGAGGCGCAAATGCCGCGTCTTAATTCGCATGTTCTCGTCCCGCGGGTGGCTTTGCGGTTCTGCCCCTCATTTTAGCACGGGCTCGGCCGCGCTCGTCCCGGGCAAGGCGCGTTTTCGAGCGCGATCGGCTATAATGAGGGCAAATGCGCGCTGTGTTGGGGAAGAAGGTGGCAGCCATGACGATTCTCGTGACGGGCGCGGCCGGCTACCTGGGCAACCAGACGGCGCGCCGACTTGCGGAGCGCGGCGAGAGTGTGCGCGCGCTGGTTCGCCGCCGGTCGAAAGCGGAGATCCGCCTGAAAGATCTGGCGGGGCGGGTCGAAATAGTCGAGGGCGATGTCACTGCGCCGGAGACCTTGGCGCCAGCCATGCAGGGCGTCCGCGCCGTGATTCATTATGTCGCCATCGCCATGGAAAAGGGCGGACAGACTTACGACGGCGTCAACTTCCGCGGCACGGTCCATGTGCTGGAAGCGGCTCGGGCGGCCGGCGTCGAGCGCTTCATCAACATGAGCCAGAATGGCGCCCGCGCCGACTTGCCATATCGATTCCTCGCCAGCAAGGGCCGCGCCCAAGAAGCAGTCGCCGCCTCGGACCTGGCCTGGACGGCGCTGCGGCCCTCGGCGATATTCGGCCCCCAAGACGAATTCTTCAACACATTCGCCCGCCTGCTGCGCATAACGCCATTGATCTTCCCGCTAATCGGCGGTGGCAAAGCCGAGTTTCAGCCCGTCTCGTCGCAGGATGTCGTCGAAGCGGCGCTGCGCTGCCTGGACGATGACAGCACAATCGGCAAAGAGCTGGCCCTGGGCGGTCCCGAAGTCTTGAGCCTGGGCGAGATCGAGCGGCGCGTCATCGATGCCCTGGATGCCAGGCGGCTGCTGCTGCCCGTGCCGGTCGCCCTGCTGCGTCCCGCCGTCGCGCTGATGGAAGCGACATTGCCCGGCTCGCCCGTCAGCGGCAGCTTGCTGGAGTTGCTGGCTGTGCCCAATGTCGTGCCGGATAACGCCCTGGTCACGCATTTCGGCATGCAGCCCATCCCCTTCAGCGGCGAGCACATCGCCTACCTCAAAGACAACAGCGCCGGCGACGCCTTCGCTAAATTCCTGCGCAACGCCACCATCAACTAGGACGCGTAAAACCGTCGAAGACCCGCCGGTATGCGTCGACGCTGGCGGCGATCGAGAATCGCTCGACCACATGCCGCCGCGCGCGCGTACCGAGGCGTCGCCGGGATTCGGCGTCGTTCAGCAGGCTCGCTGTCGCCTCAGCCAAAGCCTTGGGGTCCTTCGGCGGGAGCAGCAAGCCGGTCTCGCCCGGCACGATCGTCTCCGCCGGCCCGCCGCGATTCGTGCTGACCACTGCCGCGCCGCATGCCATCGCTTCCAGGTTGGCGATGCCGAAGCTCTCGAAGAGCGAAGCGCAGACGACGACATCCGCCGCCGCGTAGACCCGTTCGATATCGGCGCGGAAGCCAATGTAATGCAGGCGCTCGCTTAAGACCGGGTCAGCGCGCCAGGAATCCAGGATCGCCTCGCGATAGCGCTTGTCGGCCGCCACGCCAAAGACATCATCGCCGGCGACGATGAACCGCGCCGCTTCATTCTGTCGCGCGAGCAGCCGTGCCATGTCTTGAAATATATGATGCCCTTTGACGCGCTGGAAACGAGCCGCCATCGCCACCAGCGGCGCGTCGGGCGCGATCCCGAGTTCGGCGCGCAGGCTCGCTCCTTTGATGGCGGGCGAGAAACGCTCTGTGTCGACGCCGGGGTAGACCACGGGCAGACGCTCGGGCGGCATGAATGGCGGCTCGCCGAGGTAGCCGTCGCGGATGGCGATGGAACGGGCGACGGTGGCGGGAATCCGGCGGAAAAAAGCGCGTTGCCAGGGCTTTGGCTTAAACCACCAGCCCCACAAAGTGAAGACCAGCGGCAAGCGCAGCTGGCGGGCGGCCGGCGCGAGCAGGGGCAGGCTATGATAATCGCTGTGCGCCAGGTCGATTTCTTGCTCGAGCAGCAGTTGGCGCATGCGCCCCGCGGCCGGGAAACGCGCCCAAAGCGCCGGCAAGAACCAAGTCGACGCCCCGCGATAGCGCAACCGATGCACGGGGTTGCCCGCCTCGCGCCAGCGCTGCGTCAGCTGCCCTTCGCGCGGGACCAGCAGATGCGGCTCGTAACGGCGCTTGTCCAGCGCGGCCGCCAGGTTGAGCAGGTCGGTTTCGCCGCCGCCCAGCCCGGTGTACCAGCTTGCGAAGAGAATCCGTTTCATCTGGCTCACTCGCAGAGGGGCGGGGCGATATAACGAGCGCGCTCATCGCAGGTCAAGGCGCGCGGGCGATGCAGCGTTTCAACGCGCTCCAGCAGCTGCGCCGGGCTCTCCACCGCCCATAGACGAAATGCGCCAGCAGCGTCCACGGTCAAGATGCGCGCGCCGTCTTCGCTGAGGCTGAACTCGACGATCGGCAGCGGATGCTGGAAGCGCTGCTCCAGAGCGGCCGCCTTCGCGTCCCACAGGCTAAGCTCACGCCCGCTGACGATGACGAGGGCGCCCGCTTCCGCCAGATAGCGCAGCGCCGTCGGCGGGCTTTCACCCGGCTGGATCTCGCTCACGACAGCCGCGTCCGCCGCGTCAATAAGCTGGACGCGCCCGTCGCCGAGAGCCAGCGCGAGCCGCTCCCCATCTGAAGTGAGAGCGCCGAGACTGACGTCGACGAAGGCATGCCGTTCTGCCTGCGCTTCGCCCAAATTCACGACGGTCAATCCAGCCAGCCCGCCCTCAAGCTGAAAGAAGAAATGGAGCGTTTCGCCCTTCGCGCTGAACACTGCCTGCAGATCCAAGAACGCGGCGCCAAACGGGAATGCGCCGGTGGCGTCGCCGCTGCCACTGTCCCACAAGATGGCGCGCTCGTCGTGCGCGGTCAAGAGCCGATCGCCACTCGGGGAGAAGACGGCGAGGCTAGCGGGTTCCGCGCGCAGCAGCCGCTGCGGAGCGGTCGCGGCGTCGTTAACAAGCCACAGATCCGCCGCCTCATCAACGACGAGCGCCTGCGCGGCCGCCGGCGCGGGATAGAGAGTCTGGATCGCCCCGCCGGCCCAATCCCAGCTGCGAAGCGCTTCGCCAGCGCGCATGTCGTAAAGGGCGACGCGACCAGCTTCAACCACGGCGACCTGATCGCCCGCCACGCGCAGCTGGCTCGCCTCCAGTTCCGCGACGAGCTCCAGCGTATCCGCCACGCGCAAACTCGCGCCGGTCTCTTCCACCAGCAGCAAGGCGACGCCGTCGGCGCTGATTGCCGTGCCGTGCCGGGCGGCGGGCAAGCTATGCAGCGGCTGCGCGGCTGGATCGCCCAATTGCCACAGCAACAAGCCGCCATCGTCCAGTCGAGCCGTCGCCAAGCCGGCCGACGCGTTCGCTTCGAGGCTGGCGACGGGCCGATCGACTTGCGCCAGCTCGCGGATGAGCGTTCCGTCGGCGAGCGACCAAAGCACAACGCGCCCGTCTTCCAAGGCGGCGACGGCCGTCAGTGGGTCGATGAATCGCGCTTGCGCGACTTGACCAGCGATCTCGCCAGTAAAGCGCTCCAGGCTCCTGCCGCCGTCGATTTGAATCAGCTGGGCACGCTGCGCGCCATTGCTGTCCTGGACGACCGCCAGCGCCCGGTCTTCGTGAAAGGCGATGAAGCGGAGATCGTCGGTGGCGGCGCTTAGATCGCCATCGCCCAGCAGCGACCAGTTGAAACCGTCGGTCAAGCGCGCCAGCTGCCGGCCCTCCGCCAGATCCCACAGCACGAGCTCGCCCCAGTGTGGATCGCCGGGAAAAGCGGGCAGGCTGCGGCCGCCGCTGTAAGCGATGCCAGCCTGCTCGTCAATGCCGCGGAGCGCGCGCTCAGCCAACTCGTCATCCAGCTGCGCCAGCGTGTGGCTAGCCAGGTGAAGCGCAGCGTCGCCGCTGAGGCCGATGAGGCGCCCGCCGTCGGCGCTCACATGCAAGTCCGTGATTTCGCCCGCGGCTGAGTCTTCCGCGTCGTACGCAGCCAGGCGCTCGCCGGTCTCGATATCCCAAAGCGCGATTTGCGGGCTGCGGCCGGCGCTGGCGAATGCGTCGCCGGCGGGATAAAGCGCAATGGCGGTCAGGCCCGCTTGATGGGCTTGCAGTCGCCGGAGCGGCTCGCCAGCGGCGCCATCGCGGATGATGATCTCGCCGTCGTCCGCGCCGCTTAGCAAGAAACGACCGTCGCCGCTGTACTCCAGGACGGTAATCGCGGCAGCGTGATCGCTGAGCTCGGCGCTCAGCTCGCCAGCGCGCGCGTTGTAGATGCGCAGGCGATCCAGCGAAGCGGGAACCAGCGCGAGGAATCCGCCGGCGGTGTCGAGCCGCGACAGCGCGACCTCGTCCAGTCGCAGGCGCGGTCCGCCGATTATCGCCCGGCGCAGCAGACGATACGCTGAACGCGGGTCATCGAGCGAATCTTTCGCTTCCCAGCCAAGTGCCAGCGCCAGGTCCGCCTCGCCCCGCGCCAAAGCCGCCTCGCCCGCTTCTATCAGCCGCTCCGCCCCTTCGTCGCGTGCCATCTCGAAGACGAGGGTCGCGCGAGCCTGGGTGGCGCGCTGGTCGGCCGCCGCTTGCGCCCTTTGCGTCGCCCGGGAGGCTTGGAGTTCGGCGATTGCCTCGGCGGTGGCGCTGCTTATCACGTCCGCGCTCAGGCGCTCGCTGGTGGCGGCGACGGCGTCGATCAAGCCAAAGGCGCCCTGGCTGGCGGCGGTAGCTTCGGCGGCGCGGGTGGCTTCGTTGGCGCTGGCCGCTCGGGTGGCTGCCGCCTCCGCCTGCCCGCGTCGAATGGCGTCAATGGCGAGCGCAAGCAAGGCGAGGAGGAGGCCGAGCGCGAAAAGCAGAGAAAAGGCGGCGGCCAGCCTGGTCGCGCTGGGGCGGCGTCGCCTGGGGCGGCTGCGCCGGCTGCCATGAATGTATTCGACTTGCAGCGCCGACGGTTTGGGGTGCCGGGCCGCGCCCGTCGCCAGCCAACGCCGCGCTTCTTCCATGCGGTCGGCGGGCAGCAGCATGGAGGGGGGGCGGCCCGCCTCGCGCCAGGCATGGGCCGCCACCAGCAGTTCCGTGTGCAGCCGTAGATTGTCGTCGAGGACCAGGTAGAGCCGCAATTCCTCGACCCGGTCCACCAGGTCGTCTTCTTCGCGAAAGTAGACGAAGGGATGCTGGGCGATGGCGGGGTGCACATCCACTTCGATGTCTTCACGCAAGATCAGCGATACCAGCGGCTTGCTGTTGGCGACGGCGTATTCCAGCAGTTCGTTGCAGAGCTGGCTCTCGGCGGAGTGTGGCGAAAGCGCGATCGCCACCGTGTACGCGCGCAGGAGGCTCGCTTTCAAGCCTTCGATGCTGGCGGCGGTCTTGCCAAAGTCTTCTTCGTCGAAGAAGCAGCGGACCCCGGTCGCGCGCAACTGTGCCGCCAGGCGCCGCGCCTCGTCGATGTCGTCGGGATGATAGATGAGGAAGATATCGTAGAACGAGCCTGAGTCGCGCATGGCGGGTCCAGGGTGGGATGCGTACAGCCGCGACTATAGCATAGAAGCGCGCCCCCGTTGCGTGAGCCCGCGCGTTTTGCGCTCCGCCCATTAAAGAAACCGCCAGCCGATGGCCAGCGGTCTCTCAATGCGCATAATTGGCGGAGTGGCGCTTAGCCGCCCGCTTGGTGCGTGATCCTGCCCTCGAGCATGGCGCTCAAGGGGCTGTTGGCGGCGATGTAATCCGCCACCACCTGGTCCAGCGGACGACCGGCGTCGTAGGCATTCATGGCATTCGTCTCCAGGATGGAGAAGCCGTCGCCGCCGGCGCGCATGTAGTCGTTGCTGGCGACGGTGTACACCGCGTCCATGTCCAGCGCCGCGTATTCGCCGTCTTGCATGACCTCGGCAGAGACAATGCGGGCGCCCGGCTCTTGATTGGCGTCGTAGGCGTAACGCAAGCCAGCCACCTGCAAGAAACGCCCGGCGGCGCCATCGACCATCGGATTGCCGTCGGCGTCCACCTCGACGCGGCTGGCGCCGTTCTCCAGCGCCGCCAAGACATCCGCCCCAGTCAATTCAAAGGTGCTGATGAGGTTGCCGAAAGGCAGCACATTCAAGACCTCGCCCAGGGTCACTACGCCGGCGTCGATGTCCGCGCGGATGCCGCCGCCATTCTGCAGGACGATGTCCACTCGCGTTTCATCGAGCACGGCGTCGGTGATGACATTGCCCAGCAGGCACTCTTCAATGCGGCAGAGGCGCGGGCTCGTGCCGGTCAATTCCATGCTCGTCTCGCCGACTGGCAGCGCGCGCAGCTCCGCAATTGGTTCCGCCAGTTTCGCGATCAAATCGCTGATATCGGGGTCGGGCGGAATGTAGCGGCTGAGCAGGATGGCGTCGCCGTCCCAATCGCTGAGCACGCCGTCAGCGTCGAATTCGACATCGAGCCGGCCGAGGTAGATGGTCTTGGTGCTGGCCTGCACGACCAAGATGGGCTCGCCGCTGACGCTCTCCAGCACGACCGGGTACTCGTCCCTGGCGTTGGCGTATTGGTTGCTGAGGAAGGTGTTGGTGTGGCCGCCGACGACAATGTCGACGCCGCTAACTCCCCGCGCCACTTCAAGGTCTTCGCCGTAGCCGATATGCGTCAGCAGGATGATCTTGTTGACGCCTTGGGCGGTGAGGCTGTCGACATGTCCTTGGGCGATTTCGATCATGTTGTAATGGAAGACGAGATGCTCGCTCGGCTTTGCCAAAATTTCCGTCTCCGGCGCGGTCAAGCCAATGATTCCGATTTGCTCGCCGCCGACCTCCAGGATGACCCAAGGCTCGACCAAACCAGCCAGCGCGGGATCTTGGCTGAAATCGACATTTGCGCTGAGGGAGGGCATGTTCAAGCCCTTGACGAAGTCCGCGAGGACCTGGCTGCCGTCGTCAAATTCATGGTTGCCCAGGGCCAAGGCGTCGTAGCCGATCGCGTTCATGATCTGGACGCTGTCTTGCCCGCGATACTGGACATGGAAGAGCGTGCCGGTGAAGCGGTCGCCGGCGTCCAGCAGCAGGTGATTGTCGACCTCGGCGCGGATTTGCTGCACGACGGTCGCCATTCGCGCGGCGCCGCCATGGCCGCTGCGCTGCGGCTCGTGATCGCCATGCACATCGTTCGTGTGCATGATCGTCAGCTCAAAGCTCTCGTCTTGGGCGCCCGCTGCTCCCGCCAAGAGGGCCAGCAGCGCGATTGCAAATATCAGTCTTCGAAACATGGTCTGCTCCTTAGTGTCTGGTTTACTCTTCCATTGATTTGCGCGCCCGCGTTTCGGCTGCGGCGGCAAATTCCCGGACGCGATTAGATGTCAGCGAGGATTTTAGCACATGCGCCCGGCTTTTTCAGCTTGCCAGCGGATTCCGCTTCAAGCCGACCACCTGCAGCCAGCGCGGCTCGGGGGCGGGGTTAAGCAGCAGCCGCATGCCCAGCCTGCGCATCACCCCTTGCGAGGCGATATTGTCCCGCTCGGTGGTGGCCACGACCTGGCGCAATTGCAGCTCCGCAAAGAGATATGCCTGTAGCGCCTGGGCTGCTTCGCTGGCGTAACCGCGCCGGCGCCGCCCGGGCAAGATTCCCCAAAACAAGCCGACTTCCGGGCGCAGGCGCCTGTCCGCGGCCTCCCCGCGCAGCGGTCCCCAGGCGACCATGGACGGCACGATTCCGACCGCGCCGATACACTCGCCGGTCGCCTTGAGATCGACTGCGTAATCGGCGTACGGCGGCTGCCCCAGAGCCGCAAGCTCGCGGTAACTGTCTATGGTCCAGCGCAGCCAGTTGGCGGCGGTGGCCGGCGCTTCGTCAATGGCGAAGACTTCACGGCGGAAGCGGACGCAATTCTCCAGGTCGGAGTCGGCGAAGGGGCGGACCCGCAGTCGCCGCGTCTCCAGCTCAACCGGTTTCATGCCGGCCGCGACAGATCGCGCGGGGCGAGCGAGCCCGCCCCTCTTGTTTGCGCTGAGCTTCGATGATTGCCGCGGCGCTCCCCGGCCTCACTCGCAGCTGCCCGAAAGCCTCAGATAGTCTTTGCTGAGCCAGCCGGCGAGATTGTAGAACTTGACGCGGAAATAGTTGGTCGCTCGTTGGTCAGCCGTGAGTTGCACATCGTTAAGGACATTGGCGACGATTTCGCTGCCGGCGCTCGGCTGGCTGCGCAGGTTGAGGATGTCGGTGGTGGTGACGGTGCAGCCGATCAAGTTCCAGACCGGGTCGGCGATGAGGCCGGCGGTGAAGAACTCAAGCGGCATGAGGATGACGCTGCCGGCCCGGTCGACGATTGCGCATTTCATATTGCCTTCGGTGGTCGTGCGCAGCGGCACGATTTCGCGCGGCGAGGTGGCGGCGTCCAACACGATGAACGCGCCCGTGTGATAGGTGTAGCAGGCTTTGAGCGCCGACGGGATGCTGCCGTAAATGTCGACGGCGTAAATCATGCCGTGGTCGATCACCAGCTGGTTGCCAACGCCGACCGCGTCCAGCAGTTTGCAGTAGGTGTAGCCATCGTAGCCGCTCAAGGTGATGTACGACGCCAGGCCGACGCAAGTCGACGGCAGGGGCGTCGGCGCCGGCTCGAAGCCGCCATCGCTGCTCGCGGGCTCAGCCGGGGAGTGGGCGGCCAAGGCGCTCTGAATCTGGAAGCGGAAGACGCCCGGCTGGTGCTCGGCCGCGCCAATGTCGCAGGCCTCGGCTGGGCGGTCGATGCCGCGCTGGTCAGTCTCCGTGCAGAATTCAGCCGATGCGGCGTCAATCGCCGGGCTGCCGGCTTGGGGCAGGTAATACTCGGGCGAGCCAGCCAGCAGGAGCAAGTTGGGCTCGCTGGTTATGCCATCATGATTGCAGGAGCCGTCATGGAGGATGTTGCCGATGTTCGCGTTCAAGGCGCCGCTGCAGTCGCCGCCGTCGTTATCCGCCAGGATGCTGTTGTAGAGCTGCAGCACGGAAGCGTCGACAATGCCGCCGGTCGCCGCGGAGGAGTTGTCGGTGACGGTGATGTGCGCCAGTCTGCTGTCGCCGGCGTTGTAGAGGGCGCCGGCCTCTGTGCTGGCGTCGTTGCCGCTGAAGGTCGAGTCGCTGACCCGCGCTTCGCCACTGGCGATGTACAAGCCGCCGCCCGTGCTGGGCGAGTCGTTGCTGTCCAGGCCGCTCTTTTCAATGATGAGCGTGTTGTTGCTGGAGCTGGCGAAATAAATGCCGCCGCCAAGGGTGTCCAGGGGATCCGGCTCGGGCGTGGGCTCCGGCGTGGCCGTCTCCTCCCCCTGGGCTTCGGCCGGCTCGTCGCCAACATGCTGCGCTTCCGCCGCTTCAGCTTCCGCGTCGACAGCCTGCGCTTCCGCCGCTTCAGCTTCCGCGTCGACAGCCTGGACCTCGCCCTCCCCCGATTCTTCGGCTGGCGCGGTTTGCGGCGCTGGGGTCGGCGTCGGATCTGGCTCGGGTTTCGCGCCAGTGGCGTTGCCGCTGACGACGCTGTCGATCAAGCTGATGTCGCTGTCGACGGCGTAGATGCCGCCACCCATGCCCCAGGCGCCGCTGCTGCTGACGACGCTGTTGTTCAGGGTGAGGGAAGCATTGTTGACGGCGATCGCGCCGCCGTTGCTCCAGCTGTGGCCGTCGGTCATCGTCAGGTCGCGCACCGTCAAGGACCCGGCCGTGATGTCGAAGATCCGCGCGATGCCGCCGCCGTCGACGGCATAACCCTTGCCCTCGATGACGATGTCCGAGCTGATGGCAAGAGCCGCGCCCAGCGTGATGACGCCGTCATGCGTGCCGCTCACATCAACCGTGATCGTGTCCGAGCCTGTCGGATTGGTCTCGCTGTTGGCGTCGGCCGCGTCGCCCGCCTCGCATTCGGCTTGCGGCGCCGCCATCGCTTCTCCATTGGCTGAAAGCACGGCGTTGGGCAGGCTGCAATCGGCGTCCACGACAATATCTGCCGCCAGCGCGGCGCCCGCGCCCAAGACCATGAGCAGGATTGACAAGCACAAAATTGCGATAAATCTTGGTTTATTCACGGCGCGTTCCAATCTTGAACTCCTGCAAACTGTGGCGAGCGCGTGGCTGCCCCAGCCGCTGGCGGACGACGACTCAACAGTAGTCAAAAGCCACTCACTGCGCCCATTTAAGTACGATTCTTGCGATAGCACAAACGCTATCGGCGCTAGTTTGTGGAATCGCGCGGGGAGGCGGCCTTTGGCTCAGGCGGTCTGCGCCATCTTGTGAATGAGGGCGAGGGTCATGCGGGCGTCGTCCAGGGCGTCGTGCGCGCGTCGCACGGTCAAGCCCTCCTGCGCCACGGCCACGCCCAGCTTGTGCCAGACATAACCGCGCCCGTTGCCGCGGCGGACGCTCTTGTAACGCGCGTACTGTTTCATGGCGCAATGCAGTTTGCCGGCGCGAATGGAGGGCAAGCCGAAACGCTCGCCGCTTTGACAAAGCAGACGCCAGTCGAAATCCATGTTGTAGGCGACGACCGTCTGCCCGGCGAGGATGCCGGAGAGCCGGGCGTAGATCTGGAAGAAGCTCGGCGCGTCGCACACATCTTCATCGCGGATGCCATGGATCGCGCTGGCGACGGCCGGGATCGGCCGCGACGGTTTGACCAGCTGGTTCAGGACGACCGCGCCACTGCCATCCAGGATGGCGACTTGTACAATCTCGTCGCTCTGGCTCAAGCCGGTCGTCTCCGTATCCAGCAGGCAGAAGTCATGCGCCAGCAAGCTCTGCGCCCACTGGATCGCCCGTCGCCGATGCGCCGGATGATAATGCCGCGTCAAGGCGCTCGCCTCTCTCCCCGTTACCGCCGATTATAGCGCAAGCGCGGCGATCGCTTGCATTCCTGGCGCGCTTGTGTTAGGCTGGCGGCATCGTCGGCAGAGTAAGGGAGGTGATCAGAGATGTCAGGTTCTAAGGGGGATGCCCTCTAAGCGATTCACACCTCTTGGGGTAGCTTCCATTAGGGGGTGAACCCGAAACCGCCAGACTGCGCAGTTTGCAGTCGAGGGACCGCAGACTAATCCTCTGCGGTCTTTTTTGTTCCGCGCCTCGCGTCGCGGTCCGCCGCGTAGTCCTCGCGCAAGATGGCGCGCCAGACCAGGTCTTTGTAGCCGTCGCGGTGCAAGACTTCGCCCCGCCGCGTGCCTTCCAGCCGCATCCCCGCCTTTTGCATGACTCGCCCCGAAGCCGCGTTCTCGCTGAAGTGCCCGGCCGCGATTCTGTTGAGATTGAGCTCGTCGAAGCCAAACTGTATCAAGCGTTTGAGGGCCTCCGTTGCCAGGCCCCGCCCCCAATGCGGTTTGCCGATCCAAAAACCGACTTCCGCGCGGCGGTGCGCCTGGGTTGGATGCATGCCCATGCAGCCGGCGAAGCTGCCGCTTTGGCGCTCAACGACGGCGAAGACGCAGGCCTCGCCCCGGCGCCACCAGCCGGCTGTCGCGCGCCAGAACTCCAGCGCCGCTTCCGGCGGGTAGGGATGGGGCACCATGGTACGAGCGGCGATCTCCGGCGCGCCGGCATACTCGCGGATGAGGTCGGCGTCGCCCATCGCCAGCGGCCGCAGCAGAACCAGCTCCGCCATCAAGACTCTCGCGTTCATGGCGCCCCCTCACAGTCAATCGTGACGCGGTCGGCCTGCAGGGGCCGCTTCTCCAGCGTCAGCCTGAATTCGATCGTCTCGCTGTCGCGGATCGCCAGCAGCGCCACCTCGTCGCCGGGCCGCGTCTTTTGCGCCAGGTAGGTGACCAGGGCGTCCAGATTCTCGAAATGGTAGCCGTTAATGGCGACCAGCAGATCGCCGCCGGCGCAGACGGTTTCGCCGCGCACGTCGACCCGCTTATCGCCGCCGCGCAGGCCCGCCCGATGAGCCGGCGAACCCTCGGTCACGCCACGCAGCAGGGCGCCGCGCTCCAACGGCAAGCCCAGTTCCTCGCTTAAGCCGGCCACGCCATAGCCGCCGTCTTCGCGCATCACCGAGATGCCCATCCAGGCGTATTCGACATGGCCATTGGCGATCAGATCCGGGATGACGCGGCGCATGGTGTCGGCGGGCACGGCGAAACCCACGCCTTGAAATTGCCCGCTGTCGCTGCGCATGGCGGTGGCGATGCCGATGACGAGGCCCCGCGAATTCAGCAGCGGTCCGCCGGAGCTGCCCGGGTGGATGGCGGCGTCGACCTGGATGATCGCCGGGTTGCCAAAACCGGGGATGACGCCGCTGTCGATGAGCTGGGCGGATGGCAAGCTGCGCCCCAGCCCGCTGACGATGCCGGTCGTCATGCTGCTGCTCAAGCCAAAGGGATTGCCGATGGCGATGGCGCGGGACCCCACCATGACCGACGCGGATTCGCCAATGCGCAGGGGCGCCAGGCGTTCCGGCGGCGCGTCGACCTTGAGGACGGCGAGATCGCTGAAGCTGTCCAGGCCGACGAGGGCTGCTTCCATGACATAGGCGTTGCGCAGGGTGGCTTTGACGGCGGCAGCCTCCTTCACCAGATGCGCGTTGGTGATGATGTGCCCCTGCCTGTCGTAGATAAAGCCGGAGCCGCGGCGCGTCTCGGCGACTTCGCCCCAATCGTCGCGCCAGATCGACTCGATGTTCACCACCGACGGGCTGGCGCGCTGATATATGTCGCTGAGCAGGCGGAACTGCGCGTCGGCGGCGTCGAGCAGCGCGTCGGCCGAGCTGGGCGGCGCTTCAGTTGGCGGGGGCGGGACGGTCGGCGTCGCCGGGCTGGTCTCGTCCAATAAGCCGCAGGCGCAAGCCACGCAGGCGCAAATGAGGAGAAGCGGGCGGAACATCGGTCGAACCGGCGCTCAAAGCAGGCTGTCGCGCAGCGCTTCCGCCAGTTCCCGCTGGGCGGGGTCAAGCTGGGAAGGCACGGTGATGACAAGGCGGGCGAAGAGATCGCCGCGGGCGCCCTTGCCGCGCAGCCTGGGCATGCCCTTGCCAGCCAGCCGCAGCTTCTGCCCGGTCTGCGAGCCGGGGCGGATCTTGGCGCGCAGGGGCCGGCTGAGCGTCGGCACTTCAATCTCGCCGCCCAGCATCGCCGTGAAGGCGTCGACTTTGACATCAACATGCAAGTCGTCGCCGGCGCGCTCGAATTGCGGGTGCCCCGCGACCTCCACCACCAGATAGAGGTGGCCTGGCGGTCCGCCCATGCTGCCGGGCTGCCCTTCGCCAGCGAGACGCACTTTGGCGCCCGTGGCGGCGCCGGGCGGGATGCGCACCGTGATATCGCGGCCCGCTTTGCTGACGACGCGCTCCGCGCCTTCGTAGGCTTCGCGCAGGCTGATGCGCGCTGTCTGCTCGATATCGCGGCCCGGGCGGGGCATGTGGGCATGTCGCTGGAAGCCGCCGGCCTGCCGTCCGCCGCCGAAGAAGGAGTCGAAGACTTCGGACATGTCGACATAGCTGCCGTCGCCGCCGAAAGGATGCCCGCCATTGCCGCCCTGAAATTGCTGCCAGTTGGGACCAAAGCGATCGTAGGCGGAGCGCTTGTCTTCGTCGCTCAAAACCTCGTAAGCTTCATTGACTTCTTTGAAGCGCGCCTCCGCCCGCGGGTCCTTCGGGTTGGCGTCGGGGTGATGCTGCTTCGCCTTGTCGCGGAAAGCGCGCTTGATATCGGCGTCGCCTGCCGAGCGCTCCACGCCCAGGATGTCGTAATAATCTCGGCTCATGCGCTTGTTCCCGGCGGAGGCCTCTTGTCGCTCGTCGCCTCTTCATTGTATGCAAGGCGGGCGCGCTGGTCAATTCGCGGGCGCGCCACGTTCAGTTTAGCGCGGCGGCGTAAGAATCGCGTTGGCGGCCGGCGCGGCGAAAGGGGCGCGAATTTCCTATGTTAAGATAAGCGTGGCGCAATCGGCGCTCGACGGGGAACTGAGCGAGGACGAAGCAGGGACGATGGAAAGCGCGGCGAAGTCTTCACAATCGGTGGAGGACTTCCTCAAGGCGGTCTACCATTTGCAGCGTGGCGGCGAGCGCGTTTCCACCAACGCCTTGGCCGACGCGCTCAATGTCACGGCCCCGGCAGTGACGGATATGGCGCAGCGCCTGGTTGACGAGGGCGCGGTCGATTATCTCAAATATCGCGGCGTGCGCCTGACTGAAGCCGGGGAGCGCGTCGCCTTGAAGATGCTGCGGCGTCATCGCTTGATCGAGACTTACCTCGTGCGCGATCTGGGCTACCAGCTGCACGAAATCCACGACGAAGCCGAGGCCCTGGAGCATACGGTGTCCGATAGATTCGTTGAGGCGATCTCGCGCAAAATGGGCCACCCGAGTTACGACCCGCATGGCGACCCCATCCCCAATCCGGATGGCGTCATGCAGGAGCGGGACTTGCAGCCGCTCTCTCAGCTCGCCCTTTTGCAGCCCGCGCGCATCCGCCGTTTCATCAGCGACGACCCGGCCATGCTGCGCAGCACCCAGGAGCGCGGCTTGATCATGGGGCAGGGGCTGGAAGTCCTGGAGCGCGACTCCTTTGAAGGGCCCCTCACGCTGCGCCTGGCTGAAGGCGGGCAGCAGGTCATCGGCCACAAAATGGCAGCTTCAATCTTGGTTGAATTCCAAGAGCGGCTGTGATAGCCTCTGCGCCCTTGCAAGATCGAGGAGCCGCCGCGGCAGAACCGGCGACTGAATGCGATGCTCGCGAATACACGACGAACGAAGACCATAAACCAGCGGGTGCGCGCGATTTTGCTGACGGGCGATGGCGGCCTGCTCCTGATCAAGCGCGTCAAAAACAATGGCGCTCCGCCGTATTGGGTGGCGCCGGGCGGCGGCGTCGAAGGGCGCGACAGAGACCTCATCGCCTGCCTCGAACGCGAGCTCTACGAGGAGCTGGGCGCGGTCGCGACGGTGCTGGCGACAGCCTTCGTCCTCGAGCACCGCAAAGCCGGCAAGCAGCTGGAAGAGCATTTCTTCGTCTGCCTGTTGGGCGATTACGACTTGGGCAAACGCTACGGGCCGGAAATCCGCGATCCCGCCCGCGGCGAATTCATCCCGGACATTGTCCCGCTGGATTGCGCCGCCCTCTGGCGCGTCAACATCAAGACCCCGGAATTGCGCGCCTGGATGCTCGACCATCTGGATTATCTGCGCAGCGTCCAGCCACGCGCCCTTCGCGTTTAGCTCCAGCGCAAGCGTAACAGCCGCATTCGCTCAAAAGCCGAGCCCGCCAGCCGCGATCGCTCGCGGGTTGACGCGATGCATTCTGCAATATATCGCGCGTTTTGACATACACATGGAACTAGTGTAGCATTACGCTCATGCAGGTTGCCGGTGTCCCAAGACCGAATGTGGCGAAAGCGTGTGGGCGGATGAAGACAGTCTCAATTCTCATCGTCGAGAGCGATCGCGAGGCGCGCGAGAGCATGGCGAGGGCATTGGACGGCGGCTGGCGCCAAGTCTGCCATTTCGCCGACGCTGAAACCGCGCTTGAACATGTGCGAGCCAAAGGCCTGCCGCAAGTCGCGCTTGTCGCCCAGGACCTGCCCGGCCTGGACAGCGCGGACCTGGCAGCCAACTTGAAGTCCCGCGCCGACATCCCGATCATTCTGATGCTGTCAGGCAGCGACGCCGATCTCATCGTGGACAGCTTGTCGCGGCAGGGCGACGACTTCGTCGTCAAGCCCTTCGCCCTGGGCGAGCTGATGGCGCGCGTGCGAATCTTGCTGGCGCGGCAGCCGGCCGTCGATTACGCCGACGAGCCCGTCCACCAGGTCGACGACTACCTCCGCATCGATTTCGCGCGCAACTGCGTCACGGTGGATGGCAAGGTGGTCGGTTTGACCCCTACCGAGTCCGTGTTGCTGCATACCCTGGCGCGCAACGCTCCCCATGTCGTGCCGAGCGAGACCCTGCTGTCGCGGGCCTGGAGCGCGGACGAGGTCTACGAGGACACCCTTCGCGTGCACATGCACCGCCTGCGCCGCAAAGTCGAGATCGACTCGCATTATCCGCAATACATCCGCACCGAGCGCGGCGTCGGCTACCGCTTCACGCAGCTGCTGTACGCCGACGAGGGCGCGGCGAATGGCGATTGACCGCCCGCCAAAACGACGCGCATTGCCGCCGCCCACAGGCTCGATTATGATTACGCGTGGAATCCGGCACAGGAGCTTGATCCATGCGCGTTTCTGTCGGTCTGGCGCAGATCTACCCCAAACTGGGCGACCTGCGGCATAACCTCGACCTGCACCTCGAATACGCCCAAAAAGCGCGGAGTTCCGGCGTCGACCTGCTGGTCTTTCCCGAGCTCTCGCTGACCGGCTACCAGGTCCAGGACCTCGTGCCGGAAGTGGCGCTGCGAGCGAGCGAGAACGACCCTGTTTTCGCCGAACTGGCGCGCGCCAGCCGCGACATTGACCTGGTTTTCGGCTTCGTGCATGAAGACGCGCGCAGCCGCTTCTACATCGCCAACGCCTACCTGGCCCGCGGCGAGATCGTCCACCTGCATCACAAGCTCTACCTGCCCACTTACGCCATGTTCGACGAATCGCGCTACTTCGCCCAGGGCAACAGCGTCCGCGCCTTCGACACGCGTTTCGGGCGGGTCGGCCTGCTGATATGCGAAGATTTCTGGCATGTCTCGCCGCCCTACCTGCTCTGGCTGGACGGGGCCGACATCCTGATTCTCAACAGCAGCAGCCCATCGCGCGGGCTGAACGAGAGCGAGCGGCTGGGCGGGACGCGCTGGGTCGAGCTGGTGAACCAGGCTTATGGCAGCATGTTCACTTCGTACATCCTGCACTGCAACCGCGTCGGCTATGAAGACGGCAAGAATTTCTGGGGTGGCTCGTCCGTGGTCGACCCCGACGGCGAGTTCATGACGCATGGGCTGTATTTCGACGAAGCGCTGATCACGCAGGAGATTGATCTGAACCAGCTGCATCGGACGCGCGCGCGTCTGCCGCTGCTGCGGGATGAAAGGCCTGGCCTCGTCCGGCGGGAACTTGGGCGGATACTGAGCGAGAGTCTGGGGTAGGCTTGACCACAGAGACACAGAGGGCACAGAGAGAGTCAGTTGACGCGACCAAGAGGCTCTAGCGCGTCCACCAGCATTGCGGATTCGTTCTCTAGTCTTCCGATCGGACGAAATGCGTTTATGCGGTGGTCGCGGGGCAGTCTCAGTGCCGAGGAAACAGGTCCCGCAATGTGCTCCGCGATTGCAGAATCCGCAAGTCGCGCGAACTGCTAAATGAGCTGTCGACTCCGCGATTGCGCTCCCCCTCCCTGATGCTTCGGGGAGGGGGCCGGGGGGTGGGGTTGAAATGGGCGAAGGCGTGAAATGAGACCAGACATGACCTCAACCCTCCTCCGCAACGGCACAATCTACGACGGCAGCGGAGCGCCACCCGTCACAGCCGACATCCTCATCCAGGGCGACCGCATCGCAGCCATCGGCGACCTGCGCCACGAATCCGCCAGCCGCGTCATCGACCTGGACGGCCTTGCAGTCGCCCCCGGCTTCATCAACATGCTCAGCTGGGCGACCGAGTCGCTCATCGAAGACGGGCGCTCCATGAGCGACATCAAGCAGGGCGTCACCCTCGAAGTCATGGGCGAGGGCACTTCAATGGGCCCCCTCAACGACGAGATGAAACGGACCCGCGACACCATCCTCTCGACCGCCGACATCGAATACGACATCGAATGGACGACCCTGGGCGAATACCTCGAATTTCTGGAGCGCAAGGGCGTGGCGACCAATGTGGCGAGCTTCGTCGGTTCGGCGACGCTGCGGATTCACGCGGCTGGCTACGACGATCGACCTGTCACTGAGGCGGAACTGGCGGATATGAAGCGGCTGCTGTATGAAGCGATGCGCGAGGGGGCGATGGGCATGTCGGCCGCGCTGATTTACCCGCCGGCCACCTACCAGTCGGCTGACGAACTGATTGCGCTTTGCAGCGTGGTGGCCGAGCATGACGGCATGTACATCACCCACTTGCGCAGTGAAGGCGCCCAATTTCACGAAGCCCTGGACGAGTTGATTCAAATCATGCGCGCGACCGGCGTGACCGGCGAAATCTACCATTTGAAGGCGGCTGGGCCGGCGCACTGGCACAAGATGGACGAGGTCATCGCCCGCATCAAGGCGGAACGCGCGGCTGGCCTGCCCCTCACGGCCGACATGTACACCTATCCCTACAGCGGCACCGGGCTGGCTTCCTGCATTCCCGCCTGGGCGCACGATGGCGGCTTCGCGGCGATGATCAAGCGGCTGAAAGACCCGGAGCTGCGCGAGAAAATCAAAGCGGACATGCGGCAGCCGACGGCGCGTTGGGAGAATCTCTTCGAAGAAAATGGCGCGGACGGCATCATGCTCGCCGGTTTCGCCAAGCCGGAATTGCGCAAACATCAAGGCAAGCGGCTGCGCGAGGTGGCTGACGAGCGTGGCACGACGCCCGCCGACGCCGCCATCGACCTGCTCATCGAAGACAACAGCCGCATCTTCTCGCTCTATTTCAGCATGGACGAGGCCAATCTGCGGCAGCAAGTCCAGCTGCCCTGGGTCAGCTTCTGCTCCGACGCCGGTTCGATCGCCACCGAAGGCGTCTTCCTCAGCTATCATCCGCATCCCCGCGCTTATGGCAGTTTCGCCCGCGTCATCGGCAAGTATGTCCGCGACGAAGGCTTGCTCACGCTTCAGGAGGCCGTCCGCCGGCTCTCCGGTTTTGCCGCCGACAATCTCAAGCTCCGCGATCGCGGCTACCTGCGGAAAGGCGGTTTCGCCGATATCGCCGTCTTCGATCCCGCGCGCGTTCAGGATTACTCCGTGCCCGGCGACCCGCATCAATACAGCGAGGGCATGGTCCATGTCTTCGTCAATGGCGAGCAGGTTTTGCATGACGGCGCGCACAGCGGGAGCATGCCCGGGCGCGTCGTCCGCGGTCCAGGCTGGGAAGGCGGCTGAGCGCGTTTCACAGCGCCCAGACCCCCAGAATTTGGGTGGTAAGCTGGCGGCGATTGCTGTGCTATAATCGAGGCGCAGAACACAGGCAGCTATGAAGGAGCAGTCATGAACTTTGGTGGGCTTTTGAGTGTGGTCGCGATTCTCGCCTTTGGCGTGGGCATCCTCGGCGTCGCCTTCGCATTTACGCTGGCGTCGCAGGGAAGGTCGTCGCGTGGGGGCGTCTTGCTGGCGATTATCGGCTTCGTGGCGGGCATCGTGCTCTTCGTCGTCAGCTCCGGCATTTTGATCGTGCAGCCGGCGCGGGCGGCCGTCATCGTCAATGTGCTGACGGGCGAGCTGGAAGATCCCGCGCGGGCGCCAGGCACTTCCATCATCATCCCCGGCTTGCAGGAATACATCATCTACCCGACTGACCAGCGCGAATACACCATGTCCGGCATCAGCAGCGAAGGCCGCGTGCAGGGCAACGACGCCGTCGAAGCGCTGACCAAGGACGGGCAAGAGGTCAAGCTGGACATCACGGTGCTATATCGCATCGAGCGCCAGGATGTCAACCAGATTCACCTCAATTGGCAGAGCCGCTACGAATCCGACTTCATCCGCCCGACGGTCCGCGCCGTCTCCCGCGATGTGGTGTCGCTCTTTGAAGCGGAAGCGATTTATGGCCAGAGCCGCGAAGAGCTCGGCATCCAGATTGCCGCCGCCGTCGGCGCGCGCATGAAAGAGCAGGGCTTGACCCTGACCTCGCTGCTGGTGCGCCAGATCGAGTTCAACACTTCCTTCGCCCAATCCATCGAAGAGAAGCAGATTGAAGAGCAGAAGCTGCTGCGCGCCAAGACCGAGGCCGAACGCGTCCAGACGGAAGCCGGCGGCCGCGCCGACGCCCTGGAGCAGGAAGCTCGCGGTCGCGCCAACGCGCGCTTGATCGAGGCCCAGGCGGAAGCGGAAGCGCTGCGCGTCATCAGCGACCAGATCGCCGCCAACCCCAACCTGATCCAGTATCTGTATGTCGCCAACCTGTCCGACAATGTGAGCTTCGCGCTGCTGCCGGCGGATTCGCCCTTCATCTTCAGCCTGGATGACTTCAGCGACCTGGGTCCGGACTTCTCAGCGCCGGATGTGAGCATCGCTACCGGCGGTTAGATCGACCGCGACGAAACGGGGCGGCATCAAGGGCGAGTCGCCGACTCGCCCGGACAGCCCCGCCGCGTAGCACCGACAAATTTGGAACATGAGTGGGCGGCATGCCATGTCGCCCGCCTTCGTTTTGAGGCCTCTCGCGTCAGGAGCAGCCCAGCCATGAATGTCCAAGAGGCGGAACAGGCCGGCATGTCCAGCGCGGCATTGGCGAAGATTGATGATTACCTGGCGAGCGAGGTCGCCGGCGACCGGTTGCCTGGCGTCATCGCCCTGGCGCAGCGGCGCGGCCAGGTCGTCTATCATGGCCTCTTCGGCAAGATGGACATCGAAGCGGGCCGCCCGATGCAAGCCGACGCCATCTTCCGCATCTACAGCATGACCAAGCCGATCGTCAGCCTGGCGCTGATGCTGCTGCACGACGAAGGCCGCTGCCAGCTGTTCGACCCCGTGTCGCGCTTTCTGCCCGCCTTCGGGGATGCCAAAGTTTTCAGCCATGTCAGCGATGGCAAGCTCGTTTGTATCGAGCAGGACCCGCCCATGGCGATCTTTCACCTGCTGACGCACACGTCGGGTTTGACCTACGGCGCGGATGCCTGGCATCCGGTCGACCAGCAGTATCGGACGGCGTCGGAGGAGCACGGCTTCTTCCGCCGCGACCTGCCGCTGGCGGACATGATCGCGCAGTTCGCCGCGCTGCCGCTGAAATTCCAGCCCGGGTCAAACTGGCAGTACAGCGTCGCCGTCGATGTGCTGGGGCATTTGGTGGAAGTCATCGCCGATATGCCGCTGGCGGATTTTCTGCGCGAGCGCATCTTCACGCCCCTGGGCATGGACGACACCGACTTCTTCGTCCCGCCGGAGAAAGCGCATCGCCTGGCTGCTATTTATCATTCGCCGGCGCACTATGGACCGATTCGCTTTGACGAGGCGCTCGTCCCCAATGGCGATGTGCGCCTGCCGACTGTCTGTCCTTCGGGCGGGGGCGGCCTGGTCTCGACCGCGGCCGATTATCTGCGCTTCGCCCAGATGCTGCTGAAGGGCGGCGAGCTGGGCGGGGCCCGCGTCACGAGCCCCATGACCATCCGGCGCATGACAGCCAATGCCATTCCGCCGAGCATGCTGCCCTTGCGCATCGGCGTGGAGCGCTATGGCTACGGCTTCGGCCTGGGCTTCCGCGTCATGCTGGATCCCGGACGGGCGAATGGCTACAGCTCGGTCGGCGAATATGGCTGGGCTGGCGCCGCCAGCACCCATTTCGTCATCGACCCGCAAGAAGAACTCATCACCCTGCTTTTGACGCAGATGTGGCCCGCGGAGCCGCACCGACCGCGGTCGATTTTCCCCAACCTGGTTTATCAAGCGATCGACGACATCAAGGCCTGAACGCGCCGCTTCAGAGCGTGATTTCCATCACCTCAAGGACCGTGTCCATTGGCGTGAAGATGGTTGCCCGCCGCGAGCCGGCAAAGAGCAAGCCGACCGCTTTCAAGCTGTCCCGCTCCATGATCAGGGCGCCGGAGTCGCCACCTTGGCTCATGGGCGTCGCGATGACCTGGCTGACGAAGCGGGCCTGCAAGTCTTCGCTGTACGAGACATCGACTGTCGCGTTGAGCAGGGTCACCGTGCCTTCGGTGTAGCCGGTGGTGCGTCCATGCTTGCGGATCTCCATGCCCAGCTGCGGCAGACGCGTGCCGTTCGGGCGGCCGATGCCGACGATGCCGCCCTGGAACAGCATGGGGTTGTTGGGCCGCGCCAAGGCCGCGTCGAGGCGATTGGGGTAGATGAGGGTCGAATCGCTTTGCGCTTTGGGCGCGGGCACGCTGGTCAGCCGCTTGGAAGAGCCGCTGATCTTGCCCAGGATGTTGCCGACCGAGGCGACGAGCTCGACGATGTCGCAGCCTCCCGGCGGGAATAAGGGCGGCGTGGTCGTCGGCGGCGACGGTCCGCCACCCAGCTCGCTGTAAAAGCGCAGCATCTCGTAGCGGTGTAGCTTGGCGACGACATCGTCCGGGCGGGCGCCATGGTCGGTGGGACCGGGCTGCAGGATGACGTCGCCGATTTCGCCTTCGTTGCTGTTCGCCAAGACATGGTTGTTGCTCAGAATCAGCGGCTCGCCGGAGTCTTTGTCGTAGACGACAGCGCCGAGGCTGCCCGCCGTGACTTTGAAGTGCCCGACGCTGACTCCCGCCGGGATATTCGGGCGGAACCGGTCGCGAGGGTTGACCAGCGCCTCCAGCCGTCCGACTTCGATGACATCGGTGCGCGCGCCCTGCAGATCCGGCGGCACCAGATCCTCCGCGCTCAATGCCTCGACCGGCTTCTTCTGCTCGACCAGCACCGCCACCGCCAGCTGGTCGGTGAGCTCTTCCTTGTAATTGCGGAAGCCGATCGCCACGCCGACGACGCCGCGCCGCCGCAGCAAATCCACTTGGGAGAGACGCTGCGCCTCCAGCATCTGCCGGAAGAGATCCGTCGACATCCGTGCCAAGCCCCCATTTTCACTGCTTGTCCAAGCGCCACAACATTATACGCCAGTTTCGCTTTCGCGCTGACGAGGCGCTATCCGCCAGCCGCCGATTCGCCCGATCCCGATTGCGCCGCCTGGAGCGTTTTCAAGCCCGCCCCAGTCAGGGCGATGACCAGCTGAGCCTCTTCGCCAAGCCGGGCGCGAATCGCCGGCAAAGCAGCCACCGGGGCGGCGCTCGTCGGCTCGACCAGCAGCCCCATTCTCGCCAGGCGCCGCTGCCCGTCCAGGATCGCTTCGTCCGCCACGGGCAAGGCAAATCCGTCGCTTTCGTAGAGCGCCTTGAGGATTTGCGGTCCTCGGGCCGGCTCGGCGACCAAGATGCCGTCGGCGACGCTGGGGCCGGGCTCGATTGCGGGCGGCGAGTCCGCTTTTGCTTCCCAGCCGCGCGCGATCGGGTCGACCCCGGCCGACTGCAGGGCGATCATGCGCGGGAGTCTGTCGATCAAGCCGGCGTCGCGCAGCGCCAGGAAGCCGCGAAAAAAGCCGAGGAAGAGCCCGCCATGCCCGACTGGCGTCGCCACCGCGTCGGGCGCTCGCCTTCCAAGCTGCTCCCAGGTCTCCCAGGCGGCGGTCATCTGCCCGAGCGCGAACCAGGGGCTCCAGGCGTGGCTGGCGTAGGTCGTCGCTTTGGCTGCTTCGTAGATTTCGCCGGGGTAATCGCGGGATTCGACGACGGCGCCGCCAAATGCGCGGATGAGGCCTTTCTTGCTCTCCAGCGCGCTCGCGGCCGGCACGAAGACAGTCGCCTCCATGCCCGCTCGCCCGGCAAAAGCCGCCAGCGACGCGCCCGCGTTGCCCGACGAATTGTCGATGACCCGCTTCACGCCCGCCGCCGCCAGAGCGTTGAGCATCACGCTGACGCCGCGATCCTTGAAGGAGCCGCTGGGATTCAAGTATTCCAGCTTGGCCTGAAAGCGCCCGGCGTCGAGCTCAAGCGGGACCAAGGGCGTCATGCCCTCGCCGAGGCTGAAGCGCCGCTCCACCGGCAGCATATCACGGTAGCGCCAGAGCGAGAAATCGTCCCGGACGATGCGCTCGGCGGCGAAGCGCGGCAAGCCCGCCAGGTCCAGCGAGCCGCCACAGCGCCGGCAGCGCCAATCCAGCGCCCCGCCAGCCGCGCCACAAGCGTTGCAGCGTATCACCGCCATGGTTGTCGTCCCCGTTGATCGTCGCGCATATTCAATTCTAAGGCAGATCGGGTATACTTTGAATACGCGCCAGACAGCCCACACGGGCGGGGATCACAGGCGATGCAGCTACAGGATCAATTCAAGCGCCCCCTGCGCGACTTGCGCATCTCGGTGACGGACCGCTGCAACTTTCGCTGTCCCTATTGCATGCCCGCCGAGATCTTCAACGAGCGCTACCGGTATTTGCCACAGCCGCAGCTGCTGAGTTTTGAGGAGATCGGGCGGCTGACCGGGATCATCGTCCGCCTGGGCGCGGTGAAGCTGCGTTTGACCGGCGGGGAGCCCCTGCTGCGGGCGGATATCGAGCGTCTGGTGGCTCTGCTGGACGCGATCGACGGCGTCGATGACCTGGCAATGACCAGCAACGCCTACCTGCTGCCACAGAAGATCGACGCGCTCAAGGCGGCGGGTTTGCGGCGGCTGACCATCAGCCTGGACACCCTGGACGACGCCATCTTCCGCCGGATGAATGGCGGGCGCTCCGGCGTGGACAGAGTGCTGGCGGGCATCGACGCGGCCGAGGCGGCCGGCTACGCGCCCTTGAAGATCAACGCGGTCGTCCAGCGCGGCCTCAATGATCATACTTTGGTGGACCTGGCGCGCTTCTTCAAGGACCGCGGCCACATCCTGCGTTTCATCGAATACATGGATGTCGGCAACATGAATGGCTGGCGCATGGACGAGGTCGTCCCGGCCGCCGAAATCGTCGAGCGAGTAAATGAGGAAATGCCGCTGGAGCCCGTGCCCGGCAACTACTTTGGCGAGGTGGCGCGGCGGTATCGTTATGTCGACGGCGGCGGCGAGCTCGGCATCATCAGTTCGGTGACGCAGCCATTCTGCGGCGCTTGCACGCGGATGCGCCTTTCGCCAGAAGGTCGGATTTTCACCTGCCTCTTCGCCATTGAAGGCGCGAGCCTGCGCGATCCCATGCGGGCTGGCGCGACGGACGCCGAGCTGGAGGGCATCATCCGCGCGACCTGGGGCGACCGCATCGACCGCTATTCGGAGATTCGCTCGTCCTTGACGCCGGACGCGCGCGACCGCCGGCAGAAGATTGAGATGTACCACATCGGCGGCTGAGGCGCGGACTTTGTTTCGGTACTTTGCAGGGGCGAGTTTGTAAGTCGTCCGTCTTGTTTATTGCCTTCCATCAACCCCACGCCCGGCCCCCTCCCGAAGCGCTGTGTCTACGCGCGCCGAAGCCTCAGGGAGGGGAGACAATAGCAGAATCATCGCCATTCAGTCGTCGTTCGGCCCACGGCGATCTGCAAGGTATTTTGCGTGGGCGGCGGCTTTGCAGGCCGACGGTTTACAGGTCTCGCTGTTATCGACGCGTACTGTAGGGGCGATAAACCTTATCGCCCGCTTTGGGGCGAGGATATCGGCATAATCATCGGGCGACTTGACAAGTCTCCCCTACAGGTCTCGCAGTTATTGGCGGGTGCTGAAAAAGGACGGCGGCCCGCCTCAATCTTGTCGACGGCGCGGCGGCTGTGGTATTGTCGCGCTTGTTGATTCAGAGCTTTCACTGGACGAGGATGAGCATGAACGACTCCGACTTTGATCTCACGGGGCAGACGGCGCTGATCACCGGCGCGGGGCGAGGCATCGGCTTGGCCACGGCGCGTCGGCTGGCGGCTGCTGGCGCGAATGTCATCATCGCCGAGTACATCGCCGAAAATGGCCGGAACGCGGCTGCCGAGATCGAAGGCATGGGGCGCAAGTCGATGTTCATCGAAGTGGACGTGCGCGATTCCGCGAGCGTCGAGCGGATGACGGCGACGGCGCTGGAGGCATTCCCGAATATCGACATCCTCGTGTGCAACGCGGGCATCGCCCAGGGCGTGCCGGCTGAAGAATGCAGCGATGAAGACTGGCTGAACATGATGGCGGTCAATCTCAACGGGGTCTTCTGGTGCTGTCGCGCGCTTGGGCGGCACATGCTGGAGCGCGGCAGCGGCGCCATCGTGAACCTGGCGTCGATGTCTGGCATGATCTCCAACTGGCCCCAGCCCCAGGCGCATTACAACGCGGCGAAAGCCGGCGTCATTTTGCTCACCAAGTCGCTGGCGGGCGAGTGGGCCAGCCGTGGCGTTCGCGTCAATTGCGTGTCGCCGGGCTACATCGGCACGGACATGACCGCCGAAGGCATGGCCAATCCGGATTGGCTGCCCACCTGGCTGGCGATGACGCCTCAGGGCCGGGTCGGCAAGCCCGAAGAGATCGCCAACGCCATCTACTACTTGGCTTCGCCCGGCGCCAGCTTCACGACAGGCACGAACCTGGTCGTCGACGGCGGCTACACTTCTTGGTAGCGCTCAAGCGCGCCAGGCCGCAAGCGGCCACATTCGGGGCAAGGCTCAAGGCACGGCGGGGCAGGGCTCTTCGCTGTTGACATGGACCGTGTCCCAGCGAATCCAGCCCTCGACCTTTGCATCGTGCTTTTTCCACCTGACGAAATACCAGACAGGACCAGTCGGGTTGCGCTCCTGGCGTTGCTGCCGCAGCACCGGGGCGATGGTCCCGGTTGGCAGCGAGCCCACCACAGCCGAGTCCGTGGTTGGCTTGGCGCGGACGCGGATTGACTGCGTGTTCACGACGACTACCTGGCAGAGCTCGACAGGCGTCGGCGTGATGGTCGGCGTGCTGGTGCGCGTCGGCGTGTTGGAGGGCGTCGCGGTGTGAGTTGGCGTGCTGGTGTCGGTGGGCGTATTTGAGGGCGTGAAGGTGAAAGTGGGCGTGTGCGTGTGCGTCGCCGTCGCGGTGTGCGTCGGCGTGTCGGTGGCTGTGGGCGTGTTGGAAGGCGTGAAGGTGAAAGTGGGCGTCGGCGTGATGGTCGGCGTATTGGTGGGCGTGGGAGTCGCCGTCGGCGTCGGAAAGAGGATGGCCTCGATGGAGTCGCGGTTCATGGCGGCGGCGGCGCTGCCGACCAGGCCGATGATGATGACGATCATGACGATGACCATGCGTCCGCGATTGCGGCGGCGGCGGATTAGGCCCTCAACCCGCGAGACATCGGCGCGGCGGCCCAGGATGCGGAAGGGGTCGTCGCGCATCGCCTCCAGCCAGGTCCGCGCTTCGCGGTTGCGCCCTTCTTGCAGGGCTTCTTCCGCCCGCTCCAGGTAGCGCGAAAACAAGTCGTTCACCGTGCTGCGGAAGCGCTCGTCCTGGGCGAAGTCGCCTACCATCTCCGCCAGCATCTGCCGCGCCTGCGCCAGCTCCGCGTCGAAATTCTGCGAGACGAGAGCCTGCGCCCGGCGGATCACCCCTTGCGCGCGTGAAACATCCGCCTGCAAGTTGCGCGAGCGCATCAACATCTCGGAAAAGGCGCTGTCGGTTGGATCCAGCTCCAGGCCGAGCTCCATGAGCTTGACGGCGGCGTTCAGCAAGAGCAGGCGCTCGTCCAGGGTGGTGGAGTTGTTGGCGTGGCTCAAGGAAAGCTGAGCCTGGTCGCTGACCTGGCTGCGGATGCTGGCGAGCTTGTTATCGACTTCGCCCTGCAATTGCGCCAGGCGCTGGCTGTTTGGCAGCATCTGCCGCGTCTGTGAAAGCAGCCCGCGGATATTCGCCATCTGCGCCACTTGCTCTTCCAGCGTGCCGCCGATGGTGTTCATGTGCATCGCGATCTGGTCGTAATCGCGCTGGATGCGGCGGATCTGCTCGAGCCGCTCCTCTGCCTGCGGGTCATTCGGCACGACTCGCAGCGCCCCTTCGTATTTGCGCAGCGCCTCCGACCAGCTGTCGTTCGCCATCAGCCGGTCGCCGTCGGTCAGCAACTCGCGAGCCAAAGCCAGATCCTGTATGTCCAGCAGCGCCTGCTCGACATCTTTCCAGCTGAGGATGCCGTCGCGCTCCGCCAGCTCCCTGGCCTCGCGGTACAAGCCGGATGCCTGCTCATAGTTGCCAGCGCGGACCAGCGAATTGGCGCGGTTGTAGGCGACCCGCGCCTCGAAGGGAATGCGATGATCGGGCACGATGCCGCGGACGAGGTTGTCTTCGGATTTCTCGCGGTATTCCAGGGCGGTGGGGTTGTTGGCTTGCAGCGCCAGGATGCGGTTGGCGTAGTCGATGGTCTGCTGGTAATCGCCGGAGTAATAGCTGTCGCTCAAGCCGGTCAGCAATTCGTCGAGCGACGCCGCCGGCGTCGGGCGCTCTTCGGCGGCGCCTGGGGGCGGGCCGGCTCGATGCGGCTCGGCGAGATCAGGGGCGCCGCTTGGTGGCTGGCTCGGCGTCTGGGCGGAGCGGCTGGCGTCTGGCGGCGGGCTGGCGCTTGGGGCGGGCGCGCTGGCGATGTTGTGGCGGGCGAACAATTCCTGGACGCGCTGCCGGGCTTGCGCGCTGTGGGCGCCGGCTTGCTCCAGCAGGCTGATGACATCGCTGTTGCTGCTGTCGATGCGCAGGGCGTCGGCCAGGATGTCGATGGCTTCGTCGATGTCGTCTTCGTCGCCGGCGATCTCAATGCGGATGCGCGCGCGCCTGGCCAGCCCGCGCAGGGCAGCCGTGTTGGGGCGGTCGCCGGCGCTCTGGCGGCTGGCGATTTCCGCGAAGAGCTCCTGCGCCATGCCTTCCAGCGGCGTGTTCTTCGCCTCGGTCAGCAGATCGCGGGCTTCCCGCTCGAATTCGCCGAGGCGGCGCGGGTCCGCGGAGGCCAGCGCGCGCTGACGCAACTCCACTATTGCCCGCTGCAATTCTTGCATGGATAGCGCTCCTGCATTGGCGGCATCGCCCGACGGACGCTGCAAAGCCGTGCCGGCGGCTTGCGGCTAAGGCGACAAGAGCCGTACCACTTTGGAGGATTGTGTGATAGAGTAATGCCCGTCCAAAATCTGACGACGATCCCGCGACTATGGCATCATTTCAGCACATCAGACCCAGATACAAACTGATACTACTCTATAATATCAAAACCGATAGGCAAGACCAATACTATCGCTACATGCTTAGCAGCTTCGTGCCGGCGATACAGAAGCTGGGCGTCTATATGCACATGGTCTGGCATGTGGCTTATGGCGAATATCCCGCGCGCAAAATTGAGTTTGTAACTGAAAGCGCCGATACCTTGCGCCGCCTCTTCCTCAGCGACGAATGGGACGATCTCGAACGCCGGCTGCTCGGCTATGTGGACGATTACGAGCGCAAAGTCGTCGATTATCGCAGCGGCTTCCAGCTCTAGGGTGCGCGGCGCCTGGTTTGCAATTCCGCCATCCCCGCGTAGAATGAAGCGCAGTATCGCCGCATGACCGGCGGGAGGACGCGCGCCGCCCATGAACTTGCGTGAATTGCTGCCTTTCCTGGGCCAGTTGCCAGAGCCGCTGCAAGACATCGCCCTCAACCTGGTGATGGTCGCCATCGCCGCCCTGCTCATTCTGCTGCTGCGCTGGCTGCTGACCGCCATCCTGCTGCGCCCCCTGCGAGTCCTGGCGCGCCGCAGCCAGAGTCAGCTCGACGACCTGCTGCTGGACGAAATCGTCTCGCCCTTGCGCGTCGCCGTCGCCGGTTTCGCCCTGATCTTCACGGTGAACCTCTTCAATTTTGGCGCGGAAATCCAGCAAATCGCCGAGACCTTCGGGCGCACGCTGGTGATTGGCGCGGTCTTCTACGCGATCATCAAAGTCTTCGGCGTCGTGTCGCTGCGGCCCGCCGCTTTCCAGCAAATCACCGGCATGACCATCCCGGAGCGTCTGCTGCCCTTCCTCAACACGGTCGTCCGCTATCTCATCATCGCCCTGGGCGCGATCTTCGTCTTGCAAGAGCTAAACTTCGATGTCGCCGCGCTGATCGCCTCGCTGGGCGTAGTCGGCATCGGCATATCGCTCGCCTCGCAAGACACGGTCGGCAACATATTTGGCTTCGCCGCCATCGTCTCCGACGATCCATTCAAAGTCGGCGACTACATCAAGGCGCCCGCCGTGACCGGCATCGTCGAGCGCGTCGGCCTGCGCTCCACGCGGGTGCGGCAGCTGGATCAGGCGCTGGTGACCGTGCCCAACAACCTGCTCACCAATGCAATCGTCTTGAATTGGTCGCGCATGGAAAAGCGCCGCCTCAGCTTTACCTTGACCTTCACCTACGGCACGACCTCGGGGCAGCTGCGCGAAGTCGTCAGCGAAATCCGCGCCTTGCTGCGGGATACGGAGGAGATCGACCCCGAGTCCGTGATCGCGCATTTTGTCGATTTCAGCGCCAGCTCGCTGGATGTCCTGGTCGTCTGCCAGGCGCTGCAGGCGGATTGGCGCAAGTTCACCGCGCTCAAGGAATCGATTTACCTCGAAATCATGGAGATCGTCGAGCGGCTGGGCATCGAGTTCGCATTTCCCAGCCAGTCGCTCTACATCGAATCCACGCCGGCCTCGCGCGAGGTCGATGACGGTCCGACGCAGGCTGAAAGGCGTCCAAGCGTCGGCGGCGCCCTGGAAGAGGGCTCATGAGCGATGAGGCCGAGGCGCTGATGAATGCGCTGCTGTTCTCGCCGGAAGACCTGGAAGCGAATCGCCGCGGCCAGCTCAGCCGAAGCCAGCTGGAGCGCTTGCGGGGGATTCGCCGGCGCGAGGCCGGGGTCGCGTCCTTGGTCTTTGTGGTCTTGGTCTTCTGCGCCACCGTCTTGCTTTTCCTGGGTCAGCTCTCGGAGCGACCGATTCTTTTCGCAATCGGCTCGCTGCTGGTGCTGCTGAACGCGGTCGTCGTCGGCTTGGGCGGGCGGGCCTGGATGCGGCTTGGCGGCGATATGCGCGCCGACCGGGTCGATGCGCTCGCGGGGCGGCTGGAGCGGGTGCTGCGCCGGGGCCGGACGGGCGACAATTTCATCTTGCGCGTCAGCGGCGTCGAGCTGGCGGTGACCAAAGAAGTCTTTCGCGCCTTTGAGCACGAAGCGCGCTACCGCCTGTACCGCGCCAGCCATTCCCGCTTGCTGCTCTCGGCGGAACGCGCCGGTTAAGGCGCCATGATCGACCGGACTCGTCCCAACAGGCGCTGGCCAGCCATGCATGGCGGCGGAGACTGGTCGTCGTGTTGAGGCGCGCGCCGCGTCAATTCTGGCTTGCCGTCCTGGCTTACGCCTTGGTGGCGCTGTACCTGACGAGCCCGATTCAGCAGGAGATGGATTCGCGCTTCCTGGGCGGCGACACAGGCGACGCGTACGAGATGGCGCGACATGTCTGGTGGTATCGCACCGCCCTGGTTCGTGGCGAAGATGTCTTCCAGCATACGCTGCTCGGCTATCCCGAAGGTTTTCCGGCCGTTCAGCTTTGGGCCCATCCCTTGCAGTATTTCCCAATGTGGCTCTTCGCCTTGGTCCTTCCCTTGGCCTCGGCCTACAACTTGGCTTTGCTGCTGAGCTTCGCACTAAATGGCTGCGCCATGTTCGCCTTGGCTCGCCGACGCCTGCCAGCGAGCGGGCACGCGGCCGCCTTCGTCGCGGGCCTCGTTTTCATGGTTTTCCCGATCATGCAGGCGCATCTCTTCGAAGGGCACGCGGGCCTGGTGGCGCAATGGAGCTTGCCGCTCTTCATCTTCGCGCTCTTTGAATATGCGGATAAGGGGGGCAAGCGGCGTTTCGTCGCGGCGGCGCTGTGCTTCGCGCTGGCGGCTCTGGGCAATTCGCTGCAGCTCATTTACGCCCTGGGTCCGCTCTGCTTGATGTTCTTTCTGGCGCGCTTGTATCGCCGCGATCAGGTGGGCGCCGGGCGCGCGCTGGCGGTCGCGATTGCTGGCTGCGCGCTGCTGCTGCTCTTTCTTTCGCCCGTCATCCCCGATGTCCTCGCCAATGCGGAATTGCGCGGCGCGGGCGGGTATCTGCGCTACAGCATCGACTTGCTGGGCCTGGTTACGCCCTCCTTCGCCAATCCCTTCTGGCGCGATATCGCGACTCACGCGCCCGATGTACTGGGCACGAACCTGGGCGAGGGCGCGAGTTATGTCGGCCTGATCGGATTCTCGCTGGCTTTCATGGGCGCGCTGTATCGCCGGGCGGCGCGCTGGTGGCTGCTGACGGCTTGCCTGGCTTGGCTGCTGGCGCTGGGACCGGTGCTGAAAATTTACGACCAGGCGCTGACCGCCAATATCGCCGGTTACGAGGCTGTCTTGCCGCTGCCCTACGCGCTTTTCATCAACCTGCCCGTGTTCGAGTTGGCGCGCACGCCGGGGCGCTTCATGTTTCTTTTCGCGGCTATGTTCGCCATGGCAGCGGGCTATGGCATGACGGTCTTTTGGGGCTCGCCTGTCATCCGGCGGCGCCGGCGCCTGACTCGCTTGATCATCGTTGGCTTGCTGGCATTCATCATCGTCGAAGACTACAAGCTGTTCGCCACTTTCCCCAGCCTGCCAGCCGATTTGCCGCGAGAGATCCGCAGCCTCAGCCGACGGCGAGACATCCGCGCTGTCTACAACGCGCCCTATGATCACTTGCTGGCGGCGAAAGAAGCCATGTACCTGCAGACCGCGCACGAGAAACCGCTTATCGCCGGGCACGACGCGCGCGCCACCAGCGTCGATCGGGCGCGCCTGGCGCTGCTCTCGACCTTCTCCCCGTCGCTGCTGGCGGAGGCGAGCGCCGATCTCGTCATCATCAACAAAGCGCGGGCGGCCGAAATGGGGCAGCTGGACCTACTGCAGGGGCGAGCGCGGCAAGCCTTGGGCGCGCCATTCTATGAAGACCAGCGCTTCCTCGTGTATGAGACGCCGATTTCGCGCGGGCTTCCGGCCGTCGTCTACTCCACCGCCACCGAAGCGGAGTCGCACGCCACTTACATTTATAAGGCGCAGCCCGGCTGGCTGGCGCTGGACGCGACCCTGGAGGCGGTCGATCGCCGCGCGCATCTGTGGCTGAACGACACGCCGCTGGAGACCCTGGTCGTGCAGGGCAAGATCCCGATATCGATCCCGCTGCCGATCGCCCGGCGCGGCTATCATACTTTTCGCATTGAGCAGGACCCGCCATGCCCGCAGCAGCGCGACGCCGCTCTGCTTGTCTGCCAGACGGTCGCCGTGGCTGAGGTCCGCGTACGCTCGCTCTCCGATGGCGCGATCTATGATCCGATCAGGATTGCCGACGGCATCGTGCTCGCCGGCTTCCTGCTGCCAAGCCAGCCCGAAGGCGACCTCCTCCAGATTCGGCTTTGGTGGCGCTTTGAAGCCGACCGCAGCGCCCGGGATGTGCGCTTTGTGCATGTGCTGGACGAGCGCGGGCAACCGGTGGCGCAGCAGCCGCCGGACAACTCCTTTGGCGCCATCGCCGCGGGCAGTGAATTGACCGAGACCGTAGACCTGGACGCCGGCGCGCTGGAACCGGGCGAATACCGCGTGCTGACCGGCTGGTACGCTCTGCCGCAAGCCATTCGTTATGATGTGCTGTCGAGCGTGGATGGCGCGCAAGACGACACGGTCGTGTTGGGGGCTTTCCGCCTGCGAGCCTGAGCTAGCTGTCGTCGGGGAGGCTGTCCGTCACTGGCTCGCCCGGGCCGGCATGGGCGCGCATGCGAATGGCGAAGAGCAAGCCAATGCAAGCGCCGAGGAGCGCTCCCTCTGGCAGCCCGCTTCCCAGCAGGCTGGCGGCGCCGAGGCCGATCAAGCTGCCGAGAAAGCTGGCGGCGACTGTCTTGCTCAGTCCAGCCATGCTTCCCTTTCCATCACGAAAGACGCGCGATCCGCGCCCGGGCGTCGATTATCGTTTCGGCCGCGCGACAAAAGCCTGCATGATCCCGCGGACTTCGTCGGAGGCCAAGCGCTGGCCAATCAACTCCAGCTCATGCGCCATGGTTTCCTGGACGGCTTTGGCAGCGCCCCGGCGCAGCAGCCGCTTCGTCGTCCGCAGCGCTTCCGGCGGTTTGGCTGCCAACTGCTCCGCCTTTGCCCAGGCAAGCGCCTGGAGTTCGTCCGGGGCGACAACCTGGGTGACGATGCCGCATTCGCGAGCTTGGTCGGCGCTGAATGACTCGCCCAGCAGCAGCAATTCCGCCGCCCGGCTGTAACCCAGCATCCGCGGCAAGAGATAAGTCGACGCCGCTTCTGGCAGCAAGCCCAGGTTGATGAAGGCGAAGTTGAATTTAGCGGGCGTCGCCGCGTAGACCAGGTCGCAATGCAGCAGCATGGTGAGGCCGACGCCGACAGCCACGCCGTTGACCGCCGCGACGATGGGCGCGTCCGCCGCCGCTATTGCCCGGATGAAGCGGGCTGCCGCTGGCGACTCCGGCTCTTGCAAGAATGTGTTCAAGTCGTTGCCGGCGCAGAAGCTGTCGCCGCTGCCGGTGAGATAGAGGACGCGGATTGATTGGTCGCCATTGGCTCGCTCGATGGACTCGCGGAGCTGATCGTACATGGCGGGGGTGAGGGCGTTCTTCTTGCCCGGGCGGTTGAGCTGGACGCGGAGGATGTGGTTCTTGCGGGTGATCAGGATGTCGGGCATGGTGTTTTCCTCGAGCGAATAGAGGCGATTTCGCGGAGTAAGCATGAATGAGCGCTCGCTTAAGACTTCAGCCGCTGCGCTTGTAAGCGATTTGCGCGACTCTCAATGCGTACCGCTCTCCGCAATTGTAATCCGTTTTTTGACGCGCAGTCCCTTGGCAGCGCAATTGCTCTTCGACTCGCGGCCTGCTTGATGGATTTGCCTTGATTGTATGCCCGGCCTCGCGTTACGCCCATTGACCGAGGGGCTACAGCCCAGCCAGCAATTCCTCGACCCGCGCCACCCGCTGGTCGTAGCGATGACGCGCCAGCGCATGCGCCCTTGCCGCCACCGCCATGCGCTCCCGCTCTTCGTCTCGGGCCAGGTAGTAGCGCGCTTTCTCCCGCAGGTCCGCGTGGTCGCTGAAAGTGACCAGGTGCTCGCCGACGGTGAAATTCTCGGCGACGCCTGGGCGGTCGTCGACTATCTGGAATGTGCCCAGCGCGGCGCATTCAAAGAGCCGCAGGTTGACCCCATAGCGCATCGTGTTGCCGTGCGTGTTGACGCAGATCTTGACCGACGACAAGACGCGCAGCATGGCTTCGCCCAGGGCGTAACCGCGCACATGAGCCCGCAGCGAAGCCGGCGCGTCGTGAATGCTCCAGATGCCCAGGTCGAAATCGCGCAGGCTCTCCAAAGCGGCGACGCGCTCGCTATACAGGTGATCGGGGACGAGCGTGCCGACGAAGCCGATATCGCAGAGATGCTCGCCCGGCGCGTCCGTCATTGGCTGCGGCGCGTGAAATTCCGGGTCGACGGCCACATAAGGCAGGCAAGCCACTCTTGGCGCCCCCAGCTCCCGCCATTGCGCGCCATGATAGCGGTCGTTGACCAGCACCAAGTCGTAGAGCGGGGCGGCCGCCCGTTCATTCGCGCTGGCGAAAACGATCGGCGAGTCGCCATGCACGAAGAGTATCTTGCAGCGATGCTCGCGCTTGAGGCGCTCCAGGGCGCCGGGGAGGATCTCGCGGTTGCCGCCGGAGAGCCAGACAAGGTCCGGCTGAAAGCGGTCGGCCTGCTCCAGCAAGAGTTGATTGCGGCGCAGCAGATCGGGCTGGAGCCGTGGCGGGACGCGCTGCATGAGCCCGGTGACGAGCTTGCGCGTCGTCAACCGGGTGTCGAAGGCGTCGTTGCGCAGCCGGCCGATGTCGCGGTTGCCATAGCCGGGCAAGTTGCGCCAGAAGACCTCGATCTCGTAGCCGGCGCCGCGAAAAGCGCGCTCCCAAGTATAGAGCTCCATGCTGCGCGGGAAAAGGGGCGCCTGCCCGGATGCCGCGCGGGTCTCCGCCACGAGCTCCTCGGCATGATGCAGCGAGGCGATGACAAGCAGGCGGCGTCGCCGCGGAGCGCCAGAGGACCGGCGCATGGAACTTTTCGCTTGACCTGGTGCGCGGTTGCCGATGGCGCTACACCCCGCGCAAGTCCAGCAGCCGCAGCGGATTCTCCACCAGTTCGCGCAAATGATTCATGAAGGCGGCGCCTTCCGCCCCGTTGCTGACGCGGTGGTCGACGCTGAGCGTCATGTGCATGCGCGTGCCCGCGCCGAGCGAGCCATCGTCCAGCACGACCGGGACGCGTCGCGCCGATGACACCGCCAGGATGCCGGCTTCCGGCGCGCTGATGATGGCGCTGAAATCGACGATGTTGAAGGGTCCTAGATTGCTGATGGTGAAGGTGGCGCCGCGGATGTCTTCCGGCTTGATCTTGCCCGAACGCGCCCGTTCGTACATTGCCTTGTTCGCCGGCGCCATCTCGCGGAAAGCGATCGTGTCGGCGTCGTGGCAAACGACATTGACCAGCCCGTTATCCGGCAGGGCGACTGAGATGCCGATATTGACGCGCTCGTGCCGCACGAAACGATCGCCATAATAATGCGTGTTCAGGTTCGGGAATTCGCGCAGGGTCAAGGCGAGAGCCTTGATAAGCATGTCGTTCACGCTCACCTTTAAGCCGTCGGCCGCCAGCGCCGCGTTGATCTCTTTGCGCATCTCCAGCAGCGGCGCCACATCGGCTTCGATGGTGACATAGAAGTGCGGCGTGCCGCTCATGCTGCGGACCGTCCCGTCGGCGATTGCCCGGCGCATGCGCGAAAGCGGGATGATCTCGACATCTTGCTGCGGCTGCGCGCCCCAGGTTGGCTGGGGGCCGGCCGCCGTCGCTGGCGCTGGCGGGCTTGGCGGCAGCAGCGAAATATTCTCCAGGTCGGCTTTGACGATGCGCCCGCCAGGGCCGCTGCCACTTACCCGGCGCAGATCGATGCCTTTGTCGGCGGCGATTCTGCGGGCCAGGGGCGAGGCTTTGACTCTGCCGTCGTCGGTCATGCTCCCGCCATTGGTCGCTGTCGCGCTTGGGGCGGGAGCAGCCGGCCTCGGGCTGGATTCTGCTGGCGCGGGCGCGTCAACGGATTCGCCAGCCGCGCCAATCACGGCGATGATCGAGCCTTCGACCACTTCGTCGCCCGGCTCAACGCGCAGCTCCAGCAGTTCGCCGTCGCTGCCCGCTTCAATTTCGACTGTCGCTTTGTCCGCCTCGAATTCGGCGATGATGTCGCTGGCGCGGACGCTATCGCCCACATCCTTCAGCCAGTTGATGAGCAGGCCGTCCATCGTTAGCTTGATTTCCTGCGCCATTTAGACAATCTCCTTGACCGCGTTCACCACCTTTTGCGCGTCCGGCAGCGCCAGCAGCTCGATCTCTTTCGAGTAGGGCAGGGGCACGTCGGCCGCCGCCACCCGCTTGATCGGCGCGTCCATGTAATCGAACATATTCTCCTGGACGAGAGCCGCGATCTCGCTGCCAAAGCTGTACAGCGGCAGCGACTCCTCGACGATGACGCAGCGGTTGGTCTTCTTGAAGCTCTTGTAAACCAGGTCCATATCCAGTGGCCGCAGCCAGCGCAGGTCGACCACTTCGGCCTCGACGCCGTCGCGCTCCAGCAGCCGCGCCGCCTGCAGCGCCCAGTCGACGCCGCGAGAATACGCGACCAAGGTCACATCTTTGCCTTCGCGCTTGATATCGCCTTTGCCGATGGGCAGCAGATAATCTTCGTCGAACTCGTCGGGCATGGGGCTGGGCTTGGGGTACAGGGCGATGCTCTCGCTGAAGAGGACCGGGTTGTCATCGCGGATCGCGGTCTTGAGCATGCCGTACGCGTCCAGCGAATTGGAGGGGCAGCCGACAAATAGCCCGGGGAAATGGGCGAAGATCGGCTCCGGCGCGTGCGAATGCGAGGCGGTGGCTTGGTTGCCCCAGCCGCTGGCCGCCCGGTAGACCAGAGGCGCCGTCATCATGCCGTCGAAGAAATAGCGCACTTTCGCCGCGTGATTGGCGATCGCGTCCAGCGCCAGGAAAGCGAAATTGATGGTCATAAACTCGGCGACGGGCCGCAAGCCCGCCAGTGCCGCGCCCACCGCCATGCCGCCGATCGCCATCTCGCTGATGGGCGTGTCGCGCACGCGCCGCTCGCCAAATTCTTCCAGGAAGCCGCGCGTGACGCGGTGCGTGCCTTGCCACCAGGCGACCTCCTCTCCCATTACGAAGACGCTCTCGTCGCGCTGCATCTCTTCGCGCAGCGCCCGGCGGATGGCTTCCCGCATGGCGACATTTCTAGCTGGCATGGCAGTTGCTTCCTTTGGCGGTTGCGCGCTTGTCGTTCCTGTGCGGGCGACTAACAAAGCCGCCCCTGCGCCGATTAGTTGGGCAAGGTCAGTCGATGCCGGCGCCGACGCTGAAATCGGACTTGTACACGCTTTCGGAGCCGACATAAGTGTTGCGCAGCAAGTCGTCGTAGCCGCTGGGCAGGGGGCTGGCTTCGGCGAATTCCACCGCTTCGGCGACGAGTCGCCGGGCAGTGGCTTCGTGCTCCGCCAGAACCGGGCTCATGTCGCCGTGCTCGCTTTCGATGCAGTCGCGCAGGATCTTGATGGGCTCGCGCAGCTCCATCCACTCCTTCAGCTCGGCCGACATGTCATCGCGGGCGTCGTACTGCTTGTCGGAGACGCCATGCCCGCGATAGCGATAAGTCACATGCTCAATGAGGACCGGTCCCTGCTGCCGCGCGTACTCCACCGCCTTTGAGGCGACCGTATAGACTTCGACCGCGTTCTGCGCGTCGACCCGGCCCAGGCTCTTGATGCCATAAGCCTCGGCTTTGCGGTGCAGCTCGGTCTGGCCGCTGGCGCGCTCGACTTCGGTGCCCATGCCATAACCGTTGTTTTCGATGATCCAGACGACCGGCAGATCCCAGATGGCGCTCATGTTCAGCGATTCGTGAAAATAGCCATTGTTGGTGGCGCCGTCGCCCACATATGTCATGGTCACATCGTCTTTGCCGTTGTAGCGCGCTTCCAGGGCGATGCCGGCCGCCAGGGGCAGGTGGCCGCCGACGATGGCGTAGCCGCCCCAGAAGTTGTGCTCTTTGGAGGCGAGGTGCATGCTGCCGCCCTTGCCGCCGCTGCTGCCGGTTTTCTTGCCCATCATCTCCGCCATCAGCGCTTTGGGGTCCATGCCCAGGATCAGGGCGATGCCGTGATCGCGGTAGGCGGTGATGACATGGTCGCTCTCGCGCAGCGCCGCCATGGAACCGACGCCGCTGGCTTCGTGCCCGCTGTAGAGATGCAAGTAGACGCCAGTGATGCGCTTCTCTTCGTAGAGCCGGTGGCAGGTCTCCTCAAATTCGCGTATCAGGACCATCTGGCGATACCAGTCGAGGAGCATGGCTTTGGTCGGCGACCGCATAAACTTCCCTTCGTCGGCGATTCGTGAACGCCCTTGCGCGACAGTGCGCCAGTATACCATAGATGCCCCGCGCTTTTGAATTATGGCTTTTTCGCGCGCTGGCGGATACGGATTCCATGGCGGCCAAATTGTTGAGCGTAACGCGAGCGCAGATACGAAAATTAGATCCTTGACAACGATCCGATATGGAGTTACAGTACGCGTGATTATCCATAGCGAGGAGAGCTTGCAATGTACGAAATGTTTCTGCTCAAGGCACAGCCGATCAGGAACTCCATTCGGGGCGAACGAGATACCTTCGTCGCATCGATTGCTTTTGGGGATCTGGCTGAGCGATTCCAGATCCCGCACCGAGTTCACGCCACCGACGAGGGCTATCAGCGTAAACCGAGTACGAGCCGAGTGAACAAGCTGGCGCGCGATCTGCACGCGCGGCGGGTAGATCTGCCAACTGCTATCTTGCTGAGCGTAAGAAACTCGGAGCTTTATCCCAGGCTCGATCCCTCAGGGCGTTACATTTTGTCGCTTCCGGAAGACGGTTCTCGTCCATTCTATGTCGTCGATGGACAGCATCGGATTGAGGCGCTCAAGAAGGTCATGGACGATGACCCTGACGGAGGCTGGGGCGAGTTTAGGATCCCCGCAGTTATCATCTTTGGCGCTGATAGGGGCGTCGAGATGGATCAGTTTCATGTTGTGAATTCAAACGCCAAGAGCATCTCTACCGATCTCGCGCTCGATCTGCTGAAGACGCGGGCGAGAAAGGACGACGCGTTCAGAAAGTATCTCGATGGAGTCGGAGAAGGCTGGAAGGTCGTGTCTCAGGATCTCACGGAGAGGGTGTCTCGTCGCGGTGTCTGGAAAGGCAGGATTCGATTTCCAAATGAGCCTAAGGCCAAGACGCTGATCAACTCGAACTCCTTTGTAACTTCACTCCGACGCGCCTTGGAACAGGAGAATTTCGCGACCTACCTGCCTGACCAACGCGCCGACATCATTACCGCCTATTGGAAAGGGATCAAAGAAGCATTGCCCGAGTGCTTTGAGGATCCTGCTACGTTCAACATCCAGCGCACGGTCGGCGTGTACGTATTGCACTTTCTGATGCCCACGGTATTGGAATACGCCGTCAAGTTTCGGAATCCAGTCTATGACGCAACCACCTACTACAATCTCTTCGCACAAACGCTGCGGGATCTCAGCGGAGACAATCAGCTGGATGGAGAGTCGGTGGGGCCAGATTTCTGGCGCGTCGGAGCCGAAGGAGCGTCAGGTACATACAGTAGCGGTGCTGGACAGCGCGTCCTAAGGGAGAAAATCAGACGAGAACTTGCGGAGAATCTCGCAGAGCAATTGGGTTGAGCCGGCTCAACCACCGGAATAGGGCCCGACTCTACACGTGTTGGGCTTTGATCATTTAGCAGATCTTTGACGGGGCGTGAAGCTGAGTACGCTGCATTGATGAGTGGCCTACTTCCTAGTACTCGACGCCAGCATGGACGATCATGCTGAGACCGAACAGAAGGGAGGTGAAACCATGAGCACAACGCTGACAATAACGATCAAGTGTGCTTGCGGATGCAGATTTACACGCAAAGTCACGCGGTCAACCAGGTACATTTACTGTCCGCGCTGTAGGCGCCGATACAGTCTGTAACTGATTTAGCCGACTAGTAGGCCACTCATCAAAGCAGCGGACTCACACCTGTACGCAATAAGATACCTCTAGAGGGCTGTAAATTCAATATGCCTCTCCCTTATTGGCGGGCGAGCCAGTGTCTAGCCCCTACAGGTAGGGATGATGCAAGCGGGCGAGCCAGTGGCTAGCCCCTACAGGATGGGATTATGCAAGCGGGCGAGACAAGTCTCGCCCCTACAGATTGGGATAAATCACGCGGGCGCCATGGTATGTCGCGCCTACGGATTCGCATCTATTTCGAGGCCGAACGCCATGCGGCCATTCAGCGAAATGCACCCCCTTCCCTGATGCTTCGGGGCAAGGGGCCGGGGGATGGGGTTGAAGTCGGCCTATTCTTCTTGCTTGTCCAGCAAGCCCGCCAGCGCCACGACGATCATCGAGCCGAGCGCGCCAACCAGGATGCTGCCGATGAAGGGCAGCTGCACCAGGCCGCTAATGCCGAAAATCGCCGCGACCACGCTGCCGACGACGCCGCCGACCAGCCCGAGCAGAATGTTGACCAGCAAGCCGTAGCCTTCGCCCCGCATGAGCTTGCCCGCCAGGTAGCCGCTCGCGCCCCAGACCAGCAGCGACAGCGCCAAACCGATCATCTTGCCCAGCATGCCCGGCAGCAGCAGCAGCGCCACCAGCGCGAACAGCATCAAACCGATCCCGATTTTGAATTGCATCACTTGCCTCCCGCGCCAACTTACCACTAGTATACGCGATATTGCGGCGCCGGTTGCGCTCTCCGCGGGCTGGCCGTGGAATCGCGTTTTTCCGCCGCCTATAGTACAATCAGGCTATCAGGGACGGACAATGCGTCAAGCGTCAAGCGCGAGCGGCAACATGATCGAAAGGCTGGGCGAGCGCGCCCCGAAACTCAACCCCGAAAACTTCATCAATCGCGAGTTGAGCACGATTGACTTCCAGAAGCGCGTCCTGGAGCTGGCTGAGGACGAGTCGACGCCGCTGCTGGAGCGGGTGAAATTCATCGCCATCGTCGGCAACAACCTCGACGAATTTTACATGGTTCGCGTTGGCGCCTACTTTCAGAAGCTGCGCCTGAACAACCCGATGATCCGCCCCGACGGCACCACCCCCTCTCAGCTGCTGCGCCGCATCCACGACGAAGTCTCGGAACTCATTGGCCGGCAGCGCCGCATCCGCCGCCATGTCTTCGAGCTGCTGGAGCGGGAAGATGTGCATTTCCTCACCACCGACCAGCTCAACGACGAAGAGCGCGACGCCATCACTTATTATTTCCGGTCCCAGGTCTTCCCCGTTTTGACGCCTCTTGCGGTGGATCACGCCCGGCCCTTCCCCTTTATTTCCAACTTGAGCCTGAACCTGGGCGTGTATCTGGAGCGGGAGAACGGCGAGATGGGCAGCGGCATCGATTTTGCGCGCATCAAGGTGCCGGTCGATATCTTGCCGCGCATCGTGCATCTCGAGTCGGTGACGACCAATTACACGGGCGAAGTGCGCGACGGTTACCGCTTCTTGTGGATTGAAGACATCATCGCCGATTACTTGTCGGATCTTTTCCCCGGCATGCGCGTCATGGAGGCCTTTCCCTTCCGCATTTTGCGCAACGCCGATATCGATTACGAGCACGAGCAAGACGAAGACCTGCTGGATGTCAAATCCATCATCGAGCAGGGGGTGCGCGAACGCCGCTTTGGCTCGGTCGTGCGCTTGAGCGTGCCGGCCGGCATCAGCGAACGCATGCTCAACCGGCTGGCGAGCTCGCTGGAGGTGCCCTCCACCCGCGAGGTCTTCCGCATCGACGGCAAGCTGGGCTCGGCCGATCTCTTTGAGCTGCTGCAGGTCGACCGGCCCGACTTGAAAGACCCGCCCTATGTGCCGCGCATGCCCGTTCCCTTCGCCCAGTCGGCCGACTTCTTCGAGGTCATCCGCAAGCAGGATGTCATCGTGCACCACCCTTACGACTCCTTCTTGCCGGTGGAGGAGTTTTTCCGCCGCGCCGCCCGCGACCCCGATGTCCTGGCCATCAAGACCACGCTCTACCGCGTCGGCAAGAATTCGCCCGTCGTCAACGACTTGCTGGAAGCGCGCGACAACGAAAAGCAGGTCACCGTGCTGGTCGAGCTCAAGGCCCGCTTCGACGAAGAGAACAACCTGGAGTGGGTGACGGCTCTGGAAGAGAAGGGCGTGCATGTCATCTACGGCGTGGAGGAGCTGCCGGTCAAGACTCACGCCAAGGTGTCGCTGGTGGTGCGCCGCGAACGCGATGGCCTGCGCCGCTACATTCACCTGGGCACGGGCAATTACAACGCCACGACCGCCCGCTTGTACGCCGACATCGGTTTGTTCACATGCAACGAGCAGATCGCCGACGACGCCTCGCGCCTGTTCAACCGGCTCACCGGCTACGCGCCCGAAACCAGCTATCATCACCTGCTGGTGGCGCCGGAATACTTGCAAGACACCCTGCTGGAGCTGATCGACAACGAGATTGAAGCGGCGCGCCAGGGTGGCGACGGCCGGCTGATCTTCAAGATGAATCAACTGGAAGAAGACCGCGTCATCCAGAAGCTGTATCAAGCGTCGCGCGCCGGCGTCAAGATCGACTTGATCGTGCGCGGCTTGTGCTGCCTGCGCCCGGGCCTGCCCGGCATGAGCGAGAACATCCGCGTCAAGAGCATTGTCGGGCGCTACCTGGAGCACAGCCGCATCTATTACTTCCGCAACGCGCCGGAGCAACAGCGGCTCTACATGGGCAGCGCCGATCTCATGCGCCGCAACCTGCTCAATCGGGTGGAAGTCGTCTTCCCGGTGCTGGACCCGCGCATCCAGTGGCGCGCCCTGCGCATCTTGCAGACGGACCTGCGCGACGAGCGAAACTCATGGGAACTGCGCGGCGATGGCGGTTACGCGCGGCTCTGGGATGGGCAAGACGGTCCCAGCTTCAACTCGCATGGCCAATTCATGCGGGACAGCTTCGGCCTCTGCGAAACGCCCGATTGACGCTCATGAACCCGGCGGGAAGCTGTATTCGACCGTGTAATATAGCGTTGCTTCCGCTCCGGGCTCGACCGTCACGCTGAATTCCACCGTCGACGCGCTCACCTTGACGAAGTCCTGCGAGCTCTCGATGATCTCCCAGTCCCTCCAGCGGAAGAGCCGCTCCGGCACGATGATGGCGACGGCCTCGTCGTCTTTGTGATTGCGCAGGCGAATCTCGAATTCTTCCCGCGCCACCAAACGCGACATCATCCTGAAATCGGTATGCTCGCGTTCGCCGCTCAAGTCAAAGGCCGCGCCCAGGCCGAGGCGAACCGCTTGCCCCTGCGGGATGTGATTGACGCGGCTTTCGCCGATGAGCAGGCTGGCGCCATCGACATCGCTGCCATACACGCGAGCGCGCCCGGCTGGCAAATCCGCGCCCAGGCCGGTCTCGGCGTCGGTCTCGAATTCGAGGAAGCTGCGCACCGGCTGGCTGCCGCCATAGTCCTCCACATACGTAATGGGCGAATAATAGCCGCCGTAATTGGGCGAGCTGTCGAAGACATACAGAATCTCGGCCGGCACGCCCGCGCCGCTGACGAACTGGATCTGTTTGGTCTGCTTGTCCGCGATCGTCACCGGGCGTCCCACCTCGTACAGCTGATATTCGAAGAGCTCGCGCTGCGCGACGCCGCCGCCACCCGAGCCCGCCATGTCCAGCGCCATCGCCCGCGCCTCGCTGAACTGCGCTTCCTGCTCAATGCGCTGCATGTCGCCCGCCACCAGTTTCAGCGTAGCCTTCTCGTAAGCGCGCCCGCTGCGGTTGGCCAGGGTCACCCAGCCGGTCAAGTCCAGGCTCCTTTGGTCGTCGCTAAGGAAGATGTTGTAGTCCGCGCTCCAGTCCAGGCCGCCTGCAAGATAGCTCAACGCGGCCTGGCTTTCGCCCGCGCTGGCGCTTTCCACCAGCAAGCGCAGCGCCGGTCCGATTGCGGTGTCGGGCGTCGACGGGAAGACGATGCGCTGGATTTCGTGCAATTTGACCAAGGCGAGCGCGTTTTCGCCCGTCCGCAGCATGGCGCTGTCGTCCAGCAGGCGCAGCAGCTGGCCGCTGACTTTGGCGCCGGCGCCGTCAACCAGTTCGACGCTTTGGTCGATGAATGGCGCGAGCAGGGCGCGGGCGTCGCTGCGCTCGTAGAGGAAGTTCTGCTCCAGGACATTGAGGCGCTCCCCGCCGTCGACCGGGCGCAGCATCACCGAGCTGGGGTCGATGGTGGCGGCGATATCGCGCAGGACGACTTCGTTGAGGCCCGCCTCCAGCTCGAGCGCGACTCGATCGCGGATCAGCGCGGCGCCTTCGTTGTAGACAGTGAGCGCGGTGGCGGGGTCTTGGGCGCTGGTCATCGCTTGCCCCCCCAGGAAGATGGCGAACGCGAGCGCCAGAATGCGTGTTGGCATGGCGTCTCTCCTCTACAGGCTGATGGTCTGGGCATGCGCGTTGACGCTGATGCGGTATTCGCCGCTCTCGAAGCCGCCTTCCAGGAAGATTCTGTCGCTGTAGGGCTTGAGGATCATCGGGCAGAATACATCGACCGGAATCTCGCGGAATACTTCGACCATGACCTGGTTGCCCTCGCGCCGCTGCCGCGTCTGCACCGGGAAGTCGCAGCCGTCGGGATGCTCGCCTTCCACATCCAGGCTGATCTGCATTGGGTACGATTCCATCACCGTGACATCAACGCGGCTGATATTGGTCAAGACCTTGTCCGTTTGCTGTGCCATTGGCGGCTCCACTTGTTCAATTGGCTTGCCGTTCACATGGAATAACGCAGCGGCGGGCGCATTCGTCGCGGCGACGGCGATGGACGCGTCGATCTCAACTTCGATTGCCGGGCAAACCGTTTCGACCGGCATGGCGTTGAACACGCGGATATGGACTTCGGCGCCGGTCGCGCGCCGCGCGTAGAGCTCCGGCAGATCGCAGCCAACAGTCTGCCGCCCGCGCAAAACAAGCTGAAGGCTTTGCGGCGCCTCCGGCAACTGGTGGAGCGTGGCAGCCTCGATCTCGGTGGGGAACGCGGCTATTTCCACGAGAGACGGCGGCGCAGTTTCGTCATTCGCCGGGCGCTCGATTTGCCAGACGCGCTCGTTAATCGCGATGTAGCGCTGGTCCGCGTTCAGCTCCAGCTCCATGACGGCGTCGAAATTTTGCGTTTGCATGCCGCAGACGGATAGCGACGAACGCTCGCGATACACTTGTATGTCGGCGTTTGCCGGGAAGTAGGCCAGCGTCATCGTTGGCTTGCTGGCGCAGTCCGCCTGGAAAGCGCCGCTCAGCCGCAATTGCCAGACCGACCCTTCTTCCAGCCAACCGATGGCGGCCTCCGACAGCGCTGGCAGCTCCAGGACTGCTTTCGTCTGGCGGTTTTGGGCGAAAATGATGCAGCCCGCGGCGAGCAGAAACAAGCCGACGCCGGCGTAGACTGTGCGCATTCCCGATCCTTAATCTAGTCGGCGGTCCTCCACTCGGCGCCCTCCAATCGCCAGCAGGCAGGCGCGTCGTCGCCCGCTTCCCAGTCCGCGGGGGGCGGCAGCAGCGCCAAATGGAAGTCGCCCGGGCAAGCCATGGCGGCCGCTTTGAGCGCGTCCCGCCAGCTCGAGTCGCTGGGTTCGGGATGGGCGGCGACGAGCGCTTTGCAGTCGGCCGCGCCGGTCGTCAAGCGGCTGATGGCATGGACGGCCGCCCGCCAATCGCCGGAGAAGTCGACTTCAATTTGCCAGAGACAGCCAGCGATGTAGCGGAATTCCGCCGTCTGCCCCTGGTCGCCGCGGGCTTGCTCGACCCGGCAGAGGCTGATGGCGTGCAGCAGCTGCTCCGCCCCGAAATCGGACTGGTTGCCGCGTCCATGCCGGTGGAACACGCGAAGCTCCCCGCCTCGGCATTCCGCCAGCAAATGACGCGCCAGGCTCTTGACGAAGACCCGTTCACGAGCCCGTGCCAGCGCCGCCGGCGAAGTCCCCAAAACCAGCGCTCGGCTGGCAGCCCGGTAGCTCGCGCCGATGAGCCCTGCGATCTTCATGCCCGCATTATACCCCAATCATTGGGGGGCGGAGGCGCGCCTCGGCCGCCAGCCAGAAGTGGTAGACTTGAGACGAGAGCAAGCATGCGAGCAAATGGAAACCGTGACCAAAGCGTACATGAGAAGTCTGCGTCCGAAAGAATACGCGCGCTTGCCGCGGTTGAAGGCGCCGGCCGCCTATGTCTGCGTCATTCGCGATATCGAGAAAGACCGCTACCGCATTCAGGCCTGCCAGCTTCCAGCCGCGCTCGCGCAAGACTCCTTGTCCGAGGCGGGAAGCGCCTTTGGCATTGAGCTCTTGGCGATCCTGGAATGCGGCGACATCGCTGCCAGCGCCGAAGCCCTTTATCAAGCGCACCATGCCGAATTGAGCGATGCCTGGCTCGCGCTGGATCAATATCAGCTGGAAGAACTGCGTCGCTCGGCCTTGCGGATCGACGACCATGCCAGCTGTTACCTGTCCGCCTCGACCAAGGATGCGCAGCCACAGACCGCGCCCAGGCCGCCCCGGCCTCAGACTCGGCGGCGCGCTTTCGGCCAGTATCAGAGGCCGTCGCGGCGGTTGCGGGCGGGACCGAGCTTGGTCAAGCCCTATGGCCGGCGCGCCCCGGACAGAGAGGATCGCGCTGAAGAAGCGGAGACGCTGTTGACAAAGGCGCGCGGCTGGCGTCAGGCGATCTCGGACCGCGTCGACGAGCTGATGTGGAATCGCCCCGGGCTGGTGATCGGATTCATGCTGCTGGTCATGCTCATGTGCCTGGCGTACTTGTGGCGCAACCCCTACGCGATGTGGTAGCGGCGGAACGAGCGAAACATGCGCGGCGTGAAGCGGATCAGTCCCCGGACGGGGCAGCGCTTGGAGCGGCTCAAGCCTCCGGCCGGCTACCTCGTGTTGGTCCAGGATGTGGAATATGGCGGGCGCTACCGGACGGCGCGTTATCAAGCGCTTGATTCGGCTCAACTGGAGCGTGGCGGCGATTTCCCTTTCGAGACGCGGGTGGCGCGGGTCTGGCAAGCCGAAAACGCCGCTGCGATCGAGCGCGCGCTGCACGATGCGCTGGCCGGTGGCGGGGAAGCCGGCCAATGGTTTGATTGGCAGGGGTCGCTGGACGGCTGGCTGGCGCCGGATCGGCCTGACGAGGCGGTCTCCCTGGGGCAGCTGGCGCGCAACGATTACGAGGCCGGCAGCCAGCTGCAAGGGGCGCAAATCACCGATGCGCCTGCTCGCGCGCGTCCAGCAGCCGCTCCAGCCAGCCCAAGGCGCCGCCGTCGACCGCTGCTCGCCTGGCTGCTGCTGCTTGTCATCATCGCGGCCGGCGTCGCCCTTGCGATTCAGCGCGACGCGATTCGCGATGAGATTGACCGCTGGCTGCGCGACTCGGGCTGGAGCGCGCACAGCCCGACGCCGACGCCCAGAACGACGCTGGCGAAAGCGACATGGACGCCGACCACCGTGCCGCCAGCATCACGGTCGACTGCTTCGCCAGCGTCATCGCCGCCGGCCGCTAGGGTCGAAATCGCCGGCGAAGTCTATTACGCCGCCATGAGAGCGCGGGCCCGCAAATGCCCGAGATTGAGTTGCGAGGTGCTGGAGGTCTTGCCGCCGAACGCGCGAATCGAGGCTTTGCGCGTCGTGACCGGGGAGCCTGTCGCCGGCAGCAGCCTTTGGGTGGAGTTCCAGCTTGGCGACGAAAGGGCGAGCGTACATGTCAGCACCTTGAAGAGGCGGCCGGATAACGACGCCGCGGAGAGCCTGGCGACCGTATCGAATACGCCCGCGCCGACAGCGACATTATCGAATACGCCCGCGCCGACTGCGACCGCATCGAACACGCCTCGGCCGACTGCGACCGCATCAAACACGCCTCCGCCGACTGCGACCTTATCAAACACGCCTCCGCCGACTGCGACCGCATCAAACACGCCAGCGCCGGTCTATGTTGTGGAGACCGTGGGCGGCTTCAACGCAAATGTGCGCGCTTGCCCGGAGACTGCCTGCCGGATCGTCGGCAGCCTGGCGGAGGGAGAGGAAGTCGAGCTGGTCGCCTGGGTCGACGGCGATTCTGTCAATGGAAACGCGCGTTGGATGCAGATCGCGTTTAATGGCGAGACCGCTTATGTGCACGGCGGCTTGGTGAAAGTCCGCGACTGAAAATTTACGGCGACCCGGTACTTTTCTTGTCGCGCGCTCAAATATCGAGCGTCAAGCTTACCGGGCAATGGTCGCTGCCAAGGACATCCGCGTGGATCTCGGCAGAGGTCATTTGCCCAAGCAGGTCGGGCGAGATGAAAAAGTAATCGATGCGCCAGCCAACATTCTTCTGGCGGGCGCCGCTGCGCATCGACCACCACGAATAGGCGCCTTCCCGCTCCGGATTGAGGTGGCGGTAACTGTCGATGTAGCCTTGCGCCACGACTTCGTCAATCCAGTCGCGCTCTTCGCGGAGGAAGCCGGTCGTCTTGGCGTTTTGCTTGGGGCGCGCCAGGTCGATTTCGTTGTGCGCCGTGTTGATGTCGCCGGTCATGACGACGCGCTTGCCCAGGGAACGCAAGGCGTTGGCGTAGGCCAGGAAAGCCGCCTTGTACTCCATTTTGAAAGGGACCCGGCTGTTGCCGCGCCCGCCATTGGGCAAGTAAGTCGACATCAGCGTGAAGGCGCCATAATCGGCGATGATGGTCCTGCCTTCGCTGTCGAATTTCGTTATGCCGAGGCCCAGCCTGATATCCAGTGGCTTCGTCTTGCTATAGAGCGCGACGCCGCTGTAGCCCTTGCGTTCGGCGCTGACCCACCAAGCGTGATACCCCTCCGGCTGCCGCAGCGCCTCGTCGAGCTGCTCCGGGCGGGCTTTGGTCTCTTGCACGGTCAGCACATCCGGCTGCTCCTCATGCAGCCAGTCGAGGAAGCCTTTTTTCTGCGCGGCGCGGATGCCGTTGACATTCCAGGAATACAGTTTCATTGTCGTCTCCGCTGCTCGTGAGCGTCGTCCATGCCAGAGTATAGTCCCGCGGCGGTGGATGCGCTAACCTTGGGTCGTGAACGCGAGGGAGAGGAGCCGGCGATGCTGTCGGTGAACGCGGAGCGATTTCTCGGCGACTTAAGAGATTTGGCGCGGATCGGCGCGACGGCTGATGGCGGCGTATCTCGCCCGGCCTTGTCCGCGGCCGACCTGGAAGCGCGGGCATGGTTTCGCGCCAAGATCGCCGAGGCGGGCCTGGACTACGCCATGGACGGCGCCGGCAACCAGTCCGCGATTTTGCATTCGGATCCGCCCAGCGCCCAGCGCGTCCTGGCGGGCTCGCACCTGGACAGCGTGCCCAATGGCGGGCGCTACGATGGCGCGCTGGGCCTGTTGGCGGCGCTCGAAGCGTTGCGCACGCTCAGGGATCATGGAATGCGCCCGGCAGTCACGCTGGAGGCGGTCAACTTCACTGACGAAGAAAGCGCCATCATCGGCTTGCTGGGCAGCCAAGCGGTCTGCGGCGCGCTCGGCATGGAAGACTTTGAACGCAGTCGGCTGGACGCGGCCGAGCTGGGGCGGCGATTGAGGGCGGCTGGGCTCAGTCGCGAATCCATGCTGGCTGCCCGGCGCGATGATGTCCTGGCATGGCTGGAGCTGCATATCGAGCAAGGCACGCGGCTGGAATCGGCTGGCGTCGAAATAGGCGTGGTCGACGCCATCGTCGGCATTCGCGCGCTGCATGTTACTTTTCGCGGCGAAGCGGCCCACGCGGGCACGCGGCCGATGCCATTGCGCCGCGACGCGCTCTGGGGCGCGGCCGATTTTGTCATGCGGGCGCGCAAGCTGGTGATGGAAAAGCACGCGCCCGGCGTCTGCAATGTGGGCTTAATCCGGGCTGAGCCCGGCGCCTTCAACATCGTGCCGGCCGAGGTCTACTGCGCGCTGGAATTCCGTCATGGCTCCGACGAGGCGATGGACGCCATGCAAGCGGATCTGACTGACCTGCTGGAAAGCTGCGCCAGCGAATATGGCTTGAGCGTCTGTTACGCGGCGACGCCGCCCGTCATCCCGGCGACGATGGACGAGCCGGTCATGCAAGCGATTGAGCGGGCTGCCGATCGCCTCGGCCTTTCGCGCCAGCGGCTGCTCAGCTACGCCGGGCACGACACCCAGAATATGGCGAGGATCGCGCCAGCCGCCATGTACTTCGTGCCCTCGGTCGCGGGCATCAGCCACAATCCCAACGAATTGACGCACGACGCCGACTGCCTCAATGGCGCCAATCTGATGCTGCAAGCGCTGCTGGAGCTGACGCGGATGCTAGAAGCCCAGCGAGAGTGAAATCACGGGCGTCGTTTACGAGGCGCTGGCGAAACGACTCGGTACCGGCGGTGTTCTTTCCCGCCCTCATTCTGGGTGTGGGGGGTTCCGGCCCGCAATGTAAACAGGCGGGCGAGCTGCCGCCTCGCCCCTGCAGAAGATCTATATTGATGAAGACTGCATTCGAGCGACGGCTGGTCTCGTTTCTTGCCTGGAAAGGCTGCTTAGCGTGGGCGGCGGCTCAGGCGCCGGTCGGGACCCAGATGTTCTTGACCTGGATGGCCTCGCGCAAGAATTCCGCGCCAGCGCCTTGTTCCGGATCGCGCCAGTCTCGCCTCTCGCCATAATCGACCCAGGTCCGCTTCAAATTGTGCCGGGAGCGCGCCTCGACCTGGCGGCAGCCTTCCGCGTCGCCGAAGTGCCAGAGCGCGTCGACATCGTCATGCTCGACCAGGGTTTGAACGAGATGATCGCGCGCGCCTGTGACGATGTTGACGACGCCGGCCGGCAGGTCCGAAGTGTCGAAGACTTGGTACAGATCGGTGGCGGCCAGCGGGCATGGCGGCGACGGGACGCAGACAACCGTGTTGCCGCGGGCGATGGCGGGGGCGACCAGGGAGACGAAGGCCAGCAGGGGCGCTTCGTCCGGGCAAGCGATTCCGATAACGCCGACCGGCTCGTGGATTGCGGCGACCATTCCGCGCAGGGTCGTCTCTTGCACGACGCCGCCGGCTTTATCGGCCAAGGCCGCCCAATGAAAGAGGCGCTCAATCGAGGCTTCCACTTCCGGGCGCGCCGCCTCCAGCGGCTCGTCGCTCATGGCTGCCAGCCGCGCGGCGAATTCCTCCTCGCGCGCCGACAGATTCTCCGCGATGTAATAGAGGATCTGCGCTCGGCTGTGGGGCGCGTAGTATGCCCAGTCCTTCGCTTTGTGGGCCGCTTCCACCGCGTTGCGAATGTCCTTGCGGTTGCCATCGCCAACTTGCCCGATGAGCCGCCCGCCAGCAGAGAGCGCCGGCCGCGTGTAATTGCCGTCGGGCCGAACTTGCTTCCCGCCAATGTAGAGCTTGGCGGTGCGGTCCAACGCAACCCCCGTCGGTCCCCCCGACGAGCCTGGGGCAAGCGCTCTTGCGGGCGCCGGCGGGACATGCGCGCCCCAATCCGCCGGCGGCTCGCCCAGTGGAGGCTTGGCGCGTTGCTGCCAGCGCGGGCGCAAATACGCGAACAAGCCTTCTTTGCCGCCTTCCCGCCCGAAGCCGCTCTCCCGATAGCCGCCGAAACCAGCCGCTGCGTCGAACAGGTTCGTGCTGTTGATCCAGATTGTGCCGGCTTTGACCTGCCGCGCCGTCTCCAGAGCCAGGCTGATATTCTCGCTCCAGATCGACGCCGCCAGGCCGTAACGGGTGTTGTTCGCCAGTTCGACCGCTTCGCCAGGAGTGCGGAAGCTCATCGCCACGAGTACGGGACCGAAGATCTCTTCCTGGGCGGCGGCTGAAGCGGCTTCCAGGCCACAGAGCAAGGTCGGCGGGTAGAAGCAGCCTTGAGCGGGCAGCTCAATTGCTGGCTGATAGACCTCTGCGCCTTCCGCAATGCCGCGCCGCACCCAGCCGTCGATCGCCTCGCGCTGCACGGGGTCGACGATAGCGCCGATATCGACGCCCTTGTCCAAAGCGTCGCCCAGCCGCAGGCAATTCATCCGCCGCTTCAGCCGAACGAGAAAATCGTCGGCGATATTCTCCTGGACGAGCAGTCGCGAGCCGGCGCAGCAGACTTCGCCTTGGTTGAAGAAGATGGCGTCGACGATGCCCTCGATCGCGCCATCGAGATCGGCGTCGTCAAACACGACAAAAGGCGACTTGCCGCCCAGCTCCAGCGTCAGCTTTATGCCCGAACCTGCCGTGACCTGGCGGATCTCGCGGCCGACGGCGGTGGAGCCGGTGAAAGCGATTTTGTCCAGATCCGCATGCGCCACCAAGGCCGCGCCGGCTTCGTCGCCGCCAGTCACGATATTAACGACGCCCGGCGGCAGACCGGCCTCGGCGACAATCTCGGCGAAGAGCAGCGCGCTCAAGGGCGTGTAGGGCGCCGGCTTGATGACGACCGTGTTGCCCATGGCGATGGCGGGGGCAATCTTCCACGCCAGCATCAAAAGCGGGAAGTTCCAGGGGATGACCTGGCCGACGACGCCCAGCGATTCGTAATCGCGCAAGTCGCTCGCCTTGAGCTGCGCCCAGCCGGCGTGGTAGTAGAAATGCCGGGCGGCCAGCGGCACATCGATATCGCGCGCTTCGCGGATCGGCTTGCCATTGTCCAGGCTCTCGACGACAGCCAGCAGCCGGGCGTGCTTTTGCAAGTTGCGGGCGATGGCGTAGAGGTGGCGGGCGCGCTGGTGCGGGGTCAGGGCGGACCAGGAATTGTAGGCGGCGCGGGCAGCCTCTACAGCAGCGTCGATATCGGCTTTGTTGGCCTCGGCGACCTGGGCGAGGGGCTCGGCGCGGGCGGGATTGCGGATTTCGCGGTAACGGCCAGTTGCGGGCGGGCGCCACTGGCTGTTGATGAAGAGCTCGAATTGGCGCGCGCGGGAATCGAGCCAGGCCTGGGCGGCGGCCTCAGATTCGGGCGCGGGACCGTAGGGCATGGAGTTGAAGAGTTCGGTTAGCTGGGGCATGGGCTTGTTCCTTCCCGTCTAGCCGCTGTTTGCCCGCCTGTTCTATAACGGGATTCTGAAGTCCAGTTCGCGGATGAGCTCGAATGTATCGATGCATGGGATATCGAGCTGGCGGCAAACCAGCGGGATCTTCCGGTTACGTGGCCGGGGCAGTGTTCCTTCAGCGGATTGACGCCGTCCCCTTGTCACCACTCGGCGAGCGCTGTCGTTCATGAGCGCGCTGGCAACAAGCTGAGCGCCATTCTGGATTCCTTCCAGCTGTTGCAAGCCTGGAAATCGCCCGAAACCGTAGCCCCCGCTGAAGACACGCGCCAGATCTTCGGCCGCTGGCGATTCATCCAGCAGCAGGGCGTCGCGATGTTGGCGGAACCAGCCGGCGAATGGTTCGTCGCTTTCGCTGGGCCTAATCTCATCCAGAATCTCGCCAGGCATCTTGACGATATCTTGCTGCGCCAGGCTCGCTAACCAGAGCCAAAACTGCGGAATGCGATTGTGCGGATAATAGTCGGCATTCGCTTCAATAAGCACATTTGCGTCGAGCAAGTATAAAGCGGACATCACAGCCGCCCGACATAGTAGTTCGGGTCCAGCAGCGGATACACTCGCATCGCTGGCACTCGGAGCAGGATGGATGCCTTGGTGGGCGTCAAATCCGGACTGCGGAGGAAGTCGCGCGCATAGGCTGTCAGCCGGCGACCAAGGTTATAGCGGCGAACAGTGTAATAGGAAGGACCGGCCTCGGTCTCGCGGCTTCTCGCTCGTTCATCGTCCTTGCGTTTCTGCCATTCGGCGGCGAAACGATCCCGCAGAGCCAGCCAGCGCGTTCGGCTGACGAGTCCGCGCTGATGTAGACTGTATGCCACCATCGCGCGGCTGATGTTGCGCTCGTCAGCGAAATCGCTGATGGCATCGGCGGCTATATCCAGCGGGACTTCGCGCAGATTCGGCAGTTCGTCCAGCTCGTCCGCGGGCAGCAGGATCGTCGCGGCGACCTGGTCGCAGAATCGCTCAATTTCAAGCTCGCCCCAGGCGCCCGACACGCCGCTCTCGCCCAGCCACAAGTGCGCCGCTTCGCGCAGGGCGGTGAAGCTCCAGGCGGCTACGGCGTCCAGGCGGTTGATGACGATGTATGGCGCGAATCTGTCCGACAGCGCGAAACCGCGAAAGACCTCGGGCGGGATGTTCGTGTGGTGGCTGCCCAAGTTGCATTGCAACAGCACGAATACGCCCGCGCTTTCCAGCCCTTCGCGCAGGTAGCCGAATGCGTCTCGCGTCCGCCGCTCTCCGCGAAAACGCTCCAGCTCGAAGCCGGTGGTTTCGACTATGCTTTTGGCAATTGCCTCGGTCCCGGCCGCCATGGTCATCGAATTCACGAATGGCCGGGGCTGCGCGTCCGCGTCTTCTTCCAGCAGGTAGCTCATGATGCCTTGCGAGGCTAGCATGTCGCGCATCAGCAGGCGCATGCGGGCCTCGGCTTTGGGCTCAAAGCCGTTTGCCGGCGGCGTGCGGAAGTCCGCGCCCATGTCCTCGTCGCTGGGCGGCTGTGGCAGGTAGAAGACGATCAGCGGCTGATGATAGACCTTGGCGAGCTTGAAGAGCTGCTTTTGCGTCAGTTCGCGATTGCCGTCTTCCAATGACCGCATCTTGTCGGACGCGCTGGAAGACTTGGACGAACTGAAGATTCTCTTCGCCGCTTCGTCCAGGTCCAGCCCGGCTCTCTCTCGCGCCCATGTCAGGATTTCTGGCTTCACCGCGACCATGACGAACCACCCGCTTGGCTTATCCGTAGTATAGTATTCGCCGCGCCAGCTGCCAATTGCGGCGCGATGCAGCCCCTTGACGCCCGCACTATCCCCGCCGCTCCATCTCTGTTACCCTCCAGCGCATACCCGCCAAAGCCAGGAGCCGCCCCATGCCCAAGCAATACGCCAGCCCGCCCGCCATGATCATCGACCCGAAGAAGACCTACCGCGCCGCCATGCGCACCAGCAAGGGCGCGATCAACATCGAGCTCTTTGCCGACCGCGCGCCCGTCACCGTCAACAATTTCGTCTTCCTCGCCCGCGACGGCTTCTACGACGATGTCATCTTCCACCGCGTTTTGGAGGGCTTCATGGCGCAGGGCGGCGACCCAACCGGCAGCGGCCGCGGCGGACCCGGCTACCGCTGGGATGACGAACCATCAGCCTTGCGCATCCCACACGACGCGCCGGGCGCGCTCAGCATGGCGAACGCCGGACCGAACACCAATGGCTCACAATTCTTCATCACCTTCGTGCCGACGCCTCATCTAAACGGCCGTCACGCCGTCTTCGGCCAAGTCGCGGACGCCGACAGCATGAAAGTCCTGGGCGCGCTGCAGCGAGTCGATCCCCAGCGTCCCAATCGCTCGATCGCGCCGGATCGCATCCTGTCCATCGACATTGAAGAGAGCCCGCTCTAGGCCAAGGGAATCGGGCGCCTATTGCCCAAGGCGTCGCCGCGCGCGGCTTTGCTAGGCGGAGAACTGTGGTAAAATGCCGGATGGCGTCTGGCGCCGCTTGAAGGGGCGGCCCTTGTCCATATGCCGGCGCTTCATGGCGCGCGTGGAAAGGCTCAGGTGATGTTATCGCAGGCGGTGACGAGCGTATCATACGAAACCTTCCGCGACTCGGCCGCGGGCAAAAAAGTCATCATCCTGTACCCTTGGGCGAATCATCGCAACATCTTCCTCAGTTACTTTCTGGACGAACTGGCCGACGGCTTGCTCTATTATCGGCTGCCAAGCGAGCGCAACGGCCTGGCAAGCTGGCTGGGCGATATGGTCGACGAGCTGCGGCTGGCGGAAGCCGGCTTTGGCGCCGCGCTTCAGAGCTTGCTGCCAACGGGCGCGCCGGCTGACCTGGGCGAGGCCCTGGCGCAGGACCTGGAGACCCTGCCGTCGGAGCGCGTGCTGCTCTATCTGGACGAGCTCGACCAAGCGGAGCAAGACGACGACTTCCGCCAGTTCATGAACGCGCTGATCGGCAATTTGCCCGCGCGGGCGCAGCTGGCGGTCAATTCGCGCATGTTGACTTACGAGCCCTGGATCTACTGGGTCAACCGCGACGAGGTCGCGATACTGGGCACGGAACATCGCAGCAGCAGCCTCCTTTTCACCCGCGAAGTCAGTTTGAAGCCGCAGCTGGAGGTCTACGCGTTTGGCGCGGGTCATGCATTGTCCAACGGGCGCGAAATTGAAGTCTGGGATGGCGCCCTGCCGCGCAACCTGTTCTTTTATTTCATGGACAATCCGCTGGTGACCCGCGATCAGATTTTTGAGATCTTCTGGCCAAAGCTCTCCATCCGCGACGCGACCAATGTATTTCATGTGACCAAGCGCAAAATCACCGAGCGGATTTCACAGCAAGTCGGCGATGGCAAGAATTATGAACTGACGTCTTACGCGGCCGGCTTCTATGTGCCCAGCGACAAGGTTGTCCGGCATTATGATGTGGCGGATTTCGAAGCGGCCATGGAAGGCGCGCTCTTGACCGATGACCCGCTGGAACGGGAGAAGCGCTATCGCCATGCCATCGTCATCTACAAGGCGCCATTCCTTAATTCGGTCTCGCTGCCTTGGGTGGTGGCGCGCCGCGAGCAGCTGAACGGGCTCTATGTCGAGGCGTTGATCGGCATGGCGCGCGTAAAAGCGGACAAAGGCGCCTGCGACGAAGCGCTGGGTTATTTCGTCCGCGCCCTGAAAGAAGCGCCGGAGCGCGAAGACGCGCACCGTGGCGCCATGCGGATGTACATCCAGCTCGGCCGCCATGCCGACGCCCGCCAGCAGTACGCGACGCTGGAGCGCTCCCTCAAGCGCAAGCTGGGCGTACAGCCCGCGCCCGAGACGCGAGCCCTGCTGGAGTCGCTGGCTTGACGCGCCGTCGAGCCTGTCAAAAGCTTCCGCGCGCCGCGCCCCAAGCCCGGCGACGCTTGCGCTGCGCGTCGACGCCAAGGTTAGGCTCCGCGTGAACCGATTGCGCGCTCAAGGACCACGTGCCAGCTTGCGCGTCGGCGAGCGAATCCCGTCGGCAGAGAGCCGCGGCATGCTGCTGGCGGCGCTGCTGATGTGCCTTTGCGGCTGGGGCGGTCTGGCGCATCTCGTCTTCAGCGCGCGCCCGCGCATCGGCGGCGAAATCTGGCTCTTCTTCATCCTCCTCCAAATCGCGGTCACTGGCACGGCAATACCGTTTGCCCGGCTGCTGACCGAACGGTTCTCGCGGGACCTGGCCAGCGCGTCGTTGACCGGGGTCGTCGTCCGCCGCAGCGTCTGGGCAGGCATGTTCTGCGTTCTCTGCGCCTGGCTCATGATCCCGCGTTATCTCTCGCTGCCGATTGTCCTGCTGCTCGCCTTGCTCTTTTTTGTCGTCGAAGTCTTCTTGCGCAACCGCGAGCTGGCGAATGAGCGATAAGCGATCGCGCCTGCGCAGCCTGCCCTCGGTCGATTTCCTGCTCGCCAGCTTGCCATATCAAGAGCTTATTCGCGCATGCGGCCGCAATCTGGTCCGGGAGGCGCTGCGCGGACAACTGGACGCGGCGCGGCGGGCGATCCTGAATGATGAGCCGGGCGACTTCGGCGAGACAGCCATATTGGAGCGCGCGACGGCGGAATTGCGGCGGCGGTTGCAGCCCAGCTTGCGCCCGGTCGTTAATGTCACCGGCGTCATCATTCACACCAACTTGGGACGCGCCCCCCTCTCCAGCGACGCGCGAAATGCGATGCTCGCCGTCGCCTCTTCTTACAACACGCTGGAATTTGACCTGGAGGCGGGCGCTCGCGGCAGCCGTTTGCACCACGCGGCCGAACTGCTGTCCGAGCTGACCGGGGCGGAAGACGCGCTGGTCGTCAACAACAACGCCTCGGCCATGGTCTTGATTCTCTCGGCTTTGGCGCAGGGCCGCGAAGTCATCATTTCGCGCGGGCAGCTGGTGGAGATTGGCGGTGGCTTCCGCATCCCCGATATCATGCGGGGCAGCGGGGCGCTGCTGGTGGAGGTCGGCACGACGAACCGCACGCGAATTGATGATTACGCCGGCGCGCTCAGCGAGAACACGGCCATGCTGCTGCGCGTGCACGCTTCCAATTTCAAGCAGATCGGCTTCGTCGAGGCGGCGCCCTTGCGCGAAATGGCGGACCTGGCGCATGAACGCGGCGCGCTCGCGGTTGACGATCTGGGCAGCGGCACGCTCCTCGACACGGCGCAGTTTGGCATGGAGCGCGAGCCGACCATCCAGGAGAGCGTCGCCGCCGGCGCTGATCTCGTTTGTTTCAGCGGCGACAAGCTGCTCGGCGGTCCACAGGCGGGCATAATTGTCGGCAAACGCGAGACCATGGCCCGGCTCAAGCGGCATCCACTGGCGCGGGCGCTGCGCGTCGACAAGCTGACCTACGCCGCTCTCATCGCCACATTGACGCATTATCGGCGCGGCGACGCGCTTGAGCGGCTCCCGGTCTGGCGGATGATCGCCCGCTGCCCCAACGCCATTCGGGCGACGGCGGAAAGCTGGGCGGCGCAAACCGGCGGCGCAGTCATCCAGGGCGAATCCACCGTCGGCGGCGGCAGCTTGCCCGGCGCGTCCCTGCCGACTGCCTTGCTTGCTTTTACCAGCCCGTCGCCGCGGCGGCTGCTGGAGCGGCTCCGTCAAGCCAACCCGCCCGTGATCGCCCGCGTCGCCGACGACCGCGTCTTGCTGGACCCGCGGACAGTCTTGCCCGAGCAAGAAGCGGACTTGCTGCGCGCCCTGGACGCCGCTTTACTGGAAGACAAGCGCTAAGGATCCGCCAGATGAAATCCGATATCGACCGCCTCATGCGAGAGCGCCAATTGGAGGCCATCGTCGTGACTGGCGGCGAAGAATTCAACGCGGCGCGCTATTACCTGAGCAATGGCGCGGCCATCACGCATGGTTCGATATTCAAGCTGGCGGGCGCGCCGGCCCTGCTCGTCTGCAATCGAATGGAGCTGGAGGAAGCTGCCAAGAGCGGGCTGAATGTCAAAACCGATGTCGAACTTGGCTTTTTTGAGCGGCTGTCCGAGGCGGAGAGCGACCCAATCCAGGCGACGGCGCTGCATTGGGGCGATGTGCTGGCCGGCCTGGGCCTGGAATCGGGGCGCGTCGGCTTGTACGGCGCATGGCAGATCAACAAGACGATCGCCCTGCATCAAGCGCTCGGCCAGCGGCTGCCGCAATTTGACTTCGTCGCCGAGGCGGACGGGACGCTGATCGAAGAGGCGATGCTGACCAAGGACGCCGACGAGATCGCGCGGATCGAGTCGGTGGCGCGGCGGACGAACGCGGTAGTGCAAATCGCCTGGGATTACATCGCCGGGCTGCGACGCGCTGGCGAATTCCTCGAAGACTCGGCCGGGGAGCGCGCGACCATCGGCGCGGTCAAAGACTTGGTCCGGCGCGAATTGATGGCGCGGGGCTTGGAAGACAGCAACATGATCTTCGCCCAGGGACGCGACGCCGGCTTCCCGCACAACCGCGGCGACGCATCCATGCCCCTGCGCATCGGCCAGGCGATCGTCTTTGACTTATTCCCGCGCGAGCTGGGCGGCGGCTATCATCACGACATGACGCGGACCTGGTGCATCGGCCAGGCCCCGGCGGAAGTCCAGCAAGCCTACGACACGGTGATGGCGGCATTCGACATTTCGCTGGAAGCCTTCGGCCTCAACAAGCCGACGCATCTGATGCAAGAAGCCGCGCTGGATTATTTTGAGGCGGCGAGCCACCCGACGACCCGCTCGCAGCCGGACACGATGGTCGGCTATGTGCACAGCCTGGGGCACGGCGTCGGCATTGATATTCACGAGCGCCCTTCCATCAGCCATTTGCGCCGCGACGATGTCTTCCAGGTCGGCAATGTCTTGACCATCGAGCCAGGCCTGTATTATCCTGAGCGCGGCTTCGGCATGCGCGTCGAAGACCTCTTCGTGGTGGACGAGAGCGGGCAACTTGTCTCGCTGACGCCTTTTCGCAAAGACTTGGTCATCCCGCTGCGGGATGCCGACGGGACGGACGCATGACCCAGAACGGCAGCGGCGAAGCCCCCATTCGCGTCGCCATCATCGGTTCGGGTCCATCAGGATTTTATGCGGCCGACCACCTGCTCAAGCAGACTGGCCGCGAGATTCATGTGGACATGTACGAGCGCCTGCCGACGCCCTTTGGCTTGGTGCGTGGCGGCGTCGCGCCGGATCACGCCAAGATCAAGTCCGTCACCAAGCTCTACAGCCGCATCGCCGCCCACCAGCGCTTCCGCTTCTTCGGCAATATCGAATTCGGCAGCGACATCAGCCGCGCCGATTTGAGCGCCCGCTATCACGGCATCGTCTATGCCACCGGCGCCCAGACTGACCGCAAGCTCGGCATCCCGGGCGAGGACCTGCGCAACAGCTATGCCGCGACCGAGTTCGTCGGCTGGTACAATGGCCATCCCGACTTTCAGGAATACGACTTCGACCTGCGCGGCGTCAAGCGGGTGGCGGTGATTGGCGTCGGCAATGTGGCGATGGATGTGGCGCGCATCCTGGCGCGGACGCCAGCCGAACTCTACCAAACCGACATCGCCGATTACGCCTTGGACAGCCTGCGGCGCAGTGATGTCGAGGCGATCTATGTCCTCGGTCGCCGCGGTCCAGCCCAGGCCGCCTTCACCAATCCGGAAATCAAGGAACTCGGCGAAATGGCGGACGCCGATATCATCGTCGACTGCGATGACGCGTCGCTGGACGAGCTGAGCGCCAGCCACTTGAAAAAAGCGCGCGACCGCAGCGCTATCCGCAATGTCAAGATCCTGCAGTCCTATGTTGATCGCGGGCTCACCGGCAAGTCTCGCAGGATCATCATGCGCTTCCTGGTCTCGCCGGTGGCTTTCCTCGGCGACCGTAGCGTGCGCGCTATGCGCATCGTCAAGAACGCGCTCTACCTGGACGAAAGCGGCAACCTGCGCCCCCGCGCCAGCGACCAGTTCGAGACTCTGCCCGTTGACATGATTTTCCGCTCGGTCGGCTATCGCGGCGTGCCACTGCCTGATGTGCCATTCTACGACCGCTGGGGCACGATCCCTAATCGGCAAGGGCGCGTGCTGACGCGGCACGAGGGCAGGCAAGTTTTGCGCGGCAATTATGTCGTCGGCTGGATCAAGCGCGGACCGACCGGCATCATCGGCACGAACAAACCCGACGCCATCGAGACGGCCAACAGCTTCCTCGAAGATCTGGCGGCCGGCGCGGCGCTGCAGCCGGACGACCGCGGGCAAGCCAGCATCGAGTCGCTCTTGCGGGCGCGCAAGCCGAGCTTCGTCACCTTCGACGACTGGCGAGCGCTGGACAAAATCGAGGTTCAGCGCGGCCTCGAAAGCGGGCGCAGCCGAGTCAAGTTCACGCGGGTCGACGATATGCTGGCGGCGCTGGACAAGCTCTAGAGATTTGCGCGCGCGATCCCCGACATTTTCACGAGGCCTGGCGGCGACATTTGTCTCGCCCGCCGCAATCCTCAAATTCCCAGGTGGCGCGGCCAATGCGGTCCCGCCCGCAACGGCAGTTTTTGCGCTCCCTGTCCGACGCGCTTGTCCACCGCTACAGACTCAAGCGGCCACGAACAATATGGAATCTGGGCCGCGGATTCGCTATCCTCGCGGCAGCGACGCGAAATCGATGACAAGGAGCGCAAATGGACGCCAAGACCGTCATACTGAACCATATCGGCGAGAATGACGAGAAACTCTGTTACATCGCCAAGGACATCTGGGATCATCCGCAAGTCGCCTTGCAAGAGGAGTACGCCGCGCGGCTGCTGGCGGATGAGCTGGAGGCGGCCGGCTTCGAAATCAGCTGGGGCGCGGGCGGGATGGACACCGCGTTCATCGCCGAGTGGGGGCGGGGCGCGCCAATCATCGGCTTCCTCGGCGAATACGACGCGCTGCCCGGCTTGTCGCAGGCGCTTTCCAGCGAGCAGTCTCCCCTGGTGAGCGGCGGACCGGGGCACGGCTGCGGCCATAATCTTTTCGGCACGGCGTGCATGGCGTCGGTCCTGGCGCTGCAGGCGGCGCTGGAGAGCGAGCCGGCCAGCGGGACGATTCGCTTTTATGGCTGCCCGGCGGAAGAGACCCTGGTCGGCAAGACATTTATGGCGCGCGACGGAGTCTTCGACGACCTGGACGCCGCCATCACCTGGCACCCGGGCGCGACCAACATCGTCTGGAACGGCTCGTCGCTGGCGATGAATTCTTTCAAAGTGCGCTTCCATGGCGTGGCGGCGCATGCTGGCGGCAGTCCCTGGCTGGGGCGCAGCGCCTTGGACGGCGTCATGCTGATGGACGCGGGCGTGAATTATATGCGCGAGCATGTCCCGCCGGAATCGCGGATACACAGCGTCGTCACCAGCGGCGGGCAGGCGCCGAATGTCGTGCCGGCTTTCGCCGAGATCTGGTACTTCGCCCGGGCGCCCAAGCGCGAGCAAGTCGACGAAATGTACCGCTGGATGCAGGACATCGCCCAGGGCGCCGCCTTGATGAGCGGCACGCGGCACGAGATCGAGCTCATCACCGGCTGTTACGACATGCTGCCCAACAAGGTCATTTCCGACCTGATCTACGAAGCGATGGCGGCGGTTGACGACATGCGCTTCAGCGAGAGCGAGCGCCAATACGCCCGGGAGCTGCAGGCGAGTTTCCCGGCCGGCTCGGTGGAACGCGGCTACGAGTGGATGGGGCAGAGCACGAGCGCCGAGCTTGAGCCCGCCGCGATGGAGGACCCGCTTTGGGAGCGCGTCTTGCCGCATTCGTCGGCGCCGCCCTTGATGGGCGGTTCCACCGAAGTCGCCGATGTCAGCTGGATCGCGCCCACCGCGCAGATGACGACCACTTGCTGGCCCCTGGGCACGCCAGGCCACAGCTGGCAGACGGTGGCTGCTTGCGGCTCCAGCATTGGCGCCAAGGGCATGCTCTTCGCGGCGAAGACGATGGCGCTGGCGGGGCTGGATTTGCTGACGAAGCCGGCGACCTTGGCCGCCGCCAAAGCCGAATTTGAGCGGGAGCGGGCGGGCAGGGAGTATGTCTCGCCTTTGCCGCCAGAAGCCAGGCCCCAATAAATGCCAGGCGAGAGCGCGCCCCAAGGCGTCGTCGCCGGCAGCATTCCGCTCTTCGCCGGCCACCCCGCGCCTGAGCTGCTGCCGACGGCTGCCCTGCGACAGGTCATTGAAGGGGCTTGGGCTGGGCGGGCAACCGGGCGCTTTCTCAATTATGGCGACGAGCGCGGCGACCCCCAGCTGCTCGATTTTCTGGCGGAGCGCGTGAATCGCGAGGAGAGCCTGTGCCTCAAGCGCGAAAACCTGATGCTGGTCGGCGGCTCGACCTGGGGCCTAAACATGATCGCCGGGCAGCTGGCCAGCCCCGGCGACGCGATTCTGGTGGACGCGCCATCGTATCGCGATGCGCTGCATATCTTTCGCGATCAGCGCCTGGACGCGCAAGCGGTCGAAATTGACGGCGACGGCATTTGCGTCGACGCCCTGGAGCGGCGGCTGGGCGCCCTGGCAGCCAGAGGGCGAGCGCCCAAATTCTACTATGTCGTGCCGAACTTCCAGAACCCCAGCGGCATCACCATGACTCTGGAGCGGCGCCAGGCCGTCGTCGACTTGAGTCGGCGTTATGGTTTCGTCATCCTCGAGGACGATGTCTATCACGATATTCGCTTTGGCGGCGAATTGCCCCCGAGCATGTTCGCCTTGGCGGGCGGCGAATTGGCGCTGCGGCTGGGCAGTTTCTCCAAAACCCTGGCGCCCGGCTTGCGCATGGGCTGGCTGATGGCGTCGGCGGAGCGCATCGCCGGCTTCGTCGACAGCGGACTGCTGCGCATGGGCGGGGGCGCCAATCCCTTCTCGGCTGCCATCGTCGCCGATTTTTGTCGCAGCGGCGCTTGGGAGCGGCATCTGGATTGGCTGCGCGGGCAATATCAAGCGCGGCGCGATATCGCACTGGCGGCTCTGAACGCGGCGATGCCGGCCGGCGTCGAATGGACCAAGCCCGAGGGCGGTTACTTCATCTGGCTGACCCTGCCAAAGGGCTTGCATGTCGACGAGCTGGAAGGCCGGGCGCGGGCGCGGGATGTCTATTTCGCTTCGGGCAAGGGCTTCTTTGTCGAGCCGGCAGCGGGCGCGCGCCACCTGCGACTGTCCTTCAGTTACCTGCCACCGGAGAATCTTCGCCAGGGAATCGCCTGCCTCGGCGAGCTCATCGGGCAAATGGAGGCGGGCTGATGCCGACGATCGCCACCGAACGCCAGCTCAAAGCGGAGATCGCCCGGGACGGCTTCTGCCTGCTGCGCGCGGAGGAGCTGCGGCTCAGCGACGAGTTGCGCCAGGAATGGCTCAGCTTGACGATAGATTACGCCGACCTGCCGGCTGACGAATTCTTGCCCGGCGGCGCGCGTTATCGCTACCGGCGTTACGGGCGCTTCCAGCTTTCGCCCGGCAGCGGCCAACTGCGGCGGTTGCCCCACGAAGAGTATTTCCAGAGCGTGGACATCAACCGCGTGACTGGCGGCTTCATCCGCAAATTCGCGCCCATGCTGGACAGCGCCTTCGAAAACGCCTTTTTGCGGGCGCTGATTCGCTTTGATTTCGCGCAGTTCCCGCTGGACGACGCGGCGCGCGCGCATGACTGGGAGGTGCAGGCGCACTTGATCCGCATTGTGGCCGAGGCTGGCGCGCCCGGCTTTCCGTCGCCGGAGGGGCTGCATCGCGACGGCGCCGCTTTCGTGACGGTGCATCTGGCGGAGCTGGTGAACGCGGCCGGCGGCCAAGTCTCGATTTACGCCGACGACCGGCAGCTGCTGCGCGCCTTTCACCTGGAGCGCGTCCTGGACAGCTACCTCTTCAACGACGCCAGCTTGTGGCACGAAGCTGCCGCCATCCGCCCGATTGACCCGCGCCACCGCGCCATCCGCAGCATCCTGACCTTCGACTTTCATCCCATGCCGCCCGGCTAGAGGGAAAAACGAAAAGCCCGCGCGAGCGGACTCTTTGGATGGCGGGCACAGGGAAGAAAGGACTCGAACCTTTAACCTTGGGCTCCAAAGGCCCCTGCTCTGCCGATTGAGCTACTTCCCTTCGCGCGCCACATCATACCCCAGTCAGCCGCTCGCGCTCAAGTGGCAGATCGGCTTCAGGCCTCGTCGGGCCTGCGCAGACCGATCGCCTCGTCCAGCGGCACGACGAAGGCGACGCCGTGATTTGGCTCCATCAGGTCGCCCATGACGGCCCGCGCCTCGTCCAGCAGGGTTGGCGCCAGCTCTTCCGGCGCGACCGACAGCAAGACATGGTTGTTCAGCTCCATCTCGCGCAGGGCATAAGCCATCATGCTGGACATTGAGGAGGCGATGTGCAGCGGCACTTCCAATGCGTCGCCGGCCAGCTTTTGCTGCAGGCTGTGCAGGCCGAAGCTCTTGATGATGGTGACGCCGGGCGCGCCCGCCTCCTGCCAGCGCGTCGCGACTTCCAGGCCGTCTTCCACATTGGAAGTTATGAGGATGATAAGTTTCATTTTCTGTCTCCTGTCGCGGCGGCAGCCAGCCCGACATGCGCGTCGCTGTCTTTGCCCTGGAAGACCCAGCGCACCATCGGCGGCGTCAGCACGGTCGTCAGCAAGATGACCATGAAGAGGGCGGCGTAGAGCTCGCTGTCGCCATCGAGGATGCCGCTGGTCAAGCCGATTGAGACGATAATCAAGCCGACTTCTCCGCGCGACACCATGCAGACGCCGACGCGCAGCGACTCTCGCAAATCAAAACCGCCGGCCCGCGCCCCCAAGCCAGCCCCCGCGACTTTGCTCACCACCGCTATGAGCAGCAGCGCAAGCATGAAGGGCAGGGCGTCGAGCGGGAAACTGCTGAGGTCCGTCTCCAGGCCAACATTAATGAAGAAAATCGGCACGAGAAAGACATAAGCCAAGTGGCTCATCGTCTGTTCAATGTCGTGCTTCATGCCCGCGCCCAGCTTGCTCAAGCCGACGCCGGCGATGAACGCGCCCGTGATGGCTGCGACGCCGCCGATAAACTCGGCCGACCAGCCAAAAAGCAAGGCGCTGATGAGGGCGAAAATCGGGATGCCGTACGACTGCGACAGCTGCGGACGGGTCTGAATCCAGCGCATGATCCGCGGCAGGGCGGTCCAGGCGAGGCCAAAGGCGACGATGATGTAGCCCCCCATTTGCACGATGATGACGAGCAGTTGGCTGAGATCGCCGCCCTCGTCGCTCGCGCCAGCCCCGGCCAGCACCAGAGTCAAGGACACCGCCAAAATCGCCAGGACATCGTCTATCAGAGCCGTCGCCAGCAGCGCGTTGCCTTCTTTGGTGTGCAGGTAGCCCAGCTCCAGCAGCACTTGGGCCGAGATGCTGACGGAAGTGGCGGCCAGGGTCACCCCGGCGAAGAGGGTCAGCAGCCCGCTGTACCCGGCCGGCAGCAGCAGCAGCGCGGTCAAGGCGATCGGCGCGACCACGCCCATCACGCCGGCGAAAACCGCCACCTTGCCCACCTTGACCAATTCGCTGAGGTGGACTTCCAGGCCGATGTTGAACATCAGCAGCAGCACGCCCAGCTCGGCGAATTCTTTTATGGTGTGCCTGAGGTCGACGCCCTGCAAGACGCCCCAATGCAGCATGTCCAGCACGGTCGGTCCCAGGATGAGGCCCACGATGAGCTGGCCCAAGACGCGCGGCTGCCCCAGGCGCCTGGCGACCGCGCCACCCGCCCGCGACGCCAGCAAGATCAAGCCCAGCGCCAGCATCAGCGGGATAAAGGAATTGACATGGTCCGCGCCGTCGTCGGTGGCTGCCGCGAAGACCGAATCGCCGCTGTACAGGAAAAGCCAGGCGAATGCCAGCGCGGCGATGAAGAAGCGCCGTGGACTTGGCGCGCCAATCGCTTTCAAGGAAGCATGCCTTTCTCCGCTTGGAGAGCCCGTTGCTCGGCTACAATTATAGACGAAACTGGCAAGCGAGGCATCAAGAGATGGAGGCGGGGACATGAAAATCACGCAGCTGGAACTCTTCACCGTGCCGCCGCGCTGGCTCTTCCTCAAGATCTCGACCGACGCCGGAATCTGCGGCTGGGGCGAGCCCATCGTCGAAGGCCAGGCCGGCACCGTCCGCGGCGCGGTCGAAGACATGGAGGATTATCTGCTGGGGCGAGATCCGCGCCACATCGAGGACATCTGGCAGAGCCTCTTCCGCGGACGCTTTTATCGCGGCGGTCCAGTCATGATGAGCGCCATCGCCGGCGTCAACCAGGCATTGTGGGATATCAAGGGCAAGTTCCACGGCGCGCCGATTTACGAGCTGCTGGGCGGCAAAGTGCGCGACCGGGTGCAGATCTACGCGGGCATCGGCGGCGACCGGCCGGCGGATGTGGCGCGGCAGGCGGCCCAGCGCCAGGCCGAGGGCTTGCGGGCGGTGAAGATGGGCGCGGTCAATGAAGTGCACTATATGGATACTTTCGCCCACATCGACGCGGCGGTGGAGCGGGTGGCTTCTGCGCGGGAAGCGGTGGGCGCGGATTTCAGCATCGCCGTCGATTTTCACGGGCGCGTGCACAAACCGATGGCGAAAATGCTCATCCGCGAGCTGGAGCCATATCACCTGATGTTCGTCGAGGAGCCGGTCTTGCCGATGCACAACGAAGCGCTGCTGGATATCAAGCGCTCGAGCTCCATCCCCATCGCGACCGGCGAGCGCATGTACTCGCGTTGGGATTTCAAGGAGATCCTGGCGGCGGGCAGCGTCGATATCATCCAGCCAGATTTATCCCACGCCGGCGGCATCAGCGAAGTCTTCAAGATCGCGGCGATGGCGGAAGCCTACGATGTCGCCCTGGCGCCGCATTGCCCCCTGGGTCCCATCGCCCTGGCCGCTTGCCTGCAGGTGGACGCGGTGGCATACAACGCGCTGATCCAGGAACAGAGCCTCGGCCTGCATTACAACCAAAGCGCCGACCTGCTCGATTACCTGGCCGACGCCACCGTCTTCGCCTATCAGGACGGCTTCGTCAATGTGCCAACGGGGCCGGGGCTGGGCATAGAGATCGACGAGGAGAAGGCGCGCGCCGCTTCTGACCACGATTTCCGCTGGCGCAACCCGCGCTGGCGCCGCGAAGACGGCTCCGTCGCCGAATGGTGAGTCTCAGCCGAAGCGCGCCACATCGACCGCGCCGGCCGCCCTTCCATGCAACAATTTTTCAACTGCTCGTTCCGCCGTCGCCGCCGCCAGCGCCAGGCCGTGCCCGGTGAAGCCGAGCGCGAAGCCGACATTCGGTTTGCCAGGCAAGGTCCCGACCAGGGGCAAGCCATCGCCGCTGAAGCCCATGATGCCGCTCCAGCGCCGCGCCACCGGAGCGTCGACATCGGGAAAGTACTTCGCCAGGTAAGCATCGAGCCAGGCCTGAATTTTCGGGTTGAGCCGGTCTTCGGTGGTGTCGCGCTCGTCGTCTTTGAAGTGCTGGCGTCCGCCGCCCAGCAAGAAGCGCCCGTCGAAAGTCACGCGGTAATACATGTAGCCGTAGTCGCTGTAGCCGCAATGCCGCAGCGGCACATGATCGAGGGGCTCGGTGACCAGGCACTGGGCGCGGGTGGGGACGACCTTGCCGCTGAAATACGGGTCGATCAGGGGCGCCCAGGCGTTGACGCAGAGCATGACATGGCGCGCCTTGAAGATGAATTTTCGGGTATGCGCGATGACGGCGTCGCCCGTTTGCTCCAGGCGATAGAGCTCGTTGTTGGCGATGACTTCGGCGCCGCTTTGCTCGACGACGGTTTTCGCCAGCAGATACGGTTGCACGCCGGCGTCCAGGGGCTGCTCGATGGCGGCGAAATAGCCGCGTCCAAGCGGATCGCGACTGCTGTAGTTGATGGCGATCTTGTCGGCTTCCAGGGCTCGCGCGGCGCATTCCAGCTCCTTGGCTTCGGCGCGGCTTTCCGCCAGGAGCAGGGAGCCGCCATTGTCAATGGGCACCGGGAAGGGGCTGCTGGCGATGAAGGCGCGCCAATAGTCGAAGCTGCGCAGCGACATGCCCCAGACTTCGCGGGCGGCCTCATGCCCGTATTCTTCAATTGCGCGGTGATAATAAGTGTCCAGCCCGCTGATCATGAAACCGGCGTTGCGGCCGCTGGCGCCCAGGGCGATGTCGCGGGCGTCGGTGATGACGACATCGCGATTGTGGACTTGCCCGGCGAAGTAGGCCGCTGCCCCGCCCGCCAGGCCCGCGCCCACGACCAGGAAGTCGACTTCGCGGGATTGCTGTTCGGCTTGCTGCCAGTGGGATACGGTCATGCTCGCGCTCGAGTTTCAATGCGGAACGGTTCGGACCATTTGATGATAGACGCTATTCGCCGCCTGTCAAATCCGGCTGTCGCGGCGATCGCCATCCAATCCGCGTCGACTTCCATGCTAGCGACCCAGCGACCGCTCTGTGTGCCAGCGCGCCCGATGGTGTTACAATGAATGCGGATAAGACTGGAAGCGACGGGCGCGAGCCGCCTGAGAGGAGAACGCGAAAATGAAGACTCTGTGCAAATTGATGTTTCTGGCGCTGTGCCTGGCGCTCGCCCTGCCCATGGCTGCCGACGGACACCTGCCGGACCTCGGCGGGCGCACGGTCACGGTCGCCGTGGAGAACGCCTACCCGCCCTTCAATGTGCTGAACGAAGAAACCGGCGAGGGCGAAGGCTGGGATTACGACACCCTTGGTGAAATCTGCGCGCGCTTGAACTGCGTGCCGGAATACATCGAAACCAGTTGGGAAGGCTTGATCGTCGCCGTCTCCAATGGCGAGTACGACATGGCGGCTGACGGCATCACCATCACCGAAGAGCGAGCCCAGATCGTCGACTACTCCGACGGCTACATTGATGTCATCCAGCGCATGATGGTGCGAGTGGGCGAAGACCGCTTCGCAGGCGCCGAAGATTTTGTCGCCGGCGACTTTGTCATCGGCGTGCAGGTGGCGACGACCAACTACATCGCTGCCGAAGAGCTGCTGGGCGGCGACGAAGCGCGCATCGTCGGCTACACCGAGTTCGGCCTGGCGGTGCAAGCGCTGATCACGGGCGACATCGACGCGGTGGTCATCGACGATGTGGCGGGCCAGGGCTACACCGGCTTGAACGCGGACAAGATCAAGCTGCTGCCGGACGACCTCATCAAACAGCAGCTGGGCTTCATCTATCCCCAGGGTTCGGACTTGGTCGAGCCATTCAACGCGGCCCTGGCGGCGATGCGCGAAGACGGCACGCTGGCCGCGATCAACGCCAAGTGGCTGGGCGATGGCGAAGCCGAAGCGGAGCTGCCGGATCTGGGCGGGCGCACGGTGATTGTCGCCGTCGACAACGCTTACATCCCCTTCAGCTTCATCACCGAAGAAGGCGAGGCCGTCGGCTGGGATTATGATGTCGTGGGCGAGATCTGCGCGCGACTGAACTGCATGACCGAGTGGATCGAAACCGCCTGGGAGGGCTTGATCGTCGCCGTCTCCAATGGCGAGTACGATGTCTCCGCCGGCGGCATCACCATCACCGACGAGCGCAAAGAAATCGTCGCCTTCTCCGATGGCTACATGAGCACGATTCAGCGCTTGATGACGCGGCTGGACGATGACCGCTTCGCCAACGCCGAAGAATTCGCGGCTGGCGACTTTGTGATCGGCGTGCAAGTCGCCACCACCAATTACATCGCCGCCGAAGAACTCGTTGGCGAAGGCCGGGTCATCGGCTACGAGACATTTGGCTTCGCCGTGCAGGCTTTGATCGCTGGCGATGTCGACGGCGTCGTCATGGACGATGTCGCGGGCCAGGGTTATGTCGGCGTCAACTCGGAGTCCATCAAGCTGCTGCCCGACGAGCTGGTGTCGGACGAGCTGGGTTTCATCTACGCCCAGGATTCGGAGCTCATCGAGCCCTTCAACATGGCATTGGCAGCCATGCGCGAAGACGGCGCCCTGGACGCGATCAACGCCAAGTGGTTCGGCGGCGAGAGTTGACTGCCGGATCTTGAGGGACGGCTCATCACCGTGGCGCTGGAGCGCAACTTCATGCCTTTTAATGGCGTGGACGAGGCCGGCGCCGCGGTCGGCTGGGATTACGACGCCGTCGGCTTGCTCTGCCAGTTGCTCAACTGCGAGCCTGTATTCCGTCCGCGTCCTTGGCAAGGCACGCTGGAGGCGGTGGCGCGTGGCGAATACGACATGGCGGCCGACGGCATCACCATCACGGCCGAGCGCGATCGCCTGATCGATTACTCGCAAGCCTATATGACAGTGCGCGAGCGGCTGGCGGCGCGGATTGACGAGCGGCGTTTTGCCAATCTGGAACAATTCCTGGCGGGCGGCTACCGCATTGGCGCCCAGGCCGGGACGACCAATCACGCTCGCGCCATAGAGCTGGTCGGCGAAGAGCGAGTAAGCGCCTGGACCGATTTCGACGCGGCGATGGCGGCGCTGCTGGCTGGCGATGTCGACGGCCTCATCGTGGACGAGTACGCCGGCCAAGGCTTCAGCGGCCATGGCGCCGGGCAGGTCCAGCTGCTGCCGGAGACGCTTTCGAGCGGCGAATTGGGATTTGTCTTTCCGCCGGGCTCGAATTTGATCGAAGCCTTTGATTTGGCGCTGGCGCGGATTCAGGCGGACGGGCGGCTGGCTGCCATCAACGCCAGGTGGTTCGCCGCCGGCGATTGACGCGCGCAGCAGGGGGCGGTCGCTTGGGTCGCCCTTTCTGGCCGCGCATTTCCATCACAGACTGAAGTCAGCGAAGAAGGGGCGCCGGACGATGCAAGAAGCCGATGGCAGGGCGCGCGAGCCGGATCTGAAGGAAGTCGCCGCCGAATCGCGGGGCAGGGCGATGCGCTTTTCGCGGCTTTACACCTTGCCCTACTGGATCCTGTTTCTCGTGATTTTGGGCGGTCTGCTCGCCATCAGCATCATCACCGACAAGATCTACTCGAATATCTTTTCGCAGCTGCTGGAGGGCGTCGGCATGACGCTCTTCGTCAGCGGCGTCTCTTATCTTTGCGCATTGACCCTGGCGATCATCGTCGGCATCGTGCGCTCCAACCCGCCGGCCCCGCCGCAATCGCGCGAGTCGCCCCGCAAGAGCCTGCTGCGCGTCCTGCGGATCGCCCTGTACAACCTGTGCACGGTCTATGTCAGCGTCATGCGCGGGATTCCGATCTTGGTGGTGCTGCTGGTCACCGGCTTCATCGTCGTGCCGGCCCTGCGCGATCTCATCAACAGCAGCCTGGTCGAAGGCGTCCGCGATCTGGCCAACAACCCGGAGATCCCCGATCTCATCTGGCGCGGCAGCTCGGCGGGCACGGCGATCGTGGCCCTGGCGATCACCTATGGCGCTTACATGTCGGAGACGGTGCGAGCTGGCATCCAATCGATCCCGCGGGGTCAGACAGAAGCGGCTTATTCGGTGGGCATGTCCTACTGGCAGACGATGCGCGCGATCGTCTTGCCCCAGGCCTTTCGCAATGTATTGCCGCCCCTGGGCAACGACTTCGTAGCGATGATCAAAGACTCGTCGCTGCTGGCTTTCCTGGGAATCCGCGATATCACGCAAATCGCCAAGACCACCTCCGGGCGCACCTTCCGTTATGTGGAAACCTACGCCGTGGTCGCATATATGTATTTGACCTTGGTGATTCTGGCAACGACCCTGGTCAACCTGCTCGAGGACACGGTGAATATCGAACGGGAGACGCCGCGGCTCATCCAGCGCCTGCAAGACTTGCGCCCTGGCAAGAAGAAACGCCGGATACCGGTCGAATCCTTTAATTGAGATTCATTCAGCCGAGTAAAAGCCGATCTTGTTGCCTTCGGTATCGCTGACCCAGGCGACGAAGCCGCCGCCGGCATTCTCCCCCAGCGGTGTCTTGGGCAGCAAGACTTCGCCGCCGGCCTCGCCCACGCGGGAAAGCGTCTCGTTCAGATCGCCGCTGACGCTCAGGTAAATCAAAGTCCCGCAGTCCGACGGCGCGTAGCCATATTGCGGATTGTGCACGATGCAGCCGCCGGTCCCGCTCTCGTGCGGGAATGCGCCGAGCATGCTGCCCATCGTCTCGCGCAGGTCGTTGACATACAGCTGAGTCTGCATGACCGATTCGTAGAAATCTTTGGCGCGCGCAAAATCCGTCACGGGAATCTCGAACCAGTGCAGCATTGTCTTGTCCTTGTCGAATTGTCCAGCTGGAGATTGTCGCGGGCGGCCTAGCGGCTCTGCTCCAGAGCGCGGCGATCGGCTTCGTCGGCAGCCAGGGCGTCTTCCAGCGATATTTCGCCGTCGCTCGTCGCCAGCCGTTGCCGCAGCGGCGCCTCCGCCTCTTCGTCTTCTTCTTCGATTTGCGCCATGATGTCGCTGAAATCCAGGTTGAACTGCTGGCTGTGCAGCTGGACTTCGTCCATGGCGTCGATGGTGTCTTGCAGTTTGTCGATTTCGTCTTTGATCTCGATGCTCAGGCGCTGGCCGCGGGTGTTGTCGGTGTCCTTGGTGCCCAGCAGCGACATCTGCGCGTAGACCGTGCCCAGCGCGGACAGGGTGCTTTCCAGCTGGATTTCGGCGCGCTTGATGGTGCTGGCGCTGGCCTCCAGGCTCATCAGCTGGCGCTGGAGCAGCTTGAGCTGCTGCTGCAGGTCGCGGCGGGTGGCTTCGTCTTTCTCGCTCTTGACGCGGGCCCGCACATTGGCGATCTGGCGTGGCACGCGCTGCAAATCGCGGGCAGCCAGGTCGTTGTCCTCAAATTGGTCGATCCGGTTCGCCAGGTTGTACATGTGGGCGATCCAGTCGTTGATGTCGTTGATGAGGGTGCGCTTGCGGGTCCGCATGGCGCCGCGCGCCGCTTCCGCCAGTTTCAGCATATTGCGCCGGTACTCAAAGGCGTCGCGCAGCCGCTCGCGGGAGATGCGGTTGCGGATGTTGCGCAGGTCATACTCGCGCTCAAAGTCTTCCGCCAAAGCCTGCTCGGTCGCTTCGGGGTCGTTCAGCGTCGAGGCGACCAACACCGCTTCCGCCAGGCCGCCGAGGACGAGCCAGAACCAGGGCTGCCACTCGACGAAGGGCAAGCTGACATCGCCCACGAAGAGGAAGAGGATGACCGTGACCATGAGCGTGACCAAGGTCTCCCAGCGGAGTAGCGCGCTCAGCAGCAGCGTGCCGAAAACCTTTTGCCTGGCTTCTTCGTTGATGCTCATGACGGTCCAGCGTCTTTAGCTTGTCGGCGCGCTCACTCGGCGCCGAGCAGCCGCTGCCGCCGCTCTTCCAGCTGCAGCTCGACATGGCCGATGCCGACGGTGTCTTCGATCTGGTCGGAGAGTTTGCGGCTCGCGAGTTCGGCGCGGGCGTCTTCCTGGTCGATCTTGGAGTAGATCGAGTCCACCAGGTTGTCGATTTCCTGGTCGCCAGAGGTGTCGATTTTGTCCATGCTGCGCAGGGTCTTGGTCATGACTTTCTTGGTCTCCGCCAATTCCATCAGCGAGCGCATTTTCTCGCGCTCCTGCTTGATGGTGGTCAGCCGGCTCTCCAGCTTCAAGCGCATATTGAGCATGCCCTGGTACTGCTCGGATTGGGACTGCCACTGCTCGTAGTACTCTTGCGCCAGCTCCTGCTTGGTGTTGAGCTCGGCTTGAGCCGCCGCCGCCAGGTCGTCTTTGCCGCGCAAGATCAGCGTGTCAATATCGCGGTCGAGCTTGTCCGACTGGTTGGAGAATTCTTCATATTTGCGCTTGAGCGTGCGCACGGAGCCGCCGACCGTCGCCGCCGAGTCTTCCAGCGCTTCCAGGTTGCGCTCCACCTGGCGGATGTACTCATCCATGACCTTGAGCGAGTTGGTCTCCAGCGCCCGGTCGATCATGCCGTGCAAGTTGGCGCTGAACAGCGTTTGAACCTTCTGCAATATCGATGGCATAGCCGGATTGTCCCCTCGTTGAGCTACTCGTCTCCGCCCGGGTCCTGTCGCCAGTATAGCATAGCTGCGGGCGGATTATCAAAGCGCTATCGTCGTTCTATGATGAAAATTACGGAGAAACCGCGTCCGGGTTGCGCTGGATTCTCATGCAGGGGCGTGGCGAGCGATCGCGATCAGGTCGTTGAGCAGGGCTGCCCCCGTTTCCGTCTTGCCGGCGCCCGCGCCAATCAGCGTGACATCGCCCAGCAGATCCGTCTCCAGGGTGATGGCGTTGCTCGCGCCGCCGACGCTGGCCAGAGGGTCGTGCAGGGGCAGCGGGACGGGCTTGACGCTGCCGCCGGCCGGCGTCGCCCGGGCGATGAGCTTGTAGCGCTGGCCTGCCGCTTGCGCCCGCCCGATGTCGTCGGCGCTCAACCCGGTGATGCCCTGGACATCCAGCGCGCTCATAGTCAAGCCGCCGCCAAAGAGCGCGTTGGACAAGATGAGCAGCTTGCCAGCCGCGTCCCAACCCTCGACATCGCCGGCCGGGTCGGCTTCCGCATAGCCCAGCTCCTGGGCTTGCGCCAAGGCGGCGGCGTAATCCAGGCCGGCTTCCATTTGCGTCAGGATGTAATTCGTCGTGCCATTGAGGATGCCGCGAAGGGAGCGAATCTGGCAGCCAGCCAGGGCTTCCTCCGCCAGCTGCATGACCGGCGTGCCCGCCATGACGGTCGCCTCGTAGCGCAGCCGCAGGCCGCGGGAGCGCGCTTTCCGCTTCAGGCGGGCGTAATCCAATGCCACCGGACCTTTGTTCGCCAAGACGAGATGCAGGCCCGCCTCCAGCGCTTGATGGCACCAGTTCAAGGCGGGCTGCGCCGTTTCGAGGTTCGTCGGGCTGGCTTCAAGGAGCGCGTCGGCCTGGCCAGCAGCGATCATGGCGCTGGCGCTCAGGCCCCGCTCCAAGCCCGCTTGCTCGGGATAGTTGGCGAAACTGCCCGACGCGGCCGCCCGCAGCAGGTCCGCGATCCCCAAGCCCGCGGCGCGATACAGGCTGCCCTTGCTGGCGGTCGCGACGCCGATGACGCTGGCGGAGAAGTCTTGCTCGTTTCGCAGCCGAGTCGCATGGTCGCGCAGGATCTCGGCGAAGCCCTGGCCGACCGCGCCAAATCCAATCAAGATGAGTTTCATGTCGCCGTCCCGGGTTCTTACCCTGTTGCGCCGCGCCATGATACTCGCCGGCATCGCGTCGGCGAAGGCGCAATGCGCGGGCAGCGCTAGTTAGTTGGAGGCGGCCAGCCGCTCCACCGCCGCCAGCGCTTTCTCCACGCTTTCTCGCGGGCGCACGCCGATCTGCTGCTCGACCACAGTGCCGCGCTCGTCAATGACCCAGTAGGAGCGCGTGGTTGAAACGGGCAGCCGGATAACCAGCAGCTTGAGGCCGCTGGCGCCCCAGGAATCCAGCACGCTGCGCTCGGGGTCGCTGAGCAAGTCGTATTGCAAGCCCTGGCGCTTCCTCCAGGCGGACAGGGTCTCCACGCTGTCCGGGCTCAGGCCGAGCACGATTGCATTGCGCGCTTCAATCGCGGGAAAAGAATCGCGGAAAGAGCAGACCTGGCTGTTGCAGCCCACGGTGTTGGCTTTGGGGAAAGCGAAAATGATGACGCGCTGGCCGCGATAGTCGCTGAGTCGGACGGCGCGCCCGTCTTGGTTGGGCAATTCAAAATCGGGCGCCAATTCGCCTACGGTGAGCATGAGCCGTCGCTCCTTGCGGTTAGTCTGGCGGGGGGTCAAGCGCTGGCGAGGCCGTGCTCGGCGTCTTCTTCGCGGGCGACTCGCTGGCCTTCGGCGATGTCGACGCGGCTGAGCAAATAACCGCCCAGCGCGAAAAGCGCGATCAAACTCAAGATGGCGGGCCGGCTGCTGCCCAGGACGATGCCGGCGAAGGCGAAAATCAGGGGACCGAAAATGGAAGCGAATTTCTCCATGATGCTGTAAAAGCCGAAGAATTCGCCGCTCTTCGCCGCCGGGCAGAGGCTGGCGTAGAGGCTGCGGCTCAAAGCCTGGCTGCCGCCCTGGACCATGGCCACCATCACTGCCAGCATCCAAAACTCCAGGGTCGAATTAAGGATGAAGCCCCAGCAGGCGATGACGCAATACACGAGCAGCGAGAGCAAGATGCTGCGCCGCGTGTCCAGCCGGTTGGCGAGCGCGACAAAACGCGAACGCAGGAGCCAAGCCGCTGCCAGAGCCACGATTTCGATGACGAGCAGAATCCCCATAATCGTGGGCAGGCTGCTCTGGCGCGACGGCGGCAAAACCTCCACCTGCGCGATGGCGATCTGCTGGCCGCGCGCGCCCTCCTCCATAGCCGACGCATTGACGATTTCCAGGCTGTGCAAGCCCGCTTCGCCGGCAGCCAGGGTTTGCCTCTCGCCATAACGCAGAGTCTCGCTGTATGTGTCAATGATCAGAGGCGCGCCGGCGTCGTCCAGCAGGGAATCGCCATCCAGCCTGAAGCCGATGAGACCGCCAGCCGGCGAGAGACGGTAGCTGAGGACAAGATCGCTTCCGTTGAACAAGACGGTTAGCGCCGCTTCGCCAGCGTCGTTGACGATGTAGCTCAGATCGTCCGGGACGCCGGTCAAGAGCGCGGTCAAGTCGCCCATCAAGCCATCGCCGACCAGGTCTTCGCCGGGCACAAGCAGCGTCTGCCATTCGCCGGCCGCCGCGAAACCGCCGTCGTGCAAGGCGTAGACGCCTTCGCCGACATAATCGTCTTGCGCGCGATACGGCTCCGGCATGGCGCCGCTGGTATCGGCCGGCAGGGACTGGCTCAAGCCGATGCCGAAGACGGGCAGGGCGACGGCGTTGATGAGGATGAATGCCAGGTAGAAAGGCGCGCGCGAGTCGTGCTTCGCCGGCAGACGCCCGAATATGATGCTGAAGGGAATGCCGGCGAACTGCACCATCAAGATCGCCAGCACCAGCTCCTCCAGCCCGAAGCCGAGCTCCGCCCCGTATATCGCCGCCACCGCGATGATCGTGCCGATGGCGTCGTTGTAAATGAGAAACGCGACCAGATACTTGAAGAGCTCGCGGTGCTTTTTGATGTTGCCGAAAGTCTGACGCAGACGCCCGATGCTCGCGCCCAGCACGGTCTCGCCGCGTCTCAGGGTTTCGGTCACGGATGGCGGCTCGGGCACCTGGCGCAAAATCGGCAGCGAAAACAGCAGCCACCAGATCGCGACGCTGAGGAAAGACAGACGGATGCCGGCGTTCTCGAAGAGGCTGTCCGGGATGAAGAAGTACATCAATACATTGATGGCGAGCAGGATGCCGCCGCCCAGATAACCAAGGGCATAGCCCCGGGTCGAGACCCAGTCTCGGTCTTCTTCGCGGGCCACATGAGGCAGAAGCGCGTCGTAAAACACGATCGAGCCGCCAAAGCCGATGCGACCCAGCACGAAAACAAGCGACGCCAACAGCCAATCGCCCGTGCTCACCAGCACCAGCAAGCCCGAGCCAAGGACGCCCGCGCCGATGAAAATGGCGAGGAAGCGCTTCTTGCTGCGCATGACATCGGAGACGGTGCCGAGGATGGGCGACAAAATCGCCAAGACGAAGAGCGAGAAACTGATCGTCAGCGACCAATACGCGGTGGCGGTGGCTTCGCTGGGCAGGTTGGCGCCGGCGACGGTGCTGTAATAGATGGGCAGCAGGCTGGCGAGGATGGTGGTGGCGAAGGCGGAGTTCGCCCAGTCGTACATCGCCCAGGCTCGGATGCGCCGTTTGTAGCCGGCCTCGTCGCGCGCGCTTGCGTTTGCCATCGCTGATCCTGTTTCGCCCAAGTTTCCGCTACTAAGATACACCGAATTGGCGTATAACGCATCTACTTGGCAGCAATTGACCATGATTCCGCAACCAGATGAGGTCTTACGCCCTGTCCGTCCCCCGCCGACTGCTCGATCCGGGTCTGCTGCTGGCGCTTGCTTTGAGCGCTTTCGCGATCATCCCGCTGGCGCTCAAGCCGGGTCTGCCCGCCGGGCACGACACCGCCCTCCACGCCTATCGAGCCGCCGAAATGCTGCGCAGCTGGGAGCGCGGGCTGATCTTCCCCAGCTGGGCGGAGGGCATGTATTTCGGCTTTGGCTCGCCCCTGTTTCACTTTTACGCCAGGCTGTCTTATTTCATCACGGCGCTGCTGCAGATCGGCCTGGGCGTGGACGCGATCGACGCCATGCGCTGGCTGACGCTGCTCTGCCTGTTGGGCTGCGGGGCGGGCATGTATCTCTTTTGCGCGCGGCGCAGCGGCAAACTCGGCGCGATCCTGGCGAGCATGGTCTATGTCTACAGCCCCTACCTGATGTACACCGAGACCTGGGCCCGCGGCGCATTGCCGGAGCTGCTGGCATTCGCGCTGTTTCCTTTCCTGCTTTGGCGGATCGACGCTCTGCGCGACAAGCCGGGCCCGCTCAACTTCCTGCTCGTTGGCCTGCTGCAAGTCGCGCTGATCAACGCCCACAACCTGATGGCGCTGGCGCTGACGGGGCTGGCTTTCGCCTGGCTGCTATTCGAGACCCTGGTTCAGCGCCTGAATCGGGAAGCGAGCCAGCTGGAAGCGCGCGACGGCGGCGTCGCCATCCTGGCGCTGCTGCTCGGCATTGGGGCGGCGGCGACTTTCTGGCTGCCCGTCTTGCTGGAGAGCGAGTCGGCGCGGCTGGAGAACGCAACGGACTACTGGATTACGGACGGAAGCCGCTCCTTCGTAAGCCTGGAGGCGCTGCTGTCGCCGGTTGCGCTGGCGGACGCTGGCGACATCAATGGCTTAAGCGCGCAGCTCAACCTGGGGCTGGCGCAATGGACGATCGCCGCGCTTGGAGTCGTCTCCGCGCTGCCGCTCTATGTCCGCGGTTTCCGCAGCTGGCACCCGCAGACCTTTCTGGGCGCGCTCGGTTTCGCCATTTTCGCTTGCGCCCTGATCATTATGACGCAGCCCTCAGCGGCGCCGCTCTGGAACGCGATGCGCCCGCTGCAATACTTGCAGTTTCCCTGGCGCTTGCTGGGGCCGGCGGCGGCCTGCCTGGCCATCTTGGCGAGCTTGAACGGCTTGTGGCTGCGCCGGTTGCCCGCCCGCCCGCGAGCTTTCGTCATCGCCCTGCTCTTCGCGCTGCCGCCGATCGCCAGCATTCCGCTGCTCTATGTGCCCGAATGGAATATCGATAGCCTGGATACATCGGTCGCCGCCTTACACGCCGAGGAATATGAAGGGCGCAATATGGGCACCACCTCGACGCACGAGTATCTGCCGCGAGACTCAGAGCGCTTTCCCGACTCGAACGCGAGCCTGCGGCAAGATTACAGCGACGGCTATCCCATTGACAAGTTCAACCGGGCGACGCTGCCGGCGGGGGCGGAAGCGGAGCTGCTGCATAATTCTCCGCAAACGCTGGAATGGCGGATCACGACTGATCAGCGTTTCGTCGCCGAGATCTTCAACCTGCACTGGCTGGGCTGGCGCGCGGAGATTGACGGTCAGGCCCTGGCGATCGACCCGGCGGCGAATGGCGGCACGATCAGCGTAGAGATTCCCGTCACGAGCGGCGATTCGGGAGGAATCCTGCGAGTCTACCTCGGTTCGACGCCAGCCCGCGACGCGGCAGCCGCCGTCTCCGCCCTCGCGATTTGCTGCGCCATTTTCGCCGCTTGGGCGCTCACCCGTCGCCAGCGGTCCGCGCGTCCTTATGCTTCTGCCATGCCACTGCCGCCCTTCGCCATTCCCGGGCTGGTCGCCGCCCTTTGCATCGCGGTGATTTGCCTGCTCATCGGCTTCCGCGAAGGCGTCGCCTGGATCAAGTCGCCGCCGGGCAGTGCCCTGCCCGCGCAAGTGCGACGCCTCTTCAGCCTGGACGACACGATCCAGTTCATCGGATACAGCCTCAATTCGGAAGCCTTGCGCCCGGGAGACAGGCTCACGCTCGACATTTGGTGGTACGCCTTGGAGCGGCCCAAGCTGCATTTCCGCAGTTTTCTGCACCTGTCGCGAGAGGGCAAGATTTACGCGCAGATCGACAAATTGTCTCCGCCGGAGCCGGGCGCGCCGGCATGGGGACCCGAGGGCAATATCCGCGATCGTTACGAATTGCGCTTGCCAGAGGAGCTTCCCGCCGGCGACTATGAGCTCTTCGCCGGCTTATACAGCTGCGACTTGCGGCCCGCGGGCCAGTGTGGCGGCGGCTATCGTCCCACGGTGCGGAACGAAGCAAGGCAAATCGTCGGCAACAGCGTGCCCGTCGCCACGGTGCGGGTGAGCGGCGGTTAGTAGCCTCCGGCTGGATCCGGATAAGCGTGGCCGCCGCCATAGCTGAAAGAGGGCGTCGGCGTGGCGCGGGGCGGCAGCGGCACATCGTAATCTATCGCCAGCGAACCGATGACCGCTTTCGTCTCCAGGGTGAAGAGCGCCATCCAGCCGATCTCGCCAGCCGCGTCGACCTTGACCCAGGGGCTGTAGGGGCTGCGCGCCAGCAGCTGCGCCGCCGTGCCAAAGGGCAGGGTGCGCTTGACGCGGAAGGCGGTGTCCGGCGCTTCTCGCAAGTTGCCGCCGACGGCTACATTCACCGTCGCCAGGCTTGCGTATGCGCCATAACGCTGGGGCGGGGGCGGCGCCTCGTCGTAGACCCGCGCGATTTCGCCCAGGTTGCGCGCCAGCAGCTCCGCGCTCATCCAGCCGGTCTCGCCATTGCCCAGGCGAATGTGCAGCCACTGGCTGTCGCTGCTGATGCCCAGCACGGCCATGGTCTCGCCGGCCGGCACCTGGTAGAGCAGCCGCGCCTCAATGTCCGGCGCCGCGCGCATGTTGACCCGCCCCTGAGTCTGCGCGTATCCCGGCTGCGGAATGGGCAGGGGACGATCGAAGAGCAAAACCGGCAGATTCTCGAGCAGGGCGTACTCCAGCAGAATCGCCTCGCCCGGCGGATCGATCGGCCGGCTCCAATCGCCTGCTTCGTACGGCAAATCAAGCTGCGTGCCCACCGGAAGTCGCGCGCTGCGCCCGTAAGCGACGAGTATAGCCGCCCCCTCGATGACAGCAAAAGTCGTCCTTTGATCACGCGTCAGCACCGCCAGGCTGCCGTTGATTTGCGCCGAAACGCCATTGATGGTGAGCCGGGCGCCGACGCCATAAGCGCTCTGCGCGATCAAGACGCCAAAAGGCGGGGCGGCAGCGCAATCCGGGCCCGCAGGCTCGCTTTCCAGCGTGAAGGAGCGCCAATCGGCCGCTCGTCTGTCTAGGGCCACGGCGCCAACCGCGAGCAGATTGACCGCCGCGTTCGCATCCAGGCGCAGCCACAGCATTCCGCCGCTCTCACCCTTGCCCAAGGGCGCGCCGCGCAGGCTGTCGACCAGCATCGAATCCGCCACCGCTCCCAGCCGGTTGAGCGCCACCGAGGCTGGCTCGACGCTCGGCGGGCCGCCACCGCTGCAGATTTGTCCGGCGATGCCCGCCAGGCAGTGATCGCTGGCGGTTTCGTAGTGCCGCTGCAGCGCGTCGCCACAGGTCAAGGCAGGCTCGCTCTCGGTCCTCCGCCTCTGCTCGGGCGTGGGCGACGCTTGCTGGCGGGCGATGGTTGGCACCAGCGTCGGCGCCGGCGTCGGCGTAACATAGACGATGTCGACGCTGGCGCGGGGCTGGGCGAGAGGCTGGCTCGGCAATCTGCTGGCGCAGGCGGCGCAGGCCAATGCCAGGCAGAGCGCGACGACGACGCGGGCTCTCATGGCGGGACGACCGGCCTGGCGGCGCGGCTTAGTCCGTCGCCAAGAATCTGAGGGCTTTCTCGATGCTCTTCTTGGGGCTGATCTTGAGCTGCTCGTCGAGGACGACGCCATCTTCGCCGATGATCCAGTGCGAGCGGATCACGCCCATGTACTTGCGGCCATACATTGAGCGCTCGCCCCAGGCGCCCCAGGCTTCAAGCACCTGGTGATCCGGGTCGGAGAGCAGATCGTAGGGCAGGCTTTCTTCCTCGATCCATTTGGCCAGGTCGGCCGGTTCGTCCGGGCTGATGCCAAGCGCGGTCGCCGCGGCGGTTTCAATCTGGTCGAAGTTGTCGCGGAAGCCGCAAGCCTGCACTGTGCAGCCGGAAGTGCCGGCTTTGGGGTAGGCGAATAGCAAGACGCGCTGGCCGCGATAATCGCTGAGCTTCACGCTTTCGCCGCGCTGGTTGCGCAATTCAAAGTCGGGCGCCAGTTCGCCTTTGCCGGGCATAAACTCGTCCTTTCGTCCACTGCGTCGCGATACGCGCTTTGTTCATTCTGCCGCGCCATTGTAGCGCATCCCGCCCGAAGATGGCATGCTCGCCTCAGCCTGCGCGTCGGGCGATTTCTTGTCGCGCCCGGTCAATCGCCAGCCACATCGCGGCCGTCGCATGAGCCGGCATGCGCAAATGCGGCGCTGGCGGCAATTTCGCCAGGAAAGCCGCGTCGCTCGCGATCGGCGCCCTGATCATGCTGCCGGCCACGGTCTCGGCGGCTGTCGTCAAGGGCATGTCGCTGTCGGGCGCGCTGACCCGGCGCTGCCACTCCGGCGCGTGAATCAGAAGCAGCGCGCAGATCTCCGGCCGCAGCGTCAGCAGGTTGAGGCAAATGCCGCAAGCGCAAAGCTGCGCCGCGCCGCTTTCGAGCAGGCTGAGCAGGTAACGCAGGGCTGGATGCGCGTAGAAAAAATCCCAGCGCGCCGGCTGGCGAATTTCCGGCATGCCAAAGAGCTCCTCCAGCGTTTCGCGAAAGATCTGATGCTTTACGCTCCATTCCCGCGCGTCGCCTGTCGCCGGATCGAACATCATCGCTGGCAGCAAGTGGAGCTTGCCGCTGTCGATTGCCGTTTGCCGCGAGCGTCGCGCCAGGAGCGCCTGATAATCGCCCGAAGCCTTGAAGACCGTCAAAACGCTGATGCCGATGGCGGCGCTGCGAAAGGCGCCCTGCGTGAGGGACTTGTCTGGCGCGGCGACTCGATGATAGGCGGCGCGAGCCGGAGCGCGGAACCCGCCCTGGGCAGCGGCGTCGCGCAGCTCTCGCTCCAAAGCGGCGCAGCTGGCGAGCATGTCGTAATATCGCCCCAGCGCGCCACGCAGCCGCAGCGGATTCTGGCGCAGGCTTTTCATGGTGACGGTGGCGCCGTTGTACAGCCCTGCCTTGCTGTTGAGCAGATCTTGCAAGTAGCCGTGGTCGTAGCTGGCAAAATCGCGGGCTTCGGGCGTCGGCGGCGCGGGATCGAGCAAGCTGTCGATATCGTGAACTTGCGTGGCGGCCGGCTTGAAGACGGCGACGGGATGCGCGATGCCATGACGGCTGAACAATTCGCAGTCGTAGAGACGGCCGAGGTAGAAGGCGATATCGGAGTAGCCGAGCGGACCCGCGGTCATGACTGCCTTTCTGCGTCTGCGCGCGAATCTTGCTTGAGCGTGCCCGGCGCGCCGCTTAACCACGCCCCTCGGACAAACTCTCGGCCAGCCGCATCATCCCGTCAGCCAGCCAAGCCAGCGTTAGCAGCCAAATCCCCAGCGCCGGCGGCAGGCCCCCGCCGTGCTCGGCCCCTGCCCAGACTTCGCCCAGCCGTCCCAAATATGCCAGCTGCAAAGCCCAATCGCCCAAGGCGCTATAGACGAGCAAGACGAGGCCGTGAATTGCGGGCGGCAATTGCTGGCTGGCTTCAAGCTGCCCGGCGATGTAAAGCGCGCCGGCGACCATGCAAGCGACCTGCGTGGCCACCGCAACGACCTGGACGATCGCCGTCCACAATCGAGCCCGCAGCGCCACCGCGACCAGCATGCCAAAAGCGACGGCGGCCGCCAGCGAGATCAGCGGCAGCAGGAAATTGACCGCCATGACCAGGGCGATGAGCGGCAGCGCCAAAAATGGATCGGGCAAGGGCGGGTTCAACCGCGCGCTCAACGCGGCGCTGTAATGGAAGTCGAAGGCGGCGAGTTCGTAGAGCATGGCGGCCGCCAGCAGCGCCCGAGCAGCGAGCATCACGGCGATCGGCGCGCGCAGACGATACAGAATGCCGATCCAGCGCGCCCGCAATGCCGAGCCGGCGCCGGCCTGGGTGGCTCGCAGGCTGTCCCAGGTTCTGCGTTGGCGCTCGCTCTCGACCGCGCTCATGCCCATTGCCAAGGCGGCCATCCAGGCAGCTGCCTGCAAGACCAGCAGCGGAAAATACATTCCGCGCCAGAGGGCATGGCTCAAGCTCTGCCCCGCCATGGAGTCGCCAGTAACGAGCCAGCTGAGCAAGCTCATCGCCGCCAGCGCGAGGGCCAGAACGACGCAGTGCAGCGCTACCCGCTGTCGGCCAGCCCGCTGAAGGCGCGCGAATTCGTATTGCAGCAGCGGGTGATCGGGCCGCGCCCAGGCCGGCAGCAGCCATGCCAGCAGCTTATGCATGAGCCGGCGCAAGCTCGTGAATAGCGGAATCGATCGCTCGCAATGCAGCCAGGCAGCGCTCCGCCGGCAGCTCGACCAGTTGGCTGCCGCGCAAATAGTGGACAAAGAGTCTGGGCGGGCGCTCCAGGCCGAGCTGAGTCTGCAAGGCGAGGGCGTAGGCGCCCATTTGCAGCTCGTAGCGGCGGGCGTGCCGCGCATGATTGCCGAGGCTGACCGCGCTTGTCTTGTAGTCGATGATGACCCAATGGCCGTTTTCCCTTTGCAGCAGCACATCCATCACGCCGTGAATGACGCGTTCGCCGGCCCGCAAACTGAAGCTCAATTCAGTATAAAGCGGCCGACCGGCGGCGCGCGCGCTCTCGATCCAGCGATGCGCCTGGCTGCCGTGGTATGCCTCAAAGAGTTGGCGCAGGTCTCGAAGGACGGGCTGCAGAGCGGCTGGATCGGTCAGGCCGCGCTCCCAGGCGACGGCGCGAATCATGTCTTCCAGCGAAGCCGCCTCCAGGCTGAATTTGCCATAGCGAAGCATCTCGTGCGCGATTTCCCCAAGCAGCCGCGCGCGCTGCCGGTTCGGTTCAAGGGAAAGGTCGCTGATTGCCGGCGGTGGACTGTCGAGCGCGCTCTGTAGAAAGCGCATACCAAAGCGCCGTTTTTCGGCCGGGTCCGCCCCGGCTTGATACGCGCCGAGGCAATCGAGCTGGGTCACGGAGATGTGGCGGGGCTGGCTGCGCTTCGGGGCGGCGACCGGCTTGATGAGATCCGGCTGCCAGTCAGGCGACTCTGAGGCGGGCGCCAGCTGCCAGGATTCGTCGCTCAGGTCCATGAATTGGCGCGGGATGCCGGGCGGCGCAGGCGGCATTAGGACTCGCATATCGTGCCCGCCAAAGGCGACCGTCTGCGCTTCTTCGCGCGGCAAATCCGTCACTTGCATGGCAGGCAGGAGCAGCCTCAGCCAGCCGCTGCCGGTCCACGCTCCCTTTCTGTCTTGCGAGGCGGACCCGCTGAGCAGCAAGTAATCTTGGGCGCGCGTCATGGCGACATAGAGCAGGCGCTTGCGTTCCGCCGCTTCGCGCAAGTTTTGCAGGCGGGCGCTGCGGCGATGGGCAAAACCGTTTTCGTAGCGGTTCGTCTCGGCGTCGAATATCTGGCAGCTCAAGCCGCGCCGCGGATCGATGAGCAGGGTGGGCGCGCCCCGATTGCCGCGTTCCCAGCCGGCGTCGGCCAGGATGACCAGCGGGAACTCCAAGCCTTTGCTGGCGTGCACGGTCATCAAGCGCAGGGCGTGGCTCGCTTCCAGCAGCGCCTCTCCCTCGCGTGTCTCTCGCGTCGACAAGTCGCTCAGATACTGCGAGAATTTGCCCAGGGTGATCTTGCCGCTGTCCTGCGCCAGTTGCAGCAGTTTGTCGATATTGCCGCGGCGGCGCGCGCCATCGGGCAGGACCGTCAAGATCGCCAGGTAATGCGTGGCGGAGAGGGCGCGGCGCAGCAGCTCGGAAATCGTGACGCGGCCCGCCAGGCGGCGCAGCTCGCGCAGCGTGTTACTGGCAAACAAGAGATTCTCGCGCTCTTCCTGCTGGAGGCTGGGCGGGGGCCTGTCGCAAGCCTCTTGCAGCGCCCGCCAAAGGCGAAGCGGCTCGCCGGTCCGCTCGTCCCGTAGCAAACGCAGCGCCAGCAGGGCGTCGTCGCTGAAACCGAAGAGGGGCGAGCGCAGCGCCGTCGCCAGGGCCAGGTCATCGGCGGGGTTGTGCAGGAAACGCAGCAGCTCCAGCATGTCCCAGACTTCCTGCCGGTCAAAATAGCCGCGACCGGCGATGGTCAAATACGGGATCTCTTGCGCTTTGAGCTGCTCTTCATACAGCGCGACATGCGACATCGACTGAAACAGGATGGCGATATCGCCGTATTCCAGGGCTCGCGCTTTGCCATGCCGCTTGTCATGGATTGGCGTCCTCGCCGCCACCAAATCTTGGACTCGCGCCGCGATCGCCTGCGCTTCCCATTGTCGCAGTTCCAGGGCGGAGTAGCGCTGTTTGCCGCTCTCGTCGAGAAGCGCTTCGCCATCGTCGTCGCGTTTCACTTTATCCAGCAGCTGCAGCTCAATCGCCGGCATGGCGGGCGGTTCCTGGCGGAGAGCGCTCATCGGCGCGTCGAGCGCGACTTCGTAATCCCGGGCCGGGCTGGATTCGTCGCGGACCAGGATCTCGGCGAAAAGCGCGTTGAACTGCTCGATCAGCGGGCGATGGCTGCGGAAGGACATTGACAGGGGCAAGGCGCGGCCGGCGAAATTGGCGATCTGCGCCTGGACGGTGTTGAAGACGCTGACATCCGCGCCGCGAAATTGGTAAATGCTCTGTTTGGGATCGCCTACCACGAAGAGCGAGCCGCCTCGTTCCAGGTCGACCAGGGAGCGTATGATGCGCCACTGCGTCGCGTTCGTGTCCTGGAATTCATCGACCAGCAGGTGCTTGAACTCCGCCCCGCGATAGCGGTCCCGCGCCGCCGGGTCCTCCAGCAGCTCCGCCGTCAGCCGTTCCAGATCATCGAAATCCAGCTGGGCGCTTTCCTGTTTGCGGGCGCGATACTCGGCCTGGATCTGCCGCAGCAGCGCATCCCACAGCGGCAGGGTTTGGGCCGTCGCGCGATCAATCTCGTCAGGCGCGTCGCCGGCTTCCTCCAGCGCCGACTTGATGCGCTCGCGGGCATCCCGCAGCAGCCGCGCCGCTTCTTGCTTGTATTCTTTGCCGCCCCAAGCCCCCGCCGAGCCTTTGTTGCCGACAGCGCCCTCTCGATGACAGTCGCGCAGCAAAGCCTGGATGGCGTCGGCGTCGTCGCCGACTTCAATTTCGAGGAGACAGTCTTGATAGCTGGCATACAGCGCGCCCAGCTTGTCCTTTGGCGGGGGAATGGTCCGCCGGACCGCCAGCGCCTCGGGCGACTCCAGCAAACGGTCGCGGGCTTTGAATACGAGCTCCGCCCATTGCCGCCGCCAAGCCTGGAAGAGCGCTTCCGGATCGGCCGGCAGGGGCGGGCGCTCGCTGTTGACCAAGTTCAGCTGCCGCAGCGCGTCTTCAATGCGGAAGGCGTCGTAGTGGGCGTAGAGCCGGGTCAGGGGCGCGTGAAGGCTGGCGAGGGCGTCATCAACGACATCGTCGAGCAGCATCGCCGATTCGTTCTCGTCCAGCACGGCAAACAGGGGGTCGACGCCGGCCTGGGCCGCGTTCGCCCGCAGCAAATCGGCGCAGAGACCGTGGATTGTGTCAATGCGCGCGCTATCGAGCTGGGACAAATGCCGCGCCCAGGCTCGGCCGTCGGGCTGGCTCGCTCGCCGCTCCAGTTCGCCGCGCAGCCGGTGGCGCATTTCGTAAGCCGCTTCGCGCGTGAATGTGATGGCGACCAGCGACTTCAGCCGCCAGGCGGGGTTGGCAGCCAGGCGCTGCAAATAGCGCTCGACCAGGACCCGAGTTTTGCCCGAGCCGGCGCCGGCGACGACGATCAGGTTCTTGTCGTCAATGTAAATCGCGTCGCGCTGCTCGGGGGTCGGCTGCATCAGAACTCTTTCCTCTTGTAGCGGCTCGTGACTTGCATGCGGCACAAGCGGGCGAACTCGCAAAAACGGGAGCACTTGCCTTCTTCGAGGGCGGTCGGCTGAACGGGAAATTGTCCGGCGCGTCCCTGGCGGACATTGCCCGCGATATGCGCCCGAGCCAGCTCGATGGCTTCTTGGTCCTCAGGATCGTCGGCTTGATGGAGGCCGCTGGTTTTGAGACTGCGCAAATGCCAGAACAAGCCGCCCGCAAGCGTCTTCTCGCCGCCATCGCGCCGCAGCTGCTCCTCCACCGCCAGGGCGTAGACCAGCATCTGAAAATCCCGGCCCCGTTCCATTTCACGGCGGTTGATGCTGGCGCTGCCGGTCTTGTAGTCGATGACGACCAGACGCCCGTCAACCTCGTCGACCCGGTCGATGAAGCCGCTGAGCCGCAAGGCGCGCAGCCCGCCAGGCATGGCGATCTCGACCTTGCTGAAACGCTTTTCCAGCTCTATCGCGCGGCGTCGCTCGCCAAATTGCTTGAGGGGGCTGGCCGGCGAGAAATCTTGCTTGATCAAGTTCGCCAGGCGCGTGAAGAGCAGGCGCTTCTCCTCCGCCCAGGCGGCCGTCTCGCGGAAGTTGAACAAGCGCGGCGCTTCGTCCAGCAGGGGCTTGGCGGCTTCTTCAAAGAGGCGCAGCGCTTCCTCAAGATTCGCCTCGTGAATCTCCAGGCCGCGGCGGCGAATCAGGCGATACGTCTCTTCCAGGATCTTGTGATTGAGCGAGCCGAGGGTGAGGGCGTCGTAGCCGGCTACCGGCTCCTGCGTCTCTTCCAGTTTCAGCAGGCGCTTGGCGAAAAAGCGAAAGCCGCACAAGCCATAATCTTTCAGCTGCGAGGCGCTCCAGACGCGGCTCTCGCCGAGCTGGTCGGCCGCATACTCGCGCAGCTCCGTCGCCGAAAGATGGCCGCTGTACTGATCGAAGGGAGCGCTGGACAAGCGGCTCAATTCTATGGCGCGCCGGGCCTGGATTCGCCGCCACTGCGCCATCAAGCGGGCTTGAGTCGGCAGCCAGCGCCTCAGTGCCAGCGCGTCTTCGCTACCCGCCGGATCGGGCTGGCTGAGTTGCTCGGCCAGCGACAGCAGCAGCTCGTCGTCGTTCGCCGCTTCTGGAGGTGGCGCGAGCTCGCCGATGCCCCGGCTCTCGATGGGCTGCCGCGGCAAGGTTCGCCGCAGGGAGCGCCATAAATGGCTCGCTTGCCAGATCTTGCCCGCCTGATACGTTGGGCGAGACAGCGTGAGGCTCTGGCTGGGCAGGCTGATCAAGGCGTAGAAGAGTCCTTGATCGTCGATGCGCTCAGCCGCCGTCGCCAGCTCAATGCCGCGCGCTTGCAGCGATTCGCGCTCCGAATCCATGAAGAGCGGATCTTCCGGGATTTCGGCGGGAAAAACGCCTTCCGACAAGCCCGGAATGTAGACATGCGGGTGGGGCAGGCCCCTGGCTTCGGCAGCCGTCGTAACCAGGGCTTGTCCCTGGCGCTCCAGACCGGAGGAGTCCTCGCCCGCCGACGCCAGCGCCGCCTTGAGATCCGCCTTGAAGCGATGCCAGTCCAGCGTTGGCGGGCTGCCAAATGTGGCGCGGACGACATCGTCGCTGGCCAGCATTTGGCGGAAGACCGCATTCAAGCCGTGAAGCGCTTCCAGGTCGCGCCGGGCGATTGCGTCGTTCTCGTTTTCGGCCTGGCTGGCGCGCGCGATGACCCGCAGCGAATAGGCGGCTTCGCGCATCCTTTCCGCTTGAGCGCCCTCGGCTCGCGGATCCGCGCCCAGCAGTCCCTTCAGCCAGCTTATGTATCCGCGGACATCGGCTGCTGCCGGCGGCACGACGCCATCAAAAAAAGCTGCCAGGCAGCGCTCCAGAGTCTCTTGCCGCGCCGGGCTCAGCCGCGTGAGGCTGGCTTCCCGTTCAGGTTCGGAACGCTCCGCGCCAGCCAAGGCGACGAGCTCAAGCCAGTCGCGTTTGTCGCCGCCGAGGAACTGGCTTTCGCTTGTGATCGTCTCCAGCGCGCCCAGGAGGTCTTCCGCCAGGCCGGCGTCGATGTACGGCGAGGCCAAGACATCGAGGGTATCGCGCCGGCGGAAGCGTGGCGGCAAGTCCAGCAGGTCGAGCAAAACTGCGATTACGGGCGCGCTCTCGAGGGAGTCGACACGCTGCAGCTTTAGAGGCAAGCGGTACTCCTTGGCGCCGGCTTCAAAGAAATGCGCGTATTGCCCCCAATCTCGCAGGGCGACGAGAATGTCATCCGGCGCGACGCCGTTCAGCAGCTGGCGCTTGATGGCGCGCAAGACCGCTTTGCATTCTTCCGCGGGGTTGGGCATGGCGATGAAGTGGATGGCGTCGCTGGGCGCTGGCGCAGGTCCCTGCCGCAAGAGCCGCCGCCCCAGTCGCTCCAGATCTGGATGCCGGCCGCCAGCCTCGCGTGCCAGGCGCTCGACATGCAGCGCTTGACCGGCCGACTCGAAGGCGCGCTCCAGCCGCTGCCGCGTAAGTTGACTGCGGGCGGGCGCGCCGTCGCTGCCGGGCGACTCGCTAATGCTGATTCGCGCTGTCTGGACGCTGGCAGAAAGCGCCGCCAGCAGCTGCGCCTGCACCGGCGTGAATTGGTCGTAGCCGTCGACCAAGAGCAAGTCGACATCGGCCGCAAGCGCCGGGTTGGACCGCGCCGTCGCCAAAGCCAGCCAGCCCTCGCCTTCCAGATCGGCCAGCTCGCCCTGGATGAGCATGTCTTGATAGCGCAGGTAGATGGCGGCGATTTCGCGTTCTCTGGCATTCTGCGCCGCCGCTTCAAATGCCTTGACATCGACGCCAGCTTGTTTGAGCTCGTCGATCAGGTCGGCGAGCACGCTGACGAAACCGCGCGTGCCGGCGATGCGCTGGAAGAAATGGAGCTCGCCCTCGGCCTGCATCCGCGCCAGCAATTGCCGCAGGAGGCTGAATCGCATGCTCGGCTCGAGCCGGCGGACTGGCTTTGCCGCCAGCCGCAGCAAACGCGCGTTCAGGCTGTAGAAATTGAAGAACTCGATGTTGAAAAGGGCGGGGCCGGCATGGGCGTCGTCCATTAGGGTCTGCCGGAAACGCAGCGCTTGCCGCCGCGTCGCCAGCAGAATCCAGACCCAGGGCATGGCGGTCGGCCGCGCATCGATCATGGCGCGCAGGTCGGCGATCGCCCGGTCGGTCCTGGGCGCTCCATAGGGCGCGATCAACAGTCTGCAAGCCAAAGCCGCCTCCTATGGATAAAGCAAGTCGACCACGGCTTGGGTGGCGCGTTGGTCGAGCCGGCTGCGCGCGAAATACGAATCGCGCAGGACTTCGGTGAGCTCGGTGGCGTGGGCGGCTGGCAGCGCGGCCTTGCGCTGGACGAGACTGGCGGCGGGGGCGTCGCGCGTGAAAACGACCGCGGCGTACACGGGAACCTGGCTGAGCTGTTGGTCGGCGAGAAAAGCTTTCAGTCGTTTGGCGTCGCGCAATGCCTCGCGGGTCGGGTTCCAGCGGAGGATTCGCCAGTCGCCTCGCCGGCCGCGCCGCAGCCAATGACCGCCGTCGTTCAGGAATGCGCCTTTGCGCCCGCTGATCTTCAGCAGCAGGACGCCATGCCCGCTAATGAGGGCGGCATCCAGGCGGCCGAGCCCGGGACGGCGGATGTTGCGGATGAAGACGAAGCGCCGGTCCAGCCGCGCCGCCAGGATCTCGCCCACTTGCCGCGCCCCGGCGTGATCCGTCCGCCAGGCTACCGCCCGCAGCGCCATCAGCATGGACGCGACTGACACGATGAGGCCCAGGAGCAGCAGGCTCTTCCGCGCCAGGTCATACGCGTCGAAGCCGCGATTGTAGGGCACGACCAAATTGATGAAGTGCAGAGCCAGCCCGAGGGCGAGCAAGCCCGCGCCGCAGAGAAAGGCGACAAAGGCGGCGAGCAATAGATCCCGCGAGCGTTGCTGGAGGCGGCGGCTGGGCGCCACATTCTGCATGGCGGCTGCGCTTCATTCCGCTTCGGTTTCGTCTCCAGGATGATAGCCCATCATGGGCGAGCCGCAATCTGCGCCCGCCGCAATCTGCGAAGGCCAAAGACTATGACTATAATGAGCCTGAGAATCACAAGCCTAGCCGGGGTCGTGCGCGCCGTGACAAGCCAGCAGCCAGCCGACGGCAATGCCGAGCTCAACGAGCGATTGGGCGACGCGCATCGTTTGGGCGCGGCCAGCGAGTCCCTCTTTCGCCGGCTGTATCGCGGGCTGGGGCGCGGACGGCTCGAGGCGGAACTGCGCAGCCAGTTGCGGCAGCAGCGCGCGGAAGGCGCCCAACTGCGGCGGCGTTACGAGCGGCTCGAGAGCGAAAGCCAGCGGCGCGCTTCGGAACTGAACCGGTTGAGCGCGGCGCTCCGCAGCCTCGACGAAGGCCTCATCGCCCAGGACCTCAGCGGCAAGGTGACGCTGATGAACCAGGCGGCGCAAGACATGCTGGGCGGCAAACGCAATTTCTGGGGCAGCGCTCTCGGCGCCCTCTTCGAGCATTATCGCGACATCAGCGAAACAACCGGCGAATTGACTCCCCTGGGCGAGGCCAGCGAAATCCAGCTGAACCAGCGGGTCGTCCGCGCTCGGCTGGCTGCCATTGGCGATGGCGGCGGGCGGCGCATCGGCACGCTCATCATCCTGCGCGACCAAACCCGCGAGGCATTGGCGCAGCGGCTGCAAGACGGCTTCGTGTCGCAGATCGCGCGCGAGCTGGAGGGGCCGGCCGGGATCATCCGGCTGGCAAGCGAGCTGCTGGGCGCCCAGCCGGAAGACGCGGAAGTCAATCAACGGCTGCTGGGAAAGCTGCTGCGCAATGTCGATATTCTGGATCAGCTGGCGCTCGAGCTGCTGGATCTGTCGCGGCTGAAGGCGGCGGCGGCCGATGTGAAGCGCGAGCCGATTGACATTGAACGCGCGCTATGGACGGTGATGAAGGGAGTCGAGCCGGAGGTCAAGGGTCGCGGCGTCGATCTGCTGGTGATGACTCGGGGCCTCAGCGGGCTGCGAGCTCGGGGCGACGACGCGCGGCTGCACTGGGCGCTGGGGCATCTGATCCGCAATGGCGCGCAATACAACCGCGAGGGCGGTTATGTGGCGCTGGCGGCCCGCTCCGAGCACCGCGGCGGCAAAGACTACGCCCTGCTCAGCGTCAGCGATGACGGGCCGGGCCTCAGCGCGGCGGACTTGGCTGGCGCGTTGGCGGGCGGACCAGGCGCGGGACAGAGCCTGTCTGTGGCGAAGGCGATCTGTGAGGCGCATGGCGGCTTCCTGGAGGCGCGCAGCCGCGTCGGCATTGGCAGCGTCTTCACCATGGGCCTGCCCGTATTCGATCCCGCAAATTGGGAATAGCGGGTCCCGCCCGGCCGAGCTCATGCCCTACTTGATCGACGGCCACAACCTCATCGCCAGCTTGAGCGACATTCGCCTGGACGACCCGGACGACGAAGCCAAACTGGTGATCAAGCTGCGGGGCTTCGCCGCCAGGACGCGCAAGCAATGCACGGTCGTCTTTGATGGCGGGCTGCCCGGTGGCGCGTCGCGCTTGTCCACCCGCGGCGTCGCCGTCGTGTTCGCCGCCTCCCGGCACAGCAGCGCCGACCGGCTGATCATGCAGCGCATACGCGGGACCAAGGACGCCCGCAACTGGACGGTGGTGTCGTCGGATCAAGAGATACGCCGCTGCGCCCGCGACGCCGGCATGACTTCGCTTTCGTCGACCCAATTCGCCAGCGAGCTGGAGTCGAGCGGTCGCCATGCCGAGAGCCGCGGCGAAGAAATCGCCCCGATACAAAGCGAGGGTGAAATCGAGGCCTGGCTGGCGGCCTTTGGCGGCGACGATGCCGAGGCGGGGAAGGGATCCTGACTTTACTTCGCCCGATCTGGCAAGTATCATGAGGCGGGCAGGCGGGGCGTGGCGCAGTCCGGCAGCGCGCACGGTTTGGGTCCGTGAGGTCCCCGGTTCGAATCCGGGCGCCCCGACGCGGGTATGGTGTAACGGTAGCACTCCACCCTTCCAAGGTGTCAGTACGGGTTCGAATCCCGTTACCCGCTCATGGCGCGGGTCCATAGCTCAATGGTCAGAGCAGTCGGCTCATAACCGATCGGTTCCAGGTTCGAGTCCTGGTGGACCCACAGGGTCGCTCCTGAAGGCGACGGTTTCGCCGCTTCCGACGACCATGGGCGCTTTCCGAAAGGCAGCGTTCAACTCCAGCGGCGGTGCGACTTGATGCGGTCGTAAGCCGAGTTCAGTTCTTTGAAGCGCTTTTCCGCCAGGTCTTTGCGGTGTTTGCTGACATCGGGGTGATACTCGCGCGCCAGCTTGCGGAAAGCCTCTTTGACGGCTTCTTGGCCCGCGCCCACTTCGATCTCCAGCGCCAGGTACGCGGCGTTGATTTGCTCCGCGGGCGCCAACTCCAGCGGTCGCGATTCCCGAGTGCGATAGTGAAATCGCTGGCGGGCCCGTTCCTGGCTGATGCGGCGCTTGAACGCGGGCGAAGCGATGTCGCCGACATGCCAGCTGCCGCGGATCTTCGTCTGGTATTCGCGCCGGCGCACCGACACCGCCTCCAGCGGGAAGTCGCGCGTGTGCCAGGCGGCGAACCGGTCGCGCTCGGCCGTCTCGTCCAGGTTGACCTGGATCAGGCGGCTTGCTGCGCCCGGCTCCCAAGCGTAAATCGCGCCCATGTTCATCACGCGCAGGTCGTCTTGCCAAGCGCGCAGGCGACCGCAGTAGCCATCGTCCGGCAGCAGCGTCGCCTCCACGATGAAGAGCGTGCCGATGCCGCCGCTCGTGTTCTGTTTGAGCGTTGTCTTGATCTGGCGCGATTTTGGAGCCTGCTCAATGAGGTAGACGAAGAGCCGGCTGTTCATCCAGGTCTCGATGACGATGTCGGGCTCGTGACGGCGCGCCGTCAGGGTCGCTTGCTGGCGGGCGCTGGCGAACTTGACATCGGGGATGGCGCGGAAACGGGCGGTCAAACGCTCGGCGATCGTGGACGGCACGGGCGGGTCTCTTGGTCTTTTTCGACGGCGCAATCATAGGGCGAGAGCGCCGCTTTTGTCAAATGCGCCGGCGGGCAATTTTCGCCCCAAGCTTGCATTCCCGTGAAAACGCGTTATACTTAGGGCGAATGTGGGGGCCGTTAGCTCAACTGGCAGAGCGCCTCGTTGACGTCGAGGAGGTTACAGGTTCGAGTCCTGTACAGCCCACAGCGCAATTGAGCGACCAGCCTCGCGGCGGGTCGTTTGCTTTTCCGGCGGGTCAATCGCGGGGGCACGCCAGTGCATCCAGCACTGCCTGAATCGTGCGGTGGCGGCTCTGGCTGCCGTTCACGCGCAACTGCCAGCCAGCCTCGCCGTCGTGCCCGATCTCGATGGCGGCGGGCTCTTCCACCGGCGCGTAGCCGGCCCGCTCCAGGGCTTTCCGCATCCAATGCGCTTCCTTGCCTTGGCCCCGCAGGCGCGCTGGCTTGCCCTTGGTCGGCCTTGGCGCAAAGCCCCCGCTCCGGTGATCGAAGCGGATGCCGTCGGCTTGAAATGTCGCGCCCAATCGCCCGTCCAGCGCCAAGTCTTCCGGCGCGCCCATGGCGATGCCGGCCTCGCTCATCAGCCAAAGCCGATCGCAAGCTCGCAAGGCCAGCTCCAGATCGTGAGTGGAGACGAGGATGGCGCGGTCGGCGCTGCGAGCGAGACGCTGGAGCAGGCGCATCGTCTCCATGCGGCGCGGCAAATCGAGGAAAGCGGTCGGCTCGTCCAGGAGCATGACTTCCGCTTCTTGAGCCAGCGCGCGCGCGATCATCAGCTTTTGTCGCTGTCCATCGCTGAGTTCGGCGACCGGCTGGACCGCCAAATCGCGGGCGTCGACCGCCTCCAGCGCCCAGGCGACAGTTGCGTGATCGCGCTCTGTCAGGCGGCCGAGCCAGTCGGTGTGCGGCTGCCTGCCCAGGCAGACCAGGGCGTAGCCGTTTAGCAGCGCGGGCTTTGGCGGGTCCGTCAGCACCAAGCTCAGGTGGCGCGCCCGCTGCCATGGTTTCAGCGCTGCGATGTCGCGCCCGCCGATGCTCACGCGGCCGGCCAGGGTCGGCCGCATGCCCGCGAGAGTCCGCAGCAAGGTGGATTTGCCGACTCCGTTTGGGCCAAGCAAGCCGACCAGCTGTCCGCGCCACAGCTCCAGCTCCAGCGCGCGCCCAAGCACGATATCGTCTTTGCCGCGGCGGCGATAGCCAATGCTTAGCCCCCGCGCTTCCAGGGCTGGCCCGCTCATGCTTGGCCTCGGGCTTGGCGCAGCACGACCAGGATCACCACCGGCGCCCCCAGCAAAGCCGTCACCACATTCAGCGGCAGGGCCAGATTGTTGCCCGGCAGCTCGGCGACGAGGGCGGCGCAGAGGGCGACGCAGGCGCCCGTCAGGCAGGTGGCTGGCAGCAGCAGGCGATGATCGGCGCTGCCCAGCAAACCGCGAGCCAGGTGGGGCACGGCAATGCCGAGAAAGGCGATCGGGCCGCAGAAGGCCGTCACCGCGCTGACCAAGAGCGCCGTTGCCAGGATGATCGCGAACCGCGCGCGCCCCAGATCGACGCCCAGGCTAAGCGCCAGCTCTTCGCCGAGGAGCAGGGCGTTCAAGGGCTTTGTCAAGCTGGCAGCCAAAGCCAGGCCCGCGCCAACGAAGAGCGCCAGAATCGGCAGCTGCGCCGCGCTGAGCCCGCTGAAAGAGCCGAAAGTCCAGTTGATGTAAGCCTGGATGCGGGCGGGCAGGGCAAAATAAAGCAGCAGGCTGACGATTGCCGCGATCATGTAGCCGAACATCAAGCCGAGGATGAGCAGGCTGACGCTGTTGCGCAGGCGCGCCGCCACCGCGAGCACGACTAGCATCGCCCCGGCCGAGCCCAGACCGGCCGCCACGGTCAGCAGCAGGTCGCCGGACAGCCCCAGGTTCGCCACCAGAGCGCCCCCGCCCCCCGCCGTCAGCAAGACCAGGGCGACGCCGAGGCTCGCGCCGGCCGACAAGCCCAGCACGAAGGGCTCCGCCAGGGGATTGCGGAACCAAGTCTGCATGAGCAGGCCGGCCGCGCCCAGCGCCATGCCCGCCAGAGCCGCCGTAAGGGCTTTGGGCAGGCGAAACTTCAGGACGATGTTTGTCCAGGCTTGGCTGTCTGCCCCGCCGGCGAAGAGCGCGCCGGCAATTTGGTCCAGTGGAATGGCGACGGAGCCCAAAGCCAGACTCAGCGCAAGCAGCGCAGCCAGCAAGACGGGCAGCGCGAGCAGGATCCAGGGACGCGCGCCGGCCTGCTCACGCATCTCAAGCCTGGGGCAGCTGCCGATAAAAGGCGAATTCGTGCCCGGGCATCAGCGCGGGGTGAAAGATCGCCAACAGGTCGGCCAGAGCCAGCTGTGGATTGGCGGCGCCCCATTCATAATAGTTGTTGCCGCCGTTGGGGTTCTCGTCGAGGTTGTTGTTCCAGACCGCGCCAGCCTGAAATGCGGCGAAATCGCTGAAGCGCGCGTCCAATGCCGCCAGATCCGCCAGCGAATTGACTGCGTAAGTCTCCAACAGCCAGATTTTGGCATCCAGGCCCGCTTCGTAAACCGTCTCAAAGCTCAGGCTCTGGCTGGCGCTGGAATCGGGCGTGGACAAAAGCGGATCGCCGCCGGCGTCGCGAATCAGCTGGCCGACATAAGTGTCGCCGCCGGGAATGAACCAGGCGTCGGCGTATGAGAGGTAGCTGTTGAGCAAGACAGCCGGCTTGTCCGCTTCGGCGATGTCGGCCGCCATAGTCTGCAGCGCCGCGTATTCTTCGGCGATGCCATCAAAGACCTGGTTGGCGCGAGCCTCCTGGTTGTAGAAAAGCGCGATGAACTTCAGCCATTCGGCGCGCCCCAGCGGCGAGTTTTCGCGCCAGCTGGCATCGAGGGCCGTGAAGACGCCAGCCTCGCGCAAGAGCGGGTGGGCGTCCGTGTCCGGGTTTATCCCGTAAGCCACCGCCAGATCCGGCTCAAGCTCAAGAGCCAGCTCGATGTTGATGTTCGCGCCGAAACCGAGCTCCGCGATCGCGCCGTCGGCGATTCCCTGGCGGACTTCGTCGGCGCTGATGTACAAGCCGCTGTGGACGGCGACCAGATTCTCGAGCAGGTCCAGTTGGGCGAGGGCGGGCAGCTGGGTGGTGGAGAGGGCGATCACGGGCCCGGCCGGGGTCTGGATGAATTGGGCGTCGGGGTCGAAGTCTTCGGCCGGCGGCATGGGCGCGCCGCATTGGACGAGCACATATTCATAATCGGGCGCGCCATCGTAAGCGTTGGCGACGCGAAGCACTTTGTAGTGATTGGCGTACTCAACGCTGAAGTTTACCGCGTGCAGCGCTTTGAGCTTGTCGGGGAAGTAATCGACATCGGCGCTGTAATCGCTGACGCAGCCGTCGGTCAGGTTCGCGTCCGCCGCCTGAACCGCGAAGGCGCCGGCCAGCGCGACGACCAGAATAGCCAGCCAGATAAGTCGAAGGCTCGTGGCGATGTGAATGGAAAGACCGGAATATGGATTGCGGATGAACGCTTGCGAACTACGGTGGGGGAAGGGCGCGTCTGCCATGCTCGTCTCCTTTTGACGCGAAAGTGTCACGAGCTAAGCTTCAGGCAGGCATTCGGACTTCTGAACCGAGTTCAGTTACCGCTGCGCGACAGTGTCGGACTCGCACCGACTTTCCCTTTTTGCGACGAACATCCGGGTTCGGGTCGCGCCTGAGGCTTAGAGTATGTGGTTGCGCCAAGAGTAGCATGGACGAGGCTGGATGTAAAGGCGAATGTGGGGAAAACCCCAGCGAATTCCGCGTAAGCCGCATTCCAGCAATGCCGATCGGACGGTCTGGAAATGAGACGGCGCAAGGGCGACTCGTCGAGCCGCCCGCGACCGCTATTCCATCGGGTAGCGGAGGCCCCACTGCCCGCGGATGCGATCAAGAGTCTCCATGATCGCGAGAGTCTCGTCCAGCGGGTAGACGGCGCTTTCGGTCTTGCCGGCGCGGATGCATTCACCAACTTCGATCATCTCGAACTGGAAGCCCTCGGCGGGGATGTCCCAGTGGAAAGTCTGCGGCTCTTGGCCAGCGACGGCCAGGTTCAGCTGCCGCGGATGCCAGAAATCCGGGATGGTGATCCTGCCTTCCGTGCCCAGGACCATCGCTTCGTGGGGCGTGGTCATGCGGATGGCGGTGGTCAGGGTCGCCATCTCGTAGTCGCTGTATTTGAAGACAGTGACCGACATTTCGTCGACGCCGGTCGAGCCCAGGGTGACCTGCGAAACGATGTCGCTCGGCTGCTTGCCAAAGACCATGGAGGCGAATTGCACGCAATAGGAGCCGACATCGAGCAAAGCGCCGCCCGCCAGCTCGGGGTCGTAATGGCGCGAAGTCGGGTCGACGCGAGGCGTGCGGAAACCAAAATCGACCTGCGCGTGCATGACCTCGCCGATCGCGTTTTCCGCCAGCAGAGCGCGCAGCTTGACCATGGCCGGGAAGTAGCGCGTCCAGAAGGCATCCATCAAGAAGAGCCCTTTTTCGCGGGCGCGGGCGACCATCTGTCGCGCTTCAGCCGCGTTCACGGCGAAGGGCTTCTCGCAGAGCGCATGCTTGCCCGCCTCCAGCGCCATCAGCGTGTGCGGTAGGTGAAAGTTGTGCGGCGTGGCGACATAGATTACTTCTACGGCCGGATCGCCAAGCATCGCTTCGTAGCTTCCATAACATTTCGCCGCGCCAAATTCCGCGCCAAAAGCGTCGGCTTTGTCTTGCGAGCGCGAGGCGACGGCGTAAAGCTCGGCATTGGGCGCGTAGGGCATGCTGCCGACGAAGCGTCGCGCGATGCTGCCCAGGCCCATCAGTCCCCAGCGGATTTTGTCGCTCATGCGGGTTTCTCCTCCCGTTTCATTTCGAGCCAGTCGATCTCGTCGGCGCTGAGCTGGATGTGAGCGGCGGCCGCGTTGTCCGGCGCCTGCTCGACTTCCCAGTTCGAGACAATGGCGTGGTAGCGCGGGTTGTGGCTGAGGTTGTACGCCACCGAGATTTGAGCGGGCGACGCGCCCTTGTCCGCCGCCAGCTCCAACACGCGGTCGAGGCGCTGGAAATTGCTCTCGTAGGCGTAGGCGCCGATTGGGTTGGTGTCCATGTAAGCGGTGAAACCGTCCAGATTGTCGCGGGTGAATTTGCCGGTCATGAAGCCGCCCGCCAGGCTGGACCAGGTGAAGAGCGACATGCCGTTTTCATCGTAGTATGCCCGGTCAGCCTCGCCTTGGACGCCGCTGACGCTGGTGCAGCCTTCCCAGGGCGCCTGGATCATCTCGGCGACGCTGAACTGTGGGCTGCTGATGCGGAAGGGAGTCTTGCCATTGGCGGCGGCGTAATCGTTGGCGGCTTTGACGCGATCGCCCAGCCAGTTCGAGCCGCCGTACAAGCCGATATGCCCGGCTTCATGGCATTCGTGCAGCACGTCGACGATCTCGCCGACCGGGTAATCGCGGCTGTCGCGGTGCAGTAGGAAGAGCTCAATGTGGTCGGTCTGCAAGCGCTCGAGCGATTCTTCCAGGTCGCGCCGAATGAAGTCTGGCCGGACGCGATCGGGGATGCCATTCTCCGGGTGCGCCGCTTTGGTGAGCACCACCACTTGCTCGCGGATGCCGCGCGACGCCATCCAGGCGCCGAGCTCGCTGTCCGATGTCCCGCCGCCATAACTGTGCGCGCTGTCGTAGGCGGTGAAGCCCCTTTCAAAACAGGCGTCCAGCAAGCGGAAGTTGCCGTCGCGGTCATCGCGGGAGAGCATGATCGTGCCTTGCAGCAAGCGGGCGACCGGTTTGTCGATGCCATCAATCTGCGCGTATTTCATAGGGCATTGTCCTTTCGATTCCCCCGCCATTGTAGCGCAAGGGCGTCCGCCGCGCAGAGGGCGAGACGTCTCACTTTTGAATGCCTTAAGCGGACGTTTCCTGGCGATTGCGCGCCACGCTGGCGGATCGTCAAGTCTTTGCGTTTGCGCGCGCGAAGAACGGGACCACGCTTACTTGGGCTGCGTCCCTTGGCTGAAGGGCAGGACATCGCGGGGCTTGGAGCTGCCTTCTTTGGGGGGGCCGACGATGCCGCGCTCCTCCATCATATCCATCAGCCGCGCCGCCCGCGTGTAGCCGATGCGCAAGCGCCGCTGCAAAAGCGATATCGACGCTTTCTCCAGCCGCCGCACCATCTCCACCGCCGGCGCGTAGAGCTCGTCTTCTTCCGGGTCGCGCCGGGCTTCCCTCTTGTGGCGCGCGCTCGACACATCCCAGAAGGCGGTCTGCTCGCTGGAGGAATCTGACCGCCCGGCAGTATCCGCGGCGTCGCTCGCCATTTGCGGCGCTTTGAGCGAGGGCGGGACGGGCAAGGGGATGGGCTCGACGCCATCCAGGCCCGCGCTCTGCATTTTCCAGAAACGCAAAATCCGGCTGATCTCTTCGTTGGAGACATGCACGCCCTGCATGCGCCGCGGCGCTGGCGCGTCGCCGGAGAGATAGAGCATGTCGCCCTTGCCCAGCAGCCGTTCCGCGCCCGGTTGATCCAGGATGACGCGGCTGTCCACGCTGCCGGCGACGGCGAAGGCGATGCGCGCCGGGCAGTTGGCTTTGATGAGCCCGGTCACCACATCGACCGAGGGGCGCTGCGTCGCGATGACCAGGTGGATGCCGGTCGCTCTTGCCAGGGCGGCGATGCGGGTGATGGCGCGCTCGGTGTCGTCCGGCGCCATCATCATCAGGTCGGCGAGTTCGTCGATGATGACGACAATGTAGGGCATGGGCGCCAAATCAGGATCCAGGATGCTGTTGTAGTCAACGATGTTGCGGGCGCCGGCCCGGCTGAATTTCTTGTAGCGCTCGTCCATCTCGACCGTAACCCAGCGCAAGACGCCGACCGTGCGCTCCAGTTCCACCACCACCGGCGCCACCAGATGCGGCAAGCCGTTGTAACCGGTGAGCTCGACCCGCTTGGGATCGACCATGATGAATTTGACGGCGTCGGGCGAATTATTGACGAGGATGCTGTTGATGATGGCGTTGACGCAAACCGACTTGCCGGAGCCGGTCGCGCCGGCGATGAGCAGGTGCGGCATCTGCGTCAAGTCGCCGGATACGGGCGTGCCATCGACCGAGACGCCGAGGGCGATCGCCAGGGGCGAGTCGATTTGTTGATACGCGCGCGACTCCATCACATCGCGCAGGCCGACGCGAGCCGAAGCCGGGTTGGGCAGCTCAATGCCGACATAACCCTTGCCCGGCACCGGCGCCTCGACGCGGATGGAGCGCGCCCCCAGCGCCAGCTGCAAGTCTTTGTCCAGCTTGGCGATCGCGCCCACCTTGACGCGGCTGCGCTTGCCCGAGCCCGTGGTCAGGTACAGTGGCTCGACGCCGTACTGGGTGATGACGGGCCCCGAGTTGACCTCGACCACTTTGCCCGGCGCGCCAAAGCTCGCGAGGGTGTCCTCGATGACTTGAGCCTGGCGCAAGAGCGGCTCGCGATCCATCTCGCCGACGCCGCCCCTGTTGAGCAGCGCGCGAAAATCTGGCAGCTGCCATTTTCCGCGGGCTGGGGGAGCTGGCGCTTCTTGGGCCGGCTTCGGCGCCGCGGGTTTCGTCTCGGCTGTTGTTTCGGGTTTGCTCTGGCTTGGAGTTGTCGGCGCAGGCGCTGGCGTCTTGACTGGCTCAGGCGGCTGCGCGTGCGGGACCTCGGCTCTGGGCGCGGGCTTGCTCACTGGCGGCGGCAAGTTTACTGGCGGTGGTGGTGGCGCGGGCGCGCTGCTGCCAGGGCGTGGCGGCTTCTGCCAGGCGGGCGCGGGCACGGATGAAGGCGGGATGTTGTCGCCCAGATTTAAGAACCGCTCCATGCGATTGGCGACGGGCCCGTCTTCAGCTTCCGGCTGCGCTTGGCTGGGTTCAGCGCGCTCGCCCAAAAGGCGTCGCATCCAGTTTCCGGCTTTGTTCACGCTTGGGGGCGCGATCGCGAGCTCGGCCCTGGATTCGACGCCGCGGGCAAAGAGACCGCGCAGACGCAGCGGAATGGACATGGTCTCTGCCCTTGGTTCTGGCAGGGCGGGCCTGTCGTCGGCGGCTTCCAGGCGGGCGGCTTGTGGCTTGGAGACGCGCACATGGGCTGCCTCGCCGCTCAAGGCGATCTGCTGCCGCGCCTGCATGGTCAAGAATCGGCGCTTGGCGGCGTACTGGCTGGCACGAGCCCGCAGTCCCCGGCTCATGCCAACCGCTGCCAGAGCCAGCTCGGCCACGCTGGAGCGGGTGAGCATCATCGTCGCGATGGTCAAGATCATGAAGACGGCGACGAATGCGCCGATCTCGGTCAAGCTGTTGACCAGGGCGCTGTAGAGCCAGCCGCCGATCAAGCCGCCGCCGCGCCCCGCTTGATACGCTGCCTGCACGAGCGCGTTGACGCAAGCCGACGCCGCCGGATCCCGACAGCTTTCCAGGCCGCCCATCGCGCTGCCATAATTCAAGCTGTCCACGAACTGGAACAAGATCAAGACGCCGAGGAAGGCTGCCGCCAGGCCCCCCAGGCGCAGCAAGTCAATGACGGGCGCTTGATCGCCAAAATGGCGCGCGATCAGCCACAAGCCCAGAGCGAACATGCCGATGGGGAGGGCGGGCGCGCCCCAGCCAAGCAGCTGCGCCATGACCGCGTGGGCGGCGCTGATTGCGGCTTGCTCCGGCGAAATGGCGCTGAAAAAGATGACGACGGCGCCAAAGACCAAGGCGACGCCGATGATATCCAGTTTGCGGTCCAGGTCCAGCCAGGCGCTCGATTCGATTCTGGGCGCTTTGCTGGCCCGGGATGGCGCGGTTGGAGTCGCGTCGCCGGGGCGGCGGCTGCCTATTGAATGGCGCAAGCCTCGGCCGATGCCGCCAGCGATGGAGGCCAAGCGCGATCGCTTGGTCTGCGAAGATTTCTCGCCATTGACGGGAGCGTCCTTGCCGGGCGAGAAACGCGCGCGCAAACCTTCCAGACGCGGCTTGGGCGGCTGGGGCCTCGGGCTTTCTTCGCGGGCGCGGCGATCCTTTGGATTGACTTTCTTGCCGGCCAGCCGGGCGCGCCGCTCTTCGCTGCTGGCCAGCGACGGCGCCGGATTGCGCGCTTTCGGGCTCCGCGCCGCTGGGCTGCCGCCGGGCTTGGCTTGGGAGGCCGGCTCGTAACTCGCGTCGTCGGCCCGCCGCGAGCCGCTGCCACCCAGCACCCGCGGTCCGCGATCGGCGTCGCCGCGATCATCGGGATCGAAGAAATCGTCGTCGAAGTATTCTGGCTCGTCACCGCGAAAGGCCATTCCTCGAAGCCGCTCCACTTTTGCGAGCTTGCCATCACCAGCTTAGCATGGAAACGGATATCGGGCGATTGAAGCGGGCATGGGCATAGGCGGTCAAGCGAGCAAGACCAGCTTGCCCATGACTCGGCGTTCCAGCAGCGCGCGCAAGGCCGCCCCCGCTTCCGCCAAGGGGTAGCGCTGGTGAATGCGCGGGCGCAATTCGCCGGCCTCAAACCAGTGTATGAGCCGGGCGAAGGAGGCTTGCAGCGTGGCCGGGTCGCGCTGGAAATAGGCGCCCCAGAATGTGCCGACCAGGGAAGCGTTCTTGAGCAGGGCGATGTTGGCGGGCAGGGACGGGATCGCGCCGCTGGCGAAACCGATGACCAGGTAGCGCCCTTCCCAGGCGATGCGCCGCGCCGCTTGATCAAAGAGCTCGCCGCCGACCGGATCAAAGACGACATCGACGCCCGCGCCGCCGGTAAGGCTTTTCAGACCTTCGCGCAGGTTGTCTTCGCTGTAATTGATGGTTTCCGCCGCGCCGTAGCTTCGCGCCAGAGCCAGCTTGTCGTCGCTGCTCGCCGCCGCGATGACTCGCGCGCCCATCAATGCGCCGAGCTCCACCGCCGCCAAGCCAACGCCGCCGGCCGCGCCCAGCACGAGCAGACTCTCGCCCGCCCGCAATTCGGCCCGATGCCAAAGCGCCAGGTGCGCCGTGCCATAGACCAGGGGGAAGACCGCGCCTTGTTCATAGGTCATCTCGGCTGGCATGGGCAGCAAGCTCGCCGCTGGAGCGACCGCTTCTTCAGCGAAGCCGCCGTAAGTCATCGTGGCGATGACGCGCTGCCCGATGGCGAAGCGGCTGACTCCCGCGCCCAGCTCGATGATGTCGCCGGCGACTTCCAGACCCGGGCTGAAGGGAAAAGGCGGCTTGAATTGATACAAGCCCTGGATCAGCAGCAGATCGGGGAAATTGACGCCGCAAGCGCGGACCCGCAGCCTGACCTGGCTCGGTCCGAGCGGCGGGCGCGGAACCTCGGCGAAGACCAGGTCTTCCGGCGCGCCATAGGCATGACACAAGACTGCTTTCATCGGGCGGCTCCGGCGTCTCAATCAAAGTCGATGGGGTTGGAAAGCAGGCCGGTCAGCAGATCGACGCAGGCCCGCACATCGCCCAGGTCGACGGTCTCGCTGGTCGTGTGCAAGTAGCGGGTCGGAATCGAGACGCAGCCGCTGGGCACGCCGGAATCGGTGAGCTGGATAACGGAGGCGTCGGTGCGCCCCCCGGCCAGCAATTCCAGTTGGTAAGGAATGCCGTCGGCTTCGCAGCGCGCGACCATCCAGTTCTTGATGGCGGGCGGCACGACCAAGCCGGGGTCATGCGCCTTGATGGCGGCCCCGCTGCCCAACGCCACCTGCATTTTGCTGCCGCGAATCTGATCGCCGCTGGCGGTTACGTCGATGGCGATGCCGATATCGGGCCGGACGCCTTGAGCGGCTGTCTGAGCGCCGCGCAAACCAACTTCTTCTTGCACGGTGAAGGCGAAATAGACGGTGTGTGGCGTTCGCCGCCGCAAGCGCCGCATCGTCTCGATAGCAATTGCGCAGCCGATGCGGTTGTCGAGCGATTTGGCGATGACGCGCCGCCCGCGCAGCTGCATCTCGCGCATGAAGCCGGCTGGCTGGCCGACGGCTGTCGCGTTGTCGCCGTCCCCGGCCTGCACATCAACATAATAATCGTCCAGAGTCTTGGCGTCGCCCTGCGCGGCGATGACGCCGACGGCGCCGTCTTCAAACAGGACGCGATTGCCGTTGAGCGTGTCCCGCCGCAAGCCGCCAAGCGGGCTGAAGCGCAGGTAGCCGCTGGCGGGCTCTTGATAATTCGCCATCAAGCCAATCTCGTCCATGTGCGCCGCGATCAGCAGCTTCTTTTCGCCATCGCCGACGCGGCAGATCAAATTGCCCAAGCCATCGACCCAGGTCTCGTCCGCCAGGTCCTCCGCCTCGGCGCGAATCTGCCCGCGGATTCGATGCTCGTAGCCGGGCGGTCCCCAAGTCTCGACCAAGGTCCGGATCAGATCCAGCAAATCTTGGCTCTCGCTTTGTGGCGCGGGTTCGTCGGCGCGGGCTTCCTCAAGCTTTTTCGCATCGCGGATTCGGATGTGCTCCCGCCAGATGTTCACCGCTTCCAACTCGGCGAGTCGCGCTTCGGCGGTCTCGGTCAAGCCCCAGTAGCCGCGGCGGGGGTGCGACACGACGCCGACCGTGCGCAGGGCGGTGCGGACGCATTGCAGGTTGATCTGCAGCGAGCGAGACCAGCGTTCGCCGCGAATCCGCCGGGCTTCGCGCTCCATGTGCCTGGTCGAGACGGGCTCGCCCGCTTCGCGCAAGATTTGCATGATAAGGCTGACTTGATTATCGAGGGAACTTAGTGACATGGGCAGCCAATCTCCTAAGCCTTGTTCTACAGCGCCGCTTCCACTGGCATGGGCTCGGCTTGGTCCAGGGGTCGGGGCGCGCGTTTCTCCAGGCGCATGGGCAAGCCATCCCGCGGGAACATCGTGATGAGCGCGCTCGGCTTGATCTCGACGCCGTCCAGCAGCCGCAGCTGATAACGCTGGGCGATGGCCGCCAGCAGCAGCTTGGCTTCCATGATGGCGAAGCTGTTGCCGATGCAAACGCGGGGACCGCCGGCGAATGGCAGATAAGCGTAGCGGTGCAAGTTCTCGATCTCGGGTTCCAGCCAGCGCTCGGGCAGGAAGGCGTCGGGCTGCTTCCAGTGTTCGGGATGGCGATGCAGCAGATAAATGAAGACTTGCGCCGTCGTGCCTTTGGGCATGGGATAGCCGCGGACTTCGGCGTCTTCGGCGGCGGTGCGGCTGACGGACCAGACGGCTGGCATAAGCCGCAGCGATTCTTTGATGACAATGTCGGTGTAGGGCAGGTTGCGCAGGTCTTCCAGCTTTGGCGCGCGCCCGCCCAGCGCGCTGTCCAGCTCTGCATGGAGCTTGGCTTCGACTTGCGGGTGCTGCGCCAGGAGCCACCAGGTCCAGTTCAGGGTGTTGGCGGTGGTTTCGTGGCCCGCCAGGAAGAGGGTCACCGCTTCGTCGCGGGCTTGCAGGTCGCTCATGCGCTCGCCATCAGGGTCTTCAAACAGCAGCAGCATGGACAGCAGATCGCCGCGATCCTCGCCGGTCTTGCGGCGGTCTTCAATGAAGCCATAGACGATCTTGTTCAGGTCCTGATTGGCGCGCCAGGAACGCAGCCGCAGCGGGGTCGGCAGCCAATGCGGCAGGATGCTGGCGGTATTGTTGGCTTTCTGCACCACGGCCACCGCTTTCTTGACTCGCGCGACCGTGCTGGAGGCGTCGGCGTCGAAGAGCGTCCGCGCCACAATCGCCAGCGTGAGCTCCATCATCTCTTCATCAATATCGAGGACCGCGCCGTCGCTCCAGGTTTCCAGCCGCCGCAAAGTGTAATCGACCATCGTATCGGCATAGGCGTGTACGCGAATGGCGTGAAAAGCCGGCGCCACCAAACGGCGCTGCCGCTTCCAGAAGTCGCCGTTGCTGGTGACCAAGCCCTCGCCCATGAAACGCGCCAGGCCGCTCTTGCGGCTGGTGTAGGCGGGTCCCTTGATGAAATTCCTTGATTGCCGCACGAAAAGCTCGTAAATCACATCGGGATTGGCGACGCCGTAATTGTGCGCGCCGCCAACCATGAAGTGCCAGACATCGCCGTAGCGCTCCATCCAGCGGCTGACATGGCTCAGCGGGTCATTGAAGAACTGCCGATAGAAGAGGTAATTCTGCCATTTGCCTTCGCCCATTTCCGTGGGACCTGGCGGGAAGGCGCCAGCGCCGCTTCCATTGCCGTTCACGCTCGCCTCCGGGGTCATGCGTCCCTCCCATGATCTGCGCCACTTGCTGAATTATAGCGGATTCGCTGGCTGCGGGCTACGGCGGCGGCGTCCCTGGCTGGCGCGCCATGAAGATTGAAGAATCCAAGGTTGCGGCCGCGTTGCCCCGCTGGCGATCGCGCTGGCATTTGCCTTATCGGCGCGATTGCGGGAAACTACGCGGCAAATGCGGCGAGGCGAAGAGCGGAGACGGGCTATGTACACCATCGGGCTGGATTTCGGCACCTTGTCTGGGCGAGCCGTGCTGGTAGACGCGCGCAATGGCGACGAGATCGCGGAGTCGGTCTTTGAGTATCCGCACGGAGTCATGGACGAGGCGCTGCCCTCTGGCAAGCGGCTGCCGCCGGATTGGGCGCTGCAGCACCCGCAAGATTATATTGATGTCCTGGCGCATACGATCCCGGCCGTCCTGGAGCAGAGCGGCGTCGCCCCCGACGCGATCCACGGTCTTGGCATCGACTTTACCGCCAGCTCGCCCATGCCCACGACGGACGACGGAACGCCCCTTTGCTTCCTCGATGACCTAGAAGACGAGCCGCATGCCTACATCAAGCTGTGGAAGCATCACGCCGCCCAGGGGCAAGCCGATCAAATCAACGAGACCGCGGGTCGAATGGGCGAGAGCTGGCTGCCGCGATACGGCGGCAAAATCTCCTCCGAATGGTTCTTTAGCAAATTGTTACAAATCTTGCAGGAGGAGCCGCGGGTTTACGCGCGCATCGACCGTTTCATCGAGGCGGCCGACTGGGTGATCTGGCAGCTGACCGGGGAAGAAAAGCGCAACGCCTGCACCGCTGGGTACAAAGCAATGGTCCAGGACGGCGATTTTCCCGCCAAAGCGTATTTCAAAGCCCTGGACCCCGCCTTCGAGAATGTGGTCGACGAAAAAGTCGGACGCCAGTTTTATGAGCTGGGCGAGAAAGCCGGCGAGCTCAGCCCGGGGCTGGCGGCGCTGACTGGGCTGCCGGCCGGGATCGCCGTCGCCGTCGCCAATGTGGACGCGCATGTCACCGCGCCAGCCGTGAAAGCGACGGAGCCGGGCGTCATGGTGATGATCATGGGCACATCTACCTGCCACATCATGTCCGGCGCCCAACTGGGCGAGGTCGACGGCATGTGCGGCGTGGTCATGGGCGGCGTCATCCCGGGCTTGTACGGCTACGAAGCCGGTCAGAGCGGCGTCGGCGACATCTTCGCCTGGTTCGTCGATCATGCCGTCCCGCCCGAAGTTCAACAAGCGGCGGAGAGCGCCGGGCTCGGCCTGCACGACTATCTGGAACAAGAGGCGGCGAAGCAGCAAGTTGGCGCCCATGGTTTGATCGCGCTGGACTGGTGGAATGGCAATCGCAGCACCCTGGTCGATGTCGATTTGACGGGCATGATCATCGGCATGACGCTGGCGACGCGCGCGCCAGACATCTACCGCGCCCTGATTGAAGCGACCGCCTTCGGTACCCGCGAAATCATCGAGGCTTTCGAAGCCCGGGGCGTCGCCGTGAAGGAGCTGGTGGCGGCCGGCGGCCTGCCAGAGAAAAACGCCCTGCTGCGGCAGATTTACGCCGATGTCACCGGGCGCAGCTTCAAGCTCGCTGGCTCGGCTCAGGCGCCGGCCCTGGGCTCCGCCATGCACGCGGCCGTCGCGGCGGGCCTCTACCCGAATATCCAGGCGGCAGCCGACAAAATGGGCAAGCTGAAAGACGAGATCGTCGAGCCGATCGCGGCGAACCAGGCGGTGTATGACCAACTCTACGCCGAGTACAAGCGGCTCTACGATTACTTCGGGCGGGGCGCGAACGATGTGATGAAGCGGCTCAAAGCGATCCGCAATGCCGCGCTCGGTTAAGGCGCCAGTGCCAGCGCCAAATTCTATGTTGAAAACTTACAAACGCGGTCGTCCGCGCTTGACAGGGCAAGCGACGGCGCCGTCGTCGACGCTGGATTCCCCCGCCGCGCTTCTTCGCTGACTGCGCCCGGAGGCTGGAAATCCGCGCAGAGACTTTTCCCTCAACGCTTGCTTGTCAAGAGGGCGCCCATAATTGGCTGGCTCGCGCCTCTCGACGATGCGTTTTTGGCGCGTCTGCCAGTCGCCAAAGCCTGCCCAGACGGGCTTTTGTAAGAAATCACCAAAGGGATTGCCGGTAATTGGGATATTATTGCGCTTACTTCGCTGGCGCCGACCCTTGTAGACTGTTTGCACAACGCGGTCAGGTCTGGTTTCGTCCCAATGGAGGCGCAAGCATGAGCAAACGCAAGGTGGCATATCGGCTGATTTCGATTTTCATCGGGCTGGTGATTCTCTACAGCTTCGGCTTTGGCACGATCGCCCAAGACGAGCCGCCGGCTGAAGACGCGGCCGCGGAAGCAATAGTGGAAGTCACGGCGGCCGACGCCATGGCCGCTGCGGATGCGGTGCAGTACAACCTCGATCACATCTGGATTCTGCTGGCGGGTTTCCTGGTCTTCTTCATGCAGGCCGGTTTCGCCATGCTGGAAGGCGGCATGATCCGCGAGACGGGGGTAGTCAACTCGCTCGCCGAGAATTTCATGGACGCCTGCATCACCGCCATCGTCTTCTTCGTTGTCGGCTTTGGCATCGCCTTTGGCAGCCCCGACGGCGGCGGCGTCATCCCGCAGTTTGACCTCTTCCTCGGCGGCGCGACTGGCGCGAACGAGGGCGACGGCAGCCTCTTCGTCAATTTCTTCTTCCAGTTCGCCTTTGCCGGCGCGGCAGCCACCATCGCCACCGGCGCCATGGCGGAACGGACGAACTTCGTCGGCAAGCTCATCTACAGCGCGATCCTCGGCGCATTGATTTACCCCATCGTCGTATTCTGGACCTGGGGCGGCGGCTGGATTGCCCAGCAGGGCTTCGTTGATTTCGCCGGCTCGACCATCGTGCATATGACGGGTGGCGTGGTCGCTCTGGTGGGCGCTTACATGCTTGGGCCACGGGCCGGGCGCGTCTTCGGGCGGCCGCCGGCGGCTTCCAACCTGGGCATTGCCGCGCTGGGCACTTTCATCCTCTGGTTCGGCTGGTACGGCTTCAATGTCGGCTCCACCCTGGGCGCGGGCGATGTCAACCAGCTGGGTCTGGTCGCGGTCAATACGACCCTGGCGGCGACCGCTGGCGCGCTCGGGGCGATGTTCCACACCTGGTTCATCACCAAGACCTGGAATGTCAGCTTCATCCTGAACGGCTCGCTGGCGGGCTTGGTCGGCATTACGGCTGGCTGCGCTTTCGTAACCCCGGTCAGCGCCATCATCATTGGCTTGCTCAGTGGCGTCGTGCTGGTGATCGCCTTTGGCGTGGTCGAGTCGATGAAGATTGACGACGCGGTCGGCGCCTTCTCGGTGCATGGCGCGTGCGGCGCTTTTGGCACGCTGATGATCGGCATCGTCGGCTCGCAGGCGCTGCTGGAAGGCGCGGGCATGACGCACACGGCCAGCTTGTTTGACGGCGGCGGCGTCGACCTGCTTGGCGCGCAGATCGTCGGCGTGGTCGGCGTCGCGCTCTGGGTGGGCATCGCCAGCTACATCATGTTCTTCGTCTTGAATCGCGTTGATGTCCTGCATGTCGACCCCGAAGCGGACCGCATCGGCATCGACGCCTACGAACATCACGCGTCGGTCTGGCCGAATGTGCTGCCGCTGCGGGATTCGGACGACGAATAGCAATCCGCGTTATCGCGACAAGCCAACAACCGGGCGATCCAAAGCGGGTCGCCTTTTTGTTTTCCACTGCGACGCGGCTTAACCGCGCCTTCAACTAGAGAACATCGCTATCCAACAGGATGGTCACGGGACCGTCGTTGTGAATCTCCACCTGCATGAACGCGCCGAACACGCCGCGCTCGACTTGCTGGACGCCTTCCCGCGCCAGGCAATCGGCGAAGCATGCCACCAGCGGCTCGGCAATGTCAGGAGCGGCCGCCCCCACATAACTCGGTCGCCTGCCTTTGCGCGCGTCGGCGTAGAGCGTGAATTGCGAGATCACCAAGGCGGACCCGCCAATATCCAGCAGCGAGCGGTTCATCTTGCCAGCTTCATCGGCGAAAACGCGCAGGTTCGCTGTTTTGCGCGCCAGTTTCTCCGCCTCGGCCCGGCTGTCGCCGTGCGTCGCGCCGACCAGGGCGACGAAGCCACGCTCAATCGCGCCGACAATCTCGCCGTCAACGCTCACTGAGCCGGCGCTCACGCCTTGCAGCAACACGCGCATCGCGGTTCCTCCTCCCGGCTGCCTCAAGCGCGCCGGTTCAATATCCGCATTACCCGCAGCAGAAAAGCCTGGCAGCAGGCATCCACATGGTATTGGATGTCCAGCTCCTCGGCTGTGTTTTGGTAAGTTCCGCGGATGACGAAGCTGGGCGCGACGCCATGTTCGGCGCAGACGACGCCCTGAAATTTGCGCTTGAGTCCCGCCGTCATCGACCGCCGCGTGCCCTCGAAGAGCTGGTCCAGCTCCAGCGGATCGAGGAATGCGTCTTCGCGCGCTTGTCCTTCGACGCGAAAATCGAAGCGAATTTCGAGAGCCATGCCCGTTCAGTCGATCATCTTCTGCACGCGCTGCACCAGCTGCACGGTGTGGCCCCAGGGATCGCGCAAGAAAGCGAGCCGATCGCCATTCGGGCGATCGTTCACGCCCCCGTCAAGAGTCGCGCCCGCCTGGACGAGCCGCTGTCGCGTCGCTTCCATGTCGTCGACGGCGAAGGCCAGGTGAAAGACGACTGGATGATGCCCGCTGTAATCAATGACGGCGCCTTGCTCGTCGCTGTAGATCTCGATGAGGCTCTTGCCAGCGCTATCGGCGAGGAAATGAATGTAGGGCGGTTCGTCGAGAGTGCGGACGACTCGCATGTCAAGATGCGCCTCGTACCAGGCGGCCAAGGCGGCCGGTTCGCTCACATTAAAGGCGATGTGTTCCAGTCTCATGTTTTCGTCTCCTGCTCCAATTCAAAGCGTTCGGGGTCGGTCGCTGGCGGCTCGTCGCCAGTTTCGAAATCGTCCTCTTCCAATTGCTGGCTGCGCAGCCAACTGACGACCATCATGCCCAGGAAAACGACGCTGACGCCCAGGAAGATGATCTCGTCAAAGGGACCCAATGCGCCGTGCGCCAGGATCGCGGTCATCGTTGGCTCTTGCTGACGGGGGCGGCGCTAATCAACATCGATCGGGATCTTGAGGGCGCCGGCCGCGTCGTCTTTCCTGTCGCCGCTGGAGAGGGTCTTCGGCTTTGGCGCGTCGGGCGGCCCGGCGGGCGTCGCCTGCTGCGGCGCGAGAGGCGCGCTAGCGAGATCGCCATCTGCCAGGCTGGCGCGCATCTGCCGCACGATGGCTTTGATATCGTCTTCAAAGACATCCCAGCGGGAGGGCGCCAGCGACTCCAGCATCAATTCCAGCGCGTCCAACAGCGCCAGCTCGTGGGCTTGGTCGGCGCTCAATGCAAAAATGCGCCAGGCTCGCAGCGGACGATAGCCCGGGTGCCGCGCCAGGCCTCGCTCGATGACCGCGCGGGCTTCATCGTTTTCGCCGAGGCTTAGCAGCGTCGCGCCGAACTGGGTGTAGAGGCGAGGCATGTCTTTGGGCGGCAGCGCTTCCTGCTTGGGCAATGCCAGCAACTCGCGAAAGAGCGGCAGCGCCCTTTCCGGCACGCCAAAAGCCCGCCAGGCGAGGGCCAGCTCAAAGGCGATTTTTGCGTTGTCGGGGTAAGTGGCGCGCAGCTGTCGAAAGTGCTCAATCGCGCCGCGCAGATTGCCGCCCCGCTTAAGCCGCGTGCCCGCTTCGATCAACTCGCCGATCACTGCCACGCTTCAGTTTCCCGCTTTGCCCGCGCTGCGGCGGAGTATAACACGCCGGCGACGCCCTTCGTAGCGCGCCTTCAGTTGGGCAAGCCATTATTCGCTGGCGGGATGACCGGCACGACGAAACCTTCGTCCAGCCAATATCGCAGCCGCTCCGCTTCGACTGCCGAGGCCTGGAAACCGTCAGGCTGCTCCCGCGTCAATCGGGTCAGTTCCGTCTCGTCGCGGTAGCGGGCTTGAAAGTCGTGATAGAGGCCGCGTCTTGGCGAAACATAGCACCAAGGCGCCAGGCGATAGTGGGTCGTGCTGTCCAGCCGCGGCGGACGGTAGCGCAGCGGTACGCGCTTTTCCGCATTGAGGATGACCTCGGCGTAGCGGCTCACCATGGTTTCGAGAGAGAAATGCTCGCGCAGGTAACGCAGGGTCGAAGCGGATGTGCGGCGTCGCTGTCGCAGGATGGCGTCGGCCAGCTTGGCGGCCGCGTCGGCGTCGCCATAATCGACGCGGTCGATGTGCTCGTCGGGCAGCAGGTCGCGGTAAGTGGCGACGCGGGAGACGATAGCGGGCGTGCCGCAGCCCAGCGACTCGAAAGGCGTGTTGCCGAAAGTCTCGACGCAAGAGCCGATGCACAGCGTCGCGTCCGCCAGGCTGTAATACTCGGCGATGCGAGCTTCGTTGACCCAGGCGTGAAAGACGAAATTCTCGCTCAGGCCGGCTTCATGAATCGCGTTACGGAGCTTGGCGAAGTAGGCGCGGTTGCCCGGCTCGCTCTCGGAATCCAGCCAGCGCGGCGCCAGCACCCGCAGGTCGCGCCAGCCATAGTCGCGGACCAGCTGTCGGGCGACAGCCACGAGCTCGTAGATTCCTTTGTTGAGCTCGGGCCGATGCGGAAAGAGCAAGGTCGGCTTGTCCGCCACCTCGCGCGGAATGAGCTTGAAGATGCTGTCCGGCGGCCTGTAGCGCAGCGCGTCCCAGTCGAAGCCGTTGTGAATGGCGTGCATGCGCTGGCGCACCTCGGGCGCGAACTGGGCGACAGCCGCTTCGTATGAGGCGCGGGTGTGCTCCGACGGCAGGATCCAGGCGTCGCCCTGGAAGAGGAAAGCGCACTGCAAGGTCTCCGGATAGATGATGCTGCGCAGCGAGATGACGGTCGGCTTGTCTTGGTAGACATAGGGGAAGATGAGCCCGCCGTCGTGGCTGTAGTGCAGGTCGGCTTGCGCGATCGCTTCGCCCACATAGCGCATGGCGTTGGCGATGTGGTAGAGGGGCGTGAAGTAGGGTTCGGGGTAGGGCTGTTTGAAGCGCAGAACGGGGTGGATTTCCACATTCTCGTGCCACTTGAAGCGCTCGGTGGAGCCGTCGCGGCGGGTCGACAATATGGTGAGCGCGTGCCCCAGCTCGCCCAGGTGAAGCGCGACTTTCTTGAGTTGGCTCTGGCCGCCGCCCATGACGAAATCGGGGAAGAGCGGGGTCATGGAGAAGACGGCGATTTTCTTGCGCTGGGGCATGGGGCGCGCTTTCGTCGGCTGTGCAGAACGGGAGTGTAGCCGACGGCGCGTTCGCGTCGCAATGCGGTATCGGGGCCCTATGGGCGACCTTCAGGATCGCGCTACATGGGCAGGGCGGGCTGGCGGCCGGGCGAGTCGCCGATGAGCGTGCCGACGCTGGCGTCGCCCTGCAGCGCTTTCAGCAGGTCTTGCGGATTCCAGAAATCGAGCACGATGATGGGCATGGCGTTTTCCTGGCAGAGCGTGAAGGCGGTCGTGTCCATCACCCGCAGCCGCTGGTTCAGCACATCTTGGTAACTGAGCTGGTGATAGCGGACGGCCTCGGGCTGCTGGAGCGGGTCCGCCGAGTATACGCCATCGACCTTGGTTGCTTTGACGATGACGTCGGCGTGGATCTCGCTGGCGCGCAAGGCGGCCGCGGAGTCGGTGGTGAAGTAGGGGCTGCCGATGCCGCCGGACAAGATGACGACCCGGCCTTTCTCCATGTGCCGAATCGCGCGCAGGCGGATGTAGGGCTCGGCGATGGAATTCATCTCGACGGCGGTCTGCACGCGGGTGGCGATGCCCAGGCGCTCGATCGCGTCTTGCAGCGCCAGGCCGTTCATCACCGTGGCGATCATGCCCATGTGGTCGGCCGTGCTGCGGTCCATGCCCAGCTTGGCGGCCGGCTCGCCACGCCACAAATTACCGCCGCCGATGACGATGGCGACCTGCATGCCAAGCGCGTGCACTTCGCTGACTCGCTGTGCGATGTAGGCCGCCTTCTCGGGGTCGATGCCTGCGCCGCTCCTGCCAGCCAGCGCCTCCCCGCTCAATTTCAGCAAGACGCGCTCGTAGGGCTTGGCGGTCATGGTCGCTCCTTCGTTTTCACTTGTCAGCATAGGCGGAACCCAGAATGTTGAGCGATGCCAGAATGGAGACATACGCTGGGTGAGGGCGAGCCACCGGCTGGCCCGTACAAGGATCTCTTTGTATCCTGGATTTCATTCGCGTCGCGGGCTTGCTCATCAATCGCATCGAATGACTGAGATAATGGCAGAAAACTGCCTGCGCCGCAATTCAACTCCGCGGAAGGGACCAGAAGTTGCCAGTCAAGCCCAGACGCCTGAAAATGGCGATCGCTCCTTCCGTTGAGCGTCCGCGGAAGCCCGGCGCCAGCCTGTCATGATACCAAGCCTGCGAGAGCGCCCATACAAGCCGCAAGCTCATGACCGCGCCCGGCGCCCGCCCCTGCAGCCGATTCCACTGAGCGATTTCCGCTTCCGACCGGAAGAGCAGAATGTTGGCTCAAGTATCTACGATGTCGGCGTACCAGTGGCGAAAAGGCAGGGCGAAATGCACAAATAGCGAGTCGTCCGCCTGCAGCTCGCCGTCCGCGACCGCGTATTGGATGATCTCGCCAGTTAATGGGTGGCGGGCGTCAATATGGGCGTCGCTGCCGAGCATGGCTGGAATCCCCAGCGAATCCCAGGCGCAGTTGGCATAAAGCGGGCGCTCGTCAACGAAGACTTTGTAGTCGGTCTCGATGGCGGACAAGGGATGCGCCATCATGAGGCGGCCTTCCCCGTCCAGCGTCAGGGCATGGGCGTCGTGCAGGTGGAGCAGGGCTTGCTGCGCTTCGTCGCTTGACATTTGGAAGCGAGCCGCAATCGCAGCCGGGCTCGGCGCAGACTCGCCACGGACGAGCGCTTGGTAGATGAACTGGCGGATTTTCCAGTCGCTGTCGCTGGTCACTTGGTTACCGCCTTGATTTTGCGGTTCCACGCTCATCGCTCTCAAAGTCATCCAGCCTGGACTTGGCCAAGCGCTCCAGCCGCCGCGCCTGCGCCCAAAGCGTGCGCCGGATACCGGGCCGGACGCTGCGCTCGCTGATGACCCGCGCCAGATTGGCGATTGTCCGCGCGCGCCGCGCCAGGCGAATATCGGGATGTTCGCGCATTTCCCGCAGGTCGGCTGGCAAGATCGACGCGCGAATCGACATTGGCAATTCAATATGATCGGCGGGCGCGATTTCTTTTTCGTTGAGGACGACGGCGAATCTCGACTCCCGCAGAGCCCGCTGATACACGGCGTATTCGGCGCGGTCCAGAATCTCGCCCGCGTCGGCGTTCTTCAAGTCCCAGAAGGGCCACATCTCGATTTCAGCCACCTCAAAGGGGTCAAGCACGCTCATCGCGACGGCGTCGGTTCGCTGATTGGTCAAGTGACGGCGGATCCGGCCGCGCAGGCTTTCCCGCGTGCGCCCGACATAGATCGGCTCGCCGTCGTAGTCGTAAAACAGGTAGACGCCGTACTTGCAATTGCCTACCCGGCGTCCGTCGCCATAATCCGTATCCAGCGCCTTCCTGACGCCTTCATACAGGGCGATGACCTCTTCCGGCTCTTTTTTCGGGGTCATTGGCGCCATAGGGGCAGCAGGCAATGCTTCGCCAGCCACTCAATCACCGGGACGCAAACGGCGTCGCCCAAGGCGAACATCGCCTGCGAGCGAGTCACCGATTCGTAACGCAGCTGCTCCGCGCCTTGCAGTCGGGCGTATTCGATCAAGCTCATCCAGCGCACCGCGATCTCGCCGCGCCCCGCGCGCACGATGGCTTGCCGCGCCGAACCGCCGCGGGTCGTGCGAAGGGCGCCGGCCCGTTCATCGTTGCGGACTTCCCAGACGGGGCGACCGCGTCGCGTGCGGCGAAACGCGCCATAATAACCGGGCCAAAAGCGGCCTTGATAGCGGGAAACGCGTTTCGACTGGATCGGCGACAAGGTATCCATAAATGCGCGCAGCCGGTCGGCGGGCCACCAGTCGCCCTCTTCTTCGGCGATTCCAGCCAGGCGCAAGTCTTTGCGGATCGCCGGAGGCTCCGGCAACTCGAGTCTACCCTTATGGCCAAACAGGAATACGCGCGCGCGGCTCTGCGGCACGAATGCGCTGGCGTCGACGATGATGTGCGCCGCATGATAGCCCAGTTTCTGGATTCCGCAGACGACCGTGTCCCAGTCGCGGCCGCCATTCGCCGTCAGAAAACCCATTACATTCTCGATCATCAGTGTCCGCGGCGCCCGACCGCCCATCTCGTCGAGGATGCGCATGAAGTCCAGCACCAGACTGGACTCGGCGCCCTTCAAGCCTTTGTAATGACCGGCGAGGGACATGTCGGTGCAGGGGAAAGAAGCCGTCACGAGCTCGGCGCAGGGGATGTCGTCGCCGTGCAGCGCGCGAATATCGCCGACCCGCAATTCCTCGCGTCCCCAGTTTTCGGCGTAGAGCTTGGCTTTTGTCTCGTCGATGTCGTTGGCGAAGACGGTCTTGACGCCGGCGCGTTCAAGGCCGGCGCGCATCAAGCCCATGCCGGCGAAGAATTCCACAGCCCGAATCATGCGATCAAATCTCGATGTGCCAGCGCGCGACGCATTCGCTCTCCCGAGGACGCTTCCGCCGAATTATGACGCCTCGCCCGTGATTTCGCAAACCGGCTCGCTCGATCGCAGCCACGCCGCCGCCAATGCCAGCACTTGTTCCAGGTCCAGACTGTGCTTGCCGCGCAGCGCGCATTCCCAGATCGTCAAGACGCGCCAGCCCGCCTCCACAAGCAGCCGACAGTTTGCTATGTCGCGGGCTTGGTTTCTTGCGACTTTGCCCTGCCAATACTCGGCGTTGGCGCTGGGCATGCGGCAGAGCGGGCAGGCATGGCCGTGCCAGAAGCAGCCGTTAATCTGAATCACCGACTTGAAACGCGGGAACACCATGTCGGGCTTGCCCGGGAGCGTTTTGACATGCAGTCGGTAGCGAAAGCCCAAAGCGTGCAGGCCCCGGCGAATCATGAGTTCGGGCTTGGTGTCTTTGCTCCCGACCCGCGCCATCACCTGGCTGCGCTTCTCGGGGGATACCGTGTCAGTCACGGATGGCGCCGGCCGAATCTAGACTTCCGGGGCGAGGCCGGCTTCCTCAAGCCCCGTCGCCAATGGCGAAGCGCTGGAAGCGGCCGATGTTAATCGTCTCGCCGACTTCAGCGACCGTCTCTTGCAGGTACTGGCTGATGGTCTTGTCGTCGTCCTTGATGAAGTCCTGCTCCATCAGCACGATTTCGCCGTACCATTTGTTCATCCGCCCGGCGACGATCTTGTCCGCGATGTGGGCGGGCTTGCCCTCGTCGAGCGCGCGCTGCAGCTGGGCGGCGCTTTCGCTGGCGACGACAGAGCCCGGCACATCCTCGCGTTTGACATATTGCGGGTTGAGGTTGGCGATGTGCATGGCGATGTCTTTGGCAAAGGCTTTGAACTGGTCGGTCGCGGCGACAAAATCCGTCTCGCAGTTGACCTCGACGATGACCGCCAGCCGGTTGTCAAAATGCACATAATTGCCGATGACGCCCTCGTTGGCGCTGCGCCCCTTGCCTTGCAGCTTGATGCCGTCCTTGAGCGCCTTTTCGCGCAGGAAAGCGGCCGCCTTATCGATGTCGCCATCGTGCCGCTCCAGCGCCCGCTTGCAATCCAGGGGTCCGGCGCCGGTCTTGTCCCGCAGTTTCTTGACTTCTTTCGCGCTTGCTGCCATGTTTCGCTTCGTCTCCGCATCTCTAGGTCTGTGCTTGTTCGTCGCTGGCTGGCTGGGCTGCCGCCGCGCCATTCTCGCTTTCCGCGCTATCGTCGCCGGCGCTTCCTTCTTCGCCAAAGAGGCTGGTGTCGCGCAGCTTGGCCAGGGTGGACTCGCCCAGCAGATCTTCGTCGGCCAGCTCGTCGCCGAAGCTATCGGCGAAATGCTGCTCTTCCTCTTCTTCAACGCCCGCCGACTGCCGCAGGTTATGTCCCTCGAGCACGGCTTCCGCCAAGGCGCTGATCAGCAGCCGAATCGAGCGCATCGCGTCGTCGTTGGCGGGCAAGATGTGATCGACCATGTCCGGATTGGCGTTCGTGTCCACCAGCGCCAGGACTGGCACCTTCAGGATGTTGGCTTCTTTGACCGCCGTGTACTCGCGCTCGGCGTCGACCGCGATCAGCAGCTCCGGCACCTTTTTCATCTCGCGGATGCCGCCCAGGCGCAGCTGCAGCTTGGAGATTTTGCGCTCCAGCACCAAGCCTTCTTTCTTGGTGAGCTTGTCGAACTCGCCGGCGTCGCGGCGCTGCTCAAGTTGCTTGAGGGTGTCGATGCGGCTGCGAATAGTCTGCCAGTTGGTCAGCGTGCCGCCCAGCCAGCGATAATTGACATAGGGCATGCCGCAGCGGGTGGCTTCGCGCTGGACGATTTCTTGGGCTTGGCGCTTCGTGCCGACAAAGAGCACGCTGCCGCCGCCCGCCACCAGCTTGGCGATCATGTCATGAAATCTGTTGAGATGCCGCAGGGTGATCTGCAAGTCGATGATGTGGATGCCGTTTCGCTGCGTGAAGATGAACTCGTCCATCTTCGGGTTCCACTTGTTGGTGCGATGCCCGAAGTGGACGCCCGTTTCGAGCAATGCGCGCATCTTGACTGCTGAGGGCATGGGCTTACTCCTTTTGCGGTTGGTGTTTTCGGCTCGCGCGTCGATCTGCCTCCGGCGCTAATCCGCCATTGCGGACAACACCCGCCACGAGTCCCGACGCGTGGGATTTGCTGGCTTCTTGCCAATGCAAGAATTGCCGCCGCGCACTATATCACAGCCGCAATATGTCTTCAAGAGCCTGAATGAAGGCGTGGTTGCTTTCGCGGCTGCCCAGGCTGACTCGCAGGGCGTAGGGCAGCTTGTTGCGCGTTTGCGCCCGCAGCAGGAAACCGCGTTCAAGCAGCCGGGCGTTCAGGTTTTCGGCGAGCAACGGCGTCTCGAAGAGGACGAAGTTGGCGGCGGTCTTCCAGTATCGCAGATCAAGCCGGTCCAGCTCGTCGCAGAGCCAGCGCGCTTCCCGCCGCAAATAGCGGACGACGCGCCGCAGATGCGCCTGATCCTGGCAAGCGGCGACGCCGGCCGCCAATGCCAGCTTGTTCTGGTGAAAGCCGCGCTGCAAACCGGAGATGTAGTTGGCGATTTCCGGCCGGGCGATGCCATAGCCAAGGCGCAGCCCCGCCAGCCCGTACGCTTTGGAGAAACTGTGAATGATGACGATATTCCCGCCGTCCAGCGCGTAACCCAGCGAATCCGGATAATGCGGATCCTCGACGAAGTGGTGATAAACTTCGTCGGCGACCACGAGCACATGCTCCGGCAAGCCGCGCATGAGCGAGTCCATCGTCTCCCGCGGCGTCACCGTGCCCGTGGGGTTGTTGGGGTTGCAGAGCATGACCAGGCGCGTTCGCTCGGTGACCGCCGCCAGCACGGCGTCGACGCGGTAAGCGAAAGTCTCGTCAGCCAGCGGAACATCCACGATCCGGGCGCCCAGGGGCTCGGCGACGCGTTTGTAGGCGAAAGAGAATGTCGGCGAAGACAAGATGACTTCGTCGCCCGGCCGCAGGAAAGCGCGCGCGACCAGCTCCAGCGCTTCAAAGCCGCTGCACCCGGTAAAGATATGCTCGGCTGTCAAGCCCCGCCCGATTACATTGCCTATCGCCCGGCGCAGCGCAATATCGCGGTAAGCTGGATACCGGCCGAGGGTTGGCGCCAGGTCCTGGATCGCCTGGATGACGCGCGGCGACGGTCCCAGCGGATTCTCGTTGTTCGCCAGATGATGGACTGCCGCCGTCGATTCGTCAGGGTCGGCGCTATCGTCGCGGGCATAAGCCAGGATGTCGGGGTTGAAGTCCAAGAAGGTCATGGATGTCGCTGCCGCCTTTGCTTTCAATGCGCCACAATTGAGCAATTCGCGTTATGGGCCGATGGCGAGCCTCAGCGCGCGATCTTGCGTTCCATCGAGCTGCCGCCTTTCTCAACGAAGCCGTGCCTGGCGTAAAAGCCCGCCAGCTCCGCGGCGCAGTCCAGCATGACGATTTCGATGTGCTGCATGCGCATGAGCAGCTTTTCGAGCATGGTCGACGCGATGCCCTGGCTGCGGTAGGCGCTGTCGACGACGACATCGTCAATCAAGGCGCGGTAGCGGTCATCGGTTATCACGCGCGAGAACGCGACCAAGCGGTCTTCGTCCCAGACGCCCAGGGTAATCTGGCTGCGATCAAGCATTTGCTGAATATCCAGCGGGTCGCGGTTTTGCGCCCAGCCGGTCTGTTGGAAGAGCTCCCGCAATTCTTCCGGGTTGATGGGCTCGGTGAAAGAAAAGATGCAGCGGTTTTTCATGGTCGCTTCCTCCCGCCCTCACGATCGTCGCCGGCCAGTCAGCATCATCATACCCCAAAGCCGCCATCGCCGCGGACCATGCAGTTTTACCATATTCCGCGCCGGTGCTAAAATGAACGCGGTGCGGCGCTGACCTCGCGGGGGGGGGGGGGGCGGGCTTGGCTTCTTCCAGATGGCACTCTTTCATCCAGTTTCTCTGCGAGGTCTATCAGACTCCTGTGGCGGAGCGCCAGGGACTCGCCGAAGAGTTGATCGGCTCGCAGGAAGCCTGGCCCTGGGTCGAGCGCAGCAAAGCGACCTTCGTTTACGATTCCTGGACGGCGCAGAATGTCGCGCTCAACATCGACATCGTCAACCGCGACCCGCCCTTCGAGAACATGGTCCGCCTGGAAGACACTTCGCTTTGGTATGTGCAGCGCTATTTCGAACGCGACGCCCTGGTTGATTATATGTTCGCCGTCGACGACCCCGGCACCCCCCTGGCGCAAGAAGTCGACTTGATGCAGCGCGTCGGGCGCTATTGGGAGGCGGACCCGCTCAACGCCCAGACCATCCAAAGCAACCAGGTGCGGACATCGGTGCTGCAGATGCCGCGCGCGCGTCCCTTCCCGCAGTGGCAGGCGATGACGGCCGTGCCTCGCGGCAAGATCTACCGCCACCGCTTCAGCTCCGCCCAGCTTGGTTTCGCCGATCGCAGCCTTTGGGTGTACACGCCGCCGGGCTACGCCGCCGATGACGGCCGCGCTTATCGACTGCTGATTCTGATGGATGGCCAGTGGGCGATGAACGCGCTGGAGGCGCCCTATATCGCTGACGCCCTGATCAAGCATGGCCGCATGGCGCCGCTCATCATCGCCATGCTCGCCAGCGGGACCCAATCCGACCGGCTGGCGGAATATGTCGGCAACGACAAGCACTACGCCATGATCGCGGCGGAGCTGCTGCCTTTCTTGCAGGCGGAACATCGCATCGAACCGCTGGACCTGGGCTTGGGCGGGGTCGGTGAAGGCGCGGTGGCGGCGCTGCACGCGGCCTTGAAGAATCCCGCCATCTTCGGCCACCTCATCATGCTCTCGCCACCCCTGGGCCGGGCGCCCGCCCTGGAGCTGCTCAAAGATTACGCCCAGCGACTGCGGGACGCGCCTGTATTGCCCAATCGAATCTTTCACTCCGTCGGCCGCTACGAGCATGACCTGCGCTATTATCAGCCGGCTCTGGCATTGCGCGGCATCCTGGAGCGGCGCGTGAGCCACGACCCGGATCTCAAATACCGCTTCGTCGAGCTGGGCAGCGGGCACAGCCTGGCCGCCTTCAAAAGCGTGCTGCCGGAGGCTTTGGCTCATGCCTTCCCGCCCGGCTGAGCGAAACCCGGATCGAGGCAAAGCGCCCATGGGCACGCTCTACATCGTCCCGACGCCCATCGGCAACCTGGAAGACATCACCCTGCGCGCCCTGCGTGTCTTGCGCGAGGCATCGCTCATCGCCGCCGAAGACACCCGCGTCTCCCGCGTGCTCACAGGCAACTTTGACATTGACACGCCCCTGACCAGCTATCACGAGCACAACAAAAGCGCCAAACTGGAAGAGATCCTGGCGCGGCTGGCACAGGGCGATGTGGCCCTGATATCGGATTCCGGCACGCCCGGCATCTCCGACCCCGGCTACGAGCTCATCGCCGCGGCGATCGAGCGCGGTTATGCGGTCGCGCCCTTGCCCGGCGCCAGCGCCTTGACGACCGCTCTCGTGGGATCGGGCCTGCCCAGCGACCGCTTTTTCTATCTTGGTTTCCTGCCCCGCAAGACCGCCGCCCTGCGCAAGCTGCTGCGTGAAGTGGCCAGCCGGCAAGAGACCCTGGTCGCCTACGAGAGCCCCTATCGTCTGGCGGAGACATTGCGGCAAGTGGCGGAAGTCCTGGGCGCGGACAGGCGAGTCTGCGTCGCCCGGGAAATCAGCAAAAAGTTCGAGCAGTTTTACCGCGGCCGCGCTGGCGAATTGCGCGATCTGTTCGCCGAAGACAATCCACGCGGCGAAGTCACCCTGGTCGTCGCCGGCGCGGACCCCGAACAAGCGCGCTGGAGCGAGAGCCAGGTGCGGGCCGCGCTGGCGGAACGGCTGGAAGCGGGGCAGGGACTTTCGAGAGCCGCGGGCGAAATCGCCAAGCTCGCTGGCTGGAAGAAGAAAGCCGTGTATCAAGCGGGCCTGCGCGATCGCTGAGCCGGGCGCGCTTCTTATCCCTCTTGCGAAACTACGCGCGTGACATCCACCTCGATGCCTTCTTCGCCGAGCCGGCTCTTCAGCGCTTGCCACTGCTGGACGCGCACGGCGCAAGCCAGCGGTCCCAGGCGCGCTTCCAGGTAGCGGCGAGTGTCCGGTGCGGCGTAGATCGCGTCCAGGGTCGCTTCCGAGGTAACGCGCAAGACCAGCAGCGTCTCGAGGCTGACGCTGGCTTTGGCGCCGGCCTGCCAATTGCGCAGCAGCTGCTGCAAAGGGGCTGGCAGGGGGCGCCCGCCCAGGTGCCGCGCCAGAAAAGATTCGATATGGCGGGTGGTGATGCCTTGCTCGGCTGCGCGGGCGATGCCGTCGGCGTCGATCTGGTAAATGAAGGGATCGCCCGTTTGCGCGCTGCGGGCGAAACGCGCCAGCTGGAATCGCTCGAAGCGGTTGACGCGCCGCGACGCCCGTAAAGCGCCGTCCCCGCCGATTTCGATGCTGGCGGGCTGTTCATCCGGCCGGGGCCACTCGCCCAGCTGCAGGAAGGCGCGCCCGTACGCGGTCAGGCGCAGGGCGTCGTCGCCGGTGTCCAGCAGGCCCAGCCAGTGCATCGGGCCGCAGAGACAATGCTCAATAAGCGCGCCTTCGACGGCGTCCCAACTCTCGAAGCCGCTCAAATACTCGCCATCGGCGTTGCGGATGTACCAGCTGTCGTAATCGCCTTCGGGGCGCTGGAAATCGGGCTCGACCTCCTTGATGATCTCGATCAGGTCGTTGATCGAGACCCAGCCTTGGGGCGGCAGCAAATCGGCCAGCATGCTCATGATCGCGCCGCGAGCCGCCGCCGCGTCGTAAGACCAGCCGGATTCTTCCGGATGCAAACCCGGCACATGCCACATGTCGCGGTAAGCCTGGCTGCCCAGCCATGCCTGCGCCAGCCGCCGAATTTGCTCGGAGCGGGACGCTTCCAGCCAGGCTCTCGCCTCGTTGCGCCGGGGCTGCGCCATGCCGTCGTCCAGCGCTATCAACTCCGCGCTGATGCCGATCGCCAGCAAGAAGGGCAGCCGACCGGGCGCATTCGTCAAGAGCAGCGGCAAGACCGAGGCCGAGCCCGCCTCCGTGAATTCCAGGCGAGCCGCCGGCAGTGGCGTCGCCTGCAAGAGCGACAGCAAGGTGGTCATGTCATCGACGACGCTGGTGTCGGCGCGCGTGGCGCCAGCGGCCTCGGCGAAGACTTCCAGATCGGGCGTCTCTTCCAGCGGGGCGCTCTCGTCGGCTGCCAGATCCTGGTAGCTGGTCTTGTGCAGCGGCAGCGCTTCCGCCAGGTCGCTTGGCACAAAGATGAAACCGAGCAGCTTGTCATCGACCTGGTCGTAGCCTTCGCCGATGAAGCCGCGGTAATACAGGCTTTCGGCGATGCTGGCGGCGCGAATGTGCGGCGCTTCACGCTGGATCTGCGCCCGCCCCAGTTTGCGAATCGCGCCATAGAAACGCTCGAACTGCGCCACTTTCATGCGGGCCCGCTCGCTGCTGACCAGCAGTTGCAATGCGCTGCGCGCGGCTTCGTCCAGTTTGTCCCAGGCGGCTTCGGCTGTATCTGGCGCGAGCATCGCAGCCGACAAATCGCGGAGAATCTCGTCATCGGAGAGGCTCTTGCTCTCGATGCCCCAGGTCTCGGCCAAGGCGGGCAGCATGCCGGGGTCATAGTCGCGCAGGGTAGCCAGCAAGCGTTTCATGCGGTCCCCGTCCCGGCGCCCACCAACGCTGCGTAGATCTCGAAGTGGTATGTGAGCTGGTCGCGGGCTTCGGCGCTGAAGACGATGCGGGTCGGCGCGGCGCAACCGGCGCAGTGAAAGTCGAAGCAGCCCTGTTCTTCGGTCGGCAGCCGCGGCGTCAGCTCGTCGAATGCGCGGCGGAGTCTGCGCTTGAAGGCAGAGTTGTCATGCGCATGGTAAAAGCTGCGCCAGCGAAAGCGAATCCCGCGGTTGCAGCGGGGGCAGCGATAGACGCAGACGCCGGCGACGCGATCGCGAAAGCCCTCGCCATCCAGCAAGCCGCGGAACACCGCCCGCGCTTCAAAATGCTCAATCGCCCCGTTTCGCATCGTCCCCGTCGGCCGGTCTTGGCCTCGCTCCAGCGTTAATCCGCGTCTTCGATATGCAGCGCGCCGCCGCCCATGTACGCGCAATCGCCGCCAATCGCCGCCTCGACGATCGCGTCGCCGCGACGCCGAATCTTGATGTGAATGAAGCTGGGTCGCCCCATCTCGAAGCCCTGCTCGCTGCGCATGTCGCCCTTGGCCGACAAACCGTGTTTCAGCAGATAAGCGCCCAGTGGACCGCTGGCGGAGCCGGTCGCCGGGTCTTCAGCGACGCCCAGGTCCGGCGCGAACATGCGGCAGTGCGCGCTTGAGCCGGCGTGGACAGTCTCGGTCGTGGCGACGAAGAGACCACGCGCCTCGCCGCCGGCCAGCTGCCGCGCCCAGACATCCGCTCGAAAGCGTATCCGGCGCATTGCGTCCAGATTTTCGACGAAGACGAAGAGGAAGGGCAGGCCGCTGCTGAGGACTTGCATGGGCAGATCGGGCCGCAAGTCCGCTGACTCCAAAGAGAGCATGGCGGCGATGGTTTGGCGGTCCTCCCAGATATTGAGGAAACGCGGCGCGGGCTGCCGCATCCAGACCTGGGCGGGCGCCCCGTCGGCGTCGGCCCCTACGGTCGCTTCGATGGGTCCGACGCCTTCCTCAAAGACGATCTTCGTTTCGCCCGTTTCCAGCTCGATCGCGCCAAGGCGGGCGAGGACGAAGGCTGTGCCCACGGTGGGGTGGCCCGCCATCGGCAGTTCCGCGGCCGGCGTGAAGATGCGCAGGCGGAAATCGCAGGCGCGGTCGCGGGTCGGGAAGACGAATGTCGTCTCGCTCAAGTTGAGTTCCTTGGCGATGCGCTGCATCAAGCTGGCGGGCAGATCTGGCGGCGGCGACGGGAAAACCGCCAGCGGATTGCCGCCAAATTGCCGCTTGCTGAAGACATCCAGCAGATGGTATTCCAGCCGCATGCGTGATTCTCCGCGACTTGCGCGCCTACAGAAGTGTAGCCGATTTTCGCGCCGGGCGTGGCGCTGGCTGGCTCGCTTCGCGGGCATGTGGACGAAGCGCCGTCGGCTGGTCTACAATGCGCGGGAGACTGGCATGGGCGGAAGGCACGAAAATGCGCATTGACTACGCGGCGCGCCTGGACGAATTGCTGGCGCGGAGCGGGCGCGATCTGGTCGCCCTTGTCCCCGGCGAGAACATGGTGTATTTCACCGGCTTGCATTTCCACTTGTCCGAGCGGCCCATCCTCGGCTTGTACAGCGAGCGCGGCTTGTCCTTCATTATCCCCGAACTCGAAGTGGCGAAGCTGGAAGCCAGGCCGGATCTGGAAGCGCGGCGCTTTGTCTGGCGGGACGCGGAAGGCTACGAATCCGCTTTCGCCGAGGCGATGACGGCGCTGGCGCCCGGCGGCGCGACCTGCGCCCTCGATGGCCAGACCCTGCGCCTCTTCGAGTGGCTGGCGCTGGAGCGGGCCGGCCTGCCTGCGCGGCGCATGTCGGATGTTGGCGAGCTGCTGCTGGAGATGCGAGCGCGCAAAGCTCCGGCGGAAATCGCAAATATGCGGCGGGCGATCGAGATCAGCGAGTCGGCGTTGGCTGCCACCATGGATTGGGCCCGGCCCGGCCTGACCGAGCGTCAAATCGCCGACCGGCTCGCGGCGGAGATGAGAGAGCGCGGCGCCCAGGGTTTCGCTTTCCTGCTGGTCCTCAGCGGCGAGAAAAGCGGCCTGCCGCACGGCGACACCGGCGACAGAGTCTGGCGCGAGGACGAATTCCTGCTCATCGACTTCGGCGCGATATACAACGACTACCCCGCCGATATCACCCGCACCTTCTGTTTCGGAGAGCCGACCGCCCAAATGCGCGCCATGTACGCCGCCGTCCACGACGCCAACCAGGCGGCGCGTGAATTCGCCCGTCCCGGCGTGACTTGCGCCGCGGTCGACCGGGCTGCCCGCGCTGTCATCGAGAGGGCTGGCTTCGGCGACTATTTCATCCACCGCTTGGGCCACGGCCTCGGTTTGAGCGTGCACGAGCTGCCCAACATCGTCGCCGGCAACGACGAGATCCTGCAGCCGGGCATGGTCTTCACAATTGAGCCGGGGGTCTATCTTCCGGGTCTGGGCGGCGTCCGCATCGAAGACAATGTGGTCGTCGCCGATGACGGCGTCGACTGCCTGACTTCGTTCCCGCGCGCGCTTGACGCCGGCTTCAGGCGCGCATGACGCCACAGACCGGCGCCTCCCAGGGCAGCTGCTGATGCCGCGTCCAGAGCGCTTCCAGCCAGGCATGGGCATCGGGCGGGAAGGCGACGCCGCGACGCCGCTGGATATCGACATTCATCATCACCGTCTCCACGGTCGCCGCCAGCTCGCCGCGCGTGTCATTGACCAGGAAACCGATAAAGTACGCCCGCTTGGCATGGAGCTCCAGCAAGCGAATGTGGACGCTGACGCGGTCGTCCAGCAGGATCTCCGCCAGGTAGCGGATATGCTGTTCCAAGGCGAAATTGCCAATCTGGACGGCGCTCGCGTAAGCCTGGCTCAGGCCGGCCCGCTGGAAAACCGCGCCCAGGCCGCTCTCCGCCAAGCGCAGGTAGTATTGGACATTGACATGGCGATTCTCGTCCAGGAATTCGGGCGGTATCGCTTGCTTGTGGGCGGGCGCGAGCTGGCGGATTTCTTCAAGCGCGACGGACAAGGCCGGCATGGCGTCTCTCCTTGAAGCGGCGGGCAGCCATTATAATCTCGGGATACGGATAGGCAATGGGGCAGCGCATTCTCATAGCGAGGCGGACCCTTGGGCGCTCGGCGCATTGACGAAGACGGCGCGAAATCCTTGGCGGTGGTCGGGAGCGCGCGCTTTGGCTGGATCGCTCGGCTGCGGTTCGCGCCCGACGGCTCTATGCTGGCGCTCGCTGGCGGCGGCGGCATCGCCATCTACGCCGGCGGTTTCGGCGGGAAACCCAGCTACCGGCTCCGGGGCCACGGCGCGCCCGTCAAAGACATCGCATTTGATCCAGCCGGCGCGCTGCTGGCCACTGGCGGCGCGGACACGACGGCGCGGCTGTGGCGGCTGGATGCGGCGGGCGCGGCCGAGATCGCATTGCTGCGCGGGCACAGCGGCTCCGTCGAAGCCCTTGCCTTCAGTCCGGATGGCGCGCTCCTGGCGACTGGCGGCGCGGACCGCGAGATCCGACTCTGGAGCCTCTCGACGGGCGCGGCGCTGGCGGCATTGCGCGGACATCGCGACGAGCTGACATGTCTCGCTTTTGAGCGCGGCGGACATGGCTTGCTGTCGTCGTCTCGCGATGGGACGGTCCGCCACTGGGAGCTTGGCGGCGATTTCGCGTCGACCGTCCTGGGCGAGAGCCAAAGCTGGATCCGCGAGATTGCGCTCCGACCCGGCCGGGCTCATTTGGCGGCGGCCGAGCGCGACGGCGGAATCAACTTGTGGCAGTTGGATCATGGGCAATGCCTTGAGCGCTGGCTGGCGCATCCGGGCGGCGTCGACGCTTTGGCATGGTCGCCGGACGGGCGCTTGCTGGCCAGTGGCGGGCGCGACTCGGCGATTCGAATCTGGGCATTGGACCCGCTCCGTGAAGTCGCTTGTCTGGCGTCTCACGCAAAGCCGGTGCTTAGCCTGGATTTCAGCCCGGGCGGCGCATTCCTGGCGTCGGGCGCGGGTGACAATCGCGTCTTGCTCTGGTCCGTCGCATCCGCCGCCGAGCGAGACTTGGCAGGGGCGGCGAAAGGGCGCTAGAATGCGCGCAATTGCGGTGGCCAAAGCACGAGGAGAACGCTTATGCCCGGCAGCGGCACGACATGGGGGCAAGCCCGAGCCAGGCAGATCGCCGCGATCGGCTTGAGTTGCAAGATTTTGAGACACCTGCTGGCGACCCTGGATGACGAGCGCGCCCGCGAGCTCCGTGATGGCGCCGACGGCTGGTCCATAATCGAAATCCTCTGCCACTTGCGCGATTTCGACGAGATCTTCCAGTCTCGCGCCAAGATGATGCTGGAGCAAGACTCGCCGCAACTGCCGGCCTATGACCACGAGGCGATGGCGATCGAGCGCGATTATCAGAATCAAACCCTGGCGGGGGCGCTGCATGCCTTGGATGCTTCGCGCGGACGCTTCATCCAGTTCTTTCGCGAGCTCTCGCCGGAGCAATGGACGCGAGGCGGCATCCACCCCGAAAAGGGCGCATTCAGCATGACCGACGCCTTGATGCAAGTTGCGCTGCACGACCTGGATCACCTCGAGCAGATAAGCCGCGTTTTGCGGGCCGGCGCCTGAGGCGGGCGGAGCGGATGACTGCGGAGGAGATTCTCCTCATCGCCGGGATGACGGCCGTGACCTTTCTGACCCGCTATCCGCTGCTGGCGATTGTCGGCCGGGCGAGTTTGCCGCCGCGCCTGTTCGACGCCTTGAAGTTCGTGCCAGTCGCCATGTTGAGCGCGATCATCGCCCCGGAGCTGCTCATCCGCGATGGCGCCTGGGCGCTTTCGGCTGGCAACGCGTATCTGGTTGGCGGGCTGGTCGCGCTTGGCGTCGCCTGGCGCCGCGGCAGTTTGCTGCTGACCATCGTGGCGGGCATGGGCGCGTTTCTCGCGTGGCGCGCGATCATCGCGGCTAACTAGGCTGGCTTGATTGACGGGGGAGGCGAAATGAAAGCGCTGGTTGAACGGATTCGCGCCGAGGGCCTCCACCTGGGCGACGGCATCCTCAAGGTGGACAGCCTCATCAACCACCAGCTGGATCCGGGCTTGATGGCGAACATGGGCGTCGCCTTTGCGGAGCGCTTCGCCGATGTGCCGGTGGATCGCATTTTGACAGCCGAAATCTCCGGCATCGCGCCCGCCTTGATGACCGCCATCGAGATGAATGTGCCGGTCGTCTACGCGCGCAAACGCAAGCCGATTACGATGTCCGGTCCAGTCTTCCTGGAGACGGCCCCCAGCCACACCAAAGGCGGCGAGACCCTGTTATTGGTCAGCGCCGAGTTCCTGCGCGCCGGCGAGAATGTGCTCATCATCGACGACTTCCTGGCGACGGGCAAGACTCTGCTGGCTCTGGGGCGGATCGTGCGCAGCGCCCGCGCCAACCTGGTCGGCGTCGGCGTCGTCGTGGAAAAGACTTTCGAGGGCGGCCGGGCCGCCATGCGCCAGAAGCACGATGTGCCCGTCCACGCCCTCGCCACCATCAGCGAAATGCGCGGCGATCAGATCTTCTTCGCCGGCGAATGAGCCCGCCTAGAGTTTGACCGCCAATCCCGTCCGCGCCGATTCTTGGGCAGCCAAGGCGAATCGCAGCACCTCGCGCCCGTCCTCGCCAGTCAATTGGAGGTTTTCGCCGCTGAACCAGGCGTCGATGCCCTGTCGCGTCGAATTGATGAAGCTGTGCTCCCAGCCGACCGGCATGTCGCTGAATGTCCGCGTTTGTCTATCGCGATACAGCACGACTGGCGGCGCGTCGAGCATTTTGCCATGGCCCCGCGTGACCCAGATGACGCCTTTGCTGCCGGTGATCTCGACGCGGTCGTCCTGGGCGTAATGCCGCGTATCCAGAATCAGCTCCGGCGAGAACACCGCCTCCAGCGAGCCAAAGCGCCCGCCGGGGAACTTCCAGGAAACGATCGCCGGCGAGTCCAGGTAGCGGCCTTGCTCGACTGGCGTCCGCCCAATCCAGGCGTGGACTTCTTCCGCCATGCCCATGAAATGCCAGCCGAGGGCGAATTTGTGGTGGCCGTCGTCGAAGACCAGAGGCCCCCCGCCGCACTCATCCGGGTTCAAGCGCCAGGCCCGCGCCGAATGCGGCACGGCCCATTCGCTCGGGCTGAGGCCGGAGTTGCTCTTGACGCGGATGGTCAGCGGGTCGCCGATTTCGCCGGCCTCGATCAAGGCTTTGGCGCGCTGCACCGGCGGGTAGAAAATGAAATTCTCGTAGACTTTCAAGATGCGATCGGCGTCGCGGGCGGCGGCCACCATGGCGTCGGCCTGGGCGATGTTCAGCGCCATCGGCTTCTGCACCGAGACATGCTTGCCGGCGGCGATGGCGTCCAGGGTCGCCGAGTAATGCAAGTGATGCGGCAGCAGAATCTCGACCAGGTCGATCTCGTCCAGCGCCAGCATCTCGCGGTAATCGCCAAAGATTCGCGAATCGTCGATTCCCCAGCGCCGCCCGCGTTCCCGCGCCAAGCCCAGATTGCTGTCGCAGACGGCGACGATATCGGCGCGCTCGTCGTCGAGGTAAGCCAGGGCGTGCAAGTCGCTGATGCGTCCCGTGCCGATGAAAGCAACGCGCAGTTTGTCCATGAAGCGGCTCCTGTTCGTATCGCTCGATTTTATCGCAGCGGCCTGCCGGCTGCGAACCGCGGCGCTCGTCGAAGAGTTGATTTTTCAGCGCTTGGCGTGTAAGGAACTCAGTGTAGTCGGCGGTCTCGGTCACAGAGGAAGCAATCCAGGCTTGCGGCGGCCTGAAGAGTATCTACTGTGCTGGCTGGCGCAAGTCGCCCGCCCCCAGCGTTGTCGCGGCGCGGCGGAAAATGCTACAATGAAGCTGCCTGGCGCTGCCCGGTCGAGGTGAGGGATGCAAAGCCAATCCGACGCCCACGCGATGAAATTGCTGGATCTGCCCTTGATGCTGCGGCGCAAGGGAAATGCCATCGCGCTGCACAGCGAGCTCGGCTTGACCGAAGACGCGCGTGGCCAGAACAGCGCTTTGCTCTCCAGCATCGTCTTCCCCCGCGGCTTGCACACGCTGGTGGCGCGGCTGGACGAGAAAGACGCCTTGGGGCAATTTCGGCATCGCAGCGGCGAAGCCAATGCCCATATCGTCTGCCTGGCGCCGACTCTGGGCGAGAGCGAAGAGGACTCGATTTGGCTGCATATGCTGGACGCGATGGCGGAGCAGGCGGGCAGCCATGGCGCGCAAACCCTGATTGGCGAGGTGGAGCTGCGGCATAGGCTCTTCGAGACGATGCGCCGGGCGGGTTACGCCGTCTACAGCCGGCAGGTGATCTGGAAGCGGCCGCCGATCGCCGACGGGGCCCTGGCGCCGCGCTTGACAGTCGAAGCCGAGAGCGAAGCCGACATGACCGGCATCGCCGCCTTGCTGGGCGCAACTATCCCGCGGATCCTGCAGACGGTGATGGGTCCCTCGGCCGACATGGCGGGCCTGGTCTATCGCAAGGACGGGCGGGTCGAAGCCTACATCGCCTGGTCGGCGGGCAAGCACGGCGTCTACCTGATGCCCTACCTGCACCCGGACGGGCTGAGCGAGGCGCCGGATATCGCCGCCGCCGCCCTGCTGCGCATCGACCGCTGCCGCAAGCTGCCGATTTATGTCTGCGTGCGCGGCTACCAAGGCTGGCTGGAGAACGCCATGCGCGATCTCGGCTTCAGCCCCTGGCTGGAGCAGGCGGTCATGGTCAAGCACTTGACCGCTGGCGTGCGCCAAGCCTCCTTTGAGCGCGTCGAGCTGAGCGCGGGTCGCGGGCGCAAGCCGGCCGCCACCCTGCGCATGGGCGATATCAACGAGCGCCGCTAAAGCGCCCGGCATTTGAATTGAGGAGGACAGCGAAGCGATACATGGAAAAACGCATTACGGACGATTTTGAAGTCCTCAGAAGCGCGCTGCCACAGCGTATCCGCGGCGCCATTGACGAGTTCGGCAACACCAGCCAACTGCTCGAAATTGTGCTGGATCTGGGCCGAAAGCCGACCGCCCGCTACACCGAAAACGAGCTCGAGCTTTCGCCCGACGAGGTAAGCGAGGCGGATTTGAAGGACCTGGTCGCGGAGATTGGCGAGTTCGACGACGACAACCGCGCCGGCATCGAGCGCTCGCTGCATCGAATCTCGGCCATTCGCAACCGCCGCGGCAAGATCGTCGGCTTGACCCTGCGCGTTGGGCGCGCCGTCTACGGCACCATCGACATCATCGCCGATCTGATCGAGACCGGCGGCAGCCTGCTCATCGTCGGTCCGCCCGGCGTCGGCAAGACGACTTTGCTGCGCGAGGCGGCGCGGGTGCGGGCGCGGGACAAGCGCGTCGTCATCGTCGACACCTCCAACGAAATCGGCGGCGATGGCGATATCCCGCATCAAGCCGTCGGCAAGGCGCGGCGCATGCAAGTTTCGCAGCCGGACCGGCAGCACGAGGTCATGATCGAGGCGGTGGAGAATCACAACCCCGAGGTCATCATCATCGACGAGATCGGCCGCGAGCTGGAAGCCATGGCCGCCCGCACGATCGCCGAACGCGGCGTCCAGCTGATCGGCACAGCCCACGGCAACACGCTGGAGAATCTGCTGCTCAACCCGACCTTGTCCGATCTCATCGGCGGCATCGAATCGGTGACCCTGTCGGACGACGAAGCGCGGCGGCGGGGCACGCAAAAGGTCGTGCTGGAAAGGCGCTCGGCGCCCACCTTCGACATTATGATCGAGATTCAAGACCGCGACCGGCTGGTGGCGCACCTGGATGTGGCGGCGGCGGTCGACGCCATGCTGCGCAATCGACACTTGCCGGCGGAGCTGCGCCTGCGCGATGAGACCGGCGCCATCCACATCAGCAACTTTGTGCAAGAAGCGGACTCGCGTTCGGCGCCCGCTCGGCCCGGCGCCCAGCCCAGCCGGGGCGACAAAGCCCATGTCGTGCGCGGCAACCGCGAGAATGGCATGACCCGCAACGAGATCAAAGACGACCTGACGGCGGGAGAAACCAGCAAGCTGCGCCCGATCAGCGTGTATGCCTATGGCGTGGCGCGCAACCGCCTGGGGCAAGCCGCTCGCCGCTTGTCCGTGCCGCTGGAATTGACCGACGACTTTGGCGAGGCGGAAGCGATCGTCACCCTGAAATCGCATTATCGCCGCCGGCCCCGCTTGATCAACGACGGCGAGAAACGCGGCTTGTCCATTTATGTGCTGCGCGCCAACACCGTGACCCAAATGGAGAATTTCCTGGTCGATCTTTTCCGCTTGAATAATCGCGGCGGTCCCGATCCCTTTGGCGAGGCGCTGCAAGAGGCGCAGCACGCCATCAGCCGAATTCGCGCCGGTGAAGATTACATCAACCTGAAGCCCCGCGCTTCCCAGGTCCGCAAGCGGCAGCATCAAATGGCGCGCCAGGCGCAGATGCAATCCGCCAGCGTCGGCGACGAACCGCGGCGTTATGTGACCATATTCCGCGGCGCTTGAAGCTGTGCTGGCGGGCTACGCATGTCGCAGGCGGAAACTATCGATTTTGATTGCCCCAATTACGACAGCCGAAGTCGCTGAGCATAACCACGAGCGTATCGCTGGCTCGCCCTGTCCTTCTGCGCGTGATTCTTAGAACTTCATCCACCAGGCCCAAAGCCAACGAGGTCGCATGAAACGCCAGCCAAAGCCTCCGCCGCCCATCCGCACGGACAGCAGCAACGCCTTCGCCAACAACACGATGCGCGCGCGCCTGCCCGCCATTATCGACGAGACCATCGCCCTCAATCCGGATTATGCGCCGCCACTCCAGGCCAGGCTGCGGCAGCTGCGCGACGAAATCGCCGCGGGGACGCTTATTGACCAGATTGACCTCGCGCCCACCGGCGACCGCGACGCGTGGGAAGCGGCGCTCCAGCGTCAGTGGGCAATCGTCGGCGGCACGCCCGGCTGGCACAATGCCGAGTGGTTCTTCGCCGAGACCTACGCGTATCGCCGCTTGATTGAAGCGACGCGCTGGCATGAAAGCGGGCGCGATCCCTTCTTGCCCAAAAAACTGGAAGAGCTGCATGGCGCGGCGCTTTGGCGGTTTCTTGAGGAGGCGCTCGCGCCAGGCGAAGCTGAAGAAGAGCTGCGCCGCTTGGTCGAGCTGGATCTGTGGGCGAACCGCATCGACTTGAGTTACGCCGCGTCGCTGGAGCGCGGCACGGAGATCCACGCGGAGGACCTGCTGGTCGATGACCGCGACGCGCTGATTCGCTCCTTGCGGGGCACAGCCGCGGAGTCGGGCGCACTGTGGGGCGGGCAGCCAAGCTACATCGTGGCGGATAACGCCGGCTCCGAACTGGCCTTGGATCTGGCGCTAAGCGATTGCCTGCTGCGTCATGTCGCGCCGAGCGTCGTGCTTTGCCTCAAGGCGCATCCCACCTTCGTCAGCGACGCCACGCCGGCCGATGTCTGGCTGATGCTGGACGAGATGGGGCGCCGGGGCGGGGCGATCGCCGCTCTCGGCGGGCGACTGCGAGCTGCCTGGACCGCCGGGCGCTTGCGATTCTTGCCGCATCCCTACTGGAACAGCAGCTTGTTTCTATGGGACTTGCCGGCGAATCTCGCGGCCCAGTTCCAGGATGCTCAGCTCGTCGTTATCAAGGGCGACGCCAATTATCGGCGCTCGGTGGGCGATTGCCTCTGGCCGGTCGACACGCCCTTCAGCCAGGTCCTCAGCTATCTGGACGCGCCGGCGCTTTGCCTGCGCACATTGAAGAGCGACCCGGTTCTGGGCCTGCCATCGCTGGAGCTGGCGGCGCGCCTTGACCAGTGCGAGCCGGCTTGGCGCGTCAATGGCAAACGCGGGCTGATCCAGTTCAAGCCTTAGCCGTCGAATATCCAGCTGGTCACGCTGGCGGGGAAGTCGCGCTCTATCCAAGCCATGACTTTGCGCGGCGTCAAGCGATAAACTTGCGAGGACGATTCGTCGAGTTCCGGATCCAGCTTGTACTTCTCGACATAGGCTGCGCTGATGCGCCGCAGCATGTCGGCCGAGACTTGCGCTTCCAGCAGCTCGCCCTGGAGAATCACCACTTCGTCGCCGCTGTCGAGGTGGACGACGGCGCGCTTGTCCCGCCGAAGGTTGACTGCCTTGACGGATTGCCGGTCCGAACCAAAATAGAATGCGCCCTCCACCCAGGCGCCCCAGACTGGCGCGCAATGCGGGCTGCCGTCGGCTCTGGCGGTGGCGATCCAGTAATTGCGGGCCGACGCCATCTGCCGCTCGACCCAGGTCCAACTGAGCATGCCAGCAGCGTCGTCCGGCATGACGCCATAATTTGGCATATTCGGTCGGACGCGCCGGGCTTTAGGCTGCGCTGTCATACGGCCCCGGGGCCATATTCACGATTGCGCGCGGACTTTATTTGCTCATCGGCATGATGACATGCACGAAATCTTCGCGATTCTCCGGCTTGAGCACGCCCGGGTTCTCCGGACCGTTGCTCTGGAAGAGCACCCGCTCTTCGCGGATGACGCGCAGCACATCGATCAAATAGCGGATGTTGAACGAAATATCCAGCGGCTCGCCGTCGGCGGTGGCGTCGAGCATGCCTTCGCTGTCGCCGCGTTCAGCGCTCTTGCCAACGATGAGGACTTCGGCTGGCTCGCCCGGATTCTGGGCTGGCTTGACGGTCAGGCTGGCGCTGTTGGCGTTGTCGCGGGCGAATATCTCGGCGCGCTGGCAGACGACCAGCAGGTCGCTGGTGTACATGGTCGTCGTCGTGACGAAGGAGCGCGGGATAATCGAGGCGAAATCCGGGAAGCGCCCATCCAGCAATTGCGACGAGACCGTCACATTCGGCGCGAAGACGGTGACGCTGTTTCGCTGGGAGGGCAGCGAGATGCCGATTTCGTGGTCTTCTTCAATGATACGGCTGATTTCGCTCATAGCGCGGGCCGGGATGACCATATCGCGCTTCTCTTCGAAGTTCTCGCCGATTTCTGCCGTGCGCACCGCCAGGCGATAGCCGTCCGCGGCCGCCATGGTGAGCTTCTGGCCATCCAGCTGCACATAGACGCCGGTGAGAATGGGGCGGTTCTGTTCGGTGGCGGCGGCAAAGGCGGTCTGGTTGATCATTTCCCGCAGCATCGCGCCTTCGACATGCAGGTCTGCTTCTTCGTTGTGGTTGATCGGTGGGAATTCGTCCGCGTCGATGCCGCGAATGTTTGAAGTTTGAATGCCGCAGCGCATGTGGACGGTGTGCGTGTCCCCGTCCAGGCGCATGTCGACCCGCTCCGGCGAGAGGCTGGCGACCAGCTCGCTGAAGGTGCGGGCGGGCAAGGTGATGCTGCCGCTCTGTTCAACCTTGGCGCCAATCCAGCAGGAAATGCTCATCTCCAGGTTGGTGGCGGAGATTTTCAAGCGCGAGTCTTCAGTTTCCAGCAGCACATTCGCCAGGACCGGCAGGGGCGGGTTGCCGTCGACGGCTTTGGTGACGATACCCAGGCTCTTGGCCAGGTTCTCTTGCAGGACGCTTACAATCATGGTTGACCTCTTGCTGCGCGCGGTTCATTCGCCTTTTTTCAGTAGGCGCATAGTATAGCCCAAAGACGGGGCGCTTCCCACATCCAAGTCCGTCAGTTGCGGCGCTTCGCGAGTCTCATTCGTCCAGGCGCGTCACATCCGATTCGGCGATCTCAATGGTCTCCGCCTCTTCGTCAATTTCCTCGACGCGCACGATATCCAGCTTGAGCTTGGCGAAGAGCGCCGCCAGCGCCCCCAAAGCGGCCAGCACCGGGCTGACGAGCGTGGCGACGCCGCCGACGAAAACTGCCGAAGTCAGCGGCACTTCAATCAAGACTTCGTTGTTTGCGTTGCGGATGATGAGCCGGCGCACATTTCCCTCCGCGACCAGCGCCTTGACGCGGTCGACCAGCTCGTTGCCGGCGACTTCCATTTCTTCGACCCAGTCTCGCTGTTTCTTGGGTTTCTGCCCCTGCGGTTCCATTGGATTTCCTCTCGCTAGCCCATTGCTGCTTCATACGCGGCGCGCTCAATGGCGGTTGCGCTAACGCAGCAGCGCGTACAGCAGGTCCTTCCAGCGGCGGGCATCCACCTCCCAGCAGATCGACGGCTTGCGCGGCGCATGCAGCAGCTCGCGCCAGACCGGGGCGTTGCGGGCGTCGCCAGCCAGATCGAGCTTGTCGACGACGGTCATGCCGCGGGTGAGCGGGCTGTCGCATTCGATATCGACATGATGCTGGCTGGCGCGGAGGCAAATCGAGGGATCAAGCGCCACCGCCATCGCCACGCCATCGGGCAGGGAGACGCCGATCTCGCCGGTCTGGATTTCATAGCCGCGCATGCCCAGCCGGTTGCAGTCGATCGCGAAGTCGGCGAAGGGCGTGTTGATGCCGCGGACATGCTCGATGTCTTCCGGCGACAAGACAAACTCGCCGGTGCTGAATTCCCAGCCGACCATCTCCAGCGGCAAGCCCGCTCGAAAGACGATCCGCGCCGCTTCCGGGTCGCACCAGATATTGTACTCGGCGGCCGGCGTCACATTGCCATGCGTGCAGGCGGCGCCGCCCATGACGACGCAGCGCTTGACTCGAGCGGCGATCTCCGGCGCCTTGCGCAGCGCCAGCGCCAAATTGGTCAAGGGTCCCAAGGTCACGATGGTCAGCTCGTCCGTGGCGCGGGCTGTTTCGATGATGGCGTCGACGGCTTGAGTCGGGCTGGCCCGGGAGCGGCGGGGCTGGTAGCGGTCGCCCCAATCGCCCAGGCCGTCGGCGCCATGAAACCAGTCGGCCGAGACATATTCGCGGGTCAGCGGACGGTCGGCGCCAGGGTGGACCGGCGTCGGCGCGTCGCAGAGCTCGGCGAAAAAGAGCGCGTTGAGGAGGCCTTGCTCCAGCGGCACATTGCCCGCGGCGACGGTGATGGCGCGGACATCGACATCGGCGCAGCGCAATGCCATCACTATCGCGACGGCGTCGTCGGACCCGGCGTCGGTGTCGATGAGGAAGGGGCGGGGCATCTCAAGCACTCGCTTCCAATTGGTCGATCGCCGCGCGCAGCCGCTCCAGCCCTTGGACCAGGATCGAGCGCGGGCAGCCGAAGTTCAGGCGCACGAAGCCGGCCCCCGCCTCGCCGAAGAATTCGCCCGGGCTGGGCGCGACGCCGGCGATATCGCGGCAGAACGTCATCGGGTCGCCGTCAATCGGCAACTGGCGCATATCCAGCCAGAGCAGGTAGGTCGATTGCGGGATGGTGGTCTTGATCGCCGGGATGCGCTGGCGGATGAAATCGATGGCGTAGTCGCGATTGGCTTTGAGATAGGCCAGGGCCTGGCGCAGCCATGCTTCGCCGCCGGCGTATGCGCCATAAGCCGCTTCGTAACCCATGATGTTGACATGCGCGCTGATGCTCTGCAGCGCCGCCGCCATCGTCTCGCGAATCTCTTTGTTCTGCGCGATCAAAACCGAGCAAGCCATGCCCGCCAGGTTGAAGGTCTTGCTCGGCGCGATCATCGTCAGCGTGTTCTGGGCGACTTCGTCGGAGAGGGTGGCGATGGGGATGTGCCGCCCCTCGAGTATGAGGTCGGAATGAATCTCGTCGGCGACGATGAGCAGCTCGTGCCGCAGGCAGATCTCAGCCACTTGTTCCAGCTCGGCGCGGGAATAGAGAAAGCCGGCCGGGTTCTGTGGATTGCATTGGAGGTGAATCGTCGTCTTCGGGTCGCGCGCGACTTGCTCGAATTCGTCGTAATCGTTCTCGTAGTGGAAGCTGTGAGCGTCGTCCGCCACATACTCCATGTTGATGTTGCCCATGAATTTGTGGTTTGCGCGCACCGCCTTGAAGAAGCTGCCGTAGACCGGCGTCTGAATGAGCACGGTGTCGCCCGGCTCGCCGAATCCGCTGCAGGTCGAGCAGAGCGCCAGCACCAGCCCGGGCGAAAACAAGACATCATCGGGCGTGATGCGCCAGTCATAGAGGCGCTCCATGCGCTCGACCACCGCTTCTTTGAGTTTGGGCGGGTCCATGGTGTAACCGAAGACGCCATGCCGGGCGCGCTCGATCATCGCGTCGATGGCGGAGGGCGGCGAGCGGAAATCCATATCCGCCACCCACATCGGCAGGCAGTCGTCCTGGACCGCCCCCCATTTCGCGCTGTGATGATGCCGGCGGTCGATGACTTCGTCGAAGTTGTACCTGGTCATGGGCTGGCGTTCTCGCGCTGGACGGTCATTCGCCAGAAATATAGCCGATGAAGCCGCTCGACGCACGGGCGTATTCGTATGGCGGCGATGGCAAGCGCCAGGCTGGGTTCAGGAATCTCCTTCCAGCTTCGCCAGCAGCGCGGCGGGCCTCACTTTTGCGTCGTCCGAAACCGCGCAGCCCAGGGCGAAGAGCTGCCGCGGATCTTCGGACAGGCGCTGGACCGTCACCGGCGCGCCGAAGACCTCGGCCAGCGAGGCGGCGACTTCCGCCTGGACCGCTTCAAAGGCGGCCGCGTCGTTGCGGTACAGAATGCGGTCGAGGAAGTTGAGCTTGAGGCGGCGATAATCGAAGACGATGTCGCCGGGCGCTTCCTCCTCAAGCAGCAGCGCCGCCGCCAAGGCGCGGCGAAACACCAGGCGTATCGCGCCCCGCAGGTCGGCCGGCAGGCCGCGCTTGCGCACATAATGCAAGCCGAGCTCGCCATCGCCCAGGTCGTAGGCGTAATCGGCTTCGTCAGCGATGAGGATGATTCCCGGACCCTCGGGGACATGCTTGTAGTCGATGACATCAATAAGCATGCCCTCGACGCTGTGCTGCTGAATCCAGCGCTGGAAGACGGGCACAATGTCGCCGGGCTGGATTCGCGGCGGGCGCTGCATGCTGAGCTTCAAGCCCAGGCGTCTTGGAGATTCTGTCATCTGGCTGCTGTTCTCCTGCTTTCTGCCTCATCCCTCGGTCGCCTCCGCACCCGGGGGCGGGCTTGGCTGATCTAGCTCACGATTACGCCGTTGATGCGCTGCTCGGCTGTATGAATGTTCTCGATGAAGAGCTGCGTCTCGTCGATGATCTGGTGCGCGTAGTCCTCGTCGACGCGGGAAGGCGCCCCGCCATGCCGCTTGAACAGGTAGCGGGCGAATTTACCTTTGGCGAAGCGGTCATACACCAGCTCCGTATCGTAGAAGCGGCTGCGGAACTCGCTGACGATATTGTTGGCGTCGTCGCCGACATCCAGGTACTTCGTGCGCACCAGCGCCCGCGCCGCCAGCAGCATCGCCTTGTAAGCCGTCTCGTCCGCCATGGCGAAATCGCCATCGTCCAGCGCCAGCAGCGCTTCAAAGTGAGTCGACTCCGCTCTGGAGATCTCCATCGAGAAAAGCGAGACGACCTCGCCAGCGCATTCGCCGACGCCGATGTCGTCGATGGTGTAGACTCGCGAATCGCCCCAATCGCTGAAGTAGCCGGGGTTCTCCTCGAACTTGGGCAGCTGCATGAAGGGCTTGAGCATGGCCTTGATTTCTTTGCGGCCCAAAGTTTTGACCCAGGACTGGAAATTCTCGTCGGCGCCCCGCTCGGCGACATAGCGCTCGGTCAGCGCTTCAAGCGCGGCCGGCACATTCTTGGCTGGCACGGCGCCCACCGCCAAACCATAGCTGCCGGCGTTCTGCTGCCATTGCCCGCCCAGCACCACCTGGAAATGCGGCATTTTGTGATTGCCGCTACGCCGGCTGTTGCCGAAGAAACCGATATCGGCGACATGATGCTGGCCACAGGAATTGAAGCAGCCGCTGACCTTGATCTTGAGCTCGCGCACGGCGTCGGGCAGCAGGTTTATTTTCTCGATGAGGCGGGTCCGCAACTCGGCGGTCAAGCCCCGCGACGAAGCGATGCCGAGCTTGCAGGTGTCTGTGCCGGGGCAGGCGGTGATGTCGACGATGGTGTCCGCGCCGGCGTCGCCCAGGCCAATCGCGCAGAGGTCGCGGTAGATCGCCGGCAGATCGGCGTCCGCCACCCAGCGCAGCACGATGTTCTGTTCGACCGAGAGACGGATGTTGTCGCCGACATACTGCCGGGCGATGTCCGCCAGGGCGAAACCCTGCTTCGCGGTGAAATCGCCCAGGGGCGTGTGCAGCGTGATCGCGCTGTAACCCGGCTGCGCTTGGTGATAGACATTCGTCGCGTACCACTCGGCGAAGCCCTCTGGCAGCGGCGCCCCGTTCAGCGCCATGCCGGCTTTGGCTGGCTGATACTCGAAAGCGCCCAGATTGTCGATGTAGGCGTCGTGACGCGGGTCGGGCGGCACGATCTTCAGCTCTTCCTCGACTTCGCGGCGGAATTCATCGATGCCCAGCTTGGCCACCAAGAATTTGATGCGGGCGCGATTGCGGTTCTTCTTTTCGCCCAATCGCGCGAAGACCCGCGCCACCGCCTGCGTTAGCGGCAGCAATTCTTCTTCGGTGCAGAATTCGGCGAGGACCTTGGCTTGATGCGGCACGGTGCCGAGGCCGCCGCCGACATAGACCGTGAAGCCGCGGACGGTCCGCCCGTCGATCTCGCGAGTCTGCGCCAGCAAGCCCAGATCGTGCATCTTGACCAGGCCGCAGGCGTGGCCCGCGCAGCCGGAGAAGGCGACTTTGAACTTGCGCCCGAAATCTTGCACATCGTCATGGCTCAGCAGGAAGTAGGTCATGGCGTCGGCGTAGGGGCTGACATCAAAGACCTCGTCGTGGCAGACCCCGGCGAGGGTGCAGGCGGTGATGTTGCGCACGGAGTTGCCGCAGGCTTCCTGGGTGGTGATGCCTGCCGCCGCCAGCCGCCGCATCAAATCGGGCGTGTCGTCGATGTGCACATAGTGCAGCTGGATGTCCTGCCGCGTCGTGATGTGCATGATGCCGTCGGAATACTCGTCGGCCAGCTCGCTCAAGACTTCCAGCTGCTCGGCGCTCATGCCGCCATAGGGGATTTTGATGCGCTGCATGCCGGGCGCGTCCCAGAGCGTGTCCGGTCCCTTGACGACCTCGTCGGAGGGGTAATCCAGCCCGCGCGTGCGGACGCCGTCGTGGCGCTGGCCATTGTCGTAGCGTTGGCCATAGACGCCCTTGCGCAGCCGGGCTTCGGCGAAGACTTTCTCGTCCAGCTTGCCCTGTTTGCGCAGCTCCATTTGGGCTTCGTATATGTCGATCAGATTGCCCATCTCGGCGGGAATCTTGTCCTGCAGAATCTCTTTCCAGCTTGTCATAACGCGTGTCCTCTCGTTTTCCTTGGCGGGCGACTTGATAAGTAGCCCCTACAATTTTGACGCGGCGGGCCGCTCAGGGCGCCGGCGCTGATTGTGGCTGTCGCGCATGATTGTCGATCGCGGCGAAACCGGCTTCAATCTCGCCGGCGGGCAGCTGGTCGCGCCAGGCGACGCCCTCGTCGCGCAGTCGGACGACCTCGCCGATGACGGTGATGGCGGGCGGCTCGATCTTCATTTTGGCTGCCAGCGCCGCGATGCTCGCCAGAGTCCCGACGCAGTCTCGCTGACGCCGCAGCGTGCCCCATTCGATGACCGCGGCCGGCCGCTGCGGATCCATGCCATGCCGCTTGAGCTCCGCCGTGATTTGTGGCAGCCGCTTCACGCCCATCAAGATGACGAGCGTGCCGCCAAGCCGCGCCAGGGCGCGATAATCGACGCTGGTAACGGCCTTGCCCGGGGTTTCATGTCCGGCGATGACGGTGAAAGCGCTGCTGATGTGGCGCTGCGTCAAGGGGATGCCGGCATAAGCGGGCGCCGCGATGGCGCTGGAGACGCCGGGCACGACCTCGAATGGAATGCCGTATCGCTGGCAGACCAGGGCTTCTTCGCCGCCTCTGCCAAAGACGAATGGGTCGCCGCCTTTGAGCCGCAGCACCTGTTTGCCACGCAAAGCGCGGTCTATGATCAGTGCGTTTATGTCGGCCTGCGCCAGGCGATGCCGCGTTGGCTGTTTGCCGGCGTCGATGAGCTCGGCATCCGGGCGCGTTTCTTCGAGCAGCGCATGCGGAATCAGCCGATCGTAAATCACGACATCGGCGCAGCGCAAGAGCCGCAAGCCCTTCAGCGTGATCAGCTCCGGGTCGCCCGGTCCCGCGCCGACCAGATACACCGTGCCAGGATAAATCATATAGCTTCTCCCAGGGCGCGCGCCTGTGAAAGCAGCAAGTTGCATGGTCCGCGGCAAGGCAGTTTCGCCGAGTTCGCCGAACCGTCGCGCCACCAGCTCGGCTCGCGAATGCAACTGCCGCAAAGCGTTTCAATTGCCGTCCGAAAGACGCGTTTCGGCAGTCGGTGAATGTCTTTGAACATGCCAGTCTGTCGCTCGCCAATATCTTGCAGCGTTTCGGTCTTCAGGTAAAGACTCTGCTTCGCCGCCCAATCCGCCAGCAAGCCGGGGTAGACCGTCTCGATAACAGCAAAAGCGTCCTCGGGCTTGGCCAGGTCGACATGCCAGCCGCCGGGCAGATCCGCGCTGGTGGGCAGGGGCCGGAAAGGCGCCTCCCGCGCGATGCGACGCAGCTTGCCTGGCGCGTCGATGGCGCGAGTCTCCGCTTGGCCGTTCGCATGCCAGACCCGCCGCTCAGTTACAAGAAGCTCGCCAAAGCGCAAGACTTCGCCCGCGGCGAGCGCCCGCGTCAAGCCGGCTTTTCCGATCTGCGGGAAGCCGCTCCAAGCCTCCGCATTCGGCGTTTCGGCGAAGGGCAGGCCAGTCTCCCGCGCCAGATCCAAAATCACGCGGCAGATCGAATCGTGCGAGCCGACCGGCGCGCAATATGCCAGCGACCGCCCACGCACCCGGCTAAGCGCGTCCAGCTCGGTGATGCCCAGCGCTCGCGGCACATCTCGAGTCACATGCGAGCCTTTGGCCAGAAAATAGGGCAGGGCGACGACATTGGGCGCCGCCGTGCGCTCGAACAAGCTGGGGATGCCCGGCTCGTCGTCCAGGTAGACATCGACGGCTTCCCGCAGCCAGTTCAGCGCCCGGATTTGCTCGGTCTGGCGGCGGGTGGCGTCGCGGCTTTGAGCCATTCTGCGCGTGCCGTGGCCGATGATGACGGCGGCCGTGTCCGCGGGCGGCAGGGCGTGCTTCTCCAGGGTTTCGCGCAGGCGCGTCCGGACGATGGCCTGCATATATTCATGTTCGCCGATCGGGCGCGTCAGCTGGATTCGCTTGCCATCGCGCTCAGTTTTGGCGCCAGTCAAGCGCATCTCGGCCGGGATGACATCGCCGGCGAAGTAGCCACGCGCGGTGAAGAGCGGCACGACGACGATCTCGCTGGCCGCGACCGTGTCCAGGATCTGCGAGAAGGCTGGCGGCTCCTTCCAAAAGCAGGCGGCGACTTCATCGGCGACGCCCCAGGCCCGCAGCCGGTCGACATACTCCCAGACGACGCCGGCCGTGTTGGCGCTGATATGCGAGCCATGGCCCGCCAAGACAAGCGCGACGCTCATTGGGGCGCTCTCTCCAGGGCGATGCCGTCGAAAACCCGCCGCGCCTTTTCCGTCTCGCCCTCTCGCAACAGGGACAGCGCCTCCGAATAGACGATCTCCTGATACAGCTGCTGCCGCTCCGACTGCGAGCCCGGGTCAGCTCCCAGTTCGCCGCGCAGGCTGCCCAGCCATTCCGCCAGCAGCGCGTACTCGTCGCCGAATTCGCTCGCCAGCCGGGCGCTGATCAGCCGCAAAAGCGCGGGCGAGCTGCCATTGCTGCTGAGGGCGATGGTGAGGGGCGGGCGTTCCAACACCGCCATGTTGCTGAAGTCGCCGGCCAGCTGGCTGCCATCGGCCTGGTTGCAAAGGGCGCGGATGCGATGCGCGTCTTGAGCGACGGTTTGGTTGACGCGGGCGTCGGCCGTGGCCGCGATCACCAGCAGCGGCATGGAATCGTTGAGCATGTCGCGCTCATAGCGAGCCGCGATCCACTCCAGCGCGCCCTGCTCGGCGAGCTCGCGCAATTCCCGCGTGATCGCCGGGCTGATGAGCAGCACGCGCGCGCCCGCCCGCAGCAAACGCTCGATCTTGCGCGTGGCCACCGCGCCGCCGCCAACCACCGCCACTTGCCGGTCGCGCAGGTTGAGCATGATCGGGTACCCCGCCGCGCGCTCAGGCATGCGCCGCCTCCGCCGGAAGCGCTGCCGCGGGAAGGTGAATGCCGCATTCGTTCTTGACGCGGTTGGACCAGCGGCCGCTGCGACGATCGCCATCGACGGCGGCTTTGGTGCATGTCCAGCAGCCGATGCTCGGGTAGCCCAGCTCGTGCAGCGGGTTGACGGGCAGCGCGCTCTGGCGGATGTAGGACCAGACTTGCTCTTCCGTCCAGTTGGCGAAAGGCGCGATTTTGACCGTGCCATTGCGTCGGTCGCGGCTGACGATTGGGGTTTGCGCGCGCCCCGGCGATTGGTCGCGGCGCAGGCCCGTGATCCAGGCGTAGAAGCCGTCCAGGGCGTCGCGCAGGGGGATCGTCTTGCGGATGTGGCAGCAGCGGTCCGGGTTGCGCTCCCAAAGGCGGTCGCCATAGTCGCGGGCTTGCTGCTTGACTGTCTGGCGCGGCTGGATTCGGCGCAGATCAAGCTCAAGGCGCGACTCCAGCTGGTCGATCAGGTCCAGGGTCTCCGGGAAGAGCAGGCCCGTGTCCAGGGTCAGCACGGGGGTGCGCGGCGCGATGTCCCGCATCATGCCCAGGGTGGCGATGCCCGTGATTTGAAAGCTGGTGACGATGGCGAGCTTGTCGCCGAATGTATCGCTCGCCCAGCCGAGGATTTCGCGCGGGTGGGCGTGTTCCAGCGCTTTTGCGTCTTTTTCCAATGTAGTCGGTCTGTAGCCTGTCATGTTTGCTCCCGTGATAGCTGCTGGGCGAAAAGCAAAACGCCTCGGATTATCCAAGGCGTTCTCAAGCATTTACGCTTTTCACCGGCTACATCGCGCAGCCAGCCCTGGATAACCCTGCCTTCGCGGCACGGCGCAACAACAAGCGCAGGGGCAACACAGGACTGCGTTGTTCATTAAGCTAACCTCTGTATCATAGCCAACAAAAAACCCCGTGTCGTTACGGGGCGGCTTGCTCGAATTTCTGCTGCGTCAATCAAGACTGGGCAAGGCTACTCCGCACGGCTTTCGGCTGAAAGCGTCTGACAACAACAGGCGGCGCAATTGGTGCGGATCATTACTACCTCTACTCAGCCCGCTACTTTAGTAAGTAGCCCCACTCTTCGCTTGAGCATAAACCATAAGCAACCATAATGGAATAGCCAATAATAGTCCGATTCCTAATGTAATCGTACTGAAGACTGCTATGGCGATTCCCGCCAGTACCGGCCCGAAGATCAACCACAGGATTCCCGAGCCGATCTTGCCATTCATGAAATGCGCAACGCCCCAAAGTCCAAAAACACCTGTGATGAACCCAACGATAAGCGCAGTCTGGTTGCGGCCACCACTTAAGGAGCCACCGGCCCCGGCGACGCTTGAACTGGACGCGATGTTCGCATTGTACACGTTGACAACCGGCTGCTGCGATCCCGGCGGTTGATATTCGTGCTCCGGCTTGAGATTGTCGCGTTTCTCTCGTTTTTCTTTCTGCAACTTACACTCTCCCGCGTAGTTTCAAGCGTCTCTTAATCTTGAATCTACCAGATGCTTTGGCGCTTGTCAACAGATTGGTTCGCGGATTACAAGTGATAGTCTGGGTGCTTACGAATGGCTCAATTGGGCTGCATCCTCAGCGCGCCGTCCAGGCGAATCGTCTCGCCATTGAGCATTTCGTTCTCGACGATCTGCTGCGCCAGCCGGGCGAATTCATCGGCCCGTCCCAGGCGCTGGGGGAAGGGCGTCTGCGCGCCGAGCGAGTCGCGGACGGCCTGCGGCAGGCTGCCCAGCAAGGGTGTGTCAAAGATGCCTGGCGCGATCGTGCAGACGCGGATGCCATAACGCGCCAGGTCGCGGGCGATAGGCAATGTCATGCCGACGATGCCACCCTTGGAAGCCGCGTAAGCCGCTTGGCCGATCTGTCCCTCGTAGGCCGCCACCGACGCCGTGTTCAGGATGAGGCCGCGCTCGCCGTTGGCGTTGGGAGCGTTCCGCGCCATGACGGTCGCCGCCAGCCGGATGCAGTTGAATGTGCCGATGAGGTTGACGCGGATGACCGTCTCGAAGGCCTCGAGGGGATGCGGTCCGCGAGAGCTGGTCGTGCGGATGGCGATGCCGATGCCGGCGCAGTTCACCAGCGCGTTGAGCCCGCCGAAGGCTTCTGCCGTCGCCTCAAGCGCGCCCCGTACATCGTCTTCGCTGGTCACATCGCCGGCGAAGAAACGCGCCCCTTCGCCCAGGTCCTGCGCCAGCGCCTCGCCTTGGTCCGCGTCGCGATCCAAGATGAGGACCCGCGCGCCCTGTTCGACGAAGCGTCGTGCCGCGCCCGCGCCCAAACCAGAGGCGCCGCCGGTCACCAAGGCGACGAGATCGCGCATTTGCATCGGAGTCTAGCGCCCGTTGCCGCCGTGCAGGCTATTGAGGAATTCTTCGTTGGTGTCGTAGAGGCGGAAATTGTGCAGCAGCTGCTCGGTGGCGCCGACGATGCCCTCCGGCTGTTCCGCCAGGTGCGACCACATGCGCCGCATCGTGTAGACGCGCTGCAACACATCCGGCCCCAGCAGCAATTCTTCGCGCCGGGTCGAGCTCTGGTCAATATCAAAGGCGGGGAAGATGCGCCGCTCCTGCAGCTTGCGGCTGAGGTGCAGCTCCATATTGCCGGTGCCCTTGAATTCTTCGTAGATGACATCGTCCATCTTGCTGCCCGTGTTGACCAGGCAAGTCGCGACGATGGTCAGGCTGCCGCCTTCTTCGACATTGCGCGCCGCGCCAAACAAGCGCTTGGGCGGGTGAATCGCCGAGGGGTCCAAACCGCCGGAGAGCGTGCGCCCGCTGGTGGGCACGACCAGGTTGTAAGCCCGCGCCAGCCGCGTTACGCTGTCCAGCATCATCACGACATGCCGCTTGACCTCGACCAGGCGTTTCGCCCGCTCCAGCGCCATCTCCGCCACCCGCACATGCTGGTGCACGGGGTCGTCAAAGGTGGAAGCGATCACCTCGGCGTCGACCGAGCGGTCCATGTCGGTCACTTCTTCGGGCCGCTCGCCGATCAAAGCCATCATCAGATGCACTTCGGGATAATTCATGCTGATGGCGTTGGCGATGTCTTTGAGCACGGTGGTCTTGCCGGCCTTGGGCGGGGAGACGATCAAGCCGCGCTGGCCGAAGCCGACTGGCGCGATCAGGTTCAGCATGCGCGTCGACATGATCCGCGGCAAGGTCTCCAGGTTGAAGCGCACTTCCGGGAAAATCGGCGTGAGGCGCTCGAAATTCGGGCGATTCTTGACCTCGTGCGGGTTCAAGCCATTCACCGCGTCTACGCGCAGCAAGCCGTAATAGCGCTCGGTGTCTTTGGGCGGGCGCACCTGGCCGATGAGCATGTCGCCCGTGCGCAGGCCGAATTTCTTGATCTGCGTCTGGCTGACATAGATGTCGTTCTGGCCCGGCAGGTAGCCCTCCGCGCGCAAGAAGCCGATGCCGTCGTCGACGACTTCGAGGATGCCGCCGCGCAGCTGGTGCCCGCGCCGTTCCGCGTCTTGGCGCAGCAGGCCGATGATAAGGTCTTGTTTCTTGAGCCGGCTGAAGCGCGGCACATGGTGGCTGCGCGCCATCGAGCGCAATTCGGGCAGCGTTTTTGCTTCAAGCGTGGTGATATTCATGCATGTCTTCCTGGGACTCGTCGCCGCGGCCGGGCAGCGGGGAATGGCGCCGCTATTTCTGGGTTGTTGCCGGACAGAAGATTTCGGAGGGAAAGTCTCCGTTTAGAGCTTGCGCGACAGGCAATGCGCGAGGCGCGGTGGAGCCACCGCCATTCTACGCAATGTCTCGTTCCATGCAAGCCAGTGGAATGCTTACTTTCTACAACAAGATTAACATGGCTGTCGATGCCTGTCAACAGCCGCGGCGGGTATTTCCAAAAAACAGTCGCCGCCGATCTTGCCGGAGCCGCTCGGCATAGCGAAGCGCCGGCGCGTCCTTGGGGGCAGCCAGCGCAATGCCAGCCGCCCCGCAAGCGCCCAGCCCGCCCGGCGACGGTGCAGGCTGGATAGTATGGCCGTCGCTTAGGCGTCGAGATCGTCGTGCAGCTCGGCCGCTTCTGCGTTCAGCTCGGCCAAGGCGTCGGCCGCGGCCGCGTCGCCATTCACCACTTCAGCGAGGACATTGGGCACGATGCCGCGCACGGCGCTGTAGCTGGGCAGGCCCGGCGACGAATAGACGCTGACCGAGTCGTCCTGCAAGATGCCGGAGACCTCAACGAAGCGGGCATAGGGCATGCGCGGTTCCGTGAAGTCGGCTTCGGTCACTTCAATGTCGTTGCGGATGCTGAAGTAACCGGTCGCGCCCGACCAAGCCAGCTGCGCCTCCGTCCCGGCCAGATAGCGGACGAAGAGCCAGGTGGCCAGCTCGGCTTCGGGCGTGGCTGTCAGGATCGCCTGGCTGGGCACGAAGAGCTGGATGGTATTGCCGACGCCTTCCGCGCCCGGGAATGCGGTGACCACCCACTCGTCCATCATCTCTGCGGTGGCGGCGTCCCAGGTGATGAAGGGGATGCCAGCCGAGCTGCCCGCGGCGAAGGGCGTCAAACCGATGGCGAAATCGCCGGTATTCTGGTAGCGCTCGGCGAAGAGATAGGCGCAATCGTCCTCCAGCATGCGCGTGAAGAGTTCCATCGTGGCGACCACTTCGTCAGACTCGAAAATGTATGCGTCGGCGGCGCCGTCATAAATCGCGCCACCATGAGCGGCGACGAAGCTCTCAAAATGCGAGGTGCCGGTGTCCAGTGGATAGCCTTGGTACATGTCGCTGGCGCCGGCCGCGCAGGCGATCGCCTCGAATTCCGCCAGGGTGGCCGGGGCGCGCCGCTCAAAGCCGAGCCGCTCGATGATGTCCAGATTGCTGTAGAAGACATTGAGCGAGTTCTGGTTCGCCCAGGCGACGCGCATGCCGTGGAAGGGCGGGAAGTCCAGCTGGTTGACATCGAGCAGGGCGAAGTTGAGCATGGCCTGCTCGTCGGCGCTGATGCCCCAGGCCGGGCTGTTCAACAGCAAGTTGATGTCGACGACGACGCCCTCGTTGGCCCAGCCGGCCACGGCGTTGGCGTAGCCCGCCACCAGATTGGGCAGCTCGCCGGACAAGATGGCGGTGTTCATCAAGTCCTGAATGGGTCCGTAACTGCCTTGATGTATCGCTTCGACGGTGATGCCGTGTTCATTGTTTGCGTTGAAGTCGGCCACCAGCGCCGCCATGGTGTCGCCCTGCGAGCTGTCTTCGGAGTATTGATGCCAATACACGACCGTCTGCCCGCTGGGGTCGACCGTCTCGTAATCGGAGTCGCTCTGCGCCAGCGCCAATGCGGGCAGCAAGATGCAAAGTGCCAGGGCAATAATGAACTTGGAATTCATGGCTGTCGATTCTCCTTCGCGCCAGGTCGGCGACTGCTTTGAAGAACATGCGTATTCCCGCGAGGGGAAGCTGCGTCCATTTTACCACAGGCGAGCCGCCACGCGCATCAAGTCCAACCTCGCCCCCCGGCCCCGTACCCGAGGCGCCAGGGAGGGGTAGTCGCCGCCGCGCTTCAGCCGCGGATGCCGGTCTGCGCGATGCCTTCGGTGAACTGCTTTTGCGCCACGAAATACAGAATCAATATCGGGATGACCGTGATCACCGACGCCGCCATCTGCAGGTTCAAATCGCCGGGCGTGTCCGCCGTCACGAAATTGGACAAGCCCACCGCGATGGGCCGCCAGTCGTCGTTGATGGTCACCAGCAGGGGCCACATCAGCGCGTTCCAGGAGCCGATGAAACCCAGGGTCACGATGGTCATGATGGGCGCCTTGGACAGGGGCAGCACGACGCTGACGAGGAAACGCGGGTGCCCGGCGCCGTCGATGCGGGCCGCTTCCCAGAGGTCGTTGGGAATCTGGATGAAGAATTGGCGCAGCAGAAATATGTTGAAGACCGAGGCGAAAAAGGGAATGGTCAACGCGGGCCAATTGTTGAACCAGGCGCCGGCCGGCCCGAACAGGCTCTCGCTCAGCCGCCCCAACCAAATCACCGTGAGCAAATGCGGGATAAGCATGACGATGCCCGGGATCATCATCGTGGACAAGAAGAGCGCGAAGAGGAAATTGCGGCCGACGAATTGCATGCGGGCAAAGGCGTACGCGGCCGGGATGCAGACGGCCAAGGAGCCGGCGACGCTGATGAAAGTGATGCGCAGGCTGTTCCAGATGTAGCCGGAAACGCCCAGCGACTGCAAGGCGCCGGTCGCGGGATCGGAGACAATCTCGATATCGAGGAAGTTGGCGCGGCGCAGGGCGGTGGCGTAATTCTCCCAGAGCAGCTTCTCCGGCAGCAGGCGCGTCAGGCTGACCTCGCTGAGGGTCATGAAGGATGCGCTGATCATCCATAGAAAAGGACCGACGGCGATGAGCACGCCGGCAAAGAGGACCGCGTATATGCCCAGCCGCCGCAGGTCGAGGGGCTTTGGCGCTTCCATCATGTGCTTGCCGACTCCGCTAGCCATAAAAGACGCGCCTCCCCATTACGCGGTTCTGAAAAAGCGTCATCAGCAGGATCAAGGCGAAAAGCACAAAAGCCATGGACGAGGCATAGCCGTAACGGTTGCTGTTTTGCAGCTCGTCGAAGATGTAGACGCTGGCGGTGTTCACTTTGTTGCCCACCGCGCCGGTGCGCAGGATCCAGATCTGCGTGAAAGCCTGGAAAGTGCCGATGATGGCCACCAGCGACAGAAAGAACACGGTCGGCGACAGCAGCGGCAGGGTAATGTGGCGGAAGATGCGCCAGCCGCCGGCGCCGTCGATGCGCGCCGCCTCATAAAGCTCGCCGGGGATGTTGCCCAGGCCCGCCAGAAAGATCACGGCGTCGTAGCCGATATAAGTCCAGGTCGAGTAAATCATGATGACGATGAGCGCCAGGCTGGGTCCAGCCAGAAAGTCGGGCAGGCCCAGCAGATCGCCAATGGAGGAGCGCTCCAGGATCCAGCGCTGCGGCTCGATGCTCAGCAGTGACAGCATGCGATTGGCGGGCGCGGTCTTGCCGGCTTCAAAGATAATGCGAAAGACGATGGAAGTGGCGACGAAGGGCGTGATGTAGGGGATGAAATAGACCATCCGGAAAAAGCTGCGGAAGCGAATTGGCTGGAACAAGAGATAAGCCAGCAGCAAGCCGATGGAAAGCTGCACGGGCACGGTGCCGGCGGCGTACATGACCGTGATCCAGAAACCCTGCAGCAGATCGTCATCGGCGGCTGCCAAGGCGGCCGGCGCCTCCGCCATGACCAGGTAGCCGCCCACGGCCAGCGACAGCCCGCCGAGCAAGAAAATGACGAAGCGGCGATTCTCGTGCGCCCGAATCCCGTGCCGAAACACGCGCCAGGCGACGAGCATGAGGCCGAGGCCCCCGCTGATGAAGACCAGTTGCGACCAAATCGGCAGCGCGTCGCCGGTTTCCCTGGCGGCGGCGATCGCCAGGTTCGTCTCCGTTACGGTCATCTGCAACAAGAAAATGGAACCGCCGAGCAAGACTGTCGCGCTCGACGCCAGTGCCAGACAGCGCCACCTGTCCGCCCAGTGAAAGCGCAGCGCCAAGAGCGTCGCCGCCAAAGCAAAAGCCAGCAGACCGCCCAGCATCAGATTGCCGGCGCTGGCCACCGCGGGCGCCGCGAAGCTCTCCCCCAGCTTCTCCATGAAGAGCGCCAGCGAAGTGTCCTGGCCCCGCACCAGCCGCGGGATGAGCATAATGACCGGGACGAGCTTGAAAAACCAATCGAGGCAGAGCAGGGCGGCATAGCCGGCAAGGGCGCCGGTCAGCAGGGAGGCCGCGCTTTCGTTCGCCGGGGCGTCTCTTAGCGACCGCAGCAGTCGCTTGCCCACGGTGATGGCGGCGGCGAATGCCAGCAGCGCCAGCCAGAAAAAGAGGATGTAGCCGAGGTTGCCCAGGGCTTTTTCATAATTCGCCAGGCCGACATAGCGATCGGGGAAGCGCCGCCAGCGATGCAGACTGACGAAGAACGCAAAAGCCACCGGGAACAAGCCGAAGAGCAAGATGAGCGCGCCGGCCGGCGCCAGGAACAGGTAGGCGGTCAGGTTCTCGCGCAGCAGCCTGCCGCGCCTTCCGCCGAGCAAAGTCTCCGCCCCGCTTTGATCGCTCATCCGCGCTCGCGTGAAATCGTCCGCGTGAAGCGATTATAACCGCCGCCGGCGACGAGTCCAAATGACCGCGCCGCGAGACCCGCTTCATGCTAGAATCCAGCAAGAGCGAACCAGGGGGAGGACGCCACTTCATGCCGCGCATCGCCTTTATCGGGGCTTTGGTCTACGACATGGTCTTCGAAGTGCCGGATTGGGTGAAGCCGCACCAAGCGGTGCACGCGTCGCGGCTGACGCTCTCGCCGGGCGGCAAGGCTCTCAGTCAAGCGGTGGCTGCCCGGCGTCTGGGCGCGGAGGACGCGCGTCTGGTCGGCTGTGTTGGCGCGGATGTCTTTGGCGACGAGATGCTCGCCGCCCTGCGCCAGGAAGCGCTTAACATTGAGCATGTCCGCCGCTTGCCGGATGCCAGGACCAGCGTCGCCGCCATCGTCGTCCAGGCGGGCGCCCCCGGCTTCATCGGCGCGCCGGATGCCAGCCGGCTCGTCGACAAGGCGCAGCTGCAAGCGGCCTTGGCCGGCTTCGGTCCGGGCGATGTCGTGGCGGTCGATTTCGAGATTCCGCAGCCCCTCGTCCAATACGCGCTGGAGCGGGCGCGGGCGGCGGGGGCGACGACCGTGCTGAACCCGGCGCCATTCTTCACCCGCGATGATTTCGTCGTCCATTATCTGCCCCTGGTCGATGTGCTCATACCGAATCAGTCCGAAGCGCGCTTGATCCTGAACAGCGAATCGGATGACGCCGATGACTTGGCGCGGGGCTTGCGCCAGCTGGGCGCTGGGCAGATCGCGCTGACTCTGGGCGAGCGCGGCAGCCTCCTGGTCGATGACGACGGCGGCGTCGTGCAGGCTGCGTTTGCCGGCGAAATCGTGGACACGACCGGCGCCAGCGACGCCTTCGTCGGCGCTTACTGCGTCGGTCTCTTGCATGGCTGGGAAAAGCGGCGGGCGCTGACATTCGCCTCGGTGGCGGCCGGCCTGGCATGCGGGCGGCGCGGCACAATGACCGCCTTGCCCAGCCTGGAGGAAGTCCGGCGCGCCCTACACGCGGCAATGGCGTAACCCGCTTCGGCGACTAGTGTTAAGGAAATTACGCAGTGAAAAACCCCTTTGCCAGAGGGACGGAGCACGCCGCTCTCGACGACCGCGAACTGGTCGCCTTGGCCAAGCGCGACAAGGAGGCTTTTGGGCAACTTTACGAGCGCTATCTGGAGAAAATATACAATTATGTCTACTACCGCGTGGGCAATGCGCAGGACGCCGAAGACTTGAGCGCCAGAGTCTTCGCGCGAGCCTTGGCCCATATTGGCAAGTACGAAGACCGCGGCTTGCCCTTCCAGGCTTGGCTCTACCGCATCGCCCACAACCTGGTCGCCAACTGGCATCGCGATCAAGGCAAGCGGAAGATCATCGCGCTGGACGACTATGTGGCGCATGGACTGAAGTCGGAAGCGCCCGACCGCTTGGCCGAGGAGCGCGCCGAGCGAGACCAAATGCTGGAGGCCGCGCGCCGCTTGCCGGAAGATCGGCAGCAGCTCTTGATTTTGAAGTTCGTCGAGCGCATGTCGAACGCGGAGATTGGCGAGATCATGGGACGCAGCGAAGGCGCGGTCAAGTCGCTGTATCATCGCACCCTGCTGGCGCTGCGCGACGAGCTGCGGCGGACGCGGACCGGCGGCGAAAGCGCGCTGCGTGAAAACGAGGGATGAGCGCGAAATGAGCGAAATCATGTCATCATCAGCGGATAGCCCCATGCCGGACCTGATCGAGCGCTTGACGGCGGCTCTGCGCGACGGCGAAGACGCCAGCGCGCTCCTGACCGAGGCTGGCGACGCCCGCGGCGAGCTCGAAGACTGCCAGAGCCTGATCCAATCCCTGGAGGCTTCTTTCCGCCCTCAAGAGATTCGCCCCGATTTCGAGGCGGAGCTGCGTCGGGAACTGCTGAATGGGCGCGGCGCCAGGGTCAAGCGAGTGCGGCCGACCCCGGCCCGCGTGCGCGTCGCCGCGTTGTTGGCGCTGGCGGCCGGGCTGCTGCTGTTGATGCTGCGGCGGCTCTTCGGCTCGGACGCGCCCCAAGAGATCAGCGAAGAGGCGGTGGCCACGCCGCTATAGCGCTCGCCAGGCCTTGTAAGTTCTCAAACGCAATTCAATAAACGAGGGCGCATGCCGCCGGAAACGCTGTCGCCGCGTCAACTGAACCGCACTTTGGTCGCGCGGCAGCTGCTGCTGGAGCGCTCCAACTACGACGCGCTTGGCGCCATCGAGCGCCTCGTCGCCCTCCAGTCCCAGATTCCGAACCCGCCATACATCGGCTTGTGGACGCGGCTCGCGGTATTCGACAAGGCGGATCTGACCAATCTGCTGGAGACCCGGCAAATCGCGCGGGCGCCCTGGATTCGCTCGACCCTGCATCTGGTGAGCGCCGCCGATCATCAGCGCTTCCAGGCGGTGATTCAGCCGGCCCTGGCGCGTGGCTTGCGCTCCTTCTTCGGCGCCCGGGCAAGGGAACTCGATATTGAGCGCCTGGTCGCCATCGCCAAGCCTTTCCTGGAAGCGGAAGAGCCCGCCATTGGCGCATTGCGCGACCATCTGCAAGCCCGGCATCCGGAACATGACAAGCAAGCGATGGCTTATGCCGTGCGCAGTTACCTGCCGCTGGTCCAAGTCCCGCCCAGCGGAACCTGGGGCGTCGGCGTCCGCGCCACTTACACGACCGCCGAGAGCTGGCTGGGCGCGGCGCAGCCCTCGACGCTCGGCGCGCTCTTCCGGCGCTACCTGGCGGCCTTTGGCCCGGCCAGCGTCATGGATTTCCAGACCTGGAGCGGCATGACAGGCTTGCGCTCGGCGCTGAAGCCGGACCTGGCGGGCTTGACAGTCTACCGCGACGAGGCCCGCAAAGACCTTTACGACCTGCCCGGATTGCCAATCGAGCCGGCGGAGCGCGAGACGCCGATTCGATTCTTGCCAGAATACGACAATATCTTGATCGCGCATAAAGATCGCAGCCGCGTCTTGCCTGAAGCCCATCGCAAGAAAGTCTTCGCATCGGCCGGGCGCGTCTTGGGCAGCGTGCTCATTGATGGATTTGTCGGCGCAATCTGGAAGGCGAGCCGCGACAGGGCGGGACCGCGTTTGACCGTCTCCCTGTTCGAGCGGCAAGACGACGCCAGCCTGGCGGCGATCGAGGCGGAAGGCGCGCGCCTGCTGCGCTTCATCGAGGACGGCGACGCCGCCGGCGCCCTGCAAATCGACATGCGCCACTAAGGGCGCGCTCTATCCCTGCGGGCGATTCAATGGTAGCCTCGTAGCCGGTCAGTACCCGAACGCGAGCGAAACCGATTCATGGCCAGCGCCCACCGGATACACGCACTCCGCGGCATGCGCGATGTACTAAGCGCCGAATACGCCAGCCGCAAACGCGCCCAGGCCCAGCTGGAGCGGCATCTGCGCCTGCACAGCTACGCGCCCGTCGAGCTGCCTATCCTGGAGAACACCGAGCTCTATCTGCGCAAATCGGGCGAGGACATCGCGGCGCGGCTCTATGAATTCAACTTCCGCAATCGCCGCATCGCTCTCCGCCCGGAACTCACCGCATCGGCGCTGCGGGCTTTCAGCGAGCATCTGCGCGACGAGCCGCTGCCCCTGCGACTGCAATACAGCGGTCCGGTTTTCCGCTACGAGAAACCGCAGCAGCAGCGCTTCCGCCAATTCACGGTGACCGGCGCCGAGCTGCTGGGCGCGCGCGGTTCATGCGCCGACGCCGAATTGCTGCATCTCGCTTGCAGCGGGCTGGAGCGCCTCGGCATCCACGACTACAGGCTTGTCCTCGGCACGACCGATGTCTTGGGCGGCTTCCTCGGCGGCTTGGGCCTGCGCATGCAGCTGCTCAATTTCTTGCTGCGCAACATGGAGAACCTGCGCAAACGCGGCGAGGAGCATGTCATTGAATCGCTGCGAGCGATCTACCCGGAATATGAGCGCGAAACCGCCGACGCGGCTGGCGAGGCTGGCCAGCCTCTGGTCGCCCTGCTGCGCGAAATGAACGAGGCGGAGGCGCGGCAAGCCATCGCCGAATTATTGCGCAGCCTGAACATCGGCGTCGACGCCAGTCGCGGCGAAGACGAGATTATCGACGGGCTGCTGCGCAAAATACGCGAAGACCGGCAAGGACCCAAACTGCGGACCGCCCTGGACTTCATGGCGCGCCTGGGCGGCTTGGTCGGCCCGCCGGCGACTGTCTTGCCACAAGCCCTCGAACTCGCCGATGACTTTGGCTTGGACCGCGCTCCGGTCGAGGCGCTGGGAGCGACGCTGGCTGCCATGCCGATGTATGGCGAGCTGCGCGGCAAGCTCGAGCTGGACATGGGCATGACCCGCGGCCTGCATTATTACACCGGCTTGATATTCGAGATTCACGCCAGCAGCGCGACAGGCGAAACGATCCAGCTCTGCGGCGGCGGACGCTACGACAATCTGATGAGCGCCCTTGGCGGCGAGCCGACGCCAGCCGCCGGTTTCGCCTTTGGCATCGAGCGCATCGCCAGCTTGCGACAAGACAAGACCGCCGAGTCGAGCGGCGCGCCCCAGCTAATCGTGATACCGGTGGCGGAAGCCGATACCCGCCTTGCCTTGAGCCTGGCGCGACAATTGCGCGAGCGCGATATCATCGTCGAAGCCAGTGCCGTCGGCCGCAGTCTCCGCCGCAGCCTGAAACAAGCCGATCGCCGGGGCGCGGACCTTGTCCTCATCCTGGGCGAGAAAGAACGCCAGGCTGGCGTCGCCATTCTGCGCGACATGCGAAACCACCAAGAAGAAACGGTCGCCCTGGACGCGCTGCCGGCCCTGGTGGAAAGGCGGCTGAAGGACCATGCCTGAGTCGCCGAGCCAGAGCTTGATCATCGCGCTGCCCAGCAAGGGGCGCATGGGCGAGGGGGCCGACCGCTTTCTCGGGCGGGCGGGCTTGCAGATTTACAAGCCCAACAGCCGCCAATACCGCGCCGCCATCCCCAGCTTGCCACGCGCCGAAGTCGTGTACCAGCGCCCCCGCGACATCCTCAGCCGAGTGGCCGAAGGGCAAGCCGATATTGGCATCACCGGCCTGGACATTGTCGCCGAATACAGCGAAGACGCCGCCGATGTCATGGTCATCGAGCGCCTTGGTTTCGGCAAATGCGCGCTGCTGCTGGCTGCGCCGGATTCTTGGATTGATGTCAGCTCCATCGCCGATCTGGCCGACCTCAGCCTGCGTCATCAAGAGCGGGGCGCCCCCCTGCGCATCGCCACCAAGTACAGCAACCTCACCCGCGATTTTCTCTATGGGCAAGGCATCTCCCATTTTTTGCTGGCCCATGCTGAAGGCGCGATGGAAGCGGCGCCGCGGCTGGGCTATGCCGATCTGATCGCCGACCTCTCCGAGACGGGCACCACCTTGCGCGAAAATCACCTGCGGCCCCTCGACGGCGGAATCATCATCGCCTCCGAAGCCGTGCTCATCGGCAACGGACGGAGCCTGCGCGCCTCCAGCGCCAAGCTGGAGACTCTGCGCGAGCTGATTGAGCTGATGGAAGCGCATCGCCGCGCCCGCCAGTTTGTTTCGCTGCGCGCCAATATCGCCGGGCAATCGGTGGAAGATGTGCAGCGGCGCATCCTCGCCAACCCCGCCCTCAGCGGCAGCAAGGGTCCCGGCGTGGTCGCGGTGGCCAGCCCGCCCGGCGCCCAAGAACGCTGGTTCGAGACAAACCTGCTCACGCGCGCGCATTTGATTCACAAGACGATGCAGAACCTGCGCGACCTGGGCGGGACGGACATTATCGTGACGCGCCCCGATTATGTCTTCGACGCCGCTTCGGCGACTTACGACCGCTTCGAGAAAATGCTGCATTCGGACGAGAAACCAAGCTATTAGGGGGCGGGCATGAGCAAGGTCGGCATCCTCAATCCGGGCGCCATGGGCGCGTCCATCGCCGCCGCGGCCGTCGGGGCCGGGCACGCGGTCTACTGGGCGACGGAGAATCGCAGCGCCGCCACCCGTCTCCGCGCGGAGGAGCACGGGCTTCTGCCGGTAGCGACCCTGGCGGAGCTCTGCGCGAGCAGCGAAATGCTGCTCTGCATTTGCCCGCCACACGCCGCCGAAGCGGTGGCCGAGGCCGTGATTAAGACCGGCTTCGCCGGCATATACTGCGATGGCAACGCGATCGCGCCCGGCAAAGCTCGCGCGATTGGCGAACGCATGAGCGCGGCTGGCGTCGACTTCGTGGATGGCAGCATTATCGGTCCGCCGGCCTGGAAGCCCGGCGCGACACGTTTCTATTTGTCGGGCAGGTCGGCCAAGACGATCGCGGCGCTTTTCGCGGGCACGCTGGCGGAGGCGATTGTCATCGGCGACGAAATCGGCAAGGCTTCCGCTTTGAAGATGGTCTTCGCCGCCTTGACCAAGGGCTCAACCGCGCTGCTCGCCGCCATATACGGCACGGCGAGTCAGCTTGGCGCGCTGGACGAGCTGGAGCGCGAGTGGAGCATGCGCGACGCCGATTCCGCCAGCCAGCGCGGCCAGCAGGTCCGCGGAGTCACTTCAAAAGCCTGGCGCTTCGCCGGTGAAATGCAGGAAATCGCCGCGACATTCGAGGCAGCTGGCATGCCGCCCGGGTTCTTCGAAGCGGCGCACGAGGTCTATGCGAGGTTGGCCAGCTTCAAAGACTCGGCTGAAACCCCCGCGCTGGAAGATGTGCTCGCGGCATTGACGCGGCCCCGCGCTTAACCCTCCAGCTCCGCCGTCAGCTCTGGCAGGCCAGGGAAGACCCAGTCCGGCTGAATCTCGCTCTCGCGCAGGCTGTCTTCCGTCTCCACGCCGGTCATCACCAGCGCCGTCTTGATGCCCAGCGCCTGCGCGCCGGCGATATCGGTATTGATGCGGTCGCCGATCATCAGCGTTTCGCCGGGTCCTGTCCCAAGTTGACGCAGGGCGGCCTCAAACATGCCAGGCCCCGGTTTGCCGATGATTTCAGGCCCTTGCCCCGAAGCCGTCTCGATCAAGGCGATGATGCTTCCCGCGCCCGGCACGAGCCCCTCCGGCGAGGGAAACGACGAATCGGGATTCGTGCCAATGAAGCGCGCGCCGCCGCGTATCAGCAGGGTCGCCGTCTTGACCTTGTTATAGGTCAGGTCGAAGTCGATGCCGCAGACGACCGCCGCCGCCCCCGTTTCCGCCAGCTGGTAGCCGGCGCGGATCAGCATCTGCTTCAAGCCGTCGCCGCCGACCACATAGAGGCTCGTCCCCGCCGGGAAGTGCGTTTGCAAGTGGCTGACGGTCGCCGTGCCGCTGGTGACGATGTTGCGCGGCTGAATATCGGGCACGCCCATGCCCGCCAGCTTCTTGACATAATCGGCTGGCGTATTGCGGCTGTTGTTGGTCGCGAGGACGAAATCCAGCCCGCGCCCGCGCAGCAGAGCGAAGAAGCCCGCCAAGCCCGGCAGCGGCTCGCTCCCGCGCCAGAGCACGCCGTCCATGTCGGAAATTACGGCTCGAATCTTGTCCATCAACGGTGGCCTTCCTTTCGTCGCTCGCTGGGCGAAACCTCGCGAAAATCGGCTATTTCAGTCGCTCCAGCGTGGCTTGTTCAAGGGCGTAAAGCCGCTGCCGCTCTTGCGCGCCCAGCAAGCTCGCCAGCCGCGGGTAGCCCTGTTCGTACTCGCGCGACCATTCAATTGCGAAGTCGCCACGGCGGATTTCTTCCAGCGTGCTTTCCATCAGGCTCTCCAGCTTGAGGTCCTTGAAACGGCTCAGGCGGCTGAATATGCCGTATTGGCTCGTGAGCGAGCTCAGCCGCAGAGCGCGCAGCAAGCCCTGTCGCGAGGCGCTTGATAGATAATCGGTGAACTCGCCGGAGATGATCAAGTCCATCATGACCGCTTCCGGCGGGTAGCCCATTTCCAGCAAGAGGCTGGCGGCAGTGGTCATGACATGGTGAAAGGCGGGCAAGATCGCCTGCTGCACGAACAGGTCGAGCTGCGCTTCCTGCTCCATGGACATCTCGATGGCGCCGGCTTGCAGGCTGCCCATCGCCTTGGCCAAAGCCAGCAGGGTCTGCAGGGCGTTGCCGCTCGCGTCTTGGCCCAGGCCGACGAAGCTGTAATACCCGCTGCCATCAAGGTAGCGCCTGCGCACGGCCGCGCCAATCGTGCGGGGCGCGATCATGCCGACATCGACGAAGGGCGGCGGCTCCACGAAACCAAAGGCGATGTTGTAGCCGCTGGCGAAAACGAGCAGATGCCCCCGCTGCAAATAGGGCGAGACGCGCTCCAGGTAGACCTCCGGCGTCACTTCGTCTGGCAGCAGCAGCATCAGGATATGACAGCGCGGGACGACCCGTTCGATGTCCAGCGGCTCGAAGCCGTCTTCGCGGGCGTGAGCGCGGGTTTCGTCTTCGCGCAGGCCAATGACGACGCGCAAGCCGGAATCGCGCAGGTTGTTGGCAACCGGCCGGCCCAAGTTGCCGTAGCCGATGAGGCCGATGGTCTTGCCCGCCAGGATCTGGCGGTCGGCGTCGTTCTCGCGATAGATTGTCGCCATCGTCGCTCCCCGCGCTCAAGCCGGCTTGTCGTCGAGCCGCTTCTGCCACATTTCGTGGTCCTTGCCATTGCGGAAGAAGCCATAACGCTCGTACAGGCGCCGCGACGGCAAATTGCTCTTTTGCGTGTTGACGCTCATCTCGCCGATGCCGCGCCGCAGGCAATCCCGCACCAGCCAATGCAGCAGCGCCGCCGCGATGGATTGTCGCCGATGCGCCGGGTGCACCGCCAGCCGCGCCAAATGACAAGCCTTGCCCGCGCGCGTGCTGAGCGCGAAGCCGACGATGTCGTCGCCGCTGGCCGCCACGGTCGCGCTGGATGCCATGCGCAGCGCTCGCCGCATTTCATCTTGGTCAAGCCGCCAGGGCGCCGTAAATGCCAGCCTGTCGACGCGGCTCATGCCCGGCAGATCTTCGTTCTCCGCCGCTCGCAGCGCGACCGCCGCTTTCGGTTTGGCGGGCAGCCGGCTGCCGATGTGGCTCATCGTGATAAGGTCTTCCACAATGCCAAAACCGAATTGGGCGAAGTAAGCCGGCAGCCAGTTTGCGCTCATCAGTATCGAAATCGCCCCGGCGCCGCCCGCCCGACAGAGACTTTCCGCCGCCAGCCAAAGCGCGCTCGCAACTTGCCCGGGCAGCCGGCCCCCGCCAATCGTCAGCAGGCGAATCCAGCTATGGCGCTCGACCGGGCGCGAAACCCCGATGCAGCCGGCCAGGGCGCCGTCGTGCCAGGCGAGCAAAACCCGCCCGCGTTTGCTATCCAACCAGGCTTCCAGGCTGTGCCAGTCGAGATGCTGGTGCGCCCAGGCGCTCGCCTCGACAAGTTCCAGCGTGGCGCGGCGATGTTCCCGAGCGTAGGCCGAGACTTGTATGCCCTCATCCGCCATCAGGGCCGGGTTTTCCGACGCTTCACATAACTGCCGACCGCGTCCAGATCGAACCATTGGCAGATGCGCTGGTCGAAGAGACGGGTCGCCAGGCGCGGCGAATCTTCTTCGATCGCGGGCCGGGTCTCTGGCGTGGTGAAGACGGTCGGGCTGCGCCGCAGATAGCGATAGTCGATGATCTGGAAGAGCTTCTCCCGCGACCAGGCGGTGGCGCCGGCCAGGTTCAAGTCGTCCAGGATGAGATTGGGCACGCCGAGGATGTCGTGAAAGCGCTTGTCGAAACGGGAATGGGAGAGCGGGTCGAAAGCTTGACGCAGGTAATCGAGCAAGTCCGGCACGGTCGTGAACATGAGGTCGGCGCCGCTATCATGCAAGGCGTTGGCGATGGAAGCCGCCAGGTGAGTCTTGCCGGCGCCATAATCGCCCATCAGGCAGAGCCAGCCCCGTGGTTCCGCCGCCCAGTCGCGGGCCATCTTCAGGGCTTTTTTCAGGTTGCCGCGCTCCTCGTCCGATTGGCTGTCGGTGGAGAAGGCTTCAAAGCGCATGTCCGCATACAGGCGCAGGTCGTTAAAGCGCATGTCGAAAGGCTGGGTCTGCGACGCGCGGCGGTAATCGGGCGCGTCGATGCGCACATGCTGGACGATTTCGCCCTGCATCATGCGGCTGCTGAGGCGCGGGTCGAGGTCGTCGAAGGCAGTGTTGGTCGTCACGACAGTCGGCAGCCGGCGCACATGGCGGAAATTCAGCAACTGGAAGAGTTTTTCTTTCGCCCAGCCGCTGGGGTTCTCCACGCCCAGGTCGTCCAGGACGAGCAGCGGCACGCGGCGAACGCGCTCGAAGTAGGCGTCGAAAGTGGCTTCGGATTGGGGGCTGTAAGTGGCGCGCAAGATATCCAGCAAGTCGGGCGCGGTGATGAAAACGACCTGCTCGCCATAGCGCTCGAGGCGCATGTTGGCGATGGCGACCGCCAGATGCGTCTTGCCGCAGCCATACGGACCCTCGTACACGATCCAGCCGCGGGGCGACTCGGCATAGGCTTCGGCGATGGTTTTGGCGTTATGCAGCGAGGTGAAATTGACGGGCGCGTATCCCCCGCCGAGGTCGGCGACGCGGAAGCTCAGAAAAGTTTTGTCTTGGTAAGCGTCCAGATTGCCGAAGCGCCGCAGCCGCTCGTGCATGGCGCGGTCGTCTTCCACCGGGTGATTGGGGCAGCGCTGGAACTTGCCGTGGCGCGGGTCCTCCATGTCGACCTGGAGGATGTAGACGCCTTTGCCATCGCAAATCGGGCATGGCAGGGCCGGATTGGCCGGGTCATAGCAGACGAAGCCCGGGGCCGGCGGCTGCCCGGAGTTGGCCAGTGGCAGGGCGGAGCGCCAGCCGTTTTCGCCTTCTTTACCGCTTGCGCCTTCTAGGATGTCGCCTGCTCTTTTCATGGCTGCGCCCTTCCTGCCGCCACCGTTCCAGTATCGCGCGAATATAGCGCCAGCTGCGTTTGTTGTTTTCCGCCGACAGCCGCATCGCGTCGTCAATCCAGGCCCGCGGGTAGCTCGCCTCCGCCTCTTTGAGCGAGTCGGCTATCATGGGCGTCAGCGGTCCGATATTCTCTTCGTAGAGCCGGTAAATCGTCGGCCTTGGCGGCAGGATTTCGATCGCGTCGCCCGGCGCCGGCAGCCATTCGCCCGCCAGCACTTGCGCTTGCAACTGCTTGCCGCCGGCGTCGTTGACGAAGAAGAACTCGCCCAGGTCGATGGCGGCTTCGAGCAGCGCGCCCCGTTCCACGGCCCGGTCCAGCGCCCGGTTCAAGACTTCGCGCGCGGGCCGCACCTTATCAGCGATGGCGAGGCCCCGCATCAAGCTCTCGTCAGCGAGCAGCTCGTCAAAACGCAAATAGCGGAGCTTGCCCTCTTTCTGTTCCAGCGCCGCCAGACAGAAGAGCGTCACTTTCAGTTCGGCGAGGTCGTCAATGGCGGGCAGCCACTCCGTCAAGAAGCGGGCGGGCAAAGCGAGGCGCTCCAAATCGCCGCGGGCTGCTCGACCGTTGCGGGCGGGCATCGCGCTTAACCCAGGTCGCTCAAGTCGACGCGGCTGGCATCGACCATCTTGACATCGGAAAAGCGGGTCGCAGATTTCTCGAAGTACAGGTCGACATTGCCGGTGGGACCGTGGCGATGCTTGGACAAGATGACTTCGGCGCGGTTGGGGAACTCGGTGGTCTCCGGGTTGTAGACCTCGTCGCGATAGAGAAACATGACGGCGTCGGCGTCTTGCTCGATGGTGCCGCTCTCGCGCAGGTCCGAAAGCTGCGGGCGCTTGTCTTGCCGCTGCTCGACGGCGCGGCTGAGCTGGGCGGTGGAAAGCACGCAGACATTCAGCTCGCGCGCCATCTCTTTCAGCGAGCGGCTGATGAAGCTGATCTCCTGGACGCGGTTGTTCTCGTAAGCTTTGCCGGCCGACATCAACTGCATGTAATCGACCATGACGATGTCCAGGCCGTATTCGTGCTGCAGGCGGCGGCATTTCGTGCGCATGTCGGTGGGCGTGATTGAGGGCGTGTCGTCGATGAAGAGCGGCAGGCTGGAGATGCGGCCGACGGCTTCCGCCAGGCGGGTTTGCTGCAGGGCGCTGATATCGGCGATGCGCAGTTTTTGGATCGAGATGCTCGTCTCCATGGCGATCAAGCGCTGCACCATCTGCTCCACCGCCATTTCCATGGTGAAGATGGCGACGCGTTTGTTGCGCCGCGCCACATTCAGCGCCACCGACAGCATCCAGCTCGTCTTGCCCATGCCGGGCCGGCCGGCGAATACGACCAGGTCAGACTTCTGCAAGCCGCCGAGCTGCCTGTCCAGATCGCGGAAGCCGGTAGGGACGCCGACCGTGCCCGCGCCCAGCTCCAGCAGCCGCTCGATCTCGTCGTAATACTCGCCAGCCGCCACGCCCAGGGGGATGAGATCGCGCTGAATCTGATTGTTGCTGACGTTGAAGAGCGCCAGCTCCGCCTCGCTGACGACCTTGTCGATGGGCAGCTCTTCGTCCAGCGCCACCTGGCGAATGGCGTCGGCCGCCTGCAGCATCTTGCGCCGCGTGGAAGCCCGCGCCACCAACTCGCCATAGACTTCGACATGCAGGGCGGTGGGCGTGTTGTTGACCAGCGAAGTCAAGTAGGCGTCGCCGCCAATCTCGTCGTGCAAGCCCATGTCTTGCAGCTCGCTGGAGAGGGTCACATAGTCGATGGCGTCGTTGCGTTCTTGCAGCCGGCTGAGGGCGGTCCAGATGTATTCATGCCGCTTGAGGAAAAAGTCCTCGCCCGTGAGTGTGGCGGCGACGCTGAGGAAGGCGGTCGGCTGAATAAGAATCGCGCCGAGCAAAGCCTGCTCCGCCTCCAGGCTCATCGGCAGTTGCAGCTGGGTGGAGGGCGCCGGGTATTCCATAGAAGGCTGTCCAAGCGGCAGCGCGCTGTGGCGGCCGCTTCAGCTTGCTAATCGAAAAAAAACCGCCGGGGCGGCTGTCGCTTACTCTTCGTCTTCGAGATCTTCCAGGTTGAGGGTGTCGACAAAATCGGCGAAGGCGCTGAGTTTGCTCTCGTCGACTTGCTCGCCGTCGTCGCCGCGTTCGTGCAGGTCCTGCGCCAAGCCCAGGATCTCGTCCTCGACATTGCGGTCGGGGCGGATGCCGGCGCGCTCAATGACCTGCCGGTCGACGAAGATGGGCGCGTTCAGCCGCACGGCCAGGGCGATGGCGTCGCTGGGGCGGGCGTCGATGTCGATGGTCTCGCCGCGGGCGTCGATGCTGATCAAAGCGTAAAAGACATCTTTGCTCAAGCTGTTGATGAAAATGTGCCGCACCTCGCCGCCCATCTGCTGAATGGTGGATTTGAGCAAATCATGAGTCAGCGGGCGCTCGCGTATCATGCCCTGCAGCTCCAGGGTGATCGCCTCCGACTCGAATTGCCCGATCCAGATCGGCAGGTAGCGCTCGTCGTCCACATCGCGCAAGACCACCAGGCGATGCTGCGACATCAGGCTCACCTGAACGCGGTCAACGATGAGTTCAATCATGGGTTCAATCATGCGGACCTCGCCTTACTCAAGTTCGGTCTGGGCGCTATTATACACGCTCGGGGCGCGGCTTCAAAGATTCGCTTGTGCCGCAACCGCCCAAAAGGACGAATGAAATGGCGGAGACTGGCGATCCTGACATGATCTGGCAAGGCGCCTGGCGAGTTATCGCTTTTTTCTGCGCGCTGTTGACGCTCTCCGCCTGCGCCGCGCTGAGCCAGCACGGTCCGCCTGCCATGCCCAGCCTGGGCTTCCGCTACCTGGAGCAGGCAGTGGATGACAATTTCGATACTGGCGAGCGCTGGCGGCAATATGAGGCGGACGCCGAGCTCTTCATGGGAAGCCGCGACGGCAGTTACCTGCTGGATTTCCCGGGCAAGCAGTATGTCTGGGCGCAGCGCGATGGATCCTTCGCCGATGTCGTCATCGAGGCGGAAGCGCGGCAGCTTTCGACCGAGGATCACAACGCCTACGGTCTGGCTTGCCGGCTGGACCACGGCAATCGCGGGCGCGGCTATTTCTTCTTGATAGGCGGCGACGGCTACGCCAGCATCCGCTGGAGCAACGGACGGTCCCTGGAAGCGATCGTCAGCGCGCGACCAGCCGGGTCCATCAAACGAGGCCAATCCAGCAACCGCCTGCGCGCCGTCTGCATTGGCGATTATCTGGCGCTCTGGGTGAATGGCGAGTTCGTGATGGAAGCCCGCGACCAGCGCGCTGCCACCGGCGGACTGGGGCTGGCGGGCATGATGAGCTACTCCGGCAAGCGCTTGACCGTCGCCTTCGACGATTTTCAAGCCTGGCGCGGGGCGCTCGACGCCTGACGCGACGCCAGACACCGGGGCGCGTATACATGGCATACAAGGCGGCGCGAGATTTGACATGGGACTGGAAGACAGCATAGCCGAAGCCATCGTCATGGCAATGGACGAGCTGGCGGGCAACCCGCAGCGGGCGGTGCGGGCGGCCCTGGACTGCGACACGCCGGCGCAGTGGATCAAGCAAGAGACGACCAAGCTGGCGGTCATCGGCGGCGCGGAGATGGTCGTGCCCGGCCTGCACGCTTTCACCATCCCGACCGGCGTCAGCTACCTCCTGCACAAAATGGGATACATAAGCTGGGGCATTGGCGCGCTCAAAGGCGCCTTCATCATCGAGACGGAAGCCTACTCCGACCTGCGCAACATTCTGGCGCTCTGGGCCAACGAGTCGGATTTCGACGCCGGCATCATCGAGCACCTGGCGATTTCGCTGGACGCTTTTCAGTGGGCGCTGGAGGCTGAAGGCCAAGCCAGCATGCCCGGCCTGCTGGAGTCGGCCGCCGACGAGACCACCCTGCGCAGCTACCACATTTTACAGAAGCTGGCGGAGCGTTTTGTCGCCGGCGACGAGCGCGGTTACGCCATGGCGCAGGCGATGCTGGGCGAGGCGGGGGCGGAGCGGCTGCTGCAGGGCGGCGCGGAACATGTCAACCACCTCGGCGCGGAAGTGATGCTGACCCGGCCCCTGGGACGCAAGATCAGCCGGCGGCTGGCATACAAGCTGGCGTCGCGGATCGGGACCCGCGTGCCGGCCCGCATGATCGTCGGCTTCGTGCCGGTGGCGGGCGCGCTTGCCAACGCGTTCCTCAATGCCCAGACGATGCGCAGCATGGCCGACGCGGCTGAAAAGTATTACGACCGCCGGCTGCAGCGCGCCCACCTGGAAGCAGCCTTGCGCTGAGCTGGCTCAGGCCTTGGCCGCTTCTCGCAGCTCGGCAGCCGTCTCGAGCATCAGCGCTTTGAAACCCTCCATTGCTTTCGCGGCGCTCAGGTGGCAGAGGGCGACGGCGGGCCGGCCATTGGCTTTCGCCTTGTCAAAACGCGCGTCCTTGGGCAGCAGCCGATTCAGCTGGCGCAGGAAAGCGGCGCGTTTCCGGCGGCGGCGAAAAGGCTTGTGTCGCGCAAGGCGATCCAGCGGCGTCTCGACGGCCGGCTGCCGCGAGTACGCGCGCACGCTAAATATGGTCGTCATGCGCCCATTCAATTGGATCCGCGCCTGGAAGCCCGGCCGCCGCTTGCCGCCAAATGCCAGTTCGTCGGCGAAGCCGCGCGACCACAGGAAGAGGTCCCGCGCCACCATTGTCGCGACATCGCCCTGGGGCAGCTGCGCCAGGTAGGGGAAGAAATTGCTCTCCGTGGGCGCGCTGCTGCCGGCCGGGTCTTCCAAAGCCGCCTCGCCCGCCAGCGCCGCATGGATGGAGCTTGCCAGCTCCGCCAATCCAGCCTTTTGGTCGCCTCGCAAATCGCAATACTGGATGTTGATGAGATGCAGCGGGATCAAGACATCGGCGACGAGGGCGGTGAAGACCGGCTTGCTCAGCTGGAAAGCGTAAAGGCATTCGCGCTCCACCCAGACCGAGCGGGCGCTCGCCTTCGACAGCACGACGACGACCGCGTCGCAGCGGGCGATGCCGGCTTCTATCTCGCAGAGCCAGTCCGCCCCGCCGCGGATATTCTCAAAGTCGACCCAGACGCCGAAACCCGCCCGGCGCAGCGCGGCAGCCGCCTTCAGGGTCGTTTCGCTGTCCTGGTTGCTGTGGCTGAGGAAGACGCTGGGCATCAGCTTTGCCCGGCGCCGTATCGCTTGACGACATCCCGCGCCACTACCATGCGATGCACCTCGGAAGCGCCGTCATAAATGCGGAAAGCCCGCGCTTTTTCGTACCAGCCGGAGAGCGGCAAGTCGCGCGCGATGCCGCTGCCGCCGCAGATCTGCACGCAGCGATCGAGGACGCGCCCGACAATCTCCGAGACCTGGACCTTGGCGATCGAAGTCTCCAGCCGCGCCTGTTCTCCCCGCGCCAGTCGCCAGGCGGCTTCGTGAATCAGCAGCCGCCCCATCTTCAGCTCCATCTCCGAGTCGGCCAGCATCCACTGGATGGACTGGTGGCTGCTCAGCGGTCCGCCAAAAGCCTCGCGTTCGGTCGCGTAGTTGGCGGCGATCTCCAGGGCGCGTTGGGCGATGCCCGTCCAGCGCATGCAGTGAGTCAGCCTGGCGGGCCCCAAGCGGGACTGAGCCAGCATGAAGCCATTGCCTTCGCCGCCGAGGATCGCGCTGGCTGGCAGGCGCAGCTCATCGTATACGATTTCGACATGCCCGCCAAAATCTTTCCTGCCCATGACCGGCACATCGCGGACGATGCGGATGCCGGGCAAGTCGCGTGGCGCGAGGAACTGGCTGCAGCCGCGGTACGGGTGAACTTCGGGGTCCGTCACCGCCATGATGATGAAGAAATCGGCGATTTCGCCATTGGTGGTCAGCCATTTGTGGCCATTGATGAGCCAATCGTCGCCGTCGCGGCGGGCAAGCGTCCGGATCATGCGCGGGTCGCTGCCAGCGCCGGGGGCCGGCTCCGTCATGGAAAAGGCGGAGAAAGTCTCCCCGCGCGCCAGGGGGACGAGAAAGCGCTGAGTTTGCGCTTCGTTGGCGAAGTTGCGCAGCAGGTGCATGTTGCCTTCGTCGGGCGCGGCGCAATGCGTCGCCAGGGGACCGAGCATGCTGCGCCCGGCCGCCTCGAAGACCGGCGCGATCTCCTGGATTTCCAAGCCCATGCCGCCCCAGGCTTTGGGCATGGTCGGCGCCCAGAGCTTGGCTGCCTTGGCTTTGCCGCGCAGTGATTGCAGGATCTCGGCGTCCAGGTCGAGGCCCCCGCGCAGCAGCTCCGCCTCGACGGGGATGACTTCGTCGTCGACGAATTGGCGCATGCGGCTCGCGATGGCTTCGACATGGCGGGGGAGACTGAAATCCATGAAGGCGCCCCTTGTGGCTCGTGGCTTGGCACGGCGCGAGTATAGCATAGACGCAGTCTCCAAAGGCGAGTCTATGGTCGCGCCCTCGCGGGCAAGAACACGCAATTCGATTGCGCCCGCGCGCGGCCTCCGCATATACTCAGCCCACGCGGGAGGCGAGCCATGCGCAACTTTATCATCGACACCGATACCGCTTCGGACGACGCCGTCGCCTTGACTATGGCGCTGCGCCAGCCCGACATCGCGGTCAAAGCGATCACGGTCGTCGCCGGCAATGTGCCCCTGCCGCAAGCGACCCAGAACGCGCTCTACACGGTGGAGCTCTGCGGGTCGAGCGTTCCAGTCTACGCCGGCTGCGCCAAACCGCTGCTGCGCCCGCTGGAGACGGCGGAGAATGTGCACGGGCGCGATGGCATGGGCGATATCGGGCTCCCGCTGCATGGTCGGCGAGCCAGGCCAGGACACGCCGCCGATGTCCTGCGCGCGCTCGTCAAGGCGCATGCCGGCGACATCACTCTGGTGACCCTGGGTCCGCTTAGCAATGTCGCGCTGGCGCTGCTGCGGGAGCCAGAGTTGGCGCGCCGAGTCTCGCATTGCTGGATCATGGGCGGCATCGGCGCGGGCCATGGCAATGTGACGCCCCTGGCCGAGTTCAACATCTGGGTCGACCCCGAAGCAGCCAAGATCGTCTTTGAATCCGGCATGCCCATCACCATGGTCGGCTGGGACATCTCCTGGAAATACGCGACCTTCGCCGCCGATCAAGCGGCCGAGCTCCGGCGCATCGGCACGCCCTGGGCCGAATTCGCCGTCGACATTCAAGCCACGCTGCGCGATTACGCGCGGGCGGAGAGCGGGCTGCCCGGCTTTGACCTGCCAGACCCGATCACGATGGCGGCGGCGATCGACCCGTCGATTGCCACCTACGCCGACTACCGCGTCGACATCACGACGGGCGCGGGCTTGACGCGGGGCATGACGGTCGTTGATGTCCTCGGCGCCACCGGGCGGAAGCCGCAAATCCGAGTCGCGACCGCTGCTGACCGCGACGCATTCGTCGCTTTGCTGAAACGGGGTCTGTCGTGAAGCTCGCCTTCAATCGCCCAGGGTGGCGTCCAGCGGGACATCGCCAGCGCCCGCGAAGCCGCTGCCCGGGTTGGGGACGACCAGCACCGTGCCAGCGTAGAGCCGCAGCGGAGTCTCTCCCAGATTGGCGAGGATGATTTCGGCGACGCTGGCGTCGTAGAGCCGGGCGACGCTGTAAATGGACTCGCCCGCGGCCACCGTGTGAAGGGTCTGCGGCGGATAATCGAAGGCGCGCTGCTCCTCCCAGCCGTTGGCTCTGGCCAGGGCGTTGAGCGCGGCCTGGGCGCGTTCGCCCCGGGCAAGCTCCGCTTCCGAGGCTGGCAAAGCGCCGCTCCAGTCCAGGGCTTCCCAGGCGCCGTCGGCCTGCAATTGCAAGATCCCAAGCGCCGATTCGCCTTGCCGCACCGTCCGGCCCAGCAGGGTCCGCGCCTGCCCGCGGTGCGTCGTCAGGCTCAAGGCGCTGCGATGCACTTGCTGGAAGCTCGCCATGCCGTCAAGCAGCATGTCCAGGCCGTTGATCGTCAGGCTGATCGGCAGGCCAGGCGGCGACTGCAGCGCGATGAATGGCTCGGTTGCCTGACAGGCCGGCAGCTTGGCCTCCGTCGCGATCGCCAGAGACTGGAAAGGGAAGGTCTCGCCCAGGCCGATCCGCGGCAGACTGTGCATCGCTTGCAGGCGCGCCACTTTGTCGCTCTCGACCCAGGCGACGCTGCCCTCCGTCACCGCACGCAGCCAAGCGCCCGTCTTGTCGTAGGCGTCCACCAGCAGCAGCTCATCCGCTTCGAGCGCGCCAATCGCCTCCGGGATGACGCCGGGATTGCGGTAGAGCGGCGTCGCGTCTATGGCGGCGGTTTGCAAGGGCTCGCCAATGCGCATGACCGAATCGGGCTCAATCGCGTTGCTTAGCTGAGCCGGACCCGCCACGACGGCGAGCAAGCCCGGTCCGGCGTAAGTCGTCGGCAGATTGGCGCCGAGGTGGAGCAGCGCCAGGCCCCAGGTTTCAGCCTCCGCGTCCATCGCGCCAGGCTCGACCTGGGCAAGCGCTTGCGCCCAGGCTCGGCCCGCGTTTTCGTCTATCGCTGTCGATTCCGCCGGCGCGAAGTAGTGCAGGCTGACGGGCGGCCGAGCGACGCAGAGTTCGTTCCGCTCCAGGTTGCCGCAGCGCGCTTCGACGCTTTGCAATGCCGCTTCCACGATGGCGCCGCAAGCGGAATCCTGCGCCAGCGCGATGCCGACGCCGCCAGCGAGCGACGCTGCAAGAATGAGGATGCGGGCGAGGGCGGGCAAGGGCAAGCGGCTTTCAATCCGTGGCGCGGTCACGCGGTTATGCTATCACAGAAAGCGGCGGCTGGCTGTCAGCGCGATCTTCTGCGCCGGCGTCTTGATTTTTGCTTGGCGCGCTTCTGGGCTTTGCGCCACTGGTCGCGCAGGGTTACGGTGCGATTGAAGATCAGTTTGTCTGCGCTCGAAGACGCGTCCACGACGAAGTAACCCAGGCGCTCAAACTGAAAGCGGTCGCCGGCTTCAGCCCTGGCCAGGCTCGGCTCGATGTAGATTGGGTCGGCCACGGTCAGCGATGCGGGATTGATGAATTCGGTGAAGTCGCGCTCCGGGTCGCTTTCCGGGTTCTCTTCGCTGAAGAGCGTGTCATACAGCCGCGCTTCGGCAGTCAGAGCCTGCCCGGCGGATACCCAGTGCAGGGTCGCTTTGACTCGCCTGCCATCGGGCGCGGAACCGCCGCGGGTCGCTGGATCATATCGGCAGCGCAACTCGACGATTTCGCCCTGCTCGTCTTTGACGACATCGACGCAGGTGATGAAGTAGCCGTAGCGCAAGCGCACTTCCCGCCCTGGCGCCAGGCGGAAGAATTTACGCGGCGGATCTTCCATAAAGTCGTCGCGTTCAATGTAGAGCGTCTTCGAGAAGGGTACCTTGCGCGCGCCGGCGCTTTCGTCTTCCGGGTTGTTGATCGCATCCAGCTCCTCGACCAGGTCGTCAGGATAATTCTCGATGACGAGCTTCAGCGGATTGAGCACCGCCATGACCCGCGGCGCGGTCTTGTTGAGATGCTGGCGCAAATGGAATTCCAGCTTGTGCAGGGCGACGACGCCTTTCACCTTGCCGACGCCGATGTCGTCGCAGAAATTGCGGATCGCTTCTGGCGTATAGCCGCGGCGGCGCAAACCGGCGATGGTCGGCATGCGCGGGTCGTCCCAGCCACTCACGAAGCCTTCCCGCACCAGGCGGATCAGCTTGCGCTTGCTGAGCACGGTGTGGCTCAGGTTCAAGCGGGCGAATTCTATCTGCTGCGGATGGAAGATCTCGAGCTGGTCCAGATACCAATCGTACAGCGGGCGGTGATCTTCGTACTCCAGGGTGCAGATGGAATGGGTGATGCCCTCGATGGAATCCGATTGCCCATGGGCAAAGTCGTACATCGGGTAAATCTTCCATTTGTCGCCGGTGCGCGGGTGCGCCGCGTCCAGGATGCGGTACATCACCGGGTCGCGCAGATTGATGTTGCCGCTGGCCATGTCGATCTTGGCGCGCAGCACCGCCTCCCCCTCGCCGAAGCCGCCGTCTCGCATTTTCTCAAAAAGGGCGAGGTTCTCTTCAATGCTGCGATTGCGGTAGGGGCTGTCCTTGCCCGGCTCGGTGAGGGCGCCGCGATTTTGGCGGATCGCTTCCTGGCTCTGCTCGTCGACATAGGCGCGGCCGACGCGGATCAGCTCCAGCGCCATCCGGTACAGTTCTTCAAAATAATCCGAGGCGTAATACAGGCGCTCGCCCCAATCGTAGCCCAGCCAGCGCACATCATCGGTGATGGCGTCGATGTATTCTTGCTCTTCTTTGGCGGGGTTGGTGTCATCAAAGCGCAAATTGCACAAGCCGCCGTACTGCTCGGCGATGCCGAAATTCAGGCAGATCGACTTGGCGTGGCCAATGTGCAAGTAGCCATTTGGCTCCGGCGGGAAGCGCGTGTGAACGCGGCCGTCGAAGCGCCCGCTTGCGCCGTGCTCGTCGATGATTTCGGTGATGAAGTTCTTGCCGCTCTCGCCCGTCACCCGCGCCCCCCGCGCCAAGGCTTCATGAAACAGGCGGAGGAGATCTTGTCCCCGCCGACATTGTATCTTAATGGGATGGCGGCGCGCCTTCAATAGGCTATCGACGCTAGCGCCATCGCTTTTGAATTGAGCGCGCCCGCGATGCAGTCGATTGCACTGGCGGCGCTCGGTTACAATGGCGCTGGCATATTGAGGAGTCTCGCGGCGGGGCGATGCGGATGAGGATGAAACGGGGCAAGCTCTGGCTTCTTTGCGCGCTCTTGGCTTGTTTGGCCCTGCCAAGCGGGGCGCATGGATTTGTCGTCCGCGCCATTCCCGCCGATCGCAGCGTGCTGGAGCGCTCGCCAACGCGCCTGCAATACTGGTTCAGCGAAGACCTGGAGCCGCGCTTCAGCGAGATCCACCTGCGTGATCAAACAGGCCAAGTCCTCGCCAGCGGCGGCGTCGACCCGCGGAATCGCGCTTTGCTGGCATTGCGCGCGCCGTCACGCTTGCCCGACGGCGCCTATGTCGTCGAGCTGCGGCCCGCCTTCGCCAGCGATGGCCATGTCATCGCGGAGAGTCGGGTATTCTTCGTCGGCGAGGCGGTGGGCGGCGTCGCCGGGCAAACTGAAGCAGCCCGCGCCATTCCCTTGGAAGCGCTTTGGCGCGCCCTGCTCAACCTGGCGAATTTCGTGTTCTTCGGCGCGTCGAGCCTGTACGCGCTGGTGCTGCTGCCGGCCTGGGGCAGCCCGGGAGGCGCTGGCTTGCCGCGGCGGGTGAATCGGGCGATGCGAAATTGTCTGGCGGTCGCGGTCGCGCTGGCTTTCGCCGCCAGTCTGCTCGCCCTCTTGCAGGCGACGATGGCCTTCTTCAACGCGGGCGCGTCGCAGGTCCTGGAAGGCAGCTTGTGGCAAGTGGTCCTCATTGGCTCGCGCTTTGGCGATGTCTGGACTTTCCGCTTCGCGCTGCTGATATTCTGCGCCGTGTTGCTCTTCGTCGCCGAGTATTATCGCGCGCTTATGCCGGGTCTGGCGGCGGGTATATGGCGCGGGATGCCCTGGCTGGGCGCGCTTTTCATCGGCTTGTCCATGGCCACCAGCCACGCGGCCGGCTCGACCATTCTGCCCTGGCTGGCCATCGCCGTCGACTGGATTCACGCCCTGGCGGCGGCCTTCTGGCTGGGCGGGGCGCTGGCATTGGCGCTGCTGCTGCGGGCTGCTCTAGCTCCCCTCGAAGGCGAGGCAAAACGGCGGGCGGCTCAAGCGGCGCTGCGCCGTTTCTCGCGCTTGATGGGGCCGCTGGTGGCGCTGATCGTCTTGAGCGGACTCTATACCGCGTCGAACTTCCTCTTGTCGCCGGCGGATCTGGACGCGAGTTACGGGCGCGCCCTGACGCTCAAGCTGCTGCTGCTGACGCCGGTCGTCATCTTGGCTGGCTGGCAGCGCCTGCACTTGCGCTCAGGTCCGCCGCGATTGACGAAAGTGCTGCCGCCCGCCTGGAGCGCGCGTTTGGCGCACACGGTGGAAATCGGGAACGCGCTGCGCCTGGAAGCAATCCTGATGCTGCTGCCGCTGGGCGCCGTCGCCTGGCTGAGCGCGACCCCCGTCCCGGAGCCGCCCGCGCCAGCCGTGGACATCGCAGCGCCTGCCTCGGCGCAAACAGTCGGCGGTTTCAGCCTCAGCGTTTCCGTCATCCCCGGCGGTCCCGGCTTCAACACTTACGACCTGCTGGTCAGTTCCGGCGACGGCAAGGCGGATCCGCTCCGGATCGAGCTGCAATGGGTGAACCCGGAACGCGCGCTGCGCAGCCACTGGCAGCGGGTGGAGCGAGTCGAAGGCGGGCTCTACAGCGGCGCCGGCGACGAGATCGACGCGCCGGGCGAATGGCAGCTGCTGGTCGACATTTTCGACGAGGCTGGCGGGCGGACGCGAGCTGCATTCCAATGGGAGATCAGCGAGGCGGCCGCCATCCAGCAGACCCGCGGGCCGGACCTGATTCATGTTTTGCTGCTGCTGGCGCTGGCGGCGGCGCTGGCCAAGATCGCCTTGCCCGGCTTCAGAAAGCTGGTCGGCGCGCTGAACCTGACGGCGCTCAGCGCGGGCATCGGCCTGGCTGTGGTCGCGCTGTCGCTGGCTGTCATGGCTTTTGGCGCCGGCTTGATCGCGCAGCGGCAACGCGAATACGCGCTCGCCTTGCATCCGCCGCCGGCAATCGTGAACGCGGTCTTGCCGGACGCGGCGTCGCTGGAGCGGGGCGCGGCGCTGTATCGAGAGCGCTGTTTGGTCTGGCAGGGTCAGTCGGCCGATTTCCGGGCGCTGCGCAACCGCCTCGGCTCGGCACGGGACGATTTCTTGTACGCCGTGGTCGCCGAGGGCTGGAGGAGTCTGCCGGCCTGTGAAGGGCAGCTGAGTCCCGAACAGCGCTGGGATGTGGTGAATTACTTCCGGACATTCGAAGCGCGGACTCGAGCGAGCGAGTAGCGCGCCCGGCACGGTCAGCGCCTTGCATCGCAAGAAGCTGTCAGCGCAAGAAGCCGTCGCTCAAGCCGCCGTCGACATTGATGATCTGCCCGGTCGTCTTGCTGAAGGAATCGGAAATCAGCAGCCAAGCCACTTCCGCCTGATCTTCCGGTCCAATCGCCGACTTGGTTAGCGTCCGCCCGGCGTAAAACTCCGCCAGCCGCCCCCGCAGCGTCTCCGCGTCTTCGTCGTCGCTGAATTCCAGCCCGTATTTTCGCAGCGAGCTCAAGACCCGCTCCCGCGGGAACATGCTGCTGCCTTTGACGACCGTCGCCGGCGCCAAGCCATTGACGCGGACCAGCGGCGCCAGCTCGATCGCCAGCTCGCGCACGAGGTGATTGGCGGCCGCTTTGCTGGCGTCGTAGGCGATCGTGCCCTTTTTCGCCACGACTGCATTGACGCTGGTGGTGAGGACGAGCGCGACCGGCAGATCCTGCGCTTCCCAGAGCGCGCGCGCGCAATCGGCGACGACATAGCCGCCGCGCACATTGACATCAAAGCTGGCGCGCCACTCGTCGGCGCTGTTGCCGCCAGCCGCGTCTGGCGTGAAGAAGACGCCGGCTGTAACGATGATGTCGTCCACTCCGCCATAGGCCAGGCTCGCCTGATTCAGCATGGCGCGGACGCTCGCCGGGTCAGTGATGTCGACTTGCAGCGCGATCGCCTGCCCGCAGCCGGAGATGCCGCTGCCAGCCACGCCGATGCCCTCGCCGTAGGCATCGGTCAGGAGCTTCGCCGTGGCTTGCGCGCCCTCCAGGTGGCGGTCGGCGCAGACGACATGCGCGCCTTCCGTGGCGACGCGCTTGGCGGTTTCGACGCCGATGCCACTGCCCGCGCCAACGACCAGCGCGACTTTCCGCGCCAGCGCTTTCTCGGCGGGCATGCGGCGCAGCTTGGCTTCTTCCAGCGCCCAGTACTCGATGTCGAAGGCTTCCTGCCGTGGCAGCGCCACATACTCGCCGGCCGCTTCCGCCCCGCGCATCACGGCGACGGCGCAATTGTAAAACTCGGCGGTGACCCGCGATTCGCTCTTGTTCTTGCCAAAGGCGATCATGCCCAGGCCGGGTATCAAGATCACTGTCGGGTTGGCGTCGCGGACGGGCGGGCTGTCTTCTCGCTTGCAGGCTTGGTAATAGGCGCGGTAATCGGCGCGGTAAGTCTCGATGCCGCTTGCAAGTTTCTCCAGCAGGGCTGTGCTGCCTTCCGTCTGCGGATCCCAATCGACATACAGCGGCTTGATCTTGGTGCGCAAAAAATGATCCGGGCAAGAGGTGCCGAGCTCCGCCAGGCGGGCCGCGTCGTGGCTGTTGACGAATTCGAGGATGGCCTCGTCAGTCTCGACGGTGGCGATGAAGCGATTCTGCCGCGAGACCAGCCCGCGCAGTCGCGGAAGCAGATCGGCGAGGGTGGCTGCGCGTTCGGCTTCGGGCAGGTTGCCATGCTTCTCCCCGCCGAAGACCAGCGCGCCCTTGTCCCGTTCCGCCAGGTAACGCGCCGCCATCTCGATCAGGGTCAGCGAAAGCGCGTAGCAGTCTTTGTCGTCGTCCGCCCAGTTGATAAGGCCGTGGCCGCCGAGCATGAGGCCGACGCAGCCCGGATTGGCGGCGATCGTCTCGCCCAGGCGCAGGCCCAGGTCGAAGCCCGGTCGCTGCCAGCCCAGCCAGACCACCGCGTCGCCATAGATCTCTCGCGTCAGCCGTTCCCCCTCGCTGCAGGCGGCGATGGCGATGACGGCATTGGGGTGCGTGTGATCGACATGGCGATAGGGCACGAAGGCGTGCAGCGGCGTGTCGATGGAGCTGGCCCGCGGGTTGAGGTTGTAGACGCAGTGCGGGTACATCGCCACCATGGCGTCTTCAATTTCGCTCTTCACGCCCTTGACATCGGCGGCGTCGTAGATGCTTCGCAGCCGCAGCAGCTTGTCCATCTGCAGCGAGGCGAAATTTTCGCGCTTGGCTGTGCGCAGGTCGCCGCCCGAGCCCTTGACGAACATGACATCGACAGCGGCGCCAGTTAATGGATCGGTCTGGAAGACCTTGCTCGAGGTGTTGCCGCCGCCGGTGTTGGTGACGCGCTGATCGCTGCCGAGCAGATTGGAGCGGTAAACCAGGCGCTCGACCGGGTCGAGAGTCTCGGCCAGGGCGTCGTCCCAGAGGTAGCTGACATGGCGATATTCGGACGGATCGAAGCGTTGCATGGGGTCTCCTGTTCAGGCGCGCGCATGGTTGTGTTTGGAGTATAGGCGTCGCCGCCCGAACAGATAAGGGGGAGCAGTCGCCCGCCCGCCAATGACGATGTGTAGGGGCGACTTTGTAAGTCGCCCGCCCGCCAATGACGGTTTGCGTTTGATTGCCGCCGGCGCCTAGCCCCGTTTGGACTGCACCGTCCGCTCGTATTCGCGGATTTCGTCCATGAATGCCATGCCCACGGGCGCATCCTGCGCGGCGCAGTAGTAATCCCAAACGGCGCCGAAGGGCAGTCCCTTGAGCTCTTCCAGCAAAGCCAGGCGGCCGGTGAAATCGCCATCGTTCTCGTACTGCCGCAGCAGCGCCCGCGGCTCGAGCAGCGCCATCAAGAGCGCGCGGCAGGCGTTGCGCGTGCCGATCGCCCAGGCGCCGATGCGGTTGATGCTGGCGTCGAAGAAGTCCAGGCCGATGTGCACGCGCTCCAAGCCGTCGCTGCGGACGATCTCTTGCATGATCGCCTGCAGGTCGTCGGTCAGCGTGACGACATGGTCGCTGTCCCAGCGCACGCCGCGGCTGACATGCAGCAGCACATCCTTGACATACAGTAGAATCGACGAGAGCTTGTCGGAGATGGTCTCGGTCGGGTGAAAGTGCCCGGCGTCCAGGCAGAGCACTTTCCCGCGCGAAATGGCATAGCCCAGATAAAACTCGTGCGAGCCGACCACATAACTCTCCGAGCCCAAGCCAAAGAGCTTGCATTCGACCGCGTCGAGGTGATGGGCCGGGTCGATCTCGTCGGCGAAGACGGCGTCCAGGGCCTCCATCAGCCGGCGCCGCGGACCCAGGCGGTCGGCCGGCAAATCTTTGTAGCCGTCCGGGATCCAGATATTGTTGATGGAAGGCTTGCCCAGAGCCCGGCCGAAGCTGGCGCTAATCTCGCGGGTGGCGATGCAATGGTCGATCCAGAATTGGCGGATGCCGGCGTCGGCGTGCGACAGCGTGAAGCCGTCGTCCGCCAGGTCGTGCGAAAAAAGGGTCGGGTTGAAATCCAGGCCGAGATTCTGCGCGCGCGCCCACTCCACCCACGAGGCGAAGTGCTCCGGCAGGATCTCGTCGCGCGGGATCTTGCGCTGGCTATCGAGGTAGCTGGCGTGCAATGCCAGGCGGTGATCGCCCGGGATCAACCGATACGCCAGGTCGAGGTCGCTGCGCAGCTCGTCGATATTGGTGGCTTTGCCAGGATAATTGCCGGTCGCCATGATGCCGCCGCTGAGGCCGCGCTCCGGGTCTTCGAAGCCGCCGACATCATCGCCCTGCCAGCAATGCAGGCTGATGGGCACGGTCTTCAGGATCTCCAGGGCGGCGTCGACATCGACATCGAAAATGGCGTAGCGCTCTCTGGCGTTGGCGTAGGCGGACTGGATTTGCTGGTCGGATGGTTGGAATGACATATAGCTTCCCTTTGTGGGCGCCCCTCGGGCCTGCCCGTACAGATTGCGTTGGCGCGGACGATATGGTATATCGCCCCTGTTTACATTGCGAGCCGCCAACCCCAGGCCCGGCCCCTCGCCGAAGCGTCAGGCAGGGGAGTCAACTGCACGCGATTCGCTATTCATGCGGGATTCTGCCCGCGGCGATTCGCAATGTGTTTTGCGTGGGCGGCGACCATGACGGCTCTGTGTCTACAGTTTACGTTGGCGCGGACGAACCAATGGCTCGCCCCTAGAGACTAACAAACACACTCCCGAAACTCGATGTACTTGGTGGACTCGGTTGCAAAAGAACAAGTCTCTGCGCTCTCTGTGGTCTCCGTGGTTCAATCTACAAATCGCAGATTCCGTGATGAGGGCGACCCGGTGGCCCGCCCTGACACGTTCGCGCGGAATGCTGCCTTAGCGCGCGCCGGCCGCTTGCAGGCAGGCTTGCATGTGCCCGCGAGACTCCGCGCCGATCGTGATGCACTGCGCCAGCGTGTAATCCATTCGCTTCGTGCCGATCACCTCCAGGTTCAGCGGGCCCGCGTAGCCATGTTCGTGCAAGACGCGGATGTAACCGACCAGGTCGATGTCGCCGCGGCCATTGGCTTGGTCTTCCGGCGCGCCCGGTCCCTCCTGGCTGCCCTTGCAGTCGCGGATGTGCACATGCTTGATGCGGTCGATCACGGCTTCAATTGCTTCGACCGGATTCTCGCCGGCGCGGTGAATATGCGACGGGTCCATGTCCAGGCCGAAGTTGGGCGAGGTCAGGTCGTTCAGGATTTTCAGGCTGGTCGGCGTGTTGTAGACATAATTGTTGACATGGGCTTTGACGCAGAGCATGAGGCCGTAGTGTTCAGCCCGCCCAACGAGCGCGCCCAGTTCATCGAGGACCTGCGGATACGTCGATTCGTCATCGGATTTGCCGCCGGGACCGACATTGATGATCGGGATGCCGGTCTCGACCGCCGCCTGCATCGCCCGCTCCATCAAGTCTGGATCGCGCGACGACTGCTCCATCGCCAGCAGCTCGAGCTCATACGCTTTGGCCAGGCGCACGACTTCCGGCGCGCATTCCTGCCAGCGCGACAAGACGAGGTGCTGGCTCATTTCGTCAATCGCCGAGATTTCGATGCCGTCGTAGCCCGCCATCTTGAGGTGCTTGAAGGCGGTTTCCATGTCCCAGCTGCCGAATAAAAGTGAGTTCGCTCCGAGCTTCATGTTGTCATCATCCTCCCGAATGCGGGCGATTCACGGAAACGCCCCGGTTTACATTGCGTACAACTACAACCCCACCCCCGGCCCTTTCCCGCCATCTCTATGGCGGGCATCCGAAGCGTCAGGGAGGGGAGCAAAACGCACAGTTGTCGCCGTTCATGCAGGATTCTGCCCGCGGCGACCGGCAAGGTATGTCGCGTGGGCTGCGGCTTGTTCGGCCCTGTGTCTACAAATCACGCCATGAGCATGTCTCGTTTCTCTGTGGTCTCTGTGCCTCTGTGGTGAAACTATACATGCACGACCGATTCCGTCTCCAGCGACTCAATCGCGGCCGCCAGGACCTTCTGCGCCGCCAAGCCTTCAGCCGCGCTGCCATCGATCTCGTCCGGCGCGACCCCCTCGCTCACTTGCTGCAGGAAGCAGTGAATGCGCTCGCGGAAAGTGTTCTCGAAATTGTGAAAGCCGCCGAATAGCGGATCGGTGTAGACCGTCTTCTCCAGGTTGCCGGCGGGGTAGAGCGTCAGCTCGCGCCACATGTCGTCCAGCACGAAGCGCCCGCCCGTGCCGGCGACTTCGCAGCGCTCCATCGGGTGGCCGCGCTCGATGTCGTAGCTGCCGGTCAGCGCGCCGACGACGCCGTTACGGAAGCGGAAGTTGAACTGCGCCGTCGACCAGATCTTGCGCCCTGGCGCCTTCGTCGCGAAGCACTGCACCGCTTCAATGTCGCCGCAGAAATAGCGCATCACATCGACCGTGTGCGGGTGCAGCGACTTGATGTGATAGAAGGGCGAGGTCTCGGCTGGATTCATGATCCACATCGCCATGTTGATGAAGAGCAGGTGGCCCAGCCGCCCCTCGTCGATCCAGCTTTTCGCCAGTCTCGCGGCCGGCGTGAAGCGGTGGTTGAGGTTGATGCCATAGCACAAGCCCAGCGCGCGGCCTTTGGCGACCATCGCTTCGGCGGGCGCGATCTCGTTCGCAATCGGCTTCTCGCCCAGGACATGGCAGCCGGCTTCAAGAGCCTGGATGGTCGGCAGGTAATGGTCGCTGCTGTTCTCGTAGCCGCCGGTGGTGACGCTGACGACATCGGGCGCCAGGTCGCGCAGCATGGTCTCGAGATCGTAGAAAGCCGGCGCGCCATGCTGGCAGGCCGCTTGATCAGCCCGTTCCCGGTCGATATCGCAGAGGCCGACCAGGTCCGCCAGCGGGTCCTGCGCGTATATGCCGGCGTGGAGATTGCCGATTGGTCCCAAGCCGATTACCGCCACCCGTAAAGTCATTTATGTCGCTTGCCTTTCACAAATCGCGCAAATCGAATCTCGCCATCCCTGACGCTTCGAACGCCCGCTATAGAGTTGGCGGGAAGGGCGCGGGGGCGGGGTTGGCTAGTGAGCATCCGGAATTTCGTAGCCGTATTCGCGCATGGCGGGCTCAAAGAAATCAAAGTAATTCACGCCCTCGTCGCTTCGCCAGCGATTGATGGTGTCCTGCCGCATGACGATCCGCGCCAGCGGAATGCCCAGAAATGCTTCCAGCCGGCTCACGGTCTCTTCCTGTCGGGTCACCAAATCTTCAAAACGCACTTCAATCCAGCGCTTGGGCTTCGGCGTCGATTTCACCAAGTCGTACTGATATTTCCAGGAGATGGCTCGGCGCAGGCGCTCGTCGTGGGTCTCCGGGTACTGGATGCCGAAGTCGCGCATGTCGTCGGTCTTGTGCGAGCCGATGATGCAGTCGCGCGGATTGCGAATCCAGAAGATGTAGTGCGTGTCCGGGTAGAGGCGCTGAATCCAGGGGAAGATCAGGGTCGTCTCGGGCACTTTCCAGCCCTTCAAACTCCGCCTGTGGTTCAGCACCGATGCCAGATACTGCTCCAGGCTGCGCATGAAGGCCGGCGGAATCTCGGCTGCCTGGGCCCGGCTGAAATCCCAGCTAAGCTCGCCATTCCATTTGACATAGCGCGCGAAGACGCGGCAGGCGTCGTACATGGCGTGGGCCGGCACCAGATCCCCCGAGGGGTTCAGCGTTTGTCCCATGTAGACGCCGGAAGCGTAGAGCGTATGCGAGATCGCCCGGGTGCCGCTGTGACCGCGACCAATGACCGTGATCACAGAGAGACAACCTTCCCCGTATCCCAGGATTCGATGGCTGCTTCGATGATCCGCTGCACATGCAAGCCGTCCGCGCCCGAAGCGTCGATCTCGTCCGGCGCGACATTCGCCAGGTTCTGGTCGATCCAGTGATCGATGCGGGTTTGGAAAGTCTCGCCGAAGTGCTTCATGCCGCCGTAATACTCGTGCCGCTCGGTTGTGCCTTTGAAGCGGGGATAATAGACGAGCTCCTCGCAGGCGTCGCGCAGGAAGACGCGCCCGTCCGAGCCCAAGATGTCCAGCGTCTCCAAGCCATAGCTGCCGCCGCCCATGCTGGTGTGGCCCCAGTTGCCGTCGTAGCTGCCGCGCAGGTGGCCGATGACGCCGTTCTCGTACAGCAGGTTGACCTGCGCATTGGACCAAATCTTGCGCCCCTTGCCTTTCTTGAAGATGGCATGCACCTGCGATACATCGGATCCGGCGAAGTAACGCATCACATCCAGCGAGTGCGGGTGCAGCGCGCGCATGTGAAAGTGCGGCGAAGTCTCGTTGGGGTTGTTGATCCACATGGTCATGTCGATCATGTTGGTCTCGCCGATGCGGCCCCGCAGCATCCATTCTTTGGCCAGCACAGCCGCCGGCGTGAAGCGGTGATTCAGGTTGATGCCGTAGCGCAGGTTCTTCGCCTTCGCCAGCGCCACCATCTCCGCCGCTTCATCAACATTGTTCGAAATTGGCTTCTCGCCCAGGACTGGATAGCCCGCGTTCAGCAGTTCCATGGTGGGCTTGTAATGGTCGCCGCCATTCTCTTCGCCGGCTGTGGTGACGCTGGCCGCGTCGAACTCGACGCCGCTATCCAGCAGCGACTGCACGGAATAGAAGCCTTGACAGCCGAAGGTCTCGGCCGCTTTGTCGGAGCGCTCCTGGATGATGTCGCAGACGGCGACGACTTCCGCTTCGGGATGGTTGCTGTAGCATCCGCCATGATTGTTGCCGATGCCGCCCATGCCAACGATGGCTACGCGCAAGGTCATATTGAAGTCTCCTTTTTTGGCGGGCGACCCAAGGGTCGCCCCTACAGAACTGTTTCTTGCGGGCGACCTGGCAGGCCGCCCCTACAGATGTAGTCGATTGCTATTCTTCTTCGCGCGATTGGGCTTGCAGTTTTATCGCCTTCACCAAATCGCCAATGTACAGCGAATCGTAAGCCTGCTGCGAAGTCTTGAAGGCGCCGACGCCCTTGATGCCGTGCCAGTCGCCCTGGGTGAGCATGGGGTTCTCGAAGCCCGTTTCAGCTTCGCGCTTGGCGATCCAGGCGTCCATGCGTCCGCGCATCGCGTCGACGACATCGGGGCGTTCATCGGCCAGGTTGTTGTCCTCGTTCGGGTCTTCCACCAGGTTGTAGAGCTCAATCTCCGGCTTGAAATGGAAGTCCGGCTCCAGGGCGATCATCAGCTTCCAGCCGGGCGTGCGCCAGCCGTGCTTCCGCATCCAGGTGCATTCGCTGATGTAGAATTCGCTGTCGAAGCTCGCGACCTCGCCATCAGCCAGCGCCATCAAGCTCTGCCCGTCGAATTGATGACCGTCCGCTTCCGCCCGGTCCGCCAAGCCAGCCAGATCCAGCAGCGTCGGCAGCAGATCTTTGTGCTGGTTGAAGCCGCTGAAGCGCGCCCCGGCCGGCACTTTGCCGGGATACCGAATGATCAGCGGCACATGCAGCACATTGTCATAGATGCCGTGATGGTCGAACCAGCATTCGTGATCGTAGAGCGTCTCGCCGTGATCGCCATTGAGGACCACGATGGTCTCGTCGGCGATGCCCAGGCTGTCCAGCGCTTCGAAGATCGCTTGAATGCAGGCGTCCATGTAGGCGATCGCGCCGTCGTATTGGGCGATGACATAATCTTTGTCGGTGATGCCCGGCGGCATCCAGGATTTGAAGAATGTGCCAAATGGCTTGAAGTTCAGCACCGGGTCCATTGAGCGGTTGTCCGGGTCGCATTCGTCGCCGTGATAAAAGATGCGCTCGTACGGTTCGGGCGGCAGGTAGGGCGCGTGCGGGTCCATGTGCCGCAGCGTGACGAACCAGGGTTTGCCCTCGGCTGTGAGCCGCTCCAGTTCGGGTATGGTCGCGTTGTTGAGGTTCTGCGCTTTGTAGGCGCGGCCCGTCGCGTAACTTCCCCAGCCATCAAACTCCACATAGTTGTCGTAGCCGCGCGAGCTGGGATTGCCCTTGAAGCCGACCGAAGTGGTGTTGTAGCCGTAGCCGCGGAAGATCTCGGCGGCGGTGGGGACCTCCGCGCGCAGCGGACCGCGATGCCGCAGGGCGACGACCTGGGTGCCGAAGCAGTCGCGACCGGTCAGCATGGAGGCGTAGGCGGGCGTGGTCGGGATATGCGGGCTGAAGGTGTTTTCGAAGAGGGTGCCGCTCTGGGCGAAGCGGTCGATGTGGGGCGTGGTCTGGCGTTCGTAGCCGTAGCAAGACATGTGGTCGGCGCGGATGGAATCAATGGCGATGAGCAGAATATTGGGTTTGTCAGGCATGGGCGTCGCTCCCTTGAACGCGAGTATTCTAACGCAGGCGTCCGTTAATCTGCCAGAAATGCCAGGCTATTACAAGAATTAAGGCGTGGCAACAGTCTCGTGATGTCTCGATCTTCGCTGGCGGCACAAGTAAGCGGCGAGAGGAAAGCGATTTGACCAATTGTTTGCAACTATCGTGTAAGCCGATATACTAGGTTTCCGATAGTGATAGTTAGTCTTATTGACATCGCCTCTTGGGTAATCAGGAGTGGCATGATGCGACGTACGCTGCTGGCTGTGATATTCGCCCTCGCGAGCCTGCTGCCATCGCTCGTCGCCCAGGCCCAGACGCGCCTCGCGACGCCGACCAATCTGCGCTTTGAAGGCGATACGCTCCACTGGGACGCGGTCGAGAACGCCAAGGGCTACCGAGTCCGCTGGCGGATCGGGAATAGCGGCCCCTATCCAAATGCCAAGTCTGTGAGCAAGGACACGCTGAGCTACGATTTCAGCAGCTTGCCGCTTGGCGTGTCGCATTCGATTCAAGTCCGCGCGCTGGCCGGCAGCAGCATCGAGTACACGAACAGCCGCTGGGCGAGCGCGGATCCCTTCACGCGAGTCGCGACCGCGACGCCGACTCCAACATCCTCGCCGACGGCGACAAACACCCCGACCGTTACTTTCACGCCGACGAAAACGCCGACTCCATCCGACACGCCGACGCCCAGCGACACGCCGACGCCCACGCCGCAGCCGCTGCCCGCGCCAAGCAATCTGGTCTACGACAAAGACGGCAGCACGCTGACCTGGAATGACGTTGTCGGCGCAGACGAGTATCTGATCCGCTCGCGGATTTCCGGCAGCGACAATTGGACGTTTCATCTGGAAATCGGTGAGCCGCGCTTCAAATTCAGCGAGCTGCCGATCAGCGGCAATTATGATGTCCAGGTTCGCGCGCTCGGCGACGGCGAGAACTATGCCGCGGCTGGTCCCTGGAGCGTGATCATCCTGGTGCCGGATGGAATCCTGGCGACGCCGACGCATACGCCGACGCCGACTTTGACGCCGACGCCGACCGCGACGCCAACGCCAACTTTGACGCCAACCCCGACTTTGACGCCAACCGCGACGCCAACGCCGACGGACACGCTTACGCCAACGATCACGCCGACTCCGCCGCCGAAAGAGCTGCCGCAGCCGTCGAATGTGCGCCATGTGAGCGGCACGACGGTCGCCTGGGACGCGGTAACGGGTGCGACAAGTTATCGCATTCGCTGGAGGGCGCCGGGCGGCGAATTCCAGCCCATGAGCATCTGGGACGGCAAAACGGAATATGAAATCGTCGGGCTCTCCGGCGGCGTCCAGTACGCGGTGCAAGTGCGGGCGCGGGGCGACGGCGTCGAGTACCAAGAGAAGGGACCGTGGAGCGCGAGCATCTCGATGATCCCGAACGCGACGGCGACGCCGACGGCGACTTCCACGCCGACCGCGACAAACACGCCGACGGCAACTCCGACGCCAACGCCGACGCCGCTCCAGCTGACAGCGCCGGGCAATGTGCGGCATGTCTCGGACACGACAGTGGCTTGGGACGCGGTGACTGGCGCGGTCGATTATCGGATTCGCTGGAAGACCACCGGGACGGATTGGGAAGCGCGCAATGTCACCGCGCCGACGACCCGCTATTTCATCATCGGGCTGACCGCTGGCGTCCAGTACGAAGTCCAGGTTCGCGCTCGCGGCGATGGCACGGTCTACGAGGAGAAGGGACCCTGGAGCGCGGGCACGCCCTTGACGCTGCTCGAGACGGCGACTCCCACTTTCACGCCGACGCCCACCTTCACCTTCACGCCGTCGAACACGCCCACCGCGACTGCGACAAGCACGCCGACTCCGACCGCGACGCCCACGCCGACGGACACGCCCACCGCCACCCCGACGCCAACATTCACTTTCACGCCGTCAAACACGCCAACAGCGACTCCCACGCCAACATTCACTTTCACGCCGTCGAACACGCCAACAGCGACGCCCACGCCGACGCCGACGCCGACGCCAACCGCGACTTTCACGCCGAGCAACACGCCGACGCCGACGCCGATTCCGCTGGCGGCGCCGCAAAATCTGCGTCACCTGGGCGACACGACGGTGGCCTGGGACGCGGTGCCTGGCGCGAGCGGTTATCGCTTGTACTGGCGTTACCGCCGCGACGAGACCAAGGTCGAATTGCCGGCGTCGCCGACGCAGCATCAGATTCAGGGCATGACGATGGGCCAGCGCTACGAAGTCCAGGTGCAGGCGCTGGGCGATGGGACGGTCTACGCGCTGGAAAGTCCGTTGAGCGCGCCGATCATGTTCAATGCCGCGCCGACGCCGACGCCGACTTTCACGCCGACGGACACGCCGACGCCAACTTTCACGCCGAGCAACACGCCAACGCACACGCCGACGGACACGCCCACCGCGACCTTCACGCCCAGCGACACGCCGACTCCCACCGCGACATTCACCCTGACTTACACGCCGACGCCGACGGCTACCTTCACGCCGACTTACACGCCCACCGCCACGCCGACGCCGACCGCGACTTTCACGCCCAGCAACACGCCAACAGCCACTTTCACGCCGACGGCGACCTTCACGCCGACGATCACGCCGACTCCATCCGACACGCCGACCCCCGCCCCGCTGGATCTGGCGGCGCCGGGCAACTTGCGCGTCTTGTCGGGCACGACCGTGACCTGGGACGCGGTCAACGGCGCGGTCGCTTATCTGGTGCAGTGGATCTCGCCTAATGGCGGCGTCGAATTCGGCAGCGTGTCCGCGCCGGCGACTCAGTTTACGCTATGGAAAATCCAGCCCGGCCAGACTTACACCGTGGACGCGCAGTCGAAGGGCGATGGCACGGTCTACGAAGCGGAAGGCCCGTGGAGCAATTCGCTGCAATTGAGGATCGTGCCGACTGCGACGCCGACGAAGACGAACACGCCGATCTACACGAACACGCCGCCGCCGCAAGCGACTTCTCCGCCCGGCAATCCGAAGCCGCCCGAGCCGAGAAAGACGAACACGCCTCAGCCCACGGTTAGGCCGAGCGACACGCCGACTACAGTGCCGACAGCCTGTTCCGAAGTGGAGTACAGCTACAAATACCGTGGTTCTGCTGTTGGTGGGTCTCAATTCGGCGACGACTTGGGCGATGCCGCAATTCAAGCTGCATGTAGCAACGCGAAGGACAATGTATCACCGTGCAATCTCTCAGGCACTGTCAGGCAAAACAATCCCGCCTGCCTAATGGACACGCTAACCGTGACTAATCTCGGCGGGGGTCAATACCATGCAAGCGTCGACGCGATACGGCGCTGCTGGAGACAAGTGTGCAGTTAGCTGGCGTGTGACGGTCAAGCGCAAAGCTGACCATAATCGAAACCAACAACCTGCGCGCCTACTACATCACCAACGCTTATGGCGTCGAACGCACGGTCAAAGCGGTCGACGACATCACGCTGCGCATCCAGGAAGGCGAAGTCTATGGCATCGCCGGCGAATCCGGCTGCGGAAAATCCACCCTTTTGCGCGTGCTGCTCGGCGCCTATCAGCCGCCGCTGACCGTGGTAGGTGGCGAGGTCAAGTATCATCTGGATGGCGATGTGCTCAACGCCGCCGACATGAGCGAGGAACAGCAGCGCGACCTCAAGTGGCGCACTATCTCGTACATCCCGCAGGGCAGCATGCATGTGCTCAACCCGGTGCGGCGCATCCGCGACAGCTTTCACGATTTCATCAGCGCCCACCGCGATGTGACGAAAAAAGAATCTTTTCAGCTCACGGCGGAATACCTGCGCGATTTGGGCTTGCCCGAGAAGGTGATGGCCTCTTACCCGCATCAGCTCTCTGGCGGCATGCGGCAGCGCGTGACCATCGCCTTGGCCACGATCCTCTGGCCCAAGCTGATCTTCGCTGACGAGCCGACCACAGCCCTGGATGTGGTGGTGCAGCGCGGCGTCATCCAGATGCTCAAAGATGTGCAGCAGAAGGAAGGCAGCACCCTCGTCCTCATCACCCACGACATCGGCGTGCACGCCAATCTGGCCGACCGCATCGCCATCCTCTACGCCGGCAAGCTGGTGGAAGAGGCGGCGACATCCACCATCCTGCACGAGCCGAAGCACCCCTATACGCGCTACTTGATCGAATCGCTGCCGAACCTGGAGTCGCGCGACGAGCTGCTCAGCATCCCGGGTCGTCCGCCGGCTTTGGATCGCCCGCCATCCGGCTGTCGTTTTCACGAGCGCTGCCCGCTGGTGAAGGACATCTGCAAGACTGTCGAGCCGGAGTTCATCGAGATCGCGCCGCGCCATTTCGCCGCCTGCCATGTGGTCGAAGAGGAACTGAGCCATGCCCCAGCCGTCTGACGCGCCACTGCTGCAAATCGAAGACCTGACCAAGGTCTTTCACATCCGGCAGGGCTTCTCGTCGCAGGATTTCCATGCGGTTGACGAGGCCTCCATCGTCATCGACTCCGACAAACCGGAGATCTTCGCCGTGGTCGGCGAAAGCGGCAGCGGCAAGACCACCCTGGCGAAAATGGTGCTGGGCATGGAAGCGGCCTCGCATGGCATCCTGCGTTACAAAGACCGCGTCGTCAACGACATCAGCAAGAGAGAAATGAAGACCTGGTTCTACCGCGAGGTGCAGCCGGTCTTTCAGGATCCCTTCGCCGCCTTCAGCCCGCTCAAGCGGATCGACCATTACCTGTACGAGACGGTCTACAATTACAAGATGGTGGCCGACAAGAAGGAAGCGCCGCGCTATATCAACGAGGTGCTCAGCGAAGTCGGCTTGACCCTGGCGGAGATCGCCGGGCGCTACCCCAACGAGCTTTCGGGCGGCCAGGCGCAGCGCGTCGCCATCGCCCGGGCGCTCATCACCAAACCATCGCTCATCGTCGCCGACGAACCCGTCTCCATGCTGGACGCGTCGCTGCGGATGTCGATCGTCAACATGTTCCGCAAGCTGAAAGAAGACAACGAAGTCAGCGTCATCTACATCACGCACGACCTGGCGACCGCCTTCTACGCCGGCGACCGCATCGCCGTCATGCTGCGCGGCTGGATCGTAGAAATGGGCACGACCGAGCAGGTCCTCGGCAATCCGCTGCATCCTTACACGCAAAACCTCAAGACCTCGATTCCCAGCATCCGCACCGACGAAGCCTGGAACGAAAAGATCGACCTGGCGGTCATCGAGACCGACGAATACACGCGCACCGGCTGCAAATTCGCGGGCCGCTGCCCGGCTGTCATGGACATCTGCCACGACAATGTCCCGCCAGCCGTCATTCACGAGAACCGCAGCGTCAAGTGCTTCCTCTATGACGACGCGATCCCTGCCTCGAAAAAGACAGCGCTGGCGAGCTGAACACGGCCAGTATTGCCAGGCCCGCCGCGGTCGCTCTGCAAAGGACCAAATGCGCGGCGCCGCGCCAAGACCTATCAACAGCGCGCCTCACCGCCGGATTTCCATTTGGGCGAAGCAGGCTCTGGGCGCTGCCTGGGCGCATGTCTGCCTGCGAACGGCGCTCTGGCGCGCCCTCAGCCGGGACAGCCGCCATCCGCTCGCCCCGCATCTGGGCCGAAAGCTCCGCCAGGGCAAACCGCTTTCGCTGCTCAAAGTCAGTCTCGCGCATTGCCTGACGCTTGCGTGCCTCGCCACCTGGCTTTTCTCGGCTCTCGCGGAAGATGTCGTCTGGGCGCTGCCTCTGCTCTTGATGCTGTTCAGCGCCCCGTACTGCGCCATCTGGATCGCCCGCGTTTCGCAGCTGATGAGTCGACAGCGGGTCGGCGGCGCGCGGGATCAAATCGGCCTGATTCCGCCCGGTCCCGTTTTCGTGCACCTGACCATTTGCAAGGTCGCGCTCAATCAGGACGATGCCGTCGCCTGGCTGGCGCTGCTGCGGCGGGTCTTGGCGTTCACGGTTATGACCGTGCTGCTGCTCACGATGTGCCTCGTCATGAGCTTGCTTCGCGAAACGAGCGCAGTCGCTTTGGGCGCGCTGTTGCTGGATCTTTGCCTGGCGGCGGCCGTCATGGTGCTGGAGCATTCACAGTCGACAGTGCTGGCCTGCTTGGTCGCCGTGACGGCGGCAACGCGCGCGGGCGCATACGCAGACAAGGCGAGCGTCGCCATCGGCGCGTTTTTCGGGCTGCAAGCGGCGAGTTACGCTTTGCCCCTGGCTGCCTTGAGTTTGCTGGGTGAGATTAGCGTTGGCGCTGCCTTTGCGCTCTTCTTGCTGTTGCGGGAGCTGCTCGTGGCGGCGCTGTGGCGGCTGATCTTGGAAGAGGCCGGCGAAGGCGGCTCCCGATGCGGGCCGGCTGCATGGCGCGAATCGCTCTTGGCGGAGGAGTCGCATCGTCGGGCGCATTAACGCGATCGGGACGCAAGCCACGCGAAGACGCCAAACCAGGCGGAGAAGCTCGTCTATACTTGGTATACTGAGGGTTGCGTTTAGGGATCGCCCGGGCAGGAGACTCAAACATGAATCACAATATCAGCGAAGAACAGATCGCCTTTTATCAAGACAAGGGATTCGTCGTCATCCAGGACTTCTTGAACGAGTCCGAGCTGGAGGATTGGCGGCAGCATGTCGGCGAGGCCGTCGCCAATCGCGGACGGCGGAAGCTGGCCGACGGCAGCCGGCTGGAAGAAGACAACTATTACGCGCGCGTTTTCGCCCAGCGCATCAACTTGTGGAACGACCACGAAGGCATGCGCCGGCTGATGATTGACGAGCGGCTGGGCAAGATGGCGGCTGACCTGGCGCAAGTCGACGGCATCCGCATCTGGCACGACCAGGCTCTCATCAAGCCGCCCTGGGGCAACCCGACTGGCTGGCACCTGGACAATCCCTACTGGTCATTCTATTCGCGCGACGCCATCAGCCTGTGGGTGGCGCTGGACGATGTGACCCGCGACAACGGCTGCCTCTATTTCATCCCAGGCGCGCACAAAACCGCCACCTGGGACAACGTCAGCATCGGCGCGAACATCGGCGATCTCTTCAACGCCTATCCCGAATGGGGCGAGCAGGAAGCGGCCGCCATTGAGATGAAAGCTGGCTCGTGCTCTTTTCACAATGGACTCTGCGCGCACGGCGCCGGCGCCAACATGACGCCCAGACATCGCCGCGCCATGACCTGCGCCTACATGCCCGATGGCAGCACATTCAACGGGCAGCAGAATATCCTCTCGGACGAGCAGATGGAGCGCTATGTAGTTGGCGAAGCGCTCGAGGACGACGCCCAGTCGCCGCTGATCTATCACCGCAGCAAAGACTTTGTGCGCTTTGAGGATGTCTAGCGCCCGCCACCCAAATCCCAATCTGTAGGGGCGAGCCACTCGGTCGCCCGTCCTATCAAGGCGCATTGCGGCTCGCCGCGGGCCGAAGGCCGATTGAATAGCGATAATTGCGCGTATGACTCCCCTCTCTGAAGCCTCGGGGAGGGGGGTTGTAGTCGCCCGCCAGCTAACGAATCGGCACTGTGCCGCTGTCATCCAGCGGGTAGCCCCACTTGTTGATGTAGTCCATGCCCGGCAGGAAGCGGTCGCCGAGCGCCTCCAGCTTGGTTTGCAGCAGGGCTTCGAGCTCCCGCCGGGTCTCGGTCTGCTCCCCGCGATCAATCAGATTCTCCAGCTGATATGGGTCGCGCTCGTTGTCGTAGAGCAGCCAGGGTCCCTCAAGCGTTCGGCAGTAAGTGTGGCGCGCCGTGCGGATTCCGCGATATTCGCGCCCGCCGACGCCGCGATGCCACTCGCCGAAGGGATGAAAACAAGCGAGCAGGGCGCCATCGCTGGCGACTGATCCGCCACGCAGCGCCGGCGAGAAATCCGTCCCGTCGACTGTGTCCGGGATCTCCAGGCCGCAGACCCCGAGCAGGGTAGGCATGATGTCGTGGGCGTTGAGGAAGGTCCATACATCCCGCGCCTCGCCGCCGTGCATAGCCGGGTAACGCAGCAAGAATGGAACGCGAATCGACTCGTCCCAGGGTTTCTGCTTGCGGGCTTGCCCCTGCGAGCCGAGCATGTCGCCGTGATCCGAGGCGAAGACCAAGACGGTGTCGTCGCCTATTCCGCGCGCGTCGAGGGTCGCCATGATATCGCCGACGGCGCTGTCGATGGCGCTGCAATGGGCGTAATAGCCAGCCAGCCACTCGCGGGCGTCGGCTTCCATCTCCGGCGGCACATTCGGGCGCAGCTCAATGTCGCGCGCTTCATAGAGCTCGCGGAAGGCTGGCGGCGCGGTCTCGTAGGGGTTGTGCGGCGGTCCCCAAGACAGCACGAGCAGGAAAGGCGTCTCGGGTGGCTGGGCCTCGATCCAGGCCTGGGCGTCGGCGCTCTGGGCGAAGACATCGTAACCATCCCATTGACGCGGCTCGGGCGCGTCATTGTCGTAGTAAGCGGATTCGTTGTAGTCGTGTGTGCATTCCAGGGCTTTGAAGTAGTCGAAGCCGAGGCGTCGCTCCGGCGGGATGTAGCTGCGGCGGCCCCGCCCGTCGACATGCCACTTGCCGATGAAGCCGGTGTTGTAGCCGGCCCGCTTGAAGGCGTCGCCCAATCCTGTCGGCTCGCCCGAGATTGGCACATCGTTGACGATCACGCCGTGCGTCAGCGGATACTGCCCGGTCAGGAAGCTGGCGCGCCACGGGCAGCAGACCGAATAGCCGGAGATGGCATGTCTGAAATTGAGGCTCTCGCCAGCCAGCCGGTCGATATTTGGCGTCCGCACCTGGCTGTTGCCCGCGTAGCCCAAGGCTTGCAGCCGCCACTGATCGGTCAACAAGAATACGACATTGGGCTTGGTCATGGCCCCTCCGCTCGTCCTGGCTGCCGGCTAGCTCCAGAACTCGTCCCACTCCTGGCGAAAAGCGGTCAAGCCTTCCATCACATTGTTGGCGCGCCGCCCCAGGGCCGCGGCTGTGCGTGCCGTGCTCATGCGCGTCCGATACGGGATGCCGATGCGCCGCATTGCCTCCAGCGCGGACTCATCGGTGCGAGTCGGCATGATGAGCGCGGGGTCGGCGTCGAAAGCGCTCGCGATGGCATGGGCCAGTTCAACGCGGCTGATGGCTTCGCTGCCACAACAATGGAATATGCCACAAGCGTCGCGGTCAGCCAGCCGCAGCAGCATATCGGCGCAGTCGGAGGCCAGGGTCGGGTGCGCCACATCGTTAACTTTGGGCCCCGTCCAGATCTCGGCCGGCAAGCCCGCCGCCAGCCGATGAATCGCGTAGACCGAGAAGTCGAAACCCAGGCCATTGTCTTTCCGCGCGAGAGAAGGAGCGGCGTAATTCAAGCCATAGACGCCGGCCAGCCTGCCCACGCCATAATTCAAGCCATCCAGCGCGCCCAGCTCGCGTTCGCTGACCGCTTTCATGAATCCATAAAAATTGACCGGGTTCGGCGGCGAGCCCTCGTCCACCAAGTCGACTCGGCCGTCAAAGACCCAGTCGGAGGAGACAAAAACCAGGCGGGCCTCTACTTCGCGGCAGGCTTCCGCCAGCGCCCGCGTGCCATCGACCATCATCGCCCAGCAGAGCCCGCGATTGTTGAACATGAAGAGCTGGTCGAGGATGGCGGCGCAATGAATGACGGCGTCGGGCTTGTGCTTTTGGATGGATGCGCGCACGGCGGCATGATCGGCGAAGTCCAGCGGATCCAGCTCATAGTCGACGGTCCATTCCGGCGGCGGTCCAAACTGCGACGCGATGATCTCGTGTCCCCGCTGCCGCGCCAGGCGAATGACATTGCCACCCACCAAGCCCGTGCCGCCCGTCACATACAGTCGCATGTCGGCCCCCGGTTTTCGCCGTCGTCGGCTAGCGAGATTTGCGGACGCGCCTGCCCAGCTCGTCGATTTGCCGCGCCATCTCGGCGTAGGCGTCGCTCAGCTGCGCCAGGCTGAGTGACCCGCTCTGGGCGGCGTCGATGACCACCGCTTCGGCAGCGGCGTAGTCTTCGCAGGCGTCGGCCACATCGGCCGCCAGTTCGCCCGGGACGCTCGTCACCCCGTTGGCGTCGCCGTGCAGCAAGTCATTTGGGTAGACATCCAGGCCGCCAACCTGGACCGCGACTTGCAGCTCCAGCAAGCGCATGTAGCCGTGGGCGCAGACGATGCCATTGTAAAAGACGGGAAAATCCAGCGGCGCGATGCCGGCAAGATCCCGGCCCGGACCGTTTGTGACCAAGCCCGCCGCGCCGAAGGCTTTGAAAGAATTGCAGAAAACATCGCCGAAGTTGGCGGCGGCGCCGTGCGTGTCCAGATTCTGCAAGACAATCACCGGCGGTCCGTCCAGCTCGCCGAAGCGCGCGATGAGGTCCGGCGGTTTCAGCGATTCGCCCGCTCGCGGCTCGGCGAAAGTGCGGCAGGTGGCGCTGGCGGCGTACCCGACCATGGGCGGCAATTCGGGGAAAGCGGCTGTGATCTCGCGCCCCATGAAGCCGCGATTGCGCGGTCGAACTTCAAAGAGCTCGATCACATTGGCGACCGTCGCCGAATCGTAGGCGCGCAGCTTGTCCAAAGGTCCTTGAGGCGGCATGCGGCTTCTCCTTGTTCGCATCCCTATTCGGGCTTGGCGCTAAAAAATGGCGAGCGCATCTCTTCCACATACATCGCCTGGCTGGGCATGACATTGGCGACATTGGCGCTCTTGCCAAAGAGGCGGAAATACAGCTCAAGGTTTTCGCGCCAAAACATGGGACCTTCTTTGGGAGAGGTCGCCTCGAAGACGATGTTCTCCAAGCCCAGCGCGTCGACCACTTTGCCGATCTCGGAAGCGGTGTTTTCGCCTTGCAAATCAAATTCTTCGTGATCAAGCATGAGCATGATCGCGCCATCTTCCAGGGCGGCCGCGGCGCCGCGCAGGATCTCATCGGCGGTCGACGGGCGGGGCGGAAGGCTGCGATCCCAATTGCAAAGCGGATGATGCTCCTGAATGACGCGCATGCCCAGGTCGCGGGCCAGCTTGCGCCAGGCTTTCCATTGAGCGGCGCTCACTTCGTCCGTGGTGTTCATGAACTCAATGAAGCGGAAACCCAGGGCGCAGCCGGCCTCGATGGCGCTCTCGACGACGCCCTGCTGGTAGGCTCGCATGAAAAAGGAATGATCCAGATATGGCTCGACAGCGTGGCGCTGATAGCAGGCGATCTTGCGCCGCAGCCATTCATGCGGGCTGAAGATGACCTGGGTGGTGACGATCTTGACAAAATCGAGACGGTCGGCGGCGACCTCGAGGAAGTCTTCCAGCTCGACCAATCCCATGCGCTCGAGATATTTGGGCGCTTCATCGAAACCGACATCTTTCAGCCAGGTCTGACGCAGGCGGCGCGGCTTCGGGTAGGCGGGGATCTGGAAGGCTTGCTGCATGGTCCTGGCTGGCATTGTCCGCTCCTCAAGGCTAAATCAGGCCGTCGTCCAGTCGATGACGACGCCAATCGTTCCCGGATCCCAATCCGCCAGCAGCTGATAGGCGGCCTCGACATCGCGGAAAGGGAAGCGATGCGTGACGAGCGGCTCGGCGGCGACTCGCTCTTGCTCCAGCAGCTTCAGCGCCGTCGCTTGTTCAGCGCGCTGCGTCCACCAGCCGGGCGCGGCGGTTTCGCGATAGGTGGCGCTGATGTGCGCGCCCAGCAAGGTCAAGCCGCGTTTATGCACATCGCGGTAGAAATCGAAGGATTGGCTGGCGCCGCGAGAGCTGCCCAGCAAAGCGACGCGTCCGCCAAAAGCAGCCAGCTGGCAGGCGGCTTCGAGAGCGGCGGGATTGCCGGTCGCATCGATGACGACGGGCGGCGCCTCCGGCAGCAAACGCGCCGCCTCGCCGGCCAGAAAGACATGATCCGCGCCCAGATCTTTCGCCCGCGCCAGCCGACTCGCGTCGGCGTCGATCGCGATCACGGGCATGGCCCCGGCCGCCCGCGCCACTTGCAGCGCCAGCAAGCCGACCAGTCCCGCGCCCAGGACCGCGCAGCCTTCGCCGATTTCCAGCCGGGTCTTGCGCACTCCCTGCAGCGCGATCGCCAAGAGCTGGAAAAAGGCGGCGCGCTCGTCGCTCAGCGAGGCGGGCAATTTGTGGCAGTCGGCGGCATCGACGATGGCATGACTGGCATGGCGCGTCCTGCAGGCGACGCGGTCGCCCAGTTGCAGGTTCGTCGCTCCGTCGCCCAACTGGACTACCTCGCCGACAAAGCTGTAGCCGGAGGTCTTTGGATAAGTCGGCTTGAGGCCGGGCAGATTCAGCAGCAGGGCGCGCTCAGTGCCGGGGCTGAGCAGGCTCTTGCTCGCCCGCAGCAAGACTTCGCCGCGTCCCGGCTCTGGCAGCGCCGCCTCTGCCAGGCCGACCTTGCCGGGCTGTGAAATCACCACCTGCGAGCAAAGTGTTGGCATGACTGCCCCGCCCGCCACGGATTCGCGCAGGCAATTCGCGTGAGTCTGGCGGCGATTATACCAACTTGGCGGCGAATGCCAAAATGCCTGAAGACGAGTCGATTGCGCGGTATAGTTGTGCCAAACGCGATCCAGCCAGCGAGCGCCCCATGCGAACGACGCGAATGATTCATATAGTGAGCTGCCACGCGGAAGGTGAAGTGGGCGATGTGATCGTCGGCGGCGTCCCCCCGCCACCAGGCGACTCGATCTGGGAGCAGAGCCGCTATATCGCGGGCGACGGGCGACTGCGGCGCTTCGTCCTTAACGAGCCCCGCGGCGGCGTCTTTCGCCATGTCAATCTGCTCGTTCCGCCCAAGAATCCGAAGGCTGCATACGGCTTCATCATCATGGAGCCGGAGCACACGCCGCCCATGTCTGGCTCCAACACGATCTGCGTCGCCACGGTCCTGCTGGACACGGGCATGCTCCCCATGCAAGAGCCGGAAACGCGCTTTTGGCTGGAGGCGCCGGCCGGTCTGGTGGAAGCGCGGGCTCGCTGCCAAGATGGCAAAACGCTGAGCGTCGAATTCCAGAATGTGCCGTCTTTCGTCGACCGCCTGGACGCCCGGCTGGAGGTGGCGGGCGTCGGCGCGCTGAAAACCGACATCGCCTATGGCGGCGACAGCTTCGCCCTGGTCGACGCGCGCGCGCTTGGCTTCGAGATCGCGCCGGACGAAGCCCAGGATCTGGCGCGGATGGGCGCGAAAATCACCGCCGCCGCCAACGAACAGCTCGGTTTCCAGCATCCGCTGCAGCGTGAGTGGAATCAGATCTCGTTTTGCCAGTTCACGCTGCCGCTGGAGCGGGAGGGACGGGTCGTCAGCGGGCGCAACACGGTGGCGATTGATCCCGGCAAGCTCGACCGTTCGCCCTGCGGCACCGGCTGCTCGGCGCGGATGGCCGTCTTGCATGCCCGCGGACAGTTGAAACGCGGCGATCGCTTCGTCGCCACATCGATCATCGGCTCGCGCTTTGACTGCCACATCAGCTCCGAGACGACGCTGGCTGGCAAGCCTGCCATCATCCCGGCGATACGCGGTCGAGCCTGGATCACCGGCGCGCGGCAGCTGATGCTCGATCCATCCGATCCCTACCCGGAGGGCTATCGCTTGACGGACACTTGGCCGGCGATGCCGGGTTAAGCGTCGCGCCGCATCCAGACCGTCATCTTGCCCTCGCCCCGGTGTCCCCAGGCGTAATAGGGCAGGGCTTTGAATTCTGTCGCCGCGCCACTGCCGTCGACTGCCGCGCCCGCCAGCGTGACGACGCCGCCGAGCAGATCCGGCTCCTGAAGCTCGCCGATCTCGGCGGTCTCGCTCAGTCGCATTTCCAGCACATCGGCTGCGTTGTCGATCTCTTCCAGCGCGTAGACGACGGGTCCGCGCTCCAGCGCCACCATGCCACGCAGATCCTCGACTTTGTCGTTGGCGACCACGCGCCGCGGCCGCATCGGCAAGTCCAGCTCCAGGCGCGATTCCGCCTGCCATTCCCGCTCCAGGCAGAGGTAGCCGCCGTCGACTGTGGCCTGTACTTCGACGCCGTCCAGCCGCAGCTGAATCGGGTCCCGAGAATCGTCGAGATAGCGGTACAGGTCGCCGGGCAGCGGGCGCCCTTGCGCAAAGGCCGGCAGCCGCAGCTTGAGCCTGAACTTGGTCGGCCTGGAACAAGATATATGGAGCGCGATCGCCCCGTCCCAGGGATAGTTGGTCGTCTGCCGAATGCGGACCTGGACGCCGCCGATATCCAGCTTCGCTTCCCCGGCGATGTAGAGGTTGACGAAGATCTCGTCGCCGCTCTGGGCATAAATGTAGCCCCCAAGAGAAGGCAGCAGCCGCACGATATTGGTCGGGCAGCAAGATGTCTCGTACCAAGGCTGGCGCGTCATTTTGGTTTCGCGGTTGAAGCGGTATTCGCCGTCGCAGGAAAGCGGATTGACATAGAAGAACGAGCGCCCGTCCATGCCGACGCCAGCCAGGAAGCCGTTGTAGAGCGAGCGCTCCAGCACATCAATGTAGCGCGGGTCGCCTGTAAGCTGGAAGAGCCGCTGATTCCAGAGGACATTCGCCAGCGCGGCGCAAGTCTCGTTGTAGGCGGTCAAGTTCGGCAGCTCGTAGTCGTCGCCGAATGCCTCGCCGTCGTGGCGGGCGCCGATGCCGCCGGTGAGCGCCAGCTTCTTTTCGACGACATTGCGCCAGAGCGCCTGGCTGGCTTCCGCGTAATCCTGGTCGCCGGCCATGGCGGCGATATCCGTCATGGCGGCATATTGATAACCGGCCCGCACCGCATGCCCGACCGCTTCTCGCTGCTCAATGACGGGCAGGTGATCCTGGCAGTAATGCCCGTAGATTTCGCGCCGCTTGGCTTGCCCGCGCTCGTCCAGGAAGAACTTCGCCAGCCGCAGATACCGCGGGTCGCCGGTCGCGCCATGCAGACGCGCCAGCCCGAGCTCGATTTCTTGATGACCCGGCACATCGCGCAGCTTGTCCGCGCCGAAGACAGAGTCGATCAGATCGGCGTTCTTGAGCGCGATATCCAGAAAGGCGCGCTTGCCGGTCGCCTCAAAATGCGCGACGGCCGCTTCGTACATGTGCCCGACATTGTAAAGCTCGTGATTGACGACGAGATTGGACCAGCGCTCGGGCCCGCAGGGTTCGGGAGGGTTGGCTGGGTCAATCGTGCGCGCGGTGTACAGGTAGCCGTCGTCTTCCTGGGCGGCGGCGAACTTGGCGATCAGGTCATCAAGGTAGGCGTCGAGCTCTGCCTTCGGCGCGATTTGCAGGGCGTAGGCAGCCCCTTCGACCACCTTGAAGACATCGGAATCGTCATAAAAGATGCCTTGATGCGCGCCCGGCAGCAGCCCGCCGGCTTTGGCGAAATTGTCGATGCGCCCCGTCTCCTCGCATTTCTCGAAGTCGTAGGGGATGGTGACCTCGACGGCTCTGTCGATGCGCGGCTTCCAGAAGCCGTCCCGGATCGCGACCTGGGTGAAAGGGACGGGCTGAATGGGATAGTCGCTGCTCATTATGCCTCCTGATCAGGTTCCGCGATTGGAAATGCGGCGATGCGCAAACCGGTCGAGCCATAGGGGATCAGCGTGATCGTCTCGCGCGGCGCGTCGCTGGGCTGCGGTCCCGCGTCGATGTCGCCGGCGGAATTGTCGACCAGGGTCCAGCCCGGCAGGCGTCTGGCGGATGTCGTGATGCGGACGGGGGCGGCGGCCGGGTCAAAGGGAATCTCGCCGGGCGCCGTCTCGCTCACGGTCATGTCTTGCAGCGTGCCGTCGTCGGCGGGCAGCAAGCCATAATTCCAGGGCGACTCGGGATACACTTCCCAATCGGCGTGGGGCAGTTCGCCGGCGATTTGCCGCCAGTCTTCTTCAATTTCCAAGCCGAAGAGCAGGGGACCGCGCATGACCGAAAGCAGACCTTTGTGGCCCGCTTCCAGCCGAGGCCGCAGCGGCAAATCCAGGACGACAAGGTCGCCCTTGCGCCAGGTTCGGCGAATTTCGCGCCAGCTGCCCGGCGCGCTGACGGTCTGGTCCTCCCCATTGACGCGCAGCTCCGCCGATTCGGCCCAGGCCGGGATGCGCAGCCGCAGCGGGAACGCCGCGGGCGCGTCCAAGTCCAGGCTGAATTGGATATTGCCCTTGAAGGGATAATCCGTCGTCTCGGTGATGGTGAGGCGGGCGCCGCCGGCGACTTTCGCGCGAGCTTGGCAGGGGGCGTAGGCGATGGCAGCCAGGCCGCCGTCGGGCGTCGCCATGAAAAGGTTTTTGGCGAACTTCGGCCAGGCTTGGTGCATGTTGGCGGTGCAGCAGCCGAAATGCGGCTCCAGCCCATAAATGTTGGATTCGTCGCTGTTGTTGCTCCAATTGCGTTTCGCCACTGTCGCCAGAGCCTGGTTGACCTGCTGGTCATATTGATGCACCCACATGTCGGCGCTGAAAGTCGCGGGCAGGGCGTTAAAGGCGACGCGCTCCAGCTGGTCGGCGAAGGCGGGATCGCCCAGAATTCGCGTCAGCTCCTCGAGCGAGAACATGAATTCGGCGACGGCGCAAAGCTCGGTGCCGCTGACCGGCGATGTCCCGTTCAAGTGTTCGTCGCCGCTGAAGATCCCATTGGGCTGGCCATGATGTTTCATCAGATTTTCGATGCCGAGCCGAGCCGCGATCCGGTGCCAGGGCTTGCCCGTCTGCGCGTAGAACACGCCAGCCGCCTTGACCCCCATGGCGTTGTTGGGGGCGTGCGTCATCATGCCGTATTCCCACTCTTTCAGCGGCAGAATGTGGCGCAGCCCGTAATTCGCCTGCAGCTCGACCCAGTCCAGCGTGGCATCCATCAGCATCGCCGCCAGTTCGAGCAGGAAGGCGTCGCCGCTCAGGTTGTAGAGCCAGTGGACCGCCAGCACATTGTCCATTGCCCGCGCCCAGCCCCACAAATGCAGCGGACGCAGCGGCAAGACGCGCAGCTGGTAACGGAAGTAGCCGGTCATCAGGTCGATGACGCGCTCGTCGTCGGTCGCTTCGTAATGCGACATCAGCGCCTTGAGCATGACCATCCGCGGCCACCAGTCCGGATCGCGAGGTCCGAAGTAGCCGCGCTCGTCCTGGCTGTTCAGGGTCCATTCGATCCAGGGCTCGACCTTGTTCAGCAGGACCTCGTCTTCCAGCAAATGCGCCAGCGGCAGCAAGCCATCGAGATAGTAGGGACCGCGCTCCCAGGCCTCGCCATCGCCGCCCAGCCAGCCGCTGTCGGGTCCCAAATCGGGCCAGAATTCTTCGAGGTGGCCCGTAAGTCCATTGGCTTGCGCGCGCAGCTGATTCAGCAGCCAGCCGCGCGGTTTAACGGCGCCCAGGGGCAGAGCCTGGAACGCGGCGGGATGCAGCGGCTCGCGGTTTTGTGGCAGCTTGTCCATTTCCGTCGCCTCAATTCTTGACCGCGCCGCCCATCAGCCCGTTCATGTAATACCGCTGCAGCGCGAGGAAAATCACCAAACTGGGGATGATGGTGACGATGACGCCAGCTTGCAGGGCGCCCCAATTGACATCGCCCCAAATGCCGTAGCGGATCGTCGTGAGGAAGACGGGCAGGGTGAAATTGTCTTGGTCGGACATGAAAATCAGCGCGGCGAGGAATTCGTTCCAGGAATTGATGAAGGCGTAGATGGCGACGGTGACGATGCCCGGCAGCACCAGCCGGAGCATCAAGCGATAGAGCACGCTGAGCGAGCTGCAGCCGTCCAGCAGGGCCGATTCTTCGATCTCGTGCGGCACGGCCAGGAAACTGTTGCGCATGAGGAAGATGCCGAAGGGCAGCTGAAATGTGATGTAAACGAGCGCCAAGCCAAAGAGCGTATCGTGCAGATCGACCTGGACGATCATGACAAAAAGCGGAATCAAGATCGATTGAAACGGGATCATCAAGGTCGACAGCACCAGAATGAAGAGCAGGTTCTTGCCGGGAAAATCGAAGCGGGCGAAACCGTAACCGCCCAGCGTGCTCAAGACGACGCTGCCGGCGACCGTCAGCAGCGCGACCACCGTGCTGTTGTAAACATGCTGCGCGATGCCGATCTTGCCGTATGTGGTCAGTTCTTCGTAATTCTTCAGGGAGACTTCCGCGGGCAAATATGTCGGCGGCACGGCCAGGGCTTCGGCGGGCAGCTTGATGGAATTGATGAATGACCAGGCGATTGGAAACAAGAACAGCGCAGCCAGAACGATCAAGACCAGATAGCGCAGCGACAAAAGCGCGCGCCGGCGCGTCCGCCGGATCTGCTGCTGGCTCGCTTCGCCTGGATAGGCTGTTATCGTCTTCGCGGTCATCTAGTCTTTTTCCCTCAAGACATACAGCTGCGCGCCAGTCAAGGCCACCAGGATGCCCAGCAGCACGATGGACATGGCGGCGCCATAGCCCATTTTGAAGTAAGTGAAGGAATTGTTGAAAATCCAGAACACGATGGAGACGGTGCTGTTGCGCGGTCCGCCCCGCGTCATGATGTAGAACTGGTCGAAGGACAGCACCGAGCCGATGACGGACAAGATGAGGGCCAGCGCGATGGTGCGGCGCATCAGCGGCAGCGTGATGTAGAGCAGCTTCCGGAAATAGCCGGCGCCGTCAACCTCGGCCGATTCGTAGAGCTCGTCCGGAATCGCCTGCAAGCCCGCCAGCAGCAGGATCATGGTGAAGCCGACCGTCTTCCAGACCACCGACAGAATGATGACATTCATCGCCGTGTTGGGCCTGCCGAGGAAGAGCTGCGCCTTCGGGACCAAGTTCAAGTCGAGCAGAATCTTGTTAAAGACGCCAATTCGGTCGTCCAGCATCCAGACCCAAAGCAAGCTGGACACGCCCAGGCCGATGACCACGGGCAAGAAGAATATGGTGCGGAATATGCCAATGAAGCGAATGTTGTGGCGCACCAGGGAGGCGAGAATGAAGCCGAGAACGAAGATCGGCGGCGTGATCAAGAGCGTGTAGCGGAATGTGAAATCCAGGCTTTTTAGGTACTGCCTGTCTTTGGACAGCTGCTGGTAATTCTCCAGGCCGATGTAGGCGCGCTCGCCAAAGAGGGGCCAGTCGTGGAATGACATGACGATGGTCATCATGAGCGGGATGATGAAGAAGACGGTCACGAACGCGACGGTGGGCAAGACGAAGAGGAATCCCGTCAGTTTGCGGCGCTGTTCCCAGCTAAGATTCAACAATGCGGTCTGCCTCATCGTCGCCGGACGCTGTCACTGGTTCTGGCCGGCGAGGGCGATAAACGAGCGGAGGAGCCCGCCAGGCCGCGGCCGGGCAGGCTCCCTGCGCGGGAAGGACTAGCCTTCCATGATCTGCGTGAAGCGCTCTTGCCCGAGCTCCAGCGCATAGTCAATGTCGCCGTCCAGGATGGCGATTTGCAGCATCTCCAGCCAGGGACCGTTGGGGTCGTTGAAGAGGTCGTTGTAGACGGTGGTGTAGGGCGTGTGGCCGACGGCCAGGGCGCTGGCGGCCGTCATCTGGCGCTCGTCGCCCTCGAAGTAGGGATTGTCGACCAGCTCGAGGCGCACCGGGATCTGGCCGTTGGCGGCGTAGATTTCGATCTGCGCTTCGTCGCTCATCGTCCATTCAATGAAGCGCCAGGCTTCTTCGACATGTTCCGTGCCGCTGCCAATGGCGATGACATCCCCGCCGCCGAAGGAGGCCGCGCCGCCTTCTTTGCCCGGGATATGGAAGACGCCAAAGTTCAAATCCGGATAGTCGCCCGTGTAGCCGGCGATGGCGAAATTGCCCGTGCCGGACATGCCAATGTTGCCGGCCGCGAAGGCGCTGACGAAGCTCGAGCCGTTGTCGATGCTCGCGCCTTCCGGCACCAAGCCCTCTTCCCAGACCGTGTTGTAAAAGGCCAGCGCGTCGCGCACGATCGGGTCGCTGGTGATGGTCGCTTCGCTATAGTCGTCGCTGAGTACATCGCCGCCGCTGGCCCAAATGAAAGGCAGGAAAGTGAAGGCGTTGCAGCCGGAGCAGCCCATCGAGAACCAGTAGCCGTAAATATCGTCGCCCAAGGCGTCGATGGCGCGCATGGCATCCAGCATTTCGTCCCAGGTCGATGGCGGATTGTCCGGGTCCAGGCCCGCCTGCTCAAAGAGGTCGATGTTGTAGACGATGAAGGACCCGTCCACGCCCGTCGGCACCGCGTAATTCCGCCCCTCGTACATGCCCAGCTCCATGTGGGCGGGCGTCAGGGTGTCCTTGTACGGCAGCTGCTTGACGAAGTCGGTGATGTCGACCAATTGTCCGGCGGCTGCGAAAGCGGGCGTGTAGATCAGGTCAATGCTGGCGATATCGGGCGGTTCGCCGGCGGCGATGGCGGCGCCCATCTTGGTGACGAATTCGCCGCTCGGGATGACGGTCAGCTCGACCTGGCTGTCGTTATTTGCGTTCCATTCGTCAACCAGGGCCTGGGTCTGGAAGGGAATCGAGCGAACCCACATCGTCATGTTGATCTGGTCGTCCTGCGCCGCCAGGGGCAAGGCGCCAATAACGACAGACAGGGCCACCAAAACGATTACAAATTTGCGAATCGACATTTCATGCTCCTTATGCCTGTGCCTTACGAATGTTGAACGCGATAGCGTCGCTGGGCGCTTATACCACATCGCGGGCTAGCAAGCAACTGCCCCGCGGTCGATGGACTTTCGTCGGACTAAAGAAAGCGCTGCCCGCGCTCAGGCACAGCCCGCGAAGAGCGCCATCGCAAGTTCGGCGGCAGGCCGAGTTGCCGAAGTCGCCGCCAGCCACATGCAGGCCGCACCTGAGACTCATGGCGCGCCTCCCACAGCGTCAACTCCGCCCGGTTACAGCCAACTGCCCTGCCGTCGTCAAGCGCGTCCGGCTATACTGGCGCGACGACTGGCTGCTGGAAAGGCGAGTGGCATGATCACCGGCATCGATCACATCGTCATCGCCGGCCCGGACCTGGACGCGCTGTCGGCGACATTTCGGCGGCTCGGCTTCACGGTCGTGGAGGGCGGGCGTCATCCCATCGGTTCTTACAACCGGCTCATCGGACTGGGCGACGGCGCGTACATCGAGCTGCTGTCCTTTTACGCGCATAGCCCGGCGCATTATTGGTGGGCGGCGCTGCATGAACGCGGCGGCGGCTTGATCGACTTTTGCATGCAAACGGATGACATCCGCGCCGATTACGCTCTGTTTCAAGAGCAGGGCGTGGACATGAGCCCCCTGGTCGGCTTGAGTCGCCTGCGCTTTGACGGCTACCGGCTTGCCTGGCTCAATAATGAAATTCGTGGCGAGTTCCAGGGCCTCGCGCCATTCCTCATCGAAGACGAAACGCCCCGCGACGAGCGCGCGCCAAAGCTGAGCGAACATGCCAATGGCGTGACCGGCATCGAGGCGATCAGCTTGGTCGCCCGCGATCTCGGGCTGGCGGAACGGGTCATGAGCGCCGCCTTGTGCCGGAGCGGGCAAAGCCTGCGCGACGAATCGCTGCGGGCCAGCGGAGTCGCTTTTCAGGTCGGCGCGCATCGGCTGGAGTACCTCTGCCCCGATGACTCCAGCAGCCCCTTGCAAGCCCATCTCGACGCGAACAGACCGCTGCCCTGGCGCATTCGCTTGCGCGCTTCGGGCGCGTCGCGAGTTATCGCGCCGGAAGAAGCCGCAGGAACGCGGATAGAATTCGTCTGAGCGGCGACAAGACGACTGTACGCGCATGAGGCAATTCAAGGTATTATCCCCTCGGCGACGTGGACCTGGCGGCGAGAGAGGCGGAATGACGATGCAGACGACGCGGCGACCGGCGCAGGCGCTCCTGCCCAGCTTGATCCGCAAGCTCGCCAACAGCGCAGTTGGCCGGGCAGATCTGATCCCGCTGTGGTTTGGCGAGCCCGATAAGCCGACGCCCGCTTTCATTCGCCAGGCAGCCAAAGACGCCATTGACGAGGGCCAGACTTTCTACCAGCCCAACCTGGGTTTGCTCGCGTTGCGGCGCGCCCTGGCGGAGTACACGAATCGACTCTACGCCACCGGCTATTCGGCGGACAATTTCGGCCTGACGCCCTCCGGCATGTCGGCGCTTTCTCTGGCGCTGCAGTGCGTCGTCACGGCCGGCGACGCCGTCGTCATGCCCGCGCCAGTCTGGCCCAATTTGCCAGCCACGGCCGAGCTGCTGGGCGCCGATGTCATCCGCGTGCCGCTGCGCCCGCGTCGCGGAAGCTGGACCCTGGACCTGGACGAGCTCTTCGACGCTTGCCCGCCGCATACCCGGGCGCTGCTCGTCAATTCGCCCAGCAACCCGACCGGCTGGATGCTGGACGACGCCGAGCAATGCGCCATCCTCGACTTCTGTCGCGAGCGCGGGCTCTGGCTGATCGCCGATGAAGTTTACAGCCGCATCGTCCACGATTCTGATCTCGCGCCGAGCTTCGCGGACAAAGTCACCGAAGACGACAAGTACCTGATCGTCAACAGCTTCTCCAAATCCTGGGCGATGACGGGCTGGCGGCTGGGCTGGCTGACCGCGCCCAAGTCGCTGACGCCGACCCTGGAAATGGTCAGCGAGTACAATTTCTCCTGCATTTTCGCGCCGACTCAAGTGGCGGGCATCGCCGCGCTGCAAGAAGGCGAGGCATTCGTCCGCGACTCTGTCGCGCGTTACGGCGAGGCGCTGGAGACGGTCGCCGCTTTCTTCGCCGAATTGCCGCGAGTTCGTTTTCCGCGTCCACGGGCCGCGTTCTACGCCTTCTTCGCGCTGGAGGGCATGCGCGACAGCTACGCCTTTGCCGAACGCCTGGCGCATGAATGCGGCGTCGGCCTGGCGCCGGGCGCGGCTTTTGGTCCGGAAGGCGAAGGCTACTTGCGGCTTTGCTTCGCGGCCGAGCCGCCCCTGCTGGAGCGCGCGCTGGGGCGGATGCGTCCGCTGCTGGAATGAGGCGGTCCGCCGCATGATCCCGAAGGCTTCTGTCATGCGATTTCTGTAGGGGCGACATATCTTGTCGCCAGCCTGCGAAAGCGATACATTCGCGTCGCGGCGAACCGTACGAGACTGGCGGCGCCAATCCACACATACAGCATCGCTTTGATACGAAAGGAAAGGCAGGATGAGAAAAAGCAAAGTGCTGGCGAAATGGCGGGCGGGCGAATTCGCGCGCTTTTGCTCCATGGGGCATGTGCTGCCCTTTTATATCGCTTACGCGGCGCATTTTGATTTTGACGCAATCTGGCTGGATATGGAGCATCGCAACTTTGACTTGCGCGAGGCGCAGCACCTGCTCGCTCTCTGCCAGCGTTACGACATCGACTGCATGATCCGCCCGCCGACCACTGAGCGCGGCCGCCTGTATCGCTACCTGGAAGACGGCGCGACCGGCTTGATGATCCCCTTCGTCTCCGAGGTCGAAACCGCGCGCAAGCTGGTCGCCGCCACCAAGTATCCGCCGATCGGCAATCGGGGGCTGGATGGCGCCGGGCTGGACGCGGACTTTGGCATCAGCGCTTTCGCTGACCCCGACAGCTATGTAGACCACGCCAACCGCGAGACTTTCCTCGTCGCCCAGATCGAGACGCCGGAAGCGGTCCTCAACGCGGATGCGATCGCCGCTGTGGAGGGCGTCGACGCGCTCTTCGTGGGACCGGCCGACCTGGGCTTGCGGCTGCGAACTTATCCCGAATACGGCATGACGGTGGACGAAGCGGTGGCGCAGGTGGCGGCCTCTGCCACGAAACATGGCAAGGTCTGGGCGCGCACCGCCGGCAGCATCGCCGAGGTGGACAAGTACCGCCGGCAGGGCTCGCTCATGATCCCGCATGGGGGCGATTTCGCTCTGCGCGATGTGCTGCGGAATGCCAGCGCCGAGCTCGACGCCATGCTGGATGGCGCGCTTTAGTCGCCCCAGGCCTCGCCCAGGAAGCGCAGCCAGTTGCGCTGCATGATGTTCTGGATGTCGTCCTCGGCGTAACCGCGGGCAGCCAGTTTGCCCGGCAGCTGCTGCAGATCGGCGATGCTGTCCAGGTCGCGGGGTGATTGCTCGCGCCCGAAGCCGCCGTCCAGGTCCGTGCCGATGGCGGCGTGCTGGCTGTTGCCCGCCAGCTGGCAGACATGGTCGATGTGATCGACGACCGCGTCCATGACCACTGCCGCGTTGCTGCCGCCTTTCATGAAGCCCGGCTGCAGCATCCAGATGTCAAAAGCGGCGCCAATGACTCCGCCGCGTTCAATGATGAGCCGCAGCTGGGCGTCGCTGAATTGGCGCTGATGCGGCACAAGCGCGCGGCAGTTGTTGTGGCTGGCGAGCAGGGGACCGTCGTAAATCCGCGCCGCCGCCCAAAATGCCTCGTCGCTGAAGTGCGTCATATCCAGCAATATGCCGATTCGCCGCATCTCCCGCAGCAAGGCTTCGCCCCGATCGCTCAAGCCGAGCTCCGTGCCAGTGCCGCCGGCGTAGCGCCCGCGCCCGTAATGCGTCGGCCCCAGCAAGCGCAGGCCCCCCTCGCGCCATTGTTCAAGCTGGCCCGGTTCGCGGATGGGGTCGGCGCCTTCCATGCTGAGCACGAAACCCAGGGGCGGCGTATCCGCGGGGTCGGCGCCGTCGTTTTCCCAGCGCTCCCATTCAGCGATATGCTGGCGGAGTCCCTGGCTGTCGCCGATGACGCGAACCAGCCCATCCAGCTCCAGGGCGCGGTAATATGCCAGCTGCCCCATGGCCGCGCCGTAGGCTTGGGCTTGCGATCCATAATCCAGGCTTGCCGCGGTCTGCCCGGTCGAGCGCGCCAGCATGGTGACAAAGCTGAGGGCGATGCGCCCGCGCCGCATCTCCGGCAGCGCCACCGTGTTCTGCGCTCGCCCCTTGCCCGGGACGCGGACTTCTTTCGCCCGAATCGTGTAGACGGATTCGCGCAGATCGCGATCCCACTGCAGGGCGTTCCAGGCGAGGTCGAGGTGGGCGTCGACGATGAGCATGGCGCCTCTCACCAAACGAGGCCGCGGGCAGCCACATCCCAGACTTGCTCGATGCGCTCGCCGCGGACGCCGTAGAGCTGGTTGTGCAGATTCGTCACCACGCAAGTGTGAACCGGGATGACATGCACGACATCGCCCACCGCCGGCATGGAGTCGCAGGCGCGAAAATCGACATAGCCGTGCTCTTCGTTGACCTGGCGCAGGCGGGCGGCCGGATATTCTTCGATGTAGCCGTACAAGCCGTCGATCGTCTCCGCGTTCAGGGTCTTGCTGCCGGCGTCGAGGATGACGCGGCTGGGCTCGTTGGCGCTGACCGCCGTCGCGCGCACCCGCATCGCGCAGTTCTCGAAGCTCGCGTAACCCGCGTTGACGCTGCTCCAATCCCAGAATAGATAAGTGCCGACCCGCATTTCAGTCAGCTCCGGCAGCAAATGCGAATCGCGGATGGCGCCGCTGCCGCCGCCACTGACAGTCTCGACGGCGATTCCATCTTCCTCCAGCAAGGCGAGCGCCGCTTGTAGCCGGGGGCGAATGGCTGCGTCGGAGGGGTACACCATCAAACCGGCGAAGCGCAGGTTTTCCGCCGCGTCGATTTGCCGCGCCAGGGACAGGGCTTGTTCGGGCGTCGTGCCGGTGCGCTGATTCAAGGACACGAGCTCGACCAGCACGCTGATTGTCGCGCCCGATTCTTGCGCCGCCGCCGCGATGCCGTCCAGCACTGCCTGGCTGTCGATGGTGACGCTGACATCGGCCCGCTTCGCCATTTCCGCCAGCCGCCGCGTCTTGCGCTCGCCGACGATGTTGTAGGGAATCTGAATATCGCGGAAGCCTGCCGCCGCGAAGACCTCGGCTTCACTCACTTTCTGGCAAGCGATGCCGGTAGCGCCGGCCTCGAGCTGCATCCGGGCGATCGCGGGGATCTTGTGAGTCTTGATGTGCGGGCGAAACTGGATGCCGAGAGCGTCGCAGCGGGCCTGCATGGCTGCGATATTGCGCTCCATGCGATCGAGATCGATGAGGACGCTGGGCGTTTCCAGCTCGTTTACATGCGACGGTCGCACGATGACGCTCCTTACCAGCCGCGCTTGCCCAGAATGACCTCGTCGGGCGTGACATTGATGCCAACCATCGCCTCGCCCAGGTCGCGGCTGACTTCGGCCAGGATCTTGGGGTCGTTGAAATGCGTCACCGCCTGGACGATGGCTTTGGCGCGCTTGGCTGGCTCGCCGCTTTTGAAGATGCCGCTGCCGACGAAGACGCCGTCGACGCCCAGCTGCATCATCAAGGCGGCGTCCGCTGGCGTGGCCACCCCGCCGGCCGCGAAGTTGACCACCGGCAGCCTGCCCAGCTGCGCCGTCTCTTTGACCAGGTCGTAGGGCGCGCGGATATCTTTGGCGTAGCTGTAGAGCTCGTCTTCGTCCATGCAGCTGATTTGGCGGATCTCGCCCGTGACGGCGCGGGCGTGGCGCACGGCTTCGACGACATCGCCGGTGCCGGCTTCGCCCTTGGTGCGCATCATGGCCGCGCCCTCGTTGACGCGGCGCAGCGCTTCGCCCAGGTTGCGGCAGCCACAGACGAAGGGCACGGTGAACTTCCACTTGTTGATGTGGTGCGCTTCGTCGGCCGGCGTCAGCACTTCGCTTTCGTCGATGTAGTCGACGCCGAGCGCCTCCAGGATCTGCGCCTCGACAAAGTGGCCGATGCGCGCCTTCGCCATGACGGGGATGGAGACCGCCTCGATGATGCCCTCGATCATGTCGGGGTCGCTCATGCGGGCGACGCCGCCATGCGCGCGAATGTCGGCCGGCACGCGCTCCAGCGCCATCACCGCGCAGGCGCCCGCGTCTTCGGCGATGCGCGCTTGTTCGGGCGTGACCACATCCATGATCACGCCGCCCTTGAGCATCTGCGCCAGGCCCCGCTTGACCCGGTCGCCGCCTTTTTCGCTGCCGTTCCGCTGGTTGCCGTTGCTCGTCATCTTCCCAACCTCGCTTGTTTTCGCTTCCCTCGTCATTCATCCTAGAACAGGAGCGGAGAAATCTCTATGTCCATTGCAGTCCATTTATGCCACAGTCGTCGCGCAGCCGCTATGGCAATTGACCGGCGAACCCGCGCCAGACTAAAATATCGACACTGGCGGAAGCGAGCGCGCATGGACAGCCCGGACATTCGAATCGAGACCATTCAAGCCGGCCACGCGAGCGCCCTGGAACAGCTGCAGCGGGACTGCTTCCCCACCCTGGCGGCGGCGGAGTTGATGCGCGCCGAGCACTTTCTCAATCACTGTAAACTGTTCCCGGAAGGCAACTTTGTCGCGCTCGCTGGCGGGCGGGTCATTGGCCTGGGCTCCGGTTTCATGATCGACTTTGACTTCGACGCGCCCCAGCACCGCTTTCAGGAGATCATCGACGGCGGCTACTACAGTCACCACAATCCCGCGGGCCAGTGGTATTACGGCGGCGACATCAGCGTGCATCCCCAGTTTCGGCGGCGCGGCGTCGGCTCGCGGCTTTATGAAGCGCGCAAGCAAATCGTCCAGCGGCTGAACCGGCGCGGCATAGTCGCTGGCGGCCTGATCCCCGATTACGCCGCCAGCAAGAGCGAACTATCTCCGCAAGCCTATGTGGAGCGGGTGGTGGCGGGCGCGCTCTACGACAGCACGCTGTCCTTTCAGCTGGGCCGAGGTTTTCGCGTTCGCGGCCTGCTGGAGGAGTATATTGAGGATGCCGCCTCCGACAATTGGGCGACCTTGATTGTCTGGGAGAATCCGCTCTATCACTCCGGCTAAGGCGCGACCGGCTCAATCCAGTATTCGTCGCCCTGGCCCTCCGCGATCCAGCCGCTCTGCGCGTCTTGTCGCACGGGGAACCAGCGGATGCCGGCTGCGTCGCATTCCGGTTTGCCGGCGATGAGGAATGCTTCGCCCGCAGCCACCACGGTGACGACGGCGGTGCTGTCCTCGCTGGGTCCGCTGCGGATGCCGCGCGTTCTGCCTTCAGCCACCGTGGCGCGCATGCTCGTCGTCAGGCGCGTCGGCGGGCTGCCGGGGCAGCGCTTGTGATACAGCAGCCAGTATTCGCCGGCGCCGCCTTCGGCTGTCCAGCCAGCGATACTCGGGTTGCGAACGCTGTACCAATGATAGCCGTCGGCGCAGACGGGACCTTGTTCGACGACGGCGACTTCGCCCGCCTGCAGTCTGCCCACTGCATCCGCGTTGACCGAGGGACCGCTGCGAACGCGATTGGCGAGGCCCGGGCTGACGATGGCGAGTTCTCCCGCGCTCAGCAAGGGCGGCAAGGGACAGCTCGCGGCTGGCGGCTGCGCGGGCGCAGTTTGCGGGGCGCCGGTCGCGCCGGTCGTCACCCACTCCGTTGGCGCCCAGACCAGGCTGCTTGGTGGCGGGATTGGGAAAGCGAGCCCGCCGCTGAGGACCGGGCGATCGCCGGCTGGCGTGCCTCGCTGCCAGATGCTGACGCGGTCGCTGTCTTGCCAGGCCATCGTCGCGCCGTCATGTGAAAGCGCTGGACGGTCGTTGCGGTTGACGCGGGCGCTCTTGTAGCCGGTATCGTAGCGCTGCCCGCCGACTTCCGCCGCCCAGTGAATCTCCCAGCCAAAGCGGGCGCTGGCGACGGACAGCGGGATCAGCTCCATGCCGCCTTGAAGCTGCCGATTCTTCAGCCGGGGCGGCTGCGCCAGGCGAGAGCGCGCGCCCGTCTGCGGATCGAGCAGCTCCCAATAATTCTGAATCTGCAGCGCCATCAAGCTGCGCCCCTGGTGATTGACCCATTCAAAGTCGCGGACGGTGTTGCTGCGGTCGGGCAGCAATCCCAGATCGTATCGTCGCATGCCGCTGGTCGCGGGATCGTAGAATTCGATTGCCAGGCGCGGAGTGGATTCGCCGGCTGGAAAGGCGTAATGCAGAAGCGCGATGCCGCCGCCGCCCCAACGCAAACTCGGCAAGCGAATGTTGCTCTCTTGAAAGCCGAGATCGACCGCGCTGGCCAAGTCATAAGCCGCGTCGGTGGCGAAATCGTGAATGCGCAACGTCGCCTGGCTGACCGGCTGCCCGGCGTCGAGCTGGAGCCAGGCCAGCTCCAGGCCGTCGGGCGACCAAGATGGCAGCGAGCGCCGCGTTTCGCCCGCGCCCGTTTGCCCGGCGACAAGCTGGAAGCTCTCATTCGCGCGGCGCATCACCCAGATGTTGGCTGGCGCCGTGCCGCTCGTCTGCGTCGCCGCGCCGGCCTGGAAGCGCGCCACGAACTCCGGCGCCGTCGACAGGTAGGCGATCTTCCCGCCGTCTGGCGAAAGAATCGGACCGCCATTGTAGCCCCATTCGGTCAGCTGGCTGGCGGACTCGCCGGTGAAATCGTAGCGCCACAAATCGCCCTGGCGCAGGCTGTAGGCATGCCCGCCGGGTGATTGCGCCGCGCCCAGCGAAACCAAACAGTTCAAGACCAGCAATGCGATGAAAAAGCGGAGACGGCGTTTCATGGCAGGCGCAATTCTCTAGTGATTGACTGATCGTTTCATTGTACAGCGAGTCCGCGAAAGTCACGGAGCGCGCCGCGACCGTCTTTCGCGTCTCACGCGGATCAGCTGCGAGGCCAGCCGGGCGCCGGCCCAATTCGCCAGCAAGTCGCCCCAGGAGGGATAGCGATCTGGCGCCAGGCTCTGCAAAGCCTCCGTCAAGCAGCCGATGACGACGGCGATGCCCAAGGCCATCGCGATGCTTGGCTGGAACGCGAATCGCTGGCGCAAAGCTCCAAACCAGAGCGCGCAGGTCAGCCCGAAGGCGAAGAGGTGCAGCAGCGTAAATGCCAGCTCGCGCGCGGGCGTGTTGGGCCCCGAGGGCAGGCCGGTGGGAATGAGCGGGTCCTGCTCCGGCTGCAGCAGCAAGACGCAGAGCAGCGCGGTCCAGCCGATCGCCAGCGCCCACGGCATGGCGGCATCGAGCAAGACGCCCGGCTTGACTTTCATCGGCGTCGCGCTTGGGCGCGCCACCACCAGCCAGCCGTTTTGCGCCCGCCAAAATTGAGCTTGGCGTCCAGCCAGAGCGCGGCGCGCCGCCAGCGATTGCCCAGCATCCAGCGCAGCAGCCGGTTGAAGCGCTTCGACAAGTCGCGGTTGTAGGGGCAGACGCGAATGCAAATCGAGCAGTCCGTGCCTTGATTCGCCCAGAACTGGAAGCACTTCTTGGCGTTAATCGTCCATTTGCGGACGCCCTTGAGGTGGGAGACGCCGTCGTGCCGCTCGAAGCTGGGCGCGTCGAAAGGGATGGCTTTGACCGGGCAGCCCTCGCTGCAGCGGCGGCAGATTTCGCAAGTTTCGTTGACGCCGAAGTCGATGGGCTTGTCGGCGACCAGGGGCAGATCGGTGAAGATCTTGGCGATGCGCGCGCGGGGACCGAACTCGGGCGTGATCAGCAAGCCGTGCCGCCCGTATTGCCCCAGGCCGGCTTGCACCGCCAGCGGTATCGAGAGGGCGGTGTCGTTGAGGCTGGCGATGGCGCGGTAGCCCAGATTGCGGATGTACTGCGCCAGCGACAAGACGGCGATAATGTCGCGGCTGTAGCCCTGGCCCGTGGCTGCCCCGCTCAGCGCCGATGGCACGGTCTCGATGGTCTTGCGATCCATTTCGTTCACGATGACCACCGCGTGACTCAGGTCGGCCGGCAGCTCCAGCGCTTTCTCCGCGAGATGCTGGCGGCTGTAATTGTGGCTGTAGACCCAGCGCTCGTCGTAATCGCAGATGCCGATGGCGTCCGCGCCCAGGAAGAGCCCGGCCCGCTTCAGCTCGGCCGTGTGCGTCTCGGGGCTGGCAAGGCTCTTGCGGGTCGCGCCTTCGCGGAACATGGTGTAGGCATCGAGGAAGCCCTCTTTGCGGTCGCCAGATTCTTCGAGCAGGTCGGCGGTGAAATCGGCGATGTACCAGGCGGCGTTGCGCAGGGCGTAATCACGCTGCTGGAAGCCTTCGACCTCGCGGAATTGCGCCAGGTCGGTGAAATAGGATTCGAAGAACTTGCGCGAGCGCTCGGAACGGACGCTGTCGTCCCAGACGGCGCGGTTGAAGATGTCGTATTTCTGGTTGAAGCGCTCAAACTCGGCGGTCACCTCAAAACCGGTGGCGGCGTCGACGGGCTTGGCATGGGAGTCCATGGCGGCGTCTCGCTCTACGCTGACGCCTCAATCATAGCGCAGAATGGGCGTGTTGGGGCCTTGCGCAGCAATTCATGAGCGTGTGTGCGGGCGACTTACCAATTCGCCCCTACAGATTCGTTTCTGGCGGGATTGGGATTGGGGCGCGGGCGAGACAAGTATCGCCCCTGCGGCCCGCTTGGAATATCGTGTGTGCGGGCGATGAGGAATCCAGAATCGTCGCGCTGGACTGATGCCAGCTGACGCGGACGGGCTGGCCGGGCGCGAAGGCAGCATTCTCGCCGCGCTCCGTGTTCTGCCGCCGCGAGACCAGCTCCAGGCGCTCGCCGACGCGCGCCGTCAAGCGGGTGTCCGTGCCGATGTACTGGCTCTCGACCAGGACGCCTTCCAGCCGCGTTTCGCCGTCGTCCAAGGCTGCGGAGTCACCGGCGGGCTCAATGCGAACGCGCTCGGGGCGGATGGCCAGGATGACATCGCCGCTGGACTGCAATTCTTGCGAGACGGCAGCCGCGACGATGTCGCCGGTTGCCAGCCGGACTTCGCCCCTGCCGTCGGGCAGCCGCCGCAGCAGCTTGCCGGGCAGGAAGTTCGTCTCGCCAATGAAGTCGGCGACGAAGCGCGTCCGCGGGCGCTCATAGATTTCTTTCGGCGAACCGACTTGCAGCAGCAGCCCGTCGTTCATCACGGCGATGCGATCCGCCATGGTGATGGCTTCTTCCTGGTCGTGCGTGACATAAATGAAGGTGATGCCGACATCGCGCTGCAAAGCCTTGAGCTCCACCTGCATGTTCTGGCGCAGCTTCAGGTCGAGCGCGCCCAGGGGCTCGTCCAGCAGCAGGACGGCTGGCTGCTTGACCAGCGCTCTGGCCAAGGCGACGCGCTGCTGCTGCCCGCCGGAGAGCTGATGCGGCTTCCGCGAGCCGACGCCGGGCAGCCGAACCAGGTCCAGCGCTTCGCCCGCTCGCTTCCGCGCTTCTCGCTTTTCCACGCCCTCCATCTGCAAGCCGAACATGACATTCTGCTCGACCGTCAAATGCGGGAAAAGGGCGTAATCCTGGAAGACGGTGTTGACCGGACGGTGATAAGCCGGGATGCCCTCCATTGCCCGGCCGCGGATGAGGACGCGCCCGCTGCTGGGCTGTTCGAAGCCGGCGATGAGGCGCAGGGTCGTCGTCTTGCCGCAGCCGCTGGGACCGAGCAGCGCGAAGAACTCGCCGTCTTCGACCTGGACGCTGACCCGGTCGACAGCTCGGACGCGACTCCCGCCGGATTCGAAGTCCTTGACGATATCGATGAGTTCGACGTCGAAGCTGGACATTGCTATCCTGATCAGGGCAGATTAGCCAAATCGTCGCGGCGCTTCTGCTTGGAGGGCCAGCCACCGGCCTTCCCGTACACATTGCCTTGGCGCGGACGATGGGGTATATCGCCCCTGTTTTCATTGCGCGTCATCAACCCCGCCCCCGGCCCCTTCCCGCCATCTCTATGGCGGGCATCCGAAGCGTCAGGGAGGGGAGCAAAACGCACGCCATTCGTCGTTCACCCAGTTTTCCGCCTGTGGCGACCAGCAACGCATGGCGCGTGGGCCCCGGCATCGGCCCTGAGTCTACAGGTTCTGTTGCGAGGGCGACTCGCCGAGTCGCCCATACAGAGTCCGCCGTTTTTCGGCTATTGGCCCAGGAAGATCAGCAGCTCGTCCCAGGCGTTGTTGATGAGCTCCTCGGCTTCCGCGCCGACATCGATGATGGCGAAGAGTTTCGCCACTTGCTCGGCTGGCGGGAAGATGGCGGGATCGTTGAGGATCTCCTCGTCGATGAAACCGGATTCGATCGACGCCTGGTTCGGCGAGGCGTACCAGATGTAGTTCGTCAAATCGGCGCCGACCTTGGCGTCCAGGATGTAGTCGATGAAGACCATCGCCAGTTCCGGGTTGGGCGCGTCGACCGGGATGGACAGGTTGTCGATCCAGACATTGCTGCCTTCGTCCGGGATGGCGTAGGCGTAATCATCGCATTCGCAGTCCCAGGAAATCTGCAGGATGTCGCCGTTGTACTCCACCGCGATATCGACATCGCCGCGCTCCAGCAAGACCTGGCCATCGTCCGCCGCGACCGTCACGACATTGCCGCCGCGCTCCAGCAGATAGTCGCGAGCCGCGTTGATTTCGACGGCGTCGGTGGTGTTGGGGTCGTTGCCCAGGAAGAGATGGGCGATGCCAAGCATGGTCTGCCGGTCATCCAGCCAGGCGACCGGACCGTCGTGCGCCCAGACCTGCTCCCAAGAGCTGATGCCGTCGGGGAAAACCTCGGTGCTGTAGCCGACGCCGACCGTGCCCCACTGATAGGGCAGCGAGTACATGTTCTCCGGGTCATAAGCCGCGCCCAGCAGATCCGGGATCAGGTTGGCGACATTCGGGATCATGTCCATGTCCAGGGGGACGAGCAGGCCCTCTTCCGCCATGCGCTGGACGGCGCCGCCGCTGGGCACGACGATGTCGTAGCCGGGGTTGCCCTGGCGGATGCGCGCCAGCATGGCTTCGTTGCTCTCGTAGATGTCGTAATTGACAGTGACGCCGCAAGCCGCCTCAAAGTTGGGCACGGTGTCCTCGGCGATGTAAGTCGACCAATTGAAGATGCTCAGGGTCTGCCCGTCATAGCCTTCGGGGCAGGTCCAGGGCTCGCGCTCCATGTCGTCCGCCAGCGCCGGCGCCGCCACGAGCAGCAGCAAGCAAGTCAATAGCGCTAATCTTTTCATGAGTCTCTCCTCCTGTATTGCGTATGCGAATCATGCGCGGGGGGCGCTCCGCCCCTGCATTGCCAGCGAAATGCCGATGAGTAGCGTACTCAAGACCATCATGATTGTCGAGATGGCGTTCACCTCGGGCGTGACCGTGAGCTTCAGCAAGCCATAGACGAAGACGGGCAGGGTGCTCGTGCCGACGCCGGAGGTGAAGAAGGTGATGACAAAATCGTCCAGCGAGAGCGTGAACGCGAGCAGCGCGCCGGCGACGACCCCGGGCAAGATCAGCGGGAAAGTGACTCGCCAGAAAGTCCGCCAGGGGTTGGCGCCCAGGTCCTTGGCCGCTTCTTCCAGCTGCGGGTCCATATCCGCCAGCCGCGCCCGCGCCACGATGGCGACATACGAGATGTTGAAAGTGACATGCGCCATGATGATGGTGTGAAAGCCGGGCAGGATGCGCTCGCCGCTGATGAGCGCCAGCCAGTCGAACGCCACTTTGAAGAAGATCGCCAGCGAAATCGCCTGGGTGATCTCCGGGATGACCACCGGCAGAAACAGCAGTCCATCGAGCCAGCGCTTGCCCGGGAACTTGCCCCGCGCCATCGCCAGGGCGATCATCGTGCCGAGGACCGTCGCGATCGCGGTGGCGACCGAGCCGACGAAAAGGCTGTTGCGGAAGGCGTCCAGCATGATCTCGGTCGAAAAGGCGCGCTCCGCCCCCATCACATTGTTCAGGATATTGCCGTACCACTTCAGGCTGAAGCCGGTGAACGAGGCCACCGATTTGCTCTGGTTGAAAGAAAACAGCACGAGGATCAGTATCGGCGCCCAAAGAAAAAAGTAGGCGCAGGCTGGATTGAGCCAAAGCCCGAGCCTGCCCAGCCGGCGGACGACGCGGTTGCGCCGCATCGCGCTTTCGTTGACCAGGGTCCCCCGCGCCGTCACGCTCAGTCCCCCTGGTCGCGCCGATTGGCGAAGACATAGACCAACAGCGAGAGCATGACCACCGCCATCATCACGACGGACAAGGCCGAGCCGAGGGGCATGTTGCCCGAGCCGCCGAACTGGTTGTTGATGAGATTGCCGATCATCAGACCCTTCGTGCCGCCCAGCAGATCCGGCGTGACGAAGGCGCCCACCGACGGGATGAAGACCAGCGCGCAGCCCGCCAGCACGCCCGGCATCGTCAAGGGCAAGACGACCCGCAGAAATGTCCGAAAGTCGTTCGCGCCCAGATCCTGCGCCGCGTCCACATATCGGAAGTTGAAGCGCTCGACCGAGGCGAAAATGGGCAAGACCATGAATGGCAGGAAACCGTAAACCAGGCCGACCAGCACGGCGAATTGCGTGTTCAGCATTTTCAGCGGCTCGCTGACGAGCCCCAGGCCGAGCAGGAGTCCGTTAATCGTGCCTTCTTCGCCCAGCAAGATGCGCCAGGCGTAGGTGCGGATGAGGAAATTCGTCCAGAAGGGCAAGATGACCAGGAAGAGCGCCGCCTGCTGCGCCAGACGCCGTCGCCGCGTGCTGATGAAAAAGGCGAGCGGATACCCGACCAGCAGGCAGATGACCGTCGTGAGCGCCGCCAGGCCAATCGAGCGCCACAAAATGATCGAGAACACGCCCAGCGCGCGTTGATAATGCCCCAGCGTGAAAGGCATTTCGGCCACGCCGCCTCTTCCCCGCGACATGAAACTGATCACCAGCACGATGACCAGCGGCGCCACAAAAAAGACCAGCAGCCAGACCACCGTCGGCAATGCCAGGAGCGAGCCGTTTTCTCGTCCGCGCCGCAGCCATCCGGGCATGTTTTCGCTCTGCTCCCGCATGATGGACCTGTTATACTCACTGTATGAATCGTATCGCATCGCGTTGGCGAAGGCGAACATTCGGATGGAGGGCGCGCCTGTGCCACTGAGCCAGTCAGACCAAGACAAGCTGCGCGAGGCGCTGAATTACGAGTGGCCCGGAATCCAGCGGCAGCTTCTGGTTGAGGCGGCTGCGGCGAGCGGGCAGGAAGACCCCTACGAGCCGTACTGGACGACGGATGAAGACGGCAACCGAGTCCTGCATTTCAGCCCCGACGCCTGGTGGCTCCAAGACTATGACGAGCGGAAAGTGATCTTTGAGCTCGGCGGAATCTCGATCTTTAACACCCAGCCCTTTCATGCCAGCAGCGTCTCCAGCACCCTGCGCGCCGCTTACGGAGTCCACGGTGACGACGACTGCGACGACTGTTTCACGGAGGAGCAGATCGAGGCGCAGATCAAGCGCTTCCCGGCGGGCCAGTTCGCGGCGCAGCGCACCGGCGGTCCTGGCGCGGGCTTTTGCGTCGGCATGGCGGTCAACATGCGCGCGACGCGCCCGCCGACGGCGCCGGTCTTGCCCTGGCGCGAAGCTATCGGCGACATGACCTTAAGCGCGCACGAGCCCGAAGGCGACTGGATTTACGGCGTGGAGATGGCGGTGGATCCGAGTTATCGCGGGCACGGCATCGGCACGCATTTTCATATCGCTCGTTTCGCCTTGGCCCAAGCCTTGAATCTGCGCGGCGTGTACCTGGTCGGCATGCTGATGGGCTACCGCGAGCGGGCAAACCGAATGGATGTCGCTGAATATGGCGAGCGAGTCATCGCCGGCGAGCTGAAAGATCCGACAGTCACGATGCAGCTGAATCGCGGCTTCCGTCCGTTGCGGGTGGTGCGGGACTACTGCGATGAATACGAAGCGGGCGACGCCGGCGTCTTGCTGGTATGGGAGAATCCCGAATACGAAGCGGACGGGACGAAATGAAAGTCATCGTCATCGGCGCGGGCATGGCAGGGCTCTCGGCGGCTTGTCATCTGCAAGAGGCGGGCATCGAGGCGATCGTGCTGGAAGCCCGCGATCGCGTTGGCGGGCGCGCCTGGACCAACCGCGACTTCGCCAATATCCCGGTCGAATTTGGCGCGGAGCTGATTCACGGCAAATCGCCCGAGGTCAACACCTGGGAATGGGTGCGGCGGCTGGGCTTGGAGACCTGGCGCTGGAACAAGCTGAACGACTCCATGATCCGCACTGAAGACGGCGCCTGGCTGACCATGGGCGCGGCGCGGGCAGTTTCCGCGGAGCTGGATCTGACACGCTCCTGGGAGCTGGGCGATGTCCCAGAAGCCCGCGATGACGAAGACCTGGGCGCGTATTTGCGGCGCATCGGCTTCAGCGAGTCGCAGCTGCGTTATGTCCAGCGCTCCTTCGCCAACGCCGAGGGCGAGGCCATGCGCTACCTCAATGGAAAAGCCCACGCCCAGCTCTTCAAAGACAGCGACGGCGCCGACGATCACAGCGATTATCGCATCCTGGATGGCTACGATTCGTATTACGAGGCATTGGCGCGCGGGCGGGACATTCGCTTGAATCGCGCCGTAAGCGAAATCGGCTGGCGCGCCGGAGCGACCGTGAAGACGACCAGCGGCGAAACTCTCCAGGCTGACGCGGCGGTGATTACGCTTCCCCTGGGCGTCTTGCAGGCCCGCTCTGTGCGATTCTCGCCGACCTTGCCCGCGCGCAAAATCGAGGCGCTTCGCGGCTTGAAGATGGGACCGGTGATGAAGCTGGTCTACCGCTTTAGCAAGCCGATATTGGACCCGGCCATCGGCGCGATCTACGCCAGGGGCAACCCGCCTATGTGGTGGTCGCCATCGCTGGGGCGGCCGAGCGGCGCGACGGTCTGGACCGCCTTTGTCACCGGCGATTACGCCCGCGAGATGCTGGCGCTCGGCGAGAAAAGCGCGCTGCAAAAAGGTATGGAGACCCTGCGCCGCGAGCTCGGCCAGCCTGGCTTGCGCCCCGAGAAGGCGATGTGGGTGAATTGGCCGGCGGACGAATTTGCGCTTGGCGGTTACAGCGTCTGCCTGCCCGGGCATTTCGACGCCCGCGCCAAGCTGGCGGAGCCGACGCCGCCGCTATACTGGGCGGGCGAAGCCAGCGCGCCGCATCACATGACGGCGACGGTCCATGGCGCGTATTCCAGCGGTCAGCGCGCCGCAACTGAAATCATCGAAAGCGGGTGAGAGCGTGCGAGACCTGCGTATCGCGCTGGTTCAGGGTCACTGGACCGGCGACCAAGAATCGACCAAGGACTTGTATCGCGGGCTGGTGGCGGAGGCGGCCGGGCTGGGCGCGGATCTGATTTGCCTGCCCGAATTCAGCATCTTGCCCTACTTCCCCGGGACTCGCGACCAAGCAGGTTTGCGCTGGGCGGAGCCGCTCACAGGCGGACCGTCCGACGAATTCTTTGGCGAGCTGGCGGCCAGGCACGGCGTCGCGCTTTTGGGCAGCCTCTTCGAACGCGACGAGACCGGCGCGCGCTGGGACACGGCCACGATTCACGACGCCGACGGGCGGTTGCGCCATTGGACGCGCAAAATGCACATCCCCAGCGGGGCGGGGTATCATGAAACCGACTTTTTCGAAGGTGGCGATCAGTTCCCGGTCCATGACCTGGGCGCGGTCATGCTGGCTGCGCCGACCTGCTATGATCAGTGGTTCCCGGAGCTGGCGCGGATCTACGCTCTGGAAGGCGCGGAGCTCATCGTCTATCCGACAGCGATTGGCACCGAGCCGGAAGCGCCAGAATTCGATTCGGCTGAAGCCTGGCGGACGGTGATGCGCGGGCACGCTGTCGCCAATGGAGTCTTCGTCGCCGCTTGCAACCGCGTCGGCCAGGAGAATGCCGTGACATTCTATGGCAGCAGCTTCATCTGCGATCCCCTTGGGCGAGTCCTGGCATCCGCTGGCCGAGAGCGCGACGAAGTGATCTGCGCCAGCCTGGAAGCGAGCCTGCGCGACGAATACCGGCGGCTTTTCCCGCTGCTGCGACAGCGCAAGCCTCGCAATTACGCTCGCTTGTCGCGCGATGACGCTTGAACGCGAAATGGATAGGTAAAATGCTGGAGTTTTTCATCGTAGATGTCTTCACCATCGGCGCCAGGTACACCGGCAACCAGCTGGCTGTCTACCTGGGCGATCCGCCCGCCCCGCTCATGCAGAAGCTGGCGAAGGAGATCAACTTCTCGGAGACGACCTTCGTCACCTCCACGACTCCGCGCAACGGCGGCTACGACATGCGCATCTTCATGCCGGAGGTCGAGGTGGATTTCGCGGGCCATCCCGTCTTGGGCACGGCTTTTGTTATCCAGCGCGAAATTATCGGCCGGCCAGTGGAGCGGCTGCTGCTGAACTTGCCGGTGGGGCAGATCCCGGTCGAGTTTGGCGCTGACGGCGTGCTCTGGATGCGGCAGAATCCGCCGGTCTTTGGCGCGCGCTTTTCGCCGGCCGATCTGGCGACAATCCTGAACATCAGCGAAGACGATATCGACCCGCGCTTCCCAATTCAGGAAGTGTCGACCGGCATGGCTTTCGTGCTAGCGCCCCTGGCATCGCTGGATGCGGCTCGGCGGGCGCGGGTCAACCTGGACCGTCTGCGAGCGATCCTGGGCGCGCACGACGCAATCGCCCCGGCGATTTTCTGCACGGAGACGCTGCACCCGGAGAACGACATTCACGTGCGCGTGCTGGATGACATTTATGGCGCGCCAGAAGACCCGGCCACCGGCAGCGCCAACGGCTGCATCGCCGCCTATATGCTCAAATATGGCTACTTCGGCGGTCAGCGGCTCAGGCTCCGCAGCGAGCAAGGCTACCAGATCGGGCGGCCCTCGCTGCTGCATCTGGAGGCGGCGCTGGAGGCGGGCGAGATCGTCGTGCGGGTCGGCGGCACGGTCGAGATGGTGGCGCAAGGGCGGCTGGCCGCCGACGACTGAGGCCGAGGGCCTCAGGCAAGCGGCAAAACAGAATCGGAAAGGACGAGCAATGGAATACCGCAATCTGGGTCGCGCGGGCGTGAAGGTCTCGCCCCTGTGTTTTGGCACGATGTCCTTCGGTGATATCGCCGACGAAGCAGAGTCGGCGCGGATGTTTCACCGCTGTCGCGAGCGCGGCATCAACTTCTTCGACTGCGCCAACACTTACGCCGGCGGCCGCTCCGAGGAGATCCTTGGCGGCTTGATCGCCGATTGCCGCGACGATATCGTGCTGACGAGCAAGGCGGTTTCGCGGACGGGGGCGGATGTCAACGCGGGCGGGGCGTCGCGCCGGCACATTCAAATCGCCGTCGAAGACAGCCTGCGCCGCCTGAAGACCGACCGCATTGATGTCTATTTCCTGCACCATTACGACGCCGATACGCCGATTGAGGAATCGCTGCGGGCCCTGGACGATCTGGTTCGCGCGGGCAAGATCCTCTACCCGGCCGTGAGCAACTGGGCGGCCTGGCAGGTGATGAAAGCCCAGGGCATCGCCCGCGACCAAGGGCTGGCGCGCATCGAGTGCCTGCAGCCGATGTACAATCTGGTCAAGCGCCAGGCGGAAGTCGAGATCCTGCCGATGGCGGCGGCGGAGCGCATCGGCGTCATCCCCTACAGTCCGTTGGGCGGCGGTATGCTGACGGGCAAATACGCCGCGGCGGACCAGCCAGCCGAGGGCAGATTCTTGGTCAACCAGATGTATGTCAAACGCTACGACCGCGACGACTACCGTCAGACCGCCAGCGATTTCGCCAGTCACGCCCGCGAGCGCGGCGTCGACCCCGCCACTTTGGCGGTGGCCTGGGTGATGGCGCATCCAGCAGTGACGGCGCCCATCATCGGCGCGCGCAACCTCGACCAGCTGGAGGCGTCGCTGGCGGCGCTGGATGTGGCGATGACCGCCGACTGGCATGCCGAGATCGCCGCCCTTTCGCCGACGCCGCCGCCCGCCCACGACCGGCTGGATGAAACGGGCTAGGGGCCCGCATCGGCGGCGAATTGGAGCGCGCGATGAACATATTTGACAGGTTCTTCCGATGGCTGTGGAAAGGAAGCCGCATGTTCAAACCGGATTTCAGCATCATTGAAGGCTGGATCAAGCGAGAGAAGCGCGGCTTCCGCGATCGAATGGAAGACGCGCAGGAAGAGCGCTACTCCAGTTATGTGGATTATTGCTGGGCGGCGCGCGAAGTCATGACGGTCGTAGTTGCGGAGTGGCTGCTGGCCCGCTTGCAGGCCTGGGAGATCAGCCAGGAAGATGTCAACGCCGATGTCGTCTATCGCATCGAGCAAGAACTGCGCGAGGCCTTGGGCGTCGGCCTGCCAAGCAACATCACGGAACAGATCGAGGCTCTGCTGGACGACATTGACAGCGACGAAAAGTAAAGCGGGCGCGTATGTGGTAGAATAGGCATGTCCGCGGATTAACCGGCAAGAGAGGCGACGATGAGTTTTTCAGAGGCAATCCTGTACCCGTTTCAAAACTTGGCGAAAGTCTTGAGCATCGTGCTGGCTCTGACGATAGCATTCGCCGTATTCATCGCCCTGGTGCTCAATGCGCATGACTGGTCGGCGCTCTTGGGACAGTTTTATGGCTTTGAGCACCTGGAGGCGCAGACGGAGCCCCTTGGACCAATGGGAGGCGGCGCGTTGCTGGGCGTGGCTGGCTTGCTGCTGGTGGCGATCTTGTCCGGCTTCTGGCTATCGGGCTACAGCGTCGAAGTCGTGCGCTCGGTCATGTTCCGCGACGAGGCGATGCCGGCGATTGACTTCACGCGCAACCTGAAAGACGGCGCGGCGCTCTTCGTCTCCAGCCTGGCGTATTGGTGTCTTTTCATCTTGCTGAGCGTCGGGCTGGTGATGCTCGGCGGCATCCTGGGCGGCATCGGCGCGCTCGGCAGCTTGATCCTGATACCGGCTTTCCTGTGCTTCGTCGCCGCCATCTGCGTCATGGGCTGGGCTTACTTCGTCGGCATGGCGCGTTTCGCGGCGGAGGGCGACCATCGCGCTTCCTGGCAAGTGCGCCGCAATATCGGCCTGGCGCGTCAGAATTGGCGCTCCGGCGCGAAGCTGCTGCTCTATTTGATCCTGCTGTCCTTCATCTTTGGTTTCGTGCGGCAAGTGGCGGACATGCTGCTGGCGGGCAGTCAGGCCGCGCTCATCGCCAGCGTCACCCTGACCCTCATCACCTACTACTTCTTCAATCTGATGCAGCACTTCAGCACGCAGCACCTCATCGCGCAATACGCTCTCGCGATCGGCATCGGCGCGGACATCGTCGACCACGAAGACGACAAAGACAAGGTCGGTTTCGTCTAGCGACTGGCGACTCAGGCTCGTGCGTCGCCGTTTTTTGGAGTAACGCGCGGTCGCCGTCTCGCTGATTGGCAGGGCCGAGTGCTTCATCCTCGCTCGCGCTCATTTCGCTGCGGCGCGGCGTCGGCTGCCCGGTAGGCGGTTCTCCGGCGGGCTCGGCATCGCGGATGAAGGCGGGGAAGCCTTTGCCGCCAAGCTCAAGACGGAGGCTGCGTGGGAATCTGCTGGGGAGCGCCGGCGGATTTGCGGTCGCCGTGTCCGTCGAGCAATTGCTTGAGCCCCTCCCACTCGCGCCGCAGCAGGCCCTTCAGCGTCAAGTTGAAGAAGACGCCGAACCAGAAAAACCAGCGCGTGCGGATATCGAGGGTCTCGCGCACATTCGTCTGCTGCCCGCGATGGTCGAAGGTGATGGTGGCGATGAATGGAAAACCCCAGTAAGAGCCCTTGAGCTCGATCTTCTTGTTCCGCTCGAAGTCCGTGACATCGCTGTTGACGAAGCCGTTGCGCCCGGCGATGCGCCGCGTCATCGCGATCATGGTGCCAGCGCGGATGGGATCGCCGCTGGTGATGCCGACGCCCCGCACATTGCGCCAGTGCACATCGTTGTTGAAATCGGCCACATATCGAAAGACCTGGAAGACCGGGCGGTTGATCAGCACCTGGGTTTCAAATTTGGGCATTGCGCCAAATCCCTTCTACAGCGGCGCGCCAGAGGGGCGCGTTTCAGCGTGACGCGTCGTTCGCGCTTAGTATAGCGCAGTCTTGACGCGGGCACAAAGCCGCGATATGCCGCCGGGCATTCTCCACCGACGCGACAAACGGGCGCGATGACGAAATCCCGAGCGGCCGCAATGGGACTAGCTGAACATTGAGTCCTCGGTGGCGAGCGAGAGCCGCGGGCCGCTACAAGATGCCGACCGCGTAGAGGTAGAGGAAGACCCAGCTGGCCACCCAGACCAAGGCGTCGACGCGGTCCAGGACGCCGCCGTGCCCGGGGAATACATTGAAGCCGGCGACATAACTGTCCTTGACGCGGAAGAAGCGTTTCAGGGCGGATTCGAAGAGATCGCCGCTTACCGCCAGCAGGGGACCCACCACCACCATCGGGATGAGCAGGGGCTGGAACATGCCGGTAACGAGCAAAATGGTGAAGGCCGGGATCCAGGCGCCCAGGATGCCGCCGATCGCGCCCTCGACCGTCTTGTTGGGCGAAATCAGCGGCGCCAGCTTGGTCCTGCCGAAGACCTTGCCAAAGACATAGGCGAAGCTGTCCGTGCCCCAGGTAATGGCGTACACGACAAAGAGCCAGACCAAGCCTTCTTGCGGCACATTGCGCAGGGCGAGCAGGAAAGCGGCCGGAAAGGCAATGTAGATGAGGCCGCAGAGAGTCGTGCCGACCTGCGCCAGGGCTTGGGCAGGCTGCCGCGGCTGCCGCGAAAACTCCAATATCATCGTCAGCAGCGCGCCCAGAATCAGCGCCAGCTGCCACAGCCAGTCTTGCTGGAAGAAGAAGCCGAGGGCGATGGCGACGCCCGTCGGGATGCCCGTGAGCGAGCTTCCCTGCATCCGCGTGTCTTTCTCCATGTAATAGAATTCGAGCATGCCGATGCACATGAATGACACGACGAAGACGAGGAAGAGCCAGCCGCCGATGAACGACACCAGCACGGCCAAGGGCGTCAGCACGCTCGCGGTGATCAGCCGTTTGCGCAATTCGGTGGTTCTTGAGGAGTCGGCGACGAGACGCTCCCGCATGGCGCGCGCCTCCGGGGGCAGCTTGCTTCTTGCCCGTTTATTGTCCGACAGTCGGCGCATTCTGTCAAGTTTGCCACGCTCGCAATTGGCCGCTTTGTGCGCTTTGAACAAGGGAAAGGCGGCGGCGCCCGGCGCGGCGCTCTTGCGGGATTGGCTTGGAACTGGCTTATAATCAGCGCGGAACAAGGCGGCTGGCGCAATGGCGGAAGAGCTCATCGGCAAGACAGTCAACGGTTACGAGATTCTGCGCCAAATCGGGCAGGGCGGCATGGCTCGCGTCTATCTGGCTCGCCAGCGCTCGATGAACCGCCATGCAGCGCTGAAGTTTCTGCCCCGGGCTTTCCTGGACGATGAAGCCTACCTGGCGCGTTTTGAGCGCGAAGCCCGCATCGTCGCCCGCCTGGAACATCGCAACATCGTGCCCGTCTACGACTACGGCAAACATGAAGACCAGCCCTACCTCGCCATGCGCTACATGCCGGCCGGGTCGGTGGAAGCGCTGTTGGCGGAGAGCAGGCTGCCGCTGCCGCGCGCCCTGAGCATCGTCGAGCAGGTGGCAAGGGCGCTGGATTACGCCCACCGAAAAGGCGTCCTGCATCGCGATCTGAAGCCGAGCAACATCTTGCTGGACGACGCCGGCGGCGCATTCATCAGCGATTTTGGCATCGCGCGCATCTTGAGCGAGGGCGGCGGCCTCACCACCGAGGGCGTCATCGGCACGCCCGGGTACATGTCGCCGGAGCAAGCCCAGGGCGACGCGCTGGACGGGCGCAGCGATGTCTACGCCCTCGGCCTGCTGCTCTACGAAATGGTCGCCGGCCGACGCCCCTTCGAGAGCGACGCGCCTCTCAGCGTCGCCGTCATGCATGTGACGCGGGCGCCGCCGTCGCCCCGGCAATTCGCGCCGGAGCTGCCTGGCGCCGTCGAATCGGTGATCATGCGCTCCCTGAACAAGCGCCCGGAAGCGCGCTATCAAAGGGCGGGCGAGCTGGCGGCGGCTTTGCGCGCGGCGATTGACGCGCCCCGTAGCCCGAATGACCGGGAGAATCCGAACCGGGTTGGCTTGGCGCATAGGCCCGAGTTCCGGCCGCCGGCGGATCCATTGCCCGTCCGCGCGATTTCGCAAGAGTCGGTGGCGAACCGGCGGCGACCGGGCCTGTGGCTCGGCATGGCAGCCGGAGGCGGGTTGGGCTGCGCGCTCCTGGCTCTCCTGCTGATTTTGGCGCTGCCGTTCTTGAGCTTGCTTTCGCCCGACGACAGCCTTGCGCCTATGACGGCGACCGCGCCAGACTTGGCCGGGACGGCGACAGCGGAGCCTCGCATCGACGCTTCGCCAACCAGTCTGCAGGAGACGCGCCGGGAAAATCCGCTTCAACTGACCCTGACGAGCATGAGCGCGGCGGCTGACGCATCCTTCACGGCGGCTGCAAATCAGCGGTCCGCCAGGCCGAGCGCCACCGCGACGGGCTTCCAGCCGGTGGGCTTGCGCGAGCGAATCCCGCTCAGTGGCGCGCTGGCCGAGGCCCGGGGCGAATTGCTCTATTTCACGAAGCGCCTTGACTCCGACGCGGACGCTCCTCAATTTGACATCGCGATTATGGATTTGGTCAGCGGGGCGACGCGGCGCTTCAATGCCGGCGGCGGCAGCAGCACTTACCCGATGCCCTCGCCGGATGGCAGATGGATCGCCTTTCAAGCCAATCTCGATGGCGACTTCGAGATTTTCCTGGCCGATCGCTTTGGCGGGCAACTGCGCCAGCTGACGCGCAACGCGGTCTGGGACCGGCTGCCTGCTTGGTCGCCGGCCGGGGACTGGATCGTCTATTCGAGCGACGCCCGCGGCGACCAAACATTCGACCTGCGCCAGATTCGTCCAAACGGCGCGGATGAGCGGGCGCTCTACGCTGACGGCTGGCGAAACAGCCATGCACGCTACAGCCCCGACGGTCGCTTCCTGGTCTTCACGGCTGGCCCGATCGTCCGCGATGGCAGCGCCTGGGAGATTCGCCTGCTCGATTTGGAAGCGGGCGCGTCGACCTTGCTGACGGCGAATGAAGTCCGCGACGCCTCGCCAACATTCAGCCCCGATGGCAGGCGCATTCTTTATGTGACCAGCGTTGGCGGCGCGCAGGTCTTGGCCAGCATGAATCTGGCGGGCGAGGAGCGGCGCCTCCATTTCAGCGAGCCGGGCCGGGTCTGGGCCGGCAGCTACAGCCTCGATGGCAAATTCATCGTCGCAACTTCCACGGTTGAGGGCGGCGACCAGCTTTTCTTGCTGGCGGCGGCTGGCGGTCCAGCGCGGCAGATCACGGCCACTGGCGGCGCTTATGCTTCCTGGCTGCCGGCGCTCGCAGGCTAAGGCGCTTCACTTGCGCTTGGCGAGTTCCGTCAGGAGGACCGCGGCGATGCCAGCCAGCCCTCCAATCATCTAACCCAGGCGGTTGGGCGGTGGGCTGGTGGCGAGCGACGCGGCGGCGGCGACCAGCGCGCAGGCGAGCCTGGGGCGGCTTTTGACCAGGGGCGCGACGATGCCGATGGAGGTGACGGTCATGGCGAAATCCAGGCCCCAGCTGGCGGCGTCGCCCAACTGCCGACCGGCGAAGATGCCGATGACGGTGCAGATCTGCCAATTCAGATAAAAGGGCAGGGCGGAGCCGAGATAATGCCAGCGCCTCCAGCCGATGTCGTCGCGGGACGGTTCGTCTTGCTGAAAGCGGCGGATGGCGACGGCGTAAGTTTCGTCGGTGAGCCAGAAGCCCATCGGCAGCAGCCACCGTTGCCCGAGATGCCGCAAGAAAGGCGCGAGCGAAGCGGCGTACAAGGCGTGGCGCAGGTTGACGACGAAAGTGGTGAAAACGATGAAGGGCAGCGCGATTCCCTGTGCCTGCATGCCCAGGCCGACGAATTGGGCGGAGCCGGCGAAGACGATCAGCGACATGCCGGCCGCCGCCTCCGGGCTCAAAGCGCGCTCCCCGCTGACCGCCAAGGCGCCAAAGATGATGCCGAAGGGGGCCGCCCCAGCCATCATCGGAAGGGTGTCGATCGCGCCGCCCAGGAAAGCTCTCGCCGGTTTCATGCGCCTCCGCCCGGGGGATCGATTCTGTATGCCGTCATCGCCGGGCATGGGCCGGCCGGCAAGACCGCCGCGCATTGCGCCTGCGCCCCTTGACAAATGGCGATATAATAATGTTCTTTGGTGGCGGGCGTCAACGGCCTGCCTGATCGCGCCCTTGATGGACGCGGACGGGTCGATAGGCCAGAAGACGAGGACAGGAAGCGCGACATGATCGACGAGATCTTGGAAGAAGCAAGCGGCAAAATGAAATCGACCTTGTCGGTTTTTCGCGACGAGCTCAGCCAGATGCGGAGCGGGCGAGCCAGCACCGCCTTGGTCGATCGCATGACGGTCGAATACTACGGGCAGGATACGGAGCTGCGCCAGCTGGCCAGCGTCTCCACGCCCGAGGCGATGCAGATCCTCATCCGCCCCTACGACAAATCCGCGATTAGAAATATCGAGCGGGCAATACTCAAGTCCGACATCGGCGTCAACCCGAATGTCGATGGCGAGAACATCCGCCTCAACATGCCAGCGCTGACCCGTGAACGCCGCCTGGAGCTGGTCAAATTCCTGAACCGGCGCATGGAAGACACGCGGGTCGCCATCCGCAACATCCGGCGCTCCGCCAACAGCGATTTGCAAGACTTCGAGAAAGAGAAACTCATCTCCGAAGACGATCGCAAGCGCGGCGAGGCCGAGGTGCAGAAGCTGACGGACAAGCACATCGCGCGGATCGGCGAATTGGGCGCGGACAAAGAGAAAGACATCATGGCGGTCTAGCCGCTTTGGCGAAGCGCCGCCCTTAAGGAAGCGGACCAGGCGCGGTGTACAAAGGACCAGGCGCCGCCGGGCGAGACCAGCGCGGGAAGAGACGATGACTCTATTCACCACCGAGACCAGGCGAAGGCAGCTGGCGCCGGGGCCGCTGGAGAGGCCGCCGCGGCATGTCGCTATCATCATGGATGGCAACGGGCGCTGGGCGAAGCAGCGCGGCTTGCCACGCTCGGCGGGCCACCGGCAAGGCACGGAGAACTTGCGGCGCATCATCCGCGCGGCGGTGGAATTCGGCGTCGGCGTCCTGACGATTTACGCTTTCTCCACCGAGAACTGGTCGCGCCCGCGGCGGGAAGTCATGCTGCTGATGCGCATCCTGGAGATGGTGATCGACCGTGAACTTGCCGAGCTGCACGACGAGGGCGTCCAGATCCGCCACATCGGCGAGCTGGATGGCATTGAGCGGCGGCTGGCGCGGAAAGTGCGCGACGCCTGCGAATTCACGCGCCACAACCAGCGGCTGATTCTGAATGTCGCGTTCAACTATGGCGGGCGCGACGAGATCGTGCGAGCGGTGCAGCGAATCGTCCGCGCCGGGATCGCGCCGGAAGACATCAGCCAAGACACGATAAGCGACTTCATTTATACCAGCGACCTGCCCGACCCGGACCTCATCATCCGCACGAGCGGGGAATTCCGCTTGAGCAATTTCTTGATCTGGCAAGGCGCTTACAGCGAAATCTACACGACCGAGACTTATTGGCCGGATTTTGACCGGCAAGCCTTTTACGACGCGCTGCTGGAATACGGCAATCGCCGGCGGCGCTTTGGCAAGACGGACGAACAGATCAGCGCCGAGTACGAGCCGGCGCGGCAACTGGACGAAGGACGGATTTAATGCGCAGGAAGCGCCTCGGCCGAACCGAAATGCGGACGCCGATCGTCGGCATTGGCACGGCATTCATCGGTGTGCCCACCCAGAACGACACTGCAATTGAAGTCGACGAAGAAGAGCGGCGCCTCGACCGTGAGCTGGGCGTCGCCACCGTGGTCGCGGCGATTGACGCGGGCTGCGACTTTTTCGATACGGCGGCGCTCTATGGGCGGAGCATGAGCGAGACGATGATTGGCGAAGCTCTGCGGCAGCGCCCGGCAGCGAAAGCCCGCGTCAGCGTCACCACCAAAGCCGGCCGGACGCACGACGGCTATGATTACAGCTTCGACGGCATCTTGCGCAGCGTCGACGCGAGCCTGGAACGCCTCGGCCTGGATAGCCTGGACATCGTCTACATTCACGACGCCATGGGCCAGCCGCTGGAGACTCTGCTCTCGGACAGCGGCGCCTTGGGCGCGCTGCGACATTTGCAGAAGCGCGGCCTGATCAAGCATGTCGGCACGGCATCCAACAATCCGCCAACCAACCTGGAACTCATCCGCAGCGGTGAATTCGACGCCGCCGTCATCGCCGATTCCTGGAGCTTGATCAACCAGATCGCCGACCGCGAGATCTTCGCCGAAGCGCAAAAGCACGACACCGGCCTGGTCGGCGCGACGCCCCTGGAGCGGGGCCTGCTGGTCACGGGTCCGCTGGAAAATACGCTCTACCTCAACCGCGTTTTCGGGCGCGACTGCCTGAATCATGTCAGCCAAATTATGGACCTGTGCGCGCGCTACGCCGTGCCGATGATCGCGGTGGCCTTGCAATGGACGACGCGCGGGACGACCCTCGCCTCCACCGTCCCGGGCGCCCGCACCCCGCGAGAAGCCGAAGAGTGCCTGGCTGCGGCGCAAGTCGAGATTCCGGAAGCGCTCTGGATTGAGCTTCAGCCGCTCATCAAGCATTTCGACACCGCCATCGATGTCTAGCCGGGCGCGCCGTCGAGCTCGCTGGCGCGGCGGATATCCGCCCAGCCCAGGCCCCGTTTCAGCAGCAGCAAGAAGCCGCCGATGGTGATGGGCAGCCAGTAGCTCAAGTGCACGACGATGGCGTAGGCGGTGGCGTCGGGCGTGGCGATGCCCAGCCCGGTCAAGATCGTGATGACGACGAATTCACTGACTCCGATTTGGCCCGGCGACGCCGGTATCAGGCCCGCCAGGTTGACCGCGCCCACCAGCAGCATCGCCGCCGCATAGGGCAGCTGCAAGCCAAAGGCGTCCATGACTATCCAGTAAGTCAGCGCTTCAATGCTCCAGGTCGCGTAGGAGCTGACCACCGCGCCAAGGAGGTCGCTTGGGCTGCGCAGGCTTTCCAGGCCGGCGCTCACTTCGTCGCCGAAATCGCCAAGGCGCCGGCCAAGCGGATTTGGCAGCGGCTTCTGCGCCAGAGACAGCAGCGCGCGCAGGAGACCGGGTTTCAGCGCAATCGCGAATGCGACCGCCAGCGCCAGGGCGAAGAGCGGAGCGGTGAAAGCCAGGATCGCGTCCAGCTCGCTGGATTCGATATTGAGCCGGAGCAAGCCGAGCAAGACGAAGCTGAGCATGACGCAGCCGTCGAAGACGCGCTCCAGGGCGACGATGGTGGTGGAGCGCAGCAAGGGCACATTCTGTTCGCGGCGCAGCAAAAGCACGCGCAGGGCGTCGCCGGCCCGAAACGGGTAGAGGTTGTTGCCCATGTAGCCGATGAAGACCAGGGGCGTCAAACCGCGCAGGGGCACGCGCTTCACCGCCCGCAGCAAAAATTGCCAGCGCAGCGAAATCACGATCACAGCCGCTGCGTACACCAGCATCGCCAGCAGCAGGGTCGGCGCGTTCAGCGTGTCGAGACTCTCCCAGAGCTGCTCGGGCCGCAAGCCGCGAAGAGCCAGATACAAGAAAATGGCGCTGACAGCCATGCCAGCGATGACGGCGGCGCGCTTCCTGGCGGAGGGCATGGGCGGCTCGTTTGGCGCGGATTCAATTGGCGGCGACCGCGCAAATGTAGCAGAAGACCCGAATCGCAAACAGGCGGAGTTGGGCGCGCGGAAGCTCTCTTAAGCCGGGATACGCCGCCGCGCGCGTCATCGCTCAGGCGGGCAGCAAGAGACCCTGGCCGGGGTCATCTATTGCCAGTGCCAGCTCCGGTGGGCAGTGCTCCAGGCTCAAAGCCTGGGCCACAGCCGGGTTGGCGCAGCGGCCGCCAACGGTGTTCAGGCCGCGCGCCAAGCCGGGATCGCTGAAGAGGGAGTCGCGCAGTCCGCGATCGGCGATCTTCAGCGCGTAAGGCAAGGTGGCGTTGGCGAGGGCCTGGCTGGAGGTGCGCGGCACGGCGCCCGGCATATTGGCGACGCCATAATGCAAGACGCCGTCGATGACGAAGGTCGGGTCGCTGTGCGTGGTGGGACGGGTGGTCTCGATGCAGCCGCCTTGATCGACGGCGACATCAACGATGACGCTGCCGGCCGGCATGGATCGCAGCATCTCGCGGCTGACGAGCATCGGCGCGCGGTCCCCCGCGATCAAGACCGAGCCGATGAGGGCGTCGGCGGATTCGATTGAATGGGCGATCGTGCCGCTGTTGGAATAGAGCAGGGTCAGGTTGCCGCTGAGCGCGTCTTCCAGCTGACGCAGCCGCTCCAGGTTGATATCCAGCAAGGTGACCCGCGCGCCCATGCCAAGCGCGATCTTCGCGGCGTTCGCGCCGACCGTGCCCGCGCCCAGAATGACGACATGGGCCGGGGCGACGCCCGGCACGCCGCCCAGCAGCAGGCCGCGCCCGCCTTCCTGCCGTTCCAGATAATGCGAGACGACCTGGGCCGCCATGCGCCCGGCGACTTCGCTCATCGGCTCCAGCAGGGGCAGCCTTCCGCGCTCGTCTTCCACGGTCTCGTAGGCGACGCCGCTGACGCCGCTCTCCAGCATCGCCAGCGCCAGTTCTTCGTCGGCAGCCAGGTGCAGATAAGTGAAGAGGATCAGATCCGGGCGCAGCAAGCCGTACTCGCTTACCTGCGGCTCTTTAACTTTGATGACGAGGTCCGCGCGCTCCCAGAGCTGGATGGCGGATTCGAGGAGCCGCGCGCCCGCCCCGGCGTATTCGGCGTCGCAGAAGCCGCTGCCAGCGCCCGCCCCGGCCTCGACCAAGACGCGATGGCCGCGCTTGGCGAATTCGCGGACAGCCAATGGCGGCAGAGAAACGCGATGCTCGTCTTGCTTGATTTCTTTCGGGATGCCGATAATCATGGCGCTCTCCCTTCCTTCATGTACCTTCATAATACACTGTGTAGGAAGCGCGTCCAGCGATTTCGTACAAATTGACCAATGACGAAGACGCGACGGCAGGGGCGATCCGACGGTAGGCCCCTTCGCTTTAGATTACGAATCGCTCGTATTCGTTGTCGGCGGGGATGCCCCAGACCGACCAGAACTCGCCGCTGGCCGGGCGCATGATGGCGGCGCCGCAGCTTTCGACATGCGTCGGCGGCTGCGGGCGCGTGCAGATCGCCACCTCGTCGCGGGTCAGCGCCATCAAGTCGTCGATGTCGATATTGTCTTTCGCCAGCAGCTCATCGGCGCGGCGCAGGCGATTTTCGGAGCCAATCCGCGACTCCGGCGCGCGCTCCCGGGCGAGGTCCAGGTTCTGCTGGATCAGGCAATGGTTGGTATGGGCGATGCTCGCGTTCGCCAGCGGGCGGATGCCCTGCCGCGTCGACATCGCCTCGACCTCGTAGCCGACGCCGTGTTTGTCCAGCAGCATATAATTGTGCGCGCCCGCCAGCCTCGCGCCGGTCAGGCAGGCCAGGGCGTCTTCGATATTCTCCTGCGCCAGGATCTTGCGCGCGACGAAGGTCCAGGTGACGCCGATTTGGCCGTCGCTGGCCATCAAATTGTTGACGCCGACGCAGATGCCGGCGCTGTTCATGCCGATCATGCCGACGCAGCCGGTCACGGTGAATGTGAGGAAAGCGGGCGCGCTGTCCGGTTTGCCGTGAATGAGAATCACATAGGGCGTCGCGCTGGCGTGCATGTCCCAGGTCTGCCCGAACCAGGCCTGGGCGCTGGCGCTGCGCTCATTCGGCACGAGGAAGGCGGTGCAGTTGTCCGCGGCCAAGGCGGGAACGGCCGCGCTTTCGCGGGCATCGCCCAGGCTGTAGACGACATCGATGAAGTCGGTGAATCCGTTGTTGATGACCAGCTCGGCCAGGCTGAGCCCGGTGGCGTCGGCCATGCCCCGCAGCTCTTCCATCAGCTCGGGCGCGTAGGCGATGTGCTCGTCGACGCAGGCTTCAGCCAGCTCGATGACGGCTGCGCGTGAGAGGCTTCGTCCCGTCCAGTCCGGCGCGCTGCAGAGGCGGACGCGCTCGTCGGTGAAATGGCGGATTTCGTCGCGGAAACGGGCGCCGTGCGCGTGGCCCATGTCGTAGGGGGCGCCGGCGAGTTCAAGGACGCGGATACGGTTCATGCGGGAGTCCTCTGGCAGCCATTTCAGGCAATTGTACCATGCCCGGCGTCGACCGCATCGGCTTCGATTTTGTGGCGGGTGGACGATATGGCATATCGCCCATACAGATTCGGCGTGGCGGGCATTTAGATCTTGTCCATCTCTGCCCGGACAGTATCCAGCAAGTTTTCCGCGCGGATCTGCGCCAGGGTGTAGCAGGGTCCGCCCATCTGGTCCGCCAGGCGCTGCGCCAGGCCTTGATCAAAGGCGACATGCTCCATGTTGATGGTGACGGTGCGGATGTCGGCTTCGTGAATCTTGCGCGCGATGGAGTGGGCTTCGTCCTGGGGCGAGATGCTGTCGCTGATAGACACATTGCCCGCGCCGTCGGTGAGCAGGATCATCAGCGGCATGACGTCCGGGTTCAGATTCTTCTCGCGCTGGACCGCCTCGTAAGTCAGCAGCAGCCCGGCCGAGAGCGGGGTCTTGCCGCCCACGGGAATATCCGCCATCGCCTCTTTTGCCAGCACGACCGAGTTCGTCGGCGGCAGCACCAGCGAGGCGCGGTCTTTCTGGAAGACGACCAAGCCGACCCGGTCGCGGCGCTGGTAGGCGTCGGTCAGCAGCGACATGATGGCGCCTTTGGTGGCTTGCATGCGCTCCGAAACCGCCATGCTCCAGCTGGCGTCGACGGTGAACATGATGAGGTTGGCGGCTTTGCGAACGCGGACTTTCTCTTGCAGGTCGCTCTTGCGCAGGGCGTATGCCATGCCGGTTTCGCGCTTCTGTTCGACGCGCTCGACTTGATGCGGGGCGGCCGCGCGCAGGGTTGCGTCGAAAGCGATGTCGCGGGGTTTGTCGCCAGCTTGCCTGGCCCGCACATAACGCCCGCGTTTGCGATCGGTCCGCGTTGTCGAGCGGCGCCCGGACTGCCGGCGGGTCATGCGGTCGAGCTGGCTATTGAGCTTGCGGGTCTCGAATTCGGCTTGCGACTGGACCTGCTGCCCGCCCTCCCACCAGCGCGCGTCCGAGCTGGGGAAGACATCTTGCGGGGCGGCTTCGGTCTGCCCCAGCTCTTGCTCCTGGGGCTCGCCTTCACCTGTCAGCGAATCGCTTTTTTTTTAGTCTGCGCCGCTTGCTCGTCGCTGTTTTCGCTAAATTCGCCTTCTTCTTCGCCCTCGCCGATTTCCTGGCGCTTCTCGTCCACTGCCGCTTCGACGGCGTTGAGGTCGGCCTGGGCGTCGTTGAAGGGACCGCGCTTGAGGCGATGCGGGATGGTCAGGCGGATGGCCAGGGTGATGTCGCGGTCGTTGATGGCGGTTCTGCCTTCAAAGGCGGCGTGGGCGCGGGCGGCTTTGAGGATGACCAGGTCCGCGCGATGGCCGTCGATGCGCAGATCGCTGGTGATGCTGGCGATGACGCGCAAGTCGTGCGTGCTGTGCGTCACCTCGTCGATGATCTCGCGGGCGGCGGCGATGCGGTCGGAGAGCCTCTGGTCGATCGGCTCCCACTCGGCTTTGAAATCCAGCGGATCATTTTCGTAGGCGATGTGCCGCTCGAGGATTTCGATGCGCTCGCGGGCGTCCTTGATGCCGGTTACATCGACAGAAAGGGCGAAGCGGTCCAGCAGCTGCGGGCGCAGGTCGCCTTCTTCCGGGTTCATCGTGCCCACCAAAATGAAGCGGGCCGGATGACTGAAGCTGATGCCCTCGCGCTCGACGATGTTCACGCCCATGGCGGCGCTGTCCAGCAGCAGGTCGACGATGTGGTCGTCCAGCAAGTTGATCTCGTCCACATACAGGATGCCGCGGTTGGCGTTGGCCAAGACGCCAGTGTCGAAGCGCCGCTCGCCCAGCTGGATCGCTTTTTCGATGTCGAGGGTGCCGACGACCCGATCCTCGGTCGCGCTGACGGGCAAGTCAACGAACTTGATGCGCCGCCGCGCCACCGGAATTTCGGCGCAATCGCTGTATTTCTGGCGGGCGAAATCCGACCAGGACTCGCGGCGAACAGGATCGTCGTTGAAGGGCGAATCCGCGATTACATCAATCTGTGGCAGCAGGGCGGCCAAGGCCCGCGCCGCCGTCGATTTGCCCGTGCCTCGCTCGCCGCGGATCAAGACGCCGCCGATCCTCATGTCGATCGCATTCAGGATGAGCGCCAGCTTCATCATGTCCTGGCTCACGATGGCGGTGAATGGGTAGACGGGCGGTCTCTGGCTCATGGCGTGTCCGGTGTCCTCGCGCTTCGCCAAAACGAAAACGCGATTATACGAAAGCGATTCGGCTCTGACAATTGTTAGCTTGCGCCACTTCGCCGCTGCTTAACGCGGGCGGAAGGACCTGATCGGGGCAGGCGGCCGGAATCCCGTCTCGGGCTGCGGCTGCGGCGCGTCGGCGATGACCCGCAGGGCCTCAATCGCGAAGCCCGGGCAGTCAAAGTCGCTGACGGCGCCCCAGCCTTTCGTGCCGCTGGCCAGCTCCAGCAGCAGCCATTTGCCATCGCCAGCCCGGCCATGGACGAGCGCGGGCACAGTTTGCGCCGCGGCGTTCAGGAGCCGAAAGCGCCTGTCGGGCCCGGCGTAGAGCAGGGCGTCGATCCTGGGCAGGCATTCGGGCTCGCGCATGGCGACGCGCAGCACGCGTTCCGTCTTGTTTCCGCGTTCGTCTTCGGCGATGAGCGCGACTTCGAAAGTTTCGCCGGGCGCGCCGCGCAGCTGGAGCAGGCCCAGGGCCGGCGCCGCTCCGGGCTCGTTCAGCGTCTCAAAACCGGGCGGGCTGGCGACGCTTAATGCGATGGCGCCTTCTACTTCCCAGCGCACGGCGAGCTCCGCCACGACATTCCGCAGCATCACCGCTTTGTCCGCTTCAAAGCGATGAACGATGACAGGTTGATACACCGTCAGCGGCCGGGTCTCGAGCGCCTGACGCTCGCCTCCGATCGCGAGCAGCGCGACCTCGGCTGGACCCGTGAAGTTGTCTGTGGGCAGGCGAAAGTCAGCGGCATCGCCGGGCAGCTCGGCTACCGGGGCGCGATCCAGCTCGATGACAAAGCGCTCGGCATGTCGCGCCGCCCAGGTGAGACGGGCTGGCGTCCCGCGGGCGACGACCGCCGGCTCGAGCGTGAAGCTCTGTATGCTGGGCTCGGCCCCTGGCAGGAGCGGCAGACCCAGCAGCGTCAACACGCTGAAAACAAGGGCAGTCGCCAGCAGCCGACCGCCAGTTATGCGCGGCTTTACGGCGACCTTGGCTGGCAGGGCGAACTGCTGCCGTCGCGTCCGAGCCAGAATCGCGAAGGGCACGGTCAGCGGCGCGCCAAACAAGTGCCGATTCCGCGGCCGAGCCCGTCCCTGAATGCGTCGCAGCTCGCCGGGCGCCAGCGTTGCCCGGTCCGTTTCGAGCTGAATCTCGAGCAGCCCGGTCCGATCATGCGCGCCCAAGCTCAGCGGCAGCTCCCGATTGCCCAGGTTGCGCGCTTCCAGGCTGAAGCGTTCGCCGCGCCGGAAAATGGCTTTGTCGAGCCGCAAGCTCAAGCCGGCGATTCCGCCAAGCCGCGCAACCGCCTCCAGCCGCAAGCGAGTCTGGCCTTTGTCCAGCCTGATTATGCTGACGGCCATGGGATACTCTCCCGCGGGCAACATCGGCTCTCGACCCGGCGCAATTTGAATCCCCAGGGTCGCGCTGTCCTCGGCGGCGACATTGAGTTCGGCTTGGCCGGGCGAAAGCCAGGCAGGCGGCAAGCCGGCGACTTCAATGGCGAATCGAGCCGGGACCGCCTCCAGATTGCTGATCTTGAGCTCGAGCCAAGCGCTCGAAAATGGGAAGACAGGGATCAGGCTCCTATCGAGCGCAGCGCGAAAGCCTGTCTCCATGGGCAGGGTTGCTTCACTGACGGCGGGGCTGGCGACGGTCGCGCTCTCGTCTTGCATGCGGACAAGAATTTCCAGCGCGCCGGCCTGGATTCTGGCCCCGTTTTGCAGCGGCGTCGCGGCATTGACTGGCGCCGGCAGCCCGTCGAGCAGGGTCCCGGGCGCGAGGCTCGTCAGATACAGTTGACCGGCGCGCTGCTCCAAACGCAGCTGACGCGGCGCCAGCTCCCCGTCCGCGATGAGAATCGTGTTGCCGGCGACGCTGCCAAGCGTGATAGAATCCCCACTGACGACATGGCTGCGGCGGCTTCCGTCGGGGTAGGTGAAGTCCAGGCGACAGGCTCTTGTCATTGCCCGATTCCGGCGGCATTGCGCAGCGCCGTATTCTAGCCGCTGGCGCCTGGCGGGTACAGCCGACCTGGCGCGCGCCGCCGCTGCGTCGGCTGAGCGTCGCTTTGCGGGCTGGACGAGGGTGCGGAGGCGATTGGACGAGGACCATGCAAAAGACTCCGATCATCTGCGTGACGCCCAATGCGGCCCTGGACCGCACGATGCTGGTCCCGGATTTCGCCATTGGGCGCATCTCGCGCATACCGCGGTCGATCACCGTGCCGGGCGGCAAGGGCTTGAATGTGGCGCGGGCGCTGCGCGTGCTGGGTGGCGAGCCGCTTGCGATGGGCTTGCTCGGCGGACACACCGGGCGCATGGTGGCAGCATTGGTGATGGAAGAGGGATTCCGCGCGCGCTGGACATGGTTCGAAGGCGAGACCCGGACTTGCTCGATCATCGCCCTGCCCGCGGGCAATTCGACCGTCATCAACGAAGAGGGGCGCATCGAGGCGGGCGACTGGCTTGCGCTGGCGGATGACATCCCTCGCGTGGCGGCGGAGACGGGAGCCCGCGCCATTTGCCTCTGCGGCAGCTTGCCCTTGGGCGCTCCAGCCGCGGCGCCGGCCGATTTGATCGCGCGTTTGAAAGCGATGCGACTTCGCGTCTGGGTCGACAGCAGCGGGCCCGCGCTGGAAGCCGCCATCGAGGCGCGTCCCTACGCCATCAAGGTCAATCGCGACGAACTGGCGGAAGCCTTGGGACAGAGCCTGGAGACGCAAGCGGAGATCGTCGCCGCCGGGCAGGCAATGGCAGCGCGGGGCATCGGCATCGTCGTCGTTTCGCTGGGCGCTTCGGGGGCGCTGCTGGTCGCGGAGGACCGCGTCGTCCAGGCTCTGCCGCCAGCGATCCAGCCAGTCGACCCGATTGCCAGCGGCGACTGCCTGCACGCGGGAATCGTCCAGGCTTTGGAAACGGGCGCGGATTTGGCGGAGGCGCTGCGGCGCGGCGTGGCGGCCGGCACGGTCAACGCGCTTTACGCCGGCGGCGCTCAATTCAGCCTGGCGCGCTATCTGGAAGTATTGGAGCGGACTCGAGTACAAATTCTCTCCAATTGAGCGCCAGACTTTTTACATTTTGTTTATAGTTTTCGTCTGGATTTTTTCCGCGCGAAATTTATCATTTTGCGCAGCGTCGCCGTCCGGCCGTCGACAAGCGGCAGCGGGGATGAAGGCAGCGATGAAAGGGGGCCGCTCGTGATCGAAGCGCGCGACATCGCCAAGAGCTACGGCAGCATCCAGGCACTGCGCGGCTTGAGCTTCAAGATCCAGCCCGGCGAAATCGTCGGCTTGCTTGGTCCCAATGGCGCGGGCAAGTCAACCGCGATCAAGATCGTCACCGGATTCCTCCAGCCAGACGCGGGTTCGGTCGAGATCGACGGCCGCGATGTCCAGGCGGATCTGCGCGCGGCACAGGCGAAGATTGGCTACTTGTCGGAAAACACCCCCTTGTACCCGGAGCTTTCCGTGCAAGGCTACCTGTCCATGATCGCCGAATTGCGCGACCTGCCGGCGGCGCGGCGGATTCCCATGCTCGCCGACGCCCTGTACAGCGCGGGCCTGCGCGAGTATCTCACGCGCCCCGTCTCCAGCTTGAGCAAGGGCTTGCGGCAGCGCGTCGGCCTGGCGGGAGCGATCTTGCACAAGCCGCCTTTCCTTATCCTCGACGAGCCGACCGTCGGCCTGGATCCGACCCAGATCGTCGAGATCCGCGCCATGATCAAGTCCCTGGCCGGGCGCAGCACGATCCTCTTCTCGTCGCACATTCTGTCCGAGGTGGAGGCGATCTGCGACCGCGTCATCATCATCATCAATGGCGAGGTAAAAGCCGACCAAAGCCTGGCGGAGCTCAGCCGCAGCGACCAAGCCACTCTGGTCCTGCAAGAGGAACGGGACGATGTAACGGGCGCGCTGGCAGCCATGCCCGAGATCAGCCAGGCCCAGCCGACCCGTTCAGACGACGGCTACCCGGCCTGGCGCATCGTCAGCGAAGCCGATGTCACGCCGAAAATCTATGCCCTCGCCCGCGAGCGCGACTGGTCCTTGCGGGAGCTGCGGCGCGATACCGTGTCACTGGAAAACTTCTTCAATCAATTGGCGACGACGGCTTAGGAGGCGCGCATGAATAAAGCCCTCGCAATCGCCGGCAAAGAGCTCAAGCTCTATTTCGGTTCACCGATGGCGCTCATTTTCGTCGGCGTTTTTCTGGCGCTGACGCTTTTCGTCTTCTTTTGGGTGGACTCGTTTTTCGCCCGCGGCGTCGCCGATGCGCGGGCTCTATTCCAGTGGATGCCCCTGCTGATGATCTTGCTGGTGGCGGCCCTGACCATGCACCAATGGAGCCGCGAAGAAGAAAGCGGCAACTTGCAAGTCCTGCTGACGATGCCGCTGCGCCTGTCGCATTTGGTGGCGGGCAAGTTCCTTTCCGCTCTGACATTGGTGGCGCTGGCGCTCGGTTTGACGCTCTTCCTGCCCTTGACGGCGCATTCCCTGGGCAACCTCGATTGGGGACCCGTCATCGGCGGCTACCTGGCGGCGCTGCTGCTGGCCTCGAGTTATATCGCCATCGGCCTCTGCGTCTCGTCGCGGACGGACAACCAGCTGGTCGCGCTCATTGGCACGGCGGTCGTCTGCGGCGCTTTCCAGGCGATTGGCTCGCCCGTGATCACCGACCTCGTCGGCTCGGCGGCGGGCGAAATTCTGCGTCAATTCGGCAGCGGCAGCCGCTTCGAGAGCATCGAGCGCGGCGTCGTCGACCTGCGCGACCTGGTCTATTATGCCTCGCTCACGCTGTTCTTTTTGCGGCTGAACATCTTGTCCGTGGATGGCAAGCGCTGGGGCAAAGGCGCGCATCTGCGTCCGCAGCGCATGAACGGCGCCCTCGGCGCGGCATTGGTCGGCCTGAACCTGCTGGCATTCAACCTGCTGCTCGCCCCCCTTGGCGGCGCCCGGCTGGACTTGACCCAACACCGCGAATACAGCCTGTCAGCCGTCACCAAGAATTTGCTGGCGAGCCTGCAAGAGCCGCTGCTGATACGCGGTTACTTCAGCGAAAACAGCCATCCCCTGCTGGCGCCCCTCGTGCCGCGCATCCGCGATACCCTGCGCGAATACGAGCTGGCCGCCAATGGCAAGATCGACCTGGAATTCGTCGACCCGCTGCGCCACCCGGAGCTGGAACGCGAGGCGAACCAGATTCACGGCATCCGCCCGACTCCGCTGCAAGTCAATGACCGCGGCGGCCTGTCGCTGGTGAATGTCTACTTTGATGTGCTCATCGCGTATGGCGACCAGACGGCGGCGCTCAACTTCTCCGAGGTCATCGAGGTGGTGGACACGCCCCTCGGCATCGAAGCGCGGCTCCGCAACCTGGAATACGACCTGACCAGCGGCATCCAGCGCGTCGTCTATGGCTTCCAGAGCCTCGACGCCGTGCTCGCTTCCCTGGACGCGCCGGCCCGGCTGACGCTCTATGTCTCGTCCGCGACGACGCCCTCGACGATGACGGAAGTCGCCGCGACTATGCAGGAGGTTATTGACGAGATCGCCGCCGCCAACCCGGCCAAGGTCGAGTTCGCGCTGGTCGACATGTCCGCGCCGGCGCCCCAAATCAGCGAAGCGGAGCTCTTTGAGCGCTATCAGATCCAGCCGGTCGCCACCAGTTTCTTCGCTGCCGAGACTTTCTACCTGCACCTGGCAATCGAGGCGGGCGACGAGATCCAGGTGATCTACCCGACAGGAGACTTGAGCCGGGCGGAGCTGCGCGGCGCCATCGAATCGTCCCTTAAGCGCTCCTCGGCCGGTTTCCTCAAAGTGATTGGCTATTGGGCGCCGCCCGCGCAAACGGTCGATCAATTCGGGCAGCGCGTCCCCAGCTTGCAGCAATACCTGATCCTGGAAGACATGCTGCGCGAAAGCTACGAGCTGCGTCGCCTGAGCCTGGACGAGGGCCCCATCCCGCCCGATGTCGACGCCCTGCTGCTACTGGCGCCGCACGGATTGAGCGAGAAACAGCTCTACGCCATCGACCAGTACATCATGCGCGGCGGTTCCACTTTGGCGCTGGCCGGGCAATATCGCCTCGGCGTCGACCCTTATCTTGGCGCGCTTTTGCTGGACCCGAACGAAGACGGCATCGCCGGGCTGCTCGAGAGCTACGGAATACGCATCGGCGATACGGTAATCATGGACTACCAGAACGCGCCCTTCCCGATGCAAGTGCAGCGCGACCTGGGCGACATGGTCGTCACCGAGATTCAGGCGCTGGATTATCCATTTTTCATCGATGTCCGCCCCGATGGCCTCGATCTGGAGAGCCCCGTAGTCAACAGCCTGCCCTTGATGACGATGACCTGGTCCTCGCCGGTGACCGTCGACGAGGCATTGCTGGAAGAGGCCCGCGTAACCACCTTGATTCGCTCGAGCGCCGCTTCCTGGGAAACGGACCGCGCCAACCCGCAGCCGGACCTGGAGCTGTATCCCGAGCTCGGCTTCCCGCTGCCGCAGAGCCTGGCTTCGTTCCCGCTGGCAGTGTCTGTCGAGGGCGCCTTCAACAGCCACTTTATCGACAAGCCGTCGCCATTTGAAGCGGACGCGGCCGCCGACGAGACGGGCGAACTGGCGCAACCGATCGGCTTGATCGAGCGCTCGCCCGATCACACCCGCCTTATTGTCCTGGGCAGCTCCGAATTCGTGAACGACACCGTGTATCAGATATCGGCGAGTTTCAGCGGCGACCGCTTCCTCAGCAATTTGCAGCTGGTGGCGAACGCGATCGACTGGTTCACCGAAGACGTCTCGCTGGCCTCCATCCGCAGCCGCGGCAGCGTCGCCCGCATCTTGCCGCCGGTCAGCGACGAGGCGCAAAACACGTGGATCGCGCTCAACTACGCGGTGGCGCTGCTGGGCCTGGTCTTGATTGCGGTCCTCTGGCAGATCCAGCGCCGCTCGGAAAAGCCGCTGGAATTGCCGCTTCCGCAAGAATTGGAGGCTGGGAATGGCGAGCTGAACGCGGAGTCGAACAAAGAGCGGGCGGAAGGGGGCGCCGCATGATGAACCGCGTGAACTTGGCCTTGACGATCCTGCTGGCGGCGCAGGCGGCGCTGATTGCAGTCTCCGTGTTGGGCTCGGCGAATACGACGACGCGGGCGATCGAGCCTTTGCTGGCGGGCCTTTCGGCTGCGGATATCGACCGTCTAGTCATCGCCGACGAACTGGACAATACGGTCGCTTTTGGGCGCGGCGACGCCGGCTGGGTCTTGCCCGGGGCCGACGCCTTCCCGGTAACGGGCGAGAAAGTAGACGAGATTCTCAGCAAGCTGCTCGGCCTCGACACGCGCCGGCTGATCGCTTCCAATCCCGCCAATTTCTCCCGGCTCGAGGTGAAAGACGATGACTTTCGGCGACGGGCGACTGTCGGCGCGGGCGAGCTAGAAATCGTCCTCTACCTGGGTGGCAGTGGCGGCGCGGACACGGTCTACGCGCGGCGGGCTGGCGAAGACAGCGTCTACCTCGGCGTCGGGCTCAACAGCTGGGAGCTGGCGACCCAGACTTCCACCTGGGTGGATGCGAATTATGTGAATGTGCCGCAGGAAGATGTGCTGGAGATCAGGGCGCGCAACGCCATGGGCGAGTTCCGCTTCACCCGCGATGGCGATGCCTGGCTTTACGCCGGCTTGGAAGAGGGGGAAGTCTTCGAGGACACGCGCATGCCCGGCATCTTGCGCAACGCCGCATCCATCCGGCTGATGGAACCGCTGGGCCTGGAGGCGCTGGAAGCTTATGGCTTGGCTGAACCGCAAGTCACGGTCGAGGTGCGCTACCGCGTCCTTGTTGAGCCGGAGGCGCCAGTGGACGACGCGGAAGCGGCCAGCGAAGAAAACGATGAAGCGGCCGCGGATGAGCCAGAGATTGAATATCGCGAAGCCAGCTATCGCCTGGAATTCGGCGCGGAAATCGAGGACGGGCAGGTCGCGCTGAAGTCTTCCGACGCCGACTATTATGTCAGCGCGCGCGACACGACCGTGAATGTCTTCCGCGAGCTGCGCCACGACGCCTTGGTCAAAGCGCCCGAATCCAGCGACCCGGCGGCCAGCGAATGAGCGCGCCTCGCCCTCGTTGCGCCCTGGTTTCGCGCGTATAATTCGGCTTCTATTCAACGCAGCAGCAACGGTCGGGGAGCGCGATGGCAGAGCCGCTGAGTTTCCAGCAAGTGATATTGAAACTGCACGAGTTCTGGGCGGCGCAGGGCTGCCTGATCTGGGCGCCATACAATGTCCAGCTGGGCGCGGGCACCGGCAACCCGGCCACCGCCTTGCGCGTGCTGGGGCCGGAGCCTTGGCGCGTCGCCTATGTCGAGCCGTCGGTGCGCCCCGACGATGGCCGCTTCGGCGAAAACCCCAACCGCATGCAAAAATATTTTCAATACCAGGTCATCCTCAAGCCTGATCCCGGCAACCCGCAGGAGCTCTATCTGGAATCGCTGGAGGCCCTGGGCATCCGTCAGCGGGAGCACGACATCCGCTTCGTCGAGGACAACTGGGAATCGCCGGCTCTGGGGGCTTGGGGCCTGGGCTGGGAAGTCTGGCTGGACGGGCAGGAGATCACCCAGTTCACTTACTTCCAGCAGGCGGGGGGGCTAAGCCTCGACCCGGTCAGCGTGGAAATCACCTACGGCGTCGAGCGCATCGTGCTGGCTCTGCAGGGGGTGGATTCGGCCTGGGAGATCGACTGGATGGATGGCCTGCAATACGGCGATGTCATGTTCAGCGACGAGGTCGAGCATTGCCGCTACTATTTTGAACTGGCCGATGTCAGCGCTCTGAAAGCCGTTTTCGAGACTTACGAGCGCGAATACGCCGGCGCTTTGGAGGGCGACGCCCTGATCGCCGCTTACGATTATGTGCTGAAGTGCAGCCACCTCTTTAATGTGCTGGACACGCGCGGCGCGATCGGCGTCACCGAACGGGCAAATTATTTTCGGCGCATGCGGACAATGACCCGAACAATCGCCCGACAGTACATCGCCCAGCGCGAGCAGCTCGGGCATCCACTGCTGAAGATGGCGGACAAGTGGGGCGGGCCGGAAGCGCAGAGGCCGGCTGCCATGCCCGAAACGCCGAGCGAGCCGGCCGATGTCTTGATCGAGATTGGCCTCGAGGAGATGCCGGCCGACGATGTCGCCGCCGCGCTCTCTCAGGCGAAGGTGGCCGCTCCCGCTTTATTTGATGGCTTGCGCCTGAGCTACGCAGAAACGGATGCGCATGCTACGCCTCGTCGAATTGTGATCGTCGCGCGGAATGTGTCGCCGCGACAAGCGGACGAAGAATTCATCGCCAAGGGACCGCCAGCCGACCGCGCCTTCGACGCCGACGGACAGCCAACCCGCGCCGCTATCGGTTTCGCCCGGGGCAAGGGCGTCGATGTGGCGGATCTGCAGGTCGCGGAAGTGGACGGCGGGCGCTATGTCACGGCGACTGTGCGCGAAGCCGGCCGACCCGCCGTCGAAGCCCTGGCGGAAGCCCTGCCCGCTTTCCTCGCCGATTTGCGCTTCGCCAAGTCAATGCGCTGGAACGCCAGCGGAACCGCCTTCTCGCGGCCCCTGCGCTGGATCGCCGCCCTTTTCGGCGACGCCGCGATTCCATTTGAGTTCGCCGGCGTTGCCAGCGGAACTACGACCCGCGGCTTGCGCCCCCTTGGCTCGCCGGAGATTGAGCTCAAGTCCGCCGCCGAGCATCAGGCGGCATTGCGGCTGCAAGGCGTTGTTCTGGATTTTGAAGAGAGACGCGCGCTTATCGAGAAGCAGGTCGCTGAACTGGCGGCGAAGGCGGGCGGAGGCGTGGCTGAGGACGCGGCGCTGCTCGACGAAGTGACGAATCTTGTCGAGGCGCCAACCGCTTTTCTGGGCGGCTTTGACGCGGCCTTTCTGGATCTGCCCCGCGATGTGCTGGTCACCGTCATGCGCAAACACCAGCGATACTTCGCAGTGGAGGCTGCCGACGGCAGTCTGCGCAATCAGTTTATCGGCCTGCGCAACGGCGACCGCGAGCATCTGGACAAGGTGATACATGGCAACGAGCAGGTGCTGCTGGCGCGATTTTCGGACGCGCGCTTTTTCTATGAAGCCGATGTCAAAAAGCCGCTGGCCGAGCATCTGGAGCGTCTGGACACGCTGACATTCCAGGCTGAGCTCGGCTCCATGCGCCAGAAAAACGACCGCGTTACGGCCACCATCGAAGACTTGGGTCAATTGCTCGGCTTCGACGCGGCTGATATTGCTGTCGCGCGGGAAGCGGCGCGGCTCGCCAAAGCCGATTTGGCCACCAGCATGGTCGTCGAGATGACCTCGCTGCAAGGGATCATGGGAAGGGCGTATGCCCTGCGCGAAGGCGTCGAGCCGGCCGTGGCGACAGCGATCCGCGAACACTGGCTGCCGGCCGGGGCGGATGACGCCCTTCCAGCGACCGCGCCGGGGCGTCTGCTCGCTTTGGCGGACAAATTGGACAGCCTGGTCGGGTTAATCGCCGTCGGTCTGCTGCCCAAGTCGACATCCGATCCATTCGGTCTGCGGCGCTCGGCTCTTGGCCTCATTCGAATCTTGGCGGGAGCTGGAATGCGAGTCGACTTGCGGAGCGCGATTCGGCGGGTCGCGGCCAGCCAGCCAGTCGCGGTCGACGCTTCGCAAGAGCGGCAAGCCCTGGATTTCGTCGAGGCGCGGCTTGAGATCTGGCTGCTGGACAGCGCTTCCGCCCCGCGCGATGTCGTCAAGGCGGTGCTGGCGGAGCAAAGCCAGGACCCGGCCGGCGCGGCGATCGGCGCGGTCGAACTGGCGGACTGGACGCGGCGCGGACATTGGGAAGCCACGCTGGACAGCTTCGCCCGCTGCGCCCGAATAACGCGGAATGAGTCGGTTTGCGAGCTGAACGCGGACTTGCTGCTATTGCCGCAAGAGCGGAGCCTGCATGCCACGCTTCATTCAGCCGAGAGGCGGCTGAACGATGCCTCGAATGTCGGCGGATTCCTCAGCGCATTCGAAAGCATGGCGGCGGCGGTCAACGATTTCTTCGATCATGTCTTGGTCCACGCAGACGAGCCCGCTCTGCGCCAGAATCGCATCGCTCTGCTGCAAAGGGTCGCCGCGCTGCAAAATGGCAGAGCCGATCTCAGCCAGCTGGAGAACTTCTAGCCAGGCCGCGCCAGGGTCCCTTTTTGCGCGCGACCCAGGCTGCCTGTAAAATTGACGAATAGTCGCAATGGAGAGTCCGCCGCATGTCCGTGACCGATGAGGTCAAGTCGCGACTCGATATCGTCGCCTATGTGCAGAAGCATGTGCCGGCGCTGAAAAAAGCGGGCCGCAACTACAAGGCGCCTTGCCCGTTTCACGCCGAGAAAACGCCCTCCTTCATCGTCAACCCCGAACGCGGCTCCTGGCATTGCTTTGGCGCCTGCGCCGAGGGCGGCGACATCTTCACCTTCGCCCAGAAATTCCATGGCTGGGACTTTCGCGAGGCGCTGCGTGAACTGGCAAACGAAGCCGGCGTCCCCTTGCGGCGGCAGACCGAAGAGCAGAAAACCGCCAGCGACCGGCGCGACCGGCAGCGGGGCATGCTGGCCAGCGCCGCCGAATTTTATCAGCGCGAGCTCAAGCGGGAGCGCGGCGCCGCCGCCATGCGTTATCTGCGGCAAGAGCGCGGCTTGCAGCCAGAGACCATCGAGACTTTTCAGCTGGGTTTCGCCCCGGCCGGCTGGGACTTCATGCTGGGCAGCCTGCGCGCCCTGGATTACGCCGACGACGAGATCGTTGAGGCGGGCCTGGCGCTGCGCAACGACGCGGGCAGGATCTACGACCGCTTTCGCAACCGGCTGATTTTTCCTATTCGCGATGAGCGCGGGCGGGTCGTCGGTTTTGGCGGGCGCGCCCTGGACCCGGCCGACAGCGCCAAGTACATCAACTCGCCAAGTTCGCCTCTATTCGAAAAGAATCGCCTGCTCTACGGCTTTGACATGGGCCGGCGCGACATTCGGGACAGCGGCAGCGCGGTGATCGTCGAAGGCTACATGGATGTGATCCAGGCGCATCAGGCCGGCTACCGCAATGTGGTCGCCCAGATGGGCACAGCCATGACCGAGCGGCAAATGCGGCTGATCGCGCCGCGGCACGCCAAACGCGTCGTCCTGGCTCTGGACGCCGATGAAGCGGGCCAGAACGCCACCCGCCGCAGCCTCGAGGTCGCGCGCCAAACCCTGGCTCAAGATTACGCCGGCAAACTCTCCGTGGATATCGCCGTGCTGCAAATCCCGGCGGGCAAGGATCCGGACGACTTCCTGCGCGCCACGCCGGCAGCCTGGCCCGGTCTGGTGGAACGCGCCCAGTCAGTGGCGGATTTTGTCATCGAGCTCGAAACGCGGTCTCTCTCCGCAAGCGCCAGCCTGGGGGAGCGGGAAGAAATCGCGCGGCAGACCCTGCCCATTTTGACAGCTTCCGAAAACCGCCTTTACCGCCAAGAGAATTTGCAGAAACTGGCGCGCCGGCTGCGCATGAGCGAGCGCGACTTGCTGGCCTGGGCCGGGAACAGCCTGCCTGCGCCCGCCGCTCCGGCAACTCCGCCAGCGGCCCCGGCAGATCTGCCGCCGGAATACTGGGAAAACGAGTATGACGCGCCGCCACCCGACGACCTGGTCGGCGAGGAAAGCGGCGACGCGACAAGCGCGACTCGCTCCGGTCCCCGAGCGCGGCTGGCGATCGAGCCGTATTGCCTGAGCCTGCTGCTGGGCAACCCGAACTTGCTCGCCGATGTCAATCGCAAGCTGAGCGAGCTGGCGGAAGGCGACGCCGACCTGCTGCGCGGCCCGTTATGCGAGTTTGGCAGCGCCGATTTCTCGCAGACCGCGTACCGCGTCTTGATGGCGCGCTTTGTGGAGTCCCTCGCCCAACACGAGAGGCCGCCGCTGGAATACCTCAGCCAGGCGGTCGATGAGGCGCTGCGGCGGGAATACGACGCGCTCTTCGTGGAAACGCAGGAGGCTCTGGCGCAATCGGTGAATCGCAACTTTGAAGTCGATTTGAACGATATAGTCAAGAGAAAACGCTATGCCAGCAAGCCCGGTCTCAGCCCCCAGGACGAGCTGATCGGCCGGGCGCTGCAATTGCGTTTGGCGCGCCTGGAGAAGGAGCGGCTGGAGATGCAATACTTGCAGGAAGAAGCGCAAACGGGCGCGGCGGAGGCGCTGGATCGCGGCGAGCTCCAGGCTCGAATCCTGCTTTCCATGCGGGCGAAAGCGCGCATCAACGCCGCCGTTGGCCGCGAAACGCGCTTCTTTGCGGCCGCGCCGGCTGGCTGACTTGCGGGCCATGGGAGCCTGACAGATGACGACGACCGAAAGCGAAACCGGAATCCGCGAATACCTCGGCTATGACGAGCGCGGAAGCGGCGAAAAGCGCGCTCGCAAAGCCTATGACACCACCGATTATCACCCGACGGGCGCGGACGACACCGGCGAGACCGAGCGCGACAGCCTCGGCCCCACCGACGATCCAGTGCGGATGTACCTGAAAGAAATCGGGCAGGTCCCGCTGCTGGACAGCAATCGGGAGATGTGGCTGAGCGCGCAGATCGCCGCCGAGCGCCACCTGGAGAGCCTGCGCGACGAACTGATGAGCCTGGACACGAGCGCTGCCAAACCCCGCGAGCCGGATTACCTTGATGTGGAGCGCTTCGCCTACAAGCGGCTGCGCGAAAACTGGGAAGCCTTGCAGCGCGCCGCCGAACGCAGAAATGTGGCGGCCCCCGATTTCTTCAAGACCGTGGCGGAAACGCAAGAGATCGTCAACGAATGGGACCGCGACGCCGAGTCCTATGTGCGCCAGTACCTCGGCCAGGGCAACTGGGGGCGCGACGAAGACTGGACCAAGCTGGCGCAGATCTTCTTTGAAGTCGTGCACGCGCTCTTCTTGTTCCCCTTTGAGTATCAGATGCAGATGCAGCGTTACTTCCGGCGCGCGCGGGAGCTGCCGTCCCTGGCCGAATTCGACGGCTGGATCGAAGACACCATCGACCCCATCAGCCTGGCGAAACAGCAGCAGGAGCAGGTGGAGCAGCACGCCGCCAACGCCACCGAAGACTTGACCCGCGCCAACCTGCGCTTGGTGGTGAGCGTCGCCAAGCGCTACATGGGCCGGGGCATCAGCTTTCTCGATCTCATCCAGGAAGGCAATATCGGCCTGCTGCGGGCGGTCAACAAGTTCGACCATGTCAAGGGCTACAAGTTCAGCACTTACGCCACTTGGTGGATCCGTCAAGCCATCAGCCGCGCCATCGCCGACCAAGCGCGCACCATCCGCATTCCCGTGCACATGGTGGAGACCATCAACCGCATGCTGCGGGTCCAGCGTGAATTGATCCAGCAGCTGGGCGCGGAGCCAATCACCGAACAGATCGCGCTGGAAATGGACATCCTCAGCGACAGCGACCGCGACAAGATCAAAGCCTTGAAATCGGCCGGCAAGAGCCTGGACCCCGCCTTGCAGCGAAACTTGCGCAAAGCGACGCAAAAGGTGCGCAAGATCATGCGCGTCAGCCAGGAGCCCATGAGCCTGGACATGCCTGTCGGGCAAGAAGAGACGGGCCAGCTGGGCGACTTCATCCCCGACGAGAATATGATCGCGCCGATCGACGCGGCCGGCAAGCAGCTGCTCAAAGAGCAGATTCGCTCGGCCTTGGGCGTGCTGAGCGAACGCGAGCGTCAAGTGCTGGAGTTGCGCTTTGGCTTGCTTGACGGCTGCGAGAGCACCCTGGAAGAAGTCGGCGCCTACTTTGGAGTCACCCGCGAGCGCATCCGCCAGATCGAAGCCAAGGCTTTGCGCAAATTGCGGCATCCGACCCGCTCGCGTGAATTGCGCGAATACCTCGAAATGTAACTCCTGCCAGCCGCCGGGCGATGCGCCGATGACAGCCAGCCTCCTGCACTCGTGGGATCTCAGCCCCAAAGCGGCGGCCGACCTGCAGCGAGAGCTGGCCGCGCGCCTGGTCAGCGATTCTCCGCTGGCGCTGGACGAAATCGAGACGGTGGCCGGCGTCGATGTCAGCGTGAATCGAGGCTGGTCGCGGGCGGCGGTGGTCGTCATGCGGCTGCCGCAATTGGAGATCGTCGAGACTGCGCTGGCGGCTGAAGCGACGCGCTTCCCTTATGTGCCGGGTCTGCTGGCTTTCCGCGAGGGGCCCGTGGCCCTGGCTGCCATAGCCAAGCTGCGCAGGCGGCCCGACGTCTTCTTGTTTGACGGCATGGGGCAGATTCACCCGCGCAAGCTGGGCATCGCCGCGCACCTCGGTCTGTGGCTGGGGCGGCCGACCGTCGGCTGCGGCAAGCGGCATTACATCGGCGAATATGCGGAACCGGGGCTGGCCAGAGGCGGGCGCAGCGACCTGCGGTATCGCGGCGAACGGCTGGGCGTCGTGCTGCGGACGCGGACCCGCGTCAAGCCGGTTTATGTCTCGGTCGGGCATTTGGCGGAGCTTGAGAGCGCCGTCGCGCTGGTCCTGGCTTGCGCGCCCAAGTATCGCCTGCCCGCGCCAATCCGCGCCGCCCATCAAGCCGCCAAGCTGGAATTCGACGCCGGACCAGCCTGAGGGCTTGCGCTCAGCGCTCCAGCATCTCGCGATACAAAGCCAGCGTTTCGCTCACGACCCGCTCCAGGCTGAATTCCTCGACCGCAATGGCGCGTCCCCTGGCGCCCATGGCCCGCCGGAGCTCGGGATTCTCGATCAATCTGCGCAGGGCGTGGCACAAGGCGTCGACATCTCCCGGCGGCGCCAGCAAGCCATTGAGGCCGTGCCGGACGATTTCACGGCAGCCGGGGCTGTCGCTGGCGACGCAGGCGCGGGCGCAGGCAGCCGCTTCGATCAGGGTCTTGGGCAGGCCTTCGCCATAACTCGATGGCAGGCAGACGATGTGGCTGTCGGCGTAGACCCGGGGCATGTCGTCGCGCTTGCCCAGCCATTCAATCGCGCCCTCGGCTTGCCAGGCCAGGAGCTGCTCGCCCGGGACATTGAGCGGGCTGGTGGCTTCTTCGTAGCCAACGACGCGGAAACGCGCCATCCCGCGCAATCGCCTGGCCGCCGCGACAAAATCGCCGATTCCCTTTTGCCACAGCAGCCGCCCCGCGAAGAGGACGACCGGGAGCGCATCGCTGTCTTCTGGCTCGGGATGGAAGACGGCCGCGTCGACGCCGGAGCCGCGAATCAAGACGGTCTTGCCCGCTTCCACCAAGCCATTTTCTACAAAGTAGCGCTGGTCGTCGGGGTTCTGGAAAAGGACTCGCGTTCGCGCTCCAGCCAAGGCCAGCCGCAGGGCCGGTCGGCTCAATCTGGCGAGCAGCCGCGCCTTGCGCTCGTCGCTGACGAAGAGGTAGCCCCGTCCGCTCACCGCCTGGACGACGGGCTGCCGATGCCACAAGCGCGCCGCGATGCCGCCGTAGACGACCGGCTTGAGGCTGACATGGTGCAGGATATCGGGCCTCAGAGAGCGGTAGAGCCGGCCCAGGGCGACCAGGGTCCGCAGCTCCGCCAGCGGGTTGAGGCCGTGCTGGCTGAGGGGCAGGGCATGGAAAGGAAAGCCCTCACGCTTGATCTGGCGAATGGACGCCGGGTCAATATCGGCCGTCGCCACATGCGCCTCGTAACCAGCGTCGCGCGCCGCCAGCGCCAGCGGCAGCCGATGCGAGACGAAGAAACGCGGAATGTTCACCACATAGAGCAGGCGAGGCTTGGCGTGGCGCAAGAGCGGTCCCTTTTGACAGCCGCGAGCCGGGTCAGGTCAATCGCGCGGGCGAGCGCCGCTCAGGGCAAGTCCCGCAGGTCCGACAGCAGGATTTCGCCGGTGTCGTCCACGCCGGCGATGCTCTCGCTGAGGGCTTCGACGGGCGCCAGCCGCGCAATCCGCAGGCCCGCCAGCACATACACCAAGACGCCCAGTGACGACAGCGCGAAGCTCGCCAGAATGCCAATCATCTGCAGCCGCCCAAAAAAGAGCAGGCCCTGCTCATCGCGGATATGCGTGCCGAAACCCAGGATATCGGCCATGCCAGCCAAGCCGGCGAAGAGCATCCCGGTCAGGGCAAGGCGGGTGCCGATCTGCTGTGGCAGGGTCGCAGGCACATTGAGAAAGAATGTGAATTTCAGGTATGTCAAGGCGCCGAGGATGAGCAGGGCGTAACCGAGGAGCACCATGGCCACCTGCACCAGGCCGATGCCGGCGGTCGGCTCCGCGCCGGTTACGCCGGGGAACAGCCCCATGAAACAGATCATCGCGCCCAATGCGCCCAAGGCGATGCCCACTTGCGCGAATCGCCACATCGTTCTTCAGTCCTCCGGCAGAGTCTGCCGCAATTTGCGGAGGAAATTGCCAGCCAGGATCGCCGCCGCGTCGGCCTCGGCGAAACCCTGCTCCAGCAGGGCCTTGCGCAGCCGCCACAAATCGCAGGATGCGTCGATTTCAACGGGCAGCGCCCGATACGGGTAGCCGCCGTCGATATTGCTGCCCAAGCCGACATGCGCCGCCGAGCCGGTCAGCTGGCAGACATAATCGACCGCTTCCGCCCAATGCCCGACCGTGACGCGCCGCTTGGGGTCTCCCGGATGCCAGTCCGGCCGCAAGCAGGCATTATACACCATCAAGCCCAGCGTTCCGTCTCTTTCGGCGAGCCGCCGGACAAGCGAGTCGGAGAGGCCACGCGCGCCCGCGGAAAAGCGGCTCAGGCAGGCGTGGCTGGCCAAGACTTCGCCTTCATAACGCTCGAGAGCGCTTTCCGCTGCCCGCGCTGGCATGCCCGCGATATCCAGCAGCAAGCCATGGTCCGCCATTGCCTCCAGCAACTCGTAGCCGAGGGCGGTCAAATCGCCATCGTCGGGGGCGGCGGCGCAGTAACGCGTACCGCCCCAGGCCGGCGCCACGACGCGTAGGCCCAGCTCCACCCATTCTTCCAGTTCTTTCGGCTCGCGGACGGGCTCGGCGCCCTTGAGCGCGATGACGATGCCTTGCAGGCGCCCGCCGATATCGTCCGGATCTTCCCAGCTTTGGAGCACTGCCTCCAGATCGCCTTGATTCAGGACGAGCCGCGCCCGTTCCTGCTCGTCGGCCAGCCGCCTGTAATAATCCAGCTGCCACATCGCCAGCTGCCGCGCGTCCGCTTGCGTACGATAACTGTAGCGCTGCCAGCTCTGGAGCGCCGGCGACGACTCGGCGATGACGGCGACGCCGCCAAAGACCAGCCCGACGCGCCCCAGCAGATTGTCATACAGGCTGGCGGCGGCGGGCGGCAAGCGCGGGTCGGCTTCGTCGGCGCGTTGATGCCAGGCCCAGCGCGTGTAATCGCGGTTCAGCTGCTGCGCGTTAAAGGCGATGTTCTGCTGTGCGTCGACGATGAGCATGGCTGGCTGCCATTCACGAGTTTGCGCGCTTCTCTTTTACGCAATCATACACGAAGTTCGCCCTTCGGTGGCGCCGGCTGCCCAGCCATGCCCGGCCGCGCTGCCCTGTGCTATCCTCGGCTGCAATTTCGGTTCGGAGACAAGCCCGCGATGCAAGTCCTGCGCGTCGACAAGATCAGCGTCAGTTTCGCCGGCCTTCAGGTCTTTGGCCAGCTGTCTTGGTCGATCAACGCTGGTGATCGGATCGCCTTGATCGGACCGAACGGCGCGGGCAAATCGACCTTGCTCTTGACGATGCTGGGCGAAATCGAGCCAGACAGCGGCAAGGTTTTCACCGCGAAGGGGGCGCGTGTCGGGCATTTGCCGCAGGACATCTCCCTGCCGCCGGATGCGACCCTGCTGCGAACGGCTCTGGTCAAGTCGCGCGAATTGGCGGCGGCGGAAAACCGGCTGAACGAGATTGAGGCGCGCTTGGCCGACCCGGCCGTATACGGCGACGCGGACGAATTGGCGCGGGCGCTCGCCGACCACGAGGCGCAGCTTGCCCGGTATCGCAGCATGAACGGCCACCGCTACGAGAGTCGCGCGCGCGAGCTGCTTTCCATGCTCGGTTTCAGCGCGGCTGATCACGGCAGGCGCAACGCCACGCTCTCGGGCGGCGAGAAGAAGCTGGTGGCCTTGGCGCGTCTGGCGGCGGCGGCGCCGGATCTTCTCTTGCTGGACGAGCCGGACAACCATCTAGATTTGGCGGGCAAGCGGCGTTTGGAGCGCTTCATCCGCGGCTACCGAGGCGCCGTCGTCATCATCTCCCACGACCGCTATCTGCTCGACAGGGCAGCCAGCCGGACGGCCGAGCTTGAGGGCGGGCGGCTCACGATTTATCACGGCAATTATTCGCATTACGTCAACGAGCGCGCTCTGCGGCGGCTGCGACAGCGGCAGCAATTTGTGACACAGCAAAAGGAAATCGCCCGCATTGAAGCGATGATCGAGCGATTCGAGCGCTGGGCGAAGCAAGTCTTGAGCCGCAAATACATGCTGGCGGCACGGCAAAGACGGCGCATGCTGGACAAAATGGAAGAGCGCGGCGAAATCATCGAGCGGGTCGCCGATCAGCGGGTGATGGACTTTAAAGTGGCGGGCTGGCGCGGCAGCAAGAAACTGCTGGAGCTGAAAAATGTGTCGCTGGCATTTGACGACGAGCCGCTCTTTCTCGATATCAGCCTGCTGCTGCGGCACGGCGAGCGCGTCGGCTTGATTGGCCCCAACGGCGCCGGCAAGACAGCCCTGCTGCGGCTGATTATGGGCGAGCTGGCGCCCCTGGATGGCGAAATCATCGTGGGTCCAAGCGCGCGGATTGGCTTCTATTCGCAAGAGCACCAGACCCTGGAAGCCTGGCTCGACTGGACGCCGCTGGAGCTCATCGGCCGGGAGCGCAACAGCAGCGAAGCCGACGCGGTGAGTTTCCTCCTGCGCATGGCTTTCAGCTACGACGCGGCGCGGCAGAAGATCCGCACTCTTTCGGGCGGCGAGCGCAGCCGGCTGCAATTGGCGCTGGTGATGCTGCGCCAGCCCAACCTGCTCATCCTGGACGAGCCGACCAACAACCTGGACATCGCCTCGGTCGAAGCGCTAGAGAAGGCTCTGGACGACTTTGACGGCGCCGCCCTCATCGTGTCGCATGACCGCTATTTTCTTGATCAAAGCGTCGACCGCCTGGCGGAGCTGCGCGATGGCGAACTGCGCGAGAGTCACGGCGGTTACACGGCCTGGCTGCAGGCGACGGGCGCGCTCGAGGGTTAGCGGCTGGCGCGGATTACGCCGCCAGGAATGACGAAACTAAAGTCGTCGTCCAGGATCGCCTCCGGCAATTGAAAAGCCCGCTTGAGATCTGCCGGCGCGCCCCGAAACAGGTCCTTGAGCATGCCTTGATTCCGTTGTGGCGTCGCCATCCGCCGCGTCCAGGCAGCGAAATGCAGGCGCAGCTTGAAACGCAGCAGCACCTCGCAGTTGAAGCCGGCCGCGGCCAGCATGCGCCGCCACTCCGACATGCGGAAATCGCGCACATGAGAGGGATCGCGCAGCAGCTCCAGAGTCTGCAAGAATGTGTCCTGGGCGTAATTTTCGCTGGCCATGATGTCGCTGAGGAGCAGGCTGCCGCCGGGTTTGAGCAAGCGCGCGAACTCCGCCAGGGCGCGCTCCGGCTGGCTCCAGTGGTGGGCGCTGTACCGCGTCGTGACGAGGTCGAAGCGGGCGGGCGCGAAGGGCAAGCGCTCCACATCGGCGAGCTGCGGCGCGACATTTGCGACGCCCCGTTCGCGGACCAGGACCGTCGTCTGATCCAGCATCGCTGTTGAAAAGTCGCAGGCGATGACCAGCCTGGCCTGCGGCGCGAATGCCAGCGCGGCGTGGCCCGCGCCACAGCCGGCGTCCAGGACGAGCGCGTCGGCCGGCAGCGCGTCCGCCTCCAGCATCCGCTCGAGGTCGGGTCCCGCGGCGTGCACGCGGCTGCTGCGATAATTCGCGGCGACATCGGCGAAACGCCTTTGCACATGATCTTTCACATCTCGCGGAGTCGCCTCGCGCATAGTTGACCTTTCCGCCATGTAAGACGAATCGCGCCCTTGTCAGGGGCTCCGGTTAGGTTATACTGAAACTGTGCATCTTCAAATAACATTCCCGCCAGAGGTTTGTCTTGACAAGACCCTTGTGAGCGCTGTACGCTTGCCGTTTGCAGTTCTCGCGCCGTCACAATGTATCGGATGCAGGAAAGCCGGTCAAAGGCCGCTTTTTCCAGGTTTGCGCGTCGCCAGCGGCGGGCAGCCCGGCAAAGGCTTCGTTGCGCCGCTTGCTTGTTGACGCCTTGTATATTCAGCCGAGTCCTCAAATCAGCCAAGGAGCCTCGCCTTGAAACGCTATTTCAATGTAAAGAATTACGCGCGCACGCCGGAGATTCAGGAGCTGCCCTCGCTGATTGACATCCAGAAGCGGTCTTTTGAAGACTTCTTCTACGGTGGGCGGCTCAAAGAGCTCTTCGACGAGATCAACCCAATCGAGAGCTTCAACGGCAATCTATCGCTGTACTTCCCGGGCAACAATCCGGAGGCGGAAGAATTCGACTTTCGCGAGCCGCCGGCCGAGCATCACCCCTACCGGCTGCTCAGCAAGAGCGCCCGGCCCAAAAAGGGCTTGCAGATTTACATGCAGATGCCCAAGTACGACGAGGACGAGTGCATTGAGCGCGACATGTCGTATTCCGCGCCGCTGTATGTCCAGGTGGCCATGGTCAACCACGAGCAGGGCGACGAGATCATCCGCCAGAATATCTTCCTGGGCGAGTTCCCGCTGATGACCCAGCAGGGCACCTTCATCATCAACGGCACGGAGCGAGTCGTCGTCAGCCAGTTGATTCGCTCGCCCGGCGTGTATTTCGACGCGGAAGAAGAGCGCGCCACCGGCCGCACTCTCAGCAACGCCAAGCTCATCCCCGATCGCGGCGCCTGGATGGAATTCGAGACTCGCAAGACGGATTACATCACCATCAAGTTCAACCGCAAGCGCACCATCCCGGTGACGGTGCTGCTGCGCGCGCTGGCGGCTGTCGAAGATGGCTTGCCCAAGACCAAATCGCCCATCAAGAGCGGCGAGGACGACGAGATCCGCAAGCTCTTCGCCGATGTGGACAACAACGAGGCGCACCGTTACATCGAAAGCTGCATCAAGAACGAGCCGAACTGGGAGCCGAAGAAGAAACAGACGATCGCGGAAACGGCTCTGATCGAGTTTTACAAGCGCATGCGCCCGGGCGACCCGCCCACCCTGGATAACGCCCGCGAATATCTCGAGAGTCAGCTCTTCGACCAGCGGCGCTATGACCTGGAGCGGGTGGGGCGCTACAAGCTGAACCAGCGGCTGGGCTTGCAGGATGTCGTCGATCTCTCGCATCGCACGATCGCCAAAGCCGACATCGTCAAGCTGGTCGAGCAGATGATCCTCATCAACAACGGCAAGCGCGCCAAAGACGACATTGACCACCTGGGCAACCGCCGCGTCAAGACCGTCGGCGAGCTCATCGGCAACAAGCTGCGCATCGGCTTGCGGCGCATGGAGCGGGTCGTCAAAGAGCGCATGTCCATCCGCGAAGCCGAGCAGCTGACGCCGGTCTCGCTGGTCAACATCCGCCCGATCGTGGCCGCTGTGCGCGAATTCTTCGGCTCGTCCCAGCTTTCGCAATTCATGGAGCAGACGAACCCGCTTTCGGAGCTGCGGCACAAGCGCACCTTGTCCGCTCTCGGTCCCGGCGGCTTGCGGCGCGAGCGGGCCGGCTTTGATGTGCGCGATGTGCACCACAGCCATTATGGTCGCATCTGCCCTATCGAGACGCCGGAGGGCCCAAACATCGGGCTCATCGGCCGGCTGGCCAGCTACGCCCGGGTCAACGACCTGGGTTTCATCGAGACGCCCTACCGCAAAGTGGCGTCGGCTCTGGAGCTGGAAGATCCGCGCTTGCCCGGGCGGCTGCTGGGCGACGATGTGGAAGTGGAGCTGATTCTGGAGAGCGGCACCGAGATTGACGCGCCAGTCCTGGAACGGCTGCGTCTCTTCGGCGACGCCGTCGGCGATGTGCCCGTCCTGGCGAAGAACGACGCCGTGTACGCCGCCTACGCGCGCATCGCTGAATTGAGCGGCGACGAGAGCCTGGCGGAGACTCAGCGCGACTTTGAAGAATTCGCCCGCAGAGCCAATGGCGAATACGCCCGGCTGGATAGCGCTGTCTTCGAAATGCGCTTGAAGGGCAATGCCTTTGACTGGGACGAAGCCGGGCGCTGGCAGGAGCTCTTCCGTCGGCGGCTGGGCGAGATCGCCGATGTCTACGACGCCTATGGCGCGGCGCGGCGTGAACTGGAAGTGGCTGTGGCGCGCTTGCGCCGCGTCGTCGAATTGCCCGCCGAGCAAGAAGCGGCCGCCGATCGCATCCTGGCGGTGATGGCTGGCTACGGCGACGAACGCCCGGCCCTGGAACAGGCGCTGCGCAACTTCAACAATGCTCTCGTCGAGATCGCCGCGCTGGAGAGCGACGACATACCCAAGAACCTGCGCGATCGGCTCGGGCGCTGGGGCAAGCGGCTGGTCAATTTCCCGCCGCAATTGAAGGCGGTCTTGTCCAACCAAGCGATCGCCCGGGAATCGCTGGCGACTCTCGCCAAAGCCGACGCCCTCAGCGAAGAGGTCATCGTCTTCCGGCCTGTCGGCGACGACTTGCTGGGCGAACAGCTCGGCAAGAGCCTCAGCTGCGAAGCCATCATCCTGGACGAGGGCGACGCCATCGACGAGGCCGCGCTGGATGTGGCGCGACGCCACGGCCTGCTGGAGCTGCCGGTCGCGCCTTTCGCCACCCGCGAGATCGCCTACCTTTCGGCGGACGACGAAGACCGCTTCATCATCGCCCAAGCCAACGCCCGCCTGGACGAGCGCGACCAATTCATCTCCAATCGCGTCTCGGCTCGTCACGAGCAAGGCTTCTTGACGACGGCGCCGCGGAGCATCGATTACATGGATATCGCGCCGCGACAAATCGTCGGCATCAGCGCCGCCTTGATCCCCTTCCTGTCGCACGACGCCGCCAACCGCGCCTTGATGGGCTCGAACATGCAGACCCAGGCCGTGCCCCTGCTGCAGCCGGATGTCTCCGTCGTCAGCACCGGCATGGAGAGCCAGGCGGCTTACAACAGCGGGCAAGTGCTCGTCTCCGAGGTCGAGGCGGAAATCCTCAGCGTGCAGGGCCACCGCGTCATCGCGCGCAAAAAAGACGGCGAAGAAATCGCTTTCCTGCTGCGCAAATACGAGCGCTCCAATCAGTCGACCTGCATCGACCAGCGGCCCGCCGTGCGCAAGGGCGACTGGATCAAGCCGGGCGATGTCATCGCCGACAGCTCGTCGACCTACAACGGGCATCTGGCGCTGGGCCACGATGTGCTGACCTGCTTCCTGTCCTGGGACGGCGGCAATTATGAAGACGCCCTGCTGGTCAGCGAAGACATGCTGCGCAACGACAAGTTCACCAGCATTCACATCGAGAAGCACGAGATTGAAGCCCGCGACACCAAGCTGGGTCCCGAAGAGATCACTTACGACATCCCCAATGTCGGCGAAGAAGCGCTCAAAGACCTGGACGAGCACGGCATCGTGCGCATCGGCGCCGAGGTGGGACCAAACGACATCCTCGTCGGCAAGATCACGCCCAAGGGCGAAAAAGAGCTGTCGCCGGAAGAGAAACTGCTGCGGGCGATCTTTGGCGAGCAGGCCCGCGAAGTGAAAGATTCGTCGCTGCGGCTGCCGCATGGCGATCGCGGCAAGGTGATTGACGTCAAAGTTTTCACCCGCGACGAGCACCCGGACCTGCCGGCCGGCGTCGAGAAGATGGTCCGCGTCAGCGTGGCGCAGCGCCGCAAGCTCACCGTCGGCGACAAAATGGCGGGGCGGCACGGCAACAAGGGCGTCATCTCGAAGATCGTTTCCGTGGCTGATATGCCTTATGTCGATGGCGGCTTGCCAGTCGAGATCATCCTGAACCCCCTGGGTGTGCCCAGCCGCATGAACATCGGGCAGATCCTTGAGCTGCATCTGGGCTGGGCGGCCGACCGTCTGGGCTTCCGCGCCGTCACCCCCGTGTTCGACGGCGTCCAGGAACAAGAGATCCAGGCTGAACTGGGCCGAGCCTGGCTTATCGACTGGGCCTGGCAGCGGACCACCGAGCGCGCCTGGGAAGATCACGAGCGTCTGGCGGGCAGGGCGGGCATCACCCGCGAAGAATTCGACGACGACATGCATGTCATCTGCGCCTACCTGGTGGACCGGGTCGGCGACTCCGGCCGCTATGACAACGAAGCCATCATCCTCGAGCGCGACGAGATTTTCGTGCGGCGCGTCGCCGTGGCGGAGATGCTGCGCGAACAAGGCTACGACCCGGACGAGGTCATGGTCTACGACAACAGCGAAGTCTCCATTGAAGAGCGCGACAAGCGAGACAAGAACGCGGTCGAAGCGTCGATTCGCCTCTGGATCGCCGAGCACCGCGCGAGCGAGCTGAAGCTGGCGGATTCGCTGTCGACGCGCGAGCTCTTCAATATCGCCGACCGCATCATGTTCGAGACGGGGCAGCCCGTGCCGCATTACGGCAAGATGACCTTGTACGACGGCCGCACGGGAGAGCCCTTTGACCGGCCGGTCGCCGTCGGGTATGTGCACATGCTGAAACTGGCGCACCTGGTGGAGGACAAAGCCCACGCCCGCTCTACGGGTCCCTACAGTCTGGTAACGCAGCAGCCTCTGGGCGGCAAGGCGCAGTTCGGCGGGCAGCGTTTCGGCGAGATGGAAGTCTGGGCGCTGGAGGCTTATGGCGCGGCGCATATCTTGCAAGAGATGCTCACCGTCAAATCGGACGATGTGCAGGGCCGCGTCAAGACTTACGAGAGCATCGTCAAAGGCGAGCCGATCGAAGAACCGGGCATCCCGACGAGTTTCCGCGTGCTGGTCAAAGAGCTGCAGAGCCTGGGCTTGTCGGTGGAAGCCATCACCGGCGCCGGCGATGTCATTCACTTCGGCAAGTACGACGAGCAGACTCGCCGCCCGCAGCCAGAAACCGGCTTGCTGGGCCTCCGCTCTGGCTAAGGGGCGCCGCGGCTAAGCTGTACGGCGGGGCGCGGGCACAGTCTCGCGCCTCTTTTCTTTTGGCGTCGAACAAGTCTCGGCGGAAATCTGGATGGGGAGGGGCGGTCAGTGCGCGCCAAGCTGCTCACAGCGCTCGCGGCGGTCCTCCTCACTGTAGTCGCCCTGGAGCTAGGCCTGCGCTATTACCTCGGCCACCATGGCGATGAGCGGCAGAAAGTCTTCTATCTGTATTCGCGCGAAGAGATTCAGCAGCGGGCGTCGCTCCTGCAGGGCTTGGCGTTCCTGAATTATGGCTTGACGCCGGACCGTGGCGATGTCAACAGCCTGGGCTATCGCGGCGAGGAAATCGCGCAGCCGAAACCAAGCGGCGTCTACCGCATCGTCGCCCTTGGCGGATCGACGACATACGGCTTGTTCCTCGACGAATGGTGGCTGACTTACCCGGGCCAGCTCCAGAGTATGCTCCGCAGCGACTACGGCTACGAACATGTGGAAGTGATCAACGCGGGCGTGCCCCAGTACTCCACTTGGGAATCGGCGGTGAATCTGCTGCTGCGCGTGCCGGATCTGGCGCCGGACATGGTCATCGTCTACCACGCCATCAACGATGTCGGCGTGCGGCTGAGCGACCCGGAGTTTTACGACGGGCTGGACACGAGCAACGGTTACTGGCGCGAAGCGGATTATCCGCTGCCGCCCAGCGTGCTGCTGCGCTATGGCTTGCGCAAGCTGGGCAACGACCTCGACATCGCCTATTCCTTGAACACGGTCTTTCGCGGTCCGGCGGGCGCGCGCAGCTGCGAGCCGGATCACAGCGGGCCGGAAACGGTCTGCCGCGGCTTTGGCATGACAGCCCGCGAGACCCTGGCAGCCAATCCGCCAGTCTACTTCGAGCGCAACCTGCGCAACATGATTTTGCTGGCGCGGGGCATGGGCGCAAGGCCGCTGCTGCTCACCTGGTCCTACTCGCCGCTGGATTTCCCCATCGAGGGCGGCGGCGGCATGGTCCACGCGCACCTGCGCGAAGGAGCGGACGAACACAACGCCATCATTCGCCGGGTCGCCGAAGACGAAGCGACTCTGTTCTATGATTTGGCGGCGTCGATGCCGACTGAGGAAGCGTACTGGGTCAACGGCATTCACATGAAAGCGACCGGCACGGGGGAGATGGCGCGGCAGCTGGCGGCTTACCTCGATTCTACGGGGATACTGGCGCCTGGGGCTGGGGCGGGCGCGGATTAGCTGAAGCGCTGTTCGCGCGCGCGATCCAGCACGGCGCGGACGATCTCGCGAAGCTCCGCCTCGGGATAATGCTGTGGCAGCAGCGCCGAGCCGGGACCCGTGGCCGGGAAGCGCTTTTGCAAGGTCTTCGGAATCAGCTCAAATCCAGGTTTGCCGCGTCCAGATTTGGCAAGCGCTTCTCGGACCTCGGGCGACTGTCGCCTAAGCCATCTCAAGACAGCGCGCCGCAGCTGAATGGAACGCAGCGCAGAGCGACGGTACAGTTGGTTGGCGTTATTGAAATTCCAGCCGAAGACTTCGCCCGCGTCGTGCAGTTGCTGGTGTCGCAGCCAATAGCCAATTTCGAGGAAGTCGTAAAGGCGGTCAAGTCGCTTTGAGTTGCGATTCGTTCGCCATTGCTTTTTTCGGCTGGGAATCAGCGCCCGCCAGCGCGGCTCTCGCTCGAGGTCGTGGCAGACGCCATGCCAGGCTTTGGCGGTCAGGGCCTGCCAGAGCAGGAAGCGCTCTTCGCCCTGCATCGCCTCGTGCCGCAGGATGCCGCTGATGTGAACCGCGCGCCCCAGAACCCAGACCTGCTCGAAGGAATTGAAGCGCGGCTTGTCGTCCTTACGCGCGGTGATGAGAGTGAGCGCGTGCCAAGCCATGTCGAGCAAGTCGTCCAGACGTTGGTCGAGGGCTTCGGCCGCGTCGCGGTGTTCCTCGGCGCTGATGAAGTAGGGGCGCCCCGTGCGGACGACGCTGCCGAGGACGCCGTCGCTGTCGCTCCAGATGAGGGCGGGCATTAGGATGCCTCCAGGTTGAAGATCTCGAGCATGATCGCGACCGTTTCGCGGCGAGTCTGTCCGAATTCGGTGGCCGATTCCTTTAGTTCGCGGCTCAATTGTTCCAGCTTTCGGACATAGCGTTCTCTGAGCGGGTCTGTCTCATCGCCGCTTTCGTCAAGCAGCTGCTGGAAGTTGCCTTCATCATTATTGCCTTCCAGCGGCCGCATCGCCCACTCAAGCAGGCCGTGCGCGCTGACTTCGGCGATGAAGGCGTTTTTGCCTTGCAAGGGTCGGCGCTGGCGCTGCACATCGCGTAACTCTTGGCGCAGCGGGTAGTCAGCGGCGTATATCAGCTCTGTCAGATCGGCGTTCATCTTCCACATTTCAATCTGCTTTCCACTGTGGTCAGGCTTGATTTCGAAGGGCAGATCATTCTGCTTCCTGCTTGGATCCTGCTGAAAGTAGAATATATCGCTGCTGTAAGCGACGCGTTCACCATCTTCGGCAAAGAGTTTAGCCTTCAACTGGTATTTCCCAACTGACTCGGGCATCCGCAGCTGTCGGATTCCGTCCAAAGGCAGAGGCGCGTTCTTATTCGGATCCAAGAGCTGGAGTCTCTCCAAAAGCAGTGTCTGCGGTCGTGGCGCGTCGCCGGCGGGCGTCGCATCCAGTTCGATCGGCGACTTTCGCTCCAGGGTCTCATCTTCCAGAAACGCGTTGAACAGAAACTTGCCTGCCTCGACCGCGCGATTGCGGGCGAAGACATGGATGAGCAGGGTCTCGCCATGGTCGACCCGTTTCTTTTCGCCGTCGCTATTGTTGACCGCTTTCGCAGACAAGGTTACTGGCCTTTTCGCTGGTGGGGGCGGCGGCTCAGTCTGCACATACAGCGACCGGGAAGCGGATTTGAGGCGGGTCTCGCCGCGCGCGACTGTCGCACGCAGCTTGTATTCGCCCGGTTCGGAACACGCGATCTGCTGACTGTGACTCGCTTTGCCGCGAATGATCTGCCAAGCGCCGAGGTCAACTTGCTGTCGAGCGCGTCCATTGTGCCATTCGGGCTTGATCGCGCCCTGTTTGCGCGCCAGGACCTCGCTGTTGCCGTCGGAGTCGACACATTCCAGAAGCAGGTCGGCGGCGGCGGTCAGCTCATTGGCTGGCTCAAACTCAATTTCGGCGCACACATTTCGCACCGACTGACCCCAATCGACGCGCGCGCTGGCTGGAGCGGGATATTCGAGATTAAGCTGAGCCTCCCAGATGATGCCTGGGTTGTCCGCGCCCGGCTGTGACCCATTGCGTCTCTGCTTCCGCCCATTCGGATTCAAGAATGTCTCCAGGAATCGCGTATGCGTCCGTCGTTCGCGCTCGCTGACCGGCTCAACGGAGATCGGTCGGGCGGCTTCCCAGCCCATTGCCGCGCTGAACTCTCGAACCTTGTCATCCAAAGCGCCGTCAATCTGGCGGACGATACCCTTTTCTTGCCATGATTTAGTTCCCTTCCGCCAATATGGCCAACTCTCGCTTCCGCCGCGAGCCGACATTCCGCGAATCGGGAAAATCCGTCCGCAGCGCATAGAATCCCTTGCTGGCGGGGCGGACGAAGCGCTTTTCCGCTTCATCCCGCCGATTGTCGTCCTGGATCATCCGCGCCACCAGCGAAGCGGCCGCGTCCTTACCACGGATGACCGCGCCACGCCGCTGCAGCTCCTCCGCCAGGTCGCGGTAGTGCATCGGCTCTGCCTGGCGCTCTCGCAGCACCGTCTCCGCCATGTCCAGCAGCTCGGCCGTGGGCGTCGCCCCGGGCTTGCCCCGCGCTCGCCGCCGTGCCGGTTCGCCATCCGATGGCGCCTCGAGCGACAGCAAAGCCTCGACATGCCCCAGCCGCGCTTCCATTATCCGTCGCTCCCGCTCCTTGACCTCAATCTCCTTGTCAAGACCATCGATCGCTTCTCGCAGGCGTTCACGCTCGCGCTGCAACGACATGTCAAAGTCTCGACGTTGATCCGGGCCATTTTGTGTTGCTGTCATTGTCTGCTCCTGTTATCTATCTGCGTTCGTATGATAATATATTATGACGAAGCAGGAGTCAAGTATTGTATTATGCGTACATTATGATTTCATCAACAAGACTGTTATGAGTATTGTCTAGCTCGCGTGGGGCGGAGGCGAGGCTCTGGCGGCGCGGGAATTCGAGGGATCGTCCGAGTCATTCTGGCGGCTCGCCGCCGGTCGCGAATCGGCCGACCAAATCAACTTCAGTCTTGCTTGATTTTGCGGCAGTTGTGTGCTAACCTCACTGCAACTTGGATTGTTCCAAAAAGCACAAATGGCTGAACGCTGATGTCGACCGTCCTAGAATTCGGGCCCGTGACCGCCCTGCTGGTCATTTCCGTGGTCTTGGCGCTGATCATCGCCAACATCTCCCGCGTGATGGGTCCGCGCCGGCCGAGCTACCGCAAGTCCGTGCCCTACGAGAGCGGCATGAAGCCGATCGGGCCCGCCACCCGCCGCCTGCCGGTCAAGTTCTACCTGGTCGCCGTCCTCTTCATCATCTTTGACATTGAAGTAATCTTCTTCTTGCCCTGGGCGGTCTCCATGCGCGATTTGGGCGTCTACGGGCTGGCGGTGATGGCGGTCTTCACCCTCATTCTTGTCGTCGGCTTCGTCTATGAATGGAAGAAAGGCGGTCTGGAATGGGAGTAAGCTCAAAGCTGGGCAACCTTGGCGTTGTGACCACCACCCTGGAGCAAGCCGTCAACTGGGGGCGCACGGGCGCGATGTGGCCCCTGCTCTTTGGCTTGGCATGCTGCGCCATTGAATACATGAGCTCGCAAGCCTCAAGCTACGATTTGTCGCGCTTTGGCATGGAGCTGAACCGGGCGACGCCGCGCCAGGCGGATCTGCTCATCGTCTCGGGCCGCCTGACCCGCAAGATGGCGCCGGTCGTGCGTCAGCTCTACGACCAAATGGCGGAACCGAAGTGGGTCATTTCCATGGGCGACTGCGCTTCTTGCGGCGGCGTCTACAACAATTACGCTATCGTCCAGGGCGTGGACGAGATCATCCCGGTCGATGTCTATATCGCCGGCTGCCCGCCGCGCCCCGAACAGCTGCTGCATGGCATCTTGACGCTTCATGAAAAAGTCCGGGCAGAGCGCATCCCAGATTGGGCCTAGGCCTCTCTGGCGCGCGAGACAAGGGCGAGGCAATGGAAATCCCTTTGGCGGTCGACCCCGTAAACGCAGCCCGCGAGGCATTTGGCGGCGATATCCTGCATGCCAAGAGCTTTCGCGGCGAAACCACAATTGTCGCGGCGGCGGACCGCTGCCCCGAAGTGCTGGATTTTCTGCGGGTCAGCCCCGGCCTCGTCTACAACATGCTCTCCGATGTCAGCGCGGTTGATTATTACCCCGACGATTATGGCGAGCGCTTTGATGGCGGCGCGCGCGATTACCGTCCGGAGCGCTTTGGCGTCTCGTACCATGTCTTGTCCATGCTCTACAACCGGCGTTTGCGCGTCAAAGCCTTCGCGTCAGAGGCCGACCCGCGGCTGCCGACAGCGACCGTCGTCTGGCCCGCCGCCAACTGGCTGGAAAGGGAAATCGCCGATATGATGGGCATCGTCTTCGAGGGGCATCCTGACCAGCGGCGTCTGCTCATGCCGGATGACTGGCACGGGCACCCCCACCGGCGCGATTATCCGCTGGGCAAGGAGACCGTCGCCTTCTCCTTCAATGTGGACGAAATTCACCAGCACAAGCCCTTCGCCAGGGATTAGAAGCTGAGGTCCGTATGGCAATCGCAGAGCCAAGGCAATCCATCGAAGAGCAGCGCCGCTGGGAAGGCAGCATTGATCAGCTCCGCGGCCTGGTCTCGGAGCGCGCCGTCACTGGCGAGACCATGCTGCTCAACATGGGACCGCATCACCCAAGCACCCATGGCGTCCTGCGCTTGCTGCTGGAGCTAGACGGCGAGCAGATCGTCAGCTGTCTGCCCGATATCGGCTTCCTGCATACTGGCATCGAAAAGTCGCTGGAAGACAAGAGCTACGAAAAAGCCCTGCCCCTGACCGACCGCATGGATTATCTCTCGCCGATGTCCAACAACATGGCCTACGCGGCGGCGGTGGAAAAGCTCATCGACCTGGATGTGCCCGAGCGCGGGCAAATCATCCGCGTCATCTGCCTCGAGCTGGCTCGCTGCGCCAGCCACCTGGTTTGGCTCGGCACCCACGCCATCGACATGGGCGCAATGAGCGTCTTGCTCTACGCTTTCCGCGAGCGCGAGCGCATCCTCGGCATGTTCGAGATGCTCTCTGGCCAGCGCATGATGAGCAGCTACATCCGTCCCGGCGGAGTCTGGCGCGATGTGCCTTCCGACTTCCTGCCGACCGTCAAGCAATTCCTGAACGACTTCCCAGCCAAGGTCGACGACTACGAAGCGCTCTTGACCCGCAATCCCATCTGGCGCGATCGAGCCCAGGGCGTCGGCGTCATCGAGCCGGACCTGGCCCTGGCCCACGGGATGACCGGTCCCGCCTTGCGCGGCAGCGGCGTCAATTGGGATCTGCGCAAAGCCCAGCCCTACAGCGGCTACGAGACTTACGATTTTAGTGTGCCCCTGGGCGAGCATGGCGATGTCTACGACCGCTACCTGATTCGCATTCAAGAATTCCGCGAGAGCATGAAAATCCTCAATCAGGCGGTGGCGCGGCTGGAGCGCGCCGGCGGACCCTATCGCTCGGAGAATCGCAAATACGCGCCGCCCTTGCGCAGCGAGCTGGGGCAGAGCATGGAAGCGGTGATTCACCATTTCAAGCTCTGGACCTACGGCTACGATGCGCCGGACGACGAAATCTACAGCGCCATCGAGAGCCCGCGGGGCGAGATCGGCTGTTACATTCACGGGACGGGCGCCAACAAACCGCGGCGGGTCCATTTCAAGACGCCGTCTTTCGTGCACATCAGCGCGCTGCCCGTCATGTCCAAGGGCTACCTGCTGGCGGACATGGTGGCGATTATCGGCAGCGTCGACATCGTGCTCGGCGATTGCGACCGCTGAGCCAACCGGGCTCGACTGACCAAGGAAACGCGCGCATGGCGATCATTGGCAACCCGAAATACGAAGAGCGCATCCAGCAGCACCTGGCGAAATACGAGACCAAGCGCTCCGCCGTGATGCCGCTGCTGTACATCGCCCAGGAAGAATACGGCTGGGTCAATCCCGCCGGGATCGACGAAGTGGCGCGGATCCTCAACCTGGATCCCACCCAGGTCAAGTCCATCGCCGGCTTCTACACGATGTATTCGGAGAAGCCCAAAGGCAAGTATTGGCTGCAGGTCTGCACGGATCTGCCCTGCGCGTTGCAGGGGGCGGACGACTTCCACGCCTGGCTGAAAGAAGAACTGGGCGTCGCGGAAGGCGGCACGACTGACGACGGCATGTTCACCGTCGAGCATGTCATGTGCCTGGCGGCCTGCGACAAAGCGCCCATGCTGCAATGCAACTTTCGGTATGTGGAGAGTCTCGATCAAGACAAAATGCGGGCGCTGCTGGATCAATGGCGGAACGAGGCGGCGCGAGCCCAAAACGGCAGCGCGTAGCCGCGGCCCCCGACGGACGAGGATACAAAGGCGATGAAGCATATTCTGTTGCGCGGGCGCGACATCGACAATATCAAAGAGCTTGAAGTCTACGAGCGGCACGGCGGCTTCGCCGGCTTGAAACGCTCGCTGTCGCAGAGCCCGACCGAGGTGATCGACGAGGTCAAAGCCAGCGGCCTGCGCGGGCGCGGCGGCGCGGGCTTCCCCACTGGCGTCAAGTGGAGCTTTATCCCGCAGCGGGAACCGGTGAAGTTCGTCACCGTCAACGCCGACGAGAGCGAAACCGGCACCTTCAAAGACCGCGAGATCATGGAAGAGAACCCGTATCAGCTGATCGAAGGCTCGCTTATCTGCGCCTACGCGATTCAAGCCAAGGCGGTATACATCTACCTCCGCGGCGAATTCTGGGACATTGGCGATCAGCTGGACGCCTGCATCGAGGCAATGCGCGCCAAGAACCTGGTCGGCGAGAACATTCTCGGCTCCGGCTACGACTGCGAGGTCTACACCCACCTCGGCGCCGGCGCCTACATTTGTGGCGAAGAGAGCGCCCTGCTCAACAGCCTCGAGGGCTACCTGGGGCAGCCCCGCGTGCGACCGCCATTTCCAGCGCAGAAGGGCGGCGGCTTGTACAAAGAAGCGACCGTCGTCAACAATGTGGAGACCCTGGCGAATGTGCCTTTCATCATGACAGAAGGCGCGGACGCGTTTAAGGCGATCGGCACGGAACAAAGCGCCGGCAACAAAGTGTACTGCGTCAGCGGGCATGTCAAGCAGCCCGGCAATTATGAGCTGCCGATGGGCACGACTTTCCGCGAGCTGCTCTATGAGCATGCCGGCGGTCCCCGGCACGACGGGCGCGCTTTCAAGGCGATGCTGCCTTCGGGCGGCTCTGGTCCCATCGTGCCGCTCAGCGACGAGGTGCTGGACACACGGATGAGTTACGAGGACTGCGCCAACATCGGCACGATTATCGGCTCCGCTTCCATCATCGTGATGGACGAGACGGTGGACATGACCTGGGTCGCCAGCAAAGTGACCAAGTTTTTCGCTCACGAGAGCTGCGGCAAGTGCACGCCCTGCCGCGAAGGGACTTACTGGCTGGACAAGGTAATCGACCGCATCCTGGATGGCCGCGGCTCGCCGGACGATGTCAAGCGCATCGCCGATGTGGCGGAAAACATGGCGGGCACGACGCTCTGCGCCCTGGGCGATTTCGCCGCCAACCCGATCATCCATACCATTCGCCATTTCCCGGACGATTTCGCCCAGCATGTGGGCGCGTAGCTGCGGGCGAAAGGGCGAGCGGTGGCTGCGTGGCCGGGACGGAATGCAATCGCGGCGGGCCTGCGGCGGATCTTGCAATCGCCGCTGGAGCGCGAGCGCGCCTTCTACCGGCGTTACCGCGAGCTGAGCGAGACGATTGAAGCGGCGCCCGACGACATGATCGCCTTGGTGCTGCGCGGCGAACTCAGCCTGGAGCGAGGCGAAGGAAAACGGGCGGAAAAAGATTTCGAGCGCGCCCTCGCCTTGCTGGAAGGCATGGACGAGAACGAGGGCTGGGCGCTGGTGGAGCAAGTCATGCGCGACCGCGCGCTCTATGGTTTGCGGCTCGCAAAAGCGGGCGCTTAGGGACAGGATGCCAGGGCGAAAGCCAATCTTGGAGGACCGAATGTCCGACAGCGTGACAATCAATGTCGATGGAAAAGAATACGCGGTTCAGGCCGGGTCCAACCTGGTAGACGCCGCCAAGTGGCATGCCGGCAACGACATCCCGGTATTCTGCTACCACCCCAAGATGGAGCCGGTCGGCATGTGCCGAATGTGCCTGGTGGAGCTGGGCACGCCCGCCCGCGACCGCGCCACCGGCGAAGTCCTGCTCAACGACGACGGCAGCCCCCAGATCCGCTACTTCCCCAAACTGCAGACCGCCTGCACCACGACCGTCAGCGACGGCATGCACATCAAGACCAACACGCAGGAGGTCATCGACGCCCGCAACGATGTGCTGGAGTTCCTGCTCAGCAGCCACCCGCTGGATTGCCCGATTTGCGACAAAGGCGGCGAGTGCCCGCTGCAGAACTTGACGATGCGTCACGGCCCGCAGTCGTCGCGCATGTATTTTGAAGACAAGCAATTGCTGGAAAAACATTACCCCCTGGGCGACTTGATCTTTCTCGATCGCGAGCGCTGCATCCAGTGCGCCCGCTGCGTCCGCTTCCAGGACGAGATCGTCGGCGACGATGTGCTGGCTTTTCACGAGCGCGGCAGACGCCTGCAGATCATCACCAACTCCGAGCCCGGCTTCGATACGTATTTCAGCGGCAACACGACCGACATTTGCCCGGTGGGCGCCTTGACCACGGCCGATTTTCGCTTTGGCGCGCGCCCCTGGGAACTGAACGAAGTGGCGAGCGTCTCGCCCTGGGACGCGGCTGGCGAGAACATCAGCCTGAGCATGCGGCTGGATCGCGATTTTGGCGGCAAGGCTGTCATCAAGCGGGTGATGCCGCGCCAGAACGAGCGCGTCAATGAAATCTGGATCAGCGACAAGACCCGCTTCGCCCACCATTTCACCCGCAGCGAAGACCGCTTGCTCGCGCCCATGTCACGCAGCGGCATCCTCCGCGAATCGAACTGGGCGGCGATCATGCCGGCCCTGGCGGAGGTCTTGAAGCGGGCCGATGGCGACATTGCCGCGATCGCCGGCAGCTCAACGCCCAATGAAGATCTATGGGAGCTGCGGCAGCTGGTTTTCGGGCTGGGCGGGACCCGGCTCGGCGCCTGGATGCCCACTCATGGCGGCGCGGACCTGGTGGCACAGGCCGGCGTCGGCCTCGGCACGAATCTCGGCCAGCTGGGACGGGGCGACGCAATCTTGGTCATCGCTTGCGACCTGGAAGAAGAAGTGCCGCTGTGGCGCTTGCGGCTGAAGACCGCCCAGGACCGCGGCGCCTATCTGGTCGTGGCCAACGCCCGCGGCACGCGTATGGAAGATTTCGCCCTGCATGGCGCGCGCAACGACAAAGTGGTCGAGGGCGACGCCATTCGCTACGGCGCCGGCGAAGCCGTTTCGGTCATGCGCAGTTTGCGGCGCGATCACCCCGAGATCGCCGAGCGTTTGGCGGGCGCGGAGAACCTGGTCATTGTCGCGGGCGCGGAGGGTTTGAGCCTGGACGGCAGCCGGGCGCTGTCACAGGCGGCGGCGAATTTCTTGATCGAAAGCAAACATGTCGGGCGGCGCAACAATGGCTTGCTCTGTCCTCTGCCCGGCGCCAATGGCATGGGCTTGCATTATCTGGGCTATACGCCGGAAGCCAGCCTGGACATCATGGCGAAGCCGCCCAAGGTCTTGATTGTCGCCGGGGCCGAGCTGCTGGACGAAGACCCGGGGGCCCGCGATTGGCTCAGCCAGGTGGAGACCGTGATCTACGCCAACTTGTTCGACGACGGCGTCTCCGATTTCGCCGATTTCGTCTTGCCGCTGCAGTCCTTCGCCGAGCGCGACGGCAGCTTCGTCAATGGCGAGCGGCGCGTCCAGCGCTTCTACACCGCCCAGGGACCCATGGGACAGGCGCTGCCGGGCTGGCAGCTCTTCGGCGGCATCCGCGCGGAATTGGGCGCCGCTCCGCTCAAGCCGTCGGCGGCCTTCGTCATGCAAGAAATTGGCGCGCAAATCGAGGCTTTTGAAGGAATTACTTATCAAGCCCTGGCCCAGGTCAAACGCCAATTCCCCGATGTGGGCGGGCGCGACCTGTATTATGGCGGCACGGCTTACAGCAACAGCGGCGGGCTGGGCCTACAGATCCCCGCCTCAGCCGACCAGCGCAAGCCGCGCATGAAAAAAGTCGACTTCGAGGCGTCGGAACCGCTCAACGAGGGCGAGTCGCTTGTCGCGCCGATCACCCGCCTCTACGATCGGGAGCGCTGCTTCAGGCCGACCCAGATGCTGGCGGCGCGCGTGCCCGAGCCAATGGCTCTGCTGAACGCGGAAGACGCGAGCGCCATGGGCATCGGGCAGGGCGACATGATCGAGATCCAAGCGGGCGAATCGCTGGTGCAAGTGAAGGCGCAGCTCCGCGACGATCTTGCTCGCGGCCTCGTGGCGCTGCCCAGGCGCCTCGGCGACGAAGCCGTCCCGCTTTCGGCGACCCGCGGCCGCGTCAGACCGGTGGCGGAAGCGCTCGCGATGAGCACCTAACGAAGGAACAGACGCTATGAGCCGCAACCTGAAAATCGGCATCGCCTTCGTATTGTTGGCCGGATTGGTCGTCACCCTGCTCGTCGTGGCGCTGGTCGTTGCCAACCTGGGCGCGATCGCCAGCTGGATCGGCTTTGATGAAGCGGGCAACCTGAACGGGCGCGAGGGCATGATCGGCATGCTGCTCCACCCGGAGGCCCGAGTCCAGAACCTCGTCCAATGCTCGGACGACGCCGGCTGTTCGGCGCTTTGGCCCATCATTTTCGCCGCCGGTTTCGCCTTCGTCATCGTCACTGGTTTCGCCTACACCACGCTCCTGGAACGGCGTTTGCTGGCTTTCCTGCAGCATCGCGTCGGTCCCAACCGCGTCGGTCCTATGGGTTTTATGCAGCCAGCCGCCGATGGCGTAAAGCTGGTATTTAAGGAAGACTTGATGCCGGCTGGCGCAGACAAGTGGGTTTTCCGCCTGGCGCCGATGATCAAGGTCGTCCCGATTTTGATGATCGCCGCGGTCATCCCCATGGGGCCCGACCTGGTCATCCCCTGGTTCGCGCCCTCCCTGGGCGATGTCTGGTTCCAGGCGCCCCAAGGCCTGGTCGACTCCAATGTCGGCATCCTCTGGGTCATCGCCATCACCAGCATCGCCACTTATGGCGTCGTGCTCGCGGGCTGGTCCAGCGACAACAAGTACGCCATGCTCGGCGCGCTGCGAGCCTCGGCCCAGATGATCAGCTACGAGCTCAGCTTCGCGCTGACCCTGGCCGTGCCGGTGATGATCGTCGGCAGCATGTCCATCGGCGACATCATCGACGCCCAGCGCAATATCTGGGATTGGCTCGTATTCCAAAATCCTCTGGCGGCCGCGGTGCTCATCCTGGCGCTGCTGGCGGAGACGAACCGCGCCCCCTTCGACCTGACCGAAGCCGAGCAAGAGCTGACCCAGGGCTACATGACAGAGTACAGCGGCATGAAATTCGCTCTGTTCATGATGGCGGAATACCTGGGCATGATCGCCGTGAGCCTGGTGGCGGTGGCGGTCTTCTTCGGCGGCTATCACCTCTGGCCAATGGACGGCTTGCCGATCCTGGCGCCGGTCATCTTCATCCTCAAAGTCTTCCTCATGCTCTGCTTCATGATCTGGATTCGCGCCACCTTGCCGCGCATCCGCTACGACCGGCTGATGCAATTCGGCTGGAAAGTGATGATCCCGCTGGGCTTGCTGGCAGTGGCCTGGACGGCGGTGGCGATTGTGATCGGCGATGCCCTGGGCGGCGCCGCTTATCCCTTCATTTCGGGCGCGGTCTTCATCGTCGTGCTTGCGATTGGCGCCTGGGCGCTGCGCCGCATGAGCCGCGAGCGCGACATTGAAGAAGCCATCCCGCTGGAGGACGACCCAGCCTACACCGGCGAACGCCGCGGCCTCGGCTGGGCGCTGGCGCACCTGGTCGGCATGCTGGTGGCCATCCCGCTGGTGCATGTCCGCTTCCAGGTCAAGGCTCTGGAGGGCATGGCGAGTTTCGGGCGCACGCCGGAAGAAGACAGGCTGATGGAAAGCGGCGAAACGGCGCTCAAGACGGCTGGCGACTAGGGCCGCCGCGCAGTGCGACGACAAGAATTGTCTTAAAGGACAGCTGACATGAACCTGGTAAAAGGCTTTCAGACGACGCTCAAGCACCTGATGGACGACGCGGTGACGATCCAGTACCCGGAGCAGGTGCAGAAGTTCCAGGATCGCTACAAAGGACGGCATCATCTGCGGCGTTACGAAAACGGCCTGGAAAAATGCATCGGCTGCTCGCTCTGCGCCGCCGCTTGCCCGGCCGACGCCATCTGGGTGGAAGCGGCTGAAAACAGCGACGAAGCCCGCTACAGCCCCGGCGAACGCTACGCCAAGACCTACGAAATCAACATGCTGCGCTGCATCTTCTGTGGGTACTGCGAAGACGCCTGCCCGACCGAAGCCATCCAGCTAGGCCACGAGCACCAGATGTCTTTCACCGACCGCCGCGACGCCATCTACACCAAAGACATGCTGATCGACCCGCCGGAAGAAGGCGCGCCGGATACGCCCCAAGAAGTCGAGGCGGGCGCGTTTGACCGCTCGATCCCGGATATGCAAGACCCGGACTGAAGACGCGCGGCGCAACTGCAAATTGGATGAGACGGGACATTGTGCTAAAATGCACAAAGTCATGCTGAGCGAGAACTAGAGCCTATGGAATGGTTGTTTCTCATCGTGAGTTTCGTGGCGGTCCTGGCGGCCGTCATGATGCTGACGCGACAAAACGCGGTGCACAGCGCCCTCTTCCTCATCGTCAATTTTGGCTGCGTCGCCTTTCTGTACTTGATGCTGGACGCGCCCTTCCTGGCGATGGTGCAGGTCACTGTGTACACCGGCGCCATCATGGTGCTCTTCCTTTTTGTCATCATGCTGCTCGGCGCGGAGACGACCACCGATACATCCGGGCGGATGCGCTGGCTGGGCTTGGCGGCGGCTGCCGTGGCGATTGCGCTGCTCGTCATCTTCGCTTTCCCGATCGCCTCCGATCTACTGGCGGATGACAAACCGGCGCCAGTCGACGCCCGCGCGCGCTTGCGGGTGATCAACGCGGTCCCTGGCGGCGATGGCGAAACCTTCACGATGGTGGAAATGGGGCGGTCCGTGCCGCTGGAAGGCGCGGTTGCCCTGAATGTGGCGCTGGACGCCCTGGACGAGGGGCAAAGCGATCGGCGGGTGGACGGAGTCGTCTACAACGACCCGCGGCCGACCATACGCGGCTACAGTGAAATCGCCGCTGGCAGCTACACCGTGCTGGCGGGGGTCCGGGCGGGCGAGTATGTCTCCGCGCCCATCTTCACGCAGGAACTGGCGGCAGCGCCCGATTCGGCGCATACGGTCGCGCTCTACGAAAGCGCCGCAGGCATGATCGAGGCGGCCCTCCTGGAAGACGACATCAGCGCGCCGGCCGTGGGCAAGATGCGGCTCTCGCTCTTCAACGCGGTCACCGACAGGCTGGTCTCGCTGGTCGAGGTCGGGCAATATCGGGACCTGCGCAGTTTGTGCGACGACTCCGCCTGCAACGCGCTCTTGCCGCATCGCGTTTTGATTGAGCGGCTGCCGGTCGGCGAGCAGGTCAGCATTGAGCTTGAGGAAGGTAGCTACAACTTGGCTTTGGTCGATGACGAGGCGACGGTGCTGCGGGCGCTGCCGGAATACGCGGCCGAGCGCGGCACAGTGGAGACGCGGGTGCTGGCGCGGGAGCCGGGCATCCCCGGCAGCCTGCCGAGTTATCGCGCGTCGGTCTTCAACGCCATCGCGGCGCCGGCTTATGGCAGTCCCGAGTCTGTCGGGCAGGTCTTGTTCATTGAGTATGTGCTGCCGGTGATGCTGGTCGGCGTCTTGCTGCTGGTGGCGCTGATTGGCGTGATCGTGCTTGCGCGGCCAGACGCCTTGGCGCAGGCGGAGCGTCGGCGCGTCAATCGGCGGCGGCGGGTGAACCGTCCCCTGATTAGCGTCATCGCGCAGCAGACGGGCGGCGATGTGCTGGGCGGCGAATATGTGGCGAAGCTGCCGGGCGGCGATGACGAAGGCGGGAGCGACTAGGCGATGAACCCTATCGGCACGGAGCCCTATGTCATCTTGAGCATGGTGCTGTTCTTGCTGGGGGCGCTGGGCGTCCTCATGCGGCGCAACGCCATCTTGGTGTTCATGTCCGTCGAGCTGATGCTCAACGCAGCCAACCTGGCGCTGGTGGCTTTCGCCCGCGAATGGGGGCAGGTCGACGGCCAGGTCTTCGTCTTCTTCGTGATGACCGTGGCGGCGGCGGAAGTGGCGGTGGGCTTGGCGCTAATCGTCAACATATTCCGCGAGCGCCGCAGCATCAATATCGACGACCTGCAGCAAATGCGCGGTTAAGACTCAGCTGGCGGAAGAGGCGCCTACGGTATGGAAAATCTGCCACTCTTGGTCCCCCTGGTGATATTCGCGCCCGCCCTCGGCGCCGCGATCAACTTCTTCTTTGGCGCCCGGCTCGAAGAGAAGTGGTCTGGCTATGTCGGCTGTTTCGCGTCGCTCTTTTCTTTTGTCATTTCTTTGCTCTTGCTGACTTATGTGACGGGCGCGAACGGCGCCGCGGCCGTGGTCAATCCGCCATTCTTTGACGGCTGGCTGCGCATCGAATCGGTCGGGCTGGACATCTCCTGGCAGCAGCGCGTTGACTCCCTCAGCGTGACCATGATGCTGGTGGTCACGGGCGTCGGCTCGCTGATCCACTTGTACGCCCGCGGCTACATGCACGGCGACAAAGCTTACCCGCGCTTCTTCGCCTACTTGAATATGTTCCTCGCCTTCATGCTCACCTTGGTGACGGCGAACAATTTCTTGATGCTCTTCGTCGGCTGGGAAGGCGTCGGGCTCTGCTCCTTCTTGCTCATCGGCTTCTGGTGGGACAAAAAAGCGCCCGAAGGCTGGAAGAACAGCAACGCCGCCCGCAAAGCCTTCGTCGTCAACCGCATCGGCGACTTCGGCCTGCTCATGGCGATGTTCCTCATCTTCTGGACTTTCGGCACGCTGGATTTCTACAAAGCGGGCGAGCTGCCCAACACCGAAGCCAAGTACCTGGTCAAGTGGCGCGAGCACAACGGCTTGCTGGCGCACGTGGAAGACAAGGACGAAGAAGCCAAAGACAGCGGGCAGGCAAAAGAATACAAGTGCGCGCCCGCCACGGCCGAAGCGCATGACGATCATGCCGACGCCAAGAGCGACGCCAATCCGCTGGCCAGCGACATCCGCGCGCTGCACTGCGATAACAGCCGCTTCGAAAACGACATGCTGGGCGTCTTCGGGCAGACGAGCGCGCGCTTCGGACAAGGGGAGACGGTCGATTTCGGCGGCTTCCAGATGGCTTTCGACGATGTGATCGTCTTGATCGCGCTCTTCATGCTGCTCGGGGTCACGGGCAAGTCGGCGCAGATCCCGCTCTTTGTCTGGCTGCCAGACGCGATGGCGGGCCCCACGCCGGTCAGCGCCTTGATTCATGCGGCGACGATGGTCACGGCGGGCGTCTTCATTCTGGTGCGCTCGAATGTGATGCTGTGGGAGTTGAATCACGGCGGCTATGTCATCGGCCTGGTCATCACCCTGGTCGGCGCAGGCACGGCTTTGATGGCGGGCTACATTGCGCTCGGGCAATGGGATATCAAGCGCGTCCTCGCCTATTCGACCATTTCGCAGCTCGGCTTCATGGTGGCTGCCGTCGGGATTGGCGCCTATGTCGCGGCCATGTTCCATCTGGTCACGCACGCCGTCTTCAAAGCGCTGCTGTTCCTGGGCAGCGGCTCCGTCATCCATGGCGTGGAGCACGGGCATCATCACGCGCGCGAGCACGATCGTCATGGCCACGGCGACGACCATGCTGAGCACCATGACGATGAGGAATTCGACCCGCAAGACATGCGCAACATGGGTGGTTTGCGGCGGCGCATGCCCATCACCTACTTGACATATCTGGTCGGCACACTGGCGCTGGCGGGCATCTTTCCCTTCGCCGGCTTCTGGTCAAAGGACGAGATTCTCGCCGACGCCTGGCACGAGGGCTTCGAGCTCAACGAACTCAGCGGTTTCATCGCCTTTGGCGTGCTGCTGGCAGCGGCCGCCTTCACCGCTTTCTACATGTGGCGGCAGATCGTGCTGGTCTTCTTCGACAAGCCACGCAGCGAGGCGGCGCGGCAGGCGCCCGAAAGCAACGGCGCGATGCTGATTCCGCTGCTGATTCTCGCCTTCTTCAGCCTTTTCATCGGCTTCATCAATGTGCCCAAGGCGACGCCACTGTTTGACGGCATTTACCACGCCTATGAATTCAAGTACTTCCTGGAGCACAGCCTGGTCAGCGTCTCCCGCGGGCACTCGCTGGACTTCAATATACTGATCGCCGGCGTCGCCCTCGCTTTGGGCATCGTCTCGATCATGGCGGCGCATCGCGTTTACAAAGGCAAGGGCTTGGCCAGCGACAACCGCGACCAGCTCGAGGCCGGCGGCGCCTCCGCCCCCTTGTTCCGGCTGGCAAATGCCCGCTTGTACTGGGACGAGATCTATTCCGCCCTCATCGAGCAGCCCTTCAATCGCCTGTCGCGCTTCCTGGCCGACCGCGTCGATTGGGATTTCCTGCACGACTATTTTCACGACAGCCTCATCAAGCGCGGCTTTGACACCATCGGCGAATTGCTGAGCCGGCCCTTCGACCTGGGCATCGTGGACGGGGCGGTCAACGGTCTGGGCATCGTCGTGGCCCGCGCGGCCGAGTGGATGCGGCGCTCCCAGACTGGCTATGTCCGCTTTTACGCGGTGGCGCTCTTCATCGGCGTCGTCGCCGTCATTCTGCTGATGATCATGCCCTTTATCCAGATCATGCTACAAAGTGGCGCTTAAGGAGAACGCAGTCCTATGGATGTAACTGGACTCTCGCTCACCACCATCACCTTGTTCCTGCCCCTGGTCGGCTTGTTCATTCTCTTGCTGATGAACGGCGAGACCCAGAAGGCGAACCTGAAGTGGGTGGCTTTCGCGACCAGCATCGTCACTTTCGCGTCCTCGGTCTTGATGTGGATCAACTTCGACCCCGGCACAGCCGAGCTGCAGATGGCGCAGCGCAACACCTGGGCGGAGGTCTCGCTGGGCGATACCAGCATCAACATCAGTTACTTCGTCGGCGTCGACGGCATCTCCATGCTGCTCGTGCTACTGACGACTTTCATCATGCCCATCGCCATCCTCGGCTCTTTCGGCAGCCACATCTTTGAAGAGCGCGGGCGCGAGAAACTGTATTACATCTTCTTGATGCTGCTGGAATGGGCGATGCTCGGCGTCTTCGTGACCCACGACCTGATCATCTTCTATGTCTTCTGGGAAGTAACGCTGGTGCCGATGTACTTCCTCATCGGCATTTGGGGCGCGGAGGAGCGGATTTACGCCGCCGTCAAATTCTTCCTCTACACGATGGCGGGCTCAATTTTGATGCTCATCGCCATTCTCTATGTCGGCAACCGCGCCGGCACGTTCAGCACCTACAGCGCCGGCGGCGACGCGGGCGTCATCGAAATGGTGCAGACCTGGGAAGGCGACGGCACATACTGGGATGCGGTCGGTCCCGACTCCGACGGCGAGGAAGAAGGCTTCCTGCTCAACTCGGTCGAGAGCTGGCTCTTCCTCGGCTTCTTGGTGGCTTTCGCCATCAAAGTGCCGATCTTCCCCTTCCATAGCTGGCTGCCAGACGCGCATGTGCAGGCGCCAACAGCCGGCTCCGTCATCCTGGCGGGGGTGCTGCTGAAGATGGGCACCTACGGCATCGTGCGGTTTAACTTGAGTTTGTTCCCGGAAGCGACCGTCGCCTGGGCGCCCACGATCGCCTTTCTCGGCGTCGTCGGCATCATCTATGGCGCCTGGGTCAGCTACGCCCAGGATAATGTCAAGAAACTGGTCGCCTATTCGTCGGTGAGTCATTTGGGCTTTGTCGTGCTGGGCATCTTCGCGCTGAACGCCCAGGGCTTGCAAGGCGCGACCCTGCAAATGGTCAATCACGGCATCAGCACCGGCGGGCTCTTCTTGATCGTCGGCATGCTGTACGAGCGCTGGCACACCAAGGAAATGGCGGATTACGGCGGCATCTGGAAAGCCATGCCCCTCTTCGGCGCGATCAGCCTGGTCATCTCGCTCAGCAGCATGGGTTTGCCGGGCCTCAACGGTTTCATCGGCGAGTTCACGATCCTGCTCGGCTCGCTGGGCAGCGACTATCTCGGTTTCGCCTTCACGCTCTTTGGCACGCTGGGCGTCATCCTGGCGGCGGTCTACCTGCTCAAGATGTACCAGCATGTCTTCATGGGCGAGCTGCGCAACCCCCTCAGCGACGAAGAAGGCTACAAACTGACCTGGTACGAGAAAGCCGCCTACATCCCCGTCATCATCATGGTCTTCTGGATTGGCTTGCAGCCCATCGTCTTCTTCAACATGCTGGATCTTTCCGTCGATAGCATCGCCGCTATCTTCGTTCGCTAGGAGCGCACATGTTCGAGTCGCCCACTATCGCGGAATTCGTGGCGCAATCCAACCTGGTCGCGACCCTGCCGGGCAGCCTGCTCATGGCCTGGACGCTCGTCGTCATCCTCGTCGATCTGTTCGCCGGCGAGGAGCGCAAACGCTGGACGCCGATCCTGGCCAGCGTCGGCCTGGGCCTCAGCTTGCTCGCCAACATGGCTGTCTACGCCCCTGCCGAAGGCGAGCAAACCGCGCTCTATGGCATGTTCATCGCCGACGCATTCACCGGGTTCCTGAACATCGTCATCTTGGTCGCCACTTTCATCGCCATTCTGATGAGCTGGGATTACCTCAATCGCAGCGACATTCACCGCGGCGAGTATTATATTCTGGCTCTGCTGTCGTCGGCGGGCGCGATGTTCATGGTGGGCGCGAACGACTTGATCGTCGTTTTCGTCGCCCTGGAGCTGCTCAGCATTCCGCTCTACATTCTGGCGGCTTTCCGCTCCATCAAGAACGACGGCAGCGAACTCTCGCTGAAGTCCGAAGAGAGCGGGATGAAGTATTTCATTCTGGGCGCCTTCTCCAGCGCTTTCCTGGTCTTTGGCGCGGCATTGGTCTATGGCGCGACTGGCAGCACCAACATCCCGACGATATTCGCGGCGGCTGGGGGCATCGTCGGCGCGGCGACCACGGCGACATTCTACCTGCTGGTCGGCGCGGCGCTGCTGATTGTCGGCCTGGGCTTCAAAGTGGCGGTCGTGCCTTTCCACATGTGGACGCCCGACGTCTATGAAGGCGCGCCCACTCCCGTAACCGCTTACATGAGCGTGACCGCCAAGGTAGGCGGGTTCGCCGCTCTGCTGCGCGTGCTCGTCAGCGGGCTTTCCGTGCTGGTCCTGGCGGAGGGCGAGCCGGCCGCCTGGCAGACGACCGCGACCGTCATCGCCATCCTGACGCTGGCTTTGGGGAACTTCGTCGCCATTTCGCAGCGCAATCTCAAACGCATGCTCGCGTATTCCTCGATTGCCCACGCCGGCTACATCATGGTGGCGGTGGCGGCGACGGGCGCGGCGGGCGTGATCGACGCGGCGACTCAGGGCGCGCTCGTTTACATCATGGCTTACATGTTCACCAATCTTGGCGCCTTTGCGGTGGTCATGGCGATTGAGCGCGAAGACGGCGGCGGCGGCAATATCGACGACATCACGGGCTTGGCGCGCTCCCGCCCTTTGATGGCGATGGCGATGACCGTCTTTATGCTCAGTTTGACCGGCATCCCGCTGACGGCTGGCTTCGTCGGCAAAGTCATGGTCTTCGCCGCGGCGGTGCAGGCCGGGCTCTTTGGCTTGGCGATCATCGGCGTGCTCACCAGCGTCGTCAGCGCCTTCTATTACATGCGCGTAGTCGTCAACATGTATCTGCGCGATTCCTCTGGCGAGCTGCAGCCCGCGCTGGAGACCCCCGCCGTGCGCTGGGCGATCAATATCGCGCTGGCGGGCACGCTGATCTTCGGCATCTTTTATCCCTTGGCGACCAACCTTGTCGGCATGGTCAGCCTCGCTTGAGCCGGCCGCGGCCAGGGCATCCTTCGCTTGGCAAAACCGCCAGCCACGCGCCTTGCTGACGGGCGCGTCGATTACGATGTCGCCCAAAGAGCGCGACGGCTTTTCCTGGGCTTTGCCGGCTGCCGCCAAAGGCGTCGGCCAGGCTCCGGTCCCCTGGGCACGGCGCGGACCGTCTTCGCCCTCAAGCGCGCTCCGCAGCCGATCCGCGCGGTATAATGGCTGGGCGCGGCGCGCATCGTCTTCAGCGTTTTCGTCTTGCGGCTGCGCCCGCGCTTAACGTCGCCCACGAGGCGGGATAGCGATTAGCCGATGCCGACACAAGAATTGCCCGCCGAGCTTCGCCGCGACCTGGAGCGCAATCGGGAAGCGCGTCTGTCGTCGCGCCAGCGCATTGAGCTGATCACGGCGCCGCTCTCGACCTTGCTCCTGCTTTCCGTGCCGCTAATTTTGCTGGCGGGCAGATACGGTCCCGCCGGCCGCGTGATCGTGCTGGCGCTCATCGCCGGCTTCGTCATCACAATCGGTTTGCGCGCGTTTCGCTTCTGGCGCGTCAAACTGTGTTACCGCTTGCTCTTTGCCGAGGCGACCGGGGCAAGCCGCTTCTTCCGCCGCAAAACCACCTTGGCCAGCCAGTCGGGCGACACGGTCAAATTCGACGAGCGACTCTCGCGCAAGCAGAAAATCAAGCCGGACCAGTCGCTGCATGTCTACTTTGTGGAGACGGCCGGCCGGCGCATTTTGCTGAACATGACGCCCCGCGACCATGATCAGGCGCACCTGGCGGAACCGAGCGAGCGCTTCGAGCAATTGGGCGGGCGCTTCTACGCCGATTGACTTCCCGCGACTCAGAAACTTCCGCTCATCTCCAGCGCGTCGACGCAGCCCGCTTCCACCCATACGCCGCATTCGCCGCCCTTGTCGCTGATGCCCAGCTCAACGACCGTGCCGTCAAAACGCAGGACCGGGTGGTGATACGCCGAGACTTGCCGCGCATCGCCATCAATGTAATGCCCCACCAGCGAACGGCGGAAACGCGAGGCGGAGCGGTTGGGGTAGCTGCCGTGAATCACTTGGCCGTTGAAGAACAAGACATCGCCGGCGCGCATCCGCATGGGGATGGACTGCATGCCGGCTGAGAGCGGCACGGCGATATCGGTAAAGCTCTCTGCGGTGTCGGCCGGCTGCGGGCAGATCAGCGGCAGTCTGTGGCTGCCCGGGACGACTTGCAGGCAGCCGTTCTCTTCATCGCAGTCTTCCAGCGCCATCCAGGCGGCAATGCACGTGCCCGGCTGCACACGAAGATAATACTGGTCTTGATGCAGCGCTTGCCCGCGGGCGCCCGGCGGCTTGAAATACGCCATGGTCTGCACGGCATAGGGCGTTTTCCCCAGCAAGCGGCGGAAGACTTCGGCGAGCCGCGCGTCCAGCAGCCAATTCCGCGTCCGCTCGTCCCAGCGCTGCATGTGAATCATCCGCGGGAAGCGCTGCCAGGGGTCGCCCTCGCTGCCATCGGCGACGCCGGCGAAATCATCCGGATAGCTGCCATTCGCGCGCAAGTCCATATAATGCCGCAGGTAGCCCGCCACTTCCGCTTGCGCGAAGAGTCCGCGAACCAGCGCGTAGCCATTTTCTTCAAAGCCGTCGACATCCACTCTCATAAATCTGCTTCCTCCGCTCGCGTCTGGGCGAGAGCCAGCGCCTGGATTAGAATCCTCAGCCTGGATTCTACAGCGGAGGCCCAGCGATATGCAAACAAGGGGCGCGACTCATGTGCAGGCGGCGCTCGACGCCCTGGACCTGGGCATCACGGTCATCAGATTCGACAGCCCAACGGCGACGGCAAGCCAGGCTTCCGCCAATGCCGGCTGCGAGCTTGGGCAAATCGTCAAGAGTCTCGGCTTCCTCATCAACCGCTCTATGCCGGCGCTCGCGCTGGCCAGCGGCGACCAATCCATCGACGAGCGCAAACTGGCGGCGATCTACGGGGTGGGGCGCAAGAAAGCGCGCTTGATGACGGCGGCGCAATGCCTGGAAGTCCTCGGCTACGCGCCCGGCAGCGTCCCGCCGATTGCGCTGCGCGAGGAAAATGTGCCCGTCCACCTGGACGAGTCGCTGCGGCGCTATGAAACAGTCTACGCCAGTGGCGGCGCCGCCAACGCGCTCTTCCCGATTTCGCTTGCCAAACTGGTGGAGCTGACGCGGGGAAAATTCGCCGATCTCGCCCGGACCTGAGCCAGCGGTCTCGCTCTAGCGAAAGCCGCCGACGAGCCGCACTTTCTCTTCCAGCTGCTCCAAAGTCTCCAGCAGCCGCCTCTGCCAGCCGTCGTCCGCCGCCAGGATGCGCAATTCGGTGCGCGTGACCTCGACATCGTCGCCCAGGGTGATCGCCAGCAGTTCGCGCTTGACCGTGGCGAGGTAGGGCAGCTTCACGACGACGCGGTCGCGCGGCAGCTGCACATGGGTGGCGCGGGCAGCCAGAGCCAGGACTTTCACGCGAATCTGGTAGAGCAGGCCCCGCACGGCGGCCGGCAGCGGACCGAAACGGTCAATCAGTTCGTCGCGCATCGCGTCGACCTCGTCGAGGCGCTTGATGTTGCCGATGCGTCGGTAAATCTGCAAACGCAGCGCCATTTCCGGGATCCAGTCGGTCGGCAGGTAAGCGGCCAGGGGCAGGTCGATGATGATGCGCTCGCGGGCGGAAGCCGGCGCCAAGCCATCGTCCCCGCCGGGCGCGCCGCCTTTCCGCTCGTTGACCGCCTGCTGCAGCAGCTCCGTATACAAGTGCAAGCCGACGCTGGCGATGTGCCCCGACTGTCGGGTGCTGAGGATGTCGCCGCTGCCGCGTATTTCCAGGTCGCGTATGGCAATTTGGAAGCCCGCGCCGAGCTGGGTGTTTTCCGCCAGGGTCTCGAGCCGGCTCCGCGATTCTTCGCTCAGGGCGCCGGGGCTGTGAAAGAAGTAGGCGTAGGCTTGCTGGGCGGAACGGCCGACGCGGCCCCGCAATTGATACAGCTGCGCCACGCCGAAGTAATCCGCCCGGTCGACGATGAGCGTGTTGACCCGCGGCATGTCGATGCCATTTTCGATGATGGCGGTGGAGATCAAGATGTCGTGTTCGCCGCGCGTGAACTCCGACATCACTTTTTCCAGCGCGCGCGGCGCCATCTGGCCATGCGCGATGGCGAGCGACGCTTCTGGCGCGATCTGGGCGATGCGGTTGCGGATGATGTGAATCGACTTGACGCGGTTGTGCACGACGAAGACCTGACCGCCGCGTTCCAGCTCGCGCATGATGGCGTGGCGACAGAGCTTGTCGTCCCAGGCGCCAACCTGCGTGTTCACCGGCAGGCGCTCTTCCGGCGGCGACTGAATCATGCTGATGTCGCGGATTCCGCTCAAACTGAGGTAGAGCGTGCGCGGGATGGGCGTCGCCGTCAGCGTGAGGATGTCGATGCGCGCCCGCAGCTTCTTGAAATGCTCCTTGTGCTTGACGCCGAAACGCTGCTCCTCGTCGATGATCATCAAGCCCAGGCGCTTGAACCGAATGTCGCCGGAGAGCAGCCGGTGCGTGCCGACGATGATATCCACCTCGCCGCTGGCCAAGCGCGCGTTGATCTGCTTCTGCTGCGCCTTGGTGCGGAAGCGCGAAAGCATCTCGATCTTGACCGGGAAGGCGGACAGCCTGGCGACAAAATTGTCAAAATGCTGCTGCGCCAGCACCGTCGTCGGCGCCAGCACCGCCACCTGCAAGCCATCTTGCGCCGCCACGAAAGCCGCCCGCAGCGCCACCTCGGTCTTGCCAAAGCCGACATCGCCGCAGATCAACCGGTCCATCGGCTTGGGGCTGCGCATATCGGCTTTGACTTCCTGGATCACGCGCAGCTGGTCTTCGGTCTCGACGAAGGGGAACGCGGCTTCCATCTCGTGCTGCCAGGCGCTGTCCGGGCTGAAAGCGTAGCCGGCCGCCTGGGCGCGCTGGCTGTAGATCTGCAGCAGCTCCTTGGCTTCCGCCTCGGCATCGCGCCGCGCCTTGTCCCGGGCTTTGAGCCATTGGTCCGGCTTGCCCAGGCGATTGAGCTTGGGCGGCGTCTCGCTGGCGCCGACATAACGCGAAAGCCGGTCGGCTTGGTGAATTGGCACATAGATGGTGTCTGCGCCATGATATTCGACCAGCAAGTATTCGCGCGGGCTGTTGCGCGTTTTGCGGTGGCTCATGCCGATGTATTTGCCGATGCCATAATCGACATGCACGACATGCGCGCCCGGCGCCCAGTCCGTGTAGCTGCTGTCGACTGGCTGCCCGCGACGAGCCCGCGAGGCCACAGCGCGACGCCGGGGCTCGGGCCGCGACCAGCCAAAGATCTCCGCGTCGGTGACGAAGCGCAGATCGCCCGAGTCGCTGGTCAGCGTCCAGCCCTCGGCGGCGGACCCGCGGACAAAACGCAGCGACGCGGGCGGCGGCTTCTCCGCGATTGCGTCGACGGTCGGGATGAAGGCGGCGGCGTCTTGCTCGTACCACAAGTTCTCCAGCCGTTCCACTTGCTCGGTGAGCACGACCGCGCGTTCGCCCTGGCTGCGTCCCCGCCGCAACCGCGTGAGCATCGCGCGCAGTTGCCCGCCGAAGCGCTCGCCCGGCTCGAAGGGGCGGCTTGAACCCAGGCTGGACAAGGGCAGGCTAGCGCGCTTTTCCAGCTCGGCTTGCAGATCCGCCCAGCTCAAACAGGGCGCGGGATGGTCGGCGGCGATTTGACGCGCGGCGATGGAGTCGGCGCGGTTGCTGGCGGCGTCGGCGGCGATCTCTTCCGCCGTTTTCCGCAAGAAGTCGGGTTCCTCCACCAAGATCAGGCAGTTCGCCGGCGCGTAATCCAGCAGGCTGGCCGACGCTTCGTAAAAATACGGCAGATAATGCTCGAGGCAGGCGAAGGCGCTGCCTTGCTTTAACGCGTCGGCGTCCGCGCGGGGACCGCTGAGATCAGCCTCGTCGTCGCCTATCGCGGCCAGCCAGGCCTGCGTTGCTTCGGCGGCTCGCTGCGCCAGGCCGGGCATAGCCTCTCTGGCCGGCACGACGCGGGCCTCGCCCACTCTGTCGACGCTGCGCTGGCTCTTGGGGTCGAAGCGCCGCAAGCTGTCGATCTCGTCATCGAAGAACTCGATTCGCAGCGGCAGTTGACTGGCCAGCGGGAAAATATCGAGGATGCCGCCACGTCGGCTGAAAGCGCCCGGTTCCATGACGATGGGCGCCGGCTCGTAGCCCATGCCAATCCAGCGCAGAATCAACCTTTCCATCTGACGCCGCTGTCCCACGCGCAGCTCCAGGGTCGCATCGCGGAAGCGCTCGCTGGGCAGGGTGGCTTGCAGCAGCGCCCGCGCCGACGCCACGACGATTGGATGCTTCTCCGCTCGCCCCGCGCTAAGGGCGGCCAGGGTCGCGATACGGTTCTGAATGACGCTGCTGTCCCAGGGGGCGCGGTCGTAGAAGAGGGCGGAGGGCTCCGCGAAGCGATACAGACGCCCCTCGTCCGGCAGCCAAATCGGCAGCTGCTCGCTGACATTGTAGGCGCGGCGGACATGCGAAGTCAGGTAGATAAGCGGACCGTCCCAGTCGCCAGCCAGGGCCGCCAGCAGAAACGGGCGCGCGGAACGCACGATGTTACCGGCTGGGCGGCTCTCGGGCCGAGCGAAATCGGCAAGCAGCTCTTGATAACTCGACGACTCGCGCAGGACATCGAGCAAACCCGACAGATTCAGCGCCATCGTGGACCTTGGCTGGAGGTTCTCCGGGACGCGCCAGTATACCAGAGCGCCCGTGCGCAAGCCAGGCGCGCGCCTCTAGTCGACCAGGGCCTGGTAGACGAGAGCGCGAAAATCGTGCTGGAAAGGCAGCATGTTGTCCATCAGCTGCGTCATGATAATGCCGACCAGCCGCTCGCTCCGATCGACCCAGAAGTTGGTCGCCGCCGCGCCGCTCCAGCCAAAATTGCCATCGGAGTTGAGGACGCCGGTCTGGGCTGCGTCGAGGACGACATCAAAACCGAGCCCAAAACCCCGTCCCGGCATCTTGCCCAGGCCGATTCCCAAGGGCATGAGTTCGCTGCGGATGTGATTGCGGGTCATAAACTCCAGGGTCTTGCGCCCGATTATGCGCGCGCCCTCAGCCTCGCCGCCATTCAGCAGCATCCGGGCGAAACGCCAATAATCCGCCGTCGTCGACGTCAGGCCGCCGCCACCCGATGGCGCGCTGGCCGGCACGGTGTAATCGTGGGAAGGGATATGCGGCGATCCAGCGAAAGCCTTGAAGGCGCCCGTCTGCGGGTCGTGCTGATAGAGCTTGGCGAAGCGCTCTGTCTTTTCGGGCGCAACATGAAAGGCGGTCTCGTTCATGCCAAGCGGAGCGAAAATCTTCTCTTGCAAATAGTCTTCAAAAGGCATGTCCGCCAGCACTTGGACCAGGTAGCCGCAGACGTCGGTGGCGATGCTGTAATTCCAGGCGCTGCCCGGCTGCGAGCGCAAGGGAATCTCCGCCATGCCGGTGATTTTTTCTTCAAGCGAGGCGATGGGGCTGCGGAAGATGGAATTGCGATACATCTCGTCAATCGGCGTGTCGTAATAGAAGCCGTAACTCAAGCCCGCCGTGTGCGTCAGCAGATGATGGATGCTCATCGGCGGGTCTTGCGGGACGAGCCGCTGCCCCATATAGCCGAATCCATCCAGCACCTTGGTCGCGCCAAAGGCGGGGATATAGCGGCTCACTGGCTCGTAGAGCTGAAATTTGCCGCGCTCGAACAGCATCATCAGGGCGACGGAAGTGATCGGCTTGGTCATGCTGTAGATGCGGAAGATCGTGTCGCGCTCCATCGGCAGCCGCGCCTCGGCATCGCGGTATCCGCAAGCTTCGAAGTGCAGCGCATCCCCGTCCCGCGCCGTCAGCGTGACGAAGCCAGCCGCTTGCCCGGCGTCGACATAGTTTTGCAGACGCGCGCTCACATTTTGCAGGCGCTCCGAGCACATTCCCCGGGTTTCTGGCGCGACCAGTTCCATTGTCAATGCTCCTGACTGCCTCATTCGGATTCGGTCTTGGCGACGCCGCCCGCCAGCAGAGCCGCTTTCAGGGCGCGGGCTTTGGGATGCTGCGGATTGATCGCCAGGGCCCGCTCCACTTCCGCCATGGCTGCGCCGATGTCATGCCGCCGCAGTTGCTCCGCCAGCAAGAGATAACGCGCCACCCCTTTTTTGGGGTTGCCCTGCGCCAAATGCCACTCGGCGATCGCGCGCTGCACATCGACCAGATCCGGCCGAATGCTGACGGCTTTTGAGCGCTGCGCCGTGGCCAGGTCGCCATCGCCCAAGCTGTCGTACAAGCGCGCCAACTCGAGATGGCTGGCCACTGCCTCGTCCATGCGGCCCAGTTTCTTCTGCACGGCGATGATCTTGGCGAGGGGCTTGGGATCGGCCGGCGCAAGCTGCCGCGCCCGCAGCGCGATCGCCAGCCGCGCTTCCAGATCCGGCGTCGGCGCCGCTTGTTTCTGTGTGACGGCGGCGCCATTGTAACGCGACATGGCGGCTTCAACGCCTTCGACGAGCCAGCTCTCGACCGCGTCGGCCGCTCGCTCGGTCAATTCGCGCGCGCGAATCGCGTCGTCGCCATGGAAGCGCCGCAGCACAAAATCGACCGGCTGTATCTTGCCCGGTGGCCGCCCAATGCCAAAGCGCAAGCGAGCGAAGCCGCCGCCGCCCAGATGCTGGATGATGCTGCGGATGCCGTTTTGGCCGCCGTGCCCGCCAGACTTGCGCAATCGCAGCGAGCCGAAGGGCGTGTCCAGGTCGTCATGGATCACCAGCAGGCGGTCCAAGGCGATGTCGTAATAGTCGACGAGCGCGCCAACGCTTTCGCCGCTGCGATTCATGTAGGTGAGCGGCTTCGCCAGTTTGACGCGCCGCCCGGCAATGGTCCCGTCCCAGGCGAGGGCGCGCTTTTCGCTGCGTCCGCCACCCGTTCCATGCCGCCGCGCCAGCTCGTCAATCACGCGCCAGCCAACATTGTGTCGCGTCCGCTCGTATTTTGCGCCGGGGTTGCCCAGCCCGACGATCAGGCTCATTGAGGGCATGACGGTTTCGCTTTGCGTTTGCGCCAGCCTATCGTAACAGAGCGCCCCCGATTGTCCAGCGCGGTCGCGGCTCAGACGGGGCTGTCATCGACATAGCGCGGATAGGTGGACTTGGCGGCGTCGGCCTGCGCCAGGTCCAGCTCCAGGGTGGCGAATGGCTGCCGCGTCGTTGTGGTGGCGAGGACGACTCCCTCCGGATCGCAAATCCAGCCCTGCCCGCCCAGGCGCGTCTCGCCCGCTTGCCCGGCGTGATTGGATGACAGGCAGAAGGCGCCCGAGACAACTGCCGCTGTCCGCCCGCCCGCCAGCCACTTGTCATTCGTGTGCCGCGGCGTGCTGCGTGGATTGAGAAGCAGCTGCGCGCCGGCCGCCGCGTAATCCCGCGCGTGTTGCAGAAACCATATCTCGGTGCAGATCATCAATCCAAGCGATAGCGCGCCCAGCCGAACCGGCGGAAAGTCGATCGGGCCGCGGTGATACCAGCTCGCCTCCCAATAACCGTCATCGTCCGGCAGGTAAGTTTTGCGATGAATCCAGCGGACGCCCGAGCTCGCCGTCCAGACGAAGGCGACATTGTAGCGCCGGTTTCTCACGGTCCGCGGCGCCGTCCCGACCACGATTTCCGCGCCCAGTTCCGGCAGACGCCGCAGCCAGGCGTCGTGCGCGGCCACAGCCGCTTCCCAGCGAGCCGCGTCGAATACCCGCGCTCCACAGAACCAGGGGCAGAAGCACATTTCCGGCAGCAGCACGAGCTGCGCGCCTTCCGCCGCGACATGAGGCCGCAAGTTTCGCCATTCCGCTTCGAGCCGATTCGCGTCCAGCTGGGTGACGGTCGCGCGGATGACTGTCATGCTGGCTGGAGCTGCTGGCTGAATTGCGTCCGGTAGAGCCGGGCGTACAAGCCATCCAGCCGCAGCAAGTCGTCGTGGTCGCCCGCTTCGACGATCGCGCCGCGATCAAGCACGAGGATCTTGTCCGCGGCCAGGATCGTGCTCAATCGGTGGGCGATGACGATGCTGGCGCGGCCGCGCATGATCTGGCTCAGTGCCTCTTGGATCAGCGCTTCGGACTGGCTGTCGAGGTGGCTGGTCGCTTCGTCGAGAACGAGGATGCGCGGATCTTTCAAGATGACCCGGGCGATAGCGATTCGCTGTTTCTCGCCGCCGCTCAGACGATAGCCGCGCTCGCCCACAATCGAGTCGTAGCCGTCGCGCAAGCCCATGATGAAATCGTGAATGCGCGCCGCTTTCGCCGCCGCCTCGAGCTCCGCCTGGCTCGCCTCCGGCTTGGCGTACAGCAGGTTGGTGCGGATGCTGTCGTGAAACAGATAAGTCTCCTGGGTGACCATGCCGATGTTCTCCGCCAATGCGCTCAGCTTCAATTCGCGCAGGTCATGACCGTCCAGGGTGATGCGCCCGGTCGACGGATCGTAGAGCCGCGGGATGAGATACGTCAGCGTGGTCTTGCCAGCGCCGCTGGGGCCGACCAGCGCCACCAACTCGCCCGATTCGAGGCGAAACGAGACCCGGTCCAAAGCCAGCTCCCGCGCTTGATGCGCTGGCTGCGCCGCCCGCCCCCCGTTGCCGGATCGTTCGACCGCGCCCGAACGCGTCGCCGCCACGCTGTCCATCCGGCCGACGCGCTCCACATCGCTGAGCAGCTGCCCCTTGTCGATTCCGTAGCGGAAGCTCACCGCGTCGAATACCAGCTCGCCGCGGACCTCGTCCAGTTGAATCGCGTCGGGGATCTCGGTGATTTCCAGCGGCAAGTCGATGATCTCGAAGACGCGCTCAAAGCTGACGATGGACTGGGCGAAATCGACTGGCGCGTTGGTCAGGGCTTGCAGCGGCGTGTACAGCTGGGTCAGGTAAATGCCAAAGGCGACGATTGCGCCGATGGTGAAAGCGTCGTTGATGACCAGGATGCCGCCCACCCAGTAAACCAGGGCGGCGCCAACCACGCTGACCAGGCTGATCATGACGAAGAACTGGCTGCCTAGCACGGCGCGCTTGACGCCGGTGTCGCGCACTTCGGCGGCGCGCTCCTCAAAATGCGCCACTTCCGCGTCGACGCGCCCGAAGAGCTTGACCAGCAACGCCCCGCTGATATTCAGAGTTTCATTCATCATCGCGTTCATGCGTGCGTTTTGCGTCATCTGCTCGCGGGCGATCGCCTGCAAGCGGATTCCCAGCCGCCGCGCGATCAAGATGAACAGCGGCAGAACCAGCACGCCCATGATCGTCAGCCGCCATTCCAGGTAGAGCATCATCGCCAGGGTCGCCAGCACGGTGACCAGATTGGTGATGATGGCGACGATGGTGTTGCTGATGGCGTTCTGCGCGCCGACCACATCGTGGTTCAGCCGGCTCATCAGCTCGCCAGTCTTGGTATTGGTGAAAAAGCTCAGCGACATCAACTGCAGGTGACGGTAGAGCGCGACCCGCAAATCGTAGATCACGCCTTCGCCGATCGCCACATTCAGCTTGCGCTGGACGATGCGCACGCCGCCGCTGAAGAGCGGGATCAGCACCAGGCCCAAGGCCAGTACATTGAGCTTGGCCATGTCTTTCTCGGGCAATGCGACATCAATGATCTGGCGGAAGATGAGCGGGTTGAGCAAACCCAGGCCCGTCGTCAGAAAGATCGTGAGCAGCATGCCCGCGATTTGCGGTCGGTAAGGCCGGGCGTAGGCGAGCACGCGCAACAGCAGGCGCCGCGTCACATTTGGCTTCGCCTGGGCGTCGTAAGCGCGCATGTAGCGGAACCAGCCGCCGCCCTTCATCATCATGCGCCGCGCTTCCTGTCCATGCTCCGACTATAGCACAAGCCATGCCCAATGAGCCGCCTGCCCAAAATGGCGGGCGTCCCTGTCTCTATGGACGGGCGCAAGCTAAGGGAGAGGCGATGCTTCAGCGGTCCAGCGCCAGGCCGCGGAGGATCGCGCGGGCGTCGGCCATGGTGTCGGCGAAGAGGACTTCGCGCCCGGTGACGGCGCTGTTGAAAGTCTTGTGAATCGTCTGATAAATCGTCTTGATTGTGCCATTCGCCCCGACGACGACGCGCGCGCCTTCGTTGGGCCGGGCTTCGCCGGTCGCCAGCAGATTCTTGGCCACCGTCAATACATCGCGGGGGATCGACGCGCCTTCCAGGTCAATGAGCAAATCCACGAAATGCTCGACCCCGCCAATGAGCCGATCGGCTTTGTGCACCGCTTCTTCCAAGTCTTGCCAGCTCCACTCGGACTCGAATTCGAGCAAGATAACGGTCTTCTTCTTGTTGTCCCAACGGGTGACGATTGCCATCGCGTCCGCCCCCTGTGATGCCCTGCGCCACGCAGTTTAGTACGCTGCATTGTGCCATAAGTTGCCGCGAATTGCAGTGGAGTCTTGGGCGATTGCCGGCCGCCAGCGCTTCATTCCGCCACGATCTGAAAGTCCACCGCCGGGCCAAGCGCGACGCCCTCAACTTCAATCGCCACGCTCCAGCCGTCAACGAGAAACGGACTGTCCGTCTGGTCGATGAAGAACCAGATGCAGCTGTCATGGATGCGGTACTCGGGCTGGAAGCTGAAGGCGGCCACTTCGACGCCAGCCCGCCGCCAAGTCGACGAGATTCGCGCCCCGGCCGGGATTTCGAAGGCCCGCGCCACCACATAGATCGCGGTCGACGCGGGCGTGAAGCGGGGATTGCGGTCGATGGCGCAGTCGCTGGCGTCGACGCCGCTGGCCATCACGACCTCTTCCAGGCGCGCGCTCGTCTCTTGTCGCTCGGCGGCCCGGCCGCGGACGGGCGGAGTCACGATTACCGACGGGGCCTTTTCTGGCTGGGGGGCTTGCGGGTCGGCCTTGGCCGGCTGGGTGGCGCCGGGCCCCGGCGCGACGCCTGCAGCGGGAAGGCGGATCAACTCGAGCTCGCGGGCGATGAACGCGCTGTCCGTGCCCAGGTTGCTCAGGTTGTGGCGCAGGAATTCATCGGCTGCTTTGGCGCCGGCGACGCGGTCTTCAGCATAATCCAGGGTCGTCTGGATTCGCGCCCGCTCGACGGTGGCCGTCGCGATGAGGCTCTCCAGCTCGGTTTGGGCTTGCTGGAAAGCGGCGGTGGCTGTCTGCAGGGGGGGCGTCGCGCCGCAAGCGACGAGCAGGCTGCCAGCCAGCGCCAGCGCCAAGAGGCTCCATATCGCGTTCGCCCCTTCAGTGCTCATGAGGCCGGGATTATACCATTGGGAAAGCAAAACCGCCCTGCGCGGGGCAAGGCGGCAATTGGGGAGTGGAAGCGCCGGGGACCTGCCCCCCGGGTCCGCTGGTTTCGAATCTCGCGCCTCTACAAGCTTAGCCCTCTGGAAAGTTTCGCGCAGAGCAACCCCAGCGGGCGCGGCTCGCCTTGCGCTAGCCGATAGGTCTTAACGCCGCGGCATCGGCGTCAGCGGCGGGCGCCCTGGCTTTTTATGACGCTCGTTGCGGCTCGCGCAGGGAAACGAGGTCGCAGGAACGGCAGAGGGTCTTAGGCCTCTGCTCCCTCACTCAGGTGGACTAAGCCACCATCGCGAGGGGTTGGAATTTGGGTTTTGCACCTATGTGCGTTGCCAGTTTAGCGTGTCGTGGCGCCACGGCTTGCAGCGCGGCTTCAGCCACCAACGTCGAATCTAGTTCGCCCCCATGATGACTGACGCAATGAACCGACCCAAAACGGCTCATTCCTTCGCTTGTCAACAGTGTATCATCTTTGCCCTGTCATGTAAAGCGTTTTCCTGGAATCGGCTGTCGCCCGGCCCCCTGCGCGAGTCGTCCTAACATATCCGCTGGAATGCGATATGATTAACGCATAGCGTGGAAGCGGCGGGAGAGGCTTGTTCGGTGGATGTACTGATCGTTGGCGCTGGCATGTCCGGCTTGATGGCGGCGCGGGTTCTGCGTGAACGCGGCCTGAACGCGCGCTTGATCGACCGCGGGCGCAGCGTCGGCGGCAGGCTGGCCACCCGAAGAGTCGGCGACGGCGGCATGGCCGATCATGGCGCGCAATTCTTCACCGTGCGCAGCTCCACTTTGCGCGATTATGTCGGGCGCTGGCTGGCGGACGAGCGAATCGCCATTTGGGGCATGGGCTGGTCCGACGGCAGCACCAAGCGCACCGCCGGCGACGGCCACCCGCGTTACATCACTCGCGGCGGCATGAACCAGCTGGCGAAGCGCTTGGCGCGCGACCTCGACATCGTCGTCGACCGTCTGATCGTCTCGGTTCAGCAGACGGACCAGGGCTGGGCGCTGCAAGACAGCGACGGCGCCGCCTACTCGGCCAGGGGATTGATTATGACCCCGCCCATGCCAGAGACCCTCGAGCTGCTGACCCGAAGCCGCGTCTACCTCGAGGACAGCGATTTCGCCCAGCTGCGGCGGATCCGCTTCGGACCCTGCCTCTGCGGCATTCACGAAATCGAGGGCGAAACCGATCTGCCGGCGCCGGGCGCGCTGCAGGATTTCCAGAGCGATGTGTACTGGGTGGCGGACAACCGCGCCAAGGGCATCTCGCGAACCACCGTCGTCACCAGCCACGCCAACGCCAAGTTCAGCCGGCAGAATTGGGACGCCTCCGAAGCAGATATCGTGCGCGAGCTGGAATCGGCCGTGAAGCCGCATTTGCGCGCTGGCGCGATCATCCGGCGCACCCAGCTCAAGAAGTGGCGCTACTCGGTGCCCTTGACGACGCACCCGCAAGAATTTCTGCTGGCGGCTGGCTTGCAGCCGCTGGTCTTCGCCGGCGACGCCTTTGGCGGGCGGGGTCGCGTTGAAGGCGCGTTCCTGTCCGGGCTGGCGGCGGGCGCGGCCATGGCGGACGCGCTCGAGCGATGAGGCTGACGCGGCGCAAGCGACTCCTGCTCGTCCGGCTCATCGCGCTGGCGCTGGCGATTGTCTTGGGCCTCCTGCTGTATTTTGGCCAGCCGGTCGGCGAACTGCTGCCAGAGGCTCGCGCCGCGCTGGAATCGGATGCCCGCGTTCAGGTCGAGCGAGGACCGTCGCTTGTCTTCAGGCCGGTCCAGGCCGAGCCAGCAACGGGACTGATCTTCTACCCGGGTGGCCGCGTTTCGCCTGAAGCCTATGCGCCACTAGGCCGGGCGGTCGCCGAAGCGAGCCATCTCGCCGTGATACCGGCCATGCCGCTGAATCTCGCCGTGCTGAATCCGAACGCGGCCGGCGGCCTCATGGAGGCGCATCCGCAAGTCAAGACCTGGGTGATCGGCGGGCACTCCCTCGGCGGAGTCGCGGCGGCGCGTTACGCCCATGACAATCCCGAGCGGGTCGACGGGCTGCTGCTGATAGCGGCTTACCCCGAAGCGGGCGTCGATCTGAGCGGGCGTGGGCTGCCAGTCGCGATCATCTACGCCGAACTGGACGGCCTGTCGACCGTGGCCGAAGTGGAAGCGTCCTTCGCCAGCTTGCCGGCCGACTCTGCCAAACGCAAAATCGCCGGTGGCAACCACGCGCAGTTTGGCTGGTACGGTCCCCAGTCCGGCGACAACCCGGCGCGGATCGGCCGCGATGAACAGGCCCGGCAAACCCTGGACGCGGTTTTGGAGCTGCTGCTTGAGGCTGGAAACGGAATCTAATCCGTGTTAGATTGTTGACGCGCAACCGCTATTTCTGGCGCTGGCGAGGGAGAAACGGCTGATGGACGCGATGGCTGGTCCTCAATTCAATCTGAGCGAAGAACAAGAGATGCTCGTGCGGATGAGCCGCGATTTTGTCGCTGACAACATCATCCCCGTCGCGGCCGAATACGACGAGAACGCGACATTCCCGCGAGAAATCTTCCACAAGGCGCGCGAGCTGGGCATCGTGAACATGCTCGTCCCGGAAGAATATGGCGGGGTCGGCGCGACCGCCTTTGAGGAGTGCCTGGTCTCGGAGGAGCTCGGCTATGGCTGCACCGGCATCGGCTCCAGCCTGGGCGTCAATTCCCTGGCGATGCTGCCTATCCTGGTGGCGGGCAGCGAGGCGCAGAAAGCGCATTGGCTGGGCGAGCGCGGGATCGACCAAGGGCAGTTTTGCGCCTATGGGGTTACGGAAGCCAACGCCGGCTCCAATGTGGCCGGCATCGAGACCCGGGCTGAGAAACGCGGCGGCGCCTACATCATCAACGGTAGCAAGACCTTCATCACCAACGCCAGCCACGCGCACTTTTACGCCATCTTCGCCAAGACCGACCCCGGCGCGGGCCATCGCGGCATGACCTGCTTCCTCGTCGATCGCGAATCGCCCGGCTTGAGCGTCGGCAAGAAATTCGACAAGCTGGGGCAGCGCGCCTCCGACACCGCCGAGATCGTCTTCGAGAATGTGGAAGTGCCGGCGGAAAATATGGTGGGCGCAGAGGGTCAGGGTTTCTATATCGCGATGCAGGTCTTCGACAAGAGTCGGCCCGGCGTGGCCGCTTCGGCTTGCGGCTTGCAGCGGCGCGCCCTGGATGAAAGCGTCAAGTACGCCGGCGAGCGTGAAGCCTTCGGCCTGCCGATCTACCAGCACCAGGCGGTGGGGCACAAGATCGCCGATATGGCCATCAATTATGAGGCGTCGCGCTTGTTGACCTGGCAGGCGGCCTGGCAGGTGGACGCCGGCCGCGTCAACCCGAGCGCGCCAGCCTGCGCCAAAGCCTTCGCGGCCGACATGGCGACCAAGGCGGCCGTCGACGCGGTGCAGGTCTTCGGCGGGTACGGCTATATGAAAGAGTACCCGGTCGAAAAGCTGCTGCGCGATGTGAAGATCTTCCAGATCTACGAGGGCACCAGCGAAATCCAGCGCAACATCATCGTCCGTGAGCTCTTCCGCGGGCGCTAACGGGCAATCGACTTTTCCCTTTCAAGTTTCGTCTTGACAGGGCGCGAACCAGCCTCTACCATGCGCCCTTGCACTCGCAGTCAGCAACCTCCATGCCCGGAGGCGCTGCGGGCTGAATTGAAGGGATATGGCGAAAGTGCAGCGCTGCCGCGAGGCGTCTCGCCATGAGTGAATTGAAGACGGGCGTACGAGTACGCCTCTTTGCGTGTCCAAAAGAAGGCCGCGCATGCGAGAAAAACGGAGTCTCTTATGCCGACGATTAATCAACTGGTGCGCAAAGGGCGCAAGAGCAAAGGCAAGAAGAACAAAGCGCCCGCCCTGCAATATACCTTTAACGCCTTGAAACAGCGGCGCGCGCGGCAGTTCAAAGGCGCGCCACAAAAACGCGGCGTCTGCACTCAGGTGCGGACGATGACGCCAAAGAAGCCCAATTCCGCCCTGCGCAAAGTCGCCCGCGTCCGCCTGACCAACGGCATTGAAGTGACAGCCTACATCGGCGGCGAAGGACACAACTTGCAGGAGCACAGCGTCGTGCTCGTCCGCGGCGGGCGCGTCAAAGATTTGCCCGGCGTCCGCTACCATATCGTGCGCGGCACCCTGGACACGACGGGCGTCGACGGCCGCGAGCAGGGACGCAGCAAATACGGGACGAAGCGTCGCAAATAGTTGAGGAGCCTGAGCATGCCGAGAAGAAACCGACCGCCCCGGCGCGTCCCCCCGCCAGATGTGAAGTATGGCAACCTGCATGTGGCGATGTTCATCAACCGCATGATGCATGGCGGCAAGAAAAGCGTCGCCACCCGGATCATGTACGAAGCCCTGGAGAGCATGGGCGAGCGCGCCCGCAAGGACCCGGTCGAGGTCTTCGAAATGGCGATCCGCAATGTCGCGCCGGCGGTCGAGGTCAAGCCCAAGCGCGTCGGCGGCTCCACTTACCAGGTGCCAATTGATGTCTCGCATGAGCGCGGCATCACCCTGGCGATGCGCTGGCTGATCCAGTTCGCCCGTGACCGCAATGGCCGCAGCATGGCGGAAAAACTGACCAACGAGCTGCTCGACGCCTACAACGGACAGGGCAGCGCCATCCGCCGCAAAGACGAAACGCATCGCATGGCGGAGGCCAACCGCGCCTTCGCCCACTTCCGCTAGACGATAGAGCGCTCGCCCGCATGACGGGCCTGGGAGCGAACGGGAAACGACCGTGCTGAATACTGGACTCGACCTGAACAAAGTGCGCAACATCGGCATCATTGCGCACATCGACGCCGGCAAGACGACCGTCACCGAGCGCGTCCTGTATTACACCGGCATGGTCCATCGCATCGGCGAGACGCACGAAGGCTCCGCCACCACCGATTATATGGCGCAAGAGCGCGAGCGCGGCATCACCATCACTTCAGCGGCGGTGACCGCCAGCTGGAATGATTGCCAGATCAACATCATCGATACGCCCGGCCATGTCGACTTCACCGCCGAGGTGCAGCGCAGCCTGCGCGTGCTTGACGGCGGAATCACCGTCTTTGACAGCGTCGCCGGGGTAGAGCCGCAATCGGAAACGGTCTGGCGGCAGGCCTCGGAATACAATGTGCCGCGCATGTGCTTCGTCAACAAGATGGACCGCACCGGCGCGGACTTTGACCGCTGCGTCGAGATGATGGTCGACCGCCTCAAAGCCAACCCGGTCGTCATTCAGGCCCCCTACGGCAGTGGCGAGCGCTTTGAAGGCATCATCGACCTGCTCAAGATGGAGCTCATCACCTACGGCAACGACGAAGGCACGGACATCAATTATCACGCCATTCCGGAGAGTCACCGCGAAATGGCGGAGACGCGCCGCGAAGAGATGATCGAGAAGATCGTCGAGCAAGACGAATACTTGACAATGAAGTTCCTGGAAGAAGAAGAGATCAGCGACGCGGAAATCCTGGCAGCCTTGCGCGCGGGCACGATCGCCGGCGTCCTCCACCCGGTCTTGTGCGGCGCCGCGCTGCGAAACATGGGCGTCCAGGCTCTGCTGAACATGGTGGTGGAGCTGCTGCCGTCGCCGCTGGATATCCCGCCGGTCAAGGGCGAGCACCCCAAAGACGGCCGGGAGCTGCTGCGCAAAGCGGACGACGACGAGCCGCTGTCAGCCTTGGTCTTCAAGATCGTGTCCGATCAGTACGGCCGCCTGGCTTTCACCCGCGTGTACTCCGGCGTCTTGAAAGCGGGCACGATGGTCGTCAATTCCGTGAATGGCAAGCGCGAGCGCGTCGGGCGCATCGTGCGCATGTTCGCCGACCGGCGCGAAGATGTCAAAGAAGTGCAGGCCGGCGATATCGCCGCCGTCATCGGCATGAAAGAGACTTTCACCGGCGATACGCTCAGCGCGCCCAACAGCCCGATCCTGCTGGAAAACATCAGCTTCCCGGCCCCCGTCGTCGAGGTGGCCATCGAGCCCAACACCAAAGCCGATCAAGACAAAATGGGCTTGGGCTTGCGGCGGCTGGCGGAAGAAGACCCGACCTTCCAGATCGAAGTCGACGACCAGCTCGGGCAGACCAAGATCAAAGGCATGGGCGAGCTGCACCTGGAAGTGCTGGTCGACCGGCTCATGCGCGAATACGGCGTGGACGCCCGAGTCGGCCGGCCCCGCGTCGCCTACCGCGAGACGATCACGCGCATGGTGGAAATCGACACCACATTCAAGCGGCAGACCGGCGGCGCGGGTCAATATGCCCGCTGCACGCTGCGCTTCGAGCCCCTGCCCAAAGCCGAGAAAGACGAGGCCGACGGCGAGCTGCTCTTCGACAACGCGATACGCGGCGGCTCCATCCCCAGAGAATTTGTCCCGGCCGTCCGCAAAGGCGTCGCCCAGGCGATGCAAGGCGGCGTCATCGCCGGCTACCCCGTCGTGGGCATCAAGGCGAGCCTGATCGACGGCGCTTATCACGAGGTCGATTCCAGCGAGATCGCGTTCACCATCGCCGGCTCGATGTGCCTGAAAGAGGGCATCCAGAAGGGCGGACCAGTGATTTTGGAGCCCTCCATGAGCGTGGAAGTCGTTGTCGCGGACGCCTACACCGGCGCGGTGGTCGGCGACATTTCGTCCAGGCGCGGCGTCATCCAGGGCATGGAGCGGCACAGCGAGGGCATCTCCGTAATCAAGGCGCGGGTGCCGCTGGGCGAGATGTTTGGCTATGCCAACGACCTGCGCAACAACACCCAGGGGCGCGGCAACTTCAGCATGGAGTTCGACCAATACACAGTGGCGCCAGAAGAGATCGCCGAGGCGGTGAAGTCCGGCGCTCGTTAAGCGCGCCAGAGATTCTGATTTTTGCGATTCGTTCGTTCAATCGTATTCAAATCGTGGAGTTCACAAGAGGGATTTACAGATGTCAAAAGGGAAATTCGAGCGCAGCAAACCGCATGTAAATATCGGGACCATCGGTCATGTCGACCATGGGAAGACGACCTTGACGGCGGCGATTACCAAAGTGCTGGCGCTCAAGGGGCAAGCGCAGGAACGCGAATATGGCGACATTGACAACGCGCCGGAAGAGCGCGCGCGCGGCATCACCATCAATATTCGCCATGTCGAATACGAAACCGACGCCCGCCATTACGCCCATGTAGATTGCCCCGGGCACCGCGATTACATCAAGAACATGATCACGGGCGCGGCGCAAATGGACGGCGCAATCTTGGTCGTCAGCGCGCCGGACGGTCCCATGCCACAGACCCGCGAGCATGTCTTGCTGGCGAAACAGGTGGAAGTGCCGGCCATGGTCGTCTATCTCAACAAGACCGACCAAATGGACGACGAAGAGCTGATCGAACTGGTCGAGATGGAATTGGCGGAGCTGCTGGAAGGCTACGACTTCGACCCCGACACGCCGATCATCAAGGGCTCGGCTCTGGCGGCCCAAGAGAGCGCCAGCACCGACCCCGAAGCGCCGGAATACGAATCCATCGTGGAGCTGATGGACGCCGTCGACGAGTGGATCCCGACGCCGACCCGCGATGTGGACAAGCCCTTCATGATGGCGATCGAAGATGTCTTCTCCATCAAGGGGCGCGGCACCGTCGTCACCGGCAGCGTCGCCCGCGGCACGCTTTTGAAAGGCACGCAGGTGGACATCGTCGGCCTGCGCGACGAAATCGTGAAGACGACCGTGACGGGTATCGAGATGTTCAACAAAGAGCTGGATCAAGCCCAGGCGGGCGACAACGCCGGCATTCTGCTGCGTGGCATCGACCGCGAAGACGTCCAGCGCGGCATGGTCATCGCCAAGGTCGACTCCATCACGCCGCACAAGAAATTCAAGTGCGAGGTCTATGTCTTGCGCCGCGACGAAGGCGGGCGTCACAAAGCCTTCTTCAGCGGTTATCGCCCGCAGTTCTACATCCGCACGATGGATGTCACAGGGACGATCACCCTGCCCGATGGCGTGGAGATGGTCATGCCCGGCGACAATGTCAACCTCGATGTGGAGTTGATCACGCCGGTCGCGCTGGAACGCGGCTCCTCGTTCGCGATTCGCGAAGGCGGCTTGACGGTGGGCGCGGGCAGGATCACCGAGATTCTGGAATAGCGCGCGACAATGCAATGGACGGGGCGGGCTGGGCAGCCGGCGCGCCCCGCTACAGTCGATGAGCGCGAAGAACAGGCAAAGGTTGGGCAATGGCAAAGAACAAGATTCGTATCCGTCTCAAGGCGTATGACCACCGCGTGCTGGACCAGTCGGCGCAGCGGATTGTGGATACGGCGGAACGCACCGGCTCGCTCGTCGTGGGGCCCGTGCCTTTGCCGACGCGCATCGAGCGTTTCACCGTGCGGCGCTCCCCTTTCATCGACAAGGATTCGCAAGAGCATTTTGAAGTGCGCACGCACAAACGGCTGATCGATGTGCTCGATCCCGACAGCAAAACCATCGACACGCTCATGCGGCTGAATCTGCCCGCGGGCGTCGACATCGAGATCAAGATATAAAAAAGAGACTCTTCGGGAAGAACGCAAGTCGCGAAGGGCGGGCGCCGGCAAGGTGAAGCAAGCGCGTGGCGGCCGAGTGGAGGCTGAATCATGAAGGGCATGATTGGCAAAAAAGTGGGCATGACCCAGGTCTTCGACGAACGGGGCAGCGTCGTGCCCGTCACCGTCATTCAGGCGGGACCCTGTTATGTAACCCAGGTGCGTCACGTCGACCGCGACGGCTATGTCTCGGTGCAGCTGGGTTATGGCGAGACGAAACCGAAGAACCTGACCAAGGGCCAGCTGGGGCATTTGCAGCGGCTCGACCTGCCTGCGCTGCGGCATCTGCGCGAATTTCGCCTGGCGGAGAAGGCTGAAGTGGCTGTCGAAGAGGGCCAGGAAATCAGCGTCGACATCTTTGAGCGCGGCGAGCTGGTCGATGTGATCGGCACGAGCAAGGGCCGCGGTCACGCCGGCGCCATCAAGCGCCATGGATTCGCGCGCGGACCCAAGACTCACGGGCAATCCGACCGGATGCGCTCGCCCGGCTCCATCGGCATGTGCGCGACGCCCGGTCGAACGCTCAAAGGCAAACGCATGGCGGGGCGCATGGGCAACGACCGGGTCACCGTCCAGAATTTGCCCCTGGTCGTGGTCGATGCGGACAAACACCTGCTGGCGGTGAAGGGCTCGGTGCCCGGCGCCAAGGGCAGCATCGTTGTGATCAAGCCGGCCAGGAAACGCGCCTAGCCCGCGCGCGCTAGAGGAGAAATTCGTCATGCAGGTTCCAGTGATGAACAGCGCCGGCAGCGAAGTCGCCCAAGTGGAGCTGCCCGCCGATGTCTTTGAAGCCAAGATCAATGTGGGCTTGATGCATCAGGCTTTCGTGCGGCAAATGGCAAACGCGCGCCAGGGCTCGCACAGCACCCTGTCTCGGGGCGAGATCCGGGCGACGAAGGCGAAGTGGGGGCGGCAGAAAGGCTCCGGCCGGGCGCGACACGGCGCTCGCAGCGCTCCGATATTCGTTGGCGGCGGCCTGGCGCATGGTCCCAAGCCACGCGATTACAGCAAGAAAATGCCGAAGAAAATGCGGCAAGGCGCGATTCGCTCCGCATTGAGCGCGCTGCTGCGCGACGAGCAGCTGCTGATCGTGGACAAGCTGGAGCTGGACGCGCCCCGGACCAAGGCGGCGCGGCAGCTGGTCGAGGCGCTGGCGGGCGAAGAGACGGCTCTCTTCGTGATCACGGCCGAACAGACGGATTTGCGCCGGAGCGTGAGCAACCTGCAAGGCGCGGACACGCTCATCGTCAATTATCTCAACGTGCGCGACCTGCTCAATTACGAACGCGTGATCCTGACCTTGGACGCGCTGGAAGTCGTGAAGCGGATCTGGGGGATGGGATAGCGAGATGCCCGAACTTCACTTGTACGATGTCATTCGCCGCCCGGTCATCACTGAGAAATCGACCGAGATGGCGGAGTCGCAGAACAAATATGTCTTTGAAGTGGCGCGCAAAGCCAACAAGATCCAGGTCAAGGAAGCCGTGGAAGAAATTTTCGATCTGGAGGGCAAGGTCATCAAAGTCAACATGATGGTCATGCCAGCCAAGCGCGGGCGCCGCGGCCGCAATTGGTACTATCGCTCCCGCCAATGGAAAAAAGCCGTCGTCACGCTGGAAGAGGGCGTGTCGATAGAGCTGTTTAATGTATAAGGGAGAGCGCGAGCGATGCCCATAAAAGTCTACAAGCCCACATCGCCCGGTCGCCGCGACATGACCGGCTACACATTCGAAGAAATCACCAAGAGCAAGCCGGAGCGGGCTTTGACCCGGGCCTTGCGCAAGAAGGGCGGGCGCAACAACACCGGTCGCATCACCGTGCGGCACCGTGGCGGCGGCCACAAGCGGCGTTACCGGCTGGTTGATTTCAAGCGCGTCAAGGAAGACTGCCGCGCCGAAGTCATCGCCATTGAGTACGACCCGAACCGCTCGGCTCGCATCGCCCTGCTGCAGTATGAAGACGGGGTCAAGAGTTATGTTATCGCGCCGATGGGCCTCCAGGTGGGCGACAAGATTGGCAACGGCGCCATGAGCACGCTGCGCCCCGGCAACTGCCGCGCCCTGAAAGACATCCCGCTGGGCACGGTGGTGCACAACATCGAGATGCGGCCAGGCAAAGGCGGGCAGATCGCGCGCTCGGCCGGGACATCCGCCCAGATCCTGGCGGCGGAAGACAAGTATGTGACCTTGCGCCTGCCTAGCGGCGAGATGCGCCTGATCCTCGGGACTTGCCGGGCGACCATCGGCCAGGTGGGCAACGCGGAGCACGCGAACATCAAGCTGGGCAAGGCTGGGCGCAAGCGCTGGCTGGGCTGGCGGCCGACGGTGCGGGGCACGGCGATGGACCCGGCCAGTCATCCGCATGGCGGCGGCGAAGGCAAATCCGGCATTGGCATGCCCGCGCCCAAGACGCCCTGGGGCAAGAAGGCGCTCGGCGTGCGGACGCGGCGCAACAAACGCACCAGCCGCTTTATCATTCGCCGGCGGGGCAAGCGCCGTTAATCCACAGGAGAGAGCCACATGTCACGCTCGCTGAAAAAGGGCTATTTCATCAGCCCCAAATTGCTGGAGAAGGTCGAGCGGCTGAACCAGCAGAACAAGAAAGTCGTGATCCGCACCTGGAGCCGCGCCAGCACGATCTTCCCGCAGATGGTAGGGCACACCATCGCCGTGCACGATGGCAGGCGGCATGTGCCGATCTACATCACCGAGAACATGGTCGGGCACAAATTGGGCGAGTTCGCGCCCACCCGCACTTTCCGCGGGCACATCACCGATAGCAGACGATGAGGGTTGCTGAAATGGAAGTGCGCGCGATTACCCGCTACTTGCCAATCTCGCCGAGGAAGCTGCGCCTGGTCTGCGACAAAGTCCGCGGGATGGACGCCCAGGAAGCCTTGATTGTGCTGGATTTCATGCCGCAGAAGGGCTCCGCCTTCGTGAGCAAGACCCTGTCTTCGGCGATGGCGAACGCGGAAAACAACTTCGACCTGAACAAAGAGGATCTTTATGTGTCGCAGATTTACGCCGGCGACGGACCGACGCTCAAGCGCTTCAAGGCGGGCGCCCGGGGCCGCTACAAGCCGCGTCTGAAGCGCACTTCGCACCTCTGGGTGATTTTGGCAGAGCGAGAGGAAGAAGAATAATGGGACGAAAAGTGCATCCAAAAGGTTTCCGCCTCAAGGTCATCCGCGAGTGGGACGCTCGCTGGTACGCCGAGGGGCAGCGCTATGTAAATTTATTGATGGAAGACCGCGAAATTCGCAAGTACCTGAAGGCGAAGACGACGCGGGCGGGCGTCTCGCGCATTGAGATCGAGCGCCACCCCAACCTCGTCATTATTACGATCAACACGGTGCGGCCCGGCCTCATCATCGGGCGCAAGGGCGAAGCGGTCAAAGAGCTGCGCCAGAACCTGCAGAAGATGACCGGCAAGACAGTCAAGGTGGAAGTCAGCGAGATTGAAAAGCCGGATCTGGACGCGACCCTGGTGGCGGAGAATGTGGCGTCGCAGCTGGTGCGGCGCATCGGCCACAGCCGGGCGATGAAGCGCGCCATCATGCAGGCGATGCGCCAGGGGGCTGGCGGCATCCGCGTCGAGGTCAGCGGGCGCTTGGGCGGCTCGGACATGGCGCGGCGCGAATGGATGTACGATGGCCGCGTGCCGCGCAACACCCTGCGCGCCGATATCGATTATGGCTTCGCCGAAGCCCTGACCACATTCGGGCAGATCGGCGTCAAAGTCTGGATTTACAAGGGCGATATCTTGCCGGGCGAAGACCCCTTCAGCAGCCCGGCGCAGCGACCGAGCGGCCGCGATGGACGCCGGGGCCGCCGCAATTGAGCGCGCCCGAATTGAGGAGATGAAGCCATGTTGATGCCGAAACGGCGCAAGTACAACAAGCAAATGCGCGGCAGGATGCGCGGCAAAGCCCGGCGCGGCGCCGTCGTCCAGTTCGGCGATTTTGGCTTGCAGGCGCTGGAGCCCAGCTGGGTGACCAGCCGCCAGATCGAAGCCTGCCGGCGCGCGATGGTGCGCTACATCCGCCGCCGCGGCAAAGTCTGGATTCGCATCTTCCCCGATAAGCCGGTGACCCAGAAAGCAGCCGAGACGCGCATGGGCAAGGGCAAAGGCTCGGTGGAGAAATGGGTCTGCGTCGTCAAGCCGGGGCGCATCCTGTTCGAGATGAGTGGCGTCCCCGAAGACGACGCCCGCGAGGCGCTGCGGCTGGCATCGCACAAGCTGCCCATCAAGACGAAATTCGTTAAGCGCTTCGATCCCATTTCCGGGCGGGAGGTCGGCTGATGCATATGGACGAAATCCGCGCCCTGTCCAGCGACGAAATCCTGGACAAGGTCGAAGACCTCAAGGTCGAGATGTACACCTACCGCATTCAAAAAGAAAGCGGCGAATTGAAAGACACGACCCTGTTCCGCAAGACCCGGCGCGATATCGCCCGCCTCAAGACGGCGCTGCGCGAACGCGAGCTGGCGGCGGAGCTGGTGTCTGAAGGGGGAGGCAATGCCCAATAATCGCAAGCGTTTGGTCGGCACGGTCGTCAGCGACAAAATGCAGAAGACAGTCGTGGTCGCCATTGAGAATCGCAAGATGCACCCGGTCTACCACAAGGTGGTGAAATCGACCAAGAAAGTCATGGCGCACGACGAAACCGGCGCCGGCATTGGCGCGCTCGTGCGCATCGTGCAGAGTCGCCCGATAAGCAAACGCAAGCGCTGGGTGGTGGAAGCCGTCCTGGAAGCGCCGGAGTCGCTCTAGGGCAGAGCGGCTGGCCGGGAACGGAGAGTGTCAAGGATGATTCAAACCGAATCGCGCGTGAAAGTAGCCGACAACAGCGGCGCCCAGGAATTGCTGGTCATTCGCGTCTTGGGCGGCTCCAAGGTGAAGTACGGCGGCGTCGGCGACATCGTGGTCGGCTCGGTCAAATCGGCGTCGACCAGCGGCGGCGTCAAGAAAGGCGAGCTGGTGCGGGCGGTCATCGTGCGGACGCACAAAGAATACCGGCGCAACGACGGCTCGACTATCCGCTTCGATGACAACGCGGCCGTGGTGCTGGCCGAAGACCTGGAGAATCCGCGGGGCACGCGCGTCTTTGGACCAGTGGCTCGGGAGCTGCGCGACAAGGGCTTTATGAAGATCGTGTCGCTGGCGCCGGAAACGCTTTAGGCGAGGATGAAGACATGCAGCGAATACAGCAAGGCGACACGGTGGAGATCATCGCCGGCAAGGACAAAGGCCTGCGCGGCGAGGTTGTGCGCGTGCTGGTCAAAGAAAACCGCGTCATCATCAACGGCGCGAACATCATGAAGCGGCATCGCAAGGCCCGGCCGGCCCCCGGCGGGCAGCAGATCCCGGCGCAGATCATCGAGTTTGAAGCGCCCTTGCACCTTTCCAATGTGATGCTGGTCTGCCCGGAAACCGATGAGCGGACGCGGGTCGGCTTTCGCTTTGCCGATGACGGGCGCAAGGTGCGCTACAGCAAGAAAAGCGGCAGCATAATCGAGTAGCGGAGTGAGCTGAAACATGGAAAACCGGATGTACGCCCGCTATCAGGAAGAGGTCGTGCCGACCTTGACCCAGGAATTCGGCTACACCAACCGCATGCAGGTGCCGACCATCAGCAAGATCACGCTGAACATCGGCGTGGGCGAGGCGATCGACGAGCCGCGCTCGCTGGATGGCGCCGTGGAGGACCTGAAAGTCATCACCGGGCAGCAGCCGGTGGTCACCAAGGCGAAGAAGAGCATCGCCACATACAAGCTGCGCGAGGGGCGGGCGATCGGCGTTAAGGTGACCCTGCGCAAAGAGCGGATGTGGGCGCTGTACGACCGGCTGGTGAATATCGCTCTGCCGCGCATCCGCGATTTTCGCGGCGTGTCCAACAAGCTGGACGGACGGGGCAATTTCACCGTCGGCCTGCGCGAGCAGCTGGTCTTCCCGGAGATTGACTTTGACAAGATCGACAAGGTGCGCGGGATGGAAATCACCATCGTGACCACCGCCAGAACGGATGAGGAAGGCCGCCGGCTGCTGTCGCTGCTGGGCATGCCTTTCCAAGGGAACTAGAGGGGATTTTATGGCCAAGACATGTATGCAATACCGGGAAGAGCGGCGCAAACACGCGGTGCGAGTGCGCAACCGCTGCAAGATCTGCGGCCGTCCGCGGGCTTATATTCGGCGTTTTGGCGTTTGCCGCATCTGTTTCCGCGAGATGGCGCTTAATGGCGAGATTCCCGGCGTTGTGAAGGCGAGTTGGTAGGAGGCGGCGAAAGTGTCTAATGTGACCAATGATCCCATTGCCGATATGTTGACGCGCATTCGCAACGCGCTCACTCGCGGCAAGCCCGACGTCATCGTGCCGACCAGCAAGATCAAGGTCGAGATCGCCCGCATCCTCAAAGAAGAAGGCTACATCGACGATTACGCCATCGGCGAAGAAAGCCCGGTACCGCTGATCAATGTGAAGCTGAAGTACTTCGGCGCGCGGCGTGAACGGCGACCGGTCATCACCCAGCTCAAGCGCATCAGCAAGCCGGGGCGGCGCGTCTACCGCAAACGGCGGGAGCTGCCCATCGTGCTCAGCGGAACGGGCATCGCCATCGTGACGACGCCCAAAGGCGTGATGACGGCGCAGCAAGCGCGGCGAGACGGCGTCGGCGGCGAAGTCTTGTGTTATGTCTGGTGAGCGAGGGGAAGTGACATGTCGCGCGTAGGGAAGCAGCCCGTGCCGCTGCCGGACAAAGTAAGCGTGAATATCGAGCGCAATTTCGTCACGGTCAGCGGTCCAAAAGGGCGGGTCAGCCAAGACTTCAGCCCCGAAATGTCGATACGGCAAGAAAACGGCTCGATTGTCGTGGAGCGGCCGTCGGACCTGCGTCATCATCGGGCGCTGCATGGCTTGACGCGGGCGCTGTTGGCGAATATGGTGCTGGGCGTGTCCCAGGGTTTCCGGCGCACGCTGGAGATCCAGGGCGTCGGCTATCAGGCGACGATGCAGGGCAAGAACCTGCAGCTGCGGCTGGGCCATTCGCACCCGGTTGTCGTGGAGCCGCCGGCCGATGTCAGCTTTGATGTGCCGAAAGACTCGCGCGGCACGATCATCCATGTGGACGGCATCGACAAGCAAGTGGTGGGCCAGGTGGCGGCGAACATCCGCGGCTGGCGTCCGCCGGAGCCCTACAAAGGCAAGGGTGTGCGTTACCTGGGCGAGTATGTGCGGCGCAAGGCAGGCAAAGCGGGCAAACGCTAGCGGGCTTGGCGAAGCCGCCCGAAGTGAACTGAGCAAGGGATTGAGCAATGGCAGATATCGTTGGACGCAGGAAGTACGCCGCTCGCAAGCGCCGGCATCGTCGGGTGCGCCGCAAAATCAGCGGCACGGCGCGGCGGCCGCGCATGAATGTCTACCGCAGCAACCGCAATGTCTTCGTCCAGGTGATCGACGATGTCGCCGGGCGGACCCTGGTGTCTTGCTCGACGATCGACCGCGAGCTGGCGCCGAGCCTGGCCGAGCTCAACAAAGTCGACGCGGCGAAGGCTGTTGGGCGCAAAATCGCGGAACGGGCGCAGGCGGCCGGCATCAGCGCGGTGGTGTTTGATCGCGGCGGCACGCGCTTCACCGGCAGGGTCGCGGCGGTGGCTCTCGGCGCGCGCGAAGCCGGTCTACAGTTATAGGCTTGGAGAATACTCATGGCGGATAGAAGACGGCGGGATTCGCGGCGCAACCAAGACGAGCGCGATGAGCTGGACGAGCGCGTGGTAGATATTCGGCGCGTCGCCAAAGTCATCAAAGGCGGGCGGCGCTTCGCCTTTCGCACCGTAGTGGTCGTCGGCGACAACAAAGGCAATGTCGGCATCGGCATCGGCAAGGCGCGGGCCGTGCCGGATAGCATTCGCAAAGCGGCGGAACGGGCTCGGCGCAACATTGAGGGCGTGTCGCTCTCGGGCCAGACCATCCCCTACACCGTGACCGGCCGGCATGGCGGCGCGCGGGTGCTGCTCAAACCGGCGGCGCCGGGCGCGGGCGTCATCGCTGGCGGCGGCGTGCGCGCGGTCCTGGAGGCGGTCGGCGTACGCAATATCTTGACGAAGAGCCAGGGCAGCGCCAACTTGCTCAATGTGACCATGGCCACCCTGGACGGCCTGAAACAGCTGCGCAGCGCCGAGCAGGTGGCGCGGATGCGCGGCAAGCGCGTCGAAGAAGTCGCCCCCTTCTGGGAGCGGCGCCGCGAAAGCGAGGGCGAGCATGCCTGAGCGCGCCGGCAAGCTACTGAAAGTGACCTTGGTGAAGAGCCCGATCGGCTACAACCGGCGTCAGAAAGACACGGTCAAGTCGCTGGGATTGCGCCGCATGAGCCAGAGCGTGCTAATTGGCGACGCGCCGCAAGTCCGCGGCATGATCGCCAAAGTGAAGCATCTGGTGAGCGTTGAAGAGGTTGAAGAATGAGATTGCACGATTTGAAGCCGGATCCTGGCTCGAAGCGCAAACGAACGCGCGTCGGGCGGGGAATCGCGGCGGGCAAAGGCAAAACGGCCGGGCGCGGCCACAAGGGCCAGGGCGCGCGCAGTGGCGGCGGCAAGGGTCCCTACTTTGAAGGCGGCCAGCTCCCCTTGGTGCGGCGGCTGCCATTCAAGCGCGGTTTCACCAACATCTTCGCCACCGTCTACCAGGAAGTCAATGTGGACATGCTGGAAGAGCGCTTCGACGAGGGCGCCGTCGTCGATGGCGCGTCCCTGGCGGCGGCTCGTCTGGTGCGCGACGCGGACAGGCCGATTAAGGTCTTGGGCCGCGGCGAACTCGGCAAGAAGCTGGAAGTGCACGCCAACAAATTCACGAAGAGCGCGGCAGCCAAGATCGAGGCGGCCGGCGGCAGCGTAGAGCGCCACGCCCTCAAGGTGACCGGCGCCCGCGCGACGGTCAAGCGGTTGCGCAAGGTCGATTTGGAGCGCCTCTAGCGCGGCTGCCAGTGAAGCGCGCGCTGCGCGAGTGACGAGGGACAGGTCTCATGATTCAAGCATTGAAGAATGCCTGGCGGCTGCCGGATGTGCGCAACAAGCTGCTCTTCACGGTCTTTATCCTGATCGTGTATCAGTTCGCGGCGCACGTGCCGGTGGTGGGCGTCGACCGCAATGTGCTGCGCCAGGTCTTCGAGAGCGGCAGCAGCGCGGGCAATCTGATCCAGGTGATGAACCTGCTCTCGGGCGGGGCGGTCGCCAATTTCAGCGTCATCGCCAACGGCGTGTATCCCTACATCACCGCCTCGATTATCTTCCAGCTGCTGGTGCCTATCGTGCCGGCCCTGGAGCGGATACAGCGCGAGCCGGGCGGCCAAGAGAAAATCCAGCGCTACACCTATTATGTCGCCATTCCGATGGCGGTCTTGCAGGCTCTGGGGCAGATCAGCATTTTCAACCTGGCGACGGGCACGGGCGCGGAAATCATCCCCGGCTTCGGCTTCGGGCTGGGCAGCAACCTCTTGCTGACCGTCTCGGTCTTGACCACGATGACGGCGGGCACCATGTTCGCCATCTGGCTGGGCGAGCTGATTACGGAGCAAGGCATCGGCAACGGCATCTCCATCATCATCTTCGCCGGCATCGTCGCCCAGGCGCCGCAGAATCTCATCCGCTTGCTGACGCAGCAGCCGGACCGCAGCATCTACAACCTGGCGCTATTCATTGTCATCACGGTCTTGAGCGTGCTCGCGGTGGTTGTGATCCAGGAGGGCGTGCGGCGCATCCCGGTGCAGTATGGGCGGCGCGTGCGCGGCAACCGGCAATTTGCCCAGCAAGACAGTTTCATTCCACTGCGCGTTAATCCTGTCGGCATGATCCCGCTCATTTTCGCCCAGTCCATCATCACTTTCCCCGCCATCATCGCCAGCTTGTTCCCGCCGGGCGCGGTTGGCAACACGATTCAGTCGACCTTTGGCAACCAGCAAGGCTTGCTCTACTGGGGCACCTTCTTCCTGATGACGGTCGGCTTCACCTTTTTCTACGCCGAGGTCATGGTGGGCAACCAAAATCTGGCGGAGAGCCTGCAGCGCAATGGCGGCTTCATCCCCGGCATCCGCCCCGGTAAACGAACAGAAGACTACATCAAGTCGACGACGCGTCGCATCACCTTTGTCGGCGCCTTCTTCCTGGGCGTCATCGCGGTTATCCCCGGCATGGTCGATTTGGTTAATCGCGTCATTTTCCCGCTGGAAGCGTCGACATCGGGCGCGGTCATCAACGCGGGCCTCGTCATTTCCGGCTCCGGCCTCATCATTGTCGTCGGCGTCGTCATCGATACGATGCGCCAGTTGGAAGCGCAGCTGGTCATGCGCAATTACGAAGGCTTCATGCGCTAAACCGCAGCGCGCGAGCAGTGAGCACGAGCCGAGCCTCCAGAGACCTCGGCTTTATTTTTGCCCGCAACCTGGAGATGGCAAGATGAGTCTGTATGTGATTCTGATGGGCGTGCAGGGCGCGGGCAAAGGCTTGCAAGCCAGGCGGATTGAAGCGCGCTTCGGCATCCCGCAAGTATCCACCGGCGATCTCTTCCGGGCGATGCGGACGCGCCAGGACGCCCTCGCCCTCAAAGTGCAGGACATCATGACTTCCGGGCGCTTGGTCGACGACGACACCACCAACGAGGTCGCTCGCGATCGCTTGAGCAGGCGCGATGTAAGAGGCCACGGCGCGATTCTCGATGGCTACCCGCGCAATACCGCCCAGGCGGCTTTTCTGGACGCAACCCTTGAGGCGGCCGGCGAAGAAATTGCGGCGGTGCTGCTGCTGGATCTCGACCCCTATGTCGCCTTCAAGCGCGCTTTTGGCCGCGTCTCCGCCAATGACGGCAGCAGCTACAACTATTACTACAAAGCCAACGAGGTTGACTTCTGCTGGACCCCGGCGGAAGACGGCGCCTACCCACCGCGCCTGGAGGCCAGGCTGCGAGCCAGCGGTGAAGCACTGAAGCGCCGCCCGGACGACGCCAGCGCCGACGCGATTGTCAAACGCATAGACACCTATTACGAAACGACGCAGCCACTCATAGACTACTACCGCGACCGACGTCTGGTCCGCCGGATCGATGCTGATCAAAGCATTGACCGAGTCTGGAAAGAAATTCTGGCTGCCCTGGGTGAATGTTGATGTTCGCCGAGAACAGTGACGAAGCGCGCGGACCCGTGCTCAAGTCAGCGCAAGAACTTGAGACGATGCGCGAGGCTGGGCGAATCGTCGCTGTCGCCCACGACGAAATGCGCCGCGCCATCCAGCCGGGCGTCAGTACGCAGCGCCTAAACGAAATCGCCGAGACGGTCCTGCGCGATTATGGGGCGACGCCCTGTTTCCTCGGTTACGCGCCCGGCGAGCATCCGCCATTCCCCGCCACCATCACCGCCTGCGTCAACGAGGAGCTCGTCCACGGCATCCCGTCGGCGAAGCGTCGGCTGCGCGAAGGCGATATCATCAGCGTCGATGTCGCCTGCTTTTATCAAGGTTTGGTGGGCGACGCCGCATTCACGCACCCGGTGGGCGAAGTGTCCCGCTCGGCCAGACGGCTCTTGAAGACGACCGACGCGGCGCTGGAGGCGGCGATTGCGGCATCCAAAGTGGGCAACCGCATCAGCGATGTCGCCAAAGCGACTTCACGCGCGGCGGGCCGAGCCGGTTACAGCGTGGCGCGCCAATACACCGGGCATGGCGTCGGCGCCTCCATGCACGAAGAGCCCTCCGTGCCAAATTGGTGGCACAGCCGCAAGGGCAAGCACAAGTGGAAAGACTACGAGCTGCAAGTCGGCATGACCTACGCCATCGAGCCCATGCTCATCGCCGGGCGTCCCGACCTGGTCGAGCTGGACGACGGCTGGACGGTGGTCACCAAGGACGGCTCGCTGACGGCTCACTGCGAGCACACCGTCGCCATCACCGCCGACGGTCCCCGGATTTTGACCCTGCCCTGATTCATGCGCGGCGTCGCCTTCAGCATCTTGCTGTTGACCTGTGTCGTGGGCGCGTCGTCGATTGCGGCGGGCCAGGGCTACGCGCCGGTCGACTGCCCAGCATTCATTCAGCGGCAGGCGGCCGAACGCGATGCGGCTGTCGCCTGCGGCCACTTGGCCGTGCCAGAAGACCGCGATTCTCCCGCAAGCGCCTCGCTCCAGCTCTTCGTCGCCCGCGTCGCCTCGCGCCTGCCAAACGATAGCGCGCCAATCGTCTATCTGCCCGGCGGACCCGGCGTCGCCGCACATGCGCTGTTGGAGGATTGGCTGGAATCCGCCATTCATCAGCATTATGACATCATTCTCGTCGACCAGCGTGGCAGCGGACTGTCGACGCCGACGCTGAATTGCCACGAGCGCGACAGCCTGCAAGCCCAGGATTGGCTGCGGGTCTGCCGCGATCGTCTGCTGCGCGAGGGGCGCGCCCTGCATGCCTATCACAGCGCCGCCAGCGCCCGCGACATCCATGACCTGCTTATCGCGCTGGATATCGCCGAAGCCAATGTCGTCGGCGCGTCTTATGGCTCGCGGCTGGCATTGACTCTCGCGCGCGACTTCCCCGGGCGCGTTCGCAGTCTGATCCTTGACGGCGTCGTGCCGCTGCAAGCCAAGGCGCTGGATTCGCTGGCGGTGAATGGCCACCGGGCGCTGGAGCGGCTCTTCGCCGATTGCGCCGGCGACCCAGCCTGCAATCGCGCCTACCCGAATCTGGGCGACGCTTTCTACGAGACTCTGCGCCAGCTCAATCGCGCGCCAGCCCGGATCGACGGACCGGTCCCGCTCGTCATAACCGGCCGCCACTTCGCCCTGGATCTCTATTTTCAGCTCTACCGGCGGCACGCGATTTCATTCGCGCCGGCCTGGATTGACGCTCATGCCCGCGGCGATTACGCATACGAGCCCGCCATCGACCGCGCGGTCGAGCCCGATTCGGAAACGCGTGATCGGCCGGACGCCTTGAGCGAAGGCTTGCGCTACAGCGTCGAATGCGCCGAAGAAGTCCCTTTCAACAGCCGCGGCGAGATCCTGAACCGGGCCGCCGGCATCCCGAGCTCGCTGCGGCGGGCGCTGACGACGCTGGCCCTGGACTTGCTCGACGACTGCGCGGAATGGCGAGTGCCGCCACGACCGGCCAGCGAGAATCTGCCGGCCCGCAGCGACATCCCGGCGCTGCTGCTCTCCGGGCGCTACGACCCGGCGACGCCGCCGCAATGGGGCGAAGAAGCGGCGAAGCATCTGGCGAACAGTTGGCATGTCGTCATCCCCGATGGCGGGCATGGCGCGCTCTTCGACGAGCCCTGCGCCCAGGCGATCGCCCTGGCGTTTCTGCGCGCGCCGCCGCGCCAGCCAGAGGCAGCCTGTCTCGAGCGGCTGAAACCGCCCGCGTTTGCCGTCCATGCGGAGTCTTGAAATGCGACAGAACTTGTCCATTGTCATTCCGCAAGCCTGTGATACAATGCTGCTTCGCTGTGGCGCGAAGGCATTTTCTGTGCGCGCGAGCCAGCGAGTTGGTCACATTTGCGCGCCATGCCGGCGGGCGAAGAAGCTGAGGATGAAACGATGAAAGTATCGGCAAGCGTGAAGCGGCGTTGCCCCAAATGCCGCGTAATCCGGCGCAAGCGGCGCGTGATGATTATCTGCGAGAACCCGAAGCACAAGCAGCGGCAAGGGTAAGCGCGCCCGCTCAAAGAGGAGTATGAACTATGGCTCGCATTGAAGGCGTGGATCTGCCCCGCGACAAACGCGTCGTTATCGGTTTGACTTACATTTACGGCATCGGCAAGTCGACCAGCCAGCGGCTGCTGGAGCGGGCGGGCATCAACCAGAGCACCCGCGTCCGCGATCTCAGCGAGAGCGAGGTGCAGCGCCTGCGCGAGCTGATCGGCGGTTTGACCACCGAGGGCGATTTGCGCCGGCAGACTCAGATGAACATCAAGCGGCTGATGGAGATCAACTCCTACCGCGGTCTGCGGCATCGGCGGCGGCTGCCCGTTCGGGGTCAGCGCACCCGCACCAATGGGCGCACTCGCCGCGGCAAGAAGCAGACAGTGGCTGGCCGCGGCCGGCGGCGTGGCGCGACCAAGAAATAAGCGTCAGCCAGCCCGGCAGAGTCCAGGAGTCGCGAGCAAACGAGACCAGACAAGCGATGTGCCCGCGCGCTTCGCCATGGTGGAGCGCCGCAGGCCTTACGAGACCAGCAGGAGTGATTGAATGGCCAGAGCCAGACGAAGCAGCCGCAGCGCCGCCAGACGAGTGTACAAGAACATCCCGTATGGACAGGCGCATATACACGCCACCTTCAATAACACCATCGTGTCCATGACCGACCAGTCGGGCAATGTCATCACTTGGTCCAGCGCCGGCGCCTCCGGCTTCACCGGCAGCCGCAAGAACACGCCTTACGCGGCGCGCATGGCCGCCGAGACAGCCGCCTCCAACTCGCAGCAGCACGGCATGAAAGAGGTGGACATCTTTGTGAAGGGGCCTGGGCCGGGCCGCGAAGCCGCGATCCGCTCCATTCAGCAGAGCGGCTTGAAGGTGCGCTCAATCACGGATGTGACGCCCGTGCCCCACAATGGCGTCCGCCCGCCCAAGCGCCGGCGCGTATAGACGAAGGGAAGCCCGCCAATATGCACTATCCATCCGAGCCCGCAAGCCTCAGCGCCGCCGAAGCCGACGGCAATCTGGTCACCGCCAACATGGTGCTGCCGCACCAAGTGGAAAGCCGGAACATCACCAAGGATTACGGCCGATTTGTCATCGGGCCGCTGGAGAGCGGCTATGGCTTGACCTTGGGCAACGCTCTGCGGCGCGTGCTGCTTTCTTCGCTGCCGGGCGCCGCGGTGACGAGCATCCGCGTCTCCGATGTGCATCACGAATTCTCGGAAATCCCGTATGTGCGCGAGGACATGACCCAGCTCATTCTGCAAATCAAGCAGCTGCGGCTGGTCTTGCACGGGGACGAGAGCGCGCGCCTGCGGCTGGAACATCGCGGAGCGGAAGGCACCGTGACCGCCGCCGATATCTGGGCGCCGCCCGAAGTGCAGATCGAGAACCCGAGCTTGTACCTCTTCACCGTCGACGACCGCGACATCGATATCGAAATGGAATTCGAAGTCCAATCCGGGCGCGGCTTCAGCCCGGCCGAGGACCGCGACCGGCTGCCCATTGGCGAGTTGCCAGTGGACGCCATCTTCAGCCCCATCAAGCGCGTGAACTTTGAGGTGGAGCGCGCCCGCGTCGGGCAACGCACGAATTATGACCGGCTGGTGATTGAGCTGTGGACCGACGGCACCATCCGCCCCGAAGAGGCACTCGCGCAGTCGTCGCAGATTCTGATGCACCACCTTAAGGTGATCGCCGGCGTGGATGAAGACTGGTTCCAGAACATCGAGCTGCCGCCGCAAATCGAGGACGAGCCGACCTTCCCGCCGCTCTACGACAAGCCGATAGAAGAGCTGGACCTCAGCGTGCGAGTCTTCAATTCCTTGAAGCGCACGGGCATCACTTCGGTGGGCGATGTGCTGGACATGTTGAACCGCGGACCAGACGCCATGCTCGCCATCCGCAACTTCGGCGAAAAGTCGCTGGACGAGCTGGAGCAGAAGCTGCAGGAAAAGAATTACTGGCCGCACGAGAAACCGGAGCAGCAAGCTTAAGAGGCGTCAACAATGCGACATCGCAAACACGGCAAGAAACTCAACCGCAGCGGCAGCCACCGCAAAGCGCTGCGCATGAACCTGGCGAGCCAGCTCATCACGCATGGCTGCATCCGCACGACCTTTCACAAAGCCAAGTTCGTGCAGGGCCACGCCGAGCGTCTGATTACCATCGCCAAACGCGGACTGGCGCGGGCCGAAGTGAAAGGCGACGAATTGATCGCCGTGCACGCCCGCCGGCAGGTGGCGCGCCGCTTGAACAACAACCGCGACTTGGTCGGGATCGTATTCGACGACCTGGCGCCGCTCTACGCCGACAGGCACGGCGGCTACACGCGCATCTTGAAGCTGGGTCCCCGCAAAGGCGACAATGCCGAAATGGCGCTGATCGAGCTGGTGGATTACGATGTTGAAGAAGACTGAGGCGCATGAGCGGCGATGACGCGGTTCTGCGCGATTCTGGCATACGACGGAGGCGCTTACCAAGGTTTTCAGCGACAGCCAGCCCCCGCGCCCACCATCCAGGCGACAGTCGAAACGGCAATCGCCAAGGTGTGCGGAGAGACGGCGGGCGTCGTCGCGGCGGGACGGACCGACGCCGGCGTGCACGCTGCCGGGCAGGTTATCGCTTTTGACGCCGCCTGGAGACATGGCGACGCCGAGTTCTTGCGCGCGATTAACTCGCAGCTGCCCAAGGATATCGCGCTGCAAGAGATGTGGCGGCAGGCGGGCTTCCATCCGCGTTACGACGCCTGCTGGCGGCAATATGCGTATCATGTCGCGCTGTTGAGCGCGCGGCAGCCGCTGTTGGAAGGGCGGGCCTGGCAGTTGATCGGCGAGAGCCTGGATCTGGCGGCGTTGCGGCGGGCGGCGCGGATCTGCCTGGGCGAGCACGACTTCGCCGCATTTGGCAGGCCGCCGCAGCCGGGCAGCCAGAACACGACGCGCAGGATTTTCTGCGCGAGCTGGCAGCGGCAAGAAGGAACTTACGGCATCAGTTATTTCTTTCGTATTCGCGGCACGGCTTTTTTGTATCACATGGTGCGTCGCCTGGTTGGCGCGATGGCGCAGGTCGGGCGCGGCAGAATTGCCAGCGAAGACTTTGAGGCGATTCTGCGCAGCCGCGATATCAATCGAGCGAAGACCCTGGCGCCGGCGCAGGGGCTGATTCTGGAACGGGTCGGTTATCCGCCGCGCAAGGAGCGGGAAGGACCAAGTGGCGATTGCGCAGCCAAGCAGGCGGAGCGGTCGCTGGAGGCGAATACATGAAAGTAAAGCAGCAGAAAACCTACGCGACGACGCCCGACGCCATTGAGCGGCGCTGGTGGGTGGTGGACGCGCGCGGCATGACCCTGGGGCGGGTCGCTTCCAAAGTGGCGCCCTTGCTGCGCGGCACGCACAAACCCTACTTCACGCCCCATCTGGATACCGGCGATTATGTCGTCATCGTCAACGCGGACAAGATCCATGTGACGGGCAAGCGCCTGGATCAGAAGCTCTATTACCGCCACAGCGGCTACCCGGGCGGCTTGAAACAGATGACCCTGCGCGAGATGATGCACAAGTTCCCCAGCCGCGCCTTGACCCTGGCCATCAAGGGGATGCTGCCCAAGGGTCCGCTCGGGCGGCAGATGTTCCGCAAGCTCAAGATCTACGCCGGCGCCGATCACCCGCATCAGGCGCAGCAGCCGCAGCCGATAGAGCTGTGAGCCGGGCAATCCGCTATCTTTGAGGAGAGACTCTATGTCAGCACAGTATTACGAGGGCATCGGCAGGCGCAAATCGGCTTCGGCGCGCGTGCGGCTCTTCCCCGGCGGCACGGGCAGATTCATCGTCAACGGCAAAGAATGCGGCGAATACATGCCCCGCCTCGGCGATGTGCAGCTCTGCATGGCGCCCCTGACGCATATCGGGCAAGAGCGGCACTACGACATTTCGGTGCATGTGAATGGCGGCGGCGTCAGCGGGCAGCGCGACGCCATCTTGCTGGGCATCGCCCGCGCCCTGGAGAAAATCGACCCGGACCTGCGCGGCACGCTCAAACGCGAGGGCTTCCTCTCGCGCGACGCCCGCGTTAAAGAGCGCAAGAAGCCAGGTTTGAAGCGGGCTCGCAAAGCGCCGACTTACACCAAGCGTTAGTCGCAGCCGGTGCATCGCGCTTCCTCAGCCAGCCGCGTTCCAGCGTGTCTGGCTGTTTTCGTTTATGGCAGGACCGCGCGGCTTAACGAGACTCTCCTCATGATCACCATCGTCGGCTTGGGACCGGGACCAAAAGCGCATCTGACTCTGGGCGCCTGGGAAGCGATCTCCGGCGCGTCGACGCTCTATCTGCGCACGGCGCGGCATCCATGCGTCGCCGACCTGCCAGCGAATCTTCGTGTTCAAAGCTTCGACGAAGTCTACCAGCGGCGCGAGCGTTTCGAAGATGTCTACGACGAGATCACGGCGCGGATTCTCGGCGCGGCGTGGGAACGAGGCGAAGTCGTCTACGCCGTGCCGGGCGACCCGCAAGTGGGCGAAGCGACCGTGCCCCGGATCATGGCGCGGGCGGAGCAAGAAGCCATCCCGGTGAAAATCGTCCACGGCCTCAGTTTCGTGGCGCCTTGCCTGGCTTTGCTGGGGGCGGACGCGCTTGATGGATTGCAGATCCTGGACGCGCTCAGCGTCGCCGACATGCATCATCCGCCCGTCAATCCCGCCTTGCCGGTCCTGCTCGCCCAAGTCTACAGTCGCGCCGTCGCCTCGGAATTGAAGCTGACGCTGATGAACCAATACGCCGACGACTTTCGCGTGCGCTTGATTCACGCGGCTGGCTGCGCGGAGGCCAGCGTCGAAGCGCTCGCGCTGTTTGAGATTGACCGCAGCCCGCGCATCGACTTCATGACCACGCTTTTCCTGCCGCCCATCGCCGAGTTGAGCAGCTTCGAGGCGTCGCAGAACATCATCGCCCGCTTGCGTTCGGAAGACGGCTGCCCCTGGGATCGTCAACAGACTCACCAGTCGCTGCGCCCTTTTCTCATCGAAGAGGCATACGAAACCCTGGAGGCGCTGGATGAAGGCGCGCCGGCGAAACTTTGCGAGGAGCTGGGCGATCTGCTGCTGCAAATCTTGCTGCACGCTCAGATCGCGGTGGACGAGGGCGAGTTCAGCATGGCGGATTTGCTGCGGAATCTGAACGAGAAGCTGATTCGCCGACATCCGCATGTCTGGGGCGATGTCGAGGCCAGCGACCTCGGGCAGCTTTCGCAGATCTGGCAAGCAGTCAAGCGCGCCGAAAAAGCCGAAGCGGGCGACGCGCCCGGCTCGCTGCTGGATGGCGTGCCCGCTTCCGCGCCCAGCCTTTTCGTCGCCCAGCGCTACTCCCAGCGGGCAGCCAAAGTCGGCTTTGATTGGGACGACATCAGCGGCGTCGAAGCCAAATTCGCCGAAGAGCTGGCGCAAGTGTACGCTGCCGAAACCGACGCCGAGCGCGCCAATGAAATCGGCGACTTGATTTTCGTGCTGGTCAATTGGCTGCGCTGGCTGGGCGTGGACGACCCGGAGAGCCTCCTGCGCGCCACCAACGCCAAATTCTACCGCCGCTTCGCTTTCGTCGAGGCGCAGGCAAATGCCCGCGGGCAAGACCTGGCGGATTTCACGCTGGAGCAGCAAGAATCCTGGTGGCGCGACGCCAAGCGACAAGAATGACCATGGACGCTGACGACTGCCTCCTGGAAGGCATCGTCTCTATTCGCGCGGCACTTGAATCGGGCTGGCGCCCGCTGCATGAGCTGCTGCTGGATAAACGCAAACGCTTTGACAGGGCTTTCGTCGCCCTGCGCGCTATGGCGGAAGCGGCGGGCCTCGACACGCGTTTCGCGCCCCGCGCCGAGATTGACCGAATCGCCAGCGGCACGACGCATGGCGGGGCGATCGCGCGGGCCGGCGAACGGCGCTTCTGTGGCCTGGAGGCGCTGCTGCCGGAGCGCGGTCCCGCCTTCATCGCCATGCTGGACGGCATTGAAGACCCCTACAATTTCGCCGGCGCCATCCGCGCGCTGTATGCGGCCGGCGTCGATGGCGTCGTGCTGCGCCCCCGCAACTGGACCAGCGCCAGCGGCATCGTCAGCCGCGCCAGCGCCGGCGCCAGTGAACGGCTGAAGCTGGCGATCGCCGAGAACGCGGCGGAAGCTGCCGATTGTTATCGAAGCCGGGGACTGCGGGTGGCGGCTGCCGCCAAGACGCCCGAGGCGCGTTCGTTATATGTGGCGGATTTACGCCAGCCCCTCTTTCTCTTGATTGGCGGCGAACGGCGAGGATTAACCCGCTCTTTCCAGAGCGCGGCCGATATCCAGCTGCGCGTCCCCTACGGCCGTGAATTCGATGGCTCGCTTGGCGCGGTGGCGGCCGCCTCCGCCATCGCCTTCGAAGTCGCGCGCCAACGCCGGCTGTCTCGCGCTTGAGGCAAGTGGCGGCGGAAGGCCTGTCGCGATTTGCCAAGCTCTGCTACCATGCCACAAGAATCGAATGGCGGCTTGAGCGGCCGGGAGTGGACCGATGAAGGCGCTCATCCTCGCGGCGGGCCAGGGTACGCGCCTGCGCCCCGTCACCTTGACCATGCCCAAATCGCTGGTGCCGGTCGCCAATCGCTGGCTTATCAACTATGCGATTGACGCCCTCAAAAAAGCCGGCCTCACGGATATCGGCATCGTCGTCAACAGCCTGGACTCGCCCATCGTCAGCCGCCTGCGCGATGGCGCGCTGCTGGGCGCCAACATCGAATACATCGTGCAAGACGAGCAGCTCGGCCTGGCGCACGCCACCGCCCTCTGCCGCGATTTCGTCGGCGACCAGCCATTCACCGTCTTTCTGGGCGACAACATCTTCCAGGACCAGATGACTGGCCTGCTCACATCTTTCGCCGCCAGCGACAAGGAAGCCGCCGTCGTCCTGGGTAAAGTGCCGGATCCATCGCGCTTTGGCATCGCCGAAATCGAGAACGGCCACATCCTGCGCGTCGTCGAAAAACCGCAGCAGCCGCCCTCCAACCTGGCGATCGCCGGCGTGTATCTCTTCCGCGCCTCAATCTTCGACGCCATCAAGCGCATCAAGCCATCGGGGCGCAACGAGCTGGAAATCACAGACGCGATTCAAGTCTTGATCAACGATGGTTTGCCGGTGGCCTCTTACGAATTGAGCGGCTGGTGGATCGACGCGGGCAAGCCGAACGCCATCATCATGGCGAACCAGCTGGTGTTGGAGGCGCTGCCCTACACGCCGGCGCCGGAAAACAGCGACCAGATCGAGGGCGAAAGCGAAGTCTCGCATCGCGTTTTGATCGGGCGCGACAGCCGCGTCGTCAACAGCGTGATCCGCGGTCCAGTCATCATCGGCAAAAACACCATGATCCGCGACAGCTACATCGGTCCCTATACTTCGCTGGGCGACAATGTCGTTGTCGAGGGCAGCGAGATCGAGTCCAGCATCGTCATGAAGAATTGCGAGATCCGCAACATCCTCGGTCGCATCGACCGCAGCCTGCTGGCGGATAACGCGCGGGTGACGGCGGCGCCGCACATGCCGGACGCGCATCGCTTCGTCCTCGCGGAGAATAGCTATGTGCAATTCTAGGCGGCTAGCCTAGTTTGCGCGGCGGCACCAGATTCTTTTCGCGCAGCCAGGCCGACTCCGGTCCATGCCAGGCGTAACGCGCCCAATTCACCGCGCCGCGTCGGTCAAATGCGACGCCTTCTCGCTCCAGCCGGCGCCGCTGCTCCTTGGCTTGGGGGCTGCCGGGCGCGAAGCTGATCCGCCCCGCGCTGTTGATAACCCGGTGCCAGGGGATGGCTCGGCCAGACGGGGTCCGGCGCATCGCCGTGCCCACCCATCGCGCCCCCAGGCGGCGCAATTGAGCCGGATCCATGTCGGCCTCCGGCGGGATCATCGAGGCGATCTGGCCATAACTGCTCACGCGGCCGGCCGGGATCTGCTGGACGATCTCCCAAACGGCCTCGAAGAATTCACGAGCCTTGGGCGGATTGAACATCGCCGCTCCATTCAGACGAGAAAGGGCCTTGCGCCGTGAAAAGCAACTCTCGCAAGCGCTTTCGCTTCGGTCGGGCGAAGATTCGCTTGACCGGCTTGACCATTGCCGCGACCAAGTTGCCGGAAATGGCGCAATTCTACAACGCCGTCTTCGACGCGGGCTTGCGACCAAGCGTGAGCATCGGCGCGGAGCAATTCTACGCCGGGGAGCTCTGCGGCTTGCAGCTGACGCTTTGCCCAAACAGCATCGCTGGCGTCGAGGCGCGGCAGAACCGCCAGCAATTCCGCTTTGAAGTCGACGACATAGAGGCGGCTATGCGGCGCGGGCTGGCGAGTCACGGCGGCGAAATCAACCCGGTCGACGAATACAAAGGCGCGAAGGTCGCCTCCCTGGCCGACCCCGACGGCAACACCATCGAATTGACGCAGCGCCTGTCATAGCGCCTCGCCCAGGGCCGAGCGCAGCTCCTCCAGCGTCGGCGCGTAATTGCCCAGATGGCGCACGACGATGCCGCTGGCGAGGTTGGCCAGCCGCATGGCGTCGCTGGCTTCGGCGCCGGCTGCCATGGCCAGGGTGATGAGGGCGATGGCGGTGTCGCCCGCGCCAACCGTGTCATACACATCGCTGACCAGGGGCGCCGGGCAATGCGTCGCTGGCCCGCCGGCACTCACGGTCGCTCCGTGATTTCCCCGCGTGATGATGGTCGCCCGCTTGATTTCCAGCGACTCGCCCAACTGCCGGGCAGCCTCGGCGAAATCGGCATCCGTGGCCAGCTCGCGGTTGAGCCAGCGGCGCGCCTCGTCGGCGTTGCACTTGATGACATCGACGCCTCGGAAAATCTCGAAGCGGCCCTGGGCGTCGGCCGTGAGCAGCAAACCGCGTTCGGCGGCAAACCGGCGCAAGCGGCTCACCAGCGCGCTGGTCAACAAGCCGCCATGATAATGCGACAGCAGCAAGGCGTCGAGCCGCGGGCCGCGCTCGCGGACATGGGCGGCGATTCTCGCTTCCGTTTCCTGCCCGATGGCGCGGCGGCTGAGCGTGTCGATGCGCGTTACCTGCTGCGGGAAGCGCAAACCCATCTGCGCCAGGATTCGCGTCTTCACGGTGGTCGGCCGGTCGCGGCAAGCGAAGATGCCGCTGGCCTCGATGTCGCGCTCGCGCAAGATTCGCCGCAAGCGCTGACCAGCCTCGTCCTCGCCGACCACGCCGGCCAGCAGCGCGCTCGCCCCAAGCGAGACGATGTTGGCGGCCGGGTTGGCGGCGCCGCCGGCGATATAGCGGCGCGACTCCAGCTCCAGCACGGGCACGGGCGCTTCGCGGCTCATGCGGGTGGCCGCGCCGATGATGTATTCGTCCAGGATGACATCGCCGACGACGAGGACGGTCTTGCTCGGGATGCGTTCCAGCAGCGCTTCCAGCCGCGTCATGGTCGCTCTCTTTGGCATGGCTCTAGTCTAGCGCAGATAAGGCGTCGCGTCTTTGCTGGCGCGCGCCTGGCGCCATACGGCAAATGCGAAGCGCGGCAAACGAGTCATGCGCCGCAAACGCCAGGGCTGCCGCATCAAGCGGAAGAGCCATTCCAGCCCGCGATCGCGCATCCATTGCGGCGCCCGCGGCACGACGCCGGCGACGAAATCCAGCGAGCCGCCGACGCCCATCGCCATCGCCACTTCCAGCCGCGGCAAGTTGCGGGCAATCCATTTGTCTTGGGCCGGCGCGCCATAAGCCACGAACAAGATGTCCGCGCCGCTCGCGTTGACGCGGTCCACGATCTCGTCTTCTGCGTCTTCGGCGGGGCTGCCGCCATGCGCGCCGGCAATGATCAAGCCCGGGAAGCGCGCGCAGAGCCTGGCAGCGGCACGCTCCGCCACGCCCGGCCCTGCCCCCAGCAAGAAGAGCTTCCAGCCTTCCGCCGCCGCTCGCTCTGCCAGCCGAGGCAGGCCGTCCGAGCCGGTGACCCGCTGTGGCAGTGGCGCGCCCAAACGCCGGCTCGCCCAGAGCAATCCGACGCCATCCGGCAGGCAGAGCGCCGCGCGCCCCAAGAGACTCCGAAAAATGCTGTCGCGCTGAGCGATCATGATGAACTCCGGGTTCACCGTGCAGACTTGCCGGGCGCCGTCTTTACGCGTAATCCAGTGGCTGACCCGCTCCAGCCAGCCGGCGTAAGTGATGCCATCCACCGGCGTGCCCAGCACTGTCAGGCGACCCGCCGAGGCCGCCATTGGCTGCCGCGTAACGGCCTCCTGGATGCGCGTCGGCCCTGGCTTGTCCAACATCGACCGCGCCGCTTCGACGACCCGCTCGCTGCCGACCAGCTTCATGCAGGTGCGAGCCGCGCAGCCATCCCGCGCGCCGATGCCGTGGCCGACATAACTGCAGGGGCTGCAGGCGACGCCGCTGCGCAAGACGAGCGCCCGACCGTCCACCGTCCAGGGACCCCAAGCCTGTGAATTGCTGGGACCAAATATGCCGATGACCGGCGTCCCGCTGGCCGCGGCAATGTGCATCACGCCGCTGTCCGCGCCGATGAACAGGTCCGCCGCGCCGATCACGCCAGCCAGCTGCGGCAGGCTCGTTTTGCCGACCAGGCTGACTATGTTGCCAGGGAGCGCCGCCAGCGCCTCGTCATGATCGTCCGCGCGTCCCACCAAGATGATCGCCGCGCCCAGCTCGTCTTGCAGCCGCCGCGCCACTTGGGCGAAGTTCGCCGTTGACCAGCGACGCGCTCGGCTGTAGCCGCCGCTGCCAGCGTGAATCACGATCCTGGGTCCAGTAGACGCGGGCGGCAGATTCTCGGGCGGGCTGGCATGTTGGGCCTGGGCTGAGCGAGGCGCGTCGCTGGCGCCCAGCAGCGCCACCAGATCCAGCCAATACTGCGCCTGATGCCGCGCGCCAAATCCTTCATCGCGCACAGAATCGGTGAGGAAGCCGATCTGGCGATTCTGCAAGCCGATGACGCGCCGCGCCCCGCTCAAACGCCAAAGCAGCCAGAATTTGAAGACGCCCGCGCGCAATGTGAAATGGTGAAAGATGACGATGCAGTCGTAGCCCGCCCGCGAGATGGAGCGCAGCGCCCGCAAATTGCCCAGCGCAAAAAAGGCGCGGCTGGCGCTGTTTTCCGCGCGCTGGAAGGGAATCGCCCGGTCGATCAAGCCGGGCGGCAGAACTGGCAGCGCATGCTCGGCTGCCAGCAAGTCTATGCGGGCATTGGGGCGGGCTTCGCGCAAGGCGGCGATGGCGGGCGTGGTCAAAACCAAATCGCCTATATCCGCCAGCTGCGCCAGGAGGATGCGTTCCTCCGCCATGTCCCGCTTTGATGTCATGCCGTCATTTTATCAGATTGGCTCGCGCGACTTTGGCAGACCGCGGGCGACCTCGGCGAAGGCCTCCAGCACGCCCCGGGCGGTTTCGCTCCAGCGGAAGCGCTTTGCCTGGCGCAGGCCCCCTTCGATCAGCGTCCGGCGCAAGCGCTCATCGGCCTCGACGCGGCGCATGGCGGCGGCGATTTCAGCAACGCTCAGCGGATCCACCAGCAGCCCGGCGTCGCCAACGATCTCAGGCAAGCTGGAGCGGTTGCTGGCGATGACGGGCGTGCCGCAGCGCATCGCTTCCAGAGCCGGGAAGCCGAAACCCTCGTGCAAGCTCGGGAATACCAATGCGATCGCGCCGGCCAGCAGGGCGTCTTTGTCGGCCTCGTCAAAATAACCGGTCAGCCGCAGATTGCGCGCGTCGCGCAGCCAGCTCTCGTCAAAGAGCCAGCCCTTGCCGCCAGCCAGAACCAACGCCGTCTCGGCGTCGCCGCTTTCACTTTGCCAGCGCGCGAAGGCTTGCGCGATTCGGGCGATATTCTTGCGCGGCTGCAGCGTGCCGACGAACAGAAAATACCGCCGCGGCAGGCTGTGCTTGGCGCGAACGGCTGCAATCTCATCCGGCGCCGGCCGCTGGCTGAGATGGTCGACGGCCGGATACACGACGCGGATCTTGTCCGCGGGCGTGCCATAGAATCGTCGCAGATCCGCCGCCGTGGCTTGACTGTCCGCCAGCACGACACGCGCGCGCGCTTGGCTGAAGCGGGTCGTCCAATCGAGATAAGCGCGTTGCCCGGGCGGGTGCGCCGCCGGGAAGTGCCGGTAGCCGAGGTCGTGCACGGTGACCAGGCTCGCGCCCGGGAAAACAAAAGGCAGGGTGTGCGCCGGCACGAAGACGATCGAAGGCCGCTCCCGCCAGAGCGCCGCCGCAAAGCGCAGCTGCGTCCACAAGCGCGGAAAAGGAATCACGACCTTTCGGCAATTCGGCGAATCCGGCAGCAAGCCGGCCGGCGGATGCGCGCGCAGATACAGCGACAAGCGGTAGGGCTGCCGCTGCGCGTCGTTGAGCGCGATGAGTTCCTGGATCAGCCGCCGGGCATAGTGCTCGACGCCGGCGCCCCGGGCGGTCTCGGCGCGGCTGGCGTCGATGGCGATGCGCAGTGTCATCGCGGGCCGCCGAGGCGCGCGTTACAAGCCAATGATGCTCTCGCTGGCGGCGTTGGGGTAGACATGGCGGGTGTCGACGATGACGCGGCTGTGTTCCGCGATCTCGTCCCAGCAAAAGGCTTCGTGATCGGTGACGACGACGACGCAGTGCGCCCCTCGCAGCAAGTCGGCGTCGCAGGCTTGCGCGCGTAATCGCCGCTCGCCCTCCAGCGCGATTTCCGGCACATGCGGGTCGCAATAGCGCACATCGGCGCCGCGCTGCCGCAAAAGGCTGATGATGTCGAGTGCGGGGCTCTCGCGCACATCGTCCACATTCGCTTTGTAAGCCACGCCCAGAATCACGACTCGCGAGCCGCGAATGGAGCGCTCTTGCCGGTTGAGGGCGTCGTTGATCTTGTCCAGCACATGGAAAGGCATGGAGGTGTTGATCTCGCTGGCCAGCTCGATGAAGCGGGCGTTGTAATTCAGGGTCTTCAGCTTCCAGCTCAGATAATGCGGGTCTACCGGGATGCAGTGACCGCCCAGCCCGGGACCGGGATAAAATGGCATGTAACCGAAGGGCTTGGTGGCGGCCGCCTTGATGACCTCCCAGACATCGACATCCAGCTTGTTGCACATCAGCGCCATTTCGTTGACCAAGCCGATATTCACCGCGCGAAAAGTGTTCTCCAATAGCTTGACCATTTCCGCCGCTGTGGGCGACGAGACGGCGATGATCTGGTCGACAGCCGCTTCGTAGAGCGCCCGCGCCACATCGCCGCAGTCTTCCGTGACGCCGCCGACGACCTTGGGCGTGTTGCGCACCGTCCAGGCGCGATTGCCGGGGTCGATGCGCTCGGGCGAGTAGGCGATGAAGACATCGTCGCCCGCCCGCAGACTCTCGCCGCTGATGGCTGGCAGCAAAATCTCTTCGGTCGTGCCCGGGTAAGTCGTGCTTTCCAGGACGATGAGCATGCCAGGCTGGCAGACGGATGCGATGGAGCGCGCCGCCTGGATGATGTAAGACATATCCGGGTCGCGAGTCTTGCGCAGGGGCGTTGGCACGCAGACGCTGATGGCGTCGACCTGGCGCAGGTCGGCATAGCTCTGGCTGGCGCGCAGCTTGCCCGCTTCGACCAGCTCCCCGACGCGCTCGCTTGGCACATCGTCAATGTAGCTAAGGCCACCGTTGATGAGCCGCGTCTTTTCGCCGTCGACATCAATGCCCAGGGTCTGAAAGCCGGCTTCGGCAAACTCGACAGCCAAGGGCAAACCCACATAGCCCAGGCCGACGACGCCGACTCTGGCTTCGCGAGCCGCAATTTTTTCCAGCAGAACGCGCTTGTGGTTCACGGCTTGTCTCTGTCGCCTCGCTCGCTCCGCGCCATTATAGTACGGGCGCGCCCTTGCCTACAGACCGCTTCTAACGAATGCCGCTGCGGGCGAAACTCTCCACGAAGTGCCGCTGAAAGGCGAGAAACAGCAGCACCAGCGGCGCGATGACGATCAGCGTTCCCGCCATCAGCTGGCCATAAAAAGCGCCCTGATCGGTAGTTTTTAGGATCTTGTTCAGCCCCACAGTCAGCGGGCGGATCTCTTCCGAGCGCGTGATGATAAAGGGCCAGAGGAACTCGTTCCAGTGCGAGCTGACCGACACCAGCGAAAAGGCGAGATAGGCGGGAATGGCGTTGGGCATGTAGACATGGCGGATGACCGCTGCCAGGCCTGCGCCGTCGATGCGCGCCGCTTCTTCCAGCTCCAGCGGGATCTCGCGGAATGTCTGGCGCAGCAGCAACACGCCAAATGCCGAGCCCCAATACGGGATCATCAAGGCGATCCGCGTGTCGAACAATCCCAGCATGTTAATCGTGCGGAAATTCTGCGCCAGCAACACGCCCGCCGGGATCATCAGCTGCAGCAGAATGACCAGCAGCAGCAGGTCGCGTCCGAAAAATTTCATGCGAGCGAAGGCGTAAGCGGCCGCTGTCGCCGTGAAGAGCTGGACGAGCAGCGTGCCGCCGACGAAAATGACGCTGTTGACATAATGCAAGCCCCAGGGCGCGATCGCCAGGGCGCGATCGTAATTCACGGTCGTGATCTCGCTGCCAACGAATATGTTGCCCTTGGTCACCGGCTCCGCTTCCGGGCGAAAGCTGACGAGGAGCGTGAAGACCAGCGGCACGAGGAATATCGCCGCCAGGATCGCGCGCAGGACGGCCGCCGCCCGCGCCAGCAAATTGCCATCGGAGCGCATCAGTCGCTCTCCTCGCGCTCGAAGAGGAAAAAGTTGCTGACGGTGAAGACGAGCACCAAGGCGATGAGCACGATGGTCATGGCGTTGACATAACCCCAATTGCGCCGCTCCGAGATGTTTTGGAAGATCAGATACAGCAGCAGATTGGCGCTGTCGGCCGGACCGCCTTCGCCCAATGCCTGCAGCTGCTCGACCGTCTGAAAGGCAAATGTGAAGGAGATGACCACGACGAAGAGAAGCGTGCGGCGCAGCAGCGGCAAGGTGAGGGCGGCGAATTGTTCGAGGGCGCCGGCCCCATCCAGCGACGCCGCTTCATAAATGTCGCGCGGGATGTTCTGCAAGCCAGCCAGGAAGAAGATCATGAAGTAGCCTGACTGCTTCCAGATGTTGACGATAATGACCGACATCAGCACCAGGTTGCGGTCGCCCAGCCAGTTCAAGCCCGGATGCCCGAACGAGCGCAGTACGGCGTTGGCGAGACCGATGCTGTCGGAGAAGATGAAGGACCAAATGCTGGCCGCGCCGATCAATGGCAGCAGCGACGGGTAAAACACGGCGAAGCGCCACAAGCCCAGCAGCGGCTGCTTATGCTGGAGCAGCAGGGCCAGCAGCAACCCCAGTGGCAGGCCGACCCCCACGGTCGCAATGGCGAAAACCAGGGTGTTGCGCAGGGAGCGCAAAAAGCGCCCACCCATGTAGTGGCCGGCGTCAAAGATGTCCTGAAAGTTGCCCAGGCCGACGAACTCGGCGGGCTTGCCGGCCGCGTTCAGCCCCCTGGCCGGCTTGTGCAGGCTGTCGCTCACAGTGCGGGCGGCCGGCAGCACATTGAAGAGCAGCACCAGAAACAGCGTCGGCCCGATCAGCAGGTAAGGCTGCAGGCGCGTGACGATTGTCTGCGAACGAGAGCCGGAGCGCATGGACGAGCCGTGAAACAGCGGCTGAAGCGCGTCGGGACGAGCCAGCGCCCGCCCCGACCCGAATGCTTAAACTAACGATATTCGGCGAGGATGCCGTCGATTTGCGCTTGCGCCGCGTCCATCGCCGCCTGCGCGTCTTCCGCCTCGCCCGTCAGGATGCTCTCCAGCGTGCCGTTGATGATGCCTTGAATGGTGATCGTGGCGTAGCTGGAGAATTCTTTGCCGGCGAATTGCAGCTGATCGCGGGCGACGCCGTATTGCGCATGCTCCTGCGCCAGTGAAGCGAGCGGCTCCGTCTCCCAGGCGCTGGCGCTGGACGCGATGTAACCGGTGGTCGCGCCCCAGTCGGCTTGAATCTCCGGCGAAGCCAAGAACATCGCCCAGTTCCAGCTGGCATCCAGCTCAGCTTGGGATTTGCTGCCATCGTCGAAGAGGTAGAGGTTGCCGCCGCCCGTTGGCGCGCCATAGCCCGTGCCGTCTTCGCCAGCCGGTCCGCTGGGCAGGAAGCCGACCCCGACTTCAAAATCGGCGTCGCGCAGGATCCGCGTCAAGTTGCCCGTCGTGTGGTAGATCATGGCGGCTTGACCCGCCAGGAAAGCGACCGGCGTATCGCCCCAGGCGGCGCCCCCGGCCGGTCCCACGCCCAGGTCCGTCCCCAGCGAGCGCGCAAACTCGACCGCCGCCACCGCTTCCGGCGTGTTGAAATAGACCTCGGTCGGATCATCGCCGACGATATTGCGGCCGTGAGCGATGGCGAAGCTCTGGTACATCCAGATGGGGAAGCCGCCCGCGACAGGCACCAGCAAGCCATGGCGCTCGTCCGTGGTCAAGGCCTGGGCGATCTCCACCAGCTCGGCATTGTTCACCGGCGCGGCGTCGTAGCCCGCTTCCGCCAGCAGATCGGCGTTGTAGTAGAGGATGGGCGTGCTGCGCTGGAAAGGAATCGACCAGACATTGCCCGCTTCGTCGACGCCATTCGCCATCAGCGCCGGGAAGAAATCCGCAGCCCAGGCGGCGCCGTCGTCCATCGCGTCGATGAAGCCCTGGGCCGGGATGATGTAGCCCTCTTCGGCGAAGCTGTAGAGGTCGATCGACAGCATGACCGCCACATCCGGTCCCGCGCCGCCGCCCTGCAGCTCGGTCAGGATGGTGTTGCGCGTGTCGGTGTAGCTGCCGGTGAAGACCGGGTTGATGCTGATGCCCGGGTTTTCTTCCTCGAACATGTCGGCGTAACGCTGGAAGATGCCTTCGGCGTCGTTGGCGGTGGCGGAGGGGAAGTAGAAATCAATGACGATCTCGTCTTGCGCCGCGACCCCGCCCAGCGCGAGCAAGAACAGCGCAGCCAGCAGGATCATGGCGATTCGTTTCAAAGTCATTGGAATATCTCCTGTGAAATCAGAACATGAGAAGGACGCTCTCTTCGCTTACAGCATAACCAAAAGCACGCGCCCCCGCAAAAACGAGGCCGACGCGAGTCGAGGTTGGTTGCGGCGGTCTTGCCTAGATTGCAATGTCGCGGCGCTCGTAGCGGTAAAGCGTCGCGCCCAGGAAGGCCAGCGTCAGGACGAAGAAGCCGGCGATATGCGGCCAGATGAAGCCCTGCGCCAGGATGTCGCCCGCGTTGTAATAGGTCAGGAATGAAATCGCGCCGATCGGTTCGGCCACCGTGCCTTCAGCCGCCGCGCCTATCGTCTGCAGCATGTAACTGATGATGATGAAAGCGGTGACGATGCCGAGAGCCATCGTGCGCCGCCGCGCCAGGGCCGCGACCAGCACAGTCGCCGCCATGATGAAGACCATCAGCGGGATCAAATAAAAGGTGATCTCCAGCAGGCGCGTCACATCCAGCTCGACGCCGCCGAGAATCACGCCGACATGCAAGCCCAGATAAATCAGCACGACCACGCCAGTGCAGCTGAGGGCGTAAGCCAGGAACTTCTCGATGATGATCCGCGCCCGTTCGAGCGGCAGGCTGAGCAGGATATCCATCGTGCCGCTGTCTTCTTCGTTGGCGGTGACGCGCATGCCCATCACGACTGGATAGACGGCGAAAATCAGCGCCGACTTGCCGAAGAAACCCATGGCGACGAAGCCTTCGTTGGTGGCGAACACTTCCAGGTCGCTGCCGACGCCGACCATCGCCAGGACCACCGGCGGGAAGCTCTCCAGCAGCTTTCGCATGTCCTGCATGTCAAAGAGCGGCACCATGATGACGACCAGGATCGCCAGCGCCGCCAGGCCCAGGCCCCAATAGACCATCTGCTTCCAGGTTTGCCTCAAGGTCTCGATGAATACCGTGCCAGTCATGCTGCCGCCTCCTTATACGCCAATATCGCGGCTGACGAACATTTTCAGCGACAAGCCAAAGCCGATCAGCGCGGCGATCAGCACAATCGCCGTATTGGCCGGGTCGTAAGTCCCGAGCGCGAAGCCTTCGCCGTTCACATAGGTGAAGTAGGACAGCGCCTCCATAACGTCTGCGACAGCGCCGCTGGCCGACGCGCCGATGACATTGAAGATATAGCTGAGCACGACGAAAGCGGCCGCCGCGCCAATCGCCAGCGCTCGCCGGCGGAAGACCGTGGCCAGCAGGCACGTCACGGTCATCGTCAGCAGCGCGCCCGGATACAAGTTCAGGATGCTCATGAAAATGACATCCGGCGGGGCGTCGATGTTCATCCCCATCATGCCGCCCGTGGTGATCAAGGCGCATACCAGGACGATGCCAAAGCCGATCAGCGCGTAACCGAGCCAGCGCCCCAGCATATAGCTCGCGCGAGAGATTGGCAGCGACAGGATGATATCCATCACGCCCGACTGCTCGTCATTGGCGGTGATGTTCAAGCCAGCCAGGACGGCGAAGACGGACAGAAAGATCGCCGCTTCCGAGACGAATACGGTGACGATCCAGCCTTCGGATGTCGTGAGGAGTTCAAGACTGCTGGCGCCAAAAGCCCCCTGGAGCATGGCTGGCGGCATGGCGCTCATAAGATCAGCGTAACCCGCGATGATATCCGGGCTGGAGGCGATAAAGTCGATGTACAAGCCCAGCGCGCCCAGACCCAGCCCCCAATAGAGAATCTGCTTCCAGCTGGTGCGCAGGGTATTGCCGATGACGATTCCGCTCATGCCGATTGCTCCTCATCTCCGCTATAAAAGGCGAGGAAGATGTCTTCCAGCGACGGCTCGTCGACTCGCATGATCTGGACATAACCGCCGCCGATGACGCGCAGCAGCGGATCAAAGTCGCCGACCAGCCGCATCGAGACTCTGCTGCCGTTGACGCTCAAGCGGCTGATCGCCGGCATGGACGCCAGCTGCCGCGCCAAGCCCTCGGGCAGCGCATCGCGGAACTCGATTTCAATATGGTGAAACTCGACCTGGGTCAAGCCCTCGATCGTCTCCACCGCTTTCAGCTCGCCATCGCGCAAGATGCCGACCCGATCGCAGATCGCCTGCACCTCGCTCAATACATGCGACGACAGAAAGACCGTTTTGCCTTTGTCGCGGTATTCGTTCATCATCTCGTGAAATGTCTGCTGCACCAGCGGGTCAAGCCCATTGGTCGGCTCGTCAAGGATGAGCAGCTCCGGCCCGTGCATCATGGCGATGACGAGCCCGAGTTTGCGCTTGTTGCCGCTGGACAGGTCGCGGACGCGCTTGCTGGTGTCCAGCTGCAGCCGCGCCGCCAGCTCGCCGGCGTGTTTGGCGATTCCCTTGGCGTCGCCGCGCACATTGGCGACAAAGTTGATGATCTGCGTCCCGCTGCGCCCGTCCCACAAGCTGAGCTCGCCGGGCAAGAAGCCGACGCGCCGATGGATCTCGACGCTGTCGTCGCGCGCGTCCAGGCCGAAGATTCTGGCGCTGCCGCTGCTGGGGCGGATCAAGTCCAGCAGCAGCCGGATAGTGGTCGTCTTGCCCGCGCCATTTGGACCGAGGTAACCGAAGATCTCGCCGCGGTTGACAGCCAGGTTCAGGCGGTTCAAGGCCAGGATCCGGTTCTTGCCGCCGCCATAAGTCTTGGACAGTCCCTTAATCTCGAGGACGGATTCGGAGGCCATTTTTCGCTCCTTCGCGACGCTGATCGGGCTGGCCGGTTCGAGCCTGCGGCCGCGTCAGCCTGCGCTGATTATAAAACATGCCTGACAGGGCGGTCAACGAGAATCGCCCTGTCTCCCAGTCATTGGGGTCTGTCGCGCGCGGGTCAAGAGATCACATCAGCGCCGCCGAGATAATCCCGCAGCGCTAGCGGAATCTCGATGCTGCCGTCTTCCCGCTGATAATTCTCCAGAATGGCGATCATGACCCGGGGCGTCGCCAGGCCGCTGCCATTGAGCGTATGCAGGTAGCGGGTCTTGCGCGTGCCAGCCGGGTAATAGCGCAGCATCGCCCGCCGCGCCTGGAATGCCTCCGTGTTGCTGCAGCTGCTGACCTCGAGCCATTCTTCGCAGCCGGGCGACCACATCTCAATATCGTATTTCTTGCTGGCGCTGAAGCCCAGGTCGCCCGTGGCGATCTCCAGCCGGCGATACGGAATCTCCAGCTTGGCGCAGAGCGCTTCCGCCTGTTCCGTCATGCGCTCCAGCGTTTCATAGCTTTGCTCCGGCGCGGTGAACTGGAACATCTCGACCTTTTCGAATTGATGCACCCGCTTGATGCCGCGGACATCGCGCCCGGCGCTGGCTTTCTCGCTGCGGAAGCAAGGCGTGTGCCCCACATAGCGCAATGGCAGGTCTGCCTCTTCCAGGATTTCGTCGCGATGCAAGTTGGCGATGGCGACTTCCGCTGTCGGCAGCAAATACCGGTCTTCCTCCGCCAAGCCATAGACCGTGTCCTGGAACTTGGGGAATTGGGCCGAGCCGTAGAGCATCTCGCCGTGCACCAAATAGGGCAGGTAGAGCTCCTCGTAGCCGTTCGCGCGCGCTTCGTCGAGGAAGAACGCGATCAGCGCCCGCTGCAATCGCGCGCCCCAGCCTTTCAGCGTGTAATAGCGGCTGCCCGCCAGCTTGACGCCTCTCTCGAAGTCGATGATGCCCAGGGCAGGACCAAGCTCCCAATGCGGTTTGGGCTGGAAGTCGAATTCACGAATCTCGCCGACAGGCTGGATCGGCAAATTGCCCGCTTCGTCATCGGCGACCGGTACGCTTTCGTGCGGCAGGTTGGGCAGCCAAAGCATGTTCTCGCGCAGCTCGGCTTCAATAGTTTCGATTCGCGCGAAGCCGCCGTCGATGGCGTCGCCCATGGCGCGCAATTCGCCGATGAGCCCGTCGAAAGCCGCTTTGAAATCTTGGTTTTCCGCGCGCTCCGCAGCAAGGCCGCCGTCCATCAGCTGACTGGCGCGCTCGTAGTCTTGTTTGCGGAGCGCCGCCGCCGCCGCCAATGCGCGATTGCTTTTCTCGGAATCGCTCATGCCGCGGTTGCCGCGCAGCTTGCCCATGGCCCGGTTCAGCTTGTTGCGCGCCGCTTGCGCCGTTTCGACGCGCGTCCGCGTTTCACGCCGCTGGCTGTCGAGCTCGAGGATGCGGTCGATCCGCGGCAGAGCGCCCGCGTCGTTCAGCTTCGCCAACTCCGCCTTGAGCCAGTCTGGCCGCTTCCGAATCAGCGCGATATCAAGCATCGTCTGGTTGTTCTCCTTGTTTCAGCTCTTGTGGCACGAGCCACTGCGCCGCCGGCTTCAGCGTCGCCTCTCGCGCAAGCCCGGGCTCGGCTGGTGGCGGGGAACGGCGAATGTCGCTCAGGAAGCGCCGCGCCACGATTGGCAGGGCGATGAGGATGTTCGCGACGACCAGCAGATCAAAGACTTCCGGCTGCAGATTCTCCAGCATGAATCAGTCGCGCTCCGTCGCCGTTTCCAGCGCGCGCCAAAGCTCGGCCAGCGACATCGCTTCCAGTTCGTCGCCGACAAGATAGAAAGCCGCTTCCGTCATCACATAGAGGCCGCCGTCGAAGGCGCGATTGAGCTTGCGCAGCTGCGGCAGCGCCCCTTCCAGCGCGTTCGCCAGCCGGAATTCGACCGCGATATTGCCGGCGGGCAGGTAGAGCGCGAGCTTGCGTTTCGCGCCGTCGAGCTTGTGATCCAGTCGGTACTCGTAGCCGCGCACAGCCGCTTCCAGCATAAATTGCCCGCGCAGATCCCGCTCGCTTAGCTGTTGGGCGCGCAAATGCGGATACAACAGCACATCGCGGATGCTCGTCTGGTCGGTCAGCAGCATAACCAGCCGGTCGACGCCGCTGCCAAAACCGCCATTCGGCGGCATGCCATAACGCATGGCGCGCAGATAATCTTCGTCCAGGGGCGTCGTCTCGTCGGCTTCGTCGGCGTAGAGCCGCTTCATCTCGACGAAGCGCTCTTGCTGGTCGCGCGGGTCGTTGAGCTCGGTGAAGGCGTTGCCCATTTCCATGCCAGCGATGAAAAACTCGAAGCGCTCGGTGTGGCTCTCAAGATAGCGGCGCTCTTTTTCATCCGCGTTTGCGTCGCCTTGCAGGCGCTTGGCGAAGGGCGACATGTCGCGCGGGTAATCCATGACAATGGTCGGCTGCGTCAGGGTCGGCTCGATGTGGCTGCCCAGGATCTGCTCGACGATCATCCTGCCCCAGGTATCGGCCGGGTTCAGCCCCTCGGCCAGCCCGCGAGCTTGCAGATGCGCGCAGAGCGAGGCGCTGTCGGGATAATCCATGTAGTCGAAACCAAGCAGATCCCGGGTTGCCTGGCGAATGCTTAGGCGCTTCCAGGGCGGGCTCAAGTCGATGGTCTCGCCTTGATAGACGATCCGCGCCGACCCGGTCACCTGCTCGGCGGCGTACGCGAACATGCGCTCCGTGATGTCCATCACGCCATGATAGTCGATGTATGCCTTGTAAAACTCCAGCATCGTGAACTCGGTGTTGTGCTTGAAACTGACGCCCTCGTTGCGGAAGTCGCGCCCGATCTCATAGACTGCGTCGTAGCCGCCAACCAGCAGCCGCTTGAGATAGAGCTCAAAGCTGATGCGCAAATACAAGTCTTGATGCAGCTGGTTATGCTGAGTCGTGAAGGGCCGCGCCGCCGCCCCGCCATACAGCGGCTGCAAAATCGGCGTCTCCACCTCGAGCATGCCTTCCCGATCCAGAAAGTCGCGCAGGGCTTTGATCGTGCGGGCGCGCTTGACGAAGATCTCCCGCGCCCAGCGGTTCACCGCCAGATCGGCGTAGCGCTGTCGATACCGCGTTTCCGTGTCTTTGAACTCGCCGTACTCGATGGTCGCGCCGTCATCGAGGCGTCGCTGCTTGACCACTGGCAGCGGGCTGAGCGCTTTGCTTAGCAGGCGCAGCCGCATCACCTCGACGCTGATTTCGCCGGCCCGCGTCCGCATCAGCGGTCCCTCGGCCTGCACAAAATCGTCAACATCAATCAGCTTGCGCCGGACCCGCTCGTAGCTCTCCGCGCCCAGGTTATTCGCCCGGATGAAGAGCTGCAGGCGGCCGCTCTCGTCTTCGATGTGGGCGAAGCTCACCTTGCCTTTGCTGTTCAGCCGGCGGATTCTGCCTGTCAGCGTCGCTGTGACCGGCGCGCCAGCCTCAACAGCCGCTTCCCATCGCGCGAAATCGTCCAGAGCCTCGGCGATGCGATGGGTCCGTTCAGCGCGCGCGGGGAAGAGCGCCACGCCCCCCTCTTGCAGGCGCCGCGCTTTGTCCAGGCGTTCCAGTTCCAGCTTGTTCGGCTGCCACATCAGTCTGCGCTTCCCGGGGAGAGCGTCGCTGGCGAAAAGACGGCGCCGCGCACCAAGGCGCCAAGCCCCAGATTAGTATAGAACGAGGCGAAAATACAGACCCGCTCAAGCGACAGATTGCCGTGAACTCAGGCTTGCAATCCGGCCAGACAAGACTATCCTAGCGCTGACTGCAAAAAATGTTGCGAAGCGCGCTCAATCGTGCAAGACGCCGAGGAATCGCAGCCTCCCAATCGCTGGCTGGTCACGCTGATCATCGTGGCGCTGGCGCAGGCTCTGGGCGGCGGTGGCATCTCCCTCGTTTACCCCTTTCTGCCTCTCTATGCGCAGACCCTGCAAGACGCGCATTTCCTGAGCCCGGAGCTGCTGGCGGGCCTGGTTATCGGCGCGCCGCCCCTGGTCGCCACCCTGGCGATGCCTTTTTGGGGCAGGCTGGCGGATCAGTTCGGGCGCAAGAAGATGGTCATGCGGGCGCTCTTTGGCGCGTCGATCGTGCTTGGCTTGATGGCTTTCGCCCAGACCGCGCTGGCCCTCATCGTCCTGCGCGCGCTGCAAGGCTTGACCAGTGGCATCATCGCGGCGAACATGGCGCTGGTGGCGGGCGAGTGCCCCAGGGCGCGCATCGGCTTCGCTCTCGGCTCGCTGCAAGTCGGCTTGTTTGGCGGCGTCGCCATCGGTCCCATGGTCGGCGGGCTGCTGGCCGAGCGATACGGCTTCCAGGTTCCCTTCTTTTTCACTTCGGCGATGCTGGTCCTGGGCGGGCTGCTGGTGACCGTCGGCGTGCGCGAGACTTACCAGCCAGCCAAAGACAGCAAGCTGAGCCTCAATCCCCTGCGCATGGTCCGCGCCTGGCGCGGCGTCTTGCAAGCCCGCGGCGTCAAGACAGTGTATGCCCTGCGCTTCCTCAACGGTTTCGCCCAACGCTCGATCATGCCGATCGCGCCGCTGTTCGTCCTGGCGCTGATCCCGGGCGGCGAGGCCACCGGCGCCAGCAGCTACGCCGGGCTCGTGCTCACCGTGTCAGCCATCGCCTTGACAGCCGGCTCGCTGACCCTGGGCTGGCTGGGCGACCATTGGGGCTACCGCAATGTTTTGGTCGGCGCGACCTTGATGGCCATGCTCTGTTACATCCCACAGGCATTCGTCAGCAATATCGGGCAGCTGCTCGCTTTGCAGGCTCTGGCGGGTTTCGCGGCCGGGGGCGTGCTCTCGGCGCCAGCTGCCATGCTGGCCAAATTCACCGATTTGGGCGATGAGGGCTCGGTCTATGGCTTGGACGCGTCGGTCTCTTCCTTCGCCAACGGCATGGCGCCCATCACGGCGGCGGCGATCGCCTCTGTGCTGGGCTTGCGGGCCGTCTTCGCCTTGGTCGCCATTTACTATCTGGGCATTCTCCTCATCAGCGCGCGCTTCCTGCCCAAGCCCAAGAGCAAGCGCTTCCGCTTGGCAGGGTCCTGGCACAGCGCCCTGAAGCCGGCTTTCAAGCGATGACGCGCCCTCAGCGGAAATACGCAGCCTTGCCGGCCGCCGGCCGCGCCAGACGCTTCCGCGTGAAATGCAGTTTTTTGTTTCTGCCTTCGTTTAGAGTTCGCGTTTGCGGATAGGAATTTCATGGCCAGAGTCCTCACGGCAAATTATCAATCTCTCAGCCGCGCCTTCAGCCTGCCTCACAATTGGAAATTTACCCTCGGCGTCGTCTTCATCGCCCAGATCCTTTCCGCCGTCGGTTTCTCGATGATTTTCCCTTTCCTGCCGCTCTACATCGAGTCCCTGGGCAGCACGACCGGCTTGAGCACGGAGTTGGCGGCGGGCTTGGTGATCTCCGTTCAGGGCTTGACGATGATGCTCACGGCGCCGATTTGGGGCGCGCTGGCGGATCGTTTCGGGCGCAAGAAGATGATCATGCGAGCCCTCTTCGGCGGCGCGATCACGCTGACCTTGATGGGTTTCGCTCAAAGCGCCGAGCAGCTCATCTTCATTCGCGCCGTGCAAGGCATGCTGACCGGCACTGTCTCCGCCAATAACGCATTGGTCGCGGCGTCGGCGCCACGGAATCGGCTGGGCTTCGCCATGGGCGCGCTGCAAGTCGGCTTGTACGCCGGCGTCGCCGTCGGTCCGGTGCTGGGCGGCGTGCTGGCTGACCTTTTCGGCTACAGCGTTCCCTTCGTCGTCACGGCGGTTTGTCTGGCGGCGGGCGGTCTGGTCGTGCTCTTTGGCGTCAACGAAGAATTCAGCGCCCCCAGCGAGCGCAGCCAGATCCGGCCGGCTGCCATGCTGCAGGGTTGGAAGCGCCTGCTCGGCGCCTCCGGCGTCAGCCTGGTGCTCTTCATTCGCTTCTTGTCCGGTTTGGCGCGGATGATCATCGTGCCGATCGCGCCTCTGTTCGTCGTCTCGCTGCTGGCGCGCGGGGCGGAGGGCGGCAACACTTACGCCGGGCTGGTCATGGCGGTGTCCGCGGCGACTTCGACCATTGGCGCGATTTACCTGGGCAATCTGGGCGACCGCATCAGCCACCGCAAGATCCTGTTTTTCTGCGCTGGCGCGGCCGCCGTGCTCTATGTGCCCCAAGCCTTCGTCGCCGATGTCGGGCAGCTGCTGCTTTTCCAGGGCTTGACCGGCTTCGCGGCTGGCGGCATGGTCGCCTCGCCCAGCGCTTTGCTCTCGCGCTATACCGACGCCCAGACCAGCGGCGCAGTCTATGGCTTGGAGAATTCGGTCATCTCCGGCTCCAGAGCCGCCGCCCCGTTATTTGGCGCGACCGTCGCCCTCTGGCTCGGCATGCGCGGCACATTCCTGGCGACGGCGGTCGTTTTCGCCCTGGTTGCCATCTGCGCCTGGCAGCTGTTGCCACAAGAGCCAAGCGAGGACGAGCGCAGACTGGCGCCCCAAAGCTGAGCTCGCTTGCGGTCTTTGGCGCGCGCGCTACAATTGCCGCATGAGTCGCAAACGCAATCCGCTCGATAAAGTCGACGCCTTGCCGCGGCGCAAAGCAAAATTCAAGCCGGTCGCCGCTGCCTTGACCGCCGTCTATGGCGAGCTGGACTGGGCGCGCGGCCAAGATGGCATGGACGAGCTCGTCAGCTGCATCCTCAGCCAAAGCACCAACGACAGCAATCGCGACCTGGCATTTGGGCGGCTGAAAGCGCGCTTTCCCGATTGGGAGTCGGTGCGTTTTGCCGCGCTCGACCAGCTGATTGACGCGATCCGCCCGGCCGGGCTCGCCAACCAAAAGGCGCCGCGCATCCAGGAGGCCCTGACCGTCATCCACGAGCGGACCGGCCATTACAGCATCGACTTCCTCGACGCCCTGCCCATGGACGAGGCCAAAGCCTGGCTCTGTTCCTTGCGCGGCGTCGGACCCAAAACCGCCGCCATTGTGCTCTGTTTCGCTTATGGCAGGCCCGCCTTTCCGGTGGACACGCATATCTACCGCGTCAGCAAGCGCATTGGCTTTATACCCGCGAAACTGTCGGCCAACGACGCCCACCCGGTGATGGAGGCGATTGCCCCGCCCAGCCAGTATTATCAATTTCACATCCAGCTCATCCAGCACGGCCGCGACACTTGCCACGCGCGCAAGCCAGCCTGCGAGCGCTGCCCGGTCAGCGATCATTGCGACCATTTCGCCGCGCTCGAGCGGGCCTCGTGAGCCTGGCGGCGCGGACTGCGAGGGAGTTTTGTCAGCAGACGAAGGACGCCAGACGCACATTATCATTTCGCCGCACTTTGACGACGGCGTTTTCAGTTGTGGCGGGCGGGCGCATCAATTGGCGCAGGCCAGCCACAGCGTCACCGTGATGACGATCATGGGCGGGCTCTTCACCGGCGCGCTGCCGGAAACGCCCATCTTGGCGGATCTGCATCGGCGTTGGGAAGCGGGCGAAAATCCACTGCGCCGCCGTCAGCTGGAAGACGAAAGCGCCGCGCGCAGGCTCGCTGTCGATGTCATGCATGTGCCGCTGCCCGATTGCGTCTACCGCGTCGCTGGCGACTTGCCGCTCTACCCGAGCGAAGAATCGCTCTTTGGCGCCGTCCACCCCGCCGATTATGCGCCGCGACTCTTGCAAGGCATTCAGATTCCCGAGCTGGAAACCGCCGCCCAAGTCTATCTGCCGCTGGGCGTGGGCCATCATGTCGACCATCAAATCGCCCGCGAATGGGGCATGACCCAGTTGCGCGACGCGCCGAACAAATCCGTCTTGCGCTTTTATGTCGAGTTTCCCTACTCCAAAGCCGAGCACTCGACCGAGGACGCCCTCGCCGATCTTGGGCTGGCCCTCGTCCCGGCCGATGTCGCCCTCAGCGAAGCCGACATGCGCGCGAAAATCGAGGCGATCGCCCGCTACGAGTCGCAGATCAGCACCTTCTGGTCGAGCCCGGACGAGATGGAGAGCGATGTGCGGCGCGCCTTTTATGACCCGCGGCGCGGCGCGTATTTCGAGCGCTTCTGGAAGATCGCCAATCCGGGCGGCTGAGCCTCAGAGCTCGCTGCAATCCCACATGAATCCGCAATTAGGGCAGCGCGTCTTGCAGGCTTGCCGAATCGTGCCAGCGCCACATGCCGGGCAGACCTGGCTCAAGCTGTAATTGCTGAGGGGCGGGGACGGCGGCTGCGCGTATTGACGGGGCGGCAGCGCGCGCTTGCGGACGACGGCAGGTGGCGCGCCGGCTGACGGTGCAGGTCTATGAGGCGACGGCGGGATTCGAACCCGCGAATGAAGGTTTTGCAAACCTCTGCCTTACCACTTGGCTACGTCGCCTGCTCGCGCCCGTATTGTACTGCACCGTGACCGCAAATCAAGGCGGATTCAGGCGGGCTCGTCGCCGGGCGTCCAGCCAAAAGGCGTGTCTTCGTCCAACTCGTCGAAGGGTCCGGCGGCCGCGTTTTCCAGGCTCGCGTCTTCAACGACCGCGGGAAGATCTCGGCTGCCCCGCTTCAGCAGCCGGCGCAGATCGCGGGCGAAATAAATCTGCCGCTCCGACTCCGCGCTTAACGCCAGCAAGGCGGCGCCCCGCGCGAATTGGTCGATCGACATCGGCGCGGCTCTGCCCAGCTGGGTCCAAGACAATGGCGGCAGCCCGCCCAAGAGCGAAAGCGCGCGAAAGAATACAGGCCGGCCCTCGCCCGGCGCGTACAGCAGCGGCGCGCGCATCACGGTCACGCGCAAACCCAGCCGCCGCGCGTAAGCCTCCGCCTCGCGTTTGGAGCGGATGTACTGACGGCTTATCCAGGGCGCGCGGACGCCGCTGACGAGGATGAGGCGCTGGACGCCGTCGCTGGCGCACATGTTGGCGACATTGCGGGCGGACACGAAATTCAGCCGCTGATGCGACAAGCCCCGGGCCGGGTCATCGCGCAGGCTGCCCACAGTGTGAATGACGGCGTCGTGAAAGCGGGCTTTGCCGCGCAGGCTGGCCGGGCTCCAGACATCCGCCGTCGACCAGCGCGCGCGTTGCGCCAGCGTTCCAAGCCGCTCTTCCGCGCCAGGGGCGACCAACAGGCTGACCGGCGCGCCCGCCGCCAACAGAGCAAGCGCTATCTTCTCGCCCAGAAATGTGCTGCCGCCCGTAACCAGGATGCCGCGCTCGCGCCCCGCCATGCCCTCGCGCCCTTTCCTTGCCTCGCGCCTATTCTGCCATTGATTGCCGCGGGGCGAACCCGGCATTTTGCATTCGCTCGAAATCCCCGCCGATGCAAGACTTGCCAAGCAGTATTTTTCTGTATAATAGTCGCATGGATGCCGGCGCGGCAAAACCGGCCGGATCCGATGAATTTGCAAAATCAGGACCGCTGCAAGTCGGCGGTGAATTGAAGCGAGCGCGGCGAATTTCTGTCTGGAGCGATGGCTGCCGCGCGCAATTGCGGTGCATTACGCGCAGATAACGGGCACAAGAAGGGCTCGACATTGCCGGGAAATCGGAACGCATGACCGTGCGCCAATCCAAATGTTTGATTCTGGTCAGTCCAGCTCGTGGCGGAACATGCGCGAGTAGTTGGTGGCAGGCGGCTGACCGCTAAGGCGCTTTTCCTGTTTCAGCGCAATCTCCCTCTTCGCCGCTCCTCTGCCATGTGCATGACCGTTGCTTCGATTTTGCCTTGCCCGGTCGAGATGGAGCTGGATTGTGCCGCTGGTCACCGCTCTCAAGGCGCAGCAAAAGAACAAAGAGCGCGTCTCGCTGTATCTGGACGACGAGTTCGCCGCCTCCCTGTCGCTGGAAGAGGCAGCTCGCCTGGCGCCTGGCCAAAGCCTCAACCCGGCGGAGCTTGACGCGCTGCTCGACGCGAGCGCAATGCGGACCGCCATTGACCGCGCGCTGAATTACCTGTCATACCGGCCGCGCAGCGCCGAAGAAGCGCGCCGCCACCTCCTCAAGAAATCGACGCCGCCCGCAGTCGTTTCGCGCGTCATTGAGCGTTTGCGGGAGCGTGAATATGTGGACGACGCCGCCTTCGCGCGCTTCTGGATCGACAGCCGGCGCCGCCACAAGCCGATGGGCATGCGCGGTCTGCGCTACGAGCTGCGGCAAAAAGGCATCGCCGACGGTATCGTCGAGAGCGCCTTGGCGGAGTATGACGAGCTCGAAGCGGCGACATGCCTGGCACGGGAGCGCGCGCCACGCTTCCTTGGCGGCTCGCCGCGGGAGTTCAGGCGCAAGCTGGGCGGGCTGCTGCAGCGGCGCGGTTTCGACGACAGCCTGATCCGGGACCTTCTGCGCGACTTGCAGGCGGAACTGGAAGAGTGCGACCCGGGCGCCTTTCCCGCTTCCGAAGAAAGCGCGATCGGCGCCTCGAATCCGAACTGAATAGCGAAAGGAGCATGACGGATGTATCCGATGGATACCGTCAAGCAATTATGGACATCTTCCCCATTCTACTTGCAATTGTCGCCGCCCTCGTCGGGGCTGGCCTCGGCTGGTTCTTTGGCGGCCGACGGAGCGTGCAGGCGCTGCTGAAAGAGCAGCAGACGGAAGGGCAGAGCGCCCTCGTCCAGGCTTCCAAAGACGCCAAAGCGCTCTTGAGCAACGCGGAAACCGAGAAAGCCGGCATCCTCGCCGACGCTGAACAGCGGGCCCAGCAGCGGGTCAGCGAAGCCGAAGCCAAGATCTCCCGCCGCCGCCGCGACCTCAACGACGAAGACGAGCGCATTCAAAGACGCCGCCGCGACCTGGACAACCGCATGGAGCGCCTTGAACAGCGCGACCAGCAGCAAAACCGGCGACAAAGCCGCCTGGACAAAAAAGAGAACGACATCCGCAAGACCGAAGCCGGCATGATTGAGCGCCTGGAAGTCATCGCCCAGATGACCGTCGACGAAGCGCGCCAGCAGCTGCTGGATTCCATCGAGCTGGACGCCCGCAACGACATGGCGCGGATCATCCGCCAGGTCGAAGCCGAAGCCCGGGAAACCGCCGATCAGCGCGCCCGCAGCCTGATCGCCATGGCCATTCAGCGACTCGCTTCCGAACAGGTCAACGAAGTCTCCGTCAGCGTCGTGCACCTGCCCAGCGACGACATGAAAGGCAGAATCATCGGGCGCAACGGGCGCAACATCCGCTCCTTCGAGTTGGCCACCGGCGTCGATGTCGTCGTCGACGATTCGCCCGAATCGGTGACCATCAGCAGCTTTGACCCGGTTCGCCGCGAAGTCGCCAAGCGCACCATGGCGAAGCTGGTGGTCGATGGCCGCATCCACCCGGCTCGCATCGAGAAGCTCGTCGAAGACACCCGCGCCGAGGTCGAGCAGATCGTGCGCGAAGAGGGCGAGCGCGCCGCTTACGAGACCGGCATGCACGGCTTGCATGTCGAGGTGCTCAAGCTCCTCGGGCAGCTCAAGTTCCGCAGCAGTTACGGGCAGAACCAGCACGCCCACGCAATTGAGACGGCGCATATCGCCGGCATGATCGCCATGGAGCTGGGAGCCGATGTCAACATCGCCAAAGCCGGCGGGCTCATGCACGACATCGGCAAAGCCATCGACCACAATGTCGAAGGCACGCACGCCCTCATCGGCGCCGAGTTCGTCAAACGCTACGGCGTCGCCGACCCCATCGTGAATTGCATCGCTGCGCACCACCACGAAGTCGAAAAAGAATGCGTCGAGGCCTTCATCGTGGAGGCGGCCGACGCGATCTCCGGCGCGCGACCCGGCGCCCGGCGCGAAAGCCTCGACTCCTACATCCGCCGCGTCAAGCAGCTCGAAGAGATCGCCAACGGCTTCGACGGCGTTGACCAGAGCTACGCGCTGCAGGCGGGCCGCGAAATCCGCATTATCGTGCGGCCCGAAGTCGTCGACGATTACGCCTCGATCCAGCTGGCGCGGGACATTGCCCGACAGATCGAGGGCGACATGCAATACCCAGGGCAGATCAAGGTGCATGTCATCCGCGAGACGCGGCGCGTCGAATACGCGAAGTAGCGAATTGCAGACTGCGCAATCAGCACCGCAATTCGCGGACGGCGCGCGGGTCCAAATCGCGCAGGAAGCGGCGGCGATCCCGCTTGGGGCGCATCAAATACAACTGCTCGGAGGCGCGGGTCATAGCGACATAGAACAGTTTGCGCTCTTGCAATTCGTCGGCTTCCCTCGTCTCGGAGGCGGGATTGATATACGGCACATACCTGTCGTCGAGACCAAGCATGAATACGACTGGTAACTCCAATCCCTTGGCTGAGTGCATGGTGATGAACTTGACGCTGTTCTCCAAGATGTGAAAGGCGTCATCGCGGAACAGTGTCAGCGGCAGCGAGGCTTGTTCAAACGCTTCCAGAAGGTATCTGTAGAGGGCTCGATTGCGCGAAAGAAGCGCGATATCGCCCGGCCGATACAGACCGCTCTGGCAAAGCTCGACGATTCTATTCACAACAAATCGATTTGAAGAAGCGGAACTTTCATAGGCCACGAGAGCCGGCTTTGGACCATGTCGTTCTGTGCTGGTTGGCCGAATGTACTCATCTTCTGCTTTGAGGTCCTCGCACTCGGCCAGAACGCAGCTTGCGGCCTCTAGAATCTGCTGCGTATTGCGATAGTTCTTTTCCAGGATTCGCGTCCGCCCCGAGATGTTGATGCCCGCTTCTCTCCAAGGTATGCCACGGTAGTAGATGCTCTGCGCCGGGTCAGCCAGCAAGGTCAGGCTGCGCCCCTGTCTGTAGTCGGGCAGCAGCTTTGTCGCCATGTGCGGCACGCTGGGCGGCAGGTCCCGCGCTTCGTCGATGATCACGACATCGTATTGCGGCATTGGCTGACTATGCTTCAGCATCAAGCGCGCGAGGTCACTCCAGTCGCACAAGCCCTGTCCGTCTAACAACTCGTGGTAGCGCAGATAGATCTGCCACATCATTGGACGATGACGCGCCCGACTTGGCTGACTGACTGATAGTCCTGGAGGGTCGCCAGGCGCCGAGCGCGCAAGACGCGGTCATCTGGAAACTGGCGCGAAATATCGGCTAGCGCCCGTTTTACCAGTTGATCTCGCGTATCGGCATCCGGCATCTCGCAGCGAATGTCCCGGCTTCCGAGCTGCTCTGCCATCCACTCATGAATAGTGCAAACGGCGATGGCATGCGCATCCTCGCCATAAAGTTCAACGTATAGCTGCTTCAGCGCCTTGGTCAGGGTCTTTGTGTAGGTCACGACCAGCACCGATGCGCATTCATTCAAGAGTCGGCCGCGCGCCTGAATCTGCTCGGCAAGGTAATGCGCGCGATACAAGCCGATGCTGGTTTTGCCGGAGCCAGCCACGCCCTTAATCAGCAGGGGACCCGCCTTCGACGCGGCGCATGAACACTGTTAGCATCGGCAGTACCAAAGGCGAATTGGAAAACAGAAAAGCCCCCGCCAGTTGACAGGGGCTTGAGCTTCTTGACTTGGGGCTGCTGCCCTCACTTGCCCGGGGCGCGCAGCGTCACATGAAAGCGCAGCATATCGCCATCGCGCAGGACAAGCAGCGCCACCTGCTCGCCCGGCTCGTGGAAGTAAATGCGGTTGCGCAAGTCGATTTCCAGGGTCACCGGCTCTCCAGCCACGGCCACAATGATGTCGCCCTCGGCGATGCCCGCCGCTTCGGCTGGCAATCCCTCAATGACCTCCGCCACCAGCGCGCCATGATCCAGCGATGTGTCCGCCAGGTAGGGGCTGTCCGCTTCAAGCTGGTAATAGCGCACGCCCAGGCTCACCTGCTTCTCGTGCAAATCCAGCCATTGCCCGCGGTTCTGCTCGACTGGCTCGACCTCGCCAAAGAGCAGCAGCGGGGCGACCGAAGCGGGCACATCCACTTGCAGGACGCCGCTCTCGCGCTCGACAGTCAGGGCGATTGTGTCGCCGCCGAAGAGCGCTTCCGCTTCTTCCACCGGCGCGCCGTTGGCCAGCGTGATCCAGTCGTCAGCGCGCAAGCCAAGGGCGTAGAGTTCGTGCTCCGGCTGCAGCGCCTGGATCAGGACGACGCCGTCGCCGTAGCCCAGCTCAATTTGATCGGTGGCGTAGACCCGCTCAATCTCGACTCGCGGGTGTGGGCGCCGCGGCGGTCGTTGACGCGGCTTGCGCCGGCGCTGGTCTTCCGCCTCGACTGTGATGACCGTCTCGCTATCGCCGCGCAGCAGCGTGAAGCTGAGGGCATCGCCAACGCTCAAGCGAGAGACGGCCGCGTCAGCCTCGCCGATGGTCTCGACGCGCTCGCCATTCAGCGCAATGATTTCGTCATAGAGCTGGAAGCCGGCTGTCGCGACATTGGCCCCGTCCAGCGCGCCCAGCACCAGCAGCTTGTCATCGCACTGGCCGACATACAAGCCAATGGCAGCCAGGTCCAGGGGCATGGCGTAGTCGGGATTCTCGAAGAGGTCGGCCGGCAGCGCCATCAGCGTCAGATCCTGGTCCAGAAACGCGCCATCGCGTTCCAGGCTCAGCGTGACCGTTGTGCCCGGCGCGTGCTTCCACACCACCGCGCGGACGGATTCGACGCGAATGGGCTCGCCATTGACAGCCTCGACCACATCGCCGGCCAGCAGCTCGGCCGCCTGGGCTGGCGTATTCGGGATCACGCCGGTGACGAACAAGCCCTCATCCACGCCGATGTAACGAATGCCAATGAAGGGAATGTCGCTCGACGCCGCCTCGTCTTGGGCGAAGGCGACCGAAGCGCCCAGCAGCAGCGCCAATATCAGGAGTAAGCGTATGCCAATGCTTGTTATGCCGTTCATCACGGGATGCCCCTTTCGCTCGAATATGAAACGAGTTCAATTCGCGTCGGTATCGCACACTGAGTATACCGCATACTTTATCTCATTTTGCGCCGCCGGTCAAATATTCGCCTCGGGCAATCGGCCGGCCGCCCCGACCGCGGCCTTAGCCCTTGCCGTCGCGGTCGCCGAAGAGCCGCCGGGTGATGGCGCCGCCGAAGAGCGTCCCGGCGATGCTGGTTTCGATTGACGGGCTCGCTTTTGGCTGGTCGTCCCATTCGTCTTTGTGGCGCTTGTTGATCCAGCGCTGATACTCGTCGGATGCGTCGATGAGGAAAGCTTCCACCGCCGCCTCGTCATCCGCCGCCAGCCGCGCGCGCAAGTCGCCCAAAGTGGCGACCATGTCGTCCAGCGCCCGCGCCAGCGACTCGCGATTCGCCAGCCAGGCGTCGCGCAGGGCATCGGGATGGTGGCTGAAGAGATAGCGCGTCAAGAGATTGAAGGCCGGGTTCGTCAAGCGCTGGGCGTCGCCCCAAGCCCGATGCCGCATGGCGACCGTGAATGCAGCCACGCTTAGCAGCTGCGGGACGCCTTCGGTAATCGCCGTCAGGCTGTCGTGCTCGGCCGCGTCCAGGAAATGCGCCTTGGCCCCCAAAATAAGGCAGAAGTTGACCGCCAGATCGATCGCCTCGCTCATGCTGTCGACCGCCGGCGTCAAGTAGATCGTGCTCTCGTGAAGAAAATCGTCGCTGGCCGCTTCGGGACCGAGCTCCTGCGCCATCCAGCGCGCCCCGCCAAGCACCGGCGTGAATCCGATTAAATGATGCTCGTCGCCGAGGACTCGCTTCGCCCAGGCCAAGGACGGCAATTTGACTGCGGCGGCATCCAGGAGCACGACGCCGTCCCGCAGCGATGGCGCGATGATCTCGTAGATCGCGCGCAGATCTTCATAAGGCGGATTCAAGATCACCAGATCCGCGCCGTCGACAGCGGCATAAGCGTGGCGCTCGACCCGGTCGAAGACTTTGAGTTTGCGCGCCGCCTTATCGTAGTCATCGCGGCTCTCGTGGCCGATGAGCTCAAAGCGGTGCTGTCCGCCCTTTGCGACATAAGTCCGCAACCGCAGCGCAATCGACGCCCCGAGCCGATCCAGCCCCAAGATGGCCACCCGCAAATCCGCCATGCATGCCTCCGCTCCTGTCTTGCCGCCTCACTGTACTATAGCGCAGGCGGCCATGCCCAAGCCATAAACTGGGCATTCCCGGCGGTCCGCGACCCGCCGCCAGCGCGCTTAAGCCGCGTTCGCGATTTGCGCCGGGCGCAGGCCCGCTAATTGTCGGCGTCGGCCGCCTGCAATGTCTTCAGCAGCCCGTGCCAGACATGGCCCCGGCGCGTCTCCGCGTCGTCTTGATGATGCTCCGCCAGCCAGATGACCGCCTCCGCCGATTCGCAGCCGCGCAGGATCTCGCCGCTCCAGGCGGGATGTCGCCGGCGCGCGCGAAATGGCATCCGCAACGGTCCCCGCGAATCGCTTTCCGCCAGCCGCCGCGCCAGGCCGGGCAAGAGCGCCTCCAGCAGCACGGCGACGGTCTTCTGCCAGAGCGCCATGCGGTAGCGCGTCTTGCCGATGTCGTGCAGCAAGGCGGCCGCGAGCAGACATGGCGGCGCGTCGGGGCGGGCTCGCTGCACGGCGCGCAAAACCTGGAGGCTGTGCAGCTGCTCCGAGCGACCGAGCCTGGCAAAAGCGGCGTATTCGCATTCCGACAGATGCCGCCGCGCCAAATCCAGATCGAGGGGCGACGCGAAGGCCAGCAACGCGCGCGCGCCCTGCTCGAGCCGGTGGAGCGCCGCCTTCATCAAGTTAGAAGAGCAAGAGCCGGAGCAGGAAACTGGTCGGCTGCGCGATGAACATGCCGAAGGGATTGAAGCCGCCTAGGGGCAAGAAGGAGATGAAGATGAGCGCGATGAAAACATAGTAGCTGGCCATCTGCCAATCGCGCCATTTGAAGGCTGGGCGCATCAGAAAATCCGCCAGCGGGCGCATGCTCTGCTGGACGACCACCGGGATCTGCATGCGGTTCAGCCAGGCGCCAGGCAGCAGCGTCAAGACAATGTGCCAGCCGTCAATCGGGAAAAGCGGAATCATGTTGAAAACGAAGAGCAGGATATTCCAGAAGACCATCGCGTAGAGCAGCGCCGCCATAAAATCCAGCGGAGCGACGATTGGCTCCAGGCCGCGATAGTAAACAAAGCCCGGCAGCCCCAGCCCGCTCAAGCGCAGCAAAATCGCGAAGACGACCGCCAGCCCCAGATTTGCTAGCGGTCCCGCCGCCACCGCCGCCAGGAAGCCGCGCCGCGGATCCCGCATGCGCTCGGCCGAGATGGGCGCGCTGCCCAGAATGCCGAAGCCGATGATGGCGAACATCAGCCAGCCCACCCAGTTGATGTGCGCCAGCGGGTTCAAGGTCAAGCGCCCCTGCAAGCGCGGCACTTCATCGCCCATCTTCCAGGCGACGAAATTGTGCGCGAACTCGTGGGCTGTCATCGCCACCGCGAGCACCAGCAGATTGATGACTATCGTTATCGGGTTCAGATCCAGCACGGTCGCTTCGTCTCGCTGCGCTTCCAGCCTGCTCCGCGATTATACACGAAAACTGAGCGCTTTGGGCGAGCCTCCTGGCCCTTTCCTATATTGCGCGCTTCGGCTGAGCCTTTTGCGGTCGGTCGCCGCGCGTCGGAGCGTGGTACAATAGAGCGCAAGCCTAGCGTTCAAAGGTGGCATGATGCGACGCCGCCCCGGGAAGCGCCCCGCGTGAGCAAACGAGTCCTCTTCCTCTTCTCCGATACTGGCGGCGGGCATCGCTCGGCTTTTCAGGCGATTCAAGACGCCATGAAAATGCGCTATGGCGACGCCGTCGCCTTCGACGCGGTCGATGTCCTGCGCGAGTGCAAATGGCCCCTCAACAAACAGCCGGAGCTCTATCCCCTGGTGGTCAATTCGTCCAAGCTCTTGTGGGCGCTGATGTACCATAGCTTCGACGGCCGGCGCCGCGCCTCGCTCGCCCGGCAGCTCATCTATCACAATAACCGCAGCAACTTGCGCCGAATAGTGCGGGAGCACCCGGCCGATGTCGTCGTCTGCACGCACTCGGTCATCGGCAATCCCACTTTCCGCGCTTTCCTCACCCTGGACGAGCGGCCGCCTTTTCTCACCGTGGTGACGGATCTGGTGACGACGCCTTCCTTCTGGTATGACCCGCGAGTCGATCATTGCTTCGTGCCCACCGAAAGCGCTTATCGCCGCGGTCTCCGGCTGGGCATGGCGCCATCGCAAATGCAGATCACCGGTCTGCCGGTCAATCCGCATTTCATCAACTCCATCGTTTCAAAGGAGGCGGCGCGCGTCGAGTTCGGCTTTGACCCCGGGCTGCCGGCCCTGCTGCTGGTGGCGGGCAGCGAAGGCATGGGGCGCATCTTCAAGCTGGTGGAGGCGCTGGACGCGCGCCCGCTCGACGCCCAGCTGGTCGTCGTCTGCGGCCGCAACAAGGCTCTGCGAGCGCGCCTGGAAGGGCGAAGCTGGCGCAACCCGCGGCATGTCTTCGGTTATGTCAGCAATCATCAACAGATGCCGCGCATCATGGCAGCCTGCGACATCATCGTCACCAAGGCCGGCCCCTCGACCATCAGCGAAGCCGCCATCGCCGGCCTGCCCATGATCATCAGCGAGCGCATCCCCGGACAAGAGTCCGGCAATGTGCGCTTGGTTACGGAGAACGGGGCGGGTTTGTACTTGCCCAAACCGGAGATGGTCGCGCGGACGATTGTGGAATGGCTGGATGAAGGTCCGGAGAGCCTGCGCCACCGCGCCGCCAAGGCCCGCCGCATCGCCCGCCCGGAAGCGGTGTGGGATATCGCCGAGGCCGTCTGGGAATGGGCCAACAAACCCAAGTTCGCCCGCTCCCGCGCCTCCTGACTCGCCTTTAGCTGTCGGTCAAACGCCCCAGGTAAGCCGCCTCCGCCAATTGCAGCAAGCGCCCGTCCGCCAGATCCAGCTTCCATGTGCCGCCGCCGTTTTCAGCCACGAAAACCAGGGCCCGCCCTTCTTCCGTGAAGTGCAGCGGCTTCAAGGGGTAGGGCAGGCTGCCGCTGACGATGGCCTGCCGCCCTTGCTCCAGGTCCGCCAAGACGATCACCGAATGCAAGTCCGCCTCCGCGTCGCCCAGCCGCGTGAGCGCGTAAGCCGCCCGCGTTCCATCCGGGCTGACGAGAATGTTGCCGGCCGCGTCGTAGTTGATGTCTTCAATGGCCGGGATGCGCCGGCTGTCGCCCGTCGCGAGTTCAATGACTTCAAGCTCCCAGCCATGCGACTGGCTGGCAGGCAGCAGGCGCAGCATCAATCCGGCGTTGAAACCGACCGCGCAATAACAAGATTGATCCACAGGCAGAGCCCGGGTCTGCGCGCCCGCCTCGGATAGCGCCAAGGCGAAGAGCCCGCTCCGGCGCGTGTATGGGGCGGTTTCAGGCGCGCCGACGGTCTGAACCTCCATGTAGATTGCGCCGCCGTCCGCGCTGAATGCCACGGGAGCGAGCTGGATGCCATCCCGCGGGCCGTAAGTGAGCAGCTCGCGAATTTCGCTGCCGGCCGCATCGGCGAGGAACACGGAAGTCAGCAAGCCGCCGCCATCAAGCTGGCCGGTGACCGTCCAGACGACGCCTTGCCCGTCGGCGGACACCAGCCAGTCGACGCGCTGCCCGCCCGCTGCCGTCTTGATGAAGGGGTGTGGCCGCGGGCCGCCCTCCACTTTGGCCAGCTTCGCGATTCCCTCGTCGGAGTCGTAATAGATTAGTCCGTTGGCAGCCAGGGCGAATCGCTCGCCGCGGATGGCGCTCGAACGGGTTTCGCCGGTGAGCAGATTGACGAAGATCAGTTCGGCCTCGCTGGCTCCGTCCTCGCCGGCCCGCAAGAAGCCATCCCAGCTGCGCCGCTGGAGTTGGGCCTGCAACAAGTCCTGGCTGGCGGCCGGGGTGGCGAGAGCCCATATCAAGGCGATGAGCAGAGCGGTCTTCATGTCGAGGCGCTGCCTGCAAGTAGCGTATCGCGCAATTATAGAATGACCGCGCCAGTCCAGCAATTCGCCGCGCGCCAACCTCCAGAAAGAGAAAGAGCCCCGCGTTTGCGAGGCTCCCGTCGAGATCGCGCCCGTCTCTGCCTTTAATCCAGCTTGTGGTTGCGGGTAAGCCGCCGCTGCTGCCAGTGGTTGGCTTCCCGCCGCTTCTTTTCGGCGAGGTAGCGCTCAATCTTCGCTTCCTCCAGCAGGGCGCGGGTCCGCTGCTCGTGCAACGACAAGATGCTCAGTGCAAGGTTCTCCATGATTCGTCCCCCCCAATAATAGGCGATTACAAACAAATCGAGGGATGAAGCGCCTTTGTTGCCGCCGGCTCGCGCTTGATGCTGTTGCCGCCTCAAGCCCCGGCCGCGCGCAAGATGCCAATGAGCGACATTGCGGGCGATTGCGATTCACGCCATCCGGCTTCATGTCTTGGCGCTGCCCCTGGTCGAGCTGCTGAAGACCAGTTACCGGACGGAACCACACAAGTCCGCTATCATTATTGAGGCGGTGAGCGGCGACAATCTTACGGATTAGGGCGAGATTCCGCTCAAGAACAAGCCCTCCTGCGGCGCGGGCAGCAACTGCCGACCGGGCCCGGCATCGGCGTCGAAGTTCAGCGCGACCGGCTGGCGGAAGCGGCGCGACTCTGGCGCGAGCTCAATCCATTCGCGCCCTTGTTTTGAGAGCCGGAGCGACGAAGCTCAATAAGGACAGTGGTAGCTCACGCCGGGCAGCCTCCGCCTGGGCGAGCCACGCAGCTCGAACGTCATGATGGAAGCCGTCTGCGGGTATTCGACCGGCAGCGCGTATTCCAGCAGCATGTCCTTCATCGGCGCGGCCGGCATGACCCCCTGCGCAAAGAGCCAGGGAAAGACCAAAATGTCGCCGTGCCCGATCGCCGCCACCGACTGGCCATCGTGCTCCCGAGCGACAAAGTCGAAGAAATCCAGCACGCGCTCGAGTACGGTCGCCGGGACTTCATAGGGGGGCTCGTTGCCGGTGTACAAGTCCCAGCCCTTGGCCGCCAGGTCCGCCGTTGGCTCGCCTTCGTAGGGCGTCAAGACTTCGATGAGGCGCTCGTCAACGGCGGTCTTCAGCTGTGGATGCGCTTCGGCCACGACTGCCGCCGTCTCTTGCGCCCGCTGCATTGGGCTGCTGTAGATGGCGCGGAGCGGTTCGTCGGCCAGCCAGTCGCGCGCGGAGCGAGCCTGCGACTCGCCCAGCTGGCTGAGGCCGAAGCCCGGCATGCGCCCGTACAGGATCTGCGTCGGATTGCGCACATGCCCGTGCCGCATGAGATGGAGCGTGGCAGTCATGGGCTCTCCGTCCGTCGCGCCCGGATCGCGTTCCATTCTGGCGCGGCGCCTGGCGTCGGACACTTGCCGTCCACCCTCAGGCAGGGTTTTTGCCACTAACTTTCAGATGGACTTTGGCTTAAGATGTGTCGGGGCGGCGGGATTTGAACCCACGACCTCACCGACCCGAACGGTGCGCGCTACCGGGCTGCGCCACGCCCCGACTTCGCGAGCAGTGTAGCGAAAGGCCGCAGCGCTGGCAAGGCTGGATATGCCTGTGACGCAGGCCGCGCGCAATGGATTGACAAGTTGGAATGACAGCGACTGGGAGGAAGCGGTCGTCGAAACATGAATTGGAAAACCTTGGGCTCGTTGATGGATTGGTTTGGACTCAATGTGGTCGCGCCAGCGATTCCCATGTTGCTGGGCGCGGCGATTGTCTTGCTCCGCGGCGACGACCTTCTGACTTCACAACTCGATGAAACGGTGCTGCTGGTCATCTCGATGGTCGCCTGCTTGACGACGCGAAAACACTTGATTACATTCGACGCCACCGTGCGACCCATGTCCCAAGTCTATGTGCGGCTGCTCATGTTGCTCTGCTTCATAGACTTGCTCGTTCTCTGCGTCGTCTACCTCGAAAACAATTACGCGTATCCCGGCCTGGGCATGGAAAGCCTGCTGGAACTGGACCTCGAGCTCAAGCAGCGGCTGGCTGGCGGGCTCACCGTCTTGTCGATCGCCTTCTCCTTCGCGCTGCAGTGGGTGTACCGATTTGACATCGTAAAGGCAAAAGTCCAGCCGAACGGTCCGTCGCCGGAGTCGAGCGCGGAATCAGTGGCTGTCGACAGCCAGGCGTACCTTGCTCGCGCGCGCGCCTACGAGGGCAAGACACTAACCGACCGGGCGCGGCAAGCGGCTTTTGTTCCGCTTAGATTCCTTGGGCGAAACCTGGCCGCGCTCGGCGTCAATCCAGATGCCGTCACCGTGCTGGGCTTATTGTTGATCGGCATCGCGTCGTATTTCCTCGCCACTGGAGACTTCGCGGTCGCTGCCATCGTGCTTTTGTTGAGCTTTCCGCTGGACGCGGTTGACGGCGCCGTCGCCCGGGCCATGCCGCACCGTATTGGCTTTTTCGGCATGGTCCTGGATTCTTCGCTGGACCGGTATGAAGACGGCTTGGTGCTGGCGGGAATCGGATACTATTTCGCTTCTCAGGATCGCCTGGACATGCTTGTCGTCGCGCTTTTGGCGATGCTCGGGAGTTTCCTCGTCAGTTATGTTCGCGCCCGCGCCGACGACCCGATCGTGGCGGTCAGCGTCAAGATCGGCTGGTTTACGCGCCTGGAACGGGTCGTCGTCGTGCTGGCGATGATCTGGGGCACGGCGCTAACGGGTGAAATCGTCTTCCTGGAGATCGGCTTGGTCGCCCTCGCCATCGGCACGACCTGGACTTGCTTGCAGCGCCTGTGGTTTGTCCGCGGCGCCGTGCGGGAACGGGAGCGCGACGAAGCGCCACAACGCCGTTGACATCGGCGATAATCCTGCAAGAATGCTTTTGAAACCAAGTGGGCGGCCGGCGAAGTACAGCCGCAAGTCGCGTGAGCGGTATCATGGCTGATGCAAACGACGAAGCGAGGGATGGCGATAATCCGCCGCAGCCTTCGGACGACGCGCGCCTGGAAGCGCTTTCGACGCGCTATGCCGAGACGGTCGACGAGAATCGCGAATACAGCCGCAATCGCCACCGCTATCTCTTGTATATCTTGCTCATCACCTGGGCGGTGCTGCTGCAAACCAATTTCCAAGATGATGTTGACCCGATTCTCATAAAGGCTTTGGAGCACGTCGTCGGCATTGACATGGACGACGGCAACAGAGGCCTGCTCGAAAGCGGAATCTTGTTTTTCCAAGCCCTCTTGGTAGTCCGCTATCTGCAGGTTGTCGTCGCCTTCGACGAGACGCGCCAGCAGGCAAAGAACCTGGAATCTGAGCTGCAACGGTTCATCCCGAATCATCCCAGCCACGCCGACATGACGACAACTGGTTTTCGCGCTTTTTCGCGCCAGCCATACTGGTTCTTTTACGACTTCGCGATTCCTTGCGCGCTCGTATGGATATCCTTGGGCAAAATCGTCATTTCGGATTTCAGCAAGCCCGATGCCATTGTATTCGTCAACACGATCCTGCTCGCCATTGTGCCGATCGCCGTCGCCTTGTACTGGTGGTATGTGCTGATCGCGAAGAGCCAAGCGGCAATACAGTGTAGCGATAACGAACCCGTGTCCGCGAGAGAAGCCTTGAAGAGCATCCGACAGTTGGGTTGGAAGCCGTGGAAATGGAGAAGTCGGTGCGAAGAGAAGGGACAGCTCGCTTCCTTTAGGGCCAGCCTGTTGCTTGGCGCGCTCGTTCTCCTGTTTGCGATCGCTCAGCTGTGGTTTTGGGTCCTTGCGAGCTTGTCGACCCTCGCAGGCGGTCTGCTTGCCGCATTTCTGGCGCATCGCGACGGACGCAGGTCGAGGCATATTTGGATCGCTCTGTGTTGGGCGGTGGTCGCCGGCGGGATATTCGGACGCCTGCTGTTTGTGGCCTTGCCTACCTACGGAATTCCGGACTGGACCGCAATTTCATCGGAAGAGTTGCGCGAAGCGGACGGTTCGTCCGTCCCCACGCTTCAAGGCAAAGACCTCTTGCTGGCGCCGCCTTACAAGGGCTTTCACAAGATAGGCGTTTTTATTGGCGGCATATTCAGCATATTCCTGTATTCGCATAGGCTTCACCTGTATGTCTTTGGCGGAAAGTCGCTTCGTCGCTGCGGCGAGCGCGTTGCGGGGCGCGGTCGCGCGTTTGCGGTCCACATTTGGCCCTGGCTGGATATCGCGTCTTTAGGAGTCACGCTAGGATACGCCATTGTCGGCTTCGGACTCTTGCTGGAAAAAGTCGATTACGGCAAAGCGACCACAGTGCCTTGGGGCATCACACTGCCTGATAGCGGCCGCGTCGCGGAACACGTTGCAAACGGCATTACGTCTGACACGCTTATTCATCCTACTTGGGCCTACGGGAGCATAGGGGCGCTTGTCGCCTTCGCATGCCTCTGGCGCGTCTATACAAGACATCGCGACAAACTCCTGGCCGGCGACATATTTTGGATCTTTGCGGCGCTGCTCAGCGTCCTTGAGTTCGTGCTTGCCGGTTTTCGCGTCGGCGGGGCAGAGGGAACGAGCCCGGGCATCAGCAGCCAACAACTCATGACGACTCTGTCGTTCCTGGTCGCGCTGTTTGTTTTGACATACCGGCGCCGTCCCGGCAACTTCGCTAAGGTCGAAGCGGCTAAAACATGCATTGACAAGCGAGAACGCCGCAACGCAGAGAATAAATGCGATGGTTTTGAGTTCGTTTACTTGCTTAGCGGCTAAGTTCACAGGTGATCCTCCATGACATTTGAAGAGACCTATCTTGTCATCGCCAACTTGCAGGTGCGCTACTACGGCATCATCGTCGTCGTCGCCTTGCTGGCGGGCGCGTATGTCGCGTCGTTGCTGGCGGCGCGGGGCGGGCGCGACCCCGATCACATCTGGGGCGGCTTGACCTGGGCGATCGTCCCCGGCATCATCGGCGCGCGCCTCTGGTTCATCCTCTTCCCGCCGGTGTCGCTGACGGCCGGCTGTGGCGTCGAAGGCGAGCTCTGCCAAGACACCGCTTGGTTCCTGGCGAATTTCTTCGATAGCGAGAGCGGCGCCATCGCCATCTGGACCGGCGGGCTCGGCATCTTTGGCGGCTTCCTGGGCGCATCCTTCGGCGTCTACCTGTACTTGAGCCGCTGGCACAACCGCATCGTCGGCGCTTTCACCAGCCTGCTGACGCCGGTCATCTGGCTCTATCAACTGCTGACCTGGGCGCTGGATAGCGTCGTCGCCCGGCTGCGCGGCAAGGAGGCCGCCTCCTTCCGTTACCAGCGGCCACCCAGCGGCTTCCCCGACGAGGGCTTGCCGTTCGCGCCCTGGATGGACATCGCGGCGGTCGCCATCCCCCTCGGGCAAGCTATCGGGCGCTTCGCCAATTATGTCAATCAGGAGCTCTATGGCGCGCCGACCAACCTGCCCTGGGGCATCCAGATCCCGCGCGAGGCCCGCGTCGCGCCTTATGAAAGCTTGGTGGAGTATCCCATCGACACGCTCTTTCATCCCATCTGGGCCTACGAGGCGCTCTGGAGTCTGGTCGCCTTTTATGTCTTGTGGCGCGTCTATCATCAATACCGCGATCGGCTGCTGGGCGGCGACATCCTCCTGCTCTTCATCGCGCAGTATTCTTTCGTGCGTTTCTTGCTGGAGTTTCTGCGGGTCGAGATCGCGATAATCGGCGGCTCCGGCATGAATAGCTCGCAAGCGATCACGCTGGCGGGCTTCGTCTTGTCGGTCGGCTTGCTGCTGTATCGCCATCGCGGGGGCGGTCTCGCGGCGGCAAGAACGGCCGAAGGGGCGGAGGCGCAAGCTGGCGCTTGAAAACCTGCCCCAGGCAAGCGCGTCTTGTGTTATTGTCCGAGCGGTGGGCGCAGCGCGGTTGGTGATATACTGGTGAAGTTCGCGGCGGGCGATTCAAAGGCGGTCTCATGGCGCGCGTAATCATCCTCGGTTCCTCGGGCGCGGTCTGCAACGCGCAGCACGATTACTCTCATTTCCTGCTCATTGGCGAGAAAGACCGCCCCGTCTTGATCGACGCCGGCTCCAACCCGCTTGACAAGATCAAAAACCTCGGCGTCGACGACAATATGCTCGAAGACATCATCCTGACTCATTTCCACTCGGATCATGTCGCTGGCGTGCCCAACATGCTGATGCACATGTGGCAAATGGGGCGGACGGCGCCGATCCGCTTTCATGGCATCCCCCATTGCCTCGACCGCGTCGAAGGCACGATGGACATGTATGGCTGGGAATTTTGGCCCGGCTTCTTCCCGGTGTCCTTCACCCGCATCGGCCTGGAAGACGACACCCCGCTCTTCGAGAACGACGACTTCGCCATCCGCTCTTTTCCAGTGGCGCATTTCATACCCACCATCGGCATGCGCATCACCAACAAGCACAACGGCAAGGTCCTCGCTTACAGCTGCGACACCGAACCCTGCGCCAACGCCCTGAAGATCGGCGACGGCGCCGACATCTTCATTCACGAAGCTGGCGGTCCCCCGCCGGGCCACAGCACCGCCCGCATGGCCGGCGAAGCGGCTTCCCAAGCCGGCGCCAAGGAGCTGCGGCTGATCCACTACCAAGTCTGGAATCACGACCCGGAGCTGCTGGCGCCAGAAGCGGCCGAGGCCTTCGACGGTCCAATCCACCTCTGCCGAGATTTCGACGAATTCGAATTCTAGCGCCCCATGGCTGTGCATTGCCCGAGTTGCCAGCGGCCAGTCCCTGCCGAGCAAATCAACATTCAGCGCATGGCGGCGCTCTGCGCGGCTTGCGGCAGCGTCTTTGAAATCGTGATTCCGCGCGCGAAAGCCAAACGCCGCAAGGTCGAGCGGCCGCCCGCGCTGCGCCTGCTTTCCGACGAGCCGCTCCACCTGGCCTTCCGCACTAATTTCCGGCTGGACAAGAACGAGAATTTCCAAGCCAGCGCCAGCATGGGCGGCGTCTTCAGCCTGGTCGCGCTCTTGATGACGGGCTTGTACCTGGAAGGCGATTTGCCTGTCTTTCTGCCCCTGATATTCGCTGCCCTGGCATGCGTGGCGCTGTATTCGCTGGCGACCATCGTCTACAACACGACTCAGATTCGCCTGGATTCGGAGGCGATTCACATTGCGCGCGGTCCCTTGCCATCATTCACGCGCCCGCGGCAGATCAGCCTGGAGGGCGTCGACTCTTTCAGCGCTGACGAAACAGCCGCCTCCCAGCGCGAAGGCTACGATACGCCGCGCTATCACATCCGGGCGCATTATGCCGACGGCGCTCGCAGGCTTGTCATCGGCGATCTCACGGAAGACTACGCCGAATACATCGCGGGGCAGCTCAATCGGCGGCTGCGCGACGAAGACGAACAAATCGCCCAGCGCCTCAGCGACGACTGGGATGACGGGCGCGCCGAGTCTGCGGAAGAGTCCCGCCCAGATGACAAACAGATCTTTGCCTGATATCGGCGCCCTTGAGGCCGCGCGGCTTTCGTGATTCTGGCGCTTCGCGAGCCGCTGCATTACAATCTCTCGCATCCACATACCCGAAAGAGAGGCAGATTTATGTTCACGCATTTACGCAAATTGCCGCTTCTTCTGCTGGCGCTCGCGCTGTGCATTGCGCCGGCCGCCGCCCAGGACGACTTGCTCAGCTTTGGCGCGGCCGACTGCGATTACGGCGGCAACCTCAAATCGGTCGAAGCGGCGGATTCGCTCACGGTCGTCGTCACGCTCTGCAACCCGGACGCGATCTTCGCCCAGGAGATGGCGAGCCTCGGCTTGTCGGTGCACCCGCGCGAATACCTGGACGCGACCGGCGGCGAAGGCGATATCCTGACGACGCCGATCGGCACGGGACCGCTGCGCCTGGTCAATTGGGACCAAGGCAATGAAATGGTCTTCGAGCGCTTCGACGACTATTGGGGCGAGCCCAGCATCGAAGACACGGTCATCCTGCGCTGGAACTCCGAAGCGGCCGCCCGCGCCACCGAGCTGCGCGCCGGCACGATCGACGGCATGAAGTTCGCCAACCCGGACGACATCCCCGTCTTCCGCGCCGACCCCAATTTCAACCTCATCGACATCCCGCCCTTGACCGGCGTTTATGTCGCCATGAGCAATTTCTTCGAGCCGCTGAACGACATCCGCGTGCGCAAAGCCATCGCCATGGGCATCGACCGGCAGCGCATCGTCGACAATTTCTTCCCGCCCGGCTCGCCCTTGACGCCCGACTTCGTGCCGCCGGCCGTATTCGGCCATGTCGGCGAGGGCGGCGTCCCCGGCTTTGATCAAGCGGCTGCCAAAGCTCTGCTCGAAGAAGCTGCCGCCGATCTCGGCTTCAGCCTGCCGCTGAACAGCCTGGTCGATTCGCGGACGGGCGATACGCGCAAACTCACGCTGACTTGGCGCGATGTCGTGCGTGGCTACTTGCCCAACCCGGGCATCATCGCCAATGACATTCAGGTGCAGCTGGCCGAAATCGGCGTTGAGGCGGAAGTGCAAGTGGTCGAGTCCGGCGCATTCATCGCTTCCGCGCTTTCCGGCAACGAGCCGCTGCACATCCTCGGCTGGCACGCCGATTTCCCGGACGCCTCCAACTTCCTGACCTGCTGCCACGGCCCGAATTACAACCAGATGGGTGACCCCTATCCCGAGATTTACGAGCCGCTGATAGAGGCTGGCCAGGTGCTGGAAGCGGACCAGCGGATGGCGCTCTTCGAGCAGGTGGCGGCTGGCATGGCGTCGGCTGTGCCCTGGGTGCCCTTCGGCCATGCCGGCGCGGCTGATGTCTGGCAAACGCGCATGATCGGCGTGCATCCGGGCGTCCTTGACGGCACGGAAGAATTCTCGCGCATTGAAGACCCCGACGACAGCAATGTCATCTACATGCAGAACGCCGAGCCGATCTCGCTCTACTGCAATGACACCTGGGACGGCGAGTCTTTCCGCGCCTGTCATCAAGTCTCGGAATCGCTGCTCGACTTCGCCAAGGGCGGCGTCGATGTGATCCCGGGCCTGGCGGAGACCTGGGATGTCTCGGCGGACGGCACGGTCTGGACCTTCCACCTGCGCGATGGCGTCGTCTTCCATGACGGCTCGAGCCTGGACGCGAACGACGTGGTCGCCAGCTGGCAAGCCTCGGCCGACTGCGCCAGCCCGAATCACACGGGCACGGGCCAGGGCTTCGCCATCTACAAATCCATCTTCCAGCAGTTCATCAACGCGGATATGTGCTAGCTGGGCGGCAATCTGTGTAGGGGCGGGCGCGGCGGGCGACCCGATGGCTCGCCCCTACAGATTCGCCCTTTGGCGCGATCCCAATCACAACAGCGGCGTAGGGGCGACTTTGTAAGTCGTCCAGGCGTTTCCCGCAATGGCCGCGGCGGGCGACCCGATGGCTCGCCCCTACAGATTCGCCCTTTGGCGCGATCCCAATCACAACGAGCGGTGTAGGGGCGACTTTGTAAGTCGCCCATGCATTTCCCGCAATGGGCGCGGCGGACGACCCGATGGCTCGCCCCTGCAGATTCGCGATTTGCTGGCGCGGCAGAAAGGGCCTAACTGCGATTCAGGCGCGGGTCGAGGGCGTCGCGCATGCCATCGCCCAGCAGGTTGAAGCCCAGCACCGTGATCATGATCGCGATGCCGGGGAAGAACACCAGATGCGGCGAAGTGAAAAGGTAGTTGCGCGATTCGCTGAGGATCTGCCCCCATTCTGGCGTCGGCGGCTGGGCGCCCAGGCCCAGGAACGAAAGCGCCGCCGCGTCCAGGATGGCCGTGCCGATGCCCAGCGTGCCTTGGACGATGATGGGCGTGATGGCGTTGGGCAGGATATGCGCCAGCACGATTCGCTGCGGGCTCGCCCCAAGCGCCCGCTCGGCCAGGACGAATTCCTGCTCCTTCAGCGACAGCACGCTGGCTCGCGACAGACGGGCGTACTGCGGGATGAAAGTGATGGTGATGCCCAGCAAGGCGTTCGTCAGGCCAGGACCCAGGATGGTGACAATCGAAATCGCCAGCAGCAGCGCGGGAAAAGCCAGCACCACATCCATCAGGCGCATGATCAGGTTGTCGACGCGCCCCCCGGCGTAGCCAGCGCAGACTCCCAGCGCCGTGCCCACGACGATCGACAGGCTGATGGTGATGACGCCCACCGAGAGCGAAGTGCGCGCGCCAAAGATGACCCGGCTGTAGAGATCGCGGGCGTTCAGATCCAAGCCCAGGATGTGCAGCGGCTCCTCGCAGCCGAGCAGGGGAATGCACGGTGGTTTGCTGGGCAGGCGGCCCGTCTCGCCTGGCACGCCAATCATCGTCTTGATCGGGTCGTGCGTGGCGACCAATGGCGCGAACAAGGCGATAAGGACGAGCGCGCCAATGATGCCCATGCCCAGCAGCGCTGAGGGACTCCGCCGCAGGTTGCGCAGCGCTTCCAGCCACAAATTGCCGGAGCGATAGCGCGCCGCCAGGGCGAGAGTCGCTGGTTGCCGCCGCTCCATGATCGCCATCGCCTAGTTGAAGCGAATGCGCGGGTCGAGGAAGCCGTACATCATGTCCACGACCATGTTAATCAGCACGAAACCGGCCGCGATGACCACCGTGAAGCCCTGCACCAGGGTGTAATCGCGCGACGTGATGCTGTCCACCAGAGTCCGCCCGACCCCCGTCAAGCTGAAAATTGTCTCCGTCAATACCGCGCCGCTGATGACCAGGCCAAAGTTCAAGCCAATGACGGTGATGACCGGCAGCATGGCGTTCTTGAGCGCGTGCTTGCCGACCACCGCTCGTTCGCGCAAACCCTTGGCTCGCGCCGTGCGCACATAATCCTGGCTCAGCGACTCGAGGACGCTGGAGCGGCTCATGCGCGCGATGATCGCCAGCGGGATCGTCCCCACCGCGACAGCCGGCAAGATCAGATGCCGCAGCGCGTCGATCATCAGCTCGCCATTCAGCGTCAGCAGCGCGTTCAAAGTGTTGATTCTGGACAGGAAGCGCAAGACGCCCAGGGGCTCGTCGCCTTCTGCCAGCCAGCCAGCCGCGATGTAGAAAGGCGTCGGGTTCGCGCCCGGCGTCAGCCGGCCCGAGGGCGGCAAGGCGAGCGGCGTGTCTTTGAGCAAGACGGCAAACAGATATGCCAGCATCAGACCGAGCCAGAAAACCGGCATGGACACGCCGATGTTGGCTCCGATCATCGTGCCGACATCCAGCGCGGACTTGTGGCGGTAGGCGCTCAGCACGCCCAGCGGCACGCCGACGCTGATGGCGAAGAGCAGGGCGAAGAAACCAAGCTCGACCGTCGTCGGCAGCCGGTCCACCAGGAGCTCCATTACCGGGCGGTGAAAACGAAGCGAATCGCCCAGGTCGCCACCCAGGAAATTGCGGATGTAGATGAGCAGCTGGGCGGGCAGGGGCTCGTTCAAGCCGTTGCGCCGAAAAAAGGCCTCGCAGATGTCTTCGGTGGCGCGCTCGCCCAGGACCGCCAGACAAGGGTCGCCCGGGATCGCCCGCGCCAGAGTGAAGGTCACGACCAGGATGCCCAAGAGCACCGGTATCGAATAAGCCAGGCGCTTGAGGACAAAGGTGAGCATGATCGCGTTTCGCCGTTTCGCGCGGCGAGCCCTACTCGGCCGCCCAGTGACGGGCCCGCTCCACCGCGCGTCGCCAGCCGTCGTAGAGCGATTCCCGCTGGTCGGCTGACATGGCCGGTTCGAATTCCCGCTCCAGCCGCCACTGCCGGGCGATCTCGTCCTGGGAGCTCCAGAAGCCGGCCGCCAAGCCCGCCAGATAAGCCGCGCCCAGGGCGGTGGTTTCGGTCATGGCTGGGCGCTGCACCGGCGCGCCGAGGATGTCGGCCTGGAATTGCATCAAAAAATTGTTGGCGACGGCGCCGCCATCGACGCGCAGACTCTCCAGCGGCAGGCCCGCGTCGGCGCACATCGCCTCGACGACATCGCGAGTCTGGTAGGCGATCGCTTCCAGCGTCGCGCGGACGATCTGGGCGCGGCCGCTGCCCCGGGTCAAGCCGACGATGGCGCCGCGCGCGTACTGATCCCAGTAGGGCGCGCCCAAACCGACGAAAGCCGGCACGACATAGACGCCGTCGCTGCTCTCGACGCTGGACGCGATCGCCTCGCTCTCGGCCGCCTCCTGCAGCAGGCCCATCTCGTCGCGCAGCCACTGCAGGGCAGCCCCCGCCACGAAGACGCTGCCCTCCAGCGCGTATTGCCTGGGCGCGTCGCCGACCTGCCAGGCGATGGTCGTCAGCAGACTGTTGGCCGAGGCCTGGGGCGCGCCGCCCGTGTTCATCAGCATGAAGCAGCCCGTGCCATAAGTGTTTTTGGTCATGCCCGCTCCATAAGCCGCCTGCCCGAAAGTGGCGGCTTGCTGGTCGCCGGCCATGCCCGCGATCGGGATCGCTTTTCCGAAGAGCGCCGCCTCGCATTCGCCGTAGACCTGGCTGCAGGGACGCGCCTCTGGCAAGAGCGCTCGCGGGATGCGCAAACGCTCCAGGATCGCCTCCGCCCATTCGCCGCGATGAATATCGAAGAGCATGGTGCGGGCCGCGTTGCTGACGTCGGTGATGTGCAGTCCACCGCCGGTCATGCGCCAGACGAGGAAACTGTCGATGGTGCCAAATGCCAGCTCGCCGTTTTCCGCCCGTTCACGCGCGCCCGGCACATTGTCCAGCAGCCAGGCCACCTTCGTGCCGGAAAAGTACGCGTCGGTGACCAGGCCCGTCCGCGCCAGAATGGTCTTGTCGAAGCCTTCCGCCTTGAGTTCATCGCAGAGGCCAGCCGTGCGCCGGTCTTGCCAGACGATGGCATGGTGAATTGGCTCGCCCGTCGCGCGGTCCCATATCACCACGGTCTCGCGCTGGTTGGCGATGCCGATGGCGGCGATCTGCCCGGCGTCGGCGGCTACATCCCGCGCCACTTCCAGCTGGGTCGCCCAGATCTCGTCGGCGTCGTGCTCGACCCAGCCCGGCCGCGGGTAAATCTGGCGAAACTCTCGCTGCGAAACGCGCGCGATATTGCCGGCCCGGTCAAAGAGGATCGCCCGCGACGAAGTCGTGCCTTGATCCAGCGACAAGATGTAGTCTGCCATCGCTTATGCCTTTCATTCGCCGCTCGCGAGCTCCCGCCGCCCATTGTAACGCAGGCGTCGCGCCCGCTTCTATCCGCGCTTTTCAGGCCACTCCGCGCGCAACTTGAGCAGGATGCCGATGCCAAAACCCGCCAGCGCGCCCGCCAGCGCCCAAGGCGGCAGCCGCTCCAAAATCGCCAGAGTCATCGGAAGGGGATAATCCGGGAAAATATGAGCGTGTCGCAGATTCTTGAAGAGCATCAGCAGCGGCGTCGTCAGGCCAGCCAGCGCGCCCGTCAAGGCGCCCAGCAGCAGGCACAGGGCCGGCAGCTGCCCCGGCCGCCAGCGACCCGCTTGGTGAGGCTTCATCAGCGCCAGCGACAGTGACAATGCCGTAAGCGCCCCCAAGCCGGCGACTGCGCGGGCGTCGCTGTCTTCGACGCTGGACCAGAGCAGAATGGCGACGCCGGCGACGACCGCCAGGTGTCCCGAGATTTTCACGCGCGCTCCCTTTCCAAGCGCAAGATCTGCGCGCCAAAGGGCGGGACTTCCAGGGTCAAGCCGCGGGCGAGCAGGGCGTCGCCATCGTGCCGCGAGCATGTCTCGCTCAGCGCGTCGACGAGCAGCCAGCGCTCCCCGGCCAGGCGCCCCAGATCCGCCATGTCATGCCGCGCCCGCGCCCAGGCCCCGCTGAGATTGACCAGAATCAGGCGCCAGTCCTCGGCGAGCTCCCAGCAAAAGGCGATCAGCTTGTGATGGCTCTCGTCGGCTGGATGCGCCGGCCCGATGTCCACGAGGCGCCAGCTGCCGCGCTGATAAATCGGAAGCGCCGTCTCCGCCAGCAAGCGCCGATAGAAGCGCAGCAGCAGCGGATCGGCCGGTTCACGCAAGGCGCGCTGAAGCTGCACCGGCAACTTGACTCGCCAGCCGCTTAACTGTCCCTGATGCAGCAGAACGGCCCCGGGCAGCGCGCAGATCAAGGCGGCGGCGGCGCGCTGACGGTCGGGCCCGAAGTTCTGCATGGCGCGAGCCTCGTCGTGATTCTCGATGAAACGCAGGCTGGAGCGCATGAAACCCGGCTCGGCGGTCAGCCGCTCCTTGACCGCGCTGATTTGGCAGCCCAGCAAGTGATCGTACATCGGCTTGTCGTAGGCGTAATCAAAACCCTGCGCCAGCAGCTCGGGTTCCAGATCCCAATATGCTTCGGCGATGAAGCGCAGATGCGGACGCGCTTTGCGGACGGCCGGCAGCACTTCAAGCCAGAACTCGCGCGCGGGGATGGCGCATTCGTCCAGCCGCCAGGTCGAGGCGAAGACGCGATTCAGCAGCAGCATCGCCATGTCGCAGCGCAGCCCGTCGCACTGCTCGCCGATGTCGATCAGCGTCTTGATAGCGGCTTTTCGATAACCCGGCTGAAAGGCGTTCAGTTGCGCCGTGTCGATCCAGGCGGGGAAGTAGGGGTCGCGTCCGTGGGCGAAGACGAGCTCGCCGCCAGCGCCGGTCTTCGCGCGGAAAAAGTCTTGCGGGCGCTCCTTCAGGTCATCGGCGTCGCCGCGAATGAAATATTCGGGATGGGCGCGCGTCCAGGGGTGGTCAGTGGCCACATGATTGGGCACGAAATCCAGGATCAGCTTGATGCCGAAGCGCCGCAGCCGCTCGCGGAAGCTGGCCAGTCCAGCGCGCCCGCCCAGGGCCGGCTCCACTGTGTAATCGTGGATGGCGTAAGCGGATCCAACTACATCGGCGTCGCTGAGATCCGGCAGCGCCGCGCGATATTCGTGCCGATAGTTGAGGGCGCTCGCCCGGGTGGCTGGTCCGCGCCGCCAGACTCCCATCAGCCAAATCGCGTCGAAGCGCCAGCTCGCCAGCCGCTCAATCTCCGCCGCCGGCACATTCGCCAAAGTGATGTCCCGCTGGTGGCGCTCGCTAAGCCGCCGCAGCCACACCATGGCGTTGATCTCGTAGAAGACTGGCTTGGCATTCCAGGGCCTGGGCGGCATGAAGCGGGCCTGCCTGGTTCAAAGACGGAACAGCCCTCAGTGTAGCAGCCGCCGCCGCGCAATCCAGCGTGAAAGCGCCCGGTCAGCCAATGCTCGCCGCCCGCAAATGGCGCAGCGCCATAGCGCAGAAGGCGTCGAATGCCTCGTCCTGGATGGCGTGCCCGCAGGGAAAGATCTCCAGCCGAGCCCGGGGCGCCCGCTCCACAAAGCGTTCGCCAAGATGACGCGGATTGAGATCGTCTTTATCGCCCAGGGCAATCACCAGCGGGCAGGCGATCTTGTGCGCCGCGCTCAGGCTGATGTCGCCGCCGGCGTCGATCATCCGCGTCGTCGCCCGCACCCACTCCCCGGTGAAGCGCTTCGCGTCGGCGATGCCGTGCTCCCGCTTCTCCGCCTCCGTGATCCAATGGCCGGGGTAGACCTTCTGGAAGCGCCGCCGCAGCGCCGGGCTGTAATTGCCGACCGCGCCAATCACCAGGCACGAGACGAAACGCTCCGGCGCTCCGCCAGCCGCGGCCAGGGCGACCTCGCCGCCATCGGAATAGCCCAGCAGATGCGCCCGCGGGATTGCCAGCGCGTCCATGAATGCCAGCAAGTCGCTGGCGTCGCGGGCGTAGAAATCGTCTGGGAAGTCCCGCGGTTTGGGCAGCGACTCGCCGTAGCCGCGCAATGTCAAGCCGATGACGCTGAAACCGGCCGCGCCCAGCCAGTCCATGACCGCGCCCAGCTGCGAGCGGGCTGTGCCCAGCAAGCCGTGAACGCAGATGACCGGGGCCAGTTTGCCGCGCCGCAGATCTTCATAGTGCAGGCTGGCGCCGGTGGGCAATTCAAGCAGGGGCATCCGGCCTCTCCATAGGCGGTTGCGCGCCTCAGGCTGTCGCAGACGATTCGTGGAGCTCCGCGGCAAGCGCCTCTTCCAGCACTTCGTCAAGATGCTCGACCAAAATGAAGCGCAAATCGCCACGCACATCTTCCGGCACATCGTCCAGGTCGTTTTCATTCTTCCGCGGCAGCACGACCGTGTCCGCGCCCAGGCGATGCGCCGCCAGGACCTTGTCCTTGATGCCGCCGACAGGCAGGACCTGCCCGCTCAGAGTCAGCTCCCCGGTCATGGCGATATTGCTCTTGGCAGCGCGCCCGGTCAAGAGCGAGGCCAAAGCCGTCGCCATGGTCACGCCAGCGCTGGGACCGTCTTTGGGCACGGCCCCGGCCGGCACATGCAAGTGGATGTCGTACTCGGCGTGAAAGGCGGGGTCGACGCCCAGCTGCTCCGCCCGCGAGCGCGCGAAACTGTAGGCGATCCTGGCGCTCTCCTGCATCACCTCGCCCAGCTGCCCGGTGTATTCGAATCCCTTGCCGCCTTTCATCTTGGTGGCTTCGATGAAAAGCGCGTCGCCGCCGGCGGGCGTCCAGGCCAAGCCCGTCGCCACGCCCGGTATATCGGTCCGGTCTTGCAGCTCGCTGCGATGCCCGAAGCGCGGCTTGCCCAGCAGCTCGCCGACATCGTCTTCGTCCACGGTGACGGAGTCGGCCCTGCCCTCGGCGATGCGCGTCACCACCTTGCGCGCCGCTTTGCCGATCGCCCGCTCCAGCTGCCGCACGCCGGCCTCGCGCGTGTAATCCCGCGTGATCTTCAGCAGAGCCGCGTCGCCGAAAGCCAGCTCGTCGCCGTGCAAGCCATTCTCGCGCCGCTGCCTGGGCACGAGATACTGGAGGGCGATCGCCAGCTTCTCCAGCTCGGTGTAGCCGCTCAGCTGGATCACCTCCATGCGGTCGCGCAAGGGACCGGGAATCGTGTCCAGCGAGTTGGCGGTGGTGATGAACATGACATCGCTCAGGTCGAAGGCGACATCGAGATAATGATCGCGGAATTCGGCGTTCTGTTCCGGGTCCAGCACCTCGAGCAGGGCGGCGCCCGGGTCGCCCCGGAAGTCGCGCCCGAGTTTGTCGATCTCGTCCAGCATGATGAGCGGGTTGCGCGAGTTCGCCCGGCGGATGGTCTGGATGATCCGGCCCGGCATGGCGCCAATGTAGGTGCGGCGGAAACCGCGTATCTCGGCTTCGTCGCGGATGCCGCCCAGACTCATGCGGATGAACTCTCTGCCCATGGCCCGGGCGATCGAGGCGCCAAGCGATGTCTTGCCCACGCCCGGCGGACCAACGAAACAGAGTATCGCGCCCGAGCGGTCGCGGCGGACGGGGTCGCCGTCGTCAGCCTCGCTGAACTCAGCTTCGCGCTCCGCCCGCAGCTTGCGCACCGCCAGAAACTCCAGGATGCGCTCCTTCACATCGACCAGGCCGTAATGATCCTGGTCGAGGATTTCGCGAGCATGGGCGATATCGAGCTTGTCCTCGGTGCGCCGATTCCAGGGCATGGCGCAGATCCAGTCCAGATACGTGCGGATCACGCCATATTCCGCCGCCGCCACAGACAGCTTGCTCAGGCGGCTGAGCTCGCGCTCGGCTTCTTTGCGCGCTTCGTCGGGCATCCCGGCTTCATTGATGAGCCGCCGGAACTTCTCGATTTCGTGCTGGTCTTCGTCCTCTTCCAGCTCGCGCTGAATGGCTTTCATCTGTTCGCGCAGGTAATAATCCCGCTGCGATTTCTCCATCTCCTGCTGGGCGTCTTCCTGGATTTTCCTGCCCAGCGAGAGCACCTCGACTTCTTTGGTGACCAGCTTCAGCAAATGGCGGATCTTCTCGCCGACGCTGTCCATCTCCAACAGGCTTTGGGCGTCGTCTTGGTCGATGCGCACATACGTGGCGATGGAATACACCAGCTGCAGCGGGTCTTCCACATTCAGGGCGCTGTTGACGAGCTCCTGGGGGATGCTCTGCACCAGCTCCGCCAGCGAAGTGAAACGGTCGACGATGCTGCGCACCAGGGCTTCCATCTCGATGTCGTCGGCGAAGACGACTTCGTCTTCCGGGATCCGCGACACGCGAGCTTTGAGGTAGGGCGCCGTCTCCACGAATTCGTCGATGCGGATGCGCTGCAAACCCTGGATCAGCAGGCGGATCGTGCCGTCGGGCGTGCGGAAGAGACGGTGAATTGTCGCCAGCGTGCCGATGGAGTGCACCTGGTCCGGCCCCGGCGTGCCCAGGCTGGGGTCCTTGGAGGCGACCAAGCCCACCATGCGGTTGCCCGCCACGACATCGTCCACCAGCTGGATGCTGCGTTCCTGGCCCACCGTGAGCGGGATCGCCGTCTGCGGGTAGACCACCATCCCGCGCAAGGGCAGGATCGGCAGTTCCTCCGGCTGATCGACGGCCGCGCCTTCGTCTTCCAGCTCGCCATCCAGCTCCACCGCGCTGGTCGCCGCCGGCGCCTCCACCGCGTCCAGCAAGATTTCCCAATATGTCATATTCGCGCGTCCCCGTCGACTGCGATAGCCCGCTCGCTTACTTTACCGAAAGAAGCGTTATAAATGTATCAGAGTTTGCCCCGGCGCCGGTTCTGACGCTTTTCTTACGCCCGCGATTGCCCCGTGATTGGCTTTGCCCCGATTCCAGCGGCGCGTACAATGGAGCCAAAGGCGGAAGCGAGCCCGCGAGGATGGCAGCGCCATGAGACACGAGACCAGCAGACGCGGCCGAAGCAAAGCCAAACGCGCCCGCGAGCGCAACCTGGCCCGGCAGCAGCGGCGCGTCGCCATGATGGAGCGCCGAATAAGCGCCGGCGGCGACCACGCCTTCTTCGTCCGCCACTTCCCCGCCTACAACGAAGACAAGCTCGCCCATCGCGCCCTCGCCTGGTTCTTCTCCAGCCGCTCGCCCGTCGCCAAGCTGACAGCCTTGGTCGCCATCGTCGTGCTCGTCTTTTTCGTCTCCAGTTACCTGATGGCGGGCCGCATCTTCCCCAATGTCTATGCCATGGGTTTGCCCGTCGGCGAGCTCAAGCCGGAAGAGGCGGCGGGGGAAATCCGCCAACATTGGGACTCGCGGCTGCTCGTCCGCGTCACGGTCGATGGCGAGCTGCTGAAAGAAGCGCGGCCCGAAGAACTCGGCTTGTCCATTGACGCCGCTTCCATGGCGGCCGGCGCCAAGGCGGCCGGTCTGGCGGGCTTGCCTTTCGGCATCGATATCGCGCCCGCCGTCAGCGTCTCGCACAGCAAGGCGCAGTCCATGCTGCTGGACTTGACGGAAGCGGTTTATGTGCAGCAGTACGAAGCCGGCTTTCAGTGGTCGGGCGGGCGCCTGGTCACCGTGCCGGGCCGGCGCGGGCGTCATCTGGACATCGCCGCCAGCCTGGAGCGGCTCAAGGCCGGCGCGGCCGACATCGTCGCTTTGGGCAGGTTCGAGCTGCGGACCATCGCCCTGGAGCCGACCGTGATGGACAGCGCGCCTTTCCTCGACGAGGCCATCGTCTACCTCAACAAGGGGATTCGCCTGCGCGCCTACGACCCCTTCCGCGACGAAATGCTCGCCTTCTCCCTCGACGAGCGCCAAGCGGCAGTCTGGCTGACGGCTGGCGAGAATGGCTTGTCCGTGCGCGCCGGCGAATTCCGCAAGTACATCGAAGCCCAGAACCAGATCCTGGTCAACAGCGACCGGTACATCGACGAGCTGCTGGCGATTGACAAGCTGCAGGCGGCGCTCGACGCGGGCAATCCCGAAATCGTGCTGCGCCTCAAGTACCTGCCGCAGCCGTATTCTGTCGTGGTCAAAGACACCGGCTTCCTTATCGGGCGCAAGAAAGGCATCCCCTTTGAGCTGATTCGCGATGCCAACCCGATGGTGAACTGGGGCGCGCTGGTGGTCGGGCAGGAAGTGCAAGTCCCGTCGCGGGACGCCCTGCTGCCCCAGGAACCGGTGGCCAACAAGCGCATCATCGTCGATCTGGAATCGCAGTGGCTGCTCGCTTTTGAAGATCGCCAGCTGCGCTTCAGCTGGGGCATCTCGTCCGGGCGCGAGACTTCGCCGACTTACCCAGGCATATTCCAGATCCTGACTCACGATCCCCGCTCTTTCGGCAGCAGCTACGCGCTCTGCACCGATTTCAACACCAACTGCAACCAGTGGGAGATGTTCTGGTTCATGGGCATTTACGAAGTCGTGCCCGGCTTGATGAACGGCTTTCACGGCGCCGTGAAGCTGCCCAACGGCAACTTGCTGGGCGGCGGCTACACTTACGAGCCGACGACTTTCGGCTGCATCATGTCGCTAAACAGCAAAGCGAAAGAACTCTACGACTGGGCCGAGCAGGGCACGGTGGTCGAAATCATCTCCGAAGTCTTCGCGCCGGAAAGCGATCTCGGGCGGCAGGCGCTCGACATCATTGCCGGGACAGACACGAATTACCGCCCGGTGGACGGCTGAGGACGATCTAGGTCAGACCTAGCATGTCGCCCGCGCCAAGCAGCCGCCGCGCGCCCAATCCGCCATTCTGTTTTGCCCGCGCTGGAGTACAATGCAGGCATCCAGCACTCCCGCGCGAGGTCGACGCACATGAACAACGCATACGGCGCCTGGAGCAGCCCCATCAGCGGCGCCGCCATCGCCAGCGGAATCAGCCTGCGCGACGTCCAGTGGGACAGCGCCAGCGAGACCTTGGTCTGGTGGGAGAATCGCGGCAAAACCGGCGTCTTGCAAGCGCAGACCGGGCGCCAGGCCCCCCGCGATCTGACCGACAGCGCGCTGAATGTGGCCGGGCGAGTCGGCTACGGCGGCGGCGCTTTCACCGTCCTCGCTGGCACAGTGGTCTTCGCCGCAAACGGCCGGCTCCACGCCCAGTCGCTTGGGGGCGGCGCCTCCAAAGCGATCGCGCCCGCTTTCGGCAGCTATGCCGCGCCCGCGATCTCGCCCGATGGCAAGTGGGTCGCCTTCGCACACAGCTATGAGAATGTCGACGGCATCGCCATTGTCGATATCGACGGCGAGTCATTCCCGCGCAAACTCGCCTTTGGCACGGATTTCGTGATGCAGCCCAGCTGGCATCCGGAGGGGCGGCGGCTCGCCTTCGTCGCCTGGGATCATCCGCAGATGCCCTGGACCGGCAGCGAACTGCGCCTGGCGACCCTGGAGCTGGATGCGAGCGGCATGCCTTTCGCCAGCGAAATCGCCACCGTGGCCGGCGACGCCGAAACGGCCGTGTTCCAGCCGGAATTCTCGCCGGACGGCCGCTCCCTCGCCTACATCAGCGACGCCAGCGGCTGGAATCAGCTCTATCTTTACGATCTGGAAAGGCGGCGGCGCGGACCACTGACCAGCGCTGAAGCCGAGCACGGGACGCCAGCCTGGGCGCAGGGAATGCGGGTTTATGGCTGGGCGGGCGACGGGCGCTCGATCTGCTACCTGGAAAATCGTCGCGGCTTCTACCGGCTGATGCGCCATGATTTGGAAGCGAAGACCTGCGTCGCAGTCGACGGGTTGAGCGACTACGCCGAGATGGGGCAGCTCACTGTCTCGCGCGAGAGCGGCGCCGTCGGCATGATCGCTTCCTCCTCGCTGATCCCGTCGCGAGTCCTGTCGCTGGAGGCGGGCGGGCAAGTGACGACGCATCGCCGCAGCGCGACCGAGAACTTGCGGGCGGAGCAGCTGTCGGAGGGGCGCGCGATTGAATGGACAGGCGACGATGGCGGCGCGGCGCATGGCATATTCTATCCGCCGGTCGCGCGAGACGAGTCGCCGCCGGGCTTGCCGCCCCTGATAGTCAATGTGCATGGCGGACCCACTTCCCAGCGCAGCGCCGGTTACGCCAACGAAGTTCAGTTCTTCACCACCCGCGGGTACGCCGTCTTGCAGGTCAATCATCGCGGCAGCACCGGCTATGGCAGAGCCTACATGGACATGCACCGCGGCAATTGGGGAGTCTATGACGTCAGCGACAGCGCGGCGGGCCTCCGGCATTTGGCGCGCGAAGGCACGATCGACGCGGACAAAGCCGTCATCATGGGCGGCAGCGCCGGCGGCTTCACCGTGCTGCAGTCCCTGATCGATTTGCCGGGCCTGTACAAGGCCGGCGTCTGCTCTTATGGCGTCTCCAACCAGTTCGCGCTGCTGATGGACACGCACAAGTTTGAAGCCCGTTATCTGGACTGGCTGCTGGGCGAGTTGCCGGAGGCGGCTGAACTATATCGCCAGCGTTCGCCGGCTTTCCACGCGGACAAGATCGTCGACCCGCTCATCGTCTTCCAGGGCAGCGACGACGCGGTTGTCCCCCAAGACCAGTCGGAAGGCATCGTCGCCTCCTTAAAGCGCCGCGGCGTCCCGCATGAATACCATCTCTTCGCCGGCGAGGGCCATGGCTGGCGCAAGCCGGAGACCATCAAAACCTATTACGAAAAGATCGACCGATTCTTGCTGCAGCATGTCGTTTATGCGTGAGATCGCGCCCGGGCGGATGATGACGAAGACCTATGCTTGAGCATTTGGCCCTGTCGCTGGCTGGACTGGCGGGCTTGTTTTATGGCGGCAAGTGGCTGGTGCGTTCCGCTTCCGGCCTGGCGCTGTCGTATGGAGTCTCCGCCCTCGTCATCGGGCTCACGGTCGTCGCCCTCGGCACATCCATGCCGGAGCTGCTGGTGAGCGCGCAAGCGGCGCTGGCCGGCAAGAGCGACCTCGCGATCGGCAATGTCATCGGCTCGAACATCGCCAATATCGGGCTGATCCTCGGCGCCACCGGCTTGATCGCGCCCTTGACGGTGCGGGCTGGCTTGCTGCGGCGCGAAATCCCGATCATGATCGTCTGCACGGTCTTCGTCTTCCTGCTGACGCTGGACGGCAAGCTGGACGCGGTCGACGGCGTGATTCTGCTGCTGGCATTCGTCGCCTTCAACGCCATGTTCTACCGATTGGCGAAACGCGAACGGCGGGCCCGCGAATTGCTGCTGGGCGAGCTGGAAGAGCAAGACGGCAGCGCCGAGCGGCTGGCGCAGATCGCCTGGCTCCTGCTGGGCATCGCCGCCTTGGCTCTGGGCGCCAAACTCATGATCGACGGCGCCGTCGGCGTGGCCCGCATGATGGGCTTGAGCGAGCTGGTCATCGCCATCAGTCTGGTGGCTTTCGGCACATCGCTGCCGGAGCTGGCCGCTTCGCTTTCGGCCGCCTGGCAAGGGGAGACCGACCTGGCGATTGGCAATGTAGTCGGCTCGAACATCGCCAATCTGCTGCTGATACTCGGCGTCACCGCCATCTTGCAGCCGATCCCGATCCAGGAAGGCGGGCTGCGGCTGGAGTTTGGCGTGATGCTCGCGTTCGCGGCCCTGCTCATCCCTTTCAGCCATAAGCGGCGGCTGGGGCGGCTGGCGGCGACGCTTTTCCTGGGCGCCTATGTCGCCTTCATCGCCTTCAGCGTCGTTGTCGGGCGGGCGGCAATCGTCCCCGGTTAGCGCCCCGCATCTCGTCTTCCGCGCCAATCTGTGGCATGATGAGGCTGGCAAAGCATAAGGCCCGCGCATGAATCCGCTTCCGCCAGTTGACCATTTCCAGAGCAGCAGCGGCGTCCATATCTTCCGCTTGCCCTTGCTGCTCTTCCCCAACGATTTCAGCGGCTACGCCTTTGTGCTGGAGGGCGCGGGACCGCTGACCCTGGTCGACACCGGCTCCGGCATGGGGCGCAGCAACGACGACCTGCTCGACGGTTTCCGGCAGCTGCGCGAAAACCACGGCCGCGCTTATGGCCTGGGCGACATCGAGCGCGTCATCATCACGCACGGCCACATCGACCACTTCGGCGGCCTGGCTTTCGTCAAGCGGCATTGCGACGCCGCGGTCGGCATTCACGAGCTCGACAGACGCGTGCTGACGAATTATGAAGAGCGGGTCATCGTGGCGACCAAGGCGCTTGGCATCTATTTCGACCGCGCTGGCATCGCCCCCGCCACCCGCCAGGCGCTCTTTGAAATGTACGGCTTCGCCAAGAAACACATGACTTCCATCGATGTCGATTTCAGCCTCGACGACGAACAGATCATCGACGGGATGGAATTCATTCATGCGCCGGGGCATTGCCCGGGCCAAGTCTGCATCCGCCTGGGCGATGTGCTGCTCAGCGCCGACCATGTCCTCTCGCGCACGACGCCGCATCAGTCGCCGGAGAGCATCACGCATTATATGGGCTTGGATCATTACGCGGATTCGCTGCGCAAGCTGCTGCGCTACGACGGCATCCGCCTGGCATTGGGCGGCCACGAAGACCCGATTCACGATCTGCATGGTCGCATCCATGCCATCCGCGCCAGCCACAACCGCAAGCTGGACCGCATCCGCAAGATCATGCGGCAGCATGGCGCGCCCATGACCATCGGCGAAATCTCGCGAGCGATGTACCCCGATGTCCAGGATTATCATATTCTGCTGGCTCTGGAAGAAGCCGGCGCGCATGTCGAGTACCTGTACCAGCATGGCCACCTCGCCATCGCCAACCTGAAAGAATTCGAAGCGCAGCCAAACCCGGCGATACTGTATCAGCTGCACGACTGAAGGCGGGTCGCGATTTGACCGGCGCGGCGCTGCCCGTGTACACTTGGCCTGGCGCGGAAGGACCGCCGCAATAGCGAGGAGAACGCGAAATCATGGACGAGAAGCCGAAAAACAGTCATGGCGGCACGAAGCGCGATTATGAGTTGGCGGGCTTGGTGGAGCGCGTGGTCGCCAGCGTCATCGACAGCTTCTTGCTGATTCTGCCGCTCGCCATCATCGCCGCCATTCTCTCGCAGTCCGGCGCGCTGCCGGAGCCGCTGACGCAATTCCTCGGCCTGGCTGTGCCGATTGCCTATCATTGGTATTTCTGGACGCGGCGCAATGGCCAGACCCCCGGCAAGTTCGCCTTGGGCATCCGCGTCATCAAAGCCGACGGCTCCGTCATCAGCGACACCGACGCCGTCATCCGCGCTATCGGCTACCAAGTCAGCGGCATGCTGCTCGGCATTGGTTTCTTGTGGGCGATCATCGACAAGCGCAATCAGGGCTGGCACGACAAGCTGGCCCGCACGTATGTCGTGCGCAACGACAGCCAGCGCAAAACCGTCGAAGTCGCCAGTTAAGCCGGTGTCCGGGCTGGCGCGACGCCTGGGCTTGGCGCGTTACCAGGCCGACGAGCGCTATCGGGCGGCTTTGAAGGCTTTCGCCGTCCGCGAGCTGGAACGCGCAAAAGCGGAACTCGAAGCGGCCCTGGAGCTGCTGCCCGGCCACGCCGAATGTCAGGCCGCTCTCGGTCTGGTCCTGCTGGAAGAAAAAGCGCGGCTGGCCGCCCAGGAAGCCTTTGAGCGGGCGCTGCAAGTCAATCCCTACGAGATGCTGGCGCACTTCGGCCTGGGCATGCTGGCCTACCGGGCGAAAGACTGGCTCGCGGCGGAGGCGGCATTCACCCATGCGCTCGCTTCCCGGCCGAAGCGTCCCGAAACGCAGTATTATCTGGCCATGGTCCAGCACCGTCTGGCGCGCAACGACCAAGCCTTGTTGATGATGAGGCGGGCGGCGGCTGGTTTCGCCGATGGTCAGGACCGCCGCGAAAGCCACTGCCAGGCCTGGGCGCGCGAATTCGAGCAGCTCTTGCAAGCTGTGTAGACTGCCGCGGGCCCGGGCGATGAACCGCTTTAACAATACCGCGAGATTGAACGGTAGCGACATGACACGGTCGAAGCCAGGGCTTCTCAAGCGAGCGGCGCTGCTTACGCTGTTGCTGGCGGTCGGCGTTATGGCGCTCCCGCCGCTTGCGAACGCGCAGGCCGACTTGAGTCCCTTCTGGTGGAATGACCGAGTCTTTTACGAAGTTTTCCTGCGCAGCTTCCAAGACAGCGACGGCGACGGCATCGGCGACATTCAGGGCTTGATCGACCGCCTCGACTATCTCAATGATGGCGATCCTGCCACCAAAGACGACCTCGGCGTCACCGGCATCTGGCTTATGCCGCCGGCCGAAGCGCACAGCTACCACGGCTACGATGTGACGGATTATTCCGCCGTCGAGCGCGACTACGGCACGATCGCCGACATGCGCCGCTTGGTCGACGAGGCTCGCGAGCGCGGCATTGCCGTCATCGTTGATCTCGTCCTGAACCACACATCCAGCCGCCATCCCTGGTTTCTGGCGTCGCGCCTGGGGGATGAGGAGTACGAAGACTGGTATATCTGGGCGGAAACGGACCCCGGCTATCGGGGACCCTGGGGCGCCGTCGCCTGGCATCGGGCGGGAACCCGCTACTACTACGGCGTCTTCTGGGATGGCATGCCAGACTTGAATCTGGAGAATCCGGCGGTGACGGCGGCGCTGCGCCAGGTCGGCGCCTTTTGGCTGCGCGATATCGGCGTCGACGGCTTCCGGCTGGACGCCATCAAGCACCTCATCGAACGCGGCCAGCTGCAGGAGAATCTGCCCGAGAGCCGCGCCTGGCTGCGCGAATACGAAGCGCATCTGGAATCGGTCAAGCCCAACAGCTTCACCGTCGGCGAGGTCTTCGGCGGTCCCTCGTTCGTGGTCGCCCGCTATGTAGAAGACCGCGCCATCGACATCGGCTTCGACTTCAAGCTGGCCGATGCCATGCTCGACGCGGCTCAGCGCGGCAACAATCGTGATGTCGCCCGGGCCCAGCGCATCGCCATGCGCGATTACCCGGGCAATCAATTCGCCACTTTTCTGACCAATCACGATCAGAATCGCCTGGCGAATCAACTGCTGCATGACCGGGGCAAGAACAAGGTCGCCGCCTCGCTGCTGCTCACTGGTCCGGGCGTACCGTTCTTGTATTACGGCGAAGAAATCGGCATGAGCGGGACCAAACCCGACGAGCGCCTGCGCAGCCCAATGCAATGGGACGACGGACCCAAGGCCGGCTTCACGACGGGCATGCCCTGGCAGCGGCTGCAGGAGCGCCATAATGTCTTGAGCGCCAATGCCGCCGCCCAGACAGCCGAGCCCGATTCGCTGCTCAGCCACTATCGCCGCCTGATCCGGCTGCGCAACCAGAACCCGGCGCTACGGCGAGGAGCGCTGACGGGCATTGCAAGTTCGTCGCGGGGCATCCACGCTTTCCTGCGCCACGACGAAGCGCAGACCCTGCTGGTCTTGATCAATCTGAAAGGCGAAGCGGCGACCGGCTTTTCGCTGAGTCTGAAGACGAGCCAGCTGGATCTGTCGACGCCGACGCTGGTCTATGGCGCAGGCGAGCTGGCGGCGCCATCTTTGAACGCGGCGGGCGGCTTTGACGGCTATGCTCCGGTCGCGTCGCTGGCGAGCCACGCTGTGCTCGTCATCGCCTTCTAGTTCATCATCTGTAATTGAGGGCGCGGGGCAGAAGGGCGAGCCACATTGCAAAGCATCTTGGGCGAGAGCGCGGCCCTGGCGGCGGCAGTCTGTTTTTCCATCGCTTCCATCGGCTACACCCTGGCTGGGCGTAAACTGGGGGCGACCGTCTCCATGGCGCTCAGCTTAAAAGTGTCGCTGCTGCTCTTGCTGCCCATCCACTACGCGCTGCAGGGCGAGTGGTTTCCGCTTGACGCGTCGCCGCAGCGCTGGCTTATCCTCGGCGCTTCCAGCCTGGCCGGCTTCGTGATTTCAGCGACCTTGCTGCTGCGCGCCTTTCAAGCCATTGGTCCGCGCCTGACGATGCTGATTGGCACATCGAGTCCGGTCTGCGCCACGCTGATCGCCCGGGTCTTCCTGGGGCAGGTCTTGCCCGTCCACTCCATCGCCGGCATCGCGCTGGTCCTGGGTGGCGTCCTCTGGGTCGTCGCCGGCGACAGAAGGCCCTCGGTCAAAGGTGGCGAGGCGCGTTATGGCTACGGGCTGCTGACGGCTCTGGGAGCGGCAATGGCGCAGGGCGCCTCATTCGTCTTGATGTCGGCCGGCGTCGCCGATGACTACCCCGCCATGAGCGCCAGCCTCATCCGCTCGCTGACGGGCGTCGCCATGCTTTGGGTTCTCATCATCGCGCGCCCGAACTTGCGCGAGCGGCTCCGCCCCGTCGTCCGCGAGCCCCGAGCCATGCGCTTCCTCGCGCTGGCTTCCATCGCCGGTCCCGCCCTCGGCACGACCCTCGTTTTGCTCTCGCTGCAATTCACCAGCGTCGGCGTCTCCTCGACCTTGACCGGCACGACGCCAATCATCTTGATTCCGCTCAGCTATCTGGCTTTCCGGGAGCGCGTCACTGCCCGCGCCGTGGCTGGCGCCTGCCTCGCGATTGCGGGCGTGGCCGTCCTCTTCGCCGGCTGAGGCGCGCCACTATGGCAGAAATTGCCCATCTGGCTGGCGGCGGGCTATAATTGAGGCGCTTCGCCGGACAGGGGTCAAAGGTCTTGTCGATGACCGACATCACGATTCGCCCGTTACAGCGCTCCGATCGCGAATGGGTCGCCCACTTCCTGGACGAGCGCTGGGGCACGACGCAGATTGTCTCGCGCGGGAAGGCGCTCTATGGGCATCTCTTGCCCGGCTTCATCGCCGAGCGGCTCTTGAGCGCGCCGCCCGAAGACGACCCAGAAGCCAAGCCGGAGGCGGAAAGCGTCGGCTTGGTCACGCTGCACATCGGCGAAAATGAATGTGAAATCACCACCTTGAACAGCTTGACCGAGACTCGGGGCGTGGGCACGGCATTGGTGGAAGCGGTGGAAGAGTGGGCGCGGGAAGAGGAACTGAGCCGCCTCTGGCTGGTCACCACCAACGATAACCTGGAATCGCTGAAATTCTGGCAGAAGCGCGGCTACGAACTCGTCACCGTGCATCGCAACGCCATCGCCGACGCGCGCCGCATCAAGCCGCAGATTCCCATCACCGGCTTGCACGGCATCACCATCCGCGACGAAATCGAGCTGGAGAAAATACTCTGAGCCAGAGGCCGCTTATTCCGCTGGGGCAGGGCGGCTTGGCGCTGTCGCGCGTCGCTCGCGCCAGAAGCTCTCGGCGAGGAGGAGACCGACGCCCAGCACGATGCCATGATCCGCCAAATTGGACACATTCGAGATCAAATCCGGCAGCTGGTAGTGAATAAAATCGACCACATGCCCGTGCTGCAGCCGGTCGAGGACATTGCCGAGCGCGCCGCCGATCACCAGCCCGTAGCCGACTGGCGCAAAACGCGCTTCCGCCGCCACGCCGCGGAAATGCCAGACCAGGCCAGCGACAATCAGGGGCGCCGCGACCAGGAAGAAATCGCCCGCCATCGGAAAGATGCCAAAAGCCGCGCCGCTGTTGCTGCCGCGGGTGAGCTGGAAGAAAGGCGCCAGCGCCGCGATCGGCTGCGCGCTTTCGCCCAGGGGCAAATTTCGCAGCGCCCAGGCCTTGCTCGCTTGATCGAGCAGGGCGGTCATGACCAAAGCGCAGCACAAGATCAACCATTTGCGCATGAGACCGTCTCGAAAGCGGCGAACGATGAGGCCCCATTTTAGCAGGTTCGAGGCGCTGGGGAGCATGCTCGGCCCGGCCGGACGCTGGCCAGCGTGAGCGCCTTCAGCCGGTGGTCGCTGGAGCGACAAAAAGATTTCTGGCTGGGCTTGGCGCGGCGGGCAATCCAGCGCTGGTCTCTGCCGGCGACCGAGCTGGCTTGGCTCGCGTATCACAGCAATGCCGTTTTCCAGCTGCGCGCGGGCGAGCGCGACTATGTTTTGCGCATCCGCCGGGCGGCGCCGGGCGACGAAGCCAGTCTGCGCTCCGAGCTGGCCTGGCTGCGGCTGATTCGCCAGCGCGCGGACTTGATCGCCCCCAGCCCGATCGCCTTCAACGCAGCCAGCGACGATTGCCTGCTGCGCCTGGACGACGAGATCTTGTCGCCGAGCGTCGCCTATTGCAGTCTCTTCCAGCGCATCGCCGGCGAGAGCAAAACCGCGGCCGAGCTTGACCGGCGCGATGTCTTTCAAGTCGGCGCGTATCTCGGGCGGCTGCACCGCGACGCGCAAAGCCAGCTGCCAGCCGGTTTCACCCGCCCGCGTCTCGATGGGCAGGGCTTGTTTGGGGCGGAGTCGCCCTATGCTTCAGCTGGCGAATTAGACTTGCTCAGCCGCGAGCAGCGCGAGATTCTGGCTGCAATGGCGCGGCGGACGCGGCCCCTGCTGGATTCGCTGACCGACCGCGGCGGCGCATTCGGCATGATTCACGCCGACTTGCTCGCCAAGAATCTGATCTTCAGCACGGGCGGCTTGGGCGCGCTGGACTTCGAGCATTGCGGCTGGGGCTATTTTCTCTACGACCTGGCGCCCTTGCTCTGGCAGCTCAAAGGCGAGCGAGCCGCCGATTACGCCTGCCTTGAAGACGCGCTTTGGCGAGGCTATGCCGCGCAACGGGCAGTCGACGCCGGCGACCGCGGCCTGCTCGAGCCCTTCATCGCCGCCCGGCAGCTGGCGTCGATTCGCTGGCTCCTGCGCCACCGCGATCACGCCACCGTGCGCGCCCAGGCGCCGACTCTTGTACGCCAGCGCGTTCTCCAGCTCCAGGGCTACCTGGAAACGGGAGTCTTGCAGCGCCGAACGCGCACGCTCTAGCGCAGCCGCGGAAGAGATTCGATGCCTGGCCGCCGCAAAGCCGAAGCGCGCAAACTCTACTTGGCCATGACAGCAGCCCAAGCCTTCGCGCTGAGCGTCGTCTTCACCATCAACCTCGTCTACCAAGTGAAGCAGGTCGGCTTGAACCCGCTACAGCTGGTCTTGATCGGCACAACCCTGGAGCTGACCGCCCTGCTCACCGAGATACCGACAGGTGTGGTCGCCGATGTCTACAGCCGGCGTCTTTCCGTGATACTGGGCTTTCTGTTGCTTGGCGGCGGCTTCATTCTGGAGGGCGCGCTGCCGCTCTATGAGGCTCTGCTCCTGGCCCAGGTCATCACCGGCCTCGGCTACACATTCCTCAGCGGGGCGACTTCCGCCTGGATCGTGGACGAGATCGGCCAAGAGCGGGCCGGCGAGGTCTTCTTGCGATCGGCGCAGTTCAGCCAAATCGCTGGCTTCGGCGGCATATTCTGCAGCGTCGCCCTGGCCAGCCTCAGCCTGCAGCTCGCCATTGTGACGGGTGGCGCCTTGCTGCTGCTGCTGGCGCTCGCGCTGGCGCTCTTCATGCCGGAATCCGGATTCCAGCGCGCCCCGAGCGGCGACCGCGAGTCCTGGCGCGCCCTGTTCACGACATTCCGCGGCGGCCTGCGGCTGGTGCGTTCTCGGCGAATCCTGGCTCTGCTTATGCTGGCGGCCGCGCTGCACGGCGCCTTCAGCGAGGGCTACGACCGCCTCTGGGTGGCGCGCCTGCTGAGCGATTTCAGCTTGCCGCCCTTGGGCCAGCTGGACGAGATCTTGTGGTTCGGCCTCATAAGCGCCGTCTCCATGCCGCTCGCCCTGGGGGCGACCGAGCTGCTGCGCCGGCGGCTTGATCTCAGCGATGGGTCCTTGGTCGCGCGGACCCTGGTCTTCGTCTACGCCTTGATGATCGCCAGCGTGCTGCTCTTCACCCTCGCCGAGAGTTTCGCGCTGGCGCTGCTGGGCTTGTGGCTGACGGCGGCGGCGCGGAGCCTGCGCAATCCCTTGCTGGAGACCTGGGTCAACCAACACAGCGACTCGCGGCTGCGCGCGACCGTGCTCTCGATTCACGGCCAAGCCGACGCCTTCGGCCAGATCGCCGGCGGTCCCGTCGTCGGCGCTGTCGGCTTGTTCAGCTCGGTCCGGGCCGCGATTGCGCTGTCAGTCTTGATGCTCGCGCCGATCGTGCCGCTCTTTCGCAGCGCTGGCAAGAGCGAGACTGCCTCCGGCGGCTGATCTTAACGCGGTCCATGTCCAGCGTATCGTAATGCGCCGCTTTAGGCTGTAGAATCGCCCGGACCAACAACCATGGAGAGACGCGGACGCGATGAACCCCGAGCAGATGCTGGAAGAACTCAAAGACTTTGACACGCCGTCGATCACGAATGTCGTCGCCACTTACCCCGAATCGCCCAATTGTCTCGGTCTCTACAACCCTTGGACCGAAAACTGGTACACCGACACATCGATTCGCTGCATGTACCCGGCGCTGGGGCGGCGCGCCGGCTATGCGGTGACTTGCGTGTACGGCCTGCCCGACCCCAACTTCGCGCGCTTGAGCTTCATGGATGTGCTGGAGGCGATGGAAAACTCGCCACAGCCGACCGTCTTGGTCATTGAGCAGAAGTTCCCGCCGGAGATCGCGGACAAAGTCGGCCTGGCGGGTGGCAACATGGTCTCGGCGATGAAGGCGCTTGGCTGCGTCGGCTTGATTTCCAACGGTCCATCGCGCGATTTGGATGAAATCCGCGAGCTGGACTTCCAGTACATGCTCAGCGGCGTCACGGCCGGTCACGGGGCGATGGCAGTGCATTCAGTCAACGCGCCCGTGTCTGTCGGCGGCATGGATGTCGCGCCGGGCGAACTGATTCACATGGACGAGAACGGCGCTTGCAAGTTCCCGGCCGACAAGCTGGAGGCGGTGCTGACGCGCGCGCGGGCGCTCCAGCAAGAAGAAGCGGCGCGCATGAGCGCTCTGCTGCGAGCAAAATCGGCGGCGGAGATTCGCGCGATCTTCGGCGGCCACGCCTACGGGGAGGACGAGGACTAGCGTGATTTGCGCAAAGCAAAATCCTGTTTGGCACGTCGGATACTCGCGTGAATGTACGCGCTGGCTCTAGTGGCGATATGTCAGTCGTCCGTCAAGCCATGTAGAATGGCGCCGTTACTGAGAGCGACTAGTCAAGTTGGCCGCCCAAAGGACACAGAATCTCCAGGAGACATGAAATGCAAGACAAACATGTGCTCGTCACCGGCGCGACCAACGGAATCGGCAAGCAGGCGGCGCTTGAGCTGGCGCAAATGGGCGCGGATGTCGTCATCGTCGGCCGCAATCCAGCCAAGACGCGCGCCGTCCGCGACGAGCTGATCAGGCTCAGCGGCAGCGACAAAATTGAGAGCCTGGTCGCCGATCTGTCGTCCATAAGCGAGATACGCCGCGTTGCGGACGAATTCCGCGAAAGGCACGACCGGCTGGATGTCCTGCTGAATAACGCCGGCGCGATCTTCTCGGAGTATCAGCAATCCGCCGACGGTTACGAGATGACCTTCGCCCTCAATCACATCAGCTATTACTTGCTGACGCATCTGCTGCTGGATTTGCTCAAGCGGACGGCGGCGGAGCAGGGCGAGGCGCGGATCATCAATGTCTCGTCAAGCGCCCACCGAAGCGGCACGCTGCGGCTGGACAACCTGCGCGACCCGAGCGGCTACAGCTTCATGAACAGCTACGGCGGCAGCAAGCTGATGAATGTGCTCTTCACTTATGAGCTGGCGCGGCGGCTGGCGCATACGACGGTGACCGTCAACGCCGTGCATCCTGGCTTGGTGGATACCGGATTCGGGCACAACACCAGTCGCGTCTGGGCATTCATGGTCAAGATCCTGCAGAAGCTCTTCGCGATCTCCGTCGAGCGGGGCGCGGAGACTCTGGTCTATTTGGCTGCCTCGGCCGATGTCGCCGGCCTGAGTGGCAAGTACTGGAATGAGAAAACGCAGAAACGCTCCAGCGAGATCTCCTACGACCGCGATAAGCAGACCGCCCTCTGGGATTACAGCGCGGAGGTCACGGGCGTTGGCTAGCCTCGGGCGGCGCGTTTCAGGAGGAAGCGCATGATCGGCAAACGCGTGCTCGTCACCGGCGCCACCAACGGCATCGGCAAGCAAGCGGCGCTTGAGCTGGCAGCCATGGGCGCGGCGATCACCATCGTCGGCCGCGACGAAGTCAAGACGCGCCAAGTTCGCAGCGACATCAAGCGGCTGAGCGGCAACGCGGAGGTCGACTTTCTGGTGGGCGATCTTTCGTCCTTCGCCGAGACCCGCCGCGTCGCCGACAAATACCTGGAATTGCATGGCCGGCTGGACGCGCTGCTGAACAACGCCGGCGCCTCATTCTCCAGCTTTGCCACCAGCGCCGATGGCATTGAGATGACCTACGCGCTGAATCATTTCAGCTACTACCTGCTCGCTAATCTGCTGCTTGATGTCCTCACGCTCACGGCCAAGGCGCACGGCGAAGCGCGCATCGTCAATGTGTCGTCGTCCGCGCACAGCAGCGCTGCCAAGGGCTTGAACCTGGACGACTTGCGCAGTCCCGACAATTTCGCGTCCTTCCGCAATTATGGCGGCAGCAAGCTGGCGAATCTGCTCTTCACTTATGAACTCGCTCGGCGGCTGGCTGGCACGGGCGTCACGGTCAACGCGGCGCATCCGGGCCTGGTCAATACGGGCCTGGGCGACAATATGTCTGGCATCGTCTACTACCTGTTCAAGCTGATGAAGTCCCTGGCCGGCCGCAAGCCCAAAAAAGGCGCGGAGACTCTGGTCTATTTGGCGTCGTCGCCCGAGGTTGCGGGTGTCAACGGGGGCTACTGGGCGGACAAGACGAAGAAGCGCTCCAGCGACATTTCCAATGACCGCGCCCAGCAGAAAGCGCTATGGGATTACAGCGCGGAAGTCACCGGCGTCGGCTAGCTGAAGCCGCCGTTCAAGGCAGATCCGCGGGCAGGGCGAAGCCGCTGGCGGCCTCCGCAAAGTCAAATACGCCGACCACCGCGTCCAGGTTGAGCGCGCCGAAGATGTGCGGGAACGCGCCTGAGTCGCTGAATGCGCTCGCCATGTCCGGGTCAGGATGGGCCGGCGCCTCCCAACGCAGCTCGGCCCGCAGCCTGCTTTCGTCAATGCAAAGCAAGAGCAGCTGGCTTCGCCCGCGATAAAAGGCATTGGCGACTGCCGTGATTTGCTCGCGCGCCGAGCAGTGCATGAAGCCCTCGCCCTCCAGCGACTCCGCCCGATATTCGCCCAGCTGCCGCGCCCGCTCCCAGGCCTCTCGAGCCACGATGTGATAAATCACGCCAGGGCCGCCTGCAAATCCGCGATGAGATCTTGTGGGTGCTCCAAGCCAATCGACGCCCGCAGCAAATTCGCCGGCGTCGCCGTGCCTTCTTCAATGGATTCGCGGTGCTCGATCAAACTGTGCGTGCCGCCGAAACTGGTGGCGCTGGTGAAGAGCTTCAGCCGGTTGACCAGCTCGATGGCTGCGTTTCGCCCGCCCTTGACCTGGATCGACATCAAGCCGCTGCCCAGGCGCATCTGCCGCAGCGCCAGCTCGTGTTGCGGGTGGCTGGGGTGATGGGGGTACAAGACGCGCTCGATCCGCGGGTGCTCGGCCAGGAAGCAGGCCACTTCCTTGGCGTTCTCGCTGTGGGCGCGGATGCGATACGAGAGGCTCTGCAAGCCGCGCAGCGCCAGCCAGCAATTCAAGGGCGACAAGACCGCGCCGCCAATCCGCACCAGCCGCATGACGCGCTCGGCGAATTCGTCTTCCCGCCCAAAGACGACGACGCCGCCCAGCACATCATGATGCCCGGCGATGTACTTCGTCAGCGAGAGCACGACAATGTCCGCGCCCAGCGCCAGTGGATTCTGGGCGTAGGGCGTCGCGACCGTGTTGTCCACCAGCAGCTGGGCGCCGGCCTCGCGCGTGATTTCGGCGATTGCCGCGATATCCGCCAGCCGAATCATCGGGTTGGTCGGCGATTCCAGGATGACCAGCCGCGTGTTGGGCCGCATTGCCGCGCGGACGGCGTCCGGTTCGCTCATGTCGACATACGTCGTCTCCAGGCCCCAGGGCGCGAAGAATTCGTTCAGTTGTACGCGGATGCCGAAATACATGTCGTCGCTGGAGACGATGTGGTCGCCCGGGCGCAAAGCCTGGAAGACGGTCAGCATCGCCGCCGAGCCGCTGGAGATGGCATGGGCGCAGGCGCCGCCTTCCAGCTCCGCCATGGTCGCTTCCAGGGCGGCGCGGTTCGGGTTCTGCCAGCGCGTGTAGATCAGCTGGTCCGGCGGAAGTTCCTCGCCCGTCGTCGGATATTCGAAGGTGGTGCTGAGCGTGATGGGCGGCACGATGGCGCCGCTGCTCGGGTCGATGCTGCCGCCGTGCACCGCCTTGGTCTCTGGTCGCTGGCTCATTTCATGGCTCGCAGTCTGTGTTGTTATCGGATCAATGATAATGATTCCCGCCCGCTCTTGCCAAGCGCGTATCCGCAAGCGGCATATAATGACATTTGATGCGGGAAAGGAGGCGTCCTGTGCCCGATATGCTTGTCAAGCTCTACGATTTGCCCTCATTGGAGCCCGTCCTCAAACGGCAGCGGGATCTGGGCCTGCGAATCCGCCGCGGCATGCCGCCGGAAAAGTTCCTCGTGCTGGAGTGGATCCGCGAGCACTTCAGCGAGTACTGGGTCAGCGAGGCTGATGTCGGCTTCTCGACGCACCCGACCACCACCCTGCTGGCGCACCGCGGCGACCAACTGCTGGGCTTCGCCTGCTACGACACGACGCACAAGGGCTTTTTTGGTCCCACTGGAGTCGACGCCCTCGAGCGCGGCAAAGGCATCGGCACGGCGCTGCTGCTGGCGACCCTCCACGCCATGCGCGACGCCGGTTACATGTACGGCATCATCGGCGGCGCCGGGCCTGTAGGCTATTACGAGAAAGTCGGCGCGGCGGTCATCCCGGACTCGGAGCCATCGCGCGCCTATCAAGACATGCTGGGCACGGAGGCGGTCTACTCCCGGGGCGCCCCCAGCGACTCCTTCCTGGATATGGAGCCGATCAACCAGCTTTCAAACGGGAGCTAGCCTGGTAGACGACGGCGTTGACGAGCTCCGTCAGACCGCGTCCTTTGCCCATGGAGATGTCCCGCCCGAAGAAAGCGAAGACGACTTCGCCGGTGATTGCCGCCACCTGCTCCAGTGGCGCGCCCGCGCAAGACTGGCTCAAGATCGCGCACATAGCCATGGCCGACAAGCCCTGCGGATTGAGCACATCAAAGTAATAATCGAGAGTGCCATCGGCCCGGTCCAGCGCCCAGACAAAGGCTTCGGATTCGCAGCCGATGACGCGATTGGCCTCGTCGTAGGGCTTGGTCGCGATGGACGCGGGCGCCGGCCTGAACTCGTCGGCGATGGCGATCAAGTAATCGACCCGATCGTCGCGGCTGGTGATGAATTCAAAATCGTCCAGGTATTCCTGCAGCTTGGGCGGGATCTGGGACATTGGGCTCCAGGAAAGCCGGCCAGGGGCGGGGAGCGCCCGCCCGTTTCGCGGCCCTATTTCTCGATTGGCAAGCCGACGCTGTTGCCCCATTCCGTCCAGGAGCCGTCGTAATTCCGCACATCGCTGAAACCGAGCAGATTCCGCAAGACGAACCAGGTGTGGCTGCTGCGCTCGCCAATGCGGCAGTAGGCGATGGTGGCTGAGGCCGGGTTCAAGCCCAGCTCGCCCTGGTAAATCGCGCGCAGTTCGGCGGCGTTCTTGAAGGTGCCGTCTTCGTTGGCGGCTCTTGACCAGGGGCAGCTGCTGGCGCCGGGGATGTGCCCGCCGCGCACCGCGCCCTCTTGCGGATAGCCCGGTATGTGCAGCAGATCGCCGGCGAATTCACCCGGGCTGCGTACATCCACCAGTTGCCCGCCCGCGCCAATATGCGCCAGCACGCCATCGCGAAAAGCGCGGATCTGGCTGTCGTCGCGCTCGGGCGCGCTGTAGCTGGTTGCGGCGACCGTCGGCCGCTCGCGCGTCAGCTCTCGCCCTTCCGCTTCCCACTTGAGGCGGCCGCCGTCCATGATCCTGGCATTGTCGTGGCCGAAGAGCTCAAATACCCAGAGCGCGTATGTCGCCCACCAGTTGCTCTTGTCGCCATAGAAAACGACGGTCGTGTCAGGGCTGATGCCGATGCGGCTCGCCAGCGCTTCAAAGCCGGCTTTGTCCAGGTAGTCTCGGCGCAGCGGATCGTTCAGGTCTTTCACCCAATCCACCTCGACCGCGCCAGGGATGTGGCCGCTGGGGTAGAGCAGCGGATCTTCGTTCGATTCAATTATGCGGAGGCCATCGGCCTGCAAGCGCTCGGCGACCCACTCGGTCGAGACGAGCTTGTCCGGGTTGGCATAACCGCGGCTGCTGATTTCGCTCATTTTCTGGCTCCCTCTCTAATGGACTGTCCCGGCTCGGCGCGGTTTCATCCGCTTCCCTACAATCAAAAAAGCCAACCTCTGCGGGTTGACTCCTCGGCGGCGCCTGGCTGCATGCGCGTCGAAGCTGTCGAACCCGATCACGAATCGGTTTCGCGGCGACAACAAGTGGCGCTTTCCCAGCGTCGGAATGCTTTGCGCATGACCTTAGCTTACCATAGCCGGCGGCGGATTACAAGGCGCGCTCGTCGGCCGGCGGCTGCGCATGACTTGCGGGCGGAATTTCGTAAGTCGGCGCGAAATCGTCCAGGCACAGGGCGCAGCGCCTCAGCTTCAACGACAGGCGCAGGCTCCGCGGCAGCTCGATCTGGATCCTGGCGCGCGCGATCCCGCCGATGACTGGTTTGCGGCGGATCACGATGTACAGGCCAGCCTCGTCTTGATCAACTTTCCACTGCCAGCCGAAACTCGCCGGCAACTCCAGCTTCGCCATCGCCAGCCCAGGCGCCCGCCCCGCGATGCGAATATCGGTCTGCTCCGCCTGCAAGAAGAATGTGCCCTGGTCTTCAAGGTCCCATCGGAATCGGCGAGTCTCCAGCGCCAGGTCGCGGGCGGCCGAGACCAGAGCGGCTGCTTTCCAGAGGCGGCGCAATTGTCGCCTCACAGCGCTTCCAGATGCCGCGCCACCCAAGCCTCGTAAGCCTGCCGCAGCGCCCGCGTGACCGCGCCGACGCGCCCATCGCCTATCGCCTTGCCGTCCAGCTCCACCACCGGCACGATGCCGCGGCTGCTGCTGCTCAAGAAGGCTTCGCTGAATCGCGGGATGTCGTCTGTATGCGCCGCTTCCTTGCGCAGCGGAATCACGCCCCCGTGCGTCGCGTAGACGATCCGGCGCGAGATCCCAGCCAAGACGCCGCGATGCGCCGTTCGAAGCTGCCCCTCCAGAATGGCGTAAAAATTGCTCGTCAGCCCTTCCAGCAGGGCGCCGCTGTCGTCCACCAAGAATGTCTCGTAAATGCCGTCGCTTTCCAGAGAGCGGCGCTGCCGCATCCAGGCGCTGGACTTCACGGCCGGGTTCTGCCGCGTCGCCCGCGCCGTTTGGCAGCGCGCGCCTTGGGCAAGCAGAACAGGCGGGGGCGGCTTGAAGGGCTCGAGGGACACGGTCAAGGTTTCGGGGCTGTCGGCGGCGACAGAAATGCGGAAGCGGGCGGCGCCAAAATCCGCCTCGAGCAGCATATCGCGCAAGGCGGCGCGAAGGCGTCGGCGTTCATAACGCAGCGCTATCGCGGAGGCGCTGGCGGAGGCTTCCAGGCGATCCAGGTGGGCGTCCAGCAGCAAAACCCGCGCGCCAGGGTAGGTGCGGCCGACGGTGTAGACGCCATGCGATGGCTCGTGCCAGGCGGCCTCGTCCAGGCTGGAAGCGGCGATCCCGCTGTCGTCGAGTCCGCAGGGACCCAAGCGCTTGATGATAGCGCTCATCGGCGGTCTCGCTAGCGCTCCAGCCACTTCTCGCGGAAAACGGACCAATCGCTTTGGCTGAGCTCGCCATCGGCGAAAATGGCGATTCCGTTCAGCAGCGCTCGCCGGTCCTCGTCCAGCCGATCCAGGCCCGCGCCGATGCCGTCGAGAGACAGGGCCAGGGTTTCGATCGCCGGGTCGTGGGCGCTGCCGCCGCCGCGGTAACTGGGCGCGCTGACCATGAGCCGAGTCGCCTCTTCCAGCTGGCTCACATACGTCTCCACATGATAAGCCACCCAGTTTACATAGTCCTCCGCTTCTCGCCGATAACTCTGAAAAAGCAGCAGCACAAGTTCGTCGGCGGAGTGCATCACGCGGCTTTTGAATATGGACGACCACATCGTGCCGGGCGCGATCGCGTCCAGCGCTTCCAGGCGGGGATCCGGCGGAGTCAAATCGGCCGCCACCGCCACCGCAAGCGGCTTCTCCCCGCCCATCTCCGCCCGCGCCGCCCGCGCCAGACGGATGAAATCGTCGTTGTCGCTGAACATCGGCTTGACGTCGAGCAAGACGCCGTCAAAGCCCAGCTGCGTCGCCAGCAAGCGCGCAAAATCGGCGACATTCTGATGCAGCTCCGGCTCGTCCAGGCGGTAGCCGTCGACCGGGTCCAGGTGCGTCCAGATCTCGATCCAGGCGTAAATCTTCAGGCTCTCGTAATGGCTCTTCAAAGCCTCGGCAAAGCGCACGAGTTCCGCCCGCGAGTCCATGAAGCTGCTCTCGCCGCGGGCGCCGCCGGACCAGCGACTGTCTGCGCCGAGCGCGCTGGCAAAGGCGTAGGCGGTTCCGATGCCGTGCTGCCGCATCTCGCCGGCCAGCCGCTTCATGCGCTCGTCGTCCAGTTCGCCATAGACCAGGGCGCGGTCCAGCCAGATCGCGTTGACGGGCGGCGGCGGTTCCGGGGCCCGCCCAGCCAGCGCAAGGCCGATGCCGAGCAAGATGATGAGGCCGCCGACTGCAGCGAGCCGCCGGCGGTTGCGCGGCGCCAACAATGCCGAAAGCCGCAGCGCCCGCCTCTTGCCCAGATGTCCCGCTCCAAGCCCGGCCTGGCGCGATGGCGACAGTCTCGCCAGCAAGCCAAAGCCGCGCGGCCTGGCAGGATCATTTTCTAGGGGCTCGTTCCTGGGCTCAGCGGGGCGGGACATGTCGAATTAGTGGCTCGCTCGTCGTCGCTCTGACCGTCATTCTAGCATAATGCGTCGCGCTGGCAGTCCGAGCCCGCGTCAATGCCTTTCAGTTGACGGTGGCATGGGCGCCCTGCAGCCTGTCCAGCAGCGGCGGACCCAGCAGCAGCAAGCCGATCAGGAGCGCGGTCAGAGCCGAAAGCAAGACGGCTGCCGCAGCCACATCTTTGGCCACCCGCGACATGGGGTGATAGTCTTTGCCAGCGCGGTTGACCGCGGCTTCGATGGCCGCGTTGACGAACTCGGTGATCCACACGCTCGCCGTGGCCAGCAGCAGAATCGCCCAGCTCGTGGCGGGCAAGCCGAGCCAAAATGCCAGCGGCAGGACCATGCCGGTCGCCAGCGCCATGATCCGGCTGTTTTTCTGATGCCGCAGCATGTACAGGCAGCCGGCCAAGGCGAATCCCAGACTGTGAAACCGGTCCGGGCTCGTCTGGGCGCTGTAGGCCGCGGGGTCTGTCCGCGCCGTTTCAGCCAGCCGAGCGCGCTCGGGACCGGTCATTCGCCAGCGCCATATTCCGCCGCAAGTTCAGGCTCAATCCCCAGCCCGCGCAAAGCCTGGCTCTGCGCCGCCCACATGCGCTCCGTCGTCGCCGGCGCGTCGTGATCGTGGCCCAGCAAGTGCAAGGCGCCGTGGACGACCAGCAGGCACAGGATCTCGCCCGGATCGAGCTTGCGCGCTCTCGCTTTCGCCGCCGCGACTTCGGGCGCGATCACGATATCTCCCAGATGGCGATCCGCATTATCCGGCACTGCGGGCTCGGAGTCGGCGCCAAAGGCAAGCACATCGGTCGCCGCGTCCATTCCCCGGAAGCGCCGATTCATGTCGCGCATCGCTTTCGCGTCGACCAAGGCGATGATCATGCCCGCATTTTGGCGCGCGGAATGCAGCTCCCCGACGGACATGGCCGCCGCTCGCAGCCGATTCGAGTTTACCGGATAGCGATTGGGGTTGTGCAGCGAAACCGCGACCTTCACGCCTTGGTTTCCGCTTGTTCGGCTTGGGAATCTGGCGGGGAAGGCGCTTTGGCTCCGTTGCGCTTGGGCAGGGGCGGCACATCTACCAGGGGCTCATCGTCTTCCATGACCATGGCCGGCGTCTCGTTCGCGCTGGCCTCGGCCGGGAATTGCTTGCGAGCCGGGTCGCCTTCGCTGGCAGCCTCGCGGGGCTGGGCGGGCGCTGCGCCTGGCTCGACGCCGCGGCCGAGCTCTGGCGGAAGGGCTTCATCGCGGCGGCCATCGACGATCGCAATCGGCGGGCTGGCCGCTATCGGTTCTGGCGACGCTGGCGGCGCTTCAATGGCTTTGGCATAGTCGATGCGCGGGTGGAACAGGCCGCGGAAAACTTCGATGAAGGTCTCTTCTATCTTGCGCAAGTCGTTCAGCGTCAGCCGCGAATCGTCCAGCTGGCCCGCGTTGCGCTTGTCTTCGATGATGCCGTGCACCAGCTCGGTGATCTCCTGGCTGCTCTGTGGCTTGACCGCGCGAATGGCGGATTCGCAGCTGTCCGCCATCATCAAGACGGCTGTTTCGCGGCTCTGCGGGATAGGCCCCGGATAAGTGAACTCGGCCGGATCCACATTGTTCTTGTCGCCGGCCGCCGCCAGGGCCCGCTGATAAAAGACAAATACGCGGGTCGTGCCGTGATGCTCGCGGATGAACTCGCGGATGCGCTTGGGCAGGCGGTATTTCTTGGCGATGATGTCGCCCTCGACCGCATGATTGATGATGATGTCGGCGCTGCGATAGGGGTCGTCCAGGGTGTCGTGCGGGTTGTGAATGTGCTGCTGATTCTCGGTGAAAAAGAAGGGATTGCTCATCTTGCCGATGTCGTGATACAGCGACGCCACGTGCGTCATCTGGGTGTCCGCGCCGATGGCTTCCGCCGCCTGCTCCGCCAGGTTCGCCACTTGCAGCGAGTGCTGGTAAGTGCCCGGCGCCTCGCGCAACAAGCGCTGCAGCAGCGGTTTGCTTGGCTGGCTCAAATCCATCAATTTGAAGGGCGTCGCCAGGTTGAGCAGGACGGTCAGGGCGTACATAAGGCCGAACGAAGTCGTCGGCACGATGAGGAAGCCGCTGAAAAAGGCTTGCAGCATGTTGGTGGCGTCGCCGACTTCAAAGCCAATCTGCAGGGCGAAGATGGCGACGATGGCGGCATTCGCCAAGCCAACGAACAGACCCGCGAAAAAGTAATTGTTCAGCCGTCCGGCGTTGCGCAGGGTCAAGATTGCGCCGATGTTGCCCGCCGCGATCAAACTGGCTATTTCCAGCGACGGGCTGCGGCTGAGCAAGGCGCCCAGGAACGCGAAGCCGATGGCTGCCACCAGGGCGAAGTTGGGGCTGGCGATTGCGACATAGACGATGCCCAAAGCCGCCGCCGGCATCAAATATATGTTGGCGATTCCAAAAGCCTTCATCGTCGCCAGCGCCACCAAGAACAGCAGCGCGAGCAAGAGCAGATCCCGCTGGCTGGAGACGATCAAGTGGCGCTCGAAGCGGCTGATGTACAAGCCCAGCAAGACCGCGACCAAGGCGCTCGCCAACAGCGCCCGGGCGATCCGCGGGACGCGATTGCTCGTCTGCGCCAGCAAGCCCAGCTCCCGCAGCGCTTCGTAAGACAGGCTGTCGATGGGCTGGTTGGCGGGCGCGACGGTCTGCCCGGCGATGAACTGACGCTGCTGCTCCGCCACATTCTCCAGCGCTTCCGCCCGGTCAATCGCGGTCTGCTCCGGATTTTCGTAAGTGTTGGCGCGGATGACATCGGCGGTGATGATGGTGACGATTTGACTCTCTTGCGGGCTCAGCCGCAGCGCCACCTGAGTCGGCAGCTGCTCGCGCACTTTCTTGAGGTCGGCCGCGCGGATCTCGCCACGCATGACCCGCTCCAGGATCAGGACTATCTCACTGCGGACTTGCAGCCAGCTTTCGTCCGGCAGCTGCAAGATGTCGACGATGGTCGCTTCGCGCTCGTCCAGCTGCAGCGCGGTGATCGCTTTGATGTCCGCTATCTGTCGTTCCAGCGAGGCGTAGGCGTCGCCGCGGACATTGTCGATATACTCCAGAATCGCTTCGACCAGCTCGCGCTGCTGCCGCGCGACATTCGGATCCGGCGGGTAAAACACGACCGGCGCCTGCGTCAGCGCTTTCGTTCGCTCTTGCTCGGTGAGGATCTCGCTGACGAAGGAGCCTTCTTCGCGCGCGATGATGTCCTGGGTCGGCACGGAGCCGATGCGCAAGTTGGCGACGCTGTTAAAGCTGAGGAAGATGTCGTCATAGGCGACGATGACGGCGCAAGCCACGCTGAAGGCGATAGCGGCGACAAATACCGCCAGGAAGCGCGCCATTCCCCGCGTGCGCCGCGGAGCGACGCTGAAGCGCTCCTCAAGCAAGTGCGAGATGTTCTGGTACACAAGCTTTAGCCCAGCAACGCTCTTGCCATGGCGCTTACCGCCCCGCCATCCGCCCGACCCTGGAGCTTCGGCATCAAGACGCGCATGACGCTGCCCATGTCTTTCATGGAGCTGGCGTCCGTCTCCGCGATGGCCGCTTCCACCAGCGGGCGCAATTCATCGGCGCTCAGCTGGCGCGGCAGAAAGGCTTCGGTCACCGTTAGTTCCAGGCGCTCGCCGGCGGCCTCGTCGCCCCGGCCGGCCGCTTCCAGCTCGGCGATCGTCTCGCGGCGTTTCTTGGCCTCCTTGCGCAAAATGGCCAAGACAGCCTTGTCGTCCAGCTCGGCGCGGTCGTCTATTTCCGCTTGCTTGATGACGCTTTGCAGCAGGCGGATGGCGTCGCGGCGCGGACGGTCTTTGGCGCGCATCGCCGCTTTCAGGCTGTCTTGCAATTCCCGCTTCAAGCTGTCCATGTCTATGTTATCGCGCTCGCTATCAATCCACCGCCATCACTGTACCATGAATCGCGCCGTCGGCATATATGCCCATTTTCGCCCGGCAGATGACATTGCTCAGGTCGCGCGGATGCTCCGTGCGGGCCCGCATGTAGTTGTCGGTGTAGCCGGTCAAGACGAAGCCGGCCGGCGTCGCCCCCGTCACTCTCTCCCACAGCACCTCTTGCTCGCTGCCGCGCATCCGGGCCGCGAAGTCCGCTTCCATGCGCCGCGAAAGCTCAAGCAGCCGGCTGCTGCGCGCTTTCTTGACCGGCTCGCTGATTTGAAGTCGCATCCTGCTGGCGGGCGCGCCGGGCCGGCTGCTGTAACGGAAGACATGCAAGCCGCCGAAATTCATCTCGCGGATGAAAGCTTCCGACTGCGCGAATTCGGCGTCGGTCTCGCCCGGGAAGCCGACAATGACATCGCTGGTGACGCGCAAACCGGGGACGCGCTCGCGGGCCGCCTCGAGCAAAGCGCGGAACTCCCGCTGGCTGGTGTGGCGGCGCATCCGCTTGAGCGTGCTGTCGCAGCCGCTCTGCAAGGGCAGGTGCAGGTGGCGGCAGAGTCGCCGGTCTTGCCAAAGCGCGAAGAACTCCGGTCGCAAGTCCCAAGGCTCCAGCGACGACAGCCGCAGTCGCGGAATACCTGTTTCCAGGAGCAGGGTCTCCACCAGCTTCTCCAGCCCGCGCCGCTCGCCGAAATCGTGCCCATAGCTGCCGAGGTGCACGCCGGTGAGCACGGCTTCCTGGAATCCGCTGGCATGCAAGAACCGGATCTCGCGCGTGATCTCGTCGATGGAGCGGCTGCGCCCCGGACCGCGGGCGATCGTGGTGACACAGAAGGTGCAGGCATTGTCGCAGCCGTCCTGGACTTTGACGAAGGCTCGCGTCCGCCCCAGCCAGCCCGGCGCCATGTCGCGCTCCAGGGGTTCGCTGTCATAGATCTCGATGGATTCGCCGGTCACTTGCGAGACGAGCCCGGCCTTGGCTTCATTGCCAATCACGCGCGCGACGCCGGGCAAAGTCTTGATCTCGTCAGGCGCGATCTGGGCATAGCAGCCGGTCACCGTCGTCTCGCCGGCCGGGTTCAGACGGGCGAAATCGCGAATGAGCTTGCGGCTGGTCTTGGCGGCTTCGCTGGTGACGGCGCAGGTGTTGAGCACGAACTGGTCCGCTTCCGCCGGCGAATAGACGATCTCGTGGCCAAGCGCCGAAAATTGCCGCGCCATCGAGTCAATCTCGGCCTGGTTCAAGCGGCAGCCGACCATGCGCAAATGCGTCTTCACGCGCGTATGTCCTCGTCGCTGTCCGGCAGGGGACTGAAGACGATCAAATTGTCAAAAGCCGCCGCGACTCCGCCGCCGCCACTGGCCGTCGCTTGCGCGATGAAGCCGATGCGCCCGCTAGACATGCTGTCGTCGATGTAGCTGTCGCGCATGCTTCCGCCGACGCATTCGCCGGCCGCGTAAGTGCTGGCCGCGCCCGGGTCCTCCGGCAGGCAGAGCGCAAGCTGCTCTCCATTGACGAAGAATTGGTAACGCCCGGCCCGCGCCGTCGCCCGCAGTGCGTTTTCCGCGCCCAGGCCCTGGCGGATCCGCGGCGACGCGATCCAGGCGCTAAGCGCTTCGCTTTCAGCGTCGGTTATCTTCCATAGGGAGTAATAGCCGTCGCTGCTTATCAAGAAGGCGAAGTAGCTTTGGCTTGGGCTGCTGTCCCCCGCTTGACGCAGGGCGGCGCCGGCCAGAGGCAGCAATTCCTCAATGCCACAAAAAATGACCGCGGGCAGATCGCAAGCCAGGCCCGCTGCGCCTCGCGCGCCAAAAACGAGCCCGAATGCGTTGTCGACCGGTCCTTCAAGCGCCTTGGCGGAAACGCGCAAGTCGAATTCGGCGAAGGCGGGACGCGCCAAAGACCAAGCCGCCGTCCCCGCCGCGTTCACCCGCAGCTCCAGGCGCTCGTCGACGATCGCCGCGCTTTGCTGCCCGGCGTAGAGCTGCCACTCGTCATGAAAACCGGTGAATGCCGCCGCGTAAAGCAGTTCGCCCGGGCTGCCCCGCAAGACGACTTCGCGCTCCGCCAGGTCCGCGTAAACCCAATTGGCGAGGATCAGCGCCAGCGCCAGAGTCATGCCCGCGCCCAGCGCCAAGACGCGCCGGCTCGGTCGCCACCCGCGAATTAAGCCCTCGTTCACCGCTATTGCCCCGCCCACAGCCAACAGATCGCCGCGATTCTAGCACAAGCCATTAACGGCGTAAACGACAGCGCCAGGAACGGATTGCGGCTTGACAGCGCCGCCAGACCGGGCTAGCATTCCATTGCTGAAACTTGCGGAGCGCCAGGCGATGAAGCGCGATCGCGCGAACAGCGCCACTACGACAATGACAACCGCTACTACCATGCGCAAGGACGCGCTCGGGGGAGCTTGCCCTTTGTCGTAGCCAGACGAAGAAGAGCAGCTAACGGGCGCGTGGACGAGTTCCATGCGCCTTTTTTGTTTCTAGTGGAAAGCGGGGGCGCAAATATGGCAAGGCTGACCCTGAAATTCGGCGGCACCTCGGTGGGCACGGCCGAGGCGATCGCGCAGGTGGCGGAGATCGTCGGCGAGCACCTGGCTGGCGGGCATGAAGTCGCGCTGGTGGTGTCGGCGATGGCTGGCGTGACCGACATGCTTCTCGAGTCCGCCGCGGCGGCCGCGCGCGCCGATTCGCAAGCCTACGCCGCTATCAACGCCCGCCTCCGCGAGATGCACCGCGAAGTCATCGACGCGCTTATAGGATCGCCAGCTGCGCGCGACGCCATTCAAGACGAAGTCGACGCGCTCTTGCGAGACCAGCTCCAGCTCTGCGACGCGGCGCATATCCTGGGCGAGGCGACGCCGCGGATTTCGGACGCCTTGGTCTCCTTTGGCGAGCGCCTCAGCAGCCGCGTCATCGCCGCCGTCATGAGGGAAGCGGGTTTGCCGGCGCGGCAATTCGACGCCACCGAATTCGTCATCACCGACAATGTCTTTCAGAACGCCGACCCGCTCTGGGACGAGACTGAAACGCGCATCGTCGAGGGGCTGCTGCCACACGTGGAGGCGGGCCAGGCGCCAGTCATCACCGGCTTCATCGGCGCGACTCCCGACGGCGCCATCACCACCCTGGGCCGCGGCGGCAGCGATTTCAGCGGCGCCATTTTCGCCGCCTGCCTGAAAAGCGACGAGCTGCTCATCTATACCGATGTCGACGGCGTGATGACGGCCGATCCGCGGCTGGACGCCCGGGCGCGGGTCTTGCCTTATGTCTCGTACCAAGAAATCGGCGAGCTGGCATTTTACGGCGCCAAGGTGCTGCATCCCAAGACCGTGCAGCCCATCATCAATCGCGATATTCCACTACGAGTGCGCAACACCTTTAATCCGCGGCATCCCGGCACCAGAGTTGGCGCCCGCGCCCAGGCCAGCGCCACCGTCATCAAAGCCGTCACCGGCATTCGCGATGTCTCCATGCTGACGGTCAGCGGACCCGGCATGCTCGGCGTGCCCGGGATCGCCGGGCGCACATTCCTGGCCACCGCCCAGGCCGGCGCCAGCATCTTGATGATCTCCCAAGCTTCCTCCGAGCAGAGCTTCTGCTTCACCGTGGTCGATCCCCTGGCGCAGACGGTCAAGGCGGCCGTCGAGAGCGAGCTTCGGCGGGAGATCGAGCACAAGGACATCGACAGCGTCGTGCTGCTGCAGGACATCGTCATCATCACCGTCGTCGGCGCCGGGATGCGCGGGACGCCGGGCGTCGCCGGGCGAGTCTTCTCCCTGCTGGGCGAGCGCCGCATCAATGTCTTGGCGATCGCCCAGGGCTCCTCCGAATGCAGCATTTCCTTCATTGTCGCCGAAGGCGATTTGGAGCGCGCGGTCAGCGAATTGCACAGCCTGGCGCTGGAGACGGTCGAAAACGACCGGATCAACGGAGTTGGCGGTCCGCCAGAGCCGGCGGCTTAATGCGCGGCGAGGCTCTCCAGGATGGCGCTCCAATGCGAGAAGAGCATCATGTGGCCCGCGCCTTGCTCAATGTGGAGGCGCGCCTGCGGGATCAGGCTGGCCATGCGTCTGGCGATGACGGGCGCGGCGAAGTTGTCCATGTCGCCTTGCCAGATCTCGACCGGGACGCGGATGGATTGCAGATGAAAGCCCCAGGGCTTGGTCAGGGAGACGACTTCGTCGGCGAGGCTGTCGCTGCCATTGGCGCGGATCTCTTCCCAGATTTCGCGCCGGCGGCTGAATAGCTCGAAGTTGCTCAGGGTCTGCTGGTCGGCACGGCTCAAAGCGCCGCCCAATTCGCGCAGGTACTGCTCGGCGCCGCGCTGGGCGTCGAACATGAAAAAGCCGCGCATCAACAAGCGAAAGAAAGTTTCATTGCCGCTCGCCAGCTGGAACAGCCGCCCGTAGAGCGGGTGCATGGCGCGGAAGCTCATGGCCTGATCCAGGGGCGGGAAAGCCGCCACCACGGCGCATTTGCGGACGATCTGCGGGAAGCGATAAGCGCAGGCCAAGGCGTAGGGCGCGCCGGCCGAATGCCCCAACACGGCGAACCGCTCCAGCTTGAGCGCCTTGCTGAGCAGCATCACATCATCGACGACATCCATCAGACTCCGGCCCGGCTTGCGCGTGGACGCGCCGTAACCGGGACGGTCGACCCCGATCAGGCAGATGCCGAGCCGCGTCAGAATCGCGTCGTCGGGATGGCGCAGATTGCGGTTGCCCCAGAGGTCATGGAAGAAGATGATCGGCTTGCCATCGGCGTCGCCATATTGCGCGAAACCCAGCCGCCGCCCGTCTTCCAGTTGCGCTTGCCGCGCTGTCGCCACCTGCGCCAGTTTCGGCATCTCGTCTCCTGCTCTTGCAGCGCTCGCGCGAGCTTACAAGATTCAACGCCCATCCGATAGTGTCGAAGCCGCTCAGCGCGGGTAGACAGCCAGGATAGCCGGGACAGCGTCCAGCGACGGCTGGAAGTAGTTGAGGGCGGGCAAGGCAATCAGCGTAGAGCCGCCGCCATCCAGGTTGAGCGCGTTGACGATGTTCAGCTCCGCCCCCGTCAAGTACTCCGCCAGGTCGGGTAGCGACAAGCCAAAGAAAGGCGCGACCAGGATCAAGATCTTGCCGCTGGCGTCCTGGGCGATAATCGTGCGCCGGTGGCGTTTGTCGTCCGCCCAGCGCGCGTAAGCCGGGTCGCCGTCCTCGACCAGCATGGGAAAGCCCTGCGCCAGCTGCTCGATGCCGTTGTCGCGCTGCGGAAATGAGCCGCGATTGGCTCGCACCTCCGCCAAGCCGTCGCGCAGTACGAAGCTGCCGCCGTAATCGCGGTAGGCGCTGCCATGCCACTCGCCGTCGCTGACCAGCGCGCCAAGGACCTCATGCTTCTCGTCGAAGAAATTCGCGTTGACGATGAGCGCCGCGCCGCTCTCCAGCTCGCGCCACGCGGCCAGCGACAAAGGCTCGCCCAGGCGGTACAAGACGCGAAATCGGTAGCGACTTGGGTCAATCCGCAAGGCGAAAATCTGCGCCAGCTCGTCGCCGTCGGGCAGCAGCTCGCGCCATTCCAGGCCGTCCTCGACGCGCTGCCAGGCCTGGGCGGGCCTTCGCGTTGGCGTCTCTGGAGTCGTGGCGGGCAGGTTGCAAGCCGCCAGCAGAAGAGCGACAGCGAGCAGCCGAAGGGGCGGCATCACGCTTGCTGGATCCGCCTATGCCAGCTTGTGCGCCATCCCGGCGATGCGCTCGACCGCTTCTTCCAGCTTGTTCATGTCTTCCGCGAAGGAAAAGCGGATGTGCGCTTCTCGCGTGACCCCGAAGGCGCTGCCGGGCACGCCGACCACCACCGCTTCTTCCAGGATGATGTTCGCCACTTCGTCGCTGGTTTTGCTCGTCTCGTCGACTTTGGGGAAGGCGTAGAAAGCGCCCTCGATCGCCGGGCAAGACATGTTCTCGATGCCATTGAAGGCGTTTACGATGAAGTCGCGCCGCTCTTGGTACGATTGACGCATCTCCGCCACGCATTCTTGAGGACCCGTCAGCGCCGCCGCCGCCGCGATCTGGGTGAATGTGGCGGCCGAGGTCGCCGTCTGCGAATTGAACATGCCAGCAACGCCGATGAGCGAAGTCGGGCCCGCCAGCCAGCCCAGCCGCCAGCCCGTCATCGCGTAGGCTTTGGACATGCCGTTGATGATCACGACCCGGTCGGCGATTTCCGGAATGGTGGCCAGCGACGTCGCCGGCCGCCCGTCGAAATTCAGCTTTTCGTATATCTCGTCGGAGATGATGTACAGGTCGTGTTCAAGCGCCAGCGTGGCCACGGCTTCAATCTCGGCGCTGGACAAGATGTGGCCCGTCGGGTTGCTGGGCGAGTTGATGATGATGGCTTTGCTGCGCGGGCTGATGTGCTCCTGCAGCTGCTCCAGGCGCAGGCGATAATTGTCGGCGCTGGTCGTCTCCACGCTCACCGGAAGGCCGCCTACCATGGTGGTCACCGACGGGTAGCTGACCCAGTAGGGCGCGGGAATCAAGACCTCGTCGCCGGGGTCGAGCATGGCTTTCAGCGCCAGGAATAGCGCCAGCTTGCCGCCGGGGGTGACGATGATGTCGCTGGCGGGGTTGAGGCGCAGGCCCTTGTCCAGCTCCAGGCGCATTGCGATCGCTTCCAGCAGCGGCACGATCCCTTTGGATGGCGCGGCATAGCGGGTCTCGCCGGCGCGGATGGCTTCTACAGCCGCGGCGACGATGTGGGGCGGCGTGTCAAAGTCCGGCTCGCCGCCGGCCAAGCCAATCACGGAATGGCCCTCGGCCGCCAGCTGCTTCGCCTTGTCGTTCATGGCGATGGTGGGCGACTTGGAAATCTTGCTTGCCAGTTGCGTTGGTCGTGGCATCTTGCTTCCCCTGGGCCTGATTATGCGCTCGCGTTCAACGCGGGCAGTGTAGCCGCATACGGCGGGCGATAAAAGGGGCGGTTGACTGTCTTGCCCGCGCCCCAATGCGACGCTTTCTCCCTATTGCAATGGGGAAACCGAGGGAGCATCGCCATGCGCCGCTCAAGAGAAGCTGCCAAGCATGCCGTCGCCTGAAAGTATCGCGGACCTGCCTTGCGCCGGCGAGCCGCCTGGATTGCGCGCTGGCATTCCGCTAGAATGGCGCGACGACGCTTGCGGAAACCCACATGACCTTTTCCGACATGGCTTCCCTGCGTGGCGAGCCCAGTTATGTCTGGCGCGCCGGGCAGGAACGCCGCCTGCAAATGATCGCCAGAGCCGCGCCATTGGACGGGGCTCGCGTGCTTGTCGCCGGCTGCGGCGTCGGCATGTACGCCCGCCAGCTGCAAACCCGCTTCCATTGCCGCGTCCAGGCCTTCGACATAGAGAGCGAGCGCGTTCGCCTGGCTCGCGCTGGAGTAAAGGAGGCGCTCGTCGCCGCCGGAGAAGCCATTCCCTTCGCCGCCGGGCAATTTGATCTCGTCTTGTCGCACGAGGTCATTGAGCATGTCGCCGACGACCGCCGCTCAATCGCCGAGATGCTGCGGGTGACCAAGCGTGGCGGCCGTCTGCTTGTTTTCTGCCCCAACCGCTGGCATCCCTTCGAGACTCACGGGCATTACTGGCGGGGCGAATACCGTTTTGGCAACACGCCCCTCATCAATTATTTGCCCGATAGATGGCGCGACAAGCTCGCTCCCCATGTGCGCGCCTACACCGCGGCGCAGCTGGAGCGGCTGCTGGATTTCGAGGACGCCCGCATCCTCCAGCATCGGCGCATTTACGGCGGCTACGACAACATCATCGCCCGCCTGGGCGCGCCCGCCCGGGGCCTGCGCGATCTGCTGCAAAGCCTGGAAGGCACGCCCCTGGACGCCTGGGGACTGTCCCATTTCGTGGTGCTTGAAAAGCGCTAGTCAGTCGCCCCGCAGGAAAGGCAGCTTCCGCCGGAGCCAGCGACGCAGGATATCGCCTCGCGTGCGATACCAAGCCTGTTCGGCCGACTCGGCGTACTGTTTGTTCTGTTCGGGCCCGCGCTCGGCGGCGCCATAACGCTCAATGGTGTAGAGATCGCTGATCGCGCCGATGGGCTCCTTGGCGGCGGGCAGGCGGCGCTGCAATTCGCGGCGTTTCTCCAGGGTCGTCCGCGTCGCGCCCATGTTGATGCCGAGCAAGCCGATGTAACGCTCCAGCCGGGCGTAGGCTCGCGAAACCGGGCTCAGCCCGCCCAGGCCCCGCCATTCCCACCACCAGAACAGCAGTAGCGCGATGATCGCCAAGATGAGCAAGACGAGAATCACGACCAGGGCGATAAGGATGAGCGGCTGCAGCGGGCTCAGGGGCGGCGGCGCGTCAGGCGAGATTGGCGGCTCCACCGTCGGCAGGATCAGCGGCGTCGGCGATGGCGGCGGCGTCGGCGAGGCTTGCCGCGTCGGGCTGGGCTGCAGCTGGCTTAGCGCTTTCGCCTCTTCGCTGGAGCGGGCGGTGGGGCTCGGCGGTGGCGTGACGGTGGGCGTCGGGCTGGGCGTGTTGCTGGGCGTCGGACTGGCGGTGGCGGTGGGTTCCGGGCGCTGCGCTTCGTCGGCCTCGTTCTCCAGTTGGTCGCCCTCGCGGCGAATCGGCTCTTCCGCGGCGGTCGGCTCGAACTCGATCCAGCCGTAGCCGGGGAAATAGACTTCGACCCAGGTGTGCGCCTCGCGCTCGCGCACTTGGTAGCGCCCCAGCTCGGCATCGTAAGTCCCTTGCGAGAACCCGGCCGCCAGCCGCGCCGGTATGCCCAGATGCCGCAGCATGACGATCATCGCGGTCGCGTAATAAGTGCAGTAGCCCTCCTTTGCGTCAAAGAGCACCCACTCGACCGTGTCGACGCCCGCTGGCGGCGCGCTTATCGTCTCGTTGTAGGCGATGTTGTCTCGCAGCCAGCGTTCTATCGCTTTTGCCCGATCATAAGCGTTTGCCGCTCCCGCCCGCCGGACGATCTCCGAAGCCAGCTCAAACACCCGCGGGTTGGGCGCGCCCACATACAGATTGACGCCACTGACCCAGTCCGGGTACGCGCTTGAAGCCTGACGCAATTCCTGCGCGCTGGCGACGCTGACGAGGCTGCTCACGCGGTAGCTCTCGTTTTGGCGCAGCAGCTTCAATGGGCGGACGACCGAAACATTCATCGACGAATTCGCCGGCTTGTCGGTGAAGAGCAGGTCGATGCGCCCCTCGCTCTCGATGCGCAGCGGCTGGGGCGCGGCGTAGAATATGCGCGAGCTGGAAGCGCCGACGGTGAAGCGCTGCTCTATCTCCAGCCGGCGGCCGCCCAATGCTTCGTCGTCCATCAGAATCTCGACGGGCGCGCCGCGATCGGTCACGCGCAACTCCGCCGACGGCGACCACTGGCCATCCGAATAACGCTCGTAGACCCGCGATCGCCAATAGTGGCGGTTTGGTGGCGGCGGCGCCTCTACAGTGAAGACGATTTGGTCGCCCAGGCTGATGGCGCCACCCAGATGCAGCAGGTCCGCGCCGTAATAGTCGGTGGTGGAGGAACCCTCGCCTTCGATTGGCGCGAAAAGGCGATTCCAGAGCTCGGCCGCCTGCTGGATCGGATCCGAAGCGAGGAAGCGCTGAAATTCATCGAGGCGGTCTTGCAGGTCGCGGCTGGGCATTCCCCAGGCGAAAAACAGCGACAGCAGCGACAGGGCGATGCCGATCGTGGCGAACTGACGGCGAACGATGGCTGGCACGCGCGCGCCGCGCAAATGCCAATCCCATTCGCGCCGGTCCAGGTTGGAGCGCACGATCAAGATCAGCGCCATCAGCAAAAAGAAGAAGAGCTGCAGGTCGAGCGTTTCGCCGCCGCGATAGAAAATCAGATTCGCCACAAGGACCAGGCCCGGCGGCAGGATGGCGCGCCAGACTCGGTCCAGCCGGAAAACATGCCAGGCACAGTTGTAAGCCAGGAACCAGAACAAAAGCGCGATCAGCATGGTCAGGACGAGATCGTCCGTATTGATGCCGCCGCCGACCGCGTCGAGCGCCCATTCATTGCCGCGCCGCAAGACAGCGACCAAGGCTTCGCGGAAGGGCAGGCCCAGGCTCAATGCCGCCATCAAGAAGACCGCGCCGACGCCATACAGCGAGCCAACGAGCAATGCCGTCAATTCGCCAAAGCGGCTCCGCGATAGCAGCCAACCGAGAAAGAGGCCGATAATAGCGACCCGCAACACAACATCGCCGTCAACTGCCCAGCCGGCGATCTCCAGCGTCAGCAAGGGCATCAGCAGCATGACGCCGATGACGAACAGCGCTGACAAATCGTCGAGCGAGATGGGGCTGCGCCAGCGCGAACGGCTGCGGCGGCGCCTTGGTCTGCGGCTGGCGGCGATGGACGCGCTCATGGGCGGGCTCGGCACGGGCTGCGGTTGCGAGTAGCTTATGTCAATTCGCGGGGGCTGGCAAGCGCGGCAGGCTGCCAGGCAAGGGCCGGCGAAATGCGCTATACTATAAGGGCCGGGTTGACCGAGGGAATCGCGGCGGGCCCCGCGCCCGTCGAGGAAAGTCCGCACTCCACAGGGCAGCGATGCCGGTTAACGGCCGGGCAGGGCGACCTGACGGCAAGTGCAACAGAGAGCAGATTGCATCGTCCGCGGTGCGAGGGTGAAAGGGCGCGGTAAGAGCGCGCCGGCATCGGCAGCAATGTCGGTGGCCAGGCAAACCCCATCGGGAGCAAGGCGAAACAGGCGCCGGGAGCGGCCCGCTCCACAGAAAGCGCCGGGTGCGCCGCTTGAGGTCGACGGCGACGTCGATCCCAGATAGATGATTCCCCCGTCGGCGACGGACAGAATGCGGCTTATGCGGTTGACCCGGCACGACTTGCCCCTTAGGCGCCTAAGGGGCATCTTGTTTGCCGCGCGGCCAACTCATGCGACGGGCGCGACGGTGGCTTGCGCGCGCTCAATGCCAGCTCAGATCAGGCCAGCCGAGGACGCCCATGAGACCTGCAAGCGCCAAGCCCAACATCTTGTGGATCTGCACTGACCAGCAGCGCTACGACAGCATCGCCGCCTTGGGCAATCCCCATGTCTCCACGCCGAACATCGACGCGCTGGCGAATGAGGGCGTCGCCTTTGAGCGGGCTTACTGCCAGAGCCCGATCTGCACGCCCAGCCGGGCCAGTTTCTTGACCGGGATGTACCCCAGCTCCGTCCAGGTCAATCGCAACGGCAATCCGACATTCCCGAACTTCCCGCCTTTGATCACGAAGCGCCTGGCCGAGGCTGGCTACGCTTGCGGGCTCATTGGCAAGCTGCACCTGAGCAGCGCCTACGGTCAAGTAGAAACCCGCTGCGATGACGGCTATTCCTACTGGCAGTACAGCCATGCGCCGCGCGACGACTGGGAGCGGGGCCATGATTACGCGGACTGGGTTCGCTCCAAGGGCGCCGACCTGGGCGCGCTGATCCAGGACCCGGCTGGCGTCCCCGCCGAGCTGCATCAGACGACTTGGTGCGCCGAAAAGACCATCGAATTCATCCGAGACAACGGCGACCGCCCCTGGCTGGCCAGCGTCAACATCTACGATCCGCACCCGCCTTTCAACCCGCCGCAAACTTACCGCGAAATGTTTGATCCAGAGCGCATGCCAGCGCCGCTCTTCCGCAAGAGCGATCTGGCACAAGCCGAGAAACTCGCCGCCGTCGATTTTCAGTCGCGGGCGCGCCAGCCAGACTCGCTCGACATAAACAGCCCGATCCTGCCGCAGTCGCCGACGCCGTCGCTGCAGGAACCGGAGACGAGCGGGAATCGCGACGCCGCCAGCTTGATCGCCGCCTATTACGCCATGATCAAGCTCATCGACGATCAGCTGGGCAGAATCATGCGGGCTCTCGACGCCAGCGGCCAGCGCGACAATACGGTCATCATCTTCACCAGCGATCACGGCGAGACCCTGGGCGACCACGGCTTGATTCTCAAGGGCTGCCGCTTTTACGACGGCTTGGTTCGCGTGCCCTTGATCTGGAATTGGCGCGGCCAATGGCAAGCCGGCCGGCGCAGTTCCGCTTTGGTCGAATTGACCGATATCGCGCCGACCCTGCTGGAGCTCTGTGGCGAGCCCGTTCCTGATTACATGAACGGCAAGAGTCTGCTGCCATTGCTGCGCGACAGGCGCCCGCCCGGCGCGCATCGCCGCTTCGTTCGCTGCGAGTACATCGACGCGCTGGATCTGCCCGGCGCCAGCGTCGCCAGCATGTACTTCGACGGCCGCCACAAACTCAACCTGTATCACAGCCACGGTCTGGGCGAGCTCTACGACCTGGAAGCGGATCCCGGCGAATTCATCGACTTGTGGGACAGCCCGCGCCATGCCGCACAGAAGACTGATTTGATTCAACGCGCCTTCGACGCCAGCATGACGAGCCTGTATCGCGGTCCCGCCCGGGTTGGACCGATGTAGGCGGTTAAGGCATAGGAGCCTTTCGCAAACTCATGCAGTCCGCGGGCGCAGACGCTGCGCGGCGGCGGCTACAGCAAATGAATTCGCATTTTGCCGCGGTTGCGAGAGGCATGAAATTGAGACTTGGCCTGGCGACTCTCCCCCTCTCGCTCTATGGCGAGGCGGTCGGGGCGTGGGGGTTGTGTGGCGCGCGAGCAGAAGCGGGGCGATATCTTATGTGGTCAGCTTCACTGCGAGACATTCCCGTTACAAGCGGGTGATCAACAAAGTCGTGCCTACTTCTTTTCCCTGGATTCAGTCCAAAAAACGATAACGAAACAGCGTCCAGGCGGCGATAGGCGCGTCCGTCCATTTGATCTTCTTGCCCTCGTCGTATTCGCGCCCATAATACGAAATCGGCACTTCCACGATGCGGATGCCCTGCTTCAGCACCTTGGCGGTGAACTCCGGCTCGAATTCGAAACCGCGGGCGTTGACGCGCATGCCATCCACCACCTCGCGCCGGAAGCACTTGTAACAAGTCTCCATGTCGCTGAGGATGGCGTTGAAGAGGATATTCGTGATTAGCGTCAAGCCTTTGTTCGCCACCATGTTCCAGAAGTTCATCGCCTTGCGCGTGCCGCCCAGAAAGCGCGAGCCATAGACGACCGTGGCGACGCCTTCCTGGATCGGCTTGAGCAGGTCGCGGTATTCCCGCGGGTCATACTCGAAATCGGCGTCTTGAATGATGAAGACTTCGCTGCTCGCCCGCCGGAAGCCGGTGACCAGCGCCGCCCCTTTTCCCTGGTTGCGCTCGTGATACAGCACCTGGACGCGCTCGTCGCCCCGGGCTTCAATCTCTCGCAGCAAGTCGCGCGTGCCATCGGTGGAGCCGTCGTCGACGATCACCAGTTCGTCCACAATCTCCTCCGCCAGCACCCGCTCGACGATGTCCGCCACCGTGTTGGCTTCGTTGTAGCAGGGCATCACGACGCTGAAGCTGGGCTTCGGCGCGCTGGAATCTGGCGGGCGCGATGGCGGGCGTCTCATGGAGCGATTCTCTCCCCTGGAAACTGCTGGCGGCCGGCGGCAAACTGGCAATCAGTATATCACGGGGTCGGCCGCCAAACTTGCGTCAGTCGCTTCATATGCTGGCGGGCGCGCCATTCGCCGCGGCCGGACCGGGCGAATCTACTGAATCTCGGCCGGGACGCGCTGCAAGATGGCGGCGCTGCTGGCGATTAGCCGGACGACGCTGTGGGGCGATCGCGCCCGATACAGCCGCGCGTAATCGGTGATGGAGGCGTAGGCGTCCGGGAACTGGTGAATCGCCTCGCCGATCAAGCCCAGCCGCAGCATCAGCGCGATGCACTCGTCCCGCGCGGCGATCTCGAAATCCGCCCCCAGCCAGCTCATCGGCGCTTCAATATATGCGACATCGGAAAAGAGCAGGTAGAACGCCGGTTGCTCGCGCCGGCCCTGGTAGACGCTCAGATAGAGCCGCGAGAGCTTGCGGTGATAATGAAACACCTGGCAGCGGTAGCGCTGCGGCTGGGTGATGTTGAAGGCGTTGGGGCTGCCAAATTCGGTCTTGACCATCATTGCCTTTGGCGCGCTTCCAGCTGAAGCGCCGCGAATGAATCTAGTGCATTCGGGGCGGCGGCGGTAGGCGCAATCGCGTACTCGCCCGCAACTTCGACAGATCTGACGCTTTGTGCCACAATCCGCGTCGAGAAATCTGATTGCCAAGGCGAAAGGAACGACGCATGCGTTTTGAAAACAAGATCGCAGTGGTGACGGGCGCCGCCACCGGCATTGGCGCTGCCACCGCGCTCGCCTTTGCAGCGGAAGGCGCCAGCGTTGTCTTGGCGGATGTCAACGAAACCGAGCTTGAGGCGCGGGCAGCCGAGATCCGCGGGGCTGGCGGCAGCTGTCGCCTGGCGCTCGCCGATGTCTCCAGCGTCGCCGACTCCCGGCGCGTGGCGGAAGAAGCGATCGCGGCTTTTGGCGGCATCGATTATCTGGTGGCCAGCGCCGGCATCCAAACTTACGGCACGGTCGTCAGCACCGACGAAGACACCTGGGACCGCACCCTGAATGTGAACGCGAAAGGCGTCTACCTGGCCGCCAAATTCTGCATCCCGGAAATGGTGAAGCGGGGCGGGGGCGCCATCGTCACTGTCGCCTCGGTGCAGGGCTTGTTCAGTCAGCCGGCCGTCGCCGCTTACGCCGCCTCCAAGGGGGCCGTCATCGCCATGACCCGCACGATGGCGATTGACCACGCCAAGGACAATATCCGCGCCAACAGCATCTGCCCCGGCTCCATCGACACGCCTATGCTGCGCTTCGCCGCCGACCAGATGAGCCCGGCAGACCCCGAGAGCGCGCTTAAAGAATGGGGCGGCCTGCATGTGCTGGGGCGGGTGGGGCAGCCCAGCGAAATGGCGCAGACGGCTCTCTTTCTCGTCAGCGACGCCGCGTCTTTCATCACGGGCGCTGCCATCGTCGCCGACGGCGGTTTGACGATTCAGCTTTAGCCGGCGAATCGCAGCCCCGCCATCCGCTCCAGGACGAGCAGCCGGTTGTACTTGGCCAGGCGTTCCGACTGCGTGATGGAGCCGACCTTGATGTAATCCGCCGCCCAGCCAGCCGCCAGGTCCGCCAGCCAGTCGTCTTCGGTTTCGCCGCTGCGCGCGCTGACGACGACTCTCCAGCCAGCTTGCCGCGCCAGCCGCAGCGAGGCCAGCGCTTCCGTCAGCGTGCCGATCTGGTTGACCTTGAGCAGCAGGCTGTTCGCCGCCGACTGGTCGATGGCATGTTGGATTCGCCGCGGATTGGTGCAGAGCAGGTCGTCGCCCAGGAGCATGACTCGGCTGCCGACTCTGGCGTGGAGCCCGCGCCAGCCCGCCCAGTCTTCTTCCGCCAGTCCGTCTTCAATGCTGACGATGGGGAATTCTTTCAGCCAATCCGTGATTTCGTCGAGCAATTCGCCGCTCTCCAGCCAGGCGCCATCCAGCAGATACCGTCCGTCGTGGCAGAATTGCGAAGCGGCCACATCCAGGGTCAGCGCGATGTCTTCGCCGGGCGCGTAGCCCGCCGCTTCTATCGCCGCCACGGCCTCGGCCAGCATCGCCCGCGAATCGGCGAATGGCGGCGCCAGCCCGCCCTCATCCGCCCGCAGCAGCCGCATGTCATAACGCCGCCGCATGCGCTCCGCCGCGACGCGATAGACATCGCCCGTCATTTCGAGCGCCCGGCTCAGGCTGTCGGCTTGTGGCATGAGCAGCTGCGCGTCTTGCACGGAGACTTGAGCGCCCGCGTGCGCGCCCCCGCTGAAGAGGTTGATCATCGGCCTGGGCAGCTGTGGCGAAAGACCCGCCATGTCAGCCAGGTGCTGATATAGCTCCAGCCCGCGCTGTGCCGCGACCGCGCGACAGAAAGCCAGCGACGCGCCCAGAATGGCGTTCGCTCCCAAGCGGGATTTGTCCTGCCTGCCGTCCAGCTCGATCAAGAACTGATCCAGTTCGGCCTGCGATTCGAAGCGCTTGCCTTCCGCCGCCCGGCTGATGTCGTCGTTCAGGCGCGCCACCGCCTTGAGACAGCCCAGCCCGGCATGCCGCCTTTCGTCGCCGTCGCGCAATTCCAGGGCCTCGTTGCCGCCTGTCGACGCGCCCGCTGGCACGGAGGCTTGCCCGAAAGCGCCGTCTTCCAGCTCGCAGCGCGCCAGCAGAGTCGGTCGGCCGCGGCTGTCCAAGATTTCGAGCGCGCTGAACTTACGGACTCGGCTCACGCGTTGCCTCCAGTCTGTGCGCAAAGTCGTCGATGAGGGCCGGGATCGCGTGAATGTCCTGGCGCATGAGCTCGACGACGATTGCCCGCTGTCGCTGCCGCTGCGATTCGCCGAGGTACTCCAGGGGCGAGCGGCCCGCCACCCGCGCCAGCAGACATGCCAGCGCGTGCCTTGCCGAAGCCGCCTCCAAGCCGCGCTTGAGCGCCGCGTCCAGCCGCCCGTGATATGCGCGCCAGTACGCTCGCGCCATCTCGATGAAGGCGCCGCGCCGCGCCGGCAGATGATGCGCCTTGCTGAGCAAATGCGTCAGCGAGAAGCCGACATCAAAGGCGGGATCGCCAAAATGCATCACCTCAAAGTCAAGAATGATGAGCTTCCTGTCGTGAATCAAGACATTCTTTGGGCTGTAATCGCCATGCGTCAGCGCCAGCCGCCGCCTTTGCGCGTCGTCAATCAGCGCATGCAGGAAAGCGCGGGCCGCCGGGACCTGCGACGCCGCGTAACTGTAATAAGGCTCGAGGCGCAGCTCTTCAAAATACTTGCGCTCGGCGAAATCGACTGCCAGGGCCGGGTGCTTAAGAACCGCGTTGTGAATGCGCGCCAGCAGCGCCCCGAACTGCCGAGCCTGCTCGACGCTTGTTTCGCCGCGCAGCAGCAGCGACTTCCAGTTTTCGTGCGGCTGCGGCACGGCGGTCATCGCCAGGATGTGATTCTCGCTGTCGTGAAACACGAGAGACGGCGCGCGCCCGGGCGCGATCGCCTCGAGCCAGCGCAAGCCAGCCGCTTCCCGCTCAATGCGCGCTGGCTCGCTGAACCAGTCGACCGCGACTCGCAATTTGGGCAGGGCTTGTTTCACGACCCAGGGCCCGGCGGCATGCTGGACAAGCACCGCCCGGTTGGAGACGCCGCCATGAAGCCGGACGAAGCGCGGCCGTTCATCCGCCGCTATCCCGGCATGCGCGCGCAGGTAAGGCAGCAGCTGGGCGGGCTCTTCAATGTTCACGGCCTGCCGCGCCGATCAATGGACGTCGACGACGGGAGCGCCGATGACTTCGCCCCGAGGCGCGACCCCCAGGCCCGGCGCCGTCGCGGCCGCCATGCGTCCCTGGACCCGCTGTGGCGCGCCTTCGGCTGTGCTGACGGTCACATAGCTGTTGAAATCCGTGGCGGTGAAAAGAAACTCGGTGGGCGTGCTGTGCGCCAGATGGGCGATCGCCGCCGTCGTGATGTCGCCGCCCCAGCTGTCTTCGATGGTCATGGCGACGCCCATTTCGACGCAAAGATCGCGGGCGAGCCGGGCTTTGGTCAAGCCGCCGAATTTGCTGATCTTGATGTTGACGACATCCATGGCGTCGTCGGCCTGACCGCGCAGCAGCATGCCGATGCCGTCCACCGTTTCGTCCAGCACGAAGGGATGGCTGGTCCGCCGCCGTATCGAGAGGCATTCTTCATAGCTCAGGCAGGGCTGCTCGATATAGACATCGACATCGGCGACCGCGCGGATGACCCTTGCCGCCTCGTGCGCGAGCCAGCCGGTGTTGGCGTCGGCGATGAGCTTGTCGCCCGGCTGCAGGCAGTCAGCGACTTGTCGGATGCGCGCGATATCGGTCTCGGGGTCGCCGCCGACCTTGAGCTGAAAACGGCGGTAACCCTCGTCGCGGTAATCGGCCACGCGCTCCGCCATGCGCTCCGGCGCTTCTTGCGAGATGGCGCGGTACAAGACGAAATCGTCGCCATAGCGCCCGCCCAGCAGCGCGCAGACCGGCAGCCCGGCGATTTGCCCGAGGATGTCCCAGCAAGCCATGTCGACGCCGGACTTCACATAGGGATGGCCCTTCAGCGCCTCGTCCATGCGCCGATTGAGCTTGTCCAGCTCGGTCGGGTCGCTGCCGAGCAAATGCGGCGCCAGTTCCTGGATGCCCGCGCGCACGCCGGCCGCGTAGGCAGGCAGATAAAATGGCCCGAGCGGACAGACTTCGCCGTAACCGACATGTCCGCTGTCAGCGTCAACGCGGACGATGGTGCTGTCGAAGATTTCCACTGACTTGCCGCCCGACCATTTGTAGCTGCCTTCATGCAGTGGCAGGTCGACTTGGTAGGCGGCGATTCGCGTGATTTTCATCTTATGCCTCAGTGTTTCAAGTTAATCGCGTGAACTCCGTTGCCAACAGTCTATCCCCTCGATCCCTTCCAAATCGGAGCCGGGAAATTCCGTCGAGCTAGGTATCGTGAGTTTAGCCCCAAAGCCGCTAAGGCAGACTCCCCCTCCCTGAAGCCTCGGGGAGGGGGCTGGGGGTGGGCTTGGCCAAATGGCATTTCGATTTGCTTTCCTGGCACAAATTTGGCTTATCGGTCTAATCCGCGAAGCGTGCCGAGAGGCCGCCGTCGATGACGATTTCCGTGCCGGTGATGTAGCCAGCGGCGTCGCTTGCCAGGAAGGCAACAAGCGCGCCGATGTCTTTGGGCTGGCCGATGCGCTTGACAGGGTGCAAGTCTTTGACGCGCTGCTCTTCGGCGGCCGGGTCGTCCGACTGCGCAAACGCGTCGATGGCAGCCTGCGTCCGCACCCAGCCCGGGCTGACGGCGACGGCGCGGATATTCTTCTCGCCCCAATCGAGCGCGATGCTGCGCGTCAAACCCAGAAGGCCGGACTTCGCCACATTGTAAGGGAAGAAGTTGGTGGCGGTCATGGTCGCGTGTACGCTGGCGATATTGACGATGACGCCCGATTCCTGTTGCGCCATAAACCGGAGCGCATGTTTGCAGCAGAGCCAGGCTCCGCGCAGATTCAGCGCCAGCGAGCGTTCCCACTCGTCGACGGTCATCGTCGAGGCGTCGAAGTGCTGATTGGCGCCGGCGTTGTTGACCAGGATGTCCAGTCCGTCAAAGCGCTCCAGGTGGGCGGCGATGCCGGCTACGATGTCGTCTTCCTCCCGGATGTCGACCGGCGTGAACTGCGCCCGTCGTCCAGCTTGATGGAGCGCGTCGGCGGTATCGCGGCCAGTTGCTTCGTTGATCTCGGCGATGGTCAGGCCCGCGCCCTGTGCCGCCAATTGCTCGGCGATGCCACGGCCAATCCCTTGCCCGGCGCCGGTGACGAAGGCGCTCTTGCCCGCCAGCCCGTCGCTCATTCGCTCTCCTTCGCCGTCTTCCCGCTCGCGTAACATAATCCCTGCGCCCGGCTTTGTCAACGAAAGGGGGCGATTTTCTTGACTCGCGACGCGTTACTGGCTACAGTCGGCGCTTGCGGCTGAGTCTGACCGCGTTCTGTTGGATTAGGTTTTTCGGGAGAGAAGAATGAACGGGAGTTTTGCAAGGATTCTAACTGTTCTGGCGCTGCTGCTCTTGCTGGCTGCGCTGCCAGCCGCTGCGCAAGACGAAGGCGAAGTGCAAGAATTGGGCACGGGCGAGATCGAAATTAACTTCTGGAGCGGCCTGGGCGGGCCCGATGGCCAATCCATGACCGACTTGGTCACGCGTTTCACCGAAGATAACCCGGATGTCAAAATCAATTACCAGATCCTGGGCTGGGGCACATTCTTCGACAAGCTGTCAGCCGCGATCGTCGCCGGCAGCGGCGGGCCCGACCTGATGACCCTCTGGCATTCTGTCGTGCCGCAGTACGCCTTGACCGGGCATATCATGCCGGTGGCGGAGCAGATGTTCAACCTGGGCATGCTGGACCGCGACGACTTTAGCCCGGCCCTGCTGGACTCCGTCACATTTGGCGGCGAAGTCTACTCCATGCCCTTTGACAACTACGGCTCCGGTCTCTATGTCAACACGAACCTGCTGGAACGGGCTGGCATCTCCTTCGATGATCCGCCGGAGAATGGCGAAGAATTCATCGAGTATATGCGCCGGCTGACCTGGGACGAGAATGGCAATACGCCGAATGACGACGACTTCGACGCCGACAATATCGCCGTTTGGCCCCTGTCAATCGGCTGGAATCGCGTCACGGTCACGCCTGGGCTCTACCAGTGGGGCACGGATGTCATCACCGCCCCGCCCGATGTCGAGGTGCTGATCGACAGCGAGGAAGCCAAAGCCGCCGTTCAATACTTCCACGACCTGGTGTTTGAACATCATGCGCTGCCCGGCGTGAACTGGAACGGCGAGTTGATGCTGAACGATGGCTTGGCGATGTACCTCGACGGCGCCTGGACCTACAACTTCTACAACTCCAGCATGGAAGAAGGGCAGATCGCCTTCTGGCCCTACCCGCGCATTGGTCCCGAACGCGGCTCCACCATCATGTGGGCGCATACTTTGGCGGTCGCGTCCAACGCGGATCCGGATACGCTTGAGGCGACGATGCGCCTGATCCAGTTCCTCTCCGACAATTCGAAAGAGCACAGCATCAAGACTGGCATGCCGTCCGCGCGCCTGTCGCTGCGCACCGAAGATCTGGCGGATCAGATCTGGACCTTCGGCACGCTGACTTCGCAGATGGCCTCCGAAGGCGTTCCCGAATATCAGTCCGAGCGCTTCACCGAGGTCGAGAATATCATGGCGGCCGCTTATTCGTCGATCTTCACCGGGCAGCAGACGGTCGAAGACGGGCTTAATGACGCCGGCAATCGCATCCGCCGCGCGCTTCGCTAAGCGGTTTCAGGCATCCGTCTGCGCGGGCGCATTGGAGAATAATCGAGCCTCATCGCATGGTGAGGCTCCTTTGCCTGGCTGCCGTTTCGCGCGGGCGGTCTTCCATGCGGCAGCGTGACGATCGTGCACGGAGCGTTGAATGACATCGCGATTGGCGGCAGGCGCCGGCGACAAGCCCTCCAATTGGACGCTGACCAATAAGCGGCGCGAGGCGATCGCCGGCTATCTCTTTCTGGCGCCCTACCTTTTCTTTTTCCTGGTCTTTCTCGCGGGACCAGTCATCTCGGCTTTCGTCACCGCCTTCGTCGAGTGGGAGCTGCTGCGCGGCACCTACCGTTTTATCGGCCTGGAGAACTTCCAGCTGATCATGGAAGACGATCTGTTCTGGATCGCCATGGGCAATTCGCTCTACTTCGCGACCATGACGACCGTCGGCAATGTGATCGTGGCGCTCTGCGCATCGCTGGCGCTGAAGAGCATCCGCCTGGGCCATACGGTTTTCCGCGTGATCATGTACGCGCCGGTGGTGCTCTCGATTTCGGTCATCGGCATCATCTTCTCGCGTTTGCTGGCGCCCTTTGGCTTGCTGAACGCGGGCCTGGAATTGTTCGGGCACAATGGCTTCAATTACCTGGCGGACCCAAATCTGGTGCTGCCATCGCTCTCGCTGACGACGATTTGGTGGGGATTCGGCTTCCCCATGCTGATCTTCCTGGCAGCCCTCTACGCCGTGCCGGAGACGCTTTACGAAGCGGCGCGCATCGACGGGGCGGGGCGCAGGCAGATTCTATGGCGAGTGACCCTGCCGCTCATCCGCCCGGCCTTGCTCTTCATCATCGTCACGCAATTCATCGGGCACATTCAAGTTTTTGGCCAGTCGTATATCATGACCAACGGCGGGGGACCCGGCTACTCGTCCTATACCATCGTCCTGCATATCTATCGCAACGCCTTCAGTTATTATCACATGGGCTACGCGGGCGCGATGGCGCTGACGCTGGGCGTGGTGATGTTCGTTTTCGCGCTGGCGCAGTTTCGCCTGCTCGGGCGCTACACGGAGTATTAGCCGATTACGATGCGCAGCGACACGCGGAACATCTGGAATAAACGGCTGTCCACGGCCGCCACATACGCCTTTCTGACGCTGCTGATGCTGATTGTGCTCTTCCCGACCGTCTGGGTTGTCGGCCAAGCCTTCATGCCAGAGGAGCAGATCCTGAAGTGGCCGATTCAGATCATACCGTCTGAACCGACCCTCGACAACTTCATCGAAATCTTCACTACGAAAATGTCGCGGCAAGAGCTTTCCCTCTTCCGCTGGCTCTTCAACAGCCTGTATGTGACGACCATCAGCACAATAGGCGTTCTGCTGGTGACCTCGATGGCGGGTTACGCTTTCGCCCGTCTGCGCTTCCCGGGCAAGAATCTGCTATTCTTCAGCCTGGGCGCGTCATTCTTGGTGCCGGGCGTCATGCTGCTGATTCCCAGTTTCATGCTCATGCGCGCGCTCGGCTGGATCGACACGCATCACGCGCTCATCTGGCCGCCGCTTGCTGGCTTCTTCGGCGTCTTTTTCATGCGGCAGTTTTTCCTCGCCATCCCGAGGGAATTGGCGGAAGCGGCTGTCATCGACGGCGCCAGCGCCTTTGGCATCTACTGGCGGGTCTTCCTGCCGCTCTCGCGCCCGGCCGTCGCCACCCTCGGCATCTTCACCTTCCTCTTCATCTGGAACGATTTCACCTGGCCCCTGGTCGTGCTCAATTCTGACGAGATGCGCACCTTGCCCGTCGGGCTGGTGGTATTCCTGGGCGAGTACTGGTCCTACCAGGGCATCGTCATGGCGGGCGCGGTGGTGAGCTCGGCGCCGGTCTTGATCGTCTACATCATCTTCCAGCGGCAGATCACGCGCGCGGTCATGGCGACCGGCTTCGGCGGGCGGTAGGGGCCAGTCAAGAGAGTAGGCTGCCGTTTCCAAATCGCGTAGAGCCTCTGAGTCAACTAAGGCCACGCAATCGTCGTTTTCTGCCAGCTCTGCGCAGGCCGCCGGCCCGTTCCAGTCGGCCGTCTGCCAGTCCGACGGCAATTTGCCCGAGAATGTCAAACTATACTTTGAGCGCCATACGGTACCTCACCCGCGGCTCGAACTTACAGTGTTTTTGCTTGCCGAGTGAAACCTTCACACTGTTGGGCGTCAATTGAGTTCGTTGCCACGCGGTCTGACCTGAGATAAGCTAGACTGCATCCCTTGCCGCCAGACTTTCACTCTTTTGGAGAAGCTCCATGACCTTCCTCGAAAGCCTCGACCCCGAAGTCGCCCATGCCATCGACGCTTACCCGGCCGAGCGCTACATCGCCGTCGGCGAGGACCCGCCCAGAGCCCGGGCCATGACCGAAGCCATCAACAGCGTCATGCGCGCCAACCTGCCGCCGACGGATGTGGCAATCGAAGAGAAGACGATCCCCGGGCCGGACTGCGCGATCCCGCTTGCCATCTACCGCCCGCCCGGCTCGACGACCCGCGGCGCCTTGCTCTGGCTGCATGGCGGCGGCTATATCGTCGGCGTCGAGCGCGATGACGCCCGCTGCATTGAATTCGCCGAAGTGGTCGGCTGCGTCGTCGTCTCGGTCGGGTATCGCCTGGCGCCGGAATACACCTATATGGCAGCCATCTCCGACAGTTACGCCGCGCTGAATTGGCTGACGGGGCAGGCGGACGCGCTTGGCATCGAACCGGGCCGCATCGCCATTGGCGGGGGCAGCGCCGGCGGCGGGCTGGCGGCTGGGCTGGCGCTCTACAATCGCGACCAGGGCGGTCCTCCGCTTGCCTTGCAGCTGCTGATCTATCCCATGCTCGACGATCTGCACGACAACCCGGCGGGCCACGCGGTGACGCATCCAACAATCTGGAATCGCGATGTCTCCTTCAAAGCCTGGCGGATGTACCTGGGCGCTGAATACGGCACGGAGCGCGTCTCGCCCTATGCGGCGGCGGCTCGCGCGACCGACTTAAGCGGATTGCCGCCGGCTTTCGTCAGCGTTGGCACGGCCGATCTCTTCCGCGACGACAACATCGATTACGCGCAGCGGCTCATGGCGGCTGGCACGCCGACCCAGCTGCAGGTCTACCCCGGCATGTTTCACGGGGCGGAGATGCTCGTGCCCGAGGCCGCCCAAAGTCTGCGAATGCGCCGCGGCTACCTGGACGCGGTGAAGCGCGCGATCGGCTGAGTCGACGGCATCGCCCTGTGTTACAATGCGCGCCAAGAATTCCGATTGCACTTGGAACTTGGGGAGCTTGCCATGGCCTTCGTCGACCGCGTCGATCCAGAACTTGCGCCGGTATTGGAGCTTTTTCCCGCCGAACTCATGACGCTAATTGGCGATGATCCGCCGGCCGCCCGCGCCTTGCTCGCCGGGCTGTTGGAAGAGATGCTGAAGAATATGCCGCCGACCGATGTAACGATTGAAGAGCGCGGCATCCCCGGCGCCGATGGCGAGATTCCAATTGTCATTTATCAACCGCCGACGCCTGTTCCGCGCCCGGGGCTCTTGCTGATGCACGGTGGCGGATACATCGTCGGCACGGCCCGCGAAGACATCAACGGCATTGGCTACGCCGAGCATGTCGGCTGCACCGTGGTCTCGGTCGATTATCGCCTCGCGCCGGAACACAGCTACAAAGAAGCCATCGCCGACTGCTTCGCGGGCCTGAACTGGATGGTCGACAATGCCTCCGAATTGGGGGTCGACCCGAAGCGCATCGCAATCGGCGGCGGCAGCGCTGGCGGCGGCTTGACTGCGGCGCTGGCCCTGTACAGCCGCGATCACGCGGGGCCGGAGCTGGCTTTTCAGCTGCTGGTCTATCCGATGCTGGACGACCGCCACGAAACGCCCTCCGGTTACGAAGTGACTCATCCGAATATGTGGCATCGAGATGTGTCGCTGAAAGCCTGGAAGATGTACCTCGGCGATGAGCGCGGCAGCGAATCAGTATCGCCCTACGCCGCTCCCGCCCGCGCGGAAGACTTGAGCGGGCTGCCGCCGGCATATGTCATCGTCGGGACGGAAGACCTGTTCCGCGACGAAGACATTGATTACGCGCAGCGGCTCATGGCGGCTGGCGTGCCGACCGAGCTGCAGGTCATCCCCGGCATGTTTCACGGCGGCGAGACATTTGTGCCGCTAGCAGCCGTCAGCCAGCAAATGCGGCAGGGCTACATGGACGCGCTCAAACGGGCAATCGGCTGAGCCGCGCCCGCCCGACGCAAAAGAGCGCCCGCGGCGGACGCCCTTGTGACCCTGGGAGGACTCGAACCTCCAACCTAACGATTAAGAGTCGCTTGCTCTGCCAATTGAGCTACAGGGCCGCTGCGATCGCGCTGACGTCCGCGCATTATACTGTCGCGCCCGCCCGATTCAAGACCGAATGAAGGCGGGCGGTCTGGGCGAAATATACGAAATCCCGCGCGTCGCCGCCCGCAGGCGCCGTCGCCTGTTACAATAACCTTGGAAGCGCCGCGCTGGACAGGACGACGCAGGATGACGAAACGCATTCTCATCATCGGCGGCACGCGCAACATGGGCTATTACCTGTCGCGATCCCTGGCGGAGGCGGGTTACGACTTGACCCTGCTCAACCGCGGCATCACCAAGGAGGATCTGCCCGGCGGCATCCACCGCCTGCATGTGGATCGCGGCGACGAGCGGCAGATGCGGCGCGCCCTGTTGGCCAAGTCCTTTGATGTCGTGATCGATTTCGTCTTGTACCACGGCCACGAGGCGAGCGCGATCATCGAGCTCTTTCGCGACAATGTCGACCGCTACATCATGCTCAGCAGCGGGCAGGTCTACCTTGTGCGCGAGGGTCTGCGCCGGCCCTTCCGCGAAGAAGACTACGCCGGAAATCTGATGCCCGCGCCCAATTCAAACTCGTACGATTATGAAGAGTGGCGCTATGGCATGGGCAAGCGCGAGGCGGAAGATCTGCTGGCGGCGGAGTTCGCCCATAGCGGTTTCCCGCATACGATTCTGCGCTTGCCGATGGTCAACAGCGCCCGCGACCCATACAATCGGCTGCTGAATTATTACTTGCGGCTGCGCGACGGCGGGCCGATTTTGGCGCCGGACTCGCCGGATTTCGCCTTGAATCATGTCCATGCCCTGGATGTGGTGCGGGCGATCAGGCGCTTGATCGAAACGGACGCGGGCAAGGGCATGGCCTACAATATCGCCCAGGACGAGCACCCGAGTCACGCGAGCTTCCTGGAGACGCTGGCGGAGATCATGGGCTGCACCCCGTCCAGCATTCAAGTGAAGCGGAGCGACTTGGTGGCGAACGGGTTCTTGCCCGATTGCGCGCCCTTCAGCGAACGCTGGATGAGCGCGCTGGATAACAGCCGCAGCAAGGCGGAGCTGGGCATCCGCTATACGCCCTTGCGCGAGTGCCTGGCGGACTTGGTGGCGCATTACGACGCCCATGCCCCCAGCCCGCCCTTGAGTTACAACCGCCGCCAAGCCGAGCTGGATTTCGCAGCCAGCTTGACCCAGGCGGCTCGCTTGTGAGCCGCGATCGGCTTTGCCCTCGGCTGCCGCGCGCCAGGCCTGTCGCGATTGCTGTTGAAAAATGTTCGGTCAAGGAGAGCGCATGAAAAAGCCACGGAATCTATTCGCCCTGCTGCTGCTGGCCGCGGTGGCGCTCAGCGGTTGCGCCGCCCTGCGCACGCTCTTCGCCGGGGAGGCCGCCCACCCCGCGAAAGCGCCCGACGAGGCAGCCCAGCCGGCCGCGCCCAGCCTGATCTTCTACGAGTCCTACGCTTCTTGGTGACCGACCTGCCGCCGCAATCAGCCCGCCGTGAGCGGACTGCAAGAGAGCTTTGCCGGACGGATCGAGTTTGTCGTCCTGGACTACGATGATCCCGCGCATGACGCGAGGCGCAGCCAGCTGGGCATCACCGCCCAAGCCCAGTATCTGATCGTTGACGGCGACGGCGCCATCGCAAGTCGCTGGTTTGGCCTGCTCGACGAACTGCAAGTCGCCGCCGAATTGGAGCGCTTGCTCCAGACCTGAGGCGGCAGCCCAATCGAGACTCGCCCGGCGCATCGCCCGCGCGGTCTCTTGGCTCGCCTCCGTGAGTTGCCCTGCCCGCCGTCGTGCCTGCGCGCGCCTGCTATAATGCCAGTGGTGCGAGAAAACTGCCGCAGCGGAGTTGCATGTGCGCGATCGCAAGGCTCTGGCATGGTTGCTGGTGGCGCTGGTCGTGAGCGCCTGCAACCTGCGCCGCCCCGAGGTGACGCTCACCTTGGCGCCTATCGAGACGCGTACGCCGGATGCGACGCCGCTGACAGCGACGGCAAGCCCTGAAGCACCGACCGCGACGGAGACGGCGACCGCGACGGACACAGCCAGTGTGACGAACACTGCCACTGCCACGCCGACGGACACTGCTTCGCCAACCGCGACGGACACTGCCACTGCTTCGCCGACGGACACTGCCACTGCCACGCCGACGGACACTGCCACTGCGACGCCGACAGACACTGCTTCGCCCACCGCGACGGACACTGCCACTGCCACGCCGACGGACACTGCCACTGCTTCGCCGACGGACACTGCCACTGCTTCGCCCACCGCGACGGACACTGCCACTGCGACGCCGACGGACACTGCCACTGCCACGCCGACGGACACTGCCACTGCCACGCCGACGGACACTGCCACTGCCACGCCGACGGACACGCCAACCGCGACGGACACTACCACTGCCACGCCGACGGACACTGCCACTGCTTCGCCGACGGACACTGCCACTGCTTCGCCAACCGCGACGGACACTGCCACTGCCATGCCGACGGATACTGCTTCGCCGACGCCGACGGACACGCCAACCGCGACGGACACTGCCACTGTGACGCCGACGGACACAGCCACTGCAACCGCGACGGACACTGCCACTGCGACGCCGACGGACACTGCCACTGCCACGCCGACCGACACTGCCACTGCGACGCCGACGGACACTGATTCGCCAACCGCGACGGACACTGCCACTGCCACGCCGACGGACACTGCAACTGTGACGCCGACGGACACTGCTTCGCCAACCGCGACGGACACTGCCACTGCCACGCCGACGGATACTGCTTCGCCAACCGCGACGGACACAGCCACTGCAACCGCGACGGACACTGCCACTGCGACGCCGACGGACACTGCTTCGCCAACCGCGACGGACACTGCCACTGCAACCGCGACGAACACAGCCACTGCGACGCCGACGGACACTGCCACTGCCACGCCGACGGACACTGCCACTGCCACGCCGACGGACACCCCAACCGCGACGGACACTGCCACTGTGACGCCGACGGACACAGCCACTGCAACCGCGACGGACACTGCCACTGTGACGCCGACGGACACTGCCACTGCAACCGCGACGGACACTGCCACTGCGACGCCGACGGACACCCCAACCGCGACGGACACGCCAACGGCGACGGACACAGCCACTGTGACGCCGACGGACACAGCCACTGCAACCGCGACGGACACTGCCACTGCCACTGAAGAGCCGACGGCGACTGCCACTGCAGAGCCAACCGCGACTGCCACTGATGAGCCAACCGCGACTGCCACAGAAGTGCCGACTGCGACTGCCACTGATAAGCCAACCGCGACTGCCACAGAAGTGCCGACGGCGACCGCCACAGAAGTGCCGACGGCGACTGCCACTGCCTCGCCCACCGCGACCGCCACAGAAGTGCCGACTGCGACTGCCACAGATGTGCCGACGGCGGCCGCCACTGAAGAGCCGACGGCGACTGCCACAGAAGAGCCCACCGCGACGGCCACCGTAACGGCGACGATCACGCACACGCCGACGGGCGCCGCAGTGCCAGCCGCAACCGAAGCGCCCAGGCCGTCGGACACTGCCACGCTAACCTCGACGGTCGCCGCCACGCCAGCGGCCACGAATGCGCCGACCGCGACTGCGACCGCGTCCATCCAGCCGAGTCCAGTTGACGCGCCGCCGGTTTCGCCGCTGCCGGAGCGCCCTGCAATCGCGTCGGCCACGGTCGACCCGCCACCTTGCCGACATACACGCCCGCCTTGACGCCGATTCCGGGGGAGCGCTACCTGCCGACCTTGACCGTCTTGCCCACGCTCGAGTATGCCGAAGTGCAAGAATTGCTGGCGACGCCGCCGCCACGCCCAACGCTGCCGGTGACCTGGACGCCCGCGCCGACTCTGCCGCCCACCCGCGCGATCGAGCCACCGGGCGGAGATACCGCGCCGATCGCCACTGCGACGCCCGATGTCGATCGGGACTCCCAGAGCAGGCCGCCGCCTTCAGGACCGCAGAGACAGCCCGCCGCGCAAACGCAAGCGCCGACATCCACTGCAACGCGCGTGCAATCCACCGTGGCCGTGCGGCAGGATCTGCTGCGCGAGCCAATCGCGGCGCCAGTCTCGCAGCCGGTCATCTACACGACGAGCGGCGCGTCGGTGGCGACATTCACAATCGGTCCGGGGCATGCCTTCACATTCGGCGGGGTTTCGCTGAGCGGCGGCACGCGGCTCTTCGTGCCCAACCCGCATAACCCCGACAGCTGGGCGCGCACGGACCACACGGGCATGCTGCGCTATCGTCCCATTGGCGCGGCGCATGAGGCGGTCATGACCTACTCGCCCTGGCATGTGGGCTTCCAGGTGAGCTCAATCGAGGTGAACAAAAACCGCATCATGGAGCTGGATTGGTCGAGCGACGGGCAAAAGCTGAGCTTCCGCATTGATCCGCCGCCGGGCACGGACGACAGAAGCGCTGGCGTCTATTATTGGCAGCCGGAAATCGACCCGACTCACGGCGCGGTGTTTCAGCTGGCGCGGGATTGCCCGACCTCGAATAGCGGTCCCTGCCATATTGTCCGACGCCCGAGCAATGGCGTGTACCATTGGAAGACGATAGCTGTGGAATGGTCGCCAGTCTGGGAGAGTCCTCAGTTGCTGCTGACTTTCGAGCTGCCGGCGAAGGGGCGCAACGCCGTCGCCATCATCAACGCGCGGCGCGATCCGGGGCAAGCCAACAATCCGCCCGATTTCAAGTTCTACGATTATGGCCACTACAGTTCCAATGGAGAAGCTATTGTGCTCAGCGGGCGCGATCCGAGCGGCAGAGTGATCATCAGCGAGGTCGCCCCCGACTTCAGCGGCAAAAACGAGATTCTCGATGGCTCGGAGCGGGGGCTCTGGCTGCGGAACGCGGTGCGGCATCCCGGCGGCGGCCATTTCGCCTTTGGGCGGCCCGGAGCGCCGGGCAGCGGACCGGTTGCGCTCTACGATGGCGAGGGCAGGCAGCGCTCAGACTTCATTGGCGGGGCGGCGCCGGATGACATTCGCTGGTTCCCCGACTACAGCCATGCGCTCGTGGCGACCCAGGGCCGTCAATATGCGGTGTCCGTCCCCAATGGGGCGATCAGCGATGTCACCAGCTCGCTGAACAATCTACAGTTGCGCGATTCTGAGGCCGCGGCGCTTCCAGAAGCGGTCATCCGGGGCAGCGGCTATGCTCCGGGCCAGCAGCTGCGCGTTGCCGTGCCGATCTTGAATGTGCGGACGCAGCCGACGACTGACAGCGCGATTCTGGAGCAGCTGCGCCAGGGCGATTATGTCGCCATCATCGCGGGTCCGCATTTGAATGAGGGCTATCGCTGGCTGCGAGCGCAAACTTCGCGAGACACGGTCGGCTGGCTGGCTGGCGTGATCGACGGCGAGCCCACAATCCGCTAGCAATGCGGGGCAGGTACTACTAATGGATAGCGAGCCGCTTGTTAGCGTCATCATCCCGACTTACAATCGCGCGCGCTTCCTGGGCGATGCGGTGGATAGCTGCCTGGCGCAGACGCACCCAAAGCGCGAGATCATCGTGGTCGACGACGGCGGCGATGACGACACGGAGCGCCTCTTGCGCCGGGCTTACGGCAGCGCGATCCGTTACATCTATCAGCGCAATCAGGGACCTGGCATCGCGCGCAACACCGGCATCGCCGCGGCCCGGGGCGAGTTCATCCACTTCCTCGATGCCGACGATCAGCTGCTGCCGCGCAAGATCGAGATCTGCCTCGATGTCTTCCGCCGAGAGCCCGATGTCGCCGTCGTCTACACGCACTTTCAGCAAGTGGCCAGCGACGGCGCGAGCCCGCTGCCGACGCCCGCCTTCGCGCGTTACGGCGACGAGATCTTCTGCGAGATGCTGCGGCAGACCGGCTGCCACATCCTTTTGAGCGCCAGCATGTACAAGACGGCGGCGCTTCGGGCGGTGGGCGGCTTCGCGGATGACCCGGAATTCCGCAGCGCCGAAGATTGGGATCTGCTGTTGCGGCTGGCGGCGCGCTTTCGCTTTGTCGGCATCGACCAGCCCTTGGTGCGACGCCGAGCGCACGGCGACATGATCTCCGATCACAAGCTCTATGGCGCGCTGGGACGGCTGAAAACGATTCAGCGGGCCCGCGCTTATGGCGGGGAGCGCTGCATGACGGCGGCTGATTATGACCGGCTGGAAGCGGCGCGCCATCATGTCTACGCGCTGGCGCTGTGGCGGGCGGGCCAGCGGACTCTGGCGCGGTCGCACTTCCATTCGGCAGCCGCGCTCTTCCCGCCGGAGGCGCCCCAAAGGCGGCTGTACGCGCTGCTGACGCTGTGCCTGCCGCCGGCCTCCATGGCAATGTCGCAAGCGCTCGCTCGCGCAATTCGAGGTTTGCTCCGGATCAATCGACGCCACTCTTGAGCGGTCCGCGCCGAATCATCGCGGATCGCGTATACTATGAGCAGACGGTGACAAACCGAGGCCAGCGCCCATGCCGACCAAGACCGACAGCCTGCGTTATGACATTGCGGAGTTGATGAAGGCCGGCGGCTTCAATGATGTTGTCGATCGCTGCCATGTCGAGCTGACGATGGCGCGCCGCGCAAACCATCACACGGTCGAGATCATCGCCTTGCTGGGCTTGGCTGGGGCGCAGTGTTCGCTGGGCAATTTCGGCTTCGCCCGCGATTATGTCAATCAAGCTCTGGACGGGACGAAGCTGACGCGTTCCATCGGCTTGCACATCGACGCCTTGAACCTGCGCGCCCGCATCGCCCGTGAAGGCTACTTGCAATCCGCAGAAGCCGAAGAGGACTATCGCGGCGCCGTCGACCAGGCATTTGAAGCCGGCGACATGCGGCGCTACGGCAAGTCGCTGCTTGGCTTGGGCGAGATCGCGCCCAGCCCCGCCGATTCCAGCAAGCACGCCTGGAAAGTCATCGACATCGCCCGCGACCTGCGCGACCCGCAGATGGAAGCGCGCGCCATTTTGCTGCTGTCCAACGCCTTCATCCGCCAGGGGCAGTACGACAAGGCGAACGACGGCTTGCTCGTTGCCCTGCGCAAGGCGCAAAGCTGCCAGGATCGTCTGCTGGAAAGCGTGATCATCGGGCAGCAGGGCATCGTCCTGGCGCAGCGCGGCGACAGTTTCGAAAAAGGCATTGAGCAGCAGCTGACGGCACTGGAAGTGGCGCGGGGCATGGAGGCGGTCTTCCACGAGTTCATGCGCCTGTACAGCCTGGCGATGACCTTGCTGGACGCGCAAGACATGGAGGCGGCGCGGCTCTACCTCGATCAGATGCTGGCGCTCTCGCAGGATGTGCGGCACAAGCCCTACGAAATGTACAGTTTGGGCATGCTCGGGCAATGGCAAGAGCTGAACGGCAAGCCAGCGGTCGCCCTGGCGCATTACGGGCAAGCGGCTGATGCCGCGCGCGAAATCGCCAACCCCGGCTACGAGGCGCGTTATTTGTACGCTCTCGGCGCGGCGCATCAATCGCAGTGGGACTTTGACAGCGCCCGGCGGCAATTCAAGGCGGCGCGCTCGATATACCGCTCGCTGGACGATGGCCGCAACGCCACCCGCGTCAGCGCCTCGATCGTCTACAGCTATCTGCTGCAGATCGCGTCGCGGCTGATGCGCCTGATCGGCGCCGCGCCCAAGAGCGACGGCGGAGCGCCCGCGCCCTAGAGCTCCAGCTCGCCCCGCGCCCACAAGCGGGTCAATGTGATCGACGGATAGAAGACCAGCGGCGGCAGGTTTCCCCGCTGGAACCAGCGCGCCGCGGCCGCGTCGTCGCCCGCCTGTAAATCGCCGGCGACCACGTCCGCGCTGTATGCGATGACGATATCCGCCAGGCCCTGATCGCGTTTGGGGAAGACCGCCAGCAATTTTCGGACGCGCGCAGTCAAGCCGGTTTCTTCCCTGGTTTCGCGGATGGCGGCCGCTTCCGGCGCTTCGTCATGATCGACGAAACCGGCCGGCAGCGCCCACTTGCCTTTGCCGGGATCCACGGCGCGCTGGATGAGCAGGACCTTGTCGCCGCGGGCGATGAAGACGACGACGGCGACTTTGGGGTCGAAGTACACCGGCTGTCGGCAAGCCGGGCAATAGGGCCGGATTCTGCCCGAAAGCGGGCGTCGCTCCAAGCCTCCGCCGCAAATGGCGCAGAATTTGGCGACGCGGGTCATCGCGCGGCTTTTCCGCGGCGCCTGGCGCGAGGCACGGGCATTGACATATTCGCGACGCCGCCCTAGACTGGCGCGGCAGCGGCCGGAGTGGCGGAATTGGCAGACGCGCACGACTCAAACTCGTGTACCTTCGGGTGTGTGGGTTCGACTCCCACCTCCGGCACCTCGCGTTTTGAATGCGGCGCTTTCATGTCCCCGTCCATTTCTCTTCCTCGACGCCTGCCAGCCAATTCTCATAGCGCGCCAGGGTAAAGAGCCAATCCGACATGCGGTTCAGATAGACGAGAGCCTGCTCGTTGACGGCTTCGGCTTCTGCCAGCTCGACGCAGCGGCGCTCGGCGCGGCGACAGACAGCGCGGGCGACTTGCAACTGAGCGGCGATCGGCCTCCCGCCGGGCAAGATGAAATTCTTCAGCGGCGGCAGCTCGGCCGTCATCTGGTCGATGGACTCTTCCAGCCAGAGGACTTCTTCGGCGACGAGGCGCTTGATCCATTGCGTCTTTGCATCCAGCGGCGTCGCCAGATCCGCGCCCAGCCGGAATAGCTGGCTCTGCGCCTTGGCCAGCCACTGGTCGGCTTGAGGGCTGGGTTCTGCCGCGCGAGCGAGGCCGAGCGAGGAGTTGAGCTCGTCGACCGTGCCATAGGCTTCGACGCGCATGTGATGTTTGGGGGCGCGCCCGCCGGCGAAGAGCGATGTCTCGCCAGAGTCGCCGGTCCGCGTGTAGATTTTCATGCTTCTCCCATCCAGCGGCCGCTTCAGCCGCGTTTCGCTCGCCACTTGTCCGCCAGGTCAACGAGGGCGACAGCGGCAAATGCGAGCATAAAGACTTCTATCGGGAAAATGTAGCGCGGCAGGGAAAGCAATACCAAGTGCGCCAAGAGCGTGTAGAGCGCGAAACTCGCAATGGGCAGCGCCACTGCCCAGCGTGGGCGCGACAAGAAAATGCCCATTACTCCAAAGACCAGGGCGGCGTAATGGAATACCCAGGTGAGGAGCTTGATGAAGAAGCCTTCAATGTTGAGCAGCCTCCCCAGGCCGGCGACGCTGCGGTCGTCTCCCAGCCAGCGGAGAGCCGCCTCCCTCACAGACTCGTCGCCGAAGTGCGTCGTGCCATGCGGCTGCAGCAGCGAGTGCGCCAGTTCGGTGACCCGGCGCGCGAGAATCCCGCCGAGATCCGCGCCGGCGAGCTGACGAATCCGGTTCAGATAGAGCTCGGTCGGATGATGGTATTTGCAATCCACCAGACAGCCTTCCGGTTTTGGCGGCTGCGCCCCGCCCAGCAAGATGGCGTCGTTTTCTTGTGGCGAGCCGTCTTGGCTTTCGACGCCCCGCCAGAGGGCCGGCACGAACTGATCGCTGACGAGCACGAGCCGCCCCCACAAGAGCAGGTTGTGCAGGGTCCAGGCAGAGACGACGAGCGCGAACACGGCGATAAAGAGCAGCCATTTGCGCTTCCAGCTTGCGACGAGACCGCGCCGGCTCAATATGAAGAGATGCAAGGCGATCGCAAGCGGGAACAAGGCCGCCACAGCCCGCGTCAATGTCGCCAAAGCCAGGGCGGCCGCCGACAGCGACAGCGCATGACCGGGCTTGAGCCAGCTCCGTCCCAGTTCAGTCGCCGCGACGGCGCTTTCCGCATAGAGCCAGAGGCTAAGCGCGATGAAGAAGATATAGAGCGTTTCGGTGGCGATATGGGCTGGATCGACGATCAGCGCGGGATGCAGCGCCGCCAGACCCGCCGCCAGCACGCCGACGCGCTCGTCGCCACTGACGAGGGCGCCAAGCCGGCCGGCAATCCAGGCGGTGGCGATCGACGCCAGGCATTGCAGCGCGCGAATCGCGAGGATGGTTTCGTGATCGGGAAAAACTTGCTGGACGAGCCCGGTGAACAGGAGGTAGAGCGGGGGCGTTGGAATGACCGAGCTATAAAATGGTATGCCGCGGATGGAACCATGTTCCTGGCCGCTGAGCAAACCCCAGCCATTCGCCAGATACCAGCCTGCGTCGCCGCCGCCGGCATGGAAGTATTGGCTGAGCGTCGGCTGGGGGAGGGCGTATGCCAGGCGCAGCGCCAAACCCAGGAGAAGGAGCAGCCAAAGCCCGCGCCGCGCGCCAGCGGCCATTGCGACCTCATCAAGAACTAGGATGCCAGCCGCCTGAATGGTAGTATTGAGCGGGTCAAAGCACAAGGTTGGCTGGCTGTATGAGCCCTAAGAAGCGCTCGGCGGATCTGGCCCTGTTGGCGATCGTCGCCGCGGCGCTGCTGTTCCGTCTCACGCTCCTGCCGCTGATGCAAAAACCAGGCCTGCACGACCCGGCGCATTATTTCAATCTGGGTCGGCGGCTGGCGCAGGGCCAAGGCTTCACCATCGATTATCTCTGGCATTACGCCCGCTTGCCGGAGCAGATCCCCCATGCAATCGATCACTGGATGCCGCTGGCGGGCCTGGCGGCGGCCGCTGGCATCAAAGTCGGCGGCGCGTCGTTTCAGGCGGCGGTGGCGCTCTTCGTCCTGGTCGGTTCGGCGGTCCCAGCCTTGGTCTACGCCTTTGCCCGGCAGTTGCGTCTGCCAAGTGGTGAAGCGCTGATGGCGGCGGCGCTGGCGGCTGCGCTGCCGGATATCGTCTGGAATTCGCTGCGGACGGACACGACGATTCTCAACATGGCGCTCGTCGCCGCTGGCGCGCTCTGTCTGAATCACGCGGTCTTCAGCGGGCGGCAACGCTACTTCGCGCTTTGCGGCCTGCTCTTTGGCTTGGCCTACATGACGCGCAACGACTCGATTCTTCTCTTGCCCATGCTATGCCTGTACTTCGTCTTGGCGCGACGAATGGGCGCGGTCGCGAATTTGAGGAGCGGCGCCCTCCGCGCGTTTGCCATGTTTGCGCTGACGGTCGCGCCTTGGCTGCTGCGCAACTGGAGCGAGCTGGGCGCGCTCAGCACTTCGCAGATTGGCCAGATGCCCTGGCTGATGTCGCCCGTCGAGCCCTACATCTATGGCACGGAGCTGAGTCTGGCGTCTCTGCTGGAGCGCCATTCTTGGTCGGATCTCCTCGCCAAGCGGCTCTTTGAATTGCTTGCCGCATGCAAGCAGATGCTGGCATCGCTGGATTTTCCGCTGGCGATCCTGGCGCCGGCCGGCTGCCTCCTGCTGGTCAAGCAAGGCGATTGGCGGAAGCTGTTTACCGCGTCGCCCGCCTTGATCTGGACCGCCGGCATTCTCGTGGCTTATCCGATCCTGGCACCGGTTTACGCCCAGAGCGGCAGCTTCGAGAAAGCTTTCTTGAGTGGCGCGCCCCTGTTTATCCCGCTCGGCATTTGGGCCTTGAGCAAGATCGTCCGCCGGCCTGTGCTGCGCTGGATATTCATTGGCGCGTCGCTGCTTTGGCTTGGCTGGGGGAGTTACGACTCGGTCAAGCGCGACGCCCTCCGCGCCGACGCCTATTATGGGAGCATTCAGGTCTTGGTCGACGCGCTGGCAGAGCTGCCCGACCGCACTGGCGACGGCGAGATCCGGCTCATGTCGCAGGATCCCTTCGTGATGAGCGTCTATGGCTACGCGTCCATCATGACGCCGCTGGCCAGCCGTGAAGATACGCTGGAGCTCGCCCGGCGCTACGCCATCGATTACATGCTCATGCCAGCGGACCGGCTCGCCCTGGACCGTTTGTACCTGGGCGAGGAGAGCGACCCCCGCTTCCAGCTGGCGGCGCACCTGGCGGATGCCGGCGAGATTCCATTCGAGCTCTATCAGTTCGCGGACCAGCCATGACACTGCGCCGCAAATCGGCGACGGGCAAAGCCGCTATCGCGTATACTAGCGCTGGAGGCGAGAGGGTAAGGCCAAGGGGCGGAGCCGCGAGCGTGAACGAGAGCCGGGCCTACATCGAGCGAATCCGACGCGTCAGCCGCGGGCAGCAACGCCTGGAGCTGGCGGTCGAGCCGTCCCTGGCCGCGATCTTGCCGGGGCAAGCCCTGCTCGTGCGCCGCATCGAAAAAGATTACGACGAGGCTTGCTGGCATCCTTATTTGCGCGAGCTCTGGCACCCGGTGGAGAGTCGGGCCGGCAAGATTTTGTCAGTCGAGCGCGACGCCCGCGCCAGTTACGCGCCGGGGCAGCTGTTGAGCGTCTTGGGTCCGGTCGGGCAGCCTTTTCGCTTCCACCCCAAGCTGCGCAACATGCTGCTCATCGCGCACGACGCCGCGCCGGCGCCGCTGCTGCTGATGCTGCCGGCTTTGCTCGCTCGCGGCGTGAGCGTGACCCTGGTGTTGATGGCCTCGGCACGCGCTTACGATGCGTCGCATCTGCCCGAAGAACTCGAGATCGTCTTGGCGGAGGACGACCTGAGCTGGCAAGACATGGTGATGACCTGGGGCTGGGCGGATCAAGCTTTCGTCTTGACGCGGCAGGCCGGCGCCGACGAAGCCTTGAGCCAGATCATGAGCCTGGCGCGCGAACGCCTGCACGAGATCCCGGCGAACTTTCTCTTCGCGGTCGCGCAGCGGCCGATGCCCTGTGGCGTGGGCGCGTGCCATGTCTGCATGCTGCAATTGCGCGGCGCGCAAAAGCTGCAATGCCTGGATGGACCCGCCTTTGACATGACCGCGATGCGCTTGCCCTAGCCCGGACGAGGTATTGTGGCGCTCGAAATCACAGGATCCGGCAAGAACCCGCTGCGCGTCGAGACGCCGGTCATGCCGGCCGCGGGCACGCTGGGTTTCGGCGACCGCTACAAGTCCCTGGTCGACCTGGGAAAGCTGGGCGCGCTGGTGACCAATCCAGTCACGGTCGAGCCCTGGCGGCCCGCCGCCGGACCGCGCCTCGTGCCCCTGGACGCGGGCATCCTCGTGCACACGGGTCTGCCCAATCCCGGCTTGAAGTCTGTCATCCGCAAATATCGCCGCCGCTGGGCGACGCTCGGCATCCCCGTCATCTTGCACCTGGCTGGCAGCACTGTCCCCCGGCTGCGAGAAGCGGTCCGGCTGCTGGACGAAGTCGATGAAATCGACGCTCTGGAGCTGGGCCTGGACGACGGCATCGGCGCGCGCGCGGCGACCCAGCTGGTGGCGGAGGCGGCGAAAAGCGAAAAGCCCTTGCTGGCGCGCTTGCCCTTTTACGAATGCGAGTCGCTGGCGCTGCCTGTAGCGGAGGCCGGCGCCGACGCGCTGGTGATGACTTCCGCCCCGCGCGGCACGGCCAGAGACGCCGAAAGCGGCAAGCTCGTCAGCGGCCGCGTCTACGGTCCCTTGCTCAAGCCGATGATTCTACGCTTGGTGGGAAGGCTGCGGCGCGAGCTGCCAGGCGAGGTCCCGATTATCGGCTGCGGTGGCATCCACAACCCGCAAGACGCCCGCGATTACATCGAGGCCGGCGCCGTCGCCGTGCAAGTTGACGCCGCTACCTGGGCCCAGCCACGCGTGTTGGAGCGCATCGCCCGCGATCTCGGCGGCTGGATCGCCACGCGCCAGGGGGACGCCCTGCTGGACGAATGGAACCCGGACATGGGGCAGACCGAAGCGCTGCGCCGGCGCGCCTCGCAATCCGGCCCGAGCCGCGGCTGATGCCGAAATACGACTATCGCTGCGAGGAATGCAGCCAGCGTTTCAGCCTGGTCTACGCGCGCTATGCGGACTTTGACGAGGCGACGCCAGCCTGCCCCGAATGCGGCTCGCTGGATTTGGCGCGGCTGATCTCGGCAGTGTCGACTCCGCGAGCCGAGCGCGATTATCGCAAGATGTCGTCCGGCGAGATGCTCTCCGTGCTGGAATCGGGCGATGGCGGGCAAGTCGACGCGATGTTCAAGCAAGTCGGCGCGCCCAGACCAGCCGAGCCCGGCGGCGGGCAAGCAAGCGAAGGCGGCGGCGCTTGAAGCGGGGCCGGCGACCAAAGTTTAGAGAAACCAGTCGCGCAGGGCGTCGCGGATCTCATCGATGATGGCTTCCCAGGGCTGGTCCCGCTCGCGCTGGACGATGAGGCGGTCGCTTTCTATCGTGAGGGCGGCGATGCCGTCGACGGCTGCGAAGAGCATCTGCGCGATGGGCGAGCCGTGGTTGCCTTCGCCGGGATCGCGGTAGACCTCCGCCTCCGCTTCCGTCAGCCGCTGGTTGATGTAGAGCTCCATGGTATCCGGCGCGTCGCCCGGCTCCGCCTCCACCGTGACATATTCGGACATCGGCTCTCGCTTTCGGCTTTCGCTTCAGCCAGCTGGCTGCTGCTGCGTGATGCAATGGATGTTGCCGCCGCCCAGCAGAATCTCCCGCGCTTCGACGGCCACAATCTCGCGCCTTGGGAAGAGCGCCGCCAGCGCCCGCTGGGCTGCCTCGTCCTGCCTGTCGCCGAATTTGGGCATGATGATGAGGCCGTTGGCGATGTAGAAATTGATGTAGGAGCCTGCCAGGCGCTCGCCCTGGGGCCGGCTGAAGGCGCTGTCCACGACATCGAGACCGTCGGCTTCTTCCCGCGTCATCGTCATCGGCTCCGGCTGATGAATCTTGTGCGTTTCCAGGGCGCGGCCGCGGGCGTCTTTCGCCGAGCGCAAAATCTCGCAGGCTTCGCGCGAGCGCTCGTATTGCGGGTCGGCTTGGTCGTCGGTCCAGGTCAAGGCGACGACGCCCGGCTCGGTGAAACAGCAGAGATTGTCCACATGCCCGTCGGTCTCGTCTTCATAGACGCCGCGGGGCAGCCAGATGATCTTTTCGATATTCAGGTATTCAGCGAGCAAGCCCTCGATTTCGCCGCGAGACAGCTCGGGGTTGCGGTTCGGCTGCAGCAGGCATTGCTCGGTGGTCAGGAGCGTGCCCTGGCCATCGACGTGGATCGAGCCGCCTTCCAGCACCAAGGGCGCCCGGTAACGCTCGCGCCCTTCGATTTCGAGCATCTTAAGCGCCACCAAATCGTCTTTGTCCCAGGGGAAATACATCCCTTTCTGCAAGCCGCCCCAAGCGTTGAAGCGCCAGTCGACGCCGCGGACCCCGCCGCGATCATTCACGACAAAAGTGGCGCCGCTGTCGCGAATCCAGGCGTCGTTGTTGGATAGCTCCACAACGCGAATCCGGGATGGCAGCATGGCGCGGGCGTTCTCGAACTGGTCAGGGTTGACTCCCATGGTCACTGGCTGAAAGCGGGCGATCTGCCGCGCCGCCTCAGCGAACGCGCGCTGGGCTGGCTTGCCGCCGTCGCGCCAGGTATCGCGCCGCTGCGGCCAGAGCATCCAGCAGCCGGCTTGCCGCTCCCATTCGGCTGGCATGCGGTAGCCGTCGGCTCGCGGAGTTGATGTCAAAGTCGCTGGCATCGGCGCTTCCTGAAAATATCGTCGCGTCCGGCCTCATTATGCCCGCCAGCCAAGGCCGACGGCAGGTGGAGTTTTGGCGCGGGGCGGAAAAACCTGCCCGCTCGGTGTACAATGGCGCTCTTGTAGCCGGATCGAGTCTTGGGCGGGTCAGCTTGAGTTTGCGCGCCATTTCGCCGCTGGACGGGCGTTACGCCGCCAAGACAGCGCCCTTGCAGCCCTATCTTTCGGAATGGGCGCTCTTCAAATATCGCATATTGGTCGAGGCGCGCTGGCTGCTGGCATTGTCGCGGCACGACGGCGTCGCCGAACTGCGGCGATTCACGGATCGCGAAGCCGAGCTCTTGCTCGCCCTGCATCGTGATTTTGATGACGAAGCCGCCGGACGAATCAAAGCAATCGAAGCGGAGACCCGGCACGATGTCAAGGCGGTGGAATACTATATCCGCGAGCGCCTGGGCGGGACCACGCTGCGCGACATCACGAGTTGGACGCACTTCGCCCTGACCTCGGACGACATCAACAATCTGGCTTACGCCATGATGTTTCGCGACGCGATGCGCGAAGTCTGGCAGGGCGCCGCGGCGAGTCTCTTGGCTGGCATCGCCGCGCTGGCGGATTCGGCGGCCGGGCATTCCATGCTGGCGCGCACTCATGGGCAGCCCGCCACGCCGACGACCCTTGGCAAAGAGATGGCCGTCTTCCTTGTCCGGCTGCGGCGGCAGCTTTCGGGGATCCAGGACCAGGAGTACCTGGGCAAGCTCAATGGCGCGGTCGGGGCATATAACGCGCATCTGGTCGCGTATCCCGCTATGGATTGGCGGCGGCTGTCGCAAAGTTTCGTCGAGGGGCTGGGCTTGAGCTGGAATCCGCTGACGACCCAGATCGAGCCCCACGATTATCTGGCGGAGCTGGCGCATGGGCTGGCGCGCTTCAACACGATCTTGCTGGATTTCTGCCGCGATATGTGGAGCTACATTGGCCTCGGCTATTTCCAGCAGCTGGCGGTGGCGGGCGAGACCGGCTCGTCGACCATGCCGCACAAGGTGAACCCGATCGACTTCGAGAACGCGGAAGCCAACCTGGGCATGAGCAATGCGGTTCTCGGGCATTTGGCGGGCGCGCTGCCGATCTCGCGCATGCAACGCGACCTCAGCGATTCGTCTGCTTTGCGCAACTTTGGCGCGGGCCTCGCCCACGGCTACCTGGCTTTGCGATCGGCGGAGCGCGGCGTTCACAAAGTCGCGGTCGACCGCGACGCGCTGGAAGCCGACCTGGAAGATGCCTGGGAAGTCCTGGGCGAAGCGGTCCAGACTGTCTTGCGCAAACATCAGCGGAGCGACGCCTACGAGCGGCTGAAGGCTTTGACCCGGGGCAAAGCGATCACGCGCGAGACATACCTCGAGTTCGTGCGCGCGCTGGATATCCCGCCCGCCGACAAAGCGCGGCTGCTGCAGCTGAGTCCGGCTGAGTACACTGGCATGGCGGCGGAGCTGGCGAAGCGGGCCGTGATTGAGGACGGCTGAGCGGCGTGGGCTGTCAGCCAGTTGAACTCCATATTGGGCGACAAGGAAGGACGGTGACTTGATGTTCGAGCCATTTGCGCGGCAAGAAACGCGGCGGCTGACGATGGGGCAGGCGCTGATCTTGTTCTTGCAGTCGCAGTACACGGAATATGACGGCGAGGCGCGGCGCTTCATCCCCGCAATCTGGGGCATCTTCGGCCACGGCAATGTCAGCGGCTTGAGCCAGGCGCTCTGGGAATATGGCGACGCGCTGCCCTATTATCAGCCGACCAACGAGCAGTCTATGGTGCATGCCGCCTCTGGTTTTGCCCGAACGCAACTGCGGACGCAGACTTTCGCCTGCACCACATCCATCGGCCCGGGCGCGACCAACATGGTCACCGGCGCCGCCACCGCCCACATCAATCGCTTGCCTGTGCTGCTGCTGCCGTCGGATTATTACGCCACCCGCTTCCAGGGGCAGGTCTTGCAAGACATTGAGCATCCCGTCTCGCTGGACATGAGCGTAACCGACTGCTTCCGCGTCGTCAGCCAGTTCTTCGACCGCATTAGCCGCCCGGAGCAGATTCTCTACGCCCTGCCAGAAGCCATGCGCGTGATGACTGACCCCGTCGACGCCGGACCCGCGACCATCGCGCTGCCGCAAGACATCCAGAGCGTCGCCTTTGATTATCCCGTCAATTTCTTCCGCAAGAAAATCTGGCGCATCGAACGCCGGCAACCGGACGAGCGCCGGCTGGCTGAAGCGGTCGCGCTGCTCAAGAATGCCGAAAAGCCCTATATTTTGGCGGGCGGCGGCGTCCATTATTCCAAAGCATGGAACGAGCTGCGTCAATTCTCCGACGCCTTTGGCATCCCGGTCGGCGAGACGCATGCGGGCCGCGGCGCGCTGCGGGAAGAATCGCCCCTGCTCATTGGCGGCAGCGGCCATTCCGGCACGCCTCTCTCGGGCAAATACGCCACCGACGCCGACCTGGTCTTTCTCATTGGCACGCGCCTGGCGGATTTCGCTACCGGCTCCTACTCCGCCTGGCAAAACCCGGCAGTCAAGTTCGTCAGCGTCAATGTCAGTGGGGCGCACGCCCACAAACTCGGCGCGCTGCCGATTGTCGCCGACGCCCGCGACACGCTGCGCAAGCTGACCGCGGCTGGCAAGCGCGCTGGCGTCAAACCAAACAGCGGCTATGTCGAGTCGGTCGCCGTCGATCGGCAGGCCTGGCTGCGGCAGAAACGCGACGCGGTCTATGTCCAGCGCGCAAACGAGCGCATGAGCCAGGCCCAAGTAATCGGCGCGCTGAACGAATTCATGGCAGCGGGCGACACCCTGGTCTGCGCGGCCGGCACCGCCCCGGGCGATTTGCACCAGCTATTCGAGGCGACGGCCGGGCGCGTTCTGCATCTGGAATTCGGCAATTCTTGCATGGGCTACGACATCCCGGGCGCGATTGGCGCGCGCTTGGCCCGACCCGACGCCGGCGAAGTCTATGTTTTCCTGGGCGACGGCAATTACATGATGCACCCGATGGAGCTCAAGACGGCGATCCAGGAAAATATCAAGCTCACGGTCATTTTGCTGCAGAATGACGGTTATCAATCGATTCACGGTCACCAGAAAGTTTTGGTGGGTCACAGCCTCGGCAACGAATTCCGCGTCCGCGACCAAGGCACCGGCAAGCTGGACGATGGCGACTTCGTCGAGATCGACTACGCCAAGAACGCCGAGAGCATCGGGCTGCGCGCCTGGAATGTGGCGGACGAGGACTCGCTGCGGGCGGCGCTGCTGGAGGCGCGTGATGAAAGCCGCTCCTGCATGATCGTGGCGCAGATTGAGCGTTACAGCCGTTTGCCCCGTTCCGGCATCTGGTGGGATGTTTTCGGCGCGGAAGTCACCGAGGACGCGACCACCAAGCAGCTGGTAGACGAGCGCGAAGAGGGCAGGCAAGGGCAGCGCTACTACTGGTAAGCCGGCCGCCATGTCCAATGCAAGCGGAGGTGCTTGCGCGTTTGCGAGCTTGCGCGCCGCAGCTGGCTATCAAGCGGGATGCCTGACCTGTTGCCGGGCTGGGCAGCTGTCACGCGCGGCAATCCCCGAATTACAGTCGACCCGCGCCTGTCGAGCTGGCAGCCGGCCCGCCCTCAGTCTCCGCCGTTCGGGTTTTGCCCGGCGCCATTGTAGCCGCGTCCCACGCCGCGATATTGGAAGCCGAGCGCGCGCAATTCTTCCGGGTTGTAGATGTTGCGGCCGTCAATCAAGACCGGGCGCCGCATCAATTCGCGGACGCGGCGCATATCCAGCTGTTTGAACTCGTTCCATGGCGTTAAGACGAGCAGGGCGTCGGCGTCCTTGGCCGCGCTGTAGGCGTTGTCGCAGGCGACGATGGCGGGGGTCTCGCGCCGGGCGTTTTCCATGGCCACCGGATCGTATGCCTGGACGACGGCGCCTTGGTTGAGCAGCGAGCGCGCCACGGTCAGCGAAGGCGACTCGCGGGTGTCGTCGGTGTTCTGCTTGAAAGCCAAGCCCAGGATGGCGACCGTCTTGCCGTTGAGGCTGCCGCCGAGCATCTCGCGGGCTTTGAGCGTGATCTGCCGCCGCTGAAAAGCGTTGATCTCCATTACCGCGTTGAGCAACTGCGGGTGCATGCCGTGGGTCTGCGCCATGTTCGCCAGGGCTTTGACATCTTTGGGGAAACAGGAGCCGCCGAAGCCGAGGCCCGCCTGCAGGAAGTGCGGTCCGATCCGCTTATCGAAGCCCATGCCTCGCGCCACCTCTTCGACATCCGCGCCCAGGCGCTCGCAGATGATGCTGATTTCGTTTATGAAGCTGATGCGGGTCGCCAGGAACGCGTTGGAGGCGTACTTGATCATCTCGGCTGTGCGGATATCGGTGATGACGATGGGCGCGTCCAGCGGCGCGTAGAGCTCGGCGACCGTCTCGGCGGCGGCGGGGTCGCTGGAGCCGAGCACGGTGCGGTCCGGCTGCATGAAATCGGCGAGGGCGCTGCCTTCGCGCAGGAACTCCGGGCAAGACACGACGGCGAAATCGATCGGCTGGGGCTGGTTGCGCTCGATGATCTCACGCGTCCAATCACCCGTGCCCACCGGCACCGTCGACTTGTTAATGACGACCAGGGGCTTGTCCATCGTCTCGGCGATAGTCTGGGCGGCGGCGCGCACATACTGCAGATCCGCCTCGCCATCGACGCCCGACGGGGTGCCGACGCAGATGAAGACGAATTCCGCGCCATCCAAACCCTCGGCGTAAGAAGTGGTGAAGCGCATCCGGCCCGCCTGGGTGTTGCGCTGCGCCATTTCCGCCAGGCCCGGCTCGAAGATGGGCATCTGCCCCGCCCGCAGCATGTCAATCTTGCGCTCGTCAATATCGACCAGTGCCACATTGTTGCCCAGATCGGCAAAGCAGGCGCCTGTGACGAGGCCGACATAGCCGCTGCCAATCACACAGAGTTCGCTCATACTGTATCCATTCTCGCTTTCGCTTTTGGCGCGTCCCCGCATTTATACTGTCGAGCCAGGCATTCTCCCCACCCGGCTCAAACTTTTCGTTATCAATCGCGCTTGATCTTGCTATACTTACCGCCGTGCCGCAGAGCGCGGAAGGAATGACGGATGGCGCAGGAACTGGACCCGCGGACGCAAGCCAAGATAGAGCGGGCGCAGATCAAGGACGGCCAGCCCCAAGCGCGCCACAAGACGCCTTTTCGCAACATCCGCGATGCCCTGTCGCTGCATTGCAAAGCCTCGCCGGACAAGACCTTCCTCATATTCTACGACGAAGACGGGACGCGCCAAGCGCTATCCTACGCCGAATTTGGCGCCCGCGCCCATCAATGCGCCAACTTTCTTCACGAAGACCTCGGCGTCCGGCGGGGCGATCGCGTCGCGGTCATCGCCTACAATCACCTGGACACGGTCATCATTTACTTCGCCTGCTGGCTGGTTGGCGCGGCTGTCGCGCCCCAGAACATCGCCGAAGACGACCGGCGCATCGCTTACATCCTGCGCAACAGCGAGGCGAAAGTCTGCTTCGCGCGCGCCGAATTGCTGGATCGGGCGGAGAATATCCTCAAAGACGCGCCCAATATCGAAACGGTGGTCGAAGTTGGCGAGCCCGCCAGCGGCAGGCACATTCACCTGCAAGCGGCGCTGAAGAACCGGCCGACGACTTTCCTCGCCGACGACTCTGGCGCCAAAGCCAGCGACATCCCCCTCGTTGACGGCGGCGACGCGACTGCCGGGCTCGACGATGAAGCGCTGCTCGTCTACACCAGCGGTACGACCGGCGCGCCCAAAGGCGTTGTGCTTTCGCAATACAATCTGCTGGTGGACGCCCAGGGCATCGGCCAGTGGCAGGCGATCACGGGCAACCAGCGCATGATGTGCGTTTTGCCGATTCACCATGTCAACGGCATCGTCGTGACCATCATGATTCCGCTGCTTGTCGGCGGCTCCACCGTGCTCAACCGCCGCTTCAGCGCCTCGCGATTTTGGGAGCGCATCGTCCGCGAAAATGTGCATGCCGTCAGCGTCGTGCCGACCTTGCTGCAATTCCTGATCGAATATGGCGAGCGCGAACGGGCGGCGGGCAACACCATTTTTGGCGGCGCGATCAACCGGCGCGATCTGGCGCATTTTCGCCATTTCATCTGCGGCGCCGGCACCCTCTCCGTCGCCCTGGCGCAAGAATTCAGCCAGCTATTCGGCTTCACGATTCTGCATGGCTACGGACTCAGCGAATCGACTTGCTACTCCTGCTTCCTGCCCATCGACTTGTCCTGGGCGGCGAACCAAAGCTGGCTGCTGGATCATGGCTACCCCAGCATCGGCTGCCCGCTGGAGCCCAACGAGATGGCGATCTTCGCGGCCGACGGCAGCGGAAGACAGCTGGAAGCGGGCGAGCGCGGCGAAATCTGCATCCGCGGTCACAATGTGATGCAGGGCTACTTCAAGCGCCCGGAAGCCAATGCCGAGACCTTTAAGTTCGCCTGGTTCCGCAGCGGCGACGAGGGCTTCTTCCTGCGCGACGACAGGGGACGCCCCTTCTTCTTTATCACGGGCCGCATCAAAGAACTCATCAATCGCGGCGGCGTCAAATTCAGCCCGCTGGATATTGAAGAGGCGCTGTTGCAGATCGAGGGAGTCAAGGTCGGCTTGGCGGTCGGCTTCCCAAACCAGTATTATGGCGAGGAAGTCGGCGCGTACATCGTGCTGGAAGAGGGCGCGCGGACCGACGCAGCGGCGATCCTGGAGCATTGCCGCGCTTGCCTGACTTTCGAGAAAGCGCCAAAAGTCGCCATCTTCGGCTCGGAGATCCCCGTAACCTCAACCGGCAAGTACCAGCGCCTGAAGCTGCAGCAGCTCTTCGCCGAATGGGAAGGGACGCAATTCAAACGCTGAGCCCTCCCCGAATCGCATGAAAACAGGGCGAGCCGCGGCCCGCCCCGCAAATTGCAAACGCGCCTGTGCAGCGCTCCTAAACGATATCGTCATCCTTCGGGATGCGCTTCAGCTGCCGCGTGATGCCAAAGTAGAAGGCGACGCCCATCAGCGCGATGGCGATGCCGGACCAGGCGATAGCGATGGAGTTGACCGTCAAGCTCGGCATGACCGTCTCGGCGAAATAAGCCACCGGGTTGGTGATGGTGAGCTGCGCGGCTGTCTCCAGGCTGGCCGGCGCCGAAAGCACATGCGGCAGATCCAGCAAGATGTGCAAACCGGTCATCAGGGCGACGATGGTCATGACCACCTGGGTGATCGATTTAAGCGAGCCCAGCTTGTTGATGTCGCCTTTGCCGCTCCAGCCGAGGAAGACCAGCAGCGCGCCGAAGCCATAGCAGATCGCCATCGAGAGCATGTCGCTGGTCGATTCGGGACGGATGAAGAGGGTCAGGAAAGCGACGGTGAACAGGCCGGTCGCGGCGGAGAGCAGGCGGATCAAATGCGGCGCCCGGTTGACGAGAAAGAACATCGCCGCGCCCAACATCGCCGAGCCGAGATAGCCGGCCGACATCGTGAGCGCGTCCGCCCCGCCTTCAAAGCTGATTGTGTAGCCGCCGGCCGGCGACAAAGTGAAGCTGTCCACGGCGCCGCCCGAAAGTTGCATCGCCAGTGCCGTCAGCCCGCCGTGGATGTTGTTGATGAACATGCGCAGCGGATGCGCCAGGCCTGCCAGCGACTCCGCATGCCATATCACGACGATCGCGGCGAAAGCCAGTGTAGAAATAAGCAGGCTCCGACGCACGATTTGGCGGCGGATCTTGCGCTCGACGAATTCGCGTAACATTGCTGCTTTTCCTTTCGCTTGTCCTTGCGTTGATTGCCAGCGAGCGCGCGGTTATGCGCTGGCCGGCTCGCGATAATCTCTGTTGCCATTGACGGCGTCGTTGATCTCGCCGCTCACTTGTTTGATCAAGCCGGCGTAAAAGGAGAAAGCGACCATGCCGACGGCGACGGCGGCCCAAATGAAAGCGACCATGGAAGCCGACAGCAGGGGCGTGACCTGGCTGGCGAAAGCGGCCGCGTCATTCAGGATCTCGCCGCTGGCGGAGTCTGCCTTGCCCACCAGGCTCCACAAGTCAAAGACGGCGTTCAGCCCGGTCAAGGTGGCCAGGGTGTTGAGCGCCAAAAGATTTACGGTTCGCGGCGCCCACCAAGCCAGAGCCATCATGGCGACTCCGAAACCGATGCCGATGATCAGCGCCGTGCTGTTGCCCGCTGCGTCCGGCATGGCAAAAGCCAGGGTCAGGGCGATGATGGCGATGCCAATCAAAAACGAGAGCCCGCGCGTCCAGCGGGGCATCCGGTTGGACAGGAAGAAGAGCAGCGAGCCAAAGAGCGCCGCGCCCAGGTAACCCGCCGGCAAGATCAGCGATATGTTGCCGCCGCGGGTCGTCGCCAGCCCGGAGCCGTCCGGCGACACGGTGAAGCCGATCACCTCCCCGCCCGTGAGCAGGGCAGCCAGCGAATGCCCGGCTTCGTGCACGAAGGTGACGAAGAGCCGCACCGGATACAAGACGAGAGACGGTCCTGGCGCGTCCAGGCTCGCCCGCGGCGCGTTCCACAGCAGCAGCCCGAAGACCAGCGACGCAAGCGCAATGAGGATGGTCTGTCGCCGCAGATTTGGCGCGCTGGAAGCGGCGGCTGCCCTCGCGCCCAGAGCCCGCTGGTTGCGCCAGAAAAAATACAGCGACAGCAAAGCGAAAGGGGCGCCCGTGAGCAGGAAGAGCGCTGGCATCGGCAAGCCGGGCGGCAAGGCGACATTGGCGCCGTCGGCGACGCTCTGGATGCTTTGCGCCAAGTCGTCGCCGGCCTGCCCGCCATCGACCGCGCCCGATGTCAACAGCGCGCCACCAGCCATCCAGCCGACGCTCAGCGCGAACAGCAATCCCCAAAAGAGTCTCAGTCTCTTGTGCACGGCAGCGAATCTCCGGTTATCCTGCTTGACGAATATACAGTTTGGCGGAGCGGCTCGCGGCGGCATCGCATGAATATCGGCGCCTCCCGCCACTCATTATACGGCGTCGCCCGCGTCGACGTTTTGCCAATCGTAAAGTTTTTGTAATCTCGGCGAGCGCGGCAGTATACTCCGCTCGGCTGCGAACGCGGCATCTGCCCGAAATCATGCCATAGCGGAAGGGACCGGGCGAGGGGAAAGTTGGATGACAGCGCTGGATTTGAGCGATTTTCAGCCGGAGGACGATTTGGCGCTGGCGGAGACGATGCCGGCGCGCTGGTACACCGAGCCGCGTTTTCTGGCGCTCGAAGCGGAGAAAATCTTCTACAAGACCTGGCAGCCAGTTGGCAGGCTGGAAGATGTCCTGCGCGTCGGCGACTTTTTCAGCTGTGAAGTGCTGGATCAGCCGCTGGTGGTCCTGCGCGACAGGGAGGGCGGGCTGCGCGCCTTTTACAATGTCTGCCCGCATCGGGCGGCGGTGGTGGCGCAGGGACGCGGCAATCGCAAGAGCCTGCAATGCAAGTATCATGGCTGGACATACGGTCTGGATGGCAAGCTGCTGCGCGCGCCGGAGTTTGAAGGCGTGAAAAATTGGCAGCCGGATGAAGTCTGCTTGCAGCCCGTGCGGGTCGAGGCTTGGGGTCCCTGGGTCTTCGTCAATCTGGATCCACGCGCGCCAGCAATGGAGTCGACTTATGGCGCCATCGGACGGGAGATCGCCGAGGCTGGCTTTGAGCTGGATACAATGCGCTTGGTGGAGCGCCGCGATTACCTCATCGACTGCAACTGGAAAGTCTATGTCGACAATTACCTCGAAGGTTATCATCTGCCGATTGCCCATCCGGGGCTCTTTCGCGAAGTCGACTACGATCAGTATCGGGTGGAGACGCATCGCTATTATTCCAAGCAGCACGCGCCCATTCGCCAGGCCGAGCCGGGCGAGGTCCGCGATCGGCGTTATGTCCGCAGCGGCGACGCCGAGGCCGACGCCCTCTATTATTGGATTTTCCCCAATGTGATGCTCAATGTCTATCTCGACAACACCTCGATCAACATCATCTTGCCGGTCGGGCACGACAAGACTCTGACCGTGTTTGAATGGTACTTCCAGGCGCCGGGCACGGGCGAAGGCTGGGAGAGCATGCAGCAGATCATCGCATTCAGCGACGAGATTCAGCAAGAAGACATTGAACTCTGCGAATGGGTGCAGCGGGGCTTGCGCTCCAAAGCTTACGAACGGGGCCGGTTCTCGGTCTTGCGCGAAAACGGCGTGCATCATTTTCAGTCGCTTACGCGCGAGTTTCTGCTGCGGGATTAAACGCTGTCGCTGGCCGGGGCCTCATTCTTGACGAGGGCGGCCGGCGACGCGCCCAGCGCCAGCAAGCCCACCGTCCCCCACAGGGCGTAACTCAAGATGTTGATGCCGTGCAGCAGCAATCCCAGCGAGATCGCTTCCAGGTCGCTCATACCAACCAATTGCCCGGTCGCCAAGACAGCCAACTCAAAGGGACCGAGCGCGGCGATGCTGATCGGGAAGGCGATGCTGAGCGCGGTCAAGCCGATGCCAAGCGGGACGCTGATCGCGTAATTCACCTCGATGCCGAGAGCCAGGTGCAAAAAGTAGAAGCTGAACAGGGTGCTAATCCAGCCGAGCGCGCTCCAGAGGGCGGTGGCGGCCAGGGTCTTGCTGTCTTTGAGCGGCCGCAAGCCATCCAGCAAGTGTCCCAGCAGAGTCTCCAGGGGAAAGCGCGACAAAATCGGCAGCGCCCGTTCCAGGGTCCGCAAGAGGCCTTGGGCGATTCGCGGGTTATGCGCCAGGCCGATCAAAGCCAGGAAGCCGATCAGAGCCAGGGCGCCAAGCAGCCAGGCGCGTTCGCTGATTTCGCTGGGGGCGGCCGGCAGCTGGCTCACGGTGGCGGTGAGCACGAGCACGACCAGCACCATGTCAATTAGGCGCTCGACGACGATGCTGGCGCCGGAAGTCATCAAGGGCAGGCCACGCTGCGCCGCCAGAATGCCCCGCGCCACCTCTCCCAGCCGGAAAGGCAGCTGATTGCCCAAGAACATCACATTGATCATGTGAGTCGCCTCCGGGATGGTGACCCGCCTGCCCAGCAGCCACCACCAGCGAATGCCCCGCGTCGCCAGGGCGCAGAACAAGGCGAGGGTCGCCAGCAGCAGATAAAGCGGGTGGGCCGCGCCCATGCTCGCCGCCAGATCCGCCAGGGGCACGCTGCGCAGCACAAAATACAGCGAGAGCGCGCTGACGGCGGCGCTGGCGCTCAAGACCAGCAGGCGGCGCGCGTTCATGGCGGGCGCGCTCATCGGCTGGAAGACTCCAGCAAGAGAATCGGCTCGCCACCGATCGCGCTCTGACGGTCGCTCTCCAGATCGGGGAATTGATAATCCCCGGCCGGCGCCAGATTCAGCCTGAACTGGCCGTCCTGCGCCGGGACTGTCTCTCGTGTGCCGTCCAATCGGAAAATGGTGGCGACAGGACTGGCCGCCTGCACCGCGTAAGCGCGCCAGTCGCCTGTGTTGTTCCAAAGGGCGATGATCCGCTCCTTGCTTTCGCGCTGGAAGAAAGCGGCGGTGACTTCGTCCCTGATGCCCGTCAGCCCGACCGGCCTGAATGGCTGGCCGCCAAAGACTTCCGCCAGCAGCTGGAATGCGCGGGCGGCGGGGCGGGGCGTGTTCGGCAGCGGGTGCTGGCTGAAGCAGTGGGCGCTTGGCGGATTCCGGTACAAGCCAAAGGCATCGCCGTAGCAGGCGCCGCTTGCGCAGAGCTCGCCTTGATTCGGCGGGAAATCCGTGCCCGGCGGGGCGTTGCCGCAGTCGTCATAGAGCTGGTGATAGAAGACGGTTTCCGCGCCCTTGGACCAAGCGAAAACGGCGCTCATGATGAGGAAATGCGCTTGCTGCTCGGCCGTGGCCAGGCGCTGCCGCTGCTCTGGAGCGTTTGCCCAGACAGGACCCGGATAATCGTTCCAGGCGGAGACGCCGGTCTCGTTGACCCAGACCGGGCGAACCAGCTGAAACTCGGCCAGGGTGTCCTGGACCACTTTGGTCAGCCAGCCGCTGCGCCAGGGATCGTCGTAGCTGTGCACTGCGACGATGTCAAAGAACCAGTTGTAGCGGCTGCGCAGCGGGTCGCCGCGGAAGATCCGCAAGACTTGGCCGAGCATATTTTGGTCGCTGGCGTAGAGCAAGCCGCCGAAGATCACCTGCGCCTCCGGGTCGACGGTTTTGATGACGACGGCGGCCGTCTTGAGCAGGCGGGCGTAGGCTTGGCTGTCGCCGCTCCAGAAATGCGGCACATCGGGCTCGTTCCAGATCTCCCAGTGTCGGATTCCCTGCCCGGGCGCGAAGCCGTTGTGCGCCGCCAAGACGCCGCCCGGCTTGTAGCGCGTCACCGCGTAATGCACGAACTGCGCCCATGGATTGTCGGGGTTGATCGGCTTGTCCGCCAGCGCGCTGTCCGTGCCATCGGCGTAAATCGGCGCGAACAGATTGGCGATGTCGCCGCCTTCCGCCCAGAATGCCGGACGCCCGAGCAAAATCGCGTTTGTGCCCAGACCGTTGCGCATGTCCGCCACCGCCAGCTTGTCGTAAGCTGACCAGTCGTATTTGCCCCGTGCTTTCTCCACCCGATCCCAATACAGGGGCCAGCGATTCCAGCCCGCACCGAGGATGAGCGCGTTGCGATAGCGCTCTTGCCCCATGTTGCCGCCGATGTAGGCGATGAATGTCGCGCCGAGCCGCCGCGAGCGGATGTAGTCGGCATCGTCGATCAAGGCGCCGGGCGCGGTGGTCGGCACGAGCGGGACCTGGGCGCTGGCGAGGCAGGCCGCCAATATCAGGCACAGGCATGCCAGGATGGACCGTTTGGCTGGTCGCGCATTACCACCACCAGACATTTTGGTCATGGGGATTGTTGATGAAGTAGGTTAGCGAACTGATGTGGTGCGCCACGGGACCCACGAGATAAGCGGCGACCAGCTGTTTCTGCGCGCATTCGTATTCGACGTTCAAACCGTAGACGCCCCGTCCCTCGCGATGCTGGTGATGATGGCAGGCTTCATGCACGAGGAATTCGGCCATCGTGATATCGTCCTCGGGGATGATGGGGCGGACATAACTGGGCGCGTGGTGGTAGGCGGAGAGCTCCTGGCCGAGGTAAGCGCCCGTCTCCGCCCAGCTGTGCACTTCCTTGACTTCCTTGGTCGCGAGAATGACGAAAGTGTACCATTCCGGCGCTTTTGCTTTCAGCAGCTCGAAGCCGCGAAGGACCAGCCCGGTGAAGCCGGCCGACTTCTCAGTGATGCGGATGTGCGCGTGGCTGGCGTTGGCGGGCGTGCTGCAGCTGCCGCCGACGAATGTCCAGTAGCCGTCGCGCAGCGCGTGCTGATGATTGCAGTAGAGGCCGCTGGACTGGCTGGATTGCGTTGGCGCGCCGCATTGGCCATTCTGCCGCGCCCAGTAGCCGTTGATCCAGTCTTGCTCGCTATAGCACTGCCGGTCGACGCCGCAGCAATTGTTGCCGGCAGGTTGCGATTGCTGCGCGGGGGCCGGCGCCGACGCGCTTGGCTGCGAGCTCGTTGCGGGCGCTTGGCATTCCTGGCGCTGGTAGGCCCAGTAGCCGTCGATCCATTCCTGATCGCTCTGGCACTGCCGGTCGATGCCGCAGCAGTTGTCAATCGCGGAGGACTGGGCCGCGTCGACGCGCTCGTGCCTTACCCAACTGGCCATCCAGGCGGCTTGGTCGCGCTGAATCTTCAGCCATCTGTTGTGCTTCCCCACCACCGCGAGCGTCGTGCCGGCGGGTACAGTCTCAAGGCGTTTGGCGCTGAGGCTGGGCTGGGCGCGGATGTTGGTGTTGTATTCGACGCGAATGTGGTAGCTCTGGGCGGCGACGCTCAGCGTGAGCGCTACGAGCGGCGCAAGGGCGACAAGCAGCCTTCGGACTTGGGTCATGGAATCGCCTCGTTTCTTTGACGCGGGGCAGTATAGCATATCCTGGTCGCGCCCGATAAACGCAATCCAAGTCCAGTAGCCGCGCTGTAGGGGCGATATACCATATCGCCCGCCGCGTGAGAACTGGATGGCCGCCTGGCGCTAGGAAGTCCACCACCAGAGCGCGCGATTCATCGGGTCGTTGAGGAAAACACTATTGTGACCGATGTTTTGGGAGATTCCGCCCATCTCCAACGCGGAGTCCCGATTGTAAAGTTCGCATTCGTACTCGTTGAGCCAGGAGATATCGCCGCCGACGCCGCGCCCCTGGCGGTTTTGGTAGACATGGCAGGCTTCATGCACCAGGAACTCGGCCATTGTGTAGTCGTCCTGTCGGATGTACGGGCGAACGGAGTGGGGCGCGTGGTGGTAGACCGTGATGCCCGAAGCGCCAAAGACGCCGCTGCCGCAGTTGTGACATTCGCGCACTTCGGTGATGGCGTTGACGACAAAGTTGTACCAATGCGGCGAGTGCGTTCGCAGCAGGGCGAAGCCGGCATTGACCATCGTGGTGAAGCCGGGCGTCAATTCGGTGATGCGAATATGCCCATGGTCGAGGTAGGGTCCGAAGGATTGACGCGGCGGCGAATTGGGCGTCGGGAAGCAGCGGTTGTGCTGGGCCGCCCATTGGCCATAAATCTTCTCGTGCTCGCGCCTGCAATTCCAGCCGGTATCGCAGCAATTGGCGCCGCTTTGGTTGACTTGAGCCGGCGCGCCGCATTGGCCATTCTGCCGCGCCCAGTAGCCGTTGATCCAGTCCTGCTCGCTATAGCACTGCCGGTCGACGCCGCAGCAATTGTTGCCGGCAGGTTGCGATTGCTGCGCGGGGGCCGGCGCCGACGCGCTTGGCTGCGAGCTCGTTGCGGGCGCTTGGCATTCCTGGCGCTGGTAGGCATAGTAGCCGTCGATCCATTCCTGATCGCTCTGGCAGCGCCGGTCGATGCCGCAGCAGTTGTCAATCGCGGAGGATTGGGCCGCGTCGACGCGCTCGTGCCTTACCCAACTGGCCATCCAGGCGGCTTGGTCGCGCTGAATCTTCAGCCATCTGTTGTGCTTCCCAACCACGGCGAGCACCGTGCCGGCGGGCGCGGTCTCGAGGCGGGCGGCGCTGAGGCTGGGCTGGGCGCGGATGTTGGTGTTGTACTCGACGCGGATGTGGTAGCTCTGGGCGGCGACGCTCAGCGAGAGCGCTACGAGCAGCGAGCCGGCGAAAATGAATCTGCGAATCTGTCTCATACCCGCGCTCCTTGATGGCTGCGCTCCAAAGCGGACGCGCGACAAGGCCAAGGCGCCGTATTATGCCTCATTATGAATCCGTTGACCAGCAGCCGCGCGTCCCGGCGAGTGCAATTCTGCGAGACCCCATTGCCGCGGCGCGCCGACGCATTTGACGCGACCGCCCGCCAGAATTATACTGGAGCGCTGTGCCTGAATGCGCGCGAGAGGGCGAAGCGATGGCTGCCGTTTCTGAAGAACTGATGGAGATTCTGCGCTGCCCGGTGGCGGTGCATTTCAAAGACAAGGGCGACGACCCGGGCCAGCTGCGCCTCGTGCAGGATAGCTGGCTGGTCTGCGACGACAGCGGCTACAAGTACCCCATCCGCGACGGCATTCCCGTGATGCTGGTGGACGAGGGCGCGAAGTGGAAAGACACCCCCGAAGCCGAATTGCCCATGCCGCCGCCCGGCGACTGAATTTGGAAATCCGCCCGATTGCTGGCGCGAAACGGATTGTCTAAGAGGCGACTTACACGGTCGCCCCTACAGAGACGCGCCAGGCTCTAGCTGCCATTCCCCGACGCCTCGAGGCAAGGAGCCGGAGGATGGGCTTGGCCATGTGGCTGGAAGCTCAGTCCCTCGCCATCGGCAGCGACATCAACCCGGACGCGATCGCCCGCTTGTACGCCGCCGTCCAGGATCGCCAGCGCCAAGGGATCTTGCAGCAGCCGCTGAATGGCGCGCTTCAATGGCCGGGCGCCAAAGACCGGGTCCCAGCCCGCTTCGGCCAGCCGCGTCTTGGCTGCCTGGCTGAGCTTGAGCGCGATTCCCCTGCTCGCCAGCGTCTCCCGCAAGCGCGCCAGCTGCAGCTCGACGATGCGCAGAATATGCTGGCGCTCCAGCCGCTGAAACAAGATGATTTCGTCCAGCCGGTTGAGGAATTCCGGTTTGAACTGGCGGTCCAGCTCGCGCAGGATGGCTTGGCGCTGGCTGGCATGATCGCTCTCGCCCAGACCCTTGATCAAGGCGCTGCCCGCGTTGCTGGTCATGATTATCAGGCAGTTGGCGAAGTTGATCGTCCGCCCCTGGCCATCGGTCAGACGTCCATCGTCGAATACCTGCAGGAAGAGATTGAAGACATCCGGGTGCGCTTTTTCGATTTCGTCAAGCAGCACGATGGAATAGGGCCGCCGGCGGATCGCCTCGGTCAGCTGGCCGCCCGCTTCAAAGCCGACATAACCGGGCGGCGCGCCGATGAGCCGGGCGACGCTGTGCTTTTCGCCGTATTCGCTCATGTCGATGCGGGTCATGGCGCCCTCGTCGTCGAAGAGGAAGTGCGCCAGCGAACGCGCCAGCTCGGTCTTGCCGACGCCTGTCGGACCGAGGAACAGAAAGACGCCGACTGGTCGCTCGGGGTCTTGCAGGCCCGCGCGGCTGCGGCGGACGGCGGCTGAAACCGCGGCGACGGCTTCGTCTTGACCGACGACTCGCTCGCCCAGGCGCGCTTCCATGCGCAGCAGCTTCTCGATTTCGCCCTCCAGCATGCGCGCCACCGGGATGCCGGTCCAGCGGCTGACGATGGCGGCGATCTCGTCGGCGTCCACCTCTTCCTTGAGCATGGGAAGGCTGTCGCGGCGCATCTCGTCGATTTTCGATTCGCGCTCCCGCAGCCGCTTTTCCAGCTCGGGCAGGACGCCGTAGCGCAAACGAGCGGCTTCTTCCAGCTGGCTTTGGCGCTCGGCGCTTTCCAGCTGCCCGCGCGCGGCGTCGATTTCCGCTTTGACGCGGCCTATGCCGTCGATCGCCTCTTTCTCCCGCTGCCAGACGACCGCGGCGCTGCTGAGGGCTTCCCGCGCGTTTGCCAGCTCCGCTTCCAGTTCCTCCAGCCGGCGCTTGGAGCGCTCGTCTTTCTCCGCCAGCAGGGCGGCTCGTTCAATTTCCAGCTGCATGAGGCCCCGCTCGATTTTGTCGAGTTGGGCGGGTTTGCTGTCGATCTCCATTTTGAGGTGGGCGGCCGCTTCGTCGATGAGGTCGATGGCTTTGTCCGGCAGTTGGCGGTCGGGCAGATAACGCTGGCTGAGCTTGGCCGCGGCGATGACGGCGCCATCCTGGATGCGCAGGCCGTGATGCGCTTCGTAGCGCCCTTTCAGCCCGCGCAAGATGCTGATCGTGTCTTCGACGGTGGGCTCGGCGACGAAAATGGGCTGGAAGCGGCGTTCCAGGGCGGCGTCTTTCTCGATGTGCTGGCGAAATTCGTCCAGGGTGGTCGCGCCGATCAGCCGCAGCTCGCCCCGCGCCAGCATGGGCTTGAGCATGTTGCCCGCGTCCATGGCGCCCTCTGCCTTGCCCGCGCCAACGATGTTGTGCAGCTCGTCGATGAAGAGGACGATGGCGCCGTCGCTGTCGCGGATCTCTTTCAGGACGGCTTGCAGGCGCTCTTCAAATTCGCCGCGAAACTTGCTGCCCGCCAAGAGCGCCGCCAAATCCAGCGACACGATCGTCTTCCGCTTCAAGCTATCGGGCACATCGCCGTTGACGATACGCTGCGCCAAGCCCTCGGCGATCGCCGTCTTGCCGACGCCGGCCTCGCCGATGAGCACGGGGTTGTTCTTGGCGCGCCGGCTGATGACATGGATCAAGCGGCGAATCTCTTCGTCGCGGCCGATCACCGGGTCGAGCTTGCCAGCCCGGGCGTCGGCGGTCAGGTCGCGGCCATATTTCGCCAGGCTCTCGTAGCTGGCTTCCGGGTCCGGGCTGGTGGCGCGTTGGCTGCCGCGGATGGATTGCAGCGCCCGCAAGATCTCGTCATAACCGACGCCCCGCCCTTTCAGCAGCGCGCTTGTCGCCGCCGCCTGCGCCAGAGCCAGCAACAGATGCTCGCTGCTGGTGTAGTCGTCGCGCATCTTTCTCGCTTCGTCTTCCGCCCCGCCGAGGAGCTGGAGCGTCGCTCGGGCAAGCGGGAGGCTGGCGGCGGGCTGCTGGACTCGCGGCAGTTGGCTCAGTCTGTTTTCCAGGTCTTGCGCGATCTCTCTTGGCTGCGCGCCGATCTTCTGGATGATGCGCGGCGCCAAGCCGTCTTCCTGGAGCATCAGGCTGAGGAAGATGTGCGGCGGCTCGATTGCGGCGTGATGACGCTCCCCGGCCAGGCTCTGCGCGGCCAACAGCGCCGCCTGCGCTTTGTTCGTGTAGCGGCTGAAATCCATGAGCGCCTCCCTTCGGCATGGTCGACATAGCGCCATTCTGCGCCGACGATGTTGGAAGGCTGTAAGCGAAGCGTTAGATGCGCGTCAACTCATGCCCTGCGGGGGCGTGGAAGCGCGTTCGCACTCGGGTCAGGGCGTACATGGCGAACGCTTCCTCGACCTGTCATGATCTCGCTGGTCTGGAGTTGGCGCGGTTCATTCAAGGCTGGCAGGCGCGCAGGACCGTCCCACAGCCAGCGATGCGAAAGCGCTCGACGCAAGCTGGAATCAGGCAGGTCTCGCCGAGTTTCAGTTCCAGCGTCTCGTGTCCGCCAGCCTCGAGCGACAGGGCGCCGTCAATGCAGGTGAGCAGATGAAACTTGCGGTCGCCGTTCTGCTCGAGCCCGCCGTCTTGCAGGGCATGACGCCATAGCTGGAAATACGCGCCGTCTATCAGCAGCGAGCCGGTCCGCCGTTCCACGCTGGGCGAAGCGCCCAGGTTGACGACGCCCGCGCCGCGGTCAATGTGCAGCTGGCGTGGCAAGCCATCCAGACCCAGCCGCCCCCAATCGTAGAGTCGGTAGGTCAAGTCGCTGGATTGCTGGATCTCGTACAGCAGCAGACCCGGCCCCAAGGCGTGCGCCGTGTTCGCCGGGATGTAGAGCGCATCGCCGCTACGAACCTCGCGGAATGCCAGCAGCTGCTCCAGACGATTCTCGCGAATGGCTTGTCTCAAATGATCGCGGGTCGTCCCCGGCTGCAGGCCGATCACCAGCCGCGCGCCCGGCTCGGCATGGAGAATGACCCAGGCTTCAGTCTTGCCCCGGGGTTCTCCCTCGAGCGCGCGCGCCTGGGCGTCGTTGGGGTGGACCTGGACGGAGAGCCAGTCTTCCGCGTCGATGAGCTTGGCGAGCAGGGGGAAGCCGTCTTCAGGGGCATTGCCCGCGCCGATGAGCGACTCGCCATAACGCGCTGTCAGCTCGCCCAGGCTCATGCCCGCCAGCGGACCATTGAGGACAAGCGCGCTGTCGTGCGACTCCCAGGCTTCGCCATACGGTTCGGCGCTGGGCAGGCGCTTGCCGAGCGCGCTTTCGAGCCGGCGGCCGCCCCAGACTTTCACCTGCAGCGCCGGAGCCAGCTTGAGCGGGTAAAGCGCGATTTCTTGCATGCCTGCCTCCGCAACGCTGCCAAGAGCCTAAAGCAATGAGGCTTGAAAATCAATTGACGCAATGGCGGTATGCTATAATGACGCGGACTCGACGACAGGCGCCGTCGCTGGTGATTTGTGTTGCTGGCGCCAATGGTCACGAAGACGCCTCGATGATGGAATTGCCAAGCCCGCAAGATTACCTGGACGACCTGCACGCCATTGGGCTGACGCGTCTCTTCCAGCCACATCTCACTTCCCGCGATCGCGCCGCCGGCATCCGCCGCGCCCGCCAGGAATTGGGCCGGCTGCGCAACGAGCTCCAGCTGCATCGCGACAGCCTCGCCACCGCAGCGCTATCCGCCGACGAGCGCAAACGCCGCGCCGCGCCCATTCACCTGCTGCTGCTGCTGCACGAACAGCTGGTCGAAGAAGTGGGCGAGCTGGAGCGCAGCCTCAGCAACGGCAAACCCATGCCATATCGCTTCAGCTTTGGGCAGCGCATTTTCGGCGATGAAGCCAGCGGCCAGTGGCACATTGGCGGGAATGAAGCGTACGACGACTGGCTGCGCATCCAACAGTTCAAAACCCGGCTCGATGCCTTGCGCGTCAAAGGCCAGCCGGCCCGCGAGCGCTTGACCGGGATTCGCGGCGAGCTGGAAGCCTTGACCGCGCGCCACGACCAGCTACAGCGGAAAACCGACAAGCGCCAAACTCACGCGTTTGTGCTGCGGCGCATCGGCATGCTGATCGTCCTGATCGTGGCCAGCGGGGCGGTCGGCTGGCATTATTTCGAGACGCAGCGCGATTTCAGCCTGGTCGCCCTGGGCCTGGCTGTGGCCTGCGCCGTCTTGATCCCCATTGTCATCGCCAATTGGAGAGACCCGCGCACGCGCACGGCTCGAAAGCAGCGCAAACTGGCCCAGCAGATGCGGGCATTACGCGACGAAGGCGCATTGCAGCATCAGAGTTATCAGCCGCTGGAGCTGCAGACCAAGGCCCTGGAAGTGCATTACAGCCGCATGATGGACAATTGGCAGACGGCGCGCCGCGTCAAGAGCCGGCTGGACGAGTTCCTCGCCGAAGGGCAGCCGCTGCGCCAACAGGTGGAGCGCATCCGAGACGACTTGGCGGAGCTGCGCCCAGAGCGCGAGAAGCTGCAAAACAAGCTGGAGCGGCGGCAAAAGCGCGGCGCCTTCGCCCGGCGCATGTTCCTCCACATCATGCTGGTACTGGCCAGCGGCGTCGTCGGCTTCTACTTTGAATACACCGGCGAGCCGGATTACGCCGCCGTCTTGTATGGCGCGGGCGCCTTTTTCATCTTGCTCGTGCCTCTGGCTTACATCGACTGGAAGAACCGCGACGGCAAGCTGGAATCGCGCTTGCGCCAGACCGAAACGCGCATGCGCCAGCTCCAGACTGAAGGGCAGCAAGTGATGCGGCGCTACCACCCGATCGAGCTGCAAATCAAGACCCTCATCGCGCAGTACAAACGCGCTCGCGCCGGCATCACCGCGGAAGCCGACGGCGCCACCCTCGCTTAATCGCCCGCGCGGTCGAAGCGGTAGACCGTCCCGGAGCCGCGTCCTCCGGGTGAAATGCCAAGCCAAGCAAGCCGCGCTCGCTGTAATTCTCGGTGAGCGCCACGGCGAAATCAAATGCGACACATCCAGAAAAGGCTGGGCGAGCCGCTGGCCATTTTCCAGTATCCAGATCTTGCCGCCTTGCTCGACCACAAAGAGCCGCCCCGAATCGTCGCCGGCGTGGGTCAGGTATAGCGGGCGGCGGAATACCTCGGCGATGGCGGTCAGCCGAAAGCTGTCGGCCGCGGGCGCAGTCTCGCGGGTGGGGCTGGCGAGTCCGTCGTCCTGCGCCGTGGCGGTAGCCGCCCAGGCAGCGAACGCGAGCGTGATCAAAATCTTGGCAAGTGGCATGGGCGCCCTCAATTCATAGCCGGAGGCGGCGCGCAACGGTTCATATTCAGGCGGCGCCTGGCTCAAAGCGGTAGAGTGTTCCGTCATAATCGATAAGGTAAATCTCGCCCGCTTCATCTTCGCCGAAGCTGCTGATGGAAAAGCCGGTGTTCAGCAATTCGATCGCGTTCCAGCGGTATTCAGGATCCCGCCAGGCACCCCAGACCCGCCCCGAGCACCAATCGCCGAAGACATAGACCGCTTCCAGCGAGGGGATCGCCTTGCCCCGATACACGCTGCCGCCGGTGACCGAGCAGCCCAGCGCATGGCTGTATTCGTAAACGGGCGGCACATGATTGGGCGCGCTGCCGCCAGCGAAGATGTGATTGCCCTCCCAGACATTCCAGCCGTAGTTTTGCCCGCCCGGGCTGTCGGCTGGCTGAAAGTTGATCTCTTCCCACTGATTTTGCCCGACATCCGCCATGTAGAGGTCGCCGGTGGCGCGGTCGAAGCTGTGCCGCCAGACATTGCGCAAGCCGTAAGCCCATATTTCAGCGCGCGCGCCCGCCACGCCAACGAATGGATTGTCCGGCGGGATGGCGTAACCGCTCTCGACATCGACATCGAGGCGCAGAATCGAGCCCAGCAGCAGCCCCAGGTTCTGCCCCGCGCCCAGGGGGTCGTTCGCCGAGCCGCCATCGCCCAGCGCGATATACAAATAGCCGTCGGGACCAAATTCGATGTGCCCGCCGTTGTGATTGCTGTAGGGCTGCCGCAGCTGCAAGACAGTCGCTCGGCTGGCTGCGTCGGCGCGCTCCGGGTTGGCGGCGTCGACCAGGTAACGCGCCACGGCTGTGTCGCCATTCAGGTCGGTGTAATTCACGAAAAAGCGCCCGTTGGCGGCGAAATCTGGATGAAAGGCCAAACCCAGCAGTCCCTGTTCGGTGAAATTGCTGCGGTGGGCGGAGCGGGAAATGAGCCCCGAAATATCGAGAAATGGCTGCGGCGAGACGACGCCGTCGCGCAGAATCCAGATCTTGCCGACCTGCTCGACCAAGAATAGCCGCCCCGAACCGTCGTCGGCGTGCGTCGCATAAACCGGGCGTTCAAAGCCGCTGGCGACCACGCTGAGCTCAAAGTCCGCGCGGTCTGGCGGGCGCTCCCGGGTGACTCCGGGCGTCGTCTGCGCCAGGGAGAGGCCCGCCAGCGCAGCCATGATAGAGAGCAGGAACAGATTTAGCAGGCAGCGCATGATCGCTCCTTCAGCCGCCCTTTCAGGCTCGCGCTTTTTGATTGCGAGCCAGCAGCGACAGCACAGCATAATTGTTGGCGCGTTCGGGGGCGTCGATGCGTTCGTCGCCGTGAATGTGGCGCAGGCAGCGGCCCAGATGCGCCTCGACCGTGAGTTGGCTGCGGGTCCTCGATTTCAGCCAGCTTTCGCCCCAGATCTCGGCCGCCACGCTGATGCAGTGCAGGGCTTGTTCGTTCAGTCCGCGGTCGAGCTGGGCCGGCAGCAGCTCGTCGATGAGGTGCCAGCGCATGTCTTGCCACTTGCCCGCGGCGATGATGGCGCCGGCGAAGAGCGTCACATTGCGCCAGCGCGCGTAATCGTGGCAGAGCAGGGCGACGATGTTTTGCGGGAATGTCCAGCCTTCGGCGCTTTGGGCGCGGAGCTCCGGCGGCATTGGGCATTCGTCGTAGAACTCCAGCAAGGCGCAGGCTGCCAGGTATTCTTGAATGGTGAGATGGGGGAAGCGGTAGAGATTGGGCGCGTCCGCCACCAAGATGCCGTTGCGGGTCGCCAGGTATTCCAGCACATCCTCTATGCCCGCGCCCAGCCCGCCGCCCCAGCTTTGCTGCTCGATGAGCTTGTCCAGCAGCCGCGCCCGCTCAATGATGGTCGGGTAGCGCTGGTAAGTCTGCTGCTCGGAGTGGAGTTCAAAGGCGATCAGCTTCAGCGCCGCCCGCATTCGATCCAGGTTGATGTTCGCCAGCTTCTCGTGCAGTTTGTCGGCCGGCGACGGGATGTTCCAGCGATCGAGCAGCTCCACCGTGTGCTCGTAGAGCTCGGCCCGTTTGTCCGGCAGCTGCTTGTAATCTTCGTGAATCAGGGTGAGCAGGGCGAGCATCAATGGTTGGCGCGCCAGGGGCCAAAGGGCTCGATTCTCGCGGATGGCTTGGTTGAGGTCGGCCGCCATCAATTGGGCTTGCTTGCGGGCGACTGTTCTGCCGCCGAGCACGCTGGGCCGAGCCTCCGCCACATTGTCGTACCAGCGCTCGATATAAGTCTTGACCTGTCCCCAGGTGAATGGCGCCAATTCAGCCGAGGCGAATCGCTCGGAGAGGCGCCAGCGCGAATCGTGGCGGTAGGCGTAGGTGCGGCTGGTGACGATGACGCGGCAGCTGGGGAAGCGGTCCGCCCAATTCTCGATGACGCGCTGCAGGATGACGCGGTCTTTGGCTTCGTAGACTTCGTCCAAGCCGTCGAGCACGAGCAGACTGCCGTGAGTCGGCACTTCGGTTAGAGTCAGGTAGGCTTCCAGGTGGGGCGCCAGGTTGCCGGTGGCGCTTTTGATGTAATCCAGCAGGTGCTCGGCGGTGGCTGCTCGCAGGGAGCTCGGGAAGCGCTCCGGCGAATTGGCGAAATCGCGCAGGCTGACATAGATGGGCAAGATGGGTCCGTGAATCCAGGAGGCGCCCAGCATCTCCAAGCCTTTGACGCGGTCCTGGCGTTCCGCTCGCGGGTCGCAGGCATACGCCAGGGCGGTGACGATGAAGCGGCAAAGCGAGCTCTTGCCGGTGCCGGCCGCGCCGGTGATGACGATCAGCGGATGCGCCGCCAGCACCTCAAACACCGACTCGCGCAGGTAGCCCATGTCGCGCTCGATCGCTTGGTGGCGGCGGGCGTTCAGCTCCTCAATGCCAACAGCCTGGAGCCCGCGCTGGTCCGTCCAGATATCGACCGGCGTGTAGAGCTGGTGCAGCATGGCCGGCGTATGATGCTGAGAAGCGGGATGGATGGTCGTGGTCGGGATGTTCCATTCGCTGCGCACTGCCGCCAGATAATTCTTGAGCGCCGATTTGCTGCCTTGATAATGCTCGGCGACGATGTTGACATCCTGCCCGGCGAAGATGACATGCCCGCCAGCCGAGATCGAGCCCGCCTGGACGCGCACGGCCGATGGATAATCGCGATCCTCGCGCATCGTCTCCAGCAGGTGCCGAGCGAACTGTATCGCCTGCCGGCCCTGGCTGGTGGCGCCATCGAGGCCGCCGGTCGCGACGATGAGCCAGTCGAGGCCGACGAGCTCGTCCTTGTTCAGCTTTTGCGGCAGCAGCTCTTCGCCCGCCAGCTGGGCAGCCGTCCGCTGGTAGTTGCGGTCTCTGTAAATCTCGGTGAGGCGCTTGCTCAAGGGCGCGCAATAACGGAACTTTTTCAGCATCCGCCGCAGCGGTGTCAGCTTGGTGGCTGGCGTCGGCATCACTGGCGCAAATATCATCATGACGAGCTTTTGGTAGGGCGACTCGAGGCCAGAGCTATCGGCTTGGCGCTTCAATGCCGCCCAGTTCCGCTGCACGGCGCTGCGCCAGGCGGCCGGGGAGGCGATCGCCCCCTGGCCGGGCGCCGCGTATGAGCGGGCGATGGCGCTGGGCGGAAGGGGATTGGCGGGCGAGCTCATTGGCGTTTCATCATGGATTCGCTAGGGCGCTCAGACTTTCTTGGGGGCGCGGCTGCCAGACAAGGCTTCGTGTAAGTTCATCGCCACTTCGCCGACGCTGGCCAAGATCGCGCCCACCAGAGGCTGGTCAAAAAGCGTCAAGGCGGCTGCCGTTAGCGCTGGTGAGAAGCGCAGCAGTGATTTGGCAGCCCGCGCGAGGATCCGCGGGTTTGGCTTCTTGCTGGTCGTCAGCTGGGCTTCGACAGCGCGCAAATCGTGCAGGGCGGCTTCCTGCTTTTCCGCGCCGAGCCGGTCGCGCCGGATCGTGTCCTCCACATGGCGGATGCTCTGCAGCATCATCTCGTATTCGCGCGCGGTAGTCTCGACGCCGCCGACCGTGACCGTCTGGCTGGTGTGCTGGGCGACATCGCCGCCGGTTTGCACCTGGACCTGGCCATCGCGCCCGGCGAAGACCACATGCCCGGTCACCGACAAATGGTCGATATCGATATTTATATGCGGCCGCGCGAGCTCGCGCTGAGTCTTGTCCGCAGGTTTCATCTTTGTCGTCCCTTCATGTATTGGCCGCCGCCCTCAAGTCAAGCCCACCAGCCGAATCCCGATCGACGAATAGCGCACCCGCGGATCGAGGTAATAACGGAACGAAGTATGGGCGCGGTCGCAGGGGCTGACGAAGCTGCCGCCAGCCACCGCCCGCCGCTTGTCTTTGCCCGCTTCGCCACGAGCGGCCGCGTTCAGCGTCCACTCCCAGACATTGCCCGCCATATCGTAGACGCCGTAAGGGCTGGCGCCTTTATGATAGCGGTTGACTGCCGTGGTCGCCTTCAAGCCCGTCTCCAGCGTGTTGCAGCGTTCTTCGTCGTATTCATCGCCCCAGGGGAAATATCGGTCGTCATCGCCCTTCGCGGCCCGCTGCCACTGGGCGATCGTCGGCAGCGTGATCTTCATTTTGAGCGCGCTGCTCAGCCAATTGGCGAAAGCCATGGCCTCGTACCAGTTGACATTTTCGCGGGGACGGTCGCCGCCGCTGAAGCGGGGTTTCGCGACGCCTTTGCCCTGCGCGAACCAGCGCCGCGCATGGGCCGAAAACTCCCACCAGCGCGGGTTGCGATAGCCGTCTTCCGCCTGGGCGAAGATGGCGAATTGCGCGTTGGTCACTGGATACTTGCTCATGACGAAGTTGTCCACCCCCTCGGTCACTTCGCCAAAGTCTTCGTCGCCACCCAGGATGCTGGAGATGGTGACCGTGCCGTGGGGCGTCTCGCGCCATTCCAGCATGGGCAGCGCTGCGGTCGCGGTCAGGGGCGCCTCGTCCAGCTTGAGGAGGGCGGGCGCGCTTGGGCTGCTGGCGGTTGGCTTTGCCACAGTCTGGCTAACGGCGGGACTTCGCTCGCGACGCGTCGGCGGCGGCGTTTCACGGGCGGGCGCGCTGGCTGCGGTCCGCTCGCCATTCACGGCTGGAGCGGGGGCGCCTGGCTGGCAGTGGCGGCGCAGATTCTGCGGGTCGTAATCGCCGAACTCTTTGCGGAACTCGGCCAAGGCTTCGCATGCCATGTCGCGCGTGCTCTCAAAGGCGAAAAGCGCCACGATGTGCTGATATTCGCGTTGGGCTTCACGCGCCTCCTTCCCGTCGGCGACGGCGCTTTCGGCGATGCGCAGCAGTTTGTCCAGGCGGACGAAGCGCGAGCGATAGCCGCTGGATCGCGCCTGTCTCAAGAGGCGGGCGGCGCGCTTGTACTCGCCTTCTTCCAGCGCCCGCACCGCTTCGCTGATCAAGTCCACCGGACCGTCGCCGGGCGATCGCTTGCCGTTCCTGGCGGCTTCCTTGACGACGGGCGTCGGCGCGGCAGCAGCGCGTTCCCGCTCGATGATGAGGATGGCGTTCAGCAGCTGGGCGACATTCTCCGCCGTCAGGCTGTCCGCCAGATCGACATACTGCCAGTGGCGCAGGCTCTCGGGCATAATAGCGTCGCGGTCGATCAAGACGGGGATGATGTCGCGCTGGAGCCGCCGGGCGATTTCCAGCTCGCGCCGGCAATAACGCGACGCGATGGAGTCGGGCGAAAGCAGGTAGATGAAGACCTCGCACCAATCGAGGCGGCGCAGGATCTCTTGCCACCAGTCTTGACCCGCGTAGAGCCGCTGGTCGTACCAGACTTCGTGGGCGCGCAGGGTCTCGATGACGCGCACGCAGTAGGGCTTGTCGACGCGGGCGTAACTGACAAATATCTTCATGCGCCGGCCCGTTCCCCTGAAGCCGCTTCCAGCAGCTCGCGACACTCGGCGCTGTTGATGCGCTGCAAGGTCAACACTGCCAAGTCGCGCGGAGACAGCTCCTCCAAGGCGGGCTTGGCGTCGTCGCCCAGGAGCTGGCGCAGAATGGGCAGGTCGCGCTCGTCCATTTGCGGCGCCAAATTGCGCAGGGCAGTCAGGCGCAGCGGCGGGTAAGGATCGCTCAAGCCGATTTCGAGGTACGGGCGGGCGTTGTCGGGGTCAATGTCGACGATCGCCTGGAGCGCCGCCAAGCGAACGAATTCATCGGCATCGCGCTTGAGAGCCCGCTCCAGAGCCGGGATCGCTTCCCGGCAGCGCAGCTCGCCCAGGGCTTCCGCCGTTGCCTCGCGCAGCGTCTTGTGCGGGCTGGCCAGCGCAGGCAGCATCCGCGACGCCGTTTCGGCAGCGCCCAAAGCCACCAGCGAACGCGTCGCCGCCACTTGCACGATCCAGCTGGGATCATTGAGCCGGGCGCTCAAGGCCGGGATCGCCTCTCGGTCTTGCAGCATGGCCAGCGCTTCCGCCGCCGCCCAGCGCAGGCTCCAGAGTTCGTCGCGCAGGGCATCGCAGAGGAGCGCCAGGATCCGCGGATTGTCCCCGCCGCGCAGATGTCGGGCGAATCGGCGCAAGAATTTGGCTGCCTTCTGCGCCCGCCCCCAGTCGTCGTCGCGCAAGACTTGCAGCGCCCGCCGCAGCTTCTCTTCATCGCTGTACTGCCCAGCCTCGCTGTCGCTGGACGTTGATTCTTGCCCGGCGTCCTGGAACGACGCGCCTTCGAGCAGCTGCAATGCCGCCCGCGCCAAGTCGCCGATGGCGGGGCCGCCTGGTTCTGGCTCGCGCTGATCTTGCAGCAGGCGCCGCAGCTCGGGCACGGCTGCTTGATGGCGCGCTTCCGCCAAGATCTCGATGGCGGCGGCGACGGCGCGCTGATTTTCGCTTTCGAGCAACTCGGCAATGGCATCGCAGTCAAGCCCCGGCAGCGACTTCAGCAAAGCGGTCGCGCCAGCGACGACGCCCGCGTCTTCGTCCGCCAGCGCCGCCAGCAAGGCTTTTCGCGCGGTGATTTCGCTCTCGAATCGCGCCAGGCTCCCGCAGGCTTGCAGTCGCGCGCGGCTGTCATCATCGTCGCTGGCTGCCAGCAAATGCGGCAAAGCGACGCGGGCGGGGTAGGCTGGCAAGTTGCCAAGCGCCCGGGCGCGAACCTGCCAGCTTGCGTCGCCCAGCTGTCGAACCAGCGCGTCGGGCAGAATCTCCGCTTTTGGCGTCTCGGCATGGGCGCTTGCTTCACCAAAGATTCTTTGCCCGAAGAGCAAGGCGTCGAGGCTGCTGCCGGCGATGACTGTCGCTTCTGGCGGGTCGCGCAGGACCGCGCTGATGTCGTCCAGCAATTGTTCAAACGCGGCGCGGTTGGGCAGGTGCTTGAGGAGGCTGGCGACGCGCTCATGCAGTGCGGCCGCGTTGCTCGTCGCGGCGATGGCGCGCTCGATGTCGCTGGGCAGCGGCGCATGATCGGCCGCAATCCGCGCCAGGCCGATGGCGATATCCCGCTCGTCCATCTCGGCGATCGCGTCATTGAATTGCGGACTCAGGGTGAGGCGGCGGGCGTCGGCGAGGGCAAGCAGCCGGCTCGTCACCAGCCGTTTGCGCTCCGCCAGCGCCTCGATCAGGGCCGGACGATGCTCGGGCCGCGCTTCCGACCACTGCAACACGCGCAAGAGCAGGTCCGAGTGGGCGAATCGCGTAAGGGCGCGCAAGACTTCAGCGTGGTCGGCGCATTCCGGATCTTCCAGATCATCAAGCAGCAGGACCGCGATCGGCATGTACTGGAGCTCGCCGAGGAGCCAGATTGCGTTGCGCCGCAGCGATTCGTCGCCCTGGCGCGACAGCTTCACGAGGAAAGCCAGTGCCAATGACAAGCGGTGACCGCCCAGCAGGTCGCGCAGGGGACTCGCCTGGTCGCGCTCGAGAGTCTGGACGAATTGGACGAAATCGACCGGCAAGTCCAGCGGCAGCGCCCGCGCTTCTCGCCACAGCCACAGTTGCGCCGGATTATCGAAGCGGGGGAGCTGGTTGATGAGTAGTTCGGCGACTGCGCATGAGTCGGGAAGGCAGCGCATGGCAGCGCGGAAATCTGGCTGCGCCGCCGGGTTGCGCGCCCGCAAATCGACCAGTTTCAGCACGAGGGACTCGCGGCAAGCTTGCATCAGACTCGGATGCCGCCGCAGGCATTGAAGCGCCAGGAAAGGGTCGATATCGGCGATTTGCTCAATGTAACGCTTGCGTTGGTCGCCGCGCAGCCTGTCGACCAGGATCTGCGCCAGCGAATCCCATTTGCTGGCGACGCGTCCGTGACTGGCGCTGAATTCGGCCGGCTTGATGTGTTCGTCCAAGCCTTCTTGCTCAAGCCGATCCGCCGCCAAATGCCACTGGAAGGCCGCCGAGCCAAAACGCAGCCGTTCTCCACTTTGGCTGAGCAGGCCGAGCTCCAGCGCGCGCTCAATGACCTGGGCGTCCAGGGCTTGCGCGACCGTGGAATCCCGCTCGACGAAGCGGTGGCGCTCACCCAGCGTCATCGCCCAGGCCAGCCGCCGCAGCTCCGCGACAAGCAGGCCCGCGTCCAGGCCTTCCCCGCCGGGGAAGAGCTGATGGCGTTTGCGAATGAGCGCGGGCATGGGATCAACGGTCCACTGGTTTACCGCCAGGGCGCGATCCGCCGCCAGCAACTCCAGCCCGATCGACAGAAAGTCCAGGCCGCTGTTCTCGACGATGTCGGCGACGGGCGGCAAGATCTGGCGGAAGCTGTTGGCTTGCTCCAGGGTCAGGCAGCGAGCCGCGTAGCGCTGCGCCAGAGCGACGGTCACTGGCTGGATTCTTATGCTGGGCAGAGGCAGCTTCAAGCGCGGGTCAGCTGGCGCGAGGACGACGAAGCGCTGCTCCGGGCTGGAATCGATCCATTGCGTCACTTCGGCGACTCGTTCTGGCCGGCGCGCCGCGAAGTCGCCCCAATTATCGAGGTAGAGGCAGGCCGGGTTGCTCTCCAGCCAATGCCGCCAATACGAGACGGGCGTCCAATGCGCGTCCATAAAGGCCTCCAGCGAGTCGCGCTCGTCCTCCCAGAGCGCCAGATCCAGCCAGACGGGACACGCGGCCGCGTCGTCGCGCAGAGCCTCATGCGCTTGCGAAAGCGCCAGCAGCTGGGCGAATGTCGTCTTGCCGCTGCCAGCATTCCCGCGCAGCGCAAAACTGCGAGCAGTGGCTGCCCAGTCGTATAGGTCGCGCGCCGGCCGAGAGTCGCTCGCCCGCTCGTCGAGGAATTCCCATTCTTCTGGCGCTTCCGCCAGGATCGCGCGGGGACGGATGTCGCTGGCGCCGGGCGCGTCGGCGTTTTGCAGCGAAGTCCAAGCGCTCGGCAAGCGCGCCAGCGATAATTCAAGCTCCTGAATCAAGCCCCGCAGATATTCGCCGCGTTCGCTGGATTGGGCTGTGTCCGATTGCGGCAGCTGGCTGAGCAAATTCTCGACGCTCAAGTCTTTCGGGTCGTCGAACCAGCGGCGACAGTCGATCCAGTCGCTGAAGGTCAGATCGGCGATTGTCGCGGTGGAAAAATCGCGCGGGATGACGGCGATGACGGGCAGGTCGCGCTCCTGGAAGGACTCGAATTCGGCGCGACAGTAAGCTGAAGCCAGGTATTCGTCCGAGACGACGACAACGGCATGGCTGGCTTGCGCCCGCGCCTGCTGGATGCGCCCGGGCCAGTCCTCGCGCGGGGCGATCTCGAAGCGGTCCAGCCAGACATCGCGATAATAGCGAATCAAAAGCGCCGCCAGCCGGCAAGCGTAGGCGATATCCACATTGTGATAAGAAAGGTAAACCAAGCTCTCGCTGCTCACAGAAGCCCTGGCGCCAGTATTCAATTGCCTTGCGCCCAATTATACTCTTGGGTGGCTATTGCGAAGTTGATTTGGCGCGCAAATTGAGGCTGGCGGCTGATGGAGCGATCACGGGTTGTGCGCGGCAGTGTGTATGGCATCGCCGCGGCGAGCATCTGGGGCAGCATGTATGTCGTCTCCGATGTGACTCTACAGGTCGTCCCGCCATTCACGCTCTTGTGCTTGCGGGTCGCGCTTGGCTTGCTGGCGCTGCTGCCCCTGGCCTGGAAGCGGGAGCGGACCCTGCCCGGCCGAGGCGCTATCGGGCGCACGCTGGCAGTGGGCGCGCTTGGCATCGGGCTGAGCCTGGGCGCGCAATTCGTCGGCACGTCCCTGTCGACGGCGGTCAACGGCGCCTTGGTCACCAGCGCGTCGCCGGCTTTCGTCGTGCTCTTCGCCAGGCTCATCCTGGGCGAAAAGCTGACACTGGCGCGCGCGGCGGCGGTCGGCTTGGCCAGCGTCGGCGTCCTCGTCATTTTGGATCCAGCCCAGGCCGATTTCAGCTCGGCGACATTCCTGGGCGATCTGTTTCTGGCATTGGCGGCGGTCAGCTGGGGCTTGTACTCGGTCCTGGCGCGGCGAGCCTCGGCTGTAGACCGGCTGCCGACCCTGACGGTGACGGTCCTCGCGCTTCTGGGCGGGTTGATGGTCTCCTTGCCAGCCAGCTTGCTGGAGCTGCGCCAAGGCCCGGTCGGCGAGATGGATTCTGGCGTCGCGCTGGGCATTTTGTACCTGGGTCTGGTCTGCACGGCAGTCGCGCTGCTGCTGTGGAATCGTGCTTTCGCGCTCGTGCCGGCGACCCTTGCGGCGCTGTTTTTCTTCGCGCAGCCGCTTACGGGCGCTTTCCTGGCGGCGATCTTCCTCGGGCAGACGATGAGCGCGGGTTTGTGGCTCGGCGGCGGGCTGATTGCGCTGGCGGTGCTGCTGTCGCTCATCCGCCCGGCGCGAGCAAGCTGAATTGCCGCGCTAGCAGGGCTTGTGCTTCGCGCGCCATTTTCAGCAGGCGGAAGCGGCGCACATCGGCGTAGAGCTCGGCGATCTCCTCCAGACCGAGCCCAGGGTGCGTCGCGAAGAGCTGGGCATGCGCGGCGGGATCTAGCAGCAGCTCAATGTCTTGCTTGACGCCGGCCAGCCCGCGCAGGATCATGCCGCAGACGAAACCCAGGCGAGCCAATCGCGGGTCTCCCCGCCAGCCAGCTTCCCGCAGCCCTTGGATGTAGGCGGCGAATACAGCCGCGTCCAGCTCGTCGGCGAAGTCCGCGCTGAAGCCGTCGTAATACAAGCTGACCGCCACCAGGCAGACCAGGTCCTCGCCGAGCCTGCCCGCTCCCGCCAGCGCCCAGTCAATCAAGATGAAGTCGCCGTCGCGGCGCAGGATGTTGCGGCGGAAAGCGTCGTAGTGGCAGAAAGTTGCCGGAAGCCGCAGCAATGCGTCGCGGAAAAGATGGCGGTCGCGCCAGATCTGCATGATCTCTGCCTTCGCCGCCAGGGGCAGGGTCGTTCGCGCCAGTGGATGCTCCAGCGAGCGCTCCAGATCGTCAAAGGCGGGCGCGAGCGCCGGCGTGATGGCGCAGTGCCAGTCGCGCGACAGCCATTTATGCGCGGGCGGGTGCTCGCCATCCAGCCAGGCGCCGTTGAAGCGGCCGAGACGCCGCGCTACTTCGGCGAATGTCTCCAGGCGCCAGCCGGGCGCGCTCTCGTCGATGTCCTCCAGCCAGAGCCAGGCGCTATCGCCCAGGTCGCGAGTGGCGTAGACCCGCGGCGCCATGAAAGTATCCACGACCAAATCCGCGGCGATGCCAGAGCGATAGACTTCGTATTCGCGCTTCCAATAATAAGGCGAGCTTTCGCTCTCGCCGGGGCGGGCATGCAGCCCTTTCAAGATGAAGGAACGCGAGCAGCCGTCGCTGGTTTGGGCGCGGACGCGATGGAGGGATGTGCCGCCGACCGCGCTGCCAAAGCCGCCGCCGACCGCCTCGACCGTCCAGGCACTAGCGGTAAGTCGCCGGTCGCCGCTGGCCAGCCGCAGCAGCTCGGTCAATTGCGACCGCGAAATCAAGTTCTTGGGGATTGCTTGGGCGGGCTGCACTGGCCTCAGTCGATGCCGAGGTAAGTCTTCTGGACGGTCTCGTTCTGCCGCAGCTGCTCGGCGGTATCGCTAATGGCGACTTCGCCGCTCTGCAAGACATAGCCGCGGTCGGCGATTTGCAGCGCCATGTGCGCGTTCTGTTCCACAAGCAAGATGGTGACGCCTTCGCTGGCGATGCGCTGGACTGTTTCGAAGACGCCATCGACCAACACCGGCGCCAAGCCCATCGACGGCTCGTCCAAGAGCAGCAGACGCGGTTTCGCCATCAGCGCGCGCGCTATCGCCAGCATCTGCTGCTCGCCGCCGCTCAGCGTGCCGGCCAGCTGCCGTTTGCGCTCATCCAGCCGGGGGAAGAGCTCGTACGCGCCTTGTAAGTCGTCCTTGATCGCGTCGTCGTGTCGCGTGTAGGCGCCCATGTCGAGGTTTTCCTCGACCGTGAGCTTGGCGAAGACGCCCCGTCCTTCCGGCACCATGGAGATGCCCTTGGCGACGAGGGTGTCGGCCCGGGCCCCGGCGATGTCCGCGCCAGCGTAGCGCACGCTGCCTTCCCGCGGCGCCATCAAGCCGGAGATGGTGCGCAGGGTGGTCGTCTTGCCGGCGCCGTTCGCCCCGATTAGCGCGATGATCTCGCCCGAATCGACCTCAAACGAGACGCCTTTAAGCGCATGGATGTTGCCGTAATAGGTGTGAATGTCCTGGACTTCGAGCAGCGCCATGAGGCTTTTCCGTATCCAGCTAGCCGGCGGCGGCTGCCGCGCCCCGCCCCAAATAAGCTTCGATGACATCGGGATTGGTTTGAATCGCGGCGGGCAAGCCCTCGGCGATCTTGCGACCGTAATCGAGCACGGTGATATGCTCGGAGATATCCATGACGACGCGCATGTCGTGCTCGATCAAGACCACCGTGATGCCGATCTCGTCGCGCAGCCGCCGGATGAAATCGGTCGTCTCGATTGTCTCGCGCGGGTTCATGCCGGCTGTCGGCTCGTCCAGCAGCACCAGCTTGGGCTGGCTGGCCAAGGCGCGGCCGATCTCCAGCCGCCGCTGATCGCCATAACTCAGGTTCTTGGAGAGCATGTCGCCCTTGCCCTCCAGGCCGACGAAACGCAGCAGCTCGCGGGCCCGCTCTTCGGTCTCGTCGTCTTCCGCCCGCGTTGATGGCAAGCCGAGGATCGCGCCGATCCAGCTGGAGCGCAGGTGCGGCTCTTGCCCGACCATGATGTTTTCAATCGCCGACATATTGTTGAAAAGGCGGATGTTCTGGAAAGTGCGGGCGATGCCGGCCCGCGTGATTTGATCGGGCGAGCGGCCGTTGACGCGCGCGCCATCAAAGAGAATCTCGCCCTCGTCAATCTGGTAAAAGCCGGTGATGCAGTTGAAGAAAGTCGTCTTGCCAGCGCCGTTGGGGCCGATGATGCTGGCGATGGCGCCCTCCGGGATGTAAAAGTCGAGATGATCGACCGCCACCAAGCCGCTGAAGCGCTTGGTCATGCCTTTGGCTTCCAGGATTCTGCCGCCGCGTTTCTGCGCCATCACCGCGCCCGCCTTATTCCGCCGCCAGTTCGGGCTTCACGCCAGAACGCGTCTCATGGCTCACGATCCTGGACGGGATCAAGCCTTGCGGCAGCTTGATCATCATCAGCACCAGCAGCGCGCCGTACATCAAGAAACGGAAATCGGAAAACTCGCGCAGCAGCTCTGGCAGGCCGATCAGCACGACCGCGCCGATGACGATGCCGGGGTTGCTGGCGATGCCGCCGACGATGATGAGGCTGAGCACATTGATCGAGATGAAAACGGTGAAGCTGTTGGGGAAGACCGTGCCCACTTTTGCGGCGAAGATCGCGCCTGCGACGCCGCCGGTGGCTGCGCTGAGGGTGAATGCCAGCAGCTTGGCGCGGGCGGTGTCGATGCCCATTGCGGTCGCCACATCTTCGTCTTCGCGTATCGCCATCCATTGCCGGCCCGTGCGCGAGTTGTTCAGCCGGATCGAGACAAACAGCGTGACCAGGCTGGCCACCAGCACGATGTAATACAGCTGTTCAGGGTTCTTCAGCTCCGTGCCCAGGAAGATTGGTTTCGGGATCGCCTGGACGCCTTGCGCGCCGCCGATCAGCGGTTTCAGCCAATCCGAGATCGCCAGCTTGCCGATGATCTCGCCGAAGCCGAGGGTGGCGATGGCCAGGTAGTCGCCCCGCATCCGCAGCACCGGCACGGCGAAAATGAAACCCGCGCACATGGCTGCCAGCAGCGCCACCGGGATGACCATCCAGAAGGTGAAAGCGCCGTCCAGCCTGCCCAGCGGTCCAATTGAAGTGAGCACCGCCAGAATATAAGCGCCGACGGCGTAATTCGTCACATAGCCCAGATCGAGCAAGCCCGCCAGGCCGATGGCGATGTTCAAGCCCAAGCCCATCAAGACGAAGATGCCGATGGTCACCGCCACATCACTGAGCGTGCGGCCGATCAACCAGGGCAGCGCCAGCAGCAGCGCCCCGAATAGCAGCATGCCAATTCGGTTGACCGCTCGCCGCTGCGGCCTATCCATGCTGGCGAAGCCGGAGCGCGCCCGCTGCCCGAAGGAAGCCCAGAGAAAGCCGGCGACCGTGCTGATGATGAACAAGGCGAGAGCGGGGCTCTGCCGCAGGGTGTCGCGCCGGAAAATCTCGCGCAAGGTGTCGCGGTCGAGGTTTTCTTGCAAGACCAGGCGGACGGTCTCCCCAAAAGCGCCGACCAGCAGGGTCAGGCCCAATCCATAGAGCAGCGCTTGCCGCGGTATGGGCGGGATCACATGAAAGAGCGCCCCGACCAGGCCAGAGGCCGTTGACGCCAGGATCAGCGTGAGGATGCCGTTCAGCAGTTCCTTGCGCTGGTCGAAGGTCACCACTTCCACCCAGTCGCGGTTGATGTTGACCAAGACGGCGCGCAGATCGCCTTTGATTTCGAAGATGAGGGCGAAGGAGAAAGTGACGATGGCGAGCAGAAGCGCGCTGCCCAGCCAGCTCAAGGCGACGAGATTGCGGTCTTCGCCAGCGCGATGCCGGCGCCAGGCGATGCCGGTGGCGGCGACCAAGGGGATGAGCCGCAATGTCAAGTCCAGCAAGAAGCGGTATTCGTCGGAATTGAAGAGCAGCAGCACGACCGTGGGCAGGGCGCAGAGCAATCCGCAGAGCAGGCCCGCGCCGAGGACGGCCGTCGCGCTCAAGCCCAGGCGATTGGCCGCTGTGAAACCCGCCAGGAAAGGCGCTGCCAGCAGGAGAAGCTGCCCCAGGCTGATGAAATCGTCGATGACTTCGCGTTCATGAAAGGCCGCGATCATGCCCACGGCGCCGGTGAACAGAATGAAACCGCCCGCGCCCAAGCCAAGCGCCAAGATTGTCTTCGCGTTCCGCGACCGCAGCGCGCGCACGACGCCCTCCTATGCTTTCTTCTCGGACAGGCGCTCGCCCAAAATGCCTTGCGGGCGAAAGATCAACACCAGCACGAGCATGGTGAAGGCGATGACATCCTTGAGCTGGTTGGCGCCCGGGATGCCCAGGCCGGCCAGCACGAGGTTCGGTCCGATGGCTTCAATGACGCCGAGGAACAAGCCGCCGAGCATGGCGCCGGGGATATTGCCGATGCCGCCCAGGACCGCCGCCGTGAAAGCCTTGATGCCGGGGATGAAACCCATGTAGAAGTTGACGCCTTGGGGGCGGAACATGCCATTGATGACGCCCGCCGAGCCTGCCAGGAAGCCGCCGACGCCGAAAGTGAACAGGATCACCCAGTCGATGTCGATGCCCATCAAACGGGCGACTTCCTTGTTCTCCGAGACAGCTCGCATCGCCTTGCCGATCCGCGTGCGTTCCACCAGCCAGTACAGCAGCAGCATCAAGAGCAGCGCCGAGCAAAAGACGAAGATCTGCACGATCGGGATGTCAATGCCGCCGATGCTGACCGCGCCCTGCAGGATTTTCACCTGGGGATAGGCTTTGAAGCCGGAGCCGTACAAGCCGCGAAATGTGTATTGCAAGAAAAAGGAGGCGCCAATGGCGGTGATCAGGGGCACCAGCCGCGGGCTGCCGCGCAAGGGACGATAAGCGATGCGCTCTACCAAAATCGCCACCGTCATGGACACCAGCCCGGCGAACATGATCATCAGCAGGATCGCCAGCAAGGGCTGCTCGTTGAGGAAGCCGGTGCGGTTCAGCGCCTCCGCCAGGAAGACGGTCGAGAACGCGCCCGCCATGAAAACTTCGCCATGGGCGAAATTGATCATGAGCAGGATGCCATAAACCAGGGTGTAACCGAGGGCGATCAAGGCGTAGATGCTGCCCTGCGACAAGCCGGCCGCGAAGAGATTGACCCACTGCGCGATGGTGAAGCGGCCCGACGAAAGCGTGTTCCAGGCGCCCACCACGACCCCCAGCACGATGAGCACGCGCAGGACATCAATGGTGAAGTCCACCCAGGAGAAGTCGTCCGTCTTCCATTTGAACATGGGCTATCGTCTCTTCAGTCGCGAGCGCGCCGCCAGCCAGGCTTTATCCGTCCGCCGCTTCGGCGAAACTGAACTTGACCGGCGGCGGCCAATTGTCCTCACGCACCTCGGCTTCGGTGATCTCGAAGATGGCAATGGCGGTGACGCTGCCGCAATCGCCATTGAAAGGCGACTCGTCGGCGCAAGTCAGCGCGCCCGTCAAGCCGGGGTAATCTTCGACGGCGTAGACCGCGTCGCGCATGGCGGAACGCCCAATCCGTAGCCAGCCGTCGTCCAGCGCCACCGCAACCGACTCGATGGCGTCCAGCAAGATGTTCGCGCCGTCGAAGGCGTGGGCATGATAACCGCTGGGCGGCGCGAAGCCAAATTCATCGTGCCAGGTCTCCAGGAAAGCTTCGTAGGCGTCGCCGCTGACCAGTGGCCCGGACATGTAAATGCCAATGGCGGCTTCGCCAGTGTTCTCCGCGAAAGACTCCACGAAGTTGGCGGCGGTGGTCATCTTGGTGGCCTGTTCCAGCCCGGGGAAAGTCGCCATCTGCGCGGCGAAGAAGTTCGACTCGGGCTCAAAGAGCGGGAAGTAGACGATGTCCGGCTCGCTCGCGGCGATCTCGGTCAAGATGGCGGTCATGTCGGTGTCGCCTTTGTTGATGGCGCCCTGGAAGACCACCTCGCCGCCCAGCTCCGCGAAATGCGTCGACATCACCCGCGACGCGCCTTCGGTGTAAGTGTCGCCGTCATGCACCGTCGCCAGGGCGGAGACGCCCAGCTGCTCAATCGCGAATTCAGCCGCCTTGGCGCTGCGAATCAAGTCGTTGGGGCTGGTGCGGAAGTAGCCGGGCAAGTGCGCCCCGCCGGCGTCGCTGTCGTCATTGGTCAGGCTGGGCGAAGTATTCGACGGCGCGATCATGAGCAAGCCCGCCGAACTGATGATGGGCAGCGCTCCCTGCGCCGCGCTGGAACAGCTCGTGCCGATGACGCCGATGATCGCCTCGTCCGCCGCCAGCCGCTGCGCCGCCGCTTGACCGCCCTCCGCGGAGCACAAGCTGTCTTCCACGACCAGCGCGATTTCACGGTCCAGCAGCATGCCGTCGCGGGCGCTGATAGCCAGTTCGACGCCGCCTTGCGCGTCCAAGCCAAGAGCCGAATTCGCGCCCGAGACGACGAGCATGGCGCCGATGGCGACGGGATCGTCGGGTCCCAGATCGACGCAGCCGAGCGGGTCCTGGCATTCGTCGGCCGCCTGCGCGGGCAGGACCATCATGGCCAACAGGCACAGCAGCGTGGCAAGCCTGGCGATTCGAGCGCGCATTGGTTGTCTCCTGCGAAAACTGCAAACGAGTCTTGGCGGCGCTTCCCGCGCCCATGCGTCGGCCTTGCGTCCAGAAAGCGAATATACCAAGTTTGCTTCTAGCAAGCAAAAGGGCAAGCCAGCAGCCCGAGAGCGCCAGCTTGCCCCTAATAATTGAAGGCAGCGACTGCCGCGTGGCTATTCGCCGCTCATGGACATGGACAGATCCCAAACGATCGGCGGGGGCCAGGCGCCCTCGCTGACCTGGGCTTCTGTGATCTCGAAGACGGCCAGTGCCGTGCCTGTCGCGCAATCGCCAGCGAAGGGCGACTCTTCCTGGCAAGTCAGCGAGCCGGTCAAGCCGTCGTAGTCTTCAACGGCGGCGATGGCGTCGCGCAGTGCCTGGCGGCCGATGAGCAGGCTGCCGTCATCGCCTTCTTCGGCGACTGCTTCGACCGCGTCCATCAAGATGTTGGCGGCGTCGTAGGCATGGGCGTGGAAGCCGCTCGGGGGCGCTTCCGTGCCGCCCGGCTGCTCTTCCGCCCAGAGCTCGAGGAAGGAGTCATAGGCGTCGCCGGAGACATGGGGGCCCGTCATGAAGACGCCGACCGCCGCGTCGCCGGTGTTTTGGGCGAAAGTCGCGGAGAAACTGCCGTCCGCCGTCATCATCACCGCTTCTTCCAGGCCGGGCGTGTTGACCAGCTGGGAAGCGAGGAACTCAGATTCTGGCACGAAAACGGGCAGGTAGACCACATCAGGTCCGCTGGCAGCGATCTCGGTCAGGATGGCGCTCATATCGGTGTCGCCCTTGCTGACCGCGCCCTGGAAGACGACATCGCCAGTCAGCCCGGCGAAGGTGTTCGCCATCACGACAGCCAGCCCCTCGGTGTAGGGGTCGCCATCATGAATCGTGGCGACGGCGCCAGCCTTCAAGACCTCGACGGCGAATTGCGCGCCCATCGCGCCCTGGAACAGGTCGTTGTGCGCCGTGCGGAAGTACCCGGGCAAGTAGGTGCCGCCGGCTTCCGTGTCGTCGTTGGTCAAGCTGGGCGAAGTGTTCGAGGACGAAATCATAACCATGCCGGCCTCGCTGATGATGGGCATCGCGCCCTGCGCCGCGCCAGAGCATGTCGTGCCGATCACGCCCACGATGGTCTCGTCGGCGGCGACGCGCTGGGCAGCGGCCTGGCCGCCTTCAGCCGTGCACAAGCTGTCTTCGACCACCAGCTTGATCTCTCTGCCGAGCAGCATCCCGTCGCGGCCGAGCGCGGCGAGCTCAATCCCGCCCAGCGAATCTTCGCCATAAAACGAAGTCGCGCCGGACACGGAAAGCATGGCGCCGATCACGATCGGGTCGTCGGGTCCCACTTCAACGCAGCCGAGCTCGTCCATGCAATGCATGTCCGCCAGCGCGGGAATGCCGAAAGCGGCGAGCAAGCTCAGCAGCGCGAGTACAAGGAATATGCGTTTCATAGCTCTTTCTCCTACACTTTGGACAGGGTCGCGCGCGGCGCGATGCCATCAGTATAGCGGAGTTTTCGCTCTACGCGTAATATCGGCGCCTCTTTCATAAGCGACAGAGCGCCAAGACCCGGCGCGCGGGCAAGCGATTCACTCGGCCGGCGCCCAGACCAGCGGCGGCAGCCAGAGCCCGTCGTCGATGACGGCCGGCCTGATCTCGAAGATGGACAAGGCGCTTTCGCTGCCACAATCGCCACGATAAGGCGAATCCTCGCGGCAGGTCAGCAAGCCGCTCGCGCCGGGATAGGCGTCGACCGCGGCAATGGCAGCGCGCAAGGCCGACCGTCCAATGCGCAGGCTTCCTGCGTCGTCGGAAATCGCGACCGCTTCCACCGCGTCGAGCAGCAGATTGGCGGCGTCGAAAGCGTGGGCGTGATAATTGAAGGCCGGCGGGCTGCCGAAGCGCTCCGTCCAGGTCGCGACATGCTTGTCGTAAGCCTCGCCAGCGACCATGGGCGCGGACACGAATACGCCCAGGCTGCTCTCGCCCAGAGCCTGGAACATCGCTTGATCCAGCCGGTCGGTCATGATGACGCTGTCCTCCAGGCCCGGCGTCTCAGCTGCGCCGGCGATGAGGAGCTCGGCTTCGGCGCGGAAGAGCGGCAAGTAGAGGACATCCGGCTCGATGGCGGCGATCTCCGCCAATATCGCGCTCATGTCGGCCTGGCTCTTGCGGACTTGCCCCCGATAGACGACCGTGCCGCCAAGAGCGCTGAAGTCGCGCGCCATCGCGCCCGCCAGGCCCGCTGTGTAGGGGTCGCCATCGTCCACCGTGGCGACGCTGGCCGCGCCCAGCTGCGTCCTTGCGAATTCGGCTGCCACCGCCCCAAGCGCAAGATCGTTGTGCGCCGTGCGGAAATAGCCGGGCCGGTGCAAGCCGCCGCTCTCGTGATCGGCGTCGGTCAGGCTGGGCGAGGTGTTTGACGGCGAAATCATCAGCAGGCCCGCTTCGCTGATGACGGGCAGGGCAGCCCGCGCGGCCAGGGAGCAGCTCGTGCCGATGACGCCGATGACTTGCGACCGCGCCACGATCCGCTCGGCAGCCATAGCCGCCGTCTCTTCATCGCAGGCGCTGTTTTCGACGATCAGCTCGATGTCGCGCCCGAGCAGGCGGCCGTCGCGCAGCGCAATCGCCAATTCGACCGCCATCAGCGACTCGCCGCCGGAGGTCGAGATCTCGTCGCTGAGCGAGAGCAAAGCCGCCAGCATTATTGGCTCGTCCGCGCCGACGGTCGCGCAGCCGAGCGGGTCATCGCAAGCGGCCAGGGCCGGCGCTGTCAGCGCAATCGCCAGGACCAGGCAGAGCAGCGCAAATCGTAGCGTTTGAGCATTCATGGGCGCGTCATTCCTTTGTCTCGTCCATATTCAGATGCCAGATTACCGGCGGGGGCCAGCGCTCGCCAGCGACGACCTCGGCGGTGATCTGGAAAATCGCCAGGGCCTCGTTTGAAGCGCAGTCGCCGACGAATGGCGTCTTGTCCAGGCAAGTCAGCGCGCCGCTCAAGCCGGGGTAGTCTTCGACCGCGTGAATCGCGTCGCGGAGGGCGCCGCGGCCGATGAGCAGGCCGCCGTCGCCGTCGCTGTGCGCCACAGCCGCCACCGCGTCCAGCAAGATATTGGTCGCGTCATAAGCCTGGGTGTGAAAGCCGCTGGGTGGCGAGCCGCCAAATTCTTCATCCCACTTGGCGAGGAAGTCTTGATAGGCTTCGCCCTCGACGAAGGGACCGGTCAGGTACATGCCGATCGCGGCGCTGCCCGTGTTTTGGGCGAAAGACGCGGCCAGGCTGGAGTCCGATGTGAAGAGCGCCGTCCCCGCCAATTCGGGCATGCTGCCGGTCTGGGCGGCGACGAATTCGGATTCGGGCTGAAACATCGGGAAGTACAGCAGATCGGGCTGCGCCGCGGCGACTTCGGTGAGCACGGCGCTCATATCGACATCGCCTTGGTGAATCGCGCCTCGGTAGACGATCTCCCCGCCGAGCTCGCTGAATTTGTCGCCCATGATGCCCACATTGCTTTCGCCGTAATCCGTGCCGTCATGGATGGTGGCCGCGGTGGCGGCGCCGAGGATCTCGTAGGCGAATTGGGCCGCCAGCGAAGCCTGGAAGACATCGTTGGGAAAAGTGCGGAAGTAGCCGGGCCGATGGACGCCGCCGCCGGCGATGTCCGCGTTGGTCATGCTGGGCGCGGCGTTGCTGGGCGAGATCATCAGCAGACCCGCGTCGCTGATCAAGGGGAGCGCTCCCTGGGCCGCGATGGAGCAGTTCGTGCCGATGATGCCGACCACCGCGCTGTCCGAAATCAGACGCCGGGCCGCGGTCTGCCCGCCTTCGGCCGCGCAGAGGCTGTCTTCGACGATGACTTCGATTTCCCGCCCAAGCAGCTCCCCGCCGCGGTCCAGGATGGCGAGCTCGATGCCGCCGCGGGCGTCGTCGCCGAAGAAAGCGGTGACCCCCGAAATTGAGAGCATCGCCCCCAATACGATGGGATCGTCCTCGGCGAGCTCGACGCAGCCCAGCGGATCCTCGCAGCTCGCGTCGGCGTAAACGGGGGCAGCGACCAATGCGCAGAGCAGCAGAAGCATAACTATCGCGCGTATTTTCAAGGTTCACCTCCATTACTGTCTCGAAACGCGCCACCTTAAAATTATACTCGCTTTCGCCGCGCCAAGACCTTCCCGCCGACGCTGTTGTACAATGACGGCGCCGCTGCGCGGCCAGGGTCGCCAATTTGCCGAGCTCGACTTGACTGGAAACGAATGAAACTGCTCGTTGTCGTTTCGTCGCTGGATTTACGCCAGCCCTTCAGCGCGACGCCGGCTTGGTGGCAGCTGCTCAAGGGCTTGTGCGAGCAGGGCGTCGAAGTCATCGCCACGCCCTACCAAGGCGCCCCGATCGAGAGCCTGTGGTGGCGCGTTGAGCCGAACCCGGCGCGCTGGCAGGGCGACGCTTTCAAAGCGCTGCGCGATCTGAGGCGCAAGGCGCTGCCCGGCGGTTCCGGCGCGCGCGAGCCGAAAGCCGGCGAGTCGCTCTCCGATCGCGGAGTGAGGCGGCTGGCGCAGACCATGATCGCGCCCCTTTGGCAGCGGCATCTGGAGCGCATCCTGAGCCGCGAGCGAGACATCGACGCGCTGCTGTTTTTGACCGCGCCGCTGAATCACTTGCGGGGCGTTCCGGGCTATCTGGCGGACAAATTCGATCTGCCGGTCTTGTATTTCGATGGCGATGTGCCCGCCAGCCTGCCCAACATGCGGGGCTTCGCTTCCGGCTTCCGCATTTATCAAGGCGCCGATCTGGGCGAGTACAGCGGCTTCATCAGCAACAGCAGCGGCGGGGCGGTTATGCTGCGCGAGCTGGGCGCGAAACAAGCCCACACGCTCTGGTATGGCGCCGACCCGGATGTCTTCGCGCCGGTCGCGGTAGCGGAGCAGGACATCGATGTTTTCTTTTATGGCCATGGCCGCGAATACCGCGCCGAGTGGATCAACGCCATGATCACGGCGCCGTCCATCGCGCTGCCCAAGAGCCGCTTCGCCGTCCGCGGCCGGCAGCTGGGCGACCTGGGGCGGGCGCGCTCCTTGCCCTACCTCAGCTTCAGCAAGCTGCGCGAGTATGTCTGCCGCAGCAAGATTAATCTCTGCGTCACGCGCGGCGCGCACGCCAGCGTCTACGCCTCGTCCTCGTCGCGGCCCTTTGAGCTGGCGGCATTGGGCGTGTGCGTCGTCGCCAACCCCTACCTGGGCATTGAAGAATGGTTCGAGCCGGAAAAAGAAGTGATCGTCGTCCGTTCGGCGGAAGAAGCCCTGGACCGCGTCCAGTTCCTGCTGCGGAATGAAGCGGCTCGAAAGTCGATCGGGCAGGCTGCTCGCCGCCGACTGTTGCGGCAGCACACTTTCCGCCATCGCGCCGCCGAGCTGGTCGCGATCGTGCGGGGCTATCTCTAAGCGCCGCAAGCAAGCGAACCCGCCAGATCTGATCGAGGACCGCGACCATGACATTCGACCCGAATAAAGCCCGCGACTTCGTATATCGTTGCGGCACGCTTTTTGAGCGGGCGCTCTTCGCCTGGCTCTTCGACGGCTTTAGCCTGGAGCGCCTGCATCAAATCATGCTCTGTTACAAGAATCCCGACAACGGTTTCGGGCACGGCTTCGAGCACGATCTGAAAGCGCCGGTTTCCAACCCGCTGGCCCTGGAATACATGCTCAGCTTGATGCGGCATTGCGGCATCCCGCCGGGCAAGCTGCTTGATGGCGTCGCCCATTGGCTCGAGGCGCAGCTGGACAGCGATGGCAATCTGCGAAATCCGCCAGCGATCCGGCAGTATCCGCTGGCGCCTTGGTGGCAAGACTGGGGCGGGCAGACCATGCCGGACTCTATCGTCGCGCAGCTGCATTATTTTGGCGCGGCGACGCCCGGCCTGATCGAAAAGACGAAGACCTGGGCAATGGAGCGGCACACGCTGGAGCGCATCCACGCCAATGACTGGCTCTTCATGGCCTACCACGCCTACGATTTCTTTTTCACCTTCGACGATTTGCCGGATCTCGAGCGCTACCGCGGCGCCGTCCTGGAAAATATCGTCGCCTGCGCCCTGGCGATGCCAGAAAATCAGTACAGCTCGATCTTCGCCTTTGCGCCGACGCCGGACTCGCAGGTGGCGCGGAGGCTGCCGGCGGGAGTCATCGAGCGCGGCCTGAACGCTCTCGTCCACGGGCAGCAAGAGAATGGCGCCTGGATTGACCAGCACGATCTGCCGCAGTGGCATCCGATTGCGACCATCAACGCGCTGCTGGCGCTGCGCCGCTACGGCAAGTGGTGAGTGTGCTATACTGCCGCCAACGACGAGCGCAGGATTGCGAGGCGGCTTTGGCGATAGATTACATCATCGAGTACGGTTGCGTCCCCCAGCGAGAGCTCGGCATCGACGGCATCCTGGATCGGCTGAAGGAACGGGCTCGGGCCGCCGAGGTCATCGAGTGGTTTCGCGCCGCCGGCGATCAGCGCAGTCCCGCCGAGATGGGCTTCGAGTTCAGCCAGAGCTTCCACGGCGAGCGCAACGAAAAGCAGCTGGTCGTCGTGCAGGACCTGCTGGATCACGCCGCCGACCTGGACGCGCATCAAAGCCACTGCCTTCATTGCCCGGCGAATCGCGCGGGAAAGCCTTATGGCTGCGCCGGTTTCGTCCCGTATCCCGTCACCGCCCGCGCCGAGACCTGGCTGCTGGAGCGCCTGCCCGTGCCCGACGAGCCCTTGATCTGGCTGCTGCTCAAACAGGGGATCCAGAAGCTCGGCTACGACGGCGCGTCCCTGCGAGCGCTGCGCGAGGCCGATGGCGAAACCGGCGAAAGGGCTTACTTTGAGCTGCCGATCGCGCCGCGGCGCCGCCTGGGCGAATTGCGAGTCTCCGGCGATCAGATGCTGGAGATGATCTTCGGCGTCGGCGAGTGGATCTTGCCGAATCACGCCGGCATCCTGCTGCTCTTCACCGGCGCGATCGACCGCGACCTGGAAGCGGACGAGATCCAGCGTATTTCTTCCGTCCAAAGCACAGAAAGCGACGCAAAACAAGAACGCGAAGACACGACATTCCAACTGTCGCTGCCGCCGGATGCCGACCATTGTTCGCGCGAATTGCAGGCCTTCTTGCATAGCCTGTACTTCGCCTGGAAATTGCGGGCGCGGCTCTACCTGGATGCTTGAAGAAGCGCGACTGGGCCGGCCTGCATGACAGCGACTACGAACCCGGCCGCCGAGATTCCGCACATCGACGAGCGCGAACTCCGCCGAGCTTGCCTGCGCTACGCAAGAGTCGCGGACGCAACCCGAGGAATTCGGCCTGGTCCTCTCGCTGGAGGAGAACCGGGTGGAACATCGGGATGATCGGGGCTAGCCGCGAGTGGCGAGCGCCAGCAGCAGCAAGACCGCCAGAATGAGCAGGATGCCGGCGACGGCGTAGACCTTGGCGAATAGCTTGCGCGCCTCGGCTCCTTCGCGGAAGATGTCGCTCAGTTTCACTTGCTCGCTCCGTCTGTCGCGCCGCAATCCACAGGAGTCTAGCGCCTTCGACCATGCCGGGCGAATCCTCCATGTGCATATTAAGCGAGAAGCGGCTACACTTGAGTTGCTGACACAGGCTGGCGGACAAGCGGAACATGGCGAGCTTCGACAAAGACTTCAGCGGACTGGTGGCGATTGTCAAGCGCGACTGTGAAACCTGCCGTTTGCTGGAACCGGTTTTCCAGCGGCTGGCGGCGGAGCGGCGCCTGCAAATCCACTCGCAAGACGATCCGGCCTTTCCGGCCTCAATCGCTGTGATGGACGACCGTGCGCTGGCGCGCTCTTATCGGCTTGAGATCGAAATCGTGCCCACCCTCGCGCGGGTCGAAAGCGGCAGCGAGCGGGAGCGACTGGTCGGCTGGAAGCGCGACGACTGGCGGCGCTTGACCGGCATCGCGGATCTGGGCGACGGACTGCCCGCCTTCAGCCCTGGCTGCGCATCGCGGACTGTCGAGCCGGGCCTGCCGGAAAAGCTGGCTTACAAGTTTGGCGATACCCCGCTGCAGGCGCGTCGAATCAAAGTCGCGGCGCAGCAAGACGAGCACGAGCTGGCGCATGAGCGAGGCTGGTCGGATGGCTTGCCCGTTGTGCCGCCGACCGAGGAACGGGTGCTGCGGATGCTGGCGGCGACTTCGCGTTCGCCGGACGAGGTCCTTGGCTTTGCCCCGCCCGATCTGGCCTCCTGCACCGTCGAGAAAGTCGCCATCAACGCGGTCATGGCGGGCTGCAAGCCGGAGTACCTGCCCGTCGTGCTGGCGGCGGTGGAGGCGGCGCTGCTGGACAAATTTTGCATGCACGGCGTCTTGGCGACCACTTATTTCGCCGCGCCCATCGTCATCGTCCACGGTCCAATCGCCCGCGCCATCGGCATGAATTCGGCGCACAATGTCCTGGGCCAGGGCAACCGAGCCAATTCGACCATCGGCCGGGCGCTGCAGCTGGTCATCCGCAATGTGGGCGGCGGCAAACCGGGCGGCGTCGATCGCGCCACCCTGGGTCAGCCGGGCAAGGTCGGCTTCTGCTTTGCCGAGCGCGAGCAAGATTCATTTTGGGAGTCGCTGGCTGTGGAGCGTGGCTTCGGCGCGGAAGAATCGACCGTGACGCTCTTTGCTGGCGGCGGCGTCTTCCCGGTTGGCGACCAGAAATCGCGCGAGCCCGAGTCTTTGACGCGCTGCCTGGCGCTGTCTTTGCGCGCGGTCTATAACGCCAGGATCTACGGCGCCACGGACGCGCTGCTGGTCGTCTCGCCAGAGAATATGCGCGTCTTCCGCGACGCTGGCTGGACGAAAGCGCGCTTCCGGGCGGCGCTGGACGAGGCGCTCACCGTTGACGGGCGCGATATCGTGGCGGGGGCGGGCGGCATCGCCGAGGGCATGCCCCTCAAGCTGGCGGAGCGGCGGCTTTCCAAGTTTCGCCCGGACGGATTGCTCATCGTCCATGCCGGCGGCGGCGCCGGAATGTGGTCCGCCATCATCACCGGCTGGGGCCGCAGCGGCGACCATGGCAGCGTGCCCGTCACCGTGAAGATTCGCGAATAGCGATCCTGCGGGCGCTTCGCTTTGGAAGCGTTCAATGCGAACCGACATCTGGCAGGCAAACCAGTAAAGGAGCTTCTCATGGCAACACTGTTGGATCCCACCAGCGAATTGCAGCCCGCCCGGAGAATGGCGCTGCCGCGGCCGGCGTCGCTGCAGGGCAAGCGAGTCGCCCTGCTCGATATTTCCAAGCCCCGCGGCGATGTCTTCCTCGATCGCCTGCAAGACCGCCTGACCGCGATGGGCGTCGACTCGCGGCGCTATCGCAAGCCCACCTTCACCCGCGTCGCGCCGGTCGAGCTCAAGCAGCGGATCGCGGGCGAATGCGACCTCGTCATCGAGGCGCTCGCCGATTGAGGCTCCTGCACGTCGTGCAGTGTGCACGACATCAGTGATCTGGAAACGCGCGGGATTCCGGGAATGTTCGTCGCGTCGAATGAATTCGTCGACGCTGCCGCCACCCAGGGCCGAGCCTTGGGCTTTGAGCCGGCCGTCTGTTTTGTCGAGCATCCGATTCAAGACCGCCACGATGAAGAAATGCGCGCCCTCGCCGACGCCGCTTTTGAAGAGATTCTGGAGTCGCTGGTGGCTGGCTAGCGATACTTGCTGAGCACGACCGCCGTGTTGTGCCCGCCGAAGCCGAAGCTGTTGCTCAGCACATGCTCGAGCTCGCGGGCGATGCCGACATGGGGCGTGTAATCCAGGTCGCAGTCGGGGTCGGGCGTATCCAGGTTGATGGTCGGCGGGATGAAGCTGTCTTGCAGCGCCTTGACCGAGAAGACCGCTTCCGCCGCCGCCGTCGCCCCCAGGATGTGCCCGGTCATTGATTTGCTGGAGCTGATGGGGATGCGGTAGGCCTCCTCGCCCAGGGCGCCCTTGATCGCCAGGGTCTCGCTCTTGTCGTTGAGCTGGGTGCCGGTGCCGTGGGCGTTGATGTAGCTGATCTCGCTGGCTTCAATGCCGGCCTCGCTTAATGCCCGCCGCATGGCTTCGGCCGCGTCGACGCCGTCGGGGTTGGGCGCGGTCACATGGAAAGCGTCCGATGTGTGCCCGTAACCGGTGAGCTCAGCGTGGATGGGCGCGCCACGAGCCAGGGCGTGTTCCAGGTCTTCGAGGATGAGCAGGGCGGCGCCTTCCGCGGCGACAAAGCCATCGCGGTCCGCGTCGAAGGGGCGCGCTGCTTTGACCGGCACATCTTCGGTGTTGGTGAGCACTTTCATATTGTTGAAGCCGCTGATGACCATGGGCATGATGCAGGCTTCGCTGCCGCCGGCGACCATCATCTTCGCCCGGCCCATGCGTATTAGGTCGGCCGCGTCGCCCAATGAATTGTTGCTGGTGGCGCAAGCGGAAGTAATGTTGTAATTCGGTCCCTTCAAGCCATAATGCATCGACACCCGCGAGCTGATGCCGTCGTGGAGCAGGGCGGGCACGATGACCGGGCTGACGCCGCGATGCCCCTTCGCCTCAAAACCCTGCAGCGCCTGCACCACCGTGACGATGCCGCCAATGCCTGAGCCAACGACGACGCCGATGTCGTATTTGTTCTCGTCCGTGACTTCAATGCCGGCGTCCGCCAGGGCTTCTTCGGCAGCCACCAAGGCCAGCATCTGCGCCCGATCCATGCGCCGCATCTGCCGCCTGCCAAAACGCCCGACCAGATCCAGGTCCTTGACCTCGCCGGCCACGCGGTTCTCCACCAGGTCGGCGTCGAAGAGGGTGATCCAGTCTATGCCCGAAACGCCGGCGCGGATCTTCGCCCAGGACTCCTCGACATTGTTGCCCACCGGGCAGACCAGCCCCATGCCCGTGATGACTACTCGCTTTTCCGCCATGGCCGCGCTCTCTTGCTTCACCCCGGTTCGGTCCGTCCCGCAGCCGCATTATAATACGGCAGCGGCGGGAAATGACGGCGCAATCGCTAATTTGCTTCTTGTTCTTCCAGCTCGCGCAGCAGCGCCGCCTTGATATCGGCTGGCAGCTGGTCAAACGGCAGGTCAAGCAAAGCCCCTTGCAGCGCCCAAAGCAAGTTAAGGCTGACTCTTCGCCGCGCCCGCAAACGCCGATACACCGCCGCCGCGCCCAGTTCCTCGATTTGGGCCCGGGTCGTGAAGCCCGCTTCCGCCAGCCACTGCGCCGAGCGCGGTCCGATATTCCGCAGCTTCCGCAGCTCCGCCTGGCTGGACGCGCTCAAGCTGGACCGTGCCCGTCGGAGTCCGGGCCGGCGACAGCCACCGCCATATTCCGGGGATCCAGGTAGCGCCGCGCCGCCCGCAGCAGATCCTCCGCGGTCAAGCGCTCGACCATCAGGGCGTAGTCCGCCAGATAATCCAGGCCCATTTCGAAGCTTTCCATGCTGTGTATATGGCTGGCGATACCTTCGTTGCTCTCCAGCCGCAGCGGCAGCTGGCCGGTGAAATAACTCTGGTTGTCGGCCAGGTCGGCCTCGCTGACGGGCTCGCTGACGATGCGCTCAATCTCGTCGCCGATGGACGCGAGCGCCAGCTCGACATTCTCCGGGTTGACGCCGGCGCTGATCGTCCAGGGATCCGGTCCATGGCCGCCGCCGAGCTGACTGTAGGCGTAGTATGCCAGGCCTTTGTCTTCGCGGACGCTCTTGCCGATGCGCCCCATCATGCCGAAGACGCCCAGGACGCTGTTTGCCAGCTGCGCCGCCAGGTAGTCCGGCGCTTTGCGGGCGGGGCCAACGGCGCCCATGCTGATGTCGGACTGAGTCTTGCCCGGCACAAAGACGACGCGCCTGTCGTCGCCGTTGATGGCCTCGGGCTGGCTCACTGTAGGCGGAACAGGCTGGGACGGATTGTCCCAGTCTCCAAAGGCGGCCGCCGCCATTTCCAGCGCGCGCTCGGCCGGGACGGCGCCAACGATGACGATAATCATGCCGCGGGGTCCATAATGCGCCGCGTGAAAAGCGCGCAGGACTTCAGCCGAAAGCGAGGCGACGCTTGCTTCCGTGCCCGATGCGCTGTAGTGATAAGGATGCGCCGGCGGATAGAGCGCTTCTCGCATCGCTTTGGAAGCCCGATAGCGGGTGTCGAAACTGCTGTATTGCAGCCAGGTCAGGCGTTCGCCGCGCAAGCGCTCGACATGCTCAGCCGGGAAAATCGGCTGGCGCAGGGTCTCGCCGGCCACATCCAGCAGCGCGCCCAAATCTTCCGCCAACGCCTTGCCGGAGAAGCCGAGTTTGTGCGTGTGGCCGCGGTAACCGAGATCCGCGCCGATGTCTTCCAGCGTACCGTGCACCGCGTCGAAGTCGCGCTGTCGCGTGCCGGTCATCAGAGCGCCGGCCGCCAGCGACGCCGTGCCGCTCCGCTCGGGCGCTTCGTAGATGGAGCCGGCATGCAGCGAGCCCATCAAGTTCACCGACTGCACGGCCGGGTTCTCGTAGGCGAGCAGGGTCGCGCCGTTGCCCAAATCGGAGCGGGCGATATTGCTGGAGTTGGGGATGCTCATCAACGGGCGGGTCATGCGAGGCTCGCTTCTTTGGCTGGGTCGGTGGGATGCAAGAGGCCGACGACGCGATTGCCGGGTCGCAGATAGCGCCGGGCAGCCGCCAAAATGTCATCGGCGGTCACCCGCATCAGCCGCTCGGCGTAATTGTCGAACCAGTTCGCGTCGCCCAGGATGAAAGATTGCGCCAGCCAGTAAGCCTGCTCGGTGACGCTCTCGGTGGCGTAGGCGAAGGCGGCACGGGTTTGTTTGCGCGCCTTGTCGAGCTCAGCATCGCCGAGGCCGTCGGTCTGCAAGCGCTCAATCTCCGCCAGCAGGACTGCTTCGGCTTCGGCGGGCGACCGACCTTCGCGCAGCGTGACCATAATGCTGTACAGGTAGGGGTCGATGGTGGGCGTCAGCCAACCGCCGACGCTGGCTGCGATCTCGCTCTTGACCAATGCCTGATAGAGCCGGCTGGTCTTGTTGTCGGAGGCGCCGCTGGAGCCGCTCAGAATCGCGTCCAACAGACGCAGCGCCATCCAGTCGTCGTGAGTCGCCGGCGGCGCGCGATGGCAGATTTCGACAAAGGCGGTCTTGCCGGGCCGCTCTACGCTGACGCGGCGCTCGCCTTGCTGGGCTGGTTCCTCCCGCGCGAACAACTCGGGCGCCTCACCGACCGGCAGCGCGCCATAGAGCCGCTCGATCTTCGCCAGCATCGCGTCGCTGTCAAAAGCGCCGACAGCGATGGCGGCCGCGTTCGCCGGGCAGTAATGCCGCTGATAATGCGCGTAGAGATCGTCCCGGGTCATCGCCCGCAAGTCAGCCTCGTCGCCGATGATTTCGTGATGGTAGCCATGGACGCGGAAAGCGGCCGCCCGCACTTCTTCGCCGAGCCAGAAAGTCGGCTGGTTCTCCGCCCCCTGGCGCTCGCTGATGATGACCGTGCGCTCGGATTCGGTCTCCTCATGGTCGAAGATGGCGTTACGCATGCGGTCGGCTTCGGCTTGCATGGCGATGTCGATTTTGTCGGCTGGCAGGGTCTCGAAGTACTTGGTGCTGTCCATCGAGGTGAAGGCGTTCCACTGGCCGCCGGCGCGGTCGATTTCGCGGTCGAGCATCCCGGCCGGGAAGCGCTCCGTGCCTTTGAACATCATGTGCTCGACCCAGTGGGAAATGCCGGTCTTGCCCGTGGGCTCGTTGCGGCTGCCGACGCGGTATGCGAGCCAGAAGCTGATGACGGGCGCGCTGTGGGCTTCTTTGAGCAGGACTGTGAGTCCGTTTGGGAGGGTGTGGCGGGTGAGCTTGGTCAATATGATGCCTCGTCGTCATGTGGCTGGCGGCGGGATTATAGCATGGCGCAATCTGCGAATATAGACAGGTTTCGCTTGAGCGGGTATAGTTGCGCGGCGAAAAGGGCTGTGTCGAAGGCGAGTGACGATGAAAGCGGATGATCTTTCGATTCGTGAAGTCTTTAGTCGGGGTGGAGACATCCAGTATATTCTCCCGTTTTTCCAGCGGGAATATGCGTGGGAGAAAGAGCAGTGGCGAGTTCTATTGGATGATGTGCTTGAGACCTACGATTCCTACAGGACGAGAGACTCGAATCCGCCGGAGCACTTTCTTGGAGCAACGGTTGTAATTTCTGAGACAGGTTCGAAAGGAACAATCAAGGCCTTCACATTGGTTGACGGGCAGCAACGCCTGACTTCACTATCACTGATCCTCTGCGCCATACGCGACACTATCGCAGTCGAGGATCGACTGCGCATGACGATTGACCGATATTTGTTGAATGCAGAGCCTGAAGACGAATTCAGGTACAAGATTGTACCAACGGAAAAGTACGGCGACCGAGACTCTTATGTTGGAATTGTTGACGGTACCGTCATGGAGATGACGCACTCGCGCGTAGGCGAAGCCTTTGCGTTCTTCCGTTCTGAGATTGAAAAACTTGTCGCGCGCGGTGTAATTGAACCGAAGTCTCTTCTGAACTGTATTCTAGATTCAATGCATCTGGTTTTCATAAAGCTCGATCCAGACGACCAGCCATACAAGATCTTCGAGAGTCTAAATGCGAAGGGAAAAGGGCTTACACAGGCCGACCTCGTCCGCAACTACATCGCGATGCGCTTGCCGCGAACCGAGCAGACTAAAGTATTCAATAAGCACTGGTCTAAGATTGAGGCAATGCTTCCAGAGCGGAGACGGACTGCTCGCATTCCTGAACTAACGGCATTTCTTCGCCACTACTTGGCTCACAACAGTGGAGTTCTGCCAAATGTTGACCATGTGTACGCTCGGTTCCGTGATCGCGTGGAAACCGACATTCTTAACAACGGCGGATCAGTCTCGGCGGAAATCGCCAGACTACATCGGTTCGCGAAATTCTACGACAAGCTATTGCGCCCGACACAAGAAGCTAATCCTCAACTGAGCGGGCAGCTCTCTCGTCTGAACGTCCTCGAAAGCACGACGGCGTATCCGTTGCTTCTAGCCTTCTATGACCACTATGACAGGGGCGTGATTGGCGCGGAGGAGTTTGTCGCGGCGCTGAAGGCTATCGAAAACTTTACGATTCGCAGACTGCTTGCTGGCGACGCCACAAACTTCAACAAGCTATTTCCTCCGATTGCCCGCGAATTGAAACTGCGGCATGATGTCACGGCTGATGCTTTACGGAAGGAGCTGCTCACCAACAATTACCCGTCCGATAATCGGCTACGGCAGCGACTGGCTACCAACAACATCTATCGGCAGAGCAACTTGCGGCGTCTCCTATTTGTGTTGCAAACGCTGAATCGGCATTTGTCTGCAGGAAGCGGCGGTTACACAGTTCTCGACGCGCCGCCAACAGTCGAACACATCATGCCCCAGGTTCCTGGTAAGCGTTGGCAAGCGGAACTAGGACGAGACTGGCAAGATGTTCATCGCGAGTATTTGAACGTTATTGGCAACCTCACAATTGTGACTCAGACATGGAATTCTAAGCTCTCGAATGCGCCTTTCGCTGAGAAAAGCGAGCAGTTACGGCAAAATGCCCTGCGCTTGAACAGCGATTACTTCTCGTGCGACATAACCGTTTGGAGCGTGTCGGCAATTCAGGACCGTACCGATTGGCTTACTGAATTAGCAATTAGGGTCTGGCCTCCGATCGGTAGTCCGCCCAGATCAGAAGGCGTCAAGGGTACGGTGCCCTTGACCCTTACCGTACGAGATACGCATTTGGACTTGCCACGCAGGTACGGCTGGCGTGGCATGCTGATGCAAATGGTAAATCATCTACATGAACTGAAATTGCTTTCGGATTTCGATGACGCCAGACGCGAGTTCGGCGGCATGATTCAAACGGGCAAAGATGGTGCGCCGAAATTCTACAAGCAGTCATCCGATGGCTGGTGGATCTATGTGAATCTTCCTGCTGAACATGTTGTCCGCTTCTGCGGTCGGCTGGCGACATTCTGCGGCCTGCGAGACGACGAATGGAGCTTCACCTACGAGTAGCCTGCCAGCAGACGCTCTGTGTCCTCTGTGCCTCTGTGGTGAATCAGGCTTTCGCCTTCACCTCCAGCACCCGCCCGCCGCCCAGCCCGGCGACCAGCTCCCCCACCGCCATGACAGCCCGATGCATCCCCAGCGTCGCCCTTGGATGCCCCAGGCTCGTCAGCTTCACGATGTACTCCCCAGCCTCCGACCGCGGCGAGAGCATGATCAGCGTATGCTGCTCGATGGTCGGCTCATCGACCACGACTTCAAAGACGGCGGTATCGCGTTTGGGGTCGGCGTAGGCGCGCAGGATGGCGATGTGCCCGCCGTCGAGCGAGCGTCTTTCTGGCTCGAAGCGCTCGGCGATCTCGCTGGCGGATAGCGGCGACTGCAAGAATAAATGCGGCATGTCCAGGTCCTTGATGACTGGCGGATGGTGAACTGGCTGTCCGTCGCGGCGGTAGCAGAAGTAATGCCCGCGCCGACCCTCGCGGATGCCTTTGAGCTCGTATTTCGTGCGGAAGCGCCCCTCGACTTCATGCAGCCAGGGCGCCTCGAACAGATTCTGCAAGCCCGCCGTCGTCGACAGAACCGCATCCGCCGTTTCAGCGTACTCGCGGATGTCCGTCGCCAGCAGCAGCCCCCCGCCAGAATCCAGGCGGCTGGTCAAGAGCGCGGCCGTCTCCGGGCGGATGAGGCGGCGGCGGCGGTGCTTCTTCTTGAACCAGGGGTCGGGATAATTGATGTGAAACTCGCGGACCGACTCCGGCGGCAGCAGATGGGCGAGGGCGGTCTCGGCGCGGCAATGGACCGGGCGGGCGTTCGTCAGGCCGAGTTTGGCGATCTTGGCTTCGGCTTTGTCCATCGACTGGCTGGAGATCTCGAAGCCGAGGATGTTGCAATCGGGCCGCGTTTTCGCCAGATGCATGAGAAAGTCGCCATTGCCGAAGCCGATCTCGACGAGGAGCGGCTGCGCGCGCGGGAATACCGTTTCCTGCCGCAGGGGCCAATCGACGGTGTTGGCGCTGAGCTTGCCGAGAATCATGCGACCATGCGCTCGTAGGTCGGCGTCTGCGAATCGTTGCTCCCCCTCTCTGACGCCTCGGGGAGGGGGCCGGGGGCGGGGTTAGGTGGCTACGCGGCTGCCAGCGGCGGCCGGCGCTTCAATGTCTCCGGCACGAAGAACAAGAAAATGCTCGAGGCAGCCAGGCCCGCGCCCGCAATCACCCAGATGGCGGAGCTCAGCACGAGCAGGTCGGCGACGGCGCCAACGACCAGCGGAGCGCCCGAGTGTCCCAGATCGCCAATCAAGCGCCAGAGGCCGAGGAACTCCCCGCGCGATCGAGCCGGCGACAGATCCGAGCCGAGGGTCATCATGGAGCCGGCGCCAAGTCCGTTGCCGACGCCGATCAGCAAAGCGGCGAAGAGCAGGCCGCTGAAACTGGTGGCGAAGGGCACCAGCGCCATGCCGACCGCCTGGATGCCGAAGCAGGGCACGATTGCGAATTTGCGCCCGACCCGGTCCATCAGCCAGCCGGCCACCAAGAACAAGCTGAAATCCACCGCCACCGAGATGCTGACGATGAAGCCGATCTGGTCAACCGCCAGGCCCAGTACATCCGCCGCGAAGAGCGGAATGACGACGGTGCGGCCCGCCCGGATCATCTGGCCGAAGACCTGCGCCGTGCCCGCCGACGCCAGCACCCGATAATTCGAGAGCAAAGCCGCGCGCAAATGCAGATCGTGGCTGTCGGCCTGGCTCGATCTCGCGCCTTCTCGTTTGCCGTTGCGCGTGAACAGCGCCACCAGCAGAAAGCCAAGCGCCGTCACGAAGGCGACGCCGAGAAAAGTAACGCGCAAACCCAGCATGCCCGCCAGAAGCCCGCCGACAGCCGGACCAATGAAGCCGCCCAGCCTATGCGTGCCGCCGAACATGGAAATCGCCTTGCCGCGCTGCTCCAGCCCCACATGATTGGTCACATAGACATGGGCGCTGACGGTGTACATTGAGCGCCCCAAGCCCGCGACCAAACGCAGCAGCAGCACGATCCAGACCGTCGGCGCGATGAAGAGCAGGCCGACCGAGACCGACTTGATGAGCAAGCCCAGCATCATGACCTGCTTGTTGCCGAAGCGGCGCTGCATCATGCCAGTGGGCACATCGGCGATCAGCGTGCCCAGGCTCTCGCCGGCCAGCACCAGCCCGATCAGTCCGTAGCTGATGCCAAAATCGGCGGCGAAAAGCGGCAGAGTCGGCACGAGCAGACCCTGGCCCAAGGTCGCCATCAAGGCCGGCAAGTAGAATGCCAGGATGAGCCCGCGCAGGCCCGCCCCGGCGCCTGGATTTCGGATTCGCATGCTGTTGGCGAGAGGCATCAAGCAAGTCTAGCCACTATGCGCGGAATATAGATGTTTCACGGGAGGCCAGCCTCGCGGATGACGCTGCCCAGGCGGGCGATCGCCTCGCAGATTTGCGCTTCATCGGCGCGGGTGAAATTCAGGCGCATGGTCGCCTCGCCCTCGGCCGGATCGATGTAAAAGTACTTGCCCGGCACGAATGCCACCTTGCGCTCTACAGCGCGCCAGTACAGGGCCTCGGCGTCGACCCCGGCCGGTCCCTCGACCCAGATGAACATGCCGCCTTCAGGCTTCGTCCAGTGATACTCCGGCGGGATATGCTCGTCCATGGCCGCCAGCATCGCTTCCTGCCGCGGGCGATACAGCTCGATGATCTTGGGCAGCTGCCGCTCGATGTAGCCGCCGCGGAGGTACTCGGTCGCCAGGGCCTGGGCGTAAGTGTTGCTGTGCAAGTCGGCGCCCTGCTTGGCGGTGTAGAGCCACTCGCGGATCAACGGCGGCGCGATGCAGAAACCCAGCCGCAGCCCCGGCGCGAAGACTTTGGACACGGTGCTGACATAGACCGTGTTCGCCGGCGCGTAACTGTACAGCGGCGGCACGATTTCGCCCCGATAGCGCAAGTCGCTGTAGGGGTCGTCTTCGATGACGAGGGCCTGCCTCCGCTGGATAATCTCGGCGATTCGCTGGCGGCGTTCCGCGCTCAGCGTGCGGCCGGTCGGGTTTTGGAATGTCGAAACCAGGTAGATGAACTTGACATCGCGCTCCGCCAGCAGCGCATCCAGCGCTTCGGGCAAGACGCCGTCGTCGTCGGTGGCGATGCTGGCGTATTGCGGCTCGTAGGCGCTAAAAGCGGAGATCGCGCCGAGGTAGCTGGGCGTTTCGATGGCGATGAGGTCGCCCGGCGACAGCAGAATCTTGCCCAGGGTGTCGAGAGCGCTCTGCGAGCCGTTGAACACCAGCAGCTCGTCGGCGCTGGCCTGGATGTTTTTCTTCGCGAGATGCTTCGCCAGCGCCTCGCGGAATGGCGCGAAGCCTTCGGTCAGATCGTATTGCAGGGCAGCCGCGCCAAATTTGTCCAGCACGGTTTCGTTGATGCGATAGAGCTCCTCGATGGGAAAAGTCTCCGGGGCCGGAATGCCGCCGGCCAGCGAGATCATGCCCGGCTGGGCGACGACTTTCAGAATCTCGCGGATTTGATTGCGCCGCATGCTTTGCGAGCGCGCCGCCAGCAAGTGTTCAAAGCTCGATGCCATGTGCCTGTGTCCGCTTCAGATTTCGCATGGCGGGGGCCGCCGTCTTGGTCGAGCCCGCTAGCCCAGGTAATCGCGCAGGTTGTGCGCCAGTTGCGGGTGCCGCAGCCGGCGCAGCGCTTCTTTCTCCAGCTGACGGATGCGCTCCCGGCTCAGGCCGAATTTGTTGGCGATCTCTTCCAGGGTGTGCGGTTCGCCGCCGCCCAAGCCAAAGCGCAGCCGCAAGATATGGCTTTGACGCGGGGTCAGCTCCGCCAGCACCGCTTCGATCGTCTCTTCTAGCAAGTTCTGCGTCGCCGATTCGACCGGGCTGATGGTCTCCTGGTCTTCGATGAAATCGCCGAATTCGCTGTCGCCGTCCTCGCCGACGGGCCGTTCAAGGGCGATGGCGTGCTGGCTGGCGTCCATCATCGCGCGCACCGCTTCCGCCGCCACTTCCATCGCCTTGGCAATCTCCTCGGCTGTTGGACGGCGCCCCAGGCTCTGCTCCAGGTCCTGGGCGGCGCGATACATCTGGCGGATGCGCTCGGTCATATGCAGCGGAATGCGGATCGTCCGCGTCTTCTGCGCCAGGGCGCGGGTGATGGCTTGGCGGATCCACCAAGTGGCGTAAGTGCTGAAGCGGTTGCCGCGCGAATAATCGTACTTGTCGACGGCCCGCATCAAGCCGACATTGCCTTCCTGGATAAGATCGGGGAATGGCAGGCCCTGACCCATGTAACGCTTGGCGATGCTGACGACCAGGCGGGTATTGGCCCGGCCCAGGTGCTCACGGGCGCTTTGGCCATCAAAGACCAGCCGCCGCAAATGCCGCCGCCAGCGCTCGCTCTTCTCGATGACATCCGGGCTGTCCAGGCGATGCCGCGCTTTGAGGCCCCGCTCGATTCGCTTCGCCAGGTCGATCTCGTCGGTGGCGGTCAGCAGCGGCTCCTGCGCCATCTGCCGGAAATACAAGCCAACCGGGTCGTCGGAAGAGATCGCGCTGATATCGGCGGCGACGCGGGCTTGCGGCAGCTCGCGGCTCTCCCTTTCCCGCTCCAGGGCTTCGGCGACGATCTTGGCGGGGGCGCTGTCGTTTTCGCTGCGCAGCTCTATGCCGAGCTCTTCCAGCTCGCTGAGCAGGTTGCGCAGGGCGACCCGGTCTTCGCCATCGTCATCCAGCGCCTCTATGATCTGTTCGTAAGTAACAAAACCGCGTTTATCCGCAAGCGCTACAAGTGTTTGAATCACGGCGGATCCTCGACTCGTCGGGTGAATAAGCGTATTTCGTCTATTCAACTGCGGCAGTCCGTGCGCATTCTATTGTCGGCGACGCGCCGCCCCAATGTCAACCGATAATATCCGACGAAAATCGCCCGCCTTAGCGCCGCAAGAGTCGGTTCACCAAGCCGAACCAGAAGGGCGCGCCCTGGGCGGCGGCGATCACGGTGGCGGCGATGCCGAGGAATTTCGCAGCCAGCAGACCCAGCCAGCCAGAGGGGTTGTTGTCGGGGAAGAAATTCCACAAGTTGCCCGGGTCCGCGCGAGCGACGGCGCCTTGGGGACCATCCGGCGCGGCCTGGAAAAACCAGCCGACGGGCAAACGCAGATCCTGGATGTCTTGCAGCTGGTTGGCGATCGTCGCGCCCGCCTCCAGCGCATCGCCCAGGCCCGTCTCGCCTTCGGCATCGCTGGCGCTGTAGCGGTCGTCACCGGCGGTCTCCGCCTCCACTTGCGCGCCCAACTCGCCACTTTGCACCGAAACCGCCAACTCGGCGCTGATTTGCTCGCGCATGCCCGGGTCTTCCCACAGCCGCCGGGCGATTTCCAGGCTGTCGATGTTAAAGACGAGGGCGAAGAAGAGCGCCACCGCTATCGACAGGTTCTTCATCTTGCCGGCGTAGCTGGCGCGGGCGCGAAGCATGGCTTTGTCGAACCAGGTCTCCAGGTTGGCGCGGGCGGCCGGCATGTCCGCGGCGCTGGACATCACGGTCGTCAGTGAATTGCGCAGGCTGGCGCTGTCGATCTGGCGTATGCCCGCCATCAGCGCGACATTCGTCGTCGGCGCCAAGCCCAGCAGGCTCACTTCTTCGTCAATCTGGTTGACGATCTCGGTCAAGGCGCCGCGGTAGCGCCGATCTTGAATATAGGGCAGGGCGCGGCGCAGATCTTTCATGCCGGCGCCGGTCGTCACAATGCGGTTGACCATCACGCGCAGGCCCCGACGCTCCTTGCCGGCCGGCATGCCGTCGATGACATTCAGCAGCGCGCCAAAGAGCCGCTGGTCGGAGTTTGCCTTGATGGTGCTGAGCAGGACGTTGACGAAGGTGTTTGGCTCAATATAGTCGACGGCGCCAATGCGGCTGCTGGCGATTTTCCGAGCCTCGTCCGGGTTGAGGCGCTGCGTCGGCGCGACCGGCTCCGCCTGCACCAGCTGGATGAGCGGGTGCGTGTAGACTTTAGCGCGGATGACGGGGTCATCGATCACCTCGTTCATCGCCTGGCGCAGGTTCTTCGCGCGCAGCTTCAGCGACCGGGCGATCAGCGCGTTGACCTCGGTCACCAGGATGCTCAACAGAATGAAGACGAAGATGATGCCGACCGCAACCTGCACTATGGCAGCCAAGCGCGTTCCCTTTCGCCGCGGCCTGCTTCATTTGGCTTGCGCCTTGCCGGGCTTTGCAGATTTAGTATATGCGACCAGCCTTTTCCCGCAAGCTAGAGGCTGACGCCGGCGGGCAAGGGCGTGACTGTACGGGGCGGGGGGCTCGGCGGCGGCCTCGTGGGGGAGCTCCTGGCGCTCGTCGGGCGGGGGCGGGGCGTGAATGTCAGGGTCGGCAACGGCGTCTTGCTCGGAGTGAAAGTGGGGGTGGGCGTCGCCGTCGGATGCAGCGCGCGGATGATGTCGCCATGCATGTAGACTCTGTCGATGCGCCGCGTCACCGGGTTGTCGTCGATCAGATACCAGGCCGAGTCGGGCAGAGCGGCGATAACGCAGACGGTGGCGCCTTCGTCCAGCGCTTTGACGATGCGGCTGCCGGTGCTGGGCTCGGCGCGGACAATGGCTTGGCGCACGCGCACGACGAAATCTTGGCAGGCCGGGATGGGCGTGAAACTGGGCAGCGGCGACGGCGCGTCCAATTCAATCGCCTGCTCGCGCACGGCGGTGGCGGTGTGGCGGTCAATGGCTTGCCGGGTGGACTCCACGACCGTGGCGCCGGTGGCCACAAAATTGCGCAAGCCAATCCACAAATAATACAAGCCAAAGACGATGGCGATGGCGAGCAAAATGACAAACCAGGATGGCGGGCTCGATCGCTGGCGCTGGCGCATGAATCCCTCAAGCGATGCGGTGCGCCTACGATAACGCATCTCGCCCCGCTTGCACACCGGGGCGGCCCCGGCGCATGGCAAGCGTATGGCGCGCGACCGAAAGGGCGCAGGCTTGAAAATCAGGCGGGCTGGCTTATGATTCGCCCCTTGAAGGAGTCTCGGCATGAATCTCGTCCGATACGGGCTCGTCGCCTTGCTGCTCTGCGCCAGCCACCCGCTCATCCAGGCCGCCGACGCGTTGGAAGGCCGCTTGACGATCTTTGCCGCCACTTCCTTGACCGATGTCTTTGAAGCCATGCGCGACGAATTCAGCGCGCTGCGCCCCGAAGTCGAGATTCTGCTGAACTTCGCCAGCTCGTCTACTCTGGCGGCGCAGCTTTCAGAAGGGGCGCCGGCCGATGTCTTCGCCAGCGCGAATGAAAGGCAGATGACGCTCGCGGTTGAGGCGGGGCGCGTCGACGCGGATGCGGTCGCGGTGTTCGCCCACAATCAGCTCATGCTCATCGCGCCGGCGGACAACCCGGCCGGCATCGCTTCCGTCGCGGACCTGGCGGGCGAGTCGATACTGTTGGTGCTGTCGGCGCCGGGCACGCCCATCCGCGCCTACACGGAGGCCATGCTGCTCTCGCACGATGCCGAGCTTGGCGCCGGTTTCAGCGAAGACGCGCTGCGCAACCTGGCATCCGAAGAGCGCAATGTGCGCCAGGTGGTCGCGCGCGTCGCCCTGGGCGAAGCCGACGCCGGCGTCGTTTACCAAAGCGATGTGCGTGGCGATCTGGGCGAGGCGCTGCTGCCCCTTCCCATCGATCCGCGCCACAATCAGCTGGCCTCTTACCCGATCGCCCCATTGGCGGACTCGGCTGAAGCAGAGCTGGCTGAGGCATTCGTCGCATTCACGCTATCGGCGCCGGCCCGCGAAATCCTGACCGCGCATGGCTTCTGCCCGCCTGATATACTTGGGCGCGACGCGGCTGAACCGGCCAGGCCCCTGCCCACTGCCACAGCCGCGAAAAAGGCGGAACCCGACCGTGGAGCCTGCGCGCGCGAGCCAGAAGAATCGCTTGAAGGCGGATAAGCTGCTGCTCTTTGGGGTCAGCGCTTTCGGCTTCCTGCTGCTGGCGGCGCCGGTCTTCGTCTTGCTGGCGGCGGGCCTGGATTCTCAAGCATGGGCTGGTTTGCCCGATTCGTCGACGATCTTGTCGGCCGCGCTGTTGAGCTTTGCGTCGACCGCGGCGGTGGTCTGTTTGGCGGCGCTTTTGGGCACGCCCCTGGCCTTCACGCTCTCGCGTTACGATTTCCGTTTCAAGCGCTTCGTCAGCCTTTTCATCGAGCTGCCCATCGTCATGCCACCGGCGGTCGCGGGCTTGGCGCTGCTGCTCACTTTCGGGCGGCGCGGCGCGATTGGCTCGCTGCTGGCGGAGGCGGGCGTCGTCATTCCCTTTTCGATATTGGCGGTCATCATCGCCCAGTTTTTCATATCGGCGCCCTTTTACATTCGCTCGGCCCAGGTCGGCTTCTCCAGCATCGCGCCCGAGATTGAAGACGCGGCTCGGGTGGATGGCGCGCATGGCTGGCTGATGTTCTGGTACATTACCCTGCCCATGGCCTGGCGCGCCTTGATCGCCGGCATGATCCTCAGCTGGGCGCGGGCTCTGGGCGAATTTGGCGCGACCATGCTCTTCGCCGGCAATCTGCAAGGCAAAACCCAAACCATGCCGCTGCTGGTGTACAGCGTCTTCGAGCGCGACATCAAAGCCGCCATCTGGACCGGGCTCATCCTGATTGTGCTGGCGCTCTGCGCGCTCTTCCTGTCTCAGCGGCTCGCCAGCGCCCAAGACAAACTGGCCTGATAATACGGCGCGATTGCCTATAACAAGAGTCAAGAACTGGAGCGACTCACATGGCGGAAAAACTGCGGGTTCTCATTTTGTGCACGGCGAATTCGGCGCGTTCGCAGATGGGCGAGGGGCTGTTGCGCCACTTGTCCGACGGACGGATCGCGGTGAACAGCGCCGGCGCCAAGCCCTCGAGCGTGAATCCTTTCGCGATCCAGGCCATGCGCGAGCGCGGAATCGACATCAGCAGCCAGCGATCCGAAAGCCTGCGCCGCTATCTCGAATGCGAATTCGATTATGTGATCACAGTCTGCGACAATGCCGCCGAGAGCTGCCCAGCCTTCCCGGGTCCAGCCCAGCGAATCCACTGGAGCCTGCCCGACCCTGCCGCCGTGGATGGCGACGACACTGCCGTTCTCGGTTCCTTTCGGTCCGTCCGCGACGACCTGGAATCGAGGCTGAAGGCTTGGCTGGATACCGCGGCCGGCTAGACCGAGTCCATATTCTCGATGATGCGCGTGGCGAACTCGCTGGTCGGCGCTTTGGTCGCGTTCTCCATCTGCCGCGCAAAATCGTAGGTGACGAAGCGCTGCTCAATGGTCATCTCGTAAGCCTTGGTGATGAGCTCGGCCGCCTCGAACCAGTCCAGGTGCTCCAGCATCATCACGCCGCTGAAGAGCAGCGAGCCCGGGTTGACCATGTCCAGGTTGGTGTACTTGGGCGCGGTGCCGTGGGTCGCTTCAAAGAGCGCGATCTCGTCGCCGATGTTGGCGCCGGGCGCGATGCCGACCCCACCCACTTCAGCCGCCAGCGCGTCGCTCAAATAATCGCCATTGAGGTTGGTAGTGGCGATCACATCGTGCTCGCGCGGGCGCAGCAGCATCTTCTGGAACATGATGTCGGCGATGGTGTCCTGAATGAGGATTTTGCCATTGGGCACGCTGCCGCCATGATTCGCCGCCACCTCGTCCCAGGAAATCGTCTGCTCCGGGAATTCTTCGCTGGCCAGCTCGTAGCCCCATTTCTGGAATGCGCCTTCGGTGAATTTCTGGATGTTGCCCTTGTGCACCAGGGTCACGCTGCTGCGCTCGCGCTCGATGGCGTACTGGATGGCGGCGCGGATCAAGCGTTTGCTGCCGAAGGGGCTGATGGGCTTGATGCCCAGGCCGGCGTCCTCGAAGAAATTGGTCGCGCCCAGCTCTTCCTTGAGGAAAGCCGCCAGCTTCTTGTTTTCTGCCGTGCCGGATTCGTATTCGATGCCGGCGTAAGTGTCTTCGGTGTTCTCGCGGAAGATGACGACATCGACATCGCCGGGCTGCTTAAGCGGGCTGGGCACGCCTTCATACCAGCGCACGGGCCGCACGCAGCTATAGAGATCCAGCACCTGGCGCAGGGTAACATTCAAGCTGCGGAAACCGCCGCCAACCGGCGTCGTCAAGGGACCCTTGATGCCCACCTTGAACTCGCGGAAAGCGTCGAAAGTCTCTTCTGGCATGTAGTCGCCGGCATACAGGCCCGCCGCTTTTTCGCCGGCGTAGACCTCCATCCAGGAGATTGCGCGCGCGCCGCCGTATGCCTTGTCCACCGCCGCGTCCCAAATGCGCTTGCTGGCGGTCATGATGTCGTAGCCGATCCCGTCGCCCTCGATGAAGAGCAGGATCGGGTTGTCGGGCACTTGCATGCTGCCGTTGCTGAAGCTGATTTTCTCGCCGGAGTCTGGCGCTTGGATCTTGTCGTATGCCATTAGGCGGAGGCCTCCTGATTCTGCGGGTCATCCCCTCATTTTCGATAATCCGCGAGATTATAGCATAAACGCCGCCTGGTTAAAGCGCTGCTTCGGCCGGATTGGCGGGCTTGCAAGCAGGCGCTTTCGCCACCGATGTCTCTGAGGCTGCCGAGGGGTCGCTTCCTGTCGGGCCGGGGCGCTCGGCGCTTCGGCGGGCGGAATCGCCATAGCCCTCCCGCGAGCTTGTGCTATAATGCCGCGCTGTACACGGGCGAGGCCCTCAACTTGGACTTGATCGTGCCCGGCGCGACGGCACGAGCGAAACAGCGTATACCAGACGAGACGGGAGTCATTGCATCGACATTAACCAGGGCAAAACCTAATCTCATAACTAGCGCCCGCGGCGAACCACGCTGACGGGGCAATTCACGTTGGAGCTTACGCTACATGGCAAAACAAGCAGGATTCAAAATCACGCCGATCGGCGGTCTTGGCGAGATCGGCAAGAACATGACCCTCTTCGAGCGGGGCGGCGACGGCTTCCTCATCGACTGCGGCATCATGTTCCCCGCCAACGACATGCACGGCGTCGATTACATCATTCCCGATTTCCGCTGGCTGCAAGAGCGCGACGACATCCGGCTGCACGGCGTCGCCTACACCCACGGCCACGAAGACCACATCGGCGCGGTCCAGCACCTCGTCAAGGCATTTCCGGGCTTGCCGTTGTTTGCCACGCCACTGACGGCGGGCTTGCTGCATGTCAAGCTGAAGAACGCGCGCCTGCTGAGAGAGGCGGCGATCCACAAGTTTGAAGCGGGCGACGCCATCAAGCTCGGCCCCTTCAAGCTGGAGAGTTTTCATGTCTGCCACAGCATTCCGGACTGCGTTGGCTATGGCATCAACACGCCCTTTGGCATGATCGTGCACACGGGCGATTACAAATTCGACAACGCGCCGGTGCATGGCAGAAAGACGGATTACGCCCGGCTGGCGGCTTTCGCCCAGCGCGGCGTCGCGCTCTTGATGGCGGACAGCACCAACGCCGACAAGAGCGGCTGGACCGAGTCCGAATCCGTCATCGGCGGCGCCCTGGACAAGGTCTTCCGCGAAGCCAAGGGCAGGATCATGGTGGCCACATTCGCCTCGCTGATTTCGCGCGTGCAGCAAGTGGTCAACGCCGCCCGCAAGCACAAGCGCAAAGTCTGCATCACCGGCTACACCATGTCCGAATACGCCAAGATCGCGCGCAAGCTGGGTTACCTGGACATTGAAGACAGCATGCTTGTCAACATTGGCCAGGCGCTGGGCATGCCGGCGCACAAAGTCGTCTTCATGGTCACTGGCTCTCAGGGCGAGCCGTCGGCCGTGCTGGGCAAGCTGGCGGCGGGCCGGCATCGGCAGCTGGATGTGCGCGCGGGCGACACCATCATCTTGTCGTCGCATCCCATCCCCGGCAACGAAGAAATGGTCTACCGCACCATCAACCGCTTGATCGAGCGCGGCGCCGATGTCATCTACGACCCCATTGAAGCGGTGCATGTCTCGGGCCACGCCTGTCAGGAAGAGATGCGCCTGATGCTCAATCTGACGCAGCCGCGCTACCTGATGCCGGTGCATGGCGAGGTTCGCCATTTGCATTTGCATGCCAAGCTGGCGGCTGAAAACGGCATCCCGCCCGAGCGCGTCGTTCGCGTCGAGAATGGCACGACCGTCGAGCTGAACAAGGGCGGCGTCAGCGTGGGCGAGCGCCAGCCCGGCGGCTATGTCTTCGTCGACGGCAGCGGCGTCGGCGATGTCGGGCGAGCCGTCATCCGCGATCGCGAGATCCTGGCGAAGGACGGCTTCGTCCTCGTCAGCGTCAATGTCGACCAGGTCAGCGGCAAACTGCTGGGGGCGCCGCGCATCGTTTCGCGCGGGTTTGTCTACTTGAAAGAAGCTGAAGACTTCCTCGACGCCATGCGCGACGACATCGCCCGGGCGGTCAAGCGCAGCCGCAACCTGAATGGCAGCCGCGGCAGCCAGCTGGAAGAGAGCTTGAGCAAGCTCATCTACAGCGAGACCAAGCGCCGCCCGATGATCTTCAGCATCGTCAACGAAGTCTAATCGAACCAGGGAATCAAAGTTTATGTCGCAACCGGTCATCCGCGCCCGGCAGGTCACCCGGGATCTCAAAATGGGGACGCATTCCGTGCATGCCTTGCGCGGCGTCGACCTTGAGATTCACCGTAACGAATTGGTCGGCATCGTTGGTCCCTCCGGCAGCGGCAAGAGCACCCTGCTCGGCATCATCGGCGGCCTGGACAGCCCAAGCGACGGCGTGATCGAAATTGACGGCGTCGACATCAGCCGCATGAGCGAGGGGCAGCTCACGGACATCCGCAACCAGAAAATCGGCTTCGTCTTCCAATTCTTCAACCTCATCCCCACCTTGACGGCGCTTGAGAATGTCGCGTTGCCGGTGGAATTCGCTCAAGTGCGGCGGCACAAGCCTTTCGAGCGCGCCAAAGAGCTGCTGCGCATGCTGGATATGGACGCTCGCTTGCATCACCGCCCCAGCGAGCTCAGCGGCGGCCAGCAGCAGCGCGTCGCCATCGCCCGCGCCCTGGCGAATGACCCGCCCATCCTGTTGGCCGACGAGCCGACCGGCAACCTCGATTCTCACTCTGGAGAGACCGTGCTGGAAGCGCTTGCGAGAATCCGCGATGAGAATGGCACGACCGTCGTCCTGGTCACCCACGATCAGGCTCTGGCTGGCCGCATGGACCGCGTGCTGACCTTGGTGGACGGCAAGATCGTCAATGGCGTCGCCGACTTTTCGGGCGGAGGCGAGACTGCCTGATGAACCTCGGAACTTACCCGGTGGAGGCGGCCGGCGTGCGGCGCGAGCTGCCCTTGATGGAGATCAAGCCCGGCGTGCGCATCGCCATCCTCAACATCCTCGGCGATTACGAGCTTGTGGAGGCCGCCAGCGCGGAACTGGCCAAGCGGCTCCAAGACAAAGACGTCGAGGTGCTTGTCACTGCCGAAGCCAAGTCCATTCCCCTGGCGCACGCTATCAGCGCACGCATGCGCCTGCCTTATGTCGTCCTGCGCAAATCGCACAAGCCCTACATGGGCGAATCGCTGCGCAGCGAGACCCTGAGCATCACCACCGGCGAGCCGCAGACTCTGTACCTGGACGCCCGCGATCGCAAGCTGGTGGCGGGCAAGCGCATCGCCATCGTCGACGATGTGATCTCTACCGGCAGCACCCTGCAAGGCATGCGCCTGATCATGGACAAGGCCGGCGCTGAAGTGGCGGCGGAAGCGGCCATCTTCACCGAGGGCGACCGGGCGCGCTGGCACGACATCATCGCCCTGGGCCACTTGCCGGTCTGGGTTGACGAGTCCGGCTGACGGGCGAAATGGCTGCCGATGCATGAAGACTGACGCGCAGCCTCCTCTTTCACCTCGCGGGGGGGGGGGGGGGGGGGGGGCAATCGCTGTTTTCCTCGTTCTTGTCATTCTTGTTTCTTTGAGCGGCACGCTGCTGCTGATGGCGCGGCCGAAGCCGATCACGATCACGATCCATCCCCCCATTCCCAGCGCGACGACCGTCTTGACAGCCACGCCGGACTTCATCCTCGTTTATGTGTCCGGCGCCGTTCAGCGGCCCGAAGAGTCTTATCGTCTGCCCCTCGGCAGCCGAGTCGGCGACGCAGTGGAAGCGGCGGGCGGCTTCACCGAGCTGGCGGACAGGACCCGCGTCAATCCGGCGGCGATTCTGCGCGACGGCGATCAGGCGCATGTCTTCCCCATCAAAGTCACGGTGGCGACGAAATTGCCGACTCCGCAGGGGGGGCCGCGCGTCTACCTCAATTCGGCGTCCATCGAGGAGCTCGAGACGCTGCCGGGCATCGGTCCGGCCATGGCGCGGCGCATCATCGAATTCCGCGAACAGGTCAGCCCGATCGACAATTTCGAAGATCTGGACAAGGTGGCGGGCGTGGGTCCGGCGCTGCTGGAAGGGCTCAAGGATTTGGTGAGCTTCGATTAACGGATTCGCGCGCCGCTAGGTCCGTCGAAGAAGAGCGCGCGCGTCCAGTCCAGCTTGCAGTGGACCGTTTCGCCGCTTTCATGCTTTTCGCCCAGCCCCACCTGCACTTGCCAGCGGCGTTTGCGCAGCCACACCTCCAACAGCAGGTATTTCTCGGCATAAAAGGGGATGGCGCGGTCGATGGTCGCCGGCACGCCTTCGCCCTCCTGGCAGAGCGCGATGTGCTGCGGCCGGATGCCGACGATGACTTCGCTGCCATGCGGGCGCGGGCTGGGCAAGGGCGCGCGGCCCATGTAGCTGCCGTCCCATTCGCCGGCGTCGACCCGGCCCCAAAATGTGTTGATGGCGGGCGAGCCGAGGAACTGGGCGACGAAGAGGCTGTCGGGGTCGTCGTGGAGGCGCTCGAAAGGTCCCTGCTGCATGACGCGGCCGGCGTTCATCACCACGATGCGGTCGGCCACGCTCATCGCTTCCACCTGGTCGTGCGTCACATACACGAGGGTGACATTGAACTGCTGTATGAGCCGCTTGAGCTGGACCCGGGCCTGAGCGCGGAATTTGGCGTCCAGGTTGGCGAAAGGCTCGTCGAAAAGCAGCAGCTCCAGATCGCGGGCGAAGGCGCGGGCGATGGAGACGCGCTGTTTTTCGCCGCCGGAGAGATGCCGCGGCAGCCGGCCCATCAGCTTGTCGATTTCGACGCCGGTGATGTTGGCGACGGTGCGCACATGGTCGGGCACTTCGTCTTCGCGGTCGCGCAGGCGCAAGAAGAAGCCGACCGTCTTGCGGCTCTCCCAATGCGGGATGAGCACATAATTCTGGAAAACCATGCCGATGCCGCGTTCAGCTATCGGGATTTCCTCCAGGGGCACATCGTTGTAATAGACCGTGCCCGCGTCCGGCTCGTCCAGGCCCGCGATCAAACGCAGCAGCGTAGTCTTGCCGCAGCCCGACGGACCGAGCAGCACCACCGACTCGCCATCCTCGACCTGCAGGTTGAAGTCGCGAATCGCCAGCACGGGCGTCAGCCTGCTTTTCTTGTCGTAGAATGTCTTGCTCAAGTTCTCGAGCCGGATCGTCCGCATATTTCCGCCTTTGCGCCGCTGCCAATGGCATAGCATACCATAACGGCGGGCCGCATTTGGCCAAATGTTTCGCCGCCTTATCGCATCGTCCCGGCGTCGAGCCGAGGCTGATTTGCCACGCATTTGAGCAAATGTCCGATTCCGCTCGTCAGTGGAAAACACCCTCTGTGTACGCGGTGGCGAGCAAAAGAAATCGGCCAGCTCTCGAAAGCGGCGCGCGCTATGGAAAACTTGCTCCGGACTAGGCTATAATCCCCTGCGAGGCAGCGTAGCGAGCGCGGAGACCCGTCTTGAGCGATACCATCCAGCCGGATCTGATTCCGGTTACGAGCGCCGTCGACTGGCAACCGGACCCCAAGAGTCCGCGCCGACGCCCGCCATGGATCCGCGTGCGCGCGCCCAGTGGCGAGACTTACGAGCGCGTCCGCGACTTGATGCGCTCCAAGACCCTGCACACCGTCTGCGAAGAAGCGCAATGCCCCAATCTCGGCGAGTGCTGGAGCAAGGGCAGCGCCACCTTCTTGATGATGGGCGACACCTGCACCCGCAGCTGCGGCTTCTGCGACATCAAGACGGGAAGACCAAGTCCGCTGGATTGGGGCGAGCCGAACCGCATCGCCGAGAGCGTCCGCGCGATGGGCTTGCAACATGTCGTCATCACCAGCGTCAACCGCGACGAACGAGCCGATGGCGGCGCCCCGCTCTTCGCCATGGTCATCCGCCGCGTCCGCCAGCTGCAGCCGGGCTGCTCGATTGAAGTGCTCATCCCGGATTTCAAGGGCAGCGAAGCCGCGCTCCGGACGGTGATGGAGGCGCAGCCGGAAATCCTGAATCACAATGTGGAGACTGTGCCGCGGCTCTTCAAACGCGTCCAGCCCCAAGACCGCTACGAATGGGCGCTGGCCACCCTGGAGAACGCCAAGAAGATGGATCCGCTGGTCCTCACCAAGAGTGGAATCATGCTGGGCCTGGGCGAAAACATGGACGAAGTCTTGGGGACGATGGCGGACCTGGCGGATATCGGCGTCGACATCTTGACGCTCGGCCAATACTTGCAGCCCAGCAAGCGCCACCTGCCAATCGAGCGCTATTATACGCCCGCCGAGTTCGACCAGCTGCGCGCCCAGGGTTTGGCCATGGGCTTCAAGTGGGTGGAGAGCGGTCCGCTGGTGCGCAGCAGCTACCGCGCCGCCGAGCAAGTGCGCGAGCTTTCGCGGCTGCGGCATTTTCGTTTGCGCGATGCAGGACAAGAGACGGCTTAAGACCGACGAGGGATAACCATGAGCGCGTTTTTCGCCAATCGCCGCGGCCAGCCAGAATCCGAACCCCAGGAGCCGCCGCGCCCCATGCCCGAAGGCGGGCCCGTGGGATTCGACACCGTCATCGGCGCCAGCACGCGCATGGAAGGCAACTTCGTCAGCTCCGGCAATGTGCGCATGGACGGGCAATTCGGCGGCGCGCTGGAGATCAGCGGCAATATCTTGGTGGGCGAGTCGGCCGAGATCGAAGCGGACATCACGGCGCGCAACATTTCCATCGCCGGCAGCGTCCGCGGCGACATCAGCGGCAGCAAGGTGCAGCTCCTGCGCACTGGCAGGATCTGGGGCGATATCTGCGCTTCGGCCTTGACCACTGAAGAAGGCGCTTTCATCGACGGGAAGATTACGATGGTCGGGCATGCCGCCACCCGCGAGCCCGACGCCGAAGACGCCAACGAGACCGCCGGCCCGGAAGAGGCCGCCGAAGAAGCGCAGGCCGAGCCCGCGGTCGCCAGCGAGAACTAGAACCGGTCTTCGCGCGCTATCAAATGGACTGGGCGCTCACCCCGCCATCCAGCAGGAATACGGCCCCGGTCGTGAAATCGGAAGCGGCTGAGGCCAGGTACAGCGCGATGCCCGAGATGTCGCCCGGCTGCCCGATCCGGCCCGCGGGCGTCTTCTCCAGCACCTCCGCCAGCAAGCCCGGGTTGCTCCACAGCGCCTGGGCGAAGCGCGTCTGGATCAAGCCGGGCGCGATGGCGTTCACCTGGATCTGGTCCGCGCCGAGCTCCGCCGCCAGGCTCTTCGTCAAGCTGATGACCGCCGCCTTGGTAATGCTGTAGATGCCTTGATTGCGCCCGGGTCGCAAACCGACGATGGAAGCGACATTGATGATCTTGCCGCCTCCGCCGGCGCGCATCAGCGGGACAGCCGCCCGCGTCAGCCAGACATTGCCCATCAGGTTGACTTCCAGGGTCTTGCTCCAGTAGCTGTCGTCGGCTTCCAGCAGCGGTCCGTAGTGCGGGTTGGTGGCGGCGTTGTTGACCAGGATGTCCAGCCTGCCGTATTCCTTCACCGTCGCGTCGACCAGAGCCTCGAGAGCCGCTTTGTCGCCGTTGTGCGCCGCGATGCCGATCGCCTCGCCGCCAGCCGCGCGAATCTCGCCAGCTGCCGCGTCCAGCGACTCCTGCCTGCGGCTGGCCAGCGCGACCTTGGCGCCGGCCCGGGCGTAGTCCTCGGCGATCTGCCGCCCAATTCCCCGCGACGCGCCGGTCACGATGGCGACCTTGCCTTGCAAATCAAAGGGATTCGACACTTCGGCCTCCTGCTTTCTGTTGTCCGGCGCGCTTGGCTTAGCTTCGCTGGCGCGGCACGCTGCCCAGCAAATGGAAGCCCTGCCGCCGCAAGTCGTCCGCGTGATGAATCCTCGGGTCCATGAATTCGGCGACGAGAGCCAGCGCCAATCCGATGAAGAGGGCGGCCGCAATCTGCATTAGGGGCAGCAAGCGCGAGCTCATCGCCGGCGCGGCAGGGACGACCGCGGGCTGCGCCAGGAAGGTGACCTGGGCTGGTTCGCCGCCCAGCTGCGGGAAGTAACCCTGGCTGCGGCTTGCCAGGACGATCATGGCGGCCTCGGCTATCGCGCTCAGAGAGTCGCCGCTGGGGTGGCTCAGGTACAAGAGGCCCACACTGCGCGCGTTGTCGGCCGCTATCGAGAGGTCCTCCATCGACCCGGCGGCATCGCCCAGGCGCTGGCGAATTTCGCCGCGAAAGCTGGAGCTGCGCGCCCAGTCGGTCAAGGCGTCGACCGTGTGCTCCGAGGCCAGCCAAATATCGGTGTAATCGCCGTCGTGCTTATCGATGTCCAGCTTCTGCGACGCGCTGTAGCGGATCTCGGTCGAATAGCCGCTGGAAGTCTGCGCCGTCGCGCCAAAAAGCTGTGGCAGGCTGATGAGCGCGCTGACCAAGACTGGCGCGGCGATGAGCGGCAGCCGCCGCCACAGGATGCGGAATAGCTCGGCATAGGTCATGTGGCTCGTCCCTTCGCTTCTTGGAAAGGATCTTGAAATTCAAAGGCGCGTCCCGCCTCGTGCGCCGCCCAGGCCCCCTCGACGAAGACGCTGATGCGCTTGATGAAGACTGAAGCGTCGAACTGCCGGGCATGAGCGCGGATCCTCGCCGGGTCATAGTCGCGCTCGTCAAAGCTTCGTAGGCGTTCCGCCAGGCTCTCAAGCGTGAGCGCGTCGAAGCGCTCGCCTGTCGCCCCGGGCAGGACCGTGTCCAGCGCGCCGCCGCCGGCGAATGCGATCACGGGCTTGCCGGCCGCCTGGGCTTGCACCGGCGCGATGCCAAAATCTTCCAGGCCGGGAAAAATCAAGGCGCGGCAGCCCGCCACCAAACCGGGCAAGTCCGCATCCGGGACGAAACCAAGGAATTCAACGGTAGGTCCCGCCAGCTTCTGGAGCCGTTCGCGATCGCGGCCCGCGCCGGCCACCTTGAGCTTGAGTCCCAGCTGAGTCGCCGCTTGCACCGCCAGGTCGATGCGCTTGTACGGGATCAGCCGCGAGACGACCAGAAAGTAATCGCCGCTCGCGCTGGGCGTCGCCTGGGCGAAGCGGTCCGTGTCCACCGGTGGGAAGATGATCGCCGATTTGCGCCGATAATAGCGCTGAATCCGCTCTTTGACGGCTGTGCTGATGGCGATGAAATGCGAGACGCGTTGCGCGGCCGCGTAATCCCAAGCCCGCAGCCAAGCCATCAAGGGACGCAGCAGAGTTCTGACTCCCGCGCCGAGATTCTCGCCGGCCAGGTAGCTCTCCAGCTGCCAGACATAACGCGTCGGCGTCAGGCAGTAGCAGATATGCAGGCTCCGCGGCGGGAAGCGCAGGCCATGGCAGAAGCCGCTCTTGTTGCTCAAGATCACATCGTACTCGTCCAGGCGCAGCCCGCCCCAAGCCAACGGATAGAGAGGCAGAAAAGCTTGATGGCGCCGCTGAATCGCGGGCAGGCGGTCCAGCCAGAGCGCGCGTATGTCCCAGTCCCGGTACTGCGCCGGCATTGCTTCGCGGGCGTATATGCTCGTGTAGACGGGGCAGCCGGCATAGTGGCGCGCCAAGACTTCCAGCACATCTTCCGCGCCGCCGATTTGATTCAGCCAGTCGTGCGCCAGGGCGATCTTCACGCGCTTCAATCCGCCCTGCTCGTTTGGCTGCCCGCTCCTGCGGCATATTGCGCGCGAAGGGGCTGAAAGCTGCGGCGGTGCAGATCGCAGGGACCGTGCTCCCGCAGGGCGCGCAGGTGCTCGGCCGTGCCATAGCCTTTGTGCCGGGCAAAGCCGTAACGCGGGTCCCGGGCGTCGGCCGCGATCATCTGCTGGTCGCGCCAGGTTTTGGCGAGCACGCTGGCGCAGGCGATGCTCAGCGAACGCGCGTCGCCATCGACCAGGCTCACCTGGGGCAGGTCGCGGCGTTCGGGCAGCAGCAGATAATCGAGAAAGAGGCAGTCCGGCGCGATTCCCGATTGATTCATGGCGGCGTCCAGAGCCCGCAGCACGGCTTGTTTTGTCGCGGCGACGATGCCGACGCGGTCAATCTCGCTGGCGGCGCTGCTGCCCACCCCCCAAGCCAGCGCCAGATCTTTGATGGTCTCGCTGAGTCGCGCGCGCTCGGGCGGGCTCATTGTTTTGCTGTCGCGCGCGCCTCGCAGTCTCTTGGCGAGGTCGGCTCGCTGCAGGGGCAGGGCGACGGCAGCCGCCGCGACAGGACCAGCCAGCGGACCGCGGCCAGCCTCGTCGATGCCGACTATGATGCGGCAGCCAGCTCGCAAGTACTCGCGCTCGTGCTTGAGGCTGGCGGTCTTGGCGCGCTCAGCCATAGAGGCCCCGCCGCCAATTGCGCCGGATATCCCAGATCTCGCGCAGCATCATGAGCGAATCGTCCCAGAGCTTCATGGTGGAATAGGGATCGTAATACCAGGTAATCGGCACTTCCCGAATTTTGTAGCCGCGCTTCTTGGCGATGAAGAGCAGCTCGACATCAAAGCCGATGCCGGTCATGCGCTGCGCGCCAAAGAGATCCTCCGCCACATCGCCGCGAAACATCTTGAAGCCGCACTGGGTGTCTTCAAAGTCGTCAAGAGCCGCGCGCTTGATGATGAAATTGTTGACCCGGCCCATCAAGTGGCGGTATTCGGGCTCGCCCACCCGTTCCGCGCCCGGCGCCTCGCGGCTGGCGATGACGATGTCGCAGTCGACGCTCTCCGGCGGCAAGAATTTGACCAGGTCGTCGATGCGCATCGACAGGTCGGCGTCGCAGATGAATCGCCATTGTCCCGCCGCCGCCAGCATCCCTTGCTTGACCGCCAAGCCTTTGCCGCGCTGGCCCGCCGGCGACTGCAAGACGCGGATGTTGTCCGCTCCCTCGGCGCATTCGCCAGCCACCTCAAACGTGCGGTCTGCGCTGCCATTTTCGACGACGAGAATCTCCGCCGCGTAGGGCTGGGCGCGCAAGAAGCGGCCGATCGCGCTCAGGGTCGGCGGCAGCCGACTCTCTTCGTTGTGCGCCGGGATGACGATGCTGAGGAAAGGCTGGCTCAATGTACGCGCTCCGACGGCGTGCCTAAGTCCATCGCCCAATAATACGCCAGAATCGCGATTTGTACAGAAAGCGACGCCTTTCGACAGCGACTCTCGGCAGCGCCTAGCCGTCGGGCGGGCTTAACATGCTATCCAGGTATTGATCGGAGACTTGTTTCATGGCTTGCACGGCTTCGCGTTTTCGCAGCGCGACCCGCAACGAGAGCAGACCCGCCAGCGTGCCACGCAGCCGCGCCCGGGCTTCCTTGCCGCGGCAGGCTCGCAGGCTTTCCCAAGCCAGCGCCAGCTGCCGCGCCAGGATAGCGCCCCAGTGCCTGCTCCAGAGCGCCGCGGGCAGATTCTTCGCCAAGAGCCAGATAAGGTTGCGCCCGTCATAATAGCTGGCGGTTACGCCGCCGCCGGTCGCCGACAAATGATGATAGACGATGGCGTCCGGCGCGTACCAGACCGTGTAGCCGCAAAGCTGGGCGCGCCAGGCCAAATCGACATCTTCGAGCAGAAAGAAGAAGTCATCGTCGAGCAGGCCGATGCGCTCCAGCATGGACTGTCGATAGACGGCCGCCCCGCCACAAGCCGAAAACACCGGCTCGCCCTTGTCGAATTGACCGCGATCCCGCGCCCAGGCGCCGCGATTGCCCGCCCGGCCGTCGCGGGTGAAGAAATCGCCGGCCGTGTGAAAGCGATCGCGCTCGTCATAGAGCAGGATTTTGCTGGCGATGATGCCGGCCTGGGGCTGCGATTCCATTGCCGCCAGGACGGCCGACCCCCAGCCGGGATCGAGCTCGGTGTCGTTGTTGAGCAAAGCCACCAGCCCGCCCGCCGCCGCTTCCATGCCGATATTGCAGGCGCCAGTGAAGCCGCGATTCTCGCCCAGCGCAATGAGCCGTACCTCAGGATAATCGCGCCCGATGAGTTCCTGCGAGCCATCGACCGAAGCGTTGTCGACGACGATGACCTCAATGTCATTTGCGACCGTCTGCCGCCGCAGCGAATCCAGGCAGCTGGGGAGGTAGCGCTTGCCGTTCCAGTTGGGGATGACCACCGAAAGCGGGCGCGCCGACATCAAGCGGAAGCCTCGTCGAGGAAACTGTCGACCGCCTCTTGCCAGGGGCGCAGCTGGATGCCGACGCTCGCGCCGGCGATGTTCGCCATTGCCGTGTATTCCGGCGGCAACGACGGGCGCTGCCATTCATGCCGGCTGATGCGCTCGACGGGCGTATCCGCGAATCCGCCCCGATCAAGAATGTAGCGCGCGAAATGCCAGCGGCTTGCCGCGCCTTGATTGACGAGATGGTAGATGCCGTAGCGCTCGGTCTCGATCAGCCGGGCGATCGCCGCCGCCAGGTCGACGGTCGAGGTCGGGTTCGCCACTTCATTCGTCACGACTCGCAGGGGCTTGCCCGCTTGCGCCGCGCCCAGAATGGCCTGAATGAAGTTGCGGCCGCCCCGGGCGAAGAGCCAGGCCGTGCGCGCGATGTAATGCCGCGGGTTCAGGCTGGCGATGGCTCGCTCGCCATACCATTTGCTGTAGCCATAAGCGTTGATGGGCTTGGCGAGGTCGTATTCGGAGTAAGGACTGCGCCGCTCGCCGTCAAAGACTTCGTTCGTGCTGACATACAAAATGGAGATGCCCAGCGACGCGCTGACGACAGCCAGATTGTGCGCGCCGACGCCATTGACCCGCAGCGCCTTTCGCGGGTCGCGAGCGCAGCCGTCCACATCGGTCCAGGCGGCCGCGTGCAAGACGATATCCGGGCGGAGCCGGTTCAGAAGCTCGCGGCATGCGGCGAATTCCGTGATGTCCAGCCGGAAGTCGACATCGCCGACGATGTCCGCGCCGGCGACCTCGTGCTTGCCTCGTAGCTGGCGACCTAGCTCCGCGCCCAGATTGCCGGCCCCGCCCGTGACGAGAATCTTCATCTTGCTGTCGCGCGCCCGCGCCTCACTTCGCCACCGCCAGGCGTTCTCCATACTGTCGCCGATAATACTCGAGGTACTCGCCGGTCTTGATCTTGCGCCACCACCACGGGTTGTCTTGATACCAGCGCACTGTTGCCGCCAGGCCCGCCTCAAACTCCACTTTTCGCCGCCAGCCGAGCGCCCGCGCTTTCGCCGCCGTCATGGCATAGCGCCGGTCGTGGCCCTCGCGGTCCGGCACATGCTGGATCAGGGATTCGGGCTTGCCCAGCAGCTGGAGGATGCGCCGCGACACTTCAAGATTGCAGCGCTGGTTTTCGCCGGCCAGGTTGTAAGCGGCGCCGGGCAATCCGCGATGCAGCACGCAGTCGACGCCGCGGGCGTGATCGTCCACATATAGCCAGTCCCGCACTTGGCCGCCATCGCCGTAAAGGGGCAGGGCGCGGCCGTCAATGGCTTCGGTCGTGAAGAAGGGAACCAGCTTTTCCGGGTATTGATAAGGACCGTAAGTGTTGCTGCCGCGGGTGACGACGATGTCCATGCCGTATGTCACATGATACGCGCGGGCCATGAGCTCGCCGCTGGCTTTGCTGGCCGCGTAGGGGCTGTTGGGCAAGAAACGGTCGTCCTCGGCGGAGAGACCCCGCTCGATATCGCCATAGACCTCGTCGGTCGAAACCTGGCAGAAGCGTTCGACGCCATGCTTGCGCCCTTCGTCCAGCAAAATGTAGGCGCCGACGACATCGGTGTGAATGAAGGCGTTGGGGTCGAGGATGCTGCGGTCGACATGGCTCTCGGCGGCGAAGTTGACGATGGCGTCGATAGCGTGCCGCTCCAGCGCTGTCTGTACTGCCCGCCGGTCCGCGATGTCGCCGCGCTCGAAGCGGTAATTGCTTTCGTCGCTGACCGGCAGCAGATTGTCAATGTTGCCCGCATAGGTCAGCTTGTCGTAGCAGACGATATTGTAATCGGGGTAGGCGGCGACCATGTGGCGGATGAAAGCGCTGCCGATGAAGCCGGCGCCCCCGGTGACCAGGATGTTCTTCATCGTCTCGTCTTCATTCCTCGCGGCGTCGGCGCTAGACCCAAAGCGTGCTGTGGTCGCCCAGGTTCATCTTGATGCCCCGGGGTTTGGCGTCGCTGCCTCTGACGGTGGCGCGCCTCCCCACCAAGCTGTCGCGCAAGCTGCGCTCAATATCAAGGACGCGGCTGTTTTCCAGGATGATGCTTCGCTCTATCTCGCAATTGCGAACGCGACAATTGTGATAAATGCTGGTGAAGGGACCGATGTAGCTGTTTTCGATGACGGTGTCGCGGCCGATGACGGTCGGCCCCCGCAGGACGCTGTTGACGATGCGGGCGCCCGCTTGCAGGCTCACCCGCGAGTCCAGCGTCGAGCCTGCGTCGACGCTCGCGCTGGCGGCGATGCAAGGCGCGATCTCTTCCAGGACCAGGCTGTTGGCTTCCAGCATGTCGGTCGGCTTGCCCGTGTCGATCCACCAGCCGCGGTGAATGTGCGGGTAGACCGTGCGCCCCTGATCAATGAGCCACTGGATGGCGTCGGTGATTTCGTATTCGCCCCGCGACGATGGCTGAATCGCGTCCACCGCCTCGTGCACATGCCGGTCGAACATGTAAATGCCCACCAATGCCAGGTTGCTCGGCGGCTGGCTGGGTTTCTCGATGAGCCGCTGGATGCTGCCGTCCGCGCGCAGCTGGGCGACTCCATAAGCCGACGGATTGCGCACTTCCTTGAGCACGATCTGGCTGTTCCAGTCTTTGTCGGCGAAATCGCGAATCAACTGGCTGATGCCGCCCTGGATGACATTGTCGCCGAGGAACATGACGAAGGGCGAGCCGCCCAGAAAGTCGCGCGAAATCTTCACGGCGTGCGCCAAGCCGTCGGGGCTGGTTTGGGGGATGTAGGTCAGCTCCACATCCCATTCCGCGCCGTCGCCGAGCGCTTCCTGGATTTCTGGCGCCGTATGCCCGACAACCACGCCAATCTCCCGCACGCCGGCTTCGCGAATCGCTTCAATTACGCGGACGAGCACCGGCTTGTTCGCCACCGGGATGAGCTGCTTGGCGCGGGTGTATGTCAAGGGGTAGAGCCGCGTTCCCTTGCCGCCGCTGAGGATGAGACCTTTCATCGCTGGGCTGGTCTCCTGTTTGCGCTTGAATGGCGAATAGATGGCATCAGTAGGCGACGCGGCTGTCGCCGGGCGCGTTGGTCAAGACGGCGCCGACGACCCGTACATGCACGCGTTCCAGGGCGCTACGGGCTTGCGCCGTGTGATCGCGCCGGGTGTCGCCCGCGCGCACCGCCAGCAGCGCCCCGTCCAGCTTGATGCCCAACAGGGCGGCGTCGGTGGCTGCCAGAACTGGCGGGCTGTCAAAGAGCACATAATCGGCGCGTGCCTTGAGGGCGGCGATGATGGCGTCCATCCGCTTGCCGCCGAGCAAGTCGGCCGGGTTCGGCGGGAGCTCGCCCGCGGGCAGCACCTCCAGCCCGTCCACCGGCGTGCCCTGCAAGGGCGGTTCTGTCATGGCCGCGTCGTCCATCATCATGCCGCTAAGCCCGGCGCCGCCGGCCAGACTCCAGATCTCGCGCTGTCGCGGCTGGCGCAGGTCGGCGTCAACCAAGATCGTCTTGGCGCCGCCCTGGGCGAATGTGACGGCCAGGTTGGCGAGGGTCAGGCTCTTCTCGTCTTCGCGAGCCGCCGATGTCACGAGCAATGTTCGGAGCGGGTTCTCGACGCTGCTGAACATCAGGTTGGTGCGCAAGCTGCGATAGGCCTCCGCCGCCGCCGAACGCGGTTGCGACAGCGTAATCAAGTCTTCAGTCGCCATGTTCGCTCCTGTTTTCGCCAAGTCGCGCCCCGGCGACGCACATCGCATCTACAGCCGCGCTCGCGAATTGCCTTACATTGGGCGCGGGCCGAAATCCAGCTCGACGCGCTCCAGCCTCTCATGCCGCGAAGCGATCTCTCGCAGCGACTCGTCCGCCAGCGGGCGGCGATAATCGGGCGCGAGATCTGCCAGCGGCAAGGCGACATGAGCATAGCGCAAGATTGCCGGATCGGGTATCCGCCAGGGCTTCGCGCCGAACTCCAATTCTTCGTCATTCCAGAGGGCTATGTCCAGGTCGATTGTGCGGGGCGCGTTAATGTTGCCCGGATCGCGGACCCGCTTCAGCTCGCGCTCAATGCGGTCTAGCACCTCGGTTTTGAATCGCGCCGGAGCGCGCAGAGTATGGACTCGCGCCGCCATGTTGAGGAAATCGGGCTGGCTCGCGTAACCTTGCGGCGGGCTGCGGTATACCGGCGACAGTTTCAGCAGGGTCGTGTAGCGCCGCAGCAATTCCGCGGCAGCCGGCAGATTGCGTTCCGGCGCAATGTTTGAGCCCAGCGACAGATAGACGATGTTCCTGGCGTAACTCGCCGGGCAACGCCGAATGCGCAGGCCCGCTGCCAATGAATGACGCAGGGCGCCCGGCTTCCTCACGCGCACCTCGACCAGTGGCGCGCCATATTCCATGACCGCCATGCACGCGATCGCCTCGGCCAGCTTCTCCAGCAAGCTGTAGCGCGAACGCTCCACCAGTTGGATGACGGCTTTGCTCAGCGTTCGGTAATTCCAGGCATGGGCCGGCTCGTCCGTTTCGCCCGCCAGCCGCTCGCGCAGGCCGACGCTCAAGTCGATGACGACATCTTGCGGCTCGTCCAGCTCATGCGCGCTGAAGCCGATGAGGGCGCGCAGCCGCAGTCCTTCAATTTCGATGCTGTCCATCACGCCTCTTCCCCGCCGCCTCGCCTGGAGTGTAGCAGAAAAGCGCAATTCGAGGCTTTGTTGCGCGGCGCATTTCCGTTAGACTATGCGCCTGCTTGTCGCACTTGACCGAGATGCTGACGGTAGCGCATCAGGCAGGCTGCGCGCCGGAATGGAAAAACCTCCCATGGCCAACGGCGAGACCGAATCAGTCGCCTCCATCGACGACAATACGCGCCGCAAGTTGGAATCGCGGGAGTTGTTGAGCCGCTTCGGGCTGACTGCGCCGCCGGTCGACGAGGCTCGCGTGCGCCTGGCGATAGAAGATGTCTTGGAGGCGGTGGGCGAAAATCCGAAACGCCAGGGCCTGCAGGGCACGCCGGACCGCGTTGCCCGCGCCTATCGCGAGCTGCTCAGCGGCTACACGACGGACCCCGTGAAAATGCTGAACAACGCCGTCTTTGACATCCAGTACGATGACATGGTGGTCGTCAGCGACATCGAGTACTACAGCCTCTGCGAGCATCACATGCTGCCCTTCGTGGGTCATTGCCATGTCGCCTATATGCCCGACCGCAAAGTGATGGGCTTGAGCAAGATTCCGCGGATCGTCGACATGTTTTCCCGGCGCCTGCAAGTGCAGGAGCGTTTGACGCGGCAAATCGCCGAGTTCATCGTCGAGGTGATCGACCCGCGCGGCGTGGCGGTGGTGATGACGGCGCGCCACATGTGCTCCATGATACGCGGCGTCAAGAAACACGACACGAACATGACCACCAGCGCCATGTTGGGCGATTTCCGCCACAATCACGACACGCGCAGCGAATTCCTCATGCACATCGGGCGCTCGGTCAAGCTGTAGCTGCCGCGATTCAAGACTGTCTTCCCTGCGGTCGAGCCGGCGTCGCGCCCGCTATCGGCCGCATCGACAAGCCGCCCCTTGCGCGCGCTTCCTCTGCGCCAGCCGCGCGAATCTGCCTTGCGGCGAGGCCCGCCTGTGCTACAATGCGCGTCGTCGCGGCGCGTCCGCGGCACTCATCAAGAGCGAGTGAGAGAACCGGCTCGACGAACTCGCGGCAACCCCCGCCAGGGCGGGACGGTGCTAAATCCGGCAGAGTTCAGGCTCTGGCAGATGAGCGCATTCGAATCCGAGCCTTTTGCGCCCGCTGCCAGGCAAGGCGTTTTTTGTTTGCCAGGCCCTTTGGCGCATGAAAGGTAGAGCATGTCCAACACATTTATGAGCTCCCCCCGGTATCTCTTCACTTCCGAATCCGTCAGCGAAGGCCACCCGGACAAACTCTGCGACCAGATCAGCGACGCCATCCTGGACGCCATCCTGGCGCGCGACCCGATGGCGCGGGTGGCTTGCGAGGTTGCCACCACTACCGGGCTGATTCTGGTAATGGGGGAGATTACCACCACCGCCGCGATCGACTACGAGAAGATTGTCCGCGGGACTGTCCGCGATATCGGCTACACGCGCTCCGATTATGGCTTCGACGCCGAGACCTGCGCCGTGCTCGTCTCGCTCAAGGAACAGTCGGACGATATCAAGCAGGGCGTCGACACCGCCCTGGAAAACCGCGACGGCGCCGAGGCGGAAGCGAATATCGAAGCCACCGGCGCCGGCGACCAAGGCATGATGATCGGCTTCGCCTGTGACGAAACGCCGGAGCTCATGCCGCTGACGGTTTCGCTGGCGCATGGCTTGACGCGTAAACTGGCCGAGGAGCGCAAGCGCGGCCGGCTGCCCTGGCTGCGCCCGGACGCCAAAAGCCAGGTCACGGTCGAATACAGCGGCGGCGCGCCAAAACGCGTCGACGCCATCGTCATCTCCACCCAGCACGCGCCCGAAATCTCGCAGGAGGAGATCCGCCAGCGGCTCATCGACCAGGTCGTGCGCGCGGTCGTGCCGGGCGATCTTCTGGACGAGGGCACGCGTTATTTCATCAACCCGACCGGGCGCTTCGTGACCGGCGGTCCACTTGGCGACGCCGGTTTGACCGGGCGCAAAATCATCGTTGACACTTACGGCGGCGTGGCGCGGCATGGCGGCGGCGCGTTCAGCGGCAAGGACGGCACCAAGGTCGATCGCAGCGCGGCTTACATGGCGCGGTATGTCGCCAAGAATGTGGTCGCCGCGGGCCTGGCTAGGCGCTTCGAGCTGCAAGTGTCGTACGCCATCGGCAAAGCCCGCCCGACATCGCTCTCGGTCGAGACTTTTGGCACGGGGAAAATCTGTGACCAGGCAATCGAGGAGTTGATTGCGCGCCACTTCGACATGCGACCCGCCGCCATCATCCGCGATCTGGGCTTGCGCCGTCCCATTTTCCGGCAAGTGGCGGCCTATGGGCATTTCGGCCGCGACGATGTGGACGCGCCCTGGGAGAAGACCGACAAAGCTGACCTGCTGCGCCGGGAAGCGGGCCTGGATTAGCGCGGGCGCCTCGCATGACTCAGGCTCCGCGGATTTGCGATTACGGCGACTCCAGTTATCGGCAAGACTTCTGGGAGGGCCGCGGGCGCGACTACGAAGACGCGGTCGAACGGCGCGCGCTGGCGCGGCTGCTGCCGGCGAATGGCGGCCGTTTGCTGGAGATTGGCGCGGGCTTCGGAAGGCTCAGCGGCGAGTACAAGATGTTCCAGCAGGTCGTCCTGCTTGATTATTCGCTGGAACAACTGCAATACGCGCGCTCTCGTCATGGCGACGCGGGCTTCTTGTATGTGGCGGCTGACGCCTACCGCATGCCCTTCGCCGCGGGCGCCTTCGACGCCGCCACCATGATCCGCGTCTTGCACCATTTCGAAGATGTGCCGGCCGTCTTGGCGCAAATCCGGCGCCTGCTCGCGGGGGACGGGCGCTTCATTCTGGAATTCGCCAACAAGCGCCATCTCAAGTCTATGCTGCGTCACCTGGTCGGGCGCAACGGCTGGAATCCCTACACCCTCGCGCCCGTCGAATTCGTCGAGCTCAATTTCAATTTTCACCCGGACTACATCCTGGAGGAAGCGTCGCGCCTTGGCTTCGCGTGTCGCCAGCGCGTGCCGGTTTCCTGGTTTCGGCTGGGGCTGCTGAAACGGGCGCTGCCGGCCGGGCTGCTCGCGCGCATGGACTCGCTGCCACAGCGCACCGGCTGTGCCCTTTCCCCCAGCGTCTTCCTGGATCTGCGCCTGGGCGACGCCGGGCCGAGCGCGACGCCGCCACAGTCAGGCGATCCGCTGCTAAGCTTGCGCTGCCCGCGGACGGGAGGTCCGCTGCGCCGAGACGGAACTTGCCTCATCAGTGAAGACGGAACGCGCTGGGCGATCCGCGATGGCGTCTATGATTTCCGCCAGCCTCTCAGTTGACGGGCGCGTCTTTCAGCTTGTGCCACAGCTTGATGTTGCGCTCCACCAGGCCGGAGATCGTGCCGTGCCCGAAGCCGGCGACGACCGTTTGCACGCGGTCGTTGAAGGGCTCGATCCAGCGTTGATCCAAGCCCTCGTAGCCCACCGCCGCGCCGACGATGCTGGCGGCCGTGCCACTGGTGCAATCGGTGTCCATGCCGCACATGACCGCGGTCGTGATGGTCTTTGTGTAATCGAGATCGCCGTGAATCAGCGCGAGCGTCACGAAGGCCATGTTGTGCAAGGCGTGCAGGAAGGGCAAGTGTCCGTATTTCTCGTAGAGGCGCTCGCAGACCGGCAGCCAGTCGCCAGCTTCGGCGTACCATTGCCGCGTTTCAGCCACGATATGCGCCAGGCGTGAATTCCGCGGGATCACCGAGAGCCCGCCGGCGAGGATCGTCTCCACTGTGGGATTGGCGCTTAGGGCGGCGCTGAGGGCGCCAGCGACGAACATGGAGCTGTAGACGCCGTTCTTGACCGCGTTCAGGGTCACTTCGCGGTGGGCGATGCGGGCGGCGCGCAGTGGATCGCCGGGCGCGATGTAGCCCCAGAAATCCGCGCGAATCGCCGTGTTGATGCCTTCGCGCCAGGGATTGAGCTTGGTGGGGAATTCTGCGATCTGCTCGTCCACCGGCCGGTCTTCGCGCAGGTTGACCATGTGATAGTACGATTGCCGCGTGCAGGACCAGAGCCAGTGATAGGGGATGTTGCGCAGGTGATTGTTCGCCACATCCAGCTTGCTGAAGCCGAAGCCCTTGTCTTCCAGCAGCATCAAGCCCAGGACGGTGTAGTGAATGTCGTCGTCCTCTTCGGCGTAGCTGATGTTGCCCAGGGTTGATGGCTTACAGCGGAGAGTGATGCCCAGCTCGGGCGATTCATGCGGCGCCCAGTCGTTCAGGGGGTAGGCGTCCAGGCTCTCCAGATATGCGCGGATCCACTTTTCGTCGACATGGAGCTCAAAGGGCTTGCCCAGGACGACGCCGCCAACCCGCCCGTACCATGCGCCTTTGATCCGCTCGGCGTATTCCGCGTCGCTCAAGGCGGTGAGCTCCGGCGCGGCGGAAGCATCGGCGATGATGGCGTCGAAGTCGTCTGGCTCGACAAAGCCGAAGTCGGCGCGCAGGCCGTCTTCCCGCTGCGCCCACAGACTGCGGTAGGCGGCTTCCCAGTCGGCTTCGCTCAGTGCGTCGCGGTCGGCGGCTTCGCGCACGGAGGCAGGCAAGTACGGCGCGCTGAAATCAGGCTCGCGGGTGGGCCCGACAGCGTAGCCTTCTTCGTAGAGCTGGCCGTACTCCAGGGCGAAAAGATCTTTCCAGTTAGCGAATCCGGGCATGAACGCCCTCCTTTATTTGGCTTCGGGTTTTCCTTGGCGCAAGAATTGCTCGGTCGGCGCCCAGTCGCAGTCGGCGCGCAGATTGTCCTCGGCGTCGTCGATCAATCCAAGCGAAATGTCGTGGCGGCCGCCGTCGTACTCGGTGTCGAGCCAGGCTTCCATGATGTCCAGCGCTTCGAGCTCGCCGGTGATCTTGCCGCCCAGACAGAGAATATTGGAGTCGTTGTGCGCCCGCGTCAGCCGGCCCATGTAGGTGCTGGTGCAGAGCGAAGCGCGAACGCGGTCGAATTTGTTGGCGATGATGCTCATGCCGATGCCGGTCGAACAGATCAGGATGCCGCGCTCCGCCTCACCGTCCGAGACCGCCTTGGCCACCCGCGCCGCGTAATGCGGGTAGCGCACGATCTCGCCCGAGTCCGAGCCCAGGTCTTCGTAGGCGATGCCGCGCTCGTCCAGGCAGGCGAGCAGCTTTTGCTTGAGCTCGTAACCGCCGTGGTCGTTGCCGATCCAGATTTTGCCGCCACTGGAAGTTTCGCTCATGCGTCGCCTCGCCTTTCGCCGTCCATCGCGCTCATGCCTTCAAGCCGCCCTGCGTCAAGCCTTCGACGAAGCGGCGCTGCAAAGCGAGGAACAAGATGATGATAGGCACGATCATGATGACCGCGCCGGCGTTCGTTAAGCCCCAATCGCGCGAGTAACGCGTCTGGAATGCGAAGAGTCCGGTGGAGATTGGCTTGAGGTTGGCGTCCGTCAAGAAAGTCACGGCAAAGAGGAATTCGTTCCAGGAGCTCAAGCCGACGACCAGCGCCGCCGTCACGAAACCGGGCCAAGACAGGGGCAGGATGATGTGCCGCAGGATGTGCCAGTTGGTCGCGCCGTCCACCCGCGCCGCCTCCATGAATTCTTCCGGCAGCGACACCATGTAAGAGCGCAGCAGGTAGGTGGCGAAGGGCGACGACAAGCCGCAATAAATGATGATCAAGCCGATCTGCGTGTTGATGAGGCCAAAATTGCGCCACATGATGAAGAGCGGCACGATGAAAAGCTGGGCGGGCACGCTCGTCCCGACCAAGAAATAAAATGTCAGCAAGTCGCCGCCGCGAAGTTTGAGCCGAGCCAGAGCGTAAGCGCCGGAGCCCGCCAGCAGCAGCGTGCCGACGATGGTGCCGCCGGTGATGACAACGCTGTTGCGCAGGATCGTGCCGTAGCGCCCGACCTCCCAGGCTTCGGCGAAATTCTGGTGATGCCACTCGCTGGGGATTCCCAGGGGGTTGCGGCCGATTTCCGCAGTCGTTTTGAAGGCGTTGGCGAAGAGAATGGCGATGGGCATGAAAGCGATGAAGGCGAGCGTCATCAAGATCACATGGTTGGGGAAGGTGGATTGCTCGCGCCCGGATTTCAGCATGGATTGGCTCCAGAAAGTCGCGCTCGGCTAAATCTGCCAGCCGCGCCGGCGCAGCACATAAAACATGGACAGCGGCACCGACACCCACAGTGCCAGCACGACGCCGATGGACGCGGCGTAACCGACATCAAAGTTCTCGAAAGCCTGGGTGTACAAATAAGTCGACATCACCTCGGAAGCATGCGCGGGCCCGCCGCCGGTCAAAATATACACATGATCGAAGACGAGGGTAGTGCCGATGAAAATGATGATCATGCTGAAAATCAGCGTCGGCCGGATGCTGGGCAGGGTCACATACCAGAACTGCTGAAAGCGCGTCGCCCCGTCCAGGTGCGCCACTTCATACAGTTCGCGGTCGACCTGAGTCATCGCCGCCAGGTACAAGACGACCAGGAAGCCCCAGGTGTGCCAGCCGTCGACGAAGACGATGCCGTAGAGGGCGGTGCTGCGCTTGCCAAAGACGGCGAAATCCAGGATCGTGATTCCATGATCCGCCAGGAAGGCGCCGATGCCGTGCTTGGGGTGCAGCAGGTAACGCCAGATCTGCGTGTTGATCACGCTGGCGAACATATAGGGGATGAAATAGAGCAGCCGGTAGACGACCTGTCCGTGGCGAATGCCGGCCAGCAGATAAGCGCCCAGCAGGCCCACCGCGATCGGCACGACCAGGAAGATGCCGGTGTAAGTGACATTGTTGGCGAAGGCGCGGAAGAAGATGCCATCCTGGAAGAGGCGGGCGAAATTATCCAAGCCGATGAAATTGGCGACTGTCGTGCCGTTCCAATCGGTAAAGGCGTACAGAATGCCCGAGACCGACGGAATGATGATGACGATGGCGTTGACGATGAGCAGAGGCAGGATGTAGATCCAGCGCCCCAGCGGCTCGATGAAAAGCCTCTTGAAGTCTTGCCCTCGCGAGGCGGGTCGCGCTGGCGGCTTGAAGCGCGCGGCAGCTGTCATCTTGGGCTCATTTCCGGCCGAACGAGGGGGAAGCGCAAGCTCCCCCCAAGTCTCATGCCGTGCTGTTGTCTAGGGTACGGGTATGGTGCTGCCGCTCTCGAAGAGCTCGTCCCAGACGACTTGATGCGCCGCCAGGTAATCCTCAATCGAGACGATGCCTTCCCAGACGCCTTCGATCTCGACGCGCAGGTTGGTGTTCGCCGGGCCGGGCCAGAAGGTCCAGTTGGCGTAGCCATAATTGCCCGCGCCAGTCGCCTCGGCGAAGGCGGCATGGAAGCGCTGCACGCGCTCGTCAACGCCCTCGGGGAAGTCGTCCACGCTGAAAGCCAGGGGCAGCAGCCATTCGGAGAAGTTGAAACCGGAGGATATCGTCAGGACTTGATCCGGATTGCTGATCAAGAAGTCCAAGGCTTTGGCTGCTTCGTTGGGATGCTCGGAGCCGGCGTTGATCGCCAGGGTCGAGCCAATCGCCAGGGGGTAGACCGACGGCCGCGGGCTGTCGTTCATGTTGGGCACGGGCGCCAGATCCCAGACCATGCCGGTCTCGTCAAAGTAGGTGGGCGCGCTATTGAAGCCCCAGGTGCCGGTGATCATCATCGCCGCTTCGCCGCTGGCCAGCTCCGCCCAGTAATCGGCGCCTTCGTACTGGTAGTAATTGTCCAGCCCGCCGGACCACCAGCCTTTTTCGGCGATGTCGTCGGTGAGCAGGGCGATGGCGTCGGCGAAGACCTGGTCGGTCCACTGCTTGTTGCCGGTCAAGGCGTCGCGCAGTTCGGCTTGGGTGGCGAAGTTGTTCAGGTAGCCGCTGATGATGTGCCCGTTTGCCCAGACGGCGTTCAGGTTCCCATAGGTGAAGGGGTTAATGCCCAGCTCCATGCAGGCGGCCGCCACCGCTTCAAGCTCGGCGCGGGTCGTGGGCACTTCCCAGCCGTTCTCCTCGAAGACGGATTTGTTGTAGAACATGACGATGCTCTCGAAAGCCAGCGGGATGCTGTAGAGCGTGCCGCCGATGGTGCCGGTGCCATAAGCCCAGGGAACGAGCTTGTCTTGCCAGCCGTAGAGATCCGAGTAGGTGTCCAGCGGCGCCATGAAGCCGCCCTTGATGTATTCGGCGTTCCAGGAAGGACCGAATGTCGAAAGAATATCGGGCGCGGCGCCGCCCAGCAGGGCGGTGCGCAAGACATCTTGCAGCGATTCTTGGCCCCGTAAATCCAGCTTGATGCCCGGGTTGGCTGCCTCAAAAGGCTCCACCAAGGTCGTCTGCAGGTGATCCAGATGTTCCTGGTTGGTCGTCTCCACCCACCATTTGAGGGTGACTTCGTCTTGTGCCGAAATGACGGCGGCGCAAGCCAGGCACAGCGCCAAAACCGCCAGCAGTCGCATTGTTCGCATCAGTTTCTCCTTCAAGCTCGTTTCGCAGCTGTCTTCTCGGTAATTTCCCGCGCTTCCCCCAATCGCCTCGATACGCCCCCCCTCGGCATACAGCCGCTATTTCGGATTGCGCGCAACAAGCCCCAAGTATATTCTGTGCCTGTCGCAGGCGCAAGGCTTGGCGACGTTTGCCAGGACATTGCCGCAAACTGCGTAAATCGCTCCACAAATTAGCGCAAACCCAGTCGACGAGAGGGCGCCGCCAGTGCACACGATGAAAGAAGATCTAAGCAAGCCCAGGACCGCGACCCAGCATTTACGGCTCTTTCTGACTGGCTTCGCGATGGGCGCGGCCGACATCGTCCCCGGCGTCAGCGGCGGCACCATGGCCTTCATTCTCGGCGTCTATGAGAATTTGATCGAGGCGATCAAGGCATTCAACCTGGATGCGCTGCGCATGGCGCTCTCATTGCAGTTCGCCCGCTTGCAGGCGCATCTGTCGCTGCGCTTTTTGCTGGCTCTTGGGCTGGGCTTGCTCACGGCGGTGCTGCTGCTCTCCAGTTTCCTCAGCGCCACCCTGGACGACGCCGGCGGGCGCAGCCTGCTCTTCGCTTTCTTTTTTGGCTTGGTGCTGGCCTCAATCTTGACCATCGGCCACAAAGTCGCCTGGAGCGCGCAAGCCGTCGCCAGCTTCGCCATTGGCGCGGTCGCCGCCTTCGTCATCGTCAATATCGTGCCTGCCGAAGCCGATCACAGCGCGCCCTTTCTCTTCGTCAGCGGCATGATCGCCATCACCGCCATGATCTTGCCGGGCATCTCCGGCTCCTTCGTGCTGCTTATCCTGGGCCAATACGACTATGTGCTTACGGCCGTGAGCAATCGCGATCTGCCCCCGGTCATCATCGTCGGCCTGGGCGCGGCGGTTGGACTAATCGCATTCTCGCGGGTCTTGAGCTACCTGCTGGCGCGCTGGTACCACCTGACCGTGGCGCTGCTGGTCGGCTTCATGGCCGGCTCGCTATGGAAGATTTATCCCTGGAAAGAATGTCTGGAGAGCGACCTGGACCGGCACGGCGACTTCCGCTGCCTGCTGGAGACAAACATCGCGCCCGATACAGGAAGCGTGGCTTTTGTCGCCGCAATCGCTTTGCTCGTTGGCGGTTTCTTGCTGGTCAACCTGCTCGATCACATGCAGTCGAGAGCCAATCCGCTCTTTCGCCGCTTTCTGAAGTGATCGCCGCGCCGCGGGCTCAGCTGTCGTCGGGCGGTTTGGTCTCCTGCCTTTGCTGTCGGAGAGCTCGCTCTTGCGCTTCAATGATTGCCTGAATGCGCGAGCGCGACAAAATGGCGGTGACATCAATGGCGGCGGCATCGGCCTCCGGCGCGGGCTTTTCCTCGACGGATTCCGCTCTTGCTACAGCGATTGCGTCCAGCGGCGCTTCGGCCGCGGTCGCGACGTCGCTGGCGCCGAGGGCATGCGCGATTTCGCGTCGCCGATGGACCGAGGCGGCGATGGCATGCGCTGCGACGGGGCTGGTCAGCAGGATGAACAGCGCCAGCACCAGCAAGCGCAATCGGGCCGAGGGCATAAGCGCGAAGGCGCCGGCCAGCAGCCCGAAGAGCCCAAGACTGGCGACTTTGCAAGAGGCGTGCAGCCGCGTAAGCGCGTCTGGCAGGCGATTGACGCCAACGACGCCCACGACGCAGAAGAACAAACCGAAAACCAGCCCCGCCACGCCCAGGAGATCTAAGAGCATCAGAAGACTCGTCCTTCGGCGATGTAGCGCGCGATGCTGATCGTGCCGATAAAGGCGAAGGCAGCCAAGGCGATCGCCATGTCGACGATTACTTCCGTGCCTTCCACCAGGGCCAGCATCACGATTACGCCGACGAGCAGGGTCGTGATCAAGTCGACGGCAGCCAGGCGGTCGGGCAGCGTGGGGCCGGCGATCACCCGATACGAGGCTGGCAGCAGCAGCGCCACCAGCGCCAGCAAAATGATCTGTATGGCGGATTGGGCGAAGGCGCTCTCAATCATGGCCCAGAATCCGCTTGATGCGCTTCAAACGCGCCTTCTGGTCCTCTTTTAGGCTGTCTTCATCCGCCGTTCGCCACAAACTGTGCACGATCATCGTGACCCCCTCTCCCTTCGTCTCTTCAAAGTCGACCACCAGCTCGCCAGGCGTGATGGTGATGCCGTGGGCGCTGATGGCGGAAATGAGCTGATTCCCCGTTTCATCTTGGGTATCGACGTATACCGTTCTCGATTCGACTGGCATCGCCGGCGACAACACGACCCATGCCACCCGGACGCCCGACCGGAGCACTTCCCAAGCCATGAAGACCACATATTCCATCAGGCTGAAGAGCTGGCGGGGCGCGTTGCGCAGCTTCACGCTGTCGCCGCGCAAGCCGGAGGCGTAGACTGCCAAGAGGCTCAAGACATAGCCCAGCGCGAAGTTGCCCGGACCTTCCTGGGCGGTGTAAATGGTCCAGCCGCCTGCCAGAGGCAGCGCCATCAGCATCACCTTGCCGATGTCTTGCGCGCGCGTCCGCATCTCAAGCGTCCCCCAGGCCCGGAAGGACCGCTTCTATGTAAATGGTCGGGTCGTCCAATTGGCTGACGGTCGCGCTGACCAGCTGGATCAGCGGCTCGGCGAAGACCGTGCCCAGCAAGAGGCAGGCGCTGATGAGCAGCAGAGGCGCGGCCAGGCTGTCGCCTTCGCTTTTCGTCTCGGTGGTCGTTGGCTGCGGCGCCCGCTGGAAGATATGCTGCCAGGCGCGGATCATGTACATCAGCGTCAAGATGCCGGCGCCGACGACGATGATGAGGTTCTGCCAGTCGCCCCGTTCGACCCCGCCCTGGATCAGCGCCAATTTGCTGATGAATCCGTTGAGCGGCGGCACGCCCGCCAGCGACAGCCCGCCGAGCAGCAAAAGCCAACCCAGCAATGGCGGCAGCTTCCCACCGACGCCGGTAATGTCGGCGAAGTTGGCTGTCTTGATTTTGGTGTAACTCGCCACAACGCCCATCAGCATCAGCAGCGAAGACTTGATGAAGGCATGGTTGAATGCGTAAACGATCGCGCCGACAAGCGCCAGCGGACCGCCCCAGCCGATCCCCACCAGTATAAAGCCGATTTGGGCGAATGTCGAGTAAGCCAGCATGCGTTTGGCGTTGTAAGTGCGCAGGGCGCCGAGGCTGCCAAAGACAATGCCGATGATGCCGAGGGTGGAGAGCGAGCGTTCCAGGAGCGGCGCCTCCTCGATGAAAAGGAGCGTGACCAGCCGAATGATGCCGTATACGCCGACTTTGACTACAATCGACGAGAGCATGGCGCTGATCGGCGTTGGCGCGGTGGTGTGGAAATCGGGCTGCCAAAAATGGAAGGGGAAAACGGCGCTTTTCAAGAGGAAGGCGCAGAGCAGCATCAAGGCGGAGGCCGGCGCCAGCAGCGAGCGTTCGCCGGTCAGCAGTTCGCCAGCGATTTGCGCCATGTTCAAGCTGCCAAAGCTGGCGTACATCGCGGCGATGCCCAAGAGCATGAAGAGCGTTCCCATGGAACTGATGAAGATGTACTTGAGCGCCGCCTCGAGGCCGAACTGATCGTCCGATATCGCCGTCAGCGAGACCGACGCCAGCACCATCAATTCCATGAAGACGATGAGCGTAAACAAGTCGCCCGCCAGCATGGCGCCAATCAAGCCGACTTCCATAAACAGGAAAAGCGGCATGAATGCGGGGTAGGTCATGCACTTGTCGTGACAATGAAATGTGTAGAGCAAGCCGCCGATCATGATCGTGGTGACCATGAAGGCGAAAAGCCCGCCCAGCGCGTCCGCCACCAAGACGATGCCATACGGCGGGCGCCAGCCGCCCAGCGCGTAAGTCTGCACGCCAATGTCGTGGATCTGGACGAGGAGGGCGGTGCAGAAGACCCCCGCCAAGAGGCCCGACAGCAGACCGATCGAGCGCTGCATCCGATTCGATTTCGCCACGAGCATGGCTGCGATCGCGCCCACCAAGGGCGTCGCCAGCGCGCCAAGCAGAAGGGGATTGCTCTCCATTTGCGCCCTTTGCCAAGTATCCCGGCTTAGTGCTTCAGCCGGTTGACATTGTTGGAATCGACGGTGTCGTAGCGCCGCGAGACGATGTTGACAAAGCCCAGCACCAGCGAAAAGCTGCCGAAGCTGACGACGATCGCGGTCAATATCAGAGCCTGGATCAGCGGGTCGCTGGTCTGCCGCCCCAGCTCCACATTGCTGTAATAGGGGGCGTACTCCCCTTCAAAGGCGCTGACCGCCACGAAAAACAAGTTGATCGCCGAAAAAAGTATCGCGAAGCCAATGGCTGCCTTGATTAAGTCGCGGCGCAGCAGCTGAAAGACGCCGATGCCGAACAAGATGCCGATTGACAGGGCGAACAGCAGTTCAATCATTGCGAGTCCCTTTCTTCATCTTTTTCTCCGCCCGCTATTCCGGCTGCTGCGCGGCGACGCCGTCGTCGCCGGCCGCCTCCGGGCTCATGTCGTCGGCGCTGCTCGTCGGGTAGGCGATCGCCTCGATTATGATGCCGAGGCCGCCCATCACCGTGAGCGCTATCGCCAGCTCGAATATCAGCGACGAACTCAAATGCAGGCCGAAGGAGCCCACCTGTTCATACAGGCCCAGCAGCCGGTCGTATTGCGCGTTGCCCATGAAACCCTTGCCCAGCAGGGCTGGAATCGCGGCGTTGACGACGGCGACTATCAAGCCGAGACGCACGATCCGCGCCGGACGAAACCAGGGCAGCTGACGCCTCGCTTCGTCGTAGCCGAAGACGACATACCAGAGAGAAACCGCCAGCCCGATGGTGACGCCGGCCGTGAAGCCGTCGCCGGGCCCGCTGCTGCCGTACAGGATTTGCGCCGCCCCGATGAGCATCGCGATGGGCAGCACGATGTAGGACACGGAGCGCGTGAATGGCGTGGACAGGCTGGTCGCGTCTTGAATCTCGTCCTCGGCTTGCGCGTCGAACCCGGGCAGCCCGCCGGACTTTGCCGTGTCTGGCGTCAAGGCGCCGCCGCCCGGCCTCCCCCGCGCCAGCAGGGTCAGCACGCCCAGGGCCGCCGCGGTGAGGATCGAGATCTCCAGCAAAGTGTCCGTGCCGCGGAAATCGGCCACGATCGCGCCGACGACATCTTCCGTGTACACCAGGGGCGCGTTCTGCAAGTGCCATTCGGCGATGCTCTCGCGTTGAGATCGGTTTTGCAGCGCGATCAGCGAAAAGACGAAGACCGCCGCGCCAATCAAGACCGAAATGCCCAGGTCGCGCATCAAGCCCAGGTTGCCGCTGTGCCTGCCCGTCCACAGGCTCCTGATGGCGTGCAAGCGCGCGGCTGGCCGGATCCTGCCCAGCATGATGATGATGAGCACGGTCGACATCGTCTCCACCAGCAGCTGCACCAAGGCGACATCCGGCGCGTGATCGATAAGAAAGATGACGCCAATGGCATAGCCAATCACGCCGTAGGCAATGGCCGCCTTCAAGTGTTCGCGCACGAAAACGGTGAGCAGGCCCGCCGCCACCGCCAGCAGCAGCATGGTGGCTTTCGCCCAGTCCGTGATGGTCATTGAGAGATCGGCCGGAAACAGGTCTTGGCCGGCGATAACGCGGGCCAAGATGCCCGAGGCGATCAACAGCGTGAAGACCGCGCCCAGAATAATGACCAGATAATCCCGCACGAAGCCGGTCTGGGTGCGCAATACGGTCGTGCCCGCCCAATCGATGTAGGCGATGAATTCGCGGTAAATGGCTTTGCTCGTGAAGGGAAAGGCGATCCGCTCGATCAAGGGACGGCGCAGCAGGAAGAGCAGCAAACCCGCCAGCAGAATACCGAGGCTGAGCAGAAACACTTCGTTGAAGCCGGCGAAGAGATGAAGCTCGAAGGCTTTGGGCACAGCCAGCTCCAGCAGCGGGATGACCAGCGGATCCAGCAAGAAGCCGAGGCTGAGCGAGCCGAGCGACAGCAGCAGCGGCGCCAGATAAATTTGCCTGGGCGGGGCGTGAAAGTGTATTTCGCTGTTCGGGCGGCGCAGGAAAACATCGTATATGAGCATGTATCCGGCCATGGAAGTGAAAGCGGCGCTAACGACGACGACCAGCATGATCAGGCCTGTCCAGGGCGCGGTGTAATGGAGCATGGCGTCCAGCAGGGTCTCTTTGGCGACGAAGCCCATCAAAAAGGGCAAGCCCGCCATCGACAGGGCCGAGACGAGCGCCGCCCAGAAAAGCGCGGGCATCCGCCGCCGCAAGCCGCCCAGCCGGTCAATGAAGCGCGTGCCGGTGGCGTGGTCTATCGTGCCTGCCACCAAGAAAAGCGCCGATTTGTATAGCGCGTGGGCGATGATGCCGATGAAGGCAGCCTTCAGCCCGCTCTGCTGCGGCAGGCCGATCATGGCGACGATAGCGCCCAGCTTGCTCACTGTCGAATAGGCGAGCAGGCCTTTCAGGTCGCGCTGTTTCACCGCGAAGTAGGCGCCAACCAGCATCGTCACCAAGCCGGCGGTCAGCAGCATGCTCGTCCAGAATTCGTTCTTGTAGAGCACGGGCGAGAGCCGCAGGAAGAGGTAAATGCCCGCCTTGACCATGGTGGCGCTGTGCAGATAAGCGCTGGCGGGGGTCGGCGCGCTCATGGCGCCTGGGAGCCAGAAAAAAAACGGGAATTGGGCGCTTTTCGTAAAGCCGCCCAGCAAAATCAGCAATGCGAAAAGCGCGACCCAGTCGTGCTTGTAGAGGCCGTCCGCTGCCAGAATGGACGCGAAATCGGCGACGAAGACGAGGCCTTGCCCGGGATGCAGAATGCTGCCGGCCGCGGCGCTCAGCATGACCAGGCCGATAATGAGCGCCAGGGCGCCGGCGCTGGTGACGAAGAGGGCGTTGAAGGCGCCTTGGCGCGCTGCCGAATCGCGCTCGCCGTTAAAGCCGATGAGGACGAATGAGCAGATGCTGGTCAGCTCCCAGGCGATGAAGAGCATCAGCAAGTTGCCCGAGAGCACGACCGCCAGCATCGACCCGGCGAAAGCAAGCAGCCAGATGATGAAGCGATTGTGCTCCGCCGCGTCCTCGAAGTAGTAGCCCGCGTAATAGAAAATCAGCGCGCCGACGCCGCTGATTATGAGGCAGAACAGCAGGGACAAGCCATCCAGGTAAAACCACAGATTCATCCCCAGCGAAGGCATCCACTGGAAGATTGCTTCTATCGCGCCCTCGCTGGGCAGGCGTGGAAAGAAACTGAGGAAGCCCGCGAAGAGGACTGCCATCAAGAAAGTGGTGGCGACAGTGCGCGTCGTCTGGCTGAGCGACCGCTTCAGTGGCGGCGACGCCAGCAGCAAGGCGACCACAAACGGCGCCGCGCAAAGTAAAGCCAGGTCCATGGCAGTCTGCGAATGCGGTCGGCGAAAGCGATACGGCGAAGCCAGCCCGGTCCAGGCGCCCGCCCGCCAACCAGTATATTATGCCGATAATTTGCGGCGCATATAGTAAAGATACATAGGCCTCTGCCCGCCGCATTGTATGATTAGCACAAAGGCATGACTATTCAAGGCGCGCTTTGAGCGTTTCGGTCAGCGCGGGCACGAGCTCATACAGGTCGCCAACGAGGCCGTACCGGGCAAGTTTGAAGATTGGCGCGCTGGGGTCTTTGTTGATGGCGACGATGATCTTGCTGCCGCGCATGCCCGCCTGATGCTGGATGGCTCCGCTGATGCCGCAGGCGATGTAGAGATCCGGGTTGACCACTTTGCCCGTCTGGCCCACTTGATGCTCGTAGGGGATGTAGCCCGCGTCCACCGCCGCGCGACTGGCGCCAATGGCGGCGCCAAGGGTCCGCGCCAACGGTCGCAGCGTGTTCTCGAAGCCTTCTTGCGCTTTCCAGATGGCGGCCGCTTCGCCGCTCAAGCCCGCTGGCGGCTGCTGCGGGTTGTTCGCCATGCCCCGTCCGCCACTCACGATAATGGCCGCGTCGGCCAGGTTGACGCTGCCAATCTCGGCGATGAACTCTTCGACTTGCGCGCGCGTCGACTCTGGTTCCGCCGTGGCTGGCGAGACCTCGTCGACGCCAATCGCGATGTCGCTTTGGCGGTCTGGCGGCGGGAAAACACGCCCGCGGATGGTGATGAACGTCGTCGGCGTATGCGAAGCCATCTCCATCAGCACTTTGCCGGCGTAGGCGGGCCGCGTGCCGATGATGTCGCCGCCGTCGACGCGCAGCTGGATCACGTCCGACAGCATGCCGCTTTCCGTATCGGCGGCCGCGCTGGCCAGCAATTCGCGACTCCTGTTGCTCGCTGCCGCCAGCAGCGCCTTTGGCTGACGCTGCGCCACAAGCTGGCTCAAGAGCGCGCGATATGGCGCCGGGCTGCATTCGCCCAGGCTTGGGTCGTCGCAGATGATGGCGGTGGCCGCGCCGAATCGTCCGGCTTCCTCGGCCAGCTGCCGCGCGTTTTCGCCGAAGACGATGGCGCAGACTTCGCAGTCCAGGGCAAGGGCGAGCTCGCTGGCAGCGCCCAAGGCTTCCCAGCTGCTTGCGATTACGCTCCCATCACGCGTCTCGATCCAGACGAACACGCTCATAGCACTTTCTCCTCGAACAGACGCTGAGCCAGCGCTGCCGCTTTTACGTCGGCGGTTTCGCCAGCGATGATTTCGGTGCTGATGTCGCGGGCGGGCGGGTTGAAGAAGCGGACCGCCGATGTCGCTGGCGCTGGAAGATCGACGCCGAGCTCAGCCGCCGTCCACTGCGGGACGCGCAGTTTCGCCGCTTTGCGTATGCCCAGGAAATTGGGATAGCGCGGTTCGTTTATGCCCTTCATCACGGAGATGACCGCCGGCAGCTCGGCCGAGACAATCTGTTTGCCTTGCTCCAGGGTATTTTCGACGCGGATGCGCCCGGAATCGAAATCCAAATCCAAAATGCGCGAGACATAACTCAGCATCGGCCAGCCCAGACGCCGCGCCAGCTGAAAACTGTGCTGGTCCGTGCCGACATCGACGCTCTCTTTGCCGAAGACGATCAAGTCGACATCGCCCAGTTTGCGTATCGCGCCCGCGGCCAGCGCCGACCAAGTCAAACTGTCGCAGCTTTCCGCCTCGCTCGCGTCGACCCGCAGCGCCGAGCCGACTCCCATGGCGACGCTGTGCTTCAGGGCTTCGTCGTGCATCGCGCCGCCAATGGCGAGGACCGTCGCCGTTCCGCCGACGTCTTTGGCTCGGGCGATTGTCTCTTCCAGCGAATACTCGTCCCAGGGGTTGACCACGGTGGCGACATCGCCCCAGGTGACCGCGCCGTCGTCGCCCACCCACACTTTGGCGGCTGTGTCCGGTGTGCTGCGCGTGAAGGTTGCGATATGCGCCAAGGTCTGCCTCCCCTCGCTTGAATTGCGAGCGCCATTGTACACGCGAAGTCGCGCCAGCCTAATCCCGAAATCGAGGCGAGTCGGCTGGGCAATCGGGCAGTTGAGTCGATGCGTCGACGATGGCGGTTTCCAGGTCGCAGCCCGCCGTCGCCGCATTCCGCAGATCTGCCCCGCGCAGGTCGCTGCCCCAGAAGTTGGCTTCGCGCAGGTCCGCCCCCGCCAGCGAGCAATGCCGCAAATCGGCCCGCGCGAAATTGGCTCGCCGCAAGTCGGCCTTGTCGAAACGCGCCTGTCGCAGATTCGCCTCGCGAAAGTGCGCTTCCGCCAGCCGCGCCCCGCTGAAATCCGCCTCGCGCAGATCCGCGTAGGCGAAATACGCGCCGGGCAATGACGCCCCTCTGAAGCGCGCGCCACGCAAACGAGACGAGGCCAGCAGCAGCCCGGCGATCCGCGCCTTGGACCAGTCGGCCGCTTCCAGGCTGCCGTCTTGATGGGCGCCCCGCTCTTTCAGCGCTTCAAACAGGCTGCTGTCGCCGAGACGCTCTCTTCCGTCGCCGATCTTCGCGACGAGGCTCGCCGTGGACAAGCGCGCGTGCCAGCGCCTGGCCAGAGCCCGCTTCAAAGCTGGGACGAATGCCATGCCGATGTGCCAGAGTGATAAGGATTGAGCCGGGTTTTTTGTAAGATTCTGCCATAAGGTCTGGCGCCAGCATCGGCTAATCTGGTATGCGAGAGCGCTGGCGCAAGACTGGCTCGAAGAGAAAGACGACGGTGATGGAATTGGCGACCGCGCCCGCGGCCACCCTGGTCACCACTTATCTGGAGATGCGCGACCCGTCCGGCTTCGCGCCGGCTTTCGTGCGCGCCGCCGATATCGAGATCGTGCTGATGGAAATGCCGGATCTCGGCTTTTACAAGTTCCTCTATCAATCCGTCGGCGAAGAGTGGGCCTGGCGCGCCCGCTTGCAGCTCTCGAACGCGGAATTGCGCGCCATCCTCGCCTCGCCGGACACCCAGGTGCATGTCATGTATGTCAGCGGCTCGCCGGGCGGCTATGTTGAACTGTATCGGCACGCGGACGCCTCGGTTGAAATCGCCTACTTTGGCTTGCGGCGCGACTACATGGGCCGGGGCCTGGGCAAGCACTTGCTCAGTTATGGCGTGGCGCGAGCCTGGGAAATGGGCGCGAATCGGGTCTGGCTGCATACCTGCAATCTCGATGGTCCGCACGCTTTGGCGAATTATCAGAAGCGCGGCTTTCGCATTTACGATGTAATAGAAGAGCCCCTGCCCGCGCTCTACGCCTGAGGCCGCCAGCATCGGCAAGCTAGGCGTCCATGATGGCGCGCAAGAGCGACGCGTCATGCCCCGCCCACTCGACGCAGACGCGGTCGGCGAGGCCGGCGTAGCGCTCGACGATGCGTCCGCGAATTTCATCGGGCGGCGCCACGATCGCCAAATCTTGCAGAGCCGCGCCCGGGTTGGCGTCGCTTGCCGCCGTTGCCAGCCGCGCTTTGGCATGGCTCTCGCTGCGACGCCTGCTCGCATCGTCCGCGCCACTGACTGCGAGGGCAGACGCGATCAAAGTAAAATCGCCGCGCGATCTTCCCGCCCGGGCCAGGCTCCGCTCCAATGAGGGCAAGACTTGGTCGCGCAGCTGCGCTGGCGATTGCGCTGGAGAGGCGGCCAGCCCCTGCGCCAGCTCGCCCGCCAGCTCGCAGACTTGCGGTCGCCCGCCCTCCAGAACGATCGGGATCTCGGGCTTCGCGATGGGACCCGGATTGAAAAAAGGCGCAATCAGCCGAAAAGTGTAGAACTCGCCGCGATAGCGCAAGCGGGCGTCCGTTTGAAATGTGTCCCAGATGGCGCGCAGGCTCTCGATGTATTCGCGCAAGCGCGCCAGCGGATCGCCGTCTTGCTCGCTCTTGGCCAAATCGGCGGCGGACAGCCCCAGGACGAAGCGCCCCTGGCTTTGACGCGCCAGATCCCAGGCGATCTGCGCCATGACCATCGGGCTTCGCGGGAATGCGCGCGCGTCCAGCGTTCCCAGCCGAAAGTCTTCGCGGCGTCCCGGTGCCAGGGTCAGCGGCAAGAAGGGATTGCGGCCGCGCTCACGCGTCCAGGCGCCGGCGAAACCCAGGGTCGCCGCCTGGTCGATGCGGTCGGCGTCGGCGCGCAGGTCTCCGCTCGGCTCCAAGGCAATGTCCAGTTTCATGGTCGTCCGCGCCAGGCTCTCCGGCTCACAAAATCAAGCTGCCGCCATGTTGCTTGAGCCAGGCTCGCCAGCGGCGAAATTCCGGGCAGCGGCTCTCGACCAGCCGCCAAAAAGCCGGGCTGTGGCTCATGTCGCGGGTGTGGCAGAGTTCGTGCAGAATCACATAATCGATCACCGCCGGAGGCGCCATCATCAGCCGCAGATTGAGGTTGATGTTGCCCGCCGCCGAACAGCTGCCCCAGCGCGTCTTCTGGTTTCGCACGCGCAGGCTCTTGTACTCGAAAGCGTGAAGCGCCGCCAATTCGCAAAGTCGCCGCCCGAGATAGCGCTTGGCTTCCGCCCGATAAAAGGCCTCGACGGCGCCGCGCGCCAGGGTCGGGTTCATGACGGGCGCGGTTACCAGCAGTTCGTCGCCATGGATGCGCGCGCTTGCCTTCTTCAGCTGCGGATCGCGCTCCAGCTTGAGCCGATATGCCTCGCCCATATAAAGGAAGCGTTCACCCGCTTCATATGTCCGACGTGGCAGATGCTGGCGCGCCTGGCGCAGCTTTTCCATGGCTTGCAGCACCCATTGGCTCTGATCCAGGATGAATGCTTCCGGCGCGGGCTTGCGGATACCGGGCGGATACACCACCTCCAGCCCTCTCTCCGGGCTCATGCGCAGGCTGACGCGTTTGGCGCGCTTGCTGCGGCGCACGCTGTAGGCGACGGATTGGTCCCCCAGGCGGACGGCTGGCATCAGCGCATCGCCTTCGCCGCTTGCCGCCAGATTTCGCGCTTGGCAGGGTCGTCGGGCGCAAAGGGAAAATAGTAGCCGACCCGATCGAGCAAGCCGGCGTAGCGCTCGCGCAGCTTGTAGGGCAGTTCCTCCGGCGGCGCGACAACCGCGAAGCGCTCCAGCATGGAATCGCTGATCAGCTTGTGCATCTCGCGCCAGCGGTTGCGTCGCAGCAGCGCGTTCAGCCGAGGAATCAGATCTGCCCAGCCATGCAGCTCGAGGACGGGGCGATAACTGGGCGTGCTGGCGTAAAAGGCGATCTGCGATTTGGTCATGATCTTGTTCTCGCTGATGGCGGCCGGGTCGGCGCCGGTGACCACGAAGACAGCGCATGATCGCTGGAGGGGCTGGCGCAAGGGGCTTGCCAGGCGTCCCTGTGCGAAGGCGGGCAGCAACACCTGGCGCAGGTACTCGACGGTGTGGAATGAATGCACATGAAAGCCGTCGCAGAGCTCCCCGGCCAGGCGCGCCAAGCCCGTGTTGACGCCGGCGATGTAAATCGGGATCTCCAGCGCCGGAAGCCGCCGGAAAGCAGAGGCTGCCGGTGGCGTCGCGAAATTGTAGTATTCGCCTTGGAAGTCCAATTCGACGCCTTGGCGCCTGGCCTGCCAGACCGCCCGCAAGGCTCGGATGTATTCGCGAAGCTGGGCCACCGGTTTGCCCCAGCGGGCGCTGAAACGCTTGGTGATGTGCGGCTTGATTTGCGTGCCCAGCCCAAGGACGAATCTTCCCCGCGACTGCTGCGCCAGGTCCCAGGCCGTCTGCGCCATGAGCAGCGGCGACCGCGGGAAGGCGACCGCGATCGCCGTGCCCAGGCAAATCCGCTCGGTGGCCAGCGACGCGTGCGCCAGCGGCAAGAAGGGGTTGTGCGCCGTTTCCGCCACCCACAAGCCGTCGAAGCCGGCCTCCTCCACCGCTCTCGCCAGCGCCGCCGCCCGATTGAGATCGTCGGCGACGACCGTTACATCAAAGTCCATCGCGTCGCTCCCTTGCGCGCCCGCTGCCATCGCGATTGTAGCGCCGCGCGGGATTATGCGCGACTTCGCGAAATCTTTGCCACTGGCGGCTGGAAAATGTTACACTTCAAATCCAGGCGCAGGAACGGGCTTGTACAAGCGGCGCTCAATCGAGCCAAGTGAAGAGGCGGCGATGAACACAAGAAGCTCGCGTTCGGTCAATATCGGCTTGCGCAATGTCGTCCTGACCATTTTGATCGGTCTCGGGTTCATCTTCGTCTGGCAGATTCGCGGCACCCTGATGCTGACATTCGCCGCGGTGATCTTGGTGGTGCTCTTCACGATGCCCGTGCGCCTGCTTATGAACCGCTTTCGCCTCAATCGCCTGGTCGCCATCATCGTCAGCGTCATCAGCTTTTTTGTCATTCTCGCGCTTTTGGGCCTGCCGATACTGCGCACAATCGGCGATCAGTACGAGCCGCTGCGCACGGCGGTGGAAGGCGGCCTGGAGCAGGTGCGTCAATCCTTGACTCGCGAGGCGCTGCTGGAGCAGAACTCGATTCTCAAGGATGTGATTCCGATAATCGATGATCTGCTTTCGCCCAGCGGGAGCGCGCAGCCGTCGGACGACTTGATAGGCCAGGCGATTTCGCAGGTCTCCGACGCCATCGGGCGGCTTGGCGGCTCGGTGCTGCCGGTGGTCGGCGGCGTCGCCAACACGATACTGAGCGCTCTCATCATCTTTTTCCTGAGCATGTACCTGCTGGCGGAGCCGGAGCTGTATGTCCGCGGCATCGTCAAACTCACGCCGATTTGGTATCGCGAGCGTATGGGCTGCATCATGCGGCGTCTGGATCGCACTTTGCGCGCCTGGCTGGGCGTTACGGCAGTGTCGATGGTGGTGGTGGCGCTTTTGACGGGCCTGGGGCTGCGTCTGGTCGGCATCCAGGAAGAGGCCTTTGCCCTCGGCGTATTGGCCGGCTTGCTCTCATTCATTCCAAATTTCGGTCCCGTCGTGGCGCTGGTGCCGTCGGTGGCGGTGGCGATCTTGCAGACGCCGGACAATGTCGTCTGGGTGGTGATCATCATTTATGGCGTGTCCTTCTTCCAGAGCCAGGTGGTCAGCCCCGTGTTGGCCAGCGAGCGGATGAACATGCCGGCGATTTTGATCTTGCTGGGGCAGATCATCTTCGGCTTCTTCTTCGGCTTCATGGGCTTGATGCTGGCCGTGCCGCTGAGCGCCTGTCTGGCGGTGCTGGTGGATGAGATGTATGTCAAGGATGTGCTGGGCGACCGTTCCGATGCCACGCAAGAGCCTGGCGCCGAATACGCGGAGACGCTCGCGGCGGATTCGTCCCTTGCTTGAGCGGGGCGGTCGGGAAGAGATTTGCTTCAAAAGCCGCCCTTGACAGCGCGGATTCGAGTGGTTAAGCTGATGGTGAAGGAAGGGCGAGGGTCGGTCTCTCGCTTTTTTGCGCGGCGTGGACAGTGTCGCGCGTGCTGATTAACAGCAGAATAGCAGGTTAAGACAGAGCGAATCAAACCCTGTGAATACGGAGAGTTTGATCCTGGCTCAGGATGAACGTTGGCGGCGTGCCTAATACATGCAAGTCGAACGGTAAGCCCGCTTCGGCGGGTGTAGAGTGGCGAACGGGTGAGTAAGGGGTATCTGATCTGCCCTGTAGACTGGGATAACCTTTGGAAACAGAGGCTAATACCGGATGTTATTGCGGTAGTTAGAGAGCCGTGATGAAAGGCTTATGCGCTACGGGATGAGGATGCTTGCCATCAGCTGGTTGGTGGGGTAAAGGCTCACCAAGGCATTGACGGCTAGGGGATCTGAGAGGGTGGCCCCCCACACTGGGACTGAGACACGGCCCAGACTCCTACGGGAGGCAGCAGTAAGGGATATTGCACAATGGACGGAAGTCTGATGCAGCGACGCCGCGTGGGCGAAGAAGGTTTTCGGATCGTAAAGTCCTTTTCTATGTGACGAGGAAGGACGGTAGCATAGGAATAAGTGTCGGCTAACTACGTGCCAGCAGCCGCGGTAAAACGTAGGACACGAACGTTATCCGGAGTTACTGGGCGTAAAGCGCGCGCGGGCTGTGCGTTAAGTTACCTATGAAAGTTACTGGCTAAACTGGTAGAGGTTAGGTGAAACTGGCGCGCTAGGGTGAAATAGAGGGGAGTAGAATTCCGGGTGTAGTGGTGAAATGCGTAGATATCCGGAGGAATACCGGTGGCGAAGGCGGCTTCCTGGATTTCAACTGACGCTGAGGCGCGAAAGCGTGGGTAGCGAACGGGATTAGAAACCCCGGTAGTCCACGCCGTAAACGATGTACATTAGGCGTTCGGTCACGTGAAGTGTCTGAGTGTTGCAGCAAACGCGATAAATGTACCGCCTGGGGAGTACGGTCGCAAGGCTAAAACTCAAAGGAATTGACGGGGGCCCGCACAAGCAGCGGAGCGTGTGGTTTAATTCGAGGCTACGCGAAGAACCTTACCTGGGATTGACATAGTGGTAGTACGGAAGCGAAAGCTGAAGGACCTTTCGGGGAGCCATTACAGGTGCTGCATGGTTGTCGTCAGCTCGTGCCGTGAGGTGTTCGGTTAAGTCCGCAAACGAGCGCAACCCTCGGTGCTAGTTACAAGTGTCTAGCATGACTGCCCGTGACAAACGGGAGGAAGGCGGGGATGACGTCAAATCAGCATGGCCTTTATATCCAGGGCGACACACACGCTACAATGGCAGATACAATGGGTGGCGAAGCAGCGATGTGGAGCGAATCCTTGAAAGTCTGTCTCAGTTCGGATTGCAGGCTGCAACTCGCCTGCATGAAGTCGGAGTTGCTAGTAACCGCGAATCAGCACGTTGCGGTGAATACGTTCCCGGGCCTTGTACACACCGCCCGTCACGTCATGGGAGTTGGTCGAGCCTGAAGTCGGGAAGCGAACCCGTAAGGGGCGCTACTGCCTAGGGCAGGATCGATGACTGGGACGAAGTCGTAACAAGGTAGCTGTAGCGGAAGCTGCGGCTGGATCACCTCCTTTCTAAGGGAGCGTCGGGCAAATGTCTGGCGCGGAGATCAGAGAAGGTGTAGACGAGGGGTGCGAAGAGCGAAGTGTTAGCCTGCTGCTGTGCTGTTAATCGTAGAAGCGAGCGCGGCGGGGTGGATTTGGGGCTGTAGCTCAGTTGGTTAGAGCGCGCGCCTGATAAGCGCGAGGTCGCAAGTTCAAGTCTTGCCAGCCCCACAGTAACGCGCTGGGGGACATAGCTCAGTTGGGAGAGCGCCTCGTTTGCACCGAGGAGGTCAGGGGTTCGAGTCCCCTTGTCTCCACAGGGCGTGCGGTTCGGTTTGGATGCAGCTGGGGGATATAGCTCAGTTGGGAGAGCGCGTCAATCGCACTGACGAGGTCAAGGGTTCGAGTCCCTTTATCTCCACATCTGTTACAGCCCTTCATGCAAGCCCCGATGCAAAAAACTGAATAGCAATTCTGAAGCCGACCAAGCGCTGCGGCGCTTTGGCGTGGGCTGGTCGCTGTCCGTCGGAGCGGCGCGAGATTGACCTTTGTGAACTCTCAATGTTCGACGCGCGTCAATATGAGTTACGGTATCGAAAAGAAGTTATTAACTAGTGTGAACTTTCTGTTGACAGCTGTGTAGTGATGCGCTACGCTCCGTTAATCATTTATCGTCAGCTGCCAATACGGAGACTCGATCATGCGTAATAGACTTGTAGCCGGCGCGAGCGCTCTTCTATTCAATCTTGTGGCTTTATCGCTAGTCTTTGGGATTGTGGCGATCCGCGCCGATCTGATCCGCGCCCAGGACACGACAGAGGCGGAGGCGACGCCGGTCGCACTGCCGCGGGCGACGGCGGTGTCGTCGGACGATGATGATGCCGATGACGATGACGACGGGGATACTCCGCCGACGGACAATGACGGCTACGACACGCCGCCGGCCGAAGAAGACAGCGTCGTGGTCTATACCGTGAAGGCGGGCGACACGCTGATGAAGATCGCCGCGCGGCTGGGCGTGCCCTACGCGGTGCTGAAGGCGCAGGACGACACGCCTTCGTTGATCTTTCCGGGTCAGAAGTTCAGTTACAGGCTGTCGGATCGGATCGACTCGACTATTCCGCCGACGGATGACGATGGCACGGACAGCGATGGCTACGACACGCCGCTGCCGTCGACCGACTATGACGGGATTTCGACGCCGCCGCCGACCGACAACGACGGGGTCGACACGCCCTGGCCGCAGGCGAGCCAGTCGCAGCCGCAGCAGGCGCAGGGTCAGCAGCAATATCAGTCATATACCGACAACGATGGCATCGACACGACCGGCAATTTGACCAGCAACGATGGCACGGACAGCGATGGCATCGACACGACCGGCGCCTGGACGGACAACGATGGCACGGACAGCGATGGTTATGACACGACCGGCAATTTGACCAGCAACGATGGCACGGACAGCGATGGCTACGACACGACCGGCAATTTGACCAGCAACGATGGCACGGACAGCGATGGTTATGACACGACTGGCAACCTCAGCGATAACGACAGCCCGCCGAGCAGCGTATCCTCATGATTTTGGAGAGGCCGGCGACGCGCTATTTCGATCGGGTTGAGCTGCCGGACGACCCGGCTTTGCCGCAGCTGCCGGCGCTACTCGACCCGGACTGGGTTTGCGGCGCGCTCCAGGATCATCTGCCCGAAGCCTACGGCGATCCGGAGCGAATACGCATTCACCATTTCATTCATAGCATAGGTCGGCGAGCGATGGTGAGCTACGAGGCGTCCTGGCGCGAGGAGCGGTATCTGCCGCCGGAGTACTTTGTGGCGAAGACGAATGGCGGGGGTTCGGTAGAGCTGGCGCGCTATCCGCAGGACAGACGGCTGCCCGGGCTCGCCCAGGCGGCGCGGCCGCAGGGCGTCCTGGAGCTCGCGAATTCGCATGTGCTGACGATTCCGGCCCGGCGGGCGCGGGTGCAGCTCATCCGTTATCGGCCGGAATATCGCGCGGTGCTGCGTCATCGTCTGGGCCGCGTGCGGCTATATGCGCGGGTGATGCGTCCCTCCGACGTTGCTGGATTCTTGAAGACGCATGATGTGGCGACGCAGACGGCTTTTGCCGCGCCCGGGCTGGCGGGCTGCTGGCGGGCGGGCGGAGTGGTCTGGCTGACTGAAGTCCGCGGTCGAGAGCTACGCCGGCGGATTCGCAAAGGCAGAATGCCAGATCCTGGGCTGCTGCTCGCGGGGCTGGAGTCGTTGTGGGATCTGTCGCGGCAGGATATCGGCATCCGGCCTTTCAGCCTGGGCCGCGCTTATTCGCGCGCTTTGCGCAGCTACCGGCATAACTTGCGGGACTTCCGTGATTCGTACCGCGAGCTGAAGGCGATAGCTGCTGTGCTTGGCCCCTTCGTCGAGGCCTGGCAGCCCAAAAGCATGGCGCACAACGACTTCTACGATGATCAGCTGTTGCAGCTGGCGGATGGCCGGCTGGCGCTGGTGGATTTGGAAGACATCGGGCCGGGCGATCCGATGCTTGATGTGGGCAACTTTCTGGGGCATTTGCGCTGGTCGTGGCAGTCGAGGGATGAAGCTCGCGCCGAGAATTGCCGGTTGTTTCATGCTGACTTGCGAGAGGCGGCGCTGCGGCGTTTCGGCTGGGACGCGCGCGCCTTGGACTTGCGCGAGGCGGTCTGCCTGTTCAGGATTTGCACGAATGTCATTCGGCATCCCAAATCGGATTGGAAGAGCCGGCTGGACGCGGGCTTTGCGCTGGTAACCGACTGCCTCGGGTGATGTCCCTTCGGCCTCGTTTGCTGTCGCTGCCGCAAGCTGGCGGCAAGATCGCCAAGCTGAAGAATTGATGCTTGACATCGGCGAATCGAGCGGATAGACTGCGGTTAGATGGTGACGAGTCGCCCATGCGGGTGGCTGCGTGCGTCTTAAAAATTGAATAATCAACGCGAAGGTAATACCTAAAAGCGCGTGCCAAGAGAGCCGGAAGTTCCGTACGATGTTACGGAAAGCGAATAAGGGTGCACAGAGGATGCCTAGGCGTCTCGCGCCGAAGAAGGACGTGTTATGCTGCGAAAAGCTTCGATGAGGCGTATAAAGCCGCGAAAGTCGAAGATGTCCGAATGGGGAAACCCGGCGTGGTTAGAACCGCGTCATCCCTGCGAAAGCGGGGAGGGTAAGCGTCCGAACTGAAACATCTAAGTAGGACGAGGAGAAGAGAAGATTCCGCGAGTAGTGGCGAGCGAAAGCGGATTAGCCCAAACCGGCGGCTGCGGCTGTCGGGGTTGCAGGACTTGCAAGAGCTGCGGAAGCTTGAAGCGGAAGGGTCTGGGAAGGCCTGCCGAAGAGGGTGAGAGTCCCGTATGCGTAAGAGAACGCAGCGGCGAGTATCCTGAGTAGCACGATACACGCTAACATTGTGTGAATCTGGGTGGTCCACCATCCAAGGCTAAATACGCGAGATGACCGATAGCGGAGTAGTACCGTGAGGGAAAGGTGAAAAGAACCCCGGCGAGGGGAGTGAAAGAGAATCTGAAACTGTGCGCTTACAACCGGTCGGAGGGTCGAGAGATCGATCTGACGGCGTGCCTTTAGGAGAATGAGCCAGCGAGTTAATGTGCGTGGCGAGCTTAAGCCAGTGTCAGGCGAAGGCGTAGGGAAACCGAGTCTGAAGAGGGCGATGTAGTGGCGCATATTAGACACGAAACCAGGCGAGCTAACCATGGCCAGGGCGAAGTTACGGTAACGCGTAATGGAGGTCCGGACCCACCGATGTTACAAAATCGGGGGAGGAGTTGTGGTTAGGGGTGAAATGCCAAACGAGCCTGGAGATAGCTTGTTCTCCCCGAAATAGCTTTAGGGCTAGCGTTGCGCGTTGGGTGCTGGAGGTAGAGCACTGTATGGGCTAGGGGGCGTCAAGCTTACTGAACCCAAACAAACTCCGAATGCCAGCATGCCAAGCGCGGCAGTTGGACTGGTTGAGATGAGTTAATCAGTCGAGAGGGAAAGAACCCGGACCCTCGTCTAAGGTCCCGGAGTGTATGCTAAGTGTAAAACGAGGTGAGTGTGTTGAGACAGCTAGCAGGTTGGCTTAGAAGCAGCCATCCTTTAAAGAGTGCGTAACAGCTCCCTAGTCAAACGCATTTGCGCGGATAATGTAACGGGTCTAAAGCATACCACCGAAGACAGGGATAACGGAAGTTATGGTAGGGGAGCGTTCCACTGGCGGAGAAGTTTGATCGTGAGGTCAATTGGAGCGAGTGGGAGTGCGAATGCTGGCATGAGTAGCGAGAAATAGGTGAGAACCCTATTCGCCGAAAGTCCAAGGTTTCCGACGGAAGGTCAGTCCGCGTCGGGTTAGTCGGGCCTAAGCCGAGGCTGAGAAGCGCAGGCGATGGACAACGGGTTAATATTCCCGTACCGGTGCGTGGAGCGATAGCGGTAGCTTGTGGGAAGGTCAGCCTCTGAGTGGATTGAGGTGGCAAGCGGGGCGAGCCCGTGAAGCCGTGCCCCTAGGGCAAGAAGTGGCCGTAGCCATGGGACGAGAAAAGCCGCGATTGCGTAGAAGCGCGCCGCCCGTACCGCAAACCGACACAGGTAGACGCGTAGAGAATACGAAGGCGAACGGGAGAACCTCTGCTAAGGAATTAGGCAAAATGGATCCGTAACTTCGGGAGAAGGATCGCCTGGCTGTGGTGGTCAGGTTGCAGTGAAAAGGCTCTGCCGACTGTTTACCAAAAACACAGGTCTCTGCGAAAGCGCAAGCTGACGTATAGGGGCTGACGCCTGCCCAGTGCCGGAAGGTTAAGTGGAGTCGTGAGAGCGGCGAGATGAAGCCCCGGTGAACGGCGGCCGTAACTATAACGGTCCTAAGGTAGCGAAATTCCTTGTCGGGTAAGTTCCGACCCGCACGAAAGGCGTAACGAGTGGAGCGCTGTCTCAGCAGGGGGCCCGGCGAAATTGAAGTATGCGTAAAAATGCGTATTACCCGCAGCAGGACAAAAAGACCCCGTGGAGCTTTACTGTAACTTGCCATTGCGTTAGGGCCTTGCTTGTGCAGGATAGCTGGGAGGCATGGAAGCTTGGTCGTCAGATTGAGTGGAGTCAATGTTGAGATACCAGCCTGGCAGGGCTTTGGCCCTAACCTGAGCGCGGCGAGCGTTAGGGACAGTGGCAGGTGGGCAGTTTGACTGGGGCGGTCGCCTCCGAAAAGGTAACGGAGGCGCCCAAAGGTTGGCTCAGATGGAATGGAAACCCATCGCAGAGTGTAAAGGCAGAAGCCAGCTTGACTGCGAGACAGACAAGTCGAGCAGAGACGAAAGTCGGGCTTAGTGATCCTACGGTACAGAGTGGAATGGCCGTAGCTTACCGGATAAAAGCTACCCCGGGGATAACAGGCTAGTCTTGCCCAAGAGTTCGTATCGACGGCAAGGCTCGGCACCTCGATGTCGGCTCATCGCATCCTGGGGCAGAATCGTGTCCCAAGGGTTGGGCTGTTCGCCCATTAAAGCGGTACGTGAGCTGGGTTCAGACCGTCGTGAGACAGGTCGGTCTCTATCCGCTGTGGGCGTTGGGAATTTGCGAGGAGTTGCCCCTAGTACGAGAGGACCGGGGTGGACGAAGCGCTCGTGTTTCAGTTGTCGCGCCGGCGGCATGGCTGAGTAGCGACCTTCGGACTGGATAACCGCTGAAAGCATCTAAGCGGGAAGCCATCCTCAAGACAAGATTCCCCACTGGCGCAGACCAGGTAAGACCGCTGGGAGACTACCAGTTAGATAGGCGGGGGGTGTAAGCGCAGTAATGCGTGCAGCTGACCCGTACTAATGGTCGAGGGCTTTCCGTGCCATCTTGCGGGACTTCGGGCGCTATTGGCGTCGCGCGGGTGTTGCTGGCGCGTTGATTATTCAAAAGAGCCAAAGACCGCGGGTCGTCAGTAGGCTTGCGGAGTGTTGGTGGCTAGAGCCGCGGGGGTCCACCCGGCATCATCCCGAACCCGGAAGTTAAGCCCGCGAGCGCAGATGGTACTGCATTGGGGACGATGTGGGAGAGTATGCCGTCGCCAACACTCCGGGGGCTTGCTGACGACTTTGTTCTTTCCCCGCCGCCCTGCCACGAATACGCCCGCACAACTTTACAAAACGCTTACAGGGAAGTGATCGGCGCGCTGCTAGACTGTTGGCTGGCGCTGGGCGGCTGGCCGCCTGCATGGCAAAGCGAGGAAGCGTCGAAAGGAAGCGTCGAATGGAAGTCCTGCTGGAATACTGGCTGCGCTTCGGCATCAACCTGGCGGTTATCTCGCTCTTGATCGCCCTGCTGTATTGGCATCGAAATCCCAGCCGCATCTACGCCTTCGCGATGATCGTCGGCGGCTCCCTCGTCTATGTCGTCATCCTGACGCTGATGAAGATGGAGATCGGCCTGGGCTTGGGCTTCGGCATCTTCGCCATTTTCTCCCTGCTGCGCTTCCGCACCGTGCCGATTTCACTGCGCGACATGACCTATCTCTTCGCCACGATCACCATCTCGCTGGTGAACGCGCTGCTAATGCATTCCGGCGAATGGGCGGAGGCGGCGGCCGTCAATATCGCGCTGCTGACGACGATGACCGCGCTGGAATACAGCTCGATCATGCGCAGCCGCAGCGACCTGACGCTGGCTTATGACCAGCTGGACCTGCTGCATCCGGACAAACGCGACGCGCTCGTCGCCGACATTCAAAACCGCATCGGCATCGCGCCCGTCCGCATTGCCATCCAAAGCGTCAACATCAAGCGTAAATCTGCCCGGCTGCGGATTTGGTATTACGAAGAGGGAGACTAAGCGTGCAGGCGAGCAGAATACGCTATCAACGGGTGGTCGTTTGCTTGTGTATGGCGCTGCTGCTGACGCTCAGTCAACCGGCGCTGGCGCAGAACAGGCCCCGTAACGACACCTGGACGGAGGCCTCCCACAGCCGCGGCGCGGAGATCAACTACGATCTTGTCCTGCCGGACGACCGCGTCAACGAGATCACCATCGTCTTCACGCCCGAGGCCTGGGCGGCCGAAGAAGCGGATATGATCGAGATCTATGGCGAGCGCGGCGAGGCTGGCACAGGCGTCAGCAGAGGCCCCGGCATGGGACCGGCGGGCGCTCCGGGCGGCGCCAACAATCCGCGACAGCTGCGTGGCATGCTGGCGGAGATCGCCGAAGCGCTCGACCGCAGCGAAGAACAGCTGACGGAAGCGATGCGGCTCATGCCCGATTTCAACGCGGTCGCCGAGGCGCTGGATTTGGATTTCAGCGATCTGCTGGACGCCATGCCCATGCCCGGCGGCTCGGGATTTCCGGCTGGCCCGCTGCTCGGCGGCGCGGGCGGGCGGCCCGAGAATATGCAGCTGGCGCGCAATCCCGTCTGGGTACCCGTGACTATTCATTTCGCGGGCGGCCTCTGGGAAGAAGTCGGCTTCCGCTACAAGGGCAATTCGACCTTGCGAACGGGCTGGTCCAGCGGCGAGACGGGCCTGCCCTTCAAGCTGGATTTCGACGAATTCGAAGATGACAACCCGGCCTTGGACAACCAGCGCTTCCATGGCTTCAAACAGCTTTCTTTCGCGCGCTCCCCGTTCATGGACAGCTCGCATCAACGCGAGCGCGTCGCGGCCGATATCTTTCGCGAGGCTGGCGTGCCATCGGCGCAGACCGCCTTCTACGCCGTCTATGTCGACACGGGAGACGGCAATGGCAGCCAGTTTTGGGGCATCTACACCGCCATCGAGCTGCCGGACGACACACTCATCGAGACACAGTTCGCAGATGACGGCGGCAATATGTACAAGCCGAGCGGGCCCGGCGCGACCTTTGCCGATGGCGCGTTTACCGAGGCGGCCTTCGACAAGGAAACCAACCGCAGCAGCGATTACGCTGATGTGCTGGCGGTTTTCGACGCGCTTCATGGAGCCTCGCGGCTGAGCGATCCAGCAGCCTGGCGCGCGGGGCTGGAGGCGGTCTTTGATGTCGACGGCTTCCTCCGCTGGCTGGCGGTCAATACGCTGATCCAAAACTGGGACACCTATGGCAACATGCCGCACAACTACTATCTTTACGCCGACGAAGCGAGCGGGACGCTGGCCTGGATCCCCTGGGACAACAACATGGCGCTGTCATCGGGACCGAATACGCCCGGTGGCGCGCGAGGCTTGAGAGCGCCGCTGCAGCTGAGCCTGGACGATGTGGACGCCGGGGAATCCCCCTTGATCGGCTTCCTCATGGACGACCCCGTCTACCGCAGCCGTTATGTCGAGCGGGTCGCGCAGGTGGCGGACGAAGTCTTCACGCCCGCGCGCATGATCCCCGTCTATGAGCGCAACTTCGAGCTGCTGGCGGAATATCTGCGCGTTGTCGCTGCCGATGACGAGCTGGAGTCTCTGCGCGTCGCGACCGACGGACTCATTGAGCATGTGGGGCGGCGCGCCGAAGCGGCAGCCGAATTCCTGGCGTCGGCCGGTTGAGATCGTTCGATCCGCGCCTCGGGACGGGACGCCAAAACAGCTTCAGCGCAATCCGGCCGCATTTGGCAATTCTGAGAGGAAAATCAACCATGATGCGACAGCTCACGCCCCTCTGCCTGACCGCGCTGCTCACCTGCCTCGCGCTGCCGCAAGCATCCGCCCAGACCAGCCCGCGTCCCGACGGCTGGACAGATGAATCGCACGGCAACCGCGCCCCCGCCAACTACGCGCTGGTGCTGCCGGACGACCGCGTCAACGAGATCACCATTGTCTTCACGCCCGAGGCCTGGGCGGCCGAAGAAGCGGATATGATCGAGCTCTATGGAGAGCGCGGCGCACGCGGTCCATCACGCGGCGTGGCAGCAGACGAGATGCCGGATTTCGCCGAGCTCGCCGTCCAGCTTGATCGCCCGGAGAGCGCCCTGCGAGCGGCATTCGCCTACTTCCCCGATTTCGATGCCATCGCCGCTGCCCTCGACTTGGAAGCCGACGAGCTTTTCCAGGCGCTTGGACTGCCGCCAGGCATGCGCCCGCCCGTCAATCGCGCCGCCGGCGTGACTTTCTTGGCGCCAGGCAGAAACCCCGATATGGACCGCATGCAGCTCGCCGCGCGCAATCCCGTCTGGGTACCGGTCACTGTATCTTTCAAGGGCGGAAGCTGGTGGCAAGTCGGCTTTCGCTACAAAGGCAATTCCACGCTTTCCGTCGGATGGGCGAGCGGCAGAGACGGGCTGCCCTTCAAGCTGGATTTCGATGAATTCGAAGACGACTATCCCAGCCTGGATAACCAGCGCTTCCACGGTTTCAAACAGCTCAGCTTCAGCAACAACGACTTCGATCCATCGCTCCAGCGCGAGAAAGTCGCCGCCCAAGTTTTCCGCCTGGCTGGCCTGCCCGCGCCTCACACAGCCTACTACGCGGTGTATGTCGACAAGGGCGATGGCGAAGGCGCGCGGTACTGGGGCCTCTACACTGCCATTGAGCTGCCGGATGACACGCTGATCGAAACGCAATTCGGCGACGACAACGGCAATATGTACAAACCCGCCGGGCAAGGCGCCTCTTTCGCCCGCGGCAGCTTTGACGAAAGCTATTTCGACAAAGAGACCAACCGCGACAGCGACTATTCGGATGTGCTGGCGGTTTTCGACGCCCTGCATGCCCAGACGCGGCTGAGCGATCCGGCTGTCTGGCGCGCGGGGCTGGAGGCGGTCTTTGATGTCGACGGCTTCCTCCGCTGGCTGGCAGCCAATACCCTGCTGCAAAACTTCGACACCTACGGAATCCTGGCGCACAACTACTATCTTTACGCCGACGAGACCAGCGGACAGTTGGTGTGGATTCCGTGGGACAACAACATGGCGCTGCTCAGCTCGATCCCGATGAACGCGCAGATCCGCGCGATGCGGCGGATCGTGCCAAACTTCGGCACGGCGCTCTCGCTCGAGCTCGACATCAATCCCAACCATTGGCCTCTCATCGGCTTTCTCTTGGCGGATCCGGTCTACGAGGCCGCGTTTGTGGACGAGGTGGCGCGCGTAAGCGGCGAAGTCTTTACGCCCGAGCGCATGATCCCCGTCTACGAGCGCAACTTTGAGATGCTGTCGGCTTATGTTCGTCGATATGATGGCGCGGCGGCCGTGGCTGCGCTGCGCGGGTCGGCGGATTATCTTCAGCGCCATGTCGAGGAACGCGCCCAGGCCGCAGCCGCATTCCTGGAAGGGAAGTGAACGGCGCGCGCCCTGCCGTCCCGCTTTCATGCCCCGCTTGAAGGGGCTGGAATCGCGGTAAGCGCGCCACTATACTCGCCCTCATGACGATTGCGCGGAAGCGGTCAGTTAATTGAAACTCGTCCTCCTCCTCATCTTGCTGCTCGCTTTTTTCCTGCGCATGGACGCGCTGGGCGAGTTTCCGGTGCGCTGGGACGAGGCTTTCTCGGTCTGGGAAGCGCAGATGGATTTGGCCCTGCTGACGGAGTTCACCGCCAGCGATGTGCACCCGCCGCTGTACTTCTGGCTGCTGCATCTTTGGCTGAAAGTCGCGGGCCTCAGCGAATTCGCAATCAGGGCGCTGTCCGTCTTCGCCGCGACCCTCAGCCTGCTGCCCATCTATCTCATAACGCTGCGCATGACCCGACGCCGCTATGCCGCCATGATCGCGCTGGGGCTGGCTGCGCTGTCTCCCTTTCACATCCACTGGTCCCAAGACGCGCGCATGTACGCCTTGGCGACCATGTTCTGCTCCTTCACCGTCTACGCCTACTGGTCCGGGCGGATGCGGCTCTTCGTCTTCGCCGGCATTGGGGCCCTTCTCAGCCACTATTTTGCCGCCCTCGCGCTTGGCCTTATCGTCATGCATCGGGTAGTCTTCTTGCGCGCCAAGCCGCATCGACGCCGGCAGTTCTTCTATGCGCTGGCTGTTATCGCCGCGGTCTTCGCCCTCTGGGCGCTCTACGCATTCCCGCTTATCCGCCGCGACCCGAACCTGGCCAGCTTCAATCCCGAGTTCGCCTATAAGCTGATGGCGACGCTCTTCACCTTCGGCAAAGCGACGCACATTCACGAAGTTCTCGAACCCGCTCTGCTCATCGTCGCGGCCTGCTTCATCGGCCTGGCATTGGCCTGGCGCCTTGTCAAGGCTCGCGCCCTGGCTTACATCGCGCTTGGCTGCCTGGCGCCGCCCTTGATCATCACGGCTTTGGCGCTGCCATTCATGCCATTCCACATCAGCCACCTGGCGCCGCGCCATTTCTATATTTTTTCGGCCTTCGTCTTTGTCGGTTTTGGCGTCGCGATTTATGCTTTCCTCGAGCATCGCTGGCTGCGCGTCTTCGGGCTCGCCGGCTGCGTCGCGCTTTTTGCCTTGCACTGGAGCCTGGTGGAAGATCGACGCGCCGAACGCTATTTCGTGGACGATTTCCGCAGCATGATGGCGACGGTCGCCGCCCTCACGACGCAGGACGACAAAGTCTTCTTCATCTCCAGCGGGCGCGCCCCACTGGTCTATTATTATCTCGATCGCGCCGGTTACGCCGCCCCGAAGAGCCCGCGCGCGACCCCCTGGAATGTGCGCGGGCTGCCGCAATTCGTCGATGATGTGCCCGGCATGATGGAGCGTGAATTTCAAAGCCTGACGCGTTTCTGGCTCATCGAGATCGAAGCCCACCTGGACAAGCCGCTGAACGCGCGCATCGACTGGATAAACCAGCGGTACCAGCGCCTGTACCATGTGCCCATTGGCTGGCACAACGGCATCAGCTTCTACAGTAAAGACAGCACAGACCGTCCGCCCGAGATTGAAGTCGTGATTCCGCCACCTGTCCGTGAGGCTCGCCCGGGCGATTTCGTGCGCATCGGCCTGCCCGCCGGCGTCGAAGCGGCATTGACGCATCAAGGGCGCGCGCTCGAAACGCAAAGCGCCGATACCTGGATGCTGCTGCAATTCTTGATTCAGCCGGACTATCCAGCGGGCGCGTATAGCCTGCAGGCCGCCGGCGAGCGCTACCCCTTCAGCGTCACGCGGGCGCAATCGGGCTGAGGCAGGTCGCCCGTCTTGGCGCGCTTCGCAGGCTTGCGCTATACTCTTGGCACTGGGCGCGCTCTCCCGCAAGGATTTCCCGATTGACTCCCCGCTATATCGGCATCGCCACCGTCTTGCTCGTCGCTTTCCTGGCGCGAGCGGCCGATTTGGGCAATCAGCCGCTGTGGTACGACGAGGCCTGGTCGACATGGGTGGCGCAATGGAGTTTCGCCGAGAGCACGATCCGGGTCGCCGCCGACATTCATCCACCCATTCACAACTGGCTGCTTCATCTTTGGGTTCGCCTGTTTGACAGTAGCGAGTTCTCGGCTCGCGCTCCATCGGCTTTCGCCGGTTTGCTCACGGTCGCCTTTGTCTACGCGCTTGCCTTTCGCCTCACCGGTCACAGGCTCGCGGCGCTGCTGGCCGCCTGGCTCCTCGCCGTAAATCCGTATCACATCCACTACTCGCAAGAAGCGCGCATGTACGCCGTCGCTGTCATGTTCGCCGCCCTCGCTTGCCTGGCGTATTGGCGCGGTCGCTCTTTCTGGCTGGCTGTCGGCGGGGTCGGCGCCGCCCTCAGTCATTACCTTTGCGCGGTGACGGTGCTGGTCATCATCCTGCATCGCCTGCTGCACTGGCGGGGCATGCGCGATTCTTGGCGGCGCTGGCTGCTGGCGCTGGCGGCAATCGGCGGAGTTTGCGCCTTGTGGGCTGCCTTCGCATGGGACTTGATCCGCCGCGACGGAACGCCGTCCCAGACCGATCCTGCCGAGGTGTACCGGTCGCTGGCTTCCTTGTTCGCGACCGGCGACGCGCAGGCTGCCGCCATTCCCGTTTTGCTCGTCAGCGCGCTCTTCGGCGTCGGACTAGTGTTGAGCTGGCTGGACGACCGGCGCGCTGCCAGCTTCGTCATTCTGGGATGCATCGCCGCGCCCGGCATCCTCGTCTTGATGAACGCGCCGATCAACCCCTTTTACGCGCCCCCGCTGGAGAAGCGCCACTTCGTCATCTTCACGCCCTGGATCTTCGCCGGTTTCGGCGTCGGTTTCGCCGCCATGCTGCGTCGGCCGCGTCTGGCGCTGGCGGGCGGCCTGGCTTGCCTGGCAGTCTTGATCTTTCATAGCTCGTTGGCCGCAAGGCAACGCGCCGAGCGCTACTTTCGCGATGACTTCCGTGGCATGGCAGCCGCCGTTGCCGCTCTGACCACCGCCGATGACAAAATCTTCTTCATATCGGGCGGGCGAGCGCCAGTCCTCTATTATCATTTGGGGCGCGTCGATTACGATGTGCCGATGACCGACCATGCCGAGCCGGTCAATGTAAGGGGCGTGCCCGACCGCGCGGAAGACGCCGCCGCCATGATGGATTGGGTCTTTCACGGCTTCACTCGATTCTGGCTGGTGTCCATCGAAGAGCACCTCGACGACCCCGGCGACTTGCCAGGCGAGCCCCGCGGCAGCCGCCTTCGCTGGATCAACGAGCGCTACCATCGCGCGTATCATGTCCCGATCGGCTGGTACAATGGGATCAGCTTGTACAGCCTGGACAAGGATGCCGCGATTCCGGAAGTTACGACCGTGATCCCGCCCTTGGCGAGCGAAGCCCGGCCTGGCGATTATGTCCGCATTGGCGCGCCAGCCGACTCCCAAGTGGAGCTCCTGTATGACGGTCGCGTGCTGGAGTCGCGGCGCGCTGATGCTTGGCAGCTGCATCAGTTCGCCATCGGGCCGGAGTTCGCCCCTGGCGAGTATGCTTTGCGCTTGGGCGAGCAAGTTTATCCATTCCAGGTGTCTGGCGGTTGAGCGCGACCGTCTCAATAGCGCGAGCGGAGGCGCGATTCGATGGATTTGCAAAGACAAGACCCGCGTGGCGGACCGCAGTGGATGGCGGTTTACATCACGCACAACTTGCAAGAAGCGCATATCGTCGCCGGCAAATTGCAAGCGCACGGGCTGCCCGCGATGATCCACAAAGAAGCGGGCGCCGCCGCCATCGGCATCACCTTGGGCAACCTGGGTGAAATCAAAGTGCTGGTCTCGCCCGCCGATTACGAGCGCGCCGACAGCCTGCTCTTTCATGAAGAGCAAGACCAGATCGAAGCGAGCAGCGACAAATACCAGCTGATTTGGGATGACGAGCCCGACGACGATGAATGACACCATCACCCGCATCCCCGGGATCAAAGCGGGCCACTTTACCGACTTGCGGGCTGTCACCGGCTGCAGCGTCGTCTTGGCGCCGCCCGGGACCGTCGGCGCGGTGGATGTCCGCGGCGGCGCGCCCGGCACTCGCGAAACCGATCTGCTGCAAGCCCACAACTTGGTGGAAGAAGTGAGCGCCGTCGCGCTTTCGGGCGGCAGCGCCTTTGGCTTGGCGGCGGCTGACGGCGTCATGCGCTGGCACGCTGAGCGCGGCCTTGGCTATCGCGCCAGAAGCGGCGTCACCGTGCCTATCGTGCCGGCCGCCATTCTCTTCGACTTGACGATTGGCGGGCAGCCCATCCAATCGTATGCCGAATTTGGCTATCAAGCCTGCCAGGCAGCCAGCGGCGAGCCGGTCGAGATGGGCAGCGTCGGCGCTGGAACGGGAGCGCGGGTCGCCGCGATCATGGGTAACGCGCGAGCCAGCAAAGGCGGCATTGGCTCGGCGGCGGTCGAATTGCCGGGTGGCTTGGTCGTGGCGGCGCTGATGGCGGTGAACGCTGTCGGCAATGTGATCGGCGAGGACGGGCGCGTCATTGCCGGTCTGCGTTCGGCCGGCGGGCAGGGCTTCGACTCCGTGCTGGAGGCGATGGCGAGCCGCTCAAGCGAGGCGGGCGAAAACACGGTCATTGGGGTGGTAGCGACCAATGGACGGCTGAGCAAGGCGCAGGCGCAGAAAATGGCGCAGATGGCGCAGGATGGCATCGCCCGGGCGGTCAAGCCGGCGCACACGCCTTTTGACGGCGACACGATCTTCGCCCTGGCCACCGGCGATGTCGCGGCCGATCCGGCCCTGGCTGGCGCATTCGCCGCGGAAGTCGTCGCCACTGCCATCCGTAGGGCGGTCCGCCATGCCACTTCGCTGGCCGGCGTCCGCGCGATTGGCGATGATTAAGCGCCTCGCCACCAGCCTTAATACGAATTTAGCGCAAGACCTATGGGCGAACCGCGCCCTTTGCCGCATAATACTGGACGATGAAGAAAAAGATTCTCCTCGTTGAAGACGACGAACGACTCGTGGCCAGCCTGGCGGACAAGCTGCGGGCTGAGGGCTACGCGGTGTTCACGGCCCTGGATGGCGAAACCGGCTGGGACATGGCGCGCGCCGACGCTTACGATCTGATCATCCTGGACATTATGCTGCCGGTCCTGGACGGCATCTCGCTTTGCCGGCTCATCCGCAACCTGCCGGAAGCCGCGTATGTGCCGATTATCATGCTGACGGCGCGGGGCACGGAGAACGACAAGATCCAAGGCCTGGAGACCGGCGCGGACGACTACATCGTCAAGCCATTCAGCCTGGGCGAATTCTTGTCCCGCGTGCGCGTGCAGATGCGCCGCCCAACTCCAGAAAGCAGGCTCAACCGAGACGAGCTGCGCTCCGGCGATTTGCGGCTCGATTTCATCAGCCGCCGCGCTTTCAAGGGCGACGCCGAGGTCAAATTGAGCAACAAAGAATTCGACCTTCTGGCGCTGTTCATGCGCAACAAAAACGCGGTCTTGTCGCGCGACTTTATCTTGGCGAATGTCTGGGGCAGGGATTATCTTCCGCTGGACAAGCGCACCGTCGATGTGCACATTCGCTGGCTGCGCGAAAAGATCGAAGACAGCCCTTCCGTCCCGTCCCGGGTGACGACGGTGCGTGGCGTAGGCTATCGATTCGAGGGCTAGGCATGGAATTCGCAGTACTCATTTTGCTCGCATTGGCAGCCGGTTTGTTGCATCGCGTCGGGCGGCAGCGGCAAGACTTGAAAGCGCGCGACGCCGACTTGCGGAAGCTCGACGACAAATGTCGTGAGCTGGGCGCGCTTGCCGACCAATTCGACCACGACGACAAAATGGAGCGGGCGCGGTTGGCGGCTATGGTCGATGTCGCCTTCGACGCGCTGCTGCTGCTGGATGACGAGCTCGCGCTGGTCGCCTGCAACGAAGGCGCCGCAACTCTGCTTGGCGAGGCGGATCCGCGCGGCAAGCCCCTGGCGGACCTGATCGATTGCCCGGAGCTCCTCAGCCTGCTGCAAGTTGCCCGCCAGGAGAGCGAAGCCCTGGAAGAGCAGTTTCTTATTGACGGGGCGAATTACCGCGCCCGGACGCATCACATCGACCATGGCGGGGCAGGGCGCTACATCTGCCTGGCGCTGCAAGACATCAGCGAGCTCGTCAGCCTCAACCGCGCCCGCCGCGACTTGGTGGCGAACATCTCGCACGAGCTGCGGACGCCCATCACGCGCATCCGCTTGATCATTGAAGGGCTCTTCCTGGACGCGAACAAACCCAAGCGCAAAGCCAGCATCCAGTCGCTCAAAGAGATCGCCATGGAGACCGATAGCTTGCTCTGGCTGGCGCAAGAGCTGCTTGATCTGTCGATGATCGAGTCCGGCGAGAAGATCTTGCGCCTCGTGCCAAGGCCGCTGCAGCCGCTGGTCGACGAAGCCAGCGAGCGGCTGGCGGCTCAAGCCGAGCTCAAGAACCTGCGCCTCGTCAGCCGAACTCCGGCGAATATCGCCGTGCTCTGCGATGCCGACCAGCTCAAGCGCGTGCTGGCCAATTTGCTGCACAACGCGGTCAAGTGGTCGCCATCGGGCGAGGCCATCACCGTCAGCGCCAGAGAAGATCGCGACGAGGTGATCGTGTCCATCGTCGACAATGGACCGGGCGTGCCGGAAGACTTGCTCGAGCGTGTCTTCGAACGCTTCTATCAAGCCGATCTGTCGCGCTCGAGCCATGATGGCGCCGGGCTGGGCTTGGCCATCTGCAAGCACATCGTCGAGGCGCATGGCGGCCGGATCTGGGCGGAGGGCAAGCGCGACGGCAGAGGCGGCAGATTCTCGTTCACCGTGCTCAAAGCCGACGCCGCCCCAAGCGCGGAAGCGCATTCCATAGCGCCCGCGGAGACCGCCGTACCGCTCGCCTGAGCCGCCCCCAACGATTGAATTCTGAGGCGCGCCTGCTATACTTGCGCCGAGTCAGCGCCAAAGAAGCGACCTGCGCGAGATCGAGGCGCCCTTGAGCCCGGAATACAGAATCCGCCGTCCCGCCAGCCGCGGGAGCTTGCGGCTGGTCGCGCCGCTCTTGACCCTTGGCGCGCTCCTCTTGCTCTGGGAATGGCTGACGCGCGTTCGGCTGATCGACCCCATTTTGCTGCCGCCGCCGGGCGCAGTCTACGCCGCTTTCAGCGAGGCGCTGACCAGCGGATTGCTGGCGAAACACGCCACCCGCACCCTGGAAGAGATGTGCTTCGGGCTCTTGCTCGGGGTTGGCGTCGGCCTGGTCCTCGGTTACGCCATCGCCAAGACCCCGCTCCTGGAACCAGTCTTGTCGCCCGTGATCGTCGCCTTCCAATCGACCCCGATCGTGGCTTACGCGCCCTTGCTCATCATCTGGTTCGGCCGCGGGCCCGGCAGCAAAATCGTGACCACGGCGATCATCGTGTTTTTCCCCACCCTGGTGACGACCATGGCGGGGATTCGCGGCGTCTCGCCAAAGCTGCGCGAGTTGCTGCGCTCGCTGGAGGCGGGTCCCTGGCAGACATTTCGCTTGCTGGAGCTGCCTTCAGCCTTGCCCGTCATCCTGGCTGGCTTGAAGACCAGCGCCACCCTGGCGGTTATCGGCGCCGTCGTCGGCGAGTTTGTCGGCTCGAGCCGAGGGCTGGGCTTCCTGGTGCTCTCGGCCCGCAACACTTTTGACACGCCCCTGGTCATCGTCAGCGTCTTGACCATGACCGCGATCGCCCTGGGGCTTTATGGATTGGTGGCGCTGCTGGAATGGCGCTGTCTCGCTTGGCGCCGCCGCTCCGTCATATAATCCGTCCGCCGCAAGGGAGACCACAACACGATGCCACGACGACTGCCAGTTTTGCTCGCTTGCCTGCTGCTTTGCTTGTCGATTGCGCGCGCCCAATCCAGCTTGCGCGCCGAGCCGATTCTGTTGACCTTCATCCCCAATGTGCAGTTCGCGCCCTTCTATGTCGGCATCGAGCGCGGCTATTTCGCCGAGGCCGGCTTTGAGCTTGCCGTGGAGCACCTGCAGGAGCCGGAAGTGGTCGATTTGGTCGCCCTGGGCAAAGCGAACTTCGGCATCGTAAGCGGCGAGCAAGTCATCCTCGCGCGAGCCCAGGGACGCGATGTCGTCTATGTCTTCGAGTGGTTTCAGCAGTATCCCGTCGGCATCGCCTACGACAGCGCGCTCCAGCTGGACTCGCTGGAAGGCTTGCGCGGGCGCAGAGTCGGCATCCCCGGCCGCTTTGGCGCCAGCTACAGCGGTTTGACCACTTTGCTGCGCAGCGCTGGCATGACCGAAGAGGACATCGAGATTCACGAGATCGGCTTCAACGCGGCCGAGGTCTTCTGCCTGGGCGCGGTGGACGCGGCTGTCGTCTATGTCAACAACGAGCCGCTGCAAATGCGCAACCTGGCGCGAGCCGGCGAATGCGGCGATGTCCGTGATGTGGCTGTGATTCCGGTCGCGTCTGAGGTGGATTTGGTGTCCAACGGCTTGATCGTGGGCGCGGAGCTGCTGGCGAGCGAACCCGGCCTGGTCGAGCGCATGGTCCAGGGCTTGGGGCACGCGCTGCGGCACGCGATCAACAATCCAGCCGACGCCTATCTCGCGAGCCTGGCGCATGTGGACAACTTGCCCGCGGACGAGGCGCTGCTGGCGGCTCTTGAACAGGCGGCGGAAGACCAAGAGGCCTTGCTGGCGGCTCAGCCCGACCGCGAGGCAGTGGCGCGCAGCCGCGAAGCGCTGGCCAGTTCGCTGGCAGGGCAATTCGACGCCGCCGGCTTGACGCAATTCCGCGTGCTGCTGGCCACGATCGCGCTTTGGGATGCCGACCGCCTGGGATACAGCGATCTGGATTCATGGATCGCCATGCGCCTTACCCTGGCGTCGATGGGCTTCCTGGACGACAGCGAGAGCGATTTGGAGGTGGCTTTCAGCAACCGTTTCGTCGCCGGTGAGCTTGAGTGAAGCTGAGCCTGCGCGAGCTCGCCGTTCGATTTCGCGCTCCCGACGGGTCGCCCTTGCCGGCCCTGGGTCCCTTGTCAATGGATGTCGCCGATGCCGAATTTGTTTGCATAGTCGGTCCCACTGGCTGTGGCAAGAGCACGCTCATCCGCGTCTTGGCCGGCTTGCAGCGAGCCTCGGCTGGCGACTTTCTCTGCGATGGGCGCCCGGCTCGGCAGGGAGCGCCCGGCGCAGCCATCATGTTTCAGGACGCCAACTTGCTGCCCTGGCGCAGCGTCCGCGACAACATCGCCCTGCCCCTGGAAATCGCGGGCATGCCGCGGTCCGCTCGTTACGCCATCGTCGATGAGCTGCTGCCGCAGTTGCGCCTTGAAGGCTTTGCGCTGGCCTACCCGGCCGAGCTCTCCGGCGGGATGGCGCAGCGTGCCGCGCTGGGAAGGGTGATCGTCCAGGAACCGCGTGTCTGGCTGCTCGACGAGCCTTTTGGCGCCTTGGACGCCCTCACCCGCGAAGCCCTGAGTCTGGAGCTGCTGCGGCTGCGAGGGCGCTTCGGGCGGACCGTCCTCATGGTCACGCACGATATCAACGAGGCTGTGCTGCTGGCGGACCGCGTCATAGTACTGTCGCGGCGTCCCGGGCGCTTGCTCGCCGATATCGCGGTGGAGTTGCCGCGGCCGCGAACCGCCGTCATGATTTACCAAGACGGCTTTCTGCGGCTGGCGCGCCAGGTGCGGGAAGCCATCCAGGACACCCGCGGCTGACCGCAGCAGAAATCGAAATTCAGTTTTGCCGCTCACTGAAGTATAGTAGCGCCCGAAACCGCTCTTTGCGCGCCGCAGCGCCGAGGAAGAAATCATGGCTTTTCACGCCGCCGCAATCCGACCGCTTTTCCCCTCGCTGAACCCGCCGGAAGCTGAAGGCAGGCAACCGATTTTCCTCGACAACCCGGCCGGCACGCAAGTCCCGCGCTCGGTCATGGATGCGGTCACGGCCTACTACATGACGATGAACGCCAATTCGGGCGGCGACTTCGCCACCAGCCAGCGCAGCGACGCCATGAGCGAGGCGACCCGCGTGGCCATGGCGGACTTCCTCAATGCGCCGAGCGAGCGCGAAATCGTCATCGGACCCAACATGACTAGTTTGAGCTTCGCCTTGAGCCGCGCCATCGGGGCGACTCTCGCGCCCGGCGACGAAATCGTGCTCACGCGCCTGGACCACGACGCCAACATCGCCCCCTGGGCGCGGCTGGCGGCCGATCATGGACTGACGCTTAAATGGGTGGATATCAACCCGGCGGACTGCACCTTGGATCTGGGCTCGCTGGAAGCGGCGCTGACGGAGCGCACCAAGGTCGTCGCCACTTGCCAGGCCTCTAACGCGGTCGGCACGGTGAACCCCGCGCGACAGATCGCCGGCATGGCGCATGCCGTGGGCGCCTGGCATATCGTCGACGCCGTGCAAAGCGCGCCGCATCTGCCGATAGATGTGCAGGAGATCGGCTGCGATTTTCTCTTCTGTTCGGCTTACAAGTTTTATGGGCCCCATCTGGGCATTATGTGGGGGCGCGAAGAATTGCTGAACGCGCTGCCCGCTTTCAAAGTCCGGCCCGCCAAAGACAGCGCGCCTTACCGCTGGGAAAATGGCACGCCTGCCTACGAACTCTGGAATGGGCTGCTGGCTTGCCTGGATTACTGGGAGGAGATTGGGGAGCGCTACGGCGAAGGCGAGTTCCCGGGTTACGCCGGCCGCCGCCGTCTAATGAAGCGCGCCATGCAAGCCGTCCAAGCCTGGGAGCGGCAGCTGGCTAGCGCGCTCATTGAAGGCTTGCTCGCGATACCGGGCATCAGCATCGCCGGCGTCACCGACGTCGAGCGCTACGACTGGCGCGTGCCGACGGTGGCGCTGGTCAAAGCGGGTTGGCAGCCAGAGGCGATCGCCCGGCAGCTGGCGCGCGAAGATGTCTATGTCTGGAGCGGGAATTACTACGCGCTGGAGATCATGCGGCGGCTGGAGCGGCCGGCGGGCATGCTGCGCGTCGGCATCGCCCAATACAACACCCTGGACGAAATCAACCGCCTGCTCAACTTGCTGGAGTCGCTGTAGGTCCGTCGCGAGGCGGTTTGCGCCCTTACTTCGCCATCTGCGCCAGCTGGCTCATCAGGCGGCTTTTGCGCCGCGCCGCGTTCCGCTTGTGCACGACGCCGCGGCTGGCCAGCTTGTCCAGGTCGCGCACGGCGATTTGCGTGGCCGTCCGCGCTTCTTCCAGGTCGCCGCTGGCGATCGCCTCACGCGCTTTTCGGACCAAGGTGCGCGCCCGATTGCGATAGTGGCGGTTGTGTACGCGCCGCTTCTCGTTCTGTCGGATACGCTTGATTGCTGATTTGTGATTTGCCATAGTCTGCGTTCTGGAGAGAGCCCGCCTCTCCGTTTCGCCCCTTTCATGTCCCTGGCGGAACCGCTCGCTCCGCCACTTGGTACGACAGGCGCAATCGTAGCATAGCGCCCTCTGCTTGTCTATAGCGCATGGCAGTAAAGCAGTGTGAAAAGGCGCCTCACTCGGCGAATTTCGGGTCGAAGGCGTCGCGCAAGCCATCGCCGATCAAAAAGAAGCAGAAAACCGTCGTCGTGATGAGCAGGCCGGGTATCAGAATCAGATGCGGCGCCCGGCGCATGTAGTCGAGGCCGCCATTCAACATGTTGCCCCAGCTGGGTGTGGGCGCGCGAAGGCCAACGCCGATATAACTCAGCGCCGACTCGGTCAAGACCAAGCCGCCAATCGTCAGCGCCGCGCCGCTTTCGTCATACTCCCGGCCAGCCGCCATGGCGCCGTCCAGATTGGGCTCGTCGAGGCTGGTGCGCGGGCTGAGGCCGATGATGGCAGGGTAGAGCCAGCTGTAGACCACGCTGGACGCGGAGTCGCCGCCGATAAGCGGGTTAAAGGTGGCCGGGTCGCCGGCGGTGCTGCCGTCAATGCCGATGCCGCCCAGGCCAGGACCGGGCGACGCGTCGGCGTCCTGCGCGCTAATGGGCGAGACTACGAGAATAGCCAATATGAACAGCATTAATAGAAGCGTCTTCATGTCAGTGCCCCTGCCTCTCGTCGGATTGAGATGATCAAGCGATCGCGCGCGCATTGTCCATCGCATGTCGGCTTTTCAGGTTGCAAGAGCTGGCTCGCCCCTACACGAAAGCGGACAGATTTGCGATAATGCGGGCGGGTTAGCGGCGACCATCGGACAGGCGAAACGGAAGGGCGGGTGGCATGAGATTTCGGCGACGGACAACAGCGGCCTTCTTTTGCGGGCTTTGGGCGCTTTGCATCGCATTGGCCGGCTGCGGCACGGCAGCGACCCCGGTCTTGCAGCGCGCCACCGCGACGCCCGTTCAAGTGAAGCAGGCGCCGGCCACCGCCACCAGCGCGCCGACGATCACGCCTTTGCCGCCGACCGCCACGCCGACGCCTCTGCCCAGCGAGACGCCGACGCCAGTTCCCTCGCCCACGCCCGAGCCAAGCGCCACTCCTGTGCTCTCGCCGATTGACCGTTTGGTGGCGTCGCGCGATGCCGAGGCGGGCGCCATCCTTTTCGAGACTTTCCAGGAATCGGCTGGCAGCGGCTATTCTTGCGCCAACTGCCACCTGGCAGACAGCGAAAAGACGAACCTCGGTCCGGGCCTGCTGAATATCAAGGATCGGGCGGCCGCGCGCGTCAAGGCATGACGGCAGCGGAGTACATCTACGAGTCCATCGTCGACTCCCAAGCCTACACTGTCGCCGACTTCGACCCCGAGCTCATGCCGCAAAACTGGGCGGAGATTTATAGCGACTTCGAGATCTTCGATATCGTCGCCTACCTGATGACCCTCGAAGGCGAGTCCGACATCGACGAGCCGGACCTCAAAGACGAAGATGACAGCGCCGAGGCCTCGGGTTGAGCTTGGCCGCAAGGCTCAAGAAGAGCTTTCCAGACTTTAGGTGAGGACGGTCGCCCGAGACTCGCGGTCCAACAAGACGGAAGGCCGGTAGACGCGGGGCTGACAGAGCCGCCGCCCGCGCAATGCCTAGCGGGGAAGGTCACTGGCTGAAAATTGTGTGGCGGGAGAACCGCGCTTAACCCGCAAGCAGGTCGCTGGCGCTGCTTTGCAGCTCCTCTTCGGCTGCGGCCAGCGAGTCGCGCGTCTCGCGCAGCCAGCGCCGGTCCCCCTGGATGCTTTGCCCCTGCATTCGCAAGATCGCGGCTGTGGCACTGGGCGCGGCGCCGCCGGTCACTACGTGGCTCTCGACAAAGGCCCGGGGATCCAGCGCCCGCGCGAAGATTTCGCCGCTCAAGGAAAGATCGACGCCTTCCGCTGCCGCTGCCGCTTGACGCAGCATATCGACGCTTAAATCCGCCGAGTCCAGCTGCCGCTCCTGCGCGTAGCCCACCAGCGCCGAGACGATGTGATGCGCCTGGCGGAAGCTCAAGTCGCATTCGCTGACCAAGCAGTCGGCCAGCTCGGTCACGGTGGTGAAAGCCGCGCCAGCCCGTTCGCCTAAATGGGCGACATTCACTTCCAGCGTGTCGATCACGCCGCCATAAAGCTGCAGGATTTCGCGCGCAGTTTCCAGCGAGCCAAAGAGCGGCGGAATGATCTCGTCTTCAATGTCCTGGGTGTCGCCGAAGGGGATGTTGTGGCATTGCGTGAAAATGCCTTGCGCCAGCGCCAGCATGCGGCTGAGGCGAGCTCGCAGGTGCTCCAGCACGACCGGATTGCGCTTCTGCGGCATGATGGAGCTGATCTGGATGAAGCTGGCGTCGATGACGATCGCGCCGCTCTCTTGCGTCGCCATGAACAGCAGGTCATGCGTGAAACGCGACAAGTTGACTGCCAGGGTCGCCAGGGCGCCAGCGGCCTCAGTCATGTTGTCCGACGCGCCGATGCTGTCGTAAGTGCTGTGCTGGATGCCATCAAAACCGAGCAAGCGGGCGCTCAACTCGCGGTCGATTGGGAATGCCGTGCCGGTCAAGGCGGCCGCCCCCAGCGGGCTCTGATTGTTGGTCGCGTGGGCGGCTCGCAGACGGGCCGTGTCCCGCTCCAGGCCCGCCAGCACTCCGGCGATGTAATGCGCCATCGTCGTCGGCTGGGCTGGCTGCGTATGCGTGTAGCCCGGCATCAGCGTGTCGGTGTGCCGGCTCGCGAACTGGCCCAGGCTCTCGCGCAGGTCCAGCAAATCGTCGATGACAGCCAGCAGGGGAGGCCGCAGCGCCAGCCGCGTCAAGGCGTAACCGAGGTCATTGCGGCTGCGCGCCAACTGCAGATTCCCGCCTTGCGCCGCGCCTGCCAATTCGATCAGCTTGTTCTCCATGGCGAAGAAGAGATCTTCGACGCCCGCTTCCCGCGTCAGCCCGTCCGCGCCGACTCGCTCGACCTCGTCCAGCGCGCGCAGCAGGGCGCCGGCGTTTTCGCGCGCGATGATGCCGCAGCGCTGGAGCATGATGGCGTGGGCGCGGTTCGCCGCCAGCATCGGCCCGAAGAACAAGCTGCCGGAATGATCGTAGAAGGGGCGCAGCACGAGCTTGTCATACAGCGGATGCGGGAAACGAGCCCGTGCCATGCGGTTTAGCCCTTCAAACCGGTCAGCGCGATGCCCTCGATGATGTAGCGCTGGAAGATAATGACCACGATCAAGAGCGGCACGACAGACAGGGACGCGCCGGTCATGATGAGGTTCCAGGGGGTGTCGGCCTCGGACGAGAACTGCTGGATGCCCACCGGCAGGGTGAACATTTCGCTGCGCGTCGTCGCGATCAGGGGCCAGATGAAGGCGTTCCAGTTGCCCAGGAAGTTGAAGATGCAGAGCGCGCCAATGGCCGGCAAGCTGAGCGGCACGGCGACGCGCCAGAACAAGCCAAACTCGCTCACGCCATCGATGCGCCCGGCGTCCAGCAGTTCGTCCGGCACGCCCTGCATGAATTGCCGCATGAGGAAGATGCCGGCCGCGGTGATGACGCCCGGGAAGGCGATGCCCCAATAAGTGTCGACCCAGGTTCCGCCGATGGGCGGGTTCGACGACATGATGAACCAGGGGATGAGCAGCATCTCGGTCGGCACCATCAGCGAAGTGAGAAAGATGATGAAGATGGGGCGCTTGCCGGGAAACTCGTACTTGGCGAAGACAAAACCGGCCAGGGCGTCGAAGAAGGCCACGCTCACCGTGCTGATGACGGCGACGATGAAGGAGTTCTTGTACCATAGCGGCAGATCGGTCTTGTTGATGACCTCGCTGTAATTGTCCAGGGTCGGCTCGATCGGGAAGATGTTGCGCCGCAGGATCTCTTTCTCCGGCTTGATCGAGGTGGACAGCATCCAGAGGAACGGGACGATCATCGTGAAGGCGATCAGCGTCAATAGCAAGTAAGAAAAGGACTTGTACTTCCAGTCGTCGCGGGCGCTGCCGACTGCGCTGACGGCGCCTTGGTCTTTGAAAATGTTCGAGGGAGTGATTGATTCCGCCATGGCCGCCTCAGTTGATTCGGCGCGTCGTCACCGACAGCTGGATGATGGTTACGCCCAGGATCATGGCGAAGAGCACGACCGTCAGTGAAGACGCGTAACCCATGTTGAAGCTCTGGAAAGCCTCGCGGTACACGCGCAGCACGACGGTCGTCGTCGCGTCCAGCGGACCGCCACGCCCCTGCTCGGTCATCGCCACCACTGGCGCGAACATGCGCAAAAACGAGATCGTCTGCAAGACCAGCAGGTAGACGATGCTGGGGTTCAGCAGCGGGAATGTGATGTAGCGAAATGTGTGCCAGCGGCTCGCCCCGTCCACCTGCGCCGCTTCGTAATAGACTCGCGGGATCTGTTTCAAGCCAGCCAGGAAGATGATGACGGCGAAACCCATGCCCTGCCAGATGACCAGCGCCAGCACCGACGGCAAGGCTTGCTGCGGGCTGCGAAGGAAGGGCTGCTGCGGCAGCGAAACCAGCTGCAGGATGACATTGAAGAGCCCGAAACGCGGCTGATACAGCATGCGGAAGACCCAGGCGATGGCGATGGTGGAGGTGACGAAGGGCAGGAAAAACAAGATCCGGTAGAGCGTGCTGGCGAAGCGAATCTCGTTCAGCATCAAGGCGATCGCCAAAGCCAGGAAAAGCTGGATGGGCACGCCGAGCGCGACATAGCGGATGGTGTTGCTGAAAGCGGATTTGGTGGTGGATTTCTTCTTGCCCAGCTCTTCAAAGACTTTTTCGTAATTCTCGAGGCCGACATAAGGCTGCTCTTCCGCCAGCGGATTGTAATCGTGCAGGCTCATCTGGAAGGCGAAGAGCGCGGGGTAGACGCGGATGTAGGCGAAGAAGACGATGGGAATCGCCAGGAAAATATAGGCCCAGACAATCTTCTTCTTCGCCAGGGTCCAAGCAAAACCGGAGTTCTCGCGGCGCCGAACCGCCATTGGCTGCGGTTTCCTCGTCATTCGAAAGCCGGCTCGCTTCAATTATCCGACGCTGGCGCCGTTCTTGGCTTGGCTGTATACGATGTACAGCCAGAGCGGCACGGCGACGATCGCGCCCAGGCCAGCCGTCGCCAGGATCAGCCCGCCGAGCAGCGCCGCCAACAGCGGACCGACGATGAACATCCAGAGGCAGCCCGGCAGGAGCTTGTCGTTCAGCACATGCGCCAGGCCCCAAATGCCCAGCAAGCCAGCCACGACGCCGACAACGAAGGCTGTCTGGTTGCGGGCCGGCGCCTGCGCTTGCTGGCTCGCGCCCATGCGATAGCCTTCGTCGAATCCGGCTTCGTAGATGGCTTCGTTTTTCTCTTTCATTGCAGTTCCAAATTCCGACAGGCAGCAGCCGCGCCGGGCGACGAATCACTCGGCGCGGTCGTGCCTGCCTGGCCGATCTACTCGCGATCGGCCCAGAAGTTGTCGATCAGCTCTTGCTCAGCCGCCGCCGCTTCATCCAGGGCCTCGCAGGGATCCATCCCGCCGAGCCGGATGTTGTCGAAGGCGTCGATCAAGACTTGCCGCTGCGCGCTTTCATCGACGAAGAAGGTCGCGTGCGAGTAAGCCAGACCGGCCGAGAATGCGCCCAGAACGGGATCGGACTGCAAGTCCTCGTCGGCGGCCGCGCTGGCTTGCGCCGGCAGCTCACCGACGAGGTTCACCCAGAGCGTTCCCGCCGGGGGCGAGGTGATGAATTGCAGGAACTTGACAGCCGCTGCCAGCCGCGCCGGGTCATCATTGGCGCGCCGCGTGATGCCATGCGTCCAGTAGGAGCCGAAGGTGTGCTGCTCGCCATTTGGTCCGACGGGCAATTCTGTCACGCCATAATTCAGGTCGGGATTGTTGTTCCTGATCGTCCCCACGCGGAAGGAGCCGTCAACATGCAGCGCCGTCTCGCCATTGACAAAAGCGTTGGTCGCGCCATCGAGAATGTCATTGCTGCCCGTGACATGCTCAGTCTCGAAAGCCGCCAGCCAGCTGAACGCGGCGCAGCCTTCTTCGCTGTTGTAGGTCACGGTGCGGCCGTCATCGCTGTAGGGCGCGCCGCCGAATTGACGGATCAGCACTTCGCGGAACCAGTGGTGATCCTGGGCGGAGAGAGCGGGGGCGTGGCCCTGCTGCGTGATGTTGTAGATGTCGCTATCGTCGCCGTCGTAGACGGTCGTGGCAAGGGCTGCGCTAACGAAGTCGTCCAGGTTGGCGGGCGGCGCTTCCGGGTCGAGGCCCGCGGCTTCAAAGATGTCCTTGTTCCAGAATAGCGCCAGCGAGCGCACCGCCGTCGGAATCGCCCAATAGCTGCCTTCGAACTTGGAATTGGCGACCATGGGCGAGAAAGTTTCGAGGACGAATTCCTCGCTGAAAGCTTCATCCGGCAGCGGCACGAGATAACCCGCGTCCACAAAGGCCGGGATCCAGCCATAGAAGAGCGTGACGACATCCGGTCCCACGCCAGCCGGCGCCGAGGCTGCCAATTCATCGCGGAAGTTGGCATAGGGGATGTCGCTGTTGTGCACGATCTTGATGCCCGGATTCGCCACTTCAAACAGCCCAATGAGGATGTCCATCGCTTTTACGCGGGCGCCAAAGTTGTACTGCCAATATTCGATTTCGACCATGTCGTCCTGAGCGCTGGCCACGGCGCCAAGCGACATCGCCAGGATCAGAATTGCCAGGATGGCAAGAAGTCTTGACCTGTGCATTTTGCGCTCCTTCTCTTGTTCGATAACTAAGCGGACGCCCAGACTGTAACCCAAGTCGCGCCGCTTGCCAAATGCGCCGCTAAAGCGCGATCTTGAAGTGCCGCGCCGCGTTGCCAGCGAAGATCAGCTGAATGTCGTCCTCGCGGTAATTCAGCTCGCGCAGATCGCGGATCTGCTGGATCAGGTATTTCTCGGCGAAACCCCGCGGGAAGTAGCTCGAATCCGTGCCGAAGATGATGCGCTCTGGGCCGATGGTTTCCATGTATTTGCGGAAGAGTTTTTTCGTGTCCCATTCGCCTTCGACCCACTTGACCCACTGGTTGCTGCCGCTGGTGTCGATGGAGACATTGCCGCAAGCCCAGCACAGCTGCAGGGTCTCGCGGATCCAGGCGCAGCCAAAATGCGGCACGACGAAAGTGACCTCCGGGAAGTCCTTGGCGATGTTGTGCAGCTTGAGCGGGTTGATGTTCTCGTGCCAGGCGACGCCGCCGCCGCTGCCCTGGATGCCGAAGTGAATCAGCACCGGGATGTCCAGCTCGGCGCAAGCCTCCCAGACCGGGTAACCAGCCTCGTCCTCCACCGGACGATCCAGCGACGGCGCCAGCAATTTGTAGGCGCGCATGCCATCTTCATTCACGGCCCGCCGCAGCTCGTCTGCCGCCCCGTCGCTGAAGAGGTAATGATGGGCGAAGCCGATGAATGTGTCGGGATGCCGCCGCACGAGTTTCGCCAGGTTGCGGTTGCCGCCGCCCGTGACGAAGCCGACCGCGCGCAAGCCATATCGTTCAATCTCGGCTGCCCAGCGATCGGCTTGCTCTTCGTCGCTGAAGTCGCCGCGCTCGGGCGGGTCAAAGCCCCAGGTGGCGCGCCACTGGCGGTTGTAATTCATCGCCAATTCGCGGGCGACGGCGGCGCGTTTCTCGCCGACGCGCTCGATGTACTGCTGTCGCGGGTTGGGTCCGCGCTCGATATGAAAGTGATGCCGCGACGGGAAATGCACATGAAAGTCGATGATCTTCAGTCCGTTGTACATGGTCCTTTTCCTCAACTGTCTGGCGGCCGCCTATTGCCCAGATGATAGCTTATGGCGGAATCGAATCCCAACATGAGGCCGGGGCATGCGACTCTGAAGGGGCTAGCCGGTGGCTCGCCCGCGTGTGCGTTCCGATTGCGCCACAGTCAGCACGGCGCAGGGGCCTTAGGCCGCGACTCCCGCCGCCGACAGCGGATTCTTCATGCTGAAACGGGCGATGTGGCATTCGCCCCCAGCGATTTCCGTCCTGGCGCGCTGGCAGCGGGCGACTCGCCGAGCCGCCCCGACAGATCGATTGTCCGCAGGCGGCCGCGCCATTTGTGCAAATCCATTTGCTCGCTATACTTGAACGCGAGACCGAGCATGCACTGGAAAGGAATTGACTCATGGCGAGACCGGTTACTTTATTCACGGGCCAGTGGGCCGATTTGCCCTTCGAAACCATCGCCGAGAAAGCCAAGAGCTTCGGCTACGACGGAGTGGAACTGGCTTGCTGGGGCGATCACTTCGAGGTTGACCGCGCCCTGGCGGAAGACGGTTACATCCAGTCGCGGGTTGATGTGCTGGAAGCCAATGGATTGGGATACTTCTCCATCAGCAATCATCTCGTCGGGCAGTGCGTCGCCGAAGCGGCGATCGACGAGCGCCACCGCGAGATCTTGCCCGATCGGCTCTGGGGCGATGGCGATTCCGATGGCGTCCGCGAACGCTGCGCCCAGGAGATGATGAACACCGCCCGCGCCGCAAAGCTCTTTGGCGTCGATGTCGTCAATGGCTTCACTGGCAGCCCCGTTTGGCACATGATCTATCGCTTCCCGCCCACTTCCGACGAGATGATCGACGCCGGCTACCGCGAATTCGCCGATCGCTGGCGGCCCGTGCTGGATGTCTTCGCCGAAGAAGGCGTGAAATTCGCCCTGGAAGCCCATCCCAGCGAAATCGCCTACGATATCTACACGGCGGAAAAGGCGATCGAGGCGCTGGACGGGCATCCCGCCTTCGGCTTCAACTTCGACCCCAGCCATTTCATTCACCAGCTTTTCGACCCCGTCAAGTTCATCGATCGCTTCGCCGACCGCATCTTCCATGTCCATGTCAAGGACACCAAGGTGACCCTGGACAATGTGACCAGCATCCTGGCGTCGCACCTCAATTTTGGCGATTCGCGGCGCGGCTGGGACTTCGTCTCGCCCGGGCATGGCGACCTGGACATCGATTCGATGATCCGCGCCCTCAACCGGGCTGGCTACGACGGTCCGCTCTCGGTGGAATGGGAAGACAGCGGCATGGACCGCGAATTTGGCGCGACCGAATCGGCCGCCTGGGTCAAGGCGAACGACTTCACCGCCTCGGCCGTCGCCTTCGACGCCGCCTTCGCCGAAGATTAAACGACCAACAAAGAACCAGCAGGAGCAGAGAAATGGACGAGCCAAAACAAGTCACAGCCACTTTCACCAGCATGGCCGGCAGCGGCAGCGCGGAAGACGCCCCGGAGCTGGGCATCGGCATGATCGGCTACGCCTTCATGGGCAAGGCGCACAGCAACGCCTTCAAGAAGATCCCGTACATGATGTTCCCGCCCGTCGCCATCCCGCGCTTGGTGGCGGTGGCGGGGCGCAACGAAAGCGCCGTTAACGCGGCCGCGGCGCGCTATGGCTACGAGAAAGCCTACACCGACTGGCGCGACCTGGTGGCGGACCCCGATGTGCAGGTGCTGGACAATGGCGGGCCGAACGACGCCCATGCCGAGCCCTGCATTATGGCGGCCGAAGCGGGCAAGCATGTCTTCTGCGAGAAGCCCCTGGCGCGCACCGCCGACGAAGCGAAATCCATGCTGGACGCGGTCGAGAGCGCTGGCGTCAAACACATGGTCGCCTTCAACTACCGCTTCGTGCCGGCCGTGCAGCAAGCCAGGAAGCTGATCGAAAGCGGCGCGCTGGGGCGCATCTACCATTGGCGCGCGGTTTACCTGCAAGAGTGGGGCATGGACCGCGCGATGGAAACGAGCTGGCGCTTCCAGAAGCATATCTGCGGTAGCGGCGCTCTGGGCGATCTCGGCGCGCACATCATCGATCTGGCGCGTTTCTTGGTCGGCGAGCCCAAAGCGGTTTCGGGCCTGGCGCAGACCTGGATCACGGAGCGCCCGGACGGGGCTGGCGGCATGGTCAAGTCCGATGTGGATGATGGCTTCGTCGCCTTGCTGGACTTCGAGAATGGCGCGCTGGGCACGGTCGAGGCGACGCGCTTCGCCCAGGGGCGCAAGAACTTCAACTCATTCGAGATCAACGCAGAAAACGGCTCCCTCGTCTTTAACCTGGAGCGCTTGAACGAGCTGAATGTATTCTGGAAAGGCGAAAGCCCGGAAGCGACTCAAGGCTTCCACAATGTGCTGGTCAGCGAGGCGCATCATCCCTATTGGGAGAATTGGTGGCCCCAAGGGCACATGATCGGCTGGGAGCACAGCTTCGTTCACGAGTTTCACCATTTCTTCGACGCCATTGTGAACGACGGCGAAGTCGCTCCCTATGGCGCCGATTTTGTCGACGGATACCGCAACGCCGTCATCTGCGACGCCATCATGGAGTCGGCCGAAACCCGCCGGCATGTCGATATTCGCTATTGACGCTCCACTAAGGCGCGCAATTCCGGGGCGATCTTTGGGTCGCCCTTTCGTTTTTCCGCTGCCGTCAACGATAGTCAGTGATGCGCCCGCAATGTCGCGCCGTCCGCGCTCAGATGAATCGTCCCCTGCTCGTCCGTGCGGTACAGCTCCAATCCGTCGAGCAGGTCGATAATGTCCGGATCCGGGTCGCCGCGTCGATTGGCGGCGTCGACTTGCAGCAGCGCCACCTGCGGCTGAACCGCCCGCAGAAAGCCCTCGTCAAGCGAGCGCGCCGCGCCATGCTGCGGGACTTGCAAAACGGTCGCCAAGACTGGTACGCCGTTCGCCAGCATCTCCAGTTGGCCATGGCCGCTCAAATCGCCGGTGAGCAGGAACGAGACCTCGCCGTAACTCAGGCGCAGCACGAGGCTCTGGTTGCTCAGTCTGTCGCTGTTCTCTGGTTTGGTTTGCGGGTGCAGCGCTTCGAGCAGCGCGCCGTCGGAAAACTCCAGCCGATAGCCGGCCCGGGCCTCCACGACTGGCGTATTCGAACCCCGCAGCCGTTCCATCAGCGCCTTGTAGACATCGCCGTGGTTGGGCTGCCCGTGATACAAGGCCGCGCCCACGGTATATCTATCCAGCACGGCAGCCAAGGCCGCGATGTCCCACTCGTCCGGCTGAGTGATCGCCAAGATTTCAATGTGCCGGTCGTGGAAGGGCAGGCGGTCGCCGATCGCCGTCAGCAAGCGGGCTGGAAAGCGGCCTCCATCAACCAGAATCTGCGCTCCGCCCGGCGTCTGAATCAGCGCGGCGTTGTTGTGCCCAATGTCCAGCAGCCAAAGATGCAAGCGCCCGTCTGGTCGGCTGTGCATGTAGCCCGCCGCCAGAATCAGCGCGAGAAGGCCAGTGCCGCCGAGAGCGATGAGCAGAGTCTTCGCTTGCAATCTGTGTGCCAGCCTTTTGAGAAGGCGAGGGCGCGCGGCGCGCAGCATGGCGCCTCCGATCATCAACAAATAGAAAGCCTGAATCAGCCGGCTGTCGAGCGCCAAGCTTAGCTCGGCGAAGTCCAAACTGGCGAAAAAGCGCACGACGCCGATAGTCCAGGAGAGCGCGACCAGCTCCGCCAGGAAGAGCAGCGAACCGAGAACTGGCGCGATCAGCTTTGCGGCGAGCGCAGCCATGCCCAGCAGCAAGATGGCGGCTTGAGCTGGCACGATGAGCAGGTTCACCGGAATCGCCACCAGCGAAAGTCGGCCGAAGTACAGAATGATAAGGGGCATCGTGGCCAGGTGCGCCGCCAGCGACACGATCAGCGGCTCGTCGAGCAGGCCGTGGACGCGCGAGGCGGACCTCGGCGGCAGCATAATGCCCAGCAACCGGCGAAAACAGCGCGAAAACGGTTCGACAAAGACGGCCAAGCCCAGCACGGCGAAGAAACTCAGCTGGAAGCCGAGATCCAGCAGCACATTCGGGTCGGCGGCCGAAAGCAGCAGCGTGGCGAAAGCCAGCGAGGCCGGCGTGAATGTCTTGCGTTGCAGCTGCGAGCCAATGACATACAGCCCGGTCATCAAGGCGGCGCGCAAGACGCCCGGGCTGCCGCCGACGAAGATGGCGTAGACCGCCATCAGCGAAAGCGCGTTCAGGGTGACGGCGGCGCCGTTGCCCGGGAAGAGTCGCCTGCCTATTCGGATCACGATGCCGCTGAGGATCACCATGTTGAAGCCGCTGATGGCGATGATGTGGGCGGCGCCGACGCGCGAGAAATCGTCGGCGAGATCCGGCGAGATCCCGCTTTCGTCGCCCAGCAGGATGCCCGCCAGCAATCCCGCTTGCGGCTCCGGCAGGCTGGTGGCGATGAGCCGCTTCGCGATCGCTTTGAGCTCGATCAATGCCGCCAGGAACGAATCGCCGTGCCCGGAATCGAGGACCGTGACGGCGGCGTTGCGCAAGATGCTGAAGACGCCCTGCCGCGCCAGATAATCGGCGTATGAAAAGGTGTCCCAGCTGGCTGGCATGCTGATGGCGCCGGTCGCGCGGATTCGGTCGCCATATTTGAGGCCCGCGCCAGGCACGGTTTCGACGAGCAGAAGGCCGCTGGTTTCGCGCTCGCGATTGTTGACGAAGACGCTTTCAGCCTCGACGCGCAGCTGGACGCGGTCCGCGGTAATGGCGGGCTCCGCGATGACGATGCCGGTCACGCTGCCGCGGTAGCCGTTGTGCGCCGCGATTTCGCTGTCCCGGGGCACGAAAGTCTGACGCATGCCGGCGGCGCAGAAGGCGCAGATGCCGATGGCGAGCCACAGCCAGCGTCCCCGACGCAGCGCGATCGCCGATGCGAGGGCGACGCCGAAAGCGGCCAGCCAAAGCGATGGCGGCTGGCCGGGCAGTTCCCGCGCCAGACTGATGCCCAGGACCCAGGCGACCGCGAGGATTATCAGGCGCATGACGATGCCGGACGCAAAAAGCGCCTGGACCCCGAGTCTGCGCGCGCGGCGAGGCGGGAAAGAACGCAAACGAACATCGCGAGGGCAATGTCCGTGTTGCGGCTGGGTTGTGCGGAGAAACGCTTAGGCTTGGCTGCCCAGCGGCGCCGTCGCCGGACGGTCAAAGCTGATTGGCCCGTCTTTGACTTCGGCTTGCGGCATGTCGCCCGGCTGCGGCTCCGGCATCACCTTGACGGCGAGGGGCTCGTCGTATTGCATCAGCTGGATGCCGTTGCGAATCTCGTCCAGCGTGTGCGTGAACTGCTGTTCAAGCTGGCTGAGCTGCGTCAGGACATAGCCGTCGGCTTCCTGGGTGATCTTGTCCGCTTCAATGCGCGCTTGCTCAATGACATATTCGGCCCGCACTTTGGCTTGCTTGACCATTTCCTGGTCGTCAATCAAGTCTTCGCTGTGCTGCCGCGCCTGCTGGACGATGCGGGCGGCTTCTTCGTTGGCTTCCGCCAAGACGCGATCGCGCTGCTGGACTGTGCGGGCGGCTTTTTCGACTTCTTCCGGAATCGAAATCCGCATCTGGTCGATGATTTCCAGGGCGCGCTCTTCATCCACCACCGTGTACTTGGTGCCGAAGACATGCCGCCCCTCGTCGACTAAATCTTCCAAACGATCCACTAGATGTTGAATGTCCATCTCTTTCCTCCCACTGAAAGACCGTGCCAAGATTTACGAATTCAGGCTTCAAATCGCCTGCGCAGCGCTTCCACTACATTCGACGGCGCCATGGAGCTGACATCGCCGCCCAGCCCCGCGATCTCGCGCACCAGGCTGGAGCTGACGTGCATGTGCCGCTGGTCGCAAAGCAAGGCGACTGTCTCCAGGTTCGGCGCCAGTTTCTTGTTTGCCATGCCCATCCGCATCTCATATTCCAGGTCGCCGCTGGCTCGCACTCCGCGTACCAGGGCGACCGCGCCGACTGTTCGCGCGTACTCTACAGTGAGCCCTTCATATTGCGCCACCGAAACGCGCGGGTATTTCTCAAATGCTTCTTCCGCCAGCCGCGTTCTCTCTGCCAGGCTAAGCAGCAGCCCTCGCTTGCCGGGCTTGGCGTATATCGCGACAATCAACTCGTCAAAAATGCGCGACGCCCTCAGCGCGATATCGATGTGCCCGTAATGTATCGGGTCAAGCGAAGCCGGAAAAAGAGCGATGCGCTTGGCTGACATGCCTTCTCTCCCGAGCTACGAGCGCATTGTATAGGCGCGCCAAAATACGCGCCAACAGATTCGGCGGCAGATTCAGCGCGTTTTTCTTGCCGTTTTGGGGCTGCTGCGCGGGCTTACGCGGAGGCGCATTTCCGAGCCTGGCGGGGCCGGCGGCTAGCTCACATCGGCCTTGTTCGCGCTGGCGCGAGCGACGAGGCCAGCCAGCAGCGGGCTTTCGCGCAGGAGCGGGTCTTCGTCGTGCAGGGCGCGGGCTTCCCGCCGCGACAATTCCACCAGTTCAGGCGAAACCGCCTTGACGCTTTGCAGCAGGCTAAGGCCGCTCTGGCGCAAGCCAAGCAATTCGCCGGCGCCGCGAATCGCCATGTCCAGCTCCGCCAGGGCAAAGCCGTCGTTCGTGCTTTCCATGGCGGCCAGCCGCCGCTCGGCCGGGCTCAGGCTTTCCAGGATTTCGGGCTCGGCCTGGGCTTGGCGGATGCGGTCGATATCGATTGCCGCCGAATTGTCGGGGATCAGAAAACAGCGCGACTCTTGCGCGCCCCGCCCGACGCGCCCGCGGAACTGGTGCAGCTGCGCCAAGCCAAAGCGGTTCGCGCCGTCGATGACCATGACGCTGGCGTTTGGCACATCGACGCCCACCTCGGCCACCGTCGTCGTGACCATCACATCGTAGTCGCCAGCCGCGAAAGCCGTCATCACTTCCTCTTTTTCGGCCGCGCTCATCCGCCCATGCAGGAGGCAGACGCGGAAACGGAAGAAGACCTGCCGCAACCGCTCGAAGGCGCTGGTGGCGTCGGCCGTCTCCAGGGTGTCGGATTCTTCCACCAGCGGGTGCACGAAAAAGGCTTGCCGGCCCGCCTCCAGCTGGCTGGTCACGAATCCGTTCAGGCGTTCGCGGGCGACCGGGTCGATGATGGTGGTCAGGACTTCCTGGCGCGCTGGCGGCTTTTCGTCGAGCAAGGTCAAGTCCAGATCGGCGTAAGCGGTGAGAGCCAGGGTGCGCGGGAAGGGCGTGGCCGTCATCACCAGCAAATGGGGGTTGGCGCCTTTGCCACGCAGCGCCGCCCGCTGTTCGACGCCGAAACGCTGCTGCTCGTCGATGATCGCCAGAGCCAGATCCTGGAAATCCAGGCCCGCCTGGAGCAGCGCGTGGGTGCCGACGACCAGGTCGATGGAGCCGTCCGCCAGGCCGCGGTAGATCGACTCGCGCTCGGCAGCGGTCTGGGCGCCGGTCAGCAGGGCAATCACTGGTTTCTCGTCCAGGCCGGCTCGATCGAAGCACTCGCAGAGACTGCGGTAGTGCTGCTCGGCCAGAATTCCCGTCGGCGCCATGAGAGCGGCTTGCTTGCGGGCCAGCCAGGCTCGCGCCAGGGCCACAATCGCTACTGCCGTCTTGCCCGAGCCGACGTCGCCCTGCAAGAGCCGGTTCATCGGGATTTCGCCCGCCAAGTCGCCGCCGATTTCGGCCAGCGCGCGTCGCTGGGCGGCGGTCAACTTGAAGGGGAAGACTTCGGCGATGAACTGCTCAAGGCTGTTTTCGTCGACGGGCAATGGCGTCGCCGGCGCGGACTGCCACTCGCGGCGGTTGCCCAGCAGCGCCAATTGCAGGGTCAGCAGCTCGTCGAAGATCAAGCGCGTTTCGGCATGCTGGAGGTGATCGAATCCATCGGGGAAGTGCGCCTGTCGCAGCGCCCAGCCCAGGTCCGCCAATTCAGCCCGCTCCAGCAATGCAGGCGGCAGTGGATCCGGGATCTTGCCCGACCATTCCTCCGTCAACTGTTTCATCGTGCGGCGGAACATACGCGGGCGCAGGCCCTGGGTCATGCGGTAAACCGGCACGAGCCCGATGGCGCGCAGGTTGGCGACATCCAGCTCTTCATATTCCGGGTTCGCCATTTGTTTCATGTCTCGGAAGTAAGTGACCTTGCCGCTGAGCAAAACGCGCTTGCCCCGCTGCAGCCGCCGCGCCAGAAAGCGCCCGCCAAAAAAGCGGACGGTCATGCGATCGGTGCCGTCCGACACCACGAGAACCAGATCGTCGCGCCCCCGGCCGCGGGAACGGACTTCGGCGCGCGTAATTGAAGCGATGACGGTCGCGGTGTCGTTTGCCTCGAGCTTGACGATGGGCAGCAGCCGCGTGTAATCCAGATGGCGGCGCGGCAGACTGTAGAGCAAGTCGCGGACGCTGCGAATGCCCAGCTCTTCCAGCAGTTCGGAGAATTTCTTGCCGATGCCCTTGATTTCAATGCTGGGCGCGTCCAGCTCCTCCAGCAACGCGAGCTGCTCGTCCACCGGGAGCGTCTCGCGCGGCTGTCTTGGCGGGCGCTCCAATCGCGGCATGGGCGGGATGTCCAGCCGATCGCCTTGCGGACCGCGGGTGAAGTCTTCGTCGTAAGTGGCGCTGTCGTAAGCGTAACCGCGTCGCTGCCCGCCGGATTTTCTCGGCTGGCTTTGGCGGCGGTCGCCCTGCTCGCGGCTTCTGCCTCGGGCTTCGCGGCCTCGCGCAGAGTCGCGCTGCGGTTTCATCTGGCCGCGCCAGTATTCCAGGCGCTGGCGATACGCTTTAGAGGCCGGCGCCCGGTTGGTTGCCCGGTCCAGCAGGTGATTGATCTTGACGATGCGGTCGCTCTCGTCGTCGAGCTTGTCGTAGGCGGTCAGGGTGTCGACGATTTCGTCGATGAGGACTTGCTGTTCCGGCCGGCGCGCTTGTTCCCGCGCTTCCGTCTGCCATGTGGCGACGAAGGCGGCCAGCCCGCCGACGACAGCCCTGTCTTGCGCGCCCAGGCTGCGCTCGTGATTGAGGATATTGACCATTTTCTCCAGCGCGGTCGGCATGGCTCAGCGCCTCCAGTTCGCATTCAGGGTGGCCACGCCGACGGAGCCCGGCCCGACATGCGCGCCCACAGTGGGGCTCGTCTCGATGACCAGTGTATCAGAAGGCGCGACCTCGCGTATCGAATCGAGGAAGCTCTCGGCGCCGGCTCGGTTGGCGGTATGCAAGATAGCGAGCCGCTCCAGGGGCGCCTGCGCCAGGGTCAGATCCCGCAGTCTCGCTTCGGCGCGCTTCCAGGATCGCAGCCGCGCTATGGAAGTGATCTCGCCGTCGGCGACGCTTATGATCGGCTTGATGCGCAGCAATCCGCCGAGGCTGGCCACCAGCGCGTTCACGCGACCGCTGCGCCGCAAGAATTCCAGGGTGTCGATAATGGCATAAACCCGAGTGTGTCGACGGACGCGCTCGATCGCGTCGAGAATCGCCTTCAAGTCGCCGCCTTGAGCCGCGAGCGCCGCCGCCGCCATGACCTGCAAGCCGAAGCCAAAACTCAACTGCTGGCTATCCACCAGGGTGACTTTGTCGCTGCCTACCGCTTCCGCCCCCAGCCGCATCGCGTTCAGCATGCCGCTCAGTTTGGCGGGCACATGGATGGAGACGATGTGTTCCGCGCCGTCGTCCAGGAGGCCGCGGTAAAACAGCTCGGCGTCGCCCGGCGATGGAGCGGCGGTGGTTGGCTGTCGCGCCATCCTGGGCAAGTCTCTGTAGAACTGCGCTCGATCCAGCGATGCGCCGTCGTCCGGGATACTCTCGCCATCGATGTGCACATACGCCGGGATCAGGCGGATATTGGAGTCGGCGGCGAGTTCCAGCGGCAGATCGCAGACGCTGTCCGCGGCGACCCGCAGCGGGCTAGAAGTCATAATCAAATTCTTCCACCGCTTTCTCCAGGACCGCCACGCCAGTCGCCCGCGTGCCCAGGAAGCTCGCCATGGCGCTGCTGTACATGGTGTAAGGGAAGTGCTGGCCCGGGAATTCCAGTGACAGGCGATCTTGCATCACCCGCGTCTGTTCGCTGATCTGCGAGTTGTCCTGCAAGACGACCGCGTCCTCCAGCTCGTTGAACTCCACCAGGAATTCGACCATTCGCTCGATGACTTCGCCCCGCGAGCGCGCCTTCTCCATGACGATTATGTGGCCCTCTTCCAGGCTGACGAAGGGCATGACGCCCAGATGCGGCGCCAGCAGGGCATGCGACGCCGACATCAAACCGTTGGCGCGCAAGAAACCGACATCGCTGACGCAATAAACGGAATAGATGCGGTTCACCGCTTGCCGCACCGCCTGGATGATCTCGTCCGTCGTCGCCAGCTCTTCGGCAGCGCGGGCCGCCACGCGAATCAACATGCCTTGGCCCGCGCACAAGCTCTGCGAATCGACGACGGCGATCTCGCAGTCGCCGCTCAATTGCTGGGCAGCCAGCCGCCCGTTGCGCCAGCTCGCCGAAAGCTCCCGCGAAGGATGCACCGAAATGACGGCGTCGCAGAAGTGCGCCAGCCGCGTGAAGAGCTCGGCGAATTCCGCTTCGGATGGCGGATGGAGCCTGGGCGGCGCATCCAGCCGCGACATCAGCGCGAAAGCCTCTTCGGTATTGATGTCGACATCTTCCAGGTAGCGCTCGCCATTGATCTCCAGCGTGTTTGGCAAGATGGTGAGGGGAAAATGCCGCACCAGCCTGGGGTTGGAGAAGCGCGCCCCGCTGTCGGTTACGATGTGAATCCGGGGCATTATTCCAATCCAATCAAGATCGGGTACAAAGTCTGTCCGCCGTAGACGACTTCAAACTCGAGATCATCGCGCTTGCAGGCCAGCCGCTCGACCAAGGTCTCCGCCTCGCTCGCGCTCATATCGGCGCCGTAGTACACAGTCGCCAACTCAAACTCCCGCTCGGGCGCGTCTACTGCGTCCAGGGCCCTGCCAGCGACCGCTTCCAGCTCCGGCGCGCAGGCTCGCAGCTGACCGTCGACGATGGCGATGAACTCTCCTTCAACAATATCCAATCCGCCGAGCCGAGTCGAGCGGCTGGCGCGGGTGATTTCGATGGAAACGACTTCGGCGCAGGCCGCGCCCATGCGAGCGACAGTGGCTGCCAAGTCGGCCTGGCTGTCGCCGGCGTCGCCAAATGCGATCATGGCGCAGAGGCCTTGCTGGACGCTGGCGGTCGGCACGACTTGCGCTCGCGCTTTCCCGCAGTGTTCAGCCGCCGCTTGTGCCGCCATGACGATGTCTTTGTCGTTCGGCAAAATGATGACCGTCTCGGCGCGCAGATTCTTGATGGCTCGCAAGAAGTCTTCGGTGGCGGGCTTGGCGCCGGGCCCGGCAGTCAAGACCGCGTCGCAACTTAAGTCCAGGAAGACCCGCCGCATGCCATCGCCCTCGGAGACAGCGATGACGGCGCGCTCGCGAATTGGCGCGGGTTCGCTGGTGGGGCGACGCAGCGACTGAAGCTGCATGTTTTCGACGACGATGTCGTCCAGCGTGGCGCCGGCGCGAATGGCGTAATCCAGCGGCAGGGCCGGGTTTTGCACATGGAGATGGATTTTGAGCGCGCGTCGATCGCCAGCCACGATCACGGAATCGCCCATGGCTTCCAGGTCGCGGCGGATCCTCTTGATGTCCAGCCCATCGCCGAGCATCAAGTATTGCACATCGTAGCCGAAAGACTCGGTCGGGCTGAATAGCGGCGGCGCTGCCCGGTTCGCCTTGACCGCCGGCGCGATTGCTTCGATTGCGTCGTCGCCGGCGATGCCTTGCAAGAAGCGCAGCAATCCCATCCCGCCCGCGTCGACCACGCCGGCTTCGTGCAAGACTGGTAGCAGGTTTGGGCTATCCGCCACCGCCGTCCGCGCCGCGCAGACGAGAGTCTCCAGTGCCCGCTTGACGCTGACTTTTTCCAAATCAAGGGATCGGAGCGCTTCAGTCGCCTGGCGCGCGACGGTCAGGATGGTGCCTTCGGTCGGCTGCGACACGCTGGCGTAGGCGCGCTCGACGGCCGCCTCGCAAGCCGGCAGCAGCAGCGACGGCGTCAATATCGCGGCGTCGCCCAAACTATCGGCGAAACCCCGCAGCAGCTGGGACAAGATTGTGCCGCTGTTGCCGCGCGCGCCCATCAATGCGCCGTGAGCGAATCTCGCGGCGACGAGGCCGGCGCTCCCGCTGTCCAGCGCGGCGATCTCTTGCCGAGCGCGTTGCAAGGTATGGCGCATGTTGATGCCGGTGTCGCCATCGGGCACGGGAAAGACATTCAAGCGGTTGATCTCGTCGGCGTGGCGAGCCAGGCGCTCCGTTCCTCTGGCGAAAGCGGCTTTCAGCGCGGCGCCATCGACGCTACTCGCGGTCATGCGCGTTCGCCGCGGCCGCCCGCCGCAAATCCGCGATGCCGGCGGCGATGCCGTCTTCATGTTCGAAAATGCAAGTGCCGGCGATGGCAATCGACGCGCCCGCGTCCACGACAGCGGGAATGGTCGCCGGGTTGATGCCGCCGTCCACTTCGATCTCGATCTGCCCGCCCGCTTCCTCAACCAGGTCCCGCAGTTGGCGCAGCTTGCCGGTCGTCCGTGCAATGAAACGCTGGCCGCCGAAGCCGGGATTCACCGTCATCACATTGATGATGTCCAGGAGGTCGAGGACTTCGCCGATGGCGGCAGCGGGCGTGTGCGGGTTGAGCGCGACGCCAGCCCGGCAGCCACAAGCCTTGATATGCTCGAGGACGCGATGCAAGTGCGGGCAGGCTTCCAGGTGGACCGTGATGGCGTCGGCGCCGCTATCCGCAAAGCGCGCAACATAGCGCTCCGGCTCGACGATCATCAGATGCGTGTCCAGCGGCACGCGCGCCACCTTGGCCACCGCCTCCACCACCAGCGGTCCCATGGTGATGTTTGGCACGAAGCGACCGTCCATAATGTCGATGTGAATGCGCTCCGCGCCGGCGTCCTGGGCCTGCTGCACCTGCTCGCCCAGCCGCAGAAAGTCGGCCGCCAGGATCGAAGGCGCTATCTTGATGGGCTTGCGGTTCATGGACGCTCTCGGTGGCTTGTGCCCGCGCGATACCCGATCATACTCGCGTCGCCGTCCCTTATCAATGCGCCGCCCGCGCCAGCCGCCGGAGAGCGCAGCGCCGCCGTTTTCAGCTGCCCGCAGCCGGCGTCGATGTCGATGCCCCGACGCACGCGAACGGTCGCGTCGATTCCGTAGCTCTCCAGGATGCGCGCGAATTGATCGACCCGCATGGAGCGCGCCGGCCCGCCGGCGTAGCCCTTGGTCGGATTCAAGGGAATGATGTTCACATGACAGCGCAGGCTCGCCAGGAGCTGGCCCAGGCGATGCGCTTCCTCTGGGCTGTCGTTCTCGCCAGCGATCGCAGCCCACTCAAAGGTCAGGCGGCGTTTCGTCCGCTCGGCATAATAGCGGCAAGCCTCCAGCAGCTCGGCGATCCCCCAGCGTCGATTCGGCGGAATCAAGGCGCTGCGCTCGTCGTCCGTCGCCCGGTGCAGGCTGACCGCCAGTCGAACCTGCAAGCCTTCGTCGGCGAAGCGGCGGATCTGTGGCGCCAGCCCAACCGTGCTGATGGTGATGCGCCGCGCGCCGATGTCGAGCCGCTCCATCAGCAGGCGACAGGCTGCCAGCGTGGCGTCGTAATTGTGAAAGGGCTCGCCCATGCCCATGAAGACGACATTGCTCAGCCGCTGGTCCCGCGCCGCCAGCTCTCGCGCGAAGCGCATCGCCTGCTCGAAGATTTCGTGCGCGCTCAGGTTGCGAGCGAAGCCCATCTGCCCGGTGGCGCAGAAGACGCAGCCCATGGCGCAGCCAGCCTGGGACGAAATGCAGGCGGTCAGGCGGCCGTCGGCGTAGGGCATCAACACCGACTCGATCAGCTGCCCGTCAGCCAGGCGATACAGGCGCTTCTCCGTGCCGTCGCGGCTGCGCTGGCTGGCCGCCAATTCGAGCTCGCCCAGGCGGGCTTCCCGCTCCAGCCTGGCGATGGCAGCGGCGGGCAGGTTGCGCATCTCGGCGAAACTGGAGACCCGCGCGTCGTACAGCCACTGCTCGATTTGCCGGGCGCGGAAAGGGCGCTCGCCCAGACGATTCGCGAACTCCAGCAATTCCGCCCGGCTCAGCGCGTACAAGTTGACTTTGCTCGTCGTCATGCGGCTGTCCCGCTATCCGGCTTGATTCGTCAAAATATTGAACATAAAGGGGATGAAGTTGTAGACGGCGTGGGCGATGATGGCGGCGCCCGTCCCAAGGCGCAAGCGCAGAATTCCGAAACCCGAGCCTGCCACAAAGATAATGAGCAGGGCCGGCGTGAAGGCGTACTGCATGTGCGTCGCGGCGAAGAGCCCGGCCGTGAGCGGAATCCCGAAGACCGGCTGCAGCGCGCCGCGGAAGAGAGTCTCTTCGCCAAGCGCGGACAAGAACGCAAGCGACGCCCCAGCCAACAGCGTGCCACTGAAACTCTCAAAGATGTCACGGGCGCGCGCCGTCTGCAATTCGAAGAGCCCCGGCGAAACAGCGCTCTCCCACAGCGCCGTGGCGAGCGACGCGGCCATGAACAATCCAATGCCGCCACAGACTCCGGCCAGCCAGTCGAACCGCCCGGGCGCCCGAATGCCCAGCCGCCTCAAGACCGCCCGCCAATCGCGCTCCGTTCTCCAGCCGACGCCAAGCGCCGCCACGCTCAAGTAAACCGCCGTGAGCGCGAGCAAACCGAGCAAGCGCTCGGCCGGCCCGATAACCGAAGTCGCCGGCGCCTGCGTCGCGCTCAGGAGCAGCCAAGCCCAGAACAGCAGCGCCAGAATCGCGGCCGCGCGGTGCGTGCTCCGGCGTCGATCGAAGGCGGGTGTCTCGCCCGGGCTCAGCCGGCGGACCAGCGACTCCGTCCCGCGCCAGACCGGCCTCATCGCGGTCAGCCCACAAGTGAGCAGGGCTGCCCATGGAGCGCCGCCAAATCGATCTTCGCGCCTCGCCACGATGAGCAGGGCGCTGGCGTAAAGCGCGCCGGCGATCAGGCTGAGCATCGTCGCGATTTCTTCTCGTCCATGGCGCCAGTATAGTGCAGGCGGGCAGCTGTCTCAATGCGACCGTCGGTTGATGCCATATTGACAGGGGCGGCGCGCCATGTTAGCATAGCGCTCGGCGAATAGTAGCGCGCCGGTCATTTGGAGAGGTGCCAGAGTGGTTGATTGGGGCCGCCTGCTAAGCGGTTGTACCTGTAAAGGGTACCGCAGGTTCGAATCCTGTCCTCTCCGCCTTGCATGATTTAACAAGCGAAAACCAATCCTGGAGAGGTGGCCGAGTGGTTTAAGGCGATGGTCTTGAAAACCATTGTACGGTCTTCCGTACCGCAGGTTCGAATCCTGTCCTCTCCGCTCCGCCGCTTGCCCAGGCCAATCTAGCGCTGCGCCGCGCGGCATAATGGCGCGAATCTTTCTTGCATGAGCGAAACCATTCACATTGAAGTCACTGTCGAGCGGGCGCGCTCCCTGGTCTGGCGGCTGTACAATGCGCCGGCGCATGTCGTCAACTGGAATTTCGCCAGCGACGACTGGCACTGCCCCAGGGCCGAGAGCGATTTTAGGCCGGGCGGCCGGCTCAATTACCGCATGGAAGCCAAAGAGGGCAATTTCGGCTTCGACTTTGAGGCGGTCTACGCTGAGATCGCGCCCGAATCGCGGGTCGCCTACACCCTGGGCGATGGGCGGAAAGTCGCGACTCGCTTCGACGCCCTGGGCAGTCATACCCGAGTTTTGACCTCCTTCGAAGCTGAATCCGAGAACTCGGCCGAAATGCAGCGGGCTGGCTGGCAAGCGATCCTGAACAACTTCAAACGCTATGCCGAGTCCAGCTGACGCAGCCTCATGCTCACGCTCGGCTTGATGTCCGGCACATCCGCCGACGGGGTCGACGCCGCCATCTGCGAGATCCACGGCGAGCCCGGCGCGCTTTCGGTTAAGCTGCTGCATGGCGCGACCTATCGTTACGAGCCAGCGATGCGCCGGCAAATCCTGGCCTGCTGCGATCCGCTGCGGAGCCGCGTCCAAGCCATCGCCGAGCTCAACGCGGACCTCGCCGAAGTCTTCGCTGACTGCGCGCTGGAGACGCTCCTGGGGGCGGGATTACGCGCGGACCAAGTCGACCTCATCGGCTCGCATGGCCAGACTCTGTGGCACAATGTCTTGCCCGGCGGCCAAGTCAGCGCTTCGCTGCAAATCGTCGAAGCGGCCGTCCTTGCCGAGCGGACCGGCCTCACCGTCGTCAGCAATTTTCGCGCCCGCGACATCGCCGCCGGCGGCCAGGGCGCGCCCCTGACCAGTTATGTCGATTGGCTGCTGCTGCGGCATCCGCGGCATTGGCGCGCCATCCAGAACATCGGCGGTATGGGCAATGTCACATTTCTGCCGCCACTGGACGACGCCCGCTCCGCTCCCGTCGCCTTCGACACGGGACCGGGCAATGCCTTGCTCGACGCCGCCATTGAGCAGCTCACCGCCGGCGCATTGACGTATGATGTGGATGGCGCTGTCGCCGGGCGCGGCCGCGTCGACGAAGAATGGCTGGACGCGCTGCTGGCGCATCCGTATTACCAGCGCGGCTACCCCAAGACGACCGGTCGCGAGACTTTTGGCGCGGCGGCTGCCTTGGCTCTCGTCGCGGAGGCGCAGGGCCGTGGCTTGCGCGACGCGGAAATCATCGCCACATTAACCGCCCTGACCGCCAGCAACATCGCCGACGCCTACCGCAACTTCGCGCCCGCGCCCATCGCCGAGGTCATCCTGGGCGGCGGCGGAGGCCACAACCCGGTCCTCGTCGGCTTGCTGCGACAGCTGCTCGCGCCGGCGGCTGTCTTGACGCACGAAGACATCGGCATGGACAGCGATTTCAAGGAAGCCCTCGTTTTCGCGCTGTTGGCATACGAGACCTGGCATGGCAGGTCCGCCACGCTGCCCGCGGCCACTGGCGCCCGCCACCCTTCGGTCCTGGGGTCGATCACGCCCGGCGCGAATTACGCCGATTTGCTGCGCCGCCTGCGGGTGCAAAGCGCCAGCGACGAAGGCAATTGTTCGTAGATTATTCGCCGCGCCTGCGCTACACTATCAGCGGGTGGCAGCCGGCTGCGGAAAGCGAGAAGCCTTGGCGACAATCCAAGCGGACGCGATTCCTTTTCAGCTCGAGGATTTCGATCCCGAGCAGGATTCGATTACTTCCGAAGTCATCAAGCCGCAGGCGGCCGCGGCCGATCGCTCGATTGCCCGCCGCGCCAGTTTGCAGATTCTGTACGAGCTCGATACCACGGCGCACGAACCGGCGACCGTGATTGAAGCGCACCTGGAAGAGCGGCATGAAGCTTACGCCGCGCGCGCCGTCATTCGCCGGCTGGTCAGAGGCGTCATCGCCCATCGCGCCGCCATCGACGGAATCCTGGCGAAATACGCGCCCGAATTCCCCATCGACCAAGTCGCCGTGATCGACCGCAACATTTTGCGGCTGGCGGTATTCGAGCACCTCATCCAGAGTCGCGCGACGCCGACGGCGGTGATCATCAACGAAGCGGTGCGGCTGGCGCAGATCTTCGGCGCGGAGCACGCCCATGGCTTCGTCCACGGCGTCTTGGGCGCGATCACCTCGGACGCGCTCCTCGAGACTGTGGCGACTGAAGACCTGCTCAGCCTGGCGAGCTACGATGAAGCGACCGGCATCGGGCTGGGCTGTGGCTTGGCCGCGCGCTGGGACGCCGGGATGCGCCGCTACCGCGCTCTGGATACGGGGCGCTTCATCAGCAAGGACCGGATCGGCGAGGCGAGACATCGCGTTTTCCTCTTCCTGCACGGTGGCGAGGGCGAGGCGCGATGAATGTCTTTGGCGTTGGCGCTTGGGAGCTAGTGGCGATTTTGCTTATCATGCTGGTCTTCGCCGGTCCCAAACGGATGATTCACTGGTCTTATGTGTTGGGCCAGCATGTGTCGAAGTTTCGCAAGATATGGTCGGAGACGGTCGACTTGGTGCAGAAAGAATTCGACGACGCCGGCGTCGGCATCAAGCTGCCCAAGGAGCCGCCAACGCGCAAGAGCCTCAACACCAGCGTCGCCGCCGCCATGAAGCCGATGACGCAGCCGGTGCAAGACTCGCTCAACGAAGTGCAGAAAGACCTGGACTCCGTCAAAGAAGTCAGCGACAGCCTCAACGACAAGAAGCCGTCCCCGGCCAAGCCATCCAAGACCGCGAGCAATGCAGCCAAAGCGCGCAAACCGGCCTTGCCCAAACCGAGCGCGCCCGTGAAAGCGCCCGAGCCCGCGGCGCCGACGATGGGGAGTTGGGGCGGGGCAGTCGAAAGCGCCAACGGCAATTCGGCGGATTTCGGCGCCTGGTCGCAGCCGGACAGGCCTGAGTAAGGCGCCATGGCGGAAATCGCAGAGCAGGACGCGCTTGAAGATGGTCATGAACTCCGCATGGGGTTCTTCGAGCATCTCGACGAGCTGCGCCAGCGCCTGACCAAGGCGGTGTTCTCGCTGGTCATCGGCACCGGCGTCGGCGTATTCTTTGCCGATCGCGTCTTGATGCTGCTGCAAGAGCCCTACTGCAAAATCCCGACGGTCGACAACTGTGAGCTGGTCATCCTCGATCCGACCGGCAACATCATGATTTATTTCCGCGTCGCCTTGATGGTCGGCGGCATTTTGGCCATCCCCATGGTGACTTACCAGCTGCTGATGTTCATCTTGCCGGGCTTGACGCGTAAAGAAAAGCGCTATGTCTTGCTGTCCATCCCGGCGACGACCTTGCTCTTTTTCATTGGCGTGTTCTTCTCCTGGGCCGTGCTGATGCCGACCGCCCTGGGCTTCCTCAGCGGCTTCAAGGCGGATATCTTCGAGCCGGAGTGGACGGCCGACGGCTACATCGGCTTCGTCACTTCCCTGCTTTTTTGGATGGGCGTCGCCTTCCAGACGCCGCTGGTCTTCTTCATCGTCTCGCTGATGGGCTTGGTCAGCGCCGGCGCTCTCGTGCGACAGTGGCGCATCGCCATCGTGGGCGCGTCCATCGCCGCCGCCCTCATCACCCCCACCATCGACCCGGTCAACATGTTCCTGGTCATGGCGCCCTTGCTCACGCTCTACGCCCTAAGCATCGTGCTGGTCTACTTCGGGCGCAAGCTCTCCGGCATCGATCGCGGCGACTGAGTTTCCGCTGACGCGAGCCAGGCGCCTATGCTACAATGCCGCCGCCCGCGCAAAATCGCGCCACCTGCAATACAAGAGCCGGAGAATGGCATGACAAGTCAAAACGGGACCCTGATTGCGCCATATGGCGGCGAACTACGGAATCTGCTCGCGCCGCGTGACGAGCTGGCGGGGCTGCGCGCCTACGCCGGCCGGCTGCCGTCGCTGCAAGTCAGCCCGCGCGTCGAATGCGACTTGGAGCTGCTGGCGGTGGGCGCGTTTTCGCCTTTGCGCGGTTTCATGAATCAAGCCGATTTTCGCAGCGTGCTGGATACGATGCGCCTGGCGGACGGCACGCTTTTCCCCATGCCGATTACGCTGCCAGTCGCGCCCCGCGACGATATCCAGCCCGGCATGGACATTGCCCTGCGCGATAGCAGGAACAACCTGCTCGCAATCCAGACCGTCGCCGAGATCTATCCCTGGGATCTGGAAGAGACAGCCACCAAGGTATTCGGCAAATGCGACCCGCGGCACCCGGTCATCGCCGAGATGCGCCGCTGGGGCAGGCTGAACATCGCCGGACCGCTGCGCGCCCTGCAGACGCCGACTCATCTCGATTTCGCGGAGCTGCGCCGCACCCCGGCCCAGACCCGCAAAGTGCTGGAGAGTTACGGCCACCACAATGTGGTCGCTTTTCAGACTCGCAATCCCCTGCATCGCGTGCACGAGGCTTTGACAAAGCGCGCCGCCGCCAACATCAACGGCGTGCTGCTGCTGCACCCGGTCGTCGGCATGACTCAGCCCGGCGATGTCGATCACTATACCCGCGTCCGCGTCTACAAAACCCTGCTGGAGAATTATTACGAGAAAGACCGCAGCCTGCTGTCGCTGCTGCCGCTGGCGATGCGAATGGGCGGGCCCCGCGAGGCAGTCTGGCACGCCATCATTCGCCGCAATTATGGCGCCAATCATCTCATCGTCGGCCGCGACCACGCCGGTCCTGGACCGGATTCGAATGGCCAGCCCTTTTATGGACCGTACGACGCCCAGGATCTGGTGATGCGCCATGCCGAGGAGATCGGCGTCCGGCCCGTGCCCTTCACGGAGATGGTATTCCTGGAAGAGGAAGACCGCTACGAAGAGAGCGCTCGGTTGCCGCGGGGCGCCCGTGTGCGCAAGATCTCCGGCACGCAGGTGCGCGAAGATTACCTGGGCAAAGGCGTGCCGCTGCCGCCTTGGTTTTCCCGCCCGGAGGTGGCGCGCATCCTCGCCGACAGCTATCCGCCGCGCCAGCGTCGCGGAGTCTGTCTCTGGTTCACCGGGCTCAGCGGCGCCGGCAAATCGACCACTGCCGAGCACATCGTCAATTTGCTGCTGGAGAAGGGGCGCAATGTCACCGTGCTTGACGGCGATGTCGTGCGGACGCACCTCTCCAAGGGCTTGGGCTTCAGCAAAGACGACCGCGACACCAACATCCGCCGCATTGGTTATGTGGCCAGCGAGATCGTGCGCCATGGCGGATTCGTGATCTGCGCCGCCATCAGCCCCTACCGCGCCACCCGCGAAGATGTCCGCTTGATGGTGGGCGCAGGTTTCATGGAAATTCACATGGCGACTCCGCTTGATTTCGTCGAGGCACAGGATGTCAAGGGCTTGTACGCCAAAGCGCGCCGCGGCGAAATCAAGGGATTCACCGGCGTCGACGATCCCTACGAGCCGCCGCAAAGCCCCGATTTCACGCTGACGGCTGTGAACACCCGCGCCGAAGACAACGCTCGCTTGATTGTGAATCGCTTGATCGAGCTGGGTTATGTGCTCGCCGATTGAGCCGCGCCGCCCGCCCGCGTACTGAGTCTGGCGCCGGCTAAGGGCGAATCAGGGTTTGCTCCGCGTGAAATGCTTGGCATGCGCCCGGCCATCTTGGCGCGCTTGACAAGCCGTGCCATCAACCCGGCTAGCGATATAACGCGATTCGCCGGAGTCTGGCCGCTCGAGGCTGGGGCGCTTCGCCATTGCGCAGGCCAGCGTTCAGGTTTAGTATCGCCTGGACGCGCCGACTAGCGAAGCGAGCCCGATTCATGGAATACATCGACCTGCGAAGCGACACCGTGACGCAGCCGACGCCAGCAATGCGCGAGGCGATGGCGCGGGCGAAAGTCGGCGATGATGTCTACGGCGATGACCCGACGGTGAACGCGCTGGAGGCGGAGGCGGCGGAAAGGCTCGGTAAAGAAGCGGCTGTTTTCGTTACCAGCGGCACCCAGGGCAACCTCTGCGCGCTGCTGGCGCATTGCGGGCGCGGCGACTCCATCATCGTCGGCCACAACGCGCACATCTTCGGCTATGAGCAGGGCGGCATGGCGCAACTGGGCGGCATTTTGCCACAGCCCGTGCCGACCCAGGCCGACGCCACCATGCGCATCGCCGACCTGGAAGCGGCCGTCAACCCCGATGACGAGCACAAACCGCCGACTCGGCTGGTCGCCCTGGAGAACACGCACAACGCCGCTGGCGGGATCGCCCTCAGCGCGGAATACACGGCGGAAGTGGCGGATTTCGCCCGGCGTCACGCCTTAAGGCTGCACATCGACGGCGCGCGAATCTTTAACGCCAGTGCGGCATTGGGCGTCGATGTCAAGGAGCTGGCCGCGGATGCCGATTCGCTGACATTCTGCCTCTCCAAAGGCTTGTGCGCCCCGGCCGGTTCCATCCTTGTGGGCGAGCGCGAGTTCATCAAGCGGGCTCGGCGGGCGCGCAAAGTCCTCGGCGGCAGCATGCGGCAAGCAGGCATTTTGGCGGCGGCGGGCTTGATTTCCCTGCGCGACATGACCGGGCGCCTGGCCGACGACCATGCAAACGCCGGGCTGCTCGCTGAAGGCTTGAGCGAGATCCCGGGACTGCGCATCAGCAGCCAGCACACAAATTTCGTCATTTTCTCGCTCGGGGCGGATTGCGCGGTCCCGCTGGCGGACTTTGTGGCGCGGCTGCGGCGCGATTACCGTATCCTCATGTCGCCATATTTCGGAGAGCAAGACTCGATCCGCCTGCGCGTGCATTACTGGATTGATCGGCAGGCGATCGCGCAAGCGCTGGACGCGGTCAGCGCCATTCTCTCATGATGCCCGACGCCCCATTCGATCCACTGCCGGAAAAGCAGGATCGACAGCAGAGCCCAGCCGAGCCGGTCGCGGAACCGCCGGAAAGCGCGGACGAGCGCGGGCGCATCGCCTCCGGCGCCAGGCATCGCGGCGCCAGCGACCCCTTCTTCGGCTTCGTCATCGCCGCCGCCTTGAGCGTTGGTCTGACGCCCCTGCTGCCGGAGAGCGTCGAACTGCGCTACAGCCTGGCCTGGGGCGCCTTGGCTGGCGTGAGCATTTTGTCTTGGCTGTTGGGCAATATGGAGCGCATCGACCAGGAAGCGCCGGAGAATCTGGGCTGGGGCGTGCTCTACGGCCTCTTGCTCGGCATACCGTTTCTGGTCTTCCTCAGCCAGCATATCTTGGCGCCGGCGGCGGACAAACTCTTCCCCGGCATGTCGCCCGGCAGCCTGCTCGCATTCCTCGTATTTGTGATGCCCTTGGCGGAGACGCTCTTCTTTCGCGGCTTGCTGCAGAACCTGCTGGCTTTTTGGCTGGTGGGGCTGCTGGCGACCCTCTGGAATATCGTGCTCTTCTTCCCGGTCATGTGGCATTCGGTCACCCAGCTGCCAGCGATCACCGCCGCGCTGGTCGTGTTGCTGCTGCTGATGAACCTGCTCTATGTCTTCGTGCGCGAACGCAACGGTTTGGCGGCCGCCTGGTTCTGCCAGATCGTCGCCAATCTGATCATTCTCTACATCCCATTCTTGTAAGGCGGTCGCCCGCGACGCAAAAAAGCCCCGTCGTACTTGACAGGGCGCGTCGCTTGTATGCGATTGCGGGAGGAAGCCTCACTCGGCGAGGTGCTCCAGCGGGTCCGGCTTGGGCAGCGGCTTGAAGAAAGCGGCGACGAAGATCAGCGCCAGCCCGGCCGCGAAGCCGCCGATATGCGCCCAATGCGCCACATTTGTCTCCACGCCGATCCAGCCCACCTGCTGCAAAACATCCATCAGCAGCCAATAACCCAGGAACAAGTAGGCGGGCAGATTGACCGACCAGACGAATGGCCGGAAGAAACCGAGCATCGTGCGCACTTTCGCCTTGGGCTTCAGGACGAGGAAGGCGCCCATTACGCCAGCCACCGCGCCGCTCGCGCCGATGACCACGCCGGTGTTCTGCACGCTGCAGACCGTGCCGCCAAAGAGCACATGCGCCAGGGTTGCCAGCCCACCCAGCCCGAGATACGCGAGAACGAAACGCAGGCTGCCCAGATAGCGCTCCACCAAGCCGCCAAAGAGGAAGAGGAACCACATATTGCCCAGGACATGCGCCGCGCTGGCATGCAGAAACATGCTGCGGAAAGCGTCCAGGCCGGTGGTGGCGATGGCTTGCTCGCCGATCTTGCAGACTTCCAAGCCATAATTCTGCAGCGCCGCTTTGAGGAAGCCATCGCCCTTGGCGTCGACGCTTAGCTCCCACAAAAACACCGCCAGGTTGATGGCGATGATGACGAGCGCGGCTATTGGTATGCGCTTTTCGCGCCCAATCACTGTCACGGGAAACATGGCGCTTGCCTCGCATGTGCCTACAGCGAATACGATAACACGGCCTGGGCGTCGCGCGCAAGTCGACGGCGGCGCGTCGCATGGACCGACGCGGTCTCGCCGAGCTCTGTTTCCTGGATGGCGAAGTGATTCGTCAAGGCCCGCGCGGCGGCGGGATGAAAAGCGAAATGAAGAAGATCAGCGCCAGGCCGGTGATGAAACCGCCGACATTGCCCCAGTGCACATTGATCCGCGGCGCCACCGAGCCGACTTGATTGAAGAACTGCAGGAAGAACCAGTAGAAGAGATAGACCCAGGCCGGCACAGTAACATCGTAACCGAAGACATTGAGGATGATGATCTTGGACTTGATGCGCGCGCCCGGGAACAAGAAGAGAAAGGCGCCGATGACGCCGGAGATCGCGCCGCTGGGTCCCACCATGTATTGCGGCTCGCTGCAGAGGGCGCCGTCAAAGAGCAGATGCCCCAGGTGCCCGCCGAAGCCCGCCAGCAAATAAAAGCCGAGGAAGCGCCAGTGGCCCAGGTGCTCCTCGACGCGGGCGCCAAAGACATAAAAGATGATGATGTTTGATGTCAAATGCACGAAGCTCATGTGCAGGAAGACGCTGCGAAGGCCCGCGAGCGCGCTCTCCAGCAGGGGCTGCCCGCGGACGGCGCAGATGTTCAGCGCGTACTGCGTGTAGACTTCCTCCAGCGAGAGCCCGCCAAGGAAAGCGTAAATCAGCACATAAACGAAAGCCAGCACATTGGCCGCCGTCACGAAGAAAGCGACATAGGGACGATAATCCGTCGTGCCGACGATTCTGTAGGGGATCATGCTAGCTGGCTCGCGCCTGTCTGCACGCCCAGATTAGCACAGGCAGGCCGCCGCGGACAAATGCCAGACGCCTGAACGGGAGGAATCGCCGCCCGGAATCCCGGGACTAGCGCTCGTCGAGGGGGACCCACGTGCAGCCCCGCGGTCCCACATAATTCGCTTTCGGGCGAATCAGCCGGCCGCCCATCTGGTCGACTACATGAGCTGCCCAGCCGGCGATGCGCGCCATGGCGAAGAGCGGCGTGAACATGTCGATTTCCAGATCGAGCGTATACAGCACGATGGCGCTGTAATAGTCCACATTGGGGTAGAGGTTGCGCTGCACGAAATAGTCGTCCGCCCGCGCCGTTTCCGCCAGATTGACGGCGATGTCGTACCATTTGCGTTTGCCGCTGCTTTCCGCCAGGGCCTCGGCGTGCCGCCGCAAGATGCCCGCCCGCGGATCGTTGGATTTGTAAACGCGATGCCCGATGCCCATGATGCGCCGCTTGCCGGATTTGATGTTCGCCTTGAACCAGGGCGCCACGTTCTCGACTTCGCCAATCTCGAGGAACATCTTCATCGCTTCAGAGTTGGCGCCGCCATGCGAGGGTCCCTTGAGCGCGCCGATGCCAGCCACGATGGCGCTGTGCATGTCGCTGCCGGTGGCAGTGACGACGCGGCTGGCGAAGGTGCTGGCGTTCATCCCGTGCTCCGCCAGCAAGACCAGGTACACATTCAGAGCGGCGCAGGCGGTCGGGTCGGGCTCGTCGCCGCTGATCATGTAGACGAAGTTTTCGGCGACGCTCAGGTCGGCGCGGGGGGCGATGGGCGCCGCTCCCTTGACGATGCGCATCCAGGCCGCGCAGATCGTGTTAATCTGCCCGGTGAGGCGCAGCGCTTTGGCTTTGGCTTTTTCCTTGTCCAGCAGGTCCTCGGCGTCGGCGTCAAAAGCGGAGAGCATCGAAACGGCCGTGCGCAAAGCCGCCATTGCCGGCGTCGACCGGGGCAGGGAACGCAGCATGTCGATGACGGCTGGCGGGATGGCGGAATTGGCTGCTATCTCGTCGCGCAGGCTGTCAAACTCGGCGCGGCTGGGCAGACGCGTGTTAAAGAGCAGGAAGAGCGCTTCTTCGAAAGAGGCCTTTTCCGCCAGGTCTTCAATGGCGTAGCCGCTGTAAATCAACTCGCCGATGCCGCCGTCAATGTAGCTCGTCGTGATATCGGCGACGACCACGCCCTCAAGCCCAGCACCCTTCGCCATCTGCGTTCTCTCCCCGTCGGATGCGGCACAAGCCGCCCGCGCACTTCCTCCGCCAATTCGCGCGCTAGTGTAGCATGAGGGCGGGCGCGCTTCAATATCTATCGCTGGCCAAGGCCGCCGCCACAAATTCACGCTTGAAGGGGGGGACCGAATATGCTAATCTGCGCGTACAAGGAATAGCGAGACGCCATAGCATGAAGCGCGCCAACTGTTGTCGCAGCCGAGCCTTTTGAACAGCGCAGCGCCGCGTGAGCAGCGCTCTTTGACAGCCCGCGACATTCAGCGGAGACACAAGAGCCAGCCCAAGCGGTTGGCTCTTTTCGTTTACGGGTGATGGGTGGCCTGCCTTGAGCCGGATCTACATCAGCGAGTCGCAGAAGCGGCAGATATTCGAGCAGCTGGAAAAGGCCTATCCCAACGAAGGCGCCGGCTTCTTGCTGGGGCATTTTGTCGAAGGGCACATCGCGGCGACGGATGTGGTGATTGACGAGGTCATCGCGGCGGAGAATGCCAGCGCGGCCGACGAGCAATATCATCGATTTGTGATGACCCCCAAGGACTGGATGCGGCTGGAAGACGAGGCCGACGCGCGCGGACTGACGCTGATCGGCTGTTTTCACAGCCATCCCGATTCGCCCGCCATCCCGTCGGATTTCGACCGCGAGCATTCTTATCCCAATTTTTTGTATCTCATCGCGTCGGTTATGAAGGGACGGGCGCAGGAGCTGCGTTCCTGGGAATTGGCTCGCGACGGCCACAGCGAGCATACCACGGCCCTGGTCAGCGACCGCGACTGGCGCGAAATGATGAAGTGGCCGACTGTCCGCTAGATGAAATTGGAGAGCAAGATGGCGAAGATTCGAATCCCGACACCGTTGCGCGCCTACACCGAGGGCGATTCCAACATTGAGGTCGCCGGCGGCACGGTCGGCGAGGCCCTGGGCAGCCTGGTCGAGCAGCACCCGGATCTGCGCGCCCACCTGTTCGACGGCGACAACCTGCGCAGCTTCGTCAACATCTTCATTGGCGACGAGGACATCCGCTTCATGCAAGGGCTGGACACGGAAATCGAAACCGGCGACAGCCTGCGCATCATCCCCAGCATCGCCGGCGGCGCCCGCGCCTAGACGAGGAGAGGCAGCATGACGACCCTGCACGAGAGACAAGCCGAGCTGACGAACGACGAGGTCAAGCGCTACAGCCGTCATGTCATCATGCCGGAAGTCGGCATGGAAGGGCAGCGCCGCTTGAAAGCGTCGGCCATCCTGCTCATCGGCACCGGCGGGCTGGGCAGTCCGCTCGCGCTCTATCTGGCGGCGGCCGGGGTGGGGCGCATCGGCCTGGTCGATTACGATGTGGTCGATTTCACCAATTTGCAGCGTCAGGTCATTCACGGCGTAAGCACCGTCGGCCAGTCCAAGCTGGAAAGCGCCACCGCCCGCATGCTGGACCTCAATCCCGATATCGAGGTCGTCCAGTACAACGAGCCGCTCACCTCGGACAACGCCCTGCGCATCTTCGGCGAAGACTGGGATGTCGTCATCGACGGCACGGATAACTTCCCGACTCGCTACCTGGTCAACGACGCCTGCGTCAAACTCGGTTTGCCAAATGTCTACGGCAGCATATTCCGCTTCGAGGGGCAGCTGTCAGTTTTCCACGCCGCCCACGGTCCCTGCTACCGCTGCATGTTCCCGGAGCCGCCGCCGCCCGGTCTCGTGCCGAGCTGCGCCGAAGGGGGCGTGCTGGGCATCTTGCCGGGCACCATCGGCACCATGCAGGCGACCGAAGCCATCAAGCTGCTGCTGGGAATCGGCGAGCCCATGGTCGGGCGCATGATGCTCTACGACGCGCTGGAAATGAGCTTCCAGACGATCAAAGTGCGCAAAGACCCGAAATGCCCGGTCTGCTCCATCGCCCGGAAAGACATCGAGCTGATGGACTACGAGCTGTTCTGTGGCATGCCGGCGCACGACCACAGCGAATTCAGCGCGGCTGACGATGCCGCTGAACTGGACATCCGGACGGTGGATGTGCATCAGGTGAAGGCGGCCCTGGAGAACGGGGACGATGTCGTCGTGGTCGATGTGCGCGACCCGCACGAGTGGGACATCAGCGCCATCGACGGCACGCTGCGCATCCCCAAGCCGGATATTCAACTGGCGAAGAACGGGATTCAGGCCGGGCGCCGGCTCTGGGAAGAGACCGCGCTCAAGGACATCCCGCGCGACAAGACCCTGTATGTGCATTGCCGCTCGGGCGTGCGCAGCGCCGACAGCATCGCATTCCTGGCGGAACTCGGCTACGACCTGGACAAGATGTACAATGTCGAGGGTGGGATCCTGGCCTGGGCGGACGAGATCGATCCCGCGATGGCGAAGTATTAGGGCTGCGCTTTGTCCGGCGGCGAGTGTAGGGGCTCGGCCTACAGCGCCGCCCACGGAAAGTACCTTTCGGATCGCTGTGTGCTGAAAATGGCTTAAATGGCGAACCGCGTACGCTTAACTCCCCTCCCTGACGCTTCGGGGAGGGGCCAGGGGTAAGGTTGGCAGCGCGCAGTATAAAAGGGGGCGACTCCGTCAGTCGCCCATGTTGCGCGCGGTCAGTTTGGGCGCTACCCCACCATCAGCCTTTGCATCACGCTGTCCAGCGCGGACTTTGGCGGGCGCAGCTCCGCAGTGTCCAGCTGCGCCAGCGGCGTCGCCACCAACTCCTCGGTGTCGGCCAGGGTCGGGCGCGGCTCTTCGTAGTAGATCAGGCCCGTCGAGAAAATCTGCTCCCGCATTGAGCGCTCGAGCACATCCATCGCTTGGCGCCGGTTGCGCGGGTCATGGTCGTTGTCCAGCTTCTTCAAGCGGATGAAGCTGCCGTCGTGCATCTCCACATCAATAATGTCGCCCGCCTCATAGTCGTCGATCATGATCTCGTCGCGCTCGTCGACATAATCCGGCGCCAGGATCTCGATCTCGTGCAGCGGAATCTCGTGATCTTTGCCATAGGGATAGCTCTTGGTCGAGCTGGCGGCGTTGTTGAAAGTGACGCAGGGGCTGATGATGTCAAGGACGACTGTGCCATGGTGGCGGACGGCCGCTTGCAGCAGGGCTTGCACTTGCTTGGCGTCGCCACTGAAGCTGCGCGCGACGAAGGTGGCGCCCGCGATCACCGCTTCCAGCGCCAGGTCTATCGGCGGCATGTGATTCGTGCCGTAATACTTGAGGAACTGGCCTTCGTCGGCGGTGGCGGAGAATTGCCCTTTGGTCAAGCCATAGACGCCGTTGTTCTCGATGATGTAGACGAAGGGCACATTGCGGCGGATGACATGCTTGAACTGCCCCATGCCGATCGAGCCGCTGTCGCCGTCGCCGCTGACCGCGATGCAAGCCAGGTCCGCGTTCGCCAGCAGCGCGCCCGTGACCACGGAGGGCATGCGCCCGTGCAGCGCGTTGAAGCCGTGCGAGCCGCCCAGAAAGTAGGCTGGCGTCTTGCTGGAGCAGCCAATGCCGCTCATCTTGATGATCTTGTGCTGCTCCAGGCCCAGCTCGTAAGCCATGCTGATGAGCTGATTGGAAATCGAGTCGTGCCCGCAGCCAGGGCAGAGGGTGCTCTGCTTGCCCTTGTAGGCGTTGCGCGCCAGACCCAGGTGGTTTGTCCGCGGCGGCATGATTAGCCCTCCTGTTCCTTGAGGTTGTCGTAAATCCAGCTTGGCGTCATCGGCAGGCCATCGCCCAAAGCCAGGGGGCGCACATGGGAGATGTTCTCCGGGTGCTCCAGGCGGATCAGCTGCGTCAGCTGACCGTCGAAGTTGTTCTCGATGACGAAGATGCTTTGGTGCGCGTCGATGAAATCGCTGACGGAAGCGGCCAGAGGCAATGCCCGCACGCGCAGATAATTGGTGGCGATGCCGTCGTTCGCCAGCCAGTCGCGGGCTTCGCGGATGGCGTCGTCGTTGGTGCCGAAGCTGATGATGCCGATATCGGCGCCGCTCCCGTTGTCGACAATCGGTTGCGGCAGCATTGCGCGGGCGGTGTCCATCTTCAGGCGCAGGCGCGTCATGTTTTCGACCCAGTCGTCGCTGCGTTCGCTGTAGACCGCCATCTCGTCGTGGCCGGTGCCGCGCGTAAAGTAGCCGGCGAAAGCGTGGTCGGTGCCTGGCACGGTGCGATAGGCGACGCCGTCGCCATCGACATCCAGGTAGCGCCCCCATTTGCCATGTTCGTCGATGAAGTCTTGCAGCGCGCCCGCGTCCAGAGTCTTGCCGCGGTTGATCGGCTGGTCGGGATAATCGAATGGGTCGGAGAGCCAGTTGTTCATGCCCAGATCGAGGTCGCTGACGACGAAGACTGGCGTTTGCAGCGCTTCGGAAATATCGAAGGACTTCCAGCCGAACTCAAAGGCTTCTTGCAGGTTGCCGGGCAGCAGGCAGATTTGCCGGCTGTCGCCATGGCCCAGGAAGTGCGTGAAGAGCAGGTCGCCCTGGCTGGTGCGGGTCGGCAGGCCCGTGCTCGGTCCCATGCGCGTGATGTTCCAGAACACGGCGGGAATCTCGGCGAAGTAGGCCAAGCCGGCGAACTCCGCCATCAAGCTGATGCCGGGACCGCTGGTCGAAGTGAGGGAGCGCGCCCCCGCCCAGCCGGCGCCAACGATGATGCCGGCCGCCGCCAGCTCGTCTTCAGCCTGGACGACGGCGATGGTGTTCTCGCCTTTGTCGTTCTGTCGCAGGCCCCGGAAACCGATGAGGCCGTCGACGAAACTGGTCGATGGCGTGATGGGATACCAGGCGACCACATTGACGCCGCCGAAGACCGCGCCCAGGGCCCCGGCGTCGTTGCCGGTCATCATGATCTTGCCATGCGTGCCATCCATCGGCTCGAAGCGGTAGGGATCCGTCTTGACGATGTTCTCCGCCGTCCAGTCGTAAGCCAGCTTGACGACATCGTGGTTCATCGCCGCCACTTTGACCTTGCCCTTGAAATTCTTCAGCAGCGTGTCGTAGATGAGGTCCAGCGGGATATCGAAGAGCTGGGCGACCGCGCCAACATAAGTCATGTTCTCGACCTGCTTGCGGAAAGCCGACGGCGCCTTCGTTCCGCGCATCAGCTTGGCGACCGGAATCTCGTAATACGAGATGTCGTCGCGCTGGCGGATGACGCGGGCGATCTTGTCCGTGGTCACGCAAACGCCGCCGGGCGGCAGACTGGCGACATCTTCAGTCGCGGTGCTGTTGTTGTAGGCGACCACGATCTCGGTCAGCGCCTTGCGCGCCGTGTAGCCTTCTTTGCTGGCGCGGATGGTGTACCAAGTCGGCAAACCCTTGATGTTGGACGGGAAGAGATTCTTGCCATTGACCGGGATGCCCATCTCGAAAAGCGACATCACCAGCACATTGTTGGATGTCTGGCTGCCCGAGCCGTTCTTGGTCGCCACTGAAAAGGCGAAGTCGTTGATGACCGGCTCGCGCTGATCCAGCTTGGCTTGAGTCTGAGTTTTGATTGCCATGGGTAGCTACGCGTCCTTTCGCGTATTGCTCCTTTCGCAGCCTTTGAAAATGTGACGCAAGCGTCGCGTTTAGCCCCTTTCCGATTCCCAAGAGGCGCTCTGTGGCTCGTAGCGCAGCAGCCGCGTGTGCTCGACGAAAGCGCGCCGCGCCGCGTCGTATTGACCCGCGCGAATGAGCCGCAGAATCTTCGAATGATAATCCCACACCTTGCGCAGATAGCTGTAATCCATGTAGCGGTTGACGCCGACTTCTTCGTAGAGATCCCAGTAGGCTTCGAGGATGCCCAGCACGAAGGTGTTGTCGAGACGCTGGAAAACCCGCAGGTGAAACTCGCGATGCTCCGGGTTGGGGATGTGTATCGGCGGCGAATCCAGCTTGTCGTTGGCGCTGTCGATGCAAGCCTGCATGACCGCGAAGTCGGCTTCTTCAAGCAGGCCGCAGGCTTCGTTCCAGTACGCCGTTTCGACATGGTTGCGCAGCGACGCGAAGGACTCGAAACTCTCGCCGCAAGCCATGGCGTACAAGGCGCTCAAACGCACGGCCGGCGTGAAGGCGTAATCTTTGACCCGGGTGCCCCGTTTGGAGCGCACTTCCACCCAGCCCAGGGCCCGCGCCACTTCCAGCTGCTCGCGCACTTTGTTGGCGCTCATATCCAGGTGGGCGTCCTTCGTCAGCTCCTGGATGGAGGGCAGACGGTCGCCCGGGCCCAAGCCGTTCTGGACGATGTAATTGAGGAAGTCAGAACCGAGGTTGATGTCCATGATTCATCAGATGAATGCTATCTATCCACTGATGCAATCAATTCTATCATTGTGGCGAATGGCTGTAAAGGGCGAAATGCGACGGAGTATCCGACTCTTCATGCTGCTGATCAGCTCGCGGCCGGTCTGCGGCAGTGTCCAGCAAAAGGACATCCATCACGATAGGTGTAGGCGCGACTTACCAAGTCGCCCGTCAGGCCCAGCGAACGCGGGAGCGAGACGAGCTTCGCCCCTGTTTGCATTGCGCGCTACCAACCCCATCCCCCGGCCCCTTGCCCCGAAGCATCAGGGAAGGGGAGTCAACCGCATACATGTCGACGACTGCGGTGACGGTCCTTAGGGCGAGTCGCCGCCTCGCCCCTACGAATCGTTGATTGGCAGGCGTGCGTCGAAGCGGGCGTTACGGCGAAACGCCCCTACAGGTCGACGACAGTGGCGGAGGGCAGGTGCAAGCTCGCCACCTGCAAGCCTCCCCCCATCGCGGTGGGGGGACCGAGGGGGGTTGGTCACGCGCGGACGGGAAGCGATTTATGCCAGCGCCGCTCAGCCCCGCAGCTTGCGCATACGCTCGGCCGCCCGCTCCAGGGTCTCGTCGCTCTTGCAGAAGGCGAAGCGCACATGATTCTCGGCATGACGCCGGTGCTTGGCGCTGAAGAAAGCCGACGGCGGGATGGTCGCCACGCCAATCGCCTCAATGCAGTGGCGGCAGAACTCGACATCGTTTCCAGCAAAGACATCGGAGAAATCGCCCATGATGAAATAGGTGCCTTCGGGCTGGATGGCGCTCATGCCGGCCGCCTCGATCACCTGCATCACCAGATCGCGCTTGCGCGAATACAGCGCTTGGTACTCTTCGTAGTAGCTGCTGCCCAGGGTGAATGCGAACGCGGTGGCAGCCTGAGTGGGATGATTCGTCGCAAAAGTGATGAACTGGTGCGAGCGCCATACCCCCGTGACGAGCTCCGGCGGTCCATACACCCAGCCGATCTTCCAGCCCGTCATGCCAAAGGTCTTGCCGGCGCTGCCAATCGTGACCGTGCGCTCGAACATGCCCGGCAACGAGGCGATAGCGATGTGCTGATGCCCCTCGAAGAAAAGATGCTCGTAGACCTCGTCGGAGATGACGATGACATCGTGCTGGATGCAAAGCTCGGCGAAGAGCTGCAATTCGGCCCGCGTGTAGACCCGCCCGGAAGGATTGTTGGGCGTGTTGAGGATGACCGCCCGAGTCTTGTCGCTGAAGGCGGCGCGCAGCTCGGCTTCCTCGAATGTCCAGTTGGGCGGGTGCATCGGCACATAGACCGGCTTGCCGCCCGCCATCTGTACGCCCGGCACATAGCTGTCGTAGTAGGGCTCGATGACGACCACTTCGTCGCCGGGGTCGACCAAGCCCATGATGGCGCTGTAGACGCCCTGGGTGGCGCCGGCGGTGACGATGACGCCGTTTTCCGGATCCACATCCAGGCCGTAGAAAATGTTGGCGTGGCGGGCGACGCCTTCGCGGAGGGTGGGCAGGCCCGGGCTGGGCGCGTATTGATTGGCGCCCGCGCTGCGGAGGGCGGCGGCGGCCGCGTCGATGATCTCCTGGGGACCGTCGAAATCGGGCTTGCCTTGGCCCAGATTGACGGCATTGTGCTGGGCGGCGAGCTGGTTGATCTCGGTGAAGATGGTGGTGCCGAATGGGGCGACGCGCCTGGCGTATGTGGGCATCTCTGGCTTCCTGATAGTTGTCAAGGGCTCGTTAGCATACTCGCGGCTAGTCCTTCAAGCGCCGCTCTCCAAGAGTCTGGCGGCGACCGTCTTGCCAAGTTCAAAATAAGGATTGGCCTTGCGATCTCTCATATATTGAAAGTACAGAACGCGTCCATTGGACAGTTCCAGGAGTCGCTTCCAATGGCGCTGATGTTTGACTGGCTGGCCGCTATTCGTCTTCCAACCGTTCCGCTTCCACTTGGGGAGCCATGAGTTCATTCCCTTCGCCAGGGTTTCCTGCGCCGTGTACACCGTCGCGCTGTCGCTTTGCGGCAAGCTCTCGATTGACCGTATCGCGCCGACGAGGGCGCATTCCAATTCAGACCCGCTCGTCAACACATCGCTAACAGCGACGGCATTCTTCCCGCAGACGACTTGGGCGGCAAAGGCGCAAGCCCGCTTCGTCGGTCGTATCGCTGTCGAGAGATAAATGGCTGCGTCGGTCTTCTCTGCGGATGCCTGCTCGCCATCGGCCTGCGCGGCGTCCATTGAGCGCGCGCGTTTCTCCTTTACGGCCAGGCGATCGCAGCGTTCGTTCAAGACATCGCCCGAGTGTCCAGCAACCCGCTTCCAGGCGATATCATGGCGCTCCGCCGTCTCGAAGTATCGGCGCCACAAGTCCTTGTTGCTCTTCGCGTTCATGGCGCCGGTGGCGATTCCTTCGACATAACGCGAATCCGTGACGACGGTAATCTTCGACGCCTCCTTGAGCGCCCCCAAGCCCTCGATCACCGCGCGCAGCTCCATCTGGTTGTTCGTCGTCTGCTCCGCGCCGCCGCTGAGCACCGTCTCCTTCAAGAGCGCGCCGTCCGCTTCCGCGCGCAAGATCGCCGCCCAGCCGCCGGGCCGATTTTCCGCGTGGATGTCGCAGGCGCCATCGGTGTATATCGTGATTTGCATACTGCCAGCCACTTGCTCTACACTAGGGGCGAAGTCTAACACAGCCTGCCATCCGCATAAAGACGAGGCGCGCCAATGAAGGACGAAGCCGAGCTGCGCCAGCTGCGCTACGATTGCCTGCTCAAGATCACGCGGACGATGGGCGGCGTCGCCCTTTCCGGCGCGGTGCAGGCGCCCACGCTGGAAATCGCGAAACAGCTGGGCATCTCCATCAGCGACGCCTGGCTGTGCTTCGACATTTACAAGAGCTATTTTGGCAAAGAATTGAAAAAGGGCGATTTGGCGCGGATGCTGGGGACGACCGGCGCGATTGTTCTGGGCGGCGGCGTCGCCGGTTACATCGGCATTCGTCTGGCGCAAGCCCTGCTGCGCGAGATCCTGGACGAGCTCCCCATCGCCAAGTCCATCGTCACCGGCGTCGCATTTGGCAGCTCCACTTTCCTCATCGGAGTCGCCTGGCTGGCGATCGTCGAGCGGCAGTATATTCTACAAGAATCCGGCGACGCTTAAGCGCCCCGCAGCGCCACCTGCCGCAGAGTGAGAGCGCGTATCGCCGCCAGCAGCAGCAGCGCCATCAAACCGCCGCCCGCGCTGACGAACAAGAAGCCGCCCAGGCCGAAGAGGAAGCCGGAACTCAGTGTGCCCAGGCCAGCGCAGAAAGCCACGAGCATGTCGTTGAAGCCGGCCACCCGCGTCCGGTCAGCGCCGCTCAGGGCGTCCGCCAGCATCGACGAGCCGGCCACATAGCCGAAGTTCCAGCCCAGGCCCAGCAGGAAGAGACCGGCGATTAAGTAGGGCATCTGCGCTGACAAGGGCGAGACGATGGTCGACGCCACCAGCAGCAGGGCCGCCATCACCATCATCGTGACGCGCCCGTAGCGGTCTATCAGCCAGCCGGTAAGCGGCGACAAGCCGAACATGCCCAGGACATGGGCCGAGATGACCAGGGACACCTGGGCGTTGCTGTGATCGCTGAGGTGCATGTGCCAGGGCGTGATCGTCATCAAGGTGCTCATGACGGTCTGGCTGATGAGCATCGACAAGATGGCCAGCCGCACATTGGGCAGCCGCAGCAATTCCCGCAGTTTGCGCGTGCCTTGCGCCCGTTCCGTTTCGGCGGAGAGCTCCGAATACTGCTCGGCGATGAGGGCGGGTTCCGGGCGCAGCAGGACAAGAGTGATCAAGAACGATACGCCGTAGAGGAAGCCGGCGATCACCCAGGGCCCGGTCGTGAGTTCCTGGCTGGGGGCGCCCAAGCCTAGTCGCAGCGCTTCCAGCTGCGCCAGGAGCGGCGCCTGCGCCAGATCCAAACCCAGGAAACGCGCCAGCTGGCTGCTCGGCTCGACCAGGGCGGGACCAAATATCGCGCCCATCGTGCCGGCGAAGACGATGCGCCCGATCATCTGCGCGCGTTTGTCGATTGGGAACATCTCGCCCACGACGAAGCGGCTCATCTGCGAGCCGGCGCGCGCCATGCCCATCGTGGCGGCGCTCGCCAAGAGCAGCGGGAAGATGCCATGCAGCACGGCGATCACGCCCAGAATCGCCCCGAAGAAGCCGATTCCGTAAGCGGCGCACAAGCCGAAGCGCCGTCCAAATCGCCCCATGATCAAGCCCATGACATAAGCCATGATTGAATGGGAGAAAGTCACCATCGTCGTTGGCAAGCCTGCGGCCGCGTCCGAGCCGCCCAGGATGCCCGCCGCGATGGAATGCAGCGTAATGATGGAAATTTGCGCCGCCGAGAACAAGCTCTGCGCGACGAAGAGCGTGATCAGCAGACGATGGCTGACGCGCAGGGGATAGCGCATGCCGGCGCCGATCATTCCGCCAGGAAGTTGCGCAGCACCGTGTGCAGGATGCCGCCGTTGCGGTAATAATCGACCTCCACCGGCGTATCCAGCCGCGCCGTCGCATCAAAGCGGGTTTCGCGGCCCGCCTCGTCGGTGGCGGTGACCGTCAGGGTCTGCATCGGCTCGACGGCGTCGTCCAGCGGGATGTCGAATGTCTCGCGCCCGGTCAAGCCCAGCGAAGCGTAAGACTGCCCCGCGGCGAAAGTCAGCGGCAGCACCCCCATCATGACCAGGTTGCTGCGGTGGATGCGCTCGATGCTCTCGGCGATGACAGCGCGGATGCCCAGCAGCTGCGAGCCCTTGGCCGCCCAATCGCGGGACGAGCCCATGCCGTAGTCTTTTCCCGCCAGCACGATCAAGGGCGCGCCATCGGCTTGATAGCGCAAGGCGGCGTCGTAGATTGAAGTCTCTTCCATGGTCGGCAGATAATAGGTCACGCCGCCTTCGCTGTCGGGCACGAGCAGGTTGCGCAAGCGCACATTGGCGAATGTGCCCCGGGTCATTACCCGGTCGTTGCCGCGCCGCGAGCCGAAGCTGTTGAAATACTGCGGGCTGACATCGCGCTGAAGCAGGTATTGCCCGGCCGGACCGTTGATGGCGATGGCGCCGGCTGGCGAAATGTGATCGGTGGTCACCGAGTCGCCGCCTTTGACCAAGACGCGGGCGCCGAGAATCGGCTCGATGGGCGGCGCTTCCCGCGGTAGATCGACGAAGAAGGGCGGTTCCTGGATGTATGTGCTTTCGCCGTCCCATTGATAAACTGGCTCGTCCGTGCTGGGGATGGCGTTCCATTGCGGGTTGCCGTCGTAGACATTGCCGTATTGTTCGAGGTACATGCCGGCGTCCAGACTGTTTTGCACGGTCTCGACGATCTCTTGTTGGCTGGGCCAAATATCGCGCAAGTAGACATCCGCGCCGGCGTCGTCTTGACCCAGGGGCTCGCTTTCCAGGTCGATGTCGACGGTGCCAGCCAAGGCGTAGGCGACCACGAGGGGCGGCGAAGCCAGGAAGTTGGCGCGGACATCGGGGCCGATGCGCCCGCCGAAATTGCGGTTGCCACTGAGCACCGAGGCCGCCACGATGTCGCTTTCGTGAATCGCCTCTCGCACCGGTTCCGGCAAGGGTCCGCTGTTGCCGATGCAAGTTGTGCAGCCATAGCCGACGGTGTGAAAGCCGAGGGCTTCCAGATGCGGCGTCAAACCGGCTTTGTCCAGGTATTCCGTGACCACTTTGGAGCCGGGCGCCAGGCTCGTCTTCACGGTGGATTTGCTGCGCAGGCCGCGCTCGTTGGCTCTGCGCGCCAGCAAGCCTGCCGCCACCATGACCGACGGGTTGCTGGTGTTCGTGCAGGAAGTGATGGCGGCGATGACGACCGATCCGTGTTTCAGCGAGGCGCTTTCGCCATTGGCGCGCACGCTGCCGCTGGCGTCGAGGGCGTCGCCGGCGATGGCGAAACCCTGGGGACCCTGGGGCGCGCGCAATACACGCTGAAATGTCGGTTTGAGCTCGCGCACCAAGATTCGATCTTGCGGGCGCAGCGGGCCGGCGACGCTCGGCTCGACTTCGCCCAGGTCCAGTTCCAGCGCGTCGTTGTATGCGGGGTCGGGCGTGCTGTCGCTGCGGAACAAGCCCTGCTCTTTGCAGTAGGCTTCAACCAGGTCCACCAGGCTGTCGTCTCTGCCCGTGCGGCGCAGGTAGCTGAGGACCTCGTCATCGACCGGGAAGAAGCCCATGGTCGCGCCGTATTCGGGCGCCATGTTGGCGATGGTGGCGCGGTCGGGCAGGGTCATGCTGCTCAAGCCGGGGCCGAAAAACTCGACGAACTTGCCGACGACGCCTTGCGCCCGCAGCATCTGCGTGACGGTCAGCACGAGGTCAGTGGCGGTGGCGCCTTCTGGCAGCCGGCCGCGCAGCTTGAAGCCGACGACTTCGGGCATGAGCATGTAAATCGGCTGGCCCAACATGGCGGCTTCCGCTTCAATCCCGCCGACGCCCCAGCCAAGCACGCCCAGGCCGTTGATCATCGTCGTGTGGCTGTCCGTGCCGACCAAGGTGTCCGGCAGCGCCACCAAGCCGTCGCCCTGCGGGTCGGCGTAGAGCTGCACGACCTTCGCCAGAAACTCCAGATTGACCTGGTGCACGATGCCCGTGGCTGGCGGCACGACCTTGAGATTCTCAAAAGCTTTCTGGCCCCAATGCAAGAATTCATAGCGCTCGCGGTTGCGCACGAATTCCATCTCGGCGTTGCGCGCCATGGCGTCGGCGCTGCCAAACACATCGACTTGCACCGAGTGATCGATGACGAGGTCGACCGGCGTCTTGGGGTTGATCTTCTGCGGATCGCCGCCCATCCGCGCCATCGCGCTGCGCAATGCCGCCAAGTCCACCAGCGAGGGCACGCCGGTGAAATCTTGCAAGATGACCCGCGCCGGGCTGAAGGGAATCTCGACTGGCCGGGGCGCGGTCGCGTCCCAATTCGCCAGGTTCCGCACATCCTCAGCCTGGAAGTGTCGCCCGTCTTGATTGCGCAAGGCGTTCTCCAGCAAGATCTTGACGCTGAAGGGCAGGCGGTCGATTGCGCCGACGCCTCGATCCTCCAGTCTGTTCAAGCGATAGAGGCTGGCTCGCAGGCCGCCCGCCTCAATCGTGCCGCGCGTGCCGAAGCTGTCGTTCATATTCCCGTTCCTCATTGCCGCCCCCCGCCGATTGCCTGGCGCCCCCGCAGCCACAGGAGGCTTAACCAAGCTGAAATTGCAATTTTACCAGAGGACTCAAGATTCTGTCAGCATCGCCCCTTCAATTGCGCGTCGCAGCCGCGACAGCAGCCTTGCGCTCTGCCACATGGGTGGAACTTACGGACATCGGCTCAGATAAAGCCTGGCCCGTCGGGCTCGGCGGCGCAACTTGTCATTTTACAAAATTGCCGCTCTCCAGTAGACTTGGCGTCCCGCAGTCGCGCGGGCAGCAAGCAGCCAGCGGAGGGCGAGAGGGACATGGCACAACGAAGTCGCACGCGCCGGGCGCGCCAACGCCGCAAACAACAGCGGCGCAGGAGCAAGCGCCTGCTCATCCTGGCGGCATTGGTGGCGGCGGCCGTAGTCGGCGTCGCCGTGATCATCGTCTCCAACCAGCCGGTCGAGGCTTTCATCCCCGAGGCGCTCTCCGACCGGTATGCAGGCATCGCGCGCTCAAACTCGCCGGAGGGCTACCCGCGGCTGGGCGACCCCGACGCTCCAGTGACCCTGGAAGAATATGCCAGCTTCGCTTGCCCCGGCTGCGAATCGCTGCACAAGAACAGCTTCGACGCGCTGCTGGAGCGGGTCCGCGGCGGGCAGGTCCTCTTCACTTATGTGCCGCTGAATACGGGCTCGATACCCAACGCGGCCGGAGCGTCGCGAGCGGCACTCTGCGCCGGGCGGGAGAATATGTTCTGGGAAATGCACGATCTGCTCTTTGACTGGCAGACGCGCTATGGCAACACCGCCTTCTCGCAGAATCGTCTGTTGGCGGGGGTCGAAGGGCTCGGCTTGAGCAGCGACGCCTTCACCGCCTGCTTCAACTCGGCGGGGATCTCCGCCACCCTGGCCGCCGCCGTCGAAGAGGGCCTGTCCACGACGCCGACCCTGCGCGTCAATGGAGTCACGATCGACGCCGGCGCCACGGGCGGGATCCCGAATTCGACCACCATCCTGCAAGCCATCGACGCCGCCACGCCGGACGACTGGAGCCTGCCAGCCGAAGCGCCGGCCCCGGATCCTGAACCGCCGCCGGAAACGGAAGAAACCGAAGAAACGGAGAGCGACGCCGAAAGCGCGGAAGGCGAGGCAGCGCCAACGGAAGCAGAAGCGGAGACTGCGCCGCCAGCCAGCGATGACAGCGCCGAGAGCGAGACCGCCCCGGCGACTGACGACAGCGAAGCCGCCCCGGACGAGAGCGCGGAAGACGCCGTCGACGCCGAGGGATAGCCCGAGCCGGCTTTAGCGCGCCAGCATCGATCCCAGCGCGCGCCCGCCCAGGATGTGCATGTGCAGGTGGTAGACTTCTTGCCCGCCGTGCTCCCGACAATTGACGATCAAGCGGTAGCCAGCGTCGGCGATGCCCTCGGCCCGCGCTATCTTTGCAGCTGCTAGGAAGAGCCTGCCCAGCGCGGCTTCGTCTTCCGGCGCGACATCGTCGGCGGTGGCGATTTCTTTCTTGGGCACGATCAAGACATGCGTCGGCGCCTGCGGGGCGATATCGCGGAAAGCCAGGACCAGGTCGTCCTCGTAGACGATATCCGCCGGGATCTCGCGGGCGATGATCTTCGAAAATATCGTGCTCATGCGCTTGCCTCCAGTGGCGGGCTTCACATCACCATGCCGCCATCGACGATCAGGGTCTGCCCGGTGATGTAGGCCGCCTCGTCCGACGCCAGAAAAGCGACCGCGCTGGCGATGTCTGCCGGCGCGCCCATCCGCCCCAGGGGAATGGCCTCAATCGCTTGCGCTTTGATTTCGGCGTCCAGGTCGGCGGTCATGTCAGTCTCGACGAAGCCGGGCGCGACGGCGTTGACGCGGATGCCGCGAACGGCGACTTCTTTCGCCAAAGACTTGGTCAAGCCGATTACGCCGGCTTTGCTGGCCGCGTAATTTGTCTGGCCGCCATTACCCGCGACGCCGACCACGCTGGTGATGTTGACGATGCTGCCGCGCCGCTTGCGCATCATCTGGCGCGCCGCCTGTTTGCAGCAGAGCCAGCAGCTGCGCAGATTGTTCGCCAGCACGGCGTCGAAATCGTCTGGCTTCATCAGCATGATGACATTGTCGCGGGTGAGGCCGGCGTTGTTGACCAGGATGTCGATCCCGCGCCGCTCCTTGGCCAGCCGCCGGAACATGGCTTCGACCTGCTTTTCCTCGCTTACATCGGCTTGCAGCGAGAAGGCTTGACCGCCGTCCGCTTGAATGGCCGCCGCGACAGTGTCCGCTTCGGCTTCGCTGCGCCGGTAATTCACGACGACCGTGGCGCCGCGCTTGCCCAGCTCCAGGCTGATGGCGCGTCCAATGCCGCGTCCGCCGCCAGTGACCAGAGCCACCCTGCCCTCGAGCGCTTTCATGCCGCCTCCTCTGTTTTCGCCGCCTTCAAACCTGGCCTAACTTGGCTCGACCCAGCCAATAAGCGCCACTTGGCCGCGCAGGTCGCGCGTGAGGCTGGTTGCGCCGAAACCATTATAACTTGCCACATAGATATCGTTGCGCCCGTCCACCGCCGGGTTGACGCCCGTGAAAGCGATGAACTGCCCGTCGGGCGAAAACATCGGGTCGCACATGCTGGGCGGCGGGTTGCCTTGCGCCACATTCTGAAAGGCGAGATTCTTGACGCGGACGCCATAAGGGCAGGCGCCGCCGGTCCCGCCGAGGGCGATGCGCTGTCCATCTGGCGACCAGCTCGCTCGCAAACTGTATCGCGGAAAGTTCAGCTCCGCGTCGCTGCCCAAGAGTTGCCCGGCCGCGTCCAGCAGGGCCAGCGAGTTGACTTCGCCGACGACTTGCGCCAAGACCAGCGACCCGTCCGGCGACCAGACTTCACTGAGGTAACTGGCGTCGGGACCGTGCCGCGTCGAGCGGATTTCGATGACTTCGCCCGTCTTGATGTTCGCCCGCCACAGGCTGCGCCGCGGGTTGAGCAGGTCGAACGGATCGCCACTGGCGAATGCGAGCAGCTCGGCGCTGATCCACGCAGGCGGCTCGGAGACGGGCAGCTCCGCCACTTGCCGGGTTTCGCCGCTGGCCAGGCTGTGCAGATAGAGATGAAAGGCGGCCGGCGGCGGCTGAGTCAGGGCGTCGCAGAAGCCGGGCTCGCCCGGGCGCCAGCTGGGGCAAGTGGCGCGATCGGAGAGGAAAGCGATCTGCGACCCGTCCGGCGAAACGCGGGGATAGATGTCGTAGGCGCCGTGGTTGGAAATATTGCGGCGCGTCGTGCCGTCGATGGAGACCAGGCTGATGTCGATGTCGTAACCAGTGGCGTAAGCCAGCGCCAGCTGCTGCCCGTCCGGCGACCACGACGGCGGCGAATAATAGCCGCGCTGCGCGAGCGGGTTTGCACCCGGCAAGATTCGCGCGCTAAAGCCGGTTGCGAGATTCAGCAGGTAGAGGCCGCTGCTGCGCGGGTCGCTGTCGTCCTTGACATAGGCCAAGGACCTGCCAGAAGGCGCCGGAAAGACTTCAAGCGCCCGCGAAGATTGTGCCCCCAAGACCAAATGACGGCGGCGCGAACCCGTCGGCGAGACGAAGTATACCGACTGCGCGCCGGTGAATGGCTGGGCGGTGGCGATGTTGGCGATGGTCTGGCGGTTGTTGGAGCTGCTGAAGACGAGGGTCTGACCAGCCAGGCCACCCGCGATCGCCGGCGGAATCTCCGCCACGTCCCAATTGTCGAAGACGAAGCCCGGCGCGGGCATGGGCGTGATGGAAGGCGTGGCGCTGGGCAAGGGCGTGGCGCTGGGCGTCGGCGTCGCGCTGGCGGTCGGAATCGGGCTGGGCGGCAGAGTCGGGCTGGGGCTCGGCGACGGCGTCGGTGTCCGGGTTTGCGTCGGGCTGGGAGCGACTGTCGGCGTCGCCGTATGGGTGGGGGAGGGCGTCGCTGTCGGCTGGCTGAGGGCGCTGCAGGCGCACAGCAGCAATGTGACGCTGGAGAGGGCGAGGGCGCGTGCCAGGCTGCGAAAGGACATGATGAAAAGCGATGATACCAGAAAGCGGCGCTCGCTTGATCCGCGCGACGCCACGGCGCCTGCGAGACTCGCTGGCCTAAGCGGGCGCGTCGACTGGCGCTTGGCCAGCCTCGACGGCCGAGTCTTCTCGGTCCTGGATTTCGGGCGACGGCAGCAGCGTCAGCTCCAGCACATCGCGCAGGTCGTCGACGAAGGCGATGGACAGATCGCGCAGGACCGCCCGGGGCAGATCGCGCAGGTCTTTTCGGTTGTCGCTGGGCAAGATGATATGCGGCACTTTGCGCCGGCGCGCCGCCAGGGCTTTCTCGGCCACGCCGCCAACCGGCAAGATCTGCCCGCGCAGCGTGATCTCGCCCGTCATCGCGTAGGCTGCCTTGACCTGGCGCCCGGTAAAGGCCGAAATCAGCGCCGTCGCCAGGGTGACGCCAGCCGAGGGACCGTCTTTGGGCACCGCGCCTTCTGGCATGTGCACATGGATGTCGGCCGTCTCGAAGTCTTCGGCCGGCAGGCCAAACTCCCCCGCCCGAAAGCGCAGATAGCTGAGCGCGATGTGAGCCGATTCTTGCAAGACATCGCCCAGCTGCCCGGTGAGCGTTAAATTGCCCTTGCCCGGCGCCAGCGAGACTTCCACCGTCTGAATTTCGCCGCCGTTGGGCGTCCAGACCAAGCCGCTGGCGACGCCGACCGCGTCTTTGCGGTTGACTTTCGCGTCCAGCAATTGCGGCGGTCCCAAGTGTTCGTCGATGGCCATTGGCGTGATGCGCCGCGGATGAGCCCGCCCGGAAGCGACTTGCCGCGCGATGCGCCGGCACATTTTGGCGATCTCGCGCTCCAGGTTGCGCACGCCGCTTTCGTAGGTGTAGTGACGGATGACTTGCTGAATCGCGGGCAGCGAGAAGCGGATGCCGGCGGCGTCGATGCCGTTCGCTTCCAACTGCTTCGGGATGAGGAAGCGCCGCGCAATCTGGATCTTCTCCTCTTCGGAATAACCTTTGAACTCTATGACCTCGAGCCGGTCTTCCAGCGCTTCCGGAATCGAGTACAGGTCGTTGGCAGTGGTGATGAAAGTCACTCGCGACAAATCGTACGGGACTTCCAAATAGTGATCGACGAAATTGCGGTTCTGCTCCGGGTCCAGTACTTCCAGCAGGGCGGAGGCGGGGTCGCCGCGGAAGTCCGAGCTCATCTTGTCGACTTCGTCGAGCATGAAGACCGGGTTGACGGTCTCGGCGCGCTCCATCTGCTGCAAGATGCGCCCGGGCATGGAACCGATATAAGTGCGGCGGTGACCGCGGATTTCGGCTTCATCGCGGACGCCGCCCAGGCTGATGCGCAAGAACTTGCAGCCGAGAGCGTCGGCGATGCTCTTGCCCAGCGAAGTCTTGCCCACGCCCGGCGGACCGACAAAACAGAGGATCGGGCTTTTCATCTTGTCCTTCGCCAGCTTGCGCACGGCGATGTGCTCGATGATCCGCGCTTTCACCTTGCTCAAGCCGTAGTGCGCGCTCTCCAGGATCGTTTCCGCGTTGGCCAGGTCCAGGTTTTCTTCGCTCTCCGCGTTCCAGGGCAGGGTCAGCAAGCGGTCGAGGTAGGTGTGGATGACGCCCGATTCCGGCGACATCGGCGGCACGACGCTCAGCCGCGACATTTCCTTGAGCGCTTTCTCGTTGACCTCGGCCGGCAAACCCGCCACCCGGACGCGCTCCGCCAGGGCCTGCATTTCCTGCTGGAAAACATCGCCATCGCCGAGCTCTTGCTGGATGACGCGCAGCTGCTCGCGCAAGTACATTTCGCGCTGATTGGCGGCGATCTCGTCTTGCAGGCGCGTGTGCACCTCGTCGTGCAGCTCCTGGTCTTGCAGCTCCGATGTCAGCAGCACCGCCAGCAGCTCCAGCCGCTTCTCGATGTCTTCCAGCTCCAGCAGCTGCTGCAAGTCGTCGGCGGGCAAGGGCAAGATCGCCGCCAGCGAATCGCAGAGCGTCCCGGGATCTTCCAGCGCCAGGATGTGCTTGACGACGCTCTCCGGCGTCGCCTCGTTGTATTGGCTGCTGTGCTTGTACAGTTCGATGACAGCAGCCGCCAGCGAGTCCAGCGCCTGGGGCGCCGCGGGCTGCTCGACGAGGGCTCTGGCGCGGGCGATCGGGTAGGCTTCGCCCTGCCGCACTTCAATGATCTCGACCCGGCGTCGGCCTTGCGCCAGCAGCTGGGCGCTCTGGTCTGTCGCTTGGGATGTCTTGCCGGGCGCGATCTCCGTGCCGACGCTGTGAACGCGGTCGATGAGGCGGGCGCCGTTGTGATCCTGCCGCAGTTTGCAAGCGATTAAAGTTTGCCCGCGGCGGCTGGCGTATTCGGCCGCCTGGAGCTGGGCGTCGCTGGAGAGCGCGACCAAGCTCAAGACTTGAGGAAACAAGACCTGGGCTTCCAAGGGCAGCAGCGGCAACTCAAAGACGCCGTCAAAGCGCCCCTCGGCATTGGGGATTCGGCTGAAATCGCGGCTATGATCCTTCGCCAAGTCGGGGCTCGCTTCGCTCTGCGCTTACGGTTCGCAATTGCGCAGTGTAGCCCAGTTTCGCGCCGATGGTAAGTCCAACTCCAGCTCGGTCGCGGACAAGAATCGTAGGCCCCATTCTGGTATATTATGGCTGTGCGAGCGAAAGGGCGGGCTCGTGGAAGGAGAATCCTGGCGGCGATGCGCATCCCTCGGCTAACGACACTTTTGGCGGCTTTGGCGGGCTGCGCAGTTGTATTGCTGCTGGGCAGCTTGCTGTTGCGGCCGCCGCTGCCCTTGATCCGCGAAGCCGGCTTCGACCGCGCCGCGATCAGCCCCAATGCCGATGGCCGGGACGATATCGCGGTTTTCGCCTATGTCTTGTCGCGGCCCGCCAGCGTCAGCTTGAGCCTGCAAACCGAGGGCGGGCGCGCCTTCTATTTTCGGCGGGAGCAGGCTCGCGACGCCGGCGCCTATCGCGTGCTCTTCAGCGGCGTGGTCGATGGCTTCTCGCTGGAGGGCGAGATTGTCCCGGGCGAAATCCAGCGGCGTCTCATACCGAATGGAGATTATCGCTGGACATTGGTCGCCTCGGGCAGCGATGGCGAGAAAGCGAGCGCGACCGGCCAGCTGCGGGTGATGGACGGCGATACGCCCTTGCCGATCATGTCCGAGTTTCGGGTCGCGCCCGATGTCTTCACGCCCAACCAAGACGGCGTTGCCGACCGCGTCAGCATCCATGTCTACCTGGAGAAAGATGTCGAGCGGCTGGATGTCTTCTTGTTGGCTGCCGACGGCGGGCGCATCCCGATTTCGGCGCGAGTCGAAGAACGGGCTTATGGCGAGGCGGGCCGGCACTTTTTCGATTACGAAGGCGGCATCGACCTCGGCGTCGATCCGCCAGCCGACGGCGAGTATCGCGTCGTCGCGCTCGCCCAGGACAAGGTGGGCCAGCGAATCCGGCGGGAAGGCCGGCTGACCATTGACGCGGGCGGCAAGCCCTACGCCGAAATCAAACCCCAAGCCGTCGGCGTCGATGTGGCTTTCGCCGTGCTGCCTTACGAAGCGCGCTTTCTCAGCGACTCCAGCGGCGCGGGCGAATTGCTGGATCTGCCAGGCGACAGCGCGGCGCTCGCCCATTCGCAGCAGATCAGCGTGCCCCTGGGGCAGATGCTGGTTTTCCGCTTGACGGTCGAGAATTACGGCAAAGTGCCCATCCGCACCAGCGGACCGCCGCCCGGCGCGGTTTACCAGCAGGAACAGCTGGCAGGCTCGCTGGGGCGCTTCGCGGAGTCGGGCGCCTGGCGGGTCGGCATCCAGTGCGAGACATCGACCGGCAGCTTCCCCTATCGCTGGGCGATCGGCGCGGACGCGGTCTTGACAGAAGTCTACGACGCCGCCAGCGACAACACTTATCGTTATTTGCCGGCGGGAATGCGCTCGGTCGTGTGGGGCGGCATTCGCATGACTGCCGTCAAGGCGCGCAACCCGCAGAACTGCTGGGCCGGCTTGATTCACGAGGATGTCGCCATCAGCCTGCGCAACAACCATGTCGGCATGCGCTCGATCCTGGTCGTCGATCCGGCCGGCGACCCGGCCTGAAACTGCGCCGCGCATGACGGATCTGGCTGTCATCATCGTCACCTGGAACAACGCCCGCGAGATTGAGGCGGCGCTGCGCAGCTTGCTGGCCGATCTGGACGAGAGCGGCTTGCGGCACGCCGTCTGGCTGGTGGATTCCGCCTCGACCGACGCGACGGTGGCCCTCGTCCGCCAGCGCTTCCCCCGGGTCCAGCTTATCGTCAGCGAAGCCAACATCGGCTTTGGCGCCTGCAACAATCTGGCTTTGCGGCGGCTGGGCTTTGATGGCGGCGCGGCGACTAACGCGCTGCCCAAAGCGGTCTACCTGCTGAACCCGGACACGATCACGCATGGCGGCGCGACCCGACGCCTGTACGACGCGCTGATGAGCCGGGCGGACGCGGGTCTGGTCGGGGCGCGGCTGTCCTTCGCGGACGGGCGCTTCCAGCATGGCGCGTTTCGCTTTCCGGGCCTGCGCCAGCTCTATTGCGAGTTTTTCCCGACCCCGGGCCGGCTGCTTGAGGGTGGATTCAACGGCCGATATAGCCGCGCGCTATACGACGGCGGGCAGCCATTCCCGGTCGATTTCACCCTGGGCGCGACGATGATGCTGCGGCGCGAAGTGATCCTGGAAACGGGCATGTTCGACGAGCGCTTCTTCCTCTATTGCGAAGAGATCGACTGGGCCTGGCGCATCCAGAAGGCGGGCTGGCGGGCATTCTGCGAGCCGCGGGCGCGGGTCACGCATCTCGGCGGCGGCAGCACTTCGCAAGCCAGCGCGAGCAGCTTCGTTCACTTGTGGAAAAGTAGGCTATTATTGTATGAAACGCATCAGCCGCGCTGGAAGCGACGCGTGGCTCGGCGGCTGATTGCGCTGGGTTTGCGGCGAAGACTGCGCCAGTTGGGCGAGTCTCAGAGCGACATGCGGCGCGCTTGCCACGACGTGATTGAGATGGCGGAAGCATGCCCCACCTGACAGCCATTGTGCTGACCCGCGACGAAGGCGATCAAATCGAAGAGTGCCTCAAGACCTTGCGCTTCGCCGATCGCGTCATCGTCTTCGACTCGTTCAGCGCGGACGACACGGTTGCGATCGCCCAGCAAGCCGGCGCGGACATATTTCAGCACGAATTCGAGAATTACGCCGAGCAGCGCAACGCCGCCCTGGACGCCGCCGACGAGATGACGGACTGGGTGCTCTTCGTCGACGCCGACGAGCGCGTGTCGGAGGCTCTGGCGGAAGAGATCCGCCACAAGATTCGCTTGCCGGAATACGCCGGCTGGCGGCTGCCGCGGCACAACTACATCTTTGGCGTGCTGACGAAAGGCGCCGGCTGGTATCCGGATTATCAGACTCGTCTGCTGCGCGTCGGGCAGGCCAAGTACGACACGCGGCGTCAGGTGCACGAGGTCGTTACCCTCTACGGCGAAGAAGGCACGCTGCGCCACCCGGTGCTGCATTACAATTATCGCGATCTGGCGCAATTCAAAGCCAAGCAAGAGCGTTACGCCCGCCTGGAAGCGCAAAGCCTGTTCGCGCGCGGCATTGAACCGAAACCGCAAAATCATGTCTTGCAGCCGCTGCGTCAATTCTACTGGCGCTTCGTCAGACTCGGCGGCTACCGCGATCGCTGGCATGGCTTGCGGCTTTCGCTGCTGATGGCGTGGTACGAATACCGCAAGTATCAGCGCTTGAGGACGTTGTGGCGGAAGCGGCGGATGCGCGGCGCCCGCTAGCGCTCTAGTCCGGGATCAAGATGCCATAACCGCCATTGTCGCGCCGATAAAGCACATTGATCTGCTGGCTCTCGGCGTTGAGAAACATGTAAAAACTGTGATCCAGCAGTTCGAGCTGCTCAATCGCCTCGGCGTCGTTCATCGGGATCAACTCCACCTGTTTGCGGCGGAAGATCTCTTCGGGCGGCGCTTCGACCGGGCTCGCTGCCGTCAGGGCGTCGGGCATGTCTTCGGCGATGTCGAGTTCCGCCATGGTCGCGCGGTAACGATCGCGCACTTTCTGGCTCTTGGAGATGCGCTTGCGCTTGAAACGGTCGATCTGCCGGTGCAGCTTGTCGACGGTCTTGTTGATGGTGTAGCGGATCGTGTCGCGGTTTTCGATGTTTAACTTCTCTTCCGCCCGCAAAATGGCGCCCCGCGCGTGCTGCACGGTGATCTGGGCGATTGCCAGGTCGGCCCCGCGATGCGTGCGAATGATGGCGAGCTCGACGCCCACATGAGCGATATTGGGCAGGTAGCGGTCAAGCTTGTCGATCTTGGAGCGGGTGTACTGATCCAGGCTCTCCGAGATGCGGATGCCATCTCCATGAATGCTGATATCCATCCTGATCCTCCCTGAGGCTAGAATTATGGCGAGCCACTGACGGCGATGCCGTAGACGGCGCCCGCGCCTTGTCGCCGGAGGGCGCTGGCGCATGCGTTCATCGTCGCGCCGCTGGTGACGACATCGTCCACCAGCAAGAGTGAAAGCCCGGCGCAGTCCCGGCTGGCGCGGAAGGCGTCCTTCACATTTTTCATCCGCTCCGCCGGGCTCAGCCGCGTCTGCTGCTTTGTCGCCGAGACCCGCGACAGCAAATCTTCGCGCCGCTGCAATGACAGATCGGCTGCCAGCGCCGCGCAGAGCAGACTGGACTGATTATACCCTCTTTCGAGTTGCCGGTCAGCGTAGAGCGGCACCGGCAGCAGCGCGTCGACCTGCAAGTTTTGCCTTCGCAGCGCCAGCGCCAGCCGCCGCGCCAAGACTGGAGCGAGCTCGGTCGCGCCCTCGTATTTTAGGGCGAGCAGCGCGCTCCGCAAAACGCCCCGGTGCGGACCCGTGCTGATTATGGCGTCGAGACATTCGGCGCGCTTGTGCCTGACGATGACCGGCGCCGCCGCCAGCTCGTCCAGGCAGCGCTCGCAGAATCCCGCGTCGACCCGCCCGCAGCGACTGCAGACTGGCGGAAAGACCAAGTCAACCAGCCACTCTCCCAGTCGCGCCGATCCGCGCAAGACTGCCGCACCGTAGCGCGCGCGAATCGACGCCGCGGGACTCGGGCTTGCTTTGCGCTTAAGGTCCGTGGCTGCGTTCATGATTCAGATTGTAGCATGTCGCCGTTTCTGTCTCGCGTTCGATCGCTGAAGATTGTCGCTCGCGGGCGGGCTCGCCGAAACTTCGCAGTTTTCTTGCTGCCAGGCTGGAGAGACTTTCGCCGTCGCCCAGCAGCCAATTGCGCTATAGTAAAGGCGCGTTTGTCGCGGGCTGATGGAAGGATCGCCAAGTTGAAGCGCGTCGAAACGGGAGCCTTGGCATACTACCGCAATCCGGACTGGAGCGAGCTGCGTCATGGCGTCTTCACCCGTCGCGGCGGCTTGAGCAGCGGTCCCTGGGCATCGCTGAATGTGGGCGCGTCGAATGGCGACGATCCGGCCGCGGTGCGAGAGAATCAGCGGCTGATGCTGCGGGCGGCGCAGGTGAATCCGGAGCGCGTCTACAGTTGCTGGCTGACGCATAGCGTGGACGCCCTGGTCATTGACGGCGAAGCTCGGCGCGATGGACCGCTGCCCAAAGCCGACGCCCTCCTGACCGACTCGCCGGATACCGCCCTGGTCATGCGTTTCGCCGATTGCGTGCCCCTGCTGTATTATGACCCGGCGCGACGCGCGATCGCCCTGGGGCACGCGGGCTGGCGCGGCACGGTGCGCGGCATGGCGGGGAAGATCGTCCGCGAGATGCGCGCTGCCTTTGGCTGTCGGCCCGCCGATATTGAAGTCTTAATTGGTCCGGCGATTTCTCGGCGCAATTACCGCGTCGGCGACGAGGTGGCCTGCCAGGCGGAGGCATATTTCGGGCGGCAGGCGGGCGTCGTCTGGCGGGATCCGCCTGAGGGGTCGCCGCATCTGGATTTGTGGCGCGCCAACCAGCTCGACCTGGAACGCGAGGGCGTGACCAAGCTGCAAACGCTCGAGATCTGCACCTTCGAGAACACGCGAGATTTCTTCTCGCATCGAGCCGAGCGCGGCAAGACCGGGCGCTTTGGCGTGGTTATTTCCTTATGACCGTCGCCGACAATCTCGCCAGGGTGCAGGACAACATCGCCACAGCGTGCGCCAGGGCTGGGCGCGATCCGGCGGAGATCACCCTGGTCGGCGTCAGCAAAGTCAAGTCGGCCGCGGCGATTCTGGAAGCGGTGGAGGCGGGCCTGCGCGACCTGGGCGAAAACCGCGTCGAAGAAGCCTTGGCGAAAATCCCCGAAGTCGAAAGCAAGAGCGAATTCAGCTTGCGCTGGCACATGGTCGGGCATGTGCAGAGCCGCAAAGCCAAGCAAGTCGCCGGGCGCTTCGACATCGTGCAGTCGGTCGACAGCCTCCGTCTGGCGCGGCGTTTGTCGCGTTTTGCGGGCGAGCGCGGCCAGCCGCTGCCGGCATTGCTGGAAATCAATGTCTCGGGCGAAGCATCGAAATATGGTCTGGCGGGTTACAATTGGTATCGCGACGCCGCGGTCAAGGCGGCTCTTTGGCGCGATGCGGGTGAGATTTGCGCGCTGGAGCGCTTGGATCTGCAGGGCTTGATGACGATGGCGCCATACGCCGCGGAAGAAGCGCTGGTCCGGCGAATCTTCGCCGATTTGCGGGCGCTGCGCGACGAGCTGGCCCGCGACCTGGAATTGCCGTTGCCCGTATTAAGCATGGGCATGACCGACGATTTCCCGATCGCGATAGAAGAGGGGGCGACGATGATCCGCGTCGGGCGCGCCATCTTCGGCGAGAGACAGTAAAACGCAAACCAAACGAACACCGTTACCGAAAGGAAAAGCAAACGATGGACGCCTTGTTTATGCTGCTTTATTGGGCGCTGCAGGCTTATCAGCTGATCTTGCTCGCGCGCGTACTGATGAGCTGGATCCCCAACATCGACCCGAGCAATCCGATCGCCCGCTTCTTGTATCGGGCGACCGAACCAGTCCTGGCGCCCATTCGCGGCGCGCTGCCAAACATGGGCGGCCTCGATTTGAGCCCCCTGGTCGTCTTCCTCGGCATCAGCGTGCTGATAACCCTGGTCGCATAGGCGGCGCCTTGCCCGCGGTCCGGCGGGCTCAAAGCTTGATCAGGATGCGCCCGCAATTCTGACATTTCACGATGCCCTGCCGGCGGTTGATGGCTTTGACGACGACGCTGTTCTGTTCAATGCCGCAGATCGTGCAGACCTGGTCTCGGATGACTGCCACAGGCCGGTTGGCTTTGGGAGCGCGCATGCGGCTGTAAGTCTCGAAGAGGGCGGGCGGCGCCGCGGCCACGGCGGTCTTGCGCTGTGCCAGCAGCTCGCTCGCCCCGCTTTTGAGATCTGCTTTCTCCGCCAGCAGCGCTTGCGCCTCGTCGTCGTGTTTCGCCTTTGCCTCGTCCGCAATCGCCTGCTTTTCTTCCAGCCGTCCTTGGCGCTCGTCCCGCTCGCGGCTCACGATGCGCAACTCTTCTTCCAGCACTTCTTTGCGGCGGATATGCGTTTCGAGCTCCATTTGCATGTCCTGCAATTCTTTGGGGCTCTGCGCCTCGCCACTGTACAGGCGGGTTTCGGCCGCTTCGCGTTTGTCGCCCACGATCGTGATTTCCAGTTGCACTTCTTTCACCCGCGCCTCCGCAGCGTCGGTCTCTTCCTGAGCCGCTTCCCGCTCCGCCACGGCCGCCTGCAATTCTGCGTCGTCTTCAAGCTGGGCGTTGATCGCCTTGATGCGTTTCGTTCGCTCCAGGATATCCAGCTCCAGTTCCTGGATGCGGTAAAGCGCAGCTACATCGGACATGGCTCGCCCTCTCTTGGTTGGGTTCCAGCGCAAACACAGAGTATATAATACCGCAAGGGGTTCAGAGTAGCGCAGGTAATCGCATTTCCGCAGATCCAGAGGCGCCAGGGCGACAGCGCGTTCTGACTGCCCGGGCGCCTTCGATTCGACGCCTGACGACCGAGCGGGCGACGCTGGCAATCGTGTTTTTGCTGCTCTTCGCCATGGCCAGCCGCCCCGCCATCGACGCGGACATGTGGTGGCATCTGCGTCTGGGCGAGCGCATCCTCGATTCGGGCGCCGCCGTCGCCCCCGACGCGTACTCGCACACTTTCGCCGGCGCCCTCCACAAGAATCACAGCGCGCTGGGGCAGCTGGCGCTGACCCTGGCCTGGCGGCTGGCCGGGCATCTTGGACTGACTGTATTGGTCTCGCTGCTGGCGACGGGCGGCATGGTTTTCCTCTATCGCGCGGGCCGCGGATCAATCTACACTCAAGCCTTCGCGCTGGTATTCGGCGCGGCATGCGCGGCCGCCTTCTGGTCGCCCCGGCCTCAGATGTTCAGCTTTCTCTTTGGCGCGGCGCTTATGTGGCTGCTCTTCTCGCTCAAGCGGCAGGGGCGCGATCGCCTGCACTGGCTGCCCGGGCTGCTGTGGCTCTGGGCGAATTGTCACGGCGGCTACATCATCGGCTATCTTCTGCTGGCGGCTTTCCTGGCGGGCGAAATGCTGAATCGCCTGCTCGGCACGGGCGAGAGCCTCATTTCACCGAGGCAGTGGCGGAAGCTGCTTGGGCTGTCGCTGCTGTCGCTGATTCTGCTGCCGCTGAACCCGCTGGGGCTGGAGGTCTTCGCCGTGCCCTTCGAGACAGTCTCCATCGGCGGCCAGCGAGAGCATATCCAGGAATGGCAGCCGCCCGATTTTCACCAAACCCAAACTTGGGGCTGTTTGATCTTGCTGGCTCTGGCGCTGCTAGCCACCTGGCGGAGTCGCCGCCGCGTCGATGCCTGCGAGTGGCTGATTCTGCTTGGCGCGCTTGGCATGGCCTTGTATTCGGCGCGCAATCTGTCGCTCTTCGCCATCGCCGCCGTGCCCTTCATCAGCGCGCATCTGGATGCCTGGCTGCGGACCAAAGCCTGGATGCCGCCGCGGCGACGCTGCTCGCCCTTGAAATTTGCCGCGCTCAACGCCTTCTTGATCGCGCTCGTCGCCTTGGGCATGCTGGCGCGCTTGCACTATGTCAGCGGCGCCTCCCTGGTCGAACAGGCGATCGCGCAGAATTTCCCGACTCGCGCGCTGGCGCATCTGCCGCCCGCCAATGAATCTCGCAGGCTCTTCAACAGCTACAATTGGGGCGGCTATCTTGTTTTCGCGGCGCGGGATCAGCCGGTCTTCATCGACGGTCGGACGGATCTGTACCGCGAGTTCATCAACGAGTACGCTGCCGCCCGCGTCACACCCGCCTGGCGCGAGATATTCGAACGCTGGCATATTGGAGTCGCGCTGATAGAGACGGACAGCTACCTGGCGAACCAGCTCGAGGCGGACCCGGGCTGGCGGCTGGATTACGGCGACGAGATCGCCAGCGTCTTTCTGAGGGCGGACTCATGAAACGCGCACGACGCCGACGCGCTCTGGACGAACTGTATCGCCAGCTGGACAGCGCCGACTTTGAGGACCGCGAATTCGCCCTGTTTCAGCTTGCCTTGATGCTGCGCCAGGCCGGGGAAGTGCGCGAATCGGCTGACGACGCTTTTGGCGAGCGCCACAGCCTGCCGCGAGAATTGCAGCGCCTCCGCTTGAAAGTCGACGAACAGCGCGAGGCTGCTGGGCGTTTGCAGGCTCTTTTCGAGCGCCACAAGCAAAGCCGCGCCTCCGCCATCTGGGCGCTGCGTCATGCTCCGCCGCGTATCGCGCTGGCGCCGCTTCTTGATCTTGGAGACGCCTGGGGAGCGCAACTGAGCGACGAAGCCGCCAGCCAGTTCTGCCGGGGCCTGCGCTCCATGCTGGCGACCGGCGCGATCCGGCCCGAGGAGCGCCAGCGCTTGGCCAAGCCCGGGTTCATGCAGCGGCTGCAGACTTGGTCGAGGGCGCGCGACCGGCGTTTGGCTCGAGCGGCGACTGCGCTCCTTGCAGGGCTGCGCGAGCTGGATGGCTGAGCGGGATTCTCGCTTTGGCGTCATCGCGGCGCGGATTTTGCATTATACTTGGAGGCAGCGCAAAAAAGACGAGCGCGAGGCGCAGCCATGTCCAATCTGTTTGACAAGCTCTCCACGCTGGTGAATGCCCATGTAAACGATCTGCGAGATCAGGCGCCTGGATCGCCCTTTGCTCGGCGGGCTGGCAAAGCGGCCGACGAGCCAAGCGACCCCCATGCCACGGCTCGGCGGCTGCGGCAGCGCCTGGAGAAAGCCTTTGAGCGCGAAGATCTGCTCGAGGCGAAAATCAAGGCGCGTCAACAGCGCTTGCGCAAGCTGAACCAGGGCGTGGACGACATGATCCGCAACGGCTACGAAGCGGAAGCGCGGCGCATGCAGAACGAGCTCAATTCCATCGTGCGCGAGCTCGAGATCGCCGAGTCGGATTTGAGCGAGCATCGCATGGTGTCGCGCAATCTCTTGCAAGAACTGAATACCCTGGAAGGTTTGCTGGAGCGGACGCTCCCTCCATCCAGTCGCCCCAAAGGACGCCGTCAAGACAGCCGGTCGCCGATCAAGATTCCGGTGGCTGGCGCGCAGACCGCTGCCAAAGACGGCGAATCGGGCGAGAAGACCATCCTCGATTCTGTCTCCGGCAAGCTGAACGAAGCCAGAGCCGGCTTGGGCAGCTTGTTTAATGAAGCGCCTAAACATGACAAGAAACCGCGACGCCAGCGCTTCCAGCGATACGAAATCATCGACGAGGAACCAGATCCGCGAGCCCCGAAAAAGCGCGAACCCAAGGGGCCCGACATGAACGACCGCCTCTCGCGCCTGAGCAAAGGCGATGACGGCGACTAGGGCTGCTGCGTCAGACGGTTGGTTCCTTTTCTTCAGCGCCGCGCGCCAGCGCTTCAGCCAGATCGCGCATGGAGCGCTCGATATGCGGGAAGCCCAGCCAGGCGCTCATTAAGCCGAACATTCCACCCGTCAAGATCCGAAAGAAGGGCTGCGTCTCGCGGGTCGCCCAAAGCTCAAAGGGCGGGTAACTCAGCAGCTGGCTGAATCCGTCCAGGCCGATGGGCGCGAGGCCCGCCAGCGCGTAGAGCCATAGCGGCAGTGGACGCAGTTGGTGGCGAAAGCGGCGATAGACGAGACCGCCGGCCAGGAGCATCGAGTAAATCGCCAGATCGCGCGCGCACAGTGCGGTCTTGTAGCCGAAGCTGGCGTCGCCAATGAAGTGCCGGGCGGCGAATTGCTGGGCGACGCTGAAATCGCTCAAGTCTTCCAGTACGCTGGAGGCCGAGGCTGGCTGCCCGAAGGCGCGCGTCCAGTAACGGTATTCGCCCCGGAAGGCCTCGGATTCAGCGGCGAATGCCTCGAATGGCTGGTAGCCGGTGGCTGCCGCCGCCCGCGGATAAAAGCCTTGTTCGCCGTACAAGAATGGCGAGCGAAAGGCGAATTGGTGGCAGAACGGGCTGTAGAGGGTATACAGTGCGTTGGCCGCGCCATCCCAGCCAAGTTTGGCGAATGTCGGCGCGAGCCAGGGCGCGCCAGCATAGAGCGCCAAAGCCGTGAGCGCTATGCCCAGCCAGCCCCGCGCCAATGGCAGCAGCAAGGCGCAGATCGCAGCCCGCAGCCGTCTCATGCCGGCTCGCTGTCTTGGGGCGGGCCGAGGCCGGCCAGATCTTGCAGCAGCAGCTCGCCGCGGACGGTTCCATGGTAGACGCGCCGCACTCGACCCGAGTCGTCCAGCAGGAAGGCAGTCGGCAAACCGCGCACTTGATAGCGGCTGGCAACCTCAAGATTCTGATCGAGCAAGACGGCGAATGACAGGCTCAGCGGCTGCGTGAAGGCGCGGACGGCTTCCGGGAGTTCGCCCAGATTGACGGCGACAACCCGCGCGCGGCCGCTTTCGCTTTCAGCCAATGCTCGCAATTCGCGCAGTTCGTCGACGCAGGGCGGGCACCAAGTGGCGAAGAAGCTGATGATGAGTGGTTTGCCGCGAAACTCCGCCAGCGACCGCGTCCTGTAGTCGAGCGTTGGCAATTCGAAAGGTGGCGCCAGCGACCCAAGCTCGGGCGCGACCAACTGACCGACGCCGAGTCGGTAGCCGCTGGATTCGGCGCGCTGAGGCAGGCCCGTCTTTATCATAAGCGCGAGCGCCAGGCTGAGCGACAGCATGGCCAGCGCGATGTGACAGGCTGCTCTCGATTTGCCCATGGAATGCCGCGCCCGCCTCAGCCGGCAGTCAAAGCCTCGGTCAGCAGCATCTCGAGCTGCGACTCGCTCATGACGCCGAAATGTCGCGCCAGTACGATATTGTCCGCCGCCAGCAAGTAAGAGCTGGGACGGGTCTGGATGTTGTAGGCCTCGTTGACCGCGCCGCTCCCGTCCAGCGCGAGGGGGAAGCTCAAGCCGTATTCAGCTCGGAAAGCAGCCATCGCCGCTTCGCTGTCGTTGAAGGCGATCGCCAGAATCTCGAAGCCGCGATCGCGCCATTCGCCGTAGACCTTCTCGAATTCCGGCATCTCGCGGCGGCAGGGACCGCACCAGGTGCCCCAGAAGTTCAGCAAGACGACGCGGTCCGCCATGTCAGCCAGGGCGAGGTTCATGCCCTCCAGGGTCCTCAGCGTGAAGTTCGGGGCGCGCTGCCCGAGCTCCAGACCGGTCGCGGGACTCAAGTCGGCGGCTATGTCGGTCAAGCTGTTGATGGCGCTGAAGGCGGATTCGGCCGGCGGCTGACTGGACGCGGTCTCCAGCGGCTCGGCGTCGCGGATCTTGATGCGGTAGCGCCCGCTGGCAGCGGCGGCCGGCCCGCGCAGCTCGACGCGGTGGAAGCCAGCCTCGTCAATCTTCTGGCCGATGATCGGATAAATCTTGCCGTCCCGCTCAAGCGCCTCGCCTGTGCTCGCTTGCATGATCATGAAGTCGCCGGGCCCAAAGAGGCGCAGCTCCATGTCTGGCGGCGGCGCGTTGATGCCGCGCAGCTCCACATCGATGCGGCGCCCGGCATCGGCCTGGAAGAGGAATTCCTGGACGGGCGAGTCCGCGCTGAAAAGTCCGCCGGCGCTTTGATTTAGCGCGACCGGCGCGAGCTGGCCACGGAGGCAGGCGCCCAGGTGGCTGAAGCGCATTTCGCCATTCAGGAAGCCGACGCCGCATTCTTCCACGCGAAAAGTGAAATCGGCGAATTCGCCCCGCGAAAAGGCGCGGCTGAGGCTTTGCAGCTGTCCGCTGGCGACCAGGATGCCGATGAGCACCAGCAGCGAGCCGCTGAACAGCTCAATCTTGCGCATGTGTCGGCCGAGCCGGCGCAAGAGGCCTTGGGCGCTGTTGAGCAGCAGGGCGGTGATGACGAAGGGGATGCCCAGGCCGATGGAATAGGCGGCCAGCAGCAGCATGCCCTGGGCGATGTCGCCAGTGCTGGCGCCGGTCGTCGCCGCGACGGTCAGGATCGTGCCGAGAAGGGGACCGATGCAGGGCGTCCAGCCAGCCGAGAAGACCATGCCCATGAAAGCGGACCCGAACAGCCCGCCCCGGTCCTGCGCGCCAATTTCGGCTCGCGTGTCGGAGTACAGCAGCGACTCCAGCCGGTCGAGCCGGCTCTGCCAGAAGACTTGCGGCTCGCTGAAGGCGCCCTTGACGAACATCAGCGCCAGCAAAGCGGCGATCAAGGGCAGGGCGACGACCGCGTTTTCCAGAACGCACCAATATAGGGCAAGGCTGGCCGCCAGCGCGACGCCAATGCTGAACAAGACATTGTCGAGCAGCCTGAGCTGGTTTTTCTTGCGCAGCCAAGAGAAGAGCCGCGGCATGACCCCCATGAACTGGAATCCGAAAAAGATGATGACCAGGCCGCCGACCCGCCCCAGAATCTCGGTGAAGACGCTCACATAGGCGCCCGCCAGACTGGAGAGCGCGGTCGTCAGCAAGCCGATCAAGACGAAGACTGCCGTGAAGCCGAGAACGAAGGCGATTCCATGCAGCAGCAGGCGCAGCCGAAATGCCAGCCCGCCCGCGCTGCTGTCGCCTTGCCGGCTGATGTCGTGCGTCAGGCGGCCGCCCATGTAGCCGATGTAGGCCGGCACCAGCGGCAGCACACAGGGCGAAATGAAGGAGAGGATGCCCGCCGCCAGCGCCAAGCCGATCGTCACATTGTCCATGCTCGCAGCCTCCTGGGTTCAGCGGCAAGTCGCGTCCGCGGAAAGTCTCTCATTTGTCAGCAGTGCCTTTAAGAGCGCCCGCTCGTCGGCGGTGGAAGCCAGCTCGCCATCCAGCCAGGCGTCGCGCAGGCGCCCCAGGATGCGCTTGTAGGCCGGCCCGGGCGTCAAACCATGAATTTGCAAATCGCGCCCCGTGGTCGCGGGCAACAGCGCGCGCCAGCGGTCCATGTAGCGCTCCAGATTCGCTTGGGCAGTTGGTTGTTCTGTCAGGCAGAGCCATGCCCAATGCAAGGCCAGGGCCGGCATGCCGTCCAGGATCCGCGTCAGCTGGCTGGGGCGGGCGGAGCTGAGGCCAAGCAAGCTCAGGTTCTCCCCAAGGTTTGCAGCCGCTAGCAGAGAAGCGCGCAGCCCCTTGGTAAAGCTCAAGCATTCCGCAATTGAGCCGACAGTCGCGCCGTCGATCCCGCTCAGCAGAATGTGCCAGCCCAGCGCCCGCTCGTCAATCGCGCCCCGCTGCCAGGGCGGCCGCCGCAATTTCGCGCGCGCGAAAATAGCGTCGACTTGTGGCTGGAGGCGCAGGCCCGGGTGGATGGCGGATAGCGCGCCGATGCTCTCCAGCCGGGTCAGAATCCGGGCGGGCTCGGCTTCCGTGAGGATGTGGTCGATTTCGTTGCGCAGCCGCGTCCCGGTCAAGCGCCCAAGCGCCTCGATCGCCGCGTGAAGCAGCGTCTCCGTGCCCGCTTCCAGCCTGAAATTCAGCCGGGTCGCATAGCGCAGCGCCCGCAGGATCCGCGTCGGGTCGTCGAGGAAGCTGCCTTCATGCAAGACGCGAATTTCGCCGGCGCGCAGATCATCCAGGCCACCGCAAAGATCGAGCAGCTCTCCCTCGCCTTCGCTGGGGCGCAGCTGGATGGCCAAGGCGTTAATGCTGAAATCGCGCCGTCGCATATCCGCCCGAATGTCGCCGGGGCCGGCTGTGGGCAGCGCGCCCGGCCGCCGGTAAGTCTCACTGCGGGCCGCCGCGAAGTCCAGCGACCCGGGAATCGCGTCCGGCGCCAGATCCATGCTTCGCGCGACCGCTTCGTCCAGAGTCCACTTGGCTGTGCCAAAGGCCCCGTGGGCCAGGACCGAGCCGCCGTAGCGCCGCTGGCAGGCACGCGCCAAGGCGATGGCATCGCCTTCAGTGACAAGGTCCAGGTCGTGGTGGGGCAGGCGCAGCAAGATGTCGCGCGCCGTGCCGCCAGCGAGGTAGAGGCTCTGCTGGCTTTCGCAAGCCAATTCCATCACCCGGCGCAGCAAAGCCAAACAGGCTGGACTCAGGCCGTCGTCCAGGTCGATTGTGGGTCGCGATTGCGCCTCTATGAATAATTCTGGCCGCGCCATGACCTCGCTCGCTCGCGCCTATGGCAAGGTCGCCCAGGGACCGACCAGCTCGCGCTGCAGCATGCTGAGGGATGTGCTGAAGTTGAAGAAAGCCAGCAAAGCGTAGGCGAGGGCGGCGCGGCTGTCGTCGCGGCCGCTCATCAAGCTGAACAAGCCGGGCATGATGATCGCCAGCCAGAGCATGTAGAGCACATAGACGACAACCCGCCCGGAGCGCGGCTGCATGCCAGCGAGCAGCATCACGACGCCGACCAGGAGCGTGAGGCCCGCCAGCAAGGCGTATGTCAGCGCGGCCCCCCAAAAGTGACCGGAGATCGCCTCGCGCCGGCTGAAGGTGTAGACCGCCCAGACGCCCAGCGCCAAGGAATACAGAATATGCATATTGAACAGGATCTGGTGGAGCTCCGCCATGGTCCGCCGCTTGAGTTGCCCTGCGATGCCCCTAGTGTAGCACATCGCGCCGCGGTTGACCTCAGCCGATGACGAGCGCGCCCATGTTGGCGGCCAGCCAGGCCAGCGCCAGCAGGTTGGCGACGATCAAGCCCGGCCGCTGCACATTGCCGCCGTCCCGCGCCAGGTTGCCGCGCATGTCGTATTCCCAGGGGAAGATGACGGTCGTGATCACGCCAATGACGAGGATCGTGCCCAGCCACACAGGAAAGAGCGCCTCGGCGATGGCGGCCAGCATGCAGGCGAAAGCGAGCGCGATGGACAGATGGCCCAGGAAAGCGGTTGCTCCCTTGCCCAGCAGCACGGCGGTGTTGCGCAAGCCCGCTTCTTTATCGACCTCGTAATCGACCGCCTGATTATAGAATTGCCCGTAAGCCGAGAAGAGGCTGGCGGCGGCGATGACCAGCCAGGCGGCGCCCGGCTCGCTGCCATAAGTGAAAAAGCCAATCGCCACCAGCAGCCCGCTGAGCATCAACGCGTGGGAAACCACATCGCTAAGGGGCCGCGCTTTGAGGCGGATGGGATGGGCGGAATACAGGTAGCAGAGCGCCAGCGTCAACCCGCCCGCCAGCAAGGCCAGCCCGCCCACCGCGACATACAGCAGCAGCGCCAGAACGAAGACGGCAAAAGTCGTCGCGCTGCCCTCGCGGCGAGTGAGCAGGCCCGCGCTGATGACATTGCCTTGTTTCTTCTGCGGGTCGAGGGCGTCGTCGGGCGCGTCCTCAATGTTGTTCAGCATGAAGGCGAAACACATCGACAAGATATTCGCCGCCAGGACCGCGAAGAGCCGCCAGTCGACGGCAATCGCCTGGGGCTCGGCCGCCAGCAAGCCGCCAATTATCGTCAGCGGGATTGTGAAGGGCACATGCTCTCGCCAGCGCGTGAGCCGCGTTATGGCGATTATCTTGCTGCTGTCGATCACGGCGCATCCCCTCGCCTTGGCAATCGCGTCGCTTCGCAGGGACAAATATAACACAGCATCGAGGGCGCTTCGGCGGCTGAGAACCAGAAACTCCATTGTTGCGCCGCCCTTGCGCGAGTATGATTTTGGCTATGCTGACCCGTCTTGCGCTGTGCCTGCTTATCACGGCGTCGCTCGCCGGCTGCAATTTGGCTGCCGCTCCCGGTGGCGCCAAGGTGGCAGCCAGCGACGGCGGCCTGCGCATCGACGCGACCGCGGCCAGCTCCAGGCCGACGCGAACTCCGCTCCAGCCGACATCCAGCCAGCCAGCCAGCGCTCCAGAAGCAGCCACGCAGCTGCCATCGCGCTGCGGCGGCGACGACATCGGGCGACCGGCTCGCCAAATCGACGCGAAGCTGACGATTGATTACGACGCCAAGACGGCGCAAGTGGACCAGGTCATCCGATTCTACAATCGCGGATCGCAGCCCCTCGACGCGCTCGTGCTGGACGCCCAGGCAAACCAGTGGCGAGACAGCTTTTATCTGCGCGAGCTCGCTGTCAATGGCGCGCCGGCCGAGCATGCCCTTGCCCTGAATCGGCTCGATGTGGCGCTGGCGGAAGCGCTCCTGCCCGGCTGTTATCTGGAGATTGATCTGCGCTTCGAGCTGCGCCCGGCCGAGATCCGCGACGGCTTGCGCGCGTATCGCGGCTTCTTCGGCTATTCGGCGCGGCAGCTCAATCTCGGGCACTTTTTGCCGACGGTGGCGGCTCGCGTGAACGGCGCCTGGCGAATTCACCAGCCCGTCGGCATCGGCGAGCAAGTGGTGCACGAGGTGGCGGATTGGACAGTGCGGGTTCGGCTGGCGCGCATGGATGAATCGCTGACCTTGGCCGCGCCCGGCGATTCGCGCCGGCTTGACAATGGCTCCTGGCGAATCGAGCTGGAGAATTCGCGGGACTTCGCGCTGAGCCTGAGCGACGAGTGGGTCGTTTCGGAGGCGCGGCTGGCGGATGGCGCCACCCTGGAAGTCTACAGCTTCGCCGACGCGCGCATCCCTGCCGACGGCGTCGTACTGGACGGCGCCGCTCACGTCCTGGACGAATCCGCAAAAGCTTTTCAGCATTTCGGCGCGACCTTCGGCAAGTATCGCCGCGACCGTTTCGTCATCGTCCAGGGAGACTTCCCGGACGGCATGGAGTTCACGGGCCTGGTTTTCGTCGGCGGCGCCTGGTTTTACCACTTCGATGGCACGCGCAAGAATTATCTGACTCTCATTACCGTGCACGAGATCGCGCATCAATGGTGGTACGCGCGGGTGGGCAGCGACGCCGCCTTGAGCCCCTGGCTGGATGAAGCGCTGGCGACTTACAGCGAATACCTCTTCATCGAGAAGCATTACCCGGCCGAGAAGAATTGGTGGTGGTCTTTCCGCGTCGCCGGCTTCTTCCCCCAGGGCAAAGTCGACAGCGCCGTCTATGAATTCTCCACCGCCCGGCAATACATCAACGCGGTTTACCTGCGCGGCGTGCAGATGCTGCACAATTTGCGCGTCGACATCGGCGACGACGCCTTTTTCTCGCTCTTGCGCAGCTATGCGGCCGCGGGCGACGGGCGCATTGCCGATCCGGCGCTGTTCTGGACGCGGCTGAGCAAAGAGCAATTCGCGCGGACCGAAGCGACGCGGCTCGAATACCTGGGCGATCCAGCCGTCGTGCCCGAAGGGGAAGAATCGTCATGAAGCTGCCCGCGATTGAATCGCAGATCACATTCTTGTACGCCCGCGATCTGGCGGCGTCGGCGCGCTTCTACGAGGACTTGCTCGGCTTTGAACTGGCCCTGGATCAAGGCGCCTGCCGCATCTACCGCGTCGCCGGGTCGGAGGCCTATCTCGGCATTTGTCAAAGCGACGCCGAAGCGGAAACCAGGAGCCTGATATTCACCTTGGTCACGCCAGCTGTCGAAGCGTGGCATCGGCGCATCGAGGCAGCGGGCTGGCAATGCGAGCATGCGCCGCGCTACAACCCGGATTACGCCATCACGCACTTTTTTCTGCGCGACCCTGACGGCTACCGCATCGAGATTCAGCGCTTTGAAAGCGGGCACTGGGCGGGGAAGGCTGCCGCGGATTAGCCGGTGGTCTTCATGCCGGCCGCGATGCCGTTGATGGTAGCCAGGGTCGCGTCCAGCACCGGGCGCCAGTCTTCGCTGTCTTCGTCCAGCTGCCGCAGCGCCCGCAGCAGGGCAACCTGCATGAAGTTGAGCGGGTCGACATAAGGGTTGCGCCGCTGGATGGAAGTCTTGATGGCGGACATGTTCGCCAGCAGCTCGTCGCGCTGCGTAACTTGCAGGATCATTTGGCTGCTGAGGGCATGTTCGTCGCGAATCCAGCCGAAGAAGCGCTCGCGCAGCTCCGGCGGCTCGACCAGGGACGCGTAGAGCTCGGTGATGCCCATGTCGGCTTTCGCCACATCCAGCTGGGCGTTGTCGATGAGGGCGCGGAAGAAGGACCAGCTGCGGTACATCTCGCGCAGCTGCGCCAGGCCGTCGGGCTCGTCGGTGGCGAAACTCTGGAAGGCGCTGCCGATGCCGAACCAGCTGGGCACGATGGCGCGGCTCTGCATCCAGCTGAACATCCAGGGGATGGCGCGCATGGCGGAAAAACCGCCTTTGGCTTGGCGCTTGGCTGGGCGAGAGCTGATTTGCATCCTCGCCAATTCGCGGATGGGCGTCGCCTGCTGCCAATAATCGAGGAAGCCGTCGCTCTCGTAGACGAAGCCGCGATACCGCAGGCGACTGTGCTCGGAGAGTTTCGCCATGGCCGCGTAATAGCGGGCGGGCACATGCCGCTGTTCTTGCATGCCCATGCCGAGCAGCACGGCGTTCATGACCTGGTTGAGATGTCGGTGGCCGATGCCGCGGTTGCTGTAACGGTAGGCGATGACCTCGCCCTGTTCGGTGATCTTGACGCCGCCGCGCAGCGACTCCGGCGGTTGCGACAGAATCGCGCGATTGGTGGGTCCGCCGCCGCGGCCAATGCTGCCGCCGCGCCCATGGAAGAGCTCCAGCGAGACGCCTTTCTCGACGCAGGTGCGCGTCAGGATGCGCTGGGCGTTGTAGAGATTCCAGTTGGAGGCCAGGTAGCCGCCGTCTTTGCTGCTGTCCGAATAGCCGATCATGACCTGCTGGCGCAAGCCGCGTTTGCCGGAGCGCGCTTTCAGATGTTTGCGATACTCGGCGTTTTCGAAGAGCCGCCTCATGATCCGGGGCGAATGGTAGAGGTCGTCGATCGTCTCGAAAAGCGGGACGATGTAGACATCTTCGTCGATGCCGACCTCGCGCGCGAAGAGCAGCATCGCCAGGACATCGCTGGGCTGCTTGGTCATGCTGGCGATGACGGTGTCGATGACAATGGAATCGTAGCGGGCATGGGCTTCAGCGATCATGCGCCAGGTGCCGATGATGCGCTGCGTCGTCTCGCTGAAGACGCCGATCTCGGCCGGGAAGAGCGGGCGCTTGCCGCGGATCTCGGCCGTGAGCAGGGCTTGCTTCTTGTCTTCGTCGAGGGCGGAATAATCCGGCGCGATATCGTACCGGGCGAAGATCTCCGCGAGGGCTTCGGCGTGCAGGCTGGCGTCTTCGCGCACTTCCAGGGGCACGAGATGCAAGCCAAAGAGCCGCGCCTTGCGCACCAGTCGCTGGACCGCGCCCATGGCTGATCGCCCGCCGCGATGCGCCTGGAGGCTGCGCTGGATTTGCAGCAGATCGCCCAGGAAATCCCGGCTGGAACGGTAGGCGTCCGACTCCAGCTTCGCTTTGACAATCGCCAGCTTTTGACGGTAGAGCTCGCCCGGGAAAGCGGAGGAGCCGGCCGATTCGCAGGCCACCGCGGCCGCCAGCTCGTCGGAAGCGCCCAGCTGGTCGCTGTCCTGGGTCAAGCGCCGCGCCAGGCGCTCCAGCTCTTCCAGGTAAATCGCGCGAGCCGTCCGCCGCAGCGTGGCCACCGTCTGCAGGGTCACATCGGTGGTGACATTGGGGTTGCCATCGCGGTCGCCGCCAATCCAGGAGGCGTAGCGCAGCACTGGCGGCAGCTCCGACCAGTCTTCGTTCGGATAGTGCCGTTCCAGAGCGCGCTGCAAATCTTCGTAAATGTCAATGACGACATCGAGGATGACCGAGCGGATGAAATAGATGCCGAAATCGACTTCGTCGGAGACTTGTTTCTTGGAGGCGCGCACCTGACGCGTCTGCCAGAGTTCCTCGACTTGTTCCGCCAGCTGGCTGTCCCAGCGGCGCGCTTCCCGGGGCAGCAGATCGACGCGATCGCGGGTTTCCATCAGCTGGGCGATGTGCCGCAGCTTGATGAGGATCTCCTGGCGTTTGGCTTCTGAGGGGTGCGCCGTCAAGACGAGCCGCAAACGCGTCTGCTGCAGCAGGGCTCGCGCCTGGTCGGCTGTTTTGCCGCTCTGCCGCAGGGCGCCGATGGCATGGACGATGGATTCCTTTAGCGCGCCCCTGGCTTCGCGCTCGCGAATGACGCGGATGCGCTGCAAATCCTCTGCGATGTTGATGAGCTGAAAGTAATTGGAAAAGGCTTTGATGAGGACATTCTTGGAATCGAGCGGCAGATTCTCCAGCCGATCCGCCAGGTCAAAGGCGGCGGCGGCGTCTCCATCGCGGCGCGCTTTGGACATCAGGCGGATCTCTTCGACCAGCTCGTAAGCCTGCATGCCGCATTGTTCCTGGATGATGACGCCGAGGCAGTTGCCCAGCGCGTGGATGTCCTGGCTCAGGGTGGACTTGCCAGCCATCGCTTGTCGCTCTCCCGCCTGCCGCTCGATACTGGCAACTATAGTCCAAATTGGCGGCGGATTCCAGTTCAGGGCGGGCGGCGCGCTTATTCGGGCTGCTGGTCTTCCGACCGATATTGAAGGGCCTCGGATACATGATGCGTCTGGATCTCGTCGGCTGCCTCCAGGTCGGCGACGGTGCGGCTGAGCTTGAGCACGCGATGATAGCTGCGGGCGCTCAACTGATATCGCTTGACCGCCAGCGAAAGCAGCTGCTTCGGCTCGGCGTCGAGCTGGCAGAATTCGTCGATTTCGCCGACGGTCATGTCGCCATTGGCGAAGATCTTGGGGAAGTCGGCGAAGCGCTCGGTCTGGCGTTTGCGCGCAAACTCGACGCGGCGGCGAATCTCCTGCGAAGATTCGGCTCTGGGCTGGCTGAGCAGCTTGTCATGGTCGACCCGCGGCACGCTGATATGGATGTCGATGCGATCCAGAATCGGGCCAGATATGCGCGATTGATAGCGCTTGACGATGTTGGGCGTGCAGCTGCAAGCCCGCGTCATGTCGCCGTAGAAGCCGCAGGGGCAGGGGTTGCGCGCGCCGACCAGCAAGAAATTGGCGGGGAAGGTCAGGCTGCCGCGAGCGCGACTGATGGTGACCAGCCGGTCTTCGATAGGCTGTCGCATCACCTCCAGCGCCCGGCTCGGCAGCTCGTTGATTTCGTCCAGGAAGAGCACACCGCGATGCGCCAGGCTGATCTCGCCCGGCCTGGGAATGGAGCCGCCGCCGACCAGCCCCACTTGCGAAATCGTGTGATGCGGCGCGCGGAAAGGCCGTTGACGCGCCAAGGGATTGCCCGCCGGCAGCATGTCCGTGATCGAGTAAATGCGGGTGACTTCCAGCGCTTCCTGAAAAGTCATCGACGGCAAGATGCCGGACATGGCTCGCGCAAGCAGGCTCTTGCCGGCGCCGGGCGGTCCAGACATCAGCAGGTTGTGATTGCCCGCCGCCGCCACCTCCAGGGCGCGCTTGACCGCTTCTTGACCGCGGACATCGGCGAAATCGACCAGGCCGTCCATATCTACCGGATCGTCGCGCGTCTGGCTCGGGTCGCTCTCGAAAGCTTTGATCGGGTTCAGCTGATACAGATGCTCGACCAGCTGCCCCAGGGAGCGCACCGGGATGATGCGGATGTCTTCAATCAAGGCGGCTTCGGCGGCGTCGTCCTCGGGCACGAAGACCGTGTCCAGGCCCTGCTGCATGGCCGTGTGCGCCATGGAAAGCACGCCTTTGACATGGCGAATGCCGCCGTCCAGCGACAGCTCGCCGATGAACATGGCGTTGTCCAGGGCGTGGAGCGGGATCTGGTCGGTGGCGGCGAGTACGCCGATGGCGATTGCCAGGTCGTAGGAAGGACCGTGCTTCTGGATATCGGCCGGCGAGAGGTTGACGACATAGGCTTTGTTGGGGAAGCGCAGGCCGCTGTTGCGAATGGCGGAGCGGGCGCGGTCTTTGCTTTCGCGGACGGCGGCGCCGGGCAAGCCAACCAGGTGAAAACTGGGCAGGGCGGCGCGGGGGTTGAAGTCGGTCTGGACTTCGACGATGTGCCCTTCCAGGCCGATGACGGCGCAGGTGTTGACGGTGGCAAGCATGGGAACTCCGCAATGTTAGGTTGGTCCGCACCAAGTATAGTCGCATATCCGACGTTTCGACCAGCAAATGCAAACTTCGTCGCTTCAAATCGCTAAACATTTGTGCTAAGCTGTAGTATGTTTAGTTTCTCAATTCGCAAAGGTGTCGAGCGTTAGAGTTTCCGTCATCCAAAGACTGCTAGGGTGATTTGCTATATGTTCCGTAACCGTCTACAGATACTGCGCCTCCGGCTCTTAGAGACGCAATGGTACTGGCAGCTTAAGAGGTTCTGGGAAAACCTCAGATTCGGTCTAGAACTGCGGGCGGTCAACTTTAGGGCGGGAATCTCTGCTCATACCTCGACTATCGCCGCCGTCTGGAGACTAATACGGACGTCTTCGAGTTCGACAGTGCCAGGCGCGATATTTGCAATTATTCTGGCATTGGCCACAAAGTTGCCGTTCGGCGTCGAGCCTGAAACTTTCGTGAACATTTTGGACGAAATCAAACCGGAGTCAGCGGCGGCATACGACAGTCTGCTCGCGGTTGTGCTTACGGCAGCTGGACTTTTTCTGACGCTCTACTTCAGCAACTTCAACACTGTAATTGGAAGGCTCTACTCCGAATACCCCGAGAATGTGCGCAGACTCCTAATCGACGAGCCGCAAAACCGTGCTGCCCTGTTAGCGCTTACAAACTTCGTCGTCTTTACGCTTGTTACGCTAGGCTGTGGCGCGGGATTGGGCATTCGCGCAAAGTCGTCGTTGCTCGCTGTCGTCGCTGGCGGCACTGCCATCGTGCCCATTTTTGCGTTTGTCGCACGACGTACGCTGTTCTTTTTCGATCCTACCCATTTGGCGCACACTGCGATTGATAGCTTGGCCGCAGCGTCGAGCGAGGTCACCGCCGACCGTCCCTTGGCTTTTGATGCGAGAGTTCAACGTCATAGAGCCAATGTTGCAGCGGCAGAGCTAGATAAGCTTCATGCGTTGACTAGAATTGCCGCGGACAAGAGAAACTTTCGCCGCGACTCTTTGTGCGCCCTGCTAACTGTGGTGTTCAGTTTCCTTCCTGAATATCAGCGCCGCAAGCGTTCGATCCCAACATCAAGCAACTGGTATCGCGAGACTGTTCAGCACAAAGACTGGTACTTGGCCGGCATCACCGATCTGCAAGTCGCATTGAATAGCGCGATTGGACTGATGCCGGACTCAGTCCGTGACAGTGATTGGCTTGAGAAGTCATTAGTCGGCTTGCTGGAACAATGCTTTGAGCGAACTGTGCTTGAGCAAGACTGGCCAGTCGCATATCGGATCTTGGACATCAGTCGCCTTCTGTTTGAAAGGCTCGGCGCCGGATGCCAACTGGGGATCGTCACAGAATCTTTTCGCTCGCTTCGCACTTCAATGGAGCAGCATGGTTTCCGATCCGACAAGGAGCTTAGCAAAGAAGACCAGCTAGATCGTTTGCAAGCGATTGCTGAACTAAATATGCTTGCAAAGCACATCCTGTTGAGCTTCTTCAATGAACTTCGTGCATTGGACCCTTCTAGCTATATGCATCGGGTCAGGAGTCTTGACTGGCAAACTGAAGACGATGTCTATTCTGGTGATATGCCACCATTCACCTTAGCCCAGATGGAATACTTGCGTGATCGTCTACGATTTGAGATTGACGTCGAGGGTGAGATTGTGTCGCCAGAGTGGTACCTGTCCCAGCTCGCTCTGCAGCCGATCGCTGAGATGCTCGATACGCAGCTGAAAGAATTAATCGGCCTTGGAAAGAGCTTTTATGTAGATTGGCCGGACAAGTTGACCAATGCGGGGTTGTATCGGGGCGCCATAATGACGACTCTTGATGGACTCGAGTACTTCCATAAGCTGAGGTTCCACGCGAGCGCGATTTACGAGAGAATGGAGATAGTAGAGCAAAACCGTGTGATGGAAGCCTTAGCTGGTCCCAAGATCGAGCAGAACGCTGTCAACGCGGAAATCCATGCACTCGAGCGACAGCTACACCTAAACCTTGCCAAACTCGTGCAATATTTCGCAACTGACACCTATGAGGAGTGGGACGAAGTTCCTGACCAGCTAGGACATGTCGTAACGGCGCTTGCAAACGCCTATTTTGAGGGTCTCATGTCAAACGATGTAGAACTTTGTGGGGACCTATTTGGTAGATACATTGTAGGTAATGTATGCGTTCGCGAATCACTTGGAACCAAGAGCTCGGCCCTGCAGTATCCGGGGGATTTGGTGTCGGTTGCCGAACCCACTCTCGAGTTGCTTGCGCTAAGTGGCTTCACCTACCTGCTGAGCGAATACCATCAGGAACCGGCTCTCTGGCAGTCCTGCGTCGATTTCTGGCGAAGGCTAATTGGCGCCCCGGAGTTCCAGGGGAACTTCGCTGCTGAAATTCAACTGACTGATGCAGCAAAGAGAGTGCATTTGTTGTCTGGACGGTCAATGTTGCGTAACAGTTGGAAGCAAAACTTTGACACGTTGATTGCGGATTTGCCTTCAAAGCTATTGGATCGTGGCGCAGCCCCGATTTGGATAGAGACAGAAGTTACATTGCATCCAAGCCTATGCATCCGCGCGCTGACTGGCGGCGACCTACCATTCGGTGTGGCATTGTTTGATCCTGAGGATGTATTTCTCGATGTATTTTTGGCAGACGAACTTGAACTAGATCGGTCTAATGCCTTGCGAATGTCGGATGTGAAGGAGCTAGTGCGACACCAGGCCGAATTTGAGGCGCAGCATGGCTTTGTCTTTGAGCTTGACGAGGACATTATCGATGAAAATTGAGCGTGAGACGAAATCGCCATTTGAAATGGCAAAACAATCAAGTGTGCATAATGGGATCTATGTGCACTTGTTTATGCAAGACATACGAATTTATCTGATTCATCCGTCCCCTGGAGGCTTAGAAGATAATCGACTTCAAGTTCAGCCATATACTGACCGTCGTGTTCAACAGGTGTTGATGCTATTCTCTGAGCCGATGCGCCTTTCGAGGAATATCGGAGAGTTGCGGCCACGAGACTTGTCGGGTGTATTGGCTGCTTTCATAGGGAGGGTCGGCTGTGATTTGGCGCTCTCTGGTGAGAGTTTCTGGGAGATCGGAAAGAGACGCGTTGGAGATTCGGGTCCCGACTCGTTGTCTACGCTGTTGTGGATTACCGGTGAGGTCACCGATAAAGGAAATCGAATACGGCAGCGTTACCGGCGAGAAATTGATGGACGGCGGTCTTCATGCGAAGTAAATCTTCCGGCCAGTCAAGCCTGCGTGTTCAGGCTGCCTCAGAAACTAGGTACAGCACGGGATCAGCGTACCCGAATCAGCACCTTGCAAGAGGTGAGCAAAATTGTACCGCCATTCGTGGAGGAGGGTTGGTCTCGTCTGAAACATGAACCGGCCTTTCGTCAGAAGGATTACTCTAGAACCCAATTCCGGGAGTTGGGCAAGGCAATGAAAGATTGGGGCTGGATCGGACGGTCATGGACCCCCGAGCATGTCACCGAATATTATCATTTCTACCGTCAGGCCAAGTTCCATAAGGCGTTAGCGGTACTGCGGGATTCGATAATCAGCGACATGAACGCAGTCTTGAAACGCTTGGACGTTAACTGCGAGATCAAGTTGCGGGATACGTTTTCAGTTGACCAGATTGACGACGTAATCTCACAATTGGAGGACGGCTCTATCTCTTTTGGCGACGCCATGGATCGTGTTCGATCTTGACCTAGATCTTATCCGCAAGAAACTCATGTAGGCTCTCCTTGACGTCGTAGAGACGCAGCCAATGTTTCTTCTCCTGTTCTCTGCTACAATCGCCGCCTTGCCCGCGCGCGACAGACACCGCCCATGCTCCCGCCGGACCTGCAAGCCAAGCTGCGCCACAACAGCATCGTCAACATCATGGACGGCAGCCTCTTCGGCTTCGGCATCATGGGCTTGGCCTCGTATGTCACCATCGTGCCGCTCTTCCTCTCTTACCTCACGGAATCGACCGCGCTGATTGGCTTCGTCGCCACGCTCTTTCACATCGGCTGGCAGCTGCCCCAGCTGCTCACGGCGAATTATGTCGCCGGCCTGTGGCGCTACAAACCCATGGTGCTGGCGATGACCCTGGTGGAGCGCGTGCCTTATTTCGGCTTGGCGCTGGTCGCCATTATGCTCCCGACCATCGGCGCGGAGGCGGCGCTGCTCGCTACCCTGCTGCTGCTCGGCATCCAGTCCTTGGGCGGCGGCTTGACCGGCACCGCCTGGCAGAGCATGATCAGCAAAATCATGCCGGCGCATCGGCTGGGCGCCTTCTTCGGCATTCAGTCGGCCTGCGTCAATCTCTTCGGGGCGGGCGGCGCCTTGCTCGCCAGCGTAATCCTCGACCGGCTGGCTTTTCCGAAGAGTTTCTCGCTGCTCTTCTTCATTACCGGCATCAGCCTGCTGCTGTCCTTCGTCTTCCTCGCCTTGACTTACGAGCCAGCCAGCGCGCCCCGCGATGTCGTCCAGCCGCTGAATTGGCGCGGATACGGCAGCCGCCTGCGCCAGATCTTGCGCCAGGATCACAATTTTCGCTGGTTCCTCGTCGCCCGCGCTCTGACCGCCCTCAGCCTGACCGTCATCTCTTTCTACACGATCTTCGGCATTCGCCGCTTCGACATGTCGCCCGAGTTCGCCGGCGCCCTCGCCAGCGTGCTGCTCGTCTCCAACACCTTGAGCAGCTCGTTCGTCGGCTGGATCGGCGACCGCTGGGGGCATCGCCGCGTCTTGATCGCCGCAAACCTGCTGACCGTCATCTCCATCGGCATCGCCTTGAGCGCCACCAGCACCGTCGCTTTCACCCTGGTCTTCGCGCTGACGGGCTTCGTCAATTCCGCCCAGTGGTCGACCATTATGACCATCACCGTGCAATTCAGCTCGGTGCCGGAGCGGCCCTATTACATTGGCATGGCGAACACTTTGATCGCGCCGGTCACCGTCTTCGCGCCCATCATCGGCGGCTGGCTGGTGGACGCCGTCAACTTTGAGCTGACTTTCGGCATCTTCGCCTTGGCGGGACTGCTGTCCGTGTGGGTCTACACCGTGCCCATGCGGGATCCGCGCGGCTCATCCGCAGCGGGGCCGGGCAGCGCGGTCGCCGCGACCGATTGATCCGCGAATCGGCGCCACAGCGCTTATCCGGCAGCCTAGACTTCCGAAACTCAGCGAGTCTCTGTGGCAAGGCTGGCGCAAGGCTCAAATGTTGGCGAGCAGGGCGCGCAGCACCTGGATTGAGCGCAGGTACTCGTCCAGGTCGATGCGCTCGTCGGGGGTGTGATCCAGCGCGGAATCGCCCGGTCCATAAGCGACGATGGGGCAGCCCCAGCCGGGACCGACGATGTTCATGTCGGATGTGCCGGTCTTGTAGACGAAGCGCGGCAGGCCCTCGTTAGCGCGGATGGCGCGGCGGAAGTGCCGGCTGAGGGCGCTGTTGCGGTCTGCGGTGAAAGCCAGCTCCGCGCCACGGTCGGTGATTTGCGCGCCGTCCCTCGCCAGGAAAAGACGCCGAAGCTCGTCGGGGTCGACGCCGGGTGGCAGCCGAAAGCCGATGGTCATCTCGGCGACGCCCATCAGCCCCGCTTGTCGCGTATTGATGTCGCGCAGGCTGGCGTCAAGCCGGGCGAAGATCGAGTTGACGCCGCGGTTGCGCTCTTCGCAATGCGCCTGGACGCCGCTCCAAAACTCGACGGCGCGCTCGGCCGGGCTGGGCTCGTCGCCGGCGCTGTGCGTCGTGCCGCCTTCCCAGCGCCAATCCAGCAATAGGCGCCCTTTGTAGCCCAGGGTGATGCGGTCCCAGCGCGAGGGCTCGCCAATGACGCAGAAATCGGGCTGATACTGGCTCAAAGCATAACGCGCGCCCCGGCTGGTGGCGGCTTCTTCCTCCACCGCGCCGATGACGATGACGCGCAGGTCGGCCGCGAGCTCCGCTTGCGACGCAGCTGCCGCGAAGGCGCAGAGCGGTCCTTTGGCGTCGACTGCGCCGCGCCCGTACAGCGTCCTGCCATCGACGCGGACCGGTGGAAAGCCGGCAAATGTGTCGATGTGGCCCAGCAGGACAATCGTGCGCGGACCGCGCCCCTTGAGGCCAACCGCGTTACCGGCCGCGTCTACAAAAGCCTCGTCGAAAGCCTGTTCCCGCATCCAGCGCGCCAGGAACGCGGCGGCTTCGGACTCGTGGCGGGAGGGGCTGGGGATGGCGACCAGATCGCGCAGCAGCGCTTCGGCGAGGGAAAGCCCGGCCATGATCATTCCAGGACTTGGCTGATTGCGTCGATAACGGTGGAGAGTTGCTCTCGGCTGATGATCAGGGGCGGCAGCAGGCGCAGGGTGGTCAAGCCGGCCGGCAGCGCCAGCACGCCGCGTTCTTGCAGCGCCTTCAAGACGGGGGTGACCCGGCCGCGCAGTTCAATTCCGATCATCAAGCCGCGTCCACGGACTTCGCGCGCGCGCCGCAATTCCAGGCTTGCCAGCTTGTCCAGCGCCCAAGCGCCGTTGACGCGGGCCGCCTCCACAAGATTCAAGTCGCGAATCGCGCTGATGGCGGCGATGGCGGCCGCGCAAGCCAGCGGATTGCCGCCAAAGGTGCTGCCATGCGTCGCCCGGCCGATCGCGCCATGGGCATCGCGCCAGCAGACCGCGCCCATTGGAATGCCGCCGGCGATCGCCTTGCCCAGAGCGACGATGTCTGGCAGGACGCTGGCCTGCTGGAAGCCGAACCACTGGCCCGTGCGCCCAAAGCCGGTTTGAATCTCGTCCACGACCAGCATGGCGCCGCTCGCGTCGCAGAGTTGACGCAGGGCTTGCAGGTAAGTTTCATCGGCCGGGTGCAGGCCGCCTTCACCCTGAATCGGCTCGACGACCACTGCCGCTGTCGTCTCGTCGATGGCGGCGCGCGCCGCTTCGATATCGTTGTAAGCGACATAAGCCACATCGGGCAGCCAGGCTTGGAAAGGCATGCGGTACTTCGGCGTCCAGGTCAGCGAGAGGGCGCCGGTCGTGCGGCCATGAAAAGACCGTTTCGCGGCGACAATGCCGTCCCTGTTCGTCAAGAGCTTGGCGACTTTGAGCGCGCCTTCAATCGCTTCGGCGCCGCTGTTGCACAAGAAAAAGCGATTGAGATCGGCTGGCGTGATCTCGGCGAGCAAGGCGTAGAGCTCCGCCCGCCGGTCGTTGTAGAAGGACTCGTGGCTGGTGATCAAGGTTTGCGCTTGGGCATGGACCGCCTCGACGACGGCTGGATGGCAGTGCCCGAGAGCGGCGACGCCTTGCCCGCTGGTGGCGTCCAGGTAGCGGCGTCCCGCAGCGTCCCAAACATAGACGCCCTCTCCACGCGCCAGGGCCGTGGGCCGCTTGCCATAGGCGCCGGAGCCATGCCGGTTTTCCAGGTCAAAGAGCGTTCGCGGGTCCATTGTCATCTGCCGAACCTCGTGCCTGCGCCATTAAGCGCGCCTGAAACCGCGGCCTGGCCGCGTCCGTCACCGATGATCACCGCGCCAACGCCGCCTTCCAGCGCTTCCTGGGCGGCGATGACTTTGCGCTTCATCCGCCCCTGCGCCCAGTCCAGCGCTTGCTCGATTTGCGACCGCGCGACTTCGGCGACCAGCGAGTCTTCAGCCGGGAAATCGCTGTAGAGCCCGCGCACATTGCTGAGGATGACCAATGTGGCCGCTCCCAGCGCGCCGGCCACGGCAGCAGCCGCCCGATCGCCATCGACATTGAGCAAGCCGTCGGCGCTCGCTGCCATCGGCGGCAGCACGGGAACTTGCCCCGCTTCAAGCGCGGGCCGCAGCGAGTCGGCGTCGACGCCCGTGATCGAGCCGCTGTGGTCGTCGCGCACCATCCGGACTCTGCCTTTGACGACCGCGCGGATCGCCCGCTTGCGCCTGGCGCGCAGAGCCACATCCTCGCCGACGAATCCGACAGCTGCCAGCCCGCGCTGGCTCAGGCTCGCGACGATGCTGGCGTTCGCTTCGGTGGCTGCACGCACATAGATGTCGCGAACGGCCGGCGGCGTATACCGCGAGCTGTGCCCGGAGGGCGATGTCAAAGTCTGCGCTTCCACGCCCAGTTCGGCGCAGAGGGCGTTCATGGCAGCGCTGACGCCATGCACGACGAGCAGCCGACGCTCCGCCGCCACGCGCGCCAGGTCGTCGCAGGCCGCTTCCATGTCCAGGCCCGCGCCGCCGCCCAGCTTGACAGCCAGCAGCTCGTTCGCGCTCATGGATACACGCCTGGGAACTCGAGCCCCGTCTTCTCGTCAAAATCGTACATCAGGTTCATCGCCTGGACCGCGCTGCCAGCCGCGCCTTTGCCCAGGTTGTCCAGCGCGGCGATCAGGACGAGATGCCGCCCGTCCGCGTCCAGCGCAAAGCCGATATCGCAATAATTCGTGCCGGCGACGACTCGCGGCTCCGGGTAACGGTGCAGGCCCGCTTTGCCGCTGACCAGGCGAATAAAGGGCTCGTCGCGGTAGCGCCCGCGATACAGCCGCCAGACATCGCGCTCGCGCAGCGTTTCGCTTAAGTAGCAGTGCGCCAGCAAATGAATGCCGCGCACCATCTCGATGGCGGTGACGGCGAAATGGATCGGCGCCTTATCGCCCAGTATCATTTGCGCTTCTGCCAGGTGGCGGTGGCCGGTGGCTTTGTAGCTGCGGACTGCGCCGCTGCGAATCGGGTGATGCGAGCCCGCGTTGGCTGAGTTGCCGCCTTCGGAAGAGCCCACCTTGATCTCCATGCTGGCGCGCTCAAGAACACCCGCCTCAAGCAATGGCAGCAGCGCCAGATTCACCGCCGTCGCATTGCAGCCGACGCCGCTGACGAACTTGGCGCCGCGCAGCGACTCGCGCTGGACTTCGGGCAAGCCATAGACGAAGCGGTCAAGCCAGCGCGGGGCTGGATGCGGCTCGCCATACCACTTTTCGTAAGTGGCGGCGCAATCCAGGCGGAAATCGGCGGACAAGTCGATGAGTCTCGGCGCGAGGCTGGCGAAATGCTCGATGCGGCGGGCGGTCGCGCCGTGCGGCAGTGCCAGGAAAAGCAAATCGCAGGCATCCAGCGCGTCGGGATGAATGAATTGCAGATTGCTGATGCCGCGTAGATTGGGGTGGACGAAGTGGGCGAAACGGCCCGCTTGCGCCCGGCTGGTGATTTGCATCACCTCGACAGCGGGGTGGAAATGCAGCAGGCGCAGCAGTTCGCCGCCGGTGTAGCCGCTTGCGCCGACAATGCCCGCGCGGATCATGCCGTCACCCGCGTTTCCGCGATGACGAAGTCGATGACTTCCTGCGCGATGTTGACGCCGGTGGGCGCGCTGCTGTTGCGGAACTCCATCGTGTGGTTGATTTCGTTGACGACATAGGCGCCCGTCGCGTCTTCCAGCAAATCGACCGCCAGGATGCCACCGCCGACAGCCTGCGCCGCCCGGACGCAGATCTCGTCCAGCCGCTCCGTGACCGGGCAGTTGCTCGCTTGGCCGCCGCGTGCCGTATTCGTGATCCAGTGGTTGGATTCGCGGTAAATCGCCGCGATCGTGCGCTCGCCGACGACGAACGCGCGGATATCGCGTCCGGGCTTGTCCACATATTCTTGCACATAATAGATATGGTGATTGTAATCGCCCAGGGTCTGGCGGTGCTCCAGGATGGCTTCGGCGCTGTCGCGGTTATGCACGCGGGCGAGCAGCCGCCCCCAGGAGCCGGTGACTGGCTTGAGCACGGCCGGGTACTCCACATCTTCAATCGCTTGCATGGCGCTCTTGGGCGTGAAGGCGACCCGGGTGTGGGGCTGGGCGATATTGTGCCGCGCGAATGCGATGCTGGTGCGCAGCTTGTCGCCACAAATCGAAGCCGTCTCGTAAGTGTTAAAGCTGCGGATGCCCCAACTGTTGAGGATGGCCAGGGCGTACATGCCCCGCGAGGTGCTCACGCAGCGCTCGAAGACCAGGTCGTACTCCGCCCAGGCGAGGCCAGAGGGCGCTTGCTGTTCGGCGCCGCGCGTGATATCAAAATTCAGCTCGCGATCGAGGATGATGTCGGGGCTGATGCCGCGGCTGTTGAAGGCTGCCAGGATGAGTTTCTCTTCGGCGCGAATATGCGTGACCAGCAGAGCGACGCGCATGGGCATTATTCTCCCCAATCTTCTTCGATTTCCGGCGCCAGTTCCAGCCTTATGGGGCTCAGGCACATGATTTCCAGCTCGCTGCCGCAGTCCCCGCAAGAAATCAACTCGTTCTCCATGGCGTCGCTCGGTATCAAGACTACAGCCTCGCATATGGGGCAAAGCGGCGATTCGCTTGTCATGGCGCCATCTCCCTTTTTCTGAAGGTTAGCGGCAAACAAAAAACCCGCCATGCTGGGCGGGCGCGCGGTGGTGATTCTGCTGCAACGCAAACAAGCCCAGGCTCAGCGGCTGCTGGTCTTCTTCGCCTTTTTGCTTGAGCAACGCTGGCTGGCGGCGCGCATCGTGAAGGGGCTCGCTTCTCTTGCTCGGCACTGTCGCACACTTTAACCCCGCTATGTTGACGGCGCTAGCTTCACATTGTACGAAGATTCCAACCAAATGCAACGGCAATCCCCTCATGCGCCGACCCGCGCCAAGGTCTCGTCCAGGGGCTCGAGGAAGCGGGCGCCGAATATGATCAAATGCACCAGCAGGGGATAGAGGTTGTAGACATGCCGGCGGCGCGTCCAGAATTCGCTGTCGATGGGCGAGCGCTCGTGATAAGCGCGGAAGAAAGCCGGTCCCGCGCCATCGAATAGGGTCATGTAAGCCAGCTCCATTTCGTGATGAGCGTAATACAGGGCGGGGTCGATGAGCGCGGCGACGCGGCCGCGATGCGTAATGACATTCGTGCGCCAGATGTCGCCGTGAATCAAGGCGGGGCGTTCCGGTTCGATGAGCAGCCCGTCCAGGCGGTCCGCCAGGCGCAGCAGCCGCTCGTCCAGGGTCGGCGGCAAGTTGCCAGAATCGCGCGCGACGCCCAGAAAATGCAGCAGCCGCCGCTCGCGGAAGAAGCCAATCCAGGACTGGTCGGGCGCGTTCGGCTGGCGCAAGGGACCGATAAGCGTGTCGCGCTCCATGCCGTAGGCTGAGGCCGTGATCGCGTGGAAGGCTGTCAGCAGCCCGGCGAGATCTTGCAGGCTCGGGTCGTTCCAGCCGCTTTGCCCGGCGATGAATTCAAGCAGCAGCAAGTCCGGCTCGGCACTGATGACCTCGGGGACGGGCAAGCGCGTTTTCCGCCGAAGATAGCGCAGCATCCAGGCTTCAATGCCCAGGTCGTGGCTGCCATCGCCGAGCTTGGCGACGATCGCGCCGCCGCCCTCCAGATCGACGCGCAGGACCCGGCTGATCATGCCGCCGGCCAGCTCTTCCCAACGCGTCGGGCGCCGGCCGCAGGCGTCGTGGATCGCGCGCAAGGCGGCTGCGCTCAAGGCTGCTTCGGTAGGCGGCATGGCAATCGAAACCCTCGCCGGGGCGCGGCTTGACAATTTGTCGCGGCGACCTGTATAATGCCTTGATTATGCTGGAAATCGCTCCGGAGTAAAGAGATGGGTCCGCTACCGAAACGCAAAATCAGCAAGTCGCGCCGCAACCGCCGCCGGGCGCACGACGCCTTGACGCTGAAGCATCTGGTGGTCTGCGCGAATTGCGGCGAGTACCATATCGCCCATCGCGTCTGCCTCAAGTGCGGCTCTTACCGCGGCGAAGAAATCCTTGAAGTCGAAAGCGACTAGCCACAAGCCTCCGCAAGCTTGAACTGAAGACCGTGCCTCGGCGCGGTTTTTTTGCGCGCTATCTCTGGCGGGACAAGCCAATGGTAGATTGGAACAAGACGGCGGCGCTCTTCCCCGGGCAAGGCTCGCAGGCTGTCGGCATGGGCGCGGACTTCGCCCGTGAATACGAGATCGGCCGCGATACATTCGCAGCCGCGGACGAGATCCTGGGTTTCGCTTTGTCGCGGCTCTGCTTTGAAGGTCCCGCCGACGAGCTCGATCAAACGACGCACACGCAGCCGGCGCTCTATGTATGCAGTTTGGCGATTTGGCGGGTCTTGCAAGATTTGCTGCCGGCGGCGCGGCCGGCTTTCATGGCGGGCCACAGCCTCGGCGAATTCAGCGCCCTCACGGCGGCCGGCGCGCTCAGCTTTGAAGACGGGCTGCCCTTGGTGGCGGCTCGCGGGCGGCTGATGGCGGCGGCGGGAGAGCGCAATCCCGGGGCGATGGCGGCTCTGCTGGGGCTGGAGGCCGACGCGGTGGCGGATTTGTGCCGGCGCGTTTCGCATGAACTGGGCGCGACCGTCGTGCTGGCGAATGACAATTGCCCCGGGCAAGCGGTCGTTTCTGGCGAGAACAGCGCAGTCGAAGCGGTGATGCAGCTGGCTGGCGAAGCTGGCGCGAGGCGCGTCGTCAAGCTGGCGGTCAGCGTCGCCGCCCACTCTCCCTTGATGGAATCGGCCCAGCCGGGCTTCCGGGAAGCGCTGGATCGGGCGACATTCTCCATGCCAAGCGCCCGGGTCTTCGGCAATGTCGACGCGCGACCTCTCGAAAATGCGGCGCAGATCCGCGCGGAACTGGAGCGGCAGCTGACGCGGACGGTGCGCTGGACCGGCTCGCTGCGCGCCATGTTCGACGCGGGCGTCGACTCTGTCATTGAAGTCGGCTCGGGCACGGTGCTCACAGGTTTAACGCGCCGCGTCGAGCGCAAGGCAGGCCGGGTCAATCTGAATACGGTCGGCGCTCTGGAGCGCTTTGTGGAGGCGCAGGCGTGAGCGAGAGCGATGCGATCCTGGCGCGCCGCGACGGAGCGATCTACGAGATTACGCTGAACCGTCCGAAGCAGCGCAACGCCATCACCGACGAGATGATGCAAGCCTTGGACGCCGCTTTCGTCCGCGCGGAAGATGAATTCCATGCGGGCGCCCGCGTCGCCGTGATCCGCGCTTCCGGACGCGTATTTTCTGCCGGCATCGACCTCAGCCAGTTCAAGGATTTTGAGGCCGGGCTGCGCGCCAATCTCTTCCCGCTGACGGCCCGCTACCAAGCGGTTTTGAACAAGATCGAGCGTTCGTCGCTGCCGGTGATTTGCCTCATCCAGGGCTATTGTCTTGGCTTGGCGCTGGAGCTGGCGCTGGCTTGCGACTTCCGCATCGCGGCCGAGCGGGCGAAACTGGGCTTGCCGGAGACGCGGCTGGGCATCATCCCTGATGTCGGCGGCACGACCCGCCTGGTCAAGTTGATCGGCCTTGGGCGCGCCAAAGACCTGGTCATGACGGGCCGGACCATCGACGCCAGCCAAGGGCTGGAGTGGGGCATGATTCACGCTATGTACCCCAAAGCCGAGCTCGAAGCGGGCTTGATGGAGTGGGTCGAGTCGCTAGAGGCGGCGGCGCCCCTGGCGGTCAGCTATGCCAAACGCGCCCTGAACGACATCGCCGATCACCCGCGCGGGCTGCAAATCGAAGCCTGGGCGCAGGCACAGCTCTTCCGTACGCGGGATTTCCAGGCGGCCGTCCGCGCGATGATCGACAAGACTTATCCGGTGGACTGGGAAGGCGAGTAAGGGGCGCCGCCTGGCCGCGCTCAGTCAATGACCCGCCGCAGATGACCATCGGCTTGCCCCAGCCGGCGCTCCGCCTCTGCCCGGTCGACGCCCAGCCGCGCCATTGCCACCGCGGTCTTGACGCGATAATCGGCTTCGGCGAGCAGCTTGCCCGCGGCCGCTTCGTCCAGCCCGGTCAAGCGAGTCACCAGATTGCGCGCCCGCGCTTCAAGCTTGGCGTTCGACGCTTTTACATCGACCATCAAATTGCCATAAACCTTGCCCAGGCGGATCATGCTGCCGCTGCTGAGCATGTTGAGGATCATTTTCTGCGCCGTGCCCGCCTTCATGCGCGTCGAGCCGGCTATGACCTCCGGACCGACTTCGACGCTGATAGCCGTCTCCGCGATATCCGCAATGGGCGAATTGGCGTTGCAGGCGATGGCGATCGTCGCCGCGCCGGCCGCTTTTGCGTATTCCAGGGCGCCAATGACATACGGGGTGCGTCCGCTGGCGGCGATGCCACAGACCACATCCTTCGCGCATAGATCCCGCCGCTGCAGGTCGCGCTTGCCCAATGTGGGGTCGTCTTCCGCGCCTTCGATGGACTGCGTCATGGCTGCTTGGCCACCCGCGAGGACGGCTTGCGCGATGCCGGGCGGGACGCTGAATGTGGGCAGGCATTCGACCGCGTCCAGAGCGCCCAGCCGGCCGCTGGTGCCCGCGCCGACATAGAAGAGCCGCCCGCCACTTGCGAGGGCTCCGGCGATGACATCAACCGACCGCGCGATTTCTGGCAGCGCCCGCTGCACCGCAGTCGCGACTGTCGCGTCTTCGGCGTTGATGAGCGAAACGATCTCCAGCGACGAGAGCCGGTCGATGCCCGCGCTGGCGGGGTTGGCTTGCTCCGTGGTCAGGTTCATGCGTGATCGACTCTTTCAGCGATGTGGTCGTGCAGTGCGCGGCGAAAAGCGTGAATGCCTTCTGCCTGCCGCCCATGATACACCCGGTTAGTCAAGACGGCGCAGACGAGCTCGCGCCGGGGATCAATCCAGAGCGAAGTCCCGGTGAAGCCGGTATGCCCGAATGAGAGTTCGCTGAAGCGCTCGCCAGCGGGAGAATCCGCGCGGGTTTTGAGCATCCAGCCCAGCCCCAGCCGCCAATCACCGCTGGCTTGTTCGCTGGTCGCCAGGCGTCGCAGTTTGGCGCTGACGGGCAGCCGCGAGTCGCCTTCCAGCCAGGCTTTTCCGAATCGTGCCAGATCGGCCGCCGCGGCGAAGAGACCGGCATGCCCGGCGACGCCGCCGATGCCACAGGCGTTTTCGTCATGGACTTCGCCCCAGGCCCGCCGCCCCCGCCAATGATCGTCGAATTCAGTGGGGGCGATTCTCTCCCGCGCGACGCCCTGCATGACCGGATTGTAAGTGAAAGACGACAATCCGAGCGGCTGCAGGACCAGCGACTCGACGGAGCGGTCCAGCCGCAGACAAGTGAGCCGCGCCACCGCCGCGCCCAGCAGCATCATGCCGATGTCGCTGTAGAGGACCGACTCGCCGACCGGACCGGCAAAGGGAAAGCGCGTCATCGCCGCCAGTCCCCGCCGCCAGCGCCCCTCGTCATGGTTGTCGGTTGCTAATGGCGCTCTTGGCGGAGCGGGCGCCGCCTCCAGATAAACCGAGCGCCAGGCCGGCAGGCCCGAGCTGTGCGTCAGCAGATGCCGAAAAGTCACCGCGGCCGGGTCGACCGTCATGCCCCGATAGCGCGCCGCGACCGGCAAGAAAGCGCGAGTGTGCGGATCTTGACCGCTGGCGATGGCTCGCGGGGCGATCGCGCCGAACTCCGGCAGCGCGTCGACGAGCCGGCTCTCCAGTTGAATCTCGCCCGCGTCGACCAAGGCCAGGAAGGCCGTCGTCGTGATCAGCTTGCTCACCGAGGCCAGGTCGAAACGCGTGTCGCCCCTGACAGGCAGTTGCCGCGCGTCGGCGTCAATATAGCCGCGCGCTTCTTGCCAGACGACTCGGCCGCCCTGGATGACGCAGAGGCTCAGCGCGGGGAATGCGGCTGGCAGGTATTGCGCCAGCAGCCGCTCAAAGGCGTCGCCGCCGAATTCGACGTTCATGTGGCGGCCCGCTGACGCCTCTCCGAGCGGATCATGAATTCGTAAATGGCGAAGGAAAGCAGCGCGCCAATGAAGACGAAGAGGCTGATCGCTTCGGGTCCGCCATATTCGGCGACGATGCCGCCCAGACCCGAAAGCGCCGCCCCGCCCAGTGCCGCGAAACCCACTTGAAAACCGATGGCGTTCGCCGCGTGCTCGCGCCCGACCCGGTCTTGAGTCTGCAATATCAGAATCGGGAAAATCGCCGCCAGGCCGAATCCCAGACCCAGCAATCCAAGCAGGCTGAGCAGCTCGCTCGCGTTGACGAAGAGCAGCAGCGCGCCTGTTACCGTGAAAAAGAAACAGACATTGAGCAGGGTCTTATCGCCCAGGCGCAGCGCCAGCAGACCCATCAAGAGGCGACCGGCGGTGAAGCTGCCCCAGTACGCGCTGACCCAGTTGCTGGCCTCCGCCTGTGGCAGACCGCGCGCTTCGATAAGCAAGGTGTTGGCCAGCTGGCCCGTGCCGATCTCGATGCCGCCGTAGATGAAGAAAAAGAGCAGGCTGAGCTGGACCAAGGGCTGGCGAACGCTGGCGCGGAGCGGTTGCCGCGTTTCCAGGGCGCTCTGGCCGCGGGCGTCGCTCTTGATGCGCCAGACGGGCAGGCTGAACAGAATCACCGCGCCCAATGCGAAGATCAAGCCCGCCGCGACCACATAACTCGCTTGCCAGCCGGCGGCGTTATAGACGACAAAATGCGTGACCAAGACTGGCGCGATGGTCAAGCCGATGCCCCAGCAGGCGTGCAGCCAATTCATCTCGCTGGCGCCGTAATTGGAAGACACGAAATTGTTCAGGCCCGCGTCCATCGTGCCCTTGCCGACGCTGGCGACCACGGCGACGAGCAGCAGCAAAAGCCAGACGGGCGCGATGGCGTAACCGAGCAAGCCGAGCCCGGTGGCGCACATGCCGCCGACCAGCACCGGAGCCAGGCGGAATCGCCCGATGAGCGCGCCATTGAGGAAAGCGGCGCACAAGCCACCCAGCATCGCGGCCGGCGCCAGCGCCGCCAGGGAATCGTGCGAGACGCCGAAAGTGTCTTGAATGTATGTCCAGGAAATGTTCAGCAATCCGGAGGCGACGCCGATGACGATGAAGACGAGATAGGCGACTGCGATGGGGAAAGTCTTGGCGCGGTTCAAATTGGCTCGCTTTGCATAGGCCGACCAAGGCTATCATACTCCGCCAGCGTCCGCCTGCAATGGCGAGAGCGCGAATCCACATCCCCGGCCCTGTGCTAGACTTTGGGCTGGGAGCGGCCGCAAAGGGAGACGCTGGCGAGCATGTCATCAGAGGACGAGCGGGGCATCATTGAAACGCGGCTCGAGGAGCGCTTTGACGAGCCTCGATTGCGCCAGTACCTGCGCGGGCGCGTGGCTGGCGCGGAAGGGCAGCTGACCGTCAAGCAATTCGCGGGCGGCAAAGCCAATTTGACTTATCTGCTGCGCTTCGACGGCGAGCGCGAGTATGTATTGCGGCGCCCGCCACTGGGTCCCTACGCGCCTTCCGCCCACGACATGGGACGCGAAAATCGCGTGCTCAGCGTCTTGCCTTCCGCCTTTCCATTTGCCCCGAGGGTCTACCATTTTTGCGACGACGAGAGCGTGATCGGCGCGCCCTTCTTGATCATGGAGCGCTGCCATGGCGTCGTCGTGCGCGAAAGCATGCCTCCAGCCTATGCCAGCCTGCCCGAGGCGCCCGGGAAGATGAGCGGCGCTCTGGTCGACGCGCTTGCGGCTTTTCACGCGGTCGACTACGCGGATCTGGGGCTGCAGCGGCTGGGCCGGCCGGCCGGCTTCGTGGAGCGCCAGGTGGCTGGCTGGTGGCGGCGTTGGGGCGCCTCCAGGCTCGGCGACAGCCCGGATGTCGGCCCGATCCATCGCTGGCTGGAGCGCAACCTGCCGCGGACGGATCAGAGCTCGCTGGTGCATAACGATCCCAAGCTGGACAACACCATGTTCGCCACCAGGGACCCCGGCCGGGTCATCGCGATTCTGGATTGGGACATGTGCACCCTGGGCGACCCGCTATCGGACCTGGGCGCGCTCTTGACTTATTGGACGCAGCCCGACGACCCGCCCCTCGTCCAAGCCATCGCCACCATGCCCGCCGGCGAGCGCGGCTTCTTCACGCGGCGGCAGCTCCTGGAGCGTTACGCCAGGTCCAGCGGGCGCGATGTCTCGAACATGCGCTTTTATCATGTGCTCGGCATCTTCCGGCTACTGGTGATTTTGCAGCAGATCTATTTTCGCTTCGCGGGCGGCCACACCCGGGATCAGCGCTTCGCCACATTGGGCGAGTCGGTGGGGGCTCTGGCGGAGTGGGCGCGGGAGGTGGCGGCGGGCGCTTAGACGAATTCGATGAAATCGCTGCTGGCGCGCTCAATATCGCGGTAATGGCCCCGCAAGTGGGCGTATTCATCCGGGATGGTCACTGCCAGCTGGTACATCGCTTCCGTGATCATCGCGCCCAAATCTGCCCGCGGGACGCGTCTGCCGCCCCCGCCGCGGAAGCGAAAGGGTTTGCCGAAGACAACCTTGGCATAGGCGCGCCGACCCCGCTTGAGCCGTTGCCGCCAGTCTTCCGCGCCACAGATGGCAGCCGGCGCGATCACCGCATCCGCTTTGCTGGCCACATAAGCCAAGCCTTCTTTCGCCCGCTGCATGCCACCGGGATGACGCGTGCCCTCCGGCGCCATCAGTACCAGCTGCCCGCTCTTGAGCAGCTCGATCGTCTGCCGCAGCGCCTTGCGATCGTACTCGCCCCGGTGAATCGGATAATGGCCCCATTGGCGCAGAAACCAGCCGACGATGGGGATGCTGAAGTTTTCAATCTTGGAGAGCGAGACCGTGTGCCGAAAGGGGATGCCGACCGTCACCGCGATGGGATCGAGATAGGAGACATGGTTGATCATGATGCAGGCGGGTCCCGCGCGCGGCACATGCTCCAAGCCCGCGATCTCCACTTTGCAGAAGAGCGGCACGGCCGCCCGCAGCAATGGATGCATCCAGCGGCGCGCCCGATCGTATTCTGGCTGGCGCGCGATGTATTCTTCGATGCTGAGTTCGCGGCTCATGGCGCCTCAATTGCGGGGCCGGGTTCTTTGCCGCTGTTTGCGCTCGCGGCGTTTGCGCCGGATCTCGTTGAGCTGGGGCGCGGGCTGCAGCATGGCTTGGACTTCATCTTCGTCCAGTTGATACCAGGCGCCTTTGCGCAGCGTGCCCAAACCCAGCTGCCCGATATGCGTGCGCACCAAGCGAACCACCGGGTAGCCCAGAGCCATGCCGACGCGGCGGATCTGACGCTTCCGCCCCTCCACCATGACGACCCGCAAGACGGTCGAGCGCTTTAGCGACTGCAAGACGGTCACCGAGCAGGCGGCCGTGCGGCTGTCATCCAGCCAGACTCCCGCTTCCCAGCTATCGCGCGCCTTCTGCCCCAGCTTGCCTTTGACGGTCACTTTGTAAGTCTTGGTGTGCTCGTAACGCGGGTGAGAGACGCGGTTGGCCAGGGCGCCGTCGTTCGTCAGGATCATCAAGCCTTCGCTGTCGACGTCGAGCCGGCCGATGGTGAATAGGTGGCCCGGCGCTTCAACCAAATCGCGGATGGTCCCCCGCTCGTCGCCAGCTTCCGCCTGGGTGCTGCTGAGCAGGCCCTGGGGCTTGTTGAGGGCGATGTAGAGCGGCGCGGCCGCCTCGGCGATGCGCTCGCCATCCACCAGGATCTGGTCGACGGCGGGGTCGGCTTTGGCGCCGATCTTCGCCACCGCGCCATTCACGCGCACCCGTCCCTGGCGGATGATGTCTTCGCATTTGCGCCGCGAGCCAATGCCCGCCCCCGCCATGATCTTCTGCAACCGCTCCTGCGGCACCGTGGGTCCTTTCGCGCTCGCGCATCGATTGCGCCGGAACGCCTATGGTACGAATTGCCGGGAAAATGCGCTAGGGCGGGGCGCTATTGCTCGGTGGATTTGTCGGTGACGATGAATTGCAGCGGGATGCCCAGCAGCAGGCGGGTCTGGGCGACGAGCGTCGGCAAGGCGACGACGAAGAGCGTCAAGAGCAGCATGAAGGGGATGCTCAGCAGCTCCAGCAGGGATTCGCCCAGGGTATATGGCGCGATCCGCGGCGGCCGGATGCGATAATCCTGCACTTGAAAGACGACGACCAAGACGATCATGACCAAGCCCGAAAGCGCCAGCAGCAGCCAGGCCGGGTGGCTGCCCGCCAAGCCCGCGAAAACATACTCAATCTTGTCGCCGGCCGCCACGAAACCGTCCAGCTGGACCGGCGCGATCTGTGGATGAAAGAAGACCGGCAGCTGCGAGCCGACCGTCAGGATGATCCAGCCGGCCCCCGCCAGCAGAATGTCGTGGGCGATGCGCAGCAGCAGCTTCAGCGAATTCACCGACACCGCTTGCGGATTCTCGATCAGCTTGGCGAGCATGTAGCCGACTTCCTTGCTGCCCCAGGCGTGGCGCAGGGTCTGGCTGTAGCGATTGCGGATCGACTGGAAGATGTTGTCGCCGGTCGTGGAGTCCGCCAGGAAAGGCAGGTAAATGTGCTCCAGGGCGACGCCGCCGCCAGTGGCGAAGTAGGCTTTGATGAGCATGTGCCATTCATCGGCGATGACGTCGGTGTCCCAGTTGCCGCTCTGCTCCAGCAGTTTCAGGCTCAGCGAATAGGACGACATCGGCATCGCCATCCACCAGGGCGCCGCCAGATAAGCCAGCTCAAAGGCGGTTGCGTAAGTATTGATGATGCGCATGAGCGGGTTGACCTGCCAGATGTTGCCGTGATAGCGGATGGGCGCCTGCCAGAAAGTGCGGTGCCGGTCCTCGTTGATGGCGAAGTGGTAAGTCAAAGCGGCGAAGTGGCGCTCGTGCCAGCGCGTGTCGGCGTCCATCGTGGTCAAGACGACATTGTCAATGCTGATATCAAGATCGTCGACGACATTTTCGAAGAATCGATTGACTGCCCAGGCCAGATTGGCGGACTTGCACTGCATCTCGCCGATCAAGCCGCGAGGGTGCACGGTGAAGTAGACATTGGCGAAGCAGTCGGCGAATTGACGGTGCAGGCTCTGCGCCTTCTGGTAACTGTCTGGCTCGGCCGCTTCCATCGCCAGCAATACCGAAATCTGTTCCGCCGCCTCGTCTTGCAGGCTGAGCTGGTCCAGGGTGCGGTTGAGGATTTTCATCGATTCGTTGTAGATCGGGATGATGACGAGGTGGTGCACGCTCTCCCATTCCAGCGAGTCGGGTCGCCGGTCTTGCAAGTATTTCCGCCGCCAATCGATCGCCTCCCATTCCTTGATGCGGCGCATGCCCATGCCGTTGGCGATGCCGGCGAGAAAGAAGCGAAATGCGGAGTACAGAGCCACCAGCGCCGCTGTCAGCATCAATGTCAGCGGGAAGGCGACCGCGCTGGCCACCGAGAGCAGCAGGGCGAGCCAGGCGATGAAGCCGGGAATCCCGTCCAGCACGCGCTCCGGGATGGGTGGCAGGGGCGCGCCGCCCCAAATCGAGCGGCCGACATCGGAGGGGCGGGGTGGGCGTGGATTGCTGGAAGTATAGGGCACAGTGTCTGCAAAGCGCTGTAACGATCGCCGTAATCATAGCATAGCGGCAAAAGCTGGCAAGCCAGAACTCGCCGCTAGGCTTTGCCCTTGCCGCTTTTTGCGCCGCGCCGAGCCGCCAAATCCACCAGACTCGTCTGATATTCGTAGATGTTTCGGCGTTTCTCCACATGCGCCTCAATGGCGAGCTGGGTCAGGCGCTCCACCAGGTCGCTGGCGGAGAAGCCGTCTTCGCGCCAGAGATAAAATGCCAGCGAACCCGGCATGGAGTTGATTTCGTTGAGGTAAATCTCATCGCGCTCCGGGCGGACCAGATAATCGACGCGGGCGATTCCGCGGCCATCGACCGCTCGAAAAGCGGCGACGCTTGTCTCCTGGATGCGTTTGGTGAGGGACGGGCTGATGGGCGCGGGGACGAGCCGGTCGGCGCTTTTCATGCCTTCGCCGCCGCGCAGGTATTTGTCTTCGTAAGACAGGAACGCGTCCCATGACAGCGGCTGCTCCAGGGTCGAGGCTTGGCAGGCGCTGCCGAATCCCATGACCGAGCAGTTGATCTCGATGCCGTCGGCCAGGGCCGGCTCCACCAAGACGCGCCGGTCGAAATTGGCGGCGATGTCGATGCTGGCGCGGAGCAGCTCTGGCGAGTCGGCTCTGCCAATGCCGATGCTGGAACCGAGGGTGGCGGGCTTGACGAAAAGCGGAAAGTCGAAGGCGCGCTGAATGCCAGCCAGGAGCTCGTCGGGGCGGGCGAGCCATTCTTCGCGGGTGAATGCGAAATCGTCCAGCACGGATATGCCGGCGCCGCGCAAGACGACTTTGGTCACGATTTTGTCGTTGCTCAGCGCGGAGCCCAGGGTGGCGCAGCCGACATAGGGGATATCGGCCAGCTCAAACAAGCCCTGGACGCTGCCGTCTTCGCCATGCGTGCCATGCAGGGCGGGAAAGCAGACATCGACGCGCTTGACTTCGCTTTTGCGGAAGCGCCCGGCGAGCGGCTGGATGATGAGGCCGTGATGCCGGGTATCGGGCGAAAGCAGGCAGGCGCGCACTCCATCAAGTTGGGCGACGCCGTCGTCCGTGAAGTTGTCCAGCTCGCGCAGCGGCTCGCCAGTCAGCCAGCGTCCGTCGCGCGTGATGTAGACCGGCGCGACATCGTAGCGCTCGGCCGGGAATGCGCGCATGATCTGCTGGCCGGTCACGATGGAGACATCGTGCTCGACGCTGCGGCCGCCGAAAAGCACGGCGACAGTTTGACGGCGGCGGCGGCTCATGCGGGGCGGGCTCGCTGCTGGCGCGCCATCGGCTGGCTTGCTATGGTCATGCGCTTCCGTTCTTGTCTTCGCTCAATAAGTGTCTGGCAGGTCGTTCAAGAATAGCACGGCGTCGCCCGCGCTCAGGTTTTCCCGATACCAGTCGACAGCTTCCGACAAGCTGTCGACCACTCGGGCGCGCCGCATATCAAAGGAGGCCGATTGAATGCCCTCCAGGATTGGCTTGGTCTGCGCCGCGCCCACCAAGATGATGTCGGTTGCGTGTTGCGCCGCCAGCTTGCCCAGCCGTCGATTTTCGGTTTCCTGCAGCTCGCCCAGCTCGATCATGCCAGGCGTAATCAGCAGCCGCCCGCCAGCGCGGTTCATGCCCAGAGTCTGGAGCGCGCTGACGATGCCTTGCGGGTTGGCGCTGTAGGCGTCGTTGATGATGGTGACGCCGGAAGCGGTCGTCGAAAGCGCCAGGCGACTCTCGGCTGGCTGAAGCCCGCGGACTCGCCCGACAATATCGCGCATGGCGACGCCCTCGTGCCGCGCAGCCGCAATGCAAAGCAGCAGATTGCTGGCGTTGTGCGCGCCCAGCACAGGCGTTTCCAGCAAGGCGCTCTCGCCAGTGGGCAGGTGAGTCGCCCGAAAGCGCAGCCCGCGCAAGCTCGGTTCCATTTCGCTGGCAAGCCAGTCCACGCCTTGCTCGCGGGCTTCGTCCAGGGACAGCTGACGGCTGACGGCGATGATCCGGCCGGGATGTCCCGCCGCCGCCATCTCGCGGATGTAGGGGTTGTCCCAATTCAAGACGGCGACGCCGTCGCGACCGAGGCTCTTGATAAGCTCGTATTTGGCGCGCTTGACATTCTCCAGCGAACCGAAACGCTCCAGATGCTGCGGGCCGACTTCGGTGACGATGGCGATGTCGGGCGGCGTCAGCTGACAGATGCGCGCGATCTCGCCTTCGACATAGGCGCCCATTTCGCTGATGAAGTATTCCGTGCGGTAGTCTTCCGCCAGGTCGCGGTTGATTGCCAGCGATATTCCCATCAGCGTGTTGTAGCTTTGCGGCGTGGCGTAGGTCTGGTAACGCGCGCTCATGATCTCGCGCAGGAAGTGCTTGGTGGTCGTCTTGCCATAGCTGCCGGTGATGCCGATGACGGTTGGATCGATGCGACCCAGGGTCGCGGCCGCCTGCCGCAGATAACGCCGGCGAAGCGTCTCTTCGACAGGCTGGGCCAGGAAATTGCCCGCCACCAGCCAAAGCGGCGCCAGCAGAAAGACCAAAGCGCCAGCCGACGCGCTCATGCCGGGCTGGCGGGCGAATGCAGGGACGCGCTCGCCCAGGATGAGCAGGGCGACGAGGGCAAGCCCGCAAAGAAGGGTGGAGGCTGCCAACATGCGCTTCAGCCGATCGGTCAAGACGAGGCCGCGCTTAATCTCGCCTGCCCGCGGCGGGTACACCGCAATCAAGGCGGCGGCGGAGAGCGCGAGGCTGAGCCCGGCGCTGCTGGAATCGGCCGCTGCCAGCCATGCCATCGCCCAGCCGGCGAGCCAGGCGGTCGCAGACCGGGGCGGGATCAGTCGACGCCACGAGGCGGCCTGCCAGCGCAGAAAGCGGCGGTTCATGTACTCTTCGATTTGATAGAAGCGCGCCAGCCGATACACGCGAGCCCAGGCGCCAGCCAGCCAAATCAGCGCCGGCGCCAGCTGCAGCAGCTCCAGCATGGTTCGTCCTTGCCCCTCAATTCACTCGCATTATAGGGCGTATCCGGGGGCGCGCCAATGGGATGCGGGCGTTGGCCTTCAGCCGGCGCGGAAGAGCGCGTCGACAATGCGAGCCGCGTCTTCGGGCTGGTCGAGATAAGCGTAATGCCCGGCGCCGGGGAGCGTGACCAGGGCGGCGTCCGGGATGGCGCGCTCCAGCGCCTCGCCCATCCAAAGCGGCGTTTCTTCGTCTTGATCGCCCCAGATCAAGAGCGTCGGAACGGCGACGCGCCGGGCCTGGGGCAGCAGATCCTGGCTGACGATGTTGACGAGCGTTTGGCGCATCACCGGCGACGCGCTGCGATAATCCGCCGAGGCGTAACGCTGATTGTAGCGGCGGCGGAGCTGCTCGGCGGCGGACCCCGCTCCCAGCGATTCGAGGCCGCGGCGGGCCGCTTTGTAGGCGCCCAGTCGCAAGCGAGACGCGAGCGGAGCGGCAGTCGTCAGGCCCGCGCTGTTGGAGAGCGCCATCGCTGCCAGTCGGTCGGGATGGTCGGCCGCCAGAATCAGGCCGATGCGCCCGCCCAGTGAATGCCCGAAATAGTGGACGCGCTCCAGGCCATGATGATCGAGGTATGCCAGGCAGAATCGCGCGTAATCGAAAATCGTGAAGGGCGCGTTTGGCTCGCCGCTTTCGCCGAAACCGGGCAGATCCAGCATATGGCAGCGATAGCCGGACTGGCAGAGGCGGCTCGCGAAGGGGGCCAGCAGGTCGACGCTTGCGCCCCAGCCATGGACCAGCAAGACGGGCGCGCCGGCGCCGATGACCAGCTCGCGCAGCCGGATGCCGTCGATGTGAAGCGCGCCGGCGCCTTTCATGCGAGTCTAGCCGATTGCGCTCAAGGGAATGGCGGCTTGAGGACGCCGCTGCCGCTCGCTGATGGGCGTGACCGGCGGGCACTCCCAGGCCGCGTCTTCGGTGGTGGAGCGCTCTTTGGCGAATTTCGGCAAGATGCCGCAAGCGAAACACTTGTCGCGGCAGTCGACGCGGGTCTCGCGCTTGACGCTCATCAAATAATCTTCAACGAGGAACGACTTGCGCAGGCCGACGTCGATATGGTCCCAGGGGAAGACCTCGTCCAGGTCGCGCTCGCGGAAATTGTAGAAGTCGGGGTCGATGCCGCTGTCCTTGAAGGCGCGCAGCCAGAGATGGTGCTGGTGCTGGTCTTGCCAGGCGTCAAATTTGCAGCCGCTTTCCCAGGCGCGGCGAATGACTCGGCCCAGGCGGCGGTCGCCCCGGCTCAGCCAGCCTTCGAATTCGCTGTCGTCGCAATTGTTCCAGCGCAGGTGCATGCCGCCGCGGCGCATCCGTTTCTTGAGCAGAGCCTGCTTTTCGTTGACGCGCTTGCGGCTGTCTTGGGGCGCCCACTGGAACGGCGTGTGCGGCTTGGGAATGAAAGTGCTGACGCCGACATTGAGGGTGGCTTTCTTGCCCAGGATCTTCGTGCCTTCGCGCAGGGTGCGCATGCAGAGATCGATAATCGCCTCGACATCTTCAATCGTCTCGTCCGGGTGGCCGATCATGAAATAAAACTTGATCGTGCGCCAGCCCCGCGAATAAACATCGCGAGCCGTCTGGATGACCTGGTCATCCGGCACATATTTGTTGATCATGTCGCGCATTTTCTCGGTCGCCGCTTCTGGCGCGAAAGTGAAGCCGCTGCGACGGGTGCCGCCAATCTTCTCCAACAAGTCGGCGCTGGCGCTTTCGATGCGCAGGCTGGGCAGGCTCAGGCTGAGGCCCGCGTCTTTGTAAACGCGGTTGACTTCTTCCGCCAACTCTTCGACCCAGGCGTAATCCGATGAGGACAGGCTGAGCAGGCTGATCTCTTCAAAGCCGGTGTGGCGGACGATTTCGTCGATGGCTTCCATGATCTCGGCGACGGGCCGCTCGCGCACGGGCCGGGTCACCATGCCGGCGTGGCAGAAGCGGCAGCCCCGCGTGCAGCCGCGCATGATTTCGATGGGGGCGCGGTTGTGCACCGTGTCGATGTTGGGCACGATGAATTTCGTGAATGGCTTGGGCAGGGTGAGCACGATGCGCTTCAGCACCCGCTCCGGCAAGCCAGGTTCGGTCGGCCGGGTCGAGCGCAGCGTGCCGTCCTGGTTGTATTCGGCGGCGTAAAAGCGCGGCACATACATGCCTTGGATCCTGGCGATCTGGCGCAGCTGCTGGTCGCGGGGCTGCCCGCGGAGCGCGCTCATGGCGGCGGCGATCTCGACGATGATCTCTTCGCCCTCGCCGATGACGAAAGCGTCGATGAAGTCGGCCATGGGCTCCGGATTGTAGCAGGCGTGGCCGCCGGCGATGACCAGCGGATAGCTTTCGTCGCGCTCGCGGCTGAGGACCGGCATGCCCGCCAGATCCAGCAGATTGAGCGCGTTGCTGTAAAGCTGCTCGTAAGGCAGGCTGATGCCAAAAACATCAAAGTCGCGGACAGGGCGCTTGGACTCCAGCGCATAGAGCGGGATGCCCTCGGCGCGCATGAGGCTCTCCATATCGAGCCAGGGGGAGAAGACGCGCTCCGCCAGCATGTCGGCCTGCAGATTGACTTGGTGATAGAGGTTCATCAAGCCCAGGTTGGACATGCCAAGGTCGTAGATATCGGGGAAAGCCAGCGCGACCTTGACATCGGCGCCGCCCCAGTCTTTGACGACGCTGTTGTACTCGCCGCCGACATAGCGTCCGGGTTTCTCGACCGACAGCAAATGGCGTTCCAGCAAGCGCTCAACCGAGCCGGGACTCATCCTAGCCTTCCTTTGTTGCGTTTCGGCGCATTATAACGCGGCCCCGCCGTCATGCCTAGCAGCGGGCGGGCGCTATATGTATCATACATTGTGACTGGAATTGTCTCATAATCGCTGATCAATGGAGTGGCCAACATGCATTCTCGGGCGCTGTGGCTCATTTTGACGCTTCTCACGCTGGTTTGGACGCTACCGGCAACTGCCAACAGCCACGATCCTACTCCCACCGTCCCGCACGAGGAGCCGATAGATCCCGGACCGCCATCGGACCCGCCAACCCAACCGCCAAACCCGACAGATTTGCCGCCGCCACCGCCAACAGCGACCTTCGTCGTGCCGACTCCGCTGCCGCCGCCACCGCCAACAGCGACCTTCGTCGTGCCGACTCCGCTGCCGCCGCCACCGCCAACAGCCACTTTCGTCGTGCCGACTCCGCTGCCGCCGCCCCCGCCAACAGCCACTTTCGTCGTGCCGACTCCGCTGCCGCCGCCACCAAGCAACACGCCAGAACCGACAGCCATGCCACCGCCGCCAACGCAGCCGGACGATCCTACGGACATTCCGCCACCGCCAGCGACAGCGACTCTCGTGATTCCGACGGAGCTGCCAACTCCGCTGGCGACGGACACTCTCGAGATTCCGACAGATCTGCCAACCCCGCTGGCGACGGAGACCCTCGAAATTCCAACAGATCTGCCAACCCCGCTGGCGACGGAGTCTCTCGAAATTCCGACGGAGCTGCCAACCCCGCTGGCGACGGAGACCCTCGAAATTCCAACAGATCTGCCAACCCCGCCGCCCACTGGGACCCTTGTGATTCCAACGGAACTGCCAGCGCCAACCGCCACCGCCAGGTCCAGCCAAGCGCAGGCGGGCCAATCCAGACTGCTCAATGCCTTCCGAATCCGGGCGCAGGTCTCGGGCGCGGAACGCTGAGTCATGCGCTGGGCGACGCTTGCTTTGCTGGCGCGACGTGACAGATAATCGACGGGCAGAACCGTCTGCCGCAACCGCCAGCGAGAGGACGAATCCGATGACGCCAGAGCTAATTCAGTCCCTGTTCGCGTATCACTACGCCGGCTTTGAAAGAATCTGGGCGTGCCTCGCCGAGCTTAACCACGAGCAATTCGTCGAGGACTGCGATTACTCGCTGGGCTCGGTGCGGAATCAGCTGGCGCATTGCATGAATGTTGATGATCGCTGGGCAGCGCGGCTGCAGGGCTCCACGCCGCCCAAGTGGCGAGACGCGGACGACTTTCCCGATCAGGAATCGATGCGAGCGCAATGGCGAGTAGTGCGTGAACGCGTGCTGGGCATCATTTGCGACTTCACCGAAGACGACTTGAACGAGACGATTCCGCTCTCGCTGCCGCACAGATTTCCAGAATCAAAGTGGAACGCGCGGCGCGAGGTTTTGCTGCACATGGTCAATCATGGCACGGACCACCGGGCGCAGATTCTGGCGCGGCTGCATCAACTGGGCGGACCGACTTTCGAGCAGGACCTCATCCTGCATCTCTGGGCGGCGGACAGCGACTGAGCTAGGTTTCGCACAATGCCCGCGCGATCTCTCCAGCGACTCGCGCGTTGTTGATCAACAGTGCGATATTCGCCGTCATCGAGGCGCCGTCGGTCAGCTGGCTGACGCGACTGAGCACAAATGGCGTGATGGCGTTGCCGGCAATGCCGCGCGTTTCCGCCTCTAGGGTCGCCTCCGTGATGGCTGCCTCCGCCACTGCCGCGTCCATGGCGACCTCGCTTGGCGCGGGCACGGTGATGAGGAGGCCATGCTCGACGCCGAGCTCCCGCGCTGCTTGAATGATGACGGCCGCTTCCGCGGGCGAATCGACGCGTTGGTCGATCGGCAGGTCGGTCCTGGCGGCGTAGAATGCGGGCAGCGCATCCGTGCCATAGCCCAGGATCGGCACGCCCCGCGTCTCCAGCGCCTCCAGAGTCAGCGGCAGATCGAGGATGGACTTGGCGCCGGAACAGACGACCGCCACCGGCGTCCGGCCCAACTCGTCCAAATCCGCCGAGACATCATGTGGCTGGCCGCGGTGCACGCCGCCGATCCCGCCCGTGGCAAAGACTTGGATGCCCGCCATCGCGGCGACGATCATCGTGCCGGCGACGGTGGTCGAGCCGTTCTGCTTGAGGGCGACGGCGATGGGCAGGTCGCGCCGGCTGCACTTGCGCGCCTTGTCTCGCGGCAGTTGCGCCAGAGATTCGATCTCGCCGGCGGAGATTCCGACAGTGATCCGCCCCTCGAGGATGGCGATGGTCGCGGGCGTGGCGCCGGCCTGGCGGACAGCCGCCTCCATGTCCAGGGCCGTCTTCACATTCAGCGGGTAAGGCAGGCCATGCGTGATCAGGGTCGACTCCAGAGCGACGACCGGCTGCTCGCGCTGCAGCGCGGCTTCGACTTCGGCGCTGAGATTCAGCATCGGATTCAGTCCTCCAGGAAATGCAGTCGGCGGCGATGGGCGCGGTGATCCCAATCTTCCAGTCCCATCAGCTCCAGCAGCTGGTCCGGGCGCAGGTTGCCGCGGTCGCCCACCGCCAAATGCGCGATTAGACCGTCGCCCTTGGGCGCTTGCAGGTCGAGGATCAGGGGCCGCGCGTCCATCACGCTGCGTTTGCGCCGGCGGCGTCTCTCGATGACGATGCTGTCGCGGCTGAGGACCCGGTCGATTTCTTCTTGCAGGCGGCGCGGGTCGATCGCGTCCAGGAAGCGAATTTGGTATTCGGCGCTGGTGACCAGGGAATGCAGGCTGGCGGCGCGGGGCGAAACTTCGGCGATGGCGCTGATGCTCAAGCCCGGCGGCGACACATCGAGCAAGCGCTGGCGCAGGGCTTGTGGCTCGAGCGAAATGCGCTGGCGCAGCGCAATATCCAGCAGTTCGCATTCGCTGGAGATGCCGAGGGGCAGGGGCATGGCCAGCGAAATGCGGGGCCGCGTGTTGAAGCCCTGGGTGTAGAGCAGCGGCAAATCCGCCCGGCGCAAGACCCGCTCCCAGATCTTGGCGACATCCAGATTGCTGGTGTAAATCAGCGGTCCGCTCTTGCCAAAGGTCAGCCGGAGGCGCTGCGCGATCGGCGAAATGTGGCTCATGCGCTGCTCTGTTCCTTTGGAGATTCGCGCCATGACAAGCTATACTATTGTACGAGTCGAGACTGGACGATGGAAGAGGCATGCGCGAGGCGGCAGAAGCGCGACGCGAAGGGCTTCCCGCCGAATTGCCGCAGACGCGGCGGCGCGTGATATTGCCATTTGGCGTCGTGCTGGCGCTTGTCATCGCCATCGCGGGCCTCGTCATGTCGCTGCGGCAGCCGATTCAGGTGGCCTTGATGGCTGACGCGATGCTGACCGTCCTCGTGCTGCTGCCGGCGGTTTTGTGCATGATGCCGCTGGTGGCGCTGAGCGTGGCGCTGGTTGCTCTGTTCAGCCGCTGGCATCTGCGGACGCGCTCGCCCTTGCGGCGCCTCGAAGTCGGGACGGCGGCGCTGGAAGCCAAGGCGGATGGCTGGCTGCGAGCGGTGGACGGGCGCGTGCTGGAGCAGGCGGTGCGGATCGCGCCTTTGAGACAGCTGCTTCGCGTTTTTGATTCGCCGCCGGAATGGCCGCAAGACGGGGGAGAAAATGAACGAGACTCAAAGCGCGCCAACTGATAGCCGCGAAGATGGCAAAGCGCGGATCATCATCGCGGGCGCTGCCCTGGGCGCCTTGGTCGGTCTCGTCTCGAGTTATCTGTATGCCCGCGGCGCCGAGGCGGGAGACGCGGAACAAGAGGCGAGGCCGGCGGTTGGCGCGGGGCAGCTGCTGTCCGTGCTGTTGACGCTGATTGGCTTGGTGCGGCAAATCGCCGAATTGGGCCGGCCCGACAAAGACGAGAAGAAGGGGCGCAAGTGAAACCATGTGCGGACGCTACACCCTGACAGCCGACGCCGAATCCATCCAGCTCGCTTTCAGCCTGGACAAGTTTGAAGGCTGGACGAGCCCGCGCTACAACATCGCGCCGTCGCAGCAAGTGGCGGTAATCAGCAATCGGGCGCCAAGCGAGCTCAGCTTCATGAAATGGGGTTTGGTCCCGTCTTGGGCGAAGGACCCCAAGATCGGCAATCGCATGATCAACGCCCGGGCGGAGACGGCGCCGGAGAAGCCCTCGTTTCGCAGCGCTTTCAAGCGGCGCCGCTGCTTGATCCCCGCCGACGGCTATTATGAATGGGCGAAAACCGGCAAAAGCAAGACGCCAATGTACCTGCGGCATACCGGGCGCGCGCTCTTCGCCTTCGCTGGCTTGTGGGAGAGCTGGAAGCAGCCCGACGGGGAGTGGCTGCAAAGCTGCGCCATCCTCACGACGGAAGCCAACGAGACGGTCGCGCCGATTCACCACCGCATGACGGTCATCATCGAGCCGGAAGATTACGCGCTATGGCTGGCGCCGCGGCCGCTGACAATGGACGAATGGATGCCAATCAAGCGGGGCCCGCGGCCGGAGCAGCTGCGCTATCATGCGGTGTCGACCCAGGTCAACACCCCGCGCAACGACAACCCAACCCTCATTCTGCCGGACGAGCGGAAGCCGCCGCCGGACTTGATCTGATTCCTCAATTCGCCACGCTCAGCGCGACATAAGCCAAGAGCGCCACCGAAGCGATCGCCAAAACCAGCAGCGTCAAGATGAGCGCTTGCATCCAGCGCGGCGAAGGCGGATTCTGCGGCGCGGGCGGTCTGGCGAGTTTCGACGGCGAACTGGTTTTGCCCGGCTCTTCCGGCGGGGGCGGCGCATGGCTGTCCCAAGCGGCTTCTGGCGGCGGCTCTTGCGCTTCCCAGGCGGGCGGCATTGGCGCGGGACGCAGGCACAGTTCCGCAAGATACAGCGCGGCGGCGGTGGGCGTCGCGGCGGCATAATCGGCGACTTCGTCGGCGAAGCTCTGGTCTTTGTAGTGACCGATGCCGGTGAGGATGAAGGTTCGGCAGGCGGCCACCGCGCGGACCACCTCGTATTGCTCAAAGAGGGCAAGATTCTGATACCGGCCGCCGCCGCGGATGATGGCGATTGCGCTGAGGCTTGGCTCGCTGTCCAGGGAGGCGATGGCTTCCACGATCGACCGCGCCGCTTGCTTGCCCTCCAGGCTCACATAGCGCCAGGTCACTGGAGCCAGCACGCCGCGTTCGCCCGCTCGCTGATAGGTGTCTTCGAAGTCGCCGACGGCGCGGCTGCCGCGGCTGGTGATCACGCCGATGCGCCGAATCGTCCGGGGCGGCGCTTGCTTCTGTGGCGGGTACAACTTGTCGCGGCGCAGGCGCTCTTTGACCGTTACGCTGGCGACCTCCGACCCGGTCCGGCGCGCGTCGAGCACATTCAGCTGGGCCTCCGCCCGATCTTCATAAAATTGCACATCACCGTAGACTTCCACATCCAGGAAGTTGCGCAGCTCAAGCTCAACTTGTCCGCGGCGCTCGTCGCGGAGCATGCAGCGGATGCGCGTCTTGTCATCTACCAGATCAAAGTAAATGTGACCGCGGTCCGAGCGGTAGTAGCGCTCGATCTTGCCGCCGACCCAGAAGTAACTTTCGAGAGTCTCGGATTCGACCAAGCTGCGCAGCATGCGGTTGACCTGGGCGATGCTGCGGCTGTGTTCTGGCTTTGCTTTTTCCATAGGGCGGCATTGTATCAGCGCGGCGGTTTCTCTTTCAAGTAACGCTTAAGAGCGAATTCCAGCGGGTCGCTATCTGGCGGCAGCAAGACTTTACGGCTGCGCCCGGCGCCGGTCTCTTCGCCAACGATTCCCAGCTCCTCGAGCAAATCCATGATGCGCGCGGCTCGCGGATGGCCCAAGCCCAGTCGCCGCTGAATCAAAGAAGCCGAGGCTTCGCCGCTGCCCGCGACCAGCCGCAGCGCTTCTTCCAGCATGGGGTCGGTTTCGGCGATAAACTCGCTTCGCTTCAGCTGTTCCGCCCAGGGAGCGTCATCGGCCGCGGGGCCGGGCGCGTTCCCGGCGCGAGCCTCGGCCTGGGCGAGCCAGTGCTGTACCACTGCCCGGGCGTCGTCTTCGGAAACGAAGCAGCCCTGGATGCGCTGGGCTTCGGCAGCGTCCGCCCGCAGCAGCATGTCGCCTTTGCCCAGCAAGTTTTCCGCGCCGGCCCGATCGAGGATGACCCGCGAATCGGCGCTGGAAGCCACCGCGAAAGCGATGCGCGACGGGAAGTTGGCTTTGATTAGCCCGGTGATGACATCGACGCTGGGCCGCTGGGTAGCCACCACCAAGTGCATGCCGACCGCCCGCGCCATTTGCGCCAGCCGAGCCAGCCAGCGCTCCGCTTCTTCCGGGCTGCCCAGCATCAAGTCGCCGATTTCGTCGATGAAGATGACGACATAGGGCAGCGCCTCGCCGGCGGCGCGCTCGTCATTGTAGGCGGATATGTCGCGCGCGCCCGCCGCTTCCAGCAGTTTGTAGCGCCGGTCCATTTCCGTGGCGCACCAGCGCAATACGCCGATGATCCGCTCGCGCTCGATTTCCACCGGACCGATCAGATGCGGTACGCCGTTGAAGCGGCCGAGCTCAACCATTTTGGGATCGAGCATGACAAGCCGCAGCTGGTCCGGCGTCGAGCGCATCAGCAGAGCCACCGCGAGCGCCGCCATGCAGACGGACTTGCCGGAACCGGTCGCGCCCGCGATCAGCAGATGCGGCATCTGCGCCAGATCCAGCGACACCGGCTCGCCCGCCAGATTCCGGCCCAGGGGGATGAGCAGCGGCGATGGATTGTCGCGCGCCTCCGCCTGGAAACGCTCGCTCTCCATCACATTGCGCAGGGCGACGACGCCGGCTTCTTCGTTCGGCACTTCAATGCCCATATAATTCGTGCCGGGCACCGGCGTCTGCAGGCGCAGTCGCTTGGCAGCCAATGTCAGCGAGAGATCGCGGGCATAAGCGGCGATCGCGCTCATGCGGATGCGGTCGCTGCCGTCTTCTTTGTGCGGCTGCAGGGCGTAGCGCGTAACCGTGGGTCCCACCTGGACGTCGACCACGGTCGTTGCCAGGTCAAATTCGAGCAAGGTGTTCTGGATGAGTTTCGCCTTGCGCTGGATTTCTTCATCGCTGGGCAAGCGGAGCTCAGCCGCCGTCAAGCAATCCATGCTCGGCAGCGCGCCCGTCCACTCCAGCGGCGCTTGCGCTGGGGGCGGCGCATCTTCCGTCGCGCTCGCGTCGACCGCTTCCAGCGCCGCTTCACTGTCTGGCTCGGAAGCAGTCGCCTCGGCCTGGGCCGGGCGGGACGGTCGATTCGCGCTCACCCTGGCGAAGCGCGTTTCTCCGCCGGACGTTTCGCGAGTTTCGCGCAGATCCTCCGGCAAGTTTGCCGGGTTCGGGCGGATGCGCATGATTTGATTGCGATAAGCCGGCGACTCGGCCAAGCGCTCGTAGATTTGGCGCGCGTCGTCTTCCTCTTCAGCCGGTTCGCTGCGCGCGCGCTCGCTGAGCCGCTGGAGGTTGCCGCCCAGGCGCGACAAAACTGAAGCGAGATGGCGGCGTCGCAGCCCGACGACGACCACGGCGCAAATGCCAATCACGGCGCAGAAAAAAGCCAGCGCGGCGCTCCTGCCCATAATCCAGAAGAAGGGATAGCTCAAGCCCCAGCCAATGAGACCGCCGCCTTGACCCGCCCGAGCCAGGGCCCGCAGCTCGCTGTCGCTGTTGGCGAGATGCAGCAGCGCCAGCAACGACAGAAACACGATCTCCAGGGCCAGCAGCCGAGCCGAGCTCAAGCGGACGCGAATGCCGACTTTGGGCAGCCAGAGCAGCAATCCGAAAGCGAAAAGCGCCCCTGCCACGAAGATAGCGCCGTCGCCGAACAAGCTCGTCAGCATGTCGGCCCAGGTCACGGCGACCAAGGCGTCGGCGGCGATGTAGAGCGAAATGAAGGACAGGATCCCGAAGACGATGAGCGCGAAGCCAACGACTTCGTTCACCCAGGGGGGCAGGCTGGCTCTAAGGTCCTCCCAGAAGTCGAAATCCGGCGGCGCCTCTTCCAGGGGCTTGATGATCCCTTGCGCGTCGGCCGGCGCGGGCGCCGCTTGCGCCTCGGCTGGAGTATCCGCGCTGGTGTCTTGAGCTTGTTCTGGCACTGCCGCTTCCGTCGTTTCCGCACTCTGCGATGCGCCCCCAGTATAGTGGGAATGCGAGAAGCGAAAGCGAAAAATCGCGGGCAATGCGCGGTCGAGCCTTGGCGGCGCTACTCGCGCAATTCGCCCTCTTGCCGCAAGATGAGATCCGTGACTGCCAGGATCGCGACTCGCTGCTTTCGATAGAGATCGGCTTCGCTCATGCTGAGGCGGCGCGCCACTTCCCGCACTTTTCGATTCTCGAGGAAGCGCAGCTGCAAGATGTTGTACAGGGTCCATTCCGGGCTCAGCATCTTGCGCTCGCCTTCCGGTTTGAGCGTGCCAATCGCCTCTTCCAGCAGCTTGCGCAGGGAATTGACGGGGGTCTCGCCGGCCTGCTCCATCCGCCGCTGGACCAAGCGCAAGCCGATCAGGTTGCTCTGGGCGATGCCGGAACCGCCCCAATAGTGGCGCAGCGCGGCTCGCACCTGCTCGAAAGTCTCGTCGCGATCCAGCCGGGCGCTTGCGATCGCCGGCGCCCCGCCCGATTGCAGGTATTCGACTTGCCCGGCGCGGCTGCGCGTCATCTGAAATTGCGGCAGCAAACCCTCGAGCAAGTTGTAGATCTCGGCCTGGAGGCGCAGGTCGTCCAGGCTGGTCTCGAGTCGGTTGACGAAGGCGATCAATGGATCGGCCGGGAAGCCGGTTTCGCTCGAGAGCTTCCCGCCCGCGTCGCGCAGTCCAAGCGCCCCGATTGCTGGCCTGCGGTTTTCCACTCCTCGCGCGCGCCGGCTGTAGAGGGGGATCAAGGCGAAACCGCGCCACTCCAGGCTGGTGGATTCGCCAGGCATGGCTTGCGCTTCGGCGATCGCCCGCTCCAGGGCCGGCAGCTCGCCCGGGGCCGCCTCCAGCTCACCGACTCGCGCGACATATTCCGCTGGCTCGCTGGCGAAGCTCAGCACGAAAGCGGTGTCTATGCGCAGAAAATCGCAGATCGATTCGGTCGTCGCGAGGATCAGCTGGCGTAGATCGCTGGAGGTCAGGACGCGGTCGCTGAGGGTTTGCAGCTTGGTGATTTGGGCGTCGTCTTCGTCGCGGTAAATGAAGACTTTCTCGATATAAGGCAGGGCGAGCGACACCAGCCACTGCCACAGCAAGACCGCGGCTACCACCGCCGGCGGCGTGAAGGCTTCGCCGGGCAAACTAAGGATGCGGCTGGCTTGATTGGTGAAGTTGACCACCGCCAGGGCGAGCAGCCCGGTCGCGGGTCCCCGCAGCAGAAAATCCAGCAGCTGCTTCTTCACCAGGCGGTCGGGGATTTCGCTGCCGAAAAAATAGAGCGGGTATGACAAGAAGAAGAGCATCAGAATGATGATGATGTTGGCCGTGTTGATGACGAGCAGGCCAAAGACCGAGACCTCGTCGCCCGGGTTCAGCAGCACGGAATAAGGGAAGATGCCCAGGGCTGGCGTCAGGTAGGCGATTTGCAAGTAGGCCATGCGGCGGGCGCTGGCTTGGGTCAGGCAGCGTCTGCGCGCCCGGCCCACATTGTTGAAGCCGAAACCGGTGGCGAGCGCGAAATAAGCCAGGTACAGCGCGAAAACGGGACCCGCCTGGATGCTCACCCTGCCTTGCGCGGTCACCACCTGCGCCAGCGAATTGCTGAAGGCGGCCAGCAGCAGAAAACTGGCGCCAAGCAGATAGAGCAGGCGCACGACCCGTTTGCGCCGCCCGCGAGACGGCAGGCCAGTCGTCGCCAGCAAAGCGTCGGACAAGTGGTACATTGCGGCCGGAATGAAGGCTATGCCCAGCCACTGCAAGCGCGATGCGATCTCGTGAGCGGGGTTGTCTGGCGCCAGCGAGATGAATGCGTCGGCGATGTAGGCGACGGTGACGCAAGCCAGGGCGACGGCCGATGTCTTGGCGACGCGGTTGTTGAGGTTGCGCGTCAGATTGAAGAGCAGCAGCGACATCGCGATGATGGCGTTGCCCGCGGTGAGGGTCTCGTTGAGGGAGAGCAGGACGGTCGTGAACAGACTCAAGGCGGTTTCCCCGGCGCTGCAAGCTGCTGCAAGTGTAGCAAAAAACGCGATTCGCGCATGAGGAAGGGGCGCTGCCAGGGGCGAAGCGCGTTGAGGCCGCTACCTAGATGGACAAGCTGAAGAAAACCGCGATTTCGCGACTCTCGAAGTGATGGTCGTTGAAGCCGCAGAAGCTGAATCCCAGGGCTTTGGCGAAGAGGATGCAGGGATAATTGGTGGTGGGGATTTCCAGTATGATTTGGCGCAGGCCCCGCTCGCCCGCCCAAATCCGCGCCACATTCGCCAGGCGCGCGCCCAGGCCCCGGCGGCGCTGCGGCTTATCCACGACGATGTCTTGCAGGTAAGCCACCGGGCTGGCTTCGTCCAGGCGCATGGAGAGGTAGCCCAGCAGGTGGTTGCTCGCTTTGTCTTGCACGACGATGAAGCACTGCTCGCGCCGCAGGACCCGCTCAAGCCGTCCCGGGTCGGGCTGGTGGCGCGCGTCCAGGGTCCGCGGCAGACGCTGTCGCCGGCAGCTGAGCTGGATGTCGCCGGCGTTCTCCTGCACCGTCATTTGCCAGACATGCTCGGTCTGATAGTCGCTGTCCAGGGCCAGGCAATAGGGGATGTCGCTGTCGCCGCCGTCGCGGAAGACGAGCCGCGCCGGGTCTATCGCGCCGCGCTGCATCGCTGAATCTCTTCGCCTTACTTTGGCTGACATCACGGAAGGAGCGCCAGAACGCGCTCCCTCGCGGAAAAGCCTATACCTCGTAGAGATAATCCTTGAGGATCACATGCGCCGACGACTGCCGCAGCCGATTGAGAGCCTGGGCTTCCAGCTGCCGCACGCGCTCGCGGGTGACGCCGATGGTCTGGCCCACCTCTTCGAGCGTGTAGACGCGCCCGTCCGCCAGGCCGTAACGCAAGCGCAGAATCTGCGCCTCGCGGTCGGGCAGTTTGTCCAGAGCCTGCTGCAGCTGCACATGCAGCAGATGCGTCGCCACCTCGTCGGAGGGGGCTGGGCTGGCGGTGTCTTCGACGAAGTCGCCGAAGGTCGAATCGCCATCGTCGTCGATGGGCGTCTCCAGGCTGACGGGACGGCGCGAAATCTCCAGCAGGTTCTCCACCTTGTCCGGCGTCGTGTCCATGCCCAGCGCGAGTTCGTCGATCTTGGGCTCCCGCCCCAGTTCTTGCAGCAGCTGCAATTGGACGCGGCGCATGCGGTTCAGCTGGTCGCCCATGTGCACCGGCACGCGGATCGTCCGCCCTTGATCGGCGACGGCGCGGCTGACAGCCTGGCGGATCCACCAAGTGGCGTAAGTGCTGAACTTGTGCCCGCGCTGGTATTCGAACTTGTTGGTGGCGCGGATGAGCCCGATGTTGCCTTCCTGGATGAGATCGAGGAACGGGACGCCGCGGCCGATGTATTTCTTGGCGACGCTGATGACCAGCCGGGCATTGGCGCGGATCAAGTGCTCCTGTGCCTCGTCGCCGTCCATCACCGTTTCGCGCAGGAACTGCTCTTCGCTCCAGCTGAGGACATCGTAGCGTTCGACTTCGGCTTCCTCCAGCCGCTGGCGCGCCAGCTCGGCCGCTTCCATGCGCTTGGCCAGCATCACTTCTTCTTCGGCGGTCAAGAGGGGGACGCGCCCGGCTTCTTTCAGGTACAAGCCGACAACGTCGTCCGTGTCGAGGGCGGCCTGGTAGCCGGCGTCGGCGGTCAAGTCTTTGCTCAACACTTGCAGCAGCGACTCGCGCTCTTCCTCGGCTTCCTCAGGTTCGGGCGGCAGCGCCTGCACTGGCGGCTTGGCTTCACTTGCATCGTCCCCGGCGCCATCGGCTGGCTTGGCTGGGCTGGCGACCACATCGACGCCCGCCTCCAGCAAGCTGTCCATGACATCGTCCAGCAGCGCGACATCGCCTTCGACATGCGGCATCAGCGCGAGGATGTCGCTGTAAGTGACGAAGCCTTGCTTGCCCGAACGCAGCACGAGCTGTTTGTGAAGCTCTTCACGCCGGGACACTATCGTAACGCTCTCCAAAACCGCGACCACATCGACGCCTTTCTGCTGTTCAAGGACCTGGCTGACGTTGCCTGGCAAGCGCAATCTGAACAAGACCCCCGTATCGGAGCTTCCAAGAGTTCAGGCTCATTATGGCAGACTGTCCGCGCGCCGAGGCTCAGTTTCTTGTACAGCGCTCGACGCCGATGGTCTCGCTTGCGTTCACTGGCGACAATTTAACGCGCATTTGATTACTTGTCAAGTTATTCGCCAGGCAAATTATTTTCGGTCCATCGTCCGCGCTTTTGGCTCGCCCGGCGAGGCCGCCGCGCAGGTCCAATACCAGCCGTCGTGCAATATGCACAAGCAAATGACAATAGTGCATAGAATGTCGCCGGGCGCTTGACGACAGTTCGCCGCGCCGCTAGAATGCCCGCCATGAGCTTCAGAAAGGCAGTCTTCACGCAAGCCGCAGGACCGAGGCGCCGGGCGTCAAGGCCTTTGAACGCGCCGACGGAGCTCAGTGTGGATGGCTCGCGCTTGTGACATAAGGTTTGGCTCAAGCCGGCAAACGCGCCCTGATCTCCTCAACTTGATCGGGGTTTTTTGTTTCTAAGGGAGGCGACCATGAGCATGATTCGGGCGGGCGTGTATGGCGGGGCGGGTTACGCCGGGCTGGATCTGCTGGAGATCCTGGCGGGGCACCCGCGGGTCGAGCTGGTCTTCGCCACCTCAAGCAGCTACGCCGGGCAGCCTGCGCCGGGCACGAGCCTGCGTTTCAGGCCGGCCGATGAAGCGCCAATGGAGAGCGCGGACGCCATCTTCCTCGCGCTGCCGCACAAGGCGTCGGCGCCGGTGGCCAAGCGCGGGATCGACGCGGGCCTCAAGGTGATCGACCTGTCCGCCGACTTGCGCCTGGACAGCGCGGAAGCCTACGCCGCCTCCTACGACACGGCGCATCCACATCCGGAGCTGCTGCCCGCGCCTTATGGCTTGCCGGAGATCAATCGCGCCTCCATCGCCGGCGCGGAAGCCGTGGCGACGCCGGGCTGCTACCCGACGACGGCTCTGCTCGGTTTGTATCCGCTCTTGCAGCGCGGCGCCCTGGATGCCGAAGCGCCCGTGATCATCGACGCGAAATCCGGCGTGACCGGCGCCGGCAGAAAGCCATCCATCACGACTCACTTCGCCGAAGTCTACAGCAATTTGATTCCCTACAAGGTTGGCCGCGCGCACCGGCATGTTGGTGAAATGGAGCAAGAAGCGCATAAACTCGACGCGAACATCGGGCCGGTCGTGTTCTGCCCGCATCTGCTGCCGGTCGATCGCGGCTTGATGGCCAGTCTCTATCTGACCCTGAACGACAGCCTGAGCAGCGACCAGGCTCAGGACCTCTACGACGAAGTTTATGGCGTCGAAGCGCTGGTGGATGTGCTGCCGCCGGGCGAACAGGCGACCCTGCGGCACGCGGTCAAGACCAACAAATGCGTCCTCAGCCTCACGCCCGTGCTGGAACGCTGCCTGCACATCACCAGCGTCACCGACAACCTGCGCAAGGGCGCGGCCAGCCAGGCCGTGCAGAATATGAATCTCATGTTCGGGCTGGAAGAGACCCTGGGGCTGCTGGATTGAAGGCCATCAGCGTCATCAAGATCTCCGGGCACTGCCTGGACGACGCCGCCCTCCTGCGGCAATTCGCGCGGACCGTGGCCCGCTCGAGCGAGCCCGTCGTCATCGTGCATGGCGGCGGAATAGAGATCACGCGGCTCCAGGAAAAGCTGGATATCAAGCCGCGCTACGAAGAGGGCCTGCGCGTGACCGACGCCGAATCGCTGGCTCTGGTGGAGATGGTCTTGTGCGGCAGCGTCAACAAGCGCTTGACTCGCGTGCTGCTGGCGGCGGGGGTGGACGCGCTGGGGCTGTCCGGCATCGATCGCGGCCTCGTGCAAGCGCGCAAGATGCGGCACGAACGGCTGGACATGCAATTCACCGGCGAGGTGCAGCGCGTCCGCGGCCAGGTATTGCTGGATTTGCTGGAGATGGGCGTGACGCCGGTGGTGGCGCCAGTCAGCCTGGGCGACGGCAGCAGCCTCAACCTAAACGCGGACCCGGTGGCCGGCGCCATTGCAGCCGCCATCAAGGCTCGGCGCGTCGTCTTCATTTCCAATGTGGCGGGGGTCTTGATCGACGGCCAGCTGGCGGCAGAAATGACTCGGGAGCAAGCCGAAGATTTCATCGCGCGCGGCGCCATCAGCGGCGGCATGATTCCCAAAGTCCGCAGCGCCCTGGATGTGCTATCATCGGGTTTGCCGCAGGCGATCATCACGGATCTGAAAGGCTATGCCAGCGGGGGCGGCACGAGCTTTGCCGATGCGACAGCGACTGACATGGATAGCGAGGGACAATGACAATTACAGCGGAAGTCATCCAAAAAGATCAGCAATACAGCGTGCCGGTGGCGGGCCGCCCGGATTTCGTGCTGGAGCGCGGCGAAGGCGTCACGGTCTATGACGCGGAAGGCAAAGCCTATACCGACTGGGTGGCTGGCATCGCCGTCAACTCCCTCGGCTATGGCGATAAAGAGCTGGCGGAAGTGGTCGCGCGGCAGATGCAAACCGGGCTGATTCATTCCAGCGGCCTCTACCACACCCAACCCATGGTCGAGCTGGCGGAGCTGCTCTGTTCGCTCTCCTTCGCGGACAAAGCCTATTTCTGCAACAGCGGCGCGGAAGCCAACGAAGGCGCGCTGAAATTCGCCCGCAAGCTGGCGTATGTGAACGAGCGGAAGCACAAAACCAAGGTCGTCAGCTTCAGCAAAGCATTCCATGGCCGCACGATGGGCGCGCTGGCTGTGACGCCGACGGACAAATATCAAGCGCCATTCAAGCCGATGGTGCCCGGCGCGGCGACCGGCGAATTCAACAGCGTCGAGAGCGCCCGCGAAATCATCGACGCGGACACGGTCGCCGTGATCGTGGAGCCTATTCAAGGCGAAGGCGGCATCAACATCGCCAGCGCCGAGTTCCTGCAAGCCTTGCGGCAGCTCTGCGACGAGCACGACGCCACCCTGATTTTCGACGAGATTCAATGCGGCCTCGGGCGCGCGGGCGCTCTCTGGGCGCACTCCTTCAGCGGCGTCTCGCCCGACATCATGACCCTGGCAAAACCCCTGGCGGGGGGCCTGCCCATCGGCGCGATCCTCACCAGCGACGAAGTGGCGGCGGCGATGCAGCCCGGCGATCACGGCTCGACCTTTTCCGGCGGCGCCGTCGTCATGCGGGCGGGCGAAATGGTGGTCAAGCGCGTCGCCAGCCCCGGCTTCCTGGAGCATGTCCGCGAAGTGGGCGCGTATCTGCTGGAGCGGCTGTCCGAGATCAACAGCCCGCATATCGTCGATGTGCGGGGCCGAGGCCTGATGGCTGCCATTGAGCTGGATATCGCGCCCACCGCCATCGTCGAAGCCGGTTACGAACAGGGCCTGCTGCTGGTCAACTCGGGACCCAGCGCCATCCGCTTCATCCCGCCGCTGATCGTCGAGAAGAGCCATGTGGACGAGCTCGTGTCCAAGCTGACGCTGATTTTGGAGAATGTCGATGACGAAAGTTAATCCGGCGATAGAGACGGTCGCGGGCTTCCAGGTGGCTGGCGTGCATGCCGGGCTCAAGAAAGACGGGGCGCTGGATTTCGCCTTGACGCGCAGCGATATGGACTGCGTCGCCGCCGGCGTCTTCACGCGCAACAAAGTCAAAGCGGCGCCCGTGCTGCTGGATATGGAGCGGCTGGCGCAAAACCCGGAGGCGATCCGCGCGGTGGCCGCCAACACGGTCAGCGCCAACGCCTGCACCGGCTCGCTGGGCTTGCGGAACGCCCGCGCCACCGCCGACTTGGTCGCCGACGCCCTCGATATCGCCGCCGAGCAGACTCTGGTGATGTCCACCGGCGTCATCGGCACGCACTTGCCCATGGACAAGATCGCCCGGGGCGTCCAGCTGGCAAGCGCGAATCTGGGCGACGAGTGGCGTGAGGCCGCGGCTGCCATCATGACCACGGACACCCGGCCCAAGCTGGGCTCGGTTCGCGTCGAGACCAGCGCCGGCCCATGCGCGATCGCTGGCATCGTCAAGGGCGCCGGCATGATCGCGCCGGACATGGCGACCATGCTCAGCCTCGTCGTCACCGACGCCGGGCTCGGTCTGGGCGATTTGCAGAATGCCCTGACCAGCGCGACGCGGCAAAGCTACAACCGAATCGTCGTCGACGGCGATACCAGCACGAACGACACGGTGCTGCTGCTGGCGAATGGCGCGAGCGGCGCAAGCATCGCCGACGCCGCGGATCTGGCGGCTTTCCAGGCTGGGCTCGACGCCTTGACGCGCTATCTGGCGCAAGAAGTGGTGCGCGATGGCGAAGGCGTGACCAAGTTCGTCACGCTGAACATCCGCAACGCGGCCAGCGAGTCGGCGGCGGAGCGCATCGGCAACACGATTGGCGCGTCGGCTTTGACGAAGACGGCGCTTTACGGCAGCGACGCCAACTGGGGGCGCATCGTCGCGTCGGCGGGCAGAGCCGGCGTCGCCTTTGAGCCGGACGAAGCCTCGCTCTGGGTGGCGGCGGGCGAAGCGCTGCCGGCCGACGAGCGCGGCTTGCTCATCTTCAGCGACGGCATGCCCACGGCTTATCAAGAAGCGGACGCGGCAGCCATCATGGCGGCGCCTTCCATTACTTTCACCCTCGATTGCGGCGCGGGCCATTGCGACGCCACCATCTGGACCTGCGACCTCAGCCACGAGTATGTCTCGATCAATGGCGATTATCGCTCCTGAGGGGGACAAGCCATGAGCGCGGCACTGGCTCTTGAGGACGGGCGCGTCTTCCCCGGCGAGGGCTTTGGCGCGCCTGGCGTATCGACGGGCGAAATTGTCTTCAACACTTCCATGACGGGCTATCAGGAGATCCTCACCGATCCGTCTTATCATCGGCAGATCATCGCGATGACGGCGCCGCACATCGGCAACACCGGCGTCAACCTGGAGGATCCGGAGTCGGCGCGCGTCTGGGCGGCGGGTTTCGTCGTCCGCTCGCTGAGCCCCATCGTGAGCAGCTGGCGCAATCGCGGCGACTTGGGGCAGTATCTGCGCGAGAGCGGCGTCGTGGGCTTGTCGGGCCTGGCGACGCGAGCATTGGCGCGGCACATCCGCGAGAAGGGCGTGATGCGCGCGGTCGTGGCCAATGGCGCGGCGGCCAATGATCACGCCGCCTTGGTCGAGCTGGCGCGCTCGTCGCCGGATATGGCCGGCGCCAACCTGGTCGACGAGGCGACGACAGAGACTGCGTACGACTGGACCGCGGGCAGCGACTCCCGCTGGTATGGACAACGAGACAAACGCGAGGCGCGCCCTCTGGTAGTGGCTTACGATTTTGGCGTGAAACGCAACATTTTGCGGCTGTTGGCGGATCGCGGTTTGCGGCTGCGCGTCGTGCCCGCCTGGACGCCGGCCGAAGCCATCCTCGCAATGCAGCCACAAGGCGTCTTCCTGAGCAATGGACCGGGCGATCCAGCCGCCGTCGATTACGCCATCGCCAACACCCGCGCGCTGCTGGGCGAGACGCCGATCTTTGGCATCTGCCTGGGGCACCAGATCCTGGCCCTGGCATTGGGCGGAGAGACCGAAAAGATGCGCTTTGGGCATCGCGGCGGCAACCAGCCGGTGAAGAACCTGGCGACGGGCGCGGTCGAGATCGCGGCTCACAATCATGGTTTCGCGGTCTCGGCGGGCAGCTGCCTCTCCGGCGGCGAGATTACGCATCTCAATTTGAACGACAACACGGTCGCGGGCCTGCGCCACCGCGAGCTGCGCGCTTTCAGCGTCCAGTACCATCCGGAGGCCTCGCCCGGTCCGCACGATTCTTTCTATCTCTTTGACGAATTTGTGGCGGCGATGCGCGGCGCGGCTTGAGCGCGCCCCCGCCAACGGAAACATACATGCCCAAGCGCGACGACCTCCACAGCGTCATGATCATTGGCTCGGGCCCGATCGTCATCGGCCAAGCCTGCGAATTCGATTACAGCGGCGCGCAAGCCTGCAAAGCCTTGAAAGCGCAGGGTTACCGCGTCGTCCTGGTCAACTCCAACCCAGCCACCATCATGACCGATCCGCAGCTCTCCGACGCGACCTACATCGAGCCGCTGACGCCGGAAGTCTGCGAGCAGATCATCGCCGCCGAGCGCCCGGACGCGCTGCTGCCCACGGTCGGCGGACAGACGGCGCTGAACCTGGCGGTCGCCCTGCAAGAGAGCGGCGCCCTGGAGCGGCACGGCGTCGAGTTGATCGGCGCCACCCTGAGCAGCATCCAGCTGGCGGAAGACCGACAGCTATTCAACGACACGATGCGCGAGATCGGCTTGAATGTGCCGGACAGCAAGGTGGTCGGCAGCGTCGCGGAGGCTCTGGAATTCGCCGGCGAGATCGGCTATCCGCTGCTCATCCGCCCCTCCTTCACCATGGGCGGGGCTGGCGGCGGCGTCGCCTATGACGAGGCCGGCCTGCGGCGCGCGGCTGAAAATGGCATCCGCCAGAGCCCGGTCGGCGAGGTCCTGGTGGACAGGAGCCTGCTGGGCTGGAAAGAATACGAGCTGGAGCTGATGCGCGACGCAGCCGGCAACTTCGTCGTCGTCTGTTCCATCGAGAATCTCGACCCGATGGGCGTGCACACCGGCGACAGCATCACCATCGCGCCGGCACAGACCTTGACCGATAAAGAGATTCAGCGCCTGCGCAATATGTCGCGGCGGATCTTCGACCGCGTCGGCATCACCACGGGCGGCGCAAATGTGCAATTCGCCATCAACCCGGCTGACGGGCAAGTCTATGTGATTGAAATGAACCCGCGAGTCTCGCGTTCGTCGGCTCTCGCGAGCAAGGCGACCGGCTTCCCCATCGCCAAGATCGCCGCCTTGGTCGCGGTCGGCTTCACCCTGGACGAAATCAGGAACGACATCACGCGGCAGACCCCCGCCAGCTTCGAGCCCGCCCTGGATTACATCGTCGTCAAGATCCCTCGCTGGGATTTCAAGAAATTCGCCGGCGCCGATCCCGTGCTTGGACCGCAGATGAAGGCGATCGGCGAGGTGATGGCGATTGGCCGCACTTTCCCCGAGGCTTTGCAGAAAGCGGTGCGTTCGCTGGACATCGGCATGGACGGCTTCGGCAGCCAGACCGACGCGGGCCTCTCCGCCGACGCGCTCAGCGTGCCGACGGCGCAGCGGCTCTTCCAGGTGGCGAGTTTGATCGCGGAAGAAGCGGGCTACGCCGAAATCATCGAGCGCACCCGCTTTGACCCCTGGTTCGTCCAGCAGATGGGCGACTTGATGGCGATTCACAAGCGCGTGCTGGAGAAGTCGCTGCGGCTGCGGGATTTGGACCGGCTGGATCTGCGCAAGCTCAAGCAATATGGCTTCAGCGACGCCTACATCGCCCGGCTGGTCGGCGAAGACGCGCTGGCGGTGCGCGAGTATCGCAAGGCGCTGGGCGTGACGGCGAACTTCTACCGCGTCGACACTTGCGCCGCGGAGTTTGAAGCGCGAACGCCTTATCTGTATTCGACTTATGAAATCGACGACGAGGCCGAGCCGTCGGCGCGCCCCAAGGTCATGATCCTCGGCGGCGGACCCAACCGCATCGGCCAGGGCATCGAATTCGATTATTGCTGCGTCCACGCCTGCCTGGCGCTGAAAGACATGGGCTACGAGACCATCATGGTCAACTGCAACCCGGAAACGGTCAGCACCGACTACGACACGGCCGACCGCCTTTACTTCGAGCCGCTGACCGCCGAAGATGTGATGAACATCGTCGATCGCGAGCAGCCCGACGGCTTGCTGACGCAGTTCGGCGGGCAGACTCCGCTGAACATCGCCCGCGATCTGGAGCGCATGGGCGCGCCAATCTGGGGCACTTCGGTGGATACAATCGACCTGGCGGAAGACCGCGAGCGCTTCAGCGATTTGATGCGCCGGCTGAATATCGCGCAGCCGGCCGGCGCCACGGTCGACAGTCGCGCCGAGGCGGCCCTGGCGGCAAAGGCGATCGGCTACCCGGTGCTGGTCCGCCCCAGTTATGTGCTCGGCGGGCAAGGCATGGCGATCGTTTTCGACGAAGGGCAGCTGCTGGGCTGGCTGGACGAGCATGTCGAATGGAGAGGGCATCCCCTGCTCATCGACCAGTTCCTCGATGACGCGTACGAGGTCGATGTCGACGCTCTCTGCGATGGCGAGCGGGTGACCATTGGCGGCGTCATGCAGCATATCGAGCAGGCCGGCGTCCACAGTGGCGATTCCGCTTGCGTCATGCCCGCGTACAAGATCAGCTACTTTCACCTCGATATCATTCGCGAGCACACGCGGCGCATCGGCCTGGCGCTGGGAGCGCGGGGCTTGTTCAACATCCAGTTCGCCGTCAAGGACGACGAAGTCTATGTGCTGGAGGTCAACCCGCGGGCCAGCCGCACCGTCCCCTTCGTCAGCAAGGCGACCGGGGCGCCACTGGCGCGTTACGCGGCGCAGATCGCGGCCGGCGCCTGCCTGGAGGATCTCGGCTTCACCGAGGAGCCGGCGGTGGACGGCTTTTTCGTCAAGGAGGCGGTCTTCCCTTTCCAGAAATTCCCCGGCGTCGACACGCGCCTGGGGCCGGAGATGCGCTCCACCGGCGAAGTCATGGGGCAGGCGGAGAGCTTCGGGCATGCCTTCGTAAAGTCGCAGGCGGCGGCTGGCCTGCCATTGCCCGAGGCCGGCGCGGTCTTCATCAGCGTCAACGACTTCGACAAGCCGGTGGTCGCCAAGCTGGCTCGTGACTTGAAGCGGCTGGGCTTCGCGCTGGTCGCCACCGACGGCACGGCTCGCTGGCTGAACCGGCTGGGCTTGCAGGCGGAGCGCGTCAACAAGCTGGCGCAGGGGCAGCCGCATATCCTGGACGCGATGCGGCAAGGCGCGATCGACCTCATCATCAACACGCCTCTGGGCGGGCAGGCGCATGAAGACGGGGCCGAGATCCGCAGCGGCGCCTACGCCTTGGGCATCCCGATCGTGACGACCATGAGCGCGGCGGCCGCCACTGTCCAGGGCATCAAGCGACTGCGCGAGCAAAGGCCGGGCTTGCGCAGCTTGCAGGCTTTCAGCGCGGATTTCGCTTGAGCGGCGACGCGGAGGCAGGGGCGATGGCATTGGCATACGAGCGCTACCTGGAAGACATCCTCATTGACGAGCGAACTCTGCAAGGGCGCATCGCCGAGCTGGGCGCGGAGCTCAACCGCGATTACGCCGGCTGCGACGACCTGCTGCTGCTCTGCATTTTGAAGGGCGGCGTGATGTTCTTGACGGATCTGTCGCGCCATGTCACCGTGCCCCACATGATCGACTTCATGGCGGCAAGCAGCTATGGCGTCGGCGCCCGGCATTCGGCCGGCTCGGTGCGCATCGACATGGACCTGCGCATGGATGTGCGCGACAAGCATGTCCTCGTCGTCGAAGACATTATCGATAGCGGGCACACCCTGGCCTTCGTCCTGCAGACCCTGCGCAACCGCCTGCCAGCCAGCCTGAAACTCTGCGCCCTGCTCAACAAGCAGTCGCGCCGCGAGGTGAACATCGAGGTGGATTACATCGGCTTCGATATCGAGAACAAGTTCGTTTTCGGCTATGGCTTGGACCTTGACGAGCGCTTCCGCAACTTGCCCTTTGTCGGCGTGGCGCGGGCGGACCTCCTCGGCGATGAATGAACGGGCGACGCCCCTGGCCTGGACGGACTTCGTCCACGAGCTGGCGGATTTTCTGCGCGGCATCGCTGGCGACGCGCCGGTGTACCTGGTCGGGGGCGCCGTCCGCGACGCCTGGCTGCGCGGCAAAATCGAAGACCTGGACCTGGCGGTGGCCGGCGATGCGATCAGTCTCGCGCGACGGGCGGCCGACGCGCTCCAAGCCGATGTCTATGTCATGGACCGCGAGCGCGGCGTCGCCCGGCTCTTCGTCCAGCGCGACTCGAGCGAGATCCAGATTGACTTCGCCAAACTGCGCGCGCCCAGCCTGGAAGCCGACTTGCGCGACCGCGACTTCACCGTCAACGCGATGGCAGCCGAGCTCACCGGCTCGATCGAGACTCTGATCGATCCGCTCAAGGGCGCCGCCGACTTGAACGCCAAGGTCCTGCGTCGCTGCAGCCCCAGCGCCATCGCCGACGATCCGATTCGCGCCTTGAGAGCCGTTCGCTTGTGCGCGCAATTCGGCTTGAAGACGCACCCGGATACCCTGGCCGATCTGCGAGCGGGGGGCGCTGGTCTGGGGGCGGTGTCGGCCGAGCGGATTCGCGACGAATTCTTCAAATTGCTGAGCCTGGACGCGGCGGCAAGAGGGGTGCGCGTGCTGGCGCATTTGAATTTGCTGGAGCGCGCCTTGCCGGGGGCGGCAAGCCTTGAGCGATCGCTGGAGGCGGGTCTGGCCGCGCTGGGACGCATGAGCGCGCTGCTGCAAGCTATCGGCAGCCGGCGCACCGACAACACCGCGGCCGCCTTCGACCTGGGCACGCTGGTCATCCAGCTCGACCGTTTCCGCGGGCCACTGCAAGCGCATTTGCGCCAAAGTTATGGCAAGGGCCGCCGCCGGGCAGAGCTGCTGAGCCTGGCTGCGCTGCTGCATCGTGAGGCGGAGCCTGCTGAATTGGCGCGCTCACTCATGCTCAGCGCGGAAGAGACTCGCCTGCTCTCCAGCGCCGTCGCCGGGTTGGGCGCGCTCCGCGAGCTGGACTCGGCCTCGCTGCTCGAAACTCATCGCTTTTGGCATGGTCTGGGCGAGAGTGGCCTGGACGCCCTGCTGTTGGCGGCGGCGGTGGAGTTGGGCGCGGCGGGCAGCAAGCTGGATCAGGCCGAATGGCTGCGCTTTGTGGAGAAGACGACGCAATTGCTGGAGGCTTGGTTCCAGCGCTACGACGAAGCGGTGAATCCGACTCCCTTGCTCAATGGCGCCGACTTGCAGAGACTGCTCGAGATCAAGCCGGGTCCGCTGGTGGGCCGGCTGCTGAGGGCGCTGCGCGAAGCCCAGGCGACCGGTCAAGTTCGGACCCTGGATGAAGCGCGGGCTTTGATGCGGCGGTCGGTCGAAGATCAGGCGGAGTCTGCGCCGGCTTCCGACGCTTCCGCCGGCGCGAACTCGTAGAATCGCAGCTGCGTCCTGCCATAAGGCCGCGCGTCCAGCAGCTCCAGTCGCTGGAATCGAGGCGCGTCGACGGCTTCGGCCGGGTCAATCTGCGCGATCACCAGGCAGCCGCGCCGATGCCAGGCGGCGTTGCTCTCCAGCGCTTGAAGGGCGCGCAGCCACATCTCTTTGTATTGCGGCGGGGCGATGAAAATGTAGTGGAAATGCCGCTGTGGCTTTCGCGACAGCAAGGCAAAGGCATCGCGTCGGCTGACCCGGGCGCGGCTCGCCAGTTGCGTGCGCGCCAGATTCTGGCGAATGGTCGCCAGCGCGCGGCGGTCAAGCTCGTTGAAATGGGCGAAAGCGGCCCCCCGGCTCAGCGCTTCAATGCCGACGCTGCCCGTGCCGGCGAAGAGATCCAGAAAGCTGGCATCGTGGATGTCCGGACCGATGATGCTGAACAGGGCTTCTTTGACGCGGTCCATGATGGGGCGGGTGGCATCGCCCGGCACGGTCTTGAGCTTCATGCCGCGGGCGCTGCCGGCGATGACGCGCAGCGACATGACTATAGCCCTTCGTCCGCGATGCTGCGCAGGGCGCGGATGTTCGAGACGGGCGTCGCGACAAAGAGCGAATCCCCGCCCGCGAGGATGAGGCGCCTGCCGCCACTATCGCGCAGGAGCTGGCGAATTGACGATCGCAGCAGAGCGGGCGTGCCCAGCAGCAGGTCGTCGCGGTCTTGCAGGCCGCCACAGACGGCGCCTCGGAAATACGACTTGGCTTCCGCCATTTCCGCCGCGTCGCCGCGACTGTCCCATTGCATGACCTGGAAAGGCATCCGCGCGACCAGCCTGAGCATGGGCGATACGCCGGCGACTTGCACGGCATTCAGCCACCAGCTTCGCGGCAGGGCGTCCAGGATAGTCTCGATGGGCGGCCGGGCGATGGCATTGAACTCGGCTTCGGACAAGCTGGCGTAGCTGCCGAAACCGGCGACCAGAAAGATGCCGCTGAGGCGGTCCAGCTTGGCGGCGCGCTCAAGGAAGCGCAGCGTGCTCTCGCTCAGCCGCTGCAAGCCCGTCCGCAGGCGATCCGGGCGCAAACGCAAATCGCGCAGAACTTTGTCGCGCCCCGCCAACTGCGCCGCTTGCAGCAGCGGGCTGTAGACTGTCTGCACGACTGGCGTACCCTTCGGGCGCAGGGCATCGCCGATCAAGCGCAGGCAATCCAGCTGCCGTCCCAGCGCGCCCCGATCCGGCGAGAGCGGCCGCAGTTGCGTCCAGTCCAGCGAGCGCCGCACCGGTCGCTTGGTGATTTCGCGCCGGCCTGTGATTGCGCCGCGCCAGCTGTCTTGCGCGCCATAATCGACCGTCTGGAAGTTGCGCGACGGCATTACCCGAACGAAATCCCAATTGTAATCGTGCTGGAAATCCACGGTAGAGCGCGCCAGATCCGCCGATCGTTGATCGTCGCCGGGCCAATGCCGCCATAGCGCGACCGGCGGACGATCCACATCTTCACCGGCGATCGCCCGCTCCAGGCGCTCGCGCTTTTGCATTGGGCGTCCCGCGCCGCTTTAGCCGTCGAGGTCGTCGATGCGCTGCCGGATCATTCGCGTCAGCATCATGTAGCGGTCGTCGATGTTGGTATCCAGATCGTTGGCGCCGTGCTGGCCCTCGGCTTGCGCGGCGGTCTGCACCGCGGAGAGGGCGCCTTCGGTGATCGCGAGGGCTTGCTGGAAAGCGCCCCGGGCGGCGTCGATGTCTCCGCTGGCTTTGCGCGCCAAGCCCATGCCGTAGTGCGCGTCGACGCTGTCCGGGCTGGCGGCGATGACTTCGTCAAACAGCCTGGCCGCGCCGCCATTATCGCCATCGCGGTGCATGCGCCAGGCTCTGCCGATCTTCTCGGTCGAGGGTAGCGTACTCATGAGAATCCCTCACATTGATTGCGTTGTCTGTCGGGCACAAGGTGTGCGTGTCCCGCTTATTGTAGCGGAATATGGACGGTTCGCTACTCTTTGCGCCAGCCACCGCAACAGCCTTCGCGTCTTGTTTGGCGCCGGCGGCAATGCTATGCTAACTTGACAATATGACTGCGAAGGACGATGAGAACCCGAATGGCGACGGCGGCTGACCTAGATGCCTGCTTCCAGCTCTGGCGCGAGCGCGGGCTGCTGCTGCAACAGTTGGATCCGCGGCAGCCTTTGATGGACCGCGAGGACTGGCTGGGGCGGGCGCGGGCATGGCTGGAGGATCCCGGCTGCGCCATATTCGTCGCTGAAACGGCGCGGGACGAGTTGGTCGGCTATGCGGTCGTCAAGCTGGAAGCGCGGTCCAGCCAGCCAGCTATCGGTTTCCTGGCTCAGATGGCGCTGGATTTGCATCGGCCGCTTCCCGGCTTAAGCAAGAGCCTGCTCGACCGCGTGAAAGACTGGCTGCGGGAGCGGCGCGTCGACTGTCTGGAGCTGGAGTCGCCGCCGCGCTACCCGGTGGAAGCGGCGTTCTGGCGCGCCCAGGGCGCCACCCGGACGGGGCGGAGGCTGCGACTGAAATTATGATCCGGCTGGCGCTGGAGAGTGACGCGGCGAGCATTGGCGCGATGTGGGCGGAGATGGCTGCCTGGCACGCCGCCCTCGACGCCGACGCCTTTCGCCCGTCCGCGGACGGCGCCCGGCAATACGCGCGAGGAATCGTCGAGCGCCTCCAGGATCCGCAAGCGCGAGTCTTGGTCGCCGTCGCCGATGACGAGACGGTCGGATTTGTCATGGGCGTCGTCGCCGATCTCTCCGCGCCCATGTTTGAGCCGCTGCGCTGCGGCTACCTGGCCGATATCTTCGTCCGCGAATCGCACCGCCGCCGCGGCCTGGGACGGCAGCTGGTGGCAGCGTTGGCGCGCTGGTTTCGCTCGCGCGATCTGCGCCATTTCGAGTGGCAAGTCAGCGCGCGCAACGAGGCCGGGCTGGCATTCTGGCGAGCCTTGGGCGGCGAAGCGACCATGCTGCGCATGCGCGCCAGCCTGGAGACAGCGTGAACATGACCGATTTCTTGTATCTGCGCGATAGCTACATCCGCGAATTTGACGCGACCGTCGTCAAAATCGACGCCAATTTGAAGGGCGTCCTGCTCGATCGCACAGCCTTCTATCCCGGTGGCGGCGGACAGCTGCCCGATAGCGGCGCGCTCATGCTGGGGGAGCAGGCATATCGGGTGCGGACGCTGAAACGCGGCGGCTGGCACATCATCGATGGCGAATTGCCTGCGGTCGGCTCGCTCCTGCGTGGCAAGCTGGATTGGGAGCGGCGCTACCAAATCATGCGCACGCACACCGCCATGCACATCCTCTGCGGCATTATCTGGCGCGATTATGGCGCGAGCGTCACCGGCGGCGCGATGGATATCTTGTCCGGGCGAATGGATTTCGAATTCGAGCGGCTGCGGCCAGAAACCATCGCCGATATCGAGCTGAAACTCAGCAAGGAAGCAGCCATCGCCCGCCCTGTCAAGACGGCAATCTTGCCGCGCGCGCAAGCTTTCCAGATTCCGGATCTCATCCGCACCAAAATCAATCTGCTGCCGGCGAGCATTCAGGAAGTGCGCACGGTGGAAATCGACGGGTTGGATCTGCAAGCCGACGGCGGCACGCATGTGGCCAACACCCGCGAGGTCGGCAGAATCCATATCCGCAAGTACAAGAGCAAGGGCGGCCTCAACAAGCGGCTCTATGTGGAGATTACGGATTGATGCGCTACCTGCATCCAGTGCAGGCTCACGAACGCTTTGTCGGGGGCGGGCGCTACTGCTTCACGAAGGCGGGCGCGCCACTGCCAAGGAGCGAATCCTGGACCCGGCACGCCCACCCGGATGGCGAGACATTCATCCGCGTCGACATGGACGCCCGCGCCGACGATGGCAAGTCGCTTCTGCTCGAGGCGCTGCAAAGCCAGGCGGGCCAGCTCGCGCGCCTTGACCTGCGCTACGAGAGCGAGCGCTTTGAGGGCGGCGTCCAGCAATTGCGCGCCACTTACCAATTCGATTCTGGCTTGCTGCAGGTCGGCTTCAGCCTGAACGGGGCGGAGCGGCAATACGCCGAGCGTCGCCTGCCGGCCGACGCGCTGATTGATGTGCCGCTGCTCGTGTTTCGCGGCCCGACCATCGCTCGCATGGCGCTTCGGGGCGCGGCCCCCTTCTTCATCTTCGTGCCGATGTACGAGCATACCCAGCTCTTCCCCGGCGCGCTCCAGCAGATCCAGTCGCCGGTCGAATTCGTTGGCGACGATGTCATCTTGCTAGGCAAGCGGGCCTTGCATGCTCGGCGCTATCGCTATTTGGATCGGGCGGCGTCGTACTGGATAGACGCGCATGGCGTAATCGTCAAGCGGGTCAGCGCCTTCAAGCAGCAGGAGACGATCGTGGAGATCAGCAATTATGTCCCGCCAGCATCTTGATCCCGGCGCGCGGCCGGTCCTAAGGGTGGCAGGGCGGAGCGAACGATGATCCAGCGCTTGCGGATTTTCCTGGGACCGCGCCACTTTCGCGCTTTGATGGCGCTCTTGGCTGGCACGGGCCTGGCCAGCCTGGCGCTGCAGCTGCTGTTCCTGGAGGCGACCTGGCTGCCTGCCCTGCAAATGGCGCTGGCTCTGACTTTCGTGACAGGAGCGGCCGCATTGATTTTGTCGCGACTGCCCGTCGACGAGCGCAAGCGCTGGCTGGCGATCATCGTGCCGGCCGCGCTGGCGATCATCATCGGCTCGCTGGCGGCGCCCCAGTGGACCGGGCTCTTCGTCGGCGGCGGACTTGGCTGGATGGTGGCCGGCGTTTTCATCTTTCGCGACGCCGGCATGTCTCGCAGCTACCGGCGCGCGGTCAAGGCAATGCGCAAAGGCGAGCACGCGGCCGCAATTGCCGAGATGAACGCCCAAATCAACGAGGAGCCGACCCAGGCGGGGCATTATCGTTTTCGCGCGGAATTGCATCGCCTGCATGGCGACCTGAAAGCGGCGCGGCGCGATTACCGGCGCATGGCGGAGCTCGACGGCGGCTCAGCGGTGGCGTACAACGGCCTGGCCGAGGTGGAACTGCAGGCGGGCCGGCTCAAGCAGGCGCGGCAGGCGGCGCGGACAGCGCACCAACTGGCGCCGGAAGAGTGGGTGGCAGCTTACAATTTGGGCATGATTGAAGAGCGGCTGGGCGAATACGAAGCGGCGGCGAAGAATTTGCGCGCTGCCCTGGGCATGAAGATTCCGGATTCTCGACATCGGCTGCTGGCGCATTTATACTTGTGGCGCGCCAGCAGCGCCTTGCGCGACGACGAGTCGGCTCGGAACGCGCTGGCGGCGCTGCGAAACGAGAAAACCGGACTGGAAGAGTGGCAGGTCATCATGAGCGCGGATGAAGCGCGGGCGTTGCGCCAGGTCTTGAGCGCGGACATCGACGAGGCGCGCCGGCTGGTGGCTGGCGACGCGATTGCGGCGGCCGGCTAGAGGAGCGCCAGCATGTCCCTGCGCCGTTTTATCGCATGGATCGCCGTCTTCGTCTCGGTGGCCTTGGCTGCCCTCGGTTTCATCGTCTTTGTGCTTGGCGTCTTGATTGAGCTGGCTGACGGCATCACCGAGCCGCTGGACCCCTATATTTCGCCAGTCGCCCAAATGTCGCTGGCGGGCTTGTGCTTGTCGGCGAGCATGATCCTGCTCGGTTTTCTGCTGGTGGGTGTGCTGCTGGCGCGGCAGTCGCGGCAATACGGCGCCGGCTATGGCGAAGCCTACCGCTTGATGCAGAAACTCAAATTCCCCGAAGCCATCCAGCTGCTGGAGCGGGTGCTGGCGCGGGGCAAAATCACGCCCGACCTGCTCATGCTATTGACAAGCGCCTACGCCTACACCGGGCAGCTGGCGAAAGCGCAAGAAACCGCCGACCGCGCCGTGCGCATGTTCCCCCGCGACGCCGGCGCCTACATGACCTTGGCCAACGGCTATCGCATGCAGGCGAGTTACGGCGAGGCCGCCATCGCCTTGCAGACCGCGGCCCAGCTCTCGCCGGCCCAGCCGATAATCTGGGCGGAGCTCGGCTTCGTGCAGCAGCTGGCGGGCGAGCACGATTCGGCGATGGAGTCTTTTAAGCATGCCGCGCTTTATTCCATGCCGTCGATGTACGCCGTCCGCGTCAACTATTATTTGTCGCGTCATTACCTGAAAGTCGGCGAGCGTGAAAGCGCTGCCGCCGCGACCGAACGCATGGTGGCGACCCGGCGCGGCCTCCAGGCCTGGAAGTCAACTCTGCGCGCTCTGGAAGGCACCGCTTACGGCAGCTTGCTCAATTATGAGCTGGAGACTATCGAAGAGGCTATCGCCGAGACCGAGGGCAAGAGGAAGATCGGCGCATGATGCTGCGGCATTTCGCGCGAGACGCCGCCCGCCGCTGGTCTACATGGGAAGCGCCCCTCAAACTGTCATTCATCATCGCCATCGCGATCTGCATCTTCCTGCTCGCGATCGGATTTGGCGGGCCGCGGGAACTTCAACTCGTGGCTCGCATTGGCGCTTTTGGCACGCTGCTCAGCTTGCAGCTGCTCTTTTTGTGGGCCAATCGGCGCGAGATTTCACCTTATCATCAGGCGCAGCGACATTTCATCGCCGGGGAATTCGCCGAGGCTTGCGACATTCTGGAAGCCCTGCCGGAGCGCGGCCGCGAATCGGTCGACGCCTTGACGCTGCTGGGCAACAGCTACCGCCATCTGGGCAATTACGACGGCAGCCAAAGAGCGCTGGAGCGCGCCCTCGCCCTCAAGCCGAATCATCATCTGGCGCTCTTCAGCCTGGGCAAGCTGCGACTCGTCCAAGGCGATTTTGAGGCGGCAATCGTCTTGCTGGAGCGCTCGCTGGACTCGGGCGCGCCCGATATCGTCAAGCTGGAATTGGGGCAGTGTCGGCTGCTCCTGGGCGACTGCGCCGGCGCCTTGCGCTTTTTCCGCCAGCTGGACGCGAACCTGGAAACGGAGCCAGCGCGGGCGCTCTTGCTCGCCCATTATCTGCACCAGCTGGACGGGGGACCACGGCCCGAGCCGGCGCTAATCCGCGAGCAGCTTGCTTATTGGCGGTCGGAGGCGCAATCGGCCCGGGGCGGCGCATACGGCGAGCACATCGAGTCCGCCGTGCGCAGGCTGGACGAAGCGCTCGCCAGCCAGAGCCACTGATTCGCGGACTTTACCCTTTCGCCAGGCATGAACTTGGGACATAATCGCGGCGACTATCCGCTCCCGCCGGGATTCCACAGAGGACGCGCTTTCGTTGCGTTGCGACTGGATCTGCGCGGGCCGCGGGCATTGCCTGTTGATACGAATAGCGCGTCAGCCGCGCAGCCATCGCCCGTCGACCGATTCGTATCAATGCAAGGGAGAACCGATCAGTCATGTTCAAGGAAGTAAACGCGCGGATCAACAGCGAGGTCATCAACCGGCTGGAGCAGCAGCAGCTTGATTATTGGCGCTTCAACCGCGTCTTCGAGCGCACCACTGAAGGCCGTGAAGCGGCGCCTCGCTTTGTCTTCTACGAGGGACCGCCCACGGCCAATGGCAAGCCCGGCAGCCACCATGTCCTGTCGCGAGCCTTCAAAGACATGTTCCCGCGCTACAAAGTCATGCAGGGCTATTACTGCTTGCGGCGCGGCGGCTGGGACACGCACGGCCTGCCGGTCGAGATTGAGGTGGAGAAAGAGCTCGGTTTCGATAGCAAGAGCCAGATTGAAGAATACGGCGTCGCCCGCTTCAACGCGCTCTGCCGCGAGAATGTCTTCCGACATATCAACGAGTGGGAGAAACTGACCGAGCGCACCGCCTTCTGGGTCGACCTGGACGACGCTTATGTCACTTTCTCCAACGACTACATCGAGAGCGTCTGGTGGATTCTGCAGCAATTCTGGAACAAGGGCTTGCTCTATCGCGGCTACAAGGTCGTCCCCTATAGTCCGTCGTCCGGCACGCCGCTGAGCAGCCACGAGGTGGCCCAGGGTTACAAGACGGTCGTCGACCCCAGCGTCTATGTGCGCTTCCCGCTGCGCGACCAGCCGGGCGTCTATTTCCTCGCCTGGACGACCACGCCCTGGACCCTGCCCGGCAACGCGGCCTTGGCCGTCGGCGCGGATGTCGTCTACGCCCAGGTCGAAGGTCCCGCGCCCGATGGCGACGGCAGCGAGCAGCTCATCCTGGCCGAGGCTTTGCTGGAGAGCGCGCTGCCCAAGGCGGACGAGTACACGGTCGTCAAGCGCATGACTGGCGCGGAACTGGCGGGCCAGCGTTATATGCCGCTTTACACTTTTCTGCCGGTCGAGCGGGATTACGCCTTCGTCGTCACTGCCGATTATGTCAGCACGGCCGATGGCACGGGCATCGTGCACACGGCGCCGGCTTATGGCGTGGACGACCTGGAAACGGGCAAAAAGCACGACCTGCCCGTATTGGTCACGGTGGACGAGACCGGGCGCTTCGTCGACGCCGTCTCCAGCTTCCGCGGCATGTGGTTCAAAGACGCCGACGCGCAGATCATCAGTGACTTGGTCGAGCGCGGCTTGATGTACCGCCAGGAGACTTACGAGCACACTTACCCGCACAACTGGCGCGACGGCGAGCCGCTGATGTATTTCGCCCGCGAGACTTGGTTCATCGACACCTTGAAATACAAGGACGAGATGGTCCGGCTCAACAAGACGGTCAACTGGGTGCCGGGGCATATCCGCGACGGCCGCTTCGGCAACTGGCTGGAGGACCTCAAGGAGTGGTCCCTTGGGCGCGAGCGCTATTGGGGCACGCCGCTGCCGGTCTGGGTGGATGACGAGACTGGCGAGATGATCTGCGTCGGCGGCGTCGACGAGCTCAGCCAGTTGGCCGGCGAAGATCTGAGCGAGCTGGACTTGCACCGTCCCTTCGTCGACGAGATCGCTTTCCCCAACCCGAATGGTGAAGGCGGCACAATGCGGCGCGTGCCGGAGGTCATCGATGTCTGGTTCGACAGCGGCGCGATGCAGGTGGCGCAGTGGGCTTACCCGCGGCACAACCCGGATATCCTGGAAGAACAGCACCCGGCCGATTACATCTGCGAGGCGGTCGACCAGACCCGCGGCTGGTTTTACAGCCTGCACGCCATCGCCACCATGCTCTTCGAGACGGTGAGCTTCAAGAATGTCATCTGCCTGGGGCACATTCTGGACGAAAACGGCCAGAAAATGTCCAAAAGCCTGGGCAACGCCGTCGACCCCTGGCTGGTGCTGGAGCAGACCGGCGCCGACGCTTTCCGCTGGTATATGTACGCGTCGGGACCGCCCGGCGACTCGCGGCGCTTCTCCATCAACCTGGTCAACGAAGTAATCAAGAAGTTCTGGTCGACGCTGTGGAATACCTACAGCTTTTTCGTCACCTACGCCAACATCGACGGCTGGACGCCAGCCCAGGCGGGGCCCGCCCATTCGGAACGCGAGCTGCTGGATCAATGGCTGCTGGCGGAGTTGCACAGCTTAATCGCGACCGTGACCGATGCCTACGAGAATTATGACGCGGTCAAGGCGACGCGGCCCATCGAAGATTTCGTCGAGCGCTTGAGCAACTGGTATGTGCGCTTGAGCCGCGACCGCTTCTGGAAAGCCGAAGTCGACGCCGCCAAGCTTTCCGCCTACGCGACCTTGTACGAGACGCTGGTGGCGATTTCGCAGCTGCTCGCGCCGGCTATGCCCTTCCTCAGCGAAGCGATCTACCGCAATCTGGTGGCCGAGCAGGACGACGCGCGGCCGGACAGCGTGCATCTCTCGCGCTGGCCTGAAAGCGACGCCGAGCTGCGCGACGAGACTCTGATGACGGAGATGGCGCTGGCGCGGCGCTTGGTGAGCTTGGGCCTGGCGGCGCGCAACGCTGCCGGGATCGGCGTGCGGCAGCCCTTGGCCGGCGCGCAATTCGCCCTGCGCGATGTGGGCGAGGCCGCCATCGTCGAGCGTTACCGCGACTTGATCATGAGCGAGCTCAATCTAAAGGCGGTCTCGGTCATGGGCGCGGACGAAGCCGGCGCGTTCGAGGCGCGGACGATTTACAGCCTGAATCCGCTGCCGCGTCTGCTGGGGCGGAAGCACGGCAAGGACTTCAAGCGCATCCAGGCCGCCTTGCGCGATGGCAGCCAAGACTTCGTGGCGCCCTTCGCCGAGCGGCTGCTGGCGGGCGACGACATCACGCTGGAATTGGAAGGCGACCGCTTCGAAATCCTCAACGCCGAATGCGAGGTCAAGGTCAGCGTGGAGACGCCCGAGGGCGCGCTCGAGGACGGCGGCTATGTCGTCGCGCTGAACACCCGCTTGACATCGGACTTGCTCGAAGAAGGGCTGGCGCGCGAGCTCATCCGCCGCATCCAGAACCTACGCAAGCAAGCCGATTTCGCCCTGGATGACCGCATCGTCATCGTCTACGCCGACGCCACGGACGCGGTCGACGCCGTGATGCAGCTCTTCAGCGGCTACATCTGCGCCGAGACTCTGGCCGACGATTTGAAGCCGGGGGCGATCTCCGCCGAATATGTTCAGGAAGATGTCGCGGTCAAGGGACAATCGGTGAGCATCGGCGTCAGGCGCAGCGGCTGAACTGGTCAATATCCACAAAAAAAGGCAGTTAAAGCGGGAGATCCGTGCGGATTCTCCCGTTTGTTTTCCACTGGACTGCGCTACAATTGGCCATGTCTTACAATTCTGCCTTTCGCTCTTGGCAAATTTCATAAAGAGCGAAGCGGGCGCAGGTCGATTTTCTTGTCGGGTGGACAAAGGCGCTGGTGATGTCGGATAAAAACTCTGCCTCGATTCAGTCGCTGCTTCGGTATTCTTTGCCATTGGGCGCCAGCATCGTCGCTGGCGATCCGGACACCCGGGTCAACTGGTCGGTGACCATCCGCGCGCAGCCGCCCGTTTTCCCCGATATTTATGGCGGCGAGCTGGCTCTGGTCTCGATGGATGTGCTGCGCAGCTTCGACAGCCGGCTGACTCTGGCGAATGTGCTGCGACAGCTGGCGGAATACGGCGTGCATGGGGTGCTGGCCACAGGCGCAATCAAGCAAGAAGCGGTCGACGCAGCCAAGGAGCGCGGCGTGGCGCTGCTGTCCGTGCCGCAAGACACCAGCTTGACCACTGTGGAGCGGGCGGTGAACGCGCTGATACTCAACCAGTCGGCGCGGCTTACCGAGCGCGCTATCGAGATCCAACGGCAGTTGACGCGGCTCTCGGCGGAAAACCGCGACTTGAACAGTTTGCTGCAAGTCATGGCGCGGTCGACCGGCAAAACCATCGCGATTCACGATGGCTCCGGCGCCTTGATCACGCAGATCTATCCGCCTTATCTTGGGCGGCGCGGCTCGAACGGGCGCGACGAAGCCAGCCCGGCCCGCCAGGAAGCTTTCCGTGAATGGCTCGCGACAGAGGCGCCCGCCAGCCCGGGCCTCATCAGCGCCAGCCCGATCGGGCATTCGACGGCGCTCCATGTGGAAAAGCGCGTCGCGGGTTTCCTCTCTCTCTATGACAGCGCCGATGGACTGACCGATTTTGACAGGCTCGTGCTGACTTATGGGGCGGATGTCTGCGCGATTGAGCTGGCGAAGAACCGCGCTATCGCCTCGGCTGTCGAGCAGACCCGCGGCGACTGGATCCAGATGTGGCTGAGCGGCACGCCGGCCGATGACGATTTGCTGCGCGCCAGAGCCAGTCAAGCCGGTTTCGAGCCGGCGTCGCAATACTGCGTCGCCGTGTATCGCAGCGCCGATTCGCTGGCGCCCCTGGTTTCCCTGGCTCGGGACGATATCGCGCGCCGGGGAATCAAGGGGGCGGTGGGCGCCTATGTAGACGCGATCGTGGCCCTGTATCCGCTGGACGAGGAAGACGATGCGAATGCCCAGAACCGCGCCCGGGGCGCCATTGACGATGTGCGCGCGCAGCTGTCTCTGCGAATGTCCAACAGGCCTGTGACGGCTGGGGTCAGCCGGCCCGCCAGCGGCTTGTCCAGCCTGCGCGACGCCTACCGCGAAGCCAAGGACGCCGTCGGCATTGCCCAAGAACTGGGCGACCACGATTCCACCACCTATTATGGCGATCTGAAGCTGTACCAATTGCTGCTGGCGCTGAAAGAACGCAACCTGGAGCATCTGCAGCGCTTTTATCAAGACGCGCTCGCCCCGCTGGCGGAGCACGACCAGCGCAAACAGAGCGATCTGGTGCGCACGCTCAGCGGCTTCTTCGCCGCCAACGGCAACCTGGCGAAAGCGGCGCAAGAGCTGGATGTGCACCGCAACACCCTCGTTTACCGCCTGGAGCGCATCGCCGACTTGACCCAGCTTGACCTGGACGACTCGGACAATCGCCTCATCTTGCATCTGGCGCTGAAGACGCAGCGGGTCCTGGCCACCTTGCCCAGCGAGGCGCCGGGCTAGACAGCCGAATCTTGAGTCACGACTTGCGCGCGATGGGCGGCGCGATCTTGACGAAGTGGTCGCCCGGGCGCCGCAATAGAGCATACAGGGGCTCGGCCGCCTGCGACTGGTGATTCTCTTCCAGGGTGCGGATATACGCGCTCAGCAGCTCGCGCAGGTCGCCATGCCCTTCATCGTCGAGGGGCTGGATCTCCACTGCGGAGCCGCTGGCGATGCGCTCCTGAATCGCGTCAATCGTCAAGCCCATCTCAGGCTGGACGCGCTGGTAGACGACGCCGCCCGACATGCCGGCGCAGATCCAGGGTCCGGGATCGCCCAGGACCACCGCCCGCCCCGAAGTCATATATTCAAAAGCGTAGCCCTTGAGGTTTGCGCGGGCGCCCAGGCCGCCGAGGCTGTCTTGGAGGGGCTGGCTGATTTCGCCGCCAAAGACGACATCAGCGCCGCTCATGCGGATGCAAGCCCGGGTGTCGGCGTCACCTTGAACGATGAACAAGCCGCCCTGCGCGCCATACGCGAAGCTCTTGCCCACCGAGCCGTCCAGCCGCCGTCCATTGTGATTCAAGCCTTTGAGGATGGAGACTTTGCTGCCCGTCGCGCATTTGCCGACGCCGTCCTGGGCGCCGCCTTCGACCAGCACATTCACCGGATCGTCAATGAAAGCCGCCAGGCCGTTGCCGGGAATGGCGGAGTTGCTGAAGCTCAGATTGATGGCGCTGATGCGGTCCGCCTGGGGCACTTCCCGGCGTTTGATGGCGCCGGCCAGGTGCGTGCCCAGGGCGCGGTCCATCGCCATCACTTGCTCGTCATCGTAAGTCAGTTCGTATTCGCCCTTGCGGACATACTCAGTGACGATGTCGGTGATCTGTTTGCTGACGGTGTTGCGCGGGCGAGAGATGCGGCGGCCGCCAGGCTGGGCGGGGGTCTTCTGCGCGCGCGGCACCGGCGCCAGCAGCGGGCTCAAATCGATGCGATCGTGATGCGAGCGCTGGAAGAGCAGGTCGGCCCGGCCGACGATGTCTTGCAGGTTGCGCACGCCCATCTTGGCGGCCCATTTCTTGATGTCGTCCGCCAACTCGTCGAACATCCGAACGATGCTGTGGGGCGAGCCGCGCTCTTCAAAGGGGCGGAAAGCCTTGAAGTGGCGCTTGTCCGCTTCTTCTTTTGTCTTGACATGGGTGGTGATGCCAACATGGCAGGTGCCGTCTTGGCAGCCGCGGCAGATCGTGCAGCCCAGCGCGACCATCGCCAAAGTGGCGAAGCCGACGCGGTTGGCGCCCATGCAGACCATTTTGATGACATCGCGCCCGCTCTTCATGCCGCCGTCGACCCAGAGCTCGACATCGTCGCGCAGGCCGCTCTCGATGAGGTGGCGGTGCGCCAGCCAAACGCCAATCTCCGCCGGCAGCCCCACATGACGCAGGGCATGAGCCCGGGCCGCGCCAGTCCCGCCGGTGTAGCCGGTTATGGTGATGATGTCCGCGCCAGCCTTGGCCACGCCCACCGCGATGATGCCGATTCCAGGCACCACCGGCAGCTTGACCGACACCTTGGCTTCCGGGTTGGCTGTCTTGAGCTCGTCGATCAACTGCGCCAGGTCTTCAATTGAGTAGAGATCGTGATTGTTGCTCGGCGAGATCAAGCCGACGCCCGGGGTCGTGCTGCGGACAGCCGCAATCTGCTCGGTCACTTTGTAGCCGGGCAGGTGGCCGCCTTCGCCCGGCTTCGCGCCCTGGCCGATCTTGATCTCGATGTAATCGGCGGCGTTGAGGAATGCGATGTTGACGCCAAAGCGCCCCGACGCCACTTGCTGGCCGCGGTTGCGCGGGTGTTTGCCCAGCAGGTCCTGCAGCTCGCCGCCCTCGCCGTTCATGCAGATGATGTTCAGCAGGTGCGCCGCTTCCGCATACGAACGATAGGCCAACTCGCCCTGGGAGCCAAAGGACATGGCGCTGATGAGCACCGGCATGTCGTAGCCTTTGACGCTGATGTCGACTTCTTCCGGCGCGACGGATTCGTCGCTCTCTTTCAAGCCCAGCACATGCCGCAGCGACACCGGCATCGTGTCCTCCAGCTTGAGCAGGGTCTCGGTGTATTCGTCAAATTCCAGCTCGCCATGGGCGACTGCTTCCGCCTTTTTCCACATCTTGGGGTAAAAGCGGTCCGGGTTCTTCAGGCGGGCGCGAGTCTCGCCGCGGAATTCCTGGGCGCGTTCATGGGCGTCGTCGTGCAGCGACGTCCAGGTCAAGCCCCGGCCGGTCGAGCCGAAGTAATTGGGCGTGCCGAGCAGGCCCGCGATATTGGCGGACAAGCCGACGGAGCTGAAGCTGTGCCCGTAACCGCGGAGCTCGTGGCAGCCGACGGTGGAGGTGATTTTCTGCAAGCCGGCGTGAACCGCGCCCAGGGTGTTGCTCAGGGCTTTTTCCACTTGCTCTGGAACCAGCGGTTTGCGGCTGCCGCGGGGGGCCGTGCCCAGGGCGACGGCGTACATGGCGTAAGGCAAAATCGCGTTGGCGCCCAGGCTCAGGCAGATTGCGAGATCGTGCAGGTCGCGCAGGGCGCCCGTCCGCGCAACCAGGCCGACCCGCCGGCGCAGGTTGGGGCTGTGGTCGGCGCTGCGCAAGGCTTTGTCTACCGCGGCAATCGCCAAGAGCGGATCGATGTACAGTTCTTCGCCGCTGGCGATGGCGCTGTCGTCCAGCATGATGCATTCCGCGCCATCCAGCACGGCCTCGACGGTCCGCCGCTGCAGCGACTCGACCGCCTGCTCAAGCGACAGATCCATCGGGCAGCCCATCGAAAAAGTCGCCAGCTTGCCGTCGAAGACATTGGCCAGGTCGCCGATGAGCATCGTGCCGTGCTCGCTGGCGATGTCCCGCAGCCGTTCCATGTCGTCGAATTCGGCGAAGCCATCCAGCAGCAGCGGCGTCTCCAGGCGGATCAGCGTGGCTTGATCTTCGCGCCCGACCGCCACTTCGGGCCGACAGCCGATGAGCGCCTGGGAGCTGAACTGCGCCTGCTCGCGCTCGCGGTCGATTGACGGGTTGGTCACGACGGCGATGGTCTCTTTGAAGAAATCCGCCAGGTTGGCGCGGGTGTTGCTGATGGCGGCCAGGGGACCGTCCCAGCCGAGGGAGCCGATCTGCTCTTTCGCTGTCTCCGAGAGCGCCTTCACGATCTCCACATGGTAGCGCTCCCAGCCGAAGCCGGACATGACGGCGGCGTTGACTTTGTCGCGCTCCTCCATCCAGGGCAGCTTGAGCGCTGTCTGGCTGGCTTCGATGGCGGGCTCAAGGACGGCGACCGGCGCCGTTTGCGTTTGCAGCTGGCCGCCGCCATTGGTTGGCGCGCCAGTGGGGTAGGACTGCGGATAGGGCGAAGCGAGAGAATCGCGCCCATTGCCCCAGATGCCGCCCGCGCCCGGCGGGTAAGGCTGGCGCTCGCGGTACTTGCCGTAGACATATTGTTGGATGGCGGGGTACTCCATGACCTGGATCGACTGCCCGCTGTTGATGGTCATGGCGATCTTCTCGCCCGGCGCCATCGGTTTGGGGCTGGAGGACATGGAATCCAGGGCGTAAACGCCGCGCTCCGAAGTGACGAAGTATTCTTTCTCGGTCTCGCCCGACCACAGCGGCCGCAAGCCAAGAGCGTCGACGCTGAAGACGGTCTGGTTGCCCAGACGCGCGATGACAGCCGCGGGACCCTGGGCGAAAGGACCGAATGACTGGCGCATCTCGGCGTACATGTCGTGGATTTCGGGCGCGTTTTGGATGAGGTCGTGCTCGAATGGCGGGAAGATGTGCTCCATCGCCTCGATCAGATCCAAGCCATGGCGCATGCACAAGGCGTAAATCGCCCGGTCCACATCTTGCGAGTCGGAGCCATTGTCCACCATCGGGATGTCCAGCATCTGCGATTCGATGCGGAAGCGCGAGATCGTGTTGAACTCGCCATTGTGCCCGATAAGGTTGAAGGGCTGGGCGCGTTCGAAGATTGGATTGGTGTTGGTGCTGTAGCGGGCGTGACCCATGGTGATGGCGGAAGCGTAATCCGGGTCGCGCAGTTCGGGATAATAGCGGCGCAGGATTTCGATTGTGCCCTGCACTTTGTAGACGACGCTGTGCGACGAGAAGGAGGGGAAGTGCACTTCCAGCTCGCGCTCCAGCTGGGCTTGCAGCTCAAAGAGTGTCGGGTCGAGTTTTTCCGGCGCGACCTGGCCGTTGATGCCGGCGATCTGCCAGAAGACGGGCTCATTCTTTTCGGCGTTGGGTCCCAGCACTTGCGGGTTCACCCGGCCCGGGCGGTCGACCAGGATGTGCAGGCCCGCTTCGCTGATTTGCCGGCAGATCTGATCGACGATGTTTTGGGCGCGGGCGCGATCGTGGGCTGGGATCATGACATGGGCGACCCAGAAGTTGCGGTCAGTCGCCAGGGAGGAGCGCAATCCCGCCTCCGCCAGCCAGCGCGTCCAGATTTGCCGCGGGATATCGGTCAAAACGCCGACGCCGTCGCCCTCGCCATTGATGTAGCCCGTACGGTGCCCCATGCGGGTCAGGGCTTCGATGGTTCGCTTGACATTGCCGTGAGTCGCTTGGCCGCCTTTGCGCACGGAGCAAATCAAGGCGCAGGCGTCGCGGTGCTCGCGGTCCAGCGGATGCAGGTCGGCGAAAGGGTCTTGGTTGGCTACAGCGTGAATCGAGGACATGCGACATCCTTCCGAAAAAGAGACGGTCCCTGTAAGAGTCTCAATTTGGGCGCGTGGCGCATACCGCCATTATCCCGTCCGCGCGCCAGTCTATTCTGTCTAGTCCACGCCACCCGCTTATTGTACACGCTGGCCGCGCCCCCAGCCACTGCAATAACTTATGGACATTGGGCGCAAGCTATCGGGCAGAGTATACAAGGTTTCGCGCCGTATGCAAACAGCGCCCCTCAACCAGCATAGCGCGCTTCTCCGGCGCCGCCGCTCAGGCGAGGGTCAGGAGTCGGCGAATCGTCAGTGCCAGGTGCAGCGCCAGCCGAGTCTCCGGCCGGTTCAGGTCAATCTCGGCGATTTCGTTGATGCGGTTCATGCGATACAGCAGGGTATTGCGATGCACGATGAGCGATTCCGCCGTCTGCGACAAATTGCCGTGGCAGTTGAAATAGGCTTCCAGCGTGCCGATCAAGTCCGAGTTCTGGCGCATGTCGTAGGCGGTCAGCGCGCCCAGGCTGCGCTCGCAGAAGTCGCTGAGCTTGTCGCGGTCGCTCAGGCTCAGGATCAGCTGGTAAACGCCGAGATCGCCGATGAAAAGGGGGATATCCGTCTGCAGCCGCTGCGCCAGCTCCATCGCCTGCACGGCATCGCGGTAGCTGGAGCGCCAGATCTTTACTTCGCGCGCCACTTGGCCCAGGCCGATGGCGACGCGGCTGAGCGGAAACTGCCGCTTGATTTCGTCGCGGAATGCGTTTGAAAGCGCCAGGCTGTGGTCAATCGGGTCGTCGAAATCGGTGGCGTGAAAGACGACGACCTCGCCTTCGCGCTCGCGCAGCCAGATGAGCGCCGCCGCATCCCGCTCCGCCAAGACGGCGTTGACAGTCGTTTCCAGCCGCCGCAGCGACTGCCGGCGTTCGCCGCGCCAGGCCAGCACAAAGGCCACATGCGCGCGCGTCATGTCGTGGTCGAAGCGCCGCCCCTGGCGAATGGCTTCTTGCTGGCTGACATCGCCCAGAAGCAGCCGGTCCAGGAAAGTGCCGCGCAGCCGTTTCTCGGTCTCGTTGACGGCTTTCTGCTTCGCCATCTCCAGGGCGCAGGCGGCCGCCCCGTGCTCGCAGACGAGCTGGTCAATTTCGTCGAGCTCGCTTTCGCGCCCGATGATGCTCAGGTAACCCCGGCCCAGGTTCTTGGTGATGATCGGCGCCACCAGCCGCGCGATGCCCGAGACCGGCAGCGCTTGCAGCAAGACCGGCGGATCCACATCGACGACCCGCGTGCGGTCGTGCAGCTCGACGGGCAGATTGTCCTGCTTTTTGAGGAAGAGCTCGATTTCGTCCCAGAGGCCGACGAATTCCGGCTGCAGTCGCTGCGAGAGCGGGTTGAGGCGCTTGTCATGCGCGATGACGGTTTTCTTGGTCAGCCGCGCCATCGCGCCGAGCAGCTCGTTCATGCCCTCGTTGCGAGTCGATATCTCGGCCAGCTCGCGGTAGATCTGGGTGCCGCGCCGTTCAATCTGCCCTTTGCGGTTGACGAGCAGGCTGATGATGGCGCGTTCCACCTCGCGGATGCGGGCCGCCTCGGGCAGAGACAGTACCGGCACGCGCAGCGAATTCGCTTCTGCCAGGGCGGCCGCGCTCACGGGACCGCAGAAGACGACCGCCGCCGCGCCCGCTTGCGCCGTCCAGGCCACGATTTCGGCGTCGCCATGCGCTTTGCGCTGGTTGTTCACCGGCGCGATCAAAATGAGCTCGCGAGCCTGCAGCGCCTTGGAAGCGATGTCGTCTTCGGGGTGAATCACCGTGGTCCAGGCGACCGCTCTATCGAGCAAGCCTTCGCCGGAGAGAATGCGCGCGCTCAAGGGCAGGGCTTGCTTGCGGATGGTTTCGACTGTCAGGTCCTGGGCCCGGGCTGCGCTCATGTTTTGCCCTCGGCTGGCCGGATTCGCCGCCACTGGCGAGCCCGCGCTTGGATGATATGTCATTATATCGTCGTCATATTGTACAAGAAGCGGACTTATCTCGCAACGCGAAGCGGGGCGCCTCAAGTCAAGCGCTTGAATTGCGGATGGGGCCGCGGCCTTAGCGCCGCTTCAGACGAGGAGCCTCGGGCGCAGCTTGTCGTATGCGCCGCGCCAGGCATTGGGGTCGCGAGTCAGCCTGTTTATCTGGATATCGGCCACATGGGGGAAGAGCCGCGCCATCGTTTCCGGCAGATTCTCCCAGTCGTCGTCGCGCAGCAGCTTTTCTATCGCGTCCGCCATCAGGGACGACCACCACCATTTCTGTTGGAAGTCGTCGGCTTTTTTCCAGTAGCCGCGTTTTTCCCAGGCGCGAACCGATTCTTCGACCGTGTCGTCGATGGCGCGCAGGCTGAGCGCGAGCATGGCGACCATGTCTTTCGTCTCGGCGTCGACCGCCTGCCGCTGGCTGAGGCGACGCAGAATCTCGGCGATGGAGCGCATGTGGGCGTTGCGGCGCTTGCCGGGGCTGTTGGTGTTGATGACCCGCGCCATGGGCTAGCCCTCCGCCGCGTCGGTCGGCTGATGCGGGCGGATGCCGCGGTAGACCCGCAAGCCGCCGATGGTCTTGAGGATGGTCGAGGCGTCGCGCCCGGTGGCGGCCGCCAGCTCCAGCGCGCTGAGAGGCTGGTTGCCATTGACCAGCAGGGCGCGAAAAACGCTGTCGATCAAACTGATGCGCTCGCTGATGAAGTCGTCGCGTTTGGCGGACTCGCGGATCGCCAGGCCCAGGGCGTCCAGCTGGAAAACTTCGCCCGTTTCAGGGTGCACATAATCGAAGACTTCGCGCAGGTCGCGGCTCTCCAGCTCTCGCTGCTGTTCCGGCGTCAAGTGCGTCAGCAGGTAGACTTGCAGATCGTCGCGGCTCTGCTCCCACCATTGGTAGTCGATGTAGAATTTGGTGTCGACGCTGGGTTTGATGAGGTAGTTGAGCGACATGCGCCCTTTCCTTCCGGCGCGCCGGTCAGCCGCTGAGCCGCCAGTAATTGCCGCCGACATACTCGAAGTCCGGGTTGGTCGCCAAGGTGGCGAACATGGGGCCGGGCGGGCAGCGCCGCAAGATGTTGAGCGCGCTGTACAAGGCTTTGGCGTGCACGGCGCCTTGCGGGTTCTGCCGGCTCAATTCCGCGACCAGGCTGCGCAGCAGACTCGACAGGGTAACCCGTTTGCCCTGGATCTCGACGCCGAGCTTGTCCACTTCCTGGAGCCGGTTGACGCCGACGATAATGAGCTCGTCATAATCTGCGCCGATCGCGCGTTTGGCGGTCTTGAAACGCAGGCGATCGTCTTCGGCGCGTTCCACCAGCGGGATCCATTCCGTGCGTGGGCGGTAATTGTCAAACTCGATCTCGATGCGGCTGCGGTCGTCGGTCGGGTTCAGGTAGACATAGGCGCCGACGGGAAGATGATGCTTTTGGAAGATGGGCGCCAGGCCGAAGACATACTTGAACTCGTGCACGACCCAGCAAGGATACTCGCGCTTGTCTACCGCGTCGACGATAGTGATGGCGATGCGCGGCGTCCGGGCGTCGGGGAAGATGTGCCTCGTCTCCGAATTTATGGGCAAGGCGCCGACGCGGCGATGCGGATAAATCAGGGTGAGGCTGACTTCGTCCTGGGGCGGCGGCGCTTCAATGTCGGAGTGTTCGTCGTCCAGGTCGTACTCCAGCTGGCGCATCTCGCGGGTGAGCAGGCTGCGGTCGTAGGCGACTGGCTCGTAGCGCAAGATGGCCGGCACTTGACGCGCCATCCGCGGCAGCAGGCGGTTGAGATGCCAGAGCACTTTGCCCGCCGGTCCCACTTCGTCAAAGCGCTCGTCTTCGTTCATCGCATAATTGAGCGAGAAGACCTGCAAGGGCTGCGGCGCGCCGCCAAGGCCGCCGATCTCGTCGAGAATGCGCTCTGTCGGCAGGGGACCGCCGCCGTGCATATCCAGCACGGCCTCCGCCAGGTGCAAATGGCCGATAGACACATCGACCATCAGCTCGCGCACGAACCAAAGGCCAGCGAGGCGGACCAGATCCGGGTTGCGCTCCAGCGACTCGTTGACCTGCTCGATGACATTCGTCTTCGGCGCGTTCAAGATGTCGTCGACGCCGTAATCCATGTCAAGCAGGCTGGGGTGCTTGCTAATGTCTTCGTCGTTGAGCGGGTGCTCGCCCTCGTACTCGATCACGAATTCCCGCTGGCAATCCGCTGGCTGGAGGCGCGCGTCTTCAAATTCGACTGCGGCGACTCGCAACGGGCGCAGTTCGGCGCTATTGCCGTCGCGCAGGCCAACGACCGTGCCCGTCGCATAATCGAATTGCGAGAAGGTGAGGCGGTCGCCCGGCCGGTAGCTTTCGCGCGGGCGATAGACGCGAGTGCCTTGATACTGGCGCTGCAACTGGCGGCGCTTCTCGTTTTCGCGGCTTTCAATGATGGCGCTGGCGAGTTCAATCGCGGAGAGGGGCCGCTCTTCTTCCAGCAGGAGGTTGGTGATGCTGTCGATATCGGTCGCGCCGATCGAGAAACTGTATGCCCAGTGTTGTGCGGGAAGCAACGCGCGGCGCCTTCAGGCTAAGTTAATCATGGCTGTAGATTCGTTGCTGGCGGTCGAGTGCAGGCAAGCTGGGCTTGCGACGCCGCAATCCTACTGCATGGAATGGCTGCTCGTCAAGCGCAACTTGGGCGAAAGCCGCCAAAATCGCGCGATCGCCCGGCAAGACCGCTATGCCGCGGTTGACCGAAGCCGATTTCTCGTCTACACTGTCGCTCAATGTAGACCGATGTAGCTGGATAAAGGCTGAAACGATGTCCACCAAACGAACCTGGCAGCCGAAAGTGCGGCGCCGCAAGCGAGTGCACGGCTTCCGGCGGCGGATGAGCACGCGTGGCGGTCGGCGGGTGCTCAAGGCGCGGCGGCAGCGCGGCCGGCATCAGCTCGCCGTGACCCCCAACCATGTCAAGAAAGTGAATTGGAACGCCAGCTAGGCGATGAGATCCGCCTTGAGGCTGCGGCGCAGCGCCGATTTCGTCCACTTGCGGCGCTACGGGCGCGTTTACCGGGGCGCGGGCTTGCTGCTCAGCGCGGGCGCGGGCGCATTGTCGCACAACCGTTACGGGATTATCGTTGGCGGCCGGCTGGGCAAGGCAGTGGCGCGCAACCGTTTCAAGCGGCGTCTGCGCGCCATCTTGCTGGAGCTGCATCCGGAACTGCGCCAGGGTTACGACATCGCGATCATTGCGCGGCGCGGCGCTCTGCAGCGAACTTTTCACGATTTGAAGCGTATAGTCAGGGGACTGTGTCGCCGGGCGGGCTTGATCGGAGGCTGACTCCATGTTGCGATGGACGCTGCTAAAGCTGATTCGCGTTTACAAGCGATTTGTCTCGCCCTTGCTGCCCAGCGCTTGCCGCTTCACGCCGACCTGCTCGGTCTACGCTTACGAGGCGATCGAAACTCATGGCGCCTGGCGCGGGTCGATTATGGGGCTGCGGCGGCTGCTGAGCTGCCATCCCTTGCATCCGGGCGGTTTCGACCCGGTGCCGCCGAAGGAGTGATTTCTTGACGGTCACGAATCGCACGCGAACCTTGTTCGTCGCGCTGCTGCTGGCGCTGGTTCTCACGGGCTGCGTCGGCGGGCGCATGGGCACGAGCTGGCCATCGGTTGGCTTGGTCGATCTCAACGGCGAGCAGCATATCGCCCTGGCCTACAACAACGATGTCGCTATCTTGAGCCCGGCCAACGGCGCGCCGGCGCGGCTCGTCAGCCCGCTCGACGGGCGCGCCCTGCTGGATGGCGAGAACAATCCCCGCAGCTGGATTTTGCGCGGCTCGGAGAACGACGGCTCGATGTTTTATTCGCTGCCGGTCAAGGTAGACGACGAAACCATGCTGGTGGCGGATAACAACCGCCGTCTGCTGCGGGTGGATTCGGTCGTCGTCGATGTGACGCGCTCCATTGAGTTGGATGACAAGGTGGTCGCCAACGCGCTGGTCGCCGACGGGATGCTGTATGTGCCATTCCAGAACGGCGGGCTCAGCGCCATCTCCATGCTGGACTACCGCGAACACTGGCGCTTCAACACCGACGAGGGCATCTGGGCGCAGCCGCTGCTGGCGGGCGACATGATCATCGTCGGTTCGATTGATCATCATCTCTACGCATTGGACCGGGCGACCGGCCAGGCGATCTGGGCTCTGGACCTGGGCGGCAGCGTCGCCTCGACGCCGCTCTTGGCGAAGGACCGGCTTTATGTGGGCAGCTTCAACAAGAGCTTCTTCGAGATCTCGCTGGATGGCCGGATTCTGAGCGTCTACCCGACCGAGAACTGGGTCTGGGGCACGCCCGCCATGGACGAGAACGGCATCGTCTATGTGGCGGATCTCAGCGGTTTCGTGCACGCCCTGGACAGCGAAGCCGGTTTGCGCATGCTTTGGTCGCGCAAGATCGCCGAGCGCGGCATTCGGCCGGGCCCGCTGGTCATTGACGAGCGCGTCGTGGTGGCCTCGCGCGCTGGCAAGGTCTATTGGCTGGACCGGCGCGATGGCGAGCCGATCAATGCCCGCGAGATTGACGAGCGGCCGGAGCTGCTGGGCGACATGCTGCTGCTCGAGCCCAGCGAAACCCTTGATATTGACGAGCCGCTGCTGATCGTCAGCTCGGCGCACGATGGCAGGCTGCTGATCGCCTTCGAGGTCGATGGCCGCCAGACCTGGGTGTATCCGCGCTAGGGCGTGGACGGGGGCAAGACCGAATGTGGGACATAATCCTTAATCCCTTTGTCACTGTCTTGGCCTGGCTATACGCCGCGCTGAACCAGGACATCGTGCTGGCGATCATCGTCTTGACGGTGATAATCCGCTTCTTGACTTATCCGCTCTTGGCGAAGCAGCACGAATCGTCGCGCAAGATGCAGCAGATCCAGCCGCAGCTTAAGAAACTCCAGGAGCGATACAAGAACGACAAAGAGAAGCTGTCGCAAGCGCAGATGAAGCTCTACAAAGAGAACAAGGTCAGCCCCGTCGGCGGCTGCTTCCCAATGGTGATCCAGTTCCCAATCTTGATTGGCTTGTATCAGGCGATCTTTTACGCGCTGGCGGCGACGCCCTTCCAGCTGGTCGATTTGTCGGAGCGGCTGCTGATCCCGGGCCTGGATTCCTTGATTCCGCTGCAGCGCATGTGGACGCCGATCCCGCAATTGGCGGAATTGCTGCCGGAGCTGGATTTGACCCTGGCGCCGACCGAAAACCCGCATTATTCGCTGGCCCTGCCGCTGCTCGTGCTGGTGACGACCTGGGCGCAGCAGAAGCTGACCATGATGACCAGCAAGGGCAAGACCGCCAAGAAAGACGATGACGAAGACGATAAGCCAGCCGGCGGCCAGGCGCAGATGATGCAGAGCATGACGACCATCATGCCCATCATGTTCGGCTTTTTCTCGCTGTCATTCTCGGTGGGATTGTCGATTTACTTCGTGACTTCCAATCTTATCGGCATCGTGCAATACAGCCCCCAGGGACGCCGGGCGCTGGACCGGCTGTTCCGCAGCAAGAAGAGCGACGAGGCGCCGGTCGAAATCGAACTGGAAGAAGAAGAGGAACCGGCGCGTAAACCCCGCAAGCGGCGCAAGAAGAAGCCGCGCCGAAAGTAGCTTGCGGCGGCGCGACGACGCGCGCATGATCAGTTTTTTCGGGACGCCCGCTCCTGTTGCGCAGAGGGCGTCTTTGCTGAAACGAGGACAGTCCCATGGAAATGATAGAAGTAACCGCCAATTCGGTGGAGGCGGCGATCAACAAAGGATTGGCGGAATTGCGGGCGAATGCCGGCGATGTCATGGTCGAAGTGCTGGAGGAGCCCAACACGGGCCTCTTTGGCTTTGGCGCGCGCGAGGCCAGGGTGCGTCTGGTGCTCATCGGGCGGCGCGCTGAAAGCGAAGACGGCGCTGAGCAGACTGAATACGAAGAAGACTTCGACGAACCGGCCGAGCCGCAGCCCCCGGAAACGCCGGACGAAGAGCTGGAGGAAGACGCCATCGTCGGCCGGCAGGTGCTGCAAGAGCTGCTGGAGAAGATGGGCGTCGAGGCCCGAGTCCATGCCCGGCGCGCGGACGACGATGACGAAGGCGAAGAAACGCACTGGATGCTGAATGTGACTGGCAAGCGGGTCAATCGACTGATTGGCAGACGGGGCGAGACCTTGTCGTCGCTGCAGCACATCACGCGCTTGATCTGCAGCCGCCGCCTGGAGCGCCGCGCCAATATCATCATCGATGTCGCCGGTTACAAGACGGGCCGGTCCAACCGCCTCAAGGGCTTGGCCAAGCGCATGGCGAAGCAGGCTGTGCAGCAGGGCAGGACCATCACCCTGGAGCCGATGCACCCCAACGAACGCCGCATCATCCACCTGACCCTGCGGGGCCGCCAGGATGTCGCCACTCGCAGCGTCGGCGAAGGCAAAGCCCGCAAAGTCACCATCGTCCCCAGATAATCCGGCGGTGAATCGCGCCGGTACCGCCGGCGACTGAAAGCGCAGGCGCTCGTGACAGCCGCGATTGACACCCTTCTTGTCGGCCACATGACGGTTGACCTGGGGCCGGGCGTACGGGCTTTGGGCGGCACCGTCGCCTATGCCGCGCCCGTGTATGCCGCCTTCGGGCATCGCGTCGGCGTCTTGACCAGCGCCGCGAAGGGCGAGCCGCTGCTGGAGGAGCTGCGTCCCTTCGCGCAAGTGGCGGTCGTGCCGGCGGAAAAAACGCTCACTTATGAAAATGTCTACAGCGCCGCTGGCCGCCAGCAATTCGTGCGGGCGGAGGCGACCCCGCTGCGCCTGGACGATGTGCCGGCCGCCTGGAAAAGGGCGCGCTATGTGCATTTGGGGCCGCTCGCGAACGAGATCGACCCGCTGGAGCTGGCTCGGGGTTTCCCGCAAGCGACCATCATGCTGACCCTCCAAGGGCTGATGCGGCGCTGGGGCGCGGACGGGCGGGTGCGCTTTCGTCCCTGGTTCGACGCCGAGGCGCTGCGGCGCATCGACATCGTGGTTTACAGCGAGGAAGACATCCAGCAGGATCCGCGGCTGACCGAGCGAGCGCGGCCCTACTGCCGGCATCTGATCGTCACAAATGGCCGCGATGGCGGCGCGTATTACCACGCTGGCGGCGTGATGGCGTATGACAGTTTGCCGGTGGCGCCCGTCGACTTGACCGGCGCCGGCGATGTGTACGCGGCGTCGCTGCTGGGCGCGTTGGCGGCTTTGGATGGCGATGTGGCGCTGGCGGCGCGGCTGGCAGGCAGGCTGGCAGCCCACTCGGTGACGCGGCGCGGCCTTGAGAGCGCGCCCACTCCGCAGGAAATCGAAAACGCAATGAACGACATCAAGCGGGCAAACCCATGATCCAGACGATTCTGCACAACGGCAACATTCGTACGCTGGACGCGGCTCGTCCAATCGTCAGCGCGCTGGCGGTCAGCTACGGGCGCGTCGTCGCCTTGGGCGATGAGGCTGAAATTCTGCCATTGGCGACGCGGCGAACGGCGACGGTCAACCTGGATGGCAAGACGGTCATGCCCGGCTTGACGGACGCGCACCTGCACTGGGAAGGGCAGTCGCGCGCGCTGCGCAGCGTCGATGTCTTTGAAGTGGCGAGCAAAGCGATCGCCCTTGAGCGAGTCCAGGAGCGGGCGTCGGCGACGCCGGCCGGCCAGTGGGTGACCGGGCAGGGCTGGGCGCAAGACTTGTGGGCGGAGCGCCGTTTTCCGTCGCGGCAAGATCTGGACGCGGTTGCGCCGGGGCGCCCGGTGTACTTGAGCGCCAAGAGCGGGCACGCCGCTTGGGTCAACTCTATGGCGCTGCGGCGGGCGGGCATTGACGCGGCGACGCCGGACCCCGAAGGCGGGCAGATCTTGCGCGATGCGGCTGGCGAAGCGACCGGCGTCTTGCTCGAAACGGCGATGGACCTGGTCCAGGCTCATGTGCCGGAACCGAGCGGCGCCGAGCTGGCTGACATGATGGCGGAGGCTCAGGCTCGGGCGCTGCGGGCTGGCATAACGATGATTCACGATTTCGACGAGCCCTCTTGCCTGGCTGCCTTGCAGATCCTGCGCGAGCGGGGCGGGCTCGGGCTGCGGGTCATAAAGCAGATCAACCAGGCCTGGCTGAAGGCGGCGCTGGACTCCGGCATCCGCGGCGGCTTCGGCGACGACTGGATCCGCATCGGCGGGCTCAAGCTCTTCGCGGACGGCGCGCTAGGACCCAAAACCGCCTTGATGTTCGCGCCATACGCGGGCGAGCCGGACAACTTTGGCATGGCGGTGGTCGACAAAGAAGAGATGGTCGAGCTGGTCAGCCGCGCCAGCGCTTTCGGTCTGCCGTCCAGCGTGCATGCCATCGGCGACAAAGCGGTGCACGACGCGCTGGATGTCTTCGAGACGGTTCGGCGCGAGGAACAAGCCCGCGGCGAGAGCCGGTCGTCGCGGCGGCATCGCATCGAGCATGTGCAAATCATCCATCCGACGGACGCCCATCGGCTGGCGGAGCTGGATGTGATCGCGTCGATGCAGCCGATTCACGCCACTTCGGATATGTGGACGGCCGATCGTTATTGGGGCGACCGGACCGCCTACGCTTACAATCCGCGCCTGCAGCTGGATCATGGCGCGCGGGTCGCTTTTGGTTCGGACGCGCCGGTGGAGCCGCTGGATCCCTTGCTCGGCATTCACGCCGCCATCACCCGCCAGCGACATGGCGAACCGGCTGATGGCTGGCATCCGAAGGCTCGGCTCAGCCTCGACGAAGCGCTTCTGGGTTTCACCCAGGGTCCGGCCTACGCCGCCAACATGGAAGACCGGCTGGGGTCATTGCGCGCGGGCTGCCTGGCGGACTTGATCGTGCTAGAGCGCGACATCTACGCCGTCGAGCCGAACGAGATTCCCGCTCTCGCGATCTTGGGAACGATGGTCGGCGGGCTCTGGCGCTTCCGCGAGTTTGACTAGCCGCCCTCGTCGAGCGCTTCAAAGGCGGCCGTGCTGAAGACGACGCGAAACGGCACGCAATAGATGACGGCGCTCTTGTAGCGGCTCAAATCCAGATCGGCCGGAATCGCGTAATTCTGATTGCCCACATTGCCTTTGAGCGGACCGAGATGAATCTCGTCCGCGCCCAGGCCGGCGAAGGTCGTGGTCGGCGCTTCGGTGGACAAGTAGACATGCAGGTCGGGACCGTTCTTGGAGCGGAAGTCTTCAAAGCGCAGCAGCCGCGCGCCATCGGGCAGGGCATAGACGGTCGCGCTGCCGACGGCGCCATGGATCGGGTCGATGTCGATGAAGCTGCCCCGCGCCAGGATCGCTGGCTCGGCGGGCATATCGGGCATGGCGGCCTCGGCTGCTGAGGCGGCGACATCCTCCGACAGCAGCGCCTGGGCCGTCTGTTCCGCCATTTCTTGATTGTCGCTCGCCATGTCGATGAGCGCCTGCCGCTCGCTTTCCGGCATCTTGCCGATGGCTTGCCGCATGTCCGCGCTCATGCCGGGGAAGGCTTCGTTGACCTCGCGAATGGTGAAGTAGAGCCAGGGTTTGGTCACCGCCAAGCCCACGATGGCGACGGCAACCGCCAGCGCCAGGACCGTTCGTCTTTGCCGCATGTCGTCCTTCCCTTCGCCTGCGTCTCGACTTTGGGCGGACTATTGAATGCTCGCCCGATCCGTCTATAATGCCATGAAACCCCAATCCAGGCGAAAATCGTGCGAAAACGATAAAGGAGAGTTCTCATGGCCCGCGCGGGAATGATGGTCGGCGACAGCGAACACACTATCCAGAACGAGATGCTTGCCCCGGGCTCGGCTGCGCCCGACTTCAACTTGATCGCCAACGATTTGAGCAGCCGCTCCCTGGCCGATTACGCCGGCAAGGTCAAAGTCATCAGCGTGATACCGTCCATCGACACCGGCGTCTGCTCGGATCAGACGCGGCGCTTCAACGCCGAAGCGGCCAGCCTCGTCGACACGGTCGTGCTCACCGTCAGCGCCGACATGCCCTTCGCCCTGGGCCGATTCTGCGGCGCGGAAGGCATCGAAGCCAGCGAAACGCTCTCGACTCAGCGCGACATGCAATTCGCCGACGATTATGGCGTGCATGACACCGATTGGCGCGTCTGCCAGCGAGCCGTCTTCGTGCTCGACCGCGACAACATCCTGCGCCACGCCGAGTATGTGCCCGTCATCGGCAACGAGATTGATTTCGACGCGGCCCTGTCGGCGGCGCGGTCTCTCGCTTAAGACAAGGCGAGACGAGCGAGGACGGACATGAGCGATTTGAGACGCCGCAAACTGGCGCGCTTGCTGGTGAATTACTCGACGGCGACGCAGCCGGGCGACTGGGTCGGCATCCTCGGCGAGTTCAGCTCGCTGCCGATCTTGCGCGATGTCTATGAAGCGGTGATCGACGCCGGCGCCAACCCCAGCCTGATCATCGGCGACGAACGGATGGGGCGCTACTTCCTGCGTCAGGCCAACGACGCGCAGCTGAACTGGATCGACCCCGGCCTCAAGCTCTACACCGACGAAGCCGATGTCTACATTCGCGTCGGCGCGCCCGGGAACACGCGGGCGATGAGCAACATCGACGCGGGCCGGATGCAAGCCCAGCGAGCGGCTCAAAGCCCTATCTTGCAGACTCGGCTGGAGCGGTCCGCGAAGGGCGAATTCCGCTGGGTGGGCGCGCTCTACCCGACCGAAGCCAGCGCCCAGGAAGCCAACATGAGCCTCGAAGAATACGAGGACTTTGTCTATGGCGCCTGTTTCTGCGACGCCGACGATCCGGCGGAGGAATGGCGCGCGCTGAGCCGGATGCAGCAGCACAAAGTCGATTTTCTGGCGGGCAAAGAACGCGTGAGCCTGCGCGGGCCGAACATCGAGCTGGATTTGAGCATCGCCGGGCGCAGCTTCATCAACAGCGATGGCAGGCGCAACATGCCCAGCGGCGAAATATTCACCGGTCCGGTCGAAGACAGCGTCAACGGCTGGGTGCGTTTCAGCTATCCGGCGATTGTCGGCGGCCGCGCTGTCAGCGGCATCGAGCTGCGCTTCGTCGACGGCAAGGTGGCGGCGGCTTCGGCCGAGCAAAACGAAGATCTGCTCTTGGCGCAGCTGGACACGGACGCCGGCGCCCGCTACCTCGGCGAGTTCGCCATCGGCACGAATTTCGGCATCGACCGATTCACCGGCATGATCCTCTACGACGAGAAGATCGGCGGCACGGTCCATATGGCAATCGGCATGGGTTACCCGGAGACCGGCAGCCTCAACAAGAGCGCGGTGCACTGGGACATGATCTGCGATATGCGGCAGGACAGCGAAATCTTGGTCGATGGCGAGCTCTTCTACCGCGACGGCGCCTTTGCCGTGTAGCCATGTAACGCGGCTGAGGCGCTAACCGTCGTCCTCCGCCATTGGAGTCGCCCGCGGGCGACTCTCTGTTTTGCACTGGCGCGCTATCGCTTTGCCGAAATCTGCCGCTTGTACTACCATGCCTGTCATGCGGAACGAACTCAGGCGCTTCCGGGCGCAAGCCGAGAGCGGCCCAGCCGCCGTGCCCAAACCGGCCGACGCGGGTCCGGGCGTCATCGCCGTCGCCAACACGCATTCGGCGCTGAGCAATATCCGCCGCGGGCCGGGCATCAATTACCAGGATGTCGGCGATCTGCTGGATAACGCGCTGGTCGTCTATTACCCCGGCAGCAAAACCGCAAGCAACTGGATCTGGGTGGAGAAGGGCGGCTTGAAAGGCTGGGTCTACGCCGGCTACATCGAGTTCATCCATGCAATCGGCGCGAAGCCATCGCCGCATCCGCCGACGCCCTACGACGGCAAGGTGGCGCTCTGGTTCTGGAAGGGCTCGGCCGTGGCCCAAGACACGATCGCCGAAGTGCTGGACATTGCCAAAGCCAAGGCGCCGGCCGTGAGCCAGATCTGGGTGAAGATCACCAACGGCGTCAATTGGATGAGCGAGTACGACCAAAGCAAGATGGCGATCACTGGCCTGGACAGCATCGACCGCTGGGTGAGCGCTTGCGCCGCGGCTGGCATCGAGTTTCACGCCTGGTGCGTGCCCAAGGGGCTGAACATCAAGGCCGAAGCGGAGAAGCTGGTGGAGGCATGCAAGCGGCCGGGCGTGCGCTCGCTGATCCTGGATGTGGAGCCCTACAGCGATTATTGGCAGGGCGGCGCCGAAAATGTGCGACCCTTCATGCTGGCGCTGCGCCGGGGCCTGGGCACGCGCTTTCACATTGGTCTCTGCGTCGACCCGCGCCCGCATCATTTTCACACGATCTTCCCCAGCGAGTGGCAGCCCTTCGTCGACAGCGTGCACCCGCAGACTTACTGGAATGTCTTCCGCCGGACGCCACAAGAAGCGCTGGACTCGGCCTGGTCCGTGTGGAGCGGCTATGACAAGCCGATCATCCCGGTGCTTTCGGGCAACGCGCCCGCCAGCGAACAGCAGGAAGCGCATACTTTGTCGACCCAGGTTCATGGCGCCAAGGGCTTGAGCTGGTGGCGCTTTGGCGTGGTGGCGCAATGGAGCGGCGTCAACCGGGCGATAGAGCTGCGATCGTCGCCCGCCGACGAAGTCGACGACATCCAGCAGAATTTCGCCGACGAGGTCGTCATCTTGCCGAACGAGAAGGGATTCCGCAGCGGAGTCTACACTGGCAAGCCGGAGTTCAGCGCGCGCCAGAACACCTGGGGCTGGGATTACTTGTACTGTTCGACCGAAGAGCGCACCAGCAAAGTCTGGGCGGAATGGCGCGACGAGCTGCCAAAGAGCGGCTTGTACGAGATATCGGTCTTCATTCCCAACCGCAAGGCGACCACCACCCGCGCCCGCTACAAGGTGCATGGCATCGTTGGCACGAACGACGAGGTCGTGCTGGACATCAACCAGAGCAAGAATCGCAACGCCTGGGTGGCATTGGGCATCTTCGATCTGGACAAGAACATGGAGAACGCCGGCCGCGTCTTCCTCAACGATGTGACGGGCGAAGCCAAGAAGCTCATCGCCTTCGACGCCGTGCGCTTCCGCCGCATCGTGACGACGCCGCCCGGTTACGCGCCGGCGCCTGACCCGCCCAGGAAACCGCGGCCGACCATCATCAATGGCGTGCATGTCGCCGACGGTTACGACTCGCCCGTCGGCACGAGCGAGCAGCGCCGCGGTCGTCGGGTGTGGCCCAGCGGCTGGCTGGACGCGTCGCCATTTGGCAAGCTCTACTTTATCGGCACGCCCAGCCAGGCGTACCATACCGGCGCCGATCTCAATTTCGGGCGGCCCTACGAAGACAAAGGCATGGCATGCTACGCCTGCGCCAGCGGAATCGTCACTTTCGCCGCCAGGATGGGCGTTTGGGGCAACCTGATCGTCATCCGGCACGACCCGCTGTACCAGCCGAAGGGCCGCGTCATATACAGCCGCTACGCTCATGTGCAGAATATGCGCGTATCAGTGGGGGATCGGGTGGCGCGGGGGCAGCGCATCTGCGAGATAAGCGACGCTTTCGGCCGCTTCGTGCCGCATCTGCACTTTGACTTGAGCGCGACGACCCTCTTTGAGACGCGGCCCGGCAACTGGCCCAAGCTGGATTACGACGAGCTAATCCAGCATTACATCGATCCGCGAGACTGGATCGAGCGGCATCGCCCCTAGAACAAGCCCCAGTCGCTGGCGGCGCCCTCTTCCATCATGCTGGGGTCCCACATCTCCATGCCCATTTCGATGGTCGTCGGCCGGCCCAGATAATCTTGCGCGGTGCGGCGCGTCTGTTCCAGCAGCTGCGGCGCGTAGGGGCAGAAGGGCGTCGTCATGATCATGTTGACATGGGCGCGGTCGTCTTCTATCTCGACGCCGCGCACCAAGCCGAGCTCGATGATGTTCATGCCGATTTCGGGGTCGATGACGGCTCGCAGCGCTTCGTACAAGCCCGCTTGTTGCTCGTCCATTGTCTCGTCCTTTGCGCTCGCCGGCGCGGTGGCTGCAGGCCAGGTGACGCTAGCTTAGTACAGCCCTTGCAGCCTGTCAATTTACGGTATCGGCGCGGATTCTAACACGCTTCCAGCGCTTGCGGGCTATGAATTTGCCGCGCTTTCCGCCATACTGCCGGCCATGGCTTGCGCCCCGAAGCCGTTGACAAGCCCAAAACGCGCTGCTATACTGCAATTGATTTCTTGTCGGTTATAGAGTAAATTTAACCGAGATTAAAACGCTGCGAGAGGAGAACTGCCGCGAATGAGCGCGACACTGGAGATCCGCGATTTGCGCGCCAGCGTGAATGGCGACGACGAGATGATTCTGCGCGGTGTTGACTTGACGGTGAAGCAGGGCGAGATTCACGCCTTGATGGGACCGAACGGCAGCGGCAAGAGCACCCTTGCCAATGTCTTGATGGGCAACCCGGCTTATGCGGTGCGGGCCGGCGAGGTGCTGCTGGATGGCGACGACCTGCTGGAGATGGACGCCGACGAACGCAGCCGGGCGGGCCTGTTCTTGGCCTTTCAGTATCCGGTCGCGATCCCGGGCGTGACCCTGGCGAATTTCCTGCGCCACGCCATTAACGCGCGGATGAAGGCGAAAGACCCGGAGAGCAAGGGCATCCCGATTCCGCGTTTTGCCCGGCTCATGCGCGAGAAGATGACCCAGCTGCACATCGACCACAGTTTCGCCGGGCGCTACCTCAACGAAGGCTTCAGCGGCGGCGAGAAAAAGCGGGCGGAGGTCTTACAGATGGCGGTGCTGGAGCCGCGCATCGCCGTCCTGGACGAGACGGATTCGGGCCTGGACATCGACGCGCTGCGCATCGTCGCCGACGGGGTGAACGCGCTGACGGGGCCCGATATGGGCGCGCTGGTCATCACGCATTATCAGCGCATGCTCAATTACATCACGCCGGATTATGTGCATGTGCTTTTTGAGGGCAGGATCGTCGAGAGCGGCGGGCCGGAACTGGCGCGGGAGCTCGAGGAAAAGGGCTACGAGTGGATCCGCCAGCGGCAGCCCGCCGTTTAAGCGGAGCGAGACGCCAAGGCAGCCAAGGCGGAGCGTTTGACGCCTTTGGGAGGGACGGAACATGATCGAAGCGATTCAGAGCGAAAAGCAGCTCACGCACGAAGAAGAGGCGCTGAAAGATGTCGGCTTGAGCTATGCCGAGAAGTATGGCTTTCACGACGCCGATGTCGATTACAGCTTCAAGAGCCAGAAGGGCGTCAATGAAGACATCGTGCGCCAGATAAGCGCGATGAAAGAGGAGCCGCTCTGGATGACCGAGCGGCGCGTCGAAGCCTACCGCGTCTTCCTGGACAAGCCCACGCCGCAATGGGGCGGCGACCTGAACCAGATCGACTACGACGACATTTACTACTATGTCAAGGCGACCGACGGCACGGAAGCCGACTGGGACGAGGTGCCGGCGGAGATCAAAGAGACCTTCGACAAGCTGGGCATCCCGGAAGCGGAGCAGAAATTCTTGCATGGCGTCTCCGCCCAGTACGACAGCGAGTCGGTCTACCACAATATCCAGGAGAACCTGGAAGAGCAGGGCGTGATCTTCCTCGATATGGATTCGGGCCTGCGCGAGCACCCGGAGATCGTCGAGCGCTACTTTGGCAGCGTCATCCCGTCCAACGACAACAAGTTCGCCGCGCTGAACACGGCCGTCTGGTCTGGCGGCAGCTTCATTTATGTGCCGCCTGGCGTCCATGTCGAGATGCCGCTGCAAGCCTACTTCCGCATCAACACGCAGAACATGGGCCAGTTCGAGCGCACGCTCATCATCGTCGACGAAGGCGCCTATGTGCATTATGTCGAGGGCTGCACCGCGCCCATTTACAGCTCGGACAGCCTGCACAGCGCGGTGGTGGAGATCATCGTGAAAAAGGGCGGGCGCTGCCGTTACACGACGATCCAGAATTGGTCGAACAATGTTTACAACCTGGTGACGAAACGCGCGGTCGCCGAAGAGGGCGCCACGATGGAATGGGTCGATGGCAATCTGGGCAGCCGCTTAACCATGAAATACCCGGCCGTCATCTTGCGGGGCGAGGGCGCGCATGGCGAGGTGCTGTCGATCGCCTTTGCCGGCAACGGGCAGCATCAAGACGCGGGCGCGAAGATCACGCATTTGGCGCCCAACACCAGCAGCCAGATCATCAGCAAGTCGATCAGCAAAGACGGCGGCCGCGCCAGTTACCGCGGGCTGCTCAAGATCGACAGCGCCGCCACCAACAGCAAGAGCAATGTCGTCTGCGACGCCTTGCTGCTGGACGACGCGAGCCGCTCCGACACTTATCCCACCATTGAGATTGACGCCCGCGATGTCGCCATGGGCCACGAGGCTTCGGTGAGCAAGGTGGGCGAGGACCAGCTCTTTTACTTGATGAGCCGCGGCCTCGGCGAGGACGAAGCCAACGCGATGATCGTCAATGGATTCCTGGAGCCGCTGGTCAAGGAATTGCCGATGGAATACGCGCTGGAGCTGAATCGGCTGATCCAGATCCAGCTGGAAGGCTCGATCGGCTAGGTCCTCCGCAAGACCAACATCCATAGGGGCGACTTTGTAAATCGCCGGCCGGGCCGACATCCGTAGGGGCGACTTTGTAAATCGCCCGCCAGGCCGACATCCGTAGGGGCGACTTTGTAAGTCGCCCGCTTGACCAGACCGAAATTACGCAGGAGACGCCAAGTGGCAGTTGTACGAAGGCGATCCGCCATATCCGCCGCGCCAAGTTACACCCGCGCCGATGTCGAGGCGCTCAGCGCGCGCAACAGCGAACCCGACTGGCTGCGCGAACGACGCCTGGAGGCTTGGGACATCTACGAAGCGACGCCCATGCCGCGCCTGGAAGAAGAGTGGCGGCGCACGGATTATCGCCACATCCGCTGGGACGAAGCGGGCCGCATGCATGCGCCGAATGGGGCGGATCCCGCCGCTGTGCCTGCCAAGAGCCTCGAACCGCTCACCGGCGACGAGCAGGGCGGCACGCTGGTTATTGTTGACGGCGCCGTCGTGAAGCATGAGCTTTCGGACTCGCTGCGGCGGCGGGGCGTCGTCTTCACCGATTTGCGCTCGGCGCTACACGAGCATGGAGCGCTGCTGGAGCGCCATCTGGGCACGCAAGCGGTGAAAGCGAGCGACGGCAAGTTCGCCGCTTTGCACTACGCCCTTTGGGATCACGGCGTCTTTGTGCATGTGCCGCGGGGCCTCAGCGCGGAATTGCCCTTGCATGTCGTCTGCTGCAACACGGCAGCCGGCGCCGCTTTGGGGCATGTGCTGGTCGTCGTCGAGGAGAACGCGGCGGCGACGATGCAAGTGGAATATGTCTCGACGGAAGCGAGCCAGCAGTCGGCTTACATCGGCGCGACCGAGCTCATCCAGGGTCCCGCCAGCAACTTGCGCTATGTCTCGCTGCAAGACTGGAATCGCGAAACTTTCGAGTTCAGCCATCAGCGCGGCGTCGTCGGGCGCGACGCCCAGCTCGATTGGGTCAATGGCGTGATGGGCGGGCGACTGACAAAAGCCTTCATCGAGGTGGACGCGGCCGGCCCCGGCGCAAACGCCCGCGTCAGCGGCTTCTTCTTCGCCGATCGTGATCAGTTCTTTGACCTGGACACGCAGCAAAACCACAACGCGCCCCTGACGCAGACCGATTTGCTCTTCAAGGGCGCGGCCCGCGATCAAGCGCGCACGCTCTGGCAAGGCATGATCAAGTCCCTCCCGCGAATGCAGCGCATCGACGGCTACCAGGTCTGCCGCAACCTGCTGCTGAGCGACGAAGCGCGCATGGACAGCATCCCGGGCTTGGAGATTGAGGCGGACGATGTCGCTTGCTCGCATGCCGCCACCTTCGGCACGCTGGAGGATGAACCGATCTATTACCTGATGAGCCGCGGCATCACCCGGCCGCAAGCCCAGCTGATGATCATCGAAGGCTTTTTCGACGAGCTGCTGCAGCGCATCCCCTTTGAGCGCGTCCGACAGCGTCTGATGGACGAGATCGAAGCCAAGATCATCGGCGTTGCCTGATCCTCGCGTGGACAACTGGCGCGCCCGCGCTATAATTCGGGCTGGCGTCCACTGTTTGGCGTTGACCCCGGTCTGTCATGGAAGAGATCTACCGCGAGAACATCCTCGATCACGCGCGCAATCAGCGGCATTGGGGCTTGCTGCTGCCCAACGACTTTGATCACGAAGAGACGAATCCGCTTTGTGGCGATCGGCTGCGGCTGACGCTGCGCCTGGACGCCGCGGGCACGATCGTGGAAGTCGGTTGGGATGGCGAGGGCTGCGCGATCAGCCAGGCGTCGGCTTCCATGTTCGGCGAGGAAGTGCTGGGCATGTCCCTGAATGAGGCGCGTCAGGTGGACAGACGGCTGCTGCTGGAAAATATCGGCTTGCGGCTGAGCGCCAGTCGAGTCAAGTGCGCGCTGCTGCCGCTCAAGGTGCTGGTGGTCGGCGCCTACGGCCAGCTGGGCGTCGAACAGTGGGCAGTGGTCGAGGAGGAATGAGCCGGCGATGGCGGACTGGGTGACGCTCTGCCCGATTGACGAGCTGCCGTCTGGCGAGCGCGAAGTCTTCGGCCTGAACAATCGCTGGATCGCCGTCTTCAATGTCGGCGGAAAAGTCTATGCCATCGAAGACCTCTGCACGCACGATGGCAACACCTTGGCTTTCGACCGCGACGACCGCCCCAGCAAGCTCGTCGGCTACGAAATCGAATGTCCGCGGCATGGCGGGCGCTTCGATATCCGCAGCGGCAAGGCGACGCGCAGCCCGGCTGACATTGACGCGCCTTGGTATGAGGCGCGCGTCCAGGACGGCAATATCCAGATTCTGCTGTAGAGGCGCTTATGAGTTACGCCACCGTCACCGAAGCTTTCGCGTCGACTGAAACGCTGGTATTCGGTCATCGCGGCGCCATGGCTTACGCGCCGATGAATACCGCCGCCGCCTTCCAACGCGCCATCGATCTGGGCGCGCATGGAGCCGAGCTGGATGTGCAGCTCTCGCGAGACGGAAGGCTCGTCATCGTTCACGACGCCACGGTCGACGCCACCACAAATGGCTCGGGCGCGGTCGCGGACTTGACGCTGGCCGAGCTCAAGGCGCTGGACGCGGGCAGCTGGTTCGGCGCGGAATTCGCTGGCGAGACCATCCCGACCCTGGATGAAGTCTTCGCGCGTTTCGGCTCAGAGCTGCTGATCAATGTCGAGATCAAGCCGCCCCGCGACGACTCGGGCGCGCTGGAGCGGGCGGTGGCCGACTGCATCGCCGCGCGCGACATGACGGAGCGCGTAATCGTGTCATCTTTTGACCCGGGCGCTTTACGCCGTTTTGGCGCGCTGAACACGACAGTGATGATCGGCTTCCTGCATGGACCCGCCCCAGCCGCCCAGCTGGACGCGCGGATCGCCGGCATTCGCCACGAAGCGCGGCATCCCTGGCACGAGGCCATCGACCGCGATTTCATCGAACGGGCGCGAGAACAAGGCTGTCTCGTGAATGCCTGGACCGTCAACGATGCGCAGCGCGCCTGCGAACTGGCCGCTCTGGGCGTCAGCGTCATCATCACCGACGCGCCCGACAAGATTGTCACAGCGCTGGCCTCATGCTGAATCGGCTGCGGCGCATTGGCTTTCGGCTGCTCTACAACGAATGCGCTTTCACATACGACTGGGTTAGTCGGGCGGTGTCGCTCGGGCATTGGCGGCGCTGGCAGGCGACGGCGCTTCAGTTTCTGCCGCCGCCCGAAGCGGGCATCGTGCTGGAGCTGGCGCATGGCAGCGGCGAAATGCAAGTCGAGCTGCTGCGCCGCGGCTACCGCACTGTGGCGCTGGATCTGTCGCCCGCGATGAGTCGGCTGGCGCGGCGGAAACTGCAAAAGCATGGAATGGCGGCCGAGCTGCTGCGGGCCGACGCGCTGCGGCTGCCGCTTGCGAATGACTCGGTCGCGGCAATTCTGTGCGCATTTCCGACGGACTTTATCGTCCACAGACAATGCCAGTCCGAGCTGGAACGGACTCTGCAGCCCGGCGGCAGCGCGGTCATAGTCATCGCCGGCGCGCTCCGTGGGTGGGATCCGCTGCGGCGCGGCATTCGGCTTTTGCATCGGCTCTGCGGTCTGCGACAGTCTCTGGCCAGCGACGGCGAGCTGGCGGCTCTGTTCGGCGCTGGACCGCTGGAGGCGCGTTGGCAAACCCTGGGCACTGCAGCGAGCGCCGCCCAGGTCGTCAGGCTTCGCAAAGCGACGCTCGAGGCAGCCTCCGGGCGGACGGGGCTGGCGCTGCGCCAAAAGCTGTGATAGAGTAGCGGAGCTTGACGCGGTGGATGTAGCTCAACGGCAGAGCTCCTGATTGTGGTTCAGGCGGTTGAGGGTTCGAGTCCCTTCATCCACCCACTTCCTCCCCCCAGCAGCCCCTAACGATGCCTTCGCAGCCGCCTTTGAGTCCGCCGCCGATTCAAGCGAAAGCCGGTGATTGGATTCGCTGGCGGGCAGTCAGCGGGCGCGCTTGGCACGGCAGCCTCCATGGGGCGCTCCTGTTCAGGCGCCAGCTTGGGCTGCTCGGGAATGGCGGGCGGCGGAATCTCGTTAAATGCTGGCGGCGTCGCTTGCGGGGGCGCTTCTGGCGCGGGTTCTGGCAGGGGCGCGCGATCGCGGTTCTCGCTGGGCCGCTGCAAGCCGAAGATCTCAAAAACGCTCAGCTTCGACCGGTCGTCTGAATCGCCGGGCCCTGGCTCAAGCGCAGGCGGCTGAATCGCGGGCGGCGGCGCGGGGTCAGCCGGCCGGGGCGCCAAGCCAGCCAGCAGCGTCTCCACATCAACCGGGCGCGTGTCTTCCAGCGCTTCCTCATCCAGACTGTCTTCCGCTGGCGTCGTGAAGCCGGCCAGCACAACCGGATTCGGCTTCGTGTCCGAGTCTTCGGGCGCGGTCGCCGGGGCTGGCGTCGAGTCGAGCGCGAAGGCCAGCGGCAGCAGCTCGGCGACATCGGCGGGCTCGTCGGCGCTGTCCCCGAAGGCGGACGCGTGGCGCGGCTGGTAGGCGGAGCGCTCGTCGACATCGGGCGCTTCGCGGACGCTGGCTTTGGCTTCGTGCGTGGAGATGCCGCCGGATTCTTGCATGATTAACTGATGCAGGTTGCGCAGGCTGTTTTGAATTTGGCTGCTCGCGCCGCGTTTGTGCCTCATCACGTTGCGCAAGCCCCCGAGCATGCCGCGGAGCTCGTACTGGAATGTCCAGCGCACGAGCGTGCCGTCGGTGACTTCCTGCATGCGCAGGCGGCCCTGATTTTCGGCGACTCTCATGCCATCAATGATGCGGTATTCGTAGCCGAGGGTGTCGTACCAGGCGCTGATTTCGGCGACGATATCTTTGCCGCCGGCGGTGGATTGCCGCCAGCGCGCGCCCACGCCTTCACGCTGCGTCGTGAGGAAAGACACCGAGACGACATCTTCGTGCCAGCGGGGAATGGCGGACAGATCGCCAATAAAGCGCCAAATGAACTCCGGCGACGCGGGGATCAAGATTTCGAGGTCGATGACATTCATCTTTCGCGCCGTGGAGATGTGACTAGAGCCGCGCTTTATGCTACACTGTGGGCGGATTTTACCACTGGAAGGGCGAACCGCAACAGCCATGCCGAACCCGGTCTTCGTCTTCGCTTTTGTGATCGCTACGATGTACGGCCTCGGCTTTCATGTCGTCATGGGCGGGGAGGCAAGGCGGCTGGTGCTGTTCGTCGTTACGAGCTGGGCCGGTTTCCTGCTGGGCCAGTACATCGGCGGCTACGCCCAAATTGAGCTCTTCCGCATCGGCGTCATTCACTTGCTGCCGGCGTCGGTGGTGGCGCTCGCGCTCTTGACCTTCGCCCATGCCGTGACGGCGAGGCCCGTGGGCGCTGTCTCGCGGCGCTGAGCCATGGCGGAAGCAGAGCCAGGCGCCAGTGAACCGGCGGAGCGCCCCCCAGAGGCGGCGGCCAGCCCCAAGATCGCCCGCCTCATCAAGCTGGTGGCGGCGCTGCTCATTTTGCTCATCCTGGCGGTCTTTGCCTTGGCTCTGGCGGCTGCGCTGACCGCTGCCGAGACCTGGGCGCCGGTCGTCCAGATCTTCCGCGACATTTTCTTGCTCATATTGCTGCTGGAGTCGCTGCTGCTCGTCGCGGCCTTCGCCATCTTGCTGCTGCAGGCGGCCGGCTTCCTGATCATGCTCAAGACTGAAATCAAGCCCATCCTGGATCATGCCCGCGAGACGACCCGCCTCAGCAAAGCCACCGCCCAATTCGTCAACGCCAACGCGGTCGACCCCCTGATCCAAGTCAAGAGTTTCCTGGCCGGCTTGCTGGCTTTCCTGCGCGAGTTGATTCGACTGCGCAAAGCCGTCGCCCGCGACGAAGCCGAGGGGAGCGGCGCTGATGAAACGCCCGCGACTTAAGCTGGACGACGGCGCCGCATTCGTCGGCATTGTTCTGGGCCTGCCACTGGGCGCGCTGCTGGCATCGCTGCGGCTCAAACGACGAGGCGCGGTCCTGCGCGGGGATTTGACTCGCCTTGGAGCGGCCAGCGGCGAAATGGAAATGGAAGCGGCTCTGGAAGAAGCCAAGCGGGAGGCTCGCGCCCGCCTCGACGAACGCGACTAGTCCGCTTCAATTGATCGGAAAGCCGCTCCCAGCGAAGCCAGGACATCGCCAGCGATGACGCTGCGGCTGCTGCCCACGGCGTCGCTGGCGATTTGGCCGGCCCGGGCGTGGATGAAGGCGCCCAGGCGCGCGCAATCGTAGGCTGCCATCCCCTGGGCGCGCAAACCGGCGAGCAGCCCCGCCAAGACATCGCCCGTGCCCGCCGTCGCCAGCGCGTCGGTCGCGATGGGGATGACGCTCGTCCTGCCATCCGGGGCGGCAATCAGCGTGTGCGCGCCCTTAAGCAGCAAGACGACATTCCAAGCCTTGGCGCAGCGCCGCGCCAGATCCCAGCGCTCCGCATTGATGGCTTGGCTGCTCAGGCCGGTCAATCGCGCCATCTCGCCGATGTGGGGCGTGATGATCGCGTCGGCCGGCAGCGACTCATGCCACTTGGGCGTCTTGCTCAGCAAATTGAGGGCGTCCGCGTCCAGGATGAGCGGCGGCAGTTGGTCGCTGGCCAGCAGACGGCGCAAGAACAAGCTCGTGCCCGGGCGCGTGCCCAGGCCGCAGCCAATCAACAGCGCCCGGTAGCCTGGCAAGCTCGCGAGAAGGGCGTCGCTGGCGGCTTGGCCGATCCCGCCGGCGTCTTCGGGCAGCGGCAGCCAAGTGGCTTCGCGCAGATGGGCGGCGACGCTGTCGACCAAGCCCTGGATAGTGGCGACCGTGACCAAGCCTGCTCCGGAGCGGCAAGCGGCTTCCCCCGCCAGCGACGCCGCGCCAATGTAATTCGCCGAGCCGGCGACAATCATCGCCTTGCCGAATGTGCCTTTATGGCTGTTCATGGGGCGAGCAGGCAGCAGCGCGCGCGCCAGAGACCCGTCCAGAACCTCGCTCGCGAGACTGTGCAGCGGCGAGAAGTTCGCTGGGATGCCGATGGTCGTGAGGACCAGCTCGCCAAGATAGGCCGCGGCTGGGAACAAGTAGAAGCCCAATTTGGCGGCGATGAAGGTGATGGTGGCGTCGGCGGCGATGGCCTCAGGAGCGGCTTGCCCGGCGTCGCAGTCGACGCCGCTGGGGCAATCAAGCGCGAGGACGAAGGGAGGCCCGCCCGAACTCTGATCCGATGCGAAGCGGGAAGCGCGGGACCTTAATGCGATCGCTGCTCGGCGCATCAAGGCGGCCGCGTCCTCTCGGAGCGGGAGGCGCATGCCGATCCCGAAGAGCGCGTCGACAAGGATGTCCGCCTCGCCAAGCAGCCGCTCCAGCGCGCGGAAAGACTCGTCTTCCGTCGCGGTGAAAATCGCGAAACCGGCTTGCGCCGCTGCCTCGAAGTGGGGATCATCGGCGTCGCGCGGCGCCAGCAAGTACAGGCTGATCTGGCAGGGAGCGGCTCGCGCCAGCTCCAGCGCCATCACGAGGCCGTCCCCGCCATTGTTGCCCTTGCCGATGAGGAACAGCAGGCGCGACGCTTCGCTGATGGACGCGCGCCCTCGCAAGAATGCGCTCGCCTCGGCGCCCGCGTTGCGCATCATCTGCGCATAAGACAACAGGGAGCGATCGGCCGACGCCTCAATCTGGCGAATCTCGCTGACGCTGGCGACTTTCATCCGCGCTTCTCCAGGCGTCAAAGGCGGGAATCGCGCTCCTCAGCTGCCGCGCTGCAGGACGGAGCGCGCCAGGTCGATCAAGGCGGTCTTGGCGGGCGACTCGCTGAGGCAGGCGAGGCTGGCGATGGCGCTTTCGATCAAGAAGGCGGCCTGACCGCGCGCTTCGGGGATCGCGTCGCCTTCCAGCAGTTTGCGCTTGATGGCTTCGACGCGGTCGGCCGCGCCGGTTTTGCCATTTTCCGCTGCGCCACTCAAGGCGACGGCGACGCCGCGGCCCTGCCCGACGTCGATGCCGCTGGTTTTGCCCAGCTGCTCTTCGTCGGCCACCAGATCCAGGATGTCGTCGATAATCTGAAATGCCATGCCGACGCTGAAGCCGAATTCGCCCATTGCCCGCGCTTGGTCCGCATTCGCGTCCGCCAGCTTCGCGCCGATGAGCGCCGCCGCGCGAAACAGAGCGGCTGTCTTTAAGGCGATGATTCTCATGTAGGCGTCGCGGGTGAAATCGTTGTTCTTGACAGCGCTGGCTTGCATGGTCTCGCCCTCGACCAGAGCGGTCGCCGCCCGCGCCAAATCCACATTGAGCGCTCCGAATGGCGCCATCAGCTCGTAGACGGCGGTGAAAAGAAAGTCGCCGGTCAAGAGAGCGAAGGTCCTGCCCCAAAGCGCGTTCACCGAGGGCAGCCCGCGGCGGACGATGCCGTGATCGTTGATGTCGTCGTGCACGACGCTGGCGGTGTGCATCAATTCGACGGCGGCCGCCGGCTTTGCAACCCGCTCCACATCAAGGCCGCCCAGAGCCAGATAACTCAGCAGCAGCAGCCGCGGCCGAATCCGCTTGCCACCGGCGCGGAGGATGTGTCGGCTGGCGTCGCGCAAAACCTCGACTTCGCTGGCGGTGACCGCGAGCATGGCGGCGTCGATTTGGCGCAGCCCCTCGTCAATCGTCTGGCTCAGCCCCGCCTCGCTTGCGCGCGCGCTAGCCATCTCGGTCTCCAGCTTTCGCATTGTGAAGTTCAGAACAATCTAAACTTATTGTACATTATGTAGCCCTCGCGTCAACAGCAGCGCCCGCCAGTTGCGTCTCGCTTTTGCATTTGCCGCTCTCCGCCAACGGCGCTCATTCGGCGCATTTGCCCAGAGTCTGGCAGAGCTGCGTGATATGCAGACGGTCGTGCTGGGCGGTGAAATGCGCCATTTCCAAGAGGTTGGTCAAGCCGAAGATGCTGTGCCGCGCTTTTCGCTGCCAGTCGGCGGGACTGAGCGCGTCCAGCAACTGCATGGCCACTTCCCGGTCGGCCTGGAAGCGGCGCATGACTTCGACGCCATCGTCGTGGCAGGGCGGAATATGCGGTCCCGGCGGCGCTGAGGCAGCCAGGAACGGGTCGTCTTGCTCCAGGATCGTCCGCAGCCGGCTCTGATGCACGGCGGTCTCGGTCGTCCAGAGGTGGCACAGAATCTGCAAAATCGACCATTCTTCGGGATCGGGCCGCAAGTTCCACTGATGCGGCTTTACCTCGTCCAGCAAGCCCCACAAAGCGCCCAGATTGCCGCGATATTGGGGGAGGATCATGTCGCTGCGCAAAGGGCGCGGTCCTTCCTCCCGCCAGTCGGTTTCGCGCAATTTGCGAAAGACCCGCGCCAGGCTCTCATCGTCAGTAACATGCCAGGCGCGCAAGCCCAGGGCGCGGGCCGGCTCGATGTCGTTGGCATGGCTGTCGCCGATCATCATCGCCTCGTCCGGCTCGACGCCAAGGCGGGCGATCGTCTCCGCGTAATATTCCTGGCTGGGCTTGGCGAAGCGCATGTTCTCGCTGTGCGTGATGAAGTCGACGCGCTCGATGAATTCGCCCAGACCCGCCCATTGCAAGCGCAGGCGGATCGCCGCCTCGGGATAGAGCGGGTTGGTGGCGATGGCGACCAGCAGCTCGTCGCGCAGCAGAAATTCCAGCAATTCGGGCGCGCTGGACACCGGCGCAACCAGGGGCTGGAGCAGGGGATAGCGCTCGGCGTAAAACTCCGCCAGGACAGCGTCGAGCCGGGCAGCGTCAAGCGGCAGCCGGCGCGCCAGCTCGGCCCGCATGCGTTGGGCGTTGCTGCGGCGGGCGTCCGCGGCTGAATTCAGGCTTTGCAATGCGCCGCGCAAGGCGATGGCCGCATCCCGCAGATTGCAGCGCGCTTCAAAATGCGACTCCCATTGCGCGCGAAAAGCCGCGGCAAAGCGCCGGTCGGGGTTGCGCAGCAGGGTGTTGTCCATGTCGAGCAAGATGGCTTTAATCATCGCCGCCTTCCAGCGCCCGGCGAAAGAGATCCAGGCCCGGGTGATCCTCCGGGCAGCCTACATAGGGGTCGACTTTTTCTCCGTTTCGCAGGCAGATCGCCTCGACTTCGACGCGGCGCATGAAACCCAGGAAACCGGCTTTGATGGTCAGAATCAAGCGCGTGTCGCGGCTGGCGTTGGCGAGGACGATATCGGGCACCGGGCATTTGGCGCAGTCTTTGGCGTGCCAGTTTTCCGATTCAGGATTGTCTTTTGCGAGGCGGCATTCTTCAATGTCGCGGGTGTGCCGGTTGTAATCGGCGTAGAAATGCGGGCATTCGCGCCCGGCTGGCGTGATCATCGGGCTGGCTCAGCCGCCGTCGATCCAGGCGGAAGCGAGGCTGGGCAGCTTGTCCAGCGCGCCGATTCGCAGCGTGCAATCCGGCAGCGATTCCAGAAAACTGCCGCCATAAGATTTGCTGAGGATGCGGCTATCGAATATGGCGACCACGCCGCGGTCGTCGCGGCTGCGGATCAAGCGTCCGAAGCCTTGGCGGAAGCGCAGAATCGCGTCGGGCACGGCGAATTGCTGGAAGGAGTTGCTGTAGGTTTCGGCGCGGGCGGCGAAGACTGGATCCGAAGGCACGGCAAAGGGCAAGCGCGCGATCACCAAGGCGCTTAGATCGTCGCCCGGGATATCCACGCCTTCCCAGAAGCTGCGCGTCCCCATCAGCACGGCTTTGTCGGCCCGCTTGAAGCTCTGCAGCAGCAGCTCGCGACTGCCGCCGAAGCTCTGGTCGTATACGGCGATGCCACCCAGGGCCAGCCGCGGCGTCACCGCGCGCGATGTTTCGCGGAGCTGGCTGTAGCTGGTGAAGAGCGCCATGACGCGCCCATTCAGCGCCGCCGCCAATTCGATGATGCCGCGCTCCAGCATGCGCTGGTAGCCGCCGCGCCGGCCCGGTTCCGGGATGTCGTCGGGCAAGTAAAGCAGGGTAGACTGGCGGTAATTGAAGGGCGAGCCCAGCGCTACGCCGCGGAAGCTCTCGGCGTAGAGCCGTTCGTTGATGTGCTCGAAAGTGCCCTGTGTGCGCAATGTGGCGCTGGCGCAGACGACGCTCTCCAGGCGCTGGCTGAGGTATTCTTCCATCATCGGTCCGACATGCAGCGGCGCGATATGCAGCTGGGCGCGCTCCGGGCTGGTTCCCGCGCTAATCGAATAGACCGCGTTCGCCGCCGGCGCCTGGGTGAAGCCCTCGAGCTCTTCATGCAGCTGCGCCAGATAACGCCAATGCCCGCGGATCTCGCTGCTGTTCTCGGCGAAGTCCGTCAGTTGATGCTGCTCGTAACGGGGGAGCGCCTGGCAGAAATGCTCCATTTTGTCCGTGACTTCGAGGAAAAAGCGCGCCAAGGGCTTCCAGGCGGTTTGCACCTGGGCGAAATCGCCGGAGCTGCGCTGCGCTTCCGCCAGCCGCCTGGCATAACGCCCGTCGCCGCCCTGGCTCTTGGAAAACTCGTGCACGGCGGCGAAGTAGCGTCGGATCAAGGCTTTCATCAGTTTGACGGCGTCGCCAATGAGGCCGATGAAACCCTCCAGCCGGGCGATGTCGCCGGCCGGCACGCCGTCGCGCGCCGCCAGCAGAAACGCGCCCAAAACGCCGCCCCGCAAATCGCCCAGATCCCGCAGCCGCGTCAAGATTTCGCGCTGGTCGATATTGCGCGTCAAGCCGCTGGTGATGGCGGCTTCCAGGTGATGGGCTTCGTCGATGATGAGATTGTGGTAATCGGGCAGGGCGCGGTTGTCTACTCTGGCGTCGGCGATGAGCAGGGCGTGATTGGTGATGACGATATGGGCGGATTCCGCCTCTTGGCGCGCGCGATAAAATGGGCAGACTCCCTCCATTTCGCTGGCGCAGCGGCTGGCGCTGCAAGACTCGTCCTGGGCGCTCAAGCGCGACCACACCGCCCATTCGCCAGCTCGCAGCGTGATTTCGCCCCGGTCGCCCGTGCCGCCGTTCTGCAGCCAGACCAGGATCTTCGCCAGAGTCCGCATCTCGTCCGCGGTGGCTGGCTGGCGCCGGCGCAGCGTATTCAAGCGCCGCGGACACAGATAATTGCCGCGACCTTTCATCATTGCCGCCCGCAGTCCGCCGCCGACGACCGCCCCGGCAAGCGGAATGTCCTTCGTCAGCAGCTGTTCTTGCAGATTGATCGTTTGCGTCGAGACGGTCACGCGTTGATCGTTCTGCAGCGCCCAGAGCGCCGCCGGGATCAAATAAGCGAGGGATTTGCCGGTGCCCGTGCCCGCCTCGATCATTAGCTGCTCGCCTTGGTTCAGGCTGCGGGTTACCTCTTGCGCCATCGCGACTTGCTCGGCCCGCGCTTCGTAGCGCCCCAGCTGTCGCGCCAGCGGTCCCGCCGCGGCAAAGGTTCCGGCCACTGCGTCGCTGGCCAGTGGCTGACGGCGCGCCTTCGCGATTTCAAGTGGCGGGCCAAAGCGCTTCTCGGCGATGAAAGGCCGCCGCGCCGGACGCTCTCCCGCGCTCAAGGCTTCTTGCAGCGCCGCCTGGAAGACCGGGCGCAGCTGCCAGTCTATGCCCTGGCTGGCGCGAATAATGTCCGCCAGGACCGCCGACGGCAGCGCGCAGAGCTCCTGCCAGAGCCGCCAGTACAGATGCCCGGTGGCGGCGGCGTCGTCGTAGGCGCGGTGGGCGCGTTCCAGCTCAATCTCCAGCTCGGTCGTCAAACCACCGAGGCTGTAGCGCGAGGCCGAGGGCAAGACGATGGCGGCGAGCTCGTAAGTGTCGATGACGGGGTTGGCGGCGAGCGCGTCGTGCTTGCGCATGAAGGCGCGGTCGAAGCCGGCGTTATGCGCGACCACCGGCGCGTCGCCAAAAAAGCGATGCAAGGCGGGCAGCAGCTCGCCGATGCGGGGCGCGTCTTGCACATCTTGCTGGTCGATGCCGGTGAGCTGCGTGACTTCAATCGGGATGGCTTTGCTCGGCTTGACCAGCGACTGAAAACTTTCTACCAGCTTGCCTTGGTGGAAGCGGGCGATGCCGATTTCGATGATGTCGTCGCTGGCGGGCTCCAAGCCCGTCGTTTCCAGGTCAAAGGCGAGGAATTCGCCGCGCATGGGGGTCTCCGATTTTCATGGCGCGTTCGGCACAGTCTGAATCCGGCGCCATGGCTCGCGGGCGCGGACGCTCAACCGGATTCGCCGGCGCCGGCGTTGTCGGTCGACTCCGCGCTGGAACGCGCCGGCGGGTACTTGGCTTCAGCCGCCGCAAACAAACCTTGCAGCTCGCTGCGCAGAGCGGGCAGCTCCAAAGCGCTAAGCGCGACCATGCCATCGCGCTCGACCGAGGGCCAGTTTTCGTCGGCGTAGAGCGACCACAGGAAAGACTGCGTCGCGATATCCGCCAGCGCCGCTTCGCTGACGACCAGGCTCGCTTGCCGCGCCAGGGCGTAACTGCCATCGCGGAAGCTGCCCGGCGACGGCGCGACGCAGCCAGCGCCAGCGTCAATCGCGACCAGCTGAATCCGCGCTTGCTCGTTCTCCAGCACCGTCTCGTAATCCGCCCAGCTCATGTAGGTCAAGGCGCCGGGCACATTGGCGACCGCGGCTGCCCGGTAGAGCGGGCTGTAATCTTGCTCGGTATCGCGGCGCAGCGGCGGGATGACATCGCCCGCGCCTTGCAGCAGGATATCGCTTAGCGGGTCCACGAAGAGGGGCGCGAACAAAGTCAACGGCTGCTCCGGGAAAGCGTCCGCCACATCCGACCACAGCATCACGCTGTCAGCCGATTCGGCGCGCCAAATCGCGTGTATTTGCTCGGTCGTCAAGCAAGCGCTGTGCTCGTCGGCGGCCTGGGAGAGCAGCACCACGGCCTGGGCGCCAATCTCCAGGGTAGTCGCGGCGAACTCGCTCTCGGCGCAAGCCTCGATTTCACTTGGCGCAAGCGCGCGATCCAAGGCGGCGATCTGGGCCTCGGCGGCGCAGAGTCGCTCCAGTCCATCAAAGGCGCCCAGGAGTTCAATCTCTATGCTGAGCCCCTGGTGGATGGCGGCAAGACGGTCGCCCAGCCCCATCAGCAGGTTGTTGGCTGATGCCGCGCCGGCGACTTTCAAAGTCCCGCTCAAGACCGGCGGCACGACGAAATCGCCGCTTGCCGGGACGGCGGCCGCGTCCAGCGCGAGCAAGTCCGCGTTGAGCGCGTAAATCACCGTGCTCGGCGGGCTGAGCCGCGCTTCCAGGATGGTCGCCTGGTTGCTCTCGTCGAGCATGGCGGTCAGCAGCTCCTTGAAAGCGGGCTTGGCGTCGAGGAGCTCGCGGTTGGCGTAGAGTCGGAGCGTGACGGCCAGCGCGTAGCTGGCTTCTTCGACGGCGGCGGCCGACGGCGCGACGCAGCCATCGCCTGCTTCGCTATCCAGGTCAAGCAGGCCGATGCCGTCGCGGCTGGCCAAGTCTTGCGTCCAGGTCAAGAATCCGAGAGCGCCGGGCACATTGGCGATGCGCTCCAGAGCGGCCTCCGTGTCGGAATGGAATTCCATGTCCGGGCGCAAGCCGTCGCCGGCGACGGAGGCGTCCAGGATATAGGCGGCGACCGAGCGCTCATCCGGCGCGATGAGTGTCAGGGGCGTCTCCGCTTCGTCTTCCGAGTAGAAAGACCAAGTGATCTGCGCGTTCGCAGCGGATGGCTTGAAAACATCGCCGAGCTGGGTCGCTGTCAGGCATTCGGCCGGCGCGTCGGCATGGGCGGCAATGGCGACGATGCGGTGCGCCAGCGTGAACTCGCTGAATGCGACTTCGTTCGAGCCGCAAATCGCTCGCTCCGTCTCGGTCATCGCCCGCGACGAGGTCGCCAGATCCAGCCCGCCGCTGCAAAAGCGATCGATGGCGGCAGCCGAGCCCTGCGTGTAACTTTCGACTTCGACGCTGCCGCTCTTGCTCGCCAGTTCTATGACGAGATCGTTGACAAGGGCGGAGCCGATCACGGTCACCTTGTCGCTCTCTTGCGCGGCGCCGGCCACGACCGTCAACAGCAGAGCCAGCGCGCTCGCCCAAATTCGCAATTTCGCCATAAACCAGGCTATCCCCAATGCGCGTCTCAATATCGCCTGGATTGTACCGCCAGCGCATGGATTGTAAAGTCGCATTTTCTCGCTGGGCATGGGGCGGGCGCGCCTGTAGAATACGCGGCCTGGCGAAGAAGAAGGCGCGGGCAGATGAGCTACCAGGCGCAAAGCGTGTACGAATTGCTCGGTGGCGATGAACCGCTGCGCCGGATCGTGGACGGGTTTTACCAGCGGGTGGAGCAGGACCCGCTGCTGCGTCCGATGTACCCGCCCGATCTGGAAGAATCGAAACGGCGGCTCTTTCTCTTTTTGGCGCAGTTCTTCGGCGGTCCCGCCACCTACAGCCAGGAGCGAGGCCACCCCCGCCTGCGCATGCGGCACTTTCCCTTCGCAATCGACCAACGCGCCCGCGATCATTGGCTGGCGCATATGCTGGCCGCCATCGACGAGGCCGATGTGGAGGCGAGCGCGCGCGAGCAAATGGAAACTTACTTCGAGCGCTCTTCCGCTTTCCTCATCAATCGCCGCGACGCCGAAGACGGCCTCCAGTTCGGCGAATAGGCCCGTTTCACTCTTCAGCGTTCAGAGCGTATTCTTGGAAAGCTTCCGCCGTCCAGGGCAGGGCGGGCTGGAAGAAATGGGCGTAAATCGCTTTGGCGTAGACGCGAATCTCGTATTGGGCGTCGCCCGCCATGCGCAGGCGCAGAAAATGCATCAAATTGTGCGCGTCGATTTTGGTCACCCAGGTGTAGTAGACGCTGAAGCCGGGCAAGAATAGACGCGCCATCTCTTTGGATACGCCGCGCTCCAGCGCCTCCGCGTAGAGCTGGAAGCCCGCGTCGTAATGCGCCAGCAGCTTGCGCGTCAGCTCGGCGCCTTCCGCCGCTTCCAGCGCGCCGTCGCTGGCCTGCTTGTTATCGCGGCTTTGCTTGCGCCAGGCGGGCGGCGCGTAAAAGTCGTTCTCCTGGAAAGGCGTGTACCGCCCCGATTGCGCGTTCATGCTCCAGGTGCGATGCCGAACCCACTGCCACCAAGTCACAAGTGGCGCGCGCACGCGAAACTTGAACTCGACCATTTCGAATGGCGAGGTATGGCGGTTGCGCAGCAGATAAAAGAGCAGCCTTTTGTCGCGCTGGGGGCCTTTGCTTTCGCCCAGGAAACTGACGCGCGCCGCGTTGACGATGGCGAGGTCGCCGCTGACGCCGGAAGCCGGGTGCGGCATCAGATCGACCAGCTCGATCCAGCCTTTGTCCAGCACGGGCACGCGCTTGCCGATGAGCTCGTCGGGCACAGCCTTCAGCCTCCCAGGTTGCGCAGCGCCAGCAGCACCCGCGCTTCGACGCCCTTTGGCGCGTCCGGCGGCAGCGACTGCAGCGCGCTTTGCGCCTCGACGACGCTGTAACCAAGCGCGGTCAAGGCGTCCATGACTTCGGCGCTGGAATCGTCCTCGTCAGCCGCGGGCGCGGCTTCCAGGGCGGAGGGGATCTTGTCGGCCAATTCCAGCGCGATTTTCTGCGCCGTTTTCTTGCCGATGCCGGGCACGCGGCTGAGGACTTCCGGCCGGTCGCTACGCACGGCCTGGTGGATGTTGTCGACGCTCAGCGTGCTCAAGATGGTCACGGCCAACTTGGGACCGATGCCGCTGATCTTCAGAAAAGCGTCGAAGAGCGCGCGCTCGCCTTCGCTGGCAAAGCCGTAGAGAGTAAGCGAATCTTCCCGCGCGATCAGCCGGGTATGCAGCCGCGCCCGTTCGCCCTTAAGCGATTCGATAGTGCTGAAAGGCGCGAATATCTGGTAACCCAAGCCGCCGGCGACGATGACGACATGGTCGCTGGCTTTCTGCGCCAGGCTGCCTTCAATGCTCGCGATCATCCCGCGGCCCTCTTCATCATGCGGAATAGAGGTCGGACAAACGATAGCTGTGCAAATCGACGATGGCGACGGCCAGGGCGTCGGCGGCGTCGTCCGGGCGGGGCGCCTCGGCCAAGCCCAGCAAGATGCGCGCCATTTCCTGCATCTGCGCTTTATCGGCGCCGCCATAACCGCAAATCGCTTGCTTGACCGCGTTTGGCTTGTATTCGGAGATGGGCAGGCCCGCCAGCTCCAGGGTGAGCAAGACGACGCCGCGGGCTTGCGCCACGCTGATGGCGGTCGAGACATTGCGGGCGAAAAACAGCTCTTCGACGGCGGCGCGATCGGGTTGGTAGCGGGCGATCAAGAGGCCGAGCTCGGCATGAATCTGCTGGAGTCTCCGCGCGGGCGAGGCGGCTGCGCTGGTGCGAATTACGCCATAGCAGAGCGATTCCAGCGCGCCGTCGCCGTGTTCGCGGACGAAGCCGTAACCGAGCGACGCCGTGCCGGGGTCGATGCCGAGCGAGAGCATCTTATGCCTCGAAGGCTTCCAGCACTTCGTCGGTGATATTCAGGTTGGAAGCGACCGTCTGCACATCTTCGGACTCTTCCAGCTGTTCCATCAAGCGCAGGTTCTGCAGCGCTTTGCTCTTGGAGATGTCGAGCTCATTCTGCGGGAACCAGCGCAGCTCGCGCTCGTCCAGCTCGTAGCCCGCTTGGTTGAGGGCGCTTTCGACGGTGGCGAAATCGTCGCGGGCGGTGTACACGGCCAGCACGCCGTCCTCGTCGACGACATCCTCCGCGCCAGCCTCGGCCGCCTCCATGAAGAGCTCGTCGAAATCAACTTCGCCCGTCACGGTGATGTAGCCTCGCTGGTCAAATTGCCAGATCACGGCGCCGTTGGTGGCCAGGCTGCCCTCGTGTTTGCTGAAAGCGTGCTTGACTTCCGCCAGGGCGCGGTTGCGGTTGTCGGTCAAGAGCTCGACGATGTAGGCGACGCCTTCGGGTCCATAGCCTTCGTACATCATCTCGACGACTTCGCCGCCGGCGATCTCGCCCGTTCCTTTTTTGATCGCGCGCTCGATATTGTCCTTCGGCATGTTGGCGGCGCGGGCTTTTGCGACAGCCAGCTTGAGCCGCGGGTTGGCGCTTTCATCGCCGCCGCCTTCGCGGGCCGCAATCATGACATCGCGCCCCAGACGGGTGAAGATCTTGCCGCGCTTGGCGTCTTCCGCGCCCTTCTTGCGCTTGATGGTGGACCACTTGCTATGCCCGGACATCGCGCCGCTCCCTCTCGCTGGCCGCCACCGCTGCTTCCGCCTCGATTATAGCGCAATATCGCGGCGACAAAAGGGAGGGCGGCTGTTATAATCGGGACGGCATACGATGAAACGCGGGAAAGCAAGAGGCGGGCAGGCGTGAACGCGACGCAGCAGGCGGAGCAAATCCTCGAGGCGGCCGCCAACGAAGACGCTGTTTATCAATTCGACGGCCGCGCGGCGCCCGAACGAATCGCTTGGGTCGTGCTCCTGGGCGCCTTCGCGCTGTTTTGCAGCGTCGCTTTGACGACGATTTTCGGCGTCTATCATTACCTTTTTCGCTCGACCGCGCCCATGCCCGCCATGCTGCAAGTGGCCAAGGGCACGGTCGGCATTACTGGCGCGGACTTGATCGAGGCGGTGGAGCGGGGCGAGGAAGACCTGACCAACACGCAGACCAGCATCAGCACAGATTCGCTGTCGCAGGCGACCATTCAACTGCGCGATCTTGGCCAAGGGCAGGGCGAGCCAGCACGGCTGCTGGCCGCCGTTACTCTGCAGCGCAACACCTTCGTCACTTACAACTACGCCAGACGCCCGCGCTTTGAGTGGAGCCGAGAGCCGCAGCGCATCCAGTTTTCCCGCTTGAGCGGCGAGCTCGATGTGCTGGTCGCCGGCGCCAGCGGGCATCCCTTCGTCATGGACATATACACCGACGCGCTGAACACGGAGGGCGGCCTGCACATTCAGCTGGTGAAGAATGGCAGATACCGCATCGGCGTATCGGAAGACGAAGTCCGGGTGCTGAATCTGCATGGGGAGGCGGCGGCCTTCTTCGGCGACGATCCGGGTACGCGGCATCCCGCGCCGGTCGGCGAAGAACTGGTCGTGCGCATCGGCAATCGCCGAGTCGCGGTTGACCGGGGCCGGACGGAATTGCTGGCCAGCAGCCATTTCAGCCTGCAAAACACGAGCATGGAGACCATATACGCGTCCGGCGTCCCGCTGAATTGGAGCTGCGGTCTGCTGCCCGAGCAGGAACCGCCGGGTTCGTATTCGCTGGTTAATCGCGACGGGCGAATCGGCTTGGCGCTGCGCCGCTTCAATAACGCCACCTCACATGGCGAGATCGGCTGCCTCCAGGAGTTTGAGGCGCCGGGCCTGGACGCGAGCGATTATGAGTCGCTGCGGGTGCTGGCCACATTCCGGCTTGATTATCAGTCGCTCAGCCTCTGCGGCAAGCTCGGCAGCGAGTGTCCGCTGATGCTGCAAATTCGCTATCGTCATCGCCAGGCGCGGGGCGTCGACTCCGCCAGTTGGTTCCGCGGCTTCTACTACGAAGAGGAGAGCAGCGGCGCTTACAAAAAGCTCTGCGCCAGCTGTCTGCAAGACCATGTCGACACGAATCAGGCCGTGTGGTACAGCTTTGACTCCGGCAATATCTTGAGCTTGTTCGCGGAAGCCGACCAAGGCATCTACATCGACTCGATCCGCTTTTACGCTTCCGGGCACCAATTCGACACGGTGGTCAGCGAAGTGATTCTGCTGGCGACGCGCGCCCCGGACGAGGGCGGGCAAAGTTAAGCGGGCGGCGCTGTAGCCCGCAGGCGGCGGAGCCTGATCCATGCCCGACGACCTTAACGACATCCTGCTGGTGGTCACGCTCTTCGCTGGCGTGGTGCTGGCGGCGGCCTGGCTGGCGATCGTCATCTGGGCTTTCCGCGACATGGGCGCCCGTTCGCGGGATCCTGTGGCCCGCCTGCTGGTGGCGATTCTGGTGTTCTTGCTTAATATCCCGGGTCTTTTCATCTACATCCTGCTGCGCCCGCCCGCCACCTTGACCGAAGCCTACGAGCGCTCGCTGGAAGAAGAAGCCTTGCTGCAGGAGATAGAAGAGCGGCCCAGCTGTCCCGGTTGCGGCCAGCGAGTGCAGCGCGACTGGCAAGCCTGCCCCCATTGCATGCACCGCTTGAAGAAAGTCTGCCTGCACTGCGATTACTTGCTGGAGCTGCCCTGGAACATCTGCCCGCGCTGCGCCTCCAGCCAGGTTAGCGCCGCGTCCGACGGCGAAATCGCCACCAGCTCAAGGCATGTGCAGCCAGCGGAGCCCGCCCCCATCGACGCGAAGTGGGTGGCGTCGCAGCCATTTGAGTAAGGAGCCGCTGAGACGCGGGTCTAGATTTCGCCTTCTTCGCCCACCGTGTGAATCTTGAGCAGGTTGGTCTGCCCGTCGATGCCAAAAGGCACGCCGGCGATGATCACCAGACGGTCGCCCCGCGCCACCAAATTCTTGTCATGGGCGGCGCGGATGATGATGCTGATCATTTCGTCAATCGTGCTGAATTCGCGCACATGCAGCGGGATGACGCCCCAGACGAGGGTCATTTGTCGCTGGGTGGTGGGGTTGGGCGTCATGCAGAGGATGGGCGTGCCGGGCCGCTCTTTCGCCACCCGGCGCGATGTATAGCCGGAGATGCTGGTCGTGACGATGGCTTTTGGCTTGATGATTTGGGAAATGTCCGAGGTGGCTTTGCTCATCGCGTCCGAAATGTCGTCCTTGACGACGACTGCGGCCTCATGCGCCACGGCGGGCGCGGCGCGATTCTGCAGGTTGCGCTCGGCGATGGAGGCGATCTCGCTCATGACTTCGACGGAGCGCACTGGATAGTTGCCGCTGGCGCTCTCCGCGCTGAGCATGATGGCGTCGGTGCCGTCCAGAATCGCGTTGTAGACATCGCTGGCTTCGGCGCGTGTCGGGCGTGGATTCTCGGTCATGGATTCGAGCATCTGCGTCGCCGTGATCACCGGCTTGGCGGCGGCGTTGCAGAGCTTGATGATGCGCTTCTGGTGAAAGGGCACCTCTTCGGCGGGGGTCTCGATGCCCAGGTCGCCCCGGGCCACCATGATGCCGTCGCAGACGCTGATGATCTTTTCTATGTTCTCCAGCGCCTCGCCCATTTCGATCTTCGCGATCACCGCCGCGTCTTTGTTCAGCTGGCGCATCAGGCGCTTGAGCTCGCGGATGTCGTCGGCGGAGCGCACAAAGGACATCGCCATGTAGTCGCAGTCTCGGCTGAGGGCGAAGGCGATGTCGTCGCGGTCTTTTTCGGTAATGGCGGAGAGCGTGAGATGCGCGTTGGGCGCGGAAACGCCCTTGCGCGATTTCAATGGACCGCCCACCACCACTTCACAGAGCAGGTCGCCGCCCGCAGCCTGGAGCACGCTGAACTGCAAATTGCCGTCATCCAGCAGCAGGGTGGCGCCGGCCTGGATATCGCGCAGGAACTCCGGATGCGGCAGGGACACCAGGTCTTTGGTCCCGGGCGCTTCGTCCAGGGTCAGGGTGATGCGGTCGCCGGGCTCCAGCAAGACGGGCTCGCGCTCCAGGGGGCCGATGCGAATTTTGGGTCCCTGGATATCGCAGAGGACGCCCACTACCGTGTCTTCTTCTGCTGCCAGGCGGCGGATGTGGTCGATGGTCCGGCCGTGAGTCTCGTGGTCGCCGTGCGAGAAATTGATGCGAGCGACATTCATGCCACCGCGGATCATGGCGCGCAATGTCTCCGGCTCGCAAGACGCGGGACCGATGGTGGCGACGATCTTGGTGTGCTTGCTGTTCAGGCTGAGGCGCACGCGTTCCCCCCTCCAGCGAGCCGCTCGCAGTCGCGGGCCTTCGTCGCCGCCCGAAACCCGCGAGACGGCGGACAGTTATTCCGCGCCGCGATTCAAGTTGGCGAAGGCGGCAAGGCCGGCGTATCGCCCGGACTCGCCGAGGCAGTCTTCAATGCGCAGCAGCTGGTTGTATTTGGCGACGCGGTCGGTGCGGGCGGGCGCGCCGGTCTTGATTTGCCCGCAATTCAGGGCGACGGCGATATCGGCGATGGTGGTGTCTTCGGTCTCGCCGCTGCGGTGGCTGGCGACGACGGTCATGTTGTGCCGCTGCGCCAGCTCGGCAGCCGCGAAAGCCTCGGTCAACGTGCCGATCTGGTTTACCTTCAAGAGCAGCGAACTGGCGGCTTTCTCGTCAATTGCCCGCTGGACTCGGCTCACATTGGTCACGAGCAGGTCATCGCCGACCACCTGGACTCTGTCGCCCACGGCTGCCGTCAGCCGTGTCCAGCTCTCCCAATCGTTCTCGTCCAGGCCGTCTTCAATGGAGATGATGGGGTAGCGGTCGCACCAGCCGCTCCAGAACTCGACCATTTCTTCGCCGCTTAGCTGGCGTCCTTCAATTTCGAGGTGATACAGTCCGTCTTGATAAAGCTCGGAGGCGGCCGGGTCCAGGGCGATGAAGATGTCTTCGCCGGCCCGGTAGCCCGCTCTTTCGATCGCCTGCATGATGATGTCCAGGGCGGCTTGATTGCTGCCGAGGCTGGGCGCGAAACCGCCTTCGTCGCCCACCGTCGTTTGATAGCCTAGGTCCTCCAGCAGACGCCCCAGATGATGGTAGATCTCCGCCCCCCAGCGCAGGGCTTCGCGGAAAGTGGGCGCGCCGGCCGGCATAACCATGAATTCTTGAAAGTCGGTGCTGCCGCTGGCGTGCTTGCCGCCGTTCATGATGTTCATCATCGGCGTCGGCAAGACATTGGCGAAGACGCCGCCCAGATAGGCGTAGAGTGGAATGCCCAGGCTCGCCGCCGCCGCCCGCGCCACCGCCATGGAGACGCCGAGCATGGCATTGGCGCCCACCCTGCGTTTATCCGGCGTGGCGTCCAATTCCAGCATGATCTCGTCGACGCGCCGCTGATCGTAAGGCTCGCAGGCGGAGAGCGCCGGACCGAGGGCTTCGTTGACATGCTGGACCGCTTCCAGGACGCCCTTGCCGAGGTAGCGTTTCGGGTCGCCATCGCGCTTTTCCAGCGCTTCGTGCTCGCCGGTGGAGGCGCCGCTGGGCACGATCGCGCGCGCGACCGGCCCCGCACCCACTTGCGCCTCGACTTCCACGGTCGGGTTGCCCCGCGAATCCAGGACTTCGCGTCCGCGTATGCTGTGAATGCCTGGCATGTCAAGCGCCCCCGGCTCAATTGTCCAGCGCGAATTGGCGTATAAATCGCAGCGACTATGATAGTACATCATTTTCCTCAATAACACCTGCAAACAAAGGCGTCGCGGCCTGCATTGAAGTTCGCCGCTTTCCTGGTTTAGAATAGCGCTGCGAGGCGTCTACGAGATTGAAAGCGACAAGGCATGGGAGCGGAACGCGAGGTCTACCTGGATTATTCGGCGTCGACGCCGGTCGATCGGCGCGTGCTGGAGGCGATGCAGCCTTACTTCAGCGAGATCTACGGCAATCCCTCGTCAGCGCACCGCCAGGGCCGCCTGGGCGAAAGCGCAATTGAAGACGCGCGCCGGCGAATCGCTGCGATACTCAACTGCCGGCCGGCGGAGATCATCTTCACCAGCTGCGGCTCGGAGAGCGACAACCTGGCATTGCGCGGCACGGCCTGGGCGGCCTGGAAACGGGGGAAGCCGACGCGCCTGATTACGACGCCGGTCGAGCACAGCGCCGTTACCGAGACGGTCATGCAGCTGGGCGCGCTCCTGGATATCGAAACTGACTTCGTCGCGGTGGACGGCCGCGGCCTGGTCGACGAAGCCGCTTTTGAGGCGAGCTGCGCCCGGGGCGGCGCTATCGCCAGCGTCATCTACGCCAACAACGAGCTGGGCAGCCTCAACGACTTGGCGCGTCTGTCAGCGATTGCGCGCGAGAACGGCATCGTCTTTCATACCGACGCGGTGCAGGCGGGCGGGCAGCTCTCGCTGGATGTCGAGGCCTTGGGCGTGGATCTGCTCAGTCTCTCGGCGCACAAGTTTTATGGTCCCAAGGGCGTTGGCTTGCTCTACGCGCGCGACGGCGTCGACTTGATTGGCGCGCAAACCGGCGGCGGGCATGAAGGCGGGATGCGGGCCGGCACGCACAACAGCGCCTTCATCGTCGGCATGGCGCGGGCACTGGAGCTGGCGCATCAAGAAAGCGAAGCGCGCCGGGCGCATTTCTCGCGGCTGCGCGACCGGCTGATCGACGGCGTCCTGGAGCGCGTGCCGGGCGCGATATTGACCGGCGACCCGGTTCGGCGTCTGCCCTCCCATGCCAGCTTCATCTTGCCCGGCCTTGATGTAAACGCGCTCTTGATGCACCTGGACATGAAAGGGATCGCGGCCAGCAGCGGCTCCGCATGCAAAACGGGCGATCCCGAGCCATCGGCGATCTTGCTGGCGGCCGGTTACCGGCGCGAAGAAGCGCTTTGCGGCTTGCGCCTGTCGGTGGGCATGGCGACCAGCGAGACCGATATCGACTACGCTCTGGCGGTCCTGGGCGAGGCGGCGCTAAAGCTGCGGCGGCTGAAGCGAGCATATGCCTGATGACTTCCCAGAGAAAACGCGTTGTCGTCGCCATGAGCGGCGGCGTCGACAGCTCGGTGGCGGCGGCGCTTTTGCTGGAGGCGGGCTACGATGTGGTCGGCATGATGATGCGCCTGTGGACCGACGAGGCCGCTGGCGGCGCTGAGCACAACCGCTGCTGTACGCCCGACCAGATGCGCAGCGCCCGCGCAGTCGCCGACCAGCTCGGCATCCCCTTTTATGTGCTGGACACGCAAGCGGTCTTCCGCGAGACGGTGGTGCGATATTTCATCGACGGGCATCGCGCCGGCGACACGCCCAACCCCTGCCTGGCATGCAACCGGCAGATCCGCTTCGACTGGCTGCTGCGCAACGCCCTGGCGCTGGAGGCCGATTATATGGCGACGGGGCATTACGCCCGGGTCAGCGATGACGGCGTCGGACGCAGGCAGCTGCGCAAGGGAATCGACGAAAGCAAAGACCAGAGTTATGTCTTGAGCGTCTTGAATCAAGGCCAGCTTTCGCGCGCGCTATTCCCGATCGGCGAATACACCAAGGCGCAGGCTCGTCAAATCGCGGCGCGCCTGGGATTCGACGCAGCCAGCAAGAAAGACAGCCAGGATCTGTGCTTCCTGGGCGACCAAGATTATCGCAGTTTCTTGCGGCGGCACGCGCCCGATTTGAGCCAAAAGGGACCCATCGTCACGCGCGACGGCGAAATCCTGGGCGAGCACGGCGGCTTGTCGAATTACACCATTGGCCAGCGCAAGGGCTTGGGCGTCTCGAGCAATCAGCCGCTGTATGTGCTGGCGATGAACCCGTCCCGGCAGGCATTGATCGTCGGCGGCCGCGACGAACTCGGGCGGGACGAGCTTGTGGCCACTGGCGTCAACTGGATCAGCGAGGAGGCGCCCGCCATGCCCTTCCGCGCCGAAGTCAAGATCCGCTACCAGGCGACGCCGCAGCGGGCCTGGATCGAGCCGACCGACAATGGCGGATTTCGCGCTCGCTTTGACGCGCCGCAGCGAGACATCACGCCGGGGCAGGCGGCTGTCGTCTATCAAGGCGAGCTCTGCCTGGGCGGCGGGCTCATCGCAAAATTTGATGAGGCGGCGGAAACGCGAGCTAGCTTGCAAAGGGCGCCGGGTTGAGATCTCCAGAAACGAGCATGACGGCGACAGTGGCGAGCAGTATGCAGGGCGCGTAGGGAAATGCCTGCGTCGCTTTGTAGCTGTGGCCCGCGCGCTTCCGCATGAAGATGATTGCAACAGCGGCGCTGCCGCCAATAGCGATGGCGAGCGGGATGGCGAACCAGACGGCCGGCCAGCCCAGCATCAGCCCGCAAGCGCCCATCAGGCAGACATCGCCCAGGCCAAGCGCGACCTCGGCCACGACGCGCCGGAGGCGGCTGTAGAGTCGACCGCCCCAGTAGGCCAGTCCGAAGCCGAGCAGGCCATTCAAGCCGCCCAGCAGCGCGCCCGCCAGATCTGGTCCCGTTTGGGGCAGGAGCGCCGCGTCGAATAGCGCCAAAGCGGCGAGCGCCAGCAGCAGTCGCATTGGGATGAGACGGGTCTCCATGTCGCGCTTCGCGATCGCGAGAAACAGGCCAGCGTAAAGCAGCCAAAGCAGCAGCCACAGCGCGTTCATGCTGGAGTCTTGCGCTTGCGATTCACGGCGGCGGAGGCGGCGCTGGCGCCGGCGGCAAGAGCGCAAATGCCACCAAGAGCAGAATCAGCGCGGCGGCGATCCCCACGGTTGCGATGGCGGCCCGCTGACGGATCTGGAGTTCGTCGCCCGGCACAGTCTGCTCAGCGCCCTCGAAAGCCAGCTCCAGCGGCGTCGCCGACCGTCCCTCGATGCGCCAGAGTTTCAGCCGGGGCTGGCCGCGTTCCAGTGAGACGATGAGCTGCAGCAGGCCCGCGTCGGCCTGATCGCGGATATCGACTGGCGAGGGCAGGGGCGGCGATTGTGGATGCGAATGATAGGCGCCCAGCCATTCGAGTTTGTCGGCCTCGATCCGCTTGAGCGCCAGGAGCTGCGCGCTTGGTTCCAGCTGGAAGGCGCGCTCGGCGTCTTTGGCGGCGTTCGGCAGGGGATAGGCTCGCGTGATGCGGTTTTCCCGGCCCGCCAGCAAACCGCAAGCCTCGCGCGGCGCCTGGTCGCTGGCTTGATCGGCGATGAGTCGCGCGGCCGCGTATGTGATCGTCCATGCCATGATCAGCTCGCGTCGGGCGGGATCTCAAAACCGAGCTCGCAGACATCTTGAGGCGGGTCGCGGCTTTCATAATAGAGCTCGGCGCGCATGCTGTAGCGCCCGGTCGGGTCTTTCAGGCCGCGGATGTGCATGGTGAATTCGTTGTCGTAGTGCATGGTGGCGATGACATCCAGGTCGCTGACGATCAAGCCGTCGTCGCGGCGGGCGGTGATGACCAGGTTGGGGCGCTCCTGGAAAGGCGTCAGCGAGAGCTTGACCTTGACGCGAAAGCGGTCGGGATAGGGCTCCGCGCGGAAATCTTCGATGCGCACTTTCCGCTTCGGCTGCGGGGCGAGGCTGGCGTCGTTGAAGAGGTTGATCTCCACGGTCACTCGCTTTCGGCTTGGAGGTCGCGCAACCTGCGAAGCGCCGGCTCCAGGTCATCGGCTGGCACAAAAATATGATCGCGCGAAAAGGCGGCGATGGCGAGCAGCGGAATGCCCGCGGCCGCCAGGGCGCCGGTCACTTTCGAAAGGAAACCGACCAAGTCGGGCGCCAGCTCAATGTCAAAGGTGATGAGTCTATACACTACCGGGCTGATTTCGGCATGGCGCAGCCGGCCGCGAAAGCCATCGCAGACATCGCTGGGCAGCAGCAGCGACAGCTCGTCTTTATCGGCGATGAGGCAGCTGAATTCCTGGCTCGCTTCGGCGATGACGCCCGCCGCCAGTGTCATGCCGCTCGAAGGCAGGCGCAGCAGGCGATAATCGACGCCGTCGCTGTACAGTTGCGCCCGGCTTAATGCCCTTGCCGCGTCCATGCTCATGCTCCGTCACTCGTCAAAGTGGTATGTCGATTCGGCATAATACCGCACGCTGCGCTTGGCGTATTGGGTTTCCAGCCAGGCTTGCAGCTCGAGATTCTTCGCCTCCAGCGACGCTTTTGCCCGCAACCTGGCCATGGGATAACTCAGGTTCAGGGCGCGACCGTGGATGATGTGGCGGCTGATGCCCGGCGGCAGGTAGGCGCTTTGCAGAGCCGCCTTGATGATGTCCCCGGGTTCGTAGCGCGGAAAGAGCACGATGGCGACGCCTCGCGGGAAGAGCGACCAGATTTGCGCCGGCGCCGTCAAGGGCGTGCGATAGAGCGTGGCGCGCGCGTGGTAGCCATCGACCAGCTGCCGCAGCGCCGCGTTGCGCATCGCCAGGTTCCGCGCCGGTGCATGGATGCTGTAAACTCCGCCATCACGCAGGACGATCCGGGCGAGCGCGCCATCGTCCGAGCCCTCCGCCAGCTCGATGCCGTCCAGCTCCCCCAGCATTTGCAGCAGCGAATCCGCGTCCCAGTCGGAGACGATATGCTGCCAGACATCCAGCGCGACCTGGTCGCTGCCATATTCTGCGATTTGCGCCAGGATCTGCTCAAAACCGAGCGCGGCGAAAGCGCTGTGCCGGTTCGAGCCGTCCATCAAGACATAGCGATCGCGGTCGATGGAGGCGACGATCGGCGGATTCGTGAAGACCCGGGCTGCGCTTAAGCGCGCTATCAAGGGCTGCGAACGCTGGACATCGCCGAGTTCGTGTGGCAGCACCGCCTCCAGCGGGACGATTCGCAGCAACGGCGGCGGCGCGCTAAGCGGATTCGAATTCATCCATAACCGTAGTAAAATGGCTTCGCGACCACGCATAGCCTAGCACGAAGCCGGGCAAGCGGCAAACGAGCGCGCGACTGGAGACGAGGAAATGGGCGCAAACGCACAGGGCGCGGAGGGCGCGACGGAACGCTGGCTGACGATACCGCGGACGCTGTGCTTCGTGCTGCATGGCGACGAGGTGCTGTTGATGAAGCGCGGGGCCGGTCGGCGGGTTTTCCCCAACCAGTACAACGGCCTCGGCGGGCACATCGAACGCGGCGAAGATCCCCTGGCCGGCGCCTTGCGGGAGATCCACGAGGAGAGCGGCCTGCGCGCGCATTCGCCTCGGCTGCGCGGCATCCACCATATCGACGCGGGCGGAGAGCGCGGCATCCTGCTCTTCGTCTACACCGCCATCAGCCAGAGCAAGCGCGTCCGCGATTGTGGCGCCGAGGGCAGGCTGGAGTGGGCGCGGATAGACCGGGTCCTTGAGCTCGATCTGGTGGAAGATTTGCCGGCGCTGCTGCCGCGGATCCTGGCCATGAAGGACGACGAGCCGCCGTATCAGGCCCACGTGAGCTATGATGAAAATGACAAGATCGTGATTCGATTTCATGGCGAGACCGGCGCCTGAGGAATGGCGACCATGACAGGCGAAGAAGCGCAGGCGACGCCCGGCGCGCGCGAAACGCCGCGAAAGAAGACCAGCCCGATCAAGCGCTTCGGCTGTGGAATCTTGCTGGTGTGTTGGTTTGCCTTCTTGCTGGCGCCCTGCGGCTTGTTCTACCTGGCGGCGAATGGCGAGATTCGCCTGGAGCACGGCGACGCGCCCATGCCGCACCGGCACCCGCGTTTGCTGATCTCGCTGATCGGCGAAGAATCCGACCGGGGTCTGCGCATCGAGACCGCGGCGCTGATGATGGCCGGCGACCAGAGAGACGCGGTCTGCGTAGAAACGGATGTGCGCTTCTTGCTCTGGGAGAGCAGCGGCGGCAATATGGACGCGCGCTTCTGCGACTGTTACCGGCGCGACGCGGCTGACGATGCCTGGCAGCTGGCGTCGACTGCTGCCGGCCATTGCCGAGCGTGAAGGCGCGGGCGGGAGCGAAGTGATGGAGCTGCTGCAATCGATTGACCCCGGGCATCTGCCCTTGATCGCGGCTGGCTGCGCGCTGCTCTGCCTCGCTCTGGTCGTCATCGGCTTCGCCCTGCAAGCGGTCAGCGGCCTCATTGAGCTGGTCGTCGGGATCTTTCAAGCCGTCGCCGATGTGGCGCAGGGCGGTCCGACAGCCTGGCTGGGCTGCCTTTTTCTGGTCGGGGCGCTGCTGGCTTGCGGAATTGTCGCATTCTTGCTGCTGAACGCGCCCGAGAGCTGCGCCGCGCAGCCGACGAATTTCTGTCGCTGGCTGGGTTTCGTGCCATAAACGCGCCGTCAGCAGCCTGGTTTCCGCAAGAGATACTTTGCCTGGCTAAGTACTTTCCGCTATAATGGCGGTGTGCATTTGCACGAGGACGCGCCATGGCGACCAACGCGATATCGCTTTCCAAGTCCGATAGCTACGCCACCGACATCGACCGGGGGAATTACTGGCTGCGCAACCGTCGCTGGGATCTGATCTTCATCACATTAAGCGTGGCAGTGGTGCCGCTGCCGTACTTGATGTACCTGGGGGGCCTCCAACTGGGGATTCCGGACGACCTCAGCCGCAACCTGGTCAACATGATGGTGGCGGTGGTCATCGGCGGACCGCACATGATGTCCACCTTTTTGCGCACCGGCCTGGACGACCGCTTCAAGGAGCGCTACCCGACGCTGATACGCTCTTCCATCATCATCCCCGTCATCGTGATTTCCCTCGCCTTCCTCAATCTGAGCTTGATGCTGACCTTCTTTTTCTTCTGGGCGTCGCTGCATGTCTTGCACCAGGTCACTTACATTGTCGAACTTTACAACCACAAAGAAGCCAAGTTTCTGCGCCGCAGCGCCCTCAGCCCGCTGGCGCGATTGATCGACTACGCCATCGTGCTGACCAGCCTCTTCCCGATTGCGATGTGGAAGATCAGCCAGGGTTCTTTCGAGATTGGCGCGAATGATCTGGGCGAAGCCATCCCCGACCTGTTTCAGCAGCCGGACAATCCCTGGTTCTTCATTCTCGTCTCGCTCGTATTTGGCGCAGCGCTGCTCTCGTACATCGTGAAGAGCGTTTACGAGTACTATCACGGCATCTTGAATATGCCCAAGTTCGCATTCGTGAGCCTGACTGTGCTGGTCGCGTTTTTCACGCCGCTGCTGCCCAACCTGGATACGGCATTCCAAGGCTTGAACACCTGGCATTCATTCCAGTATCTGGCGATCACCTTTTACATCATCAAAATCCGGCAGATGACGGGCGACCTGGAAGGCAACGCTCCATTGGTGGCGCGCTTCAGCCGGCGCTCGCGGGACTCGCGCGCCCTTTACGGTTTCAGCGCGGCCCTGCTGGTCGGCTCGGCGGTGATATTCGGGCTGGTTTATGTCTTGGCGGGGATCGTGAAGCCGGGCATCGACGGGAACAGCCATTTCGACATCGCTTATTACACGGCGATCTTGTCATTCCTCTGGATTCATTATTATCACGATCATTTTCTGTTCACCGACTTTGAAGCCCTGGATGGCGCCCACGCCGGCTAGAAGAGCCTGCCTTGGCGCGCCTTAGGGGAAGTCGCCCCGCGTCCACTGCATCGGGTCAATGTTGACGCCATTCAGCCAGGCTTCCCAATGCAAGTGCGGGCCAGTGCTGCGACCGGTGCTGCCCACCGTGCCAATGACTTGCCCGGCTTCAACTAACGCGCCCTGCGCCACATGCACATCGTCCAGGTGCGCGTAGAGCGTGAACAAGCCCCAGCCATGATCCAGCAGAAGGGTATTGCCGCGAATGAGCAGCGCGTCCTCCAGCGCGACGCTGCCCGCGGAAGCCGCCAGTACTGGCGTCCCCGGCGCGCCCGAGAAATCGACGCCGCGATGATAGCGGTCGTAGGGACTGCCGTTGTAGGAACGCAGCGTGCCAAATACCGCGTTCATCGGCGAAGCGGCCGGCAGCTGCAGCGCCTCCGCCCAGCGTCGCTCCTCAGTGAAGACCTCGGTTAGCTGCACGAGCCGGGCGATCTCCGTTTCTTCCACTTCGGGGGCGAGCAGCTCGCTGTCCTGGATGGTGATCGTCTGTCGCCCGTAGCCGCCGCCGATGACTTGAACGCTGGCGTTGAGCGGGTACGCGACTCCGGCTGCGTCGCGCGCTTCCAGGAATAGGGGATAGACCGCCATATCCGTGAAGAACGGCAGGCCGATCAGCGCGAGATGCTGTCGCCTGTCGTCGCTTTGGATGACGCGCAGCTCCCGCCCCAGAAACTGACCGGCCAAGCTGACCGGCTCGCTCGTCCACAGTGCAAGACTGCCCGATCGCCCGGCTTCCAATACGAGCGGCTCAATGCTGTACGCGACGACGAAGTCCGGCAATGCTTCCGCCAGGCGCGGCAGCTGCAGGCCGGGGATGACGATTCGCTGGCCGATGCGCAGCAGCGCGGGATTGCCGATTCCATTGGCTTGGACAAGGGACGCCATTGTCTGATTGAAGCGAAAGGCGACTTCGGAGAGCGTGTCGCCGGCCGCGATGGTGTAGACATATTCTTGTACCGGCTCGCCATAGCGCGCAAAAGAGTGGTTGAGGGCGACGTCGTCCAGCGGCGTCGAGGACGGCGCAGGCGCGCTCCCCGTCGTGGCGCCCGCGTTGATGGCGGCGGCGACCGTCAGCTCTTGCCCGACATAAATCAAGTCCGCCGACGCCAGGCTGTTGAGGCGCATCAAACTGGCGATGGTGGTGCCATATTTCGCCGCAATGCTGGCCAGTGCTTCGCCGGCGACGACGACATGGGTGATTTCTTGCGTAAGCGGCAGCGGGATGATCAGCCGCGCGCCAACTGCGACCGAGTCGTAATCGCTGATGCCGTTCGCTTCCGCCAAATCCTCTGCAAAGAGGTCGTACATAAGCGCGATGCGAAACAGGTTCTCGCCGCTCTGCACGACATGCGTCCGCGTCGTGTGTTCCTGGGCTGGCGTCAACGGCGCAATCAGCAAATTAACGCAAAGCAGCAGGATTATCGGGCGCCGCCAACTGTTCACGCTAGCGCCTCGCTGAATACGAGCTGATCACCGGGGCGAAGGCGCTCGGTGATGGCTGGCTCGCCCTCCAGACAATACATGGCGGGCGCGCTGGGCGAAAAGGGCAGCTGCCAGGGAGGCGCCACGCGAAGATCGACGACGACCCGCCGGGCGTCCAGCCAGACGAGGCCAATGCAGCGGCGCAGGCCCAGGGTGTGGACGCTTGCCACGAGGCGACCTTCCGCATGGCAGATGAAGAGCGCGCCCCGGCCCAGGTCTTCGGGCGGGCAGGCCAGCAGCCCGCGGAGCCGCCGCCAAAAGCTGTCGCAGAGGAGGGCGTCTGACAGAATCACCCTCCCGTCGCGCGCCTGGCTAATCGCGATGCGCCGCCTCATCCCGGGATGGTCAAGACCGCGCCGACGCTGAGCAAGCTGTAATTCGAGATTCCATTCAACTGCGCCAGCTCCACGATGCTCACGCCATAGCGCAGCGCGATGCCGAAGAGAGTTTCGCCGGCCTGGACCTTATGCGTGATCGGCACGGAAGTCGGCAGCGGCGTCGGCGTAAGCGCGGGCGTGTTGCTCGCCACGACCGCGGCAGCGGAACTGGCCGGGATCTTGAGCGAGTCGCCCGGGCTGATGCGGCTGGGATTCTCGAGGCCATTCAGGTTGACTATCGCGCTGACTGTCGTGCCGTGGGCAAGGGCAATCTCGCCCAGGGTGTCGCCGGCTTGCACGATGTAGATGATGTAGGAATCCGGCGTGGGCGATGGCGTCGCCGGGACTGTCGGCGCCGGCGTTGGCGTGTAAGTGGCAGTGGGCGTCGGCGACGGCGGCACAGGCGTCGGGATCAGCAAGACTTGGCCGACATCGATCTGATGCACATTGCTGATGCCGTTGATCTGGGCGAGCAGCTGCACGGTCGTGCCATAACGCTGCGCGATCGCCTCCAGGGTATCGCCACGCTGCACCTGATGCACGATCGGCGTCGGCGTCGGACTGGGCGTGCTGGTCGGGCTTGGGCTGGGCGTCGGCGTGGCTGTCGGCGGTGGCGCGGTGGCGCCGCTCTCATCCGGCGTCGGCGGCAGATTCACCGGGATTACCAGCAGCTGCCCGATATAGATCAGATTGGATTGGTTCAGTTCGTTCGCCTCATTGATGGCCGCTACCGTGCTGCCATATTGCAGGGCCAAGGCGCTTACCGTGTCGCCGGTCACGACTGTGTGCGTGACGGTTTCGGCGTAGTCGCCAGGGATCGTCGGCGTCGCGCTGGGGGTCGCTGTCGGCGTCGAGCTAGGCTCGAGGGTAGCGCTGGCTGTCGCGCTTGGCGAAGGCGTAGGCTCCGGCGCTTCTGTGGCGGTGGCTGGCAGCTCAGTGATCGACTCGGCTGTCGGCGTCGGGTCCAGTTCGCCCGTGGGCGTCGGCTCTTGTTCGCTGCGCGCCGTCTCTGGTTCACTGGTGGCGGTGGGTGGCGGCGCGGTGATCGATTCTGGCGTCGGCGTCGGCTGCAGCGTGTTGGTGGGCGTCGCTTCCTGGGCGATGCCGGCGGTTTCTGGCTCGCTGGTGGCCGTGGCTGGCGGCGATGTGATTGATACTGGCGATGGCGTCGGCTGCGCTGTCTTGGTCGGCGGCGGCTCCAGGGTGGCGGTCGGCGTATCTTGCGGCGCGCTGGATGCCGTCGCGGTCGCGGTCTCGTCGGTCAAGCCGGAGTTGGTCTCCGAAGTGGGGGTCTGCTCGGCGGTGGCGGCAATGGTTTCACTGGTGATTTGCAGCGCGGCGTCGTCCAGGTAGATGTAATTGTTGGCGCGGGGACCGCCGACGGTCGATTCGATGAAGACCGTAATGTCCGTGCTCTCGGCGGTGGCGATGACGGCGTACTGGCGGTAGGCGTCGTAGAAGAAGGTGGCGGCGGTGGACCAGATTATGTCGTCGCTCTCGCCATCCGTGCCGCCATCTGGGTCGATGCCGACGCGCACCACGACATCGCCGGGGTCTTCGCTCTCTTCGGTGTCCTCATAGCTGGACGACCAGACATAGGCGTAGACGCTGAAGCGATAAGTCTTGCCGCTTTCGACATTCGCCACTTCTTGGTAGAGGCCGCCCTGATGCGTGGCGAAGAGCGTGAACCAGGCTTGGGCTTTGCCCGCTTCGTCAAGGCGCACTCGGCTGGTCTCTTTATCGTAATTGGGGTCGTGATTGACAAACGAGGGGCTGTTGTCGTCGGCCGCCACATGCCAGGGACTCCAGTGCTCGGCGACATTGCGCGGCGCCGCGCCCTCAAGCTCCACAAACGCGCCCTCAAAATCGCCGTTTTGCAGGAGGTTGGCCGTGGAGTCGTTCTGGCTGTACAGCGTCGAAAACGGCAGCAGAAACGCGGCGATGAATACGAGGAACCCTGTCTTGCTCATAGTCTTCTCCAATATCGGCGAAGCCCGCTGGGCGCGCGGCGACTCTGCGCTTTAGTCTACATAGAATGAGAAATGCGCACAAAGCGAAACGCGGCGGTTTCCCCGTGCCACGATTCTCACTTGAGATTATGCCGAGCCTGGCGTAATCTTGCGCGGGCATTCAACAAGCGCCGGCCAGCGACGCCGCGGCGGGCTTGGCAAGGGGAAGGGACGACCTTTGAAGCTGCACGAATATCAGTCGAAATTCTTGTTCCGCGATTATGGCATCCCCGTGCCCGAGGGCAAGGTCGCCAGCAGCCCGGACGAAGCCTATCAAATCGCGCGGGAGATCGGCGGAGTCACGGTCGTGAAAGCGCAGGTGCATGTTGGCGGGCGCGGCAAAGCCGGCGGCGTCAAAGTGGCGCGAAACGCCGACGAAGCGCGCCAGCACGCCGAAGCGATCCTGGGCATGGAGATCAAGGGCTTGACGGTGGAGCGGGTCTTGATCGACCCCGGCGCGGACATCCAGCAAGAGATCTACCTCGCCATTACCAATGATCGCAGCGCCGGCATGCCGCTGATCATGACTTCCATGGAAGGCGGAATGGACATCGAAGAGCTCAACCGCGAGCGTCCCGACGCCATCATCCGCGAACGCGTCGACCCGCTGCTTGGCTTGCAGAATTTCCAGATGACGCATATCGCCAGCGCCATGGGCATGCCCCGCGTTCACTGGCGCAGCTTTGGCGCCATCCTCGACGGGCTCTACCGCTGCTACCGCGAGAGCGACGCCGAGCTGGCGGAGATCAACCCCCTGGTCATCACCGGCGCTGGGGAGCTGCTGGCGGTGGATGGCAAGGTCATCATCGACGACAACGCGCTCTTCCGCCAAGCCAAGCTGCGGCAACAGCGCGACGCGAGCGGCGAGCCGGAATCGGAGCGGCAGGCCCGCGAAGCCGGCATCACATACATCAAGCTTGAGGGGCAGATCGGCTGCATGGTCAATGGCGCGGGCTTGGCGATGACGACGATGGACATGACCAAGCTCTATGGCGACGCCGATGGCATCGGGCCTGCCAATTTCCTCGATATCGGCGGCGGCGCGTCGCCGGAGCAGGTGGCGGCCGCTCTGCGCATCATCTTGTCCGACGCCAATGTACAGTGCGTGCTGTTCAACATTTTTGGCGGCATCACGCGCTGCGATGAAGTTGCCGACGGCATCTTGACCGCCTACAACGAAGTCGAGACGGATGTGGCGATGGTGATCCGCTTGCAGGGCACGAATGCGGCTGAAGGCGCCCGCATCATCAGCCAGGCGCGCATCCCCAACATCATCAGCGCCGAGACTCTCACCGAAGCGGCGCAGCGAGCGGTGGCGGCGGTAAAGGAGCGAAGCTAAGATGGCGATCCTCATTGACAGGACGGCGCGGGTGCTGGTTCAGGGCATCACCGGCCGACAAGGCGGCTTCCACGCCCGGCTCATGATGGAGTACGGCACGGATGTCGTCGGCGGCGTGACGCCGGGCAAGGGCGGCGAATGGTTCGAGGGCGCGCCCGTCTTTGATACGATGCGCGCGGCGGTGGAGACGACCAACGCCGATGTGAGCCTGGTGACCGTGCCGGCCCGCTTCGCCCCGGACGCCATCATGGAAGCGGCTGACGCCGGCGTCGGGCTTATCATTTGTTTGACGGAGCACATCCCGGTCGCCGATATGATGCGGGTGGTGGCCTATTGCCGGTCGCGCGGCGCTCGTTTGATCGGTCCCAACTGCCCCGGAGTGATGACGCCCGGGCAAGCCAAAGTCGGCATCATCCCGGCGATGGTGGCGATGCCAGGCAAGGTTGGCGTCGTCTCCAAGAGCGGCACCCTCACTTACGAAGTCGGCTTCGCGATGAAGAATGCGGGCATCGGCGTCTCGACCATTGTCGGCATTGGCGGCGACCCCGTCATCGGCACGACCTTCGTCGATGTGCTGACCATGTTCGAGAATGACCCGGAGACGGAGAAAGTCGCGCTGCTGGGCGAGATCGGCGGCAGCGCGGAGATCGCGGCGGCCGATTACATCAAGTCTTCGATGACCAAGCCGGTGGCGGCCTTCATCGCTGGCAGAAGCGCCCCGCCCGGCAAGCGAATGGGCCACGCCGGCGCGATCGTCGATGGTGGCGAGGGCTCCGCCGAAGAGAAGATCCGCGCTCTGGAAGCGGCGGGCGCGCGCGTCGCGGCCAACCCGGAAGAGATCCCGAATCTGCTCGCTTAAGGCGCCGGTTCAAGATTTGGCTGGCAGCAGCTCGTGGCACTGGCGGCAGCGGGATTCGTAAGATTCTTGTGCGCCAACCAGTATGATCGGGTCGTCGTACGCGGCCGGCGCGCCATTCACCAAGCGCTGGGTGCGGCTGGCGGATTCGCCACAGACGACGCAGATGGCTCTTAGCTTGACGACTTCTTCGGCGACGCTGAGCAGGCGCGGCATGGCGCCAAAGGGCTCGCCGCGAAAGTCGGTGTCCAGCCCGGCGACGATGACGCGAATGTCGTATTCGTCCACCAAGCGCTGGGTCGCCTCGACGATGCCGGCGTCGAAAAACTGCGCCTCGTCAATCGCAACGACCGTCGAGCTGCCATTCGCCAGGTCAACGATATCGGCCGCGCGCTCCACGGCGATGGCTTCGACTGATTGGCCCGTGTGGCTGGTGATTTTGCGGATGCCGTAACGGTCGTCAATCTTGGGCTTGAAGACTTTGACGCGCTGGCGGGCGATGATGGCGCGGCGCACCCGGCGGATCAACTCCTCGGTCTTGCCACAGAACATGCTGCCGCAAATCACCTCGAGTTTGCCCGCGTGATGCTTCATGCCCGCCTTGCCTTGCCTGCGGGCGCCCGCCGCGGCCGCGAATCGTCAGCTCAATTGTTCAGCTCGTAGCCCTTGGCGCGCAGGGTCTTCTTCATGTCGCTGAGGACCTTGCGGCCGATGCCCTGGATCGACAAGATGCTGTTGTCGTCTTCTTCGTCGCCCAGGCGCTCCAGCACATCGGCGACGACAATGATGCCGTTGTCTTCCAGGATGCTGGCGTAGCGATCGCCTATGTCCAGCTCGGTAATGGGCAAATCCATCGGGGTGCGCTCGGCGGCGCTTTGATCGAGGACGCTGCGGATTTGATCGCGCTGCTGCAAGCGCTTCATGAATTTGTCGACCCGTCCCTCAGTGTCGACGATGCGCTGCTCGCCGGTGTAAAAGGGATGGCAATTGGAGCAGATTTCGACAGTCAGCGAGCGCACGGTGGAGCCGGTTGTCCAGGTCGTGCCGCAGGTCATGCAGCGCACTTGCGTCTGATGCCAGGCTGGGTGAATGCCTTGTTTCATGTTTTCCTCCGCGCGTCCGCGGCTCCATAGGAGTAGCGCGAACGACTGTTCAAGGAAGCTCAGGCGCCGCTGGTTTCACGGGCCTCGTGGACGGAAATGCGCTTTTGGCCGCGGCGGCCGCGCATCTTCTCGAATGTAACGAAGCCAGCCCGCGTGGCGTAGATGGTGTAATCCTTGCCCATGCCGACGCCCTCGCCGGGGTGGAATCTGCTGCCGCGCTGCCGCACGATGATGTTGCCCGGAATCACATATTGGCCGCCGTAATTCTTGACGCCCAGTCGTTTGGAATTGCTGTCGCGCCCGTTGCTGGACGAACCGCCGCCCTTTTTGTGAGCCATTGCGCCTGCCTCCTCTGATTCGCCAGTCTAGACCTGGATGTCATCGATGCGCAGACGCGTGAAATACTGACGATGCCCGCGCTTGCGGCGATAATTCGTGCGCTGACGATACTTGTAGACGATGATTTTCCGGCCGCGGAACTGCTCGACCACGGTGGCGCGGACCAATGCGCCCTCAACTTGGGGCTGGCCGACGCGGGCGTCGTCTTCGCCCGCCACCAAGAGCACATCGGCGATTTCTATCTCTTCGCCGACTTCCTGGGGCAGGCGATCGACATCGATCGTCAGGCCGACTTCGGCGCGATATTGCTTTCCGCCACTGCGGATGATTGCGTACATGCGCTGGATGCTCCAATCTTCGCTTGGCTTCTCCGCCAGCAATGCCTGAAGCGGCGTCGCGCGCGGGGAAAATTGGTCTGGCAACAAAAGAGCCCGCTCCAGTTGGAAGGGCGAGCGCCATTGTAGTCGACCGCTGGCCCGACGGTCAAGCCTCATTTTCAAGTGATGAGCATGGCGTCGCCAAAAGAGTAAAAGCGGTAATCCAGCTGCTTCGCGAGTTCGTAGGCGGCAAGCATACGCTCCCGGCCCGCGAAAGCGCTGAGCATCATCAGCAAGGTGGAGCGGGGCAGGTGAAAGTTGGTGATCATGGCGTCCACCGCCCGCCACTGATAGCCGGGCTTGATGAAGAGACTCGTGCTGGCTTCGAAAGCGGAAACCGGATCGCTTGGTTTCGCGCTCCCCGCGGGCGCCGGCGCGCCGGGATCGCCACCGGCCGCCAGGATTGCGGCAGTCTCAAGTGTGCGCGCGGACGTGGTGCCGACGGCGATGAGGCGTCCGCCAGCTTTTTTGGCTCGGTTGAGGATGGCGGCGTTGCAATCGTCCAGCCGGGCCTGTTCGCTGTGAATCTTGTGATCGTCGACGCGCTCCGCCAGAACCGGCTGGAAAGTGTCCAGGCCGATGTGCAAGGTGCAGCGCGCCAGTTTCAGGCCCTTGCGCTCCAGCTGAGCCAGCAGCTCGCGCGTGAAATGCAGGCCGGCGGTCGGGGCGGCCGCCGAGCCGTCGCTGCTGCCATAGACAGTCTGATAGCGTTCGCTGTCCGCCAGCTCGGCCTGGATGTAGGGCGGCAGGGGGACTTCGCCGACGCGCTCCAGGATTTGCTCAACCGGGCGCTTAAAGGCGATGACGCGCTCTGCCCGCTCGAGCTCCTCCAAGACGACGCAGGCGTCGTCGCCGACGAGCAGCCGAGTCCCGCGCCGGATCTTGCGCCCGCCGACCAGAGCCCGCCAGCGCGATTCGTCCAACCGCTTCAATAGCAGAATCTCGACCTGGCCGCCTGTCCTCGCTTTGCGCGCCATCAAGCGGGCTCGCAGCGCGCGGGTGTCGTTCAGCAGCAGCGCGTCCTCGGGCTGGAGCAGCTCGGCGAGGTCGCGGAAGGTGTGATGCGAAATTGTGTCGCTGGCGCGATCCAAATGCAGCAGTCGAGCCGAATCGCGCGGTTCCGCCGGCTTCTGGGCGATGCGGCCGGGCGGCAGGTCATAATCAAATTCGGCGACTTTCATAGCAGGGACTGCTGGCTGGCGTCGCGCTCTCGCTGGGCGTCGGGCGCTTCGGGGTAGGCGATGCCGAGATGCTCGTAAGCGTGTCTGGTGCACTCGCGGCCGCGTGGAGTGCGGTTGATGAAACCCAGCTGAATCAGGAAGGGCTCGTAGACATCCATGATCGTGGCGCTGTCTTCGCTGATGGCGGCCGCGATGGTGTCCAGGCCGACGGGACCGCCGCCGAACTTCTCAATGACTGTGAGCAGGATGCGCCGGTCGACATCGTCCAGGCCCAGCTGGTCAATCTCCAACAGGGCGAGCGCGTCTTGCGTGACAGGCAGGGTGATGACGCCGTCCGCGCGGGCCTCTGCGTAATCCCGCACCCGGCGCAGCAGCCGCAAGCCGACGCGTGGCGTGCCGCGCGCGCGACGAGCGATCTCCCGGGCGCCTTCTTCGCTGATCTCGACCTGGAGCAGGGCCGCCGCCCGCAGCACGATGCGCTCCATCGCGGGCCTCTCATAGAAGTCGAGCCGGAAGCGCGCGCCAAAGCGGTCTCGCAGGGGGCTCGCCAGCAGCGCCAAACGCGTCGTCGCGCCGATGACCGTGAAACGCGGCAGGTTCAAGCGCAGGGTCTTGGCGGCGGGACCCTTGCCGATGATGATGTCCAGCACGAAGTCTTCCATGGCCGGGTAGAGGATCTCTTCGACCGCCTTGCCCAGGCGATGCACTTCGTCGATGAAGAGAATGTCGCCTTTTTTCAGGTGAGTGAGGATGGCGGCCAGGTCGCCGGCGCGCTCGATCGCGGGTCCGGCGGTGACGCGGATCTGGGCTTGGGCTTCGTTGGCGATGACATAAGCGAGCGAGGTCTTGCCCAGGCCGGGCGGACCATGAAACAGCAGGTGGTCGATGGGCTCGCCCCGGGCGGCGGCCGCCTCCACGATGATGCTCAGGTTCTCGCGCACGCGGTCTTGGCCGACCATGTCCGCCAGCTTCTGCGGGCGCAGCGCGATGTTGTCGCGGTCGGTCCGCTTCTGTCGCCCGGAGACGACGCGCCGGTCTTCCGCCATTGCAGCCACCGCCCCTTCCATGCTTGCGCCACGCCAGTATAGAACAGCGGTTTGCGGTTTCAATGCTCGCTTTATAGAATCATGCCAGATGCCGTCCGCCACAAGCGCGGGCGAAAAAGGGGGCGCGATGCCACTTCATGTCTCGAAACATCCATTGGTGAAGCACAAACTGACGCTGCTGCGCGATTCCGCCACCAGCCACCGCCAGTTTCGTGAGCTTTCGCGCGAGCTGGCGCTGCTGCTGTGTTACGAGGCGACCCAGGATCTGCGGCTGCGTTCCGTCTCGGTCGAGACGCCCATGGGCGCGGCCGAGGGCTGGGCGGCGAGCGAGGTCATCGGCCTTGTGCCGATCTTGCGGGCGGGCCTGGGCCTGGTCGATGGCATTCAGGAATTGCTGCCTGCCTCGCAAGTCTGGCATATCGGCTTGTACCGCGACGAGGCGACGCTGCGCCCGGTCGAGTATTACAATCGGCTGCCGGAAGAGCCGACCGTGCAGGTCTGCCTGGTACTCGATCCGATGCTGGCCACCGGCGGCTCCGCCATCGCGACCATCGACATCTTGAAGCGCTGGGGCGCGCCGCGCATCAAGTTCCTCGGCATCTTGGCGGCGCCAGAGGGCGTGGAGGCGCTCTCCAGAGCCCACCCGGATCTGCCGATTCATGTGGCCGAGCTGGACGAACGGCTGAACGACATCGGCTTCATAATGCCGGGCCTGGGCGACGCCGGCGACCGCATGTTTGGCACCTGATGCTGCGCCCGCTGGCTTTCCTCATCGTTTTCAACACCGCGCTGGCGACGGCTTTGCTGATGATCCCGGCGGCGCGCTGGCTGAGCTTCCGCTTCGGCGTCACATCCGTGCCGGGCGGGCGGCGTCAAGAGCGCAGCGCCATGCCCAAGCTGGGCGGCCTGGCGATCTTCGGCGGCTTCATCGTCGCGGTCCTGGCGGCTCAGCTGGCGCCCGTCGAGCGAGGCGACCCCCTCGAGACGATTCGCCTGGCGGGCTTGATCATCGGCGGCGCGGTCGTCTTCATTCTGGGCTTGTTCGACGACATTATCGGCATGAACTGGCGGCAGATTTTCCTGTGCCAGTTCGTCGTCTCCGCCATCGCCATCGCCTTTCAGATTTTCATCGCCACTTTCAACAATCCCCTGACCGGCGCGCAGACGGACCCCTGGCCGCCATTGGTGACGGTGGCGCTTACGATGTTTTGGCTCGTCTTGATGATGAACACGGTCAACCTGCTGGACGGCTCCGATGGCTTGGCGGGGGGGATCGCCTTCATCGCGGGCATCGTGCTCTTCCTCAACAGCGCTTTCCGCCAAGAACCGCCGCAGACCAGCGTGAGCTTGCTGCCCCTGGCGCTGGCGGGCGCGTCGCTGGGTTTCTTGCTGCACAATTTTTTCCCCGCGCGCGTCTACCTGGGCGGCAGCGCCTGGCTGGTCGGCTATTTGCTGGGCGCGCTAAGCATCATCGGCGGCGCGAAAATGGCGACTATTCTGCTGGTGATGGGCTTGCCGCTGATGGACCTTGGCTGGCAGTTTCTCAATCGCGTCCGCCACGGCGCCAATCCCTTTCGCGGCGACAGGGGGCATTTGCATTTTCGTCTGTTGGACAGCGGCATGCTGTCGCCACGCCAGATCGCCCTCTGCTATTACGCGATTTGCGCGCTCTTCGGCTTCCTGACCTTGATCACGAACAGCCAGCTTTTCAAATTCATCGCTTTCGGCGTGATGCTGGTGTGCATCGCCATCGGCTTCGTCGCCGTCGGGCGGATCTCGGCGCATCACGAAAGCGCGGCGGAGGCGCCGTCCAGCGCGGCGACGGGCGCTTAATTCGGGTCCGCCTCATCATTCAGCGGCTGGCCATCTCCTTCTTGCGGCGGCCGCGATTTCATGGCGAAGGGACGGGGAAATGGCGTCGATTCCGCTTCGTCGGGTTCTTGCAGCCGACTCTCTGGCGCCTTGGCTTGGGCGTCGCCGGCAAATGGACGGGCAAAGGGCGCTGCTTCGCCCGGCAGCCATGATTCCGTGATTTCGTCTGGCGGGCTCGCTTCCAAATCCGGTGTCGGCGCGGCAGGAGTCTCCAGCGTCGCGCTTTGGCGTGGCGCTGGATCCGGCTTGTTGGACTGTGGCGCCGGCGCCCCGACGACCGTCACGGCGCTGCGACTGACTGGTTCGCGGCCCGGCGGACCCGGTATCGGCAGCGGCAGATCGTAGATCGACTTGAGTTGCCGGGCGGCTTGACGCGTCGCGCGTTCGTTAATGGCGGTTCGCCCATTCTGCAACTGGCCCGCTTTCTCGGCTTGGGCTTCGTCGCGCGACTGGGCGACAAGCCGACCGTCGCGGAAGCTGGCGCTTTTGCCACTGAGGCGCTCGACAATCGCTTCCAGCGCGCCCAGGGCGATGACCGCGAGCAAGTTGAAAGCCGCCACTTGCAGGAGAACCAGGACGATCCCGCCCGCCAGGCTCTCGATGAACAGGGCAATCGACGCGTCGATCGCGCCGCTGCCCAGCCAGACGATGTACAGCGCGCCAAGTCCAGCCGCCCAAGAAGCCGCCTTGCGCCGGCGCCCCTGCTGGCTGGCGGAATGGGGCAGCATGGTGTTGGCGATGGCGAACGCGAAGTAAAACCAGAGCCAGAAATCGGGAGTGGACAGCAGCGCCGCCCAGGCTTGGCCGAGGGCGTCCAATGTCATGGGGGCGGCCAGAGCCAGCAGCGCCTCCCATTGGAAGACGCGGTCGGCCGCCAGCCACAATGCAAGCGTGCCAAGAACCAGTGGAGCGAGATCGACAATTGCGGTTTTCGCTTTGCTGGCGCCCGGCGCAAGCCGCACGAAGCTCAATTCGAGGGTGAGGATTTCGCCGCGCTCGGGAAATTGAATCGTCCGTTCCGCGCGCAGCCGCAAGACCGCGGCGCATGCCCAGCGGCTCAACTCGCGCAGGGCGATGCCGGGCGTGAAGAGCAGGTAGTAGAGGGCGGTCGTGAGCTGGAAGCTCTGCGTCAGCAGCCAGCCGAGCTTGAAAAGGCGCTGATGCAGCCAGCGCTCGCTTTGACGGAAGAGGGCGAGCAGCAGCCCCAGCGCCAGCAACAGCGCGAAAGAATCCAGGGCGGGCAGATCACGCTCCTTTTGCGTCCGCCGCGATCTTCACCAGTTCGGCAAAGTCGCCCGCGTCCAGCGACGCGCCGCCGACCAATGCGCCGTCGATATTTGGCTGGCGCATGAATTCCGCCATGTTGCCCGGCTTGACGCTGCCGCCATATTGGATCCGCAAACTGTCGGCGACGGCATCGCCATGAAGATCGCGGACGGTATCGCGGACGGCTGCTTTGATGATGCCGTCGGCTTGTTCGCCGGTCGCGCTCTTGCCCGTGCCTATCGCCCAAATCGGCTCGTAGGCGATGACCACTTTCGCCATCGCGGCCGCGTCGACGCCGGCCAGCGCCGCCTGGACTTGCGCGCGCACAAAAGCGACGGTCTCGCCAGCTTCATTCTGCGCCAGGCTCTCGCCGACGGCGATGATGGGCTGAATGTCGGCAGCCAGGCAGGCTCTGGCTTTGCGGTTGACATTCGCGTCGCTCTCGCCAAGCTGCGCGCGGCATTCCGAGTGGCCCAGGATGGCGAAATCGACATACGGTCGCAGCATCGCCGCCGAGACCTGCGAAGTGTAGGCGCCATCAGCTGCCCAGTGGGCGTCTTGCGCCGCGACCAGGACGGGCGAGCCGCGCAGCGCTTGCGACACGGCGGACAGCGCCAAGTGAGTCGGGGCGACGACCCGCTCAACCGCGTCGAAGTCGCCGATGACAGGGGCGAGCCGCTGAACAAAATCGACCGCTTCTTCCGGCCCTTTGTGCATCTTCCAATTGCCCGCGATGATCGGCTTTCTCGACATGCCGCGCTCCTCAGTTTTGCCCCTTGTTCAATCCGCTCCGCGCTCAAACGAACATGAACGCTCTTGTCGCTCTTACTTGTCCGCCAGCGCGACGATGCCGGGCAGCGCTTTGCCTTCCAGCAGCTCGAGGCTGGCGCCGCCGCCGGTCGAGATGTGCGACATCTGGCTGGCGAGGCCGGCTCGCTCGACTGCCGCCGCGGAATCGCCACCGCCGATGATGCTGGTGGCGCCCTTGGCTGTCTCCGCCGCCAGCGCCCGCGCGATGCCGAAGGTGCCCTGGGCGAAAGCGGGCATTTCGAAGACGCCCATCGGACCATTCCAAACGACGGTCTTCGCCCCCTCCAGCGCGCCCGCGAATGCGTCGATCGCGGCGGGACCGATGTCCAGCGACTGCCAGCCGGCCGGCACATCGTCATTTGCGGAAATTACGGTCTGCGCGGCGTCGTCGCGGAAGGCGTCGGCGATGCGCTGGTCAATTGGCAGGCGGATCTTGTCGCCGCCGGCCCGCAGCAGCCCGCGAGCGATTTCGAGAGCCTCATCTTCGACCAGGGAGTCGGCCATGAATCGGCCTTGCGCCGCGAAGAATGTGTTCGCCATGCCGCCACCGATGAGCAGGCTGTCCACCTTGTCCAACAGCGCCTCGATCACGTCAATCTTGCCGGAGACTTTTGCCCCGCCCAAAATCGCCAGAAATGGACGGGCCGGGCGCTCCAGCGCGGTTGACAAGTAGCTGAGTTCTCTTTCCAGCAGCAAGCCGGCCGCCGCTTGCAAGCGCGAGGCGACGCCCACATTGGAGGCGTGCGCTCTATGTGCCGTGCCGAAGGCGTCGTTGACGAAGATATCGCCGTGATCGGCCAGGCGGGCGGCGAAAGCGGGGTCGTTGCTGGTCTCGCCGGCCTGAAAACGCGTGTTCTCCAGCAAGATGACCCCGGCGGGCGGCAAGGCTGCGATTGCGTCGCTGGCGGCCGCGCCGATGCATTCGCCGGCGAAAGCGACTTCGATGCCCAGCGCATCCGCCAGGACCGGCGCCACCGGCTTAAGCGACATGCTCGGGACGCGCTCGCCTTTGGGCCGGCCCAGATGCGACAGCAAGATCAGGCAGCGAGGCTGGCAGTCCAGGATGCAGCGCAGCGTCGGCAGCGCGGCGCGGATTCGGGTGTCATCGGCGACGGTCCCATTCGCAAGCGGCACATTGAAGTCAAGCCGCGCCAACACGCGCTTGCCCCGCAGGTCGAGATCACGCAGGCTGAGCTTGTTCACGAACGCGCTCCTGTCTTGCGCTTCTGGCGCGCCAATGCCGCGTTACAGTCGGTCGCCGACGAATTTCGTCAGGTCAGCCGTGCGGCAGGAATAGCCCCATTCGTTGTCGTACCAGGTGATGACCTTGACCAGGTCGCCGGCCACATCGCTGGCGATGGCGTCGACAATGCTGGAGTGGGGATTGCCAATGTAATCGGTGGATACCAGCGGCTCGTGCGACACCGCCAGATACCCTCGCATGGGACCGGCGGCAGCCGCTTCCAGGGCGTCGATGAGCTCGGTCTTGCTGGGAGTCTTTTCGACGCTGGCGACAAAATCGACCAGGGAGCCGGTGGGCGTCGGCACGCGCACCGCCATGCCGTCGAACTTGCCCTCGAGCTCGGGCACGACCAGGGCGACAGCTTGGGCGGCGCCGGTGCTGGTGGGGATCATGTTGACGGCGGCAGCCCGCGCCCGCCGCAAGTCGCTGTGCGGCAGATCAAGAATCTGCTGGTCATTGGTGTAGCTGTGAATGGTGGTCATGAAGCCCTGGCGGATGCCGAAAGCGTCGTTGACCACTTTGGCGGGCGGCGCCAGGCAGTTCGTCGTGCAGGAGGCGTTGGAGAGCACATGGTGAGCGGCCGGGTCGTACTGATCCTGGTTTACGCCCAGCACGACGGTGAGGTCTTCGCCCTTTGCCGGCGCGGAAATGATGACCTTGCGCGCGCCTGCCTCGAGGTGCTTGGAGGCGCTGGCTTTGTCGCGGAAGATGCCGGTGCTTTCGATTACGACTTCGACGCCCAGATCGCCCCAGGGCAGCTCGCTGGGATCGCGCTCCGAAAGGGCTTGGATCTCCCTGCCATCGACGATCAGCGCGCCATCGCCAACTTCGACTTCGCCGGAATAGACGCCGTAATTCGAGTCGTAGCGGAACAAATGCGCCATGGTGTTGAGGTCGCCCAAATCGTTAAAAGCGACGACATCGATGTCGCCGGCGTAAGTTTCCAGCATCGCTTTGAGGACTTGCCGGCCGATGCGCCCGAATCCGTTAATGCCAACGCGGATTGCCATTATCTCTCTCCCTGCTCAAGATGCGAGTTTTCGGTTGCTTAGTGGCACAAGCTTAGTACAGCCGCGCCCATTTTAACATGCTGAAAAGGCGCGCCCGCTCGCCGCGGGTCAGTCATGCCGAAGCGAGGCGCAGCAGATGCGAGAGGCGCACCGGCTCCATGTTCCAGTCGTCCAGCAAGTCCAGAATCCGCGGAATCGCCAGCAGCGAGCTCTTTGTGCCGTGATGCAAAGTGATCGTGCCCGGCCGCAGATAGCCGCGATAATTCTTCAAAATCGCGGAGACGCAAGTCTGGTCGCAGGCTTCTTTCTCGATCTGGCAGATGTCCGCTGGCGACGCCATCGGCTGGCCGAGAAACCGCCGGATCATCTCGAAGCGCGCCGGCGCGTAGGCCTGGCATTCGCGCGAGCAGTTGTTTCGCTTGCAAATCGCGTCTTGCGAATCCAGACCCCAGAGAATCAAGGGAATGTCGTACAGGCTCGCCATTTCTTTGAGCGCGTCGGTGACGATGCCGAAGGGCGGGCGAATGCCGACCGGCTGGAAGCGCGGTCCAAGCGCGCGGCGCATCGTGTGCAGCGACGGCGCCATTTCTTCATTGATGAGCTGGCGCAGGTCAAATGTCTTGAAGTCGCGGTGGGTGAAGAGGTGGCAGCCAAACTCGTGGCCCATGTCGCGCAGCCGCGGGTACAAGTTGCGATAGCCCGGGTTGGGGCGCTCCAGGTTGTTGAGCACCGCCAGCCCGACCGGGAAGAATGTCACCTGGACGCCGCGCCTCTGAAATTCGCGCCCGATGCGCAGCGTGTAGTATTCGCTCCACATGTCGTCGAAAGTCAGGCAAATCTTCCGCGTGCTGGTTTTCACATGGCGGATGACGCGCGCGCCGCCGCCGCCAGAAGCTTGCTCGCGCGTGCCGTTATCGGCCCAGGCCGGCAAGGCGCCTGCAAGCGCGCCCGCTGTCATGCCCGCGCCCAGACGCAGAAACGACCGCCTCGACGTGCGCCGCCGATCGCTGGTTTGGAAATCGCTCATGAAGCCTGCCTTGTCTCGCGCGCTGCGTTAGTAGCGCGCCCGTCACAATCGGCCTACTGTAGCACCTTTGCGCTGTTTTCGCCCGACAGGGTTTGCGCCAAGCGCGTGCCGCTCGCGATGCGATCTTGCCTTACCCGGGCGATGAGAATCGCGAGCGCGCAGGCAACCGGCTTATGCAGGTTCGCGGCCGGCGCGCCAAAGCAAAACCAGCATCGCCAGGGCGCCGGCCGCCGCGAACGCAGCGATTGCGATGGCGGCGTCGACGAAGAGCCGCTCCGGGTAGAGGCGAATCAAGCTGTCGCTGAAGAGGAAGCGCCAGCTGCCCGCGGCGAAGAGCGTTTCATGAAACCAGTCGAAAGCCGCCGTCCAATCGAGCGTGGAAAAGACTCCGAGCGTCAGCAGGATGGCCAGGGTGGTCAAGCTGCCCAGCCGCAAGCCCGCGGTCAGCGCCGGCCGCAAGGCAGGCATGCGCCAGGCGACGAGCAGAAGCCCGCCGAGAATCGCGCAATCGGCCAGAGCCAAGGTGAAGATGCCATGCAGGAGCGCTTTCACATCCGCCAGGTGCGTCAGCTCGCGGGCGTTGAAGAGCGGGCACTCGCTCCCGGCTGAGAGCGGCAGCCAGCATTTCTCGCCGGGCAAGCGCAGGCTCGCCAGCCAGTGGCCGCTCTCCGCGCTGAAGAGGTAGTCCAGCGCCAGCGGTCCGTATTCCAGCCGGTCCGCGCTGGTGAAGCCGAAGCTGTCGCGCGGGAAGCCGACCCGCTGGTATTCGAATTCCAGGAATTGCCGGCTGAGCAGCAGTCGCGCCCCGACCGTCAGCAGCAGGCAGGGCAGGCTCAGCGCGCAAAAGAGCTGGATGGCGCGGCGAACGAGCGGCCTAGTTGGCGTCAAGGCGAAACTCCTCGGCTCGGCCGGCGAGAAGGAAATCCAGCACGATAGAATCCACCAGGCTTTCGACGGGCGCGCGATCATCGGTGAAGACGATATCGCTTTGGCTGATGGGGGCGAGGCTGTTGGCGGCTTGCGACAGCAGATTGGCCAGCGCGGGATGAGCCGCCGGGTCCAAAGCCTTGGCGTTGTCGCGAAGATTGTCCGCCTGGGTCGGCTCGACGGTCGCGACCAAGATTGTATTAAACGAATGTGGCACATCAATGGCGTGCACGCTGGCGAAAACTTGGGCCAGGGTCGCCGCGAGCGCGTCCACCAGCCGCCGGTCAGTGTCGGTGCGCCCGGCGTTGATGGCGACCACGCCGCGATCCGCCAGCAGCGCTTTGACTTCGCCGAAGTATTCGACGGTCGTCAAATGCCAGGGGATGTAGGGCGGGCGATAGGCGTCGATGGCGACCACCGAGTACTCGCGGCTCATGTGCCGCAGCAGGTAGCGGCCGTCGCCGGCGTAGGCTGTCAGCCGGGGCATGGCGCTGGCGTTCATGTCGAAGAACTCGTCGCCGACAGCGATAATGGCTGGATCCAGTTCGATGCCGTCAATGAGAATGTCGCTGTAGACCGCGCTGTGCTGGCGGGCGACGGTGCCGGCCGCCAGGCCAATCAAGAGCAGCGAGCGCGCTTCGTCGGCCTGGAATGGCTCTTGGTTGAAATAGGGCGCCGCCAGAAAGTAATCCCAGGCGCCGCCGCTGAAGATCTCGCTGGCGTGCCACTGGCTGTGTACGCCTTGGCCCTCGTTCAGGTAGAGATAGCGCGTGCCGGCGTCGTCCTCCTGCACCTGGATGTAGTTGTAGGCGCTTTCCCCTTCGTACAGCATGCTCGCGTTGACGGCCGCCGGGCGCAAGAAACCCTGTGGCTGAGCCGCCAACAGCGCGATCGCCGCCGGCAGCAGCAAGTAGGGCAGCGCTCTCCGCCGCCACAGCGCGAAGAGGGCGACGAATGCGACGGCGAAGAGCAATCCGGCGAAGAGCAGAAATGTGCGAGTCGTGCCGAGCTGGGGGATGGTCAGCAGGACCGGCAGAAATGTGCCCAGGAGGCTGCCCAGGGTGCTGATGGCGTAAACCGCGCCGGCGATCGCGCCGCTGGATTCCAGGCTGGTCACCGAGAGGCGAATGATGAAGGGCGAAACCGCGCCCAGCAAGGTCACCGGCGCCGAAAACAGCACGAGGATGACGATGAAGGAGCCGAGGGCCAGCGCCGCCTCCGCGCCGAAGACCGCCAGCGCCGCCCGTGTTATGATGGGCTTGGCGACCAGCGGGATCAAACCGCAGAGAAAGGCGGACCACAAGAGGAGCCGCAACAAAACATCTTCTCGTGGAAAGCGATCCGCCAGGCGGCCGCCGACGAAGTAGCCGACCGTCAAATAGAGCAGCATCAAGCCGATGACATTCGCCCAGACCAGATTGCTGTTGCCAAAGACGCCGCCCAGCAGGCGCGACGCCGAAAGCTCGACGGCCAGGGTCGTCATGCCGCTGGTGAAGGCGATCAGATACAGCGCCGGCTTGCCCAGCCCGCGCCTCGCATCTGCCTCAGTCGCTGCAGCCAAAATCCGCTCCGCTGAATGCCGTTATCGCCATTATCAGACCCTGCGTCGGAAAAACCAATGAACGCGCGCATCCGCCCGGCGACGCCCGCCGACGCGGCCGCCATCGCGCGTATCGCCGCCGAAGCGCTTGGTGAAGACCTTGACCCAGCCTCGCCCCGAGTCCGCTCCATTTTGGAATCCGGCATCAACTTTGTCGCCGTCGTGGACGAGCGCGCGGCTGGCTTCGCCCACAACTTTACGACGCGGGATTCTGTTGGGCGAAGGCGCCTTGAGCTTGATCTGCTGGCGGTGGATCGAGCGGCGCGCGGGCTGGGCGGCGGAAGCGCCCTCGTCGCTCGCTCCATCGTGGCGGCGCGGCGGTCCGGGGCGAGCTGTCTCCGCGCATTGGTGGCGGCCGACAATGTCGCCATGCGCGCGCTCTGCCAGCGAGCGGGTCTTGCAATAGCGGGCGGCCGGCAATGGCTGTTTGCTTGTCATCCGCTTGAAATCGAGCTCGAGCCCGGCCCGTCGTCCGCGGCGCGCTGCATTGAAGTGGACACCCTGGCTTATCGCGGCGTCTGGCTGGAAGGCGCGTTGAGCCCGGGCGCGATCCTGGAGGCGCGGCGGCGAGCCATGCTGGCCGGGGCGACGCGAGTCGGCGCGGTAATCCAGCAAGCTGAGGCGCCGGGCGCGTCGCTGCTGCTGGCGGCGGGCTTCCACAAAATCGGCGACTATCATTGGCATGCGATCAGCTTTTGAAGCGCGCGATCTTGAAGAGCGAGTCGTTGTGCGGCGTCGCCCCGTCCAGCGCCAGGTCGCTCAGCATTTTGCCGATGGTCGCGCTGAATTTGAAGCCGTGCCCGCTAAAGCCGGCGCCGATGACGACATGCTCGTGCAGCGGGTGCGCGTCGACGATGAATTGCGTGTCCGGCGTGTCCGTGTACAGGCAAATGCGGCTCTCGCTCACCGGCGCGTCGGCCAGCCCGGGCAGATGCGCGCGCATGAAACCGCGCAGCCGCTCGACATTGCTCTCGTCGGGCGCGTAGTCGACTTCTGAGGGATGAGCCTGGGCCGGCCCGCCATGAAAGGCGATCTTGAAGCCGCCGCCATCGTGGGCCGGGATGCCGTAACAGCTCGTGCCGTATTCGTCACGTACATGCGCGATCCACACCGGGCAGCGCTCCGCCTGGTAGGGACCGATGTCCGCGGGCGCCATGAAATTCAGCTGGCAGCGCAGCGTCGTCAGCGGCAGCTGGAGGCCCGTGGCTGCCAAGAGCGACTGCGCCCAGGCGCCGGCCGTCACCACTAGCGAGCCCGCCGAGAAGGATTCGCCAGGCGTCTCCACTTCGACGCTGTCGCCCAAGACGCGTATCGCGCTGACCGGCGTGTTTTCCAGGATCGTGGCGCCATGCCGGCGCGCCAAGGCGACATGCCCGCGCACTGCCCGCGACGCCCGCACGAAGCCGCTGTCCGGCTGATACAAGACGGGGAAGTCCGAGCGAGTCTTGAATTGGGGGAAGCGGTGCGCAGCTTCGTCGCTGGTGAGCAGTTCGTGCTCGATTCCGCAGGCTTGCACCGACGCGATCGTGGCTTGCAGGTAGCGGTCGTCGGGCGGTCCGAAGTCTAGGCCGCCGGTCGTCACCAGCAGCGATTCGCCCAGTTCCGCTTCAACTTCGCGCCATATCGGGTAGGTATCGCGCGCCAGATCGACATATTCGGGCGCGTCGTACGAGTAGCGGATGATGCGCGAGTGCCCGTACGAGCTGCCGCGGCGATGATCGAGCTTGAACTGTTCGAGCAAGAGGACCCGTCGGCCGCGTTTGCTCAATTGATAAGCGGCTGCGCTGCCCATGGCGCCGGCGCCGATGACGATGCTGTCGTAATTGGCCTTCATTGGCTGCCTCTCGAAACTAAAGGAATCTCGGCACTTGTCAGACTGGCCGGCCTTCAAGCGCGGCCGCGATGTCGTCGTCTTTCTTGATGGCGATGGTCGGGATCTGCGACAGCTGCAGCAGACCGTGCAGTTGGCTGGAATCGAGGCCGTGACCAAAGGACGCGGGATCGATGAAGACGCAGATTGGGCGGACGCCGCGCCGCGAAAGCACTTGCGCTTCGCCGATCCAGCTTTGGTCCAGCGTCGCCGTTATGATGATCAGGGTCGTGCCGCGGGTGAATTGATGCGCCTCGAGAGAAAGGCTGGCGCGCAGGCTCTGCGTCGATTCGCTCTTCGCCACCGCAAGCGCCGCCAGAATGCGCGTGAGCTGGCGATTGCCACGGTCGGGCTCGAAGACTTGCCGGTGCGGCGAATAAGCGGCGTAACCCACCATGCGCTCGTCGTCCAGGAAGTGTTTGGCGAGTGAGGCGGCCGCCACCACGGCGTACTCTTCGGTTGATGGCGGGATGCGCTGCCCGCCCGGCACGACCGCGCCAAAGCGCCGCAGCGCGGGGTCGTCAAAGCGGGACTCGGCGGAGAAATCGCTGAAGAGCCAGATATCCACGAGCGGGTCCAGCTCAAACTCTTTGACCATGATGCTTCCCTTGCGGGCGGTGGAGCGCCAGTGAATGCGGTTCATGCTGTCGCCGGGCACATAATCGCGGATGCTGCTGGCATTGGTCGTGATCTGGCGCGTCAATCGGCGCTGCGCGTCGCCGCCAGAGAGCAGGCCCGCCGGCAGCTGCACGCGGCCAATGTCGACGGTGAGGGGATACACGATCAGGCTGTCGGTCGCCCCCACTTTGCGCGGCGCGTGAAAGAGGCCGAATGGATCGCCGCCGACGACGCTCAGCGGCCCCAGCTGAAACTCGCCCCGCTGGCTGCAGACGGTTTCCACTTCCCAGCGATGTTCGCGCCGGCTCAGCAAGATGGGCAGCACCAGGCTGGCTCGATGGCCCGGCAGGGTCGAGTGGTCGCGCACTTCCAGCCACAGCTTGGGCAGCAGGCCCGTCTTGCGCAAGCCAAATGATTCGTGAAAGACCTTGCCGACTTGCGAGCGGCGGGCGCGGGTCCGGCGGCGCAGGGAAATGCCGCGCAGCGACGCCCAGGTCCAGAGCAGCGACGCCAGCAAAATCGCCCCGATCAAGTAGGCGATATTAAAGAGATCGGCTCGCCCGGTGAAGAGGCCCGTCAAGAGGCTGAAAATCGCCAAAATGTATAGCGCGAGGCGGCGGTTGGGCATGCGGCTTCAGCGAGCGGAGGCGCCGGGCACGGGCGTGCTTTGCAAGATCTCGCCTACGATGGTCCGCGATGTGATGTTCTTGATGCGCGCCGCCGGACCGACGATGATGCGATGCGCCAGGGTGACTTCCGCCAGCGCTTTGACATCGTCGGGTATCACGAAGTCGCGCCCGCTCATGGCTGCCCGAGCCTGCGACGCCCGAAACAGCGCCAGCGAGCCGCGCGGGCTGCTGCCCAGGTAGACATCGGGGTGGCGCCGCGACGCCGTGATCAGATTGATGATGTATTGCTGCACCTCATTCGCCACATAGACGTCTTTGATGAGCTGCTGGGCGCTGAGCAGCTCCTTCAGCGAGACGACCTGCTGCAGATTCTGGATGGGATGCTGGTATTGCTGCGAGGCGAGGATGCGCAATTCGTCGGCCGGCTGCGGATAGCCCATCTGAATGCGCATCAGGAAGCGGTCGAGCTGGGCTTCTGGCAGCGGGAACGTGCCTTCGTATTCGATCGGGTTCTGGGTCGCCATGATGAGAAATGGATTGCTCAGGCGATAAGTGACGCCGTCGACGGTCATCTGCCCCTCTTCCATCGCTTCGAGCAGAGCCGACTGGGTCTTGGGCGTCGCCCGGTTAATCTCGTCCGCCAAGACGATTTGCGCCATGATGGGACCGGGGCGAAACTCAAACTCGCGAGTTTTGGGATTGAAGATGGAGACGCCGGTAATGTCCGATGGCAGCATGTCCGGCGTGAACTGGATTCGGTTGAAAGTGCAGCCGACGGCGCGCGCCAGCGACTTCGCCATCATGGTTTTGCCGACGCCGGGGATGTCTTCCAGCAAGATGTGCCCGCGGCAGAGCAAGCCCAGAGTCGTCAAGCGGATCTCGTTGCCCTTGCCCAGGATAACCTGGCTGACGCTGCTGGCGATGCGCTCCGCCAGTTCCTGCACGGGAGCGCCAGATTGCCTCGCCTGTCCGCTTCGTGGTCGCCTTGCGATCGCTTCGCTCATGCATTCAATTCCAGTGCGCGCCTGTCATATTTGAGCCTAGTATACGCGAATCTCGTGTCGGGGCAGGCGGCGTCGCCCCCTCCCGCCGGATTCGCCCATTTGCCAATTTGCCTATCGTCCGCCGCCAAGTATAATCGCGCTTGTGGAGCGGCTTGAATGGAACGCAAGCTCCCCATCGCGCTTGGCTCGCAGTGTATCATTGTAATGTTGAGCGCGCGATAGCGATTGACGGCCGGGCGGCTGGCCGCGCAAGCAGAATAGGAGCGGGCAGTGTCAGCCTCGAGGGCAAAGCGCTTGGAGGAACGCCTGGACTCCATTTGCTCGCGCAGCCCGGACCTGGAAGCGGCCGCTCTCATCAGCGTCGAGGGGCTGCTGCTGGCGGCGTCGCTGCCGGACGAGCTGGATGAAGCGCTGGTGGCCTCCATGTCGGCCGCCATGCTGGCCCTGGGCGAGCGGGTCGCGGGCGATCTGGGGCGCGGCGCTCTGGACGAGGTCATCATCCGAGGCGAGCGCGGTTACGCCTTGCTGCGCGCGGTGGACGAGAAATCGGTCCTGGCCGCCTTGGCGACTGGCGACGCCAAACTGGGCATGCTCTTCCTGGACCTGCGCGACGCCGTCGCCGATTTGCGGGCGGCGCTCTAGACAGCGATTGACTGGGCGAAAGCGCCTCGCGAAAAGCGAATGGAACAAGCCAAGGTGAAACCCAAGTACATTTTCTGCACCGGTGGCGTCGTGAGCTCGGTCGGCAAGGGCTTGACCGTGGCTGCCATCGGGCGCATCTTGAAAGCCCGCGGCTTGCGAGTCGCCATACAGAAACTGGACCCCTACCTCAATGTCGACCCCGGCACGATGAGCCCCTACCAGCACGGCGAGGTCTTCGTGACATCGGATGGCGCCGAGACTGACCTGGACCTGGGGCATTATGAGCGCTTCGTTGACGAAAATGTCAGCCGCCTGTCGAATGTCACGGCGGGGCAGGTCTATCTCACCGTGCTCGAGAAAGAGCGCAAAGGCGACTACCTGGGCGGCACGATCCAAGTCGTCCCGCACATCACCAACGAGATCAAACGGCGCATCAAGCTGGTCGGCCAGCAGACCGGCGCCGATGTCGTGATCGTCGAAGTGGGCGGCACGGCCGGCGACATCGAGAGCCTGCCATTCCTGGAGGCGCTGCGCCAGCTGCGCGCTGAACTTAGACGGCGCGACACCCTTTACGTGCATGTGACATTTTTGCCCCATATCGGCGCCACCGACGAACTCAAAACCAAGCCAACCCAGCACAGCGTGCGCGAGCTGCGGGGCATCGGCATCCAGCCCAATGTCATCATCGCGCGGACCGATCACCCGGTGAACGCCGAAATCGTCAGCAAGATCGCTCTTTTCTGCGATGTCGACGAAGACGCCGTCATCCCGCTGCAAACGGCGGACAACATTTACGCCGTGCCGCTGATGATCGAAGCGACAGGCTTGGGTGATTTCATCCTGGAGCGCCTGGGCCTCGAAGCGGAGGCGCCGGATCTGGGCGAATGGCGGCGCATCGTCGACCAGTCGCGCGCGGCTCGCGACAAGCTGCGCATCGGCATCGTCGGCAAATATGTCGAGCTGCACGACGCCTACATGTCGGTCAAGGAATCCATCACCCACGCCGCGATCCAGCTGCGGCAAGATGTGGAGATTCGCTGGATTCCGTCGGGCGAGCTGGAGAAGGGCAAGCGCCTGGACGAGCTGGCGGAGCTGGACGGGATCATCGTGCCCGGCGGTTTTGGCTATCGCGGCATTGAAGGCAAGATTGTCGCCGCCCGCCACGCCCGCGAGCAAAAGGCGCCCTATTTGGGCTTGTGCCTGGGCATGCAGGTCATGTGCATCGAATACGCTCGCCATGTGCTGGGCCTGGAAGACGCCAACAGCTCCGAATTCGATGTGGATGGACCGCACCCGGTCATCGATCTCATGCTGGAGCAGCGCGCCGTCACCGAATTGGGCGGGACGATGCGCCTGGGCGAATATCCCTGCAAACTGCTGCCGAACACGCTGGCGGCGCAGGTTTATGGCCAGCGCGAGATCCTGGAGCGGCACCGGCATCGCTTTGAATTCAACAACGCGTTTCGCGAAATTTTCAACGACAGCGGCATGTGCTTCAGTGGCTTGAGCCCGGACGAAGTGCTGGTTGAAATCGCCGAAATCGAGGACCATCCATTCATGCTCGGCTGCCAGTTTCACCCCGAGTTTCTGAGCCGGCCCAATCGCCCGCATCCTTTGTTCAGCGCTTTCGTCCAGGCGGCGGCGGAATACCGCGACGAAGTCAGCCGGATGCGCCAGGGTCGGCCGCTGCCCCTGGACCGTGGCTGATTGCAGCCGGCCCGCGAGGAAGAGACCATGAGCCTTCGGGACTTCATCACCGCCTTGCCCAAAGTGGACCTCAACATCCAGCTGACGGGCGCCCTGCGCAAAGAGAGCCTGCTGCTAATCGCCAGCCAGAACGGCATACCGGCCGCCCACGACGACTACGCCCAGTGGGTGGCGCTGCTGGATGAACCGGATTACGCGCGCCTGGACGAGATCGCCCGGGTGGCTGGCGGCTGGATTATGTACCCGGAAGATCTTGCCCTGGTCGCCTACGACATTGGCGTCGCGCTCTCGCGGCAGAATGTCGCTTACGCCGAAGTTTCGGTCGCGCCTGCCGATTTTGTCGGTGGCGGGCGCATGCATTTCGAGGCTTTCCTGGAAGCGCTGAACGACGGCCGCGATCGTGCCAAGCGCGCCTGGAATGTCGAGATGTCGTGGATTCTCTCTATCCCGCGCGACAATCCACGGGCCGGCGACGACGCCGCTCGCTGGGCGACAGGCACGGCCGCTCGCGCCGGCAATGTGGTGGCGATGGGCTTGACGGGCGACGACGGCCTCCAGCCGGCCGGGCAATTCAAGCGCGCTTTCGCCACTGCCCAGCGCAAAGAGATCAACACCGCCGCCAGCGCCGGCAACAGCCTTGGACCCAGCGGCATCCGCGAAGCGATTGACGAACTAAGGCCGGGCCGCCTGGTCAACCCCTGGGGCCTCCTCGACGATGAAGCCCTCGCGAGCGAACTGGCGGAGGCGGGGACGCCGCTCGTCTTGTCAATTGCGCGGGCGCTGCGACTGGGCTTGGTGGAGCGGGCGGAGGGATTTCCGCTCAAGGCGCTTCTGGAGCGCGGACTGCAAGTTGCGCTGGGCTCGGACATGCCGTCGCTGTACGGGACGAGCCTCACCGACGAGTATGTGATGGCGCATGAATCCTGCCAGTTGACGCTGGACGAGACGACGCAATTGGCGCGCCGCTCTATTGAGCTCTCCCTGCTGGACGACGAGCGCAAAGAGCCGCTGCTGCGCGACTTTGACTTCGGGGCGAGAGCCGCGCGCGCGGGCTTGCAAGATTCTGGCTGAGCTCCGCGCTTACTCCACCGGCGTGACGGTGATGTTGCCGTAGCCGCTGTCGTCGATTGGCAGGGTGATCAAGAGCCGGCTGGACGCGTCCACTTTGGCTTTGGCAGCCTGCCCCTTGACCGGTATCGCAAGTTCCACTTGCCGCGTTTGCGGTCCAAAACGCCGTTCTTGCAGCAAGTAGCGCGCGGTGGTGGGCGTGCTTTCGGGCTCGGTGCGCAGCGAGACGGTCAGGATATTGGACTCCAGGCTGATTTCGATGCTGTCCTTGACCAAGCCGTCAATCGGCTGCGTGCGGATATGCAGATTGCCCTCCGCCTCGTACATGTCGAGCAGCATGCCCTCGGCGCCGCTGGTCACATTGCGTATGCCTTTTTCAATCTGCCGCGTGATCTGCTCGCCCAGGTTCTGGATTTCTCTCATCGGGTCGAAGCGCTGTTCCTGTGTCATCAGTGTTCCTCGCTGTCTGGCTCGTACACCATAGTATACGCCTTCGTCCGTTTTTTGTCGCGGCGCCCGGCGCGGGCGGTCGCCTTCATAGATTCCTCTAACGCGCGGGGGGCTGGCCAGCCCGGCGCATGGCATAACTGAAGCCTTTCATATTGAGCGCGCCTTGAGTATCATTTGCCGAGCGCAAAACAAGCGAGCAAGCTGACGATGCCCAAAGTCGCCTATCAAGGCATACCCGGCGCCAATTCGGAAATCGCCGCGCGGCAGCATTTCGACAACGATGTCGAAACCGTCCCCTGCCAGGATTTCAACCACCTCTTCGACGCCTTGGGGGCGAACGAAGTCGACTACAGCCTGCTGCCGGTGGAAAACGCCTTGGCCGGCAGCGTCAGCGGCGCTTACGAGATGCTGCTCGATCACGATGTGCGCATCCAGGCGGAGGTCATCTTGCATGTGCATCACGCGCTGCTGGCCAACCGCGGCGTCAGCCTCGAGCAGATCACGCAGGCTCGCTCCCACCCCCAGGCTTTGATCCAGTGCGACCGCTTTTTGAAGCGCTACGGCATCGAGGCGATGGGCTGGTACGACACCGCCGGCGCCGCCCTCGATTTATCGCGCGCGCCCAAGCCCGGGATGGCTGCCATTGCCTCGCCGCTGGCCGGGGAGCTGTATGAGCTGGATGTGCTGGCCACGGAAATCGAAGACGAGCCTTTCAATTACACGCGCTTTCTGTTGATGGGGCATGGCGACCCCGAGCCATCGGATTACAACAAGACTTCAATCGTATTCGCGACTCGCAATCGGCCCGCGGCGCTCTATGAATGCCTGGGCGAATTTGCCAAGCGCGACCTGAACCTGACCAAGCTGGAATCGCGGCCGCGGCGCAACCGCCCCTGGGAGCCGCTTTTCTACCTCGACTTTGAAGGCCATTGGCAAGAACAGCGTTGCCAGGAGCTCTTGATGCAGCTGCTGCAGCTGACTTCGTTTGTGAAGATGCTGGGTTCATACCCGGCTGTGCGCTCCGGCACGGTCGGCATGTAAAGCGAGCGAGGCGCATGCGCAAACTTGATGTGGCGATCCTGGGGGCGACGGGCGCGGTGGGCCAGCGCTTTATCCAGCTGCTGGAAGACCATCCCTGGTTTCGGGTTCACGAAGTGGTCGGCAGCAGCCGCAGCGCCGGCAGGACCTACGCCGAGGCCGCCCATTGGTCGCTGGACGGCAACCCGCCCGCTTTTGTGGCTGGCATGACGGTCCGGGCGCTGGACGCCGAGCTGGAATCGCCGCTGGTCTTCTCCGCTTTGCCCAAAGAAGCCGCCCAAACCCGCGAGCTGGAGCTGGCGCGGGCCGGGCATGTGGTCTGCACGAACGCCTCGGCCAACCGCATGCTGGCCGATGTGCCGCTGCTCTTGCCGGAGGTGAACGCCGAGCATATCGCTCTGATCGACTCGCAGCGGCGGCAGCGCGGCTGGAGCGGCGCCTTGATCGCCAATTCCAACTGCACCACCATGCCGGTCGTGATGGCGCTGAAGCCGCTGCTCAAATATGGGTTGCGGCGGCTGCATCTGGTGAGCGAGCAAGCCGTCAGCGGCGCCGGCTACCCGGGCCTGTCGTCGCTGGACATGATCGACAACATCTTGCCCCATGTGCCCGGCGACGAAGCCAAGATGGAGACCGAATCGCGCAAGATGCTGGGCAATTTCAAGGGCGCGGGCATTGACGAGCTGGACATGGTCGTCAGCGCGACTTGCACCCGCGTGCCAGTCATCGACGGCCACCTGGTCAACATCTCGGCGGAACTGGAAGAGGGACCCGCCCTCGCGTCGATCATTGATGACTGGTCGAGCTGGCGGGCGACGCCGACCGTGGCCGCTTTGCCGAGCGCGCCGGAGTTCCCGCTGCAGTACCTGCCCGGCGAGGACCGTCCGCAGCCACGGCGCGATCGCTGGGCGGGCCGGGGCATGTCGACCAGCATCGGCCGGCTGCGCGAATGCCCGATCCTGGGCTACAAGTTCGCGGCGCTTTCACACAACACGATTCGCGGCGCGGCCGGCTGCAGCGTCATGAACGCCGAGCTGCTGGCTGCTGAAGGCTATATCGACGGCTTCCGCGTGGCGGAAAAAGCGCTGGCTGGCTGAGCGCTAGTCGTACACCCCGCTTGAATAGACATAGACCGCAGGACCGGTCAGGTCGCCCGCCTGGTAGTCGTATTCGCTTTCAGACCAGTTGAAGAGCCAGTGCGCGTCGGTGATCGTCAGATTGACGCAGCCGTGGCTCCGCCGATAGCCGAATCCATCGTGCCAGTACGCGCCATGCAAAGCGATCTGGTCGTCGAAATACATCGTCCAGGGCACTTCCTGCAGGTAATAGAAGTCCGGCTGATAATAGGCGCCGCTCATCAGCGTCCGCCGAAAGCGCACATAGACTTCAAATACGCCTTCGTTGGTGGGCCATTCTTCCATGCCGCTGGACACCAGGGTGGCGAAGACGGGCCGCTCGCCCTCGTAGGCGATCGCCACTTGTTCGTAAAGATCGACGCTCACCCACTTGTAAGTCTCGACTTCGGCGGGCTTTGCCACCGGCAGCAATTTCGCCACTTTGAACTGATGCACCCACTGGCTGTGCCCGATCTGATACCAATGGTAGCCATTGACCTCCTGCGTCGCGTAAATGTAGACGCGGCTGTAACGGTACAGGAAAGGGTTGTCCGCCGCTTCGGGTCCGCCGGGGGTCTTGGCGCCGCGCAGATGCGTCAGGGTCCAGGCGACCGTGTAGGGCAGTTCGCTGTCCAGCGGCAGCAGCGCGCCAGCAAAGCGGGATGGCAGCCAGGACTCGCCCAGGACATCGCCGCGCACCCACTGATTCTCGCCGACCCGCGCCCAATCGCCCAGGGTCTCGTGCACGGTGAGGAAGCTGTAGCCGTCGTCGAATGAGGCGGTTTCCTCGCCTTCAGGGCTGGCGTAAGTGGCGAAGGCGCCCAGGACGGGCCGATAATCGCGATCGTAGAGCAGGTCTTCGTCGATGGGCAGCGAAACGACATTGGGGCTCTGATTGGCGTTGATGGCGCTTGCTGGCGCGCCGCAGCCAGACGGCGAACAGGCGGTCTGGGCCAGGCCGATGCCCCCGCCAAGCAGCAGAAGCGCCGCCAAGAGCATAATCACTGATTTTCGCACGGCTCGTCTTTCCGTCCCGCAATTGTCGAAGATTGCACACAGCTACATTAAAGCGCAGGCGAAGCGAATAAGCAAGCGGGCGCATGACAATCGGCGGCTGGCGGCGGGTTTGGACTTCGCTGTGGTACACTTGCCCGGCAGCCTGGCGGGGAGGACGCGACATGGAAGCGATGGGCATCGACATCGGCGGCTCTGGCATCAAAGGCGCGCTGGTCGACACGACGAGCGGTGAATTCGCCAGCGAGCGCAAGCGCATCGAGACGCCACAGCCATCGACGCCGGCCGCAGTCGCCGCGGTGGTCGCGCAGCTGGCTTCTCACTTTGGCTGGAGCGCCGCCATCGGCTGCACCTTTCCCGCCGTCGTCAAGCAGGGCGTGACCATGACCGCCGCCAATGTGCACCAAGACTGGGTGGGCGCGGACGCAAGGGCGCTGCTGCAAGAGGCGACTGGCTCGCCGGTGGTCGTGCTCAACGACGCCGACGCGGCTGGAGTCGCCGAGATGCGCTTTGGCGCCGGGCGCGATCGCGCCGGCTTGGTCGCTATCTTGACTCTCGGCACCGGCATTGGCAGCTCGCTCTTCATCGACGGGCGTCTCGTGCCAAACATGGAGCTGGGCCACCTCATCATTCGCGGCAAAGACGCCGAGACTCGCGCCACCGACCGGGCGCGGCAAGAAAAAGGCTACAGCTGGAAGCAATGGGGCAAGCGCGTCTCCGAGTACCTGGAATACCTCGAATCGCTGATCACGCCGGATCTCTTCATCATCGGCGGCGGCGTCAGCAAGCGCTATCACAAATTCTTTCCCTACATCAAATGCAAGACGGAGATCGTCCCGGCGCGGCTGCGGAATCGCGCGGGCATCGTCGGCGCGGCCCTGGCAGCGCGCGATTTGATGTAGCGCCTCACTTGTCGGCTGTCGCCTGAAAGACGCCCCACTGGCGATTGTGGTAGAGCAGGGGGGTCTTGTCGTCGGTCCAGGCGCCCTGCCGCAGGCTGCCGATGAACATTGAATTCTCGCCAAAGTCGATGCGCCGCTCGACCTCGCAAGCCATCCAGGCCATCGCCTTCGGCAGCACGGGATCGCCCAACACCGTCAGCTGGCACTGCATCCCGTCAAAGCGGTTGGCGTAGACATGGTCGTAATAGCCGGCGAAGCGCTTGCCCAGCTCAAGCTGCTGGTCGGACAAGATGCTGACGGCGAAGTGCCCCTCATTGGCAATGTAGGCGCAAGTATCCAGCCGATTGGCGATGTTGAGGCAGACGAGCGGCGGGCTCATGCTCACGCTGGCGAAGGAGTTGACCGTGATGGCCTGCCAGTCGCCGTCGGACGCAACGCTCACCACCGTAATGCCGGCCGTCCAGCAGGCCAGGATATTCTTGAAGCTCTGCCCGTCAAGTTCGCCCATTTCGCCTCCCTCTCTCACGCGACAATTATAGTCAATCCGACGCGGATTATCAGCCGCGGCCGGCGCGCTTTCGCCTACATGGTATACTGCCCGTCAGTGTCGATTCGCTGATGAAAGAGCGCGATCCATGCCCAAGGCGCTGCCGCCATTCCGCCGGGTGAAGCGCAGCTTCGCTTCGGCTTTCATTCATCGCGCGCTGTCCAGCCCGCGGGGCCCCGCCCTGCGCAAGCTCATAGCATACGACGACAACCACTTTCGCGCCGTCTTCGCCATCACCTACTTCGAGCTGGCGGAGGGCAATCGCGAGCCCAGCAAATCGCAATGGAGCACGCTTAAGAAAAAGCTCAAGCGCCGCGACCGCCGGGTCTTCGTCTTCAAGCGCCACGGACAGACAAAGTGCGGCAAGAGAGCGGGCCAGCGCGAAACCTGCCTCTACCTGGATTTCGGATTCCTGCCGGATTAGCCGGTCGCAGAATTCCCCCGCCGAAAGTCCACAAAGCGATAGCCGACGCCGCGCTCGGTGAGAATGTACTGCGGGTCGGCCGGATCCGCCTCGATCTTGTCGCGCAGGTAGTTGACATACAGCCGCACATAATGGGCTTCGTCGCGGTACTCGTAACCCCAGACTTTCTGCAGCAGCTGGTCGTGCGGCACCGTCCAGCCGGCGTTGCTGATGAGATGATAGAGCAGGCGATATTCGGTGGGGCGCAGCTTGACCGCCTCGCCCGCGACGATAACCTCCCGCCGGTTGAAATCGACGCTCAGGCGCTCGTCTATTTGGAGGATGGCGTCGTCGGTCGATGGCCTCTCCAGTCGGCGGAAGATGGCTTTGATGCGGCTGGAGAGCTCGCGCGGACCGAAGGGCTTGGTGATGTAGTCGTCCGCGCCCAGCTCCAGGCCGAAGACTTTGTCATTTTCCTCGCCCTTGGCGGTGAGCATGATAACCGGGATATCGGAAAACTCGCGCAGCATCCGCAGGGTCTCGAAACCGTTGAGCTCCGGCATCATCACATCCAGCAGGACCAGGTCGGGCAGCTGCGTGCGGATCGCGTCCAAAGCCTCCTGGCCATTCTGGGCGGCGATGACGAAGTGATTCTCCAGCTCCAGGTTCATGCGAATGAAGCCGATCATGCGCGGCTCGTCATCGACCACGAGGATGCGCTTGCCTTGTCGCTGCGGCTGGACTTTCGGTTTGGGGTTCATGGGCGCCCCCTTCAGGCGGTCTAGCTAGGTTGCGGCGCCTGGATAATGATGACGGAAACATTGTCCGCGCCGCCACGCTGATTGGCGAGCCGCGTCAGCCGATCGCAAGCCTCTTGGGGCGTGGGCGCTTCCTGGACGACGCGGAGCATGGCGCCGTCTTCGACCAGGTCCCACAAGCCATCAGTGCAGAGCAAGACCTGCGAGCGGGCAGGCAGAGCGCGGATCAGCCGCTCGACGCGGAGCTGCTCATTCTGCCCGATAGCGCGATAGAGCACATTCTTCTGCGGATAATACTCCGCCTCTTGGGGCGTCAGCTCGTTCAGCTCCAGCAAGCGCTGCACCAAAGTGTGATCAGTGGTGAGCTGCTCAATGGACTCGCCGTCAATGAGGTAGGCGCGGCTGTCGCCGACATGGACCAAGTAAGCGAGGCTGCCGACGATGGCGACGGCCGAGAGGGTCGTGCCGCCGCCGGGCACGCGCTTCATCACGGCGCGATTGGCTGCTTCCGACGCCGCCACCAGCGCTTCCAGGATGATGGGTCCGCCGCCGTCGAGGTCGCTTAGCAGGGGCAGGCAGGCTTTTTCCAGCATTTCGGCAGCCAGGGTCTGGACGGCGACGCCCGCGGCTCGCTCGCCATCGAGGTGCCCGCCCATGCCATCGGCGACGGCGAAGAGCCCAAAGTCGGGCCGTTCATCGACCGTCATGGAATGCCAGCCCATGCCAAAGCAGGCGTCTTCGTTGTTGTCGCGGACCATGCCAATGTCGCTGGCGATGCCAAAAGCGAGCGACCGGGACCGGGGCGCGCTCGTTGCCGGTGGCGGCGGGCTGCTGGCTGGCATCGGCGGCGGCGACGGCTGCGGCGCGGCTGGCGCTGGCTGGACGGGCTGGGCGGCTTGAGCCGGCGCGGCGTCGCTTTCCGGCGCCTCGACCGGGGGTTCAAGCTGGCTTTCGGGTTCGGTAGTCGGCTCGGCTGGCGGCGCCTCGCGGATGGGCGCGTTCAAAGGCGTCTCGCGGCTGGGCGTGACATGCGAGCCGCGACGCGTCGCCGACGCAGCGCCCGCTGGCGGATTGGAACGACCGAGGATGCGTCGAATGATCTTCATCTGGATTGCCCAAGCGCCAAGCTGGCCGCGAACGATGCCTTGCGCAATTATATTTTAGCTATCACAATGGCGCAATCATTGGCTTGAGGCGCGGAGCCGCCATGTCCCGCCAAGACGCGCCACTCTCCATCTACCTACACATCCCATTTTGCCGCGCCCTTTGCAGCTATTGCGCCTTTAACACTTACATCGAGCTCGACCATCTCATCCCGGCTTACATGGACGCGCTTTGCGCCGAGATGAAGACGGTCGCCCCGGGCGCGCATGGACGCCGGCTGCGCAGCGTCTATTTCGGCGGCGGCACGCCATCCCGCTTGAGCCCAGCCCGGCTTGACCGAGCGCTCCAGCGAGTCTTTGATCTTTTTGACGCGCCAGCCGACGCCGAGATCTCGCTGGAAGCGAACCCGGACGACCTGAACGAGACATACTTGCGGGAGCTGCGTCGCTGCGGCGTCAACCGGCTCAGCATCGGCATGCAGTCGGCGGATCCGGCGCTGCTGCGCTTGTATGAGCGGCGGCATGATTTCGCGGCGGTTGTCGACGCGGTCAGCTGCGCCAGGCGGGCCGGCTTCGACAACATCAGCCTGGATCTCATTTTCGGCGCGCCGGAGGAAAGCCTGGCGGACTGGCAATCCAGCCTGGAAGCGGCGCTCGGCCTGGGCGTGGAGCATCTGTCGCTCTATGGCCTGGAGCTCAAAGGCGGCACGCCGCTGCGGCTGCAAGTGGATGCGGGCGAACTCCAGCGCCCCGATGACGACGCTTTTGCCGACATGTACGAGCATGCCTGCGAGCGGCTGGACGCGGCCGGCTATGCTCAATACGAAATCAGCAATTGGCGCCGGCCGGGTTTCGCTTGCCGCCACAACATGCAATATTGGCGCAACCTGGAGTACCTCGGGCTGGGGGCGGGCGCCCATGGTTACGCCGGCGGCTACCGCTATTCGACCGTCGCAGCGCCGGGCCGCTATATCGAATCGCTGAGAAACGCGCGAGATGTGGCGATCGAATTTCCATTGACGCCGGCGCTGGCGAAAGCGAACCGGGTCGACCGGGCTGACGAGCTCTACGAGACGGTGATGATGGGCATGCGTCTCACGCAAGAAGGCATCGACCGGCTGGCATTCGCGCGGCGCTTCGGCTGCGACTTTCTTGACATCTTCGGCGCGGCGAGCGCCCGGCTGGAAGCGCTGGATTTGCTGCGCGTCGCGGACGAGCGCGTCGTCTTGAGCGACCGCGGCCGGCTGCTGAGCAATGGCGTGATCCGCCAGCTGGTCGACGAGATCAGTCAACCCGCGTGAGTTTGACCCCGCGCAAGGCGGCGATATCGGGCGAGGCGGTGCAGAGCATGGCGATACGCAGCTGGGCGCGGAGTTCCTCCACGAGTTGGTCGACCGCTTCAAGCGAGTGATCGGCCGCCCGCAAAAAAGGACTGGCCAAGCCGCCCAGGGTCGCGCCCAATGCCAGGCACTTGGCGATGTCGATGCCATCGCGGAGGCCGCCGCTGGCGAGGATTGGCAGCTCCGGCGCGCCGCAACGCGCTTGCAGAATCGCATCGGCGGTGGGGATGCCCCAATCGGCGAAGCTGCGGGCGACGCGGGCGTGAAAGGCGCTGGGAGCGCGATGATATTCGACTTCGCTCCAGGAAGTGCCGCCGGCGCCGGCCACATCAATGGCAGCCACCCCCGCCTCCTTCAGCGCCCGCGCGTCTTCCGCGGAAAAGCCCCAGCCGACTTCCTTGGCGATGACCGGCGCGCTCACCGACCGGCAGACCGCCTCCACCTTGTCCAGCAAGCCGGAGAAGTCGATGTCGCCTTCGGCCTGGACGGCTTCTTGCAGCACATTGAAATGCAGGATGAGCGCGTCCGCCCCGACCATGTCAATGGCGCGCTGGCACTGCTCGCTGCCATAGCCATAATTCAGCTGGACCGCGCCGACATTGGCGAAGAGCAAGATATCCGGCGCGACATCGCGGATGCGGTAGGTCTCCGCCAGCGTCGGGTCCTCGATTGCGGCTCGCTGCGAGCCCAAGCCCATGGCGATCTTGTGTTTTTGGGCCGCCAGCGCCAGCTTGCGATTGATCTCGCGGGCGATCGCCGCCCCGCCCGTCATCGACGAAATCAGAATGGGGGCTGATAGACGCTTGCCAAAGAGCTCCACCGAGGCGTCGATCCGCGCCAGGTTCAGCTCCGGCAACGCGCGATGCGGCAAGCGGTAGCGCTCCAGGCCCGTGCGCAGCCGCGGGAACTGCACATCCTGTTCCAGGTTGATGCGGATGTGATCGGCTTTGCGGCTCTCGGTCGTCGGCGAGTCCGTGACTTTCGCCATGGGCGGGTGTTCCTTCATACGGAGCAAGGGCTTATGCTACAGAGGAAGGCGCGCGCTGTCAATCATGCGGCGGGAGGCCCGTGCGCTAGCAAGCTGCTGGAAAAGCTGTATAATGCAGTGTCTTGATGTGAGAAGTCGCATTCCAAATCGGGAGGAAGAACCAAGATGGCTTCAATTGAAGAACGGGTGCAAGGGATCGTGGTCGAGCTGTTGGGCGTGGAAGACGACCGCGTGGTGGCGAAAGCCAATTTCCGCGAAGATCTCGAGGCGGACTCGCTGGACCTGGTCGAGTTAATCATGGCCTTTGAAGAAGAGTTTGGCGGCGAAATCAGCGATGAGGACGCGCAGCGCATTGAGACGGTGGGGCAGGCGGTGGAATACATCCGCTCCAACATGGAATGAGCCCAGGCGACGCTGGATTGAAACATCACGGGGCAGCGCCGGCTGCCTCTTTTCATTTGTGGGCTCGGCAGGCGACTTATCGCCAGCGGCGTCGGAGCGCATCCAGCAGGACCGGCCCCAGAGCGAGCGCGCACATGCCCAGGCAAGCGGCGACCATGAGGGACGGGCCGGCGCCAAGCTCGACCCGGGGTCCCGCGTCGGCGAAGAAGGCGAGCGCCCCCGACGCCGCCAACAGCGCGCAGACGACACCCAGGCCAGCCAAGGCAAGCGCGATCAGCCGCGACGGTCTTCTTCTCCAGCCAGGCAGCAGCGCCATGCCCGCGATCAAACTGCCAAGCGCCAGGAAAAACTGCTGCCGATAATTGAGATTGTTGGGATCGTAGACAAATTCAAATGGCGGCAATTGCCCGAAGGACAGCAGCAGGATGGCGAGCGCGCTCCCAAATCGCGATTTGCCCGGGCTGGCCGCCAGGCCAATCAATAGCGACAAAATCAAGAGTTGCGCCCGCAACAGCAGCGGCAGCGACAAGGGCGGCGAGGTGGCGCGTTGGGCGGGGTGCAGGCTTGTCCATTCGGCCAGGTCATAGGCGTTGAGCGTCAGCGGCGCGGAGCGGGCGACCGTCCAAGGCAGGGCGTATGCCAGCAGGGCGACTATGACCAGCGCGCGCAATAGACGCGATTCTTGTTTGCTCATATTCGCCTTAGCCTCCGGGCGCTTTCCCGCTCAAGATCCGATCGTAGACGCGCTTCAGCTGCCGGGCGGCGCGCTCCCAACTGAATTGCTTTGCCCGCTGGAAGCCGTTCTCGACGAGGCGCGTCCGCAAGCCGTCGTCCCGCTCCAGCCGCATGATGGCAGCGCTGATAGCGGCGCTGTCTTTCGGGTCGACCAGGATGCCAGCCTCGCCAGCCACTTCCGGCAAGGAAGAGACATCGCTGGCGATGACCGGCGCCCCGCAAGCCATCGCTTCCAGGATGGGCAAGCCAAAGCCCTCGTAGAGCGACGCCAGGATCAATGCCCGCGCTCCGCTGTACAGGGCGGGCAGTTCGTCATCGGCGACAAATCCCAGGATATGCGTGAAATCTTCCATGCCGCTGCCTTTGATGGCGCGCCAGATCTCGTCTTGCAGCCAGCCTGAGCCGCCGGCGATGGCGTAATGCAGGTCAAAGCCAGCCGCCCGAGCCCGCGCCACTGCCTCGATGACGCGTCCGTAATTCTTGCGCGGCTGCAGCGTGCCCACCGACAGAATATAGGGTTTGCCAGCCAGGCCGTGCCGCGCCAGCGCCGAGGCCAGCGCCGCGGGGTCCTCGACCGGGCGAAAGCGCTGGTCGACGCCGCTGTACAAGACGCTGATTTTGGTCGGGCGCGTCCCGTAGAGCGCGCTTAGGTCGGCCTTGGTGGCGGCGGAATCAGCCAAAATGTGATCGGCGCGGCGAACCGATCGCGGCACGACCGCGTCCAGGTACGCTTTGAGCGGCGGGCTGGCGGCTTCTGGCGCGCGGGCGAAACTCAGGTCATGCACCGTCAGCAGGGTACGCGTCCCGGGCAGGGTCGGCGGCAGCGCGAAATCAGTGGCGTGAAACAGGTCAAGCGGTCCCGTCGCCAATTCAATCGGGATGGGCAAGCGCGCCCGATGCCAGATTCTCGCCAGCCACCTGGGACTAATGCGGACCGTCCGCCAGGCGAAGCGCGGGCTCGGCGCTTTGGGCAGCCCGGCGCTGGTGGCGCCCGCCACAAACAGGCGATAGCGGTAATCGCCGTCGATGGCGGCCAGGGCGGCGGTCAACTCGCGCGCGTACCGGCCTATGCCGCCGGTTTGTTCGTGCGCTGGCGTGTAATCCAGCCCGATGCGGCGCGGCTCAGTCAATGTCGCTGTAAGTCCAGTAGCGGTTGGCGAGGAAGTTCCAGAACATCACGATCAAGACGCCGAATACCAGGGCGATGAGCGTGCCGTGGCTGTTCTGTTCGACCAGGCCGGGCGCGTAGCCCGCGTCGACGCTCTGCAGCAGCCGCGTCGACTGCTCGCCGAAAAAGGCGTATGTGCCGCCGATCCACAGATTGCGCAGCGCCAGCCCGATGACGCTTACGATGGCGAACTGCGTGATTTGGCGGCGGATGGAATAGGCTCGCGAATCGGGATAAGTCCAGTAGCGATTCCAGAGGAAGTTGTTGCACACCGCCAGGACGAAGGCGATGGTGCTGACGAGCGCGACATTGGAGTCGCTCTCGGCGGGCAAGACGGTTGCCTGCAGGAGGATCACCGCGCCGAAATCGATGACGAAGCCCAGGGCCCCGACAAAGCTGAATTTGATGAAGCGCTCGACTTCTTTGGACTGCCCGCCGCCGAAGCGCCTGGCGAGCCGCGTGATCAAGCGGTCGACCGGCGTCTTGAGCGCCCCCGGCGGCCCGCTCGCGCCTGGCGTGTTGGCTTGCGTCATGCCCGCTCCAGTCGAAGCGCATCCGAAACTTGCCGGCGCAGGATCGCCAGCACAGCCAATAATACACCGATATGGAGAAACAGGTTGTTCACATAGAGGTTGTCGAAGAGACTGTGCGCGGCCAGATAGCTCCAGCAGCCCAGCAGCGCCACGCCGATAGCGCGCGCTTCCGCGTCCGGATGCTGCCGGATGGACCAGGCGAGCCAGAACATAAACACCCAGAACAGCAGATAGGCGCCCAAACCGACGATGCCGGCCTCCGCCAGCAGGTTGAGGTACAGGTTGTGGGCGTGCCCCAGCGGATCTTCCCAGTTGATCAGGCGATGCTGCTCGTAAAATGTGGCGTAGCTGCCCAGGCCGACGCCGAAAAGCGGGTGGGCGCGTGCCATTGACTCGGCCGCCTGCCAATGCGCCAGGCGCTCGACGACGGCGAAGTTGGCGGCGGTGAAATTGATGCCGCGGACATCGCTGATGGCGATCAGATCCGTGGCGGCCGCGGTGAGGCGATTGGCGATGGAACGCGGCAGCAGCCCCGCCTGCAGCAGCAGAAAGCAAAGCAGCGCCAGCAGCAGCGCCAGCGCGATCCCCCGGCGCAGTCGCCGGTGCCATGCGACCAGCATGACGATGCAAGACAGGGCGAAACCCAGCCACGCGCCACGACTCCAGGAAGCCAGCAGCGCCGCCAGCAGCAAGCCGACGCAGAGAGCCGCGCCCCCAAAACGCGCCAGCAGACGCTTCCGCGGCGGGCGGCCCGCGCGCCAGTCCAGCATGATCGAGTCGAGCGGCTGCATGGCGCTGGCGATGGCGAAGGGCAAGGCGAGACCAATGAAGCCGCCGAACGGGTTGGGCTGGCCAAAAGTGCCAAATGCGCGGAAGAATGTTCCCAGGATCCTCAGGTGGTCCGCGCCGCTGCCACCGAAGAAGATGTAAAGGCCGACGACCGCGTTGGCGACCGCGCCGACGAGCACGGCGAATATCATCCAGCGCCAGTTGGCTGCGTTGGAGAGCGGCAGCTGCCAGACCAAGACGACGATGACGAGCCACTTCAGCCACTCCGACAGCCATTGCGCGACCGGGCCCGGCCCCCAGGCGCCGATGCCGAAGACGGCGGCCAAGCCGAGACTGGCCAACAGGACCGGATCGCGCCGCAAAATGAAGATCGGCTGGTCGCGCCGGCGGCGGTGGAATGCCCAGAAGCCGAGGTAAAGCGGCAGCAGAATCTGGCCGATATCCAGGGGCAGGGCGAAATCAAGCTCGGTCGCCATGAGGCCGCGCAAAGGCGACAGCGTCAGCAAGATGACCAGCAGGGTCAGCGGGCTCTGCGGAATCAGAGCCAAACAGACCAAGCTCAATGCAGCGAGGGCGAGCAGCGGCAGCGGCAAGACATGAACGAGCGCTCCGCCGAGCAGGCCGATGACGACCAGGAGCGGTGAAGCGAGGCCGCCCCGGAGCTGGCTACGGCGCGGGCGGGAGAACCGACTGAAAATAGCGAATCGTCCACTCGAGGCCATGTTCTAGGTCCACTCTCGGCCGCCATTTCAGCGTTTTGCGGGCGCGGGCGGTATCGGGCTGGCGCTTCTGCGGGTCGCCTTCAATGCGCGAGCCTTCGGCGAAGACGATTCCCGCCCGGTTGTCGGCCGCGCGGTTGACGGTTCTGGCGAATTCCAAAATAGTCATCTCGCGCGAGTTGCCGATGTTCACCGGCTCGACGAAGTCGCTATTCAGGAGCCGCACGACTCCCTCGACCAAGTCGTCAATATATTGGAAGCTGCGTGTCTGCTTGCCGTCGCCGTAGACTGTGAGCGCTTCGCCCCGCAGCGCCTGGCCGATGAAATTGGGCACGACTCGGCCGTCGTCCAGGCGCATGCGCGGACCATAAGTATTGAAGATGCGCACGATGCGCGTTTGCATGTCGTGCTGCCGATGATACGCCATGACAAGAGCCTCGGCGTAGCGCTTGGCTTCGTCGTAGACGCCGCGCGGTCCAACCGGGTCGACATTGCCGGCGTACGATTCGTTCTGCGGGTGCTCCAGCGGGTCGCCATACACTTCGGAGGTGGAAGCGAGCAGGAAGCGCGCTCGTTTTGCGCGGGCAAGGCCGAGGGCGTTGTGCGTGCCCAGCGCGCCGACCTTCAAAGTCTGGATGGGGAAGCGCAGATAGTCGATGGGGCTGGCGGGGGAGGCGAAGTGCAAGACGGCGTCGATGGCGCCCGGCACATGGATGAAGTTGCTCACATCGTGGTAGATGAATTCAAAGCTGCGATTGCCCGCCAGGTGGGCGATGTTGTCTTGCGAGCCAGTGATGAGGTTGTCCATCGCCACGACGCGGTGGCCGTCGCGCAGGAAACGATCGCATAAATGCGAGCCGATGAAACCGGCCCCGCCAGTGATGAGAATGCGCAATGCGTGCCGCCTCGACGCTTCATGGACAGTCGCATCTTACCACAATCCAAGCCCGGCGACACGCTGCGACGAGCGCGGCTCATGCCTCTGGGCGCCGCGAAAGCTCGTCAAGGCGCGCCATCGCAGCCAGCTGGAATGCGAAGATGAGAGCCAGATCGATGACGAAGACGCTGTTGTCTATCATGCCATGCGCCAGCAGGGCCGCCATGCTGCCCGCCAAACCCAAAGCCAGCGCGAATGAAAGCGGGTCGCGCCCGCGAAAACGCCGCAGCGCGCGATGTGTCGAGCGCCAGAAAAGGGCTTGAATCAGGGCGAAGCAAGCCAGGCCCGCAACGCTCAGACGCAGCCAGAAATCGAGCAGGAAATTGTGCGGGTGCGAAAGCTCCGGGTTCCAGATGGCGTCCGGGCGCAGGTACTCGCCGCGGAAGCGATACAAAAACTGATCCAGGCCAAGGCCGGTCAGCGGGTGGTCGCGCAGCATGGACACGGCGCTTTCCCAGAGGCGCAGGCGCACGAAATCGGTGCCTCTGCTGAAATCGAGGAGGTTGGCGAAGCGCGGCGACAGCCTGGAGAGCATTCCAAAGGCAGCCGTTCCCGCCGCCAGCAGGGCTACGACCGGCGCGATCGCGCGTCGCTGGTAGCGGCCGACGAGCAGCGCGATGAGACCGGCCGGCAAGCCCAATGCGAAGGCGCCGACGCTTTGGGTCAGCAGCAGGGAAGGCAGCATCACGACGATCGAGAGCAGGGCCAGGATTCGCCAGCGCCGCTCGAGCTCAACCAGGGCGATGGCCAAGGCGAAGGGAATGGCCCGCCCCAGCAGCAGCGCCACATTGTTGGGCGAGCCGTACACGCTTTGCAGCCGCCAGGCGTCATTTTCCGCGCGAATGACGAAGTCGCCGCTGAAATAACCGTACAAGCCGACCGCGCAAACTAACAGCGCCGCCACGACGATCGCGCCGGCGAACTTGAGCATGGTCCTGGAGCCCGGGCGCAGGCTGCGGAAGAGCGCGTAAAACAGCAGCGGCTCGATGATCAGCGTGCGCAGCTCGGTCAAGGCAGTGTCGGGGCGCCGCGCCCACAGCAGGGACAAGATGCCCAGCGCAGCCAACGCGGCCACTGCCAGATCCATCGGCCGCAGCTTTCGCAGGATGCTGCGTGGAAGCAGCGGATAACCGGTGTTGCGGATTTGCAGGCTCGCGCCCAGCCATGCCAGCAGCCGCAGGCCGCCGGCCGCCGCCGTGATGAGAATCAGCGCTTCCGCCATCGGAATGGCAAAGCGATACAGGCTCAGCGGAAAGAGGAAAAAGGGCGCCCAGAGCAGGGTGAGGATCAAGCCCGTTTCCAGCCGCTGGCAGATCAAAACGAAGAGGACGAGGCCGAGCGTGACTGACAGCAAGAAGCTGCCCGACAAGTAGAGCAGACCGCCCGTCGCCAGCGCCAGCGCGATATTGACATCTTCGCGCAGCAGAATGGACGCCCTGGGGGAATCCCATGTCCAGAGCATCGCCAGCATCATGAATACCGAGGTCAAGCCGGCAAGCGCGAGATGCGCTGTCGAGCTGAGTCGCGCGGCCAGGTTCGCCAGCCGCGGCAGCCAGCTCGCCCAGGGCGCGGAACGCAGCGCGACGCTGAAGGCGGCCAACGACAAAGCCAGCGCCAGCCAACCGAGCGCGAGCTGTTGATCGTAGGGCGCAGCCAAATCGCCTGAGCTGACGGCGTAACCGGCGATCGCCCAGCGGTCCCAGCCTTGATCGGCGACGGCGCGCAAACGATGCTCGGCGAGCGGCAGCCCCTCCGAGACCATGACCAGGTTCGTCTCTGGCTGGCGGGAGTCGCTGCGCAGGAGAATGTAGGCGTTTCCATCGGCGTCGCGCTGGGTGGCCCCGGCGGGCTGGCCGTCGACCGTCGGATAGAGGAACGCGAAGTAGTCGTCCTCGCGCAGCAGCATGGCGATATCGCTGCCATAGAAATCGAATGTGAGTTGGCTGTCGCTGGGCATGAGCCAGCCGATGTCCGCGCCGAGCTCGCTGAATTGCCAGACGCCGCTGTAGCGCGCATGCGGGCTGCGGGCATGGAACAAGCCGTTCTGCGCCCGTTGCGGATAGGGGTATTCGCGCAGCGCCTTGAGGAGCGGTCCCGGCGAGCCGTCCGGGTTGACGAGGGCGAAACCCCATTGCGGGTCGTCGAGGTCCGCCGCTGGCTGCCAGTGATGCAGGAACATCGCGCCCAGCCAGGGCCACTCGCGGTGGGCTCGATCCAGTGCCTGCAAGCTGAACTGGACGCGTTCGGATTGCTCGACATTGCCCCATATCGAGGGCGCGCCCGCCCAATCCGCCGGCAGCGAATTCCAGCCGAAATGACTCGCCCAGAGCGGCGTCGCGCCGTCGCCATGATCCAGCATGACTTCGCGGAGCGCGACAATGCGGGAGAAATTGAGCAGCGATTCGTCGACGCGGCGGTCCAGGGGCGAGCTGGAAAAGCCATAGGGCTTGCCGGCGGCGACGTCCATCAGTTCGGCGGCCCCGTGTCGGTACATGGCGTCTAGGTAGCGGATGTCGCTGATGTTGCGGCCGGCGGTCTCTGTCGTCGGGGCCAGGGCGGCGGCGATGATGGTCGCTTGGGGGTCGGCGCTCAAGATTGCGGCTCGCGCTGTCGCCAGCAAGGCCACATACTCGGCCGGTTTGGGGTCCAAGTTGCCCCAGGCGTCGCCGAGATTGGGCTCGTCCCAGATCTGATAGTGATCTATCAGATCTCCGTAGCGCCCGGCGAAAGCGGCGGCGAAAGCGGCGAAATCCGCCAGAGAACCGGGCGGGGCAAAATCCATTTCGTCGCCAGCCCAGTCTTCCAGGGCCCAAAGTGGCGAGCCAACCAGCACGACCACCGGCTCCAGCAGCGGCTGCTCCGCCAGGCGGGCCGCCAGTTGATCCCAAGCCGCCCAGTCGAATTCGCCGCGAGCGGGCTCGAGCGCGTCCCAGCGGGCGAATTGGCGGATCCAGCGGAAGTTCGCCGCGCGCATTTCCTCCAGCTGGGTTGCCAACTGCGCCGGGCTGTATTGCAGCAGCTCGACATTGAGGCCCGCGCGGGGCACGGTGAAAGGCAGGTTTCGGTCTTTGGTCGGGTCGACATAACCGCGCAGCTCAAACTGTTTGAGCGCTCGCGTGCCAAAGACCGCCACCAGCGAGCCGATGACCAGGAAGCAGCCGACGAGGAGCAGAATTAGCTGGCGCATCAGCGCGTCCAGACTGGATTGGATGACGTGCCATCGAAAGTGATTTGGCTGGCCGCGCCGCTCTCAATGTCGATCAGCCACAGGTCGCCGGCGTAGATCAAGGCGATGAAGCGAGCCTCGGGGCTCCAGACGAAATCCCGCGTCCAGGCGCCAAAGTCGCGCTTGTGGATGCCGGGCTGGCCAGCAGGCGGGAAAAGATGGCGCTGATTGCTGCCGTCGCGGTCGGCGATGACCAAGTCGTAACCGCCGCTCATGCTGTTGAGGGGCTCGCGCGCTTCGAGCCAGGCGATATAACCTTGGGCGAACTCTGCGCCTGGCGGGTCGAAATTCGGTGAAAACGCGGGCGCGGCCCACATCCCGGCTTGAGCCCGCAGCGTGGCGCTGAACCCGCCGTCGGCGCTGCTGACGGTGATATCGAAAACCGGGCTGGCTTCGGAAGGCTCGTCGGCGATTGGCGGGCCATGAGCGACGCCGGCCAGCAACTGGCCGTCGTGGGACCAAGACAGCGAGGAATGCCAGATCCAGCGAGCCGCGCCTTGAAAGACGGCGTAATCGACCAGGGTAGTGAGGCGCTTGGCGTCGAAATCTACCAAGCCAAATGCGCCGGCCCGCGCCCAGGCGATGCGATCGCCCAGTGGCGACCAAGCGAAGCTCGTCCCGCGCCAGCCATATTCGCCGCCAACCGCCTCTGGCAGCGCCTCTTCAATGCTCAGCGTGCGACCGCTTTCCAGATCGACGCGCATCAGCCACAAATTGTTCAGCGCGCGCCAGCCGGGTTCCTCCGCCCTGGACTCACCGGTTGAGTAGGCGATGTCGCTGCCGCCGCGGGGCCGCCAACCGGCGTAAAGCACATCGGTGGGCGTCATGCGTCTGGGGGGCGCAGCGCCGCTGGCATCCGCCAGCCAGAGCTCGTTGAAGAAATCGTCGCTCTTATCCGTCTCGCTGGTGAAGAGCAGGCGCCGGCCATCGTCGCTTTGGGAGAAAACCATGCCGTCCAGGTTGTGATCCGTCGTCAGAGCGCGCTTGTCCCGGGCCTTGCCGGAAATCGTCCAGATGTTGCCGTGGTTGATGTAGCTCAGCCGGCCCGGGATTTCCATGTCCGGCGCGGTTTGGCTCGGTCCCACATACACTATCTCGTCAAGAGGAACCTGGATCACCGTTGCTTCGCCCGACTGAAGGCGCTCAACTTCAATACCGTCTTCCAGGGTCAGGAGATAGCAGCGCTCCTGGCTGCCGGGCGCGCCGGTTTGCGCCAGCAGTCTCTCGCCGGGGGCGATGCCTTCTTTAGGGACCAGCCGCCGCGCGTGGGCGATTTCTTGCCGTTCACAATGCGCTTCTTCGCGGACGCGCCGAATGGTGACTCGCATGCCGTCCACTACCGGCGAGACCGGCGGATGGCTGACGCGATCGCGGGCTCCCAGCTCAATGCCGGCGCTGCTGAGGGCTTGATCGAGGCTGAGCTCGCGGGCGAAGGCCAAGACTGCTTCCTCGCCGTCGACGAAGACTGTCAGCTCAATGGATGGCTCTTCCTGGGCGGATCGGCAGCTAGTCAGCCATCCCGCCAGCGCCAGGCACAGCAGCAGACGCGCGAACATTGAGCTCCTCTTTTGCGCGCGGGCAAATCTTCCTTATATCGTATTCAAGTTTCGCCGCAGCACAAACAGACGCGGGCGCAACCCGCTGAGCGCCAAGGGCATTTCGCTTTCGGCGCGCCAGGAAGACCGGCGCAGGCAACGCCGCGTCAAACGCAATTCATGCGTGAGCAGCAAGAAACGGGCGTCGGGCTTGGCGATGCGCGCCGCCTCGCGCAGAACCGCCGGGTACAAGCGCTCGTTGTCCGCGTGCGAGCCGACGAGGCTGCCCCAGGGCAAGTCGGCGTAGAGGAGATCGGCGCAAGCTGCTGGCAAGGGCGTCGCCTGGGCTTCCGCCAGTAGATGTCGGATGCGCGCGCCTGTCTCGCTGGCGGCGGCGTTGATTCTGCCCGCCACGATCATGTCCGGGCTGTGGTCGATTGCGATCAAGAGTCCGCGCCGGTGGAGCAGAGCCTGTTCGATAAGGATGGTGTTTGTGCCGCTGCACAGGTTCACGACGGTCGCGTCGCCCGCATGCCGGCTCATGCGCGCCATGGCGTGGGCGACGGTCGCGTTCAAGGCGCCGGGCGCGTCTCGCAGGCGGTATGCGCGCTTCGAAAGCGGCCTGGGCGTCGTCCGCAGCAGGATTTCCCAGCCGCTGCCATCCGCAGACCGCGCCAGCCGCATGAAGAGCTCGCCTTTGCCGTCCGCCGCCGCTTCCAGGTCCAGGGCTTGGGCGAGCTCCCGCCGCAGACGCCGCATCACGGACGAGTCCGCGCCAGCCGCGCCGACGCCAAAGCTGCGCGCGGGCGAAGTGAATGCCGTCAATTGCTGGCGCAGGATCGCGAGCAGGCGACTGAAATGCTGGTGGCCCAGCAGCGCCTTTGGACGCGGGATGGCGAAGTCATGGACGCGATACAGGGCGATGACCGTGCCCAAATCCGCCAGGCGGTCCGCCGGACCGTCACAGCGAAAGCGCAAGAATCCGTCGCGAGTTTTCCGGGCCGCTTGCAGGCCGCCGCCGAGCTTCTCGCGGAGCTCCGCCAAGGCGACCGACTCCAGACCGCCGACGAGTTCGGCTTCGTATTCGCTCGCTCGCGCAGCGCGCCGCTTGGCAGCCATGAAGCGTCTTCTTTCTCGGGGCTTCTCCAGTCCGAGTTCGCGCGTCCAGTATACTCCGTCCCCGTCCAGCGCTCGCGCCTCAAACTTGTTTCGCCGCCGCCTCTTCTGTACAATGCCTGCCGTACCGCGCCAACGCCCCTGAGGCAAAGGCCGACCTTGGATCGCCCGATGAAATTTCTCGCATTGTTCGTCGCGTTCTTGCTCGCCGCGCCGGCCATGGCGCAGGATGAGCCCGCGGCGACGGCGACCCCCGTCCGCCTGGACGCGCCGCTGCTGCAAGGCGAATTACGGCTGATCATCGGCAATGTGCAACGGCCCAACGGCATCGTCTGGCACGATGGCGCCCTCTTCACCGTCTGCAACGGCGACTGGACGATTTACAAGATCGACGCCGATACGCAAGAGACCGTGACATTCGTATTTGGCGTCCGCGATGGCAATACGCTCTTGGCGGAGCCCACCGAAGCCGGCTTCGACCTCTTCATCCCGGACGCGGAGTCGGGCGCGCTTTGGCGAGTCGATCAAAAGCGTGAAGCGCCGGATTCCCTCATTGCCGACCTGGAAGCGCCCTGGGGCATCGCCCGGCTGGACGAGAGTCGATTGCTGATCAGCGAGATTCGCAGCAACCGCATCCTGGAAGTCGACCATACAGGCAGCGCCCGGACCGCGCAAGAGAGCCTGCGCGCGCCCACCGGCATCGCCACCGCGGACGAACGCGTCTATTTCGCCAATGGCGGCAGCGCCCGGCGCGGCATTGAATACTTCGAGATTGAAGACGACGGCGGCTATGGACCGGTGAAACCGCTGGTCGCTGGCTTGCAGAACGCGGCTGACTTGGTCCTGGGCGGCGACGGGATGCTATATTTTTCTTACGCGTTTGGCGCCCGGGGCGTGATCGGACGAGTGGATCCCGCCATGTGCCATGAAGCCGGCTGCTCCAGCCAGGATGTGGAGATGGTCGTCTTGTCGGATTTGCCGGCGCCCCTGGCGATAGCGATGTCGGATGACATGCGCTTGTTCCTGCACAGCCGTTATCGCCCGGAGATTTATTGGGCGCAGCTGCCCGCTTAATGCCTTTCCGGCTTCGGCGCGCGCGCGAACCGCTCGTAATCGCCAAGCAGGGCTGGCGGCAGGCGCAAACTCAAGTCCCAGCCGGCCTCGCTTGTGCGCTCCTCCGCGATGAATCCCTTATCGCATAGCTGGGAATAGACCTCGCCCGCGTGATAAGGAATGCGCACATGCAGGCTGCTCATTCCACGATCAAGCGCATCCCCAATCATGCGCAGCAGCTGGTCCAAGCCCTGCCTCTCTTGGGCGGAGACCTCGGCGACGCCGCGGTAGCTGTCGATCAGCGGCGGCAGCGCGGGCGCGCCTTCAAGCTTGTCCGTCTTGTTCAGCACCAGCAGGCGCGGTATCTGGGCGGCGTCGATCTCCGCCAGGGTGTCTTCGACCGCTTCAATCTGCTGGGCGGCGTTGGCATGGCTGATGTCGACGACATGCAGCAGCAGGTCGGCTTCTATCACTTCTTCCAGGGTGGCGCAGAAAGCGGCGATCAGCGTGGTCGGCAGCTTCTGAATGAAACCCACCGTGTCGCTGAGCAGGATCTCGCCGCCTTCGGGGATCTGGACGCGGCGGGTGGTCGGGTCGAGCGTGGCAAAGAGCTGATCGGCGGCAAAGACGCTGGAATCCGACAGGGCGTTGATCAAGGTGGACTTGCCGGCATTGGTGTAGCCGACCAAGGCGACCAGGGGCAGCCCGGAGCGCCGCCGCCGCGCGCGATGCAGCCGTCGATGGGCGCGTACCTGCTCCAGGTCGGACTTGAGCTTGGTGATCTTGCGGGTGATCTCGCGCCGGTCGACTTCAAGCTGAGTCTCGCCGGGACCGCGCAAGCCGACCCCGCCAGAGCCGCCGCGAGCGCCACCGCCGCCAGCCTGCCGCGCCAGGTGCGTCCATTGCCGGGTCAGCCGCGGCAAGAGATACTCGTACTGCGCCAGCTCGACCTGCAAGGCGCCTTCACTGGTGCGGGCGTGCTGGGCAAAGATGTCGAGGATCAGCGCCGAGCGGTCCAGCGCGCGGGCGCTTTCGCCAAGCTGCTTCTCCAGCTCCCGTTGATGCCGCGGCGACAGCTCGTCGTCGAAAATCAGGACTGACGCGTCGAGGAGGGCAAGCTCGTCGATGATTTCTTGCAGTTTGCCCGCGCCGATGAAGGTCTTGGGGTGGATCTGCCGCAGACGCTGCGACGCCCGACCGACGACCTGGATGCCGGCCGTTTCCGCCAGCTGCTCCAATTCGTCCAGCGAATCTTCGACCGAGAGCAACGCCCGCTCCCGCCACAGCGAGACGCCGACCAGGTAGCCGCGCTCCGCCTCAAGCCAGCCCAACGCCTGCTTCCGGCTCATGCGCCCGCCAGACTTGCTTTTGGCTGGACGCGCCCGACAAGTTCGTCGTCCAGCTGGGCCAAGTCCTGTCGCATGGCTTCGCGAGCACGCTCGGCATGGGCGGCTCGGCGCTTGGCTTTGCCGCGTACTTTGACGGGCAGGGGCGGCAAGATGCCGAGGTTGGCTTTCATCGGCTGGAAATGCTTGGGCTCGGTCGCGGTGACATAGTGGCAGAGCGCGCCCAGCATCGTCTCTGGCGGCGGGACCCAGGCCGACTGGCCGCGAAGCTGCCGCGAGAGATTCAGCGCCGCCAGCAAGCCGGTGGCGATGTTGCCGACATAGCCTTCGACGCCGGTGATTTGCCCGGCGGCGTAGAGCTGCTCGCATTGGCGGAAGCGCATCGTCGGGCGCAGCAGGGCGGGCGCGTTGAGGAAAGTGTTGCGGTGCATCTGTCCCATGCGGATGAACTCGGCGCGCTCCAGGCCCGGCAGCATGCGCAGGATCTCGCGCTGCCGGCCCCAGCGGATATTCGTCTGGAAACCGACGATGTTGTACAGGCTGCCCGCCAGGTCGTCCCGGCGCAGCTGCACGACGGCGAATGGTCGCTTGGCCGTGTGGGGATTAGTCAAGCCGACCGGGCGCATTGGACCGAAGGCCAGGGTGTCTTCGCCGCGCTTGGCCAACTGCTCAATTGGCACGCAGCCCTCGAAAAAATGCGGATCGTCGCGTTCAAAGTCGCGCAGCTCGATCGTCTCGGCAGCGCGCAGAGCCTCGACAAAGCGGTAGTAGTCGTCTTTTTCCAGGGGGCAATTGATGTAATCGCCCGCGTCGTCGGCGCCGCGGCCATAACGGTTCGCCATGAAAGCGCGGCTCATGTCGATGCTGCTCGCCTTGACGATGGGCGAAATCGCGTCATAAAAGTAAAGGTACTCCTCGCCGGTGAGGCGCCCGATCTCGGCAGCGAGGGCGGGCGAAGTCAGGGGACCGGTGGCGATTATCGCGGGACGGTCCAGGGGCAGCTGGCGCGCTTCTTCGCGGCGTACTTCAATGTTTGGATGCCGATCAATGCGCTCGGTAACGGCAGCGGCGAAGCGCTCGCGATCGACGGCCAGGGCGCCGCCCGCGGGCACGGCAGCATCAGTGGCGCAGCGAATCAAGAGCGAGCCCAGGGTCTGCATTTCGTTTTGCAAGATGCCGGTGGCGCGGTCGGGCAATTTGGAGCCAAGCGAGTTGCTGCAGACCAGCTCGGCCAGCTGGCCGCCAACATGGGCGCCGGTTGATTTGCCGGGCCGCATTTCATAGAGGAGCGCGCGATGCCCGCGCTCCGCCAATTGCCAGGCCGCCTCGCTGCCCGCCAGGCCGCCGCCGATCACCGTGATGGCTTGGCTCATGAGTCCTTTCGGAAGCTAGAGTTTGCGCAAGACGAGCGATGCGTTCTGCCCGCCGAGGCCGAAGCTGTTGGACATGACTGTCGTGATGCCGGGGACATGCCGCGCCGCGTTCGGCACATAATCCAGATCGCAGGCCGGGTCGGGCTTCTCATAATTGACGGTCGGGTGCAAAGTGTCGCGCGCCAGGGTCATCAAGCAAGCCGCCAGCTCCAGCGAGCCGCAGCCAGCCATCGCGTGCCCGATCATGCTCTTGGTGGAGCTGACCGGGATCTGGTAAGCCGCCTCGCCGAAGACATGCTTGATGGCGGCCGTTTCGATGGCGTCGTTGGCTTGGGTGGAGGAGCCGTGGGCGTTGATGTACTCGATCTCGTCAGGATTGACGCGGGCGTCGTCCAGGGTCCATTGCATCGCCCGCTTGGCGCCGCCGCCATTGGGGTCAGGCGCGGCCACATGGTAGGCGTCCGAGGAAGCGGCGTAACCAAGCGATTCGGCGTAGATGGGCGCGTCGCGCTCCAGAGCCGCTTCCAGGCTCTCGACGATGAAGACGGCGCCGCCCTCGCCAAGCACGAAACCGGAGCGATCGGCGTCGAAGGGTCGGCTGGCGCGTTCGGGGGCGTCGTTGTACTCCCGCGTGAGGGCCCGGGTCGCGCTGAAGCCGGCCAGGATGTAATCGAACATGACCGCGTCCAGGGCGCCGGCGATGACGCGATCGCATTTGCCCAGCTGGATGAGATCGACCGCTTCGCCGATTGCTTGAATGCCGGTGGCGCAGGCGACCGACGGCGTGATCAGCGGTCCGAGAGCTTTCATCAGCTTGCTCACATAATGCGCCGGCATATTCGGCAGCGCGTTGACGATGCTCATCGGGTTGGCGCGCTTGTAGCCGGACTCGCGCCAGACGCGAATGCCGGATTCGCCAACTTCGTAACTGCCCAGGGTGGTGCCGATTATCGTGCCGACGCGCTCGCCCGCTTCTTCCATGGCCTCGATTGTCAAGCCGGCGTCCTCGACCGCTTGAGTGGCGGCGACGATGGCAAACTGAGTTGCCCGGCCCATGCGCCGCGCCTGTTTGGGCGGGATGTAGGCCGAGGAATCGAAGCCGAGAATCTCGCCGCCGATCTTGACATTGAGGTGCTCGGTCTCGATGTTCGTCAGCCGGCGGATGCCGCTCTTCCCTTCGGCGATGGCATCCCAAAAAGCGTCTTTCGCCCCCAATGGCGAGACGACGCCCAGGCCGGTAATGACGACCCGCTTGCGTCCCTGGCGCCTTAGCTCCATAGCGCGCGCTCCCCGCTGGCGAAAGGACGGCCGTTCATTTGGACGCTTCCTGGGCGATTCCTTGTCGGATCGCGCCGATGACATTTTCTTGCACGGCGGCCCGGGCTTGCTGTATGGCGTTCTTGATGCCAATGGCGGAGTTGCCGCCGTGCCCGATGATGACGACGCCGTTGACGCCAAGCAGGGGCGCGCCGCCAATCTCCGATGTGTCGACGCGGCGTCGGATGCGGTTGAAAGCGGGCCTCGCCAGCGCGCCGCCCACCATGGAAATGGCGTCGTTGCGGAATTCCTGACGGAGCAGGGAGGCGACATAGTGAGTAGTCGCCTCGAACATTTTGAGCACGATATTGCCGACGAAGCCGTCCATGACGATGACATCCGCCACCGAATTCATCAGCTGCACCGGCTCCACATTGCCAACGAAGTTCATCTTGCTGCGCCGCATCAGGTCCGCCCCCTCGCGGATGAGCAGGTTGCCCTTGATGTCTTCGGCGCCGTTGGACAGCATGGCGATCCGCGGCCGCGAGCAATTCAGCACGCGCTCGGCATAGATGCTGCCCATGAGGGCGAACTGCTTGACCCATTCCGGCTTGACATCGGTGTTCGCGCCGACATCGAGGAAGATCATGCGATGGTTGTTGATGGCGAAGAGGGCGGAGAGCGCGGGCCGTTTGACGCCGGGGATGCGCCGCAGCGTCTTGAGCGTGGCCAAGGCGTGCACCGCGCCCGTGTTGCCCATAGTCACGAAAGCGTCGACATCGCGCCGCTTCACCGCGTCCAGGGCGATGTGAATCGATGACGAGGCATGCATCTTGATGACATCGGTGGGTTTCTCGTCCATCGCGATATCGTCGGGCGCGTGCAGGATCTCCACCTTGCCGGCGCTGATCTCGTGATGTTTCAGTTCCGCCTCAATGACCGCCTGGTCGCCCACCAGCACGACTGTGTCGCCGAATTCGTTGGCAGCCAGGACGCCGCCGGCAATATCGCTGAGGGGCCGGCTGTCCGTGCCCATGGCGTCGAGCGCAATGCGCATCGTTTGCAGACCTTCCCGTGTTTTCGCGCGCCTACACTATAGCGCCATGATACGGCAGGATGGCGCGTCGCTCAAGATGGAGTAGGGCGGGGAAATGACGCGCGGCATTGACATTCGCGCGGGAGCGCCTATACTTGGCGCAGCTTGAGGCCCTGATGGCGGAACTGGCAGACGCGCACGGTTGAGGGCCGTGTCCTTAACGGGGTGGAGGTTCGAGTCCTCTTCAGGGCAAAGGCAATGGAGCTTGCCGTCATTGGCGAGCTTTTTTGTTGCGCCGCCATCCAAGCGGATGTACACTGCCTGCTGCGGGGCGACAGCGTCGAGGGATTGCGTCGCCTGCGCCGCGAGCCAACTCCACGAAGGCATCTCAATGAGCGCCTCCAACAAAGCGGTACTGCAGCGGGCGTATGAGCTCATCGAGGACGGCCAGCCCGAAAAAGCGCAAGAAATCTTGGCGCCGCTGCTGGAGGAGGACGCCGATAATCCCGCGCTCTGGTGGGTCTACAGCCATGCCGCCCAAGACAGCGCCATGGGTTTCGCCGCGTTGGAGCGCGTGCTGGCGCTCGACCCGCAGTATCCCGGCGCTCGCGAGCTCTTGACCGACGCGCGGAAATGGCAAGATCAGGACCCGGACATCGTTGCCCTGGAAGCCTCGGACGAGCCCGCGGCCGAGACGGATATCGACGACTGGGAAGACTTGCAGCCCATCAACGAAGGCCAGCAGCCCGAAGCGACGGCTCGCAGCCGATTCGCCTTGCCATTGACGTTGCTGCTTGTCATCGTCATCGTGGGCGCGCTGGTCTTGGCAAGCGGCGTCGACTTGTCCAGCTTGCTGGCCCGCCTCCTCCCATCGCCGGCGCCCCAGGTGGTCGTCGTGCAAGGCGAGACGGCGACGCCCGCTCTCCAGGACAGCGTCGATGAGCCGACTGTGACGGACGAGACGACATTGACGGCGACGCTCGCGCAAGAGACTCCGTCGCCAGAAGCGACTGCCCTGCCCAGCGAGACTGCGACGCCGGCGCCCCCGCCCACGGCGACCCGCTTCATCGCGCCCCAAGCGACGCCGCTGGAAGCCAATGGCGAGGCCGATCGGTTTGTGCGCGCCGTCGCTGACGAGGTCGGCGAATCCATAGTGGATCCGGCCGAAAGCGGCCTGCGCGATTCCAGCTATGGCCTGACCTTGGTGATTCATGTCTGCGCCGTGCCGGGTCCGGAGTTCAGCGCCCGCTTAAGCCAGGTGATGCTGGCGGCGGCGGATGAAATCGAGAGTCTGCCCGAGGACATCGGCGCGGTGGCGGCCGGCATGCTGAATTGCGATGACGAGCGCTCCGAACGCCGGATCATCGCCGCCCCGCTTAGCGCAATCCTGGAATTCGCCGCTGACGAAATCGACCAAAAGCAGTTTCAAGGCGCCTGGCAGCCCCTGTCTTGATTCGCGCTTTGCGGGCTTGTATGCTGTAAGCAGCGAATGGCAAGCGCGAGGCATCCCCGGGGCGCATGGAGCGGGCGCGGAAAGTCATCACGAAGAACCGCAAAGCGCGGCGCGATTATCTCGTCACGGATCGCTACGACGCGGGCCTGGTCTTGATGGGCTCGGAGATCAAGTCTATCCGCAATCACAACATCAACATCGGCGATGGCTTTGTGCAGGAGAAAGACCGCGAGCTTTGGCTGGTGAACGCGCACATCGCGCCTTACAAAGACGCCCGCAATTTTGGCCACAGCGACCCGCGCCGGCCACGCAAGCTGCTGCTGCACCGGCGGGAGATCAACCGCATAATCACCAAAATGCGCCAGAATGGCATGACCGCCATCCCGCTGCAAATTTACCTGGAGCGTGGTCGAGCCAAGGTCGAGATCGGCGTCGCTCGCGGCAAGAAACGCTATGACAAACGGGCGGACCTGGCGAAACGCGACGCCGACCGCCAGATCGCGCGGGCATTGAAAGAACGCTAGCGCTTGGCCTCGCGCTTGAAGCGGGGCGGGCGCGGTGCTAGACTCGCGGCAGTGAACTGGCGAGGCGCAGACCGGAAGGCGACATGGCAGCGAGATCCAGTGGAAAACCACGAGTCCTCTCCGGCATCCAGCCCTCCGGCAACCTGACCATCGGCAATTATCTGGGCGCGCTCAAGCAATGGGTGGCGGTCCAGAACGATTACGACTGCTTCTATTGCGTGGTGGATTTGCACGCCATCACAGTCGCCCAGGACCCAGCCGAGCTGCGGCGCAAGACCCGCGAAAGCGCCGCCATGTACATCGCCGCCGGCATCGACCCCGAAATCTCGACCATCTTCGTGCAGTCGCATGTGCCGGCGCATTCGGAGCTGGCCTGGATGCTGACTTGCATGGCGCCCTTGGGCTGGCTGCAGCGCATGACGCAATTCAAGGACAAAGCGGCTCGCCAGCAGCAAGAGTCCATCGGCGCGGGCTTGCTGAATTATCCGTCGCTGATGGCGGCGGACATCTTGCTCTATCACGCCGACTTGGTGCCGGTGGGCGACGACCAGAACCAGCATCTGGAATTCACCCGCGATCTGGCGCAGCGCTTCAATCATGCGTACGGCGAGACTTTTACGCTGCCGGCGGTGATGAACCCCCAGGCCGGCGCGCGCGTCATGGGCCTGGACAAGCCCACCGCCAAGATGTCCAAGAGCGAAACATCGGAGAATCACGCGGTGTTCTTGCTGGACGATTTGGGGCGGGCGCGCAAGAAGATTATGCGGGCGGTGACGGATTCGGGTCGTGAGATCCGTTTCAGCGACGAGCGCGAGCGAGCGGGCGTCAACAACCTGCTGACGATTTACCAGGCGATCACCGACGAGGCGAGCGGCGATATCGAAGCCCGTTTTGAAGGCAAGGGCTACGGCGACCTCAAGAAAGCGGTGGCGGATTGCGTGATCGGGACGCTGGAACCGCTGCAAACGCGCTATAACCAGCTGATGAACGAAGACGGCTATCTGGATGCGGTCTTGCGCTCCGGGCGGGAGAAAGCGGCGGAGATTGCCGAGGCGACGCTCAAACAAGCGCAGGAGCGGATCGGATTTCTGGCGCCGTCTTGACCAATTGCGCAAGGCGCGCTACAATCATTGCCAAGCCCCATTCGTCTAGCGGCCTAGGACGTGGCCCTCTCAAGGCCAAAACAGGAGTTCGAGTCTCCTATGGGGCACACAATTTCTCCTCGTTTGCGGCCGGCTGGCGCTAGCCCCGTTGGTAAACAGCAGCAATGGATTGCGCGGCGACTCGCTACCGTGTACACTCTCCGTAGGGCCTGACCGTCCGCGGCGATTGCGCGTGGTCGGCGGTATCCGTGCTTTCCTCAAAATTGCAGAATGGTTGCCTCCATGTTGACGAGCGAGCAAATCCAGCAATTTCACGACGAGGGCTATCTGGCTGTCGACCGGATGCTCGATTACGAAAGCGACATCGCGCCGGTCATTGAAGAGTATCAGCGGCTGCTGGACGAACTCTGCGACGAATGGATCGCGGCGGGTCGCCTGGAGTCCAGCAACCGCGATCTGCCTTTTGAAGAGCGCCTGGTCGAGGTGTATCGAGCCGGCATCGATTATTATCAGCCATTTGACATCGCGCTGCCCAATGGCGGCGTCCAGCCCGACACGCCCATCCATCTGGGTCCTGCCGTGTTCAATTTGCTGCGCAGCCCGCGCATGCTGTCCGCTGTCGAGTCGCTGATTGGCGGCGAAATCTTTAGCAACCCGATCCAGCATGTGCGCATCAAGCCGCCGCGGCGCCTGGTTGACGAGAAAGACGCAAACAACGCCCTGGTGAGCGCGACTTTCTGGCATCAGGACAATGGCGTCGCGCTGCCGGAGGCGGACCAGACGCGAATGGTCACCTGCTGGGTGGCGGTGAGCGAGGCGACGCTGGAGAACGGCTGTCTGCAAGTGGCGCCGGGCAGCCACCGCGACGGCATCAGCCTGCACTGCACGACTCGAGGGCAAGTCGGCATCCCCGACGAGATCATGGACCAGGAAACCACCAAGGCGGTGCCGCTGAACCCGGGCGGCGTCATATTCTTCCACCCGATGTGCAAGCATGGCTCGCTGGAAAACCACAGCGACGCTTTCCGCTGGAGCTTTGATTTGCGCTACAACCCGATCGGCCAGCCGACCGGGCGGCCGCATTTCCCCGGTTTCATCGCGCGCAGCCGCCAAAACCCGGGCTCGGTCCTGGATGACCGCGGCGAATGGGAGCGGCTCTGGCACGAGGCTCGCGAACGGCTGTCCCAGGTTGATCATCTTGTCTCGCACCGCTGGGACGATGACGATCCGCTGTGCGCATAATTTAACCCGATAGAAATTGCTGTATAAAGTATAAACTGTTTATGACGCGCATCCCGGACTTGTCAAGCCTTGCCCACTTGTCAGCGCGCCGCCGCTGCTCGACGACAGACCATGCCTGAAGCGTTTCGCGTCCCCTTGGAGCGCGCATCCAGCGAAATCGTCATCAAGAAGTCGCGCTTTCTGACGACGGTCTTTCGCGCCTCGACCGCGCAAGAGGCTCGCGCTGGAATCGCCGAGCTGCGCGGGAGTCTGCCCGGCGCCAATCATCATGTCTACGCGTTTCGCGCTGGATTTGGCAATTCCGTTACCGAGGGCATGAGCGACGCCGGCGAACCCAGCGGCACGGCGGGACCGCCCACTCTGGCTGTCCTCCGCGGATCGGGGGTCGGCGATATCGCCTTGGTGACGGCGCGGTACTTTGGCGGCACGAAACTGGGCACGGGCGGCTTGGTTCGAGCCTACACCGAATCCGCCCAAGAAGCGCTGCGCCAGCTCAAGACGGAGCTCAAGATCGAAAGGCGCGTGATCGGGCTGGAGACGCCCTATTCGCTCTACAAGCCGGTGGCGCGTTTGATTGAAGCGCATGGGGGCGAAATCGAAGATACAGACTTTGGCGTGGCGGCTCTCATCATCGCGCGCTTCGCCGTCGATGACCTGGCGGAATTCCAGCTGGCCTTGACGGAGCGCACCGCCGGGAGCGTCGCGCCGGTCACGCTTTCTTGACTTCAGCGGCTCATGCTTTGCGCCACCAGACGGCGGGCTTGCCAGATCGCGCCATGCGACGGCGAAATCGATTCCGCCAGCAGCAGGTATTCGCGGGCGTCGTCGAATTGCCCGTTCTTAATCAAGTAATTCGCCAGCTGCGCCAGCAAGCTCACATCGCGGGGGAAGCTCTCCAGCGTCTCGTTGAGCTTGGCCACCGCCGCCTCGCGCTCGCGCCGCGCCCAGTGGATGCGGGCCATGCCTTGCGCAACCTGGGGATGAGCGCCGGCTTTGTTTTCCGCGTCTTGCAAAACTTCAAGGGCGCTCTCGTCGTCTTTCCAGCTGCGATAACAGCGCGCGAGCAGCGCGTACACATCCACCATTTTGGGCGCGATTTCGATCGCTTCTTCCAGTAGCTCGACCTGAGCTTCGCGCACCGGTCGCTGGGCGCTGAGGAGGACCTTGATTTCGGCGAAAGCCTCGGCGAAGGCGGGCAGCCTGGCTTGCAATTCAAAGCGCTGCAGCTCCAGCTCCAGGTCGGAGTCGAGGGACGAAAAGCGCTCGCGGCAGGCGTCAATCCAGGCCTGGGCTTGCGAAGCGTCGTCTTCCGCCAGCGCCAGCTGCGCCAGGTAGACATAAGCGAAGGGATTGGAGTCGACATGAGCGGCGACGATGTCATGGGCGGGCGAGTAGTCTTCCAGGTCGATGAGGCGGTCGATGACTTCGGCGGCGGCGAGCCCGTCGCGATCGCGTTCGATCAAGCGCTCGAAGTACAGCCAGAGCTCGTCGTCCCCGGCGTCGATCATGTAGGCCAGCGCCAGCTGCAGCGCGCCCAGATCTTGCGGCCGACGCCCCTGATAGAGTTTCAGCGCGCCGGCGATCTCCAGGGCGATGTGGTCGGCGGCCTCCGACTCGGCGGGGTCGATGAGCAGCACTTCGTCCAGCGCCCAACCTTGCGCCTCGCAAGCCATCAGCAGCTCGGAGTAAGTCCAATAGAGCGGGGCCTGCTCGATGCCCTGCTCCAGCGCGCTTTGGCAGGCGTCGATGGCAGCGTCCAGTTGGCTGGCCGCCCAGTAAATGTCAATCATCGCGCTCCAGACGCCAGCGTCGACGCTTGCCTCCAGGTATGGCGCCAGCAAATCCACCGCTGCCTGCGACCGCTTCAGCCTGGACAAACCGATGGCAATGGCTGCCGCGCCCGCCGCCGCCTTCGTCCCTCCAGGGATTGCGGCCGGCGCGAGCTCCGCGACGATATCGCCGATATGCTCCAAGCCCGCCTGCATGACTTGCCCCGCGGTCATGCCGAGCGCCCAGTAGGCGAAGGCGCTATCAGCCGCGCGACAGGCTTCCGCCAGCTCCAGGAATTGATCGCGGATATCGGCTTCGTCCCATTCCATATCCCAAAGCGCCAGGCAGACATCGAGATTCCACTCGAACACGGCGCTGATGATGGACTCCAGGGCGCGCGAGTCGGCCGCTTCGGCGTAAGCGAGGATGGCTGCTTCCGCGGTTTGGCCTTCCAGCCAGGCGTAAATCTCCGCGGCGAGCTGCGGCAGCGCATCCGCCAGGCCGGCGATTGAATCGCTCTCGGCAGTGAGCGCGGTTCCGCCCGCTTCCGGGCGCAGCAAGCTCAAATCCAGGTCCAGGCGCAGCCGATATAGCGAGCCCTCCCGTTCGAGCGCGCCACATAGCAGCGCATTATCCGCCAGCCCCTCGTATTCAAAGTCTTCCGGCGTGAACTGGAAGTCGTCGCTGCGGAGCTCGCCACTGTCGTCAGCGGCGTCGACTCGCAGAAAACAGCGATAGACGCGGGCGTCGGCGTGTTGTTCCAGCAGGTAGCAGAGACAGGCCGCCAGACCCATGGCGATTTCGGGCGCGTCCTGGCTGATAACAGGATAGACGGCGATGCGGAAGCGCTCGTCGCGCTGCACCGATTGGGCCAGGCTGCCGGCGCTGCCAAAAATGGAAGCGGGCGCGCCGCCATCTGTGGGCGCCAAGCCCAAAGCTCTCATCCGCTCGGCCGTTTCTTGCATGGGTCGCGCTCCAATCAAAACGCCCTGCCACGAAGACAGGGCGCATTCTACACCTGTGGTCTCGCTTTGCACAGAAGCGCTGATTAGCCGACGACCGCGACCTGGCTGTAATCGCCGCGGAAGACCGTGTAATGGTTGTTCAGCCAGCCTTGCCCAAAGCTGCCCTCAACCTTGTACCAGCGCCGGCTGCCAGAGATGCCGAGGATCTTGAGGATCGTGCCGCCGGGCACGGAGGTGACAATTGCGTGGCCGACGCCGGGGCCTGAGCGGATGTTCAGCCGGTTCGTGTTCACCACCGCGCGCGGCGTCGCGCCGCCGAGATGGCCGCCTTCCAGCGCCGGCCGCAGCTGGCTGAAATCGCCCCTGCCAACCGTGTAGTTGGAATTGACCCAGCCGTCGCCCGCCGATGTCGCGACTTGATGCCAAACTCGGCCGCCGTCAATCGCCTTGACGAGGAGCTCCGTTCCGCCACGCGCGACCGTCAGCACGCGATGCCCGACGCCCGGTCCAGTGCGCACATTGAGGTAGGCGGTATTCACTACCAGGCGCGGCGCCCCGGCTGGAATGGCGGTCCCGCTGGTCAGGTTGGAGGGTGTGCCCGGCGCAGGCTCGCGCATGACGCCGGAGAAATTGCCGCGGGTCGATGTGTATCGGCTGTTGAGCCAACCGCTGCCCGCCGAAGTCTCGACCTTGTACCAGACGCGGTCGCCCGCAATCGCGCTGACAGCCAGCTCCGCGCCGCCGCGCACAGTCGTGAGAATGGGATGGCCGACGCCCGGTCCGGTGCGCACATTGAGGTAGGCGGTATTGACCACGACATGCGCCCGGCTGGCCGCGCCTGGCAGGCCGCTGCCCAGGTTGGCAGGCGCGTTCTGATTGGGCAGACCCGAGAAATCGCCGCGCCCCACTGTGTAATTGACATTGACCCAGCCGACGCCGGCCGGGCTCCGCACCTGATACCAGTTGCCGCCGGCGCCAATCATCGTCGCGGGCAGGGCCGTGCCGCCTGGGACAGTCGCAATCACGCTGTGCCCAACTCCCGGTCCGCTGCGCACATTCAAGTAGCTGGTGTTGACCACCAGTTGCGGCGCAGCCATTTGTTGCGCGCTCGCGATCGGCTGCAGGGCTGGCACGGCAAACAGGCAGACCGTCAACAATAGCAAAACTCGACTTTGTTTTGTTCTGAGCATTGGACCCTCCGCAAATCATGATGTTCTGCGATACAATTACAACAGATTATATTGAATTCAGACCGCGCGGGCAATTGTATTCCGACCGTTGTTGCCAGCCGCGCGAACGCGATGCGAAATTGTCGCGCGATAAATTGACAGGCTGGCTTAACTGTGTTAGCATTGCCCCAAGTCGCAGATGGCGAAGGGAAATCCCATGGTATTGGCGCAGGAGCAGATTGGCACGATCACCGGCGAAGCGGTCCTTTCAGTGACCCCGGCGGCGGTTTCCGTAATCAAGAGCTTGCTTGAACAGCGAGAGATTCCCAACCACGCTTTGCGCGTCTTTGTGTCGGGCGGTGGCTGCTCTGGCATGCAGTACGGCATGGCTTTTCAGGAAGCGCCCGAGGCCGGCGACACCGTCGTCGACAGCGGCGGCGTCCGCCTGCTTGTGGACCCAACCAGCATGATGTACCTCCGCGGCGCGAGCATTGATTATGCCGACAGCTTGATCGGCGGCGGCTTCCGCATCGACAATCCCAACGCGGTATCGAGCTGCGGCTGCGGGCACTCCTTCAAGGGTTCGGACGAGCAAGCCGCTCAAGAGGGCGCCGGCTGCGGAACCTGCGGCAGCTACTAAGGCGACGGCGTTGCCAACTCCAAAGGCGGGTGCAGCGCATCCGCCTTTTATTGCGTTTCAGCTTCGCAGCAAACTTATCAAGAAACCCAGCAAGCCCAAACCGCCCAAAGCTGCGATCGGCGCCAGCGGTGGCAGGCGGGCGGGCGAAGTATTTTCCTCGACGCCCCTTTGCAGCTGATCGCGCGAGGGCGCGGGCGTCGCCGGCGGCGTGAATGTGGGCAATGGCGTCTCGGCGACAACCTCAATGGCCAGCGCGGAATCCGCGGCGACGGTGGCGATCTCGATTGTGCGCGGATTGGCGTCGGGCTGCGCGCCTTGGTTCGCCAGTCCGCCCGAGGAACCCTGCGTCACCGCGTCGAAAGCGTCGATCACTTCAATGGCGCTGCTGTCGCCTTCAAGGCTCACCAAATCCCCATAGACCCAGGCGCGGCCATTGGGCGAAGATTCGTAAGCCAGCTCGTACCAGCGATAATACTGGCGCAGAGCGGGATACAAGGCGCCATGGGCGATCGTGCCGAGCAGCTCGCTCTCGACATCGGGCAGCGCGCGCACATTGACTTGCCCGGCCGACTGCAATGCCCCCAGGCGGGCGGCTGGCACGGGCGTCGGGCTGGGCGCCGGGGAACTGGTCGCGGCGGGTGCAATAGCGTTTTCTGGCGCGGCGGTGACGAGAACGGCGAGCAGCGGAGTCGCGCTGGGACTGCCTTGGGCGCAAAGCGGCGTCGCCGCCCAGAGCAAGATCAGCAGGCAGAGCGCGCCATGCAGGCCTGGCCGATCACCATGATATCGCGTTGACATCGGTGAATCTGCCCTGCTCGGCGACGGCGCTTCGATTGTCCTCTTGGCGCACCATGAAACCTTGATATAGCTGGCTGCCCAGGCCGACGACTTTCCAGCCGCTCATGACAAAGGGCGGCACGGCGCGATCCGCTGGACAGCGGTTGCAGTCGGCCGGCAGCCACTCGCCATTGTACAGCCGCGCGATGTGCAAGTGCGTCGCCGTGCTGAAGCCGCCATGACAAGAGGCGTAGCCAAGAATGTTGCCCGCTTCCACCGGCTGCCCTTCTCGCAGCGCGCCATGCGGCACGATGTGCAAATACAGTATAGACCAGCCACTGCCATCGTTGCCGTCGCCGTCCAGATCCAGCACGACCAAGCCCTCGCCCAGGCGCGCGATCACGCCGTCGGCGACCGCCGTGGTCGGATGCGACGAAATGTAGCAAGCGGCGGTGGCGGCCTCCGCGGCCGGGGGCGCGAAATCAATGGCGGACCAAGCGCTTCCGTTGCCCCAGCCGCCATGGAAGCCGCCGGTGAAACGCCAGACGACGCCCGGCGGAAATGGCAGCGTCAAGGCTGGCTGTCGCAGATCGGGCGGCACGGTCTGGTATTCCGCCGCAAATGGATCGCCAAAGAGTTCGACATACACGCTCTGGAGACCGTCCTCGCCGATATCGGCCCGCCATTCATCCGCGGAACGAATTTGCGCCAGGGCGTACTGCAAGGCGACAGTGCCGGCGTTCAAGCTCGGCTCGTAAAGCAGGCGGCTGCCATCGGGCGCGTCCAAAATCGTCCGGCTGCGGTACTTCCAGTCGTAGTAGCCCTGGTTCAGCCTGTCCGCCAGCCAGCTCAGCTGATTGTACAAGCCTTCGCGGCGGCGGTCCGGTGGATCAGCGGGGGGACGCAGCGGATACAGTTGGGCGTCGTTGCTGGCGTCGGCATCGCTGAGCAAGCCAGCGAAATACTCCAGGAAGACCAGCAAGAGCCGCGCGTCGACGCGGTATTCTCGCGATACGCGCTCAACGATGGCGCTGCCGCTCCATTGCGGGCCGGCAAGGTCGCCCGCTTCGGTCATGGTCACGACCATTCGATGCAAGGGACCCGGCTGCGACGCGGCGAACTCCGCCACATCAAAGGCGGCGCCGTCGATGGAGCGCACGAGCCGCGAATCCGGCAGCAAGCGGGCGCCAGGCGTGTATTCGACCGGAGTCCGGGGCAGGGCCAGCACCTGGCCGATTTCCAACAGGTCCGGATTGGGCAGATCGTTCGCGTCCAGCAGCTGGCGGACTGTGATGTCGTAACGCTGGGCAATGCGCGTCAAAGTGTCGCCCGCCTGCACAGTGTGAGATGTGATCTCCTGGTCAGGCTCGGCGACGGTCGATTCGCCGGCGATTGCCGTGGCGACCAGGGGCGCGAAGGTGGCGGTGGCGGCATCCGGCGCTTTTGACATTTCGCTGTCTGGCGTGCCGCGAACGGTCAAGGCATGCGGATCGGCGTCGGACAATGCGTCGGTCGCCGCGATCAACACGCTTGGCATTGGTTCGGTCTGCCCAAGCGGCCGGTTGCCGTCTGCGGCGCAGGCCGTCGCAAAGAGGGCGCAGCCGACCAGGCAGCCGAGCGCCAGCAGTTTCCTTTTGTCGCAACTTCGCATACCCATGGCGTCCCGCGCTTGGGCGCATGCTCGAATACCTGTATACTAATGCGATATTGACCAGCGCGACACAAGCAAGCGGGGTGATTTATGGCGACAGCCGAAGAAGTTCGGAGCTTGTTTCCAATTATGGTGGAGCGCTTTCTGCCGGAGCAGGCAGCCGGCATCGAGGCGACGATTCAATTTGATCTGAGCGGCGACAACGGCGGCTTCTATTGGATCAAGATCGGCGATGGGGTAGCGCAAACTGGCGTCGGCGAAGTTGGCAGCCCTACCATGACCGTCAGAGCCAGCGCCGATGATTGGCACGCGGTGGCCACGGGCGCGCTGCAGCCGATGCAGGCATTCATGACGGGCAAGCTCAAAATCGCGGGTGACATGGGCTTGGCGATGAAGATGCAGGCAATCTTCGCCCGCTAGTCTTCAAGCGCGTCGATCGCCAGGGAAGAGGCGCTCAAGCTGAAACTGGCGGCGTCCAGAGCTTCGTCGATGACCGCTTCCAGGGTCTCGTCTTCGTTCATCTCCGCCAGACCGCTCAAGACCTCGAAGGCGGGCTTGCCGCCGATCTCGCCCAGCGCCCAAATCGCCATCATCTGGATTTCCTCGTCATCGCCCAGCGCCAGCTCGGCAATCGCCCGGACGCTCTCTTTCAGCTGCAGCTGGCCGCAGGCGCGCGCCGCCTCGTAGACGTATTCGCTGTCGCGGCTGTTCAACTCGTCCAGCACGATATCGCCCCAGATCGGATTGCATGTGCGGCCCATCGCGAAGAGCGCGCCCAGCTTCAAGTCCTGCGATTCATTGGCGTATGCCGCGCGGATGAGCGCGTTCACTTGCGGATGGCTGGAATTCGACAGGGCTTCCAGGCCGCGGCGGCGCAGCTCGATTGGCAGGCTGTCGTCCAGGTGCAGGCGCAGCGCCAGCTCTTGCGCTTGCTGGCTGATCTCGGCTGGCATATCGCCGTATTCTCCCAGCAAAATGAAGCGGCCCAGACTCTCTACCGCCTTGGACCGCACGGTATGGTCGCGGTCGTCAGCCGCCAGCTCCATGAGCCGCCGCATTGTCTCCGGCGACTCGTCCGTCCACAGCAGCTCGACCGCTTTCGCGCGGGTCAAGGCGCTCTCGTCTTCCAGCGACAGGGTGGCGATCTCGCTGAAGCTAAGCTCAAACATGGCTTCGCTGGCGTCGTTAAGAGCGCCAAGCACCTTGTGTTTCAGGGCCGGGGAAAGCGCGCGCCAGCGGGCGACGATCGGGCCGCGGTCTTCGGGGCGCAGGTCGCTGAGGCCGTAAATCACCGTCGCCGGCACGACATCCGCGGCGAGCTGGTCCGGGCGCAGCGCGCGCAGCAATTCTTCAAGCGTCGGCTCTTGAAAGGGGCCGTCGCTCGCTTCCAGCTCGAAATCCGCCATGGGCGCCCTCAAGAGATGCTAGGCGGATTGATCAAGTCGTAGATCATGAGCAGCGCGCCAAAGAAGAGCAGCAGCGCGATGCCGATAAAATGGATCCGCGCTTCGGTCTTGGGGTTGATTGGCTTGCCGCGCAGCGCCTCAATGAGCACGAAGACGATGCGGCCGCCATCCAGGGCCGGCAGCGGCAGCAGATTGCTGATGCCGAGGAAAATGCTGATCAAGGCGATGAAGTTGAGCATCAGCCCGGGTCCCTCTTGCAAGGAGCGCTGCAAGAATTCGCCCCCGATCTTGCTGATGCCGATGATGCTGATTGGCCGCGCGTCCTCGCCGCTCAGCGAGCCGTCCAGCAGCCGACCGGGAATGGAGGCTATCAAGCGGAAAGTCTCCGCCGTTGTGTTGAGGCTGTGCGCGATCGCCGCGGGCACGGTCTGGGGAATGAGCTCGTATTTCTGGCCGCCGTTGGCGAAGCGCGTGCCATCGCCCAAGCCAAACTGGGAGCGCACGGCGATGCCCAGCCTGCCCTGCCCTTCCGGCGGATTGGCGCGGGGCGTCACCACGAGCGCGATCGTTTCGCGGCCGCCGTCTTCACGCTCGCGCATCACGGTGAGCGGCAGTGGCTTGCGCTCGAATTCACGCGCCATATCCAGCAATTTGCCGGCCGCGTCGCCCGCAGAATCGATCGGCAGCCGGTTAATGCGCGAGACGAGATCGCCCGCCTGGATGCCGACCTCCGCCGCCGGCGAATCTTCCAGCACGCTCAAGACCTGCACGAAACCAGCGCGCTGGGCGAAATCCGGCTGAACAGTCAGCGTATATTCTTCACCGTCGTCTTCGCGGATCAGCGAGAATTCGATCGCTTCGCCGCGGTAGGTCTTCAGGCGCTCGTGAAAATGCGCGAAATCCGTGAAGCGCTCGCCGTTGATCATGTGAATGGCGTCGCCGGGTCGCGCTTCGCTGCCCGCGAAAATGGAGCTGGCGGGGATATCGACGATCTGGCTCAAGCCGCCGACGGGCAGCGCCAGGCCGATGAGAGCGACAACGAAGAAGAGAACCAAGGCGGTCAAGAAATTGGCGAAAGCGCCGGCCGCCATGAAAATAATGCGCGACAGGGGCGGCGCTTCGTTGACGGACATCATCTTTCTTTCGGGCACGCCGCGCAGACGCAGCATCTCACGCTCGGAGACGATGCGCACGAGTTCGCCGCGGCGGCTCTCGATGATGTCGCGGTCGCGCTTCACCTTGTCTTCGGGGGCTGGCCCGATCATGTCTTCGCCAAGGGGCCGCACGAAACCGCCCAGGGGCAGCAAGTTCAGCGTGAATTCGGTCTCGCCAACCCGGAAAAGGCGACAGACTTTCGGCGGGAAGCCGATGCCAAATTCCAGCACATTGATGCCGGCCAGCTTGGCGGCGAAGAAGTGGCCCAGCTCGTGAATGATGATCGCCGGGATCAAAACGAGCCCGAAAGCGGCGACAGCGAGCAGAATGTCGTTGGCTGCGGCTGGGTTGGTCATCGCCATCACCTCTGCATGGAAAATGCGCTGCTGCCATTATATGCCCGAAGGCGGCCGACGCGCAAGGACAGCCAGCCGTCGCTACTCCAGCGGCAGCAAATGGGCGCCGCCGCCGGCTGGCGAGAGCAGAATCTCGAGATCCGGCGCCAGTTTTCGCAGCCGCTCTCGAACCGCGTCGGCGTCGGGCGCTTCGCAGATAAGATGCACATTTGGTCCCGCGTCCAGGGTGTAACAGACAGCCAGCCCGTCCTCTTCCCGCCAGTCGCGCGCCGCCTTCATCAAACGCAGCGAAAGCGGCTGCCAGTAAAAAAGCGGGGGCTGGCTGGTCATCATCACCGCGTGCATCAGGTTGCTGTCTTCTTCGACGACCGCGGCAAGTTTGGCGAAATCTCGACGCAGGATGGCCTCGCGGGCGCTGGTCAGGCGTTCCTCGACGGAGGCGACTCGGGCTGACTGCAGGACGCTGGAATCGGCGCTCTGATGCCCGTGGCTGGAACCGACCCGCTTGTGCGCCCGGCTGACCAGGGCCACGATATCGACCAGTTCCCAGTGGTCGGCTGGCGCGATGGTCTCCGCGTAAGAAGCTTCGTGCGAGTCGCCGGCGCGCCAATGGACGAAACCAGGGGGAATCGAGCGGGAGGCCGAGCCCGAGCCCAGACGCGCCAATATCGAGAGTTCGCGCTGCCCCAGCTCCAGGCTCGCGGCGGCGGCGGCGGCCAAGGTCAAGGCGGCGAAGGCGGCGGCGGACGACGCGATCCCCGTGCCCATCGGGAAGTTGTTGACCGAGTCGACTCGGGCGAAATCGCTGATGCCAAAGCGCTGGCGCAGTGCCGTCAAATGCTCGGAAACGCGCTTGCTCGCGCTTGGATCGGCCGGGAAGCCGTTGATGCGCAGGCGGTCAGCATCCAGGCCGGGCGTCCATTCGACGCTGGTTGTCGCGTGCAGGCTCGCCAGGTTCATGCTCAGCGAGGCGTTGGCGGGCAGGCGCAGGCGGTGGTCGCGGTTGCCCCAATACTTGATGAACGCGATATTGGCATAAGCGCGCGCCCGCGCTATATTTCTGTCGTGATTCATCGCTCTTCGCCCTGTATTCAAGCGGCGGGAAGCCCAGGCAATTATCGCCGCGTCGGCGTTCCTGTCCAGCGGCAAGAAACCGGAGACGAGCTTGGCAGTTCTGCGCGCCTTGATTCGCTCGATGCGCCCGCAGCAATGGACGAAGAATCTGCTCTTTGTCTTTCCGCCCATCGTTTTCAGCGCTAATTTCTTCGAGGCGGACTTGCTGGCCCGGGTTTGCATCTGCTGCGGGCTGCTGAGTCTCGCCTCCGGCTGCATCTACATTTTCAACGACCTGGCGGATCTGGAGGCGGATCGGCGCCATCCCACGAAGCGGCTGCGGCCCCTGGCCTCGGGTGAATTGCCGGAAGCGGCAGCCAAGGCAGCCATGATCGCGCTGGCGCTGGCGGTTCTCGGCGCCGCCTGGATCTTCGAGCCGAGCCTGGCGCTGCTGCTGTTTATCTACTTCGCGCTGCAGATCGCGTATTCGCTCCATGTAAAACAGATTGTGCTGCTGGACTTGCTGGCGGTGGCGGCCGGCTTCGTGCTGCGGGTGGTGGCGGGCGGCATCGTCATCAATGTCAGCCTGTCGCCCTGGCTCTACACCTCGGCCGGTCTGCTGGCTCTGTTTCTGGTGATTGGCAAGCGGCGGCAAGAGCTGGCGTCTCTGGGCGAGGCGGCGCAGGAGACCCGCCCCATATTCGCAAAATACAGCTTGCCGCTGCTCGACGACATGCTGCGCATCGTGACTTCGGCGACGGCGATCACCTACATTCTGTACACGGTCGAAGCCGGCACGATGGTGCGCGGCGGCGAAAACCTGGGCTTGCTCACCGTGCCCTTTGTCTTGTACGGCTTGTTCCGTTATCTCTACTTGATGCACATTGAAGCGCAGGGCAGTGCGCCCGATGAAGTGCTGCTGGGCGATCGCCCCTTGCAGGCGACCCTGCTGCTGGCGGCGCTGGCGTATTTTCTGATTCTCTACGCCCTCTAGAATCGCGATGAGCCTTATGCGCAGCGCGGCCGCCAAAGCCATCCTCGTCGGCGAACACGCCGTCGTCCACGGCCAGCCCGCCCTGGCGCTGCCCTTGAGTCAGATCCGCGTCCATGCCATTGCCAAAGGCGGCGCGGCGCCCTTGACGGTGATTGCGAAAGACCTTGACCGCCCGCCGATGCGCTGGGATGCTGAAAGCGGCGATACCGGCGACCCGCTGCGAAAGATGACGGCGCTCACGCTGGAGCGGCTGAACTGGACGGCGGCGACGGGCGAGATTCGGCTGGAATCGGCCATACCCATCGCCAGCGGCCTGGGCAGCGGCGCGGCCGTCTCGGCGGCTTTGGGCAGAGCAATCGCGGCTTTGCGCGGCGCCTGCCTGCCCGTGGCGGAGCTGAACGCGCTTGTCTTTGAAGTCGAAAAGCTGCATCATGGCGCGCCCAGCGGCATCGACAACACGGTCGTCGTTTACGAGCGTCCGGTCTATTTCGCGCAGGGGCATCCTCTGGAATTTGTCGAGATTCGGACGAGCTTGCGGCTGCTGCTGGCGGATACGGGCATCGCCGCCTCCACGCGAGCGGCCGTCGCCCATGTGCGTGACTTGCGGCAGCGGCGGCCGGCGCGGACGAATGCCATTTTCGAGGAAATTGGCGCAATAGTGAAGGAAGCCCGATCATGCCTCGAGAGTGGCGAAGCGGCGCGGCTGGGCCCCTTGATGCGCCAGAATCACGCTCTGCTGCGCCAGCTGGAAGTGTCTTCGGCAGCGCTGGACAAGCTGGTGGCGGCGGCGCTGGAGGCGGGCGCGCTTGGCGCAAAACTCAGTGGCGGCGGCTTGGGCGGCTGCATGATCGCGCTGGTTGACCAAGTCTCCGAGCCACTCGTGCGGCAAAGACTGCTGGAGGCGGGCGCAAAGCGCGTATTCGCGACGACCGCTGGCACAAGGACGACGGCTGATGACCTGCCTGATTAAGCTGGGCGGCTCGCTCATCACGGACAAGCGCAAAGCCCGCTCATTTCGGCCGGCTGTCGCGCGGAGCATCGCCCGGCAGCTGGCGGATTTGCGCCGCGCCGGCTACGAGCGTCCGATCGTGCTCGGCCACGGCAGCGGCTCATTCGGGCATGTCGAGGCGCGCAAACACGACACCCATCGCGGCGTCTTCAGCGAAGCCGATCGCCTGGGTTTCGCGCGAGTCGGCGCGGCCGCGGCGGAGCTCAGTCTGCTGCTGCTGCGGGAGCTGCTGGCGGCGGATTTGCCCGCCATGCGTTTTCAGCCGTCGGCGACTCTCATCGCGCGTAACGGGCGCGTCGAGGCATTCGACGAGCGCGCGCTGAAGCTGGCCTTGGAGCGGGGCATGCTGCCCCTGACGCACGGCGACATCGCCCTGGACGAAGCGCGGGGAGGCGCCATCGTGTCAACCGAAGCTCTATTCGTGCGCTTGGCGACGCGACTCGACGCTCGCGAAATCGTGCTGCTGGGCGAGGTCGATGGCGTGCTGGACTCGCGCGGAGAGTTGATCACCGAGATTGAACCGGCGTCGCTGCCGGGCACGCTGGGCGGCTCGAGCGGCGTTGATGTCACCGGCGGCATGCTGGGCAAGGTCGAAGCGATGATGGAATTGACCAAGGCGAATCCGGCGGCGACGGTGACCATCGCCAATGGCAACCGGCCGGAGATCCTGCTGGACCTGCTGTTACGGCGGCGCGAGATCGGCACCCGCATCCGCGGCGAAACGGCGCGCCAGGTATGAATAGCGGGCGCGTTTTCGGGCGAATGCAATTGACGGGCGTGTTGCGGCAGAATCTATGTACGACGACATCCGCAGCCTAAACCACTCTGACGAGCCGGATTCGGCCCATGCCCCGATCTGGCGTCCCATCGTCTTCCAGGCGGCCGGACTGGCTGGCTTTACGCTTCTGCTCGTCTTGGCGGGGGCGTCCATCTCGGCGGTGGCGCCCCGCGAATTCCAAGGCGAAACAGCTTGGGCCCTGGTGGCGCTTCCGCTGGCGCTTTGGCTGTTTCTTTCGCTGAGGCCGGAGTTCCGCGTCGCCAGGCCGAGGCGGCCTTTGCTGGGCGTGGCGGTGGCGTCGGCGCTGCTGGCGTCGGCGATTGGCTTGCCCTTGCTGGAAGATTTCTTTCGCGTCGACCAGTGGCTGCCTCTCGAATCCGTCGTCCAGCGTCTGATCGGCTACAGCTTGACCGCCGGCATGATCGACGCCTGCCTGAAGTTTCTGGCGCTGCGCTATATCGTGTATCCGCAGTCTTTTCGTCAACGCGGCGACGCCGTCGTCTACGCCTTCGCGGGCGCCCTGGGTTACAGCCTGGTCATGAGTCTCATGTCAATCGCGCGAATCCAGCCCACCTGGGACACGGCGGCGATCACGCTGCTGACGCACTTCACCGCCCAGGTCGCCTCGAGCTTGTTCATCGCCCTGGGCCTGGCCGAGTCTTGTTTCGGCGACGCCTACCCGCTGACGCTGCCGCTTCATGTGGTCGCCGCGGCACTTTTCACAGGCCTGGCGCTGACCCTCGCGGGTGGCTTGCAGAGCGGAACCTTGACGACGGCGGGCGCCTTCGACAGGCCCTTATTCGCGCTGGGGGCGCTTGTCGCCGTATTGTTCCTTTGCTTGAGCTTGACTTACTTCCTCTATAACAACTCGGAGCGGCGCGAGCGCGAAGCGTATCCTGGCGGAGGGCGCGATGGCATTTGAAACGGGCGCCTCGCCTTCGGTTCAGTTCACGCCGCGTCAGCGCTGGTCGGTCGCCATGACTTATATTGTCATCGCGGTGGGCTTGGCATTGGGCTTGAATCAGCGCGATCGCGCGCTCAACCGCGCCAGCGTGTACAGCAACAGCGAAGCCGGCGTCACGGCGCGTTACCCGGCGCGCTGGCTGCTGGAAGAGTCGCCCGATTTCATCTTCCGCGCCCGCGACATGGCGCACCGCGGCTACCACACCAGCATCGAGGTCAGCGCCCTGGCAGCCGGCCCGGACACGAGCGAGCGCAATGTCCTGGATCGGCTGAACCTGCGGCGCGCCCAATCCCTGGTCGATTATGCCGTGCTCGGCTACGAGACTTACCAATTGCCAGACGCCGCCGAAGCGCTGGCCATGGCCTATTCTTTTGTTTCGCGCGAGAGCAGCCCATTCCTCGAGGGCGCGTCGTCGGTCGTGCGAGGCCTGGACATCTTGACGATCAGCCGCGGGCAAGCCTTGATCATCTCCTTCCGCGCCGACGCCGGCGTCTACGATCGCGAGTTGGAGACCCTGCGCTGGTTCATCCAGGGACTCGAAATCTGATGCGCGGCCCTGGGGCATCGCGCACACTCCCGATTCTGGCGCTGCTGCTGTTGCTGGCAATGAGCTTGCGGGCGCAGCAGAGCGACGACGCTTTCGACCGGATCAAGCGGGCGACCGTCTTCATCTACCAAGCGGAAGACCGCGCGGGCGATCTCATCGTGAAATGCGTCAGCAGCGGCACGCTCATCAGCGCCGACGGTCTCATTGTGACAAACGCCCACAGCGCGCTCCAAAGCCGCCGCTGCGATGGCGATACCTTGATCGCGTCGCTCAATGTGGAGCTCGACGAGCCGCCCGTCCCCAAGTATCGCGCCGAAATCTTCAGCGCGGACGCTGGCCTGGACATCGCCATTCTGCGCATCGCCCGCGAGCTGGATGGCAGGCTTATCGCGCCGGGCGACTTGCCGATATTGCCATTCGCGGACATCGGCGACTCGGGCGGCGTCGCCCTGGACGACAACTTGGCCTTCGCCGGCTACCCTGACCTGGGCAACGAGCCTGTCGCCATCGTTCGTGGCACGGCGGCCGCTTTCATCGCCGAGCCAGCCGGGGGCAGCCGGGCCTGGCTCAAAACCCTGACGCGGATCCCGGGCGCGATGTCTGGCGGCGGCGCTTACAACAGCGCGGGCCAGCTCGTTGGCGTCCCGACCAGCGCGCCAGTCGCCGGCGAAGGCGAGAATTGCCGCGTCATCGACGACAGCAACCGCGACGGCCGCGTCGACGGCGCCGATGTCTGCGTGCCCGTTGGCGAAGCGATCAGCGCCATCCGCCCGATTCAGCTGGCGCAGAGCTTGATCCGCGGGGCGCGCCGCAGCCTGCAGGTCGAGCAGAGCAGCGGGGCTGGCGAGCTCGCTCCGCCGCTGCACCCGCCCAGGATTTCGCGTCCGTTATTCTCGCCGGCGATTGTTGATCGCATGCCGTCGACCGTGGTGGGCTCGTTGCCGGCGAATACGAACAGCCTCTATTTTTTCTTCGATTACGACAACATGACCCCGGAGACGATCTACGAATTGCGGGTGAGCCGCGACGGCCGGCCGGAACAGAGCTTCAGCCTGCCGCCGGTGCGCTGGAGCGGGCAAGAGCGCGGTTTGTGGCACATCGGCAGCCGCGGCCTTGCCTGGGCGAATGGCGCCTACGAGTTCACCCTCCTGGTCGATGGCGCGGCGGCCGCCAGCCAGCGCATCGTCATCGGCGGCGAGCCACGTGGCGCCGGTCAATTCAGCGACATCGTCTTCGGCATTTTGACAGGCGACGGCATGCTGGCCGGCAATGGCTCGATTCTGCCAGTCGGCGCGATCGCGTCGGCGCGTTTTCTCTTCGCCAACATGGCGGACGGCGTCGACTGGGCAGCCATTTGGTATTTCAGCGGGGCGGAATTCGCGCGCGCCCAAGACCGCTGGAGCGATGGCGCGCAAGGCTCCAAGGTCATCAGCGTCCAGCCCCAAGGCGGCTTGCTGCCCGGCTTTTACCGTTTGGAGCTGTATGTGGCGGGCGCGCTTTCAGCGACTTCGGATTTCGTCGTCGCCGGCGAACAGCGCGGTCCCCTGCCGGACATCTTTAGCAATGTCCGCTACAGCGTCGCCGGCGACCCGGTATCGGCGCGGCGGGCTCAGGCGGCTTCCAGTTTCCCCGGCGGCGTCGCGGCGCTTTACGCCCTTTTTGACTGGCGGCGAATCGCGGCTGGCACGCCCTGGACTCTGCGCTGGCTGGTGGACGATCAAGTCTTCTATCAGACGGCGGCGCCTTGGCAGAGCCTGGAATCGGGTTCGGATTTCACCTTGGCGCTGGCGAACCCGCCGGACGGCAATTACAAGCTGCAGCTGCTGGTCAACGGCTTGCAGCTGGTCGAGGCGGAAGCCATCGTCGGCATCGGCCAGCTGCCAATCGACCGCTTGGCGCAGTACGAGGGGACGGTCCTCTCGGGCAGGGTGCTTGACGCGGCGACCGGGCGCGGCGTCCCCAGCGTCGCCATCGTCTTGATCAGCGCGGAGTTCACCGCGGAGGAATTCGAATGGCGCGGCGACCAGGTTTACGCTCTGGCGACCAGCGACCGCAATGGCGACTTTCAATTCGCGCTTCCCCTCGCCTACGACACGCCCTACAGCGTGGTCATTGAAACGGACGGCTTTATCCCGCTGGCGGCGGACGGCTTTCAGTTTGGCGCGGACCAGCCCTTCGCCGATATCACGATCGAGCTGGCGCGGGGCTGATGGCGGGCAAACTGCGGCTGGATCGGCTGCTGGTGGAGCGGTCATTGGCGCCCACGCGCAGCAAGGCGGCCGCCATGATCATGGCGGGCGAAGTTTCGCTCAGCGGTCGTCTCGTCGACAAACCGGGGACGATGGCGCGGCAAGACGACCGGATCGCGCTCAAGCGGAAACCGCCTTATGTCGGGCGCGGCGGCCTTAAGCTGGAGGCGGCTCTGGACGCTTTCGGGATCGACCCGGCGGGCCGAATCTGCGCGGATATCGGCGCCAGCTCCGGCGGCTTCACCGATTGCCTGCTGCAGCGCGGGGCGGCGCGTGTCTACGCCATTGATGTGGGACGGGGCATCCTCGATTATCGTCTGCGCCAGGACGAGCGGGTCGTGCCGCTGGAAGGCACGAACGCGCGTTACCTGGAGAGCCTGCCGCAAGCGCCGAGCCTGGTCGTCATCGATGTGTCCTTCATTTCGCTGCGATTGATTTTGCCCGCCGCCAAGCGAGTCGCCGCTGCCGAAGCGGACATGGTCGCCTTGGTGAAGCCGCAGTTTGAGGCCGGCCGGCGCGATGTGGGCAAAGGCGGCATCGTGCGCGACCCGGCGACGCATCGACGCGTGCTGCTGGAGGCGGCGCGTTTCGCCGGCCAGCTGGGCATTGCCCCGCGCGATCTCATCCGCTCGCCCATCACCGGCGCCAAGGGCAATGTGGAGTTTCTCATGCGGCTGAGCCTGAATGGCGACGAGCGACCGCTGCGCGCGAAGATTGAAGCGCTCACTTCCTAGTTCGTCCAGCCTGCCCTACTCCAAGTTCGCTCAATGTTTCATAATAGAGGCGGAACCCGCATGAATGGCTGGCCATGAGCATCGAAACCATCCGCAACTTCTGCATCATCGCCCATGTCGATCACGGCAAGAGCACCCTGGCCGATCGTATGCTGGAACTCACGAACACCGTCAGCGCCCGCGACATGCAGGAGCAGCTGCTGGACAGCATGGCATTGGAACGCGAGCGCGGCGTCACCATTAAGGCCTCGGCCGTGCGCATGCGATACGAGTCCGGCGACGGCGCGACTTACACCATCAACTTGATCGACACGCCGGGCCATGTCGACTTCACTTACGAAGTCAGCCGCGCGCTGCAAGCCTGCGAGGGCGCTGTCCTGGTCGTCGACGCCAGCCAGGGCATCGAGGCGCAGACCCTGTCCAATGTCTACCTGGCTTTGGAGCAGGACCTGGAGATAATCCCGGTCATCAACAAGATCGATCTGCCCGCGGCCCAGCCGGATGAAGTCGCCCGAGAAGTTGGCGAGCTGCTGGGCGCGCCCGCCGACACGATGCCGCGGATCTCCGCCAAGAATGGCAGGGGCGTCCGCGAAGTGCTGGAGCGCGTCATTGTCGAAGCGCCACCGCCGACGACCGACAGCAGCCAGGCTCTGCGCGCCCTCGTCTTCGATTCGCATTACGATGTCTACAAAGGCGTCATCGCGTATGTGCGGGTGGTGGACGGCAGCGTCGCCGCCCGCGACATGCTGCGGCTTTTCGCCACCGAAGCCCGCTTCGAGCCGGTGGAGATCGGCGTCTTTGATCCCGTCATGCGGGCGACCGGGCGGCTGTCCGCCGGCGAAGTCGGTTACATCGCGACTGGCCTGAAATCGGTGCAGGAATGCCGCGTCGGCGATACCGTCACCCTGGCTCGGCATGGCGCCAGCGAAGCGCTGCCCGGCTATCAGCAGGTGAAACCGATGGTATTCGCCGGCATCTACCCCGCCAACAACGAAGACTACGCCGACCTGCGCGACGCCCTGGAGAAGCTGCAGCTCAACGACGCCGCCCTGGTCTACGAGCCAGAGACTTCGCAAGCGCTCAATTTCGGCTTTCGCGCCGGCTTCCTCGGTCTGTTTCACATGGAGATTTTCCAGGAGCGGCTGGAACGCGAATACGATCTGGACATCCTGGCGACCGCGCCCAGCGTCGAGTATCGCGTGCTCCAGCGCGACGGCAAGACAGCGCTTGTCGACAGCCCGGCGCAGCTGCCGGACGAGAACCTGGTCGACGAGGTGCAAGAGCCCTGGATGAAGATCCAGATTTACGCGCCGCAGCGCTACATTGGCGCGGTGATGGACCTGGTAATCAAGAAGCGCGGCGTCTACGACACGACCGAGTATCTGGACGCCACCCGGGTCATCCTGCACTTCGAGATCCCGCTGTCGGAGATCATCATCGATTTCTACGACAAGCTCAAAAGCGCGACTCAAGGCTACGCCAGCCTGGATTACCAGTTTCACGAGTATCGCGCCGGCGACCTGGTCAAGGTGGATGTGCTGGTCAATGAAGATCCGGTGGACGCGCTGGCGATGATCTGTCACCGCGACGACGCTTACCATCGCGGGCAGCGCCTGGTGAGCCGGCTCAAAGCGCTCATTCCGCGGCAGATGTTCACAGTGCCGGTGCAGGCCGCCATCGGCAAGCGGGTGATCTCCCGCGCGAATGTGAAGGCGCTGCGCAAGGATGTGCTGGCCAAGTGTTATGGCGGTGATGTGACGCGCAAGAAAAAGCTGCTGGAGCGGCAGAAGAAGGGCAAGAAGCGCATGAAGATGATCGGCGCGGTGGAAGTGCCGCAAGCCGCCTTCATGGCGCTGCTCAGCCTGGACGAGTAGGGCTTCAAGCCGGGCCGGCGCTCCGCTCTTCTTTCAGCATGCGCCACAAGCTCGCCAAGCCCCAGCGCGAGATCCAGTCCCGAGCCAGGCTGGAGCCCGTCCCGAAACCGTAAACCCGATAGCGCGTCGCCGCCTTGGTGGCAATGGCGACGGCGCTGCCCTGTTCCACATCGGCGTTTTCGTCCAGATCGGGCTCGCTCAAGACGACGATGGCGGCGTCGACATTTTCCCGCCGGCGCAGGATCTTGGCGAGCTCCACGGCGCGCTCTCGCAGGCTCTTTTCCGCTGCATTCAGCTTGTAGCGCTCCAGTGCCTGCCGCGGGCTGTCGTACAGTTCGGCGCGGGTCTTGTCGCCAGCCTCGCTCAGGCCGCCGCTGATGAGACCGGGCAGTCCAGCTTCAAGGGCGTAGACGGATTGCCCGTGACTTTGCAGCTGCCGTTGCAAGACCGCTTCCAGGGTATCGTCGTCGATGCCGAAGACATCCTCGCCGACGCGCTCCATCAAACGCGCTTGCATGCCATCCAGCAGAGTCAGCGCTTCCGCCCGGCTGTCGGCTTTGGCGGTGAGGCGAACATCGACGCAGCCATGATGCGCCGCCAGGCCGACGCTCGGGTTGCGCTCGCCCAGGATATCCGCGCCGATCTTGTCGTCCAGCGAGCTCTCGCCGATGCCGGCCGTGCGCAGCGTGCGCGCCACGATGACGCCGAGCTCGTATTTGCGCAGCAGATAGGGCATGATCGACTCGGTCATCAGGTACTTCATTTCGCGCGGGACGCCGGGCAGGCTGATGACGACGCCGCGGTCGGACTCGACGATGAAGGCCGGCGCTGTGCCGACCGGGTTTTCCACCAAGATGGCGCCGCCGGGCAAATAAGCCTGCTGCCGGTTGTTCGCGGTCATCTCCACGCCAAAGCCGCGGAAGCGCTCGGCAATGCCGTCGTAGAGCGCTTGATGAAACTCCAGCGCGCGCTGCAAACTGTCGCAGACGGCTTGCCGGGTCATGTCGTCCACTGTGGGGCCGAGGCCGCCGGTGGTGATGACGACTTCCGCCCGATCGAGGGCCGCGCGGATGGCGTCGGCGATGCGCTGCCGGTTATCGCCGACGGTGGTCATGTAGAAGATGTTGACGCCAATATCGCGCAGCTGCCGCGCCAGGTAGACGGAATTGGTGTCGGTGATCTCGCCCAGCAGCAGCTCCGTGCCGATGGCGACGATCTCGGCGTTTGGGTTATCGGGCATCTGTCCCCCGTCTGGCGCGCCAATTTACATGAATTTTACGAGATTGGCGCGAACCTTTTGCAAATTCTGAAAATGCGATTATAATTGCGGCTACAAATCAATCTTGCTGTCAAGTAAGATATTTGTGCAACTTGTACCAGTATTCGCGTCCAGCGTCCAATTCGAGTGGAGGTTCCAATGGCTGGTGTGACATTCAATCATGTTTCAAAGGACTTCGGTGATCAGCGGGTGGTAACCGACCTGACCATCGATGTTCAAGACAAGGAGTTCCTCGTCTTCGTCGGTCCTTCGGGCTGCGGCAAATCGACCAGCCTGAGAATGCTCGCGGGCCTGGAAGAGATTACCGAGGGCGAGATCCTGATTGGCGACCGCGTCGTCAACAATGTAGCGCCCAAAGATCGCGATGTGGCGATGGTCTTCCAGAGCTACGCGCTGTACCCGCACATGACCGTCTATGATAACATGGCTTTCGGCTTGAAGCTGCGCAAAACGCCGAAGAAAATCATCGACGAGCGCGTCAACGAAGCGGCGAACGAGCTGGGCATCGGCCACTTGCTTGATCGGCGCCCGCGGCAGCTCTCTGGCGGGCAGCGCCAGCGCGTCGCCGTTGGCCGTGCCATCGTGCGCGAGCCGGCCGTCTTCTTGATGGACGAGCCGCTCTCCAACCTGGACGCCAAGCTGCGCGTGGAAGCCCGTTCTTTCATCAGCCGCCTGCACCAGCGCCTGGAGACGACCTTCATCTATGTCACGCACGACCAGGTCGAGGCGATGACGATGGGGACCCGCATCTGCGTCTTGAACGAGGGCAAGCTCCAGCAGATCGACTCGCCCTTTAACCTGTATCACAACCCGCACAATGTCTTCGTCGCCGGTTTCATCGGCAGCCCGTCGATGAACTTCTTCGACGCCACGCTGAAAGAAGGCGACGACGGCTTGGTGGTGGATACGGGCGCCTTCTCCCTGCAAGTGCCCGCCAGTAAATCTGAAGCCTTCCGCAGCCATGTCGGCATGGAAGTCATCTGCGGCATCCGCCCCGAAGACATCCACGACTCCAGCTTCTTGCCCCAGGGCATCATCCCCGCCAACCTCAACTCCAATGTCGAGGTGGTCGAGCAGATGGGCAACGAAGTCATCATCTACCTGGAAAATGGCGGCAAGAATTTCATCGCCCGCACCGACCCGCGCACCGGCGCCACCGTCGGCGAGTCGATGGATGTGACCTTCAACCTGGATAACATCCACCTCTTCGACACCAACTCCGAAATGTCGCTGGCTTACGACTCCAAAGCCAAAGTGTCGATGTAAAGCGGGGCCCGCGCAGCAACCCGAAAAAGCGAAAGAGCCGCTTTGCAGTGGCTCTTTTCGTTTTCCCTCGCGCTGCCGCCCCGGCTCATGGGAGCGGCGGTCGAAATTTGTAGCCATAGACGATCATGCCGCGTTCGCCATCGGCGCGGAGCTTGCGAGTTACCATTTCCATCTCGTCGCCAATTGCCGGCTCGCTCTCAATATCGGTGAGCTGCGCCGTGATCAGGTCGCCATCGGCCAGCCGCAGCAATGCCAAATAAAATGGCGCCTGCGTCTCGAAGCCTTGAGCGGGCTCCCGCACGACCGTGTAGCTGTAGAGGGTGGCGCGTGGCGGGCGAGCGTCGCTGGCATGGTCCGCCATCAGGCGATTTCCCGGAGTCGCGTTTCCGCTTGCCGGGCCAGGGGCGCTCTTTCGCTGCCATTGGGGGCGGGCCGCTGACGGTCTTGCGCGGCGCTCCGTTTGGCGCGCAGCAGACGGTAGCGCAGCCGCCGGTTTCGCCAGTATTTCGCCACTTGCATCGATCCGCTCCTCCGCCACGCTGGCGCCCGCGTCAAGATGCGTTCAGCTTAGGCAGCGCCAGCTATCAAAAGCTATCTTGATTGCCTTTGCCACTTGCAGAGCCTATCAGCTCAATCGGCGCTGGCGCTCAGGATGTGCGTCGCGACTGTCGCGCCGAGACCGCCGATGTTCTGGATCAGGATGCGCCGCGCGCCCGCGATTTGGTTGGCGCCGGCTTCCCCGCGCAGCTGCAAGGTCGCCTCCACCGCTTGGTAGAGACCGGTCGCCCCGGCTGGATTGCCGCGACTCTTGAGCCCGCCGAAAGCGCTGAGGGGCAGCTTGCCGTCCAGGGCGATCGCCGAGCCCGCGTCCCGCGCCCAGGCCCAACCGCGCCCCGGCCCGCTGCAGCCGATCGCCTCCAGGCTGAGCGCCGTGAGCGCGGTGTAAGCGTCGTGCAGCTCCATGGCGTCGATATCGGCGACGGTCATGCCGGCGCGCTCCAGGCAACGCTCGGTCGACAGCGAAACGGCTTGCAGGCGCAATGGATCTTCTCGATCTTGCAGCGCCAGGCTGTCGGTGGCGATCGCGCTGCCGCGGATCTGGACGGGATTCGGAACCAGATCCTCCGCCAGGTCGGCCGCCGTCAAGACAAGCGCCGCTGCGCCGTCGCCATCGGGCGCGCTGTCAAACAGGCTCACCGGGTCGGCCAGCATCGGCGCATTGGCAAAGGCGCCCTGCCGCAGCCGATTGCGGTACATCGCGCAGGGGTTCTTGGCGCCGTTGCGATGCGCGTTGAGGCTGAAGCCCTCGAAGTCCGCCAGGTCCAGCTCGTATTCGCGCATGTAGCGCCGCATCAGCAAGCCCGCCATCGCCGTCAGCGTCGCGCCATGATCGGCCTCGTATTCCGCGTCCAGACTGACGGCGCGAGCGGCCACCCGCGCCGAGCCAACGATGTCGGTGGCTTTCTCCGCGCCAAGGACCAATGCGGATCGAATCGCGCCGGATGCGACCGCGAGCGCCGCCAGCCGCAGCGCGCATCCGCCCGAGGCCTCGCCGGCTTCGCAAGAACTGGCTTCCGCGCCAAACAGCCCCAGCCGACTGGCCACCAAGCTGCCCAGTTGCGTCTGCTGATTGAAGACCGCGCCATAGGCGTTGGCGACGAACAGCGCGTCGACCTCCAGGACAGCCGCGTCGCGCATTGCCAGCCGCGCCGCCTCCTCCGCCAGGTCGACCAGACTCCGCGTCCAGTGCTCGCCGACCGGGATCATGCCCGCGCCCGCGATGGATACGCTCTTCATCGGCTATTCCTTCAGTTTGTCGCGCATGCGCACATACGCGCCGTAATCGATTTGGCTGCGCCGCGCGATGTAGTCGCTGGTCCGCGGCGCGCCCCTTGATCGCCGCTTGACGCGCTCCGTCACCCGCAGATCGAAAGCGTCCGAGCCAGCGCCGCTGCCGTAGCTCACCATGAGGATGCGGTCGTCGGGCTGAGCCAGATCCAGGATGGCGGTCAGCCCCAGCATGCAGGAGCCGGAATAGACATTGCCGATCTCGTTCGCCAGCAAGCCGGGCGCGATCTGTTCAGCGCTGAAACCGAGGATCCTGGCGGCGCGGCTGGGGAATTTGACATTTGGCTGGTGGAAGACGGCGTAATCGTAGCTCGCGGCGTCGCTGCCCATCATCTCCATCAGTTTGGTCGCGGCCGTCACCGTATGCGCGAAATAAGCCGGCTCGCCCGTGAAGCGGTCGCCATGACTGGGGTAAGTCTCGCCAGCTCGCCGCCAGAAATCGGGCGTGTCCGTCACATAACTGTAGCTGCCTTGGTAGACCGCCAGGCTCTCTTCGGCGGGACCAATCAGGAAAGCGGCCCCGCCACAGCCGGCCGTGTATTCCAAGGCGTCGCCGGGCCGGCCTTGAGCAGTGTCCATGCCGATGCCGAGGATGTAACGCGCCATCCCGCTGCCTACCTGGCCAATCGCGGCTTGCACGGCTTCGGTGCCGGCTTTGCAAGCGAACTCCCAGTCGGCCGCCTGGATATTGGGCGACGCGCCGATGCTCTCCGCGACGATGGTGCTGGAGGGCTTGACGGCGTAGGGGTGGCTCTCGCTGCCCACCCAGACCGCGCGTATATCGGTTGGGTTGAGGCCGGCGGATTGAATCGCGTTGCGAGCCGCCTCGATGGACATGGTGATGACATCCTCATCCAGCCCGGCGACCGCTTTCTCGCGGATGGGGAGGCCGCCCGCCCCGCCCGTCCAGACTCGCGCGATCTCGTCGCCGGGCAAGCGATAGCGCGGGATATACGCGCCATAGCCGACGATGCCGACCGCCTTGTCCGGCTGCATCAGCCAGCGAGATTCGCCGCTCATGCGCTTTGCCTTTCGCTACGGAGCAGCGCTTTGGCGCGCTCCAGACGGATCTCGCCCGCGTCGATCATGGCTTGGGCGATGCGCAAAGCCTCGGATTTGGTCGCGCCCGCCGCCAGCGCGAGTTGCCGGGCGTGCATGCGCATGTGCCCGCTCTGAATGCCCTCGGTCGCCAGCGCGCGCAAGGCAGCGAAGTTCTGCGCCAGGCCGAGCGCCGCCGCAACCTCCGCCAGCGTCCGCGCTGAATTGATGCCAAGCAGCTTGAGCGCGGTCCGGGCGGCGCCTTGGACTCGAGTCGCGCCGCCGACCACTCCCAAAGCCAGCGGCAACGCGATCTCGCCGCGCAAATCGCCGCGCTCGTCAATGCGCCAGCGCGTCAAACTGCCGTAGCGCCCGTCTCTGGCGGCGTAGGCATGGGCGCCGGCTTCAACAGCGCGCCAGTCGTTGCCAGTCGCCATGACCAAAGCGTCGATGCCATTCATGACGCCTTTGTTGTGAGTCGCCGCCCGGTAAGGATCGCGCTCAGCGAAGACGGAGGCCTCGACGATGCGCTCAGCCACTTGCGCGCCGCTCGTCTCCTCCGTCGCCAGCGAATCACGCGGGATTGCGCCACTGGCTCTCGCGAGCCGCCGATCGCAGAGATTGCTCAAAATGCGCAGGTTGACGCGCCCGCCGCTGAGGTCTTCGATCAACGGCGCGATATGCTCCAGCGCGCTGTTGATGGCGTTGGCGCCCATTGCGTCGCGCGTGTCGAAGAGCAAATGCAGGATCAGCATGTCGCCGACTGGCGTGTCGCGCAGCGGGCGAAACTCCAGGCCCAGGGCGCCGCCGCCGCGGTCGACAATGCTGCCAGCGCGCTCGTTCGCCCGGTCCAGAATATCTTCTTTATTCGCCTGCACACACTGGATCGCAGCGTCCAGGTCTTCGAGGTCCAGCAACTGAAGCTGGCCGATCATGACGGGCGGATCGCTGCTGGCGACGAAACCGCCCCCTGCCCGAAACTGTTTGGCGGCGTAGCTACAGGCGGCGACCACCGACGGCTCTTCAATGACCATGGGCAGCAGATAGTCGCGCCCATTGATGAGAAAATTTGTCGCCAGCGCGAAGGGCAAGCTGTAGCGGCCGATGACATTCTCGATCATGAGATCGGCCTGAGCCAGCCCGAGCCCGCCCTCAGATAGCGCGCCCAGATCCTCGAGGCCCAGCCCGGCCCAGTCAGCCGCGATGGCTTGCCGCTCTTGCAGGGTCTTGCGATAGAAGCCCGAAAGCGTCGCGCGTCGTGGTGAATCCATGCTCGTAGCGTAGTAGCGGCCGGCTTGCAAAAGCTATCAGCGGGCTTGCGAAGCCTATCATTCGCAGAAGAATCGGAAACGCGGCAAAGGAGCGCGAGAGCCTGAAATCGGGACGCGCCACTGTGCCGAATCTAGTCAGGCAGGATGCGCGTGTCCATGAAAGCGTCCAGCCAGATCACAAAGACCAGGCCGATCGGGATGGCGGTGAAGAGGTAGTAAAGCATGCCGTATTCTTCAATGGAGACGCCCTGAGGCGTTTGCACGGCGCTGAAGAGCGGGAGCATGTCGAAGCCGACCGTGATGATGGCGTAGCCCGCCGCCAAGCCCAGAATCATGGACACTACCCACACGATGAGTCTACGAATCGTCAAGCTGGACATGGTCTACCCCGCGTACGCGCCTGCCAATTGCCCGCATTGTACACCGCGCCGCCGCCGCCGCGCAAGCCAGGATTCGCGAGAAAAAGAGCCCGCGCCAGCGATAAGTGCGCATTGTTATTACCCCCTCCCCCTGTTAGACTCGGCGCTTATGGGCGACCCGCCGCCAAAGTCGCGCGCCGCGGATGATCCAGGAGTGAGCAGTGGCCGATCTATTCGACAAGATCTCTGGCTTTACGCTGGCGAAAGACGCGATGGCGATGGGGATCTACCCATTCTTCCGCGCCCTCAGCGATTCTGAAGGCACGACCGCCACATTCGAAGACAAGAATGTCGTGATGCTGGGCTCCAACAATTATCTGGGACTGACGACCGACGAGCGCGTCCGCGAGGCAGCCATTGAAGCGACCCGCCGCCACGGCACCAGCGTCACCGGCTCGCGCTTTCTCAATGGCACGCTGGAGCTGCACCTGGAAGCCGATCGCAGACTGGCGGAATTCGTTGGCAAGGAAGCGGCATTGGTCTTCGCTACCGGTTATCAGACGAACCTGGGCACGGTCTCCGCCTTGCTTGGCAAGAACGATGTGGCCATCCTGGACAAAGACGCCCATGCCTGCCTGGTCGATGGCGTCGCCATGTCGCGCGGTCAGATGAAGCGTTTCAAGCACAATGACATCGACGACCTGGAACGGGTGTTGAGCCGCGTCCCCGACGAAGCCGGCAAGCTGGTCATCGTAGACGGCGTGTACAGCATGGGTGGCGATTTCGCGCCCTTGCCACAGATCGTGGAAGTGTGCCAGCGATACAAGGCGCGTTTGCTGGTCGATGACGCGCATGGCATCGGCATGGCCGGCGGCGGCCGCGGCACTTCCGCCCATTTCGGCTTGACCGACCAAGTCGATCTCATCATGGGCACTTTCAGCAAGAGCTTTGCCTCGATCGGCGGCTTCATCGCTGGCTCCGCCGATGTCATCCATTATGTGCAGCATCACGCCCGCTCCCTGATTTTCTCGGCGGCATTGCCCGCGCCCAATCTGGCAGCTGTGTTGGCGGCGCTGGATATCATCCTCAGCGAGCCCGAGCATGTCCAGCAGGTATGGAAGAACGCCGAATACATGCGCCGCGGCCTGAAAGCTTTGGGCTACGACACATTCAACAGCCAGACGCCAATCATCCCCGTCAAGATTGGCGAGAAATTCCGCACCGGCTTGACCTGGGCGGCGCTCATTGAAGAGGGCGTCTACACCAACCCGGTCGTGCCGCCGGCGACCCCGCCCAACCAGTCGCTGCTGCGCACCAGCTACATCGCCACGCACCGGCAGCATCATCTGGACCGGGCTTTGGAGGCTTTTGAGAAAGTTGGCCGGAATCTCGACTTGATTCCGACAGCGGCAGCCGTTTAGGCGCGCAGCACAAGCTGCCCGGGCCCAGCCAGTACTTCGCCGATATTGAAGGCAGATTCACCCGCCGCGCGAAGGTCCGCCAGGAGCGCCCCTGCCTTGTCAGCCGGCGCCGCCATCAGCAAGCCGCCCGATGTCTGCGGGTCATAGAGCAAGCCGCGCTGATAATCCGGCAGATCGTCGTCCAGCCGGACCCATTGCGAGAAATGTTCGCGGTTGCGCGCCATGCCGCCGGGGAATACTCCCGCCTCCGCGAAAGCTTCCGCGCCCGGCAACAGCTGAACGCGAGACCACTGCACTTCAAACGAGACGCGACCGGCCCGCGCCATCTCCAAGGCATGGCCAGCCAAGCCGAAACCGGTGATGTCGGTCATGGCATGGATGCCGTGCGTTTGCGCCAGCTCGGCTGCGACGCGGTTCAAGCGCGCCATGGACCGCACGGCCGCGTCGACTTGCTCGGCAGAGGCCAGGTCGCGTTTGTGCGCTGTGGTGATGAGGCCCGTGCCGAGCGCTTTGCTGAGGATGAGTTGGTCGCCGGCGCGCGCGCCCGACTTGCGAATGATGCGGGCCGGGTCGACCTCGCCCGTGACGCACAGACCGTATTTGGGCTCGGCGTCGGTGATGGAGTGGCCGCCGGCGATGACCGCGCCCGCCGCTTTCACCGTCTCCGCCCCGCCCCGCAGAATCTCGGAAAGGATTCCCTTGTCCAGATCTTCCGGGAAAGCGACCAGATTGATGGCCAGCAAGGGACGCCCGCCCATGGCATACACATCGCTGAGGGCGTTCGCGGCGGCGATGGCGCCAAAATCGTAAGGATCGTCAACCACCGGCGGGAAGAAATCCGTTGTGGAAATGATGGCGCGCTCCCCGTCCAGCTGGTAGACGGCGGCATCGTCCGGCTGCGCCAGGCCGACCAAGACTTCGGCGTATTCGCCTTGTTGATAGATCGCGCTTAGAGGACGCAAGACCTGCGTCAATTCGCTCGGGCTGAGCTTGGAGGCTCAACCGGCGCAGCTTGCCAGCTCCGTCAACCGAATCGCCTGGGGCATGGTGGCTTCCTTTCGCGCGAAATCACTAATGAAAAAGCCCACGAAATCGTGAGCCTCCCTTTCGGCTGTCGGGGTACCCGGATTCGAACCGGGGACCTCTTACACCCCATGCAAGCGCGCTAGCCGGACTGCGCCATACCCCGTCTTCCAAAGTAGCATAACACAGAATCCGCCGCTTGCCAAATTTCTGTCGACTATATGACTGCGCCGGAAAGCCTTCAGCGGTTAATGGGGAGCACGCCGAAAGTGCAGCTTTCGTAATCGCGGCCGATGACGACGGCGTAATCGTAATCGCGTTTGGCGGCCGGCGCGCGCTCGACCTGGTCTTCAGTCATGTTCAGCGCCTCGAGGAGGCCGGGCACGGGGCTGCCTTTCTCGCTGCCAACATAGTCGCGCAAGACATTCGACGGGTATTCCCCTGCATCGACCGACGCGCCCAAGGCGACCGCGTTGTAGCCGCTCCAGCGAAGGCGCTCGCTGGCGACGATGTCCCAATTCTCTTGTCCGCTGCCATTGTAGACGCCGATCGAAGGACCGCGCAGGGCTGTCTGATAGGGCGAAGGCGGCGTGTAAAAGTCTTGCATCAGCCGCGCCACGGCTTCTTCATTGGGCAGCAGCACCTCGGCGCCGTCGGGCGTCTTCCAGCGCGTCGTATGGACAATTTTCAGCAAGGTGAAATTCTCGATTTCGCTCAGCTCCAGGTCGATGAGATGGGGCAGCAGGCGCAGCGCCAAATCGAATGGAATATCCGTATCGACCAGGTCGATCAGCTCGCGCCAAAGCTGCGGCACGGTCGCGATGAGCCCCTGAGCGCGGACCTGGCGCCAGATTGCCCGCAGCAGCTGCTGATGCCGGCGGCCGCGGTCGAAGTCATCGGTGTAGCGGCGGGTGCGGGCGTACCAGAGAGCGTCGAAGCCATCGAATCGGTAATAGCCGACCGGCAGCTCGCGCCAGCGATATTCGAGGGGCTCGCCTTCGCCGCGATTGACGGGGTAATAATCTTTGTAGGCGCAGTCGACGGCGATATCGACGCCGCCCAGCCGGTCGATGATGGATTCAAAGCTCGAGAAATTGACGCGGGCGTAATAGTGCACATTGAGGCCGAAATTGTAGAACAAGGTCTGGCGCAGCAGGCCGAAGCCGCCGCCTGGGTCCCAGCCATTCATCGCGCCGATGCCAAAGGCGGTGTTCAGCCTGCCCATGTTGCCATGCGGCAAATAGACGAAGAGATCGCGCGGCAGACTGAGCATGGCGATCGTGCCCGTGTCCAGGTTCAGCGACACGACGATCATGGTGTCGGTGCGGATGAAGCTGTCGTCGGTCAGTTCGTCATCGCTGCCGAGGAGCGCGATATTGACCAGGCTGTGCTCGCGGCGCAGGGGGGGCGCTTGTGGCGGGACGCGCGTGCCTGCCATCCGTTTGCCCGCGTTGGCGGCCTGCGGCAGCAGCAGCTTGGGCAGGCTGATGGCTTCTGGCGTGGCCGAGCTCGGCGGCGCGTCCGTCGGGGGCGGCTCCTGAGTTGCGGTCGATGTCGCGTCTGTGGGCTGTCGCTGCTGCAATAGAACGGTCTGGTCGTAATGGCGGAGGCCGGCGCCCACGTCTACATTCAGCGCGGTCGCTGTCTCGCGATAATGTGCCGAGCGCGCCTCGGTGGTGAGGGCGGCTTCTTGAGCGGGATTGCTGAATGCGGCGATGCGAGTCAGTGTCCAGGCGAGCGCAATCCCCAGCAGCAGCAGCGCGCCAAACCCAAGCGCCGTCGCCAAGCGACGCAGGAGGCGGCTCATCGCTGGCTTGACCATGGCTTGCGCGTCGCGAACATGGGGCGCTCTCTCCTGGCTGGCTTAGGGCGCGGCGAAAACCACTGGAATCTCGCAGATTCCGTTCTCGATCCGTCTGCCCTCGTGGTCCAGCGCCTGCAGCCGAATCCGCTGCGGACCTGGCCCGAATATCTCGCTGTTAATCAAGCCTAGCGCGTCTTCGCCCGCTTGCCGCTCGCCCTCGTACAGCGTATGAAAATCATCCGACCACGCGGGCTTGACGGCGATGCGATAGCTCCCGCCCGGCGGAATCTCGACATTGCCCGTCAAGGCGAAGATGCCTCCATTAATCGTGCCGGCGGCTGGCGAGTCGATGCGAGCGGTCTCGTCGTGGCAGCCAATGGGCGCGCCCGGCGGGTCTTCTGACAGCATGGCATAGCGCGCGATGGGCAAGCGAGGCGCTCGTGGCACGCGCACGGTTTCGCCCACGATAAGCCCGCGTATCGGCTTAAAGCAGTTGCCCTTCTGGAGCTCCAGCAGGCTTGCGTCGGCGGCGATCGCCAGGGCTAGCAGGGTGTCGCCGGTTTGCGCCGTGTATGGCAGCCAGGCTTCAGCCGGTTGGCAATCTATTGTAGGCGCTGCGGGAGCGCCCGGGGCGGTGGGCGTCGGGATCAAATACGCAAAGGCGAAGGGCAAGGGCGTCTCGGTGGCGGTCGCGTCGAGCTGCACAGCATCGAGCGTCGCCGTTTCAGTCAATTCCAGCGCCGCGATTTGGGCGACTTCTGTGGCTTGTGCTTCGGTCGTCGCTGGCGGAATCTGCGTCTCTAGCGTGGCAGTCGCCTTGAGCTGCACAGCATCGAGCGTCGCCGGTTCTGTCGATTCCAGGGTCGCGATTTGGGCGACTTCTGTGGTTTGCGCTTCGGCCGTCGCTGGCGGAATCTGCGTCTCTAGCGTAGCAGTCGCGCTTACCTGGACAGCGTCGAGCGTCGCCGTTTCTGTCAATTCCAGCGACGCGATTTGGGCGACTTCTGTGGTTTGCGCTTCGGCCGTCGCTGGCGGAATCGGCCTGTCCAGCGTAGCAGTCGCGCTTACCTGGACAGCATCGAGCGTCGCCGCTTCTGTCGATTCCAGCGTCGCGATTTGGGCTGCATCTAGCGGCGCTGGCGGAGTGGGTGTTGAGCTTGCGGTTGCCGCCAGCGGAATCGGTGTCTCTAGTGTAGCAGTTGCGTCGAGCTGGACGGCATCGAGCGTTGCCGATTCAGTCGATTCCAGCGTTGCAATTTGGGTGCCGTCTCGCGTCGCTGGCGGAGCAGATGTTTGGCTCGCAGTTGCGACGGGCGGAATCTGCGTCTCCAGCGTGGCAGTCGCGCTGAGCTGGACAGCATCGAGCGTCACCGATTCAGTCAATTCCAGCGTCGCGATTTGGGCTGCATCTACCGGCGCTGGCGGAGTGGGTGTTGAGCTTGCGGTTGCCGCTAGCGGAATCGGCGTGGCAGTCGCGTCGAACTGCACAGCATCAAGCGTCGCCGTTTCTGTCGATTCCAGCGTCGCGAATTGGGCGTCCTCTCGCGTCGCTGAAGGAGTCGATGTTGAGCTTGCGGTCGCATCCGGCGGAATCGGCGAGTCCAGCGTAGCAGTCGGATCTAGCTGGACATCGTCGAGCGTCGCCGTTTCTGTCAAGTCCAGCGTCGCGAGTTGGGCGACTTCTGTGGCTTGCGCTTCGGTCGTCGCTGGCGGAGTTGATGTTGGGCTTGCGGTCGCATCCGGCGGAATCTGCGTCTCCTGCGTAGCAGTCGCGCTGACCTGGCCAGCATCGAGCGTCGCCGTTTCAGTCGATTCCAGCGTCGCGATTTGGGCGACTTCTGTGGTTTGCGCTTCGGCCGTCGCTGGCGGAATCTGCGTCTCTAGCGTAGCAGTCGCGCTTACCTGGACAGCGTCGAGCGTCGCCGTTTCTGTCAATTCCAGCGTCGCGATTTGGGCTGCATCTACCGGCGCTGGCGGAGTGGGTGTTGAGCTTGCGGTCGCATCGGGTGGAATCTGCCTGTCCAGCGTGGCAGTCGCGTCGAGCTGCACAGCATCGAGCGTCGCCGTTTCAGTCAATTCCAGCGCCGCGATTTGGACTTGGTCGGTCGGCGCTGGCGGAGTGGATGTTGAGCTTGCGGTCGCATAGGGCGGAATCTGCGTCTCTAGCTTGGCAGTCGGATCTAGCTGGACAGCATCGCGTGTCGCCGTTTCTGTCAAGTCCAGCGTCGCGATTCGGGCGTCGTCTCGCGTCGCTGGCGGAGTCGGTGTTGAGCTTGCGGTCGCGCCGGGCGGAATCCGCGTCTCTAGCGTAGCAGTCGCGTCGAGCTGGACAGCATCGAGCGTCGCCGTTTCAGTCGATTCCAGCGTCTCGATTTGGGCGTCCTCTCGCGTCGCTGGCGGAGTTGGCGTTGGGCTCGCAGTTGCGTCGGGCGGAATCGGCCTGTCCAGCGTAGCAGTCGCGCTGAGCTGGACAGCATCGCGTGTCGCCGTTTCAGTCAATTCCAGCGTCGCGATTTGGGCGTCGTCTCGCGTCGCTGGCGGAGTCGATGTTTGGCTCGCAGTTGCGTCGGGCGGAATCGGCGTCTCCAGCGTGGCAGTCGGATCCAGCTGCACAGCATCGAGCGTCGCCGTTTCAGTCGATTCCAACGTCGCGATTTGGGGATCGTCTCGCGTCGCTGGCGGAGTGCGTGTTGAGCTTGCGGTCGCATCGGGTGGAATCTGCCTGTCCAGCGTAGCAGTCGCGTCGAGCTGGACAGCATCAAGCGTCGCCGTTTCAGTGAACTCCAGCGTCGCGATTTGGGCTGCATCTACCGGCACTGGCGGAGTGGATGTTGAGCTTGCGGTTGCATCCGGCGGAATCTGCGAGTCCAGCGTAGCAGTCGGATCTAGCTGGACATCGTCGAGCGTCGCCGTTTCTGTCAAGTCCAGCGTCGCGATTTGGGCGACTTCTGTGGCTTGCGCTTCGGTCGTCGCTGGCGGAATCTGCGTCGCTAGCGTAGCAGTCGGATCTAGTTGCACAGCATCGAGCGTGGCCGTTTCAGTCAAGTCCAGCGTCGCGATTTGGGCTGCATCTACCGGCGCTGGCGGAGTGGGTGTTGAGCTTGCGGTTGCATCCGGCGGAATCGGCCTGTCCAGCGTGGCAGTCGGATCTAGCTGGACAGCATCGAGCGTGGCCGTTTCAGTCAATTCCAGCGTCGCGATTTGGGCTGCATCTAGCGGCACTGGCGGAGTCGATGTTTGGCTCGCAGTTGCGACGGGCGCAATCGGCCTGTCTAGCGTAGCAGTCGCGCTTACCTGGACAGCATCGCGCGTCGCCGTTTCAGTCAATTCCAGCGTCGCGATTTGGGCTGCATCTACCGGCGCTGGCGGAGTGGGTGTTGAGCTTGCGGTTGCATCCGGCGGAATCGGCGTGTCCAGCGCAGCTGTTGCGTCGATCCGCACAGCATCGAGCGTCGCCGTTTCAGTCAATTCCAGCGTCGCGATTTGGACTTGGTCGGTCGGCGCTGGCGGAGTCGATGTTTGGCTCGCAGTTGCGACGGGCGCAATCGGCCTGTCCAGCGTGGCAGTCGCGTCGAGCTGGACGGCATCAAGCGTCGCCGTTTCCGTCAATTCCAGCGTCGCGATTTGGGCGACTTCTGTGGCTTGCGCTTCGGCCGTCGCTGGCGGAGTGGGTATTGAGCTTGCGGTTGAGTCGGGCGGAATCTGCGTCTCCAGCGTAGCAGTTGCGTCGAGCTGGACAGCATCGCGTGTCGCCGTTTCAGTCGATTCCAGCGTCGCGATTTGGGCGACTTCTGTGGTTTGCGCTTCGGCCGTCGCTGGCGGAATCTGCGTCTCTAGCGTAGCAGTCGCGCTGAGCTGGGCAGCGTCGCGTGTCGCCGTTTCTGTCAAGTCCAGCGTCGCGATTTGGGCGACTTCTGTGGCTTGGGCTTCGGTCGTCGCTGGCGGAGTTGATGTTGGGCTTGCGGTCGCGTCGAGCGGAATCGGCGTGGCAGTCTCGTCAGGCTGGACAGCGTCTCGTGTCGCCGTTTCAGTCGATTCCAGCGTCGCGGTCAGGGCGACTTCTGTGGCCTGGGCTTCGGTCGTCGCTGGCGGAGTCGATGTTGGGCTTGCGGTCGCGTCGGGCGGAATCGGCCTGTCCAGCGTGGCAGTCGGATCTAGCTGGACAGCATCGAGCGTCGCCGGTTCTGTCGATTCCAACGTCGCGATTTGGGCGTCGTCTCGCGTCTCTAGCGGAGTGGGTGTTGAGCTTGCGGTCGCGTCAGGCGGAATCGGCGTCTCTAGCGTAGCAGTTGCGTCGAGCTGGACAGCATCGAGCGTCGCCGTTTCAGTCGATTCCAACGTCGCGATTTGGGCGTCCTCTCGCGTCGCTGAAGGAGTCGATGTTGAGCTTGCGGTCGCGTCAGGCGGAATCGGCGTCTCTAGCGTGGCAGTCGGATCCAGCTGGACAGCATCGAGCGTCACCGATTCAGTCAATTCCAGCGTCGCGATTTGGGCTGCATCTACCGGCACTGGCGGAGTGGATGTTTGGCTCGCAGTTGCGACAGGCGGAATCTGCGAGTCCAGCGTAGCAGTCGCGTCGAGCTGGACAGCATCGAGCGTCGCCGGTTCTGTCGATTCCAACGTCGCGATTTGGGGATCGTCTCGCGTCGCTGGCGGAGTGGGTGTTTGGCTCGCAGTTGCGTCGGGCGCAATCGGCCTGTCCAGCGTAGCAGTCGCGCTGAGCTGGACAGCATCGAGCGTCGCCGTTTCAGTGAACTCCAGCGTCGCGATTTGGGGATCGTCTCGCGTCGCTGGCGGAGCAGATGTTTGGCTCGCAGTCGCGACGGGCGGAATCGGCGTCTCTAGCGTAGCAGTTGCGTCGAGCTGGACAGCATCGAGCGTCGCCGTTTCAGTCAATTCCAGCGTCGCGATTTGGGCGTCCTCTCGCGTCGCTGAAGGAGTCGATGTTTGGCTCGCAGTTGCGTCGGGCGGAATCGGCGTGTCCAGCGTGGCAGTCGGCTCCAGTTGCACAGCATCGAGCGTCGCCGTTTCTGTCGATTCCAGCGTCGCGATTTGGGCGTCCTCTCGCGTCGCTGAAGGAGTCGATGTTTGGCTCGCAGTTGCGTCGGGCGGAATCGGCCTGTCCAGCGTGGCAGTCGGCTCCAGTTGCACAGCATCGAGCGTCGCCGCTTCTGTCGATTCCAGCGTCGCGATTTGGGCTGCATCTAGCGGCACTGGCGGAGTGGATGTTGAGCTCGCGGTTGCCGCCAGCGGAATCTGCGTCTCTAGCGTGGCAGTCGCGCTTACCTGGACAGCATCGAGCGTCGCCGTTTCAGTCAATTCCAGCGCCGCGATTTGGGGATCGTCTCGCGTCGCTGGCGGAGTGGGTGTTGGGCTGGCAGTTGCGTCGGGCGGAATCTGCGTCTCTAGCGTATCAGTCGCGCTGAGCTGGACAGCATCGAGCGTCGCCGATTCAGTCGATTCCAGCGTCGCGGTCCGGGCCACTTCTGTGGCCTGCGCTTCGGTTGCCGCTGGCGGAGTGGGTATTGAGCTTGCGGTTGAGTCGGGCGGAATCTGCGTCTCCAGCGTGGCAGTCGCGCTGTGCTGGACAGCATCGAGCGTCACCGATTCAGTCAATTCCAGCGTCGCGATTTGGGCTGCATCTAGCGGGACTGGCGGAGCAGATGTTTGGCTCGCAGTTGCGTCGGGCGGAATCGGCCTGTCCAGCGTAGCAGTCGGATCTAGTTGCACAGCATCGAGCGTCGCCGTTTCAGTCAAGTCCAGCGTCGCGATTTGGGCTGCATCTACCGGAACTGGCGGAGTGGATGTTGAGCTTGCAGTTGCCGCCCGCGGAATCTGCGTTTCTTGCGTAGCAGTCGGGCTTACCGGGACAGCATCAAGCGTCGCCGTTTCAGTCGATTCCAGCGTCGTGATTTGGGCGACTTCTGTGGCTTGCGCTTCGGCCGTCGCTGGCGGAATCTGCGTCTCTAGCGTAGCAGTCGCGCTGACCTGGACCGCATCGAGCGTCGCCGTTTCAGTCAATTCCAGCGTCGCGATTTGCGCGTCTTCTCGCGTCGCTGGCGGAGTAGATGTTGAGCTGGCGGTCGCGTCAGGCGGAATCGGCGTGACCTGTGGCGAAGTAGTTGAGGACGCGAGCAGAAAGGCGAAAACAGCGGCGAAGGCGAGTGACAGGGCCGCGAGCAGAGCTACGATCAGCTCTTTGCCACGATTGCGCCGCATGGACTAGGCCTCTTGGGCGGCGGCCAGCTGGATAGGCAGCGCCAGGTGGAAGACCGAACCCGCGCCGATTTCGCTCGTCACCCACAGATCGCCCGCCTGCGCCCGCGCGAGTTCCCGGGCGACGGTCATGCCGACGCCGCTATCGCCAAAGCCAGTGATACTCGGGTTCTCCGCTCGATAACGGCGCGCGAAAAGGCGCTCCATGCCCTTGGGGTCGATGCCGCCGCCCGCGTCGGCCACGCGGATTTCGACAGCGTCGATAGCGTCGCCGGCGCCAGCCAGCCGCAGCTTGCCGAGCTCCGCGCTGATCGTGATGGACGCGCCCGCTGGCGAAACGCGGCCGGCATTGTTCAGCAGCTTGCGCAGAATGTGTTTCATGCTGGCCTGGTCCGCTTCAAGTGGCGGCAAGGCGTCGTCCAGGCGCATGTCGATCGCCAGGCGTTTCTCCGCAAGAGTATCGGCGGCTTCGGCGATGACCTCTTCCATGAGACTGAGCAGATCGATGACGGCGCTTTCGCCGGCAGAGCCGCCCGCTTCCAATTGCGCCGCGTCTTCGATTTCCACCAGCGTCGCCCTCGCCCGCTCCAGCTCCGCGGACATCATGTTGAGCACCTGCAGCTGGGCCGCGCCCAAAATGCCGATGGACTCCGCCAGCAGCAAGGCCGCGTAATCCGAAACCGTCGTCAGGGGAGCGCGCAGCTCTCGCAGCAGATTCAACTGCGGCTCCGGCGACAGGAGAACGGGCGCTGTCGCCGGGCGGAATGCGTCGCCCTCGGCCGGCGAATCTGATGTCGCGCGCGCGTCGCTCAGCTCCAGGGCGAGTTCTTCGCGCTGCTGCGAGAGACGCCGCACGGTTGCCTGCAAGGCTTCGACTTCACCCGCCAGAATCGCGTCAGCATCGGCAGCTGGCGTCTCGGTGAGCGTCGTCACCGTGTCGCGCAGTTGATCGCGTATCTGGAGGAGGTTGTCGCGTTCTTCTGTCAATTCGCGTATCCGCTGGTGAATTTCATCCTGGCGGTGGTCCCTGGCGGCGAGCTGTGCCTGCAGGGCTTCTTTCTCTTGCGCCAGCGCCTGCCCTTCTTGTCGCGCTTCCTCAAAGCGGGTTTGCAGCGCCTGGCTCTTGCGCCGCATATCTTCGCGCGCGTTGACCAGCTGCTCGTGATCGGCGCTCAATCGCTTGAGTTGGAGCTCCAGCTCGGCGCTGTTTCCGCCGTCGGCTTCGCGCAGCTTTTGCAGCTCTTTGCTCAAGACTTGCCGATCCTGGCTGGCGTCGGCGAGGTAACTGGCGGCGGTCCTGCGCTCGGCATAGAGCTGGATGAGCAGTTGCGTCAAGTTGGAGCGGGATCCGTCGACCCCGATTGCGGAGAGCCGGGTCCGAATCGAGTCGAGCCGCCGCAACTGCTGTTCACGCTCCAGCTCTAGCTGCGCTGCGTCGTCGGCCAAGGCTTGCATCAAGGCGCCGTAACCATCCGCCGCCAAGGATCGCCCAATCACCAGCAGGCTGTTGAGCTGCCGCCGCAAGCGATCGCGCGAGCTCAGCAGCAAGTTGTACTGTTTGTGCATGAATTCGCGGACGATTTGCGCCAGGTTTTCGCTGCTGTCCGCGCTCAATATCCGCAGCACGGCTTCCGCTTCGAGAAGCTCCCGGGCGCTGGCGTCGCAGGCTTCATTCAGGCGCGCCTGGTCATCGAAGGCGGCCACCAGTCGTTGGGCCGCGTCGCCGCTGTCGCCGCTTTCATCCAGCTCCCCCAGCATTTGCGCCTGACGCTCGCTGCCCTGTCGCTGCAGCTCCACGATTTGCCGGGCGAGGCTTTGGCTGCGCTCGACGACGCGCTCCAGGCTCGTTTCCAGGTCGCGCCGATGAATCAAGCAAGTCGCTGGATCCAGCTTGAGACGCGCTTCTTTCCGCGAGATCGCTTCTAGCGCGCGTTCGTCAGAAGCGCTTGCCGAAGCCGCCGCCGCTTGACTCCAGGCGAGCAAGCCAGCCGCCACCACGGCGATGTCGCGCAAGCCTTCGAGCTCGTCCGCGCTGAATTCGACCGCTTGATAAGGCTTGGCGACGACGAGCAAGGCGACCAGCGATTCTCGATGCGTCAAGGGCTGGATGGCGACGCTGGCGCTGGATTCGATGTTCAGCCGACGATACAAGTCCGCCAGTTCCTCGGCGTGGTATTCGGGGAAGAGTATGCTCGTTTCGCCACGCCTGGCAGCGTCGCGGGCGGTCGGCTGTTCATTGAGGTTGAGCGAAATGCCCGCCAGCGGGCCCTCGGCGACGCTGTCGACGCCGGCGATCACATCGGCGTAGTCATTCTCCTGGACGCGCAGCAGCAAACAGACTTCCGCCCCGGCTGTCTCGATCGCCGCTTTGACAATCTGGTCGGCGGCGGCGGCGCTCTCGCTCGCGTCCAGCATGATGCCGATGACATCCAGCAGTTGGCGCTTCGCCTCCGGGACGGGCGCGGCGGAGAAACTCCAAGACGATGGCGTCGCCAGCAGCGGGTCTCCGGATGTCTGCGGCGCGGCGGCGGGCGAATCGCCCGGTTGCGCGGCAGCGGGATTCTGTTGAGAGGCGGCCAGAACTACCTCGACCAGGCTGTTTTCCAGCAAGGCGACTGACAAGCGATAGATGATCAGCGTCAAGAGGACAAGCGCGGCGGCATACGAGAGGCGAGCCGCTCCCAGGTAGTGCCCGGTCGGCATCGCCTCGGGCAGCTCCAGCAGCGACCAGCCGTGACCCATGGCGAAGAGCGCGAAAAAGAGCAGCTTGAGCGGCGCATCGACAATCTGCCCATGATTGACCGCGACCAGGAGCAGGCTCGCCAAGGCGATCGCCGTGGTGGCGCTCGACCACAAGGCAGAAGATTCGGTGGCGTTGAAGGCGGCGCCCGTTTCGTAGATCGCCAGCCAGTCGCGCGCGCTGTTCACATAGAGCAGTGCCAGCGCAAAGACGGCGGCGAATACGAGCAAATTGGAGCGGTTTTGCCAGCTTTCGAAATCCGCGCCGATAAAGGCCCAGGCCAGGATCAGCATAGTCAGCGCGTAGGCAAGCCGTTCGAGGGGCGGCATGAAAGCGGTGGCGTCGAGAGCGGCGACCTGCGTCAGCGTCGCGCCAGCCAGCATCACCAGCCAGAGCAGCAGCAAGCTGGCGCCGGCGATGGCATAACGCTTGGTGGCATGTTCAAAGGGGAAACGGGAGCGCTGCCCGATGGCGAGGAAGAGCGCGCCGAGGCTCGCGCCGATGACGAGCAGAAAGTAAATCAGGTCGCCCGGAAACTCGACGAAAATCTGAAGAAAATCGAGCGGCGATCTCGTCAACTCGCACCATCCGTCTTGGCAGCCAAAGCCCGCGCGTCAGAATGACAACAGTTACCCGCGCGGGGCGGCGCTCGCAAGTGGCAGTATAGCATAGGCGCGGTTTCAGCACGCTCGAAATGCCAGCGTCATTCTTGGCGGGCGGCCTGGCTGGGGCGCTTTGCCGTTGACGAAGCGCGGCCCGGCATTCTACACTCCACTCGCCAGACAAGTTCCGAAGACGATTTCGTGACCAGACAAATCGCAAGTTTTCTGCGGCGTTTCCCCAGCGCCATGAAACTGCCCTACCTGCTCTACAGCCGGACGCGGGCGCGCTACACGATTGGCGTGGCGGCAGTGATCCTGGACGAGAGCGAGCGCGTCTTGCTGGTGGAGCACGCTTATCATCCGCGCTTCGCCTGGGGTTTGCCGGGCGGCTGGATCGACGCGGATGAAGCGCCTGCCCTGGCCATTCAGCGCGAACTCCTGGAGGAGCTGCAAATTGAGGCGCGCGCGACCCGCATCGTGCATGTCGCCAAGACGGCGCGCAATCACCTGGATCTGGCATATTTGTGCGAAGCTCGCGGACCCGTCGGCAAGCTCAGCCACGAGCTGCTGGATTACGCCTGGGCGCATCATCACGCTCTGCCCACGCTCCGCGGCTTTCATCGGCGCGCGATCGACTCGGCCTTTGCTTTGCGGCGGGCAGACTCGTGAGCCTCGCTTCCCGATCTCGCGGGCGCGGCGCGGGTTTCCCCTGGCTGCGCATATTTTCGCTGCTGCTGATGCTGGCTGCCAGCGCGCTGCTGGTCTACGAGTTGATCGCCTTCAGCCGGCGCGAACAGCAGCTGCCCGCGGGCGTCAGCGTTGCCGGGATCCCGGTGGGCGGTTTGAGCGAGCGCGACGCCGTGGCGCGCTGGGAACGCGCTTATGCCGAGCCGGCGCTCATGCTCTATGACGATGGCGCCGGCGTCCATCCGATTCAGCTGCACCCCGACCAGGTTGGCTGGCGCATCAGCAGCGAGCCTATGTTGGCGGCGGCTCTTGCCTCCGGCGAAGAAGGCGGCGGATTTTGGCAGCGCTTTCTGGACTTTCTGCTGGGCATGGAGACGAGCGACCCGCGCGATATTGCACTGGTCGCCGATTATCAAGCCAACGCTCTGGCGGCTTTCCTCGAAGATGTGGCGCGGCGCTACGACAACCCGCCGGGCAGCGCGCGTTTTGACCTCGGCACATTGACATCGCAGCCGGGCGAAAGCGGCGTCGCGCTCGATCTTCCCGCCGCCATGCAAGTCGTCGACGCCGCCCTGCGCTCGGCTGAGGCTCGCTCAATCAGCCTGCCAGTTCGGGCCTCAAGCAGCCAGGGGCCGGGTCTGCGAGTCTTGCAGGAAATCATCGTCGCCTTTCTGGATAGCCAGGGCTTCATCTATGACGGCTTGGGCACGGTCGCTTCGGTGTATGTCCTGGATTTGCTGACCGGGGAGGAGATCAACATCCAGGGCGATGTCGCGTTTTCCGCCGCCAGCACGATCAAGACGCCGATCATGCTGGAGTATTTCCGTCATTTGAGCGCGCCGCCGAGCGCCGACGAAGCCTGGCTCATGGTCAACTCCATGCTGTGCAGCAACAACGCGTCGTCGAACTTGATAATGGAGATCGTCGGCGGTGGCGACATCTTCACCGGCATCAGCCGCGTCACGCGCACGCTGCAATCGCTGGGCATACGCAACACATACATCAGCGCGCCATTTTATCTGGGCGTCGAAGGCCAGCGTCTCGGCTCCATTCAGCCGCCCGCCACCGCGCCCAACCCCAACATCGTCACCGCGCCCGACCCCTACAACCAGACGACCGCCGAAGACATGGGCGCGCTCTTCAATTTGCTCTACGATTGCGCGGAGTTCAATTCGGGCTTGCCGGTCGCCCTGCCCGCGGGGCAGATCACCCAACGCGAGTGCCGGCAAATGCTGGAGGTGGCCAGCGCCAACGACCTCGAGCGGCTGCTGCAAGGCGGCATCCCGCCGGAAGCGCGCATCGCCCACAAAAACGGCTGGATCTTCGACACAGTGGGCGACGCCGGCGTCGTCTACTCGCCCAATGGACGGCACTATGTCATTTCAGTCTTTTTGTGGGAAGAAACCGAATTTCAGGATTACGAGAAACTCTGGCCGCTGGTGGAGGAGATTTCGCGCGCCGCCTGGAACTTCTTCAATCCGGAGCGTGCGATGCTGCTGCCGCGGGGAGATTTGCCGCCTACAGCGCTCGAATGCGAGGGCAATTATCTGCCGCCGGGTCCAGAAGCGGTCAATCTGGACGACATCCATGCCTGGCGCAGGAATTGAGCCGGCGCGCCGCCCAGGTCTAATAACTGGCGAGGGCCTGGGGCAGCGATTCGTAAATCCGGAAAATGCTATCCAGCCCGGCCGCTTCCAATGCCTCGCGCACACGATCCGATGGTTGCGCCAGCCGAATGTCGCCGCGGGCTTGACGCGCGCGCTTCAGGGCGCTCATCATCTCCCAGAGGCCGTCGCTGGCGATGCTTTCGACGCGTCCCAGGTCCAGCACCAGGCGGCGTCCGCCAGCGTCGATCTCGTAGCTGAGGAATGCGCCCAGCTGTTCAGCGCTGACGCTGTCGACGCGCCCGCCAGCTTCGATCAACAAGACTCTGCCGTGGCTTGACCGCTCGATGGTCATCGGCTTCTCCTCTGCGGGGCATAATGCTACAATGGCGGCAACGCGCGGATGAGACGAGTCGGCTGTGACATGGACTGGAATTATGTGGCGCTCATCGCCATCACCGTCGCGAGCTTGCTGGTCATGATACAGCGAACGGTCCCGGCCCGCCGTCGTCTGGCGCTTGTATTGGTTGGCATTTGCCTGCTCGTCATCCGGCAGAACGCTTTCATCAAGCGCGACTTGCACGAGGAGACTCTGCTCGCTTGCCTGCTCGGGCTGGCCCTGGCCGGTCTCTTCTGGCTGCTCATCGGGCGTTACAACCCGGTGAAGACGGACGACGCCATTAAAGTGCTGGGAATGGACGACTGAGCGCGGACGCGATTTCAGCCGATGATGTTGATGGGGACGACATCCGCCGCTTGCAGCATGGCCAGGCTGATCCGCGCCGCCGCTTCCTGAGAGAGCTTGCGAAATGCGGCGCCCGCTTCTGAATCCGGGTGCTGTATGGCGACGGGTCGACCGTAGTCGCCGCCTTCGCGGACCTGCGCCGCGAGCGGAATCTTGCCCAGGAAGGGCAGACCGCGGCTCTTGGCGAATTCTTCTCCGCCGCCGCTGCCAAAGAACACGCCGGTCATATTCTCGACGACGCCAAGCACGGGCGCTTTGAGCTGCTCGAACATGGCTGTCGCGCGAATCGCGTCACTGACGGCGACGCTCTGTGGCTGGGTCACGATTATCGCGCCGGTCAATGGAAAGGACTGCGCCAGCGAAAGAGGGGCGTCGCCAGTGCCGGGCGGCAAATCCACGAACATATAATCCAGCCCGCCCCAGTCCACATCGGTGAAAAACTGCCGGATCGCGCTGTGCAGCATGGGACCGCGCAAGATCATCGGTTTGTCCGGCGGAGTGAGAAAGCCGCTGCTGATCAGTTTGACGCCATGGACTTCGAGCGGCTGCATCTTGCCATTCAGGACCTTGGGCGCGCCGCTGCCCAGGCCGAACATCTGCGGGATATTCGGGTTGAGAATGTCAGCGTCGATCAGGCCGACGCGTGCGCCTGCCTCCGCCAAACACACGGCGAGGTTGGTGGCGACAGTGCTCTTGCCGACGCCGCCCTTGCCGCTGGCGATGGCGACGATGCAATTCACGGGCACATCCAGCCGGCCGTGGATGCGTCGGTCGCTCGGCACTTGGGCGTCCCAATTGATGCGCAGGCTCTCCACGCCCTCGACGGCGCCGACCAAGGCGGCTTGGCAGCGCTCGACGAAGACATCTTTCAAGGGGCAGGCCGGGGTCGTCAAGACGATGGTGAATTCCGCCACGCCGCCACGCACGCTCAGGTCGCGCACCATGTTGAGCGATACGATATCGCGGTTGAGCTCCGGCTCGATGACCGTGCCCAGCGCTCGCATCACCTGTGCTTCAATCGTGCTCATAAAGCGCCTCGGTTCGGTTTGCTCCGCGTACCCACAATATAGCATCAGTTTGCGGATTTGATAAGCGCCCGGCAGGCGCCTTGGGCTTGCTTGCGTCGCCGCGCCAGCGCGGGTATACTCTTGGCTGTAGACCGATTCGAGCGAGCCAAGCCAGTGAGCGTAAGCGCTAGTCAAGACATGGTCGCCGCGCCCGAGCAATCCGCCGCCGCTGGCAGCGTGTCCCGGGCGCTGCAGGGCAACCTGACGCTGTTCGCGCAATTGATGGGTTTGGGCCTGGCGCTTTGGGGACCGCTGATCGTGATCATGATCTGGCTTTCCGGCAATCTGGCGGACATTCGCCAGGACATCGCGGACCTGGATCGCCGGCTGACTGCGCAGATTAACGAATTGGACGCGCGGCTGACGGCGCAGATTAACGAATTGGACGCGCGGCTGACGGCGCGGATTAACGAATTGGACGCGCGGCTGACGGCGCAAATCCAGGCGATGGACGCCAAGCTGAATGCTATAGGCGACATGACCGTAGTCGCATTCACCGATGGCGAAATCAGCAGCGACGAACTGGTCGTGATCTGGGAGCGCGCAAACTGGATCGCGGAGCCAGCCGAGTAGCGCCGGGCTTGTTTCCAGCCTCAAGGAATCAAATCGGAGACATCAACTGCCACGTCTGGCGGCGCGCTTGGCTTTGCGTTCCAGCGCCTTGCGCCGGCGTTCTTCGCGTTTGGCATCGTCTTCGTTCCAGGGAGTCGCGCCTTCAGCAGCCGGAGCAGCCGGAGCTTGGGCAGGGGCAGCCGCCTCTTGTGCCGCTGGCTGAGCCGCCGGCGCTGGAGCAGCTGCTGGACTCGGCCTTGAGGAACGCGAGCTCGCAGCGCCGCGTCTGGCTTCTTTGGCGGCGTCTTTGTGCTCCCAGGTACCGCGGACGAGCATTTCGTCATATGCCCGGGTCGGCGCGATGCTCCGCCAATACGAGTTGGGCTTGGACAGCCGCTCTTTGTCGTGAATGTGATGCGTCGTGCGGTCGTAACTGGCCAGTTCGTAATCGTGATCCATCTTGATGGCGTCGAATGGACAATACTCGGCGCAGAAGCCGCAATTCATGCAGATGTCGATGTCAATGAAGAAGGCTTCCGGCTCCGGCACCGGGCGGCCAGTATCGGGGTCGTTGCCGCGGACGATCCAGATGCACTGCGGCGGGCAGACCTTGGCGCAGATGCCGCAGCTGGTGCACCAGTCTTTGCCGCCGCGGGTCGGATGATCTTCGTCTTCGATGATCAGGAAAGGCACGAAGCGAAAGCGCTCCGGCACGGCCACCTTCTCGTCCGGGTACTGCACGGTTATCACGCCCTTGGTCTTGGTGCCCTGGCGGATGCCGAAATTATCGGTCGAGTGATGATACTTGCGGAATCCGTAGCGAATGTCGTCAATGTACGACTCGACGAAGTGCCGCAAGGTCAGCATCAATCCCTTTGCCAAGCCCGTTCCGTACATCATCTCTCCTTGCTCGCTTCGCCGCGGCCGCCCGCCAGCGCTAGCGGTCCGTCTCGCCCAGCACGATGTCAATGCTGCCCAGAATGCCGACGATATCGGCGACTTTGTAGCCCTGGCTCATGATGCCCATCGGCGTCAGATTGATGAAGCTGGGCGCGCGCACATGATAGCGCCAGGGGTTGGAAGAGCCGCCCCTGCCGCCAGCAGACACCACATAATAACCGAGCTCGCCCTTGCCATTCTCGACGCGGCCGTAAGCCTCGCCATGGGGCACGCGCGGGGCATAGGCGCCGGGCTTGCCATCCGCCCAGATGGATTCGCCCGCCGTCGCCTCCAGACGGGGCAAAATTTGCTTCAGGATGCGCACGCTCTCGCGCAGTTCCTTGACGCGGACGCGATAACGGGCGTACATGTCGCCTTCCTGCTCCACGGCGACATCGAAATCCAGCTCGGGATAAATGCTGTAGGGATCGGCGCGCCGGATATCGTAGTCGACGCCGCTGCCGCGCAAGAGCGGACCCGCCACGCTGTAATTGATGGCGTCTTCGCGGCTTAGAATGCCAACGCCCATGGAGCGCTCAATCAGGATTTCGTTCTGCGTCAGCAGCAACTCGAGCTCGTCAATGGTCCGCGGGATGCGTTCGTTGACCATCTCGGTGAGGAATTGCATCGTGTTGTAATCGCGGACGCGGTCGTTGGTCAAGTTGCTAACGCTCTTGATGCGGTCCGGCAGATCTCCAAACAAGCCGCCAAAGCGCATGTAATTGCACATCATGCGGCTGCCCGCCACCGCCTCGAAGAAATCGAGGATGCGCTCGCGCTCCTGGATGAAATAGAGCACGGGCGTGAAAAAGGCGCCGATGTCGTTGAGCCAGAAACCTATCGCCCAGAGGTGATTCACGATGCGGCTTAGCTCCACCATCATCACCCGCAGCGCCTCGCAGCGGTAAGTCGGCGGATTGTACTTTCGCCCAAGGCTCAGCAGCTGCTCGACCGCCAGGACATAGCCATGATTGTTGCCCATGCTGGAGATGTAATCGAGGCGGTCGGTGAAGGGAATGTTGTGCAAATAAGTGTTGCGCTCGCCGATCTTCTCGTGGTTGCGATGCAAATAACCCATCACCGGCTCGAGCGAAGTCACCGTCTCGCCATCGACAGTCAGCACCATGCGGAAGACGCCATGCGTGCTGGGATGATGCGGCCCCATATTGACGACAAGCTCGTTCGTCTCGAAGCCGTCTTTGTCCATGACGCGCTCGACATCGACGCCCAGGCCAAGCGACTGGTAGAGCTGCGTCTCCGAGCTGTCGACCAGCCTGCCCAAGTCGATTTCGGACGGGTAGGCGACATTCTTGCCGAATACATTTTTCTCTTCGCTGCGGTGCACATGGCCGCCGGGCCAGCGGCTGTCGAAGGGTTTTTGCTCTTCCTCGTAATAGGCCTCGCGCCAGTCTTTGCGCATGGGATGGCCCGCGAACCCTTCCCACATCAGGATCCGCTTGAGGTTGGGATGCCCCGGAAAGCGGATGCCGAAGAGATCCCAGGCTTCGCGTTCCTGGAAGTCCGCGCCGCGCCAGACCGAAGTCAGCGACGGGATTTCCGCTTGATCTCGGTCGGTCTGCGCTTTGAAGACGAGAGCGCCGCCGCCGCTGGTGCGATAGGCGTGGTAGACCATCTCCATGTGGTCGCCCTCGCCCAGATAATCGACCGCCGTCGCGCTGGACAAATAATCAAATCCCAGATCATCGCGGATGACGCGCGCCACCTCCAGCAGCCGCCCGCTGTCGACGATGACGCCTTCGTAGCCTTCGCGCTCGTCAAGCGAGACGGCCTCTGCATGCGTCGACCGCAAATGCGCGATGGCGTCGGCAATGGAACTGGACTGCAGCGGTTGGTCTGCGACGGGCGCGTGAGCTTGCATGGGCGCTTATTCCTCTTCCGGGGCGCTGGCGCGGCGGGATGCCCGCAAGGCTTTGCGAGCCAGGGCGCGCAGGCGGCGCTTTTCACGAATGTCTTCCGCTTCCGCCCAGGGCGCGGCCCCCGTCGGCAAGACAAAGCTCAAGGCGTCGCTGGAGACGGGCTCGGCTTCGGCGGTCACGGTGGTTTCGGCTTGTGCCGTCGCGGCGACCATCTGGGTGACGGCCGGCAGTTCGCGCTCGCCCAGCAAAGCCATGTCCTGGGCGGCCGCTTCCGCTTGACGCCGGATCATGTCCATCTGCCGCGGGTCAATGATGTCTGGTCCCAGCACGGGCACGGGCGTCGGCTCAGCCGTCCCGGCGCCATACCAAGGCACATCGTCTCCATTGGCGATGCTCTGGCCATCGATTTTGCGCTGCAAGGCGATCATGCCATAGAGCAAGGCCTGGGGCGTCGGGGGGCAGCCGGGAACATAGACATCCACCGGCAGGTACTTATCCATGCCAGAGACGACATTGTAGCCCTCTTTGAAGGGTCCGCCGCCACTGGCGCAGGCGCCCATGGCCAGCACATATTTCGGCTCAGGCATTTGGTTATAGAGCCGCACGATGGGCACGACCATCTTCTTGGTGACCGTGCCGGAGACGATCATCAAGTCGGCCTGGCGCGGGGTCGCCCGCATCACTTCAAAGCCGAAGCGCGAAAAGTCGAAGCGGGACGAGGCGGTGGCGATCATCTCGATGGCGCAGCACGCCAGACCGAAAAGCATCGGCCACATGGAGTTGCGCCGCCCCCAATTGTACAGCTGGCTCAAGCTCGTGATGGCGATGTTGTTTTCCAGCTCGGCCGGCACGGGGAACTCGGTCGCGTTGAGCTGCTGCAATTTCGAATCCATCTAGTCGCCGCTCTCCTCATACCAAAGGCGAAGGATTTCCCTCAGTATAGCATCGTTGGCCAAATCCGGTTCGTCCTCAAAGCCCGGCAAATTCGCAATCCGCCGGCGCAAGTCTTCCAGCCCGACCGTCTCCAGCTCAAGGTCCGGGTAGCGCTCAATGAGCTCGAGGACGATTTCATAAGTCGCGTCCCAATCGAGCGGCGTCATCGGCAAGGCTCCACACGGAGCGGCCACGCCGCCAGTATAAAATCGCTCGACGAGATTGTCAAGAATTTCACAATCAAGATCGCGTCCGGCTCATTCGGCGAAAATGACATAGGCGCCGCGCTGGTCGACCTGCGTCGCCCCGCCAATCGCGCCCAGGCCGGCATCGCAATACAGCTGCCGCAGCGCCTCGGCCACTCGCTCGGCTGTCGTTTGCCTGTCGCAGAGGGCGCAGAGCGTCGGTCCGGCGCCGCCAATGAACAAGGCGATTGCCCCGGCGCGCCCGGCTGCTTCTCGCGCCTCCCGCAGCTTCGGCATGAGTCGGGCTCGGGCCGGCTCCACGACCAGGTCGCTTTCCATCGCCGCGCCCAGGTCCGCCAAATCGCCCCGATGCAAGGCGTCCACCAAGCGCGCCACCGCGCCCGTCTGATGAATCATGGTTTGCAGCGTGATCTGGCTCGGCAAGATGGCGCGGGCGCTATTGGTGGGCACGGCCACATTCGGCGTGACCAGAGCCAGGTGAAAGCCCGGCGGCAGCGGCAATGGCTGGATCGATTCGACGCTCGTGCCCGCCACCAAGATGAGCCCGCCCAGCAAACAAGGCGCGACATTGTCGGCGTGGTAGCCGCTGACCAGCGCTTCGCCCTCCAGGCAGAATGGCAGCAAGTCTTCGCGGGCGTAGGGTTCGCCCAGCAACTTGTTCAGCGCGACCACGGTGACGACTGCGCTGGCGGCGCTGCTGCCGAGACCGCTGGCGAGCGGCAGCCCCTTGAACAGCTCAATGTTCAAGCCGCGTTTCAGGCCGAGATCGTCGAGAAGCGCTTGCGCGGAAACGGCGGCGACATTGTCTTGCGGGGCTCGCGGGAGGGCGCCGTTGTCGCCTTCGATGCGGCTAATGCGGATGCCGGGCGCGCCTCGCCATTCGATGACGGCGCGATCGCCCATGCCTTCAAGCGCCATGCCAAGGATGTCGAAACCGACGCCCAGGTTGGCCACTGTCGCCGGGGCGAAGGCTTCCGCTCTGGAAAATGCCATGCAAGCTCGCTATCCTTGCCGCGTTTCTGGCGCTGCGAGGTTCAGGCCATGCCCAGCAGTCTACAATGCGTCGATTGCAGCCAACAATACCCAATTCAGCGTCCGCTTTACGCCTGCGAGGCATGCGGCGGCCTCCTCGATGTGCGGCACGATTTCGACGCCGGTCCGCGCATTTCGCGGCAGCTCTTCGATGACCGGCTCGGGAGCTTGCGCGCCCCTTACAACAGCGGCGTCTGGCGCTTCAAAGAGCTGGTCTGCCCCGGCGTCGCCGACTCCAGCATCGTGAGCCGCATGGAGGGCAACACCAATCTCTACGAATTGCCGCGCGTGACCGATTTCGCCGGCGTCGACTCGCTGCATTTGAAGCACGAAGGCGAGAACCCGACCGGTTCCTTCAAAGACCGCGGCATGACGACGGGCCTGACCCAGGCAAATGTCCTCGGCATGAAACGCGTCGCCTGCGCCTCCACCGGCAACACCTCGGCGTCGATGGCCAGTTATGCCGCCCGCGCCGGGATGCAGGGCATCATCTTCCTGCAGAATCAGCAGATCGCCCTGGGCAAGCTGGCGCAGGGAATCGCCTTTGGCGCCACCTGCCTGCAGATTAGAGCCGACTTCGACCGCAATATGGAGCTCGCGGCGGAGGTTTCTCAGCGCCTTGGCGTCTATCTGCTCAATTCGGTCAATCCCTTCCGGCTCGAGGGCCAGAAGTCCATCATGTTTGAAGCGCTGCAGCAGCTGCGTTGGCAGCCGCCCGACTGGGTCGTCGTGCCCGGCGGCAACCTGGGCAACAGTTCGGCTTTTGGCAAGGGCTTGCTGGAGATGCAGCGCGTTGGCTTGATCGATCGGCTGCCGCGGCTGGCGATCATCCAGGCAGAAGGCGCCAACCCGCTCTACCGGTACTACGCGAGCGGCTTCCGCCAGTTCACGCCGGTGAAAGCGCGGACCATCGCCAGCGCCATCAAGATCGGCAATCCGGTCAATTTGCAAAAGGCGATTCGCGCGCTGGAATGGACGAGCGGCGTCGTCGAGCAGGTGAGCGACCGGCAGATCATGGAAGCCAAAGCGGTCGTCGACGGCGCCGGCATTGGCTGCGAGCCGGCTTCCGCCTGCTCAGTCGCCGGGACGAAAAAACTGGTCGAGCGCGGGATCATCAAACGAGGCGACACGGTTCTGGGCGTGCTGACCGGGCATATCCTCAAAGACCCGGAAGCGACAATCGGTTATCACGCGGGCGCGCTTGAGGGCATCCCGCCGGCCCGCGCCAACCGCATGCTTCAAGTCGAAGACGATATCGAAGCGATCATCCGTCTGCTGGAGTGACCGGCCGCGTCTTCACGATACTCTCGACAAGGACTCCTCCAGATCGGCGATGATGTCGTCGGCGTCTTCAATGCCCAGGGCGTAGCGCACGAGATTGTCGCCGATGCCGATCGCCTGGCGCTCGTCGCTGCTGAGATCGTAATAACTGAAGTAGGCCGGCTGCTCAATGAGGCTCTCCGTGCCGCCGAGGCTGGGCGCGATGTAGGGGATGCGCAGCCGGTCGATAAAGTCGCTGGTCGCGCGGATGTCGCCGGCCACTTCAAAGCTGACGACGCCGCCGAAGCCGCTCATCTGCTGGCTGGCGGTCGCGTGGTCGGGGTGCGATTCCAGGCCAGGATAATGGACGCGCTCGACTTTGGGATGCGCCTCCAGGAAGCGCGCCACGCGCAGGCCGCTGGCGTTTTGCTGTCGCACCCGCAGCGCCAGGGTTTTCATGCCCCGCTCCAGCAGGAAAGCCTGGTGCGGGTCGATGACATTGCCAAAGATGCCGCGGGCGTCTTTCAGCGCTTTGATCCGGCCCGCGTCGCCGGCGATGACCCCGCCAAGCACATCGTTGTGGCCGCCCAGGTACTTGGTCGCGCTGTGCATCACAAAGTCAATGCCGTATTCGAGCGGGCGCAGGTTCACCGGCGTGGCGAAGGTGGCGTCCAGCAGGGTGAGGGCGCGGCTGCGCTTGCCCAGGTCCGCCAGGCGCCGCAAATCGACGACCCGCAGATAGGGGTTGGTGGGCGTCTCGCTGAAAATGAAGCGGGTCTTGCGCGGGACGATGGCAGCCTCCAGCGCGTCGTAATCGCATACGGGCACGACGCTGGTCTCGACGCCGAACTTCTTCAGGGTTGTCTGGCAGAATTGCCGCGTGCGCCGGTAGCAGTCGTCGGTCATGACGATGTGCGCGCCGGGGCGGAGCACGGTCAGCAGCAGCGAAGTGACGGCCGACATGCCCGAGGGATACATGGCCGCTTCTTCCGCCCCTTCCAGCCGGGCGACGCGCCGCTCCAGAGACCAGACTGACGGGTTGCCATAGCGGGCGTATTCCTCGCGCTGGAGCTCGCCGCCATAGACTTTCGCTTCGAGGAATTCGATGACCTTGGCGGTGCAGTCGAATGTGTAAGTGGCGGACTGCACGATGGGCGTCGTCATCGAGTGGAAGCCTTTGTCGCGCTCGGCGCCCCCATGCACCGCCTGGGTGCTGGCGCCGCGCCGCCGTGTCTCCGTTCTCGCCTTTGTTGCGCTCATGACCATTCCTTCTTGCCAAAACAGAAAGCCCAAACCTTCGCGCGTACGCTGGCTTGGGCTTCCGTCGCTTGCCTGAGCAGCGGCTGTGGCGCAGCCTGCGGAATAACCTGGCCGCCCCTCGCGAGCCGACCAGGCGTTTACCCTCATCTTCCAGAATCCTCTGCCGAACTTAGCACCTTCCCGCTGCCGGGCGGGGGTTGCTGTGGCTTCACCGAGTCGGTCTCTCCGCCACCTCTGGATAAGCGTAAACTTACTCTTCAGTTGTTAATCCCGTCATATTGTAGCAGGCTCGCGGCGGAATTGCAAATCGCTTTCCTGGCGGCGCTCGCCGCAGGCTGGCTGTGCTATGCTACAATGAGCGCTGCGAAAAACGGCGGGAGACGGACAGGTATCGACATGAGCGAATCGGCCCTGCGCGTAACGGGCGGCGCGCCACTGTACGGCGAAATCCGCGTACAGCGCGCCAAGAACGCTATTTTGGCGATGATCGCCGCCTCCATCGTCGTCGAAGAGGGCGAGACCGTCTTGCGCGATGTGCCCGATATCGAGGATGTCGAGCGCGCCTTTGAATTGCTGCGCTGCGTCGGCGCCCGCGTCGAGCACGATCGCGATACGCGCACCGCCCGCATAGACGCCAGCGAGATCACCAGCGGCGTCTTGCCGGCTGACATCGCGGCCCGTTTTCGCGGCTCGGTGCTGTTCCTGGCGCCCTTGCAGGTCCGGCTCGGCTATGTGGAACTGCCCGGCAGCGGCGGCTGCGACATCGGCACGCGCAGCATCGACTTTCATCATCGCGGATTCGCCCGCCTCGGCGCCGATGTGCGCTACTTTGAGGATGGCAGCACCGTCATCGATCTGGGCGGCAGGCGCTTTCAAGGGACCCTGCTCTACCTGGACCTGCCCAGCCACACCGGCACCGAAAATCTGATGCTGGCGGCGGCGCTGGCGGAGGGGCTGACCGTGCTGGAGAACGCCTCGGTGGAGCCGGAAGTCATTGACTTTGGCGACTTCCTCAATGCGATGGGGGCGGATATTCGCGGCCTGGGCACGAACACCTTGTTCATTCACGGCGTGCGGCGGCTGCGCGGCATCGAGTACCGTCCAATGCCGGACCGGCTGGTGGCGGGCACCCTGATCATGGCGACGGCGATGGCCGGCGGGGATGTGCGCGTCGACGACATCGAGCCTTCTCACCTGCGCATCGTGCTCGCCAAGCTGGAGCAGATGGGCGTCAACATCCAGGTCGAGGGCAAGTCCGTGCGCGTCCGCCGCGACCCGCGCCAGCGTCTGAACCCGATCAACATTCAGACTCACCCCTACCCCGGCTTTCCCACCGACTTGCAGCCCTGCGTCGCCGCCCTGTCCAGCCTGGCCGACGGCACGAGCTACATTCGCGAGCGCATCTTCGACAATCGCTACGACTATGTGGACGCGCTGCTGCAAATGGGGGCCGACATCCTCATCAGCCAAAGCGGGGTCTGCATCGTCAAGGGCGTTGATCGGCTGAAGCCGGCCACGATCTCCGCCGACAACATCCGCTCCGGCGCGACCGTGCTGCTGGCGGCACTGGCAGCTGAAGGCGAGAGCCGCATCGAAAACGCATACCAGATTGACCGCGGCTACGAGCGCATCGAAGAGCCTCTGCGGCACTTGGGCGCGGATGTCAGCCGGATCACGCGCGAGCCGCTAACCCTGCCCGTCTAGCGCGCACTGTCTAACCGCGTCCCTCGGCCCGCCGCAAGCCCCGCAAGGCCAACCCCATCCCCCGGCCCCTCGCCCCGAAGCATCAGGGAAGGGGAGTCTCGCTGCAGCGCCCACGCCCAAGCCCGCAAGGCCAACCCCATCCCCTAGCCCGACGCAATCCCCGCAAAACACGAATCTGTAGGGACGTTACGCTGTAACGCCCGCCGCCGCCAAGGGAGGCCAGTGTAGGGGCGATACGCCAAATCGCCCGCGCCGAAGCCATCGCCCCATCGCGATCGGGGGGACCGAGGGGGGTGGACGTCTACAGTCCACGCTTGACCGCCGCGGCGAACTCATCGGTGGAGACGGCGGTTTCGCCGGACCCGGCAATGTCGGCCGTGCGCAAGCCATGCGCCAGCGCCGCGTCGATCGCCGTTTCGATGGAGCGCGCTTCGTCTTCCAAGCCCAGGCTGTAGCGCAGCAGCAGCGCCGCGCTGAGGAACATGCCGATGGGGTTGGCTTTGCCCTGCCCGGCGATATCGGGCGCGGAGCCGTGCACGGGCTCGTACAAGCCAAAACTGTCCGCCCGCAGCGACGCCGACGGCAGCATGCCCAGGCTGCCCGCCAGGACGGAGGCTTCGTCGCTGAGAATGTCGCCAAACATGTTGCCGGCGACGATGACATCAAAGCTTGCCGGCCGAGTCAGCAGGTGCATGGTCGCCGCGTCCACCAGCAGATGCTCGAGCTCCACATCGGCGTATTCGTCATGCACTTCGACCACCGCCCGCCGCCACAGCCGCATGCTCGCCAGCACATTCGCTTTATCCACCGAGCAAAGCCTTTTTCGGCGGCCTTGAGCCGCTCGAAAGGCGACATTGGCGACTTGCTCGACCTGCTCGCGGGTGTAGCGCATGGTGTCGTAAGAGGCGTCGCCCTCGCCTTGTTCCTGGCGCTCGCCGAAATAGATGCCGCTGACCAGCTCGCGCACGAATAGAATGTCTACATCCTGGAGCAGCTCGGCTCGCAGGGGCGCGTGCTCGACCAAGGCGGGATAAGTTTTGACCGGCCGCAGATTGGCGAAAAGTCCAAAGTGCTGTCGCAGCTCCAGCAAGCCGCGTTCCGGCTGGACGGTCGCAGTCGGGTCGGACCATTTGGGACCGCCGACGGCGCCGAGCAGGATGGCGTCGGCCGCTTCGCAGATGGCGACCGTCGCCGCGGGCAGGGGCTGGCCGCTTTCGTCGATGGCGATGCCGCCGATGAGGCCCTCGACGAATTCAAATTCGTGTCCGCGCTTCCGGGCGATGGCGCGCAGCAGATCGACCGCCTGCCCCACCACCTCGGGACCAATGCCGTCGCCTGGCAGTACCGCGATAGTCGCTTTCATTCCGTAATTCTCTCCAATGGTTTGGACCCGTTCAAACTCCGCGCGGCTATTCCGCCAGCGCCAGTTCTTGCTCGCCAGCCGATTGTTCGGCAACGGACAAGCCGTACTCGACGCTGTCCACCAACGCCAGCCAACTCGCGCAGATGATATCTGTGCCGGCGCCGACCGTGCTCCAGCGCTGGCGCCCGTTGTAGGAATCGATCAGCACGCGGGTCATGGCGCCGGTCGCGTTTTTGCTGTCGAGGATGCGCACTTTGTAATCCACCAGCTGGATATCGCGCAGGGCCGGGTATTGTGGCAAGAGAGCTTTGCGCAGCGCCAGATCCAGGGCGTTGACCGGACCATTGCCTTCGGCGGCGGTATGCACGACATCGCCAGCCACATCCAGCTTGACCATGGCCTCGGCCAGCTGCCCGCGTCCCTTGCGGTCTTCGACGAGAACGGTGAAATCAAGCAAGTCAAAGAGCGGCCTGTAATCGGGGGCGGCGCGCCGCAACCGGACCGCCACCGACGCCTCCGCCCCTTCAAAGACGAAGCCGGCGTTCTCCAGCTCTTTGATGTCGTTGAGGACCCGCGCCGCCTCGTCCCTGGAGACATCCAGACCCAGCTCTTCCGCTTTGCTAAGCAGGTTGCCGCGGCCCGACAGGTCGGAGACGAGGACCCGCGTCTGGTTGCCCACTTTTTCCGGTTCGATGTGCTGGTAGCTGTCGACATTGCGCCGGATGGCCGCTACATGGATGCCGCCTTTGTGGGCGAAGGCGCTCTTGCCGACATAAGGCAAATGCCTGTCCGGCGCCAGATTGGCGATCTCCGCCACCGCCCGCGACAGCCGCGTCAAGGCAGTCAGGTCGCCGTCGCGGTCCAGGCAGGGCGTGCCCATTTTAATGATGAGATCGGGGATGATGCTACAGAGATTGGCGTTGCCGCAGCGCTCGCCATAACCGTTGATCGTGCCTTGGACATGGATGGCGCCCGCGCGCACCGCCGCCAGCGAATTCGCCACCGCCACTTCGCTGTCGTTGTGCGTATGAATGCCGAAGCGCGCCCCCGGGAAGAGCTCGATCGCGCGTCCGACGAACTCGGCTATCTCCCAAGGCATGGAGCCGCCGTTGGTGTCGCAGAGCGCGATGACATCCGCGCCGCCTTCATGCGCCGCCGCCAGGGTGTCGAAGCCGTATTCCATATCCAGCTTGGCGCCGTCGAAAAAGTGCTCGGCGTCATAAATCACTTCTTTGCCCAAGCCCTTCAAGTAGGCCACGCTGTCGCGGATCATGCGCAAGTTTTCGTCGCCGCTGGTCTGCAGCACATCGGTCACATGCAGCATGGAAGTCTTGCCGACGATCGTGACGACTGGCGTGTTGGCGTCGACGAGGGCGCGGATGTTGGCGTCGGCCTCGGGCTGGATGCCCTTGCGCCGGGTCGAGCCGAATGCGGCGATGCGCGAATGCTGCAAGTCCAGCCGGCGGACCTGGTCGAAGTAAGCGGCGTCTTTCGGGTTGGAGCCGGGCCAGCCGCCTTCAATGTAATCGACGCCGAGCTCGTCCAGCAGCCGCGTGATATGCAGTTTGTCCGCCACCGAGAGGGAGATGCCTTCCCGCTGGCTGCCATCGCGCAAGGTCGTGTCGTAAATCGCGACTCTCTGTTTCAAGTCCGCCTCCAGCAGAAGCGCTCGCGAATCGCCGCCGGTTCAGGCGCCGGTGTCGACTCGCTGTCGCCGCCCGGCTTCGTAGGCGCGGGTCTCGTCTTCCAGAGCCAGCAGGTAGCCCAGCTGGTCGACGCCGTTGAGCAGGCAATACTTGGCGAATCCATCCAGCGGGAAAGCGACTTGTCTGCCGTCGGGCAGGGTCAGGGTCTGCGCCTCGACATCGACCGCCACGCTTGTGTTCGGGTCTTCATCCGCCAGGCTGAAGAGCTGCTGCTGCGTCTCTTCGTCGACCTCGACCGGCAGCAAGCCATTCTTCAGGGCGTTGTTGCGGAAAATATCGGCGAAGTCGGTGCTGACGACCGCCTGGAAGCCGGCGCCCAGCAAAGCCCAGGGCGCGTGCTCGCGGGAGCTGCCGCAGCCAAAATTGTCGCCAGCGATCAAGACTGAGGCGCCTTGATGTTCGCGCCGGTTCAGCACGAACTCCGGATTGGGCGTCTCGCCGTCTTCCAGGTAGCGCCAGTCGCAGAAAGCCGCCTTGCCCAGGCCGGCTTTGTCCGTCACCTTGAGGAAGCGGGCGGGGATGATCTGATCGGTGTCGATATCGTTGACCGGGATGGCGACGATGCGCCCGGCTATGTCTTTTACCTTGTCCATTAATGATCCCTCTGATTATACGAATTGCGTCTGGCGCTTAATGCGGGCAACTCGCAGAGTCGCCCCTGCATATTCGCGCGTCATTGCTGGCCAGTCGTCGTCTCGCCCTTCGTTTACCCCATCGACGCCCCAGATCAATGTGCGGAAGGCGTCCGCGCTACCTCCGCTCCCTGAAGCCTCGGGGAGGGGCCGGGCCTGAGGCTGACATCTTCAGCGCTATGACAGCATCGCGCGCGGGTCGGCGACGGCGCCTACAATGGCGGAAGCGGCCGCGGTCAGCGGGCTTGCCAAGAAGGTGCGCCCGCCTTTGCCCTGGCGGCCCTCGAAATTGCGATTGCTGGTCGAGACGGCGTATTGCCCCGGCTGCAGCTGATCGCCATTCATCGCGATGCACATGGAGCAGCCTGCCTCGCGCCACTCCGCGCCGGCGTTCATGAAGATTTCGTGCAAGCCTTCGCGCTCGGCCTGGCGTTTGACCGGCTGCGAGCCCGGCACGACCATCATGCGCACATTGTCCGCCACCTTGCGCCCCTTGACGAAGTCCGCCGCCAGCCGCAAATCGCTAATCCGCGAATTGGTGCAGCTGCCGATGAAGACGACATCAATTGCCTTGCCCAGCAGTTGCTGCCCGGGCGCGAGGTCCATGTAGGTCAGGGCTTTGTCGAGGGCGACTTTCTTGTTGTAATCGCTTTCGTCGGCTGGCGCGGGCACATGCCCGGTGATCGGCATGCCCATGCCCGGGTTCGTGCCATACGTGATCATGGGCTTCAAGTCATCGGCGTCGAGGCTGATTTCGCTGTCGAAGCGCGCGCCGTCGTCCGTGGGCAGCTGCCGCCACTCGGCGACGGCTGCGTCCCAATCCGCGCCTTGCGGGGCGTGCGGCTTGCCATGGATGTACTCGAAGGTCGCGTCGTCGGGCGCCACCATGCCGGCTCGCGCGCCGCCTTCAATCGACATGTTGCAGACAGTCATGCGCCCTTCCATGCTCAAGGCGCGGATCGCCTCGCCGCGATATTCGAAGACATAGCCGGTGCCGCCGCCGATGCCGATCTTGGCGATGATCGCCAGGATGATGTCCTTGGCGGTGACGCCCGCGTCCAGCCGCCCGTCGACATTCACCGCCATCGCCCGCGGCTTGTTCTGCAACAGGGTCTGGGTGGCCAGCACATGCCCCAGCTCGCTGGTGCCGATGCCAAAAGCGAGGGCGCCAAAAGCGCCATGCGTGCTGGTGTGGCTGTCGCCGCAGACGATGGTCATGCCCGGCTGGGTCAAGCCTTTTTCCGGACCGATGACATGGACGATGCCTTGATGCTCGTCGCCGAGGGCGTACATGGGGATGCCGAAATCTTCGCAATTCTTGGTGAAAACATCGAGCTGCTTCGCCGCCATCGCGTCAGCCACCGGGATCATGCCGCTGGCGTCGCGCGGGGTGGTCGGCGTGCTGTGGTCCATGGTGCCGATGGTCTGGCCGGGCCGGCGCACGCTTAAGCCGCGCTCGCGCAGCATGGAGAAGGCCTGGGGCGAGGTGACTTCGTGCACCAGGTGCAGGTCAATGTAAAGAACGGCGGGCGCGTCGTCGCTCTGTTCGCGGACGATATGCGCGTCCCAGACTTTTTCGAAGAGGGTGCGCGGATTCTGTGTCATGGGCATTTCCTTTTTGGTCGCTGCGGGCGACCCGGCGGCTCGCCCCTACATATTCGCTTTTGGCGGGAGACCCGATGAATCGCCCGTTTAGTCTCATGTTCGGCGGGCGACGCTGTTGCTCGCCCCTAGGCTTCTACATTGGAAATTGCGCTTAACCCGATGACAGGCCGACCGTCGCCGCTTCGCCTTCCGGCTGCACTTCGCCCAAGCCCATGCTGGAGATCATGCGGTTCAGCGCCGCCACGTAGGCTTTCACGCTGGAGACGACGATATCGCTGTCCGCGCCGTAACCGCCAAAAGTGCGGCTGCTGTTCTCGGGAGAGATGCGCACGGTCACTTCGCCCAGGGCGTCGATGCCCTCGGTGACGCTGTGCACATTGAACTCAAGCAGGGTGCTGGGCGCCTGGATGACTTCGTCCACCGCTCGATACGAGGCGTCGACCGGTCCCGTGCCCACGGCCGAGACGATGGTCTCCTCGCCCGCCTGGTTCGCCATTTTGACCGTCGCCGTCGGCATGCCCATCGTGCCGCAGACCACCTGGATTTCCAGCAGGCGGAAAAAATCTTCCGGTTTCTGCGCCGCTTCATCCGCGACAAGGGCTTCCAGATCGGCGTCGGTCACCGTCTTCTTCATGTCCGCCAGCTCTTTGAAGCGCTTGAAGACATCGCGCAGCTCGTCGCCAGCCACTTCGTAGCCCAATTCCTGCAAGCGCACCCGCAGCGCGTGCCGCCCGCTGAGCTTGCCCAGCACGAGCTTGCTCTGCGACAGGCCGACATCTTCGGGCATCATGATTTCAAAGGTGTTGGCGTCTTTGAGCACGCCGTCTTGGTGGATGCCGGATTCGTGGGCGAAGGCGTTGGCGCCGACGATGGCTTTGTTGGGCTGGACGGGCATGCCCATATAGTTGCGCACCATGCGGCTCGTCTTCATGATTTGAGTCGTGTCGATGTTCGTGCGCAAGTTGTAAAAGCTCTTGCGCGTCTGAATCGCCATCGCCACTTCTTCCAGGCTGGTGTTGCCGGCCCGCTCGCCGATGCCGTTGATGGTCACTTCCACCTGGCGCACGCCGCGCGTCAAACCGGCCAGGGTGTTCGCTGTCGCCAGGCCCAAATCATTATGGCAATGCACCGACCAGATAATCCCGCTGCCAGGGCCGGCGCCGGGAGTCTCGTTGATGAGCATTTCCAGCGTGTCCGCCCACTCGGCTGGCATCACATAACCGACGGTGTCCGGGATGTTCAGCGTGGTCGCGCCATGCTCGACGGCGACGGCGCACGCCTGGATGAGGTATTCGGTATTGGTCCTTCCCGCGTCCATCGGGCTGAACTCGACATCATCGCAGAGGCGCTTCGCCAGCGAGACGCCGTCGCGGATTCGCTCCAGGCCCTGGGCTTCGTCGATGCGCAGCATGGCCAAATGGCTGGGCGATGTGCCGAGGAAAGTGTGAATCCGCGGCTTGGCGGCGAATTTGACGCCTTCCCAGGCAGCGCGAATGTCGCCTTCCAGCGCCCGCGACAAGCCGGCGACGGTCGGTCCGGCCGGCGTGCCCACCTCGCGGGCGATGCGCTGGACGGCGCGCAGGTCGTCTGGCGACGCGGCCGGGAAGCCGGCTTCAATCACATCGACGCCGAGCCGCGAAAGCTGCCGGGCGATCTCCAGCTTTTCCGCGCTGGAGAGGGTCGCGCCCGGGCTCTGTTCGCCGTCGCGCAAAGTGGTGTCGAAGATGATGACGGTATTGTCGTCGTATGTGCGCTCTACCATCAGGAGGCCTTTCTATCGGCAAAGATGCGCGGTCGCCGCGGCGGTCGTCTGGCTCTCGCCAGCAAGCGCGCCTTCCGGCAAGCCGGCCCTTCCATGCTTTTGCGCCGCGCCCAAGCCGTCCGCGACCTTAATCTTGCTGCTTGATGTTCTTCGCGTCCAGGAAGGGCATCATCTGACGCAGGTCCGCGCCAACCCGCTCGATCAGCAGATCGTGCTCGCGCTGACGCCGGGCGTTGAAATTCGGGCGTCCCTGCCGATTCTCGTCAATCCAGCGCCGGGCGAATTCGCCGTTCTGCACATTCTGCAAGACGCCGGCCATCTCTTCCTTGATCGACTCTTCAAATTGATCGCCAATCTCGTAGCCGCCGTGCTCGGCCGTGTTGCTCACGCTGTACCACATGTAGCTCAAGCCGCCTTCATAGAGCAGATCGACGATGAGCTTGAGCTCGTGCAGGCACTCGAAATAGGCGACTTCCGGCTGGTAGCCGGCTTTGACCAGGGTCTCGAAGCTGGCGCGGATAAGCGCGGTGACTCCGCCGCAGAGCACCACCTGCTCGCCGAAGAGATCGGTCTCGGTCTCTTCTTTGAAGGTGGTTTCGATCACGCCGGCGCGGGTGCAGCCGATGGCTTTGGCGTAGGCCAGGCTCATGGCTTTGGCGCTGCCGGTGGCGTCCTGCTCAATGGCGATCAAGCCAGGCGTGCCAGCGCCTTCCGTGAAGACCTCGCGGACGCGATGCCCGGGCGCTTTGGGCGCGATCATCGACACATCCACCGTCGCCGGCGGCACGATTTCCTTGAAATGGATATTGAAGCCATGGGCGAACATGAGCATGGCGCCGGCTTTGAGATTAGGCGCGATCTGCTCTTCATAGACGGCTCCCTGGCGCGTATCCGGGATGAGCAGCATGACGATGTCGGCGCGGCTCGTCGCTTCGGCGACGCTGAAGACCTGGAGGCCGTCGGCTTCCGCTTTGGCTTTGCTTTGGCTGCCGGCGTGCAAGCCGATGATCACGCTTTGGCCGCTGTCGCGGGCGTTCAGGGCATGCGCGTGGCCCTGGCTGCCATAACCGATTACGGCGATGGTCTTGCCTTCCAACAGCGCCAGATCCGCGTCCTTGTCGTAATAGAGTGTTGCCATCGGGTCAATCTCTCCTCTGCGTGAATGTCAGTCAAAAGCGGAATCGCCGCGCTAGACGACGCGTCCATTGCCGTTGGCGCCCGTCTCCGTTTCCAGCCGCGCCAGCTCGGGGCGCTTGAAATCCGTGTCGTGAATGCGCGTGCCCCTGCCCATGGAGACGACGCCGGTGCGGATCATCTCCACGATGCCGGTCGGGCGGACCTCGTCGATGAATTCCTCGATGATGTTCTCCGTGCCGACCATTTCGATGATGGCGACATGGGGGCCGACATCTACGATGCGCGCCGGGTAGCGGTCGCAGATTTCGGTGATGGTGTTGCGCGAGTCGGCGTCGTCGTTGCGCACCTTGATGAGCGCCAGATCGCGCTCGACATGGGGCTCGTTGTCGATAACGCGCACATCTATCACATTCACCAGTTTCTGCAAATTGGTGGCGATCTTCCGGGCGTATTCGGATCCGGCGTCGACGCGGATAGTCATGCGAGAGACATGGGGCTTGTGCGTCCGGCCGACGGTGAGGCTGTCGATATTGAAGGCGCGCCGGCGAAACAAACTGGCGATGCGGTTCAGGACGCCCGGCTCGTTCTCCACCAGCGCCAAAATGGTCACTTTGTTGGCGGTGTTGATCTCTGCCATCAGGCTTCTCCCGGCTTGGGTCTGCGCTTCATGTCGTGCAAGTCGGCGCCGCTCGGCACCATCGGGTAGACCATCTCTTCTTTTTCGACGACAAACTCGATCAGGGTCGGTCCGTCTATCCCGCGGGCGAAGCTGACCGCGTCTTCAATCTCGTCCCGCATCACAACGCGTCGACTGGGGATGCCATAAGCCTCCGCCAGCTTGCAGAAATCGGGATTGACCATGGGCGTCGCTTCGTAGCGTTTCTCATAGAAAAGCTCTTGCCATTGCCGCACCATGCCGAGGAAAGCGTTGTTGATGATGGCGATGTTGACATTGACATTTTCTTGCTTGGCGGTGGCGAGCTCGCAAAGAGTCATCTGGAAGCCGCCATCGCCGACGATCGCCCAGATTTCTTCGTCGGGCTTGCCAAATTTCGCGCCAATCGCCGCCGGAAAACCGAAGCCCATCGTTCCCAGCCCGCCGCTGGTGAGCAGGGTCGACGGTCGCTGATGCGGGTAATACTGCGCCTCGAGCATTTGATGCTGCCCGACATCGGTCACTGTGATGGCGTCGCCGCCGGTGAGCTTCCAAATGTCGTTGATGACTTGAGCAGTGAGCAAATGCCCCGGCGTCTCGTAATTCAAAATGTCGCGCTCGCTGGAGTCTTCCTGCCAGTCGCGAATGCGCCCCATCCAGTCCGGGTGGCTCTTCCCTTCGAGTTTGGGCAGCAATTGGCTGAGCACGGTCTTGAGGTCGCCGGCGATGCCCACATCGGCTTTGACATTCTTGTTGATTTCCGAGCGGTCAATGTCGATGTGAATCTTGCGCGCGTTCAAGGCGTAAGTCGCCAGGTTGCCGGTGACGCGGTCGTCAAAGCGCATGCCGAGGGCGATGAGCAGATCCGCTTCTTGAATCGCCAGGTTGGAGCAGGCCTCGCCGTGCATGCCCATCATGCCGATGACCAGGGGGTGGGCTTCTGGCAGCGCGCCCTTGCCCAGCAGGGTCAGCGAGACCGGGATCTGCGCCCGCTCCGCCAGTTCCTGGACTTCCCGCATGGCGCCGGACATCAAGATGCCGTGCCCAGCCAAGATGATGGGCCGTTCAGCTTCGCCGATGAGCCGCAGGGCCGCGTCAATCTCCCATTCCTTGGCCGACCATGGCGGGTCATAACCGGGCAAGACGATTTCGCCGGCCGGATACACGAATTCCGTGACGGCGGTCTGCACATCTTTGGGCACATCGACCAGGACCGGGCCGGGCCGCCCCGTCCGCGCGATATGGAAGGCTTCCTTCATCGTGTAAGCCAGCTCGCGCACATCCGTGACCAGATAATTGTGCTTGGTGATCGGCAGAGTCACGCCGGTTACATCGGTCTCCTGGAAAGCGTCGGAGCCAATCGCCGGGATCGGCACTTGGCCCGTGATCGCCACGACGGGCGACGAGTCCATCATGGCTGTCGCCAGGCCCGTGACCAGGTTGGTGGCGCCGGGACCGCTGGTGGCGATGCAGACGCCGACTTCGCCGGTCGCCCGCGCGTAGCCATCCGCCATGTGCGACGCGCCTTGCTCGTGCCGCACGAGGACATGATGCAGGCGGTCGGCGTACAGGGACATGGCGTCATACGTCGGCAAGATCGCCCCGCCAGGGTAACCGAACATGACATGCACGCCTTCTTGCAACAGGCATTCCATGATGATTTCAGAACCGGTCAGTTGCATAGCCGCCTCCTGTCCCGCGGGTTTACTCGCTTTCGGGAACTCACGCGCCATTCACATGCGTCAGCCAGCCGTACCTGTCCGGCGCTTCTCCGGCCGTGATGGCGAAGAATTCGCGCTGGACCGCCTCGGTGACGGGACCGCGCCCGCCACAGCCAATTGGAATGCGGTCGACAGACTTGACCGGGGTGACCTCGGCTGCCGTGCCGGTGAAGAAGATCTCGTCCGCCATGTAGAGCATCTCGCGCGCCACTGGCTGGAAGCGCACTTCGACGCCTTGATCCGCCAACAGCTTCAGCGCGCTGTCGCGGGTGATGCCCATCAAGATCGACGACCAGGCGCCCGGCGTGTACACGACCCCGTCCAGGATGACAAAAATGTTCTCGCCGGCGCCCTCGCTCACATAGCCGTTGACATCCAGGGCGATGCCCTCCTGGAAGCCGTTGTCGTGCGCTTCCATGCTGACGAACTGGCTGTTGACATAGTTGCCGCCGGCTTTGACCAGCGCCATGTGCGTGTCTGGCGCCATCCGCCGGAACGAGCTGATTTGGACATCGACGCCCTGCTCTATGGCTTCCGCGCCCAGGTAGCGGCCCCACTCCATCGTGAAAATGACCGTCTCGGTCTCAGTGCGGCCGCGCCCTTCCAAGCCCAGCGCGCCCGATCCGCGAAAGATGATCGGGCGGATGTAACAAGAATCGTGACCGTTGCGGCGCACCGTCTCGAGGATGGCGCGGTCCAGCGAGTCGGCGTCGTTGTCATGCTCGATGCGCATGACGCGGGCGCCTTGCAGCAGCCGTTCGCTGTGTTCGCGCAGGCGAAAAACGGCGGGCCCCCGGGGCGTGTCGTAAGCGCGAATGCCTTCAAAGACGCTCGAGCCATAATGCAAGGCGTGGGCGCTGACATGCACCGTCGCCTCGTCCCATTTCACAAAGCTGCCGTTGCGCCAGATCCATTCCGCCGTCATGTGCCCGTCCTCAATGTCAGTCGCCGTCGTCGCCGCGCGCAAACTAAAAAGCCCCCCTGGCTTGGGAGGCTCTCGTTCACTTGATTAAATCGCGCGAAACCCGCCCAAGCCGTTAAAGCCCGCAAATAATCACGAGGACAAGGACAAGCACAAGGATGTTGATGGTCCGCTGAATGCCGGCGCGCATGCAACTGCCTCTCTGCCGCACGATACACGGCGCAATCCTAGCCAATCGCGCCCTGGCTGTCAAGCCATTGACGCGCCCAATACAATCTCGCCCGTCAATCTTCGTATGCAAGCACAGCCATTCCTCGTGCAGACTGCACAATTACGCTTGCAGCGCTTTTCTCGCCAGGGCGATTTGCTGGCGAACTGCTGCCGGCGCGCTGCCGCCAAATGCCCGCCGCTGCCCAACCGAGCGCGTAAAGTCAAAGACCGCGGCTACATCGCCATCGAATGCGGGACAAACGCTCTGCAGCTGATCCAGCGGCAAATCGGACAAGTTCGCGCCCGCTTCCGCCGCCAGCTTGACCACTGCGCCGACCACATGATGCGCCTCGCGGAAGGGCATGCCCCGGTTCACCAGATAATCCGCCAAATCGGTGGCGAGCAGGTCTTCGGTCAGGGCAGCGCGCATCGCCTCGGGATTGATCTGCAGGCTGCGCATGGTCGCCGTCAGCACGGGCAGCAGCCGCCGCATCGTCTCCAGCGAATCGAAGAGGGCTTCTTTGTCTTCCTGCAAGTCTTTGTTGTAGCCGCTGGGCAAGCCTTTCAGGGTGCTGAGGAAGCCGCTCAGGCTGCCAATGAGCCGGCCCGCTTTGCCGCGAGTCAGCTCCATGGGATCGGCGTTGCGCTTCTGCGGCATCAAGCTGGAACCGGTGCTGTAGCGGTCGTCGAGGGTGATGAAGGCGAAGGCGGGATTGGAGTAGAGCAGGATGTCTTCGGCGAGGCGGCTCAAGTGCGTGGCGCAGAGAGCGACGGCGTAAAGCAGGTCGGCCGCGAAGTCGCGATCGCTGACCGCGTCCAGGCTGTTGGCGCTCGGTCTTGCAAAGCCCAGCTCCCTGGCGATCGCCTCTCTGTCGATGGGAAAAGGATTGCCGGCCAAGGCGCCCGAACCCAGCGGACACTCAGCCATGCGCGTCTTGGCGCAGCGCAGCCGATCCAGGTCCCGCTCCAGCATCCAGAAAAAGCTCAGCAGCCAATGCGCCGCGCTGATCGGCTGGGCCGGCTGCAAGTGGGTGTAACCGGGCATCACGGTCTCCGCGCGCGCGTCGGCGACCTCGACCAAAGCCGCTTGCATCTGCCGCAAATCGTTGCCCAAGTCATCGCAGGCGCGCATCGCCCAAAGGCGAAAATCGGTGGCGACTTGATCGTTGCGGCTTCTGCCCGTGTGCAGCTTGCCGCCGACAGCGCCAACGAGCTCGATCAAGCGCCGCTCCACTGCCGTGTGGATGTCTTCATCGCCCGGCGCCAGTTGAAACGAGTCATCGTCGAATTCGCGCTTGACCTGGTCCAGGCCGGCGACGATCGCGCGGGCTTCAGGGTCCGTGATGACCTGCGCCGCCGCCAAAGCACGGGCATAGACAACGCTGCCGGCGATGTCTTCAGCGTACAGGGCGCGGTCAAAGTCGATGCTGTCGTTCAGCCGCCGCAGGTCTGCGTCGCTCGGCTCGCTGAAGCGGCCGCCCCAGAGACTCATATTTTTGTTCTCCCCAACTCCCCGGCAGATCTTGATCGCGGGCGATCTTGCGGGCGCCTTGACAGGCCGCGGACAGCGGGTCTGCGCCTGGCATGGGCAAGCGTCGCTTCAGTCGCGCTTGAATTTGCTGTAATCCGGCGCTGTATGCGCGCTTTCGCCGCCACCCTCGGCGCGCAGCATCGCCTCGACTTTGACGGGCAGGCCGAAGAGCTGAATGAAGCCGTGCGCGTCTTGCTGGTTATAGACATCTTCCTCGCCAAAGGAGGCGTAATCCTCGCGGTAGAGGCTGTAGGGGCTCTTGCGCCCGGCGACGATGATATTGCCCTTGTACAGCTTGAGGCGGGAAGTGCCGGTGACTGTGCTCTGGGTCGCGTCGACAAAGCCGTCCAGAGCCTCGCGCAGCTTGCTGTGCCACATGCCGTTGTAGACAAGCTCGGCGTATTTCGTGGCGATCGTGTCTTTGTACTGCATGGTGTGCTTGTCCAGGCAGACGCTCTCCAGCGCTTGGTGCGCGCGATGGACGATCGTGCCGGCCGGGGTCTCGTACACGCCGCGGCTCTTCATGCCAACCAGCCGATTCTCGACCAGGTCGATGCGCCCGATAGCGTGCCGGCCGCCGATATCGTTGAGCGTCGTGAAGAGCTCGACCGCGCCCATTCGCTGCCCGTTCAGCGCAACCGGATCGCCGCGCTCGAAGCCGACTTCAATGTATTCCGCTTCGTCGGGCGCCGCTTCCGGGTCGCGGGTGAGCTGGAACATGGCGCTTTCCGGCTCGTTCCAGGGGTCTTCCAGCAAGCCGCCCTCGTGAGAGAGGTGGAAGATGTTGCGGTCGCGGCTGTAGATGTCTTTCTCGGTCTGCGACACCGGCACATTGAATTCTTCGGCGTAGGCCAGGGCGTCTTCGCGGCTGCGGATATCCCACTCGCGCCAGGGAGCGATGGTGGTCAGCTTGGGGTTCAGCGCCATGGTCGAAACTTCAAAGCGGACCTGGTCGTTGCCTTTGCCGGTGCAGCCATGAGCGACGGCGTCGGCCCGCTCCAGAGCGGCGATCTCCACCATGTGCTTGGCGATAAGCGGGCGCGCGAATGAAGTGCCCAGCAGATATTCCCGCTCGTAGACTGCGCCGGCGCGCAAAGTGGGGAAGACGAAATCGATCAGAAATTCTTCGCGCAGGTCGCGGACATACAGTTTGGACGCGCCCGAGGCGAGGGCTTTCTCCTCCAAGCCTTCAAGCTCTTCTTCCTGGCCCAGGTCGGCGCAGAAGCAGACCACCTCGCAGCCATAATTGTTGCGCAGCCATGGCACGATCACGGAGGTGTCCAAGCCGCCGCTGTAGGCCAGCACCACTTTATTCACATCGGTTCTCGCCATCGCGCTTCTCCCTTTCCAGCTTGCCGGTGACGGCACAAGTGTAATCAAAGTTCGCGCATTTGGAAGTGGACGCTGGGGGCGGACGACAAGGCTTGTCGCTTGGCGCGAGCGAGGCTACAATGCCCGCATGAAACAGAAACGCGGCGAAAGGCGAGGCTCGCGATGACGACGGTGGACAATCTGCGAGACATGCGGGACGAGAAAGCGCGCCCGCATTTGCGGCAGTACGCGCCGGTCTGGCTGCTGCGCGAAGACATCATCGCCGAAGAAGAGTCGATCCAGTTTCATGTGCTCTTCCAGCATCACTTGCACGGCTGGGTGGACCGCCGCTACCGCTACGATGGCTTCAACAACACCCTGTATCACAAGGGGCAGACCCAGCTGACGGAAGAAACGGCGCTGGACTACATGCTGGAGGCGCCTTACATCGCCGCCACCGTGGCCGACATCCCCAATGCTTATGGCGGCTAGGCGCGCTTGAGCTTCTGACAGGCGAGGCTCTCGAAGACTGCCATCAAGCGCTCGGCAATGCGCGCCCAGGCGTAATCGCGGGCGCTGCGAGAGGCGGCCGCGCCCATCTGCGCCGTGCGGTCCGGGTCGCTGAGCAGCTCGATCACACAATCCGCCAGCGAGAGCGGCTCCCGCGCCGGAATGTGAAAGCCGGTTTCTTTGTCGCGTATCAAGAATTGCAAGCCGCCCACCTGGGAAGCGATGACTGGCGTCCCCGACGACATCGCTTCCAGCGCGACCATGCCAAAGGACTCGTAATCCGAGGGCATGATGACCGCCGTCGCCGCTGCGTAATAGCGGGGCAGCTCGCTCTGCTCCTTGGCGCCGACGAAGCTCACCAGCGAGTCGATGCCCAGTTTCAAGCTTAGCCGCTGCAGACGCTGCATTTCGCCATCGCCGCCATTTTGCGGGTCGCCGCCGACGATCATGAAATGCAAATCGCGCAGCAGCCGCGGCGCCTTTTCGCGCAGGGCGTGCAGCGCTTCCAGGATCGTATCCACCGCCTTGAGCGGCTCAATGCGCCCGACGAAGAGCAGCAGCCTGGCATCGCGCGGCAGCCACAGAGATTCGCGGGCGGAAGCCGCCGACATGCCCTCTTGGAAGCGCTCGGTATCCACGCCCGGCGGGATGACGACGATCTGCTTGCGCCTGGCGCGATACAGCCAGCGCAACTGGGCTTGCTCGGCCGGCGTGGCGGCGACGACGCGGTCGGCCGACTCGACGACCCGCATCTCCGTCATGATTCGGCGGTCCGGCTGATAATGCGCCTTGGCTTCGATGCGCTTTTTCATGTGCCCCAAGGTGTGAAACATGTGCGCGAAGGGGATGCCCCAGGCTTCTTTCAGCTTGGCAGCCACCCAGCCGCTTAGCCAGTAATGGCTGTAGATCAAGTCGTAGCGTAGATTCCGCAGGGTAGCGTAAGCCATCAAGCCGGCGGTGAATTCCGAAAGATGGTCGAAGACGGCGTCGGGCGCGAGGGCGCTCAAGGGACCTGCCTCGAGGGCGATCAAGTCGACATTGTCGCCCAGCGAGCCGTCGATTTCCGCCTGCTGCGGGCTTGAGCGCCGGGTGAAGATGTCCACCTTCGTCCCCCGCGCGCCAAGCTCCCGAGCGAGCTCGCGGATGTAGACGTTCATGCCGCCGGTCTTCGCCCCGCCCATGGGCGCGAGCGGGCTGGCGTGAACGCTAATCAGAGCGATGCGGTTGATAGGCATCTTCGCTCCGCGGCTGGCGGCTCACTCCGCTCGGATGTTCATCACGGCGGTGTCGCGGCCGCCCATGCGATACTTGTAGGGCTCGTCGCCCCGCAGAAAGTCGTAATACTGGTAGCCCTGCTCAATGGCGTGGCGAATGTTGTAAGCCAGCAGCACGATGCCCGGGCTGAGCTCGCGATAATCACTGCGCGCCTGCCCCGAATTGTAGACCATGACGCGGTCGCCATACACGAAGTTGACATAGGCGGCCGCCCGCCGCTCGCCCACGGTCAGGAAGTTCATTTGCAGCCAGCCGCGGGAATGCAGCAGCGGCAGAATTGAGCGGAAAAAGCGATCGTTGCCCTCGTCTTGAAGGAAGCGCTCTTTTTCCGGGTCGCTGGCCGCCATCAAGCGGGCGAATTGCGATACTTCCTGATCCAGGTCGTGATCGCCATTGACGATGTACCAGTCGATCGCCGCTTCGCTGCCCTGGGCCCGCCGTATCTTGCGCCGCAGCTCGTGGCGCTGTTTCTTGTGCAGCTGGCTCAGGTAGCCGCGCCAGTCGCTGGGCAGGTCGATGACCGGGCAGACTTCTTGCTGTTCGACAGCCACCTGGAAACCGCGCTCGCGCAGCAGATCGGGCAAGATCCGCCGCGTCGGCGAATCGTCCGGGATGTTGCAGAAGTCGAGCAGGTCGATTTCATCGCGACTCTCTGCCAGGTGATCGGCGAAGGCGGCCTGCGCGGCCGGCAGGCGGCTCGCGTCCACGACAAAATCAAGATAATCGGTGACATCGACGCAGCCGATGATTTGCGCCGCCCGAGCATCGCCGCGCTGGCTGATGAAAAGGGGCGCGATGCCCAGACACTCGCCGCCGTCGCGACAGACCAGGATGCGCAGCTCGCCGGGTCTGTAGGCTTCCCACCAGGTCTTCTGCCATTCCCAGGTGCAAAAGATCTGGTCCATTGGCGACCGCGGCAAGAGCGCCTTCCATTCGGCTTCCAATGCCTCAAAGGCGGAGGCGTCTCGATAAACCGTCAGTTCCACGCGATATGCATTCCTTGTATTGGTCGCGATTGAGTCGGCTGCCTGCTTTGGGACAGCGCCAAGCCGACTATTCTTACATGGCGGCCAGCGCGCCTTCCATCATGAGACGGTCGCCTTGGGCGTCGCCGGGTCGTTGCCCCATTCTTTCCAGGAGCCATCGTAGACGCGCAGGTTGGCCGCGCCAGCCACCTCCAGCGCCAGCAGCCCATAGCTGGCCGACACGCCGGAATTGCAGTACAGCACGGTTTCAGACGCGTCGAGCACCACCCCGAGGTCGGTGAGAGTCGCGCGCAGTTCGTCGGCCGGCTGCAAACGCTGGCTTTCCCCGACCAGGGACGAGCGCGGCACACTGAGCGCGCCGGGGATATGCCCGCCATATTCCGCCCGCGACGCCTCGCCCTTGAACTCGGCAGTCGAGCGCGTGTCCAGCAGCTGCAAGCCGCCGTGCTTCATTCCCGCCAGGATTTCCTCACGGGTGGCGCGCAGGCTCGCGTTGGCTCGCGGACCGAAATGCCCGGGCTCGACATTGGGAAGCGCGTCGCTGACCGTCCGCCCTTCCGCCAGCCACCTGTTCCAGCCGCCGTCAAGGATGCGGACATCCTCGTGTCCATAATAACGCAGGCACCAGCGGAATCGGCAGGCGAACATGCTCGCCGCGTTATCGTAGACTACGACCGGGCTGTGATTGCTGATGCCGAGCCGCGCCATCAGAGCCGCGAAACGCTCCGGCGACGCGACATCGTTGGAGGGCGAGCCCGGCTCGACGATGTCCACTTGCCAATCGACGAAGACGGCGCCAGGGATATGCCCCGCCTCGTAACCGGCGCGGTCGGTCAAGTAATGCGGCGGCGGCTCGGTCGGCGGCAGCACCTGGCCGCGCAGCTCGACGACGCGCAGCTCGGGGTCCTCCAGGCGCGCTTCCAGCCAGGCGGGCTTTACCAGCGGCGATGGCATGGCTTGCTCCTTTGGCGCGGCGGACGATAACGACGCTGATTTTACCCGCAAATGGCGCGGACCGCGAGTTGCGCCCCGGTTTCGATAAACCGGCATATCGGCTATAATGCGCCAAAAGCGGGGATATAGCGACCAGTGAAAAATAGAATCCGCGGCTTGAAGCGCTCCGTCTTTGAGCTGGACTTTGATCTCTACCGCGTCAATGTGCCGCTCGAAGACCAGCCCAAGTCGAAGTTGAGCGTCATCGACCTGTTCCCGCAGGATGCGGCCGATACGATCCTGTTTCAGCATGGTTTCGCCGGCGTGGCCGAGTCTTGGGAATATCAGCTGGCGCATTTTGCCAACGGGCATCGCGTCATCGCGCCCGACTTGCGCGGACATGGTCAAAGCGACGCGCCCCGCAGCGCTTATTCCATGCCGGAGCTGGTGGAGGATATGCGAACCGTCCTGGACGAGCTGGAGGTCAACGAGAAGTTCGTCCTCGTCGGGCATTCGTTTGGCGGCGCCGTCTGCATTGAGTTTGCCCATGCCTACCCGGAGCGCATCGCCAAACTGGTGCTGGTGGCCACGGCTGGCGAATATCCCGTGCCCAGGATTGCGTCGCTGCTCTTTCACATTCCGGTGCATTTCGCGCTGCCTTTCTGGCGTTACCGGCGCAAGTGGGACGCCGAATATCATGCGCTGAAGAACATGTTTCACAACAGCATGCATGGCTGGCAGGCTTGGTCGCAGCTGCGCGACATCCGCAACGAGACCCTGGTCATCACCGGCGAGCGCGACAATTATTTCCCGCGTTATGTCTACGACGATGTCGCCAGGCTGATCCCGGGCGCGGAAGTTTATGACATTGGCTCCGCCAAGCACAAAGTGCAGCTGGAGAGGCACGACGCCGTCAACCGCGCCATCGAGCGTTTCATCGAGACGACGAAGCGCAGCAGCTGGCGCTCGCAGTCTTCTCACGATCAGCTGTCGCGGGGGCGGCCCTGGCTGAGCCATTACGACAAAGACATCCCGTACAGCATCCCCATCCCGCATCAGCCCCTGTTCCGCTTCCTGGAGAGCGCGGCCGACTGGGCGCCAAAACGCACCGCCACCGCCTTTTACGGCAGGAAAATGAGCTACCGGAAGCTCAACGCCCGCGTCAATCAATTCGCCCGCGGCCTGCGGGAGCTGGGCGTGGCAAAAGGCGACCGCGTGCAGATCGTCATGCCAAACACGCCCCAGTTCATCGTGGCGTATTACGCAATTTTGAAGCTGGGCGCGGTGGTCGTCTTGTCCAACCCGGACGCCGACGCCGAGCTGATCGTCAATCACGCCAGCGAGACCGAAGCGAAAGTGTTAATCACATTAAGCGCCTTCAGTGAATTGGCGCAGCTGATACGGGAGCGGGCGGCGACCGAGACCGTCATTTTCACGCGCATCGGGCAGCAGGTGACCACAAGCAGCGACACGGCCTTTGGCAGGCACAAGCAAGCCACCGCGGAAGACGACGCGCTGGCCGGCCGGATCGGGCATTTCATGTCGGATGTCTATCGCGACCAGCCGACGACGGCGCCGGAAGTGGAAGTACGGGACAGCGACCTGGCTGTCATCTCGTACACCAGCGGCACGACGGGCAAGCCCCGGGGCGTCTGCTTGACGCACCGCAACCTGGTGGCGAACGCGCTGCAGACGCGACACTGGATGCCGGAAATCCGGCATGGCAAGGAAGTGGTGATGGCGGTCGTGCCCTTTGAGCACAGCTATGGCATGACGGCGGCGATGAACTTGCCCATCTTGATTGCGGCGAAGATCGTCATCATCTCCGTTTTCGAGATGGACCAGGTGCTGGAGCAGATCCGCCATCACAAGCCGACTCTCTTCCCGGGCGTGCCGTCGATGTTCACCCTCATCAATCGGGCGAAGAATGTGCGCAGCTTTGGCTTGTCGTCCATCAAAGCCTGCATGAGCGGCGCGGCGCCCTTGCCAGTCGAAGTGCAAGAGGCTTTCGAGAAATTGACTCGCGGCCGGCTGGTCGAGGGCTATGGCTTGACCGAAGCGGGACCGGTGACGCATTCAAATCCGCTATTTGGCTTGCGCAAAGTGGGCTCGATCGGCGTGCCCCTGCCCAACACCGACGCCAAGATCGTCGACATGACAAGCCGCCAAGACCTGGGACCCAACCAGGTGGGCGAGCTGGCGGTGCGCGGACCGCAAGTGATGCGCGGATATTGGCGCGCCAAGCCCGAAGACGAGTCCGTTTTGCGCGACGGCTGGCTCTTCACCGGCGATGTCGCCGTAATGGACGACGACGGCTACTTCATCATCATCAGCCGCAAGCGCGACACGATCTTCACCGGCGACTTCAGCGTTTACCCCCGGGATGTCGAAGAAGTGCTCTACGAGAACAACAAAGTGCTGGAAGCGGCGGTGGTCGGCATCGGTCGGGAAGCGGGCGCCCAAAAGGTCAAGGCTTTTGTCGTGCCCCGCCCCGAAAGCGGCCTCTCCGAAGACGAGCTCCTGCAGCTTTGCCGCCGCCGGCTGGAAGCCTACGCCGTGCCCTGGGAGATCGAGTTCCGCCGGCAGCTGCCCCGCTCGTTCATCGGCAAGGTGCTGCGCCGCGTGCTTTTTGAAGAGGAAGAGAATCGCTAGCGCCCGCGCTGCCGGAACTGCGCGGCATTGCTGCGCGGTCCTCGCCGAAGCGGCGTATACTTTAGCCTGACTTTCGCCGCGATTTGAATGTCGCCGAGACCCTTGACCATGCCGCGCCTGACGCTCTTCCCGCTCAACACCGTTCTCTTTCCGGGCATGCAGCTGAAACTGCATATCTTCGAGGAGCGTTACAAGCTGATGATCAACCGCTGCATTGAAGAGAAGGAGCAATTCGGCGTCGTGCTCATCCAGCAGGGGCAAGAGGCTCTCGGTCCGGCGGCCGTTCCGCACGGCGTGGGCTGCGCCGCCGCCATCAGCGAAGTGCAGCGCCTGCCGCAGGAGCGCATGAACATCGTCGCCGTGGGCCAGCGGCGCTTCCGCATCAAATCAGTCGATCGCGCGCTCCCTTACCTGGTTGGCGATGTCGAGTTTTTCCTGCCCCGCGACGATCAGCCACAGATTGCGCGCCGTTATGTGGATATTCTGCGTCCCATGCTGATCCGCTATCTGGAGGCGATTTCGTCTTCGGACGACACCCGGCTCGCCGCCGAGCAGATGCCGCGCAGCCCGCGGGCGGTGGCGCAGATCGCGTCGATCCTCTTGCAATGCGAGAACTTGCAAAAGCAAGAGCTGCTTGCCATGGACAGCCTGTCGCGGCTGCTGGTCACCCTGGTCGAGACGTATCGGCTGGAGACGGCTTTGCTCGATGTGCGGCTGTCGCCACCGGGCGACGACTTCAACATCGGTCCCTTTTCCAGCAATTGACCCGCCCCGGATACCCTTGGCAAGCGCCCGCAAGCATGAACCGACCGCGGCCAACCAGCCGCCTGCGACCGCCGAAACTTCCCGCGGCTCGCTGCTGGACGCGCTCAAGATCGCGCTTCAGGCTCTGCTGCTCGTCTTGCTGACGCTGCTGCCGCTGGAGTTGCTGCTGCAGGCCGCTTTCCCGCATTTGCCGGCGGCGGTCATCGAGAGGATGCCGCAATACGAAGCGCGCATGGGTTTCCGGCTGGATGCGGAGCATGGCGCCCGCGAATACCCGGCCAGCCAGCGAGTCGAATTCGAAGTCGACGAGTACAGCGGCGACCTCTTCACGCTATCGTGCCTTGGGCCAGAGGACGCGCAGCCCGTGAGGCCGTACAGCGTGCGCTTCACACGCGACCACCACGGCTTCCGCAATCCGACGCCCTGGCCCGACGATATCGAGCTGGCGATCCTGGGCGACTCCTTCACTGCCGCCGAGCTGATAAATGAGCCCTTCTGGCAAGACATGTCCGATTCCATGCTGGTCTTTGGCTTGCCCGGCAGCGGCGCGCTGGAGCAGCAGCGGCTCTTCAATGCTTTCGCCTTGCCGCGACGCCCGGAGACGGTCCTCATCGCTTTTTTCTCCGGAAACGACCTGGAAGATTCGGAGCGTTTTCATGCCATGCTGGAAGCGGGCGAGACTTGGTCCAGCCGTCAGCGCCAAGGCAAGAACCCACTCGATTACTCGGTTTTTTTCCGGCTGCTGCAAGCGCTTGGCGAAACGCGTCGACCGTCCAGCGCCGGCGATTGCGCCTACCCTGTTTTCGCGCGCGCGACGCCGCCAACCCCGCTGGCCTTCTTTAACGCTTTCCTGCCAACGCTGGCGTCCAACGAAGACTCGCTGCGCGAGAGCCGCGGCTTCCAGCTGACTCGCGCCGCGCTGCGTGAGATGCAGGCTGAGCTGGCTGAATCGGGCGCCGAGCTCAAGCTCATGTACATCCCGCACAAAGCCGAGCTGTACTGGCAGTATCTGGACGAGGCCAGCCGCGCCGCAATCATCAACGAGGCCGGGCGCGATAGCCGATTGCCGAGTCTGGAAAGAATCGACGCGAACTGGCAAGCGCTGCGCCACGCGATGACGGGACTCACAGCGGAGCTGGGCATCGCGCTTCTCGATTTGACCGCGCCGCTGGACGAGGCGATCCGCGCGGGCAGACAGCCCTACTTTTTCGCCGATACGCACTGGAACCAGAACGGGCACAATATCGCCCGAATCGCCTTGCTTGACTTTCTGAACGGGACTACCCTTGATTCGTGAGTCGCCTTGAACGGCGAGGCGGGTTTTGGCGTTGCCTTGCGGGCGAGAGCGAGCGCGGGAGGAAGAGACGATATGCGGCAGATCTGGCAGGTCGCCTGGGAGCGCTTCAGCATCAATTCGGCAATCGTCGCCGACATGAACGGTCGCTTCATCGCCACCGCGTTTTACTTCACGATATTCGTTCCCTTCGGGTTGCTGTCGGCGCTTTTCATGGATCCGCTGCAGGTTCGACGGGCGCTGCCGGGCTGGCTCCAGCGCGAGCCCCTGCCCAAGGACATGAAATCGGCAAGAGAGCAAGGCTAGCGATGCATATCCTGGGCATTTCCGGCTTTTATCACGATTCTGCCGCCGCTTTGCTGCGCGATGGCGAGTTGATCGCCGCGTCCATGGAAGAGCGCTTTTCGCGGCAAAAGCACGACAGCGGCTTCCCCTTGCTGGCGGCGCAATACTGCCTGGCAGAAGCCGGCATTGCGGCGGGCGAGCTCGACTATGTGGTCTTTTACGAAAAGCCGCTATTGAAGTTCGAGCGGATACTGCAGACAGCGCTGAACACTTTTCCGCGCTCGGCCGGTTTCTGGCGCGAATCCATGCTCACCTGGCTTTCGGACAAGCTCTGGGTGCGCAGCCACATTGCCCGCGGCCTGGGGGTGCCGTACGACAAGGTGCTCTTTTGCGACCATCACATGAGCCACGCCGCCAGCGCTTACCTCGCCAGCCCTTTCAAGGAGGCCGCCATTCTTACCGTGGACGGCGTCGGCGAGTGGACGACCACGACCCTGGGCAGCGGCCGGAGCTCCCTGGGCGAAGCGACTGACAGCGCGCCCGAAATCGAACTCTTTGAAGAGCAGCGCTTTCCGCATTCCCTGGGTTTGCTGTACTCGACATTCACCGCCTGGCTGGGCTTCCGCGTCAACAACGGCGAATACAAAGTGATGGGCATGAGCCCCTACGGCGAGCCGCGTTACCTGGACAAGATCGCCAAAGTGGTCGCGGGCGACGACGCGAAAGGCGCATTCCGCCTGAACATGGAGTATTTTGACTTTCACCGCTCCACCACCCGCAGCTACAGCGACAAGTTCCTCCAGCTCTTTGGCCAGCAGCGCGACGCCGACGCCGATTTCTTCACTCGGCGCACCAACCCCGAGCGTGGCAGCGAGCGCGCCGCCATGGAAACGAACGAATATTACGCCGATGTCGCGGCCAGCATTCAGGCTTTCACGGAAGACCGTCTCATCAAGATCGCCAGCTACCTGCACGAACGCACCGGCCAGCGCAAACTGGTGATGGCGGGGGGCGTGGCGCTGAACACCAAAGCCAACTGGCGGATTCTAAACGAGACGCCCTTCGACGAGCTCTGGATTCAGCCCGCGGCTGGCGATGATGGCGGGGCGCTGGGCGCGGCGCTCTGGGCTTGGCACATCCTGCTCGGCAAGCCGCGACGCTGGACGCAGCGACACGCCTATTACGGCCGCGGCTACAGCGACGCCGAGTGCCGCGCTTTCCTGGATGAGATGCGCCTGCCCTACCAGACTTGCGAGGACGAGGCCAAATTCACCGAAACTATCGTCGACGCCTTGACGCAGAAGCAGGTTATCGGCTTTCATCAAGGCCGCTTTGAATGGGGACCGCGGGCACTGGGCAACCGCAGCATCCTGGCCGACCCGCGTGGCGCGGACATGAAAGAAGTGGTCAACACCAAGATCAAATTCCGCGAGCCATTCCGCCCCTTCGCGCCGGTCATCTTGCGGGAGCGGGCGCCGGAATACTTCGACTATCCACAGGTGGCGGCGCACGACGCGCCCCGGTACATGCTGATGGTCGCGCCGATCAAAGCCGAGAAGCAAGACGAGATTCACGCGGTCAATCACGAGGGCACGGGCCGGCTGCAATCGATCGATCGCGAGACGAACCCCCGCTATTACGACATCGTGCGCGCATTTGGCGAGGCGACCGGCGTGCCAGTCGTGCTGAACACTTCCTTCAACCTGCGGGGCGAGCCCATTGTCAACACGCCGCGCGAAGCCTACAATACCTTCCGCAACAGCGACATCGACATGCTCGTCCTGGGTTCGCATTTCGTCAGAAAGCCCGGCTAGAGCGACGCTGCGAGTTTGGGAGACATTATGACGACAAAGGCAAAACACGAGGGCGACGCCCCAAGCGCGGCCCAAGACTTCTTTATGAGGCTGGGCGTCCTGGGCGAACTGCTGGCTTTCCTCTGGAAGCGCAAGCTCTACTGGATGCTGCCCATGGTGATCACGCTGCTGGTCTTCGCCTTGCTCATCGTGATCGGCGGCTCCAGCCCGCTCAGCCCATTCATTTACACGCTGTTCTAGGCATCGGGAAGGCATCCGCTCGTGGACCCCAGCCTGGCAAAACCGCTGGCTTTGCTAGCCCTGGCGCTGATTGTTTTGCGGCTGGGACTGGCGGTGCATCGGCGCTCGACTGCGCAACAGGCGATTCATGGCGGTCCGCTGTCGGCGCTGCTCAACTTGCTGTCGGGCCTCTGTTTCGTCGCCATCCTGCCGACCGTGTGTCTGAGCGTGCTGGTTTTGCACCCGGAAGCGATCACGCTCGCGGGCGTGACTTGGCATCCAATTTTGCTGATCGTGCTTGGGCTGGGCCTGGGGAGTCTGTTCTTCGCCCTGCTGCACGGCGTCGTCGAGCGCGGACCTCTGGAGCGGGCGCGGGCCGAAGCCGCCAGGCATGAAGCGCTCGGCTGGACGGAGCAGGACGCGCGGACTTCCGGTTTGTGAGCGGCGCCTAAATATCCAGATTGCGCGCTTGCTGGGCGTGAGTCTGGATGAAATGCCGGCGCGGCGGCACTTGGGCGCCCATAAGCATGTCAAATACATGATCGGCGTCGACGGCGTCTTCGATTGTCACCTGCAGCAAGGTGCGCTTTTCGGGGTCCATCGTCGTCTCCCAGAGCTGATCCGGGTTCATCTCGCCCAGGCCCTTGTAGCGCTGCACTGTCACCTTGTCGGGATTCTTGAAGCTTTTGAGCGAGCGCTTGAGCAGCTCGTCATCGGCCATGCCCGCCGTCGGGTAGATGTAGCGCAGCTGTTTGCCATTTTTCAGCGAGAAGATGGGCGGCTGCGCGATGTAGAGGTGGCCCTGCTGCACGATCTGGGGCATGTGCCGGAAGAAGAAAGTGAGCAGCAGCGTGCGGATGTGGCTGCCATCGACATCGGCGTCCGTCATGATGATGACCCTGCCATAGCGCAGGCCGTCGAGGGTCATCTCGTCGTGGAAGCCGGTGCCCAAGGCCGAGATGAGCGCCTTGATTTCGTTGTTGTCGAGGATCTTGTCGATGCGCGCCCGCTCCGTGTTCAGGATTTTGCCGCGCAAGGGCAAGATGGCTTGAAAGTGGCGGTCTCTTCCCTGCTTGGCGCTGCCACCGGCGGAATCGCCCTCGACAATGTAAATCTCCGCGTTTTCGCCGCGCTCGGAGCAATCAGCCAGTTTGCCCGGCAAGGCGCTGCTCTCCAGCAGGCTGGGACCGCTGCGGACAAGATCGCGGGCTTTCCTGGCTGCTTCGCGGGCGCGTTTGCTGGTCATGCACTTGTCGACGATGCGCCGCGCCTCACGGGTGTTCGTCTCCAGGAATTCGTTGAACGCCTCCGTCACCGCCTGCGAAACCGCGCCCTGCACCTCCGGGTTGAGCAGCTTCACCTTGGTCTGGCTCTCGAATTGCGGGTCGGGGTGCTTGATGCTGACGATCGCCGTCAAGCCCTCGAGGGTGTCATTGCCGCTGAAGTTGCCGTCTTTGTCTTTGAGCAGGCCCGCTTTCTTGGCGTAGCGGTTGATGACGCCGGTGATGGAGCTGCGCAGGCCGGTGATGTGCGTGCCGCCGTCGGGCGTGTTGATGGTGTTGGTGAAAGCGAGTTCGGTCGTCGTCGCCACATCAGAATACTGGAAGGCGACATCGACGCCGATGGTGTAGGGGTTGTCGTTGCGGTCGACGAAGTCAATATCGCGCTCCACATGGATGATGCTGTGTATGCGCTTGCGATTGCGGTTCAGGTAACGCACGAATGAGCGCAAGCCGCCGTCAAAGTAGAAGGTCATCTCGCGTGGCGCGGGCTGGACGCGTTCGTCGCGCAGCGAAATCGTCACTTTGCGGGTAACGAAAGCCATCTCGCGCAGGCGGTTGACCAGGGTCTCGAAGCTGAATTCATTCTCGTCGAGCACCGTGAAATCGGGCATGAAGCGGATGACCGTGCCCGTTTCCTCGCCGTCTTTCAGAGCCCGTCCTTGGCGCACCGGCCGGGTGGGGATTCCCGCTTCATAACTCTGCCGCCAAACATGGCCATCGCGATAAATCTCGGCGGTCAAGCTGGCGGAAAGCGCGTTCACGGCGGAGACGCCGACGCCATGCAACCCACCGCTGACTTTGTAGGCGGCGTTGTCAAACTTGCCACCGGAGCCGACTTCGGTCATCACCAACTCCAGCGCCGACTTGCCGCTCTCGTGCTTGTCGACCGGGATGCCGACGCCGTTATCGCGGACGGTCGCCTCGCCGCTTTCGTGCAAGGTCACCGCGATCTTGTCGCATCTGCCCGCCAGCGCCTCGTCAATCGAGTTGTCGACCACTTCGTAGATGAGATGGTGCAGGGCGCGCAGGTCCGTGCCGCCGACATACATGCCGGGGCGGCGCCGGATGTGCTCGCGCGGGTCCAGCTTTTGGATGTTTTTGGCGCTGTAGTCGCTCTCCTGCTGCGCGACCAGCGCTTGGTCAATCGCCATTTTCGCTCCCGGTGAAGCCCGTCAAGTTCAGCAAGTCTCGTACAGCGCGGGGCAACTTGACGCGGCTCGCGACTTGCCTTGATTCTCAACTGAATTATACCTTAGACGGGCGGCGCGGACAATCCGCAGGCGCGGGAATCGGCGGCGAGCGCCATTGACAGCCGGGCCCCGCAAACCTAGAATCGCAGTTGCTGCCTCTGTAGCTCAGCGGACAGAGCGACGGTCTTCTAAACCGTGGGTCGCAGGTTCGAGTCCTGCCAGGGGCGCCTCGTGATTCAGGGCTTCAGGCGATGATGTCGCTGAACAGTTGCCGCGTCTCGCCGCTCAGTTTCTTCTTGTTGTTCTTGGTCCAGCGTTCCAGTTCGCGGTAGTGGGCGACGGCTTCCGCCCGCCTGCCCAGACGCGCGTAGAGCCGCAGCAGCTTGCGGTGGATGCCTTCGCGGGAGTAATCGGTCTCGACGGCTCGGGTTAAGGTGTGCAGCGCCAGTTCGTCGCGTTCTTGCGCCGCCCACAAGTCGGCGATGTTTTCCAGGGCCTCCAGATACGCGATGCGATAGGCCGCCCGCCGTTCAATGATCCATGGCTCTTTGTGACCCTGCAGAAAGGGACCGCGATAGAGCTTGGCCAGCTCCTGCCACAGCTCGAAAGAATCTTGCGGCTCGCCATAGCGCCCTTCCAGCAGCTTCTCGACAAAGTCAATGGCGTCAAAATAGTGCGGTATCCGCGGGTTCGCGCGGTAGTAGCGGCCGTCGTGCAGCAGGATGTCCAGCCCAAGCGCCTTGTGCAAGCGGCGTTTGGTCACATGAAAGACATTCACGGCTTGGTGGATATGCAGTTTGGGCCAGAAAGTGGCGCAGATGTCGTTGCGCGTTACCGCGGGGCGATCCAGGGCATAAAACAGCAGCAGCAGCGGTAGATGCCCCTCCCAGCCTTCGACCAGGTAGTCATCGCGGAAAACATAGCCGGGACCAATGGCGAGAGCCTTGAAGCGAGCGCCGTCGCTCTTGCGCTTCTCGTAGATGTCCTGGCGCAGGATCTGGCTGTCGCGCAGGATGACCGCGTGTCGCCGGGCGATCATGGACAGCCAGGGCAAGCGCGGCAGCAAGCGACCGTTCAGCACGATTTTCATCCGCTGCGGCGCCAACTGTGAAAGCCGCTCCACGAAGCGCAGCACATCGTCGGCCATTTCCGCCCGGTCGAATTCGTCGAGCACCAAGAAGAACTCGCCGTCGGTCAGCTCGCCAAGCTCGTCTAGCAAGACTCGCAACACGGCGTCCATGCGTTTATCGGGCCGCTTAAAGACGGTTTCTGGCAGCAAGCTGAGCCGACGCCCCAAGGTCGGGTGCTGTAGCGCCAGCCCGTTCATGAGACCGCGCAAGAAATTGGGCAGGCTCGCGTCGTCGTGGTCAAGAGCGTAATAGAGGGTGGCGTACTGCGGGTCGGCCAGCAAGCGGGCGACGATCACTGAGCGATACCGGCTGGAAGGATGCAGCAGGATGATCTTCGCATCCTGGGCGAAGCGATGGCAGGTCTCGTATGCCGCGGAGCTAAGGGTCTTCAGGTTCATGCTACGGAAGACTCGACCAATGCGAATTACACGGCTACATAGTGTATCGCAAATATAGATTTGAAGCAAGCGGATTGTGGCGATTCTATTATCGTCGACCGGCGGCCAACCGCTGCGGGCCGGGCGCGCTTTTCGCGGCGAGCCATTACTCGCTGGCTTCGTCGAGGCGTACCAATTCCCGCCGCAAGGTCTTGCCGATGGCGGTCTTGGGCAGTTCGTCGATGAAGGCGATGCGCCGCGGCACTTCGTAGGGCGCCAGCTTCTCGCCGAGGAAAGCGATGATGTCTTGGTCGCTTGCGCTTTCGCCCGGTTTCAGGACGATCCAGGCTTTGAGCGCCTCCTGGCCTTCACGTTCCGGATGCGGTATTGCGGCGACGCCGACCTCAAGCACGGCCGGGTGCGAGGCGATGGCGTTTTCGATATTGGCGGGGTAGACATTGAAACCGCCGATGAGCGCCATGTCTTTCTTGCGATCGACGATGTAGAAGTAGCCGTCCTCGTCCATGCGCGCGATGTCGCCGGTGTACAGCCAGCGCCGGCCGCCGCGCTCGCGCAGCACATTCCGCGTCTCTTCCACCATGCCATGATACCCAACCATGACATTGGGGCCCGCCATGACCAGCTCGCCGACTTCGCCGACTGGCACATCGGTCTCGCCGTCTTCCAGGCTGACGATGCGCATGTCCATCTCCGGCAGGGGCAAGCCTATGGAGCCGGGACGATTCTCTCGGTAGATCGGGTTGGCGTGGGTGGCGGTGGGCGCCTCGCTCATCCCGAAGCCCTCGCGCACGGCCCCGCCAGAGAGGCGCTCGAATTCTTGCCGGGTCGCTTCTGGCAAGGGCGCGCTGCCGCTAAGGCAAAGACGCAGCGAGCTCAAGTCAATCTCGCCATTTTGGACTTGCGGGTGGTTGTTGATGGCGTTGTACAGGGCGGGCACGCCGGGGAAGAGCGTGGCGCGGAATGTCTGGATGTTGCCCAGCACATCGTCAATATCGCGGGGATTGGGCACGAGCACGATTTTGCAGCCGCGATAGACGCTGGTGCTCACCACGACGACCAATCCATACACATGGAAAAAGGGAATTGCGCCGAGAAAGATCTCTTCATCTGGCGGCGTGTCAAGGAGATCCAGGACGCCTTCGGTTTGCAGCATATTCGCCACCAAAGCGCGATGCCTGGACATGGCCGCCTTGGAGACGCCAGTGGTGCCGCCGGTGTATTGAAAGATGGCCAGGTCTTCCGGCCCCACCTGCACATGCGCCGCTTCGCCGTCGTAGCGGGCCAGCAAGTCTTGCAGCCAATAATCGCCCTCTTCCACCGCCGCCAGGAAGTGCCCGTCTTTCTTTTCGCGGGCGATCGTGAAGAGCAGCTTGGCCAGCGGCGGCAGGTACTCCTTGATGTTGGCGACGATGACGGTCTTGAGCTTGGTCTTCGGCTGCACGCGCTTGACCAGGTCGTAGAACAATGTCATCGTCAGCGCAAACTCGGCGTCGCAGTCGTTGATCTGGTGCGCCATACGGTCGGCCGGATAAGTCGGGTTGGTGGCTGCCACGACGCCGCCGGCTTTCAGGATGCCGTAGAAGGCGATGACGAAGGCGACCGAATTGGGCATTACGATGGCGACGCGGTCGCTTTTCTTCAATCCTTGATCGACCAATGCCGCCGCCAGCGCGTCCGACGCGCGATCGAGCTCTTCGTAAGTGACGGCGCGGCTCACTCTTCCCAGCAGCGGCAGCGCGGCCGGGGTGATAAGCGCGGTGTGATGAGGGACGCGCAGACGGGTGTCTTTCAGGAACTGATGCAGTGGCACATCCGGTATCGTCACCGATGTCGGCATGCCCGCGTCGTAGCTCTTCTGCCAGGGTCTCTCGGCGTAGCTCACCATAGGCTGTCGCTCCCCTTGTGCGTCCGTATCGCCTCTTGGGCGGAGTATACCCGAAATCGCTCTGGCCAGGAAACGATTGGCTGCGAGTCACCGTCTTTCAATTGGACTGTGCGCAGTCGAAGCGCGCCTTCTGTATTGATATTGCTCGGCGTAATCGGCGGCAAAGCAGAATCTCAAGTTTCGCTCAAGGGCGCAGCCAGGCATCCCATTGGCGCGGGATACGGCAGACGGCGCCAGTAGCGTCCAGGCAGATCAGCCGCAGCGACGCCCGGAAGAGGGGCTCGCCAGCGCCCGCGTCGACGACTTCGCAGCCAAATGTCAGCGCGCGACTCTTCACTTCGTCGATCCAGACTTGGGTCCGCACCCTTTGGTCATATCGCGCCGCCCGCAGGTATCTGGCCTGGAGCTCGCCGGCCGCCAGAAAATAGCCCGCGGCTTCAATTTGGGCGTAGCTCGCGCCGCGCTCCCGAATGTAGGCGCTGCGCCCTTCTTCAAACCAGACAAGATAAACGGCGTGATGCACGACGCCCATCGCGTCGGTTTCGGCGTAGCGCACATGAAATGTGATCTCGCTGACGGGGCGATCCGCAGGCGGCACAGCCAACCGGCCTTTCATTGCGCGGGTTTTGCCTTTAGTCTAGTGGCGAAACGCGCGCGCTGGCAAGCATGGAATGGGGCGCGCCACTGGCGCCAAGGAGGGCACATGAAAAGCGCATTGCGACTGTTCGTCCCGCTCTTGATCATTGGCTGCTGCTGCGCGGCGACCCTGGCGCAGACCGACGACGATCCCTATGCCAGTACGCCGCAATCGCGAGCCGACGACGGCGCCTTCGTTCTGGGGCAGCCGGCGGCGGAGATGAGCCTGCTGCTGTTCTCCGATTATCTCTGTGTCAGCTGCCAGCATTACCAAGATGTGGTCGAGGTCTTCATTCGCGATCATGTCTTGACTGGCGACGCCCGACTCGAGTTCCGCGCGCTGCCCGCCATCGATCCGCAGCTCAGCCTGCGCAGCGCCAACTTGGTGGAGTGCGCCGCCGAACTTGAGCCCGGTTCTTTCTGGCGCGCCCACAAGCTGATGTTTGATATCGTCCGCAGCGTCGGCTTTAGCGAGGCCGCGACGATGGCTTTCGCCGCCGAGCTGGATCTGGAGGCCGACGCTTTGAACGAATGCGCCGAGTCCGGCGAGCGCTCGCAGCCGGATCTCTCGCTTGCCCGGCAGCTCGGCGTACAGTCGGCGCCCTCGCTCTTCATCCAGTATGGCGAAGCGGCGCCGCTGCCGATCGCGCTGGCCCTGCCTGAGCATTTTCCGGCGATCGCGCGCGCAATCCGCCCCGAGTCCAGCGACGCGGCGATCATCGAGTCCGGTCCCTACGCTGGCTTGCAGACATTCCGCCGCGGCGATGGCGGCTTCGTCCTGGGAGCGCCGGACGCGCCGGTCACGCTGGTCGCCTTTGAAGATTTCCTCTGTGGCCATTGCCAGGCTTATCAGCCCACGCTGGCGGCTTTTATCGAGCGGCATGTCCGCAGCGGGCAGGCGCAGTTTGAATACCGCTTCTATCCGCTGGTGGACAAGACATACTCGACCCTCACCGCCAAGACGGCCGAATGCGTCGCCGTCCAGGACCTGCGCCGTTTCTGGGAGGGGCACGACCTGCTCTTCGCGTATGCGGCGGCCGGCAGCCTGGATGACTTGGGCGCGCGGGTCGCCACCGCATTGGGGCTGGACGAGCCCGAACTGAAGGCATGTCTCGAGCGTGCGATGCAATTCTTGGTGGACGCGCAATTGGCGACCCTGGCGTCGGTGAGCGGCACGCCAGCTCTGCGCGCGCGCCAAGCCAACGGTCCGATTGAACTGATTCATTTTGGCGGCGAGGCGCATCTTCGCGGCGGCTTGAACCTGGAGGCGCTGAGCCTGTTGGCGGATGGCGATGAAAGCGTATCGATTGGCGCGCCAGAGGCTTTGCCCGCGCAAGCCCACTTGCTGGAAGACAGCAGCTTGACCAGCGGCGAACCATGCGCTGCGCCTTGCTGGCGGGGAATCTCCCCCGGCGAGACCTCGCTGACCGAAGCGCGAAATTTGCTCGAGGCGGCCGGCTTCGTGGCGACCGGCGGCGATCGTGGCGGTTTCCAATTCGGCCTGCCCGGTCAGCCGGCCTGCTGCGAGATTCGGCAGCGGCTAGAGCAAGAAGGCAGCGATGCAGACGACGCAGTAGCCGTGATTCACCTGGCCCTGGCGCCGCTGAACCGGCTGGGCGATGTCATCGACGCGCATGGCGAGCCGACTTATGTCTTGCCGCAGCCAGGTCTTGACGGCGGGGATTCGCTGATCACGCTGGTCTTCGCCGAATCGCGGATGCTCCTGGATATTCGCCTGGCGGCGGACCACGCCCCCTTGGACGCGAGCTCGGCAATCGTCTACGCGCTGTACATGAGCCCGGAAATCTTGTCGGAGGGACTGGCCACTTTGCAGGGCGCGCCGACTTGGCAGGGCTACTTGAGCGCCGAGGCTTATCTGGAGAGCGCGCGAATATCGGAGTGAGCGGCTAGGCTTGATGGCGCCGGCGCAGCCGCTCGCGCAGATCGTCGAGGCTGATGTCCAGATCCGCCATCAGCACAAGCGTGTGATAGACGAGGTCCGCCAATTCGTCGACTTGCTGATCGCGCTCTTGTCGCAGCGCCGCGACGATCACTTCGACCGCCTCTTCGCCCACCTTTTGGGCGATCTTCTCCCGCCCCTCCGCCAAAAGGGCCGCCGTGTAACTGCCGGCTTGCGGGTCGCGCTTGCGCTCGGCGATGATGTTTTCCAGCTGATCGAGCATATCCTGCATTACAAGCTCCGGCTCAATAGCGCTTGGGATCGGCCGCGAATGCCTCAAGATCGCGGAAAAAGCAGCTGACAGCATTTGTGTGGCAGGCCGGTCCCGCCGGATCCACCAGCAGCAAGAGCGCGTCCCTGTCGCAGTCTATCCATATTTCGCGGACCGTCTGCGTATTGCCGGAAGTGGCGCCCTTGTGCCAGAGCTCGGCGCGGCTTCGGCTCCAGAATACGGCTTCGCCAATATCCAGAGTCGCGCGCAGCGATTCCGCGTTCATGTAAGCGAGCATGAGCACTTGCCGGGTCGTCGCGTCCTGGACTATGGCGGCGACCAAGCCGCGGTCATCCCATTTGATTTGCGCCAGCGTCGCAGCGTCAAGCTTCATTCGCGCTCTCCCAGCCGCTCAGGCGCATCGGGACTCCCTGCTGGTGCAGGTAGCGTTTGAGATCGCCGATGCGCAATTCGTCATAATGAAACAAGCTGGCTGCCAGCGCCGCGTCCGCCCCGCCTTCGTCCAGAGCTTCGCGGAAGTGCTCCGCGCTGCCAGCGCCGCCCGAAGCGATGACAGGGATGGAGACCGCCGCCGCCACCGCCGCTGTCATTTCGATATCGTAGCCGGATTTGGTGCCGTCTTTATCCATGCTCGTCAGCAGGATCTCGCCTGCGCCGCGGTCTTCGACTTCTTTGGCCCAGGCGACCGCTTCTTTGTCGGTGGGGACGCGCCCGCCGTTGATGTGCACCAGCCACTTGCCATCGACCCGGCGCGGGTCCATCGCGACGACGATGCACTGGCTGCCAAAGCCCCAAGCCCCCGCCGTGATCAGCTCCGGGTCGCGGACGGCCGCGCTGTTGATGGAGACTTTGTCCGCGCCGGCCAGCAAGGTGTCGCGAATGTCGTCAATCGTGCGGATGCCGCCGCCAACGCAATACGGGATGAAGATGCTATCGGCGACTTGGCGCGCCATTTCCAGGGTGGTGGCGCGGGCTTCGTGCGAGGCGGTGATATCCAGGAAAACGAGCTCGTCCGCGCCTTCGCGGTCATAGATGATCGCCTGTTCAATCGGGTCGCCGGCGTCGCGCAGATCGACAAAATTGACGCCTTTGACGACGCGCCCGTCCTTCACATCCAAACATGGGATAATCCGTTTCGCCAGCATGCTCAGTCGCGCCTCGCCGCCTCTATCGCTTCCGCAAGAGTGAATTGCTTTTTGTACAGCGCCATGCCGATGACCGCGCCGGCCACCCGCCCGCTGGCCGCCAGCCGCCGAATCTCGCTCAAGCGGCTGACCCCGCCGGACGCGATGACACTCAAGCCGGTCGCCTCCGCCAGGGTGATGGTGTCGTCGATGTTGACGCCGCTCATGCCGCCGTCGCGCGCCACATCGGTGTAGAGGGCATGCCGCGCGCCAAAGTCGAAAAGCCGCTTGCCCAGCTCAATCGGGGAATGCCGCGAGCGCTCCGTCCAGCCGTGGGTGGTCACGACGCCATCCTTCGCGTCCAGCGCGACGCAAATCGCCGCCGCGCCGAATTCGTCCACCGCCCGCGCCACGGTCTCGGGTTCGCGCGCCGCCAGCGTGCCAATCACCAGTCGTTCCGCGCCAGCCGAGCGCGCCTCCGCAATCGCGCTCCGGTCGCGCAGGCCGCCGCCAAACTGCACTTTCGCGCCCAGCCCGGCGACCGCTTCGAGGATGCGCAGGTTCTCGCTCGCCTGGTCGAAAGCGCCGTCGAGGTTGACCATGTGAATCCAGTCCGCGCCTTGGCCAAGCCACTGACGCGCCGTCGCCAGCGGGTCGTCGCTGAAGAGAGTCTGCTGCTCGGGGTCGCCTTCGCGCAGCCGCACGACCTTGCCGCCGCGCAGGTCAATCGCCGGATAGATGATCACGGCTCACGCTCCCAGCTCGAGGAAATTCGCCAGAATGCGCAGGCCCGCGCGCTGGCTCTTTTCGGGATGGAATTGTAGGCCGTGGATATTGTCGCGCTGCGTCATGGCGGCGAATTCGATGCCATACTCGACTGTGGCGGCGACAGTGCTTTCGTCGGCCGGGGCGGCGTAATAGCTGTGCACGAAGTAGACATGCTCGCGCCCGTCCAGCCCGGCGAGCAGCGGCGATGGCTGGCGCAGCTTGAGCGCGTTCCAGCCCATGTGCGGCACCTTGCGATCGGGAAAGCGCGGGAAACGCAGGACCCGCCCTTCCAGGATCCCCAGGCCGGCGTGCTCGCCCATCTCTTCGCCGACTTCGTAGAGCATCTGCATGCCGACGCAAATTCCCAGATAGGGTACGCCCGCCGCCAGCGCTTGCTTCAGCGGTTCCGCCAGGCCGCGGGCATGCATCTGCGCCATGCACTCGCCAAAAGCGCCGACGCCGGGCAAGACGATTTTGCTCGCGCCTTTCAGCTGGTCGCCATGGGTGACCAGGCTCAAGTCCTTCGCGTCAAGATGACTGAGCGCGTGCCAGACGCTGCGCAGATTGCCGGCGCCATAATCAATGACGGCTAGCATGGCTGCTCCTCCAAAGAAAAAGCCCCGCGGTGGAGCGAGGCGTCAAGGGCAAAAGACTTGCGTGGGGCGCTAGCCGCCCGTCGCTCCGGCGAGAAGACGATTCTGATGATGATGCTGGCCACCGCCGACGCGCATGTGACGCTCCCGCCTCAATTGCGCTTGAAGTCTAGCCCCTCGTCATTGAGCTGTCAAGGCAGGCCTTGCAGGCGGCTTGGTCGACGATTTGAAGCGAAGCCGCGCCAATGCTATACTCTGCCCTGTTCCCGCATGCATGTGAGGGCGGCAGTTATGGAGATTAACCAAATCGCCAGCATGATTGAGTGGCTGGACGAAGAGAGGCGGCGCGACAAGGCTCTGGTAGCGACTTTGGAAGAGCGTTTGGCGCGCCAGGCCAGCTCGGTCGACGCCATGGGGCGGCGCGTCGACAGCGTCGAGTCCGACCACGCCGCGCTGCAGCAAGCGGCCTTGCCCGCCCAGCGAGAACACAACATCATTGAGCGGATGCGGGCCGAGATGGAGCAGCTGCTGGAGAACGCGGAAGCGCGCCGCCTGACCGCCGAGCGCGAAGCCGAACGCCGGCTTGAGCTCCAGCGCGAGAACATGGGGCGAGCCCTGGGCGACTTGAGCGACAAATTCAGCCGCCTGGAAAAGCAGCTGGCGAACATCGGCGACCTGCAAAGCGAAGGCGACCGCCTGACCAATGCCATGCGCGTCCTGAACCAGGAAATCGACGATATCGCCAAGAAGCTGGAAGGGCCGGACCGGCGGCTCGCGTTCCTGGAAGAGCAGCGCCGCGGCGATGCCAGACGCCTCGCCGAGATCGAGACGGAATTGCCTGAATACCGCAAGTCTGTCGACAGCCTGCCACCGAAACTGGCGCTGCTGGAGGAGCTGTCGCTTCGCAACGAGCGCCGCATTCAAGACTTCAACAGCCATGACCGCGAACGTCGTGAACAGATTCAGCAATTCATCGATCAGCAGCAGCTGCTTGCGCAACAGCGCGACCAGCAGGTGAACGAGCTCAGCCGCCGTTTTGGCATCCACGACGAAGAGCTGCAAACGAACATCGAGCGCTTTGAAGTCTGGGCGCAGGCCTACCGCGAGATGAAGCGGATCATCGACGATTTCAACCGCATCAGCGATCGGCTGGAACGGCGCATTGGCGAATCGGCCGAGATGCAGCGCCTTAGTGAAGAGCGCTTCCGCGAAGAATGGAACGATTGGCGCGACGAAGACCAGAAGCGCTGGAAGCAGCTCACCTTGTCCAGCGACGAAGTCTGGCGCAATCATGACCGCGAATTTGAGGGCTTCCTCGGTCGCGTCGACCAGCTCGAAGCGTCGCTGCCCGGATTGCGCGCCAGCCTGGAGCGGCTCTGGCAGCTGGAGCGCGCTCGGGCCGAGCTCTATCGCGAACGCTACCAAGCCCTGCTGCACGAATACGATGTCTCCGCCAGCGTGGATCGGGCGAACGCGCACAACAGCTTCCAGCCGGGCCGGCTCGGCGGCGCTTAGGCGATGCGCGTCATCGGCACGGCCGGGCATGTCGATCACGGTAAATCCACGCTGGTCGAGAAGCTGAGCGGCATCAACCCCGACCGGCTGGCGGAAGAGCAAAGCCGCCAGATGACCATCGATCTGGGCTTCGCCTGGCTGGATTTGCCCGGTGGCGAGACCGTCGGCGTCGTCGATGTGCCAGGCCACCGCGACTTCATCGAGAATATGCTGGCGGGCGTTGGCGGGATCGACGCCGCCCTCCTTGTCATCGCCGCCGACGAAGGCATCATGCCGCAAACCCGCGAGCACCTCGCCATTTTGCGTTTGCTGCAGGTTCCGGCTCTGGCCGTCGTCTTGAGCAAGACCGACCTGGTCGATGACCCGGAATGGCTGGAGCTGGTGACGCTGGAAGTCGAGGATCTGCTCGAGGCGCATGGCTGGGCCGGCGCGCCCATCGTGCCGGTTTCGGCTCAGACCGGCGCTGGAATTTCTGCCTTGCTGGCGGCTCTGCATGACTTGCTGGAACGACTCCCGGAGCATCGCGACGCGGGCCGGCCGCGCTTGCCCGTCGATCGCGTCTTCGTCGTCAGCGGCTTTGGCGCCGTCGTCACCGGCACGCTCAGCGGTGGCGCGCTTGCGGTCGGCGATGGCGTGGAGCTGCAGCCGGGCGGCTTGAGCGGGCGCGTGCGCGGCTTGCAGAGCTACCAGCGGACGGTGGAGCGGGCTTTGCCTGGCAGCCGGGTCGCCGTCAACATCGCCGGCTTGCGTGGCGGCACGGTCCAGCGCGGTCATGTGCTGGCTTTCCCGGGGCAGATCCAGCCCACTCTGCTGGTCGATGTCCGCTTTGAGCAGCTGGAAGACGCGGAGCGGCCCCTGGAGCACAACGCCGAATTGAAGCTCTTCTGTGGCGCCGCCGAGACAATCGCCCGGGCGCGTTTGCTGGACGCCGAATTTGTGCTGCCGGGCGAAAGCGCCTGGCTGCAGCTGCGGCTGCGCGACCCGCTGCCACTTTCATGGGGTGACCGCTTTATCCTGCGCTTTCCCTCGCCCGCGGCGACGATCGGCGGCGGAAGCGTCGTCAATCCGCAGCCGGGCCGCCGCTGGAAGCGCTTTCAGCCGGCGGTCATTCGAGAACTGGAGACGCGCCTGAATGGATCGCTAGCCGAGCGCCTGGCTCTGGCAGCCCGGTCCGATGCGCCACAAACGCTGAGCGCGCTGCAAGCGCAGCTGGACATCAGCGAGAACGAAATGGCGGCGGCCCTGCAAGAGGCATTGCGCAGCGGGCTAATCCGGCAAGTTGGCGACGCCACATACTGGGCGAGCGTATCCTGGGAGCGGCTGGCGCGCGCCGTCAAGGAGGAGCTGCGCGACTTTCACGCTGCGAATCCACTGCGCCTGGGCTTGCGGCGGCCGGAGCTGCGTAGCCGGCGTCGAGTCTCGCTGGGCTTGTTGGACGCCTTGCTGGAGGCCGACGCCGGGCTGGCGGTCGAGAGAGGCTTCGCGCGCTTGCCCGAACATCGCATCGTCTTCAGCCCGGACCAAGGAGCCAACATCGCGAGCCTGAACGCGGAATTGGCGGAAGCGCCCTACCTGCCGCCGACTCTGGAGGAAATGCGCCAGCTGGTCGGCGGCGATGTCCTGCGCGCGCTGATGGACCTGGGCCGCATCGTCAATGTGAGCGACAGCATCGCCTTCGCGGCAGCCGATTACGAGAATCTGGTGGCGGGCATCCGCGCTCACATCGAGGCCGCGGGCGAGATCGACGCCAAGACCCTGCGCGACCTCTTTGGCACGACCCGCAAATACGCCATTCCCGTGTTGGAGCACCTGGATTCGCTGGGCGTCACGCGGCGGATCGGCGATGGGCGCCAGGCTGGCCGCAACTTCGGCGTCGAAGCCTGACTCAAGCCAGCTGCGACAGGAAGCCGCCGACGAAGGCGTCGCCCAGGCCGATGGTGGTCGCGTTTGTCTGTGGCACTTCTGCCACCGGCGCGCAATAGAATTCGTCACTGGGCATGGCATTGACGGCGTCGGCGAAGCGGGCGTCCCTCGGCAGCGGCGGCAGCGCCTCAATCGCATGCAGGTCCGCCAGCGTCCAGTCGTCGCCATGGCGGAAGCGGGTCGTCGCCAGACTCGCGCCCGCTCGCAAAGCGCCCGCAAGGCCGCTCGCGCCGGGCCCATGCGCCAGAGCCCAGTGCCGCGTGTGCAGCACGATCGCCCGGGCCGGAACGCGTGCTTTCAGCTCCGCCAGCGCAGCCAAAGTCTCATCGGGATCGTCAAGCCGCGGCGCTCGCTGGAGATTGGCAGCCAGCTCGTCTTCGTTCATGCTGTAGACATCCACTCGCCCGCCCAGCCGTTGCTGGATGAGCTGGCGAAAGGCCCGCTGATGGAAGCCGCCGTCTTCTAGGAAAACGGTCGCGTCGCCGGGCAAACGCTCCAGCAGCCGGCGGACGCTCGCCAGGCGCATTTCCAGCAGCGACAGGCTCTGCATGGCGTTGAAGCCGGAGACCAGCAGCGCCCGCGCCCCGCCCAGGAAAAGTCCAAAATCTTCGTTGATCTTCAGCGCGATTCTATCGGCGTTGGAATGATATATCAGGCGATTGGGCTGGCTGGCGCGGATGTCGATGTCGCCGACGCGGACACGCGCGTCCTCGTCGAATTGCAGGATCAAATGCGGGTGGCGGCTGTCGCGCGAATTGCTGCACACAGAGGGGCTGTCGGCGGGAATCAAGCGGCGCGCATCGTCGTTCTGGGTGATGAGGTGCAAGGCGGAGCGTATGCCCAGTCTGCGAAGCGCGATGGCGGCCCGCACTGATGTCCCGCCCAGGGTGATCCGCTTTTGAAAGCGCGCGGCGAAGCGCTCGATGAGATCGGAACTGGCGACAAAACGCTCCGCCCCCGCGCCAAGCTGCATGAACCCCAATATCGAGACGAGCAGATCGCGCTCGCTCTTGATGGGCGCGTCCCGCCCCAGCTCCGCCCTTTGGATTTTGTAGCGCTCGATCAGCGCTTCAATGACGAACTGGTCCCAGACGATTTCGTAATCGACATTGTTGCAAAAGCCGAGGGCGATGCGCGGCTGGCTCGCCCTCAATAGAGCGCCGCCTTGCCCGTCGTCTTGAAGAGGTCGAATTTCTGGCGGCAGACGACTTTCATCGCTTTGATGCATTCGGGATAGATGCTGCTCGGCTCGCGCAGAATCGGGTCTTGCAGCACCTGGCGCGCTTTGCGGTAAAAGGCGCTCTTCATGTCCGCCGAGATGTTGATCTTGCAGATGCCCAGCTCGACAGCCGCGGCGATTTCGCTGTCCGGATTGCCGGAGCCGCCATGCAGCACCAGCGGGATTTCAACTCGCTTTCCAATCTCGCGCAGCAGGTCCAGGCGGATCTCGGGTTTCATGTCTTTGGGGTAGAGCCCGTGCGATGTGCCGATGGCGACGGCCAGGGTGTCGACACTGGTAGCGTCGACGAATGTCTTGACCTCGTCGGGATCGACGAAGATGACTTCCTCGGCGCCCGCTTCCGCCTCTTCGTCCAGCTCGCCAATCGTGCCCAGTTCGCCTTCGACCGAGACATCGACCACATGCGCCAGGCGCGTCACTTCTTTGCAGGCGGCGATATTCTGCTCCAGCGGCAGCTCCGAGGCGTCGATCATGACCGAGGTGAAGCCAGCTCTGATCGCGCCCATGACCTGGTCCACCGAGCCGCCGTGATCGAGGTGTATGACGACCGGCACGCTGGCCTTGCTCGCCATTTCCAGCGCCATCGCGACGAAGGCGACGCCGACGAAAGCCAGCTCGTCGGGGTGAATCGCAATGATGACCGGCGCTTCGGCTTCTTCTGCCGCCGCAATCGCGCCGCTGAGGAGCATATTGCTGCTGATGTTGTAGGCGGGCACGGCGAATTGATTGTCGCGCGCCACCGCCAGCAGGTCTCGCATGTTCATTAGCATATCGGCATCATTTTCCTCTTCATGTGAGCCAGTTGCGCCGGCGCTTGCTCAGCCCTTGACGGAGCCAGCCGCCATGCCGGCGATGAAATAACGCTGGAATAGCAAGAACAAAACGAGCACTGGCAAAGAACCGAGCACGCTGAGCGCCATCATCTGATTCCATTCAAACGAGTGCTGGCCCATGAGCAGATGAATGCCGATGGGCACGGTGCGCATGTCGTTGGTGCGGGTCAAGGTCAGCGCGAAGAGAAACTCGTTCCAGGCCAGCATGAAGGTGTAGACGCCCACCGCCACGATGCCCGGGAGCGAGATTGGCACGAGGATGCGCCAGAGCGTGGTGAAGCTGCCGCCGCCGTCGATCATCACCGCCTCATCCAGATCCCGCGGCAGGGTGTTGAAGTAGCCGGTCATCATGATGATGGCGTAACTCAAGGTGAAGACCATGTAGGTCAGCACGAGAGCAAGATACGAATTGTAGATGCCCAGCCAGACGATAAGCCCGAAATACGGAATCATCAAGGTGATCGGCGGGACGGACTGGACGCCGATGATGACCAGATTCAGGACTCGCTTAAAGCGGAAGTCGTAGCGGCTGAAGCTGTAGCCAGCCAGGATGCTGGTGACGACCGTGCAGATCGTGACCAAGATGGCGACGAGGTAACTGTTGAAAAAGAAACGCAGCCGCGACGGATCGCCCAGAACCGCCAGATATGCGTCGAAGGAAAAAGAGTGATCGATAAAGGCGGGTGGATAGGCGAAGATCTCCAGGTTGGACTTGAACGACGACGCGACCATCCAGATGACGGGCAAGCCAGAGAAACACGCGCCCAGCAGGAGCGCCAGCCAGAGCAGGGCTTTGCGAACGCGGATTTGCCTGCGGCTGCCGATCATCTTACTCGTCCGCCATGCGCTGGTGGCGCACATAAAAGATGGCGACGAATGTGCAGATCGCCAGGATGATCATCGCCAGGGTCGAAGCGATCGAGTATTCGTGCGAGCTGAAAGCGGCTTTGTAAGTATAGGTGCTCAAGACTTCGGTGGAGCGCATGGGTCCGCCGCCGGTGGTCATCCAGATTAGCGTGAACTGGTGGATCGTCCAAATAAAGTCGAGCAGGCCCAGGCTGATAATGATGGGCTTGAGCTGGGGCAGCGTGATGTGCCGGAAGAGCTGCCAGGCGTTGCCGCCATCGACCTTGCCGGCTTCGTACAAGTCGTCGGGGATGCCTTGCAAGCCCGCCAGGAAACTGACCATGTAGAAGGGATAGCCCGCCCAGATGTTGATGAAGGTCACCGCATTGAGCGCCAGCTTGCGGTCGGAGAGGAACTCTTGCAGCTCCTCGACCAAGCCAAACTCAAGCAAGAGGAAGTTGACGACGCCATGCGGGTTGAGCAGCAGCCGCCAGAGAATTGCGATGATGGAAGCGGTGAAGACCCAGGGCAAGATGTAAATGACGCGGAAGAGCGCCTTCGTCTTCGCGCCGATGAGCCGCGTGTTCAGCAGCAGCGCGAAAGACAGGCCGATGACGAAGTGGGCGGCGACGCTGACCAGCGCGAAATACAGCGTGTTGGTCAGCGCGCCGCGGAACTTGCGATTCGTCAAGACCTCTTCATAATTCTCCAGCCCGACGAACTCCGGCGGATTGGGATTGACGATGACATTGTCGACCAGGGAATAGAGGAAGACGGTGACGATCGGCACGACAGTCAATGCCGCCAGCAGCAGCAGGGTCGGCGACAGGTAGGCGTAGGGGAGCAGCTTGCGCTTAGTCGCCAGCCAGCCTGGGCTCGCCGCTGATGCAGCCGCGCTTGCTTGCGTCATGCCTGTTGACCCTCCTGCCGCCGCCCCAAAGCCCCCGCCCGGCGCTCAGCCCAAGACCAAAGCGCCGGGGAGGGACCGAGGATTTGGGGGCGGAAACCCCTACGAGAAGATGTCTTCCCACTCTTCCTGGGCGATTTCGAGGAACTCTTCCAGCTCCATTTCGCCTTCCAGGTAGAACTGGAATGGCTCGTCGAAGCGGCGCATCAGCTCTTCCGCGGCCGGCAGCCCGGTGAATTCATTCGCCAGGTAGCCTTCCTGGAAGATCTCGAAGGCGGTCATGAAGAGCGGATCCGTCTGAATGAAGTCCGGCGTCGCGTTGACATTGCCGGGGAAAGCGTTGGCAATCGAAGTCAGCTTGGTGTTGCCGTCGACGCTGACCAGGTATTCGATCAGCTTCCAGGCTTCGGCTTTGTGCTCGGTGTTGGCGCCGATGCCGATGCCCCAGGAGGCGTAAGGCAAGCCCCGCGGTCCATCGTAGCCTTCAGCCGCCGGCAGCGCGCTGATGTCAAAGTTCAGATCCGGGTTGCGCTCGCGGATGAGCGTGAAGTGCGCCAGAGTGTTGATGATCATGGCGACGCGCTCGTTCACGAATTCTTCCACCTTCTCGTTCTCTTTCATGGAGAAGGAACCGGGCGCGACCACGCCAGCGTCGTGCAGGCTCTTGATGTAGGCCATCGTGTCGGCGAGCATGTCGTTGCCGGCCAGATTGGGCTGTCCCATATCGTCAAGCATGCTTCCGCCAGTCGCCCAGAGCCAGGACATGGTGTCGTTCTGGATGCCGTTGGGCTGCTCCAGCGAGAGGGGCTGCGCCCAGCCATAGACATTGTTGTCGGGGTCGGTCAGCGTCATGGCGGCGGCGGCGAATTCGGCGCGGGTCGAAGGCGGGTCGATGCCGGCGGCAGCCAGCATGTCCAGGTTGACGAAGACCGGGTAGATGAAGTTGGCGATGGGGATCATGTAGGTCTCGCCAGCCAGCTGAATCTGCGCCGCCAGCTCGCTGTCATCATACATCGCGTCAGACATGGCTTGAGTCAGGCTGTGCAGCGCGCCTTGCTTCCACAAGACATTGACCCAGGCGCCGTCCAGGCCGACGACATCCGCCATCGTGCCGGTGGCCGCGCTGGCGATGATTTGGTCTTTCGTCGTCAGATACGGTCCGCTAATCGTCTCAACCCGAATGCCCGGGTTGGCCGCTTCAAAGTCGTCCAGGATCGCGCGGAACGAGCCTTCGGGCAATTCCGGCTCCCACCACTGCTGGAATTCCAGGACGACATCGTCGGCCATGGCCGCGCCGCTCACCAGCAGCAGCGCCAGCATCGTCAGCAAAGCAAGATATTTCTTCATTATCGTTTCTCCTCCAGCGATATAGGTGCTTCCCATACGGTTTTCCGCGAGGCCAGCGCTTGCCGCGCCCCGCGTCGCCTGCTTCGAAGTCCTGCCATGATGCCTCGCTTTCACTCACTTTCCTGCACCAGCGCCCCTGCATGAAGCGCGCAAGCGACGCCGGCTTAGCGGCGATTTGAACAAATCCTCGCTCGCTTGTCAAATGCCGCGGCCGCTCTCAATCCACCCAGCGCAGCAAGACCGCGTCGCCGAGGCCCGCCCCCAGCCGGTCAGTCGCGCTCGCTTGGTTGGCGCCAATCTCGAGGAAGCCATTGCTGCCGACGAGAGCCAGCAGCTGTCCGGACGCCGCCTCGTGATAGGCGCGTGAAATGCCATGCAGGCCGAGGCCGCCGATGGAGACCGTCGCCGCCCTGGCTCGCAGCGATCGCGCCGGCGTCGCCCGGTCCCAGGCGGGTTCAAGCCGCAGCCGCTCGTCGCCATGCCAGCGCAGCAGGCCGATGCTGGTGATGATGTTGCCGAATCGGTCGACATGCGCGACTTCGCCGACGGCTGCCGCGCTTTCGACGCGCAGCTCGGGCGGCGGCAAACTGACGATCCGCGCGAGCTGCGGACCCAGGTCGCTGAAACAAGCCGGCTCGCATGCCAGACGCGCCGCGGCCGGGGCGAAGATGTCGCGGCCGTGAAATGTGTGGCTGGGCGCGGGCAATTGATACTTTGCCTTCTGCAGCTGGACGGCGGGCCGAGGTCCCGGAAGCGCGTTCAGGGCATAACTCAAGACGCCATTGTCCGGCGCGACAAAGTGGAACCCGCCCGCTCTGACCGCTATGGGCAAGCGCGCGCTGCCGACGCCGGGATCAACCACGACGCAGAATGCCGTCCCGCTCGGAAAATACTCGACGCAATTGCGCAGGTTGAAAGCGGCCTGGCGCAGATTTTGGGGCTGAATCGCGTGGCTGATGTCGACGATTTGCGCGCCGGGGCAGATGCGCAGCGCCACCGCCTTCATCAGACCGACATAGATGTCGTCGCTGCCGAAATCCGTCAAGAGCGCGATCACTGGCGGCATCCCGCGCTTCGCCTTTCTAGGACGCGTAAACAGAACAAGGCGAGTATACTCTATTTGCGAGGCGCGCCCGGCCCTTGGCGGCGGGACGAAGCCGGCGCACGGAACTGGCGGAAGAAGCGATGACGCAATCCAGACGCATTCAGATCGAAGCAAACGAGGCGCGCTTCCTCGCCCCTTACGCTTTGAAAAGCGGCGATTCGCGGGGTCGCGCATTCCACGAGCCGGAGCCGCGCTACCGCAGCGCATTCCAGCGCGACCGTGACCGCATCGTGCATTCGGCGGCATTTCGCTCGCTGGAATACAAGACTCAAGTCTTCGTCAACGACGCCGGCGACTATTATCGCACCCGTTTGACCCACACCCTGGAAGTGGCGCAGATCGGGCGGACATTGGCCAGAGCCTTGGCCGCCAACGAAGATTTGGTGGAGGCGATTTGCCTGGCGCACGACCTGGGGCACCCGCCCTTTGGCCACGCCGGCGAAGGCGCGCTCGACCGGCTGCTGCGCGACCATGGCGGTTTCAACCACAATCATCAAAGCTACCGCGTCGTCACTCGGCTCGAAGGGCGCTATCCCAAGTGGGCCGGCTTGAACCTCACTTACGAGACCTTGGAGGGCATCGCCAAGCACGAGACCGCTTACGACCGCAGCGCCTTTCGCGAGATCTCCGAGGAAACCGGACCCAGCGTGGAAGCGCAGATCGCCAATGTCGCCGACGAGCTGGCTTACAACGCCCACGATCTGGACGATGGCTTGCAGTCTGGCCTCATCCGCGTCGAGCAGCTGGCGGAGCTGGAACTGTGGCGGCGCGTCGCCGAGCGCATCGACCACCGCAGCGGCGCTCTGGACGAAATATCGCGACACAATATCGTGCGCGAGCTGGTCGGGCAGCTGGTCGACGACGCCCTGGAAGAGAGCGAAAAGCGGCTGCGCGCGCTGAAGCCGCGTTCCGCCCTCGACGCGCAGCTCCATAGCGAGGCCCTGGTCCGCCACAGCCCGCTTCAGAGCCGGCTCAACGCGGAGCTCAAGCGCTTTCTGCTGGAAAATATGTATCGCCATTATCGCATCGTGCGCATGCAGGTTCGGGCCGAGCGCTTCATCGAGGCGCTCTTCAGCAGTTACCTGCGGGAGCCGCGACAGCTGCCCGGCGGGTACCGCGCCCGGCTGCAAAATGAAAGCGCGCATCGGGTCGTCGCCGATTACATCGCCGGCTTGACGGACCGCAGCGCCCTGCGCGAATATCAGCAGCAGTTCCACCCAGTATTCCGACCATAAGCGAGGCCACCCAATGCCCGGCGAAACGCTCTTGAATCAACGCTACGAGCTGGTGGCGCAGCAGGGCTCCGGCGGGCTCTCGGTGATTTACCGCGCCCTCGATCGCAAGCTCGGCCGGATAGTCGCCGTCAAGATCCTGCGCCCGAACCTGACCAAAGAAGCGGCATTCCTGGACAAATTTCAGCAAGAGGCGCGCTTCGTCGCGAAGTTGTCGCACCCCAATATCGTGACCGTGCACGACGTCGGCGCCGATGGGGCGACCCACTATATCGTGATGGAGATGATCGAGGGCGACAACCTGAAGAAACTTATCAAGACTCGCGGCGCCCTGCCCCTGGACATGGCGCTCGACTACGGCCTCCAGATCTGCGCCGGCCTGGGTTTCGCCCATCGCTCGCAACTGGTGCACGCCGATGTCAAGCCGCACAACATCCTCATCAACCGCGAAGGCGTCGTCAAGGTCACCGATTTCGGCATCGCCCAGGCATACACCGACACCATGCCCCAGACCCGCAGCGAAGTCGTTTGGGGCAGCCCGCATTACTTTGCGCCGGAGCAAGCCAAGGGCGAGAAGCCGTCGCCGGCGGCGGATGTCTATTCCATCGGCATCGTGCTCTTCGAGATGGTCACCGGCCGGCTGCCCTATGTCGGCAGCTCGCAGCGGGAGCTGGCGCTGGCGCACATCCGCGACGCCATCCCCCAGGCCCAGGATTTCCAGCCGAGCCTGCCGCCGGAGCTGAGCAATGTCATCGCCAAGGTGATGAGCAAGCGGCCCAACGATCGCTACAAGCACGCCGACCAGCTGCTGCACATCCTGAGCCAGATCCGCGATCGCAGCCGCGGCGCCGCCTTGCAGACGGAATCGGGTCGCTTGCCGCCGCCCACCGCCCTAAGCCAGCCGCGAGCGCGCCCGCCGGCCCCGCCCCAAAGCGCGGATTTCGCGCCGCCCGTGCCGCGACGCCAGCCCGTCCCGAAACGGCGAGAAGCGCCCGCTCCTGGCCGCGACGTCGACCCAGCCCGCGTCCCCGCGCCGCCCAGACCCTTTTTCAATGCTGACGGCGCCATCGATGTCGAAGCCACCGGCGGCTATGCCGGTCCCTTCGCGCCGCAACGCCAATCGAGGCGACCGGGCGCGGACATGGTGACCATTATTTTGGTGCTGCTGGCTTTTCTGGCGGTGGCCGGGTTGGCGCCGCTCTACCTGCTGGGCGTCTTCCCCTTGCTGCGCTGATCAGCTTCGGCGGAACTCCTGGGCCAGCTGCTCGCGGCTGATGTGAATCAAGGTCTTGCGCCCGCTCGGCGAGTAATGCGGTTCCGGGCAGCGCTCCAGCTGAGCGACCAAAGAACGCATCTCTTCCTGCTCCAGGATTTGCCCGCTGCGCAGTGCCGCCACCGCCGCCAACGCCGCCAGCTCGTCGGCGGCAGAATCGCCTTGCCCGCGCAGACTCGCCAGCAATCCGGGCAGGTACGCGTCCGCGTCTTGACCAGCCAGCAGCGCCGGCGCCCGTCGAATCATGAAGGTGTTGGGACCAAATACTTCGATTTCGAAGCCCAGACCGCTGAATTGCCGCGCACGCGCCTCCAGCAGGTTTGCGTCTTCCGGCGACAGCAAAGCGGCCGCGCCCTCCGCCAGCCCGCGGCTGTGGATGCCGCCATTCGAACGCTGCGCCAAGAGCTCGTGGTAGAGCAAGCGCTCGTGCGCCGCGTTTTGATCAACCAGGTACAAGCCGGCCGGCCCCTCGGCGATGATGTAAGCCGCGCCCGCCTGGCCCACCACGCGCAGCACGGGCAAGGTCCGCGGGCTCGCTGGCGCCTCCGCCACCGCCGGCAGCGACTCGAGGCCGTCGGCGTCGAATAGCTCGTCGCCGCCGGGACGCCGCCAGGCCGGCTGAGGCCGCTGATACGGGATGTATTCGTCGCTGAAGCCGCTGGAGGACCAGATGTCGCTCTCTGGCGGGCTCGCTTCGGACTCGTGCAAGGCGCCGCGGACGGCGCGCTGGACCGCCAGGAATGCCTGACCCGGGTCGCGAAAGCGCACCTGGGCTTTGGTGGGGTGCACATTGACATCGACGAACTCGGGCGGAGTCGTGATCCGCAGCGCCGCCAGCGGGAAGGCGCCGGCTTTGAGCAAGCCCTCGTAAGCGCTGGTCACGGCGCGCGTCAAAGCGCTGTCATTCACCGCCCGGCCATTGACGAAGAGGATGATGCGCTCGCGGTTGGCCCGGCTCAATGGCGGCAGCGACGCGTAACCCTCCACCTCAATGGCGCGCCCGCCCGCGGAGCCTGTCTCCTGGCTGCGGATCGCCGTCATGCTCTTGAACTCTTGCAGGCCGTAAGCCTTGGCGACGACATCGGCCAAGGCGCCGCTGCCGGAAGAGCGAAAGCGCTCTCTGCCCTCTTGCTTCAAGGCGAAGGCGATGCCGGGGTAGGCCATGGCGTAGCGCGCCACCACCCAGTGAATGTGCCGCTTTTCGGTGGCGACGCTCTTGAGGAACTTGAGCCGGGCCGGCGTATTGAAGAAAAGATTCTCCACCGTCACCGCCGTGCCCGCGGGCGCGCCCAGGCCACGCCGATGCTGAATGGCGCCGGCCAGCAGCCGCAGCGAGACGCCGCCGCTTTCGTCGCGCTGGCGGCTGACGACCGTCGTCTGGCTCACGGCCGCGATGCTGGCCAATGCCTCGCCGCGGAAGCCAAGGGTGCGCAGCCGGGGCAGCTCGTCGGCCAGCCGCAATTTACTGGTGGCGTGTCGCCTGAAGGCGAGTTCAATCTCGTCGCCGCGGATGCCGCAGCCGTTGTCGGTCACGCGCAGCAGCCGCCGCCCGCCCTGTTCGGCTTCGACATGAATCGAGCCTGCGCCGGCGTCGATGGCGTTTTCGATCAGTTCTTTGACGGCCGACGCGGGCCGCTCAATGGCTTCGCCGGCCGCGATGCGCGCCACCACCATTTCCGGCAAGACTTGAATCGTCATCGGTCCTCGCCCGCCCGCCAAACACTCACCCGGGAGTATAACACAGAGCGGCCCCGTCAAAGCCGCCCCGGCGGACCAGCCTTGATTCGCGCCCGCTGCCCTGCTACAATGCCGGCGGCGCGCCACCCTAGCTCAATTGGCAGAGCGATCGCTTCGTAAGCGATAGGTTATGGGTTCAAGTCCCATGGGTGGCTTCGGCGGCGGCGGGTAGAGCGTGGCGCTGCCGTCTCACAATTGCATAGTCAAAGACGCCGATCGGGAGGAGCAGGCGGTCGTCATCGCCGAAGCGCATGCGAGCCACAGGCTGGGAGCTCGCTGGCGGAGGCGCGTCGAAGATCGCCCGAAAGAAGCCCTCGCGGCGCAGGACTCGGGCCGGTTCGCGCCCCTCATCGCGCGTCCAGGTCAGCGCCGCGGCAGAAGGCCTTTCGTCCTTGTATGGATGAAAGGCTTTTTTGATTGAGCCAGCGGGAGGAAACGATGAAGGCCAGCGCCGAGACTCAGATGCCCAGGAATTTCGACTTCGCCGAGGCCGAGCCGCGGCTTTATCAATGGTGGCTGGACCAAGGCCATTTCAAGCCGGAGCGCGCCCCGGCCGAAGCCGAGCCCTTCGTCATCAGCATGCCGCCGCCAAATGTCACCGGCAGCCTGCACATCGGCCACGCCCTCTTCACCGCCCTGGAAGACTTGATGATCCGCCACGAGCGCATGCGGGGCAAAGCGGCCCTCTGGCTGCCCGGCACGGACCACGCCGGCATCGCCACCCAGCTCCAGGTCGAGAAGATGCTGCGCGACGAAGGAACGAGCCGCGAGGCGGTCGGCTACGAAGAATTCTTGCGCCGCACCTGGCAATGGAAAGAAGAACAGGGCGGCACGATCATCCGCCAGCTGCGGCGCCTGGGCGCGAGCTGCGATTGGGACCGCGAGCGCTTCACCCTGGACGACGGCTTGTCCGACGCCGTGCTGCAAGCCTTCGTCACGCTCTGGGAGCAGGGCCTCGTCTATCGCGGGCCCCGGCTGGTCAATTGGAGCCCGGGCCTGCAGACCGCCGTCTCCGACCTGGAAGTGGAGACCAGCGAAGAAGAAGTCACCCTGTATTATTTTCGCTATCCGGTCGAAGGCGGCGGTTTCCTGCCCGTCGCCACCACCCGCCCGGAGACGATCCTGGGCGATACCGCCGTCGCCCTGCACCCGGAGGACGAGCGCTACCGGCATTTGATCGGCCGGCGCGCCCTTGTGCCGATCCTGGAACGGGCGATCCCGGTCATCGGCGACGCCTATGTCGACCGTGAATTTGGCACAGGCGCCCTCAAGGTCACGCCCGCCCACGACTTCAACGACTACGAACTGGCGCGGCGCCACGGCCTTCCCTTGCTCAATGTCTTGAACAAAGACGCCAGCATGAAGGCCGCGGCCGGCCCCTACGCGGGCCTGGACCGCTACGCCTGCCGCGAGCGGCTCTGGCGCGATATGGAAGCGGCCGGGCTGACAATCAAGACCGAGGCCTACCGCACCCGCATCCCGCGCAGCCAACGCGGCGGCGAAGTCGTGGAACCGCTGATGAGCACGCAATGGTATGTGCGCATCCAGCCCCTGGCGCAAAAGGCGATTGACGCCGTGCGCGATGGCCGGATCAAAATCGTGCCGGAGCGCTTCGAGAAAGTGTATTTCCACTGGCTGGAGAATATCCAGGATTGGTGCGTCAGCCGGCAGCTCTGGTGGGGGCATCGCATCCCCGCCTGGTATCGCGAGAAAGACGGCGACCCGCAAGGCGAAGTCTATGTGGGCAAAGACGCGCCGCCCGGCGACGGCTGGGTGATGGAGCGCGATGTGCTCGACACCTGGTTCAGCAGCGGGCTCTGGCCCTTCAGCACTCTGGGCTGGCCCGGCGAAACGGCCGACATGCGCCGTTTCTACCCGACCCAGGTGATGGAGACGGGCCACGACATCCTCTTTTTCTGGGTGGCGCGGATGATCATGCTGGGCTTGTGGCTCACCGACGAGCCCCCCTTCCATACCGTCTATTTGCACGGCCTGGTGCGGGCCGAAGGCGGCGCCAAATTCAGCAAGACCCTGGGCAACGCCATCGATCCGCTGACCGTCGTCGACCGGCTGGGGGCGGACCCGCTGCGCTTCACCCTCATCACCAGCGGCACGCCCGGCAATGACTGCCACCTGGACGAGACTCGGCTCGATCACAGCTTCCGCTTCGTCAACAAGATCTGGCAGATGACCGCCTTCATCAACATGAACCTTGACGGCGAGCTGGAGCTGGAGCTGCCCGAGGCCGCCGAACTCGACCTGCCGTCGCGCTGGATCCTGAGCCGGCTGCACCGCCTCATCGCCAATGTCAGTCATCTCTTCGAAATCTACCAATACGGCGAAGCGGGCAACCAGATTCTCGCCTTCATGTGGGACGAGCTGGCGCCTTTCTATCTGGAGATCAGCAAAGAAGCGCTTTATGGCAGTTCGCCAGCCGCCAAAGACAGGGCGCGCCGCGTGCTCGTCCATGTGCAGGATTGCTGCCTGCGTCTGCTGCATCCGTTCATGCCCTTCATGACGGAAGAAGCCTGGCGCTACCTGCCGCATGAGGGCGAGGCGCTGATCCTGGCGGCCTGGCCCACCGCCGACCAGAGCTGGATCGACGACTCGGTCGAAGCGCGCATGAGCCACTGCCTGGAAGCGGTGCGCGAAATCCGCAATGCCCGCGGCGAATACAAGGTCGACCCCGGCCGGCGCATCCAGGCAATCGCCAGCGTCGGCGCCGCGGCTGAAGATCTGGCGTCGAACCAAGCGATTCTGCGGCGGCTGTGCAATGTCGAGTCTTTGACGCTCCTCGACGCCGACGCTCCCGAGCCCGCCAAGGCCGCCAGCATCGTCGTCGGCGACCTGACCCTGTCGCTGCCCCTGGCTGGCATGTTGGACCTGGCGGCCGAGCGCGCCCGGCTCGAGGGCGAACTGGGTAAACTGGCGGACGGGCTGGAGCGGACGCGGAAGATGCTCGCCAACGAGAACTTCGTCAATCGCGCCCGGCCCGATGTCGTCCAGCGCGAGCGCGATCGCCTGAGGGAGCTGGAAGCAGCCCAGGCGCAACTGGAAGCGCGGCTGGCCAGCCTCCAGGCTTGAGCGGGAGCCGCCTGGCAAACGACTAATCCGCCTTCCGCTATAATGTGCCTGCATGCAGGCGGAGCCGGGAGCGCGCCGGTTGAGCGAAGAGATCCGCGTCTGTCCCCTTTGCGACGCCCGCAACCCGCGCGGCGCCAGCCATTGCGCCAACTGCGGAACGAGCCTCGCGGACCTTGGGCAGCGGCGATCGCCGGCCGCCTACCGTGCCGCGCCTGCTTACGATTACCGCCGCGGCGAACTCGATCTGGCGGAAGCGAGCCTGGGCCGACGCGGTCGCCTTTGGTCTTTCGCTCTTGGGGGCGCGCTCATCGTTATCATCGCGGGAGTCATGATCCTCGCCCTGAATTCCAGAAGCATGGAGGCCGATTCGCGAGCTCAGCCCCAGCCGCCGACGCGGATGCCGACCCGTCAAGCGGGCCCGACTGTGACGCCGGGACCGCCGACGGCGAGCCAAACGCCCAGCCCGGCGCCCACCGACACGCCCAGGCCCGTCGCCACCGCCGCGCCATGCGTGCGTCAAGTCGCGGCCGGCGATTCCTTGATCGCCATTTTGGCGCGTTGCGGGCATCGCGATCTCTATATCCTGCCGACTGTGATGGCGCTGAACCGGATCGCCGACGAGAGCCGCATCCAGGTCGGCCAAGAAATCATCGTGCCGCCACCCAGCCCAACTCATGACCCGGCCGCGACCGCCACTGACCCGCCAGCCGAGGCCGCGTCCGACGCCGAAGCCGCCGAAACGGAAGAATTTGCGCTGCTGTCATTCGACCCTTTCGCGCCGACGTTGACGCCGACGCTCTTGCCGGGCTTGATGTGGCACGAAGTCCAGCCCGATGAAAACATGATCGCCATCGCCCTGCGTTACAAGAGCGACGCCAAAGCCCTCTCCGACATCAACCCGGAGATTGAGTTCTTGCTCTGCGAGTTTGGCGAGCGCTTTGGCGGACCCGAATGCACGGTGCAGCTCATGCAAGGACAGCGGCTGCGCGTGCCGGCGCCGACGCCCACCATCACGCCGGTTCCGACCGCGTCGGGCAGCGAAACGCCGACTCCATTGCCAACCGCCACCTTCAACGCGCCCATCGCCCGCAGCCCGGCCGATCAAGCGTTTTTCGCGCCCGGGCAAACGGTGACCCTGCGCTGGGTGGGCACGGGGCGGCTGGCAAGCGCGGAAGCCTATCGCGTGCAAGTCGCCGACCTGGACGCGCAAGAATCCTACGAAGCGCTAACGCGGGAGCTCTATTTCATCGTCCCGCTTGAGTGGCGAGCCAACGACGGCAGCAGTCACCGCTATCGCTGGCATGTGAGCGTGATTGACCGCGCGACGGGGGCCGCCGCCCATGAAACCGAGCCGCGCAGCTTCATCTGGCAGGGGCGCGAAGCATGAGCGCTCGTCCGCTGTACGCGCTTCTGGCTGCCTTGAGCATCGTCGCCGGCGCCTGCAACCTGGACGCGCCGCGACTCATCGCCTCGCCGACGACTGTTGTCCGCGTCATCGCCACGCCGGCCCCGCCGCCAAGCGCCAGCCCGCCGCCACTTAGCCCGGCGCCGTCCGCGACCCTCCACGTCGTCGCGCCCATGCCGGCCGACACGCCGACGCCGGACCCCCCAAGCCCGTCGCCCACGGCGACCCTGCCTTGGTTCGAGTACTTGGTGCAAGAGGGGGAGACGCTCTTCTACATCTTGCAGCTGCCGCAGCATGGTTACGCCTACGAGCCGGATGTGGCGGCGACCGTCGTCGCCCTCAACCCCAACATCCCGAACGCGGATTCTGTCAGCGGCGGCATCACGATTCGCATCCCGCGCCCGACCGCCAGCCCGACGGCAGCCGGCGCCCCGGCCACCCAGGCGCTCTTGGCGACGATCGGCTTCGACTCCAGCTCCGGCGCCATTTTGGACGCGGGCGCCAGCGTCGGCTGCCACCAGGTCATCGCCAACGACTCCATGGTGACCATCGCCCATACTTATGAAACGACTCTTGAGATTCTGAGCGATTTGAATCAGGGCGAAGTGGATTGGTACGGCTGCAATTTCACGCTGCCCGGCGGCGGACCGGACTGCGCGCCCAATTTGCGCATCGGCCAGTGCGTGCGCGTGCCGCAGCCCAGCCCCACCCCCACCCGATTTCCGACGCCCCGCGGCGACGAAACGGCCACCCCCGCCGCCACCAAACTCGCGCCCCGCCTGCTCTATCCGGCGGATGGCGCCGTGGTGCCGGCCGGCCCAGTCATCTTGCAGTGGCTGAGCCAAAGCGGCATGCGCGCCGACGAAGTCTACTTGGTGGAAATGACCGACCAGACAACCAATACCGCTTTCCGCCAGGTGACCCGCGCCAACGCCTACCGGGCGCCCGCGCTCATTTTCCCCGCCATCGACGGACCGCGGCTCGTTCAGTGGTCAGTCACGGTCGCCCGGCGCAACGAGATGGATCAGTATTATTATGCCGGCGCGGCGGGACGCCCAAGCGTCTTCCATTGGAGCAGCGGCTGAATCAGCGCTCAGGGAGATTTCGGCACATTCTGGAAGGCGTCGAATGCCGGGCGGAGGCCGCCGTCGGCGTCTTCCAGGCTGAAGAAACAAGCCTCGGCGTCGCCGGCGGCGCAGCCATTCAGATTGTAGAGAAACACGGCGTCTACATAATCGAGGCTCTGCGCGATTTGGAAAGCCTGGCGCACATACAGAGCCTGCTCGTCCTCACTGGTGTAAGTCAGCCACTCGAAGCCGCTCGATGGAATCGCCAGATTGGCCCCCTCCACCGTGCCCCAGCCCAGCTGCGTGACCACGACCGGCAGCTCCGCTCCATGCCCGCGCAAAGCCTCGGCGTAGAGGGCCAGCAGGTCCTGGAAATACTGCAGCGAGGATTCGAAATGCGAGTCGACGCCGGGCGGTTTCTCGCAGCAGGACAGGGTTGGCGGCACGGCGGAAGCGCTGAAGATCGCGCCGATGCCATCGCTGTAGAGGGTGGCGCCGGCCGCCAGCATGTCCCTCAAAAAAGCGCCTGTATCGATCGAATTGTAGCCGTCGTTCCAGCCAACCGGCGCCAGGCCCGCCGCGTACACCAGGGCTCGCGGGTCTTGCGCCTTGACGCTCGCATAGGCGCGCTTGAGCATTGAGGCGTAGGCTTTCGCGCCGATATCGATGGCGTCCGGCACGCCATAATCGCCATCTGGCTGTCGTTGCCGCGCTTCACGATAGACCGGCGCCAGCCAGTATTTCAGCAGATTAGGCGATTTCCATATCTCGTAAGCCTCGACCAGGCCGGCGTACCGCGCCGCCAGATTGGCGAGAAAATCGCCAAAATCTTCCAGGTCGTCCGGCGGACCGGCATAAGCGCGCAGCTGGCTGTTCAGGCGGTCGAGCGCTTGAGGGCGGCTCCAGGCGGGCGCGTCGTAGACATTGAGCAAGATCTTCCGATCCGCCAATTCCATCGCGCTGATCATGGCGTCCAGGGCGGCGTAAGAATAGACATGCTTCGCCGTCTCGATCCGCGACCAGGGCACATCGATCTTGACCCAGTTGGCGCCCAGCTGCCGCGCCATCTCCGCCAGGTCGGTCGCCCGCTCGCGCTCGATGAAGACTCCCAAGCCAAAGCCGAAGCCCGGCCTGGCGCGCAGCGGTTTCGGCGTCGGCGCCAGAATCTTCTCGCCGGGCAAGAGCGCGCGATCAGGGTCGAATCCATTTAGCGCTCGCAGGGCGGCGATCGTGGTCTCGTGCTCCAGCGCGATCTTCTCCAGCGAGTCGCCGGGCTGGATGGCGTAGAGCAGCAGGCGGGCATCGCCCAGATTCGGAACCAGCAGGACCTGGCCAACATGGATGGCCCGGGCCTCGGCAAGTCGATTGAGCTTCAGCAGCGCTTCCAGGCTGGCGTCGAATTGCAGCGCGATGCCGTAAAGCGAGTCGCCCGTCCGCACGCTGTAGCGCTGGATGACGGACTGGTCGATCCTGGGCGCAAGCAGCGTTTCGCCGGCCACCAGCGCGCGCGCGTCCGCCAGCCCGTTCAGGTCCAGCAGCCGCGCTTCGCTGGTGAGATGCAGGCGGGCGATGTCAAAGAGCGTATCGCCGTGCTCGACGACATAAACCGCGTAGTCGCCGGGCTGATCAACTGGAGGTTTCGGGAGCGCGGATTCAGCTTTCGACGGCGTCAGGATGCGCGCGCCAGCCAGCAGGCGGCTGTCTTCGTTCATTTCGTTCAGCGCCAGCAAGTCCGCGACGCTGGTTTGATAGCGCCGGGCGATGGAGAAGAGCGTGTCGCCCGACTTGACTTCGTAGACATCGACCAATGCCGCCGCGCCGGTGGGGATGAGCAGCGACTCGCCGACTAGCAAGCCTCTGCTTTGCGCCATGTCATTCGCCGCCAGCAGGGCGTCGACAGTCGCGCCAAAACGCCCGGCCAAGCCGACGAGGCTGTCGCCGCTTTGCACGATATAGACATCGTATGTCGCCGCGCCCGCGCCGGAATCTTGTGCCTGGATTCCAGCGGCGGCAAACAGCAAAAGCGCCAGGGCGACGATGCGCCAGCGACTCATGCGCGCTCCCACCAGGTTGCTTGCCTTTGCGTACGCTGGCAGTCTACACCCCCGTCCCGTTTTTCGCCAATGCAGCGGTCAATCGTGGCGACCGCGTCCCGGAAACGCGAATCGCTCCAGCAGCAGCGCGTCGCCGCCGGCTTCCAGGGTCAGGCGCGCCCCCGATTCCGGCTCGTACCAGCCGACGCGCAAGGCGTAATCGCCAGCCGCCAGCTCCCGCGCCGGCAAATAATAGACATCGCGGAAAACGACGCCGAGCCTCCACGACCGTGAATCCAGCCTGCCTTGCTGCGGTTCCTGGTCAGCTTGAGTCGCCAGGCTGCCGTCGGCGCGGTAGACATGGGCGAAAGACTTCAGCGAGCTGTCGCGCAGAGCCAGCGGCTTCCAATAAAGCCAGAGCGGCAGCTCGCCCGTGGGCAGCGGATTCGGATCAAACTCGTGGCCGACCAAGGCGACCGTCTCGCCGAATACCGCCAGCGGATCGTCGAATGTCTTGGGCGCGCTCCAGGGCATGAATTGGCGCACCGGCAGGCCAGCCGTATCCGTCAGCAGGGTTTCCTGCATATTCTCGCGCATCCAGCCGACGACCGCGCCCGCGTTCGGCCAGCCAGCCTGCTCGCGCGAGACGACATAGACGCTTTGGTAATTGCCGCTCAATTCGGCCAGCCGCGCTTCAATCTCGGCGACCGGCTGCGATGGATGAATGGGCAGCGCCGTTTCGTCGGCGACGCCGCGATAATAATAGCCAAAAGCCGGATCGACCGAGAGTTGAATCACCAAGTCTTCCGGCCCGACCCGCGGATTGATGAAGGCGGCCAGCGCGTCCCAGGCCGGCGCCCGCCGAAAAGCCGGATCGTTGTAATGCCCGTTCAAGCCGACCAGCGAAAGCGCCAGCCAGGGCAGCAGAAGCGCGCAGGCAAAGGCCGACTGGCTCGCCGGGATTCTCCGCCGCAGGCCGCCCGCCAGCCGCCACGCGCCCAGCGACAGGAGCAGAATGAACGCTGGAACGGCCGCCAGCACATAACGCGGATGAAAGAGATTCCAGCGCGCCGACGCCAAGCCCAGCAGCAGCAGCGGCAATACGCCAGCCAGCGCGATGAAACGGAACTGCCGCGGCGATTCGCGATAGATCAGAATCGCAGCCAGCCCGACGACCGGCGTCAGCGCCAGGCCCATGAGCGCGCCGTCGATGGGCAGGGTCGCGCCGACGATCAGAGTCGGCAGGAAGCGCGTCAGATAGTCGCCCAGTGCGAAGACCCCGGCCAGCCCGGGATACTCAGCCGCGAAACCGGAGCGCGCTTGAATCAGCCAGAAGCCGGCCAGCAGCAGCGCCAGCGGAATGCCTTGCAGCGCATACAGCCGCGCCAGAAATCCCCGCTCTCGAGCCCGCTCCAGCAGCGCGAAAGCCGACAGCGCCAGCAGAAAGAAGGCTTCGGTGTAAATCGTCAGGGTCGCGAAGCCGGCGACCAGCGCGTAGAGCAGCCAGTCGATTCTTCGCCGCTGCCCGTCGATCAGACGCAGGCCCAGCCAGAGCCCCATCACGCTGGCGCCCGCCCAGTAGCCATAATTGCGGAATTCGCCACCGTGCCAGATCTCAAAGGGATGCAGCGCCCACATCAAGGCCGCCAGCAGCGCGACCGTCCGCGAGCGCGTCAGACGCCAGCCCAGCGCATACAGGCCCGCGATGCCGACCAGGTTGCCCAGGACCGACAGGAAGCGCAGCGCGAAGACCGAGTCGATTCCGCCGATGAAGCGCCCCCAGAAGCGCCCGACCGCGTAGACCAGGGGCGTATGCGGCTCGCCCTGGGCGATCTGCGTCAACGACACGGACAGCGGCGCATCGGCCCAGTAGAGCACGCTGAAGGCTTCGTCGCCACGCAGCGGCACAGCCTCCAGCTTATGCAGGCGAAGGGCGAAACCGAGCAGGATGATGGGGATGAGCGCGACGAGCGTTCGCGAGTTCATGCGGGCCTCAGCGGCTTAGTCGCTATTGGATACCCCCACCGCAAACCCCTGCCCCTGTGGCGAAGCAGTCAGACCTAGAGCGTCGCCTCTTCAAATGCCTCGATCTGGGCATCGCTCAAGGGCATCAGGCTGGCGTTCCTGGCTTTGTCGGGCGCGGGCAGCTGCCGCTTGGCGTCGCGCATGAATTCTTTGAGGTTGGGTCCGCGTTTGGGATCGGCGTAGAGCACCGGCGCCTCCGGCTCGCTCTCGAACTCGATGCTGGCGGCGGGATCGACAAAGACGATGAGCGGCTGCACTTTGATCTCGGGGTCGATCTCGTCCAGCGCCCGCTGCACATACGACCGCGCCATCTCGGCGTCGCGGAATGGCTTGCCGACCCCGTCAAAGCGGATCAGCGAGAAGATCTTGCTGAGCATGTTGCGCTTGCTGCGGAATTTGCCGTCGCGCAAGACAAAAGCCTGGTCGTGCCAGCGGGTCACGATGGCGTAGACGCCTTGCGGGCAGATCAAGACATGGCGGGCCGGGAAGTGATAATAATTGTAGAGGACGCTCTTGTTGCTCATGCCCTTGAGGCCGTCTTCGATGGCTTTGTCCGGCCGCGGCAAACGCGCCCACAAGTTGGTCATGCGCACCGAGAAGACGGTCAAGATGAGCAGCAGCGGCAGCACAGCCGACTGCGCCGCCAGGCCGAGGGTGTCCGGCACATCGCCCGTCAGCAGGGAAGCGTTGATGACGATGAAGCCGAGGATCAGCGCGCCGAATGTGCCGAAGAAGAGATAATTCGTCAGCTTGCGGTTGCGCCGCGCCAGTTTCTTGTTGGTCACTACCCGCATGGTTTCGTCCGTCCGCTAATCTGTCTCGGCTGCCCGCTTAGGCCTCGATGTCCAGGAAGTCGGGATGCGTGATTCGGTAGCTGTTATCGCGTTTCTGGCAGACCATCGGCGTCCTGTCGCACAGAGCGTCGTCGGCGGCTTCTTCGGGTGAATCTGGCGCAGCAAAATTAACCGTGAGCCGGCGAATGCCGGAGTCGTCGTCCGGTGTACCACCATCGTTGGCGGACCTGTATGTCTTTGTGCAGGACTCGGGTTGTATTTGGTTGCGCTGATCGCAGCGCTGCTGCCACCAGTAGAATTCCAGGATGGCGCGCTCGTACAGCTCAAACCATTCCGGGTCGCCGCAGTTGTCCTGGGCGCCGCGGCCGCTGTAGCCCTGCAAGACATATTCCGTCATCCAGCTGTTGTCGGTCTCGTCGGCTTCCGCCAGGGCGTCTTCGGCGTCAATCTTGATCGTGATGCGGTGCAGCTCGTCGACATAACGCGTCACATAGAAGGGACCCACTCGGATGACCGGGCGGGCGCCGGGTCCCAGCTCGCTGTTTTCCACGCGCATCGTTTTGCCAGCGCCGATTTCGTTGGTGCGCACATGAATGTCTTGCAGGATGATGACGGTGTCGCCGGTGGGGGTCTGGAACCAGTCTTGGCCCGTATTGGTGATGGGCAAATCAATATAGGCTGGCGAGCCGCAAATCAGCGGATGCGGGTAGACCCGCGGATGCCCCATCACCAGGTTGGCGTTATGCGTCAAGCCATCAGGCAGGGGCATGAAGTAAGAAATGTAATGCACCACCGAGACATCGGCGCAGATCCGGTCGCCGGCGCGGTAGGTGGGCAAGACGAACCAGCGTTCGCCCCATTGCGGTGATTCGCGGACTTCGCCCAGGACGGCTCGCTCCAGGTCTTCCGGCGGGACGCGCAGGCAGTGCGTCACCCGGTTCGGCAGCTGGCTGGGGTAACCCGGCACATGCAGCTCCGATGGCAAGGAAGTCGACAGCTTGTAGAGCGCCCCGCTGCGCAGCACTTCCAGATCTTGCTCGCGGGGCTGGGCGAAGCCGGCGATAGCGTGAAATTCGTCTTCGGTGTAGCAGTCCAGCGTGAAGAGGGCGTGGCCGCCTGTCCAGGAATCCGACCGGTCAACATAGAGGCCCGGGCAGCCGGGATACGGTTCCAGGGCCGAGGTGTCTTCGGGGGGCGCCATCGGCAGCTGCTGATCCAGCGGGAAAGTGAGCGCCATGTCGTCGTATTCCCAGGGCCGGAGTTCCGCCGTGATGCGGGCGATGCCGTCCATGGAAATCTCGACCGGTTCCGTGCCATCGCCGGGACCGAGGACCTCGGCGTTGCCCAGGGAGCTGACATCAAATGTGCCGCCGGGCGTCCAGGCCCAGTAAGTCAGCACCGACGAACCGGAGACGTCGGCGTGAAAGCGGAAATCGACCGGCAAATAGAAGCCGACCCAGAGCACGGGCGCGGTGATGACGGTGGGCGTATCCAGGGGGATGCGCTGCATGCCCGTCGCCTCCAGCGAGACCGACTGGCGGTAGACCAGCTCCGCGTCGACCGGCGAGCCGCCATTTGCGTCTTGGTAGACCAGCATGTCGAAAACGCTGCCGTAGACCGGGGTGTTCACCGAGATGCTCACGGCGTCGATGGTGACCGGCAGCGGAATGTTCAGCGGCGTCAGGTCAAAGCCATTGATGACGACCGAGGGCTCGTCTTTGATGAAAAAGACGGCGCTGTCTTCGCCGGAGTTGCTGCTCAGGATCGTGTCGCCAGCCGCGGCTGGCAGCGCCGCCAGGGAAAGCGCCAAGGCGAGGAACAAAATTGTCAGCTGCGTGCTTCTGTGAAAACTGCCCATGCGATTCGCGCCTCTCTCCGCCTGCGAAAGCTGCAGCGCGTATTTTAGGCGGCTTTTCCGCGTTGGTCAAGGAAGCGGCCGGGGCTGGTTTCGCCGGCGCGACGCCACTATACTACGCGCTTGCGTTCGGTCCGCGGGAAGCGCCTTCATGCCCGAGCTCGTGCTGGTCTTCGCCATATTGTCCCTGGTCCTCGGCGGCTACTGGGCATTGGTCGTTTTCCCGAAGCAGCGCGCTTTCCAGCACAAGCAGAAATTCGCGCGCTCGCTGCACGCGGGCGACGAGATCGTGACTTATGGCGGCATCGTTGGCCGCATCATCGACATCGACGCGGAAAAGGGCGTCTCCCAGGTGGAGATTGCCGAGGGCGTGCGCGTCAAACTGCTGACGGCGGCGCTGCAGCAAGTGTACAATCCCGACGAAGTGGCGTACAATGCGGCCCTGGGCAGCAAGCGTTCCAAAGAAGAAAGCCAATCCTGAATGTTCAGCCTCCGCCGGAAGAGCCAGCTGAAATGAGTATTCACGCGCGCTGGCTCGCCTTTATTGTCGCGCTGACGGCTTTTTGCCTGTGGGTGGCGACGCCGCCGGAGACCAAGGGCGTGCAAAGCGAAGCCTGCGCCCTGGCTGGCGAGCCGGCCCCCGCCGATCTCAAATGCAGCGAGAATCTGGAGCTCGATTTCGACGGCGATGGCGCGCCGGAGTTCGTCCTCAACATCACGCAGAGCCTGGGTCTGGATTTGGTGGGCGGCTTGCGGGTCTTGCTGCAGGCCGATACCGCCGCCGACAGCTTCACGGCGGACGAGCTGGGCGAGACGGCGAACAATGTCTCGCGCCGGGTGAACGCCCTGGGCTTGACCGAAGCGACCGTCCAGGTGCAGGGGCGCGACCGAATCTTGGTGGAGCTGCCGGGCGTGCGCGATCCGGCCCAGGCTGTCGCCACCATTCAGCAGACGGCATTGCTGGAATTTGTCGACTTTGGCGGCTTGCGCGGCCAGGTGATGAGCCTGGTCGGCGAAGAGATCGTCACCAGCGAGCAGGTGGCGCTGCGGCAGGGCGTCGAACTGGCGGAGGGCGAAGAAGACCCCTTGGCGAAGCGGCGGGCGCACCCGGTGAATGGCCTGCCCTTCCGCACCGTCATGACGGGGGCCGGCTTGCAGGCGGCCAGCGCCGTGCTCTCCCCGCCCCAAGGCTCCGGCAGCCCCGAATGGATGATCAACTTTGAAGTGAAAGAAGAATACCAAGACATTTTTGGCGGCTTCACCGGCGAGCGCATCGGCGAACCCATGGCGATTGTGCTGGACGGCGAGGTGATCTCCGCGCCGGTCATTCAAGCGCAGCTGGCTTCCGGCGGCGTCATCACGGGCCAATTCACCGAAGACGAAGCCAACACCCTGGCCTTGCAGCTGCGTTCGGGCGCCCTGCCCATCCCGCTGCGCATCGAAAGCACGCAAGAAGTGGGCGCGACCCTGGGCCAAGAGTCAGTCCGGCTGAGCGTGCAGGCCGGCGTCGTCGGCGTCATCGTCGTGCTGGCTTTCATGCTGGTGTATTATCGCCTGCCGGGCCTGGCGGCCGACCTGGCGCTCATCGTGTTCATCTTCCTCAACATCGCCGTCTTCAAGCTGATGCCGGTGACCCTGACCCTGCCCGCCATCACCGGATTCTTGATATCGATTGGCACTGCCGTCGACGGCAACATCCTGATCTTCGAGCGCGTCAAAGAAGAGCTGCGCGCTGGCCTGCCCCTGGAGGCGGCGCTGAAAGCCGGCTTTGACCGGGCCTGGACATCGATCCGCGATTCGAACCTGAGCACGATCATCATCTGTGGCATCCTGTTCATGTTCGGGCAGACGCCCGGCGCCAGCATCGTCGCCGGTTTCGCCGTCACGCTGGCGATCGGCTTGCTGCTGAATCTCTTCACCGCGGTCATCGTCACCCGGACATTCCTGTACATTCTCGTCGGCGCCTTTCGCGGGCGCATCGAGCGCAACCGCTCGATCCTGGGCGCCTAGGGGTGGCGAGCCATGTTTAACATCGTGCAGAGACGCCGCTGGTACTTCAGCCTTTCCGCCCTGGTCATCTTGCCTGGCGTCGCGATCATGCTCTACTCGGCTGTCACGACCGGCGCGCCTTTCCGCCTGAGCATCGATTTCCTCGGCGGCAGCATCTACGAGCTCAAATTTGACGATGGCGGCGCGAGCGAAGATGGCATCCGCCAGGTCTTCAACGCGGCCGGCGACGACAATGTCATCATCCAGCAGATCGGCGCGGGCGAGGATTATCGCTGGTCCGTGCGGGCTGGCTTCCACGATGTGAGCGTGACGAACGCGATCCTGGCGCGGCTGGAAGAATTGGCGCCGCTCGACCGGGACAGCTTCGGCGTCGAGACGGTCAGCGCGACTATCGGCGGCGAGGTGACGCGCTCAGCCCTGGCGGCGGTCGCGGTGGGCGCGCTGGTCATCACCGGCTTCATCGTCATCGCTTTCCGCCAGGTGCCCAACGCGATTCGCTACGGGGTATGCGCCATCGCCGCGATGATCCACGACATCCTGGTGGTCATGGGCGTGATGTCGCTCTTCGGCTTGCTGCTGGGCTGGGAGATTGACGCGCTCTTCCTGACGGCGGTGCTGACCGTGGTCGGCTTCTCCGTCCAGGATTCCATCGTCGTCTTCGACCGCATCCGCGAGAACATCCCCAAACATCTGGGCGAACCCTACGAGACCATTGTCAACCGCAGCATCTGGGAGACGATTCACCGCTCCCTGGCGACCCAGCTGAACGCCTTCTTCATCATGATTGCCATCTTGCTTTTCGGCGGCGAGACCGTAAAGCAGTTCATCGCCATCCTTTTCATCGGCCTGCTCTCCGGCACCTACTCGTCGATTTTCACGGCCGTGCCGCTGCTGGTGGCTTGGGAGAAGGGCGAGATCCCGCTCATTGGCCGCCTGGGCAGCGTGGGGCAGCTGGGCCAGATCGACGCCGAAGAAGACTGAATCTCCACGGCGATGCCATGGCTGGCAAGCTAATGTCGGAAGTGTCGGCTGCCGGTGAAGAGCATCGCCAGGCCATGGCGCTCGGCCGCCTCGATCACCTGGGCGTCGCGGATGGAGCCGCCGGGCTGAATCAGCGCGGTCACCCCCGCTTCCGCGGCGAATTCGATGCTATCCGGAAACGGGAAGAAGGCGTCCGAAGCCAGGGCCGCGCCAGCCGCTTCGCCGCCCGCCTTCTTGATCGCCAGCTCGACCGCGTCGACCCGGCTGGGCAGGCCGCCGCCAATGCCGACGCTGCGCTGGCCCTGCGCCAGCACGATGGCGTTGGATTTGACATGCCCCACGGCCGCCCAGGCGAAGAGCAAAGATTGCGTCTCCGCTTCGCTTGGCGCGCGCCGCGTCACCGTGCGGAAACGGCTGTCCGGCGGGTCGCCAATGTCGTAGCGCTGCAGGAGCAAGCCGCCCGAAACGCTGCGAAATTCGTAACCAGAGCCGTCGAATGAATGAGGCATTTTCAATAGTCGGCAATGCTTGCGCCCGCCGCGCAGCCGGGCAAGCGCCCCCTGCGTAAAATCCGGCGCCAAAATCGCCTCGGCAAAGAGCGCGCCAAGCGCCTCGACGAAGGCCTCGTCCACCTGGCGGTTGGCAGCGATGACGCCGCCGAAAGCCGAAAGCGAGTCCGATTGCAGGGCGCCGGCAAATGCCTCGTCAATCGACTCGGCGCTGGCGATGCCGGTCGGGTTCAGGTGCTTGACGATGACGACGCTGGGCGCTGCAAAGCCGCTGGCCGCCCGCCAGGCAGCGTCCGCGTCGAGGATATTGTTGTATGAGAGTTGCTTGCCGCCGAGCTGGGTCGCGCCTAGTGGGGTCCGCTCGACGGCGCGGGTGTAATAGGCGGCGGCTTGATGCGGGTTTTCGCCATAGCGCAATTCGTGGCTGCGCAGCGCGCCGATGGAAATGCCGGCGGGGACTTCGCCATCGGCTTCCTCGGCGATGTCGGACTCGCTGAGATAGGCGTGGATGGTCGCGTCGTAATCGCGGCAATGGGCGAAAGCTTTGATGGCCAGGGCGCGGCGCCGCTCGCGCGGGACTTCGCCCTCGGTCTTGAGCGCCACCAGCACTGCCGAATAATCCAGCGGGTCGCAGAGGGTCGTTACGCGCGCGAAGTTCTTGGCGGCCGCCCGCAACAAGGCGACGCCGCCGATGTCGATCTGCTCGATAGCGGCTGCCTCGGTCGCGCCGGGCGCCTGGACAGTCTCGGCGAATGGATACAGATTGCAGACGACCATGTTTATCGGCGCCAGCCCGTTTCGCGCCAGTTCGCGCAGGTCGGCTTCGCTGTCGCGCGCCAGGATGCCGCCATGGATCGCCGGGTGCAGGGTCTTGACGCGCCCGCCAAGCATTTCGCCTTGCCCGGTCACGCGTTCGACCGGCGTCACGGGGATACCGGCTTCGGACAGAATCGCGCCGGTGCCGCCGCTGGCGACGATCTCCCAGCCCAAGTCCGTCAACTCCCGGGCGAAGCCGACGCTGCCTTGCTTGCTGGATACGCTGAACAGGGCTCTTGGCATGGAAGCCGCCTTCGTCATGCAAACCGCCAGAATGACGCTGCATTATACGCGCCCGCGCCAGGCCGGTACAGGGAGGAGCGGCGCGTTCACTTCGGCAAGGCGATGATGGCCTCGGGCGCGACATGGAGGCGGACTTTGTCGCCGGGCGCAAGCTGCGTGTCCGGGGCGGCGAATGCCAGCGCCATGCCATCGCCGATGTCGACCGTGAGATCGCAGCGATCGCCGCGAAAGACGACGCGCCGCAAGACGCCTTCCAGGAGCGGAGAGGCTTTATCTGAGCGATCGTCAAGGCGAAGGCCGCTCGGATGGATGAGCGCGAACGGAGCCGGTTCCAGTTGCCGCGTCGCCTCTACTCCGAGCGCGCGAACCAGCTCCGGACTGTCCGCCGGAAAGATGTTGCGCATGCCCAGGAAGCGAGCGACAAAGGCGCTGGCAGGCCGGCGATACAGCGCGCGCGGACTGGCGATTTGCTGCAGCGCTCCGTCCTTCATCACGGCGATGCGATCGCCAACGGCGTAAGCTTCTTGGCGGTCATGGGTGACATAGATCGCGCTCAAGCCGGCGCCATTGATGATTTGCCGCAGCTCCAGAGCCAGCTGATCACGCAGTTGGGCGTCCAGCGAACCCAGGGGCTCGTCCAGCATGAGCAGGCGCGGATTGGGCGCCAGGCTGCGGGCCAGGGCGACTCGCTGCTTTTGCCCGCCGGACAAGGCGGAGACATCGCGCGCTTCCAGCCGGCCCAGGCCGACGCGATCGAGCAAGCGCCGCGTCGTCGCCTCGATTTCGCGCTTGGACGCGCTTTTGCGCCGCAGCCCATAGGCGATGTTCTGCGCCACCGTCATGTGCGGGAAGAGCGCGAAGTCTTGAAACATCAAGCCAAATTCGCGTTTGTGGGGCGGCAGCGCGCTGATGTCCTCGCCCTCAAACAGTATCGCGCCGCTGTGGTCCGGCTCCAGGCCCGCGATCACGCGCAGCAAGCTCGTCTTGCCGCAGCCGCTGGGACCGAGCAGGCACAAGATCTCGCCCGCTTCCAGCTCCAGGGAAAGGCCGCGAAGCGCGACGATGTCGCCATAGCTGTGCGAGACCGCGTTGACGCGCAGCATCAGAATTCGCCGACGCCGGCGACCCGCAGCCGCTCAATGAGGCTGAAGCCGCAAGCGCATGCCAGCATCAAGACGACGCTCATAGCCAGAGCCTGTCGGTACGACGCGTTGCCCGGGTCGCCAATCAGCCGATAAATCACGACGGGCATGGTAACCGATTCGCGCTGGGCAACGAAGAGCGACGCGCCAAACTCGCCCATGCTGACGGTGAAGGCGAAGGTCGCGCCGACGGCGATGCCGCGCCCAAGCAGTGGCAAGTCGATTGTGCGGAAGACCGTTTGCGGCCGGGCGCCGAGCAGAGCGGCCGCCTCCCGCAGCGAGGGCGGGAGCGCGCGCAGACTGGGCAGGACGCTGCGCAGCACGAATGGCAAGGCGACCAGGGTATGCGCGATCGGGATGATCAGCCAACTGGCGCGCAGATTCAGCGGAGGCTCGTCCAGGGCGACGATGAAGCCGAAGCCCAGGGTGACGGCGCTGGTGGCCAGGGGCAGCATGAAGAGCGGGTCGAAGAGCCTGCCAAGTCGCCCGCCCCGCTCAATCAGGTAGGCGGCGCAGAGCCCCAGAAAGACGGCCGCCCCCGTCGTCAGAGCGGCGAAACGCAAAGAGTTGAAGATGGATTCGAGGGGGGCGATGAAGAGCAGCGAGCCCCGCGACGACTCCGCCAGGCTCGCGTAATTGCGCAGGTCCAGCGCGCCGCCGACGAAGATCGAGCGCCACAGCAAAGCGAGCAGCGGGGAAAAGAGCAGCAATGCCATGAAGCCGACGCAGGCAGCCAAGGCCAGTTTCTCGAGGGCGGAACGGGCCGGTTTGGCGAGGGTCGCGCCGCTGGCCAGATCCAGTCGCAGGCGCTTCTGGCTGCGCGTATAGAGCGCCATCATCGCCAGCATGGAGAGAATCTGCACGATGGACAGCGCCGCCGCCATGGGCAGGTTGAAGATGCTGACGGCTTGATAGTAAATCTGCACTTCCAGGGTGGCGAAGCGGATGCCGCCCAGGATCAAGATGACGCCGAAACTGGTGAAGCAGAAGATGAAGACCAAGGCGCCTGCGGAGAGCAGGGCCGGGCGAATCAAGGGCAGGCGGATATCGCGCCAGAGCGCCCACTCGTCCGCGCCCAGGCAGCGGGCCGCTTCTTCCGCCGCCGCGCCCATCGACGACCAGTAACCGGACATGATACGCAGGGCGACGGCGAAGTTGTAAAAGACATGGGCGATGATGATCAGCGGCAGCGTGCGCTCCAGCTGGACGGGCGCGTAATCCAGCGAGAAGAGCGCGCGCAGGGCGTCGTTCAGCAAGCCGTCCTCCCCCAGCAGGGTCGCGAATGCCAGCGCCACCACGACAGTCGGCAAGACGAATGGCAGCGTGGCCAACGAGAGCAGCAGCGACCTGCCGCGAAAGCGAAAGCGGGCGAAGACGAAGGCGCAGGGCAGCGCCAGCAACAAGGTCGCCGTCGTCGACAGCAGCGCCTGATAGACGGTGAAGAGCAGGGTCCCGAGGTAGTAGTCGCTTTCGACAATACGCAGAAAGGCGGACAGATCCAGCGCGCCGGCGGGCCGCAGGCTGATATCAAATAGTGACAGCAGCGGGTAGAAATAGAAGAGGCTCAGGAACAGCAGCGGCAGCAAAAACAGCCAGGCTCCCGAGCCTCGGATGCGGCGCCTCAACTGAGCATGACCTCCAGCCAGGCCTGGATCCAGGCTTCGCGATGCGCTTCGATATCGGCCGGATCGACCCATGCGGGGTTCTCCGGGATTTGGCTATGCTCGGCGAAGACTTCTGGCAAGTCGACATCGGCCCGCACCGGGTAGACGAACATGTTCAGCGGCAGCGCTTCCTGAAAAGCGGGACTGAGCATGAAATCGACGAATTGTCGCGCCGCCGTTTCATTGGCAGCGCCGGCCAGCAGGCCGACATACTCGACCTGGCGGAAGCAGGCGCCGTCGGCGACGATCGCGCCCGTGATGGCCCCAGCCTCGGGATTCTCGCTGAAAAGCACTTCCGCGGGCGGGCTGCTGGCGTAGCTGACGACCAGGGGACGGCTGCCAGAGTCGCGTCCGGTCACCTTGAACTCGCCGTAATAGGCGTCCGACCAGCCGTCGACCACCAGCACATCGTTTTCGCGCAAGTCGGACCAGAAATCCAGGTAATCGTAGTCGCCGTCGACGCCAAACTCCGCGACCGTCGCCAGCAGGAAAGCCAGCCCCGGCGACGAGGTGGCTGGGCTCTGGGCGACCAGCAAGCCGCGATAGGCTTCATCGGTCAAGGCAATGAGGCTCTCCGGCAAGCTCAGCTCCAAGTCTTCGAAGGTGGCGATGTCGTAATTCAGGCAGACATCGCCGAAATCGACCGGCGTGACGCGGTAGTCCTCGTCGGCGGGGAGGAAAGCTTCTTGCACGAATTCCAGCGCTGGAGACTCGTATTCGGCGAAAATATCGGCATTCAGAGCGCGGCTGAGGAAGGTGTTGTCGACGCCATACAAGACATCCGCCAAGGGGTTGTTGACGCTTAAGATGGCAGTGTTCACCATGGTGCCCGCGTCGCCCGCGCGCAGGACCTCCACCGCGACGCCGGTTTGGTCCTCAAACGCTTCCAACAGCGCCTCCGGCACGGCGAAACTATCGTGAGTCATGACGACCAGGGAATCACTTTCCTGGGCGAACGCGCCGCCCGCGATGACGAGCGCGATCAGCATGGATAACACCGCTTTGATGAACATGAATCTCCTCCTTAAGTCCGGTGAGACCACGAGCCAGACTCGCGAACGCGAAACGCGCCGCCACAGCCTGGACGCTGCGCAGAGACTTCAGGAGCAAGCGAGGGCGAAAGAAAAGCCGTCTTCGACAGGGCATCGGCCGCGACGGCTCAACAAGGGCATTGCGGACATCCCTACGCCAGCATTACCTGGATCAGGTTTATGGGTCGGCATGGCAGACACGCCCTCTCAGCCCGCTCGCGCGAGCTCCCCAAGTCTCGAAATATGGTCTATGTGAGGGATTGTAGCGCGGCGGCGCGAGTTTCGCAAGCGATTGCCATTAGCCCTGCAGGAAGCGCTCCAGATACTCGTCGAAGCGCCCGGCGTTGCAGCTCTCGATGTAATCAAGAAAAGCGCCCCCCGCCAGCGGATACAGCGGATAGCAGCTTGCAGGGGCGGCGCCGCGCGGCGCTTCCGCGATCATGTCGCAGCCGGGATAGGGTATGATGCTGCCGTCGACGCTGCGCTCCAGCTTGTCGACCACCCGCTCCACCGTCGCGATCACCGTGTCAGCGACATAAACCAGCTCCAGATCAATGCCCAGGTTGTTGTTGACCATCACATTGCCCTGGCGATCGCCCGCCAGCCCGTGAATCACGGCGACATCGCAGGGAATGGCGGGGAAAGCGGTGAGCTGGTCGCCGCTATATGGGTCAGCCACCGTTCTCACATCCGGCCGCAGCCGGGGCAGATCCGTGCCCCTCCAGGCTTTGGAGGGGATGAAGCCGACGCCGGCGATTTGCGCGCGGACGCCCATGACGATGCTGGCTTCGGTCTCTTCGATGACGGCTATGCGCTTGTCCGCCGCCAGCTTGGTGAACATCGGCGCAAAGCCAAATGCCTCCAGCCCCATGTACGCCGAGCGCACCCGGGCGACGCAGCCCGCGCCAATGAGCAGGTCGGATTCCAGGCCGCCGGTGAAGCTCAGCAGGGTCAGGTCGCGTGGCGGCTTTTCCCGGCGCAGCAGCGCTCTGACGAAGGCCATGGGGCGGCGATACAAGGTCACCCCGCCCAAGGCCAAGGTGTCGCCGTCGCGCACGGCTTCGGCGGCCGCTTCCAGCGTCGTGTAGCGCTCCTGCGTCATCGAATCTTTCTTGCTCCGCGCCTCGCCCAAGCCGCAATGATAACTGATACACTTGACAGGGCGAAACCGCGGTCAGGCAGGGAGCGACGACATGAAGCGAAACCAGCCATTCAGGCGAAGCTGGCGCCGGGCGGCGTCGCCGTTGCTGGCGATCGTCCTGTTCGGCCTGGGATTCGCGGTCGGCAGCCTGGCTCGTCCCCATGCCAGCCAACAGAGCGATGCGACGCGGGACGCGCTGCTGGCGCCGATTTGGGAAGCCCTCGATCTGATCGAAACGCGCTATGTCGATCCCGTTGAGCTGGAAGTCTTGGTCGATGGCGCGCTGGCAGGCATGGTCGACGCTCTGGAGGACCCGCACAGCGCTTACATCCGCCCGGCGCTGTACTCGCAAAGCGTGGATTTCTCGGGCGAATTCTCGGGCATTGGCGTGATGGTGAAGGCGGCGACAAGCGGGGGCCGCATTGAAGTGGTCTCGGTCATTGCGGGCTCGCCGGCGGATGGAGTCGGCGTCCAGCCGGGCGACATCTTTCACGCGGTGAATGGAGAGCTGGTCGATGGTTATTCCCTGGCGGAACTCTCGGCGATCGTGCCAGGACCGCCAGGAACCAGGGTCACGGTCACCTTCGACAGGGCGGGCGCGCTGCTCACCCTGGAGATCGAGCGCGGAGTCTTCGCCTTGCCCAATGTCAGTCACGCCCTGGTCGGCGACGGCATCGCCCATATCAAATTGCAGAGCTTCAACGATTTGACGCGGACGCAGCTGGACGCGGCCTTTGAAGCGCTGGACGCGGGCTCGCTGAATGGCATGATTCTCGATATGCGCGGCAACCCCGGCGGCGCCCTGGAAAGCGCCATTGAGGTCAGCAGCGCGTTCATTGGCGATAGTCTGCTGCTGCGACAGGTGGCGCGCGATGGCAGCGAGGAGCGGACGCGGGCTCAGGGCAGCCGAGCGGCGATCAGCGCGCCCATTGTCGTCCTGGTCGACGCGGGGAGCGCCAGCGCCACCGAGGTCCTCGCAGGCGCCATGCAAGATCATGGCGTCGCCTTGGCGCTGGGCGAGCAGACTTTTGGCAAGGGCACGGTGCAGCGCATGCCGCAGCTTTCAAATGGCGGCGGGATCCGGCTCACGACGCGCCGCTGGCTGACCCCGAAGGGCCGCTCGATTCACGAGCGCGGCATCCGGCCCGATCTCGTCGTGGAGCAGGATGCGCTCGCCGATGGCCAGGAGGACCGGCAGCTGGAAGCCGCCATCGCCTACCTGAAATCGCTGCGCGGCTGAGGCTAGCCAAGTTCGCGGAGTGATGCTATTATGCGGCCTGATTAGCCCGATTGAGCGCGGGAGCTTGCGCCATGGCTGTTGCCCTGCAGATTTCGTCCATCGTCATTTCCCTGGTCTTGATCGTCTTGATCTTGCTTCAAGTGAAAGGCGGCGCGCTGGGCAGCCTGCTGGGCGGCGACGCTGGCGGCGGCATCGCGCGGACTCGGCGGGGTTTGGAAAAGACCCTCTTCCGCATCACGATTTTCTTGTCGATCGCTTTCCTCGGCATCGCCCTCTTCGCTGTCGCCACGCCTGGCTAAGCGCTGTCGCAGCCCTGAACGATGTTGCGCGGCTTCCGCTGGCAGCTGCTCGCGCTTCTGCTGTCCATGGTCGTGTTGCTGGCGGGCGCGCTTTTTCGCCTTAGCCGCCTTGAAGATATCGCGCGCGATTCAAGCCCGACGCCCGCCCGGGCGACAGTCGCCGCCCCAAGCCCCTTACCGACAATCGCAGGCGCTACAGTAGCGCAAGCCTCGCCGAGCGCCCCTGCATGGATCTATCGCGAAGCGCTGACGGGCGCAGTCGCGCGTCTGAATCCACTGCTCGCGCATTTGAACCCTGTCGATCACGACATTTCCAGCTTGATCTTCGAGGGGCTCTTCGCCAGCAACGACTACGGCGAGATCGTGCCTCGCCTGGCGGAGGAGCTCGTCATCTCCGCGGATGGCAGAGAATATGTCGTCCGCTTGCGCGACGACATTCGCTGGCACGATGGCATCGCCTTCGACGCGGACGATGTCGTCTACACGATGGCGCTGCTGGCCGACCCGGATTACGAACCCTATTCGGCCGCGTCCGAATTCTGGCAAACGGTGGAGACCCAGAAACTGGACGCGGGTCTGCTGCGTTTTCGGCTGGCGCAGCCGTTCAGCAGCTTCCCCTACCTGCTGACAATTGGCATGCTGCCCGCCCACGCGCTGGAAGGCACGCGCGTCAAAGCTCTGGCGGCCCATCCTTTCAACCTTTCGCCGATCGGCACGGGACCGTATCAGCTGGCGAGCCTGCGCGCCAACGACGCGGGCCTGATCGACGCGGTCGAGCTGGCGCTGTCGCCGGTGTATCGGGCGCGCCCCGAAGGGCAAAACGGATACGCCTTTTCCGCATTGCGTTTTGAGCTCGTTGAGGACGCGGCGGCGGCGATCCTGGCATTCCGCAGCGGGCGCGTCGACGGCCTCGCCAACATCGGCTCGCGGGGGGCGCTGCTGGCTTTGCCGGACAGCCGCATTTACAGTCAAGCGCAATCCAGCCTGGCCACGCTGATATTCAATTGGGCTGATTCGCCTTTCGCCGAGCGGCGTCTGCGGCAGGCGCTTTCGCTTGGGCTGGACATGCCGACGCTGATCGAAGCGCATTTTAGCGGCGACGCCATTTTCGCCGACAGCCCCTACCCGCCGGGCTCGTCGGTGTATCGCGGGCAGGCCTTTTGGACGACCCAGGATCTCTCCCAGGCGGAGACGCTGCTGGCGTCGACCCGGCGTGGCGCGGAGGAAGCTGAGGAAGCAGACTCGCCAGATCCGAATCTCAGCTTGAGTCTGCTGGTCGGCGAGGGGCAGGCCGCGCGCGCTCTGGCGGGCGATATCGCGCAAGCCTGGCGGAGCCTCGGCATCGATGTGGCGCTGGAACTGGCCGGAATTCTCGAATTGGACGAGCGCTTGCGGAGCGGTCGCTTCGAAGCTGCCATCGTGGAGCAGCGCATCGGCGGCGACTTCGACCTTTTCCCTTTCTGGCATCCGGCCCAGGCCAGCGCCGGCCAGAATTACGGCCAGGCCTCGAGCCTGGAGATCGCCGAATTGCTGGAGTTGGCGCGGGTCGAGGTGTACAGCGCCCGCCGGCACTCGATGCGCCTGCAATTCCAGGAAGAGTTCGCCAACCAAGCCCTTGCCATCCCGCTGTACGCGCCGCTCTTTACCGTGGTTCAGCGCGATACGATCCAGGGGCTGCGGCTTGGGCATCTGGGTTCCAGCGCCGATCGCTTCCGCAACATTCGCGACTGGCGTCCCGCCGCCATCGCCAGCTAAAGCGCGCCTTCCCGCCGCAAGATTCCGCGCAGCCAGGCTTTTCGCGCTGCCCCGCCCAGGGTCTCCAGCTTGCGCGTGCCGAGGGGGTCGATCTCTTCGCGCAGCAGCCGCAAGTCTTCCGCGTCGGGGGGCGCGGTGACCGGCAGTTCGGGCGCGATCTCCAGGGCGAAGCCGGTTTTGCGCTGGATGCGGCGCAGCTCGACGCCCGGGTGGATGCTGGCGAGGCGCATTCTGCCGTCGGCCCAGTCGAACTGTCCCAGGTCGGAAACCAGGTAGCGCGGTCCCGCGCCTTCCGCTCGGTTTGGCTCATGCCCAAGGCCGCTTGCGAAGTCGATTTTCTCGGCGAAGGTCAGGCGCGAGTGGCGCGGAACATACAAATAGCTGTGGTCGTACTGGGGCGTCACATCCGGGATTCCGCCGCTGCCGGGCAAGCGCATCCGCGGTTTGCGATAATCTTTGCCGATTGCGATGTTGTTGCTGTTGCCGCGGGCATCGACCTGGGCGGGGCGGAAGAATTCTTTGGGCTGGAACTTGGGCAGGATCTCGGCGGCGCCGGCGGCGAAGCCCAGATGGATCAAGCCCTTGCCCACCCAGAGCTCTTCAATGGTGGAGATGCCCAGCGGTCCCCAGTCTTGCACCAAGGCCTGGCCGATGGCGGACGTAAAGCGGGCCCCGGGCGCGTGGCGGACTTTGCCCAGGATCAAGCCGGCGGACACCAGAGGCGTGTTGATGCCCTGCGCCCAGACATCGCCATCGCGCAGCTGCCGCGAGATGCAGACGCAGATCAACTCGTCGATCGTGTAGTCCGCGCGGGACAATGCTCTACTCGCTGTCGGAGTTGGCTTTGACCAGCCGCACGAATTGCCGCTTGCCCACTTGCAGCACGGCCGGCAGCATTTCCGGCGAGACGGTCGCGACCAGGCTGGCGACTTTTTCTTCGTTGAGGCGGACGCCGCTCTGCTGGATCAGGCGCTTGGCTTCGCCGCGGCTCTTGACCATGTTGAGGCGCGTCAATATGTCGCGGACTTCTTCTTCCGCCGCCAGGACGGCCTCCGGCATGTCTTCTGGCAGGCCGCCGCCACCGCGGAATACCTCGTTCCAGCGCGCCTGGGACGCTTCCGCCGCCGCCGGACTGTGAAAGACGCTCACGATTTCGCGCGCCAGGCTCATCTTGGTCTCGTTGGGATGCAAGTCGCCCGCGGCCAGGCCCGCCTCAAGCGCCTCGACCTTGGCCGGAGTCCAGCCCAGGATCAGCTTGTGATAGACGCCCATCGTTTTGTCGGGGAGGCTCATCACTTTGCCAAACATGTCCCAGGGCTCGGAGAGCAGCGGGATATGGTTGCCCAGGCTCTTGGACATCTTGATCTCGCCGTCGGTGCCGGGCAGGCTCTCGCCCATGATGATGGCGATTTGCGGTTTCTGGCCCAGGCCGGTTTGCAGCTTGCGCCCGGCGACCAGGATGTTGAAAAGCTGGTCCTGCCCGCCCACCTGCGCGTCGGCTTCCTGCGCCACCGCGTCATAGGCTTGCATCAAGGCGTAAAAGAACTCGTGCAAGAATATCGCTTTGCCCTCGTCGATGCGCTTGGCGAAATTCTCGCGCGCCAGGAACTGCTGCACGGTGAAGTTGCTGGCGAGGCGGATGATGTCGGCGAAATCCAGGGGCGCCAGCCATTCGTCATTGCGGCGAACGCGGGTGCGCTCTTCGTCGAGGATCTTGAATGCCTGCTCGGCGTAGGTGCGGGCGTTGTCTTCCACCATTCGCATCGTTAGCTGGTCGCGGGCGCTGTCTTTGTCGGAGGGGTCGCCGATGAGACTGGTGAAGGTGCCGACCAGGAAAGTCACATCGTGGCCTAATTCCTGGAACTGCCGCAGCTTGCGCATGGTGATGGTGTGCCCGAGATGCAGATCGGATGTGCGGGGGTCGTAGCCGCAATAGACCCGCAGCGGCCGCTCCTCGCGTTCGCATTCTCGCAAGCGCGCTTCCAGGTCTTTCGCCATATTGGCGCGTATTTCCGGGTCGCCGTAAGCCGTGCCGGACATCAGGACTTCAACCTGCTCTTCTATCGTCGCCATCGTTCATTCCTGTCGCGCTTCGCCTCGCCCGCAGTATAGCACAATCCATACGCGCTTTGCTGGAGCGCCGGCATGGACCGGCGGCGAGCCGACTATGGAATAGCCGCGGCGTTGCGATTAAGATGGGCGGCGAATCTGCGGGGGGCGCGCGCCTCCAGCGTGAAGCGACGGACGAGGAAATTGAACATGCAGGCGATGAGCAGCGCGGAAGTACGACAGGCTTTCCTGAGCTTCTTCGAGGAGCGCGGGCACCGTCCCGTGGCTTCGTCGTCGTTGGCGCCGGCGAACGACCCGACCCTGCTCTTCACCAACGCCGGCATGGTCCAGTTCAAGGATGTGTTCCTGGGCCTGGATCAGCGTCCCTACAAGCGCGCCACCACCGCGCAGAAGTGCATGCGGGTCAGCGGCAAACACAACGACCTGGAGAATGTGGGTCCCTCGCCGCGGCATCACACTTTCTTCGAGATGCTGGGCAATTTCAGCTTCGGCGATTATTTCAAGCGCGACGCCATCCGCTACGCTTACGAACTGCTTACCCAGGTTTATGGCTTGCCGGCCGAGCGCCTGGCATACACCGTTTACGAAAACGACGACGAGGCATACGCCGCCTGGGTCGACGATCTCGGCATCAGCCCCAAGCGGGTGGCGCGCATGGGACCGGCGACGAATTTCTGGCAAATGGCGGACACGGGACCTTGCGGGCCCACCTCTGAAATCCATTGGGACAAGACTCCCGAAGCCGGCGACGCCGAGATCATCCCCCTGCTGCAAGCCGAGGACGACCGCTTCCTGGAGATCTGGAATCTAGTCTTCATGCAATTCAACCGCCAGCAAGCCGACCCCGAGCACAGCGGTCAGTGGGACGAGCCCCTGCCGGCGCCCGGCGTGGACACCGGCCTGGGCTTCGAGCGCATCGTCTCCATCTTGCAAGGCGTCACGAACAATTACGACACCGATCTCTTCACGCCCGTTATCGAGCGGACGCAGGCTCTCACCGGGCACAGCGATGCCGAGCGCGCGGCGAATTATGTGCCCTACCGCGTCATCGCCGATCACGCCCGGGCGGCCGTCTTCTTGATAAGCGACGGGGTCATGCCCGGCGCCAAAGGCAGATCAGCCATCCCGCGCATCGTGATCCGGCGGGCGGCGCGCTTCGGGCGGGAGATTGGCTTTGAAGGACCGTTCCTGGCGGATGTGGCCGAGGCGGTCATCGATGTCATGGGACCGCACTACAGCGAACTACTCGACGGCGCCGCCAGCATCAAGCGCGCCATCACCCTGGAAGAAGAGCGCTTTCTCCGCACTATGGACCGGGGCTTGACCGAGCTGGAGAGCATGCTCGACGGCGCGGAGGCTGGCACGACGCTCTCCGGCGAACAAGCCTTCTATCTCAAAGCGACCCTGGGCTTGCCTTTCCAGGTCACCAAAGACATCGTCGAAGAACGCGGCTGCCAGGTCGACGAAGCCGGTTTCGCCGAAGCCGAAGCCGAACACGCGCGGGTCAGCGGGGCGGGCCAGGCAATGGGCGCGCTGGAAACGGGCGAGCTGTACCGCGAGCTGCTCGACGACTTGCGGGCTGCGGGACAGCTGGGCGCGGACGGCGTCGCGTACCAGCCCTACAGCGACAATCCAGTAGAGACAATCGCTCTGGCGCTGCTGCAGGATGGCAAACGCGTCGAGAGCGCCATCGTCGGCGACAAGGTCGAGATTGTGCTCGCCGCGACGGGCTTTTATGTCGAGGCTGGCGGCCAGGTCAGCGACCGGGGCCTGATCGCGGGCGATGGCTGGGCAATCGAAGTCGAAGGCATGAAGCAGCCAGTGGCGGGCCTGATCGCGCACATCGGCGAGGTCGTCGAAGGCGCGCCCAGGGCAGGCGATGCGGCGACCGCGCAAGTGGACGGGCTTCGCCGGGCGGATATCACCCGAAATCACACGGCGACGCATCTGCTGCATGCCGCGCTGCGCAACCGGCTCGGCAATCATGTGCAGCAGCGAGGCTCGCTGGTGGCGCCCGACAGGCTCCGCTTCGATTTCTCGCACCCCGAAAAAGTGAGTCCCGGCGAGCTGTCCGCGGTGACGGCGGAGATCAACGCGGCGATCCTGCGCAACTACGCCGTCCGCGCTGAACAGAAGCCGCTGGAGCAAGCCCGGCGCGAGGGGGCGATGGCGCTCTTCGGCGAAAAGTATGGCGACAGCGTGCGCGCCGTCCTCATCGAGGCAGGGCAAGAGCGCTACAGTTACGAGCTTTGTGGCGGCGTCCATGTCGGGCGGACGGCGGAAATCGGCGCTTTCGTCTTCACCGGCGAGAGCAGCGTCAGCGCCGGCATCCGCCGCGTCGAAGCTTTGACCGGGCGCGCCGCCAACGAATTCATGCGCGGGCAGCTCCTCGCCCTGGATGATATCGCGCGGCAGCTGGGCGCGACGCCCGCTCAAGCGCCGCAGCGACTCGCTGGCTTGCAGAGGGAGCTTGGCGAGGCGAAACGCGAAATTGCCGGGCTGCAGCGTCAGCTCGCTCGCCTCAGTTTCAGCAGCATGATCGAGGCGGATCTGGAAACGCTGAACGGCAAGCAAGCGCTCATCGCCCAACTGGAAAACACGCCGACCGAGACCATGCGCGAAATGGCGGACTGGTTCCGCAACCGCGTCGACCGCGGCGTCCTGGCCTTGGCGAGCAGCGTCAACGGCAAGCCACAAATCGTGGTGGCGGTCTCGGACAGTTTGGTGCAAGAGGGCTTGCGGGCGGGCGACTTGATCAAGCCGATCGCGCGGGTCGTCGGCGGTGGCGGCGGCGGCAGACCGCAAATGGCGCAGGCCGGCGGCGTCGACAGCGCCAGCATCCCAGCCGCCCTGGACGCGGCGCGCGAGCTCATCGCCCAGGCCTGAGCGGCCACAAGGGCGGCGAAACCAACTCTGAAATCTTGCTTTCGGCGTATACTCGGCAGCGATGTCCAGCCAAACTCTGCGCCTCGAACTGAGCGCTTCCGAAAGCGTCGCGGCCATCCGCGAGCGCCTCTCGCATCTGCGGCGGCAGCGCGTCTTGCTTGTCTTGCCCGAAGACGGCGCCGTACTGCGACGGCGGCTCGATTTGGTGCTCATCCAGCGCGAGGCGCATCGCCGCTTGATTCAGCTTGCCTTGATTAGCCGCGACCCGGCGGTCACTGCATTGGCGGGCGAATTGAACATCAGCTGCTTCCCCTCCATTGAAGCGAGCGAGCGCGCACGCTGGAAGCGGGGCCGCCAGAAAGTCTTCTTGCCGCGCCATCACAAGCCGGGCAAAGACCTGGGGCCGGAAGATCTGGCGCGCATCGCCGATCGCATCGCCAGCCGGCGCCGCCGTTCCCCCTGGCGCAGCGCCCTGCAGCAGCTCTTGGTCTTGCTCCTGCTGGCGGCTTCGCTGGGCGCGGCCATGTATGTCATTTTGCCTGGCGCCCGCGTCGACGTCCGCTTGCGGCAAGAGCGGGTCGTCGTCATCGTCGACATCGTCGCCGATCGCAAAGCTGATGGCGCGAAACCGGCCGAAGGCCTCATCCCGGCGCGGACAATCCGCCAGACCGTCGAATCCAGCGCCACCATGCCGACGACGGGCGAATTCCGGCTGGATAGCGCGGTTGCCGCCGGCGTCGTCACCTTCACCAACCTGGGCGAGGCACGCGCGCGCATCCCCAAAGGCGCGGTTTTGAGCACCAGCGCAGGCGAGCCAATCCTCTTTGAAACAGTGGCGGAGGCGATCGTGCCGGCCGGCGCGGGCGGGCGAGTCGAGGCGACGGTGCAAGCGATGGCGGGCTACGGCGGCAGCATCGGCAATGTCGGCGCGGGCATGATCAACACCCTCCTGGGCGCCTTGGCCGAGCGCGTCTCCGTCATCAATCTGCAGCCCATCGCCGGTGGCGGCGCGCGCAGCGTCCCGATCGTCGACCAAGCGGACCAGCGGCGCCTGCTCGAGAGCCTGCGCATTCAGCTCCAATCCCTGGCCTTCGAGAAGATGCGGGCCGGGCTCTCCCCCAGCCAGGTAATCGTCATCGAGTCCATCCGCATTGACGACGAGCGCAAGGACTGGATGGAGTACTCGGCTGATATCGGCGCGATGACCAGCGAGCTGAGCTTGACCATGCGCGCCGTGGTTAGCGCTCTGATAATTGACGAGCGCTTTGGGGCGCAAGTCGCGCTGGAAAGACTAAGAGCGGAGCTAAGGCAGGATACGCGGCTGCTGGCGGACAGCGTCGAATACAGCCGGGGACCATTCGGCCCCGGACCACGAGAAAGCCAAATCGCCTTCACCGCGACCAGCAGCGGCACTGTCGCCGCCGTGCTCGACGAGGCTCTCTTGCGCGAGCGGCTGGCCGGCGCGGGCTTGGACGAGGCGCGGACGCTCCTGGCAAGCCTGCCACAGCTATCGGGCGATTTCCCGGCCCGCATCACGCTGTACCCGGAGTTTCTGGAGCGCATGCCGCTGCTGCCGCTGCGCATCGACCTGCGGCTGCGGGGCGCGGCATGATCGGGCGCTTGCTCGGCGTCGATCATGGAAAGGCGCGGATTGGCTTGGCCATCAGCGACGCCCTGGGGATCAGCGCCCGCGAACTCCAGATTCTGGATTGCCGCGGCGAGCAAGACGATATCGCTCGCATCGTGGCAATCGCAGAGCGCGAAAATGTCGCCGGCATCGTTGTCGGCGTACCCTACAATCCGAACGCGCCGGCTGGTTTGCGCGCCCAGGCCGATCTCGTGCTGGCCTGGACGGCGAAACTGCGCGAGGCGACGCCCCTGCCTGTGGCCGAAGCGGGCGAATACCTGAGCAGCGCCGAAGCGCGACAGCTGGCGCGGCAACTCAAGCGTGGAGCTCGCGAGCCGGTCGACGATTTGGCGGCGCGGGTCATATTGCAGGCTTACCTGGACGCCTTGAGCTACGGCGCCGTCGCCTTCCCTCCCGCCGCGCCACCGCCATGAGCGCAGCCGCCGCCAGCCCGAATCGCTGGAAAAAGCCCGAGCCTGTGCTATATTGACGCCAGGTTGACGAGGCGAGAGCGAATCCTTGCGCAACTTGCATGACACGCAGCCGAGCCGCGCATACAGACCGCGTCGCCGAGACGACGGCCTGCGAGCGCCGCCGCGGATTTTGTTTTGGGGAATGATCCTGTTCTCCGCAGCCGTCGCGCTGGGCTTGGCGGCGGTTGTCATTGGCTTTCGCGAAGTATTGCGCCCGGCGCAGCAGCAGCGCGTCATCGACCAGCTGCCCTTCATGAGCCTGCTGCGGCGGCCGACGCCCATGGGCGGCGTCTTCCCGACCCTCGTCTCCGCCGAGGCCGCCGAAGACGCCTTGGCGCTGCTGGACATGCCGCTGGACTTCGCTTCGCCCGCCGCGCCAACCGGGATCGAGACGCCGGTCGCCGTCGTGGAAGCGCAATCGTCCGCCGCCACTGCCCTGCCCGCCCCCACCATCGCGCCCACCGCCACCGTCACGGCAACGCCGGCTCCCACGGCCACTTCCAGCCCGCCCCCGCCGACGCGGCCACCCGCAAATGGACCGCCAGCCGCCGCCAGGATCTTCGGCATCCGCCACCAGCAGCAGACCTGGAATAACTGCGGACCGGCGACCATCACCATGGCCCTGAGTTACTATGGCTGGCAGCAGGATCAAGCCTTCGCCGCCGCCAGGCTAAGGCCAAATCGCGAAGACAAGAATGTCAGCCCCGGCGAACTGGCGCGCTTCGTCGAAGAAGAGACGGATCTGCGGGCAATCGTTCGCATGGGCGGCACGCTGGACTTGCTCAAGACCCTGGTGGCGCGTGAATTCCCGGTGGTCATCGAAACCGCCGCCATGTTCGAGGCATACGACTGGATCGGCCACTATCGCGCGCTGGTGGCCTATGACGACGCTTACGAGCGCTTTTACTTTTTTGACAGTTTTTTGGGCGTGGGCGAAGGCGCCCAGGGCGTCGCCAGCAGCTACGCCGAGGTCGACGCCAACTGGCGGGCTTTCAACCGCACCTTCATCGTCATTTACGAGCCCCAGCGCGAAGCCTTGCTGCGAGAACTGCTCGCCGAACGCTGGGACCAGAAAAAAGCGGCCAGCCTCGCTTTCGAGACCGCCCGGCTCGAAGCGCGCCAAAACCGCCAAGACGCCTTCGCCTGGTTCAACATGGGCACGGCGCTGGTGGCATTGGAGCGTTACGAGGAGGCAGCCGCCGCCTTCGATCGAGCCAACAGCGTCGAGCTGCCCTGGCGCTTCCATTGGTATCAGTTTGGCGCCTTTGAAGCCTACTTCCAGGTCGGGCGATACGACGATGTCTTGACCTTGGTCAAGATCAATCAGAACAGCGCGCCCGAGCTTGAAGAGCCCTGGTATTGGCGCGGACGCGTGCAAGAAGCCCAGGGGCAGGCTGGCGCGGCCGCCGGCTCCTATCGCCAGGCGCTGGCGTACAACCCCCACTATGACGAGGCGCGCGCGGCACTGGCGCGGCTCCAGTAGGCATGGCGCAGCCCGGCCCGTCTCATGCGCAGCGCAACCGGCGCATCGCCCGCTCAACCGTCACGGTGATCTTGGCTTTTGCCGCCGCCAAGCTCATCAGCCTGCTGCAGACGGTGATCATCGCTCAAGCCTTCGGCGTCGGCGTGGAGCTGGACGCCTATGTGGCCGCCAACCGCGTCCCGGAGCTGATCGTCATTCTCATTTCCGGCGGCACGCTGACTCACGCTTTCATCCCGGTCTACAGCAGCTTCCTGGCCCAAGGCGACGAAGAGTCCGCCTGGAAACTGGCGAGCAACCTCATCAACAGCATCTTTTGCCTGGCTCTCGTCATCAGCGTCGCCGTCTACTTGCTGGCGCCCTGGCTGGTGAGCGCGGCCGTCGCGCCCGGTTTCGACGCGGAAACGGCCCGGGCGACGACGGACATGATGCGCATCCTGCTCTTGAGCTCGATCATTTTTTCGGTCAGCGGCATTTTCAGCGGCCTGCTCCATTCGCATCAGCATTTTCTGCTGCCGGCCCTGGCGCCCATCATGTACGACATCGGCATCCTTGTCGGCGTCATCTTCCTGCTGCCCCGCTTCGGCGTCCACGGCATCGCTCACGGGGCGGTCCTGGGCGCGGCGCTGCATTTCGCGATTCAGCTGCCTGGCCTCCGGCGCTACGAATTTCGCTGGCGGCTGGAGCTCGGCCTGGGCAATCCACAGCTGTGGCGCGTCGTCCGCTTGATGCTGCCGCGCATCGGCGGTTTGGGCGTCTTCAGCCTGAACTTCTTGGTGATGAACAATATCGCCTCGCGGCTGGGCGTCGGCTCAGTGAGCGCGCTCGACTGGGGCTGGCGCTTGATGCAGATCCCGCAGACCTTGATCGGCACGGCGATGGGCATCGTCATTTTCCCGACCTTGGCTGCCCTTAGCGAACTCGACGATCTGGCGGGCAAGCGCGACGCCATGTCCGGCGCCCTGCGGTTCATCCTCGTGGCCAGCATCCCCGGCGCGATCGGCTTGATCGTCCTGGGGCGGCCCCTGATCAGCCTGCTGGAGCGCGGCGCTTTCGACGCATCCGCCTCCGCCTTGGTTTACAGCACATTAAGCATGTTCACCCTGGGCTTGATCGTGCATTCGGCGCTGGAGATCATCGCGCGGAGCTTCTACGCCGACAAAGACACCTTGACCCCGCTATACGCGGCTGTGGGCGGGGCGCTCATCAACTTCGGCGCCGCGTTTGTGTTCAGCGATGTCCGCGCCGTCGACGCCAACGCCCTGCTCAACTCCGCCGCCGAGGCCATGCCCGGCCTTGGACTCCGGCAGGAAACCGGCAATGTGAGCGGGCTGGCGCTGGCGAATTCGCTGGGCGTGATGTTTGAAGTCGCCGTTCTGCTGCTCATCTTGCGGCGCCGCTGGCATGGCGTCGACGAGCGTGCGCTGGCGCGGGCTCTGCTCAAGGCGCTGGCGGCGTCGCTGGTCATGGCGGCCGCCATCACGGGCGTCGATCTGCTCTGGGAGCTCGCGTCCCTGCCAAGCAGCCTGCCCATGACAGTCGCGCGTCTGGTCCTGGAAGGCGGCCTTGGCTTGCTGGTGTTTCTGCTGGTCGCCGGCTTGCTCCGCATGCGCGAGCTTCAAGAATTGTGGTTCATTCTGCGGTCTCGTCCGCTCGGCCTGAAAGCGAGCTAGCATGTCCATCCAGATCAAGTCTCTGACTCTCAGCCCCTTTGCCACCAACGCCTATCTGCTGGCCGACTCGGCCACCGGCCAAGCCATCTTGATCGACCCCGTCGACGATGCGGAAACGATTTTGCAAGCGGCTCGCGCAGAAAACTGGACGATCAAGCTCATGCTGGCGACTCACGCCCACCTCGATCATGTCTTGGCGAGCGCGGAGATTAAGGAGCGGCTGGGCCTTCCCTTCCTCATTCATGCCGAATGCGCGCCCTTGCTCGACGATATTCCGGAACAGGGCTTGTTCTTTGGCTTGGGGCGACTGCCTGCGGCGGCGGAACCGGACCGGCTGCTGGGCGACGACGAGATCATTGAGCTGGACGGACTGCGGCTGCAAAGCCTGTACACGCCCGGTCACGCGCCCGGCCACCTCAGCTTCTATCTGGCGGAGCACAAGATTCTCTTCAGCGGCGACACCCTTTTCGCCGGCAGCATTGGCAGAACCGACCTGCCCGGCGGCGATCATGCCTTGCTGATGCGCTCCATCGTCCAGCGGCTCATGATCCTCGACGACGATGTGCGGGTCTTGCCCGGCCACATGGGCGCCACCACGATCGGGCGCGAGCGGCGTCTCAACCCCTTCTTGCAAGACTATGGCGCTGGCCGAGCCTGAGCGCGAGGCGAGTCTAGCATGCGCATTCTGACGCTCTTCCTGGACGGCATCGGCCTGGGCGAAGACGACCCGCGGGTCAATCCCTTCGCGGCGGTCGACGCGCCCGTCATGCGCAGCCTGGCGAACGGCAAGCGCTGGCTGGCGTCGACTGGATTCCAGCGCTGGGAGCGCGGCTGCTTCATCCCGACCGACGCGCGCCTGGGCGTCGCCGGCAGACCCCAGAGCGGCACCGGCCAAGCCAGCTTGATGACCGGGCTGAACGCGCCGGCCCTGGTTGGGCGTCATTACGGGCCCAAGCCCGATGCCCGTTCGCGGGCGCTCATCGCCGAGCACAGCCTTTTCCGCCGTCTCGTCCAGCGGGGCAAAAGAGCGCGGCATCTGACGGCGTACCCGCCGGGTTTGATCGCCAATTTCGAGCGCGGCAAGACCTTGCGCTCCGGCCTGCAGCAAGCCGCTTTCGCTTCCGGGGCGCCGCATTTCAGCACCCAGGATCTCATCGAAAAACGGGCGCTCACCGCGGAATGGACGACCGAGAGCTGGCGGCGGCACATGCGACTCGGCGGGCTGCCGGCCTATTCGCCACGCGAAGCCGGGAAGCTGCTGGCGCGCCTCAGCCGCGACTACGATTTCAGCCTGCACTCGCATTGGCTCAGCGACCGCATCGGGCATCGCGGTCCATTTGAGCGCGGCGTCGCGCTGCTGCGGCAGTTTGACGCCTTCCTGGGCGGCTTGCTGGAAGCATGGCGCGACGCTGAAGCGCTGCTCGTCATCACCAGCGACCACGGCAACATGGAGGACCTCGGCACGCGCCGCCACACGCTGAACGCCGTGCCCACGGTCGTCATCGGCGAGAGCGCGGCAGTCTTCAGCAAGGGCTACGAGCGGCTGACGGATTTCGCGCCCGCCTGCGAACGAGTGCTCTTCGGGCCTGGCGTCGCCCGCCACGAGACGAGGCGACAGTGAGCGACAAGATCATCCGCTCAATCGTCGCCATTGTCTTCGCGCGGCTGGCCGTCAATGTGGCCAAGCGCTTTCCCTATCCATTCGTCGCTCCGATCGGCGCCGGTTTTGGCCTCTCCGCCGACAGCATCCAGAATGTCATCGCCCTGGCGAATGGCGCGGGCCTGCTGAGCCCGGCGCTCGGCACGGTCAGCGAGCATTGGGGCCGGAAGACCGTCATGGTCGGCTGCTTGCTGCTGATGACCGGCATGAGCCTGGTCGGGGCGCTCTTCGCCGATTACGCCGTTTTTGTCATCGTCATGTTCGGCTTCGGCGTCGGCAAGATCATCTACGACCCGACTTTCCAGGCTTACCTGGGCGATGTGATTCATTTTAGCCGCCGCGCCCGCGTTATGGGCATCGCCGAGCTGAGCTGGGCGCTCTCGCTGGTGATCGCCGCGCCCGTCGCCGGCTTCCTGCTTGATGTCAGCAGCCTCCGCGCGATTTTCGTATTTCTGGCGCTGCTGCTGGCATTGAGCGCTCTGGGTTTGTGGCTCTTGGTGGAGCCGGACCCGCGCCCGGACAAGCATCCGCGGCGACTGCGAATCATCAACCCGCTTTCGGCGCTGCGCCTGGTGAGCAGCCATCCGCCCGCCCGCGCCGCCTTGGTCTATTCGATCTGCCTGACCATCTCACACGAGATTTTCTACATCAATTACGGCTTGTGGATGGAGGCTTCATTCGGCCTGGCGCTGACGGCTCTGGGCGCGGTCACCATCGTCATCGCCGGGGCCGAGGTGATCGGCGAGTTCATCGTGATCACCCAGGCCGACCGCATCGGCGCGAAGACCACATCCGCCGTCGGCATGCTGCTGGCCGCCATCTGCTTCTTGGTCATCCCGCAGCTGGCCTTCAGCTTGCCCCTGGCGATGTTTGGCATATTCCTCATGTTCATCTGCATCGAGACTTCGATCGTGTCGGCCTTGCCGCTCTTCACCGAAATCCTGCCGCAGTCGCGAGCGGTGATGATGAGCGCGAACATGGGCGCGCATTCGCTGGGGCGCGTGCTTGGCGCGGCAGCGGGCGCATTCATTTACAAGTTCAGCGACGGCAACTTCCTGCTGATCGGCCTGGCGGCGGGCGCTTTGGGCTTTTTGGCGGCATTTGTGATGTGGCGGCTCGTCCCGGCCGGCGGCAGCCACCCGGTCAACTGATGGCCCGCGGGCGGAAAAGCCAGCTCCCCAAGCCTCGCCTTGACGAAACGCAAGACCTGCCCTAGAATGCCGGGCGAATCCCGTAGCGAGAGCGACCATGTTCGAATCACTCAGCCAGCGACTCGACAGCGCCTTTGAGAGCTTGCGCAAGGGCGGCACGGTCAAGGAAGCCGATGTCAAGGCGGTCATGCGCGAAGTGCGGATGGCGCTGCTTGAGGCGGATGTCGCCCTACCCATTGTCAAGGATTTCATCAAGTCGGTGCGGACGCGGGCGCTTGGCGAAGAAGTGCACAAGGCGCTCAAGCCCAGCGAGCAGGTCGTCAAGATCATTCACGACGAAATGGTGGAGATGCTGGGGCAGCCGGGCCGGCTCAGCTTCGCCGGCAGCAATGCGCCCCATGTCATCATGATGGTCGGCCTGCAGGGTTCGGGCAAGACGACGAACACGGCGAAACTGGCGCTGCATCTTCGCTCGCAGGGCCGCAAACCGCTGATGATCGCCGCCGACACGTATCGTCCCGCCGCCGTCGATCAGCTGGTCACCCTCGCCAAGCAGATCGATGTCCCTTATTACGAAGAAGGCTTGAAAGACAAACCGCCGGCGATCGTCCGCCGGGGCTTGCGAGAAGCGCGGGAACGCGGCTGCGATGTGGTGCTGGTCGACACGGCGGGCCGCTTGCAGATCGACGAGACCAAGATGGACGAGCTGGAAGCGATCAAGGCATTGGCGTCGCCAGCTGAGATCCTGCTTGTCGCCGACGCCATGACGGGCCAGGAAGCGGTGAACATCGCGCGTGGCTTCAACGAGAGCCTGGGCGTCACCGGCTTGATCCTCACCCGGGTCGATGGCGACGCGCGTGGCGGAGCCGCCCTCTCCATGCGCGCGGTGACCGGCGTGCCGATCAAATTCATGGGCACGGGCGAGAAAGTCAGCGCCGACACCCTGGAGCTCTTCCACCCGGACCGCATCGCCCAGCGCATCCTGGGCATGGGCGACATCATGTCGCTAATCGAGCGGTCCGAAGCGCTCTACGAAGAAGAAGAAGCGCTGCGCCTGCAAAACAAGATCATGAAGAACGAGTTCACCTTGCAAGACTTCCTCGATCAGCTGCAGAAGATCCGCCGGATGGGGCCGCTGGGCAAGGTGATGGGCATGATCCCGGGCATGTCCAAACTGCAGATGCAAGCCGATTTCAACGACGACGACATCGAGAAGCGGGTCCGCAAGGTGGAGGCCATCATCAACTCCATGACGCCGCAGGAACGCAGGCGCCCGCGCATCCTGAAAGCCAGCCGCAAGAAGCGCATCGCGGCCGGCAGCGGCGTCGACGTCCGCGATGTCAACGACTTGCTCAAGCAATTCCGCCAGATGAGCAAACTTATGAATCAAATCAGCAGAGGGAAATTACCCAATATCCCCGGCTTGACCGCTTGAGCCGGAGCACAGGAGAGAGCACATGGTTCGCATTCGTCTTCGCCGCCAAGGCTTGAAACGACAGCCCAGCTACCGCGTCGTCGTCATCGACCAGCGGAAAGCGCGCAATGGCAGTTACCTGGAGAACATCGGGCATTACAACCCGCGCACCCGCCCCGCCACCGAAATCATCGAAGAAGAGCGCGCCCTGTATTGGCTGAGCGTCGGCGCCCAGCCCAGCGACGCCGTGCGCCGGCTGCTGGAGCACACCGGCACCTGGGAGCGCTTCCAGCGGCTGCGCGCGGGCGAAAGCATGGAAGACCTGGTCAGCGAAGCCGAAGCGACGCGCCCCGAGCTGCCGAGCCAGCGCACCAACTACCCGGCGCCCGGCGATGGCGAAAGCAAGATCAAAGCCCGCGAAGCCAACCGCATGGCAGCGGATTCCGCCAGCTAAGGACGCCCCAATGGAAGACAAACTGGTGCAGTACATCGCCGAAAATCTGGTCAACGCGCCGGACGAGGTGCGGGTCTCGCGGCGCGACGCCGGCCGCAATGTCATCCTGGAGCTGAGCGTCGCCTCGGACGACATGGGTCGGATCATCGGCCGCAGCGGCCGGGTGGCGAATTCCATCCGCGCTTTGCTGCGAGCCATGCCAGCCAACGACGGCGACCGCGGACGCGACCGACGCCGCCGCGTTATCCTGGAGATTGAATAGCCGCTCCGTGTCCGCCGAGCGCCCACTGCCCGAATTTCTGGTCATTGGCGAAATCCTGAAACCGCACGGCATTCGCGGCGAACTGCGGATGCGCGTCTTGACGGAGAATCGCCATTACTTGCCCCGGCTGGAGACAGTCTGCCTGGGCGAGTCGCCGGCCGACGAGCGCCCGCAAACTCGCGTTCTGCTGAACCTGCGCTTCAACAAGCATGTCGCCCTGCTCAAGCTGGAAGGCGTCGCCAGCCGCAACGACGCGGAAGCGCTGCGCGGCAAAACCGTGCTCATCCGCCGCGAGCAGGCGCCGCCCCTGGACGAAGGCGAGTATTATCTGTTTCAGATCATCGGGCTGCGCGTCCACAGCGACGGCGCGGACATCGGCGAAATCAAGGAAGTCCTGCAGACCGGCGCCAACGATGTCTATGTCGTCGAAGGCAAACATGGCGAAGCGCTTGTCCCGGCTCACGCCGAGACCATCGACAGCATCGACTTCGACGCCGGCGTCGTCCGAATGAGCTTGCCGGATGGCTTGCTGCCCGCCGACTGAGCTTTGCGCGCTGGACTTGACAGCCAAAAGCGCCGCGTTATATGCTGGCGGGGTTGACCGGGCGACAGCGATCTCTCATGCCGATGAAAGCGCACCACCCTTATTGGCTGGGCTTGCACCTGCTGCCCGGCTTGGGCGTCGTCAGCGTCACGCGGCTGCTGTCGCATTTCGAATCGGCTGAGGCGCTTTGGCGCGAACCGGACCAGAGCTTGCGCCGGCTTGATTTGCCCAGCCGTCTCGTGAATTCTTTCTGCGCCGCCAGGGCGAAGATCGAGCTGGAACGCGAGCTCGAAAAAGTGGAAGCGGCCGGCGCCGGCCTCGTCACGCAAGACGACGACGCATACCCCGCCCTGCTGCGCGAACTGGACGACCGCCCGCTGCTGCTCTATGTTCGCGGAGAGCTGGGCGACCAGAATGAAAAGCGGCTGGCGGTGGTCGGCACGCGCAAGGCGAGCAAATATGGCTGGGACGCCGCCAACAGCATCGCCTTCCAGCTTGCGCGGCAAGGCATCGCCATCGTCTCCGGCCTGGCGCAAGGCATCGACGCGGCGGCTCATCGCGGCGCCCTGGAGGCTGGCGGCAGGACCATCGCCGCGCTTGGCTCCGGCGTCGACTTGCTTTACCCGCGCGAAAACGAAGACCTGGCGCAAGAGATCATCGAGCGGGGCGCGCTGATTAGCGAAATGCCCCTGGGCGCGCAGCCTCTGGCGCGCAATTTCCCGCAGCGCAACCGGCTCATCAGCGGCATGAGTCTGGGCGTCGTCGTGGCGGAGGCGCCGGAACGCAGCGGCGCGCTCAATACCGCCACCCATGCCAGCGAACAGGGCCGCGAAGTTTTCGCTCTGCCGCATAACATCTTCAGCCCGGCCGGCCGAGGCTGCAACCTGCTGATTCAAGAGGGCGCCAAGCTGGCTCAAGATGTGAGCGACATCCTGGATGAGCTGGATGTGGCGCATGGCGCGGTTGAAACGCGGCGCCAGGCGGAGCAGGTCCAGCCCGCCAACGAGACGGAAGCGGTCGTCTTGGGGGAGCTGGGCGCGGACCCCACCCATGTGGACGAGATCGTGCGCGCCACCCAGCTGAATACGGCCGCGGTCGCCAGCGCCCTGACCATGCTCGAGCTAAAGGGTCTTGCGTTGAGCGCCGGACCTATGCAATACTGTCGCGCGCGATAAAACCCAGCACGAAGGCGCCTGGATGGAACACTATTACGCCCTGATCGCCGCCGGCGGGCATGGCACCCGACTCTGGCCCATGAGCCGCGCCCGGCTGCCCAAGCAGATGCTGCCGCTGATCGACGACCACTCCATGTTTCGCACCAGCGTCGAACGCGTGGAGGCGCTCTTCCAGCCGCAAGACATCTTCGTGGTGACGGGCCGCGAGTACGCCGCCGACTTGCAAAACGAAGCGCCGCAAATCCCGCGGGACAACTTCATCATCGAGCCCTACGCCAAGAACACGGCGCCGGCTTTGGCGCTGGCGCTGGCTTTCATTCACCGGCGGGATCCGGCCGCGACCGTCGCCATCTTGCCGGCCGACCACCACATCGTCCATCGCGAGAAATTCTGCCGCATATTGCGCGCCGCCTGGCAAGTGGCGCAGGAAGACAAAATCGTCACGCTGGGGATTTCGCCATCCCACCCCGCCACCGGCTTCGGTTACATCCAGCAAGGCGCCGCCCTCGGGCAAGTCGACGGCTTCGGCGTGTACGAGTCGCGTCGCTTCACGGAAAAGCCGGATATCGTGCGGGCGACGCACTTTCTGGCTTCGGGCGAATACAGCTGGAATTCCGGCATGTTCATCTGGCGCGCCGACCGAGCCATGCGCGACTTTGAGCGCCACCAGCCAGCCATTTACGCCATGTGCTCGTATTTGCAGTCGGCGGCAACCGCGCCCGATTATGAGGACAAGCTGGCGGATATCTGGGAGACGATGCCGCGGCTTTCAATCGATTTCGCCATCATGGAAAAAGCGGACAACATCGCCGTCATACCCGACGACATTGGCTGGAGCGATGTCGGCAACTGGACGTCGCTGTACGACATATTGCCACAAGACAGCTTCGGCAATTGCATCAAAGGCGCCGCCAGCGACATCCGCGTTATTCTGGATACGCGCGACACCCTCGTCTTCAGCGACCGGCTCGCCGTCGCCATCGGCGTCGAAGACCTGGTCGTGGTCGATACGGAAGATGCGCTGCTGGTCTGCCACAAAGACCGGACCCAGGATGTCAAGCAGGTGGTGGATTACTTGCGCGAGAATGGCAATGAAGAGTATCTCTAGAGCGACCGACGGATTTTCGAGGGCGGAGCATGTCTGAAGCTGGCGCGCCAGCCTTGCAAGCTTACTGCTTCAAGTGCAAGACAAAGCGCGATATCCTCGGCCCGGAAGCGCTGTACAACCGGGCGGGCGCCCCGGCGACTCGCGGGAGCTGCCCCGAATGCGGCACGACAATGTATCGCAGCGGCGCCACGCCAGCCCACGCCTCCATTCCCAAGCCGGACAAGATTGAGCGCCCGAAACGCAAGAAAGCGCCGTCAAAAGCCAGAAAACGCAAACCGGCGAAGCGGCGCAAGCGAAAGCCCGCCAAAGCCAACGGCAGGCGCGCCGATGTCGGCAAGCTGGTCATCGTCGAGTCGCCCGCCAAAGCGCGCAGCATCGGCGGCTTCCTGGGCGAGGGCTACACAGTGCTTTCGTCGCTGGGGCATGTGCGCGATCTCTTGAAGAGCCGGCTCTCGGTGGATGTCGAGCGCGAGTTTGAGCCGGAATACCGCGTGCCCAACGACAAGCGCGCCGTCGTCAAGGAGCTGCGAGCGGCGGCGGAAGGCGCGGATTCCATCTTCCTGGCGACCGACCCCGACCGCGAAGGCGAAGCGATCGCCTGGCATCTGGTGGCGGCGGCGGAAATGCCATCCACGAATGTGATGCGCGTCGTCTTTCATGAAATCACCGAAGGCGCCGTCGCCGACGCATTCGCCAGCCCGCGACAAATCAACATGGACCTGGTCAACGCCCAGCAAGCGCGGCGCATTCTCGATCGTCTGGTCGGCTACCAGGTATCGCAGCTGCTGTGGTCCAAAGTGCGCGGCGGTCTCTCGGCCGGGCGCGTCCAGAGCATCGCCCTGCGGCTGGTGGTGGAACGCGAGAAAGAGATCCAGCGCCATACGCCGGTCGAGCACTGGACGATAGAGGCCGATCTCGCCAAGCGAAAGGCCAGCCAAGAAAGCGGCTTCAGCGCGAGCTTGGTGAAGATCAATGGCGAGACGGCGACTTATGACCCGAAAGGCGACAAGAGGCCAGTTTTGGACAGCGAGGCGACCGTCCAGCCGCATGTGGAAGCGCTGGGGCGCAGTCAGTTTGTCGTCAGCGCGGTCAAGCGAGGCACGCGCAGGAGCCGCCCTGCCCCGCCCTTCACCACCAGCACCTTGCAGCAGGCCGCGTCCAGCCGGCGTGGCTTCAGCGCGCGGCGCACTATGTCGATCGCCCAGCAGCTCTACGAGGGCATCGACATTGGCGAGGGCAAGGTGCAGGGCTTGATCACTTATATGCGCACGGACAGCGTGCAAGTCTCCAGCGGCGCCCAGGCCGAGGCGCGGAAGTATGTGCGCGACCGCCTCGGGAAGGCATATTTGCCGGAGAAGGCGCGGCGCTACAAGACCAAAGCCAAAGCGGCGCAGGAAGCGCATGAAGCCATCCGCCCGACCAGCGTCGCACGCACGCCACGGCAGATGCGCTCGCGGCTTTCGGGTCCGCAATTTCAGCTGTATTCCATGATTTGGGCGCGCTTCGTCGCCAGCCAAATGGCCGACGCGGTGTATGACACGCTGCGCATTGAAGTGTCCGCGGGTCCCGCGACAGAGTCCCCGCCTTATCTCTTCCGCGCGTCTGGCAGCACCCTCAAGTTCCCCGGGCATCGGGCGGTGTCGGCGGCCGGCGGCAAAGACGAGCCCGCGGCGAACCGAGCCAATGCGGATTTCCCGGCTCTCGCTGTCGGCGAGGAACTCGATTTGCGGCGCGTCTTGCCGGAGCAGCGTTTTACCCAGCCGCCGCCGCGCTTCACCGAAGCGACGCTCATCAAGCAGCTGGAAGAAAAAGGCATCGGCCGGCCCAGCACCTACGCGCCCACAGTGAGCGTCATCCAGACCCGCGATTATGTGACGCAGAAAGAACGCCGCCTCCACCCCACCAAGACCGGCGTCGTCGTCAGCGATTTGCTCTCGCAATTCTTTGAGGTGGAGATGGATTACGCCTTCACCGCCAACATGGAAGAACAGCTCGACGAGATTTCGCGAGGCAAGCTCGACTGGCGGCCCATGCTCAGCGACTTCTACCAGCCTTTTGAACAACGCCTGAACGACGCCCGCGAGAACATGCCGCGGCAAAACCTGGTGGAAAAAGTCGGGCGCGGGTGCCCCCTTTGCGAAGAAGGCGATCTCGTCGTCAAGCATTCGCGCTATGGCAAGTTCATCGGCTGTTCGCGTTACCCCGATTGCAAGCACACGGAACGCTACCTGGAGCGCCTGGGCTACCGCTGCCCCACATGCGGCGACGCGATGGGCGGCGAGGTCGTCGAGAGGCGCAGCCGCAAAGGCAGGCGCTTCTATGGCTGCAGCCGCTACCCCGATTGCGATTTCACAGTCTGGCGGCTGCCCAAGGAGCTTGTTCGCATCAATGACGGCGAGCCCGCGGCCGAAGCCAGCCCAATTTAAGCCGCAAAGCGCCTGCGCCGAATTGAAAAGCCCTCTATACTGCCATTCGTTGGCGCGGGACGCCCCTGCGCGACTTTTCGTTGAGAGCGAGAATCCCAGGCTCGAAAGGTCTTTGCGAATGAGTCTTGAAGGTCGCAGTCCAAACCAAGCAGCATCGTTCAGCGGTCCTTTCTCCAAGATATGGCGGGGCGACATTCGGTCGTCCAACCCGCGCGTGCAAGCGCTTATCGACGCGGGACCAAAACGCGGCGCCGTCGCCCTCGTCGTGCTCGGCATGGCGCTCGGCATGCTCACGGCATACATGGTCATTCCCACCGAGTTTACCGGCGCGTCGCCGCGGCACATGAGCCAGCAGGCGGTACAGCAATGGGCGCGCATGGTCGCCGTGGGTCACTCGCAGAACATCCATTATGACGACAGCAACGCCCTGCTCGTTTTGCAGCAGATTCCCAACCCGCAGGCGGTCATCGGCCAGCTGGCCAATAGCGCCAGCGTGCCCGCCGCCGAGCGCGCCGCCCTGCAAGCATTGTCGGAGATTCCGGGCTTCAGCGACATCAGCGGACCGCTCGCGCCCCAGGACCCGGGCTTGGCCATAAGCGCGCTGCAGGTCATCCTGGCTCTGGCGGTGGTGGCGCTTGGCTTGCCCGTCTTGACGATTATCGGGCGGACCGCTTTGACCCGGGCCGAGGGCGATGCGGCGGCTCCGACGACCGAGCGCGACGCCGACGACGCCGGGCAGGCTTTTGTCGCCTATCGCGAGCAGGCCGGGAGCCCGCCATTGATGGATGATGAAACGGCGCGTCGCGGCCCCGCCCCGGCGCAGAACGGGCAAGCGGTGCTGCATGCGCTTTCCAGCTATGTCAAAGGCAGCAATTATGACGACTCCTTCGCCATCGAGCTGGGCGGGGAAGGCGGCAACCAATTCCTGGGCGAGTGCGGCATCTCCGGCGCGACCAGCGTCGGCGGCGAGCTGCAGTCGGTTGAGTTCTGGGGCTTCGACATGGCATCGCAAGAGACCTTGACCAAGGTGTTCGCGGCGCCGGCCGCCCTGGCGGATCCGAACCTGCATGCCGCCGTCGCCGACCGCATTAAAGACCCGGCGACAGATATCGTCGCGGCGGAGCCCGGGGCCCGGCTGCTGCTGGACAGCCACGCCATCCAGATCCAGGCGGAGATCGCGTCGGTGGTCTGCAATTATGGCGGGGGCACGCCCAACAGCGGCATCGAGAGCTTGCAGATTGAGCTGCTCGCCTGGCGCAAGCAAAACCAGGGCGCCGCCTTGCCGGCAGCCGATTATCCCGCGCCGGCCTCTTCCCCCTTCAACGAATACGCCGACCTGGAGTTGACTCCGCCCGCGCAGTCGAACGCGCCCGCCCCGCCACCGCCAGCAGGTGGCCTGGGAGCGCCAGCCAAAGCAAAGGCGGGTCCAGCGGCGAAGCGCCCGGAAGACGAAGAAGAAGACCCCTTCGGCGGCACGGGCAACTTCATGCCCTATACCTAGTCCCGCAAGGGCGGCGCGCCGATCAGCGGATTTCCAGGATCTTCAGTCTAATGGTTCCGCCAGGAGTCTTGACGCGGACTTTGCTGCCGGGCTTCTTGCCCAGCAGCGCCTCCCCAATTGGGCTGCGCTGAGATATCTTGCGCTCGCGAGGGTTGGCTTCGGCGCTGCCGACGATTTTGTATTCTTCGTCTTCGTCAAAGCCGTCTTCACGTATCACCACTGTCGAGCCAATGCGCACTTCGTCGCTTGGTCCCTCGTCCTTGACAATATGCGCGTTTTCCAGGATCGCCTCGATCTGCCGCGCCCTGCCTTCAACGAAGCCCAACTGCTCCTTGGCGTCGTGATAATCGGCGTTTTCTTTGAGGTCGCCTTGGGCGACGGCCTCCTTGAGCTTCTTCGCCAGGGCTGGCTTGCGCGTTTCCACGATCTGCCGCAATTCCTGGCGCAATTCCGCTTCGCCCTCTTTGGTCAGATAAATGTCGTCTGTCGCCATGCGTCGCTTCCTTCACTTGCCTCGTTGTTGTCCGCCGCTGAACCGCTCGGGCTTTCGCCCAGCGCGCGCAGCAGTGCGCGGATGTTCTGTTGGTGCAGCTGCGGCGCCAGCCCGCTCAGCAGCACGTGGCTCTTGCCGCAATCCGCCAGCGCAACACTCGCTTCAATATTGGTTTCGCCGCGATGCAGCGCGCTCTTGACCGCTGTCTCCAGCCGGTCGAGATAGAGCAAGTCGCTCTTGATCTTCTCCGGCGCTTCGCCGCGCAAAATGATATCGCCATGCCCCTGCACAATATTCTCGAAATCGCCCTCCAACAAGCGCGCAAGCGATCGACGCGAGTCGTCCAGGCTGCCGTCCACGAAGAATGGCAGCGGCATCACGCTGTCGCCGGCGACGAGGGTCTCGTCCGCCTCCACCAGGCAGGTGATCGAATCCGGGCTGTGCCCGGGGCTGGCCTGCAGCAAGAACGCGGCATCGCCGATCTCCAGCCGCAGCGCCGACTCGAAGGTGATCTGTGGCAGGGCGATCTCCAAGCCGTCGAATTCTGGCGAGCTCGCCTGCAGCTGGCGCAAGCTCTCGCGGCCGCGCGTATCGAGCAGCTCGCGACAGCGCTGATGCGCGACAATCCGGGCTTCGGGGAAGAAACCAGCGCCGGTGGCATGATCGGCGTGAAAATGCGTGAGGATGAGGTGGCTCACCTGCGCGCCCAGGCCTTCCTCCGCGAATCGGCGAATGCGGCGGGTCTCCTCGGGGTAAAGCAGGGTGTCGATAAGCACGGCTCCAGCCGATGTCAGCGCCAGACTCGCGGTGACCTGGGCGTATTCGTCGCTGCGGAAGACAAAGAGTCGCTCGGTGATTCGCTCGCGCTGCATTGGGGCTTGTGGTTCGCTCACGGCTGATTTGGCGGCGAGTATAGAGGCGCGCGGGCGCAAAATCAAGACGCGGCGCTTGTCCGGCGGTCGAAGGGCGGGTTACACTTTCCGGTCCTTGTGAAAGGATGATTCCGCTTGCCAATTCTCGAATTGGGCTCTCGCGCCAGGTTAATCATGCTGCTGCTCTTTCTGCTGCTGCTGCCGGCGGTTTCGCCAGCGGTGGCGCAGTATGTCTGGCGCATCGGCGTGATTGGCGAAGCCGATGGCGAGATGCTGCGCGGGGCGCGGCTGGCGGCGCGACAGATCAACCAAGCGGGCGGCATCCGCGGCGGCGACGGCACGCGCTTCAGCCTGCAAGTGGTGGATACGCCGGCCGACAACATGGAGATCGCCATCGCCAACATGCGCCAGGCTCGCGTCATCGCCGTCCAGGGTCCACAGGATCCGCGACTCTTCGCGCGGCATATGGCGGACCTGCAAGCTCTGGAAGCGCCCGTCTTCACGCCCGCCGGCGACAACACGCTTCTCCTCGGCGACGGCGCGGGCCGGCTCTTCCGCAGCCGCGCCCCCGACCGGGTCCTGACCGAAGCGCTGGCGCATTACCTGGCTCACGACCTTCAGATTGGCTCGCTGAGGACCGTGCAACTGGACGACGCCAGCACGGCCAATCTGATTGCGCTGGCGAACGCGCTCACGCCGCTGGGCTTGCCGCTGACCAATCTCTCGCTCAGACCGACCGATGCGGAAATCGAGCGCGTGAAGGAGAACCTGGCGGATTCGCCAGTTGAGGCCCTGGCGATCTTCGGTCCTCCAGCGGCAGCGGCGCAGCTCTACGCGGGCATCCGTGAGGCCGGTTTCGCGGGAGTGGTCATCTACGGACCCGCGGGCGAGCAAGAATTCGCCCAGCTGGCGCCAGCGGAAGATCGCGCTGGCCTCATCGGCCTGGCCGCCTGGTCGCCATGGCTGGAAGACCCGGCGAGCGACGCCTTCGCTCTGGCTTACGCGCGCGCATTCAACCGCCTGCCCGGCGCAATCGCAGCCCAAAGCTATGACGCCGTCAATCTCGTGGCAGAAGCCATGGCGCGAAACAGCGACATCGCCGCGCTCGACGCCGTGCCAGGCGTGCAGGGAGAGCTGAGCCCAGCCCGATTCTCGTTCGGCGAGATTGGGGATCAGGCGCTGATCACGCGCGCGAATGCGGACGGCACGGAGGATGTCGTCGCCCGTTATGCCGGCGGCGCGCCCATCGACATTCGTCAGTCGCAGCCAATCGCCAGCCCGACGCCGGCAGCCAGCCCGACCCCGCCAGCGACGCCGTTGCCCAGCGGCTTCACTTTAACTGTCCAGACCGGGCGGCAGAATGTGCGCAGCGGACCGGGCACGCAATACCATGTCATCGGCCAGCTGTCGCAGGGAGATCAGGCTTTGGTGCTGGGCGCGAACCCGGACCGGTCTTGGTTCGTGATCGATTTTGAGGGGCGCTGGGGCTGGATGGCCGCGTATCTGGTGGTCACTTATGGCAACCCGACCCTGCTGCCCGTCATCCAGCCGCCAGCCACGCCGACTCCGCCGCCGCCAATCGAGCCGGACTTGGTCGTCCTGCACGCGGGCCCGCCCCGGCTGACGTTGGATCAGAGCGCGACGGTCGAGATCGCCCTGCTCAATCAAGGCTTGACCGCCAGCGGTCCCTTCGCCATCGCCGCCTCGCTTGAGCCGGGAGGCATCTACGCCGGCGTCAATCTGCCGGGCCTGGCGGCACAGCAGCAAGTGACGGCCCTCTTGCAAGCCGAGATCCGCGGCGCCAGCGGACCGCAGTCGGTGGTCATCGTCGTCGATCTCAATCAAGAGGTCAGCGAAGGACCGGCCGGCGAAGCGAACAACCAGGTCTACGCTTACAACTACATGGCGGATCGCGCGGAGCTCGCCAGCGGCAGTCTGAGCGTCGCGCCAGGCGATATCGACCTGGACGGATTTGGCAGGCCCGATCTCTCGTGGGATGGCGGCGCTCTGCGCGGGCTAGACGACGCGCGAATGTACTTGCTGAGCGGTTTCGCCACCATCGACAGCGTACACTACGACGCCATCGACCGCGGGCTGGCGAATGCGCGGTCGCTGCCGCTGCATCTGCTGCCGGGCGCGACCATCGGCATGATCACGGCCGACGGCCATGGCGGCGCCCTGCATGTGCGGGAGGCGACGGGCGGTGGCGCGCTGAGCTTCGACTATCGCGTGTATCGCTAGCTGTCGAGCGTGATCTCCAGGTATGTTGTCTTGTAGGCGATTATCTCCAGCTCTTCGCGGAACGCGACCGCGCCACTGTCCGACAGAGCCAACAATTCATAGCTGCCGGCAGGCAAGTCTGAGAGGACGAAGTTTTCGCGCCAGACCGGGTCGGCCTGCGCCAGATCGCCTTCGTAAGTGTAGATGTCGCGCTTCCAGCCGCCCGCGCGCAGAGTCAGCCGCTTGCCCTCAATTGGCAGTCCATCCGCGTCGCGCAGGGCGCCGGCGAGCAAGCCGCAATCCATATAATGCTGCAGCCAAAGCTCCGGATTCCGCGTCATGCGATAATCGAAGGGATCGCCAGCGCGCACTTCAAAGTGCAGGTGCGCTCCAATCGCCACGCCACTCGCGCCGACCGTGCCAATGCGCTCCCGCGCCGCCAACAGATCGCCCGTTCGCGCCTCGACCTGGTCCAAATGCCCATAGAGCGTGAAAAGCGGCTGCCCCGCCAGGGTTTGCAAGGGATGCGCGATGATGACGGCATTGCCGTAGTAATTGAGCTTCGGTCCCAGGAGAGTGGCCGAGTCGCTGCCGGCGTGCACCACCGTGCCAGCCTCGGCGGCATACACCGGCGTGCCGCGCGGATTGACGAACTCGACGCCCAAATGCGGCTGCCGCTTGCCCAGCTGCGTGCTGCCGTAGGGATAGCTGCGGTCGATCCAGTGGCGGTACTTATCCGACAATTCAATCGGGCGACGCAAGACATTGTGTTCGACGCGTTCGACCGGGCTGGGAAGCGCTTCGGTCGCCGGACGCGAAATCAGCAGTTGCGCCCGCGCCCGCGCATAAGCGCTTCCGGCCAGACTTGCCGGCTCGCCCGGAGTCTGCGCCTGGACGAGAAGCGGCAGGCAGGCGAGGACCGTCAGCAGCGCGAACCGCGCAAGAAGCGTGAAGACGAGCCGAGTCGCTGGCATGGCCATCGCCTCAAGCGGCGGATATCGTGAATTGAACCGCGCCAACGCTGCTTCCGTTCACGACGAGCGCTGCCCGATAGAGGCCGGGCGCGAAGGGAAAATCGGCCGGCGTGACATAAAACCAGAGGCACTCGAAATCTTTTGAATAGCGCGCGGTCCAAGCATAGCTGGAAACGACGCGGTCCTGAAAGACCCATTCTATTTCAAAGCTGGCGCCGGCTTGCAAGGCGGAGACTCGCGCGGTCGCATAAATGCGCTCGTCGCTCGTCGAGAACTGCGTTACCGTCGCGCGTGAACAGCCGCTGTCGGGGTCGGTCTCGCGGGCAGTTGACAAGCCAGACACGCGCATTTCCGTTTCGACTGGAAACGAGGCGGGCTCGTCCGCCAGCGCGCTGAGGTCCAGCGAACTCCCCATGTCGTCCGCGCTGACGACGACGGCCTGCAGAGCGGGCGTCGGGGTGTAATTGGCGCGCAAGGTGGCGCCCAGGGCCGCGTTCACCGCCGAGAGTCCAGCCACGCGCGTGCCGGCCGCCACCAAGGTCTCCAGCGCCATCGCTTTCTCGGCTTGAGCGGTCTGCTGTATTGCAGCGCTTTCGCCGCCCACTCGCGTGAGGTCGGCCTCGACCGTGGCCACGCTGTCCGCGCCAGCCAAGACGCCGCAGCCACCCAGCAGCAGCGAGCCCAGCAAGACGCAGAGCAAGCCCGCGCCCATGCGAATGCGCTTTGGCTTCGCTGCCAGGCTCATCTGCCGCGCCTCCTTGCCGGTCCCTGCCTTTCCTGGTTTGACAGTCGCCTCCGCCACTGGCCTTGCCGGCCGGATGCAGCGCTTGCGACAGACGCGCCCCTCTGCTAGAATACGGGCAGATTGCCCCCGTAGCTCAGGGGATAGAGCGCTGGTTTCCGGAACCAGGCGCACAGGTTCGAATCCTGTCGGGGGTGCTAGCAGGGTTAGCCAGTCAAAGGCGGATACCCTCTTCCGCGAAACTCGTCCATATCGATCACCGTCTTGTTCAAGCGCGACTCCTCGGCCGCGAATGCCAGCAAATGGCTTTCGAGCGATTCGCGGGCCGTGCTCGAGTCGGCGTCGGGCTGCCCGCGCAGAGCCGCGAGGAAGCTGCGCAAGATGCCATAATCGCCTCCGCCATGGCCGCTGCTATCGCGGGCGACGATTGGCACATGCTCGGTTTCGCCATTGATATGGCGCTGCAAGCGGATCTCGTGCCCGCGCCCGGAGAACTTGCCGTAGAGCGTCGCCTCCGTGCCATCCCAGCGCATCGTCCGACATTCTTCGTCGCCCTGCCCGTTCATCACCAGGGTCACCGTCGTGCCGTCTTCCAGTTCCATGTTCACGGTCTGGTGGTCGACCACGCTGTTATCGCAGCGATACACGCAGCGCCCGTAATCGCCGGTCATGAGCTGCTCCAGCCGCGCCGCGCGAGTCGGGATGTAGCTGACGGCGTTTTGGGGCCAGCCTTCGCCGTCAACCGCGTAGAGACGGGTCGCCTCGTATTTGCAGTCGTCGGCCGCCGGGCAAGGGTCTGCGCAGCGTTCGGTGGCGCCGGGCGGAGCGTTCTCCGGGCGGAAGTGCGTCAACGCGCCGAAAGATTGCAGATGCGCGACTTTCAAGCCCAGGATCCAGCCCAGCACATCAAAGTCGTGGCAGCATTTGCTCAAGATCATCGGGCCGGAACTCGCTTCTTCCCGCCATGCGCCGCGGACGAAACTGTGCGCCATGTGATAATAAGCCAGGTTTTCGCGGTGCGTCACGCTGATGACCCGGCCCAGCGCGCCCGAACGCACCGTCTCGCGCAAGGCTTGCCAGAAGGGCGTGTAGCGCAGCACATGGCATATCTGCAGGATGCGCCCCGTTTCCTCCGCCTTTTGCACCAGTCGCAAGTTCTCCGCAAGCACGGGCGTCATCGGCTTTTCCAGCAGCACATCGCAGCCGGCCTCCAGCATGGCCATGGTCGAGGCGAAGTGCAGGCGGTCCATCGTGCAGTTGATTATGGCGGCGCCTTGAGCTCTGCCAGACTCCAGCAGGCTCTCCCAATCTTGGAAAACCATGTCGGCGGCGATGTCGTGATCGCGCAAGAAACGATCGCGGCGAATCGGGTCCGGTTCCGCCAGGCCGGTAACGCGCATCTCTGCCGGGTAATCGCGCGCGAACCTGCCGTACGCCATGCCCCGCCCGCCAGCGCCAACTACGATGGTCGGAATTGCTGCCATAGGCCGCCCCCTGCCAACTTGCCCGTTCAGGCGATTCTAGCGCAAAATCAGAATCTGGCAGCGAGCAAAATCTGACCTGGCTGGGCCTCGACATTGGCAGTGAATAGCGCAGGCGAGCCTCAGTCTGTCGAGAAGCGGTAGATGGTTGTCGAGCTGAATTTCTCGCCGGGCCGCAGCACAGTCGAGGGAAAACCAGTCTGATTGGGCGAATCCGGGAAGTGCTGCGTCTCCAGCGCCAAGCCATCGCTCTGCCGGTAGACGCGCCCGCTCGCCCCGACCAGAGTCGCGTCCAGCATGTTGCCGCCATAGAATTGGATGCCCGGCTCGCTCGTCCAGACTTCCATGACGCGCCCGCTGGTCGGTTCGTAGACTCGCGCCGCCAGGCCAAGTTCCCCGGCCGCAAGGCCCGCCCGGTTCAGCGCAAAATTGTGATCGTAGCCGCGCGCCAGAATAATCTGCGGGTGATCGGCGCGCTGCCCGGGACCAATCGCCTTTGGCTGGCGGAAATCGAATGGCGTGCCAGCCACCGACGCGATCTCGCCGGTCGGGATCAAGTTGGCGTCGATTGGCGTGTAGCGGTCGGCTTTGATCTGCATGATGTGGTCGTAGATGGCGCCTTCGCCCTCGCCGAGCAGGTTGAAATAACTGTGATTGGTCAAGTTGACGACGGTGGGCGCGTCGGTCTCGGCGGCGTAGTCAATGCGAAGGGCGTTTCCGTCTTCCAGGCTGTAGACCACGGTCACATCAAGGTTGCCCGGGTAGCCCTCTTCGCCGGCCAGGCTCCGATAGCGCAATTCGACGCCGGTCGAGGTTTCGCGCGCGCTCCAGATTCGCCGATCAAAGCCGCGACTCCCGCCATGCAGCGAGTTCGGCGCGTCGTTGATGAAGAGCGGGTGCTCGACGCCGTCCAGGGAGAATTTGCCGCCGGCGATGCGGTTGGCGTAGCGCCCGGTGATCGCGCCGAAGTATGGATGTTCGCCTTCGTAATCTGCGAGGCTGTCGAAGCCCAGCACGATGTTGGCGAGGCGTCCCGCGCGGTCTGGCGCCAGTATGGAGGTCAGGATGCCGCCATAAGTGATGCCCCGCGCCTCCAGCCCGTCCGCGCCGCGCAATCGAAATTCCCGCACCGAATCGCCCTTGGCTGTCTTGCCTATGTCGCGCATCGTCCATCTCCCGCGCCCGCTTGAATTTGCGCCCCCGATGATACCGCGTTCGCCAGCTTTCGGATAGCGCTCGCCGCCAGACGCGTTACAATCCAGGCGACAATGGACAAGCTATAGTGACGGGAGATCGCCATGGAATACCGCTCGCTGGGCAGAACCGGGGTCATGGTAAGCGAGCTCTGCCTCGGCTGCATGAATTTTGGCGGAGTCACGCCAGAAGCCGAAAGCTACGCCATCATCGACCGCGCCATCGACGCCGGCTTCAACTTCTTCGATACCGCCAATGTGTATTCGCGCGGCGGCAGCGAGATCACGGTGGGCAAGGCGCTGAAACGCAACGGAAAGCGCGACCGCATCGTGCTGGCGACCAAGGTGCACGGGCGCATGGACGACGACGACATCCTGGCGGCAGGCAACAACCGCCGCCACATCATCCAGCAATGCGACGCCTCTTTGAAGCGCTTGCAAACCGACTACATCGATCTGTACCAGCTGCATCGCGCCAACCCGGAGATCCCGATCGACGAGACCCTGCGCGCCCTTGACGATTTGATCCGCGCCGGCAAGGTTCGCTACATCGGCACGAGCACATTCCCCTCGTGGCGGGTGATGGAGTCGCTGTGGGTGGCGAAGGAGCTGGGCTTGAATCGCTTCGTCAGCGAACAGCCGCCCTACCATTTGCTCGACCGCAGCATCGAGCGCGAGCTCATCCCGCTGGCGCAGTCGTATGGCATTGCGATCCTGCCCTGGTCGCCATTGGCGCGGGGCTTCCTCGCCGGGCGCTATCAACGCGGCGAGCCGATCCCGGGCAACAGCCGCTTCGGCGCCGACGCCGGCCGAGGCGCGGCCACTGAACGCCGGCGCGACCAGCATTTCACCGATCGCTCTTTCGACTTGCTCGACCTGGTCATTGAGCTGGCGGCGCAAAAAGACTGCACGCCCAGTCAATTCGCCCTGGCCTGGGTCAACAGCAAACCGGGCGTCACCAGCCCCATCATCGGTCCGCGGACGATGGCGCACCTGGAAGACAACCTGGGCGCGCTGGATGTGGCGCTGGACGCGGAAGATCACGCGAGACTGGACGAGGCGGCCGAGCCGGAATTGGCGACCGTGCCCTATTTCCACGGGCGCATGGTCAATTTCAGCGCCTCGGAGTACGGCTGGCTCTAGCCGCCTTTTTTGATCGCCAGCAGGCGCTGGTAGCCGTCGCTGGCTTTGTAGAAATCGTCCAGCGGGTAACAGCCAGAGACCATGCCATTGCGGGGCGCCGTGGTGCAGTCGCTGAATGTGCGGCAGACTCGCTTGCGTTGGAGCTGCCGGCCAGCCAGCAGATCGGCCGGCAGTTCCGGGTAGCTCAATGCCATGCGCCCCAAGCCAACGAAGTCTGTCATGCCGCGCCGGATTGTCGCCTGCGCCACATGCGGCAGCCAATCCTGCAAATACGAATACCCCGAGCCGACGAATGTCAGATCGGGAAAATCGGCTTTGAGGGCGGCGGTCACCTGGATTTGGCGGGCGACGCCGACAAGCGGGTCCTCCGGCAATCGATAGCCGTCCGATGGCGGGAAGGCAGCGGGCCGCTGCATGTGAAAGTTGTAATAGGGGCTGCCCGCAGTGACGCAGACCAGCCGGATATCCAACTGGCGCAGCAATTCCAGGAAGCGCCGCGGCTCGCTCAAATCGTAGCCCGCGCCCGTGCCGTCGCCGCCAAAAGCGTATGGATAGCGTTCGCCAGCAAACGGCATGGGCTCGCCCAGCTCGTTCGCGCCGGTCTGAAATGGCGCGAAGTCGATGGCGCTCAAGCGCAGGCCGATATCCAGGCCTGGCGCCAGCGCGCGCGTCAGCTCGACCGTGTCGCGCAGGAATCGCGTTCGGTTTTCGAAGCTGCCGCCGTATTTGCCCTCACGGTCGACCGCGCTCAAGAATTCGTGGCCCAGGTAGCCGTGGCAGTGCTTGATGTCGACAAAATCGTAGCCGGCTTTCTGCGCCAGAGCTGCCGCCGCGCCGAAATCTTCAATGAGCGCTTCAATCGCGGCGTCGCTCAGCAGATGCGAGTCGTCGTGGACATCGAATTGCGCGTCGAGCAGCGGATGCCGATAGAGGACAAGCGGCTCCAGCCGGGCGCTGTTGGGCCGGCAGAATCTGCCTGAATGCGTCAATTGCAGCCCGATGAGGGGCGCCGCGGCGTCGCCAAAGCTGTCTCGATGCGCTTCCAGCAAGTCTTGCCGCAGCCCCGCGATGCCGCCCAGGGTGGACTCGGTGATGACCAGTTGCCGGGCGTTGGCTCTGCCATCGTGGCGCACCGCCACCGCCTCGCCACCCCAGATCAGCTGCGCGCCGCTTTCGCCAAAACGCCGCCAGCGCCGCCGCGTCAAGTCCGAGGGCATGCCGTCAGTCTCGCCATCCCAGCCTTCCATCGGCAGCACGGCGAAGCGGTTGTACAGGGTCCGCCCGCGATATGGATAATCGCGCGCCAAGGGAGACTCCGCGCCGCGCACCAGCTCCTCGTCGACTGGCAAGTCCGCGCCGACCTCGCCGCAATAGCGCGAGAATTGGCTGTGGCTGCGCAGTTGGGCGATTCGCTTGAGCGCCATCGCTTAACTCGACCCCAAGACGCCGAGCCGCTCGGCGATGTCGCGCAAAATGGGGATATCGCTATCCGGGCGCCGCGGCGAATCGGGATGCGTCCGGTCGCTTTCGAGCCAGCCGCGCAGCTTGAGGAATTGGGCGGCCGAGTGCTTGTAGGCGGGCACGGGCGGCCGAAACGCGAGGAAGCCCAGATATTGCAGCAAGTCGTTTAATCCGTAGAAGGCCGGGTCGCCAGCCAGCCACATCGCGTCGCGCCGCGCAAAGAGATCGGGCGCGAACGTGCTCAAACCGAGCAGGTAGTCGCTGCCGTAGATGACCATGTCGATCGCCAGGTCGTTGCCGGTGTAGACTTTGAAATCGGGGCGCAGCTCATCGCGCAGCTGCAGGCGGCGCCACTCCTGCTGGCGGTCGAGCGACGAATGCTTGGCGCCCAGGCACTTGTCGACGCTCAGCAAGCCGGCGTAAGTATCCAGATCGTAGACGCTGCCGAAGGGGGCGAACATCTGCCCCAGCTCAAATGCGATGAAGCCGTCCGTGCGTTCGCCGATTGTCTCGTAAGCGCGCAGAATCGCGTCGGCGCATTGCCCGGTCAAGCCAAAAGACTGAAATATGATGGGCGTCCCGCCATGCCGCTGGATGCTCTCGACCTGCTGGAAGTAGGCCGCCAGATCGAGGTCCGCGCCGGGCTGGTCGCCGACGAAAGCGCCGGCCACAAACTCGCCGCCGTCCAGGGCGCAGCTGGTCGCCCGCAAGACCATCTGGCGCGCTTCTTCGCTAATGAGGTTGGCGAAGCCGGTGTCCATGTTGACGGCCGGCACGATGCCAGCCTCGGCCGTGCGCCGCACATGCGCGGCCAGGCCAGGCCAGTCTATCGCGCCGTCAGCCTTGAATGGCAGCAGAATCGCCGAGATGCCGCTGATTTTGCGCCGCGGGCGAATCATCTCGCTGGGCGCTGGCATTTCCTGAGCCATGATCACTCCCTTCATTGCGCTGCCGCCAGTCTACTCGTTGTCTGGCGATATTGCCGCCACAGCTTTTGTGCCGAAGCGCGGATTGTCCTTCAGCAAGCCAATATCCGCGCCATCGCGAGTCGCGCGCACATCGTCGCGATGGTACTGCACGGCGTAAGCCAACCGCGGCTGATCGGTGATGTTCGCGCCGGAGCCATGCAGGGTCAAGCGCGAAAAGGCGACGGCGTCGCCCGGCATCATGCGCATCGGCAAGAAATCCGCCGGCTCGGCAGCGACCGTGCGGTGGCCGTCGCGGTCTTCGCTTTCGACCGAGTCCAGGGTGCCGGACAGATGCGAGCGAGGCGCGATCTGCAGGCAGCCGTTGTCGGGCCCCACCTCCACCAGCGCGAACCAGATATTGATGCCCGGCCCGTCGAAGCGGGTGTATTGATTGTCTTGATGAAAATGGAAGCGGCCGCCGCCACCGCCGCTCTTCACCGCCGTGAAGGGCATGTAGAGCCTGGATCGACCGCCCATCAGCCGCGATGCGATCGCCCGCAAGCCAGCGCTGTGCACCAGCCGCTCGAGCAGCCAGCCCGGCAGATATTGCCGACTTTGGCGCAGCTTGTCTTTGGATGTCGTCGCCCGGCTTAAGTCATCGCGCTTGATGCCCAGGCCCGCCATCACCTCCAGGACTTCTTCCGCCATGGCAGCCGCGTCGCCTCGGCCAAGCAGGCCTGGCAGCGCCAGAAAGCCATTGGCCTCGTAATACTTGACTTCCTTGGCTGACAGCGTCGCGTAGCGCAAGATTTCTTCGGGCATGAGTCGCTCCGTCGCCAGGGGGCGTGCCTGCTCCGCCACCGAGGGTCGTGCTTTGACATTCAGCGGCCGCCACTATACTATCATCAAATCGTGCCTGGCGTTGACTGCGGGAGAGCGCTTCATGCTGATAAGCGAGATGAACTGGATGCAGGTCGAGCGTTACCTTGAAAGCGACGACCGCTGCGTCTTGCCCACCGGCAGCACCGAGCAGCACGCCTATCTGAGTTTGAGCGTCGACGCGATCCTGGCGTCGCGGCTGGCGCGGGAAGTCGGCGAAATCGCTGGCGTACCGGTGTATCCGGCGCTGCCATTCGGCCTGGCGCAGCAATGGACGGCATTCCCCGGCACGGTCACCTTGCGCGTCGAGACTTATATGGCGCTGATCCGCGATCTGCTGGACAGCATTCGCCGAGCCGGCTTCCGCCGCATTCTGCTGGTCAACGGCCACGGCGGCAACGCGCCCGCACAAGGCATGCTGCGCGAATGGATGATGGACAATCCCGACGCCAGCGTGAAGTGGCATAATTGGTACAATGCGCCGCAGACTTGGGCGAAAGTGATGGAGACGGACCCTGACGGCTCGCACGCCTCCTGGATGGAGAATTTCCCCTGGACGCGCTTGCCCGATGTCGCGATGCCAGAAGCGCGCAAAGCGGTTACATCGCTCGAAACGCTGGCGACCCTCAATCCGCGGCGGACGCGGCAGCTGCTGGGCGATGGCAACATGGGCGGCTTGTATCAGCGGCCCGATGAGGAGATGCTGGCGATTTGGCAAGTCGCGGTGGCGGAGACGCTGGCGCTGCTGGAAGGGGACTGGGACTAAATGCGCATCCTCATTTGGGGCGCGGGCGCGATCGGCGGGGCGCTGGGCGCGTATTTCATCCGCGGCGGGCATGAAGTCCTCTTCGTCGATATCGAGGACGCGCATGTCCAAGCCATCAACAATACCGGTCTGCAGATCACGGGACCCATCGACGAATTCAGGGTCCATGCCGAAGCGCGCTTGCCCGGGCAAGTAAGCGAGCGGCACGAGACGATCCTGCTCTGCGTCAAGTCGCAGCATACGCGGGCGGCCACCGAAACGCTGCTGCCGCATCTGTCGGACGACGGCGTCGTCGTCTCGGTGCAGAATGGCTTGAACGAGCTCGTCATCCAAGACATCGTCGGGCGCGAGCGAACCCTGGGCGCATTCGTCAATTTCAGCGCGGATTATCACGCTCCGGGCGAAATCCTCTTTGGCGGGCGTGGCGCGGTCGTGCTCGGCGAGCTGTACGGCGGGGAGAGCGACAGACTGGCGCGGCTGGCGGCGCTCTTCCGCGACTTTGATGCAAAGGCGCTGATGACCGACAACATCTGGGGTTATCTCTGGGGCAAGGAGGCCTACGGGGCGATGCTCTTCGTCTCGGCGCTGACGCATCAATCGATTGCCGAGGCGCTGGGCGACGCTTGCTATCGACCGCTCTACATCCGCGCGGCGAGCGAGATTCTGCGGCTGGCGGATCGACTCGGCATCCGCGCCAAGGGCTTCAACGGCTTCGAGCCAGCGGCGTTCCTGGCCGAGGACGAGGCCGCCATCGCGCGCTCGCTGGACACGCTGGTCGCCTTCAACAAGGGTTCGGCGAAAACGCACAGCGGCATCTGGCGCGACCTGGCGGTGCGGAAGCGCGAAACCGAAGTCTCCATGTACGAGCCCATCTTGGCGGAAGCGAACAAGGCGGGCGTCGAGCTGCCGCTGACACGCCGCTGGATTTCCATGATCCGCCAGATTGAGTCGGGCGAGCGCGAACAGTCGCTGGCGAACCTGGACGAGCTGATGGCGGTGCTGGCATGAACATTGTTTTCGCGGGCAAAACCGCCATCGTGACCGGCGCGGCGCATGGCTTCGGGCGCGCGATCAGCCTGGCCTTCGCGGAGCGGGACGCCACCGTCTGGGCTTGCGACATCCTGGGCGACGAACTGGAAGAAACGCGGCGACTCTGCCTGGAAGCGGGCGGACAGTGTCGCGTCGAGCTCGTCGACGTCCGACAGCGCGACGCGGTCTTCGCCTTCGTGGACAAAGCCCTGGAGACTGACGGCGGCATCCAAATCTTGGTCAACAATGCTGGCGGCGTGCTCGGGCAAGTCGGGCGGCCCCTGGAAGCAGTCACGGAAGAAGACTGGAACAGCATATTCGAGGTCAACGCTCGCGGCGCCTTCTACTTCACGCAGGCGGTCGCGCCGGCAATGAAATCGGCGCGTTTCGGGCGCGTCGTCAACATCAGCAGCGGCGCAGGCCTGGGCGTCAGTCTGACCGGCATCCAAGCCTACGCGGCGGCGAAAGCGGCGCAGATCGGCTTGACGCGGCAGCTGGCGCATGAATTGGGCGCCTGGAATATCACGGTCAACAACATCGCGCCCGGCTTCGTGCTCTCGAACCCCAACTCCATCAAGCAGTTCGAGTCCTACGGCGAGGCGGGACAGAAGGCGCTTGTCGAGCGATTCGCGCTGAAGCGGCTCGGCTCGCCCGATGACATCGCGCAGGCCGTCTTGTTCTTCGCGTCGGGCTACGCCAGCTGGATCACCGGGCAAACGCTGTCGGTTGATGGCGGACGCTTGTAGGCGCGACAGAAAAAAGGGCAAACAGATTCTGCTTGCCCGTTTGTCCAATCTCAGTTTATGGCTTGGCTAACGCCCTTCAAGCGCCTCCAGCACGCGCGGCGGCGTCATCGGCGTTTGCGTCAAGCGCACCCCGGTGGCGTCGGCGACGGCATTGGCGATGGCGGCGACGGTCGGTATTACCGGCGGCTCGCCCACGCCACGCGCGCCAAAGGGACCGCTGCGCGACGGCACTTCGACGATACGAGTGTCAATCGGGGCGGCCTGCACCGCGTCCGGCATGGCGTAATCCATCCAGGAGCCGGTGAGCAGCTGCCCGTCGTCATCGTAGCGCATCTCTTCCAGCAGTGCCCAGCCGACGCCCTGCACCGCGCCGCCCTGCATCTGGCCTTCGACTGCCAGGGGGTTAATCGCGCGGCCGACATCTTGCACCACTGCCAGGTTCAGCAAGTTGACATCGCCCGTCTCTTCGTCGACTTCGACCTCGGCGATCTGGGCGCAGAACGATGGCGCGCGGTCGGTCACCGCCTGGCGGCCGCTGCCGTGCACGGGTTCGTATTTGCCGCCAAAGTTCATCGCTTTGCCGGCGATCTCGCCCAAGCCAATCGAGCGATCGGGGAAGCCGCGCACCTGTACGCGCCCGTCGACGATCTCCAGGTCTTCGGCAGAGACTTCAAACTCTTCCGCGGCGATGGCGAGAGTTTGATTGCGGGCGTCTTCAGCCGCGCGCAGCACTGCGTTGCCCAGGGTGTAAAGGGTCTTGCTGCCGCCGACGCCGCCGCCATAAGGCGCGCTGTTGGTATCGCTGTAGACGAAGCGCACTTTGTCCGGTTCGACGCCATAAGCCTCGGCCGCCAGCAGCGCGAAACTCGTGGGCGTGCCGCTGAGGTCGGCCGTGCCGATCTGCACTTGCAAGACGCCGTCGCGGTTCAGCTTGCAGACTGCCGCGCCCGGCTCCAGGCCGCCCATCCAGCCGCCAATGGCGATGCCGACGCCGCGGCCATTCGCCCGGGACGCGTCGCGGTTCCGCCAGAGCGGATGCTGGCGCGCCGCCTCCAGGGTCTCCACCATGCCGATCGGCGGGAAGTCGCCGCCGTCTGGCGCCCCGTCGCCCTCGCGAGCCGCGTTCTTCAGGCGCAGCTCGACCGGGTCCAGGCCCAGGGCAGCCGCCGCTTCGTCGAAGAGAGTCTCCACCGCCATGAATGCCGTCGGCGAAGTGGGCGCGCGGTATGCGCCGACAGACTGCTTGTTCGTCACCACATTGGTCGAATCCAGCAGCAGATTGTCGCAGGGGTAAAAGCTGGCGAATTGCATGGCGGCGAAACCGCCGAGGCCGCTGGGATAGACGCCCGTGTCCGCCATGACATCGGCTTGCATCGCCGTCAGCTCGCCATCGCCGCTGAAACCGAGCTTGCCGCGAATGCGCAGGGCTGGCGCGGGGTTGGTCGTGAGCAGCTCTTCGCCGCGGGTCAAGATCAAGCTGACCGGCTTGCCCGCCGTCACAGTAATCAGCGCGGCCAGCGGGTCGTACAAGCCGAATTTCGCGCCGAAGCCGCCGCCAACCGGCATGGCGTAGACGGTGACATCCGATTCCGGGACGCCCAGCACAGCGGCGACCTCAGCCCGCACGCCAAAGGGCGATTGCAGGCTGGCCCACATGGTCACGCCGCCGGTGACGGGGTTGGGCTGCACCACCCAGCCTTGAGTCTCGATTGAGCTTTGGTGCACCATCGGCGTCTCGAAAGTGCGCTCCACGACGACGGCGGCAGCGGCAAAGGCTTCCGCGACATCGCCGGTTTCCATGTGCGTCCGCCCGGCGACATTGGAGACTTCTTCGTCGTCGCCTTCGGATTCGCCGCCCGTGTCCGCGCCATGCGCCGCTTCGTCTTCCGCGCCGGTCGGGATGCCCGTCGGCCAGATGATGGTCGCGTCATCGGCGAGAGCGGCGTCCATGTTCGTAACCGCGTCCAGCGGCTCGTAATCGACCTCGACCAAATCCGCGCCATCGGCGGCCGCGGCCGGCGTCTCCGCCAGGACCACCGCGACAGGCTGCCCGACGAAGATGACGCGCTCCCGCGCCAGCATCAGCAGAGCGCGCGACGACGGCGTGATATCCGGCAGGTCGGCGGCGGTGAGCACGCGCTGAACGCCGGGCACAGCCAGCGCCGCGTCGCAGTGAATGCCGCCAATGCTGGCATGGGCGTAAGTGCTGAGCACAAAACGCGCGTGCAGCATGCCCGCCAGTTTCAAGTCGCCGGTGTATTTCAGGTGCCCCGTGATCTTTTCGGGTCCATCAATCAAGGGAGTTGGCTTGCCCACAAATGAAAGGTCTGACATGAAGCGATCCTCCTCGTTAGCCTCGTGTGTGCCCTGATTAAGCTTGCGCGCCGGCGGGAGCGAGCTCCAGCACCGGGTAGCCTTCTGTCGCCGTGCGTTCGCGGAAGAGCCGGCTGAGGCGCGTCGTCATGCCGCCGATCATGCCCGCGCCGATCCGCCTTCCGTCCAGCTCCACCACCGGCGCCAATTCGCCCATGGTGCCGCTGCAAAACATTTCATCCGCCCGATAGGCCTCCGAAAGCGAGATATTCTTGACTTGGCTCGGTATGCCCTGGTCGGCGCAGATTTCCAGCACGGCCGCCCGCGTGATTCCCTCCGGGCAAGAGCCGGTGTCCGATGTCATGACGACGCCGTCCTGGACGATGAAGACATGGGTGGCGTTCGTCTCCGCCACATAGCCTTGATAATCCAGCATCAGCGCGTCGTCCGCGCCGGCCGCGTTCGCCTGAATCTTCGCCAGGATGGAGTTGATGAGGTTGCATGAATGAATGTTCTGGTCGACGCAGTCGGGCGGGATGCGCCGGATGCCCGATGTAATCAGACGGATGCCGCGCTTGTCATACACCGGCGCTTTGTGCTCCGCCAGCACGATCAAGGTGGGTCCATAAGCGTTCAGCCGCGTGTCCATCCCGCTAGTATATTTGAGGCCGCGGCTCAAGGTCAAACGGATGTGCACGCCGTCGGTCATCGCGTTGGCTTGCAGGGTCTTGCGGATCTCGGCGATGATGGACTCGTGGTTTGGGATCTGCTCGAATGCCATCGCCAGGGCGGAATGCCGCAGACGGTCCAAATGCGGGATGAGCTTGAAGATCCGCCCATTGTAGAGGCGCAGCCCTTCCCAGACGGCGTCGCCGCCCTGAACCGCGCTGTCAAAGGGGCTGACGCCGGCTTCGTCGCGGTGAATCAGCTCGCCATTGATATTGACGAGCAGATCTCTGTTCCTGGGGTTGTAGCTCTGTTTCATCTTTCCCCTCAAGCGATGCGATGCCGCGCCAGCTGATCGTAGATGCCTTGGCACTCCGCCTGCAGCGCCCGCATCTTCGCCGGCAGCGGGCTGTCGTCTTCGGCGTAGGGCGCGAAACCAGTCGAGCTTTCGACGCGCTTGTACCAGTGCTTCGCCCAGATTCCGTCGCTCGTCCGCCGGCCGCTCTCCCAACTGAGCATGGCTGGGTCGAATGGCAGCTCCAGCGCGCCACAGAGCCGCCGCAGACTCCTTTCTGGATCGCGCAGAATCGCCCGCGCCTCGATCACTGGCGGGACGGAACCCGTCATCGCGCGCACCGCATTGAAGAGCTCCAGCTGCTGCGGCAAGCCGGTTTGATCCAGGCTGGGATTGGGAATCACCCGAGAGAAGGATAACAGCATCCGCCGCGGATCGCGAATCAGAAAGAAGCTGCTGACGCGCTCCAGCCATTTGCGGTCAATCTGCGGCAGCATGTGCTGCGTCATGTGCTTGTGAAAGCGGATCGGCGCGCCCCCGTCGTCGGCAAGCAAGTTCTTGATCACTTGACGCCAGTCGGTTTCGTAGGCGGCGATGACTTCGGCTGCCCCAGGGTGATCGTAACCCGTCTTCAGCAGATAGTGCGCGTAAAACGGCTCGTCGACGACCTGGCAATCCGCCCGGCTCGCCCAGGCCCGCATCATCGCCGTCGAGATGTTTCGCGGACCAGACCACATGGCAACGATTCGCGCTGGCACGCACGCCCCTTCCCCTCGGAAAACGCGGCGCGTCGCGCTTGCCCAAGAGCCTGTCTTGCGCCTATAGTGAATGCGCCGCGCCAGAGGCATTTTACCCGATAGCCAGGGACTTGTCATATCGCATGTCCGCCACGAGACCAGCCACTGCGCGACAGAGACGAGCCGCCCTGAGCTGCTGTCTGGCGCTCGTCATGGTCGCTGCCGCCGCCGGCTTGACGCGCCGCGCGCAGTCCCCGCCCATTGATTATGGCGAGCAGCAGCAAGTCGAGACTGCCAATGCCAATGTCTGCCTGCACACGCTGCTGGAAAACGAAGTCAGCGAAAGCAAGATCCTGCGCTCGCTGGAGCTGGTCCGCGAAATGGGCGCCTCCAGCATCGTGCAGTTTTTCCCCTGGCCCTATTTCCAGCCGGAACCCGGCGCGTATCGCTGGGAGCGAGCCGATCTCTTGATCAGCGCCGCCCGGCGACAGGGCTTGCGGGTCATCGCGCGTCTGGGCCTGGCGCCGGCCTGGGCGCGCGCAGCTGCCGCAAACTCGACTCTCACCTACCTGCCCGAAACAGCCTATGACGAATTCGCGAATTTCGCCGCCGCCTTTGCGGAGCGCTACAAGAGCCAAGTCGAGCGTCTCATCATCTGGAACGAGCCCAACCTGCGCGTCGAATGGGGACAGCGCCCGGTCGATCCCGCCGCTTATGTCCGGCTGCTGGAAGCCAGCTACCGCAGCATAAAAGGGGCGAATCCAACTGCCGTCGTCTTGGCTGGAGCGCTGGCGCCCACGCTGGAGCCGCCAGGCAGCGCCGCCGGCCTGAACGACATCGCCTATCTGCGAGACATGTACCGCCATGGCGCGCAGCCGCATTTCGACGCCCTGGCCATTCACAGCTACGGCTTTCGCGAGCCGCCGGAAGCGGAACCGGGCGTCGAGCGGCTCAACTTCCGCCGCGCCGAGCTCCTGCGTGAAGTCATGCTCGCCCACGGCGACGAGCGCAAGGCGGTCTACATCACCGAAGCCGGCTGGAACGATCATCCTCGCTGGACTGGCGCAGTCCGCCCCTCCCAGCGAGCGGCTTACAGCGTGCGCGCTTTTGAATACGCCCGTGAACATTGGCGCTGGGCGGAGAGCCTCTGCATCTGGGCGCTGCGCTATCCCGCCGACCTGGGCAATTATCCGGATTACAGCACCCTGCTTAGCGCGGATTTCATCAAGAAGCCGATTTACTTCGCGCTGCAAGACTACGCCCGCGGCTGGCAAAGTTCGGAGGCGCTGTGGCTGCCCCCGCCCCACACTGGCTGACGCGCGCACTGCTGGCTGCGGTCTGCCTGGCGCTGTCATTCAGCCTCTGGCGGCATTATGGACCGCCGGATCCGCGGCGCGCCTTCCCGACCGGCGAGATCGTCTTCGGCGTCGATGGCAGCCACCCGCCCTTCGCCCTCGCCGACGGAGCAACGCTCCGGGGCCTGGAGATCGACCTGGCGCGAGCCATCGCCCGCGAACTCAATCTTGCGCCGCGCTTCGTCAACAGCGGCTACTACGGTTTGAGCGACGCCCTCGTAAGCGGGAGAGTCGACGCGGCGATCGCCGGTTTGCGCGTCGAGCCTTCCCGCACGCAAGACCTGCGCTATACGCAAGCGTATTTCGACGCCGGGATCGTGATCGTCGCGGCGGACGGGGAAAGCAGGCTTGCGCTGGAAGAATTCGCCGGGGAGCGCATCGCCTACGAATTCGCCAGCGGCGCTGACGGACTGTTGCGGGCGAGGCAGAGCGAAGGCTTTGTCTTTGAGCCGCTGCCATACGAGCTGCCCGGTTACGCCCTCGACTCGCTTCGCCTGGGCCTGGCTGAGGCGGCCCTGGTGGACGCGACCAGCTGGCTGCTGCATCGGCGTCAAGCGCCGGATTGGGGCAGCCGCTTCGCTTATGTCGCGCATGAGCCCTATGTCATCGCCCTGCGCTTTGACCGAGTCGACGCCTGGAAGCTGCTTGAGCGGGCTCTCTCCGCTTTGAAAGCCAGCGGCGAACTCGCTAGAATCGTGGACGCGTGGCTGTAATGGGCATGAGAGCGAGGAGAGCGCCATGACGCGGACTATCCGCTGGGGCATATTAAGCAGCGCCAATATCGGACGCAAAGTGATTCCGGCGATTCAGGCTTCGCGCAACGGCTTGGTCGCGGCCGTCGCCAGCCGAAATCTGGAGCGAGCCACCGCCTTCGCCGCCGAGCTGGGCATTCCCCGGGCTTATGGCAGCTACGGCGAGCTGCTCGCCGATGACGGCATTGACGCGATCTACCTGCCCCTGCCCAACAGCATGCATGCCGAATGGGCGATCAAATGCGCCGAAGCCGGGAAAGCGACTTTGTGCGAAAAACCCTTCGCCAGCGACGCCGCCGAAGCCCAGAGCATCGTCGACGCATTTGCGGCCCGGGGAGTCCCGCTGGCGGAAGCCTTCATGTACCGCTTCCATCCGCAGCACGCCAAAGCGCGGGAGATCCTGGCGGCGGGCGGCATTGGCAAGCTGCAAATGATCAACAGCAGCTTCACATTCCCGGCACGCGGCGCGAACAACATCCGCCTCAGCAAGGCTTTGGCCGGCGGAGCGCTGATGGATGTCGGCTGCTACTGCGTCAACTTGATGCGCTTCATCACCGGCGAAGAGCCGGCGCGGATGTCCGCCAGCGCGCGCATCGGCGGCGACAGTGGCGTGGACGAGACTCTGGCGGGCCTGCTGGAATTCCCGTCGGGCGTCATCGGGCATTTTGACTGCGGTTTGCGCGCTTTTCCGCAGCGCTTTTACACGCTCAAAGGCGACCGCGGCCTGATTGAAGTGCCGGTCAGCTTCGTCATCGGCACGGATGAGCCCGGCCGCGTGCGTCACTGGCAGGGCGACGCTTTCAGGGAGCACCACGTCCCCGCCGTCGACCAGCACCAGCTGATGGTCGAGGACTTCGCCGACGCGCTGCTCCAGGGGCGGGCGCCGCGCTTTCCGGCATCTGACGCGGTGGACAACATGAAAGTGGTGGACGGCCTGTTGGCGAAGGTCCGCTAGCGAGCGCGCTCCAGGAGCAGGCTTTCGCCCGTCTGCACCCGCCATAAAGCGGCGTACAAGCCGTTGAGCCGCAGCAGCTCGTCGTGTCGGCCGCGCTCGAGCAGGCTGCCATTCTGCAGCACATAAATCACATCGGCTTTGCGCACGGTCGACAGGCGATGGGCGATGACGATGGTCGTTCGCCCGATGACGATGCGCTCCAGCGAGCGTTGGATGGCCGCTTCGGTCTCGTTGTCGACTGAGGAAGTCGCCTCGTCCAGGATGAGGATCGGCGGATCTTTGAGCAGGGCGCGCGCGATAGACAGGCGCTGACGCTGCCCGCCGGAGAGTTTCTGGCCCCGCTCGCCGACAATCGTGTCGTAGCCTTGGGGCAAGTCGAGGATGAATTCGTGGGCTTCGGCGGTTTTGGCTGCGTCGATGATGCGCTCCATGGTCGCCTTTTCGCTGCCATAGGCGATGTTCTCGCGCACGCTGCCGTGAAACAAGAAGACATCCTGGCTGACCAGGCCGATGGCGCCGCGGATGTCGCGCTGCTTCAGGCTGCGCAGGTCGCGCCCGTCCAGAGTCACGCCGCCGCCGCAGACATCGTAATAGCGCAGCAGCAGCTTGATGATCGTGCTCTTGCCGGCGCCAGTCGCCCCGACGATCGCCACTGTGTCGCCAGCCGGGATGTCCAGGCTCAAACCGCGGATGACCTGCCGCCCGTCGCTGTAGGCGAAATCGACATCATCAAGGCGCATGTGGCCGCGCACCTGCGCCAGCGGCAGCCACTCGTCGCCGTCGTTGATGGACGACTGGATCGCCAGCAAGTCGAGGATGCGAATGGTCGAAGCCATCGCCCGCTGATATTGGTCGAAGGTCTCGCCCAGCCGAGTCAGAGGCCAGAGCAAGCGCTGCGTCATGAAGATGAGTACGCTGTACGCGCCGATTTCGAGCCTGCCTTCAAAGACCAGCTGGCCGCCGGCGACTGTGATGGCGATGAAGCCGCAGACGATGACCATGCGAATCATCGGCGTGAAGGCGGAGCTGAGGCGGATGGCGCGGCGGTTGCGCTCCACATAATCGTCGCTGTCGACGCGCAGCCGCAGGGTCTCGTAGGCTTCGGCGGTGAAGCTCTTGATGGTGGCGATTCCGCTCAAACTGTTGGCAAGGTGATGGTTGATGACGCCGACCTGCTCGCGGACCGCCAGATAGCGCGGCGCCAGCAATTTCTGGAAGCGCATCGACGCCCAGATGATGAAGGGCATGGGCACGAGCGCCATCCAGGCGACGCTGGGCGCGATGAAGAAGAAGATGCCACCGATGACGAGCACCGTGGTCAGGATCTGCACGACATCGTTGGCGCCGATATCGAGGAAGCGCTCCAGCTGGTTGATGTCGTCGTTCAAGACCGCCATCAAGCCGCCCGTGCTTTGATCTTCAAAGTACGCCATTTCCAGATGCTGCACATGATCGAAGGCGTCGACCCGCAAGTCGTGCTGGATGGACTGCGCCAGGTTGCGCCAGTAAATGCGCTGGATGTAACCGAAGACGGACTCGAGTGTCCAGACCAGCAGCGTGACGAAACCGAGGACGAGCAGCTGCAGCGAGAGGTCGGCAATGCCCAGCCGCCCCAACAGCGACGCTTCCCGCTCGACCACGATATCCACCGCCATGCCGATCAGCAGCGGCGGCATGATATCGAAGACTTTGCCAAGCACAGAGTAGAGGGTCGCCAAAGCCACGCGCCGCTTGTAAGCCGAGGCGTAATTCAGCAGACGCGCGAAGGGATGGCGTCGCTCGGAGTCGGCGGCTGTCATATGGGGAAAGCGCTGGCGGTCAGTGGCATAATCGCGCGATTATAGGGCAGGCGCGCCCCATCCGCCATAGCAATCGCGCTCCGTAGCGTATCCAGCGCCGCGCAAGGCAAGGCACGCAGCTTGAGCGAGGCATCGTCGCATACAAAGGCCTCGCTGTCCCCGAAAGGCAGAAGGCGGGATTGGAAAAACGACCGGCTAGCGCAACCGGGAACTCGCCGTTTGTCGCGCGACCCGCCATTGCTTCGACTGTCAGCGAATCAGCCCGCCGCCAGCTCCACCCGCGACCAATGCCGCCACGGCCGCCTTGTCCACCAGGGGCAGATCGCCCGGGATGGTGTATTTCAAAGACGACATCGCCGCGCCCCATTTCAGCGCCAGCGCCAAATCGCCGCGTCGCAGCCAGGCGTAGAGGAAGCCGGCCGCGAAAGCGTCGCCGCCGCCAATGCGTCCCAGCTCGCCCGCCTCGATGATGGCTTGCCGCAGGACCTGCCCGTCGGGAGACCTGGCTTGCGCGCCATCCGCACCCAGGGTCATGACGATCAGCGTATCCGGGTAGCGCGCCGCCAGGTCTTCCAGTGCCTCGTCCGCGCTTGCGTCGCCGTACATGACGCGGTAGTCGCTCAAGGGGCAGAATACGACATCCGCCAGGTTCATGGCGCGGTGGCAGATCTGCGCCGCTTCTTCGCCGCTGCAGAGTTTGCTGCGATAATTCGTGTCGAAGCTCAGCCGCCAGCCGGCCGCCTTCGCCCGGCCCAGGGCCTCGTAGACTGTTGCGCGCGCGCTTTCGCTGATGGCGAGGGTGATGCCGGTCACATGCAGCAAATCGGCGACGCCGCTTTCGAAGAGACCATCTGGCAGGTGCCCGGGCTGCATGCGGCTCATGGCGGAATTGGCGCGGTCGTAAATGATTTCGCTGAATCGCGGCGCTTGGGCTTTTTCGTGAAAATAGATGCCCAGCCGTTCGGCGTCGCCCGCCCAGACAACCTGGCTCACATCGACGCCGTACTGGCTGACTCGGTTGCTGATGTAGCGCCCCATCGGCGTCGCCGGCAAGCGCGACAGCCAGGCGACCCGCATGCCCAGCCGCGCCAAACCGACGGCCGTGTTGGATTCTGTGCCGCCCACCCAGATGTCGAAGCTCCGCGTCTGCTCGATGCGGTCGTAGCCGGGCGGCGTCAAGCGCATCATCGATTCGCCAAAGGTCACCACATCGTATCGCTTCATGCCGCTCTCCCTTGCCGCTGGCGCAGGCCGAATGATACCGCTATACTCGCCGCATGGCACATATCGGAATCGATGCCCGCTTGACTCATTACCGCGTCGGCGGCATCAGCAGGTATACCAGCGCGATCATCAAAGCCTTCGAAGCGCTACAGCCCCAACTAAACCTGACCATCTTGCAGAGCCGCAAAGCGGGCGCGCCACTTTCCCGCGCGTTTCGCTCCGCCAAAGTCTGGACGCCGCCGCACCATCGCCTGGAGCGAGCCGTCCTGTCGCTGGAATTGAGCCGCCACCGCTTTGATCTCTTGCACAGCCCGGATTTTATCGCGCCTCATCGCGCCGCTCGCCGCCACATCATCACCGTGCACGACCTGAGTTTCCTGCATTTTCCGGACTATCTCACCGCCGACAGCCGCCGCTACTACAGCGGACAAATCCGCGCGTCGATACAGCGCGCCGACCACATCCTGGCGGTCAGCCGGGCGACCAAACGCGATCTCGTCGACATGCTGGGCGCGCCGGCCGACAAAATCTCGGTCCAGCTGCACGGCGTCGACGAGGCTTTTCAGCCGCTGCCGCGCTCCAAGAGCGAAGCCATCATGCGCGAGCTCGGCTTGCCCGGCGAATTCATCCTCTTCGTCGGCACGCTGGAGCCGCGCAAGAATTTGCTTGGGCTGGCCCGTGCCTGGCGCGACCTCAAACAAGCGCTGCCGGAGGCGCCCAGGCTGGTTTTGGCTGGCAACCCTGGCTGGCATTACGAGCCGCTGCTGGCGGAATTGCGCGCGGTCGGCCTCGGCGAGAACTTGATCATCAAACATGGCGTAGAGGACGCCCAGCTGCCCGCCCTGTACAATCATGCCCGGGCATTGGCAATGCCATCGTTCTACGAGGGATTTGGCTTGCCCGCGCTGGAGGCGATGGCTTGCGGCACGGTCCCGATAGTCAGCCGGGTCGCCTCTTTGCCGGAAATCGTCGGCGATGTCGGCGCGCTGGTCGATCCGCAAGACCCGGCCACGATTGCGGCGGCGCTGCATAGAGTCTTGAGCGACGAGGGTTGGCGGCGGCGGCAAAGCGCGGCCGGCTTGAAGCGGGCAGCCAAGTTTCGCTGGCGCGACACGGCAAGCCAAATCCTGGACGCCTATGACGCCGTCCTCCGCTGAGAGCGCCATGAAGATCCTGCTGCTCACGCCGGACCTGCCCTACCCGAGCGAGTCGGGCGCGGCGCTGCGCAACATCGGCATCCTGCGCGGCCTGCATGCGGCCGGGCATCGAGTCTCGCTCTTGAGCTTCGCCGACCAGCCCGAAATCGACGCGTCGAATCCACTGTGGAAGCTCTGCGACACGGTCGAGGCGGTTGGCCTGCCCCGGCGCGGCAAAGCGACGCGGCTGCTGCAGCTTGCGCGCGGCGACAGCGCGGACATGGAACTGCGCCTGCACAGCCCGGACTTTGCACAGGCACTGGGGCGGCTGCTGCATGAAAGCGACTTCGACCTCATTCAATTCTCCGGGCTTGAGCTGGGCTGCTACGCGGAGCTCATCCTCCAGCAGCGCAAGCGCGCCAAGGTCGTCTACGACGCGCTCAACGCCGAAGCCGAGCTGCAGCGGCTCATCGCGGCTGTCGATCGGCGCGATCCGCGTCGCCTGCCCGCCGCCCTGTATTCGACGATTCAGGGGCGCCGTCTGACCCGTTTCGAGCGCGAAATCTGCCGCTGCGTCGACGCTGTCATCGCCGTGAGCGACGAAGACCGCCGCTTCTTGAGCGCGCATGACGGAGCGCCTTGCTTCGTACTGCCAAACGGCGTCAACGCCGCGGACTACGCGCCGCCGCCCGGCAACAAGCGCGACCCGAAGCTGCTGGTCTTCAGCGGCAAAATGGATTACCGCCCCAATGTCGACGCCATCGAATGGCTCTGCCGGTCGATATTGCCGCTGGCGCGCCAGCACGAGAGGCGAATTCGGCTGCGAGTCGTCGGGCGCAACCCACATCCGCGGCTGCAAGCGCTGGCACAGGACGCAGGCGTCGAGATCACCGGTTGGGTGGAGGCTGTGCAGCCGCATTTGCATCAAGCGGCGGTCTATGTCGCGCCCTTGCGCATGGGCAGCGGCACGCGACTCAAGCTCTTGCAGGCGATGGCGGCCGGCTGCGCGGTAGCGTCGACCCCCGTCGGCGCGGCCGGCTTGAGCGACGCGCTGCGCGACGCCCTTGTCATCGCCGACGACGCGCCCGCCTTTGCCCGGGAAATCGCGCTGCTGCTGGGCGATGAAACGCGCAGGCGGGACCTGGGCGAACGCGCGCAGGAACTGGCGACGCGCCATTATGACTGGTCGGCGCTGATGCCGCGATTGCTGCGGGCGTATGCGGAGCTCGGCCTTGGATAGAGATTCGCTCGTCGCCCGCAACCGGCGCATGGCGGAAGCGCTGCATCGCCGCTCGCGCCGGCATCAGCTGCGGGACGCCCTGCTGCGTTTCGCCGCCCGCGCTCCAATGCCCTCTGGTCGGGGAGAAACCAAGCGCCTGCTGGTCATCCGCCCGGATCACTTGGGAGACGCATTGTTGGCGACGCCCGCCATACAAGCCCTTAAGCGCAGCCGCCCGGAGCTGGCCATCCACGCGCTTTGCAGCCTCGCCAACGCCGAGCTGCTGGCGAATTACGCCGAGATCGAGCGCGTGATCACGCTGCCATTTCCCGGCTTCCAGCGCGGCGACTCCAGCATGGGCAATCCATATCGCCTGGCCTTTCAATGGGCGGGCCGGCTGCGGCGCATTGGCTACGACAGCGCCATCGTCATGCGGCAAGACCACTGGTGGGGCGCGCTGCTGGCCTGGCTGGCGGGCATCCCGGAGCGAATCGGCTACGATACGCCGGCCGTCCGCCCCTTCTTGACGGTCGCCCAGCCTCTGGAACGCGTCCATGCCGTCGAGCGGAATATGCGCCTGGTCGAGCGCTTTGCCGGTCCGCCGTCCGCCGCGCTTCAGCTGGAATTCACTCCGAGACAGGCCGACATGCACGCGGTCAGCGCGCTATTGGCGGACTGGGGAGTGAGCCGCGATCAAGTCTTCATCTGCATCCATCCCGGCGCGGGGGCGGCCAGCAAACTGTGGACTGGCGAGGGCTGGGCGCGGGTCGCCGATCGCGCCGCAAGCCGCTATCAAGCCGCCGTCGTCTTGACTGGCGCTAAAAACGAAATCTCGCTCTGCCAGGAAATCGCCGCCGCCATGCAAAGGCCCGCCACGATCGCCGCCGGCGCGACGACCGTCGGCCAGTTGGCGGCGCTTTTCAAATCCGCGCTCGCTGTCGCTGGACCGGACAATGGCGCGCTGCACCTGGCCTCTGCCGTCGGCCGGCCGACTGTCGCGCTCTTTGGCCCCGCCGATCCGCTCGAGTTCGCGCCCTGGGGCGATCGCCGGCGGCAGGCTGTCGTTACTGCGGAGATTGGCTGCCGGCCCTGTCGCATTCTCGATTGGCGCGGCGACGATCCGGCCTGCCATCCCTGCCTGCGCGAGATCAGCCCCGAGCAAGTGCTGGCGGCTTTGGAGCGCGCGCTGGCAGTCGACTGAGGCGCGGTCGCCTCACTTAAGGACGCTTTCGTCGCGCGGGCGGACGAGGAGCGTGCGTTCGTTGCGGTAACTGGCCATGCCCGGTCCGGCGCCTTTGATGGCTCGTACATACTTGACGCGAGTGTAATCGACGGGGACGCTGGAATCGCTGCGCCGGGCGCTGTGCCAGGCTGCCACAGCCGCGGCCGCTTCGATCAGCGCGTCCTGGATTCGCCTGCCGTCGTTGCGGATGACGACATGCGCGCCGGGCACATCCCGGGCGTGCAGCCAAATGTCGTCGGCCCGCGCCAGCTTGAAGGTCAGCTGGGCGTTCTGGCGGCTGTTGCGCCCCACCCAGACGACATAGCCATCGCGACTCACGACCCGCAGCGGGCCGGCGCGCCCGCCCCCCATCCGCCGACGCCGCTCCCCCTGCCAGTGGCCGCGCTCCTGCAGATTCTGGATCACATCATCAATCTCCAGCCAGTTCGCCGCCAGCTCCAGGTCGCTGCTCAGCTGTTCCAGGAATCGCGCTTCCAGCCGAGTCTCCTGGACCAGGCCGGGCAGGCTCCGCCGCGCCGACTTGGCTTTGTCGTAACGGCGGAAGTAGCGCTGCGCGTTTTCCAGCGGGCTGCGGGCGGGGTCGAGCGGGATGACCAAGGCTGGCGCGTCGGCTTCATATTGGGCGCGCAGTGCGTTTTGCCCGCTGGCGATCGCGCGCTGATACGCGAGGATGAGCTCGCCAGACTGCTTGAGGCGTTCCAGATCTTTGTCGTCGCGCAGTCCGCTTTCAAGCGAGGCCGCTTTCGCTTCCAGCCTGGATTTGGCAGTCTTGATAGCGCGCCGCACCGGTTTCTTGGCGGCTTCGTAGGCGTCGCCGCTGGTGATCGCGCCGAAAAAGCGGCTGATGGCTTGGCTGATCGTGGCGCAATCCCGCCATTCCATCTGCCGCAGGGGAAAGACGCAGGCGACGCTGGGGACGCCAGCCTGGCTGCCGATGCCGGGCCTCCACTGACGATTCAGCAGCGGCGGCAGCAATTCCTGAAAGGCGGCGTAGAGCGCGGCCGCTTCGGCGTCGCGGGCTTTGCTTGTCGGATCGCCTGTCGCGCGGAAGACGACCTCTTTCGCCAGCAGCGGGCTCATACCCAGGACTCGCCCGGGCAGCGCGCGAAAGGCCGGAGTCGATGCTTTGGGCGCCTTGCGCAGCAGCTCAGCCAAATCCGCTTCGCTGAGGCGAGCCGGGTCCAGCTGCTCGCGGAGGGGCGGCGGCGGCGCGTAATCGTGATTAGGCAAGCTCAAGCGCACCCGATTCTGCTGCGGACCGACGCGGTTAAGGCAATCCACAATCCGCCCTTCCCGCACCAGCAACACATTTGCCCGGCGCGGCATGAGCTCGGCGATGAGGCGGAAGGCGCCGTCGCGCGACTCGATCTCCAGCTCCAGCAGGCGCTCCCATGGCGGCTGGCTCGCTCCGGTGACGATCCCGCCTTCGACATAACGGCGCAGCAGCAAGCCCAGCTGGCTTGGTCTGGGGGCGCCCCGGCGCAGTTTCGTCTCGCTCAAGCAGGCTCGCGGCTGGCTGGCCTCGGCGCACAGCAGCAGGTAGTGGCGTTTCCCGCTGGCGTAGATCTCGAGCCCGATGGAAAGCGCGTCCACATCGATGACATCTTGCACGCGCCCGCCGACGAGCGCCCCGCGAAACTCATCAACCAGAGCCGAGATGCTGAAGACATCCAGTGCCATGAGAGCCTAGCCCGTAGCGTTGCTGGTCTGCGCGAGCAGGAATGCAATCATGTGGCCCAGGTCTTCTTGCTCCAGGCGTCCGTCGTAAGCGGGCATGGCGTTGGGGTAGCCGTCGACTATGTGGACGGCGGGATAGAGGATGGCCTCGTAGAGATACTGGGCGGCGTCCAGCGGCGGTCGGCGCGTTTTGGCGATATCGCCGATGCCATCGAAAAGGGGCGCGTCGCTGCCGTCGCCGGAGATATGACAATGAGCGCAGTCGCTCTGCCGGATCAGCTTCTCGCCAACGAGTTCGTCGGCCCCCATGAGCGCGGATCGCAATTCGGAGCGATAAGCTTCGCTGTCGATTTCGCCAGAGTCGGGCGGCGACGTCGCGAGATTGATGAGGAAGATGAGCAAGATGAAGGCCAAGCCAACAAGCAGCGCGACCCCAGCCAGGAGCATGCGCGTCCGACGCGTTGACCTGCCTTCGCCCTTGGTCATGAAAAGCTAACGGCGCGCCTGCACGCGTGGCGACTGGTCAAGCGGCGGATTCTTGGCGCACGGCGGTCACTTGACGGTTCAGCAGCCAGAAAACGATCATCAGCGTCAAGCCCGCGCCGAGCACATTGAAGAGGATGAAGCCAGTGACCAAGATGAAGGCGACCGCTTGATCGGGCGTGGCGGTGAGGAAATCGCCACTGGGGTGCAGGGTCTGCTGGATAGCGATGTCTGACGAGAGCAAATTTGAGCTGATTGCGCCGCCCGCCAAGAGAACGACGAAGACCAATGCCAGCGCGCCCAATGCTTTCATGCCTCTGCTCCCGCAATCGCCGAGTTCGCCGGCATTGTACACCGCTTGCCAGCGCCGCGCAAGCTCAAGGCAGGTCCGCCAGGGCTGGATCGCCGCTCCTGGTCGCCAGCTGATCGCGCTCCGGTCCCACGCTGACGCAGTCGATCGGCACATCGCAGAGCGCGCTGACTCGATCGATGTAGCCCTGGGCGGCCGCGGGCAATTGGTCGAAGCGCCGGCAGGCAGTGATGTCTTCCGTCCAGCCGGGCAAGCTCTCGTAAATCGGGCGCGCGCGCTCCAGCTGCTCGTTGGTCACTGGCGGATATTCGCGGCGCTGGCCGTCTATTTCGTAGGCGACCGCCAATTTCAGTTCGTCGAAGCCGGAGAGAATGTCCAGTTTAGTCAGCATCAGCTCGCTCAAGCCGTTGACGCAGACGGCGTAGCGCAGCATGACCAAATCCAGCCAGCCACAGCGTCGCGGTCGGCCGGTGGTCGTGCCGAATTCGTCCCAGAAGTTGGCGCCGCTGCCGCGCAGCCGCCCGGCGAGCTCGCCATCCAGCTCGGTTGGCATGGGACCGCCGCCGACGCGGGTGCTGAAAGCTTTCGCCACGCCCAGTGCCTTCTCGACGAAGAGCGGACCCACGCCCAGGCCTGTCAAGGCGCCGCCGGCCGTCGGCGACGAACTGGTGACGAAGGGGTAGCTGCCATGATCGACATCAAGCAGGGTGCCCTGGGCGCCCTCGCAGACGACTCGCTTGCCCGCCCGCAGCGCCTCGTAAAGATAGACGGAAACATCTTTGATGAAAGGGCGCAGGAAAGCGGCCGCGTCCAGATAACTCTCGGCGGCCTCTCGCGGATTCAGCTCCGGCATGTCTTGGGAGCGCAGCGCCGCATTGCTGCTTTCGATAGCTGCTTCCAGGCGATCGGCGTAGTCTTCAATGTCGAGCAGCATGTCGCCAGCGCGGATGCCGGCGCGCCCGGTTTTGTCCAGGTAAGCCGGTCCGATGCCGCGCAAGGTGGTGCCGATTTTGGAGTCGCCCAGGGAGCGCTCTTTGGCGGCGTCCAGCGCGACATGGGCGGGAGTGATGATGTGGGCGCGCGCGCTGATGAGCAGCCGCTCCGGACTGATGTCGATGCCCAGGGCGCTCAGTGCCTGGATCTCCCGCACCAGGTTCACCGGGTTGATCACCATGCCGTTGCCCATGACCGAGACGACGCGGCTGTGCAAGATGCCGGAGGGAATCAAATGCAGCTTGTAAACTTCGCCGTCCAGCGCGACCGTGTGCCCGGCGTTGTCGCCGCCAGCGTAACGCGCCACGATGTCGGCCGATGCGGCCAGCCAGTCGACTACCCGCCCTTTGCCTTCGTCGCCCCATTGCGCGCCGATGATAATCGTGATTGGCATCCTGACCTACTTCATCTTCGTCGCTTGCCTGTCTTGGACTGCATACGCCGCCTCGTCAGCCAGACTGCCGCTCAAGCCTTGATGTCAACAAGATTAAGCGCGCGTGAGCTGTGGCGTCCGCCCGCGTTTTTCCGCTTCGGAAGTCCACTTGCCGCGGGTCGGGTCGCCCAGGCCAATGACAGCGCGGGCCGGTCCCCAAGTCTGGATTTGCCCCGCCGGTCCCAGAGCCAGGGCCGAGCCTGCTGGCAAGCCGATGTAAACAAGATCCGGCGAATCGCCGTAGACTTGCCGCGCCGCCGCGTGTTCGAGGGCGCTGTCTTCAGCCGGCGCGATGATGGCGCTCTCGACCAGGCACAGTCCCTTGGCGCCGCCAGCCACGGCGACCCGCTCCCCGGCGATGGCGGCCGCTTCCCCTTCAAACATGACGAGCGCGCCCAACTCAAGCGCCGCTTTGATGGCGTGCCCGGCTGTGCCGCGCATGAGCCGCAGCAGCTGAGCCGCCTGCCCGCCCGCTTCCAGGACGATCATGCCAGCGCCGCTCAATCGCTCGTAGATGGCGTTGCTGTCGCTCTCTTCCAGGTCCACCAGATAGCCGGTTGGCGCGCCCAACTCCGCGAAATCATCCATCAGCGCGTCGCCCAGGTCGGCCGCCATTGAAACATAGGCGACGGCGCCCAGGTCGCTGGCGCGGCTCAAGGCGGCGGCTCGGGCTTCGCTGAGCGCGTCCGGCGGACCCGCCAGGACAATCCAGCCATTGGCGCTGTGCCAGGAAAAGGGCGACTGCGCTTCCATTTAGCCGGCGTCCCCAAGGTAATCAGCGATCAGGGCGGACATCATCCCGACGCCCAGGGGCAGCACATCCTCGTCAAAGTCAAATCGCGGATGATGATGCGGGTAATCCAGCTTGCGCGCGCGATTGGCGGAGCCGACGAGCAAGTAGGCGCCGGGGTTGCGCTCCATGAACAAGCCGACATCTTCCGAGGCCATCCAGGGCTGCCGCGCCACGGTCAGGGCGTCGCCATGCCGGGCGAAGACCGTGCGCGCCCGCGCCGCCACATCCGCGTCGTTCACCACCGCGCCGATGCCCAGGCCAAATTTCACATCGGCCGCGCAGCCCATGCCCGCCGCGACGCCTTCCGCCACCGCCTGGATGCGTTGCTTGACCAGCTCCCGGGTCTCTTCGCGGAAGAGCCGGAAGGAGCCGTTAAAGGTGACCGACTGCGGGATGATGTTGCGCGCGCTGCCGCCTTGAATCGTGCCGATGGAGATGACGACCATGTCCAGCGGGTCGACATTGCGGCTGACGATGGATTGCAGGGCGACGATCACCTGGGCGGCGCAGACAATGGGATCGGCCGTCTGATGCGGCATGGCCCCATGCCCGCCTTTGCCATTGATCGTGATTTCGAAAACGCCCGCGCCGGACATCGTCGGACCATCCACCACGCTGACCGTGCCCACTTCCAGGTCATTCCACAAGTGAATGCCCAGGCTGACATCGGGCGTCGGATTCTCCAACGCGCCTTCGGCGATCATGGATACCGCGCCGCCGCCGACTTCCTCGGCCGGCTGAAAGACGAATTTGACGCGCCCGCCAAGGGAATCGCGACGCGCCGAAAGCACCTTGGCGATGCCCAGGGCGATGGCGGTGTGGCCATCGTGGCCGCAGGCGTGCATCTTGCCATCAGCCAGCGACGCATAGTCGGTTTCATTCTCTTCGTGAACTGGCAGGGCGTCCATGTCGGCGCGGTAGAGCACGGTGGGTCCGTCGCCGGCGCCTTCCAGGATGCCGATGACGCCAGTCTTGCCGACGCCGGTCTGAGTCTCGAGGCCGAGGCGGTTGAGCTCGTCGGCGACGATGCCAGCCGTGCGGTGTTCCTCGAAAGCGAGCTCCGGGTGCTGATGAAAGTCGCGGCGGCGGGCGATGAGCTCGTCGCGCAGCGCTTCCCCCGCAGCCAGAAAGTCCAGGCTCATGCCTTCACCTCATGTGGATTACGCGAAATCGTTCAATGCGGCGTGGGTACTCCGGCGGCGCGTCCGGGTCCAGCGAGCGCTCGCGGATCCGCTCCGCCAGTTTGTCCATGTCCGATATCTGGGTCTTGTGCGCCCGCAGCGCTTCGATCTGCCGCTCGACGGCGTCGCTCACATCGACGGTCAGGTTTGGCTCGGCGGCGCCAGCGATGTAGACCGCGCCGACTTTGTGCGTCGACAAGCCTTCGTCGCGCTCATGCTCGATGAAGTTGAGACGATCGCGGGCGGTTGGAAAAACTGCTTCGAGGGTGGCCGCCCCGATGGCGCGATGATCGGGGTGGTTGATGCCGCCGCGACGCCCGTACCACAGCGTCGGATCCAGGGTGACGACGATATCCGGCTTCTTAAGGCGGATCATGCGCGTAACGTCGCGGCGCAACTCCAAAGTGGGGAAGAGCTCGCCGTCTTTGTAGCGCAGGAAGACGACATCTTTGACGCCGAGGGCGGCTGCAGCCGCGCGCTGCTCGTCTTCGCGCAACTCGGCCAGCCGCTCCTGGGTCATGTCGGGGACGGCGCTGCCTTTGTCGCCGCTGGTTGCGATGACATAGTAAACTTCCGCGCCATCAATGGCCCACTTGGCGAAGGTCGCCCCGGCGAAGAATTCCGGGTCGTCGGGATGCGCGAACACGCCAAGCACGCGCCGCGGGCATTGCTCCGCATGTTCGGCCGACTCTGCCATGAGATCAGTTCTTCCCGCTTTCGCCGCCGCTTTGATCCGCGCCCCGGTTGGAGCGGCGGCCGCCCCGGCGTCGGCCCCGGCGTCGCTTGGCGGGCTGCCCGCCTTCGCCTGATCGCCCGCGAGAACGGCGCGAACGACGTCGCCGCGGTTTGTCTTCGGCCGGGCTCTCGGTCTTTTCGCTTGGAGCGGCTTCGACCTTGGCTGGCTTGGCTGGCGGCGGTTTGCGCTCTGGCTCGCGCTGTGCTTTGACGCGGTCGGCCTGGCGCTGGCCGGGCGGCATGCCACAGTCGCAGCTGCCGTCGCCGTGTTTGTCGCAGGGAGACTGCGCCTTCTCCGCAAGTTTGCGGAATTCTTCCAGCGGGATGATGTCGTCGCGGGTCACCACTTTACGGACGCCTTCGCCGACATCGACCAAGACGGCGTCGCGCAGGGGCAGCTGGTCCAGCACGCGTCCCTCGCCATGGGGGGTGCCGACGCGTTTGTTGCGCCGCGGCAGCTTGCTGCGCGCTTCCACATATTGCTCGTACTCATACACCAGACAGCAGCGCAATCTCCCGCACATGCCGGTGATCTCGGATGGGTTCAGCGAGATGCCTTGCGCCTTCGCCATCTTGATCGAGATCGGACTGAAATCGGTGAGGAAGGTGCTGCAGCAGCGCTCGATGCCGCAAGCGCCGAAGCCACCCATCAGCTTGGCGACATCGCGGGGGCCGATCTGCCGCATTTCGACGCGGGCGTCGAACCTGCGCTGCAATCGCTTTTGCAACACGGAAGCGTCGATTTTTTGTTCGGCGCTGAAGAGGAAAGTCACCACGCTGCCGTCGTAATTGTATTGGGCTGCGGCAAACTTGACCTCAGCCATGCGGCGCAGATTGGCGGCCGATTCACGGCAAGTCTCAAGCGCTTCTTCTTGCTGCTCTTCCCAATGCTGGCGCAGAACGAGGTCCCGCGGCGTGGCCGGACGCAGGATCTTGCGCGTCTGGCGCTCCGCCTCGGGCGTCGTGAAACCCATCACCTGGCCCATCTGCCGGCCGCGGCGGGTGTCGACAATGACATAGTCGCCCTGCTTCAGCCCCGGATGGCTGGAATAATCGAAATGATAAAGCTTGCCGATTTTCTGAAAGCGCACGCCCGCCACAAGTTCGCTTCGTTCCATCGCCGCAGTCGCCATTTTTGACCGAGCCTCGCGCCGGTAATCCGCGCATCTCGCCTCTTTGAAACGCCAGTAACTGTACTTGAAATGCGGCGCGCTGGCAATACAAACCGTCAGGGAATGTCCGGGCTCGCTTGTCTAGCAAAGGCCGCTGTTGCTAGAATGCGAACAAGGGGCGCGTATTGGCGAGGCGCTGGCAGCCCCGCGGGACCGGCGCCAGGAGGCGAGTTGGCAGGCTCATGAGCGCGCTGGTGATGAAATTTGGCGGTTCCGCGCTTGGCACATCCGGCGCGGTTGCGCAAGTCCTGGGCATCATCGCGGCCGAGGCCGAACGCTGGGACGATCTGCTGGTCGTGGTCTCGGCATTGGACGGGGTCACGGACATGCTGCTGGAAGCGGCGCAGCTGGCGCGGATCGACAACCAGCGCGGTTACCGCCGGATCGCCGCCAATCTGCGGTCGCGCCATCTGGCATTGATCGACAAGCTGCCGCTGGATCGAGCCGAGCGCGGCACCCTGCTCGCCGATATTGACCAGCTGCTCACCGACATGCTGGATCAATGCGCGGCGATCGCCAGCAGCCTGCACGACGAGCTCTCGCCGATGCGCGTGGATAGCGTCGTGGCTTTGGGCGAACGCCTCTCCGCCCGCATCATCGCCGCCTCCCTGCGCCAGAAACAGATTCGCGGCGTCGCCGTCGACGGGGCCGATGTCTTGATCACCGACGCCCTGCATGGCAACGCCAACCCGGATCTGGAGCTGACTGCGAAGAGAGCGCGGAGCCTGCTGCAGCCGATGCTGGCGCGAGACATGATCCCCGTCATCACCGGCTACATCGGCGCGACCGTCGATGGCAAGACCACCACCCTGGGCCGTGGCGGCGCCGACTACACCGCTTCCGTCGTCTGCGCGCTGCTCGGGGCGGACGAATTGTGGATCTGGACGCATGTGGACGGCATGATGAGCGCCGACCCGCGCGAGATCGACAGCGCCCGCGTCATCGCCCGGCTCGGTTACGACGAGGCGGCCGAGCTGGCGTATTTTGGCGCTCGAGTGTTGCACGCCCGCATGATCGCCCCATTGGCGGAGCGGGAGCTGCCGCTGCGCATCAAGAATATCTTCCAGCCCGGCGCGACCGGCAGCCTGGTCGCCCGGCCCCGGGGCGAGAGCCAGCCCGCCATCAAAGCGGTGACTTCGGTGCAGGGCTTGGCATTGCGGCGGCAGGCGAGCGGCTCGCTGGCCGGGGTGACGCGGCTGGTGGGCAATACGCTCTTCAAGACTCTGGGCATGCGCTCCGAGGCCCTCATTGCGTCGCAATCCAGCGGCAGCAGCTTCCTCTGCCTCGTCATCCCGACCAGCATCGGCATCGACGGCGTCGACCGCCTGCAGCGCGCGCTCGAGGCGAAGATGGAAGATTATCCGGAAAAGATGCCCTGGGAGATCGAAACCGTCGCCTTGGTCAGCGTCATCGGCGCGGGATTGGGGCGGGCGCCGGCCCTCTTGAGCCAAGCGCTGGAGCGGCTGCATGATATCGAAGTTTACGGGCTCGCCCTGGGCGCCTCAAATTGCAGCCTCACGCTGGCGCTGCCCTTGCGAGACTCGCGCGAGGCGGTGCGCCGCATTCACGGGGCGATTGTCAAAAGCGGCTGAGATAACGCCGGATCTCCCATTGCGTCACCTGGCGATTGTATTCGGCGCACTCCTGGCGCTTCGCCGCGATGTAACGGTCGCTGACATAGGGACCGAGGGCGCTGAGGATGACATCGTCCTCGCTGAGGGCGTCCAGGGCTTCTTCCAGCGAATGAGGCAGCACTTCAATTTGCCGCATCCGGCCCGGCATGCCCTGCATCAAGGTCTCTTCCATCGGATCCGCCAAGGGCATTTTGTGTCGGATTCCGTCCAGGCCCGCCTGCAGCATGACCGCCATCGCCAGGTAGGGGTTGGCAGTCGGGTCGGGGCAGCGCAGCTCCAGGCGGGTGTGATACTCCTTGCCGGGGGCGGTGCTGGGGACGCGGATGAGCGCGCTGCGGTTGACATGCGCCCAGGTGACATTGACCGGCGCTTCAAAACTCGTGCCGAGGCGCTTGTATGAATTGACCAGGGGCGCGAGCACGGCGCACATCGCCTGGGCGTGCTCCAGCTGACCCGCCAGGAAATAGCGCGCCACCTCGGACAAGCCATATTCGCCTTGGGCGTCGGCGAAGAGGTTGACCCCGCTTTCGGCGTCGTGCAGGCTTTGATGCGTGTGCATGCCGGAGCCGGGCAAGTCCACCCGGGGCCGCGGCATGAAAGTGCAGTGGTACCTGAATTTGCGGGCAATCGTCTTCAAGGCGATGCGCGCCGTCAAGATGTTGTCGGCCGAGCGCAGCGCGTCATCGTATTGAAAATCGATTTCATGCTGGCCGCTGCCCGTCTCCGAGTGAGTCGAGTCGACGCGGATGCCCATGGAGTCCAGCGCCCGCAGCATTTTGCGCCGCATCGCGCGAATCGGATCGTCGGGAATATCGAAGTAGCCGGCTCTGTCGTTGTTGGCGTCCAGCAGCGGCAGCCCGTCCGCGCCCAGCGGGAAGAGGAAAAACTCCAGTTCCATGCCGGTCTTGAAGCGCAGATTCATGCTCCGCGCCTGGTCCAGTGCCTTGATCATCAAGCTCCGCGGGTCGCCGATGAATGGCTCGCCGCTTTGGGTGCGTATCGAGCAAATGAGCCGGGCGGTCTTTTCTGGCCCCTCGGTCCAGGGCAAGACGACGAAGCTGGACACATCCGGCGCCAGGACCATGTCGCTTTCGGCGACGCGGGCGAAACCCTCAATGGCGGAGCCGTCGAAGTGCGAGCCATTCTCAATGACATTTTCCAGCTCGCGGGCCGGGATCATGACGCTCTTCACCAAGCCGGTGATGTCGGTGAACCAGAGGGCCACGAAGCGCACCGCCTGCTCGTCGACCGCTTGAAGGACTTCCGCCGCTTTTGTCATTGGGCTCGCCACCCTGGCTGTGCAAGCAAAAAGAGAAGTTTAAGTCGCCTTGGCGCGCCCGGGCTATCGGTCTTTTCGCCAAAAAAGGGCGCGCCGTCTTCGTCGCATCTGACCAGTTAGTCGCGCAGCAGCCCCCAGTGCCGCAGCAGCGCGTCGACCGCCAGCAGGTAGCTGTCCGCGCCGAAACCCGCCACAACCCCCAGGCAGACTCCCGCCAGCATGGATTGGTGGCGAAAAGCCTCGCGCCCGTGCACATTGGAGATATGCGTCTCAATCACCGGCAGCTCAATCGAGACGATCGCGTCGCGCAGCGCCAGCGATGTATGCGTGTAGGCGCCGGCGTTGAAGACGACCCCGTCCGCCCACTGGCGCGCCTCATGCAGCTGGTCGACAAGCGCGCCTTCGCTGTTCGATTGGGCGCAGCGCAGTTCCACCGCATACGGCTCGAGGTGGCGCTCGACGGCGGCCTCGATATCCGCCAGGCTCGTCTTTCCATAGACTTCTGGCTGCCGCGCGCCGAGCAGATTAAGGTTGGGTCCGTGCAGGAGCAAGATGCCTTTGTTCATAAGATGCGATCCCCAAGGCTAGAGCACGGCGAGGACATCGGCTTTGGGCAAGCCCTTGACAATGGCGGCCTCGCCCAGCGCCTTCAAGACGATAAAGCGCGACAAGCCCCCCTGCCACTTCTTGTCGGTGGCCATGGCCGCGTACCAGCGCTCGCCATCCAGGGCGATATCGGTGGGCAGGCCGATTTGCCACAGGGTCTTCAGTATCCGGTCCACCAGGGAGCTGTCGATATAACCCAGATTGCGGGAGAGCCTGGCCGCCTTGACGATGCCGATGGCGACCGCCTCCCCGTGCGGCACGGCGTATTCAGTGGCTTTCTCGATGGCGTGGCCGAAAGTGTGTCCCAGGTTCAGATGCGCCCGGATGCCCCGTTCGTAGGGGTCGACCTCGACCACATCGATCTTCACCTGCACCGCCAGCCGCAGCAACCTCTCGGCCGACTCCGGCTGCCATAGCGCGGAATCCAGCAGCGCGGGATTGGCGATCAAGCCGTGTTTGACGACCTCCGCCATGCCACAGCGCCATTGCAAGGGCGGCAGCGAACCCAGGACATCGGTGTCAATGAGGACGGAGCGCGGCTGTTTGAAGGCGCCGATCAAGTTCTTGCCCTGGGGCAAATCGACGCCGACTTTGCCGCCGACGCTGGAGTCCACCATGGAGAGCAAGGTGGTGGGCGCTTGCACCAGCGGGACGCCGCGCATGAATGTCGCCGCGACATAGCCCGCCGTGTCGCCGACGACGCCGCCGCCAAGCGCCAGGATGGTCGTGTTGCGGTCCGCGCCGAAGCGCAGCAGCTGGTCGTATGCCAGGCGCGCCGTCTCCAGGGTCTTGTACTCCTCGCCGTCGGGCACGATGATCATCCGCGCCTTGGGCAAAGCCCGCGCCAGGTCCTCGCCATAGAGCGGCGCCACGGTCTCGTTCGTCACCAGCACCACATGATCAGCCAAGCCGTAAGTGGCGGGGTCTTCCGCGACCCGCCGCAGCGTGCCCGCGCCGATGTGAATGGGATAGCCGCCATCGTCGCCCGTCCGCACATGAAGCGCGCCTTCAAAGAGCGCGACGATCTCGCCGGCGACTTCGCGCGGTTTCTTGCCCGCTGTCTGAATCTGAAGCGGTATCCGGGCATAGGCGCCGCGCCGCGCCAAATAATGGACTTCCCAGTCCGCCGCCAGGGGACGATCGGCGTTTTCCGCCAGGCGTTCGCGGATCTCGGCTCGGCTGGCGTTCAGGCAGACCAGCAGACTCCGCCGCGCCATGAGCTCGCGCAGATCGTCGTTGACAAGCGCGCCGCCGCCGGTCGCGACCACGACGCCATGCCGCAGCGACAGATCAAAGGCGACTTTGCGCTCCAGCTCGCGGAAGCGTTCTTCGCCATGCCGGCGGAAAATCTGGGCGATGGGCATGCCCGCCCGCAGCTCGATTTCCGTGTCCATGTCGACGAAATCGCGGCCAAGCAGCCGGGCGACGACGCGCCCGACGGTGGTCTTGCCCGTGCCCATGAAGCCGGTGATGACGATGTTGCGCGGGTCATTCATACTTCGTATCCAAAGCGCCACTCGCGGTCGTCCATGGGCAGGTCTTCCAGGCGGTTGCGGCGCAGGCTCTCGAAGCGCGGTTTCATCTCGCCGATGCTGTCGCCGCCGAGTTTCTCCTGCAAAGCCTCGGTCAGGACGATCGCCATCATCGCCTCGCCGACCGGGACCGCCCGCGGCAATGCGCAGAAATCGCTGCGTTCGTAGACGGTGCGGCTGGCCTCGCCCGTCGCCAAATCGACCGAGTCCGCGCCGCGCAGCATGGTGGAGATTGGCTTCATCGCCACCCGCGCGACAATCGGCTCGCCGGTGGTGATGCCGCCCTCCAGGCCGCCCGCCCGGTTCGTCCGCCGCGACAGATTGCCCGCCGCGTCGACGATGATTTCGTCGTGCACCTCGGAGCCGCGTTTGCCGGCGTTTGCGAAAGCGCTGCCGATCTCCGCGCCCTTCATCGCCTGGATGCTGACCATGGCCGCGACCAGCCTGCCGTCCAGCTTGCGGTCATAATGCACATGGGAGCCCAAGCCCGGCGGCAGGCCCCGCGCCACCACCTCGAAGACGCCGCCGAGGGTGTCTTTGTCGATCTTCACTTGGCGGATGGCAGCGTGCATTTTCGCCGCCGCCGCCGCGTCCGGGCAGCGAACGTCGTTGTCTTCGCTGCGGGCGATGCGCTCGTCCAGGGGCATGGCGGAGAGATCGGCGACGACATCGCCCAGCTGCGAGACATAGCCGTCGACGCGGATGCCGAACTCCGCCAGGAAGCGCTTGCAAATCGCCCCGACGGCCACGCGCATGGTGGTTTCGCGGGCGCTGGCGCGTTCCAGCGAGAGACGCAATTCACGGTAGCCATATTTGACCGCGCCAGTCAGATCGGCATGGCCCGGCCGCGGCGTCGTGATGGGCTTGATTTCGCGTTCTTTCCAGCTCTTGAAATCTCGATTTTGCACTTGCAGGGCGATGGGCGCGCCGGTAGTCAAGCCGTTCATCAGGCCAGCGGTGATGACGATGCCGTCTTTCTCGATCTGCATGCGCCCGCCCGAACCGTAGCCCTTCTGTCGTCGCCGCAAATCCATGTTGATGTCGTCCGCCGTGAGCGGCAGGCCAGCCGGCATGCCCTCAAGGATGGCGGTGAGGCCCGGTCCGTGGCTTTCGCCGGCGGTGAAAAATCTGATAGGCATAAGAATTCAGCGCGCCTCCGCTCTTGCCAGCGCTTCTTGCAGCGCCTTGATCATCGTTTCAATTGGCGGTTCGACGCCGGTCCACCGCTCGAAGGCGATCGCGCCTTGCCGCGCCAGCATGCCCAGCCCGCCGATTGCCCGCCCGCCACGCGCCTCGCACTGCCGCATGAGCGCCGTCCGTGCCGGGCGATACACCATGTCGTAGACCGCGACTCCCGCCGGGAAAGGCAGATCCCGCCGCCAGGGACTCTGGCTGACATGCGGGTGCAGGCCGACCGAGGTGCAGTTCACGATCAGGTCCATGCCCCACTGAGCCGCTTCTTCGGCGCTGAGCAGAATCAAGCCGCCGATGCCCGCCGACGCCGCCAGGTGAGCCGCAAGCTGCTCGGCTCGGGAGCGGGTGCGATTGACGATCGCCACTTCCGCGCCCGTCCGCGCCAAGCCGTAGACTGCCGCTCGCGCCGCACCGCCAGCGCCCAGGACCAGCGCGCGTCGCCCGGCGACCGGCACATCATGGGCCGCCAAATCGCCCAGGAAGCCGTCGGCGTCGGTGTTGGTGCCGCTGCCATCGCGGAAATCGACTGTGTTGACCGCGCCGATCGCCCGCGCTTTTTCATCGGGGCGCACGAATCGCATGATGGCTTCTTTGTGCGGCACCGTTACATTGATGCCGATGTAGCCGTGATTTCTCGGCTCGCGCAAGCCCAGGCGCAAGATGTCGGGCGGGATGGACATGGCGTCGTAGCGCCAATCATTCATGCCCAGGGCGCGAAACGCGGCGTTGTGCATGACCGGGCTCAGGCTGTGCTCGACAGGGTAGCCAATCACGCCCACTCGTTTCGTCGTCACGCCCTACTCCGCGCCCGAGGTCAGGGCAATGCGCGCGCCGCAAGCCGCCAGGGTCTCGGCGAAACCGGGGAAGCTGTCGCTGGCGCAGGCCGCGTCGTCGATGATCGCGCCTTCCGCCGCCGCCAGGCCCGCCACCGCCAGGCTCATGGCGATGCGATGATCATCGTGGGCTGCCGCCTGGCCGCCGGTCAGGGCTTGCGGCCCGACGATGCGGAAGCCGTCTTCGCGCTCCTCGATGACAGCGCCCAGCGCGCGCAGCTCCTCCGTCATGACGGCGATGCGGTCGGTCTCTTTGACCCGCAGCTCGCGGGCGTCGCGCACGACAGTCTCGCCCCTGGCGAACAGCGCCGCCACCATCAGAATCGGGAATTCGTCGATCATGCGTACGACGGTCGCGCCGCCGATTTCCAGGCCCCGCAAGTCGCTGGTCCGCGCGCGGATATCGCCGACGGGTTCGCCCGCCTGCAAGCCTTCGTTGCGCACTTCCAGCTCCGCGCCCATATCCCGCAGCACATCCAGCAAGCCGGCCCGGGTCGGGTTCAGGTTGAGGCCCCTGACCGTCAGATCGCTGCCGGGCGTGAGCAGCGCAGCCACCAATGGAAAGGCGGCGGAAGAAATATCGCCGGGCACGCTGAGGTCGAAGGGCATGAGCTGGCGGTTGGGGTGAATCGTGATGTCATGGGCGTCGCCCGGTCCTTCTTCCAGTTGCGCGCCCATGGCCCGCAGCATGCGCTCGCTATGATCGCGGGCGGGACCCGGCTGAACCACCGTTGTCGGCGAATCGGCATAGAGCCCGGCCAGCAGCAGCGCGCTCTTGACCTGGCCGCTGGCCACCGGCATCGCGTATTTGATGCCTTTGAGCGGCGCTGGCTGGAAGCGGAGGGGGCAAGCGCCGTCGTTGGAGTCGACGATTGCGCCCATCTGCCGCAGCGGATCGGTGACCCGTCTCATGGGCCGGCGCCGCAGTTGCTCGCTGCCATCCAGGGTGCAGGGGAAATCTTGCCCAGCCATCAGGCCAGCCAGCAAGCGAATGCCGGTGCCGGCGTTCATCAAGTTCAGCGGACCGGCCGGCTGCCGCAATTCGCCGCCGCGGATCGTCAGCGTCGTCTCATCGTGGCGGTCGATGTCCGCTCCCAGGGCGCGCATGGCAGCCAGGCTCGCTTCGGTGTCGCCGGCCGCCAGCCAGTTGCGTATATGCGATTCTCCCCGGGCGATGGAAGCGAGCATGACGGCACGGTGCGAGATGGACTTGTCGCCGGGCACGCTTACCGAGCCGCGCAGCGACCCGCCTGGCTGTATCCTGAATTGCGCCGATTCAGCGTTTGGCTTCATAATCCCGCGCCCATTCTTTTCGCGCCCGTCGGATTGGCTGCAGCGACTGGCTCAAGCGCTGTTCGTCGCCGGCGATGAGCATCGTCTCCAGCATCGCCAGCTGCATGCGGAACTGGGCCAGCAAGGTCGCCACTGCTTTGGTGTTGGTGCTCAGTATATCGCCCATCATGGTGACATCGCTGGCTGCAAGGCGGCTGGTATCGCGGAAGCCGCCGGCCGCCAATTCCCAATAGGCGCGGTCGTGATCGGCTTGATTGGCGACGGTGGCCACCAGGGTCGCGCTCAAGAGATAGGGCAAGTGGCTGACGCCGGCGACGATTTGGTCGTGGCGCTCGGCTTCCATCTCGATCGGGATCGCGCCCAGGGTGCGGACGAAATCCAGGGCGTGCAAGCGCGCGGCCGGCGTCGTCCGCCTGGAGGAGCAGAGCACAAAAGGCCGATTGCGATAGAGCCCGGCGTCCGACTCTTCAATGCCGCCGTTTTCCTTGCCAGTCATGGGGTGCCCGCCAATCGCGTTCACGCCAATCGGCAGCTGCGCCATGGCGTCGACGATGTCTTGCTTGGTGCTGCCGATGTCAATGACCAGGGTGTTGGAGCGCAAGTACGCGCCGATGCGCATCCGCAGCATCTCCAGGATCGCTTTGACGGGCGCCGCCAGAATAACCGTGTCGGCCTGGTTGACGCCGTCGCGCAGGTCGCCGGTGGCGCAGTCGACGATGCCGCGGGCCAGAGCCTGCGCCCGAGCGCGCTCGTCGTGGTCGATGCCGGTAATGCGGTCGACATGCGGGCGCATAGCCAGAGCCAGCGAGCCGCCCATCAGCCCCAGGCCGACGACCGCCAGCTGCCGCGCCCGGAAGCCTGCGTCCATCAGCGGAACTCCCTGCCGTCTGCCATCGCCAGGTCGGGCCGCAGTTTCACGGCGCCGCGCAAGAAGACATGCCGAATCTCGCTCAGGGGTTTTTCCGTGTTCCAGTGAATAAGCACGCGGACGCAATGGGGCAGCCCGTCGACGACATGCGCTTCCTGGAAGCCCATCAAGGCGGCGCGGGTCCAGCCCAGCTCGCGGGCGGCTGCGGCCGGGTAAGCCGCGTCCAGGCCCGGCGTGGCGGTGAACAAGATGCTCGCCACATCGTCTTCGGCGATGTCGTTGAGCTCGATCATGCGTCGCAGCAATTCTTGAGTCGCCAAGATGATGGCTGCGGCGGAATTGCGCTCGACTGTGGTCGCCCCGCGTACCCCTCGTATCATGGATCGCTCGCTCCCTCGTGGCAAGAAAAAGTCGCTGAGCCGCTCGCAAGGCGCCTGTCGCCCCGCCATGGTCGGCGACGAAGCGCGGCAGCCAGCGCGAAACGCCCAGACAAGTCCGTGCGGATTGGAATGCAATAATATACGACGGCAATCGCGCTTGCCAGACCGCGCTCAGCGCGCCTTGCTTCTGATCTCCGCGCCGACTCGCCTCCAGGGCAATTCGCAGCGGACGAATTGGCGGGCAGCCCCTGCAACGCGCATTCAACGCTGAATCGCCGACGCGAGCTCCCCCGCCAGCTTCCGCATCGCGTCGAAGTCCCGCTCCCAGGCGCGGATCAAAGCCGACGCGACGATAAAGCCGTCCGTCAGGCCTTGCAGCTGGCGCGCGTGCTCCGGACTGCTGATGCCGAAGCCGAGGACCAGGGGCTTGTCGGTTTTGGCGCGCAGGCGGGCGACATAATCTCGCAGGTAGGCGGGCAGGTCCTTGCGGGCGCCGGTGATGCCGGTGAGCGAAACGACATAGATGAAGCCGGTGGCCCGGGCGGCGGCCAGTTCGATGCGCGCGTCGTTGCTGGTCGGCGCCAGGAAGAAGACCAGCGCCAGGCTCTCGCGCTGGCAGCTTTCGGCGAACATGGCGGCTTCTTCCGGCGGCAAGTCCGGCACGATCAAGCCATCGGCGCCGGCAGCGCGCGCGTCGCGGACAAAGCGATCCGCCCCATATGCCAGCAAGGGATTGGCGTAGCTCATCATCAGCATGGGCTGGGACAGGCCTCGTTCACGCAGGGTCCGGACCGCCTCCAGGCACTTGCGCACTGTCAGGCCATTTTCCAGGGCGATCTGGGTAGCGGCCTGGATGGTGGGACCGTCGGCGATAGGGTCGCTGAAGGGGATGCCGATCTCGAAGCCGTCCACGCCCAATTCCGCCACCGCCTCGATAGCCCGCAGCGACTCGGCGTAATTCGGGTAGCCGATGCAGAAATACGGCAGGAAAGCGGCGCGCCCTTGCGATTTCGTCCGCGAGAACATAGCTGCGATCGCCGCCGTGCCCTGAGATGCTTGTGTCCGTTTCATGGATTCCTCGTTGGCGCTAGATGGCAACCCCGCCCCCCGACTCCTCCCCCGAAGCGTCAGGGAGGGGAGCAAGCGCAGCGCAAGACTACAATCAAAATCGGGCTATGGGGGCGTCTCCGATTTGCCTCCACAGTTTTCGCATTCAGTCGGCGCGGCTCATTCGCCGAGCAGGCCGATCACGGTATCCAGGTCTTTGTCGCCGCGGCCGGACAGGTTGACCAGCAGCACGCTGTCGCGGGGCATGGTCGGCGCCCGCTTGATGGCTTCGGCGACGGCGTGGGCGCTTTCGAGAGCCGGGATGATGCCCTCCAGCTTGCTCAAGGTCTGGAAAGCTTCCAAAGCCTCGGCGTCGGTGGCCATGGTGTAATGGGCGCGCTCCAGCTGCCGCAGGTGGGCGTGTTCGGGACCGACCGAGGGGTAATCCAAACCCGCGGAAACGCTGTGCGTCTCCATGATCTGCCCGTCCGCGTCCTGCATTACGAAGGAGCGCGTGCCATGCAAGATGCCGGGCCGGCTGATATCCAGATCGGCGAAGCGGGCCGCGTGCCGCTTGCTCTGGATGCCGTGCCCGCCAGCTTCGACGCCGATGAGCTCCGTGCCGGCGTCGTGGCGGAAAGCGTGAAACATGCCGATGGCGTTGCTGCCGCCGCCGACGCAGGCGACGCAGACATCGGGCAGCTGTCCCGCCATCGCTTGAATCTGCTCGCGCGCTTCGAGGCCGATGACGCTTTGGAAATCCCGCACCATCATCGGGTAGGGATGCGGTCCCAAGGCCGAGCCCAAGAGGTAAAAGGTCGTCTCCACATTCGTCACCCAATCGCGCATGGCTTCGTTGATGGCGTCTTTCAGGGTGCGGCTGCCGCTCTCGACCGGGATGACCTCCGCGCCCAGCAGCTGCATCCGAAAGACATTGGGCTGCTGCCGCGCGATATCGACCGTGCCCATGTAGACATGACACTCCAAGCCCAGCAGAGCCATGGCCGTTGCTGTGCCGACGCCGTGCTGGCCCGCGCCGGTCTCCGCGATGATGCGGCCCTTGCCCATGCGCTGCGCCAGCAAGCCTTGCCCGAGCGCGTTGTTGATTTTGTGCGCGCCCGTGTGCGCCAGGTCTTCGCGCTTGAGGTAGATCCGCGCCCCGCCCAATTCCTCGCTCAGTCTACGCGCGTAGCTGACCGGCGTCGGCCGCCCGGTGTAAGTGCGCTGCAAGTGGCGCAGATCCGCATGAAACCGCGAGTCGGCGATGGCCTTGAGGTAAGCCGCCTCCAGCTCGTCAAGGGCGGGAATGATCGTCTCCGGCACGAAGCGCCCGCCATACTCGCCGAAATAGCCGCGGGCGTCGGGCAGCTTGCTGATGTCCCGCGGGATGTAGATTTGGCTCATCGCTGGACCGTCCTTTCTAGATCCACAGATGCCGCTCGCCGGCGAAATAACGCCGCGCCAGAATAAGAATCTTCATCACATAATTGTCTACTTGCGGGATAAATTCATCGACCGAGATATCGACCGCGGGCGCGCCCAGGCCGACCGCCTCCGCCCGGACCGAATCGCGCTCGCCGGCAAAGAGCCGCAATCCGTCCTCGATATCCAGCTTGAGCAAGCCCGCCACTTCGTCGCGCGGGAAAGTGTAGCGCTCGAGGCTTTGGTCGCATTCGCAGAAGAATACATGGCAGATCTGCCGGTCGATCAAGCCCGCTTCCTTGCTGACGCCGATGCGCCGCCCCAGCGGAATCAAATCGTCAAAGTCGACGCGCAGCCCAAGCTCCTCTTCAATTTCGCGGATTCCGTCAGGCACGCTCTCGCCCGCCTCCAGGTGTCCGGCCGCGCTGATATCCAGCTTGCCGGGGAAGAAATCTTTGCCAGAGGCGCGCCGCTGCAAGATCACGAATTGCCTTCCCGCTGGCGACCGCCCGATCACCCAGCAGTGAAAGACCTGATGCCACAGGCCATCGCGATGGACGGCGGACCGCGCTTTCCGGCCGAGATGATTCAGCGCCTCGTCATATATGTCAAAGAACTCGCTCATAAGCCAACTGGCCGAACGGCGGCGACGAAGGCTCGCACTTTGTCCGGGTCCTTCATGCCGGGCTCGCCCGCTTCGACGCCGCTGGCGACATCAACGCCCCAGGGCTGAATCTCCTCGACGCGCTCCGCCACATTTTCTGGCCGCAAGCCGCCAGCCAGCATCAAGCGCGGCGCGCCTCCCTGAACCGCGCTGGCGATCGACGCGCTGGCGCTTTCGCCGGTGCCGCCGTAGAGCCTGGGGTGATAAGCGTCCAGCAAGAGCGACGGGCAGCCCTCGTCTTTTGGCGCCAATTCCGCGTAACGCGCGACAGCTTCCAGCGCTTCGGCTTCGTCGGCGGGGCGTATCGCTTTGAAGGCGACGCCGGGCAATTCCGCCACAGTCTCCCCGCTTTCATCGCCGCTGAGCTGGGCGTAATCCAGGCCGACCGCGGCGACGATGGCGCGAATCTCGGCGACGGGCGCGTTGACGAAGACGCCGGCCAGCTTTGGGCAGCGCGTACCCAGTTCCGCCCGCAGCCTGGAAGCGATTTCGGCCGCCAGCTCCGGCGCGACATAACGCGGCGATTCGCGGAAGAAGTTCAATCCGATGATGTCCGCGCCTTCCCGCGCCGCCATGAGCGCGTTGTCAGCGCTGCGGATTCCGCAGATCTTAATCTTGGTCATCAGCGCCTCGCGGAACATTGCTCAGTTCGCGGACGAGCGAGACCGTGTCCGGCGCTTTCATTAGCGACTCGCCCACCAAGACGGCTCGCGCTCCTTGCCGCGCCATTCGCCGCACATCGCCCGGGCTGAAGATGCCGCTCTCCGCCACCAGCAGGACATCGTCGTTCACCAGCGGCGCCAGCCTCGCGGTGGCGTCCAGATCGACATGGAAAGTCTTCAGATCGCGATTGTTGACGCCAACGAGCTTTGCGCCCAGGCGGGAAGCCCGCTCCATCTCGTCTTCGTTGTGCGCTTCCACCAGCGCCGCCATGCCCAGTTCCGCCGCCAGGGCATGCAAGTCCTCCAGCTGCCGGTCTGCCAATGCCGCCACGATCAAGAGCAGGCAGTCCGCGCCGGCCGCCCGCGCTTCATAGACTTGGTAGGGATCAATGACAAAATCTTTGCGCAGAATTGGCGCGTCCACCGCCTCGCGGATGGCGCTGAGGTAGGCCAGGCTGCCTTTGAAGAAAGGCTCGTCAGTCAGCACGGAAATCGCGGCGGCCCCGTTGACCGCGTAAGTCGCCGCCAGCATCACCGGCGCGAAATCCCGCGTGAGCAGGCCCTTGCTGGGCGATGCCCGTTTCACCTCGGCGATCAAACTGACGCGTTCGCCCTGCAGCGCCGCCTGAAAGTCGCGAAGGGCATAGGGCGTTTCCTCGGCGCGCCGGCGCGTGTCGCTCAGCGGCAGACGAGCGCGGGCTTCGGCGACTTCCGCCACTTTGCGCTCCAGGATGCGGTCCAGGACCGTGTCGGTGGCGACGAAAGCGGCAGTCATGAAGCGAGGCTCTGGCTGAAGGCGATCAGATTATCGAGTTTCTCCAGCGCCCGGCCGCGGTCGATGCTGTCGCGCGCCAGCTCGATGCCATCGGCGATGGACTGGACCTTGCCGGCCGCCATGATGGCTGCCCCGGCGTTGAGCAACACGACGTCGCGTTTGGCGCCGCGCTCGCCCCCGTCCAGCACGCCGCGCAGAATCGCCGCGTTGGTCGCCGCGTCATCGCCCTTGAGGTCGTTGAGGCTGGCCATGTGAAAGCCGAGCTCGGTCGGGTCGATGTCCAGGTGCTCGATCTTGCCGTCCTCGCGCAAATGGCTGATGCGGTTGGGACCGGTGACGGTCAGCTCGTCCAGCCCGCCATAGCCATTGACGACCATGGCCGATTTCGCGCCCAGCTCCTGCAAGACATGAGCCAGCAAGTCGGTCAAATCCGAGGCGAAGACGCCCATCAGCTGTCGGCGGGCGCCGGCGGGATTGGTGAGGGGACCGAGGATGTTGAATATGGTGCGGATGCCCAGCTGCCGCCGGGGACCGATGGCGTAACGCATGGCCGGGTGCAGCTTGACCGCGAAGAGGAATCCGATGCCGATTTCATCGACGCAGCGCCCGACTTGGTCCGGGCTTAGCTCCAGGTTTAAGCCCAGCTCGCCCAGGACATCGGCGCTGCCGCATTTGCTCGAAGCGGCGCGATTGCCGTGCTTGGCGACCGGGATGCCCGCGCCCGCCGCGACGAAGGCGACTGTCGTGCTGATGTTGAAACTGCCGGAGCGGTCGCCACCGGTGCCGCAGGTGTCCAGCAGGTCGGCGCCGTCGTAGCGGGTTGGCACCTGGCTGGCCGCCTCGCGCATGGCGCGCGCGCTGCCGGTGATTTCGTCGGTCGATTCGCCTTTCATGCGCAGCGCCATCAAATACGCGCCGATCTGCGCTTCCGATGCGCCGCCGGTCATGATCTGGCGCATCACCGCTTCGGCTTGCGGCGTCTCGAGGTGGCCGTAGCGGCTGAGGCTGTCGATTGCCTGCTGGATGTCCATGTGGACCTCCTTGGTTTCGTTTTCGTCCTTGTAGCATTTACGGGCGATTTACAAAATCGCCCCTGCACGCTTTTCGCTTTTTGGCGGGCGACTTACACCGTCGACGCGCAAGCCGGCTGATAGCGCATGAAATTGCCCAGCATGCGCATGCCGTGCCGCGTCAAGATGCTTTCGGGATGAAACTGCAGCCCGATGACCGGGTGCTGGCGATGGCGCAAGCCCATGATCTCGCCGGTGGCGGTCCGCGCCGTCACTATCAGGCAGTCGGGCAAGCTCGCTTCGTCGACGATCAGGCTGTGATAACGCGTCGCCTCGAATGGATTGGGGATATCGCCCAGGATGGTGTCGCCGTCGTGATAAATCATGCTGGTCTTGCCGTGCATGAGCTCCGGCGCGTGAACGACCAGGCCGCCGTAAGCCTCGCCGATCGCCTGATGCCCCAGGCACACGCCAAGCAGCGGAATCTCCGCCCCCAGCTCGCGAATGACATCCAGCGACAGGCCGGCGTCGGCCGGATAACCGGGCCCCGGCGAGATGACGATGCGCTCGGGCGCGAGGCCGCGGATTTCGTCGACGGTCGTTTTGTCGTTGCGGCGCACGGTCAGCCGCGCGCCCAGCTCGCCCAGTTCCTGGACGATGTTGTAGGTGAAGCTGTCGTAATTGTCGATAACGAGGATCATGCCGCCCCCCAGTCCCGGCTGGTCGCCTGGCTCACATCAAGCCATTCTCGGCGAATCTGACCGCTTCGAAAATCGCCTCCGCTTTGTTGATGGTCTCGTGGTATTCGGCTGTCGGGTCGCTATCGGCGACGATGCCGCCGCCGGCCTGTACGCTGATGAGGCCCCGCTGCATCAAGAGCGTGCGAATGGTGATGCACATGTCCATTGAGCCGTCGAAACTGAAATAACCGACCGCCCCGCCGTAGGGACCGCGCCGCGTCTCTTCCAGCTCTTCAATAATCTCCATCGCCCGCACTTTCGGCGCGCCGCTGAGGGTGCCGGCCGGGAAGGTGGCGCGCAGCAGATCAAAAGCGTCCATGCCCTTGCGCAGATTGCCTTCCACCTGGCTGGTGATGTGCATCACATGCGAGTAGCGCTCGACATACATCATCCGCGTGACCTTGACGGTGCCATAATCGCAGACTCGGCCCAGATCGTTGCGGCCCAGATCCACCAGCATGACATGCTCGGCCCGCTCTTTCGGGTCCGTGATGAGCTCTTTTTCCAGTTCGCGGTCTTCGATGTCCGTGGCGCCGCGCCGCCGCGTGCCCGCCAGGGGACGGTTGTAGGCGACGCCGTCTTCCAGCCGGGCCAGCATTTCGGGCGACGCCCCGACCAGAACCAAGTCGTCGCTGAACTCCAGCAAAAACATATAAGGCGAGGGGTTGGTCGCTCGCAGCGCGCGATAGATTTGCAGGGGGCTGGCTTCGGTGTGGCGGTGGAAGCGCTGCGCCAGCACAATCTGAAAGGCGTCGCCGTCGCGGATGTACTCTTTGGCGAGGCGCACCCGCTCTTCGTGCAGCCGCTGCGGGATCATGGGCGCGGGGTCGCCGTTCTCGCCATTGAGGGGCGCGCCACGCATCTGATGCGGCATGGGCAGGGAGAGCGCGTCGACGACGGCGTCGATGCTGGCGACGGCGCGATCGTAGGCGGCGTCGGGATCATCGCCCGTGTTGTGCGCGTTGGCGAGCACGATCAGCTGGTGCATGGCGTGGTCGAAGATCACCAGGGTGTCCGGCAGCATGAAGGCGACCGTGGGCGCGCCCAGGTCGTCGCTGGCGGTGGCGGGCAGGTCTTCAAAATAGCGCACGATGTCGTAACTCATAAACCCGACAGCGCCGCCGACAAAGCGCGGCAGCCCTTCGACCGGCACGGGATTCACAGTCTGGAAGTGGCGCTTGATGACATGCAGCGGGTCCTGGCCTTCGGGGATGGCGAACTTCGTTGTTGCGCCGTCGCGCTCGAAAGCGACGATGTTGTCCTTTACGCTCAGCGTGCCCTTGGGGTTGACGCCGATGAAGGAGTAGCGCCCGACTTGCACGCCGCCCTCGACGCTCTCCAGCAAGAAGCCCGGCTTGCCCGCCCGCTTCAGCTTCATGTAGACCGAGACCGGCGTCTCCAGGTCGGCCAGCAGAGTGCGATACACCGGCACATGATCGCCCCGCTGAAAGTAGGCGCGCAGCTCGTCGCGGCTGGGTTTGATGTCGCTGCGCTCTTGCGGCTCCGCCTGCATGGCAGTCCCCCCTGAATCAAAAGAAGCCCGATCATCCATTCAAGGACGAGAGGGGCTCCCGCGGTGCCACCTTGATTACCCGCGCTGGCGGGTCGCTTTGCGGATACGGACTCGAGGTCGATATCCCGCGCTGTTAACGGGGCGCTGCCCGGCGCCAGCTAGTCGACTTGGTCTTTCACCGGCGCGGCTCCCCAGTCCATTCAGCCTCTCTGCATGTATCGCCTTCTCAGCAACCGGCGACTCTCTGAACGGCTCGATGAGGCTTACTACTCTGGATCACAGCCTTTTTGCGTATTCGGTTTCGATTACTCTAGCGCGGGGCGGCGGGCCTGTCAAGCGCGGAAATGCGGCTGGCGAGCAATTCGCCTTTATCCTGGCGGTGAAATCTGCTATACTGAATGCGAATATCCGTTCTAGCGCAAGAGGGAGCCGCCCGTGAGCCTCAGCAATCGCGACATCGCCGAGACCTTCGCCCGCTGCGCCGACATGCTGCAGATCCGCGGCGACAGCATCCACCGCGTCCTCTCGTACCGCCGCGCCGCCGACACGATCCGCGCCCTCCCCCGGGATTTGCGCGTCATCGCGGCCGAAGGCGGCTTGACGGACCTGCAATACATCGGCAAGACCATTGCCGCCAAGATCGACGAAATGCTGGAGACGGGCGCGCTCGACTTTTACGAGCGGCTGCGCGCCGAGGTTCCCGAAGGTTTGGTCGATATCATGCACATCAACGGCGTCGGCCCAAAGAAAGCCAAACTCTTCTGGACGAAGCTCGAAATCACCACGGTCGAGGCGCTGCAAACCGCCGCCGAAGCCGGCGAGCTGGCCGCCCTGCCCGGCATGGGCAAGAAAAGCCAGCAGAAAATCCTGGACGGCATTGAGGCGCTTTCCCGGCAGACGGGACGGATGAACATCGGCGACGCTCTGCCCGCCGCCCGCCAGATCCTGGAGCTGCTGCTGGCTTTGCCCGAAGCTCAAGACGGCGCCCTGGCCGGCAGCATCCGCCGCGGCCGCGAAACCATCGGCGACGTCGACATTCTGATCGCGGCCGACGACGCCGCGCCGATTATGGAGCGCTTCGTTTCCATGGAGAATGTCGCCCGCGTCCTGGGGCATGGACCGACGAAGAGCTCGGTCGAGCTGCTGTCCGGCTTGCAGGTGGACGCCCGCGTACTGGAAAAAGCGCGCTGGGGCACGGCGCTGAACTACTTCACCGGCAGCCTGGCGCACAATGTCAAGCTGCGGCAGATCGCGCTGGACCAGGGGTTCAGCCTCAACGAGCAGGCTCTCAGCCCGGTCGACGCGGACAAGAACATCATCGAGACGGCGGACAAAATCCTCTGCGACAGCGAAGAAAAAGTCTACGCGACCCTGGGCCTGCAATATGTGCCGCCGGAATTGCGGGAGGACAGCGGCGAGATCGAAGCGGCGCGGACGCGTCAACTGCCGCGGCTCGTTCACCGCGATGACATCGTCGGCGACCTGCACATGCACACCACCTGGAGCGACGGCAAGCACAGCCTCCGCCAGATGATCGACGCCTGCGTCGCCCGCGGCCTGCAATACATCGCCATCACCGATCACTCGCGCAGCCTGGGCATCGCCAACGGCCTCTCGATTGAGCGGCTGCTGGAGCAAGCGGCCGAGGCGCGCCGGCTCAACGCGGAATATGGCGAGCGCATTCATATTTTCGCTGGCACGGAGATGGACATCAAAGCTGACGGCAGCCTGGATTACCCGGACGAGGTGCTGCGGCAGCTGGATTTCGTCATCGCTTCGCTGCACTCGGGCTTAAGCCAGCAGCGCGAGCAAGTGACGATGCGCCTGCTCAACGCGATACGCAATCCGCATGTGGACATGATCGGGCACCCGTCCGCCCGTCAATTCCCCAATCGCGAAGCGGTCGACGCCGACTGGGACGCGGTCCTGGCTGCCGCCGCTGAACACGACGCCATCCTCGAGATCAACGCCAATCCGCTGCGGCTCGATCTCAAGCCGGAATTAGCCCGGCTGGCCAAGGACAAGGGCGTGAAGCTGGCCATCAACACCGACGCCCATCGCATCGAGCAGCTGGACCTGATGCCCTTCGGCATTACGATCGCGCGGCGCGGCTGGGTGGAAGCGGAACATGTGGTGAACGCCTGGAGCTGCGAGCGCTTTCGTACCTGGCTCGCCGAGCGCCCCTGAGGCGAAGATGCCGCAAGAGCGAAGCAGCGTGAAGGAATTCGACGGCGATCCGCTGGAACCGGCGGCCGCAAAAGCCCACCGAGAAGCGCGAGCCCAATTCGCCGCTCGCAGAGCCTACAAACGCGCGCTGCGCCGGGCCCGCAATCCGCTGCGCTTTTCATTGCTCTCGCTGCTGATCATGCTCGCGCTGGTCGCGACGGCTGCTGCCTTGACCGTGCTCATGGCGGTCATGCTGCGCGATGCGGGGCAGGCGGAGAGCCCGGCGCCTCTCGTCGAATACATTGAGGCGCCGCCGGCACTGGATTCGCGGTCGGAATCCGCCCAGGCCGCGGCGACGAGCGCGCCCGAAACCATTGTCATCCTGAAGGCGGATCGGGAAGCGCAAATCGCCTTGGATGGACCTGCCATCCCCACCGTGATCATCACCAGCACGCCCGCCCCCATCGCCGTCGGCCTTGAGGTCGAGGTCATCGGCGTCGGCCTGGACAAGCTGAATGTGCGCGACCGCCCGGGCTTAAGCGGGAGCCAAGTCTTGTTTCGCATGGGCGCGGGCGCGAAATTGGTTATCATCGGCGGACCGCGCGAGGCCGACGGCCTTACCTGGTGGCAGGCGCGCGACCCGCAATACCAGGCTGACGGCTGGGCGGCCGCCAGATATCTGCAGACGATTGCCAGCGACGGGGGAAGCGACTCGTGAGCCAGGAAATCCAGCAGCGCATATCCACGCTCAGCGCCGACCTGCATCATCACAATTACCTCTACCATGTGCGCGCCGCGCCGGTCATCAGCGATGCCGAGTACGACCGACTCTTTCGCGAGCTGCAAGAGCTGGAGCAAGCGCAGCCGCAATACGCCCTGCCCGACTCGCCCACGCAGCGCGTCGGCGCCGACCTTTCGGGCGACTTCGCCAAAGTCCAGCATCCCGCGCCGATACTCAGCCTGGCAAACGCCTTTGACGAAGCTGACCTGCGCGCCTGGGAAGAGCGCAACCTGCGCTTGCTGCCGGCCGGGGAGCGCCTGGAATATGTCTTGCAGCCCAAGCTCGATGGCTTGGCGATCGTCATCACATACGAAGACGGCGTTTTGACCCGTGCCGCCACCCGCGGCAATGGCGAAAGCGGCGATGATGTAAGCGCCAATGTCAAGACGATTCGCTCCATTCCGCTGCGCATCCCGATCCATGCGGAAGCGGGACCGCCACCCAGCCGCTTGGTCGTCCGTGGCGAGATTCTCTTTCATAGAGCAGATTTTCAGGCTCTCAACACAGAGCAGCTGGCTCAGGGCTCGCCGGCTTATGTCAACGCGCGCAACACCGCCTCCGGCTCGCTGAAACAGAAAGAAAGCCGCGAGACCGCCAAGCGCAAGCTCAGCGCCTACATTTATGCCATCGTCGCCGGCGACGCCCCCGCGCTGAAGAGCGACTGGGACAGTTTGCAGTACCTCGCAAGCATGGGATTCCGAATCATCCCGGAAGCGATTCGCTGCGCCAGCCTCGATGACGCGATTGCGGCTCTGCCTGGCTGGGAAGCGCGGCGCGACGCTCTGCCCTACGAGATTGACGGCATGGTCCTGAAAGTGGACAGCCTGGCCCAAGCGCGCCAGCTGGGCGTGGTCGGCAAAGACCCGCGAGGCGCCATCGCCTGCAAATTCGCCGCGGAAGAAGCCACGACCGCGCTGCTGGGAATCACCGTCGGCGTTGGGCGCAGCGGCAAGCTCACCCCCACCGCGCAGCTCGAGCCGGTCTTCATCGGCGGCGTCACCGTGTCCAGCGCCAGCCTGCACAATTATGAGCAGATCGCCGCCCTGGATATCCGCCTGGGCGACCGCGTCGCCGTCAAGCGCTCCGGCGATGTCATTCCTTATGTGATCGGTCCTGTAGTCGGCGCCCGCCGCGGCTGTGAGACCCCCATCGAGCCGCCAGCGACCTGCCCCTTCTGCGACGCCCCCGTCATCCAGCCGGCCGAGGCCGTCGACTGGTTCTGCCCGAATGTCAAGTGCCCCGAACGAGTCATGCGCGCTCTCGAATTCTTCGTTTCCCGCGGGGCGATGGACATCGACGGCCTGGGCCCGCAGACGATCGCGGCGCTCATCGAGGCCGGTTTCATCGAGGACGAAGCCGATCTCTTCAGCCTGCGCGCCGAGCCGCTGCTGGAATTGGAAGGCTTCGCCGAAAAGAAAGTGCATAACTTGCTCGCTTCCATCGAGGCAGCCAAGAACCGGCCATTCCCGCAGCTCTTGACTTCGCTGGGCATTGACGGCGTCGGCTCGACGGTGGCGGGCCTGCTGGCGCGGGCTCTGCCATCCATGCGCCGCCTGACCGACATCGCCGCCAGGATCCGCGCCGAGGAAGCGCGCTTCGGCGAATTGGCCAGGCCCCTCATCGACGCCGCCGACGCGAGCGACCCGGACGCGGGCAAGTTATTGCTGCGTCTGCGCCAGCCACTGACCGAGCTCGCGCCACGCTACCTCGACGCCAGCGACTTGAGCGTCCGCCTCGCCAGACTCCTCAAGCGGCTCAACCTGAGGCCGGGACAGATCGAGGGTCTTGCGGAGCGTCTCGCCGGGCTCATCGACGCCTCCCGTCCGCTGCACGGCATTGAAGGCTTGGGTCCGGTCCTGGTGGCGAACATCGTCGACTTTTTCGCCGACGAGCGCAACTTGCGAGTAATCGCCAAACTCGAAGCGGCGCAGCTCAACCTGCGGGCCGAAGCGCAAGCGGCGATCGGCGAAAGCCTGGCTGGCAAGACTTTTGTGCTGACCGGCGCGATGAGCGTGCCGCGGAGCCAAATCAAGAAACTGGTGGAGGCGCAGGGCGGCAAGGTGACCAGCAGCGTCAGCAAGCGCACGAGCTATGTGGTGGCTGGCGACGCGCCCGGCAGCAAGGTCGACAAAGCCATCAAAATAGGCGCGCCGGTCATCAGCGAAGACGACCTGCGCGCGCTGATTGCGGGCTGAACGATGGATGAAGGCGCGATTCGCCTAAAGCCGGGGCGCGACAAGCCCATCCGCCGCCGCCATCCCTGGGTCTTCTCCGGCGCCATCGCCCATGCGGAAGACGCGGTCGACGGCGGCATCGTCAGAATCATCGATCACAGGAATCGCTTTCTCGCCCGTGGCTGCTGGAACAGTCAATCGCAAATCCAGGCTCGCGTACTCAGCTGGCGCGACGAGCCGATAGACGCGGCCTGGTGGCGGCGCATGCTCAGCCGCGCCATCGACGCCCGCGCTCACCTCCTGCAGGGCGAGCGACCCGCCTGCCGCTTAGTCAACGCCGAGAACGACTTCTTGCCGGGCCTGATTGTCGACCGCTACGCCGACTGGCTCGTGCTGCAAGCGCTGACCGGCTTCGTCGATCAGCGGAAAGAGCGGATCGCCGACGCCCTCGCCGAATTGACCGGCATCGCCAAGATCTACGAACGGGGCGACCTCGAGGCGCGGAGCCGCGAAGGCTTGCCGCTCGAAAAAGGAGCGCTGCGTGGCGGACCGCCGCCGGCGACGCTCGAAATCGAGTCGGACGCGCGGTATCTGGTCGATATCGCCAATGGCCAGAAAACCGGCTTCTACCTGGATCAGCGCGACAACCGCCGCGTCTTCGCCAGTCTGGTCAAGCGCCAGCTTTCGCGGGACGCAGGTTCGCTGCGGCTGCTGAATCTCTTTTGCTACACGGGAGGCTTCGCGGTGGCGGCGGGCGAGTTCGGGCGGGTCAAGTCGGTCAATGTCGATTCGTCGTACGCCGCGCTGGAGCTGGCGGAAGCCAATCTGGAGCTCAACGGCTATCGCAGCGCGCGCCACGGCGAAAACGCGGAGCTCATTCAAGCAGACGCCTTTGATTATCTGCGGCACTGCCAGCGCGAAGGCGAGCAATTTGACATGGTCGCGCTGGATCCGCCGAAATTCGCGCGGCACAAAGGCCAGCTGCAGCGGGCGGCGCGGGGTTACAAAGACCTGAACTTGCAAGCCCTCAAGGTGGTGATACCGGGCGGCCTGCTGCTGAGTTTCTCCTGCTCGGGGGCGGTGAATCGCGATCTTTTCCAGAAAATCGTCTTTGGCGCTCTGGCAGATAGCGGGCGCGAGGCGCAGCTCCTGCGGCACTTTGGCGCAGCCTCCGATCACCCGGTGGCGCTCAGCTTCCCCGAAGGCGAATACTTGAAAGGTTTGCTGCTGCGCGTGTATTGAGGGAATACGACGCTCAGCGCTTCAGGGTCCATTCACGGCTGCCAAAGCGCTCTTTTCGCAGCTGCTCCGCCCGGGCCGCTTCCGCAGAAGAGAGCGAACCCGCTTCAAAGCGCGTTTCGAAAATCTCAGCGAATCCCCGTTCCAGCGCAGCTGCCAGCGACGACCGGGCGATGCCGGGTTTCGCTTCCGAGACGGTCATGGCGCGCCGCCGCAGCTGGACTTTGGCGCTCTCTCTTTGGGCGCAGGAGTCGTAGGCGAGGACATCGCAGATCTGCCCCAGGTCGCCCGCCAGCGGTATCGAGCCGTGCTGCAAGAGCGCGCCGCCGCGTCGGCTTTGGGCGCTGCCGATGAGTTTGCGCCCGCCAACGCAGATCTCGTAATGCGATGGCGCTTCAAAGCAGACCGGGCTCGCGCTGGACCCGGCGGCCGGGTTCGCCCGCGGTTCCGCCGTCGCCGCAAAGCCCGTGATTTCAAGAGCTCGCAGCAAGGCGACGCTGAAGCGGCGGTAACTCTCGATGACCGCGCCGCGGGCCAAGTGGTGATCGAGCGGCAGGCAGAGGCTGTAAGTGAGTTCGTCGGCGTGCAGGATGGCTTTGCCGCCGGTGGGGCGTCTTGCCAGCTCCCAGCCGCGCGCATGCAGCGCCGCCAGATCGACATCTCGGGCGCGCTGGCCGTAACCCAGAGACAGGCAAGGCGGCTGCCAGCCATAGAGCCGCAGCGTCGGACCTTGCTCGCGGCGTCCAACCGCTTCGGCGATGGCGCAGTCAACCGCCATATTGCCCGCGCCGTCCAGAAAGTCGCAATCTCGCAAGATGCGCGTTTGCCGCATATTCCCGCCAGCCCTATACTTTGCCCTAGCGTTCAGACAGTCCCTCGGGGAATCCGCGCCAGATGTCCCGCCCTGCAAACAAGAGCGCCCCGCCACGCGCGGATTCTGCGCCAGGCATCCCTCCGCCCAGGCGGGCCGGCGGCCAGGCGCCCGTCTACAGCGCCGCCCAATACATCCGCGGTCAGCGTCAAAGCCCGCGAGCGCGACTGCTTGGCGACCCCGCCATTCAGCGCCGCTCGATTCGCCGGCGGCGGCGCAACGAATGGGCTTGGGTCGTCCTGGCGGGCGGGATGATTTCGCTCTTCAGCTTTCTCGTGCTGGGCATGTTCGTTTTCGTGCGCGCGCCCCAAGCGATGCAGGAAGTCGTGCCCACTGCCGACTTGACTCCGCCGCCACCCACCGCCGTCGACGCCCGCAGCGAGTACATCGACGACGGCCGGCGCGTCGGCGTGGATGTGCTGCGGCTGGATGACGGCAGCTTGATCGAAATGGCGGCCTGGGACGGGCAGTCGCGCTTCACCGTCATCGTCGGCGGGCTGGACCGGCGGCCCGATCAATCCGGCGAACCGGTGCGCACGGACAGCCTGATGCTGGTCAGCATCGACCCCGCCAGCGAGAGCATCGGCTTGCTGAGCATCCCGCGCGATCTGTGGGTGCGCATCCCCGAGCAGGAATCGCGCGACCGCATCAACCGGGCGTATTTCCTGGGCGAGAGCCGAGCGACCGGTTATGGTCCGCGACTTCTGCAGCAGACCGTGAGCTGGAATTTCGGCATGCGCGTGCACAATTATGTCATCCTGAACTTCCAGGCGCTCATCGACATCGTCGATCAACTGGGCGGCGTCGAAGTCAGCATCGACTATACCATCGAGGACGCGCGCTACCCGGATATGAATTATGGCTACGATCCCTTTTACCTGCCGCCGGGCACGCATCTGCTGGACGGCTACGACGCCCTGCGCTTCGCCCGGACGCGGCACGGCAACAACGATGTCACCCGCGCCGAACGCCAGCAGCAAGTCTTGCAGGGTTTGCGCGAGCGCGCCCTTGGGATGAACTTTCTGGAGCTGGCGGCGCGCCTGCCCGGCATCCTGGCTTCGCTGGGCGAACATGTGCAGACGGGCCTGGACCTGGAGGAAGTTGTCCAGCTCGCCTTGCTGGTCAAAGACTTCGACGCCGCCAATATCACCATGCGCGTGATGGATTTCAGCTACTTGCAGGAGCATGTCACGGAAGAATATCAGCAGCAAGTCTTGCTGCCCATCGTGGAGCGGCTGCCGGCCCTGCTGACCGAGACCTTTGGCTCGGATTACGCCCGCTAGCAAAAACAAAGACAGCGCGCCAGGCGCACTGCCTCATGTACCCGCGACGCCGTGTAGCCCTAGTGTCTCGAACCTGCCGTTTAACAGGTCGGGAATCGCTTGACAGCCGCTGTTTTGGCTCTAGCCTATTACATTGGCTGCCAAAGAAAGACTCCCCTATGGAGCATGTTGGCTCGGCACTTAGTGTTCTATCACGCATGCCGCCGGCGGACGCATTTATAGCAGAGCTCGCCGAGCCTGTCAAATTCTTCGCTTTCGCGCCGCGCCTTCTCGCATTGCGATGCGAAACTCTTATAATAGCCCTGTCATGCGACGCATCGTGATCTGCCCCCGGGGGCAAAAGGAGCTGGATAGTGACTGACAATATGACCCGAGAAATACTCGCCGAAGGGATAGGCGCATTCGTCTTGGTCTTCGTTGGCGCGGCGGCGGTGCTGGTGGCGCCGGTCTTTGGGGTCGTCGTGCCCGCCTTCGCCCACGGCTTGATTCTCTGCGGCTTGATTTACACTTACGGCCACATTTCCGGCGCCCAGTTCAACCCGGCCGTGTCGCTGGGCTTGATGATAGGCGGACAGCAAGAGGCCACCAAGACCGCCCTCTTCATCGGCGCCCAATTCGTCGGCGGCATCGTCGCGGCTGTCGTTCTGATGGCGGTCTTCCCGCAGGATAACGCCGCCGTCGCCGGCTTCCTGGGCGAGCACAGCTACAACTTCGGTCAGACGACCGGCTTCCTCACCGCCGACTCAGCCTGGACCGCCGCCCTCTACGAAGCGATTCTGACATTCTTCCTGGTGAGCGTCGTCTTTCAGGCGGCAGCCTACGGCCGGGCGGGCAAGCTGGCGGGGGTCGCCATCGGCTTCACATTGGCGGCGAGCATCTTCGCCGGCGGACCGGCCACGGGCGCCTCGCTCAACCCGGCGCGGACTCTCGGTCCGGCCTTGGCGGCGGGCGATTTCAGCTATCTGCTGCCCTACATGGTCGGCATTTTCGGCGGCGGCATCATCGGCGGGCTGGTCCACGGCTTCGTGCTGAATCCTGAAGACTGAGCTTGCCGGTCAATCTTCGTCTTCGGGCAGATCCAGCTGGATGTGGAGCTCGCGCAGCTGTTCGTCCTCGGCGAAAGAAGGCGCATTCGCCATGATGTCGCTGCCATTCTGAGTCTTGGGGAAGGCGATGACCTCGCGGATGTTGGGCGCGCCCGCCAGCAACATGACGAGCCGGTCGATGCCCCAGGCCATGCCGCCGTGGGGGGGCGCCCCGTACTCAAAGGCTTCCAGCATGTGCCCGAATTCGCGCATGGCGTGGTCCATGGTCTGGCCGATGAGCGGGAAGATCTTCTCCTGGATGGCGCGATCGTGGATGCGGATGCTGCCGCCGCCGACTTCGTAACCGTTGCAGACCAGGTCATACTGCGAGCCGCGGGCTTGGCCCGGGTCGCTGTCCAGCAGGTGCAGGTCTTCGGGCAGCGGCATGGTGAACATGTGCTGTGAAGGATCCCAGCGCTCGTTTTCGGCGTCCCAGATGAATTCAGGGAAGTCGACGACCCAGCAGAAAGCCAGCAAATCGTCATCCAGGTCCAGCTGCTGGCGGAAGTGACTGCGCAGGGCGTCGGTGACAGCGTAGACGATCTCCGCCTCGTCCGACATGAAGAGCAGCAGATCGCCGCCTTCCGCGCTCATCGCCTCGATCAGCTCCAGCTTGAGCTCGGGACTGAAGAACTTGCCAATGGGACCGCGGAGCTGGCCTTCGGGGTCGCCGGGAATCGTAATGTAAGCCAAGCCTTTTGCGCCCGCCCGCCGCGCCATATTCTCCAGTTCGCGCGCCACTTTGCGCAGCTGCGTCCCGCTTAGCTCGCCGGCGACGCCCGGCACGCGCATGCACTTGACTTTCTTGCCCGCTTTCACATTCTCCACGAATACGGGAAAGGCGCAGCGCCCGGCGATCTGGCTGATGTCGATGGCGCGCAGATCAAAGCGAATGTCGGGCCGATCGGTGCCGTAGAGTTCCAGCGCGTCCTGATAACGCAGTCTCGGCAAAGGCTCCGCCAGCAAACGCTTTCCGGGCGCGACCCGCTTCACGATCGCCACTGCCAGCGCTTCCATCAGCCGCATGACATCTTCGCGCTCGACGAAGCTCATCTCCAGGTCGAGCTGGGTGAATTCGGGCTGCCGGTCGCCACGCAGATCTTCGTCGCGAAAGCAGCGCGCGATCTGAAAATAGCGCTCGAAGCCGCCCACCATCAGCAGCTGCTTCAACTGTTGTGGCGATTGCGGCAGCGCGTAGAACATGCCCGGCTGCAAGCGGCTGGGCACGAGAAAGTCGCGAGCGCCCTCCGGCGTCGTCTTGAAGAGGATGGGCGTTTCGATCTCGAGGAAGCCTTCCGCCTCGAGGAAGTCGCGGATGAATTTCACGGTCTTGTGGCGCAGGATTACATTCCGCTGCATGGCTTCGCGGCGCAAATCCAGGTAGCGGTGGCGCATCCGCAGGGCTTCGTCCAGGCCGCCCTCGTCGCGATTGATGTAGAAAGGCGGCGTGCGCGATTGATTGAGGATGCGGATCTCGTCGGCGACGATGTCGATGTCGCCGGTCGCCAAATCGGGGTTGGCCGTGCCTTCGGGGCGGATGCGCACCCGGCCGCGCACTTGCAGCACATACTCGTTGCGGGCGGCGTCGGCGATGGCATGGGCGCGCGGGGCCGCCTCCAGATCCACGACGACTTGCGTCAAGCCCCAGCGATCGCGCAGATCGATGAAGATCAAGCCGCCTTGATCGCGGCGTCGATTCACCCAGCCCGCCAGGCTGACTGCCGCGCCGGCGTCTTTCTGGCGCAATTCGCCACAAGTATGGGTCTTCATCATGTCGCGCTCGCTCCTCGGTCTCGCGGCGTCGCCCGCCAAATCAGCGGCATAGCTTAGCACGGGGCAAAGCGCAAATGTATGGCGAGTATGCCGCCGCTCTTTACAGGCTTGGCGGCCTTGACTAAACTCGGCTTCATGAACGGGGACGACGGTGGCTTGACCAAGCGCCAGCTCGGCATTATTTTGTCGCTCTTGGGGGCCCTGGCTCTTGTGGCGATCCTGGCGATTGACGCGCTGGATTTCGGGCGGCAGGGCGGCATCGGTCCAGCGCAGTCCCTGGCCCTCGCCGTCGCCGCCATCACCGCGCTCGTCGGCTTGACGCTCATCCCCCTGGGCGACGCGCCGGCATGAGCGGCAAGCTGGCGCCTTTGCATCGCGGGCTCATGCTCTGCGCCACCGCCGCGCTGCTCTTCGCCTTCTTCGTCTACCTGCTCTACACGGTCAATCTGCTGGGCTTCCCTTACGACTACGATCAGGGCGAGGGTTTTGAGCTGGTCGACAGCGTATTCTTCAGCCGCGGCCAGCTGCCCTATCGCGACACGGAAGCCTATCCATTCTACGCCAGCAATTATCCGCCGCTCTTTCATGTGATGGCGGCGCCTTTCGTCTGGCTCTTTGGTCCGGCTTATTGGTATGGCAGGCTGCTGGGATTCGTCGGGTCGCTGATCAGCGCCCTGGCGATCGCCCGCGCCGTGTATCGCGATGGCGGCGGACAGAAGTGGATCGCGCTGCTTTCGGGCCTGGCATTCCTCAGCTCCAACTTCGTCTACCACATTGGTCCGCTCTTCCGCCAGCACACGATGATGGTCACTTTCGAGGTTGCCGCGGTCGTCTTGCTGGCGAGCGCCTTCCCCCGCCGCGATAAAGGGGGCATCGCGCTGGGCTTGCTGCTGCTGCTCTGCGCCGGCTACACCAAGCAGCTGGCGGCTTTCAGCGCTCTGGCGGTCTTCGCCTGGATGCTTTTGCGCCGTCCGGGCAGCGCGCTTCGTTGGCTGGCGGCTTTCACGCTCGCCGGCGGCCTCATTTTCCTCTGGCTGAATCTGGCGTCGGGCGGGGAATGGTGGCGGCAAGCCATCGTCGCCAATGTCAACGACTTCATTCACGAGCAGGCGCTTGGCTTGTCGTTTCTGTGGCTTAAGCTGCATCTGGCCCTCCTCGTCCCGGCGGCGCTTCTGCTGCTCTACGAGATGTATCTGGACCGGCTCTCGCTCTACAGCATCTGGTTCGCGCTGACGGCATTGCTGGGCGGGGTGGCTTCGGGCACATGGGGCGCGGGCGACAGCTATTTCGTCACATCCATCGCGGCCGCCTGCGTCTTGAGCGGCATCTTCTGGTCGCGCACATTGGCAGGCAGCTGGCGCATGCCCGGCTTCTTGCGCGGCCTGCCCTTGGGGCGCGTGTCCGCCATCGCCATGCTCATCGCGCCGCTGCTTTATCTGGCTTACGCGCGCGCCACGCTCAAAACGCCGACCGACGGCGCGTTCAGCTCGCTGGCGACGGTCTTGGGAATCAGCGGCAACACGCGCGACAACTTTTACGATTCCGCCACTTACCGTGTAGGCGGTTACGCGCGCATCGGCTACCTGCTGTCGCCGGATGACCTGGCGGCGGGCGACGCCATCGTCCAGCTCATCCTGGAGGCGGACAAACCCGCCATGAGCGAAGACGCCGGTTTCAGCCTGGCGGCCGGGCGCGATGTCATCAGCAATCCGACCCAGCTGCGCAACTTGCATAAAGCCGGCTTGTTCAAGGGCGAAGCGCTGCTGAAGATGATTGAGGAGCGCGAATTCGGCGTCGTGATCTTGCGCGCCCTGTTTTATCCGCCGCCGGTGCTGGAAGCGCTGGACCAGAACTACGAAGCGGGCCGGACGATCCGCATGAACGACTTTGATTATCTTATTCTCTACCCGAGATCGCCCTGAGGAGCGCCGCGTGTCCACCGCTTATTTCAGCCACGAGAGCTTCATCAAGCACGATTTCCCGGGGCATCCGGAGCATGCCGGGCGCATCCAGGCGGTTTGGCGCCAGCTGCAGGCCGACGGGCTGCTGGATCAGCTGCTTCAATTTGATCCCGAACCCGCCAGCGACGCGTCAATCCTGGCCGCGCACGATGCCGCGCACCTGGAGCGCTTGACAGTGGCTTCGCGTCAAGCGGGGATGACGCGGCTGGACGCCGACACCTATTTCACGCCCGACTCGCTGGGGGCGGCTCGGCATGCGGCCGGCGCGGTTATGGGAGCGGTCGACGCCGTCCTGGAAGGCAGCGCGGAAAACGCGATGGCGGTCGCGCGTCCGCCGGGCCATCACGCCACTCCCGGGCGCGCAATGGGATTCTGCCTGCTCAACAACATCGCCATCGGCGCGCGACACGCGCAAACGCGGCATGGCCTGAATCGGGTCTTAATCTTTGATTACGATGTGCATCACGGCAATGGCACGCAAGACATCTTCTACGCGGACCCGAGCCTGCTCTTCGCCTCCATTCATCAAAGCCCCTTTTACCCGGGCACGGGCGCGCTGGAGGAGCGCGGCGCTGGAGCGGGACGCGGCGCCACCCTGAACCTGCCGCTGCCGGGCGGGCATGGCGACGCAGCTTATTCGCGCTTGCTGCATGAAGTGATCGAGCCCGCGGTCGCCCGCTTCCAGCCGGAGCTGATCTTGGTCTCGGCCGGATTTGACGCGCACTGGGTCGACCCCCTGGCGAGCATGCGCCTGACCCTGGCCGGTTACGACTCGCTGGCGCGAGCCTGCCTGGAGCTGGCGGCGCGGCATTGCGGCGGCAGAGTCGTCTTCGTGATGGAAGGCGGCTACGATTTGCGGGCGCTGGCGCATGGCTGGGGCAATATCGCGCGGGCTCTGCTGGGCATCGAGGAAATCAGCGACCCCTATGGAGCGCCTCCCGGATCGGCGACTCCGCCTTCGGTCGATCGCTTGATTGAGCGGGCGCGCCGCATCCACAGGCTCTAGATCATCTCCAGGTCGCCTTCGAGGCCGTGTTCCGCGATCAAGGCGCCGCGCAGATCATAGATTTGGTCGCGCAAGGCAGCCGCTTTCTCGAATTCCAGGGCCGCCGCCGCATTGCGCATCTCGGCTTCCAGCTCGCCGATCATGGCTTGCAGGTCTTCGGCTGGCAGGCTCTGCAAGCCCGGGTCGAAGCTGGCGTCGTCTTCGGTTTCGCCGTCGATCGAGCGCAGGCGGTCGGTGAGATCCTGAATGTCTTTGACGATGGATTCAGGCTCGATGCCTTGCTCGCGGTTGTAGTCTTCCTGCTTGGCGCGCCGGCGATCAGTCTCGTCGATGGCGCCGCGCATGGCTGGCGTCATCTTGTCGGCGTACATGATCACGGTGCCTTCGACATGCCGCGCCGCTCGGCCGATGGTCTGAATCAAGGCGGGCTCGGAACGCAGGAAGCCGGCTTTGTCCGCGTCCAGGATCGCCACCAGCGACACCTCCGGCAAGTCCAAGCCTTCGCGCAGCAGGTTGATGCCGACGACGACATCAAAGACGCCGCTGCGAAGGTCGCGCAGGATCTCCACCCGCTCCAGCGTGTCCACTTCAGCGTGCAGATACTGCGCCTTGATTCCCAGCTCGTTGAGGTAGCCGGCCAGCTCCTCCGACATGCGCTGGGTCATGGTGGTCACCAAGACGCGCTGGCCATCGCGGACGCGCCGGGCGATCTCTTGCAGCAGGTCGTCAATCTGGCCTTCTATCGGGCGTACATCCACTTGGGGGTCGACGATGCCGGTCGGGCGGATGATTTGCTCCACCACCTGGTCCGCCTGTTTGTCTTCGTGGGGGCCGGGCGTGGCGCTGGTGTAGACGGTCTGGCCGACGCGGCGCCAGAACTCCTCGAAGCGCAGCGGGCGGTTGTCCAGGGCGCTGGGCAGGCGGAAGCCATAATCGACCAGGACTTGCTTGCGCTGGCGGTCGCCGTTGTACATGCCGCGGATCTGGGGCACGGTCATGTGGCTCTCGTCGATGACCAGCAAATGGTCTTCCGGCAGATAATCGATGAGCGTGAAGGGCGCGCTGCCTGGCGGGCGCCGGTCGAAGTGCCGCGAGTAATTCTCGATGCCGGTGGTGAAGCCCACCTCGCGCAGCATCTCGATGTCGTAGCGGGTGCGCTGCTCGATGCGCTGCGCCTCAATGAGCTTGTCCTCGCGCTTGAAATACGCGATCTGCTCTTCCAGCTCCAGCTCGATGTCGTTCAGGGCGTCGCGGATGTGCTCGTCGTCCGTAATGTACTCGCGGGCGGGGAAGATAGTCACCATCGGGTGAATGTGGACGACCTCGCCCGTCAGCGGCTGGAATTCGACGATCTTCTCGATTTCGTCGCCCCAAAGGTAAATGCGAAAAGCCGTCTCGCTGTAGCCGGGCACGATCTCCAGCGTGTCGCCACGGGCGCGGAATGTGCCCCGGCGCAGCTCCATGTCGTTGCGGTGATACTGGATGCGCACCAAATCCCGCAGCACGCGCTCGCGCCGGACTTCTTCGCCCACCGCAAGCTCGACCGACATTTTGCGCCAGTTGACGGGATCGCCGATGCCATAGATGCAGGAAACCGATGCGACAATCAGGACATCGCGCCGCGAGAACAGGGAAGCGGTGGCGGAGAGCCGCAAACGCTCGATCTGTTCGTTGATGTCGGTGGACTTTTCGATGTAGAGGTCGTGCCGCGGCACATAGGCTTCCGGCTGATAATAGTCGTAATAGCTCACGAAGTATTCGATGGCGTTGTTGGGGAAGAGGCGCTTGAACTCGGCATAGAGCTGCGCCGCCAGGGTCTTGTTATGCGCCATGACCAAGGTGGGCCGCTGCGTGGCTTGCACGATGTTGGCGACGGTGAAAGTCTTGCCGGTGCCGGTCGCGCCCAGCAGAGTCTGGTGGCGGTGTCCCTCGTCCAGGCCCATGAGCAGGCCGGCGATCGCGGTGGGCTGGTCGCCGGTCGGGGCGAAGGGCGCTTCCAACTGGAATTCTGGCACGGTCGTCCTCGATGATCTGTGGGGAGCTTGCGCTGGCGGGCGCGGCGAAAGACCCATGCCAAGGCAATTTGAGCAATTTTCAGGCAAGCCATTGACAAGCTCAAGCCTAGCTGATAAGCTGATACTGCGCAACGGAAAGTGTTGCGGCGATGATGCGGGGTGGAGCAGTGGTAGCTCGTCGGGCTCATAACCCGAAGGTCGTTGGTTCGAATCCAGCCCCCGCTATCGAGCTGATGTAGCTCAGCTGGTTAGAGCGCGCGACTCATAATCGCGAGGTCGGAAGTTCAAGTCTTCCCATCAGCACCTGGCACGGAGACCCTTCGCAGGGTCTTTTTTGTTTTCCCCGCGCGCGAGTTTGACAGACTCGAACAAACGGACTATTATAACGGTCAATACTGGCTAATGGGAAGTCGCGCCAGACTTGACGAGATGAAAGGCTCTGACGATGACGCGCCGTGAATTGCTCTTGAAAATCATCGTGGCCGCCGAGGGCGAAAAGATGACGCCAGCTCAATTGCAGAAGGTGGCATTCTTGATCGGAAAGGAATTCTCCGAACAGTTGCCCACAAACTACTACGAATTCCGGAAATACGATTACGGTCCATTCTGCGCAGACGTCTACCGCGACGCCGAACAACTGGAGCGGGAAGGCAAGGTATCCATCACAGTCAACGATCGTGGTGGATGGCACGAGTATGCGGCTACCGTTCGGGGTTACCTGACGGAAATCGAGGGTATTCCTGAAGATGTTGCCTCCTTCATTGTTACGAAAGTTGACTGGGCGCGGCAACTGAGCTTCAAAGAGCTCGTCCGCGCAGTCTACGAAATGTATCCCGAATATCGCGAAAACAGCGTATTTCAGGAATGGTAGAGCTTTGACTCTGATCGCCGGCGTAATCTGTCAAGACGGTGTGGTAGTCGGAGCGGACAGTATTACGACGATTTCCACGGACATTGAGCAGCAAGTCAGCGACAAAATCACGATCGCCGAAGACAATGTCATAATCGCATGTTCAGGCAACGCAGGTTTGAGCCAACTGATCAAAGACGAGTTGAGGGGACGCTGGCACGAGATCCAATTGTTGCGCTCAACAAGTGAGGTTCGGAACGCCATTTCCGAAGCAATGTACTCGCAGATTGAGCTGGCCGCTAAACGAGCCAGGAGCGCGGGCAATTCTCCTGCTAAATGCGAGACCTTAGTCGCGCTGCCAGTTAGCCACAGGCCTACTCTATTGCACTTCAGTCCCGTGGCCGACTCTTGGGAGATAGGGTCGGAATTGGCTTTCATATCTATTGGAAGCGGGAGCCGTCAAGCGGACCCGTTTCTGGCGTTTATCAAGCGAATACTTTGGGGCGGCGCCGCACCGTGCTCTACCCGCCTGGCGACTTTCGGCATTCTGTGGACACTCCAACATGTCAGTACTGTGAACGCAGGTCTAGGCGTTGGCGGACCACCCCGGATCGCGGCTCTGGCAAATCAAGGCGGCTCTTGGAATGCGGAAATGCTCACTGAGGGCCGGCTTGGAGAACATCGGCTGGCCATAGCCCAAGCGGAGGCGACGCTGCAAAACTTCGCCGGCCGCGGCGGCCCGAGCCAAAGCTTCTAATCGGACAGCGTCCGTTCTAGAAGAAGCATATCCCCCCAAGTCTCCCGCCGGCGGGCGACGCGCCAAGCTGCCCCATCCACCGCCACTTCCGCCGGCCGGGTCCGCCCATTGTAATTGCTCGCCATCGCCATGCCATAAGCCCCCGCCGTCAGCAGCGCCACCCGATCGCCGACTTCCAGCCGAGGCAGCATCCGGTCTTTCGCGAGCGCGTCCGCCGTTTCGCAGACGGGTCCCGCCACCTGCGCCGGGCTCATCTCGCCAGCGGCTTGGCGCAAGGGCGCGATTTCGTGATGAGCGTCGTAGAGCGCTGGGCGGATCAGCTCCGTCATGCCCGCGTCGAGGATGATGAATCGCCGGCCCGCCTGATGCTTGACATACAAGACTTCCGCCGCCAGCAGCCCCGCGTCGGCCACTATTGCGCGGCCGGGCTCCAGCAGGACCTCGTAACTGTCCAGCCGCGCCGCCAGCTCCGCCGCCAGTTCATCGACAGGAAAGGCCCGCTCGTCAAACTTGTAGGGCGCGGGCAAGCCGCCGCCCAGATTGACGGTCCTGATCTGCGGCTGCTCGCGGATGAGCGCCAGCAGCTTGTCCAGGGCGCGCAGGGTGGTAGCCGCGTCGCCGAGCTGACTGCCGATGTGCATGTGCGCGCCCGCGATGTCGACCCGCGGATACCGATGCCGCGCCGCCAGCAGCTCGCGGAAAGCCGCCGCCGACAAGCCAAACTTGGCTGCGCCGTGACCGGTGGCGATATGCCGGTGCGTCCGCGCCATGACTTCTGGATTGAAGCGCAAGGCAACGCGAACGGAATCCAGGCCCGCCTCCGCCGCCAAAGCGTCGATGCGCGCCAGCTCCAGCGCGTTCTCGACATTGAGCCAGCCGACGCCCTCGCCTATCGCGTAAGCCAACTCCGCGCGGGTCTTGCCGACGCCGGCAAAAGCGATGGCCTCCGCCTTGGCGCCGGCCTGAAGCGCGCGATAAATTTCGCCGCCGCTGACGCAATCGAAACCGGCGCCCGCGGCATCGAGCGCGCGCAGAATCGCCAAATTGCCATTCGCCTTGACGCTGTAATGCAGGCGAGCCGCCAGGGGCGCGAAGGCAAGGCGCAGCCGCTCGAAGTTGCTTGCGATTCGTTTGAGGCTGTAGATATAGACCGGCGTGCCCACGGCCGAGGCGATCTCGTCGACAAGGCAGTCGTCGATCGTCAGCGCGCCGTCTTCACAGCGAATTGAGGGGTTGAAAACCATCGCGCCAGCCCAGCGTCGCTGAATCAAAAAAGGAGCTGCCTCGCGGGCATCTCCTTTGGACGGGAGCGACGGGATTTGAACCCGCGATCTCCGGCTTGACAGGCCGGCATGTTAACCGCTACACCACGCCCCCTTGCTGCTCAGCTTAATGTACCAGCCCGCGCGGAAGCTGTCAAGCGCGAGCCCGGGCAGCTTGCCCTAGATCTGCCCGAAGCCTCCGATGGCGCTGGACTTGCCGGAGAGATAGCGGGCGGTCAACACCAGGATCAATATCGCCGGCGCGACGAAGACCAATGACATGGCGGCGGTCAAGGCGTTGTTGCTGCCCGAGGCGGTGGAAAACAGCAGCACGGGCATGGTGATGACTTGGCCAGCGCCGATGAGAAAGGTCAGGATGTACTGGCTCCAAGATATCAGGTAGGCGAAGAGGCTGGCGACGACGATGCCGGGGAAAATGGCGGGCAGGGTCACATGCCAGAAGACTCGCAGCGCCCCCGCGCCGAGGGAGCGCGCCTGCAGCTCGAACTCCGGGTTGTAATTCGCGAAGACGCCGGCCAGGGTCAAGACCACATAAGGCATCACCGGCACCAGATGCACCAAGCCGACGCCCGGCAGCGTGCCCGACAGTCCCCAACGGATGAAGTTGATGTTCAGGCCCATGGCGACGGCGATGCCCGGCACGATGGTCGGCGAAATCACCAGAAACTCGACCACCCGCTTGCCGCGAAAGGAATACAGGCCCAGCGCGCGCGCGGCCGGCAAGCCTATGATCACCGAGCTCAGAGTCACGCCGACCGCGAGAATCGTGCTGTTCAGCAGGGCTACCGGCACTTTGGAACTGGAGGCGACGATGCTTTCCCAGGCCCGCAGGCTGAGCTCGTTGGGGAAAAGCTGCGGGTAAAACCAGCGGAACGAAAAGGCGTTGAACAGGAAAGCGATCAAGGGCGTCAAGAGCAGGAAAACGAGCAGAGCGACGGCGCAATAATGCAGCGTCCGCGTCAGCCGCGCCCGGAATGGCAGCCTCGCCCCGTTTGCGTCCGCGTCCATGCGCCTCAGTCTCCGCGGATCGTTCGGCGGCCCAGCCACATGTAGCCGAGCACCAAGAAGAATACGATGACGGATATGATGATGCTAATGGCCATGCCTTCCGTGCGCGCGTTGAGATCCGGATTGCGGAAGAAACGCACCGCCGTCACCGTCAAGGCTCTTGGCAGGCGCACGCCAAGAATAGCCGGCACTTCATAGGAGCCAAAGGTGAAAGCGAAGACCAGGATCGAGCCCGAAAGCAAGCCCGGCATGACCAGCGGCAAAATCACATAACGGAAGCGCTGCCAGCGATTCGCGCCCAGGCTGCGCGCCAGATCTTCGTAATCGACGCCGAGGGACTGCAGCACCGCCAGCGCGATGACGCCGATGAAGGGCACCTCTTTCCAGACGAAGGACAAGATGATGCCGATGCCGTATTTGTCTTTGACGACCACGGGAAAATCGGCGGGATAACTGAAGAGCCCCAGCTGGGCGCCCGTGCGCGAAAGCAGGCCGCTCTGCGAGAAGAGAAACAAGATGCCGATCGCGGCGACGACATGGGGCACGGGCAAATTCAGCTGATACATGAAGACCGCGATGCGCTTGCCAACGAAGCTGCGGCGCAGCAGCAAAGCCGTCGCCAGGGCCAGGGAGGCGGAGATCAAGGTGCTGCCCACGCTGATCCAAATCGTCAGCAGCAAGCCCGACCAGAATACGCCGGCGTATTCTTCGGAGAAGAGGATGTTGTGATAGGCTTGCAGCGAAAGATCCCAGCGTCCGATGATCGGCTGCCAGCCCAGGCTCACCAGCGCGCCGTAACTCAAGCCGCCGATGAAGAGCAAGATGATGACCGCCAGCGTCGGCGCCAGCATGAGCGGGATGCGCCAGCGCTCCCAATTGATCACGAATGGGTCTCTTTCGTCGCGCGTTTCGAGCCGCTTCATCATAGCCGACCGCGTGGCGACTGGCAAACCGCCGACAGCGCGTATCTTGCAGGGCGCTTTTCCGCTAGAATACGCCCGTCCCTGCCCATGAGCGGAAGCAGCCCGCCCGTGACCAAGCGCGCCGTTCTCTATTTCTGGCTTCCGCTGGCTTTCAGCTGGCTGCTGATGACCTTTGAGGGGCTCATTATCCAGAGCGTCATCAGCCGCAAGCCGGAATCGGAGACGCAGCTGGCCGCTTTCGGGCTGATGTTCACGCTTTCGGTGCTTATCGAGACGCCGGTGATCATGCTGCTGGCGACCAGCAACGCGCTCGCCCGCGATCGCCAGTCCTTTCGCCTGCTCTGGCGCTTCATGATGGCGGTCAATCTCTTCGTCGCGACCCTCGCCGCGCTGATGGCTTTCACGCCAATGCTGGATCTGTATCTGGAGTCGCTGCTGCAGGTCCCGCCGCAGATCATTGAAGCGACGCGGCCCGGCATGAAGATCATGATCTTGTGGGGCGCCTTCATCGGCCACCGCCGCTTTCATCAAGGCGTGATCATTCGCGCCGGCAAAACACGCTTCGTCGGTTACGGCACAGTCTTGCGCCTGAGCGTCACCGCGGGCGTTTCGCTGCTGCTGGGCGCGCATTCGGACACGGCCGGCGCCGTCATTGGCGCGCTCGCCCTGATGCTGGCGGTCGTCGCGGAAACCGTCTTCACCTATTTCGTATCTCGCGGCGATGTCCAGCGTCTGCTGGCGACAGATTTGAAGCCCGGCGCCCGCCCCTTGACCGTCGGGGAGGCTTTGCGCTTTCACTTGCCCCTGGCCGCCACCAGCGTCATCGCGCTGCTGGCCAGCCCGGTCATCGAGCGGGGCCTGGCAAGCATGCCCGACGCCGCCCAGAGCCTGGCTGCCTGGCCCATCGTCTTTACAATCATGCTGGTGACGCGCTCCGGCGGCATGGCTTATCAAGAGGTGGTGATTTCGCTGAACGACAGTGTGCGCCGGCACCGCGTCCTGCGCGATTTCACGCTGCGCCTGGGTCTGGCGCTCAGCTTGATCCTCGCCCTGTTCGCTTTCAGCCCGGCCATCGAGTTCTATCAGCGCGCCGTCCTCGGCGTCCCGCCACAACTGCGGGAGCTGGTCGTCATCGGCGCGCAAGCCGGCGTGTTGCTGCCCTTCCTGACGGCCCTGCAAAGTTATTTGCGCGCCCTGCTCATGCTCAGCCGCAACACCGGCGCAATCTACCAAGCGATTATTCTGGGTTTCATCTGCGTGACGGCGACGGTCTGGGGCGGGATCGCGCTTGGCATGCACGGCATCTTGGCGGCCGCCTTGGGCCTGACCCTGGGGCATGTGGTCGAGCTCTGTTTCTTGTATTGGGTCTGCCGGCGCAAGGGTTCGGCGCTGCGGCTGCACTGGCGCGCGAGCGTCGCCCCCTCGCTAAGCGGCTGAGCAGACAGGACCGGCTACATGCGACTCCCATACGAGATCCTTCCCCTGCGGCGGCAAGCGCAAATCCGCGATCGCTGGCTCATGGACCGGCTGAAGCGGCTGCTGCCGGAGTTGATGGCGCGCGAGAATATCGACATGTGGCTGGTCGTCTGCCGCGAATACAACGAAGATCCGGTCACGATGTCGCTGCTGCCGGCCGAGTCCATGTCGGCGCGCCGGCGAACGATCCTCGCGTTTAGCCGCGGCGACCACAACGAAGTCGAGCGCCTCAGCTTGTCGCGCTATCCATACGCGGGCTTCTATCTAGCAGCATGGGATCCGGAGCGGGAAGCGCAGCTGGAGTGCCTGAACCGGGTCGTCCGCGAGCGAGATCCCCAGCGCATCGGCCTGAACTTTTCGCGCGATTTCGCTTTTGGCGATGGCATCTCGCGCACGGAGCACGAGCTGGTCCGCGACGCCTTGGGCGAGGAATACGCCGGGCGTTTGCTGAGCGCGGAGCGGCTTTGCGTCGGCTGGCTGGAGCGGCGCCTGCCCGAGGAGCTCGCGGCTTATCCGCGGCTGGCGTCGATCGGCCATGCCATCATCGCCCGCGCATTCTCGACTGAAGTCATCCATCCGGGCATCAGCGCGACCGACGATGTGGTCTGGTGGATGCGCCAGACGATGCAAGAGGCCGGCTTGAGCGCCTGGTTTCAGCCGACCGTCGACATTCAAGCGCCGGGTCAGAATTACATGGCTGGCGAGAAGGCGCGAAGGACAATCCAGCCGGGCGACCTGCTGCATTGCGACATGGGCTTCCACTATTTGGGCTTGGCCACCGACCAGCAGCAGCACGCTTATGTCTTGCGGCCCGGCGAGAACGACGCCCCGGCTGGCTTGCGGGCGGCGCTAAAACAGGCCAACCGCTTGCAAGACATCCTGTTGGCGGAAATGCAAGCCGGGCGCAGCGGCAACGAAGTCTTGCGAGCGGCCCTGGGGCAGGCGAACGACGACGGCATTCGCGCCCAGATCTACAGCCATCCGCTGGGGTATCATGGCCACGCGGCCGGACCCTTGATTGGCTTGTGGGATCAGCAAGCCGGCGTCGCCGGGCCGGGCGACTATCCGCTTTACGAAGATACGGTCTACTCAATTGAGCTGAATGCGACCGCGAGCGCGCCGGAGTGGGACGGACAAGATGTCCGCATCATGCTGGAAGAAGACGCCGCGCTCGGTTCTGGCGGGGCGCGCTGGCTGCATGGGCGGCAAGAGCGTTTCCATCTCATCGGCTGAGCGCCCGGCCGCAGCGTCCAGTCGCCGCGCCGGATTAGCCACAAACCTTGCATAAGCGGTATAGTCGGGGCGGAGCAATGGAGAATCGGCGGCGATGAGCAGAATCAGCTACCGACAAGAGACTTTGCGGCTGGACGGCGGCGCCCGCTCGACGGCGCATATCGTGGAGATTCCGGCTGATCGGCTGCGCTTTGAAGACTTGCACCCGATGAGCAGCTACCTGCGCCAGCAAGACATCGCCCGCATGTTTTACGCTCGGGCCCGGGGTCGTGGCGAAGAGTCGCCGCAGATCCTGACCTGGACCGCCATGCAGACCGACCGCCGCGCCAGTCAGCTCTTCCCGGACCTGGACCACGCGACAGATGACGGCGAGCAGCTGCTTAGCGCCAACTCCTTTATCGCCTACGCCTTGAGGACGATACTGGAACGGGGCTGGCTGCAGCTGCACGAATACATCAGCGACACTTACGAATGGAAGCTCGACATTCCCGCCGGCGCCGGCCTCTGGAGAGCGCGGGGCCCCGCCATCGCCCGCTGGCTGGAAGAATCGATTCAGCTTGATCTCTACCCCAATGTCGAACGCGGCAGTTATCGTCCACGACTCTTCCGCCCCTTTGACGCGAGCCGCAACTTCGCCCGCATCGGCCGCTGCGATTTCATCCGCCACTTCGCCCAGCATCACGACCGGCAAGTCGTCTTCAACACATCGCACTTCCTGCACGAGCACGCGGACTTGATCAGCCATCATTCGGGTTATGGCGACGCCATCGGCCTGATGGTTGCGGAAGGCACGATTCTGCGGCCCCCGATTTATCGCCGCGGCGCCCTGCTCCATGACGGCGAGCGCTGGCGGGTGGCCATGGTCAGCCTGGAAGACATCCAGCTGGTCTTGCCTGGCGAGCTAAGTCTCGGCTGCGCATCGGAGAGCGGGGTCCGCTTGGATCTGAATCCTTCAGCGCCGGCGGATTTCGCCCTGTTCACCCGCGCGGGCGCCCTGCCGGAGACGGCTCGACCCTTAGAGTGCACGCCCCTGGAGCGCGACCGACTCGAGTTTGTGCTGGTCAACCGTCAAATATTGAGCTGGAAGCGGGGCGGTGGCTTGCGCATTCCGCAGAATGGCTTCGTTTTGTCGCTGGCGGCGGGGGCGCTCACAACGGAAGAGACGCGGCGCATCGTCGCCGACGCCTGGGTGGAATACGAATTTGCGGCCGAGGCCATGGCGGGAACGCGGTCGGCGATTCAAGCGGGACCGATTTTGCTGCGCGCCGGAAAAGATGGCCTGGAGGAAGCCGCAGCCAGCGAAGAATTCTGCGCCAGCCACGAGGGCGCGCCAGGCATTACCCCAGTACGCATGGATTTACGCGGCGCCAGCCAACGCAAAGCGCGCACGGCAATTGGCCTCAGAGCCGACGGCGACCTGGTCCTGCTGCTGATCGACGGCTGCGACATTGGTCTGCGCGGCGACGAAGACAGCGCCGGCGCAACATTGGAAGAGACTTGCCAGATTTTGCTCTCGATCGGGGCGGGCGACGCCTTGAACCTCAGCGGCGAGGGCTCGAGCCATCTTTTCGTGGCGGGCGGGCTGGCCAACCGTCCGTCGGACCGTCGCGGCCGAGCGGGCGTGGTCTACGAGCGAATGCTGCCCTCAATCGGAATCGCCGACTGAAGCCGCCACCGCTTGCAGTTCCGCCCAGATCTTCGCGTCTAGTTCCATCGCGCCATCCGCCATGACGCGCTCGTGGAAGCGGTCGCCGCGTTCGCCGGGGCTCAGGATCTCGTCCACGCCGGGCAAGCGCCGCGTCCGCTTGACGCGATCCAGCAGGTCGCTGACGCCAGCACGGAAGCTGTCCATGTCGTCGGCCAGCAGCAGCGGATCAATGGCGAAGACCAAGCTGCCCCAGTCTTGCTTAAGGCCCGCGTCGTCGCGGATGGCGCCCACCAGGGGTCTGGTCAAGACTTCGACAATGAGGGCCAGAGCCGCGCCCTTATAGCCGCCAAAAGCCTTGATCGCGCCCGACAGAGCCGCCGCCGGATCGGTGGTGATGGCGCCGTCTTTGTCGTAGGCGACGCCCGCGGGGATGGACTCGCCCTCGGCCTGCGCCAGGTGAATGCCGTACCAGGCGATCGCCGCCGTCGCCATGTCCAGGACAATGGGCGAATCCGCAGTCGGAATGCCAATCGCCAGGGGATTCGTGCCGAAAAAGGCTTCGTGCGAACCGTGCATCGCCATCAATTCCGGCGAGCCGGAACAGACGAAGCCGATCATGCCCGCCGCCGCCATTTGCCGCGCGTAATAACCGATGGCGCCGGTCGGCGAATTGGTGCGCTGGACGCCGACGATGCCAAAACCGTGGGCACGCGCTTTCTCGATCGCCAGGTCAGTCGCCCGCGACACGACCACCATGCCTTGATTCCAGGCCCCGTTCAGCAGGGCCGAAAGCTTGGTCTCCTTGACCAGCGCGATCTCGCCGGCGGCCGGGTTGGCTGGCATGCCCGCGCCGAGCAGCTTGATGACATTCTGGTTGTTGCCGCGCAGTTGGGCGTACCAGATTATGTCGAGGATGACCGCCGCGTCGGCGTCGCTGTAGCCCTGCGCCAGGATCGCCCGCCGCGTCGTCGCCCGTAACGCTTCCAGCCCGACCTTCATCGCTCGGCGCCCCATCCCTGGCTAACCTTTGCCGCGCGCCAAACCGTTGGTCGTCAGGTACGCGTAACTGGCTTCGACCGAATCGAACATTTCAATGCTGCTGCGGTCTTGCTCGACGATATACCAATGGGCGGTTTCGCGGGTCTCCTCGACGATAGCGGGCACATCCATCAAGCCGCCGCCAACATGCGCCATGTCGCCTGCCTGCTCCAGCCAGCCGTCCTTGAGGTGTATCAAAGGAGCGCGCGCGCCCGCCCGCTTGACGACATCCACCGCGTCCAGACCGCCGACCTGCGCCCAGTAGGTGTCTATTTGCAAGCCGACGCTCTCGTCCAGTTCTTCCAGCATCAGGTCCACTGTCGACTCGCCGTCGATGATCTTGAACTCCCACCAATGGTTGTGGTAGTGCAGCTTCAGACCGTTGGCAGAGGCGAACTGGCCCGCGTCGTTGAGGCGCTGGCAAGTCCGCTTGACGGCGTCGATGGACTCGAAATTCTCCGGTGGCATGAATGCGATGGCGATGTCTTGCAGCTCAAAGGCCGCGGCGATCTCCAGGACGGCTTCTTTGTTGGCGTCGTCGGGGAAGGGCACATGACTGTTGCAGACTTGCAGGTCCAACTCGCGGAAGAGCGCGGCCGCATCGGCGAGAGGCGCAGGCATGCCGCCGTAGGGTTCGACGCCGATATAGCCCATCGCCGCCACGCGCCGCACAGCGCTCTCGAATTCTTGCCCCAGCTGCTCGCGCAGGCTGTACAGTTGAAGCGCAATCGGCTGCATTTCCGCCATGATGTATTCCTCTCTCGCCTTGTCGTCGCCTGTGGCTGTATTGTTGTCGATCTGGCGAAGATTTCCAGTGTCATTCGAGCGCTTCCAAGCCCGCGAATCTGCCTCGATTTTGCGTGGATAATCGCCCCGCCCTGCTGTACACTGGTGGCTTGACGCTCGCCCGTTAGGGAATAGCGAGGGCAGCCGGCCAGCGACAGTCGCGCCGCGCCGCCAGGAGACCGCCGATGGCATCCGCCTCCGCGCATACGGGGATCGAAGCTCGCGCCAAGCCGCCAAGCTATTCCGCAATTCGCATCTGGAAACGCCTGATCGCCTACCTGGGGCGCTACCGGCTGTGGGTGCTCATTGCCGCCATCGGCATCGTCGGCACGAACATCCTCATGATCGTCGTGCCCTATATCCTGGGCGATGTGGTGGATATCGGCATCGCCCGCGGCGACAGCGCTTACATGCTCAGCGCCGGCTTGCTGGTGGTGGCGCTAGGCTTGATTCGGGGCGTCACCGCCTTCATGGGGCGCTACTTCGGGCAACGGCTTTCGTTCCATGTCTCATACGACATTCGCAATGAAATCTACGACAAAGTGCAGCGGCAGTCTTTTTCTTATCACGACAGCGCCCAAGTCGGCACGATCATCACCCGGGCGATCAGCGATGTCAACGAGATTCAGCGCTACTTTTCCTTTGGCTTGATGGACGGCATCAATGTGCTGCTGCTGCTGACGGGCGTGGTGGCCATCATGCTGCTGACCAGCCCCATCATGGCGGTCATCGCATTCGTGCCACTCTTGCCCCTTGCCTTTTATTCCAGCCGCTTCGTCATGCTCATTCATCCGCGCTGGAAAAAAGTGATGGACCGCATGCAAGTCCTGAGCAACCACATCCAGGAGAACGCCCTGGGCGCGGAAGTGGTGCGCGTTTTCGCCCGCGAGCAATACGAGATCGAGCGCTTCCACGGCGAGAACCAGAAGCTCTACGAAGAACAGCTGGATTTCATCACGCAGTGGATCACATTTCTGCCGACCAGCGCTTTGCTGGCAGCCATGTCCACCGCGCTCGTCCTGCTTTTCGGCGGCATACTGGAATCGCAGGGCATGGCGAATATCACCGTCGGCATGATCGTCACTTTCAACGCTTATGTCTTGCAGCTGGCGCAGCCCCTGCGCTTCATCGGTTTCATCATTCTGCTGACGACCCAGGCGGTTGCCAGCGGCGAGCGCGTCTTTGAAGTGCTGGACGAGCCGGAAGCCGTGCTGAATCGCGCGGGCGCGCTGAAACGCCAGGTCGCCGGGCATGTCCGCTTCGAGCGGGTGAGCACGCGCTACGACAGCTCCAATCACCCGGTGCTCAACGAAATCAGCCTGGAGGCGCAGCCGGGCGAAGTCGTCGCCATTATCGGTTTGACCGGCTCTGGCAAGACCACCATCGCCAACCTCATCCCGCGTTTCTATGACGTGACGGGCGGCGCGGTGACGGTCGACGGCATGGATGTGCGCGATTACGACCTGCACAGCCTGCGCAGCCAAATCGGAATCGTGATGCAGCAGTCGCTGCTCTTCTCCGCCACGATCGAAGAGAATATCGCGTATGGCGACCCGGCGGCGACGCAAGAGCAGATTGTGGCGGCGGCGAAATCCGCCAACGCTCATGACTTCATCAGCGAATTCCCCGAGGGCTACCAGACCGTCGTCGGCGAGCGCGGCGTGACCTTGAGCGGCGGGCAGAAACAGCGGGTCGCCATCGCCCGGGCGCTGTTGATCGACCCGCGCATCCTGATCCTGGACGACGCTACCAGCAGCGTCGACACCCGCACCGAGCATTTGATTCAGCAGGCCCTGGAGCGCATCATGCGGGGCCGCACCACCTTTGTCATCGCCCAGCGGATGAGCACCATTCTGAAAGCCGACCAGATCATCGTGCTGCGCGATGGCGAGATCCTCCAGCACGGCACGCACGAGTCCTTGCTGCAAGACGGCGGCCTCTATGAAGAGATTTACAAGCTGCAGTTGGAAGAGCAGGACCGGGTGCGCCGCGAAGCCATCATCGCCGGCATCATCAAGGCGCCGCTGGAAGAAAGGCGCTCCACTCAGCAGTTCCGCGCTTTGATCGACCGCCTGGCAGGCAAGTATTCGCCCTGAACGCTGAAGACTGGAAACAATGGCTGTCCTGAATCAAAGCAAAGCCAAACCAGGCCCCGCCCGCGAGCAAGCCAAAGCGGCTGAGCCGAACATCATCGAGATTGAAGACGATCACAAACCCGGCTTCGACCGCGAGGTGACGGGGCGCCTCTTCTCGTACCTGCGGCCGCACCGGCGCGAACTGGCGCTGGCTCTGCTGATGATGCTGGTGAGCGTGGTCGCCAATGTCGCCAGCCCGCCTTTGATTGGCTGGGCGATTGACGAGGGAATCAGCAAGCGCGACATGCCCCTGCTGGTCGGCGGCGTCTGCGCCTTCATCGTATTGCAGCTTCTGGGTTTCGTCGGCTTCCGCGTCCAGCTGCGCAATATGGCGGTCATCGGCCAGACGATCATCCAGACCCTGCGCAACCAGCTATTCGACCATGTGCAGTACCTTTCCATCGGCTTCTTCGCCGACTATGAAGTGGGCCGGCTGATCGCGCGGCTCATCAGCGATGTCAATGTCGTGCGCGAGGCGGTCACCTTCGCCGCCGTCGGCACCATCCGCGAAGTCTTGATGCTCTTCGGCATCCTCATTTCGATGCTCCTCATCAATGTGCCGCTGACCGCTGTCGCTTTCACCGTGCTCGTCTTGCTGATGATCATCGCCAATTTCTGGCGGATTCACGCCCGCGCCGCGTATTTGCGCGTCTCCGACACCAACGCCAAGGTCTATGCCGAGCTCTCCGAGGCTTTCAACGGCGTCCGCGTGACCCAGGCTTTTGCTCGTCAACAGCACAACCAGCGGCGCTTCACCGGCGAGATCAACATGGACAGCTTGTCCGCGGCCGTGCGCGCCACCTTGATCGGCAGTCTCTTTTACCCCACAGTCGAGATGATTGGCGGGGTCGCCACGGGCACGCTCATCTTCGTCGGCGGCATGCTCGTGCTGGAGGACCGGATTTCCGTGGGCGTGCTGCTCGCCTTCATCTTGTACATCCAGCAGTTCTTCTTTCCGATTCGCTTGCTGGCTCAGCGCTTCAACCTGCTGCAGAATGTCATCGCCAGCAGCTACCGCATCTTCAAGCTAATGGACTTCCCGGCCGAGATCCGCGACGACATCAACGCGGACGACCTGCCAGCCATCGACGGGCACATCCGCTTTGAAGATGTCAGCTTCCGCTACGCCGCGGCTGGCGAGCTGGTTCTGAACGACATCAACCTGGATGTAAAGCCGGGGTCTCGGGTGGCTTTCGTCGGGCATACCGGCGCAGGCAAGACGACCATGGTCAAGCTCATCATGCGCTTCTACGACGCGACCGACGGGCGCGTTACGGTCGATGGCCACGACATCCGCCATGTCACGCAGAACAGCTTGCGCCGCCAGATCAGCGTCGTGCCGCAGGACACGCATCTCTTCTCAGGCCCCGTCATGGAGAACATCCGCTACGGCCGGCTGGACGCGAGCGACGACGAGGTGGTGGCGGCGGCGAAGACGGTGGGCGCGCACGACTTCATCGTGGATATGCCCGACGGTTACCTGACCGATATCAAAGAAGGCGGCGCCCTGCTCTCGACGGGCCAGCGCCAGCTGCTCGCCTTCGCCAGAGCCTTGCTGGCCGACCCGCGGGTGCTCATCCTGGACGAGGCGACCAGCAACATCGACACCCAGACCGAGCGTCAAATTCAAGACGCCCTGGAGCGGCTGCTGGTCGGGCGCACCAGTTTTGTCATCGCCCATCGCCTTAGCACCATCACCTCCGCCGACCTGATCGTGGTGATGGATCACGGCCGCATCATCGAAATGGGCAACCACCAAGAACTGCTCGAATTGGAAGGCGTCTATCACCAGCTCTTCACGCTGGCATGAGCGCTCAGCGTTTGTTGTCCTCGTTTGGCTGGAAATGCAGGTCGCTGGCGCGGGCGATTGTCCTTTCGCCGAATCTGTCGCGCAGGCTGTCCAGGGCGCTCTGCAAATCTTCTTCGCTGCGCTCCCGCGATCGGTCCTCCCACAAGCCAAGCTGCCGCGTCGACTCGCCGAAGCCGCTTAAGCCGACGCCGATGAGCCGCGCCGCTTTGCCCGCCCGCCACAGCTCGTTGAAGAGACCCAAGGCGCAGGCATAAATCTCGCTGTCGAGGTCGGTGGCATGATCCAGCGTCTGCTGCCGAGTCAGGGTGGTGAAGTCCGCCCAGCGCAGTTTGAGCTTGACAGTCGTGCCCGCCAGGCCGGCTTTGCGCGCCGCCCGCCCCACTCCATCGGAAAGCCGACGCAGAGTCAGCCGGAGCGCCGCCGCGTCGCGCAGGTCTTCGGCGAAGGTCGTCTCCTTGCTGATGGACTTGGCTGCCTGTCCGCCATGCACCGGCCGGAAGTCGACGCCTTGCGCCCGCCGCCAGAGATCGCCGCCCGTTGTGCCCAGCCTGGCAATCAATGCCGCTTCGGACCAAGCCGCGATATCGCCAATCGTGGTCAAGCCCAGCCGCTGGAGAGTCTCGGCCGTTTTCGGTCCCACGCCCCAGAGGCTGCGGATGGGCAGGGGCGCCAGGAAGCGCGCTTCCTGACCCGCTGGCACGATCGTAATCGCATTGGGCGGCGCGTCATTGGCGACCCGCGCTTTGCCGACCGTGTTGGCTGTCTTGGCCAGCAGCTTGTTCGTCGCCCCGCCCAGCGAACAAGGCAACCCGAGCTCGGCAATGATGCGCCTTTGCAGCCGCCGCGCGATGCTCTCGATGTCGCCGGGCAAGATAGTCGCGTCGATGAAGGCCTCGTCAATCGAAAGCTGCTCGACCTCCGGCGCCGTGTCGCGCAGGATCGCCATCACCTGGCGCGAGCGCTCTCCATAGACGCCGCGGCTCTGGCCAACGACGATCAAGCCCGGGCAAAGTCGAATCGCCTGCGCCATGGGCATCGCCGAGCGCACCCCATACTTCCTCGCCGGATACGACGCCGACGAGACGACGCCGCGCTGATCCGGCTGGCCGCCGACGGCGATCGCCTTGCCACGCAGCGCCGGGTTGAGCTGTTCTTCGACGGCGCAGAAGAAGGCGTCCAGGTCGAGGTGAAGGATTTTGCGGGTCTTTGCCATCGCCAGTTTGCCGCCGCCCGCCCATTTGGACAAGGCGATAGAATATATTTTCTAGCGTAACACATTCGGGACGGGGTTTCAAATGCGCTTCGCCCTCGGGCCTGGCTCAATTTGAGCGTTCGCCAGCCGGCTTGCATCGCGCCTGCCAGATATAAGCGACGCGGCTATAATGCCGAAACAAATTCAAGCGGGGCGACGAGGGCAAGGCATGCCGCTGAGGGCGCATCCCGACGCGATTGAGGCGCTGGCGCAGGGCGAGAATGGCGCGCCCGGCGAAATCCTGGGAAGACACATCGACGGCGAGACCGTGGTCGTCCGCTGCCTGCTGCCCTGGGCGCGGTCGATTGAGCTCGTGAACGACTTGACCGGCGCGCGCCAAGCCATGACCCGGCTGCAGGAGGCAGGCTTATTCGAGGCGCGGCTGAACGCGAGCTGGGCGACCGGCGGCTACCGCTTCGACATCCTCACGATTGAAGGCGAGCGCGAAAGCCGGCGCGACCCCTACATTTTCCCGCCCCTCCTCGGCGAATACGACATCTATCTCTTTGGGCAGGGCAAGCATCAGGAGATCTACCGCAAGCTCGGCGCGCACACGCGGGTGATCGACGGCGTGGCCGGCGTCAACTTCGCAGTCTGGGCGCCCAACTGCTACAAAGTCGCCGTCTTGGGCGATTTCAACCGCTGGGATCCGCGCGCGCATGTCATGCGCCAGAAAGGCGATAGCGGCATCTGGGAGCTCTTTGCGCCGGGGCTGAAAGCGGGGGCGCGTTACAAATTTGAAGTGCGCTCGCACAACCGCGGCTACCGCGCCGAAAAGAGCGATCCCTACGCCTTTCGCGCCGAGCGGCGGCCCCTGACCGCCTCCATCGTCTGCGAGCTGGACGGCTATCAATGGGGCGACGCCGAGTGGATGAGGGAGCGCGCCGATAGCGAGCCGCTGTCGCAGCCGATGAACATCTACGAAGCCCACCTCGGCTCCTGGATGCGCAAGGCGGACGGCGGCTTCCTCAGTTACCGCGAGCTGGCGGACGAACTCCTGCCCTACTTGGTGGACATGGGCTACACGCACCTGGAACTGCTGCCGGTCGCCGAGCACCCGCTGGACGCATCCTGGGGCTACCAGGTGACCGGCTACTACGCGCCCAGCAGCCGCTATGGCAGCCCGGAAGATTTTATGGGCTTTGTCGATCGCTGCCATCAGAGCGGCATCGGCGTCATCCTGGACTGGGTGCCAGCGCATTTCCCCAAAGACGGGCACGGTTTGAATTATTTCGATGGCACCTGCCTCTACAGCCACGAAGACCCTTTGCGCGGCGAGCATCCGGACTGGGGCACGCTCATCTTCAATTACGCCCGCAGCGAAGTGCGCGGCTTCTTGCTGGCAAACGCGCTGTTCTGGCTCAAGATGTATCACATCGACGGCCTGCGCGTCGACGCCGTCTCGTCGATGATCTACCTCAATTTCTCGCGCGAAGACGGTCAATGGGCGCCCAACGAATATGGCAGCCACGAGAACCTGGCCGCCCTCGACTTTCTGCGCGAATTCAACGAGCTCGTCCACGCCGAAGCGCCCGGCGCCTTCACCATCGCCGAAGAATCTACATCTTGGCCGATGGTCTCGCGCCCGACATACACTGGCGGCCTGGGCTTCACTTTCAAGTGGAACATGGGCTGGATGCACGACACCCTGGCTTACATGAAGCACGACCCGATTCACCGCCGCCATCACCATCATCAAATCACTTTCGCCCTGCTCTACGCCTTCAGCGAAAATTTCGTGCTGCCGCTCTCGCATGACGAAGTCGTCCATCTCAAGGGCTCGCTCATCGACCGCATGCCCGGCGATTATTGGCAAAAGTTCGCTGGCCTGCGCCTGCTCTTTGGCTATCAGTGCACGCAGGTCGGCAAGAAGCTCAATTTCATGGGGAATGAATTCGGCCAGTTCGCCGAATGGAGCGAAGCGCGCAGCCTCGACTGGCACTTGCTGGACTACGAGAAGCACGCCGGCATGCAGCGCTGGGCGCGCGACCTCAACCACAGCTATCGCGAGCAGCCGGCCCTGTGGCAGCGCGATCATGAACCTGGCGGCTTCCGCTGGATCGAAGCCAACGACGCCGATTACAGCGTCTACAGCTACCTGCGCTACGCCGCGGACGAGCGCGACTTTCTGGTCGTCGTGTTGAATTGCACGCCGGTGGTCCGCCAGGATTACCGAATAGGCGTGCCAGAGGCGGGGCGCTACCGGGAGCTGCTCAACAGCGATGCGCGAGTCTATGGCGGCGGCGATATCGGCAATGGCGGGAGCCTGCACAGCGACGCGATCGCCAGCCACGGCCTGCCGCAGAGTCTCAATCTGCGTCTGCCGCCCCTGGGTATGCTCATATTGAAACGGGAAGCCTGAGGATTGGCCTGACCCTTGGTCAATCGGCAGCCAGGGCTCCGGATGCTTTGCGAGTCGGCTGCGGCGCGAGCAATGCCAGCGCGAAAACCGCCAGGCACAGCCCTGCCCCTATCCACAGTGCCAGGTCGTAGCCGCCAGCGTAATCATAACTCAGGCCGAATATCGCCGGTCCCATTGCGCTGCCGATAACGCTCGTGGTGAAGGCGAAGCCGCGAATCTCGCCCTGGAAGGCGCGGCCGAAGAGATTGGGCCAAACCGCTCCGTCGAAGACATAGCCGACGCCCATGCTCAGCCCGAAAGCCAAGGCGTAAATCAAGAGCAGCCAACTCTCGCGCATGATCATGGCCAGGCAGCAGGCGCAAAGCAGAGCCAGCATCTGCAGCGCGGCGACATAAGACGGCTGTATGCGGTCGATCAGCCAGCCCGCCAGCAGCGCCGACGCGGCCGCGAACAGCGAAATCAGGGCGAATGTCGTGGTCGTGGCTTCCGCGCTGTGGCCCTGCGCCCCGAAAATCGACAGCTGGTGCAAGATCAGCCCGGTGCCCCAGGCCGAGGGCAGCATGCGAGCGACGATGAAGATCCACAGAATCGGCGTCCGCATCGCTTCGGCGAGGGTCCAGTTTTCCTCGGTCGCCTCGGCGGGCGCGTCGCTGGCGTTCTCGGCGGGCGGTGCATTGTCCGGCAGCAAGCCATATTGTTCCGGCGCGTTGCGCATCAGCAGCGTGAAGGCGGGGATGGCGAGGGCAGCCACGGCGCCGCCCAGGACAAGGAAGACTTGCCGCCAGTCCAGAGCCTCCAGCAAGAGCCGCAGCAGCGTGACATAGAGCCCCTGAAACAGCGCGAATGTGAGCGCCAGCAGCGACATCATGCGGCCCCGGCGCGAGCGAAACCAGTTGGCGATGGCGGTCGAGCTCACCAGGGGCAGCGAACCCTGTCCCAAACCGCGCAGCCCGGCGAAGGCGACAAAGAGCATGAACGGACCCGTGATGAACGAACAGAGGACCAGCACGAGCCCAAAGACGAGGCCGATGAGCGCGCCAACGCGGCGATTGCCCCAGATGTCGATCTGCCGCCCGACCCAGGTCAAGCCAAGCGAAGCGGCGAAAGTGCCCGCGCCATAGAGCCCGCTCACCGCCGTGCGCTCCAGGCCGAAATCTTCGATGAAATGGTCCATGAAGAGCGAGATGGAGAAGCTCTGGCCCGGGGCGCTGCAGACGACGCCGATCAAGGCGACCAGCCAGATTATCCAGCCGTAATAAACCGGGCTGGCGGCGACCAGACGGCTATGGCTTGGCGGCCTCGCTGCAAGGGTCTTCAAATGCATCCGCCTCTCGCTTGGTGGCGCCGCGCTACTGCTGCGTAAAGCGCAAGACGCCTTAAGCTACCAAATATGCGGAAAACAAATAGGGGCGAGGCGGTGGCGCGCCAACATCGCAAAGGCTTCTTGCGGGCTAGCCGGTCGCTCGCCCACGCCTGCGACGCGCGCTTCGCCTGTTCGACCGTTCTATGCTAGACTGGGGTTATAGGCCGGCTGAGCGAAAGGCTGCAAGGGATGTTGTCCGATCTGCAAATCGCCCAGAGCGCCAGCCTCGTCCATATTGATCAAATTGCGGAACAGATGGGTTTGGACCCGGCGACCGAACTGGAGCATTACGGCCGGCATATCGCCAAGATCAACCTGGAAGCGCTGGAGCGGCTGCGCGAGCGCCCGGACGCCAAGTATGTCGATGTCACCGCCATCACGCCGACCCCGCTGGGGGAAGGCAAGTCCACCACCACGGTCGGCATCGGCCAAGCGCTGAACCGCATCGGCAAGCGCGCCATCATCACGGTGCGGCAGCCATCGCAGGGTCCCACTTTTGGCATCAAGGGCGGGGCGGCTGGTGGCGGCTACAGCCAGATCGTGCCGATGGAGCACTTCAACCTGCACCTGACGGGCGACATACACGCCATCAGCGCGGCCCACAACCTCATCGCCGCCATGCTGGACGCGCACATCTATCACGGCAACAGACTCGACATCGACATACATGACATTCCTTGGCGCCGCGTCGTCGATTTGAACGATCGCGCGCTGCGCAATGTCATCGTCGGCCTGGGCAAGCGCTTCGACGGCGTGCCCCGTCAGAGCGGCTATGACATCAGCGTCGCGTCGGAGATCATGGCGATCCTGGCGCTGACGACGTCGCTTGGCGATATGCGGCGGCGAATCGGCAAGATGGTCATCGCCTACGACAAGGACAAGAACCCGGTCACGGCGGAGGACATTCGCGCGGCGGGCGCGGCGACCGTGCTCATGAAAGAGGCGATCAAGCCGAACCTGATGCAGACCCTTGAAAACACGCCGGCCTTGGTGCATGCGGGACCTTTCGCCAATATCGCGCACGGCAATTCTTCGATCCTGGCCGACATGATCGCCATGAAATGCGGCGAATATGTGGTCACCGAGTCCGGCTTTGGGGCGGACATTGGCGCCGAGAAATTCTTCAACATCAAGTCCCGCGTCAGCGGGCTGAAACCCAACGCGGTCGTCTTGGTGGTCACCATACGCGCGCTCAAGGCGCATACGGGCAAGTACCGCATCGTGCCGGGCCGGCCGATCGATCCCGCGCTCAAGGATGAGAATGTCGCCGATGTCGAAGCCGGCGCGGTCAACATGACGCGGCATCTGGAAAACTTGAAGAAATTCGGCGTCAATCCGGTGGTGGCGGTTAATGTCTTCGCCGATGACAAAGACTCGGAGATCGCCGCTGCCCGGGAGATTGCCCTGGCGGCGGGGGCGACTGGCGTGGCGGTGGCGCGGCACTGGGCGGAAGGCGGCGCCGGCGCGGTCGAATTGGCGGAGATGATCGTCAGCGCCTGCGAGAGGCCAAATGACTTTCGCCTGCTCTACCCGGACGACATGTCTATCAAAGACAAGATCGAAACCATCGCGACCGAGATTTACCGCGCCGACGGCGTCGATTACGCGCCGATCGCGCTGCGCAAGATCCGCCAATTTGAAGCGCAAGGCTTGCGCGAGCTGCCGATTTGCATGGCGAAGACGCACCTCAGCCTGAGCGACGATCCCAAGCTGAAGGGCGCGCCGGAGGGCTTCCGCATTTCAGTGACGGATCTGCGGGCGTCGGCCGGGGCGGGTTTCATTTATCCGCTCTGCGGCGATGTGCGCACCATGCCGGGCCTGGGCCGCGCGCCGGCCGCCATGGATGTGGATATCGACGAAGATGGCAAGGTCGTCGGCTTGTTCTAGAATGCGACTTCCGCGGCATCGCAGATTTGGCAAGACTCGGATTGTCGCGCCGCGCCGTCGCCTGTAGAATTGACGCGTCAGCCAGCAGCTTGGGTCCCAATTCACATTCACATTTGTCTTAAGCCGACTCCGTGATTAGCCAGCACGCGCGCGCATACAAGCCGCCCGCCATCCAGGGCGACTTCCTTGGCAAGCACATCATCTCGGTCGACCAGTTTGAACGCGGCGACCTGGATATTCTCTTCGACGCCGCCAGCGCCATCCGCAAACGCATCCGCAGCCATGACCGCGGCTTGACCGAGCTCTGCGCCGGCAAGGTGATGGCGTCGCTCTTCTTCGAAGCGAGCACCCGCACGGACATGTCATTTCAATCGGCGATGCGGCGGCTCGGCGGAGATGTCATCGCGGTGAGCAACGGCGTGCGTTTCTCGTCGATGTACAAAGGCGAAAACCTGTCGGACACGATCCGCGCGACCGGCTGCTATGCCGATGTGATCGTGCTGCGGCACCCGGAAATCGGCTCGTCTTACGAGGCGGGCTACTATCTGGATTTGCTCAATGGCCGCATCGACAATCCCACGGTCGCCATCAGCGGCGGCGACGGCATCGGCGAGCACCCCACGCAAGCGCTGCTCGACATCTTCACCATTTATGATCAAAAGAAATCGCTCGACGGCTTGACCATCACCCTGGTCGGCGATCTCAAGCACGGGCGCACGGTGCATTCGCTGGCCAAGCTCATCGCCCATTATGACGCGGTCGACGCGCGGCTCTGCCTGGTCGCGCCCGGCAGCCTGGAGATGCCGGCCGAGATCTGCCAGCTCGTCCGCGCTCGCGGCGTCGAGATTCACGAGACCGATGACCTGGCGGATGTCATCGCCGAGACCGATGTCATCTATTGGACGCGCATTCAAGAAGAGCGCTTCGCCGATCGCGGCGCGTACGAGCGCATCAAAGACCGCTTCATCATGACGCCGGCGGTGCTCGCACGGGCGCCGAAGCGGGCGATATTGATGCATCCGCTGCCGCGCAAACACGAAATGGGCGATCGCGCCGACCACGACATCCTCGACGCCGACCCGCGGGCGATCTATTTCGAGCAGATGGAAAACGGCATGTTCGTGCGCATGGCGCTGCTGGTGAAAGTCTTGCGCGGGGTCTATGTCTGATGCCGCGCATCACCATTCCCGGCATGATCGACCCGCACACGCACCTGCGCGATCTGGATTGGAAGCGCAAAGGCAGCTTCGAGAGCGAAACCAAAGCCGCCATCGCCGGCGGTTACTGGGCGGTCTTCGATATGCCCAACACGGCGCCATCGACCACCGACGAGGCTCGCCTGCGCGACAAGCTAAGGCGCATCGACCGCGCCGCCCATTGCGACTGGGGGCTGTATTTTGGCGCGTCCCAAGCCGATAACAGCGCCGAGTACGAGCGAATCGCGGGCCGGGTCTGTGGCTTGAAGATCTACAACAACGCGACCACCGGCGACCTGCTCATCGAATCCAGCGCCCTGCGCGAGCGCCATTACCGCGCCTGGACGACCCAGCTGCCCATCGCCGTGCACGCCGAAGGTCCCACGATCCAGAATATCCTGGACCTGGTGCGCAAGTACCGCCAGCCGACGCACTTCCTGCACATCAGCAGCGAGTACGAAATCAAGCTGCTGGCCCAAGCCAGGCGCGACGGCTTGCCCGTCACCATTGGAGTCTGCCCGCATCATCTCTTTCTTACCGAGGACGACTTAAGGCAGCTCGGCGGTTTCGGGCGCATGAAGCCGGAGCTCAAGCGCAAAGCCGACCAGCGGGCGCTCTGGCGGGCGATACGGCTGGGGCTGGTGGACATCATCGAATCTGACCACGCGCCGCACGCCATCGCCGAAAAGCAAGCGTCGCCGCCGGCTTTTGGCGTGCCAGGCCTGGAGACGACTCTGCCGCTGATGCTGCAGGCGGTTCACGACGGCCGCTTGCCGCTGCAGCGCGCCTGCGACATGCTCTCGCTCAATGTGCAGCGCATCTGGCGCATCACGCCTTGGCCCAAGACTTACACCGTCGTCGACACCGACGCCAGCTACCTTATCGAGGGGGACAAGCTCTTCAGCAAATGCGGCTGGACTCCCTTTGAGGGCATGCGCGTCCGCGGCAAAGTGATCGAAGTCTGGATTCGCGGGCACAAAGTCTACGATGGCGAGCAAGTTTTGAGCGCGGCCGGCTTCGGGCGCAACCTCTTCGGGTTTGTCGCATGAACGGGCAGCTGCGCGGCCTTTGCCTAAAAGCCCTCGATACGCTCTACGCAGGCTTCGCGCGCGCTGTGCTTTTTCGGCTTTCCGCCCAAAAGGGTCACGATTGGACGCGCGGATTGCTGTTCCATGTTCTGGATCGAGTGCCGCATTTGGACAGTGCCTGCGCTAAGGCACGGCGGTCGCTGATTAACGAATCCGCGATCCAGGCGGGTGGCGCGAGCTTGAGCCAAAGCTTGATTCTGGCGGCGGGGGCGCTGAAAGGCGAAGGCTTCCCCGATGAGGCGGCCGCGCTCGACGCTGTCGTCAAGGGGCGGAATGTCATCGCGGGTTGGCGCATCGTGCCAGCCTTGGTTGGTCCAATCGAATTCGGTTCGTTCACGCGCCAGCCGCGCCTGGGCAACCCTGATACCGTCCTTTGGCGACGCGAGGCGACGCGCTCGACGCAGAATCTGGTCGGCCTGCGCAATCCAGGCGCCCGCGCCGCCGCATGTTTTCTGAGCATGCGCCCCGACAAGCTGCCGCGGGAATACGGCATCAACCTCGCGCCGACGCCGGGGCAAAGCGACATTGAGCGGCAAACTCGGGACTTGCTCGAGGCGCTCGCCTTTTTCCTGGACGCGGGCCTCAAGCCAACCTGGTTCACTCTGAACCTGAGCTGCCCGAACACGGAAGACGATCCCCAAGGATACCAGCTGGAAGCCGAGACGCGGCGGCTCTGTGGCGCAATGGTCGCGTGTCTGCGGGCGCGCCAACTGGAGATACCGCTGTGGGTCAAAGTCGGTCCCGGCTTGGCGAGCGCGCAGTACCGTCAGCTGATGCGCGTCTTTCACGAGATTGGCGTGGCGGCGGTGGTGGCGACAAATACCCAGGCTCGCCCCAGCCCGGACAATGCAACGGGGTCGGCCGGCGTCGGTGGCGGCGAGCTCTTGCCCGGCGCGCTGGAAGCCGTCCGGCAGTTGCTGGCGGAGAAAAACCGCATGGGCTGCGCGGTGGATGTCATCGCTTGCGGCGGCATCCTCGACGGCGATTCGCTGCATCGGTACCGGGAGCTCGGCGTCAAAGCGGCGCAGTATTGGTCGGCAGTGGTTTATCGCGGTCCATTAGCGGCCGCCATAATCGAGCATGAACATGCCCAACTTCAAAGAAGACCCAAGCACGAAGCGATCCATCGCGAAAGCCTTGCTTGATATTGGCGCGGTCGGCTTCTCGCCCGCGGCGCCCGTCACTTTCAAGTCCGGCATTCGCTCGCCCGTGTATGTCGATAATCGCATTCTCATCAGCCATCCAGCTGCCTGGCGCGCTGTCATTGAGGGCTTCGCGGCGGCGATTCGCGGTGGCTCGCTGGAGCGCGACCTGATCGCCGGCGTCGCCGTCGGGGGCGTGCCGCACAGCTCGGCCCTGGCTTACGCCTTGGGCTCGCCATCGGTGTTCATCCGCAAAGAGAGCAAAGGGCATGGCAAGGCGCAGCGCATTGAAGGGGGCGATGTGCGCGGGCGGCGCGCGCTGCTCGTGGAAGACCTGGTCACCACCGGCGGCAGCAGTCTCTCGGCGGTGGCTGCATTGCGCGAGGCCGGCGCCGAAGTCCGCGATGTGCTGGCGATCGTCAGTTACGGCTTCGCCCAGGCGGAAGAAGCTCTGGCCGAAGCCAACTTGCGGCTGCGCACATTGACCGATTTTGATACTTTGCTGGAGCTGGCGCTGGATGCGCGTGCCCTGAATAGCGAGCAGGTCGCCGTCGTCCAGCGTTGGCTGGCAGACCCGTACGACTGGGAGAGCCCGAGCGCATGACCGCCGTCGAAAAATACGACGCCCGCGCCGCCGCCGCGCAGTCGCTGCTCTGCGTCGGCCTGGACAGCGACATCGGCCGCCTGCCCAGCGCATTCCTCGCGGAGGCAATGCCGCAGTTCGCCTTCAATCGCCACATCATCGACGCCACCGCCCCCTACGCAGCCGCTTTCAAGTGCAATATGGCATTCTACGAAGCGGCGGGACAAGCTGGCTGGAATGCGCTTGCGGCGACCCTGGCCTACTTGCGGGAGCGGCAGCCCGCCCTGCTCACGATTTGCGATGCCAAGCGCGGCGACATCGGCAACACCAGCGCCGCGTATGCCCGCGCCATCTTTGACGAGCTCGGTTTCGACGCGGTTACGCTGAACCCGTATCTGGGACGCGACGCCGTGGAACCGTTTCTGAAGTATGACGATCGCGCCTGCATCATCCTCTGCCGCACATCCAACCCGGGCGCGGCTGAACTTCAGGACCTGGCTGTCGGCGGGGGCAAGCTCTGGGAGACGGTCGCGGAGCTCGTCTGCCAACGGTGGAACGCGCGCGGCAATTGCATGCTGGTGGCGGGTGCGACGAGGCCGGCGGAGCTGGCGCGGATCCGCGAAATAGCCGGCGACATGACCCTGCTCGTGCCCGGCGTCGGCGCTCAGGGCGGCGACATTCAAGCGGTGATGCGCGCGGGACTGAACGGCGCCGGACGCGGCCTCATCATCAATTCGTCTCGCGGAGTGATCTTCGCGCCGGACCCGGCCAGGTCCGCCCGCGATTTGCGCGACTCCATCCTGACCTGCCAACCACGGTGAAGCGCCGATGAGCGCCCCGCCAGAAAAGGCACGCGTATTTGAGCGGACCAGCCTGATCGCGGCGAGCCTCGACGCGGTCAAACGCTTTCATGAAGAGCCGCGCGCCCTCGCCGCTTTGACGCCGCCGCCAATCTTCATGCGGGTGCATCGCGACGCGCGCCGGTCGATAAGCGATGGCGAAATCGAGTTCACGCTCTGGTTTGGTCCGCTGCCACTGCGATGGCTGGCGCGGCACGAGCCCGGTCCCACGCCCGACTCTTTCGCCGATTTGCAGCTCAAGGGTCCGCTGGCATATTGGCGGCACGAGCACATTTTTCGCGAGGTCGCCGGCGGCGTCGAATTGACCGACCGCGTCACCCTGGCGCACCGGCCCGGGCTTCTCGGCTTGTTCACGCGCCTGGCCTTCGACGGCCTGCCCTTACGGCTGCTTTTCGTTTATCGCCACTGGCGGACGCGCCGGATGCTGGCTGGCTAGGGGCCGGGCTGCGACATCATCAGCAGAGAGAGGCTTCCCCGCTGGGCGACGGCGCCGTCTTGCTTGACGATGCGCGTCTCCAGGGTCACCGTGCCGCCGCCCAGACGCCGCGCCGCTTTCTTCGCGGTCACTTTCAACTCGACATGAATCGTGTCGCCGATGTAAACCGGGGCGCTGAATTTCATCTCCAGGCCGCGGAAGCCGAGCACGGTTCGCTCCAGGATGCCCAGCTGGTAAGCCTGGCCGACGGCGTAGCTCAAGGTCAGCATGCCATGCGCCACCCGCTGACCCATGAAGGAGTCTTTGGCGTATTCGGCGTCGGTGTGCATGGGATTGTAGTCGCCGGTCAGCGCGGCGAACTGAACGAGGTCGGCTTCAGTGATCGTGCGTCCGCGGCTGCGCAGGGTCGCGCCGATCTCGAATTCTTCGAAGTAAAGTCCGCGGGGACCGTCCGATTCGTGTTTCATTGTTCAATTCCAATTGGTATGCTGTGAGAGTTGCCAACCCCAGCCACCGGCCCCCTCCCGCCATCTCTATGGCGGGCATCCCGAAGCATCAGGGAAGGGGAGCGAACTATAGCAAACCATCTTTCCTCGCGGCATCAGCGACCATCCCCCCATTCCAATGGGGGGAACGAGGGGGGTAGACGCAGTCGCGCGGCTACACAGGCGGGAAGGCGCTGCCAATCAAGGGCGCGATCACCAGCGACACGATCGCCAGCAGCTTGAGCAAGATATTCAGCGACGGACCCGAAGTGTCTTTGAAGGGATCGCCGACCGTGTCGCCGACGACAGCCGCTTTGTGCGCGTCGGAGCCCTTGCCGCCCAGATTGCCCGCTTCGATGTGCTTCTTGGCGTTGTCCCAGGCGCCGCCCGCGTTCGCCATCATCACCGCCAGCATAAAGGCGGAGACAAGCGAGCCCAGCAGCACGCCCACCAGCGAAATCGGGGCGATGAATTCGCCGAGCACATTGCCGTTGCCCAGCGCCGCCAGCAATGCCATGCCCACCGGCACGCCCACCGCGATCACGCCCGGCAGCAGCATTTGCTGGATAGCGCTGTCCGTGCTAATCGCCACGCAGCGCTCGTAATCCGGCTCGGCCGTGCCTTCCATGATGCCCTTGATCTCGCGGAATTGCCGCCGCACCTCTTCGACGATCTGCTGGGCAGCGTCGCCCACCGCCACCATCGTCAGCGCGCTGAAAACGAAGGGCAGCAAGCCGCCGATGAAGAGCCCGGTGACGAATTGGGGATTGAGCAGCAAGTCGGCCGGATTCACCGCCGCGCCCAATGCCGAGCTGCCGCCGGCCGTCAATGCCGTGATGAATGCGGCCGTCAATGCCAATGCCGTCATCGCCGCCGAGCCAATCGCGAAGCCCTTGCCCGTCGCCGCCGTCGTGTTGCCCAGGCTGTCCAGGGCGTCGGTGCGGTCGCGCACTTCTTCGGGCAGGTCCGACATTTCGGCGATGCCGCCGGCGTTGTCTGCGACTGGTCCGTAGGCGTCCGTCGCCAGGGTGATGCCCAGGGTCGAGAGCATGCCGACAGCCGCCACCGCCACGCCGTACAAGCCCGCTTGCGAGGTGGCCAGCAGCGTGACCACGACCACGATGATGACCGGCGCCAGGGTGCTCATCATGCCCAGCGCGAGGCCGCGGATGACGACGATGCCCGCCCCGCCCTCCGCCGATGCCGAAAGCGACTGCGTCGGTCCATAAGTGTCCGCCGTGAAGTATTCGGTGAAATAGCCTATCAAGACGCCGCCGACCAAGCCGCTCAAGGTGGCGATGATGACGCCGACATTCTTGTCGCCAAAGGGCAGGCTGAGCCCGAGGACGACGATGACCGCGGCGATCATGCCAGAGGCGCTGTAGATGCCGCTGCGGATGCTGCCCAGCAGCTTCTCTTGATCGGCCCCTTCTTCCGTCTTGACCAGGAAGCTGGCGATTATGCTGATGATGAGCCCGGCCGTGGCCACCAGCAGCGGGAAGATCTGCGCCGCCAGCAAGTCGTCGCCGACGAAGACGCCGGCCGTCGTCGCCAGTGAGATGGCCGCGATAATGGAGCTGGCGTAACTCTCGAAGAGGTCGGAGCCCATGCCGGCGACATCGCCCACATTGTCGCCCACATTGTCGGCGATGGTCGCCGGGTTGCGCGGGTCGTCTTCCGGGATGCCGGCTTCCGTCTTGCCAACCAGGTCCGCGCCGACATCGGCCGCTTTGGTGTAGATGCCGCCGCCGACGCGGGCGAATATCGCTATCGAAGTGCCGCCAAAGCCGAAGCCAGCCAAGGCCGAAGCCGCTTGAGCCGCGTCGCCCAACTCGTTGACGAACAGGATGAAGAGCAGGCTGATGCCCAGCAGCGCCAGCGACACCACCATCGTGCTCATCACGGTGCCGCTGGCGAAAGCCACCCGCAGGCCCTGATTGAGGCTCTGCGACGCCGCTTGCGCCGTGCGCACATTGGCGCGCACCGCAATGTACATGCCGATGTAGCCAGACAAGCCCGATGCCAGCGCGCCGACGACAAATGCCAGAGCCGTCAAATGCGACATGCCGGAGCCGGGTATCTGGCTCAAAACGAGCAGCGCGACCGTGACGATCGCCACCAAAATGGCGACCGCGCGATACTCGCGGCTGAGGAAAGCCTGGGCGCCCCGCTGAATGGCGGCGGCGATCTGCCGCATCCGCTCCGAGCCTTCGTCCTGCGCCAGCACAAAGCCCCGCTGATACAGGGCGAATAGCAAGCCGATTACAGCGGCGACCACCGCTATGATGACCGCCGTATTCATGTCCATCATTGATTGAGACTCCCTCGTCCAGTTTCGCGCATTGGCGCTCCCAAGCCCGCAATGTTAGCGGAAATCGGCGCGATTTCAATTGTGAAGTCCGCCTATAATAGGCTTGCGGTCCGCGGATGAGGCGAGGCGCGATGCGGGACAAAGCGCGAACGGGCAATCTGGGCGAGGCTTTGGCGCGGCAGCATCTGCTCGCCAAGGGCTATCAGATCGTCGAGGCCAACTGGTCGACCCGGCTTGGCGAGCTGGATATCGTCGCCCGGCTTGGCAGCGCCCTCGTCTTCGTCGAGGTCAAGACGCGCCACAGCCACTCCACCGAAGCGGCGCTGGAAGGCATGACGGCCGCCAAGCGCGAGCGCCTGCTCAAAGCGGCATACCAGTATCTGCACGAGCGAGAACTCGACGCGGAAGCCGGCTGGCGCATGGATGTGATCGCCGTCGCCCTGGGCGGGCCTGACGGACCGCGGATTGATCATGTGGAGGACGCCTTTGACTGGTGAGCGGCCGCCGCTGGCGATCGTCCTCGGCCCCACCGGCGTCGGCAAGACTGAGCTGGCGATCCAGCTGGCGCGGCGCCTGGATGGCGAGATCATCGGCGCGGACAGCCGGCAAATCTACCGTTACATGGACATCGGCACCGCCAAGCCGAGCCCCGCCCAGCAAGCGGCGATACGCCATCATATCGTCGACGTGGTCGAGCCCGATCGTCCGCTGAGCCTGGCCGAGTACCTGGACGAAGCCAAGCGCGCCATCGCCGACATACGCGCCCGTGGCAAGCTGCCCTTCCTTGTCGGCGGCACGGGTCAGTATATCACGGCAATCGAGGAAGGCTGGACGATCCCGCGGGCGCCGCCCAATGCGAAGCTGCGCCACGAGCTGGAGCGCGACGCGGCCGAGCGCGGTCCCGCTGCCTTGCACGAGCGGCTGCGGACCCTGGACCCGGCGGCGGCGAATGCCATCCACCCCAACAACATCCGCCGCGTCATCCGCGCCCTGGAAGTGCAGTTGGAGACTGGTCGCCCGATCAGCGAGCTGCAGCGGAAGCGCCCGCCAGCCTGGCGCATTCTTCGCCTGGGTTTGCAGCTGCCGCGGGAAAGCCTGTATCCACGGGTCGATCGACGATTTGACCGGATGCTCGAGGCTGGCTTCGTCGCCGAGGTCCGCTATCTGCTCGAGCGGGGTTACGACCGCGGGCTGCCGTCAATGAGCGGGCTGGGCTATCGCGAAATCGCCGCGCACTTGCTCGACGGGTCGCCGCTGGAAGAGGCGGTGGAGCGCGCCAAGTTCCGCACCCACGATTTCATCCGCCGGCAGGATGTCTGGTTTCGCGGTCACGACAACGGGATTGTGTGGCATAATGCGGCGGAATTGGAGCTGGACTCGCTGGCGAACCAGCTGGAAACGCGAATCTTGCGATGACGTGCCGCCGACTCGCCCGCCGTCAACGCTGCTCGCATATGGAGAAAAACGCTCGTCATGTCCGCCGCGAAGCGACTCACTCACCTGGATGACCAGGGCAGCGCCCGCATGGTGGATGTCGGCGCCAAGCCGGTGACCAAACGCCTCGCCCGGGCTGGCGGCAAAGTCTCCATGAAGGCGTCGACCCTGCTCCTGATCCGCCAGGGCGAGCTCAAGAAAGGCGATGTGCTGGGCGTGGCGCGGATTGCGGGCATCATGGCTGCCAAGCGCGCCGCCGAGCTCATCCCCCTTTGCCACCCGCTGCCCATCAACCAGATCGAGCTGGAGCTGCGGCTCGACGAGGCCGACAGCGCGGTTGAAATCGAGGCGACCGTGAAGACCAGCTCCAAGACCGGCGTCGAGATGGAAGCGCTGACTGCCGTCTCGGTGGCTGCCTTGACGATTTACGACATGGCGAAGGCGGTCGACCGCGAGATGCGCATTGGCGAAATTCGCTTGCTGGAGAAGACCGGCGGCATGCGCGGCGAATATAGGGCGCGCGAATAGGGGGGCGGCGATGCAAGTCACTGTACTGTTCTTCGCCACCCTGCGCGATTTGGCTGGCGCGCGAAACTTGACCCTGGAGCTCGCTGGCGAGGCTTGCACGGTGGGTGAGCTGCGGCGGACGCTGGTGGAGCGCTTTCCTGGCATTAGCGAAAACCTGGCGGCGGCGCTGGCGGCGGTCAACGAAGAATTTGCCTTCGACGGCGACCCTGTCCAGGATGGCGATGAGGTGGCTTTCTTCCCGCCAGTGAGCGGCGGATCCGGCGAGGCGGGGGCCAGGCCCGAGGTATTCCGGCTGCCTTCCGCGCCCATCGACCACGACGAGATCGTCGCCGCCATCACCAGGCCGGAGACTGGCGCAGTCTGCATCTTCAGCGGCATGGTTCGCGGCCGCAGCGCCAAAGCCGGGCATCTGCCGCGGACGGACTACCTGGAATACGAAGCCTACGAGCCCATGGCAATGGCGAAGATGCGGCAAGTGGCGGCGGAGATCCGCGCGCGCTGGCCCAAGGTCGCCGGCATCGCCATCGTCCAGCGCATCGGACGCTTGCAGGCGGGCGAGAACACCGTCCTTTGCGCTTGCTCGTCGCCCCATCGCGATGACGGCTGCTTTGAAGCGGCGCGTTATGGCATCGACCGCCTGAAGGAGATCGTGCCGATCTGGAAGAAAGAAGTCGGCGACGGCGGCGAAAGCTGGATCGAAGGCGAATACCTGCCCGCCCCCGGCGACAAACGCGAATCATGAAGCGGCAGCCAAAGCCGACCGACGGCCAATGCGCGGCCGACTTCGAAGCGACTCTCGGACTCCGCTTTCACGACCGCCGGCTGCTGACTCTGGCGCTGACGCATCCCTCCTTCGTCAATGAGCAGGATGCCGCAGCCGCGGCCGGCCACAACGAGCGCCTTGAGTTCCTGGGCGACGCCGTGATCGATCTCATCGTCGCCGACATGCTCTACCGCAAGTATCCCCGCTCCGACGAAGGCGACCTGAGCCAGCTGCGCGCGGCATTGGTCAAAACCGAGTCCCTGGCGGGGCTGGCAGCCGAATGCCGTCTGGGCGAGTTCTTGCGGGTGGGCCGCGGCGAGGAGCTCACCGGCGGCCGCCAACGGCAGACGATGCTTTGCCGCGCGTACGAGGCGCTCGTCGGCGCCATCTTCATTGACCGGGGCCTGGATGCGGCCAGTGCCTTCGCCAGGCCATCACTGTCGCGGCTGCTGGAGCGCGTCGTCGCGGGCCAACTGCATATCGACGCCCGCAGCCAGCTGCAAGAGCGGGTCCAGGCTCGCCAGCGAGCGCCCTTGGAATACCGCGTGATTGGCGAGGCCGGCCCCGAACACGCCAAAGAGTTTGAAGTCGAAGTGGCGGTCGGCGACGCCGTCATCGGCCGGGGCAGCGGCGGCAGCAAACGGGCGGCGGCCCAGGCAGCGGCCCGCTCCGCCCTGGATCGGCTGGACGCGACTGGCTTGCCGGCGCTCTAGAATCGGCGATTTTCGAAGCAGCGGTCGCAGATGCGATAACGGTGCCGCGATGGCAGCAGCCGGCGGCAATTCCGGCAGCGGCGCGCCGTATTCAAGTTGCGCAAGAGCGCCTCGTCAATCGAAAGCGACCACTCACGCCGCTCTTCGCGGACTTGCGGGTGCGCTTCGCAGTATTCGGCGAACTCCCGCCGCCGCGAAAGCCACAAGTAGATGTCGGCGCAGGCGATGGAGAACTCGGTCGCTTCCAGGTCGCCGCCATCGCGAATCGGCAGGGGCGGGTCGGCCGGCAGCGGAATCTGGTAGCCCTCAAGGATCATGTAAGCGCAATCCAGCCAATACGAGCGGGTCGCTTTGCGGGTCGGCGCGTTCACCAGCTGCAGCGCGCTCTCCAGGCCCAGGCGCTTGATCTCGTCGTCGCTCAGCATTTTTGCGAGCTCGATGCGCTCGTCCATGTCCGCCGTGGTGATGACGGCGCGGAGCGCTTCCGGGATGGACTTCAGCTCCGCCCATTGCGTCAGCTGCGCCGCCAAATTGCCGGGAATCAAGCGCAAGTCGTCGGCGGTGGGGGCGACGCGGGCAAAGGTCAGGGGCGCTGGCTGCGCGTCGTAGAGCTCGCGGATGACAGCCATGTCGCGCTTGCTGGTCGCGGCGATCAAGCCTTCGGTGGACATGCCGTAGCGGCCGGCGCGCCCGCCAATCTGATGCACTTCGGATGGGTAGAGGCGGCGGTCGTCCTTGCCGTCGAATTTCTCGACCGAGTAAAAGCAGACGACATCGGCGGGCAAGTTCAAGCCCATGCCGACGGCGTCCGTGGCGACGCAGATTTCGGTCTCGCCCGCGGCGAAACGGTCGGCCTGGCGGCGGCGCACTTCGGGCGGCAGGCTGCCGTAGACGACGGACACGGTCCGCCCCATGCGCTCCAGCTTCATCTTCAGATCGAGCACGTTGCGACGCGAGAAAGCTACCAGAATGGTCGAGGGCGGCAGCTGCTCGAGCGTGAAATGCCGCGGCGCCAGGGCAATCGGCGACAGACGCTGATGCTCGACGAATTCGAGCGGAATTTCGGCGGCGCTGGCCAGCACATCGATCAGGCCGCGCGCGGTTGGGGGGCCAATGATGTGCATTTCCGGCGCGGCGCATTCCATCAGGGCGCGGGTCCAGGCCCAGCCGCGATCGGAGTCGGCCAGCATCTGCGCTTCGTCGATGATGACGCAGGCGCGGCTGTCGGCGGCGTTGAACATTTCGATGGTGGCCGCGGTGACGCGGGCGCCCTCGACCGGGATGTATTCTTCGCCGGTAAGCAGGCTACAGGCGACGCCCTCGGCGTTTAAGCGGTCGTAGACTTCGTAAGCCAGCAGCCGCAAAGGCGCCAGATACCAGCCGCTGCCGGCCGCTTTCAGCGCGGTCAAGGCGTCGTGAGTCTTGCCGCTGTTGGGCTCGCCGATATGCGCGTAGAGCGTCTGCTCGTCGCGGAAGGCGTTGCGCCACTTGGGGAAGGCGTCGATCAGCCGGTTGCGCAGCCTGTTTTCCGCCTGACGCCGCCGTTTGGACCGGGAACGGCTGCCGCGTTTGCGTTTGCGTTTGCCGCCTTCATGCGCTTCGTCGCCCTGCTCCAGCAGCCCTTGGTATTCCGCGAAAGTCTCCGGCAGATCCCACATGCCGCGCACATCGCGCCAGACGGCGTGTTTCGGCGAAATGCCGGCCTCGCGCAAGCCATCGGTCATGGCGCGCTGATTCATCGCCAAAGCCTGCCGCAAATCGGCCGGGCGCAGGCGCTCGTAACCGGCGATCATCTCGCGCAGATCGGGGTCAGCGGCGGTGGGTTTGAAGCTATGCACCGGGAAGCGCAATTTGCCGCGGGGATCAACGAAGCGGTCCAGCGCCAGCTCCCCGGCCGCCACCCGCAAGGTCGCCGCGTTGACGCCGGCCAGTTTGGCTGCCTGTTTCACGCTGTAACTGCGCGCTTCCACTTGTCTCTCGGCGGGCGCGCTGGCTTTGGGGGCGCCCATGCCATCGCGAATCTCGTCGCCGCATAAATCCAGAACGCCGCGCCAGGCTGCTTCCGCTTCTGACGCCGCGCCCTCTATTGTCTTGTCAATCACAGTCAAGTATCGGTTCTCCTTGTCCTTCGCCAGGATCCGCCCAGCGGTAAGGCGCGACAGGCGCGAACTCCCGCTCCAGAATGGCGGCCAGCGGCTTCGGCGGCGGCGGCGGCTCCAGTAAATCCAGCTGCCGCGCGGGCCCCAAGCCGGATTCCCGCAGCGCGCGCTCCACCAAGGGCGTTTTGCGGCGCGTCTCGGCATAGATTTCCGCGGCGAAGCGGGTGGGATGCTTCTGGCCTTTGCGCCGGTTGCAGCCGGGGCAAGCCAAGGCCAGGTTGGCTGGTTGATGCCTGCCGCCCCGCTTGAGGCTCAGAATGTGGTCCAGCTCGAATTCCGCGCCCAGCACGCTCGCGCCACACCATTCGCAGCAGCCGCCCGAGCTCAAGATGCGGTCGCGCAGGTCCGCCGGTCGCAGCCTGCCTCGGCGCCCCATAGCTCGCGCCCGCCCGTTGAGCGCCGCCGCGTATTGCGCCAGCTCCGCTTGGTCGAGCCGATCGCGGTAGATCATTCGGCGCCTGCTTCTTGCGGGTTGTCCAGCTTGAAGCCATGCCCGCGCACGGTGACGATGTACTGGTGCTCCTTGTCGACTTCCGCCAGCCGATCGCGCAGCCGGCGCACAAGCGCGTCGATCGCCTGCTCGCTGACGCCCATGCCCATCGTCTCGGGCCAGACGGTCTCGACCACATCCTGGCGACTGCAGACGCCGCCCTGGCTGGCGAAGAGTATCTCCAGCAAGCGATATTGCGGCAGGCTCAGCGGCGGATCCAATGCCTGGCCGCCGACGCGCACTTCTCGCGTCTCCGGGTCCAGCCGCATCCGCAGGCCGGTCATGGCGCTTGACGGGATGACATCGGGCAGGATGCGCGAAGTCGCCGGCGCCGTCGCCCCGGAGCCGACAAAGCGCAGGCGGATGTCCTTGGCGATCCGGATCTCGTCGCCGTCTTCCAGCTCGCGCGCGCCGGTCAAGCGGTAGCCATTGACCCAGGTGCCGTTCTTGCTGCGCAGGTCCTCCACCAAGACGCCGCCGCCATCCATGCGAACGCGCAAATGCTGGCGCGAAATCTGGCGCACCGGGATCACGATATCGCAGCCCTCGTCCCGCCCCAGCAGCATCTCGCGCCGATCCACCGCCCAGTGCGGGTTCGACAACGAGCCATCCAGCCAGACGATGACCGGGTATTCGTCGGCCGCCTGCGACATCGCCAAGCGTTCCTTCCCGCCTTCGCGAACTCTCGTCATTGCCTTTCACCCTTTAGTATACATGATTATCGCCGCCGGGACGACAGCGCATTGTCCCTTTGCGCGGCGGGCTGTATACTCTGGCTTGGGCGCAGCGCGACTGGAGCGACGATTTTGGGCATTTTTCGCCGCGGGCTCTCCAAGACGCGTCAGTCTTTCTTCGGCCGCATCTCGCAGATGCTGGGCAACACCGAGATCGACGACGACACTTGGGAGGACATGGAGACTCTGCTGATTCAGGCGGACGTCGGCTTCAACACGACGGTCGCCGTGATCGACGCGCTGCAGTCGCGGGTTCGCGCCGAGGGCATCACCAAATCCAGCGATCTCCAATCGGCCTTGAAAGCGACCCTGGCTGGCCTGCTGGAGTTCCCGCCCGCCATGAACATCTCTGGCCGGGAGCTCTCGGTCGTGCTCGTCGTCGGCGTGAACGGCTCCGGCAAGACGACTTCCATCGCCAAGATGGCGCATCGCCTGAAGAATTTGTCGCGCCGCAAAGTCATGATCGCGGCCGGCGACACTTTCCGCGCCGCCGCCATCGAGCAGCTGCAAACCTGGGGCGAGCGCATCGATGTGCCCGTCATCGCCAACCGGCCCGGCTCCGACCCCGGCGCCGTCGTCTACGACGCCACCGTCGCCGCCCAGGCTCGAGGCTACGATGTGCTCATCATCGACACCGCGGGCCGCCTGCAGAACAACACCAACCTGATGCGCGAGCTGACGAAAATCAGCGAAGTCTCGGGCAAGGTCGTCCCCGGCGCGCCGCACGAAGTCTTGCTCGTCCTCGATGGCACGACCGGGCAAAACGCCATCGAGCAAGCCAAGAGCTTCGGCGAGGCGTCGGGCGTCAGCGGCGTCATCGTCACCAAGCTCGACAGCACAGCCAAGGGCGGCATGGTCTTCTCGATTTTCAACGACTTGCAGCTGCCGGTGCATTATCTCGGCTTTGGCGAAGGCATACACGACCTCGTGCTTTTCACGCCGGAATTCTTCGTCGACAGCCTCTTCGACGCCGCCGAGGAGTCGGCTTGAGCGCGCCGCCAGCCATCACCAGCGCGCAGAACAGCAAAGTCAAGCTGATCCAGCGCCTGCGCGGCAAACGCGCTCGCCTCCAGGAAAGGCGCTTCGTCATCGACAGTCCGCGCGATTTAGGGCGCGCGCTGGAACGGGGCTTTGGCCTGGATTACCTGCTGTACTGCCCGGAACTGGCTGACATTGCCGGGCTTCCCGCCGCCGACTGTTATCGCGTGAGCGAGGCTCTGCTCAAGCGCGTCAGTTACCGCGAGAATCCGGCGGGGGTCGTCGCCGTCCTGCGCGAACGCAGGCCACGAAACGCGCTGCCGCTCGGCGACATCCTGGCGCGGCCCGAGACGGACTCGCTGCTGGTTCTGGCGGGCTTGGCGGTGCCGGGCAACATCGGCGCATTGACGCGCACGGCCGACGCGCTTGGCATGGACGCGATCCTCCTCGTCGATTGCGCCCTCGATCTCTACAATCCCAACATTATTCGCAGCAGCACCGGCGCCTGCTTCCGCGACGGGATTTACCAGCTCCGCGCAGACGAGGCGATCGCCATGCTGCGGGGGGCCGGTTTCCAAATCGTGGCGGCCGATCCGCGGGGAAAACATGCGCTGGGCGAGCTCAGTTTCGGAGCCCGGTCCGCCATCGTGCTCGGCGCGGAAGACCGGGGCTTGGCATCCAGCTGGCTCGAGGCGGCCGATTGCCGCGCGCGCGTGCCAATGCAGGGCGAAATCTGCGATTCGCTAAATGTCTCGGTGAGCGGCGCGCTATTCTTGTACGAATTGAGGCGACAGCGGCAGCGTTTCACGGCCGGGGCGCGCTAAGGAGCGGGCGGCGACGCAATGGACAACATCATCAGCCAGTTATCCCAATTCCAGCGCCAAATCGCCGAGCTCATGCGCCGCATCGACATCGCCGGCAAGGCCGGGCGCATCGAGGAGCTCGAAGCGGCGGCCAGCGAGAACGACTTCTGGAGCGAGCCGGAAGCGGCACAGCGCGCCATGCGGCAGCTGGCCAAGCTCAAGGCGACGGTCGACGAATGGAGCGGCCTGGCGGCGCGCATCGACGACGCGATTGAGCTGGCGGAGATCGCCGACGATGACATGGGCGCGGAGCTGGCGGCGGAAGCGGCGGAGCTGGCCGCCATCGTCGACGAAATGTCGCGGCGGGCGATGCTCGCCGGCGATTACGACCGCGAAGACGCCATCTTCGCCATACACGCGGGCGCCGGCGGCGTCGACGCCCAGGACTGGGCGGAGATGCTGGAGCGGATGTACCTGCGCTGGATGGAGCAGAATGGCTACAAAGCGGAGATCCTGGATCGCAGCGGCGGCGACGAAGCCGGCTTGAAGAGCGTCACCGTGAGCGTCAAGGGCAAGTATGCTTTTGGCTACCTGCAAAGCGAAGAGGGCGTGCATCGCCTGGTGCGGCTGAGCCCCTTCGATAGCGCCCGCCGCCGGCACACCGCCTTCGCCAAGGTCGAGCTCTGGCCCGATATCCAGAGCGACATCGAGATCGAGGTGCGCGACAGAGACATCCGCATCGACACCTATCGGGCGAGCGGGGCCGGCGGCCAGCATGTGCAGAAGAACGACACCGCCGTGCGAATCACGCATTTGCCCACGGGCGTCGTCGTCCAATGCCAGAACCAGCGCAGCCAGGCGCAAAACCGCGATCGCGCCATGCAAATCCTCAAAGCGCGGCTCTTCGAGATGGAACGGGCGCGCCAGGAAGCGAAAATGGCGCAGCTCAAAGGCGAGAATGTCGACGCCGGCTGGGGCAACCAGATCCGTTCGTATGTGCTGCATCCCTACCAGATGGTCAAGGATCACCGCACCAGCGCCGAAATGGGCAACGCCACCGCCGTCCTCGACGGGCAGCTCAACGGCTTCATCGACGCCTGGCTGCGTCACAAGCTCGGCGGCTGAGCGCCCGAAAAGCCCAATCGCGCGACAAGCAAGCCAGAATATGGTACGCTAGGCGCGAAGCTCAGTTAAAGGCATCCGCCCCATGCTGCCAGCGACCAAGCTCTACTCCCGCGATCTCGATTCCCTGCTGAAGTCCCTGCCCGAAGTCAAGCCCAACGAAGTCGACTTGGTCGCCGACGCCTATCGCCTGGCGGAGCGCGCCCACAGCGGACAGAAGCGCAAATCCGGCGAGCCCTACTTCACGCATTGCGCCGCCGTCGCCAGCATCTTGGCGGAAATGCAAATGGACGCCGAGACCATCGCCGCCGGCCTGCTGCACGATGTCGTCGAAGATAGCGAGCTCACCATCGACGAGCTGCGCGGCGATTTTGGCAAGCCCATAGCCAAGCTGGTCGACGGCGTCACCAAGCTGAAGAACCTGCCGATCAAGAATGTTTCGCCCGTGGGCGATTCGCGCCGCAGCAGCGCCGTCAATCGCGAGATGGAATACATCCGCAAGATCATGCTGACCATGGGCGACGATGTGCGTGTCGTGCTGGTGAAGCTGGCGGACCGGCTGCACAACATGCGCACCCTGGGTTACATGCCCAGTCACAAGCAGCGCTCCGTCGCCCAAGAGACGATGGACATTTTCGCCCCCTTGGCCAACCGCCTCGGCATCTGGCAGATGAAATGGGAGCTGGAAGATCTGAGCTTTCGCTATCTCAACCCCGACGCCTATCGCTCGATCGCCAAAGCCCTGGACGAGCGCCGCGACGAGCGCGAAGAATATGTCGCCCGCATCAAGGAACGGCTCACGACCGAGCTGCGCAAAGCCCGCATCACGCAAGCTACCATCAGCGCTCGCCCCAAGCACATCTACAGCATTTTCAGCAAAATGTCCAAGAAAGACTTGCCGCTCGAGCAGATTTACGACATCCGCGGCATGCGCGTCTTGGTGGATAGTTTGGCGGAGTGTTACCTGGCCCTGGGCATCGTGCACAATCTCTGGCGGCCCATCCCAGGCGAGTTCGACGACTACATCGCCAATCCCAAAGACAACTTTTACCGCAGCCTGCACACCGCCGTGCACGATGACGAGGGCAAGACGGTCGAAGTGCAGATCCGCACCTGGGAGATGCACGAAGACGCCGAATATGGCATCGCCGCGCACTGGCGCTACAAAGAGGGTGGCAACGGGCGCGACCAGGCTTTTGAACAGCGCCTGGCTTATCTGCGCCGCTTGATGGAATTCGGCCCCGAGGTAAACGACGCCTCCCAATTTGTCGACACGGTCAAGTCCGAGGTCTTCCAAGATCGCGTCTACAGCGTCACGCCCAACGGCGACATCATCGACTTGCCGGTCGGCGCGACGCCGATCGACTTCGCTTATCACATTCACACCGACATCGGCAATCGCTGCCGCGGCGCCAAGGTGAACGGCAGGCTGGCGCCCCTGAATTACAAGCTGCAAATGGGCGACCAAGTCGAAATCCTGACTGCCAAACGCGGCGGACCCAGCATGGACTGGCTGAACCCGGATCTGGATTACGCCGTCACCAGCCGAGCCCGCACCAAGATCCGCCACTGGCTGCGCAAACAGAATCGCGAGAAACACATCGCCATGGGCCGCGAAGTGCTGGAGCGCGAGCTTAAACGCCTGGGCGTGCTGGACAAGACCACTTTCGAATCGGTTTCGCGCTTGCTCAACTTCGACAGGCTGGACGACTTCCTTGCGGCGATCGGCGCGGGCGATGTGACTGGCTCGGCGATTACGAATCGCGTCCTCGAAGAAGAGCGCCGCAAGTCCGCCGAGAGCCTGACTGACGAAGACTTGCTCAAGCCAAGAGCCAGGCCGCCGGGCGCGAATGTCGCCAAGGGCGTCAGCATCATGGGGGCGGGCGGTCTGCTGGTCAACCTGGGCCGCTGCTGCGCGCCGATGGCGGACGACCAGATCATCGGCTACATCACCCGCGGGCGCGGCGTCACCGTGCATCGGCGCGATTGCCCCAACATCCTCGCCATGCGTGAAACCGAGCGCCTCATCGAAGTCGCCTGGGGCACCCAAGAAGAAGAGCAGCGCTATCTGGTGCCGGTGGAAGTCATCGCTTACGACCGCGAAGGCCTGCTGCGCGAGATCAGCACCATCATCGCCGACCAGCGGGTCAACATCGCCTCCATCGAGGTGGCCACCCGCCAGCACATCGCCACTTTGAACCTCCAGCTGGAGATCTCGAACAACCAGCAGCTGACGCGCATCCTCAGCAAAATTGACCTGGTGCCCAATGTCATCGAGGCGCGCCGCCGGAACACCGCTTGAGCGCCCGCATGCGCATCGCCCTGCTCGAATCGTATTATGGCGGAAGCCACAAAGCCTGGGCCGATGGCTACCAGCGATATTCAAGACACGCGATCGAGCTGCTCACGCTGCCGGCGCAATACTGGAAGTGGCGCATGCAAGGCGGCGCCATCACTTTCGCCCGCCTGCTCCAATCAAAGCCGGACATGGTGCTGGCCTCCAGCATGCTCGACCTGAGCGTCTTCCGCGCCCTGACCCGCGAGCGCCTGGCGGGCCGGCCGGTGGCGATGTATTTCCACGAAAATCAGCTTTCTTACCCGCAAAATCGCCGGCAGAGCCACGGCTGGCGTTACGGCTTCATCAATTATGTCAGCGCGCTGGCAGCCGACTGCAATTTCTTCAACAGCCAGTATCATCTGGATGATTTTCTGGCGCAGCTTGGGCGAATGCTCAAGCACTTCGCCGATTACAACGAGCTGGGGACCATCGACGAGATCCGCGCCAAGTCGGCTCTGCTGCCCCTGGGCCTGGACCTGCGCCGCTTCGACCAATATCGCCTATGCAAGCCGGCTGGCGAAGCGCCCTTGATACTATGGAATCACCGCTGGGAAGAAGACAAAGACCCGGCCGCTTTCGTCGAGAGCGCGCTCGCCCTGGCCGACGAGGGGCTCGATTTTCAGCTGGCGATAACGGGCGAGGCCTTCGGCGCGATGCCGGAGTCTTTTCGGCGGGCGCGGTCGCTCTTGGGCGAGCGCATCCTCCACTTCGGTTATGTCGAGTCCTTCGCCGAATACGCGCGCTTGCTGTGGCGGGCGGATTATGTCGTCAGCACGGCCTGGCAAGAATTCTTCGGCATGTCAGTCCGCGAGGCGATGTATTGCGGCTGCATTCCGATCTTGCCTCGGCGCCTCGTGTATCCAGAGCTTATCCCGGAGGCGCTCCATGCCTGCTGCCTCTACGACAGAGACCGCTTGACGGCGCAGCTGCGTCACCACTTGCGTGAAAGGCCGGTCGTGGATGTGGAGAGGCTGCGGGCGACGGTGGCTGACTGCGACTGGCAGGAGCTGGCGCCGCGTTACGACGCCGAAATGGAGCGCCTGGCTAGCCGTCGCTGAGAGCCGGACCGGCGCCATTGGACGAGTCGGCCGGGTCAGCTGCGTCGGGCAGCAGGTTCATCTCAATCTGCGCCGGCCGTTCCAATGTTGGATCTGGCTCCAGCGCCGATTCTTCACTGTCAAGCGCGTCGGCGGCAGGCTCCACGTCCCGGTCGGGCTGGCTCGGCGTGGAAGCGACCGATGTCATTTCGATGCGCGGGCGATATTCGACCACCGCGATCACCCGCTCTTTTTCGCGCAGGGCGATGACCTGCTTGCTGTCGTCCAGCGGCGAGTCGCGCTTTTGCGCCAGCTTCAGCGACATGTACTTCGCTTTGTCTTTGTTCGTGAGCACGAGGACGGTGTCGTCGAGCTTGCCGGCGGTGGCGGCGGCGACAGTCTTGCCGGCGTTTTCGTGCCATTTCGACGCCAGGCCCTTGCCGCCCCGCCCTTGCAGTTTGTAATCGCCGATCCTGGTCACCCTGGCATATCCGTCTTCCGTGACCGTCCAGCCGTGCGTGCTTTCACGAGCCAGGAAGGCGGCGACGACGTTGTCCGCCCGCGGTCGCTTGCCCAGCTCGATGCCGCGGACTCCGCCCGATGTCAAGCCCGTCGGCCGCACATCAGTCTCTTTGAAGCGAATTGCGTAGCCTCGAGCCGTCGTCAGCGCCAAGTCTTCGTCGCCCTGGCTGTAGAGCGCCGCGACCAGCTTGTCGCCTTTGGCCAGCTTGATCACGCTAAAAGACCGCGCCGTCAGGCCGGGCAGGTCCGTCAGCGCCAGCCGCTTGAGTTGTCCCCGAGCGGTCGCGAAGCAGAGGTAGCCGGCCCGCAAGTTCATCGGCAGGCAAACAAAGGCCACTGCCTTGCGCTCGCTGGTCAAGGCTGTCAGATCCCAATACGGCGCGCCGTCGGCGGCCCGCTCCGCTTGTGGGATCTGCTGGACGGGCGCGGTGCCGCAATCGCCATTCTCGGCGAAGAGATACAGGATTTGCCCGGTCGTGCTGTGCTGCAGCAGGCGCGGTGGCGAACGGTCGGTCGCCCGCACTTTGGGCGCTTCGTCCAGCGGCGTGCGGCTGAGCTGACCGCGGCTGCTGAGCATGACGACGGTCTTTTCTTCCGGGGCGAGAAAATCGGCGCGGGTGAGGCCCGTCGCTTCGCCCTCGGCGATGGTGGTGCGGCGCGGATCGCCATAATCGCGCTTGATGGCGGCCAGCTCCGCGGCGATGTGCTGGCGCTGCTGGACCGGGCTGGCGAGCAGGCTTTCCAGCTCTTTGATGAGCTTGCGCTTTTCCTTGTGCTCTTGGCGGATGCGCCGAATCTCCAGCGATGCCAGACGCCGCAGCGGCATCTCCAGGATGGCGGCGGCCTGGGCTTCGCTCACTTTGAAGTTCTTGATGAGATTTCTTCGCGCCGTGTCGCTGCTGCGCGATTTGCGGATGACGCGGATGACGGCGTCCAGGTTGTCCAGCGCCACCAGCAAGCCTTCCAGGACATGCGCCCGCTCTCGCGCTCGCGCCAAATCAAAGCGGCTGCGGCGTTGAATCACCTCCAGTCGGTGCTCCAGGTAGACCCGCAGCGCCGCCTTCAAAGTGAGCAGACGCGGCTGCCCGTCGACCAAAGCCAGCATGATGATGCCAAATGTGGTTTGCAACGGCGTCAACTTGAAGAGCTGCGCCAGGGTCGCCGTCACATCGGCGTTGCGCGCCAACTCAATGACCAGGCGGACGCTGTTCTGCCGGTCGGATTCGTCGCGCAGGTCCGCCAAGCCCTCCAGCCTTCCACTGCTGACGAGGCTGGCGATGCGCTCGATCAAGCTGGTCTTGTTGGTTTGGTAGGGCAATTCGCTGACGATAATGCGGGATTTGCCCCGGCCCATGTCCTCGACATGCGCTTTCGCCCGCAGGGTGATTTTGCCGCGCCCGGTCGCGTAAGCCGCGCGCAGCATATCGCTATCGCCGCGCATCTTGTAGATGACGCCGCCAGTCGGAAAGTCGGGACCGCGGACGAAGCGGCGCAGCTCGTCGACATCGACCTCGTCCAGCCGCTCCCACTCTTGCAGCATGTGCGCCAGGGCGTCGCAGATTTCGCCCAGGTTGTGCGGCGGGATATTGGTGGACATGCCGACTGCGATGCCGGAAGCGCCATTGACCAGCAGATTGGGCGCCAGCGACGGCAGCACGGACGGCTCCACCAGGGCGCCGTCGAAATTCTCGACGAAGTCGACCGTGTCCTTGTTGATGTCGACCAGCAGCTCGCCGCCAAGACGAGCCATGCGCGCTTCGGTGTAGCGCATCGCCGCGGCGCCGTCGCCATCGATGCTGCCGAAGTTGCCCTGCCCGTCGATGAGCATGTAACGCATCGCGAAGTCTTGCGCCATGCGGACCATGGTGTCGTACACCGCGCCATCGCCATGTGGATGATACTTGCCAAGCACCTCGCCGACGATGCGGGCGCTTTTTTTGTGATCGCTGGCAGCGCCGACGCCCATGTCGTGCATGGCGTACAAAATGCGCCGATGCACCGGCTTCAAGCCGTCGCGCGCGTCTGGCAGGGCTCGCGAGACAATCACGCTCATCGCGTAGCTCAGGTAGGCGTCGCGCATTTCGCTTTCGATATTGACCGGTTGAATCGTGCGATCCGTCATCTGCTTTCCCTGGCGTCGGGCGGCCCCCGGGTCGAATGTATGGCGGGCTGTCGTGCTCGGGCGCCGCGCTGGTGGCGGCTGCGCTGCGGCTTCCCATTGTAGAATGCGATTTGAAAGCGTGTCAAATGGCGGATTGGCGCGCCGACAAGACCAAGCGTTTTCTGCTGGTTGCGCCGGGCGGCGGCAAGCGCTTCATACGACCTGAAACTTCGGAATCGGCGAGCCCGAGATACGCAGCGAGAAACCGCGCGCGAGCCTGAATCGGGACGAAATTGGATCGATTGCAATCCGAAGCCAACGACTAACAAAAGACGCGGGCGCCGCGCTGGCCACCCGCGTCGATAAGGCTCGGCTTGCCAGGTCCTAGAGCTCGCTGAGCATGCTCTCGAAGTCGTCGGCGTCGCTGAAGAGGTCGGGGTCAAGCGCGCCCTGCGCTTCCAGGGTCGCCGCCGGCGCCACTTCTTCGCGATCGGGGTAGGCATGGAAGCCGGTGCCCGCCGGAATCAGCTTGCCGATGATGACATTTTCTTTCAAGCCATGCAGGGGATCCACTTGGCCCTCGATCGCCGCGCCGGCCAGCACCTTGATGGTATGCTGGAAGCTGGCGGCGGACAAGTAGCTCTCAGTGCTTAGCGCCGCCTTGGTGATGCCGAGCAGCACTGGCGTGGCGGAACAGATTTCGCGGTCCTCTTCTTTGAGCCGCTCGTTGATGGCGCGCAGCTCCAGCTGGTCGACGAGGTCGCCGGGCAGCAGTTCGCTGTCGCCGCTCTTGGTAATCTGCACTTTGCACATCATCTTGCGAATGACGGTCTCGAAGTGCTTGTCGGCGATGTTCACGCCCTGGCTGCGATAGACTTCCTGAATCTCGCCCAGCAAGTAAAGCTGGGTCGCGTTGGCGCCTTGAGCCCGCAAGATTTGGTGCGGGTTCTTCGAGCCTTCGGTCAGCTGTTCGCCGGGCTGCACGGTCATGCCGTCGTGGATGTTCTTGCGCAGCCGCGCGTTCTTGGGAATCTCGTGAATGTCTTCGTCGCGCCGCTCGAAGCGAATGAAGACGGTGTGGTCTTCAATGTGAGCCGTGCCAGCCATGCCCGCCCGCAGCTCGCCATCGCGATTCTTGGCGACCAGCGCGCCTTCTTTGATATCCTTGCCATCGGCCGCCAAGATCTCCCAATCTTCGGGCACGACATGCGTTTCGTTCGTCATCTCGCTGTCAATCACGGTGGCGACCTGCACTTGATCGTCGCCCTCGCCCTGCACTGTCAAGCGCAAGACGCCGCCCAGATTTGTCAGGACAGCCTCGCCCTTGGGTTTGCGGCGCGCTTCAAAGAGCTCTTCGACGCGGGGCAGACCGCTGGTGATATCGCGCACTTCAGCCGTGCCGCCGCTGTGGAAGGTGCGCAGGGTGAGCTGGGTGCCGGGTTCGCCGATGGATTGGGCGGCGATGATGCCGACAGCCGCGCCGATATCCACCATGTCGCCCGCGCCCAGGTCGCGACCGTAGCACAGCGCGCAGACGCCGTGAATCAAGTCGCAGGTCAAGGGGCTGCGCACGACCACCTCTTCCAGGCTGCTGCGCTCGATTTTCTCGGCGATCTCCTCGTCGATCATCTCGTTGCGCGCCACCAGCAGTTCTCCGCTTTCCGGCTCGTAAATGTCTTGCGCGGCGCAGCGCCCGACGATGCGCTCGTCCAGGGTCTGCCCGGCGATGTCGTCGGCGCGCCGAATAAGCAAGCCGTCCGTGGTGTTGCAATCCCAGCGATTGACGATCATGTCTTGCGCCACATCGACCAGGCGGCGGGTCAGGTAACCGGCGTCGGCCGTGCGCAGCGCCGTATCCGCCAAGCCCTTGCGCGCGCCATGAGTCGAAATGAAGTATTCCAGCGCGTTCAGCCCCTCGCGGAAGTGGCTGCGAATCGGCAATTCGATGATCCTGCCGGATGGATCCGCCATTAAGCCGCGCATGCCGGCCAGCTGGGTGATGGGGCCGAAGCCGCCCTTGGTCGAGCCCGAAAGCGCCATGATCGCGATGGGACCGTAGGGGTCGAGCGAGTCCTGGATTTGATCCTGCAACTCATCTTTGGCGCGGTTCCACTGGTCGACCGTGATTTGGTAGCGTTCTTCTTCGGTCATCAAGCCGCGGCGGAAATCGCGCTCGGCGCGGGAGACCACATCTTCCGCCTGCCGCAGAATATCCGCCCGTTCGTCGGGGATGGTCAAGTCGTGCACGGCGATGGTCGTGCCCGAAATCGTCGCGTAATGGAAGCCGAAATTCTTGATGGCGTCCACCACCTCGGTCGTGCGCTCGCCGCCGATCACCTGGTAGCAGCGCGCCACCAGCTGCTGCAAGCCTTTCTTGCCCATTGTCTCTTGGACATAGCGCATCTCGTCGGGCAGCATGCGGTTGAAGATCGCCCTGCCCACCGTAGTGATTTCGGGTTCCTCGTTTGGCTCGCGGCCGTCGTAGACATTGCCCAGCAGAATCGGCGTATGCAAATTGACCAGGCCGATGCGATACAGATACTCCACCTCGTCCATATCGACGACCACGCGCCGCTCGTGCAAATTCGTGATTTCCAGCTTGTCGTCGAGGCCGCGCTGGCGCAGGTAAATGCGCGCTTCGTAAGCGTTGGCGAGCATGCAATCGACTTCGCCCGCCAGGAGCGCGTCGACGGTGCGGTCAATCGCCGACTTCACGACCTGCTGCCGTCCGTTCGCGTCCACCGTCGTCTCGTCCATGTAGAGCTGGCTGTTGGGCACGCGGCGGAACTGCGCGTAGTAGTAGCCGTTGGAGCGGAAAGCGATGCCGACCGTGGGCGTCCCGCTGAGGGCGGCGCTTTCGGTGCGGAACTCTTCCGCGCGCTCGCGCAGGGCGACGATCTCGACGGTGGGGTCCATGGTCAGGTAATAGTTGCCCAGGACCATGTCTTTGGAAGGGCCGACGATGGGCGCGCCATCCGACGGCTTGAGCAAGTTGCGCGTGCTCAGCATCAAGTCCCGCGCTTCCTGGACCGCCTGCTCGCTCAAAGGCACATGCACCGCCATTTGGTCGCCGTCGAAATCAGCGTTGAAGGCGGAGCAAACGAGGGGGTGGATCTGGATCGCTTTGCCCTCCACCAGCAGCGGCTCAAAAGCCTGGATGCCCAGCCGGTGCAGGGTTGGCGCGCGATTGAGCAGCACGGGGCGCTCGCGGATGACTTCTTCGAGCACTTCCCAGACTTCGGGCCGCTCCCGTTCAATGATTCGCTTTGCGCCTTTGACATTGCTGGCGTAGTTGTATTCCACCAGTTTGCTGATGACGAAGGGACGGTAGAGCTCCAGCGCCATGGTCTTGGGCAGGCCGCATTGGTGCAGCTTGAGCTTGGGACCGATGACGATGACCGAGCGCCCGGAATAATCGACGCGTTTGCCCAGCAGGTTGCGGCGGAAGCGCCCTTTCTTGCCTTTGAGCATGTCGCTGAGCGATTTGAGCTCGCGCCGGCCGCGCCGGCTGAGGGCTTTGCCGCGCTGGCTGTTGTCGATGAGGCTGTCGACCGCTTCTTGCAGCATGCGCTTTTCGTTGCGCACGATGACATCCGGCGCGCCCAAATCCAGCAAGTGCTTGAGCCGGTTGTTGCGGTTGATGACGCGCCGGTACAAGTCGTTGAGGTCGCTGGTGGCGAAGCGCCCGCCATCCAGCTGCACCATCGGCCGCAGATCGGGCGGGATGACCGGCAGCACCGTCAGGATCATCCATTCGGGACGGTTGCCGTCCGGCTCGTTCTCTTGTTTGGTCTCGTCTTGGTCGATGACGGTGTCGCGGCTGTTGCGCAGGCTTTCGACGACGCTCAGGCGCTTGGTGGCTTTACGCCGCCGCTGCTTTGATCTCGAAGTCCGCACTTCGTTCCAGAGCATGTCGGTGAGCTTGGCCAGGTTCAGGCTGCTCAAGATTTCGTAGAAAGCCTCCGCGCCCATGTTCGCCTGGAAAACATTGCCAAAGCGGCCCTTGAGCTCGCGGAATCTGCCTTCGGAGAGGAATGGGGTTTCTTTGTGGCGCTGTTCCTCGGGCGCGCTGGCGGCGCTGGCGGTCAGGCTTTGCAGCCGCTCCAATTCCGTAATCTGCTTTTCAGCGCTCTCGCGGATGTTCTTGATGCGCTCTTCCTGAGCCTCCAGCTGCGCTTCGAGCGAGCCTTCGACATCGGTGTTTTCCGCGTCGATTTCTCCGCTAATCTTGGCGATCTCTTCCGCCGCCAAGGCTTCGGTCTCGGTTTGCAGGGCGCTGAGGTGCTGGTTGACCGTGTCTTGAATGCGCGTGATGTGATCGTTGGTGATGGGCTCGCCAACAGGGACGACCACGGAGCCGGTGGACTTCAAGGCGATCTCGCTGGAGGCGGGCTGCCCCAGCAGGTTCTCGACCTGGGTCTGCGCCAGCTGCGCCTCGTTCATCACTTCGTCGCTCAAGCGCGCCAGTTCGCCTTCAAAGTGCTGCTGAATGGCGGCGACCCTGGAATCGAACTGCCGGGCCAGCTGTTCCCTGCCTTCGCGAACCGCCGACAGCTGCTCTTCAATTGGTCCGCGGAGCTCTTGCTCTTTCAGCGCCAGCTCTTTTTTGATGCGGTTGATGGCTTTGCCGCGGGCGTCTTCATCGACATGAGTAACCACATACTGGGCAAAGTAAAGCACGCGGTCCAGGTTGCGGCGGCTGACATCGAGCAGCAAGCCAAGGTAGCTGGGCACGCGCCGGGTGTACCAGACATGGGCGACGGGGGCGGCCAGCTCAATGTGGCCCATGCGTTCGCGCCGCACCGACGAGCGGGTAACCTCGACGCCGCATTTATCGCAGATGATGCCGCGATAGCGAATGTTCTTGTATTTGCCGCAATAGCACTGCCAATCGCGGGTTGGGCCGAAAATGCGCTCGCAGAAGAGCCCGTCCATTTCCGGGCGCAGCCGCCGATAATTGATCGTCTCCGGTTTCGTGACCTCGCCATAAGACCAAGAGCGAATCTGCTCCGGCGATGCCAGACTGATACGCAACGCGCTAAAGTCTTTCGCCTCCAAGACGCAACCTCCTTCGCGTTATGAGCATAGTGACCATGCTGATCGCACCGGATGAATAGACCGCCACATCGGCATGCAACAACAAAAAGCCTACAGAAGGCGCAGCTCCTGAGCCTCTCGGATCGCCAGATATATTAGCCTTTTTTCATCGTCAGGCATTGTAGCCGGCCCCGCCGCCGCTGTCAAGACGCGGGTCCAAAGAGTCGCCCCCTTTTGCGCGCTCGCCGCTATCGCCGGGGCAGTGGCGTTTTTCGCCTAGCCCTTGACCGCGCCGATGGTCAAGCCGGAGATGAAGTAACGCTGCAGCGCGACAAACAGAATGATCACCGGCACGGACACCATGGAGGCGGCCGCCATCATCTCGCCATAGGGGATCTGCGCCGCCGTCGCCTGGCTGCGCATGGTGGCGATGCCGACCGGCAGCGTGATCACCTCGTTGCCGCGCAGCACCATCAGGGGCCAGATGTAACTGTTCCACGAGCCGAGAAATGTCAGAATCGCCAGGGTCGTCAAGCCGGGCCGAACCAGGGGCACGATCACCTGCGCGTAGATTCGAAACTCGGACGCGCCGTCAATCCGCGCCGATTCCATGAGCTCGGTCGGCACCGCCTGGATGTACTGACGCATGAGGAAGATGCCGAAGGCCGGCGCCATCCAGGGCACAATCATGGAGGCCGGATGATTGACCCAGTCGATCCGGCTCATCAAGATGAAGAGCGGAATCAGAATTAGCTGAAAAGGAATCATCGTCGAGCCGATCAAGATGATGAAGAGGATATTCTTGGCGCGAAACTGGTACTTGGCGAAGGCGAAACCGGCCAGCGAACAGAAAAACAGCACGAATACCGTCACGACGCCGGCGTAAATGAGGCTGTTGATGTACCAATAGGGGAAGGGCCAATTGGTGAGCAATATCTCGTAATTCTTGAACGACCACTCGGCCGGTGGCAGCCAGGGCGGGAGGGTGAATATCTCAGTCGTCGTTTTGAAGGACGAATAAATCATGAAGACAATCGGCGCCACCGTCAGCAGCGCGCCGCTGATGACCACCACATGCAGCGCCACCACGCTCAAACGCTGAGCAATTCGCGGGTCCATCAGTCCTCCTTCCGGAAGACGCCGTACCATTGCAGCTGCAGCAGCGACAGGATGAAGACGGTCGCGAAGAGCACCGTGCCCACCGCCGAGGCGAAACCGAGACGCAGGCGCGTGAAGCCGCGTTCGTAGAGATACTGCACGACGCTCATGGTGGCGTTGGCTGGACCGCCGCCAGTCAGAATCTGCGGCTCGTCGAAGATCTGAATCGAGCTCAGCAGCACGATAATGCTGACGAACAGGATGATGGGCCGCAGCATGGGAATTGTGATGCTGAATAGCCGCCGCAGCGCGCTCGCGCCATCGATTGAAGCCGCCTCGTACAATTCTTCGGGAATGCTCTGCAAACCCGCCAGAAAGTAAATTGTAAGCAAGCCGGTCGAGCGCCAGGCGATGAGGATGATGATCGCCACCTTGGCCCACGAGCGATCCCCGAGCCAGTAGATCGGCTCCAGACCCAGGTAAATCAGCGGCGCGTTCAAGAAGCCGGTGTCGCGATTGTAGAGAATCTGGAAGACCAGCGTAATCGCGACGGTCGAAGTGACGACCGGCGTGAAATACATGGCGCGCCAGACATTGCTGAAGCGCAGCGACTTGGAATTGAGCAGCACGGCCAGCACCAGCGCAATCGGGATGACGATGAGAAGGCTGGCGATGGCGTAAATCGCCGTGTTGGTCGCCGCTTGGGCGAAGACTTTGTCGCTGACCAGACGCCCGTAATTGCGCGTCAGGACAAAGCGCGGATCGTTGATTCCATCCCAGCGGAAGAGGCTTAGCACCAGCGCGATCAGGCTGGGCGCCATGAAGAAAAAGCCGAAGAGAACATAGAAGGGAGAGATGAAGGCGTAGGGCGCCAGCTTGTGCTGATGAAGTCCGCCGCTTGCCCGAGCCTCGCGCCCGCGCGCCAACGCCGACTGGATCATGCGCTACTCCTGTGTGGGGAAAGAAAGCGCCGGCAGGACAGCCCGCCCCGCCAGCGCCCGCATGTCGCCTTATTCGGCGAAGGCGATCTCGTCTTCCATATAGGAGACCACATTGTCGATCGCTTCGTCGGCGGTCATGTCGCCGTCGAAGAATACGGCGAGCTCAGCCGCCATCTGCGATTCGAAGGTGGCGCGGAAGAGACTTTGATACCAGACCGGCACATCGTCCACGATCTCCGCGAAGACTTCGCCCGTCTTCTGATTGGCGTAGAAGGGATCCTGCAAGCCAACGATGCGCTCGTCATGGAAGGCAGCCGCCATCGTCGGATAGTAGGCGATCTCCTCGTAACGCTTGATCTGGTTCTCGAGCGTCACATAGGTGTACTGCAGCAGCTCCCAAGCGTACTGGGCGTTTTCGTTCTCCTTGGCGACGGCGAAACCAGTGCCGCCCCAAACCGAAGTCTTGTGCCCGCCGCCATCGTCCCAGCGCGGCATCGGCGCGATCCGCCACTGCTCCGCCATGTCTTCGGCTTGCGGTTTCAGGATGTAGTCGGAATACCAATCGGGCATGATTGCGCCCGCCAGTTTGCCTTCGCGGTAAGCGTTGATGATCGCGGGGCCCCAGACTTCGCTGCTGGGAACATAACGAATGGCGCCGCTGTCCAAGGCCTCGCTCAGCAGGTTCAGCACTTCAATCGCGATCGTGCGGTTTTCCTCGTCGCCCAAGACAAATTCGCCGTGCTCATCGAAGATCGCGCCGCCGCGCTGCAGCAGGTACATCATGAACATGCCGCCGTGGTCGGTAATGTAGGACATGGCTGTGCCTTCTTCCGCCAGCATCGCGCCCGTCTCCAGGTACTCGTCCCAGGTGGTCGGGACATCCAGACCGCGCTCCTCGAAGATGGATGGCTGGTAGTAATAGACTACGCCGCAGAGCGAGCTGTCGACGCCATAGACGCGACCCTGATACTTGTAAGGCGTGTGCCGCCCCTCGACGATCAGGTCATAGTCGTCCGCCAGCAAATCGGTCAGATCGAGGAATTTGCTCTCGATGATGCCGCCCTGCATGAAGCGCGGGAAGGAGCCCTGCTCGATGCCCAGCAGATCGGGAATCTCTTCGCCAGCCGCCAGATTGGCCAGCACTTTGTCGAATACGCTCGGCACAACCTCGAATTCAAAAGTGAAATTGACATCCGGGTAGCGCTCCTGCCATTCTTCGGCGCGCGCGCTGAAGAATTGGACGTACAAGCCGTCGTGCGTCCACAGGGTCATCGTCACTTCGCTGGCGTCTTGCGCCGCAGCTGGCAGCGCCGCCAAGAGCAGCGCGAGTGCCAAGAGCAATATCGCGATATTGCGAATCTTTCTCATTACAGCCTCCCATCGGCAATTGACAGTTACGAATGAATCCTGCCTGCATCCGCGCTACTATAGCCCGTGCCGCGCCTCCTGTCAAAGACCCGCCTGCAGCCGGTCTCCAATTCGCTTTATGCTATAATGCCCGTTTGCGCCAACCGTTCAGGAGACTCCCATGCTCAGCGTGGATGCCGCCGTCGACCGAATCCTCGCCGATATGAAAGCGCTGAATGCCGAGACTGTCTCCCTGCCAGAGGCATTCGATCGGGTCTTGGCAGAAGGCGTCGTTTCGCCCATTGACCTGCCGCCATTTGACAATTCGGCGATGGACGGTTACGCCATCCGTCATGAAGACAGCGCCGGCGCCAGCTTGTCCAGGCCCGCCGCGCTCGCGGTTGCGATGGACATCCTGGCTGGCAGCGCGCCCGACAGGCGGCTCGAAGCCGGGAGCGCCGCCCGCATCATGACTGGCGCGCCGATACCCGAGGGCGCGTCGGCCGTGATCCCGGTAGAAGACACCGACGACGACTGGAGCAAAGGCGAAGACAGCCCGCTTCCTGGCGAAGTCCGCCTCCATCGAAGCCTGGAGCGGGGAGAAAACATCCGCCGGCGGGGCGAGAATATCGCGACTGGCGAGACGATCATGGAGGCTGGCGCGCTGCTCGGACCGGCCGAGATTGGCATGTTGGCTGGCATCGGCCGGCCACGGGTCGCCGTCATCCGCCGCCCCAAAGTCGTCATCCTCAGCAGCGGCGACGAATTGGTCGATGTCTACGACGAATTGGGTCCCGGCAAGATCCGCGACAGCAATGGCTATACATTGGCTGCCCTCGTTCGCGGCGCCGGCGGCATCCCGATTCGTCTGCCCATCGCCAAGGATCGGCTCGATTCGATCCGCGCCCTGTATCGCCGCGCGCTCTCCATCGATCCAGACTTGCTGCTGAGCACGGCTGGCGTGTCGGTGGGCGCCGCGGATTTGGTGCGAGTCGTCATGGAGGAGCTGGGCGAGATCGACTTCTGGCGCATCAACATGCGGCCCGGCAAGCCTCTGGCTTATGGCACGATGCAAGGCGTCCCCTTCTTCGGCCTGCCGGGCAATCCAGTGTCGTCGATGGTGACTTTTGAGGTTCTGGTCAAGCCAGCCTTGGCCAAAATCGCCGGGCGGCAGTGGCGGCGGCGCGTGATCAAGGCGACCGTGGCGGAGGAACTGCGCTCCGATGGCAGACGCAGCTACCATCGCGTGACCCTGGCGCGTGAAGGCGGGAGTCTTGTCGCCCGCTCCACCGGCATTCAGAGCTCCGGCGCCCTAATGTCAATGGTGCTGGCAGATGGCTTGGCGGTGATCCCGGAAGGTCAAACGGTCGTCGCCGCCGGCAGCCGGCTTGATGTCTTGCCCCTGCGCCAAATCGAGCTGAGCGACGGAGATTAGGATGCTTGCGGATCAGGCGCGCCGAAACGCGAAGACATACGCCGGACACAGAAAAGTCCGCGCCCTGCAGGCTCTCTGCGTCTGCATTGGCCTCGGCGTCAGCGGCTATTTGAGTTATCTCAAGCTGGCGGCGGCGCCGGCCGTCTGCCTTCAGTCCGGACCCTTCAACTGCAATGTGGTGCTCAACAGCCAATACTCGGAGCTGGCTGGGCTGCCGATCGCGTATCTGGGTTTCGCCGTGTACGCCATCCTGGGGCTGCTGCTGCTGCTGGAGCGGCGCTGGAGCGTGATCGCCGAATACGGCCCGCTCCTCAGCTTCGGCATCGGCTTATTCGCCTGGCTGTTTTCGATGTGGCTCGTTTATGTGCAGGCCGCCCTGCTGCAAGCGCTTTGCCCCTGGTGCCTGACTCACGAGGCGAACTTCAGCCTGCTCTTCGCGGCGATCTGCTATCGGCTGTACCACGAGGTCCTGGCTGCGGACTGAGGCGCGAGCCAGCGATTACGAGTCAGGATGAAATACTCGATGGCGCAGGTCGAATGAGGCTCGGCAGAATCCGACTAGGAACCTGAACTGCGCAGCGTACGGGCGAGGATTTCTTCTTGCTGCTCGCGATGCCTGGCATTGGCGCGGTCGCGGCCGCCAGCTCGCGATTCGGTCGACGCGCCACCCTGCATCGCCCGCCGAAAGGCTTCCGCCATGGAAGTCGGCACATCGTCTTCTTCGTCTTCTTCTATTTCCGGCTCTTCCAGGACGGCTTTCATGGACAGGTCGATCTGGCGCGGACGCCCGCTCTTCTTGATGACGCGCACCTCGACCTCTTGTCCAACTTCCGCCACATCGCTGGGCGAACGCACATAGCCCTCCGCCATTTCCGAGACATGGACCATGCCGGGCCGCTCGGCGCCAAATTCGACGAAGACGCCAAAGTCTTCCACGCGGATGACCTGGCCGGTGAATGTGCTGCCCAGCTTGATCGCGCCCCAGGACACCAGCGGCGGCTTCTCCATGGTCAAGGCAATGTGCCCGTCGCGGCGCTTGCGCAAAACATACGCCGATAGCTCCGCGCCCGCTTGCACCGCCTCGGCGAAATCGCGTTCGTCATTTGCCGCCAGCTGGGACACATGCAGCAGCGCGTCTTGGCCCGTGCCGATGTCGACCAGCGCGCCATACATGCCGATATGCTTCACCGTGCCTTGCACTTCCGCGCCGACTGCCAGCGCTATTGCTTCCGCCATCTTGCCCCGCTCCCCGTGGATGAATGTTTCGCGGATCTGGAATCACGCTCTTAGCTGGTCGGGCATTGGTTTTCGTCGCCGACGCCGCTGCCCACATAGTCGAAATTCTCGCCTTCCGCATAAGCGGAGAAAGCCTGGAAGCCGTTCCAATTGTTCAAGCGCGCGCAGACCAGGGTTTCCTGCATGTTGGCTTCCGAAATATACATCGCGCCGATGACCGGGCTGTTCACCGAGATTTGGCCCTGGCTGCCGCCCTCGATGAAAACGTACACGATCAGCGGCACATCCGGGTGCACCAGCAGCGCATAAGCCTGCTCGTCGTTGACGGGCTGGCCCAAGGCGTAGGTCGGCTCGCCAAATTTGTCAAAGACCGGGCCGTAACTCATGTTCGGCGCCAGCTGCAGCAAGAAGGAATCGATAGTCTCGCCGTCGCGGCTGATGACTTGGCAGCAGGCCGGGTTTTCACCCTCCTGGAAAGTGAAGGCGCGGCCGAGCTGACCCTCTTCCGGCTCCGGCTCTTCGGCGATGCGCAGGCGCGAGTCGCTCTCGATAATGAGCTTGGCGTCGCGGTAACTGGTTTCGCCGGGGGTGATGCCATTCCAGCAGGGCGCTTCACAGGGTTCGCCGGTGAGCAGACTGCGGTCGTTGAGTTTGCTTTCGTCCAGCAGATTGATCGTCTGGTTGCAGGCGGCGAGCGTCGCCACGCTGACGAACAGGCACAAGATGAGCAGGCGGCGATTCATGCAATTTCACTTTCGCAAGTCTGGCGGCGGCGATACCGGCGCATCATAACAAGCGCCCCCCGCATTGTACAGGTCAATTGCGCCCCCGCAAGCGGCGCTTAGCTCTTGTCCAGGGTCAAGGTATAAAAGCCGATCGTGCCGCCGTACTGGTTGGCGTAGCGCGTGGCGATGATGGCGTAGGGACCGTTCTCGGTCAAAACGAAGCCGCTGATCAAGGAGTCGGTGGTGCGCCCGCTCGCGCCGAGGAGCACGGGATTGGCGTCGTCGTTGGCGGCGATTTCGCGGCCGCTCGGGCTGAGCAGATACAGATTCGTGTCCAGGGTCTGGGTGGCGGCTTCCATGCGAATCTCGACCGTTTCGCCGGCGACGCCGAAGAACTGATACAGGTCGAAAGCGTTGTCCGCGCCGATCACTCCAGTAACGGGTTCCCCGCTAAGGATCTCGGGCGCGTCCAGAACTTGATCCTGGTAGCTGAGGGTGCTGCTGCCGGCGTCGATGAAACCGGCTTCCCCGGCGCTGGCGCTGCCGTTGGGCTGGACGGTGAAATTGGTCACGAAGCGCTGGCCCGGCTGCGGGAATTCGCGGGCGTCCGCCACGACTTGCCCCATGACTTCGATGCGGAGCGTGAAATCGGTTGGCGGCGGCAGCTCCGCACAGGCGTTCTGATACCAAACTTCGACCTCGTACGCGCCGGGTCGCAAGCTGCCAGGCGCCCAGTAAATGTAAGACACCGGGCTCACCGTCGCCGCCGGCACGCAATTCACATTGCCGGCCAGCTGCAAGACGCCGCCGCTGGAAACCACCGGAATGTCATCGAAAACGGACTCGCCGGAAGGATCGCGCACCAGCAGCTGCAAGTCCGCGCCGGAGCTCCAGAACAAGCTGACTTCGACATCGCCCTGGGGCAAGTTCAAATCGCTCAGCTGCCCGGCGACATCGCTGGTGGCGCCGGTCAAGGTCAGCTGGAAGCGCCCGACGGTGCCGCCGTTTTCTTTGGCGTAGCGCGTGGCGACGATGGCGTAAGTCCCGCTGTTGAGCAAGCGCGCGTTGGCGATGACCGAGTTGGTGTTGCCGACGAAGGCGTCGTCGTTGACATATACGACCTTGCCGGCCGGGTCGACTATTTGCAGCAGCGTATCCAGGCTTGGGCCGATCGCCTCCATGTTAATCGACACGATCTCGTCGGCGGCGGCCACGAAAGCGTAGGTCGCGAAAGGCCGGGCGTTGCTGATGAAACCGGTCACCGGCACATCGCGCAGGATGGGACTGGCTTGGTCGCTGGCAAAATCGTAGCCGCCGGGCAGCAAGGTCAAGCTGGCGTCCGGATTGGGTCCGCCCTGGCGCAAAACGCCGCTCCCGTCCGCGGCCACTTCAAAGCGAGTCACATAGACATTCTGGCCAGTTTGCCCGGTTGGCGTCAGCGCCTGGTTGACATTGCCGATTGCGACTCCATCCACCCGCACTTCAAGATCGAAAAAGACGGTGGCGGTCAGCGCGTCGCAAGCCTGCTTGTAATAGATGATGACTTCGTAGCTGCCGGTCGACACGAAGCCCGGCTGCCAGAGCGCGGTTTCGACAGGCTCGGGGCTGATCACTTCGCAGAGACCGTTGGCGTCGAAGCCGAAACTGCCGCCATTGTCCGTCGTCCGCGAATTCCAGTGAAGCGCCTGGCCAGTCGGGTCGCGCACTTCCAGGTTCAGGTCGGCCGCGCCATTCCAGCTGAGCGACGCTTCAATGCCCGCGCCCAGCAAGATGAGCTCGTTCGCCTGGGGCGCCTGCTGGACCGCGGCCGCGGCTTGGGCGGAGTCGCCGGCGAAGCTCACGGAGATGTCGAAGCTGGTCGAGGCGATGGCTGCGCCGGGGGCGAAATGCACGAAGACGAAGTAGCGCCCGGCGTTTTCCAGGGCGACATCGCTGATGGCGGCGCCGTTCTCGCCGCTTTGACTGGCGCGCGCGATCTCGCTGCCATTGATGTCGCTGAGCAGCAGCGTCAGCGCGGAACCGACGACATTGTCCAGCGAAATGGTGGCGCTGGCGTCGGCGCCGGCGTCGAAAACATAACTTGCGGAAGCGGCCTGCTCGTCCAGGACGCCAGCGACCGGCGCGTCGTCAGTCAGCACGCGGCTCTCTTCTTGCCCAAGCGCGGGGAAGAGAAGCAGCAGCGCAAGCGCCACGCCGATGACAAGCCGCCAGCCGAACTTCCCCAGTCCATGCTTCCGTGATTCGGACATTTGATGCGTCCTCCATGCCTCGCGAGCGGCGTCCGCGCCGAAGTTTAGCGCATTCTCCCTGCGCTTGCCAGCCTACCAGCCCACGCCTCGCCAGCGCTCTGGCCGATGCCATTGAAGTCGGCGAGATTGCCGGTTTCAATGCAATCAGAGAGCGCGATAACAAGCTGGAAAGGCGACCGTCATGCAAGCCTCAATCGCTTCATGTTACAAGCCGAAGCCGAGCGACGCAATTCGCAATCGGGCGCTTTGGCTGCGGCTGTGCCTGGCAGGGCGCAAAGGAAAGGTGGCTAGTCTGCTCGTCCGCGCGCTGTTTAGCCTTGGCCTGCTGCTCACTCTGGTGGCGCTGCCCGCGGAAGCGCAGCGCGGCTTCAGCGCTACCTATGTGGTGCTGCCCGGCGACACTCTGGGCGCGATCGCCCAGCGCCACGGGGTCGATGTCGCTTCGCTGGCGGCGGCCAATGGCATCAGCAACGCCAATCTGCTGCAGTCTTGGCAAGAACTGACCATCCCGGGCGGCGGCTATTCCGCTCCCAGCGGATCTACCTACACGGTCAAGCGCGGCGACAGCCTCGATTCCATCGCCAGGCTCTTCGGCAGCACGGTGGCTGAGCTGCGCGTTTCCAACAATGTCTGGACGCGCTACATCTACCCTGGGCAGACGCTTGCGATCCCATCCAGCAGCGCCGCCCCGGCCAGCCAGCCTCGCAGCGTGGCCGCCGCGCCGGCCCGGCCCGCTCCGCGAGTCGCGAGTTCGCCGCAGACGCATGTGGTGCAGCCGGGCGAGACACTGTTCAGAATCGCGCTGAAATACAATGTGCCGCTGGATGCCCTGCTGCGCGCGAACGGCGTCACGGACCCGCGTCGCATTCACGCGGGCCTGCGGCTGCGAGTCAGCGATCTCGAGTCGACGCCGGCAAGCGCTCCGCAGACGGCGCAGCCCGCGCCCACGACGCCGCAGCCGAGCCGGGTTGCTCCGCCCGCCCAGACCAGCGGCCGCAAACGCTATGTCGTGCGTCGCGGCGACTCCCTTTCCGAGATAGGCGCCCTGCTGGGCATGAGCTGGCGCGCGATCGCCGATATCAACGGCATCGCCAACCCGAACGCGCTGCACGCCGGCGTCAGCCTGATCTTGCCCAACCTGGCGGAATTGGCGAATTACTCGCCGGACAACGCCAACGCGCGCAATTTCTTCTTTGGCGCCGTGCCGCAGCCTGGACCGCGAGTCGGCGTCGGGCGCGAGCTGGTGGTGGACCTCAGCACGCAGACCGCCTACGCCTATGAGAACGGCGTCCTGGTCAAGCGCGCGCTCATCTCCAGCGGCCTGCCGAAGACCCCGACCGTGCAAGGCGACTTCCAGATCTTGAACAAGGTACGCTCACAGACCATGAACGGGCCGGACTACTACCTGGAGAATGTCGAGTGGGTGATGTACTTCTACTCGGAGTACGCTTTCCATGGCACATATTGGCACTACAATTTCGGCATGCCACAGAGCCACGGCTGCGTCAACCTGACCAACGCGGACGCCGAATGGTTCTACAATTTCGCCAGCGTCGGCACGCCGGTGCATGTGCGCTATTAGCCGCCCGCCCTCGCGCCGTCGAGCTCAAGTTCGGCGGCGTGATCTTGCATCGCCTTCAGCACCAGCGGCACATGAAAGCCCCAGACATCCACGCCCAGCACGGCGCAGCCATCGATGACATCTTGCCGGTTGACGCCCTTGGCGAAAGCCTTGTCTTTCCATTTCTTGCGGATGCTGCGCGGCTTGACATCGCGGATGTCTTTGCTGGGGCGGACGAGCGCGACAGCGGTGATCAAGCCGGTAAGCTCGTCCACGGCGTAGAGCGCTTTGTCGCGCAGGGTGCGGCGGTCGTCGGCGGCCAGGGGACCGTGGCTGAGGATGGTGCGGATGTCTTCTTCTGCCAGGCCGCGCTCGCGCAGGATGGGCGCGCCGTCCATCGGGTGCTGCTCGAGGGAGGGGTGGATTTCCCAGTCGAAGTCGTGGAGCAAGCCGACCAGGCCCCAGGCGTCGGCGTCTTCGCCGTAGTGCTGGGCGTAGGCGCGCATGGCGAATTCGACGGCGAGCATGTGCTTGCGCAGGGAGTCGGATTTGACGAATTCGCAGACGATGTCGTAGGCGGTTTGTCGGTTCATTGGGTGATCTCCTCGAATACGGCGGGAATGATTGAGTCCAGCGCGGAGTCCAGGTCGCCGGAGAAGTTGACGCAGGGGATGTCGAGATAGCTGAAGACCGTGTGCATGCGCTTGTATCCGTCGGGCGCGCCAAGCTCGACCCAGTGCTTTCGATGGAAATGGATTTGTCGTTCTACCGATTCAGTCAGCGAATCAACAATCACTATATTGGAATCATCGGACAGAGGTTTCGAGATCGGGTCGAAACGGCCGCCGCCGGTAAGCCTTAGCTCGCATGACAACTCAAGGCCATGTCTGCCGACAAGTCTGAAGTCTCTTGGACCCTCTCCTTCGTTGTCGAATGTGTAAATGTAGCGCCCTTCTGGCACTTGGTACATGCCGCCCAACGCGAGCATTGCGGGAACCGCAAGTGAATTGCAAAGCCGATTAAGGACGGCGGCGGCGGTCTCATCACTAACTTGTCCCAGTAGTCCAGCGACCAAGTATCCGCCGGGCTCTGTCATGGTCATGCATATCTTGTCCTCGACTTGTACAGGTGATGTTCCTTGTATGTTGAATAGAGCGCGATCTGTGACAAAGTCCAGTAGACCAAAACGCTCAGGTCCGTCAATGTCACACGGTTCATTTCCGTTCGCCTCGACTTCGGCAATCTTTTTCCACAGTTGCCACCCGACTTGGCGGATCTGCATGGACATGACTTCCACACAGAGCGAGTATACGTCGCCACCGCGAAGAAGAGCCTCGAGCAGAGAACGCGCTGCCAAAGAATAGCCACCCATGTCAGCCTCCGTCTTCCAGTATTGCTTGCCTTTTTCCCTCCGCTTCTGGATCGTTCAAGTAGCTGATCAATGCCTTCAGAATGATAGCGTCAAACACTAGTTCGCCTGACACGGCGTCTTCAAATCGATGTGTGACTCCATGAAATTCGCGATGTCTGATATTGTGATCGATAAGATAAGAGACTATAGAATATCTCTGAGTCCATTTCTCGCCCATCTCCCAAGCTATGACGAGATTCAGTGCCCTTGCTTCTTTATCTTGCATTGACAACTCTTCTACAAGTGAGTCCAACGAGTACTTGAACTCAAGTACTTCAATCGGTAGCGTAAGAACTCTGTCTTGGGCTGGAAGGTAGTTTGCGCTTACTCCAAGCGGATTAGAGCGAGGATCATAAGCATATTCACTGATTGGAGGAGTAACGATACGCCGAAACAAACCATCATACTGTTCATGCTGACTGGATGACAGCATATGTACTCCTCGAATTATGCCAGCAGACAGCATCTGATTAAACAGCGCCACCACATCCTGTTCAACCTGAGGCTCGGATCTTGTGGGCAGGTATGACAGTGGACTGAATACGTCAGGATTGTCGATTACGAGCGGCTTTTCATCTTCGAATCGGCGCTGATGTTCTTTCCAAGTCTCAAGACTGGCTCTCTGTTCCATCGGAATAGTTCCAACTCGCCTGCGCAGCAATTCCCAGCGATAGTTTTTCCCGTATTGCTCGACTAGCCGCTGCGACAATGAGCGCACTAAATCAACGTGCTCGGGCTGGAATCCCTTTCGTCCTAGATCTGGCTCTGCGTCTATATGAATTACAATGTGCGTTATGGTCTGAAACCCGAGCATCCGATTAAGCGGGATTTGGAGAAGCGGGCCTTGAGGCATATGGCGAGTAGCGATTTGCAAACCGCCACGCAAGAACTGTGACTGCGTACGCTTTGGAAGACCCAGACGATTTCGCAGTCTGTCCCACATATCGATCGTATAGCACATGAAGAAATAGATCTTTACATCCAGCTCGTGAATCAGGTCAGTCTGCGCCTCCGTAAACTTCAATGGAAACAATGACTTGTCGCTGACAATTTCGTTCGCATCCGCTGTAATCCAAAATGCATCGAGATCGGTATAGCGCCGAGGCTTCCTGGAAGTAGAGCCTCTGTCAACTTGTTCCCTTCGCCATGCGTGGAAGTCCCTTATGTTGGTGACACTTTGAAACTCCTTTTCCTTATGCGGATACAAATACTCTGGGTTATCTACTGTTTCAGCAGTCGCGCTGCCATTTGCGGCAATCACCTCAAGATTTATGAGGATTGGAAAGTAGGGCTGGTCAGGCTTGATGTAGACTGCACCAAGCGGCGTGTTCACTCGCAAGAGCGCCAACCATTGCGCGGCGTCGGCAGCCCCTGTCCACGCTAGATCCTTTGGTCTAATCCATTTGCCGACAAGTCGAATAGTTACCGCAGTCCCCTGATCTAGTCTAAGAAATGGATTATGCGGTTCGCTGTCTGACATGGCGAACATCGGGATTGGCGTATCGCCAGTCTCATCCTCTACCCATTCTCGCCCGCCCTCGATTCTTCCGGACCACGCATCCTCCCTTATCCTTGTAGCTACTTGAAGATCGTTGAATCCGTAAGCCAAATATGTCGCTCCAACACCCTTCATGCCTCGATATCTATTGCTGGACTTGAATGAATAATTCGGCTTTAGAAACATCTGAAACTCCGCGAAATCCATGCCACACCCGTTGTCGGTTACGGATATCTTGCCCGACTGTATGTCAACTGTAATCCAGATTTCTGGCTGGTATTCCACATCCTCTTCGTGAGCTCGTTTCTCGACCGCGTCGAATGCATTCTGAAGAATCTCGGCAAACGGGTCATAATAGCCCGTGTAGCTCTTCAGAATATTGCGGATTTCACGCTTCCTAGCCGCAATCAGCCACTGGTCGTCATTGTCTTCTATCGTAAGTGGATCATAGGAATCAAACGACTGCATGTATCACTCCTTCGGTCTGCTTCGGCGATTATGGCGAATTTCATGGGCCGTGGCAAGGCGTTGGGTTTCACAGCCCTCCCTCTATCACCCCCTTAACCCGCCCCGCGTCATCGCCGCCACATCCAGCGCTTCATCCAGCTCATCCGCCTCCATCAGCCCCAATTCCAGCACCACTTCGCGCACGCTTTTCCCTTCCGCCAGCGCCTTTTTCGCCACCAGCGCCCCGTTGTTGTAGCCGATGACCGGGTTTAGCGCCGTCACCAGGATCGGATTCCGCTCCAGCCAGCTCGTCGCCCGTTCCGCGTTCGCCTCCAGGCCCAGCATCAGCTTCTCCGTGAAGGCGCCGACCGCGCCGATCATCACCTGCATCATCTCGTTCAGGTTGTGCGCCAGCACGGGCATCATCACGTTCAGCTCGAATTGCCCGGCCGCGCCGCAGAGGTTCACTGTCGCGTCGTTGCCCATAACATGGTACATCGCCTGGTTCAGCATCTCGGCCAGCACGGGATTCACCTTGCCCGGCATGATGGAGCTGCCCGGCTGCACGGTCGGGCATGCGAGCTCGGCGATCCCAGTGGTCGGCCCCGCGCTGAGCAGGCGGACATCGTTGGCGATGCGCGTGAAATCCATCGCCAGGTTGCGCAGCGCCGCGCTGAAAAAGACGGCGTCCTGCATGGACTGCATCGATTCGAAGAGGTCGCCGCTTTCGTAGAGCTGGAAGCCGGTCAGTTGGCTCAGCTTGGCCACCATGCGCGCGTGATATTCGGGGTGGGCGTTCAGACCAGTGCCAGCCGCCGTGCCGCCGATGCCCAGCCGCCGCAAGCCTTCCGCCGCGAATTTGAGCTTCTCGCCGCCGCGCTCGATGGCGGTCGCCCAAGCGCCGACTTCCTGCCCCAGCCGGATCGGCACGGCGTCTTGCAAGTGCGTCCGTCCGCTCTTGACGATCTCGTCCCAGTCGGCCGCCTTGCCGCGCGTGACTTCGACAAAGCGCGCCAGAGTGGACAGCAGCTCGTCCAGCCGCCAGAGCGCGCCCAGCCGAATCGCTGTCGGGATGGTGTCGTTGGTCGATTGCGCCATGTTGACATGGTCGTTGGGGTGCACCGGCTTGTCGGCCGCGCCGACGGCGAAACCGAGGATCTGGCTGGCGCGATTGGCCATGACTTCGTTGGCGTTCATGTTGTGGCTGGTGCCGGCCCCCGCCTGGAAAGGATCGACCACGAAATGCGCGTGATGCTCGCCCGCCAGGATCTCGTCGCCCGCCTGGATGATTGCGGCGGCCAGGGTCGCATCAAGCAAGCCAAGGTCCTTGTTTACCTCGGCCGCCGCCCGTTTAATCAGCGCGATGCTCCAGATGAAAGCGGGCAGCGGTTTCATGCCGGTGATCGGGAAATTCTCCAGCGCGCGTTGAGTCTGCGCCGCGTAGAGCGCGCCTTTGGGCACCCGCACTTCGCCCAGCGAATCTTTCTCGATGCGATACTCGGTCATGGCGAATCTCTCCTCGGCGCAATAAAAAAGAGCGCTGCCATTGTAGCGCCCTTGAACTGGATTGAGAATGCGAGCCGCGGCCCTGGCTTGCCGTCGGCGCGCCCTTAACCGTCTTTCGCGCAATAGCGGCTGATGACCGGCGCGTCGGGCGGGTCCTGCAAATCGTATAGCGCGACGAAGCCGCCCGGCCGCTCGATCTGCCAGATTTGCCGCCAGGCGTGGTTAAACATGTCGTCGGGCAGCTCCGCGACGGCGACCTCTCGGGCCGGACAGAAATCGCGCAGCAGCCTGCCGGTCCGCCGTGCATGGACGATGACGGGATCGTGGGCGGGCTCTGCCACCTGCGCCCAGACGAGCGCGTAGCGAATGCCGGCCTCGCTAATGAAACGGTCTCTTGCGGCCGGCTCGGCCTCGAGTGCCTGCCAATACAGCCGCTTGTACATGTCGTAACGCGCGCCCAGGCTGTCGTTCTGCCGCGCCAGCCAATGCCAGCGCGCCCCGACCGTGCCGGGGAAGTCGCGCTCCTGCCGCGCCACCGCGTCGCTTGTCGGCGCCAGGCCCGGCTGCGGGAAGTTGAGCAGAATGGCCGCGCCATGCGGGATCTGCTCGTTGATCCATCGCGCCGCCAGAATTCGCGAATCCGTTTGCGTCAGCAGATGCGCCAATCTCAATCCCGAAACCGCCGGCGGGATGAGCAACAGCAGCGTGAGCCCCGCCCGGATCTGCGTGGCGCGATCCGGCAGCCGGCCTGCCACGGATTCCAGCAGATCTTCCAGCATGTGGCTCGCCGCGAAAATCATGAAGGGGATGAATACCGCCTGAATGCGCGGGAATGTGCCCGAGTAGAGCGCCCAAATTATCAGATTAAGCAGTGGAAAGACCAAGGCGACGACCAGCAGTTTTGGCTTGCGCCGCCAGCGAAGGACGAAATAGAGCGCGCTGAGGGGAAGGAGCGCCGTAAGGACCGGCTGATAGCTGCTCAAGCGCGCGGCGAATTGGGGTATGTTGCTCGCGCCGAACATCCAGCTTTCGAATTGGTGCGCGCCGCCGCCGAGCTGGAAAGTGGACGCGCCGCCGCCAAGCAGGCCGCCGAGCAAGCGCCCGTATTCGCTGACAAAGTCCGGATACAGAGCCAGGCAGAGGCCGGCGAAGAGCGCCAGGCTGCCAATCGAGGTCAGGCTGCGCAGCTCGCGCCAGTGATATTTGCCAGCGCGCACAGGACGCAGAGCCAGAGCCAGCAAGAATGGCGCGACGATGAGCGCACCGCTTTGCAGCGCGCCGACGGTCAAGGCGCTCGTCACCGTTGCCGCCAGCAGGACCCGTCCGCGAGTCGCATGCGCCGCCGCCACCAGCAGCGCCGTGGCGCAGAAAGCGAGCGTCGCATAGGGCACATGCGGTCTCGGCTGCGCGCCGAAATGCAGCAGCAGCAAATTCGTCGCCGCCAGGCCCGCCGCAATCCAGCCCCCGTGCCGCGGGTTGAGTTTGCGCTGCGCCAGCCAGATCGCCGGAATGAGCATGACCGACAGCAGGTTCAGCGCGTAGACCGCCAGTAGATAGACTTGGTCGCGATTGGCAAAGAGGAAGTCCGCGAAACCGCCAACCGACGCGAAGGTCGATGTCGCGGCGCCGACGACATAGAGCGCGCCGTAGACGGCCGACAGATACAGAGTCAAGCTCAGCGGATACTTGAAACTGGGCGGGCCGTCCGCTTGCGGCGCGAAAAGGCTCTGCCCCAGATCCAGCGATTGGCGGACCAACTCAATGTCGCGCGCGAAAGGCGCCGACTCCGCCGGCAAGCCAGCGCGCAGCATGAAGGCGGCCGCGGTCATGGCAAGAAGAAGCAGCCACGCGCGTCGCCTCAGCGCCACGATGCGACCAGCCAAGAAAAAAGAGCGCCAGAAACGCGGCGCCCTTCATCTAAATTGAGCTTGTCCACTTCAATCACGACGCGGCGTAGAGCTCGCTCGCCTTCTCCCAGTTGATGACATTGAAGAAAGCGGCGACATAATCCGCTCGGCGATTTTGGTAGTGGAGATAGTAGGCGTGTTCCCAGACGTCAATGCCCAGAATCGGCGTGTTGCCCGTCATCAGGGGCGTATCCTGGTTGGGCGTCGACGCGATGCGGAGCGCCCCGCCATCAGCCACCAGCCAAGCCCAGCCCGAGCCAAAGACGCCCGTCGCCGCGGCCGAAAACTGGGTCTGGAAATCGGCGAAGCCACCGAAGGCGCTATTGATCGCCTCTGCCAGCGCGCCTCCCGGCTCGCCGCCGCCAGCGGGGCTCATGATTTGCCAGAACAGACTGTGATTGGCGTAGCCGCCGCCGTTGTTGCGCAGGGCGGTGCGGATTTCGGCGGGCGCAGAGTCCAGGTTCGCCAGGATATCTTCGATGCTGCTGCCAACCAGATCCGTGCCTTCAATGGCCGCGTTCAGCTTGCGCGTGTAGCCGGCATGATGCTTGCCGTGGTGGATGCCCATGGTGCGGGCGTCGATGTGCGGCTCGAGCGCGTCCAGCGGGTAGGGCAGCGGCGGCAGCTCGAAAAGCCCGGCCTCGGTCGCGTCGTCCGTGGCGTCGTCGTCCGCGTTGACCGGCAGTGGCGAAATCGCCAAAGCGGCGCCCGCCCCGGTCACCGCTGCCAGCTTCAGCAGCTCGCGTCGGCTCACTTCTGCATTTGCGTCAGACATAATCACAGGCCTTTCATCTAGCCTCGATCGAAAACGCGGGGGAGCGAGCCCGGGGGCCCGCCCTGTTTCAGCAGCGCGGCGAACCTAGCCGGCGGCCGCGTAACGCTCGGCGACCGCGTCCCAATTGATGACATTGAAGAACGCGGCGATGTAATCGGGACGGCGATTCTGGTAGTTAAGGTAGTAGGCGTGCTCCCAGACATCCAAGCCCAAAATGGGCGTGCCACCGGACATCAGGGGCGTGTCCTGGTTGGGAGTCGAAGTGACGCTCAGGGCGCCGCCATCCGCCACCAGCCAGGCCCAGCCAGAGCCAAAGCGCGTGGCAGCCGCCGCGGAGAACTGCGACTGAAAATCGGCAAAGCCGCCAAAGGCGCTGTTGATCGCGTCCGCCAGCGCGCCGCTCGGCTCGCCACCGCCGCCCGGACCCATAACCGACCAGAAGAGGTTGTGATTGGCGAAGCCGCCGCCGTTGTTGCGCACCGCCGTCCGAATGCCTTCCGGCACGGAAGCGAGATCGCCCAGAATGGCTTCGATGCTCATGCCTTCGAGGTCCGTGCCCTCGACTGCCGCGTTCAGGTTGGCGGTGTAGCTGGCGTGATGCTTGCCATGGTGGATGCCCATGGTGCGCGCGTCGATATGCGGCTCCAGGGCGTCTTCGGCGTAAGGAAGGGAAGGAAGTTCAAAAGCCATGATTCAACTCGCTCCTTGTGACTTCGAGAATGTTGTCAAGGCGTCTCGCCGCTGAGTGAGAAGCAAAACGCATTCTGCCTGTAGTATACCCGAGCTTGACGCGCTTTCAAAGTCCACTCGGGCAGCGTGGCGCGACAATCGCAGGGTCCAGCCGGACAGCCGCCCCATAGAGGCAAGAGAGTCGCGGCTGGTGAAGAACCCGGCTTGAAAGGCAAGCCGACACATCGCGAACCGAGGCGAATGCAAAGCTCATGCCTGCCGGCGCGCGGCGGACCGGGACTTCGCGGCGATTCTGGCTTGCAATTTTGGCGCATGCCTAGATGATTGGCTGGTCAAACGCGGAGATCCTGTTTTGCCAGCCATGCGTGGATCGGCTCCATTTCAAGCCTACATCGTCATCGTCATCGCGGTGGTCGCCACTTCATCGGCCGCCATCTTGATTCGACTGGCGCTGGACGCAAGCATGCCGCCGCTCGTGATCGCCTGCGCCCGGCTGTTGATCGCCGCCGTCGTGTTGACGCCGCTGTCGCTTGGCCGGCATCGCGCCGCGATTTCCAGCTTGAGCGCCAAAGAAGGCGCCTTAATCGCATTGGCTGGAGTTTGCCTGGCGGTCCATTTCACCGCCTGGGTGGCGTCGCTGCAATACACGACCGTGCTCGTCAGCGTCGTCATCGTCTCGACCGGACCAATCTGGGTGGCGATCCTGGAAGTGCTCTTCCTGCGCATTCGGCTCTCATCACTGGTGATTCTCGGTTTGCTGGTGGCACTGGCCGGCGGCCTGCTCATCGGCATTCCACTGGACACGAATGCGGCGCTGAACTCCGCCGACGCGCAAGACCCGGGCGCGACCGCGCTTGGCGCGCTGCTGGCTCTGCTTGGGGCGCTGATGGTGTCGGTTTACATGCTGGTCGGCCGCAAGCTGCGCGCGACCCTGCCGGTCATCCCATATGTCTGGCTGGTCTATGGCGTGGCGGCGCTTGGGGCGCTGGCGGTTATCCTGTTGACATCCACGCCAGTCTCCGGCTACAGCCCAAGCGGCTACCTCGCGCTGCTGGCCATGGGCTTGATTCCGCAGCTGCTGGGGCATTCGTCGCTCAACTATTTGCTGGAGCACTTCCCGGCCGCCCTGGTCAGCATGTTCTCGCAGCTGGAGCCGATTGGCAGCGCCCTGCTGGCTTTCGCGCTCTTCCAGGAGTTGCCGCCACAGCAGCAAATCATCGGCAGCGCCATCATCGTCATTGGCGTCGCCTTGGCCAGCCGCGGCGAGATCCGCGCAGCCAGCGCAAATTCGGGTGAAAGCCAAAAGTCGCCCGGCGCTTAATGCGAACTGAGGCTGAGGCCCGCGATCGTGGCGACGCCCGGCGTGATGTCAAAATCGGGCGGCGCGTCATCCAGGGTCAAGGCTGCGGACAAGCGCTCCAGCGTGCCGTCCAGGACGAGAGCCTGCAGCGTGTAATCGACGAGCAAGCGAAATTCCCGGTCATTCGCCGGCAAGGCAAAGGCGTAGTAGGCGCGGCTGTACCAGCGTTCGGTGAGAGTCAGCGCGTTGGGGCTGGCTTCCAGATGCGGGATGAGCGCCAGGCTGTCGGCGTAGACGGCGTCGGCGTTGTTGAACTCCAGCAGGGCGCTGGTCGCCCCGGCGGCGGGCGTGCGCAAGAATCGCACCGTCGCGTTGATGCTGTCCGCCCAGGCCTGCGCCCGTTCTCGGGATGGCGGGTCGTCGGCGAGCACGGCAATCCAGTCGCCGCGCAGGTCGTTGAAGCCGCGTATGCCGGAAGCGCGCGGGACCATCAGCCGATCGCCATGCAGCAGGTAGGGGGCGGAGAAGTCGGCTTGCGCCGCCAGATTCCAATCCGGCCGCAGGCCCGCCAGCAGGTCAATCTCGCCCGCCCGCAGCAGCGCCAGGCCGTCTTCAGTTCCGCTGTCGACGACGCGCGGCTCCACGCCCCAGCGCCGGGCCAGTTCCCGCGCCAGCGCCAGGTTGAGATCGCGCAGTCGGTCCGCGCCCGCTCCAGCCTGGCGGATGCCGCCGACGCGCAATTGACGCGTCCGCTGGACATGGCTGAGCGCGTCGTGGGCCGCGGCTCTCTCGCCAACAAATTGCGCCGGCTGGACGGCGTCGCCGATATTACTCCAGGGCGCGAGCGCGTCTTCGGGAAAGGTCGCTTCCGGAAAGTACTCGCGATGCAGCTTCTGCAGCGCCTCTTCGTGAGCCAGATACTGCAGGCTGCGGTTGAGCAGCAGGCGCATGGCCTCATCGCCGCGACGCAGGGCGATGGCATGTGGCTCGCGCAGCGCTGGCTGGTCGAGCAAGCGCATTTCGCTGGAGAAATCGCGGGAGACCCGCAGCAAGTCTTGTTCTTCAGCCAGGACTCCGTCCACCTCGCCGCGCGTCAAGGCAGCCAAGGCGCGATCGAGCGTGAGATATGCTTGATGGCTTTCGCCGGCCTCCAGATCCTCGCCCCACAAGCGCAGCGCCGTTTCCGCCCGCGTGCCGAGCACATAGCCGATGTCGCGCCCCCGCAGGTCGTTCAAGCCGAGTTCCGGCGTATCCGAGCGGGTCATCATCGCTTGCGCGCCATAAAGATAGGCGCCGCTGAAATCCGCCAGAGCGTCGAGCTCACGATAACGCGGCGTTACCGAAGCCAGAGCCCCCACGGCGCCCGCCGCCAGCTTGTCAAAAGCGTTGCTTCGGGTGACCTGGCTCAATTCCAGCTCGACTCCCCAGAGCTCGGCGATCATGCGCAGCAGGTCAACATCAAAGCCGCGCAGCTCGCCCTGGGCCGTCAGCTCGCTGAAGGGCGGGCTGTTGTACAAGAGGCCGACGCGAAAGACGCCGGTCGCCTGAAGCTCGTCCAAGGCGCTGGATGGCGGCGCGCCGCTTTCGGAGGCGGCCACGGTTGGCACGAGGGTCGGCACAGCCAGCATGGGCGCGGGCGTCGGCGCTTGGGCGCTCGAAAGGCTTGCCAGCGCGAAACATGTCAAAAGAGCCAGCGGGAAGAAAATAGCGCGCGGCATGGGCGGTCAGCGATACAGCTTGTGAGCGGCGATGTATTCCAGGACTGCGTCCGGCACTAGATAGCGCACGCTTAAATCTTGTCGCAGCCGACTCACGACGTAGGTCGACGAGAGCCAAAGGCTGAGCATAGGGACGTCGACGATATCGACTTGCCGCGAGAGGCCCGGCAGGACCTGGTCGTGCATGTCGGGCGCGACATCTTCGTCAGCCCGTTTCATCACCGCCAGCCGGCAGCAGCGGTACAAGTCGCGCGCCCGCTCCCAGGTCGGCAGAGAGCGCAGATTGTCGCCGCCCATGACAAAGAAGAGCTGCGCCTCGGGGAACTGATCGCGGATGATTTTCACGGTGTCGGCCGAGTAGTGGGGTCCGCCGCGGTCAATATCGACTCGCGAAATGCTGAAGTGCGGATTGCCGGCGATGGCGCGCTCCAGCATGGCCAGGCGATGCCGCACCGGCAAGCGCAGGGCGCCGCCTTTGGTGGGGTGGTCCGCCACTGGCACGAAGAGGATATGGTCCATCATCAGCTTTTCCCGGCTGTATTCCGCCAGGATCAGGTGGCCCATTTGCGGCGGGTCAAAGCTGCCGCCGAGGATGCCGATGCGCTGCCGTTTCAATCGGACCACTCCAATTCATGTTCGCCAACAAAGACGGTGTCGCCGTTTTTCACGCCCGCTTTCAACAAGGCGTCGGCGATGCCCAGGGCTTCCAGAGTCTTGTGAAAGCGATGCGCCGCCTCGTCGTAATCCCAGTAAGTCATGGCGGCGGCCCGCTCGATGCGTTCGCCCGATACATAGAAAACGCCCTCATCGACGGTCAGCTCGAAAACCATCGCCTCGTCATCCAGCTCGTAGACGGTGGAGCTGGCTTCGGTCTCTTTGTGGCTTGCTGGCAAGCTGGCGGCGATCTCGAAGACGCGCTGCGTCAAGCGAGTCAGGTTTTCGCGGCTCAAGGCGGAGATGGGCAGGGGCTCGGCGATGCCGCGCTCCAGGAAGCTCTCGCGCCACAGCTCCCAGTATTCACGCGCGTCTGGCAGGTCCATCTTGTTGACAGCGACGATCTCGGGCCGGCGCGCCAGGTCTTCGTCATAGAGCGCCAGCTCCGCCCAAATCTGGTTGTAATCCGCCAGCGGGTCCTGGGCGGCGCCGTCGATCAGATGCACGATGATGTCGGTGCGCTGGATGTGGCGCAAGAAGGCGTGACCCAGGCCGACGCCGGCGTGGGCGCCTTCGATCAAACCGGGGATATCGGCGAAGACCAGGTCCTTGTTGTCGTAAACCACCGTGCCCAGGCTCGGTTCCAGCGTCGTGAAGGGATAATCCGCAATTTTGGGCTTGGCGTTGCTCAAGACTGAAAGCAAGGTGGATTTGCCGGCGTTGGGCAAGCCCACCAAGGCGACATCGGCGATCAGCTTGAGCTCCAGCGTGATCCAGCGCTCGCTGCCGGGGGCGCCTTTTTCAGCCATGCGCGGCGCTTGGTTGGCGGCGGATTTGAAGCGCCAGTTGCCGCGCCCGCCCCGCCCGCCTTCCGCGACCACCAGCTGCGCCTCCTGCCCGACCAGATCGGCGATCATGCTGCCAGACTCGGCCTCGCGCACGACCGTGCCGGCTGGCACCCGCACGATCAGGGGCTCGGCGTCGGCGCCGGTCTTGTTGCTGGCGCCGCCCTTGCCGCCGGGCCTGGCTTTGAAATGGACGCGCTTGCGGAAAGCGAACAATGTGTTGAGGCTAGGGTCAGTCTTGAGGATGACATCGCCGCCGCGGCCGCCATCGCCGCCGGAGGGCCCGCCACGCGGCACATATTTTTCGCGGCGAAATGACACCATGCCATCGCCGCCCTTGCCGCTCGCCACAAAGATCTTCGCCTCGTCCACCAGCATGGGCGCGACCCCGCCTCAAGCCCAGCAACGCGCCTGGAGCATACACAAGAATGCCGCCCAAGTGTAGAGCTAAAGAAAGGCGTCGCCGGCATGGAAGTCTTGCGCGCCGGTAGCTCGCCGCCGGTCAGGCCTCAGGCGGCCGGGGAGATTTTGTCCGAGAGCTTGATGACGCTGCCGTCGCGGGTGAAGAGCCTGGGTCTGTCTTCGCCGCGAATGACCGCCGCGCCGACCACGACTTTGGTGATGTCGTCGCGGCTGGGCGCTTCGTACATCACATCCAGCAAGCATGACTCGATGATGGAGCGCAGGCCGCGGGCGCCGGTTTCGCGCTCGATCGCCATTTGGGCCGCTTCGCGCAAGGCGCCTTCTTCAAACTCTAGTTCGACATCGTCCAGCGCCAGCAGATGCTCGTATTGGCGGATGAGCGCGTTCTTCGGCTCCACCATGATGCGCATCAGGTCTTCCAGCTCGAGGGGCCGCAAGTTCACATGCACCGGCAGTCGGCCGACCATTTCCGGGATCATGCCGTGCTGCACCAGGTCCTCCGGCGACAGCTCGTCCATCAAGCGCTTCTCTTCGCGCTCGGCGTTTTCGCGCTGGGCGCCAAAGCCCAGCTTGCTCGTCAGCCCGATGCGCCGTCGAATCGCGTCTTCCAAGCCCGCGAAAGTGCCGCCGACGATGAAGAGGATGTTGCGCGTGTCGATCTGCAAGAATTCTTGGTGCGGGTGTTTGCGCCCGCCTTGAGGCGGCACATTCGCCAGCGTGCCCTCCAGGATCTTGAGCAGCGCCTGCTGAACGCCCTCGCCGGAGACATCGCGAGTGATGGAGGGGTTGGAATTGGACATCCGGGCGATTTTGTCGATCTCGTCGATGTAGATGATGCCGCTCTCGGCTCTGGCGACATTGCCGTCGGCCGCCTGGATCAAGCGCAGCAGGATATTCTCCACATCTTCGCCGACATAGCCGGCTTCGGTGAGCGCGGTGGCGTCGGTGATGCAAATCGGCACATCAAGAATGCGCGCCAGGGTCTGCGCCAGCAGCGTCTTGCCACAGCCCGTGGGGCCGACGAGCAGGATATTGCTCTTGTCAATCTCGACATCCCGGGGCGCGTCCACCGCCTGGATGCGCTTGTAATGGTTGTAGACCGCCACGCTGAGCACGCGCTTGGCGGTTGGCTGGCCGATGACATACTCGTCCAGGCGCTCCACGATCTGCCGCGGCGACAGCGAAAGCGCGAAATCCACGCTGTCTTCGGCTTCGGCGTCGCCAGCCTCTTCTTCTTTGAGCAAATTGTGGCAGAGCTCGACGCAATAGTTGCAGATGTAGATTTGCTCCGGGCCGGCGATCAGACGCTCGACCTCATCGTGAGTCCGCGCGCAGAAGCTGCAGCGATGCTTGACCGGCGAGAAATCCACCTCAATCCTCCGTCACGCGCATATCGGAGAGCAGCACATCGTCGATCAGCCCGAAATCGACCGCTTCCTGGGCCGTCATGTACACATCGCGATCCGTGAGCTGCTCGATCTCTTCGGTGCTGCGCCCGGTGTGGGTCTTCAAGATATCAATGAGGCGCTTTTTCAATCGGACGATCTCTTCCGCCTGGATGACAATGTCCGAAGCCTGGCCCTGCGCGCCACCGAGTGGCTGGTGCATGTGAATGGTCGCGTTGGGCAGTGCCATGCGCAGGTCCTTCGCGCCCGCTGTCAGCAGTACGGTGCCAAAACTGGCGGTGATGCCGACGGCGACCGTGCCGACCGGGGCGGCGATTTGCTGCATCGTGTCGTAGATCGCCAGCCCGGAGTAGACGGCGCCGCCGGGGCTGTTGATGTACATCTGCAAGCGGCGGTCGGGGCCTTCGCGCTCCAGGAAAAGCAGCTGCGCGACGATCAGATTTGCGATCTGGTCATTGATGCCGGAGCCAACAAAGATGATGCGCTCCTTCAGCAGCAGCGAATAAATGTCATAGGCGCGTTCGCTGCGGCTACCCTGCTCAATCACCATTGGCACTAGATTATGGATGGAGTTCATGCTCTCCCAGGCGCCTTTCTGCCAGGCTGGCAAGTATGCCTTGTCGGTTTATGCTTCGTTGGCCGGGGCCGCATCGACGCGCGTTTCGGCGTCGCCGTCGGCAGCGGCTTCGTCTTCCTCGCGGTAGCGCTGCGCCCGCTCGCTCCGTTCACTAGCCCGCTCCGCTTCCTTTTCCGTACGCGCTCGCAGCTCGTCGAGCGCCGCCGCCGCGTCCTCTCCTTTGCCAAGGGCAGCCAGACAGGCGTTCAGCCGGCCCATCAGCAGCTCGCCGCGGAAGTTGGAGCGCATTTGCTCCGTGTCAAAGAGCTGGCGTATTTCGACGCTGCCGCCATAACCGGCGACGATGCCGTCGACGCGGGCGTCGATTTCTTCTGTCGCAACTTCGATCTTCAAGGCGGTGGCCAGCTCGCGCATGACCAGCGACTGCCGCACCAAGGCGGTGGCGCGCTCGCGATGCCCCTCGCGCAGGTCTTCTTTGCTGCCGCCGGAGAGCCGCAGGTATTCGTCCAGGCTGAGCCGGCGCTGCGCCAGATTGCCTTCAAACTCGCGCAGCATCTCGTCGATCTGCTCTTCCACCATGAGATCCGGGTAGTGGATCTCGGCTTGATCGACGATCGCCTGCAAGACGCCGCCGCTGTAGGCATTGGTGGCTTCGTCCAGGGCGGAGCGCTCCAGCTCGTCGCGGATCGTCTCGCGGAGGCCGGCCAGATCGGTTTCTTCATCGCCACAGCCCCGGCTGAGCTGCCGCGCGAACTGGTCATCGAGCTCGGGGACTTCGACCGCCTCGATGCGCTTCATCGTAACGGTAAACTCCACCTGCCTGCCCGCCACGCCCGCTTCAGCGTCGTCATCGGGGATGGTCAAGTCAAACACGACATCCGCGCCCCGCTCCACGCCGACCAGCTTCTCGACGAAACCATGCACGAAAGGGTCGTCGTTCGGGTCCAGAATCAGAATGGAATTCTCGTCTTTTACAAAGGTATCGCCCAGTCTGGGCGCGTATTCCGGCGTCGATTCCGGCTCGGCCTCCGCCTCGTCGTCCGATTCAGTCAGCCCATCGTCGAGTGGCGCCTCCGCCGGGCTGTCTTCCTCCGGCGGCTCGCCATCGATGAATTCGCTATCTATGGCGATGGTGACTCGGTTGCCCAGCGCAGCGACCTCGACCTCGTCATCCAGCACCTTGACCTCGCGCGCGCGCAGCCCGCGAAGCGACGATTCCACCTGCGCCTCCGATACTGTTGGCGGCTCGAAATCCAGGCGGATTTCGCGGTATTCGTTCAAGCTGACTTCCGGCTGCAAGGGGACGCTGAAGACCAGAGTAGGAGCGGGCTCCAGCTTGAATTCTTCGAAGGCGCCGGGCCCGTAAGGCGCGACTTGCGATTGCTCCAGCGCACGCTTGTACAGGCCGTCGCCCAAGGCTTCGATCGCTTCTTCCAGGACGACGCCCTCGCCCACATTCTGCACCACCAGGCGGTACGGCGCCTTGCCCTGGCGGAAGCCCTTGATGCGCACGCGACGCGAGATGCGGCGGGCGGCCTGGCGCTTCGCCTCTTCCAGCTGCTCGCTTTCCAGCTCGATCGTGAATTGCGCTCGGTGGTTGTCGATGCGTTCAGTTTGCAGGTTCAATTCGCGTTCCTTGATTTGAGCGCTTGGGGGGCGCCCGCTGGCTGTTGCGCCGAATACGCCGGCACTGTGAGGAAGGAGGGATTCGAACCCTCACCTCAAAGAGACATGATCCTAAGTCATGCGCGTCTGCCAATTCCGCCACTTCCTCGGGCAGAGCTGCCGGCCTTCATTATAGAGTGGCGCGGCAGCCGCTTCAAGGGGAGATAGCTATTGCAGCTCCACGCCCGAGACATCGGAGACGTCGATGCCGCTGACCTGGCTGAGGACGCTGTTGATGATGAGCTGGGCGAAGCGAAAGAGGGCTTGCATCTGGGCGATGCGGTCCAGGTAGAGCCGAGCCAGGATCTGCTGATCGGGCGGCAACTCGGCGATCGAGCTGGAGATGCGCTGGCGATTCTCTTCCATCACGGCCAGTGCCCGCTCCACATCGCGCAATTCGCGGCCCGACAAGAAGTTGGAAAAGATCTGCCAAAAGTCGGTCTCCGCTTGGTAATACTTGCGCCGCCCGCTGCCGCCGCGCACCCAGACCTGGCGCACCATGCCCATGTGCTCGAGCGAGCGCATATTCGTGCTGACGCTGGCTTTGGAGATGCCCAGCCGGCCCATCATGTCGTCCAGCGACAGCGGCTCCGCGCTGAGCAGCAGGCTGCCATAAAGCTGGCCCATGACTTTGCTGAACCCAAAATAATCCGCCAGCTGGCCCAAGCCGTCGAGCATGCTGTCGTGGACGATCTGAAAGTCCTGGGTAAGCTGCCTGTTGTTGAGGGGCTTTTCGCCCGCGTCTTCCAGCATCTCGCGCGACCCGCCAGCCTTTGGCAATTGCCTGTTCACAAGCCCTGCAATTCTAGCATTGCCCGCCCGCCCCTTCAAGCGAGCCGCCAGCCGGGCGCGGCGCCTCCCTGTCTATGGTATCATTTGGATTGCGTCTATTTTCACAGACCAAGCGCGAGCGTGCCCCCTGTATGTTGGAGAAGCCCGCGGCTCCCATCCCGGATATTGTCATTGGGCGTCTGCCGCTCTATTTGCGGGCGCTGCGGCGTTTGCGGCAAGAGGGCTTTGCGGTCGCCTCGTCGCAAGAGCTGGGGCGCAGGCTGGACATCAGCTCCGCGCAAATCCGCAAGGATCTGTCGCATTTTGGCGGCTTCGGCAAACAGGGCACCGGCTACCAGATCGAATTTCTGATAGAGCGCCTGCGGGAAGTCTTGCAAGTCAAACGGGAATGGATGGTGGTGGTGGTCGGCGCGGGCAATCTGGGCGTCGCCATCGCGCATTATCGCGGCTTTCAGGATCGCGGTTTCCGCATCGCGCATCTCTTTGACATCAGCCCGGACAAGATCGGCGCGCGGGCGGGCGATTTCGTCATCGAGCCGCTGAGCGCCATGCGCAAGATCGTCCAGCGCGAGAAAATCAAGATCGCCATGCTCGCCGTGCCAGCCGAAGAAGCCCAGGCGGTGGCCGACGCGCTGATCGAAGCCGGCGTACAGGCGATCCTCAATTACGCGCCCATCAATATTAATGTCGCCGGCGATGTGCAAGTGCAGTACATCGACCCGGTAACGCATTTGCAGCGCATGACCTTTTATCTTGAGGGCTGAGGGCGGGCTACAAGACGGTCGTCTGTTCCAGGCGGCGCATGATGGCGGGGTCTTCCAGGGCTCTGCCGCAGCCGACGACGACGGTGATGAGCGGGTCGTCCGCCCGGTACACCGGCACGCCGGTCGCCCGCGTCAGGTAGGCGTCCACCCCGCGCAGCAAGGCGCCCCCGCCCGTCAGCACGATGCCGCGGTCGATGATGTCCGAGGACAGTTCCGGCGGCGTCGTGGACAGCACCGTGCGTACGACCGTCGCGATCTGCCCCAGTGGCTCCGCCAGCGCTTCGACAACTTCGCCGGTGGTGACGCGGGCCGTGCGCGGCATGCCGGAGACATTGTCCCTGCCCTGAATCTCCATCGACATCTCGCGAGGCTGGTCGACGGCCGCGCCCACCTGGATCTTGATTGATTCGGCGGTGGGCTGGCCGATAGCGAGGTTGTACTTGCGCCGCACATAACTGATGATGCCTTCGTCCAGGCGCAAGCCGCCGACCCGCCCGCTCTCCGCCCGCACAATGTTGTTCATGGTCAAGACGGCCGCTTCGGTGATGCCGCCACCGATATTGACAACCATGCCGCCGGCCGGCGTGCTCACCGGCAAGCCCGCGCCCAGGGCCGATGCCAGCGGCTCCCAAATCAGCTGGGCGTCGCGGGCGCCCGCCGCCAGGATGGCCTCGCGCACGGCGCGCTTCTCGACGCTGGTCGCGCCATAAGGCACGGAGACCATGACCGTCGGGCGGAAGAAGCGGATGCGCCCGGCGATTTTGCCAAAGAAGTATTCCAGCATCGCTTCGGTGACTTCATAATCGGCGATGACGCCATTCTGCAGCGGACGCATCACCTGGATGTCTTCGTCATCGACCCTTCCCAGCATTTCCCGCGCGGGATTGCCAAAGTCGACGATGCGCTCTTCTTCCGCCAGCAGCGCCACCAGCGACGGCTCCTGCAAGACGATGCGGCCGCCCTCGTAAATCAAGATGTTGATCGTGCCGAGATCGACGCCCAGTCGCTTGCCGAAGCGCGCCATTTGCCTCGTCCTTCTATGATTAACGGATGGGCAACCCCACCCCCCGGCCCCCTCCCCGAAGCCTCAGGGAGGGAGAGCTTAAGCCTTGCGGAGTCGCGAATTCTCTTACATGAACCGCACGATGGTCACGCGCGACCCCACAAAAATTGTTAGCCGCAGCACCTATTCTACTGCAAAAAAGAAAACCCGGACCGCCTTCGGGGCGCCGGGCTTGTCTCACTCTTGAATGTCGCTGGCGGCTCTTTGGCTCAGGCGTCGTCGCCCTCGTCCTCCAGGATGCGCAATGCCGAGCCGCGGCTGCGGATCTTCTGGCTGATGCGCACGGCCAGGTTGGCGCGCCGCAATGCAGCCAGAGCCTCGCGATTTTCCGCATCGGCCGGCGCCGCCTCGAGCGCCTCCCGCGCATGTTCGCGGGCTTCCTGGGCGCGATCCAGATCCAGCGCAAAGGATGATTCCGCCAGGTCGGCCAAGACGACGACCTTGTCCGGGCGCACATCGACGACCCCGCCGTAGATGGCGAATCGTTCTTCGGCCTCGCCTTTGCGCACGACCAGCTCGCCAAGTGAGCTTAACCTAAGTGCTCGAACCGCTTCCATTCCTTCAGTAGCTCGCGAAGCAGAGCGAGCTGCTTGCTCCCCTGTATTCCGCTGTTGCCGATGAAGTAGCTTACAGCACCAGCAAGGAATACCAGTAAGCCGAAGCCCACGAAGGCGGCGAACAGAATCTGACCGCCGAGCGAAAATAGAATTGCCTCAAATACCGAGAGATCGCCCTCTGTTTGCGCAGGAATCAGAGAAACGATGTCGAGTGACACGATGGCTCCAAACACCATCGGAACGAAACTCAGTACAATCACCAGAATGCCGAACCACTTCAAGAAGCTAGACATCGCCAATCCCCTCAGAAATTGTAAATCGAGCCGTGTAAGACGACAAAACGCGGTCCGGGAAATCAAGGTAAGTCATCACAACTGCATATTCGCCAGGATACCGAAGCGGCAAAGTAACAAGAGTAGGATCGTCGCGGAACACCGCCGCGGTGAATGAGATTGGAAGCCCCTCGTGCAGCACTGAAACAGCCATGCCCGCGTTGTAAAAGCGACCTCCAGCCACATACAGGTATCTGGCACCAGTGTGAAGGTCCAAGAAGACACAGACAGTAGCCTTTGTCCGCCTGTCCTCATAAGTATGGTGATACGTATTGCAGTTTTCTGACTGAGAATGGCGGAGGTACTCGCTAGTCGCCAAGAGCTGACGAAAATACTGAAAAACAGACAACTCCTCACCGGTCGTCTTCGTGTGCTCAATCTTGACCTGCCCGGAAATTGGGACAGCCAACAGAGTAAATGGTAGAACTAGCAATAGAAAAAGTCGCGTCACGTTTACCCCCTTGCAAATAATCTAACAGACGCCTACCACAAAGAGTGGGGCTAACTCCTTCGATGAGAGAGCCACGCTACACATACTCCGGCCCTGGGAACCCACCAACTCGCTCACGCGGACACCGACGATACCCCGAAAATTAGGGCTGAATTCCCCCCTCATAGGTACTTAGACACATAACCCCCGCAATTGCCGCGCTCAGGCGTCGTCGCCCGCGTCTTCCAGGATGCGCAGCATGGCGCCGCGGTTGCGGATCTTCTGGCTGATGCGCACGGCCAGGTTGGCGCGCCGCAATGCAGCCAGAGCCTCGCGATTTTCCGCATCGGCCGGCGCCGCCTCGAGCGCCTCCCGCGCATGTTCGCGGGCTTCCTGGGCGCGATCCAGATCCAGCGCGAAGGATGATTCCGCCAGGTCGGCCAAGACGACGACCTTGTCCGGGCGCACATCAATGACGCCGCCATAAATCGCGAAGCGCTCTTCGGCGGGCCCCTTGCGCACGACCAGCTCGCCATAGCCCAGGGTCGTGAGGACAGGCGCGTGGTTGGGCAGCACGCCCATCTCGCCTTCGACGGCCGGCGCCAAGACAATATCGGCTTCCGGCTCGTCGAAGATCTTGGCTTCCTGGGTCACCAGCTCGATGTGAATCGGCATCAGCGCCTCCTAGGCGGCTTCGCGGCTGGCGTAGCGCTCCAGCACATCTTCAATGGCGCCGCTCATGTAGAAGTCCTGCTCGGGAATATGATCGACCTCGCCATCGAGGATCATGCGGAAGCCGCGCACGGTATCGCGAATGGGGACATAGCGCCCGGCTTGGCCCGTGAACTGTTCGGCGACGAACATCGGCTGGCTGAGGAAGTTCTCCATTTTACGGGCTCTTGCCACCAGCACCTTGTCATCGTCCGAGAGCTCTTCGACGCCCAAAATGGCAATGATGTCTTGCAAGTCTTTGTAGCGCTGCAAGACCTCTTGCGCTTCGCGAGCGGTGTTGTAGTGGTCTTCGCCGACGACTTCCGGCTGCAGAATGTTGCTCGTGCTCGCCAGCGGGTCGACGGCGGGGAAGAGACCGCGGGCGGCGATGGAGCGCTCCAGGGCGATGGTGCTGTCCAGATGGGTGAAGACGGCGACCGGCGCCGGATCGGAGTAGTCGTCAGCCGGCACATAGACCGCCTGCATCGAGGTGATGGAGCCGCTGCGGGTCGAGGTGATTCGCTCTTGCAGCATGCCCATCTCTTCGCCGAGGTTGGGCTGGTAACCGACCGCCGACGGCATTCGCCCCAGCAGCGCAGACACCTCCGCGCCCGCCAGCGAGTAGCGGAAAATGTTGTCGATGAAGATGAGCACATCGCGGCCTTGGTCGCGGAAGTACTCGGCCATGGTCAAGCCGGAGAGCCCGACCCGCAGCCGGACTCCGGGCGGCTCGTTCATCTGGCCGAAGACCATGGCCAGTTTGTCCAGCACATTCGCCTCTTTCATCTCGTGATAGAGGTCAGTGCCTTCGCGGGTGCGCTCGCCAACGCCGGCGAAGACGGACAAGCCGTCATGCTGGGTGGCGATGGAGTTGATGAGCTCTTGAATCGTCACCGTTTTGCCGACGCCCGCGCCGCCAAAGATGCCGGTTTTGCCGCCCTTGGTCATGGGCGCGACCAAGTCGATGACTTTCATGCCGGTCTCGAAAACCTCGATAGTCGGCGACTGATCTTCAAAGGACGGCGCGTCGGCGTGAATGGGACGGCGCTCGGCTTCCTCCGGCACGGACTCGCCCATGTCGATCGGGCGGCCCAGGACATTGAAGATGCGCCCCAGAGTCGGCTCGCCAACCGGCACGGCGATAGGCTGCCCGGTAGCGAACGCTGCCGCGCCCCGCGCCAACCCGTCGGTCGAGTCCATCGCCACGGTGCGGACGGAGCTTTCGCCCAGGTGCAATTCGACTTCCAGGACGAGATTGTCTTCGCCTTCACGGGGCACTTCCACCGCGTCGAAAATATCCGGCAGCGCGCCGGGCGGGAACTCGACATCGACCACATTGCCCAGGACCTGCGTTACCGTTCCATGGATTTCCGCCATCTCTTTCGCTCCTTGTCTGGCTTCTCCGTCTCGCCGAGCCGCTCGCGCGCTCAAGCGTCGAGAAGCTGGATTCCCGTCTCGTCTCGATCCAAAATCGTCGCCGCGGCGCTGTCAATGGCTTGCTGCAAGGCATTCGCGCCACCAACGATATCCAGGATTTCGGCAGTGATCGCCGCTTGCCGCGCCTTATTGTATTGCAAGGTCAGGTCGGCGGTGAGCTGGGTGGCGTTGTCGGTGGCGTTCTTCATCGCCGCCATGCGCGCCGCGTGTTCGCTGGCCTGCGCTTCCAACAGCGCCTGGTAAAGCTGCAATTCGGTGAAGCGGGGCACAATCTCGTCCACCACCGCCGTCGCGCTCGGCTCGTACTCATAATTCTGCGTGCCATCGCTGACCGTGGCGACATCTTTGACATATTCGGCCGCCACTTGCCGGGCGATGGTGTGGGTGGTCAGCGGCAGCCAGCCCAAGACGGCGGGCCGCTGCGTCAGCATAGTGATGAAGTCGGTGTAAGCGATCAGCACTTCGTCGACTTCGCCGCTCAGATAGGCGTCGATGGCGATGCGCGCGATCGGCCTGATATCGGAAATTGCCGGCTCGGCCGGCATGTCCGTGAATGAGGCGACGATGTTGGCGCCGATGCGCGCCAGCGAATCGCGGCCCTTGCGCCCGACCGTCACATAATCGACCGGCTTGCCCAGGCGCGTCTCGAAGCGCTGCGCCACACGCAGGATGTTCGTGTTGTACGCGCCAGCCAGACCGCGATCCGAGGTGATGACGACGGTCATCACTTTCTTCACTTCGTCGCGCTCGGTCAACAGGGCATGCAGGGGCACGCTCTTGCTGGCGGCCTGCACATTGACCAGGATCTCCCAGGCTTTCTCGGCATAGATGCGGCTGGCCAAGACGCGGGCTTGAGCCCGACGCACGCGCGAGGCGGAGACCGCTTCCAGAGCCCGCGTGATCTGGGCGATGTTGCGGACGCTGCGAATGCGATTCTTGACTTCGCGGAGGGTGGGCATCTAGCGTCTCCTTTTCCTGGACATGGACGACACTAGTTCCAAGCCTCGTTAAAGGTCTTGATCGCGGTATCGAGCTGATCCTGAATCTGTTCTTTGGCGCGTTCGTTGCGGTTCTCGCGGATGAACTCGCCGGTGTCGGAGAACTGGGTGCGGAATGCGCGCAGGAATGATTCTTTCCAAGACAAGACGCGCTCCACCGGCACTTCGTCGGTCAATCCGCTGGTGCCGGCGTATGTCAGCGCCACCTGATCCTGCAGCGACAGGGTCTGATACTGCACCTGCTTGAAGAGCTCGGTCAGGCGCAGGCCGCGGTCAAGCTGCTGCTGGGTCGCGCTGTCCAGGTTGGAGCCAAATTGCGCGAACGCGGCCAGATCGCGAAATTGCGCCATTTGCAGCTTCAAGCCGCCGGCGACATCTTTCATCGCGCGGGTCTGGGCGGCGCTGCCGACGCGGCTGACGCTGATGCCGGTGTTGAGGGCGGGGCGCAAACCCGCGTTGAAGAGCTCCGATTCCAGGTAAATCTGGCCGTCGGTGATAGAAATGACATTGGTGGGGATGAAGGCGGATACATCGCCAAGCAGAGTTTCGATGACGGGCAGAGCCGTCAGACTGCCGCCACCGCGCTCGTCGCTCAATTGGGCGGCGCGCTCCAGCAGGCGGCTGTGCAGGTAAAAGACATCGCCGGGGAATGCCTCGCGGCCTGGCGGGCGGCGCATCAAAAGCGACACCTGGCGGTAGGCGTTGGCGTGCTTGCTCAGATCGTCGTAGATGACCAGGGCGTCCTTGCCGTTTTCCATGAACCATTCGCCGATGGCGCAGCCGGAATACGGCGACAGATATTGCAGGGCGGCCGCGTCCGAGGCCGACGCCACGACCAGGGTGGTGTACTCCATCGCGCCTTCGCGCTCCAGGGTCTCGCGGATGCGGGCGACTTCGCCGCGGCGCTTGCCGATGGCGACATAAATGCAGTACATGTCCTCGCCTTGCTGGTTGACGATGGTGTCCAGCGCCAGCGCAGTCTTGCCCGTCTGTCGATCGCCAATGATAAGCTCGCGCTGTCCGCGGCCAATCGGGATCATGGTGTCGATGGCGAGGATGCCGGTCTGCACCGGGCGGTCAACGCTGCGCCGCTCCATGACGCCGGGGGCGATGCGCTCAATGTTGTAATATTCGTCGAACTGGACTGGTCCGCGGCCGTCGATGGGGTTGCCCAGGGCGTCCACCACCCGCCCGACCAAGCCCATCCCAACCGGCGCCGAGGCGATGCGCCCGAGCGCGCTGACGGTGTCGCCTTCCTGGATGTCGTCGTAGGCGCCCATGATGATGACGCCGACATAGTCCTTTTCCAGGTTGAAAGCGATGCCAGCCACGCCATTGTCGAATTGCACCAGCTCGTTGTAGCGCACATTGTCCAGCCCGGAGACGCGGGCGATGCCATCGCCAACTTCTTCGACATAGCCGACTTCGACCGATTCCAGCGCGCCGACCTCAAGTCCTCTGATTTGTTCGAGGATCGATTCGTAGATGTTGTCTGCCATTGGCGGCTCCTTGCCATCATCCCTAATCGTGCAGAATCCCGCGCGCGCGGTTTAGCGCCCGGGCTCTTCTCTTGTTTTCCCGCCGGACCGCGCTTTTTCGCAGATCCGAATGACCTTGCGCGGACGACTGTGCGCCATTCTAGCGCAAGCCTGGGCGCTTGTCTATATTTTCACAATGGGATTCCTGGCCAATTCGCGCGACCGGGTTTCAGCCGCGCCGCGCCCGCGAACCGTCGGCCCGGCCTTGCTCACTTGTCGCCGCCGCCCAATGCCTGCGACCGCCGATACGCCGCCCAGACGCCATCCGCCAGGGTCCCGCGCAGGCCGCCCTTCTCCAACTCGTGCAGTGCAGCCGCCGTCGTGCCGCCCGGGCTGGTCACCTGGTTGCGCAGTTCGGCCAGATGCGCGCCGGCGCTCTTGGCGTACAGCGCCGAGCCGAGCACGGTCTGGCTCACCAGCTTGTCGGCGTCTGGCCGGGCGAAACCCATGCGCACGCCGGCGTCGACAAGCGCCTCCATGAAAAGGAAAACATAAGCCGGTCCCGAGCCGCTGAGCGCCGTCGCCATATCCAGGAAGCGCTCGTCCTCGGCGAAGATCTGCTCGCCCATCGCGCTCAGCAGAGTCTCGGCTTGGGCGCGAGCCTCGCCGCTGACAGCCGGGGAAGCCGTCCAGACCGCGACGCCTTGTCCGATCTGCGCCGGCGTGTTGGGCATGGAGCGGACGACGCGCGCATTGCCCAAGCCCTCGGCGATAGTCCCCAAGGGGACGCCCGCGGCGATGCTCAGAATCAAGCGGATTTCGTCAACCTGCCCTGCCAGCTCCGAAAGCACTTTGTCCATCGCCTGGGGTTTGGTCGCGAGCACGAGGGCGTCGGCGGCTGCGGCGGCTTGCAAGTTATGGGGCGTTACCTGGATAGCGTAACGCCGCTCCAGTTCAGCCAGCCTGTCCTCGCGCGGGTCGGCGGCGATGATGTTTTGCGGGCGCGCCGTATTCTGCCGCAGCAGGCCCCTAATCATCGCCTCGCCCATGACCCCAGCGCCGATGAATGCGATTTTCTCGTCCGCGAATGCCATGCTCATCCCTCAGTTTCTGCGCTCTTCTTGGTCAAAATGGCGGCTAAGCAGATAAAAGGCGCGCAGCCTGCCCTCAAAATCGCCACTGACGAAATCGGTGATGATATAGCCGGCCTCAAAGATTCTGGAGAAAACCTCACGGATATGGGCGCGCCATGCCAGGCCCAGATCGGGGTCGGCCGCTTCCAGGGCGCGGATGTCCCGCGGGATCTCCACCAGCGCGAAACTCGAGCCCGGCGGGTCGGTCATGTGGCCGGGCTCCATCCAGGCGCCCGCCGGCCGAGCGCGATTGACGATGGGGGCGCGGACATCAAAATACTGCCGAAGAGTCAGGGTGGCGCCGGCCCCTTTGGCTCGCTGCTGAACGCGGCGCTGCGTCACCCACCAGTCGATGAAGAGCCGGTCGGAATGCAGGCTCGCTTCGTCCGGCGCGCCAAAGTAATTGCGGCAGTAGCGCTGGCTTACCGCGCCCAGTTTACGAATGTTGAGGTGGGCGTTGGCGGCCAGCAGCGGATCGACGGTCCAGCACACCAGCCGGATCGCCTGCTTGACGGCGAGGTCGCGCTGCGCCATCTTGAGCCGGAAACCGACATTGCGGCCGCGATAGCCGGGCAAGACGACCATGCGCTTCGAGAAGACCAGCAAGTTCGCCATCGCCGGCCGGGGCTGGTCCGCGCCGATGTCCGTGTCCGCGCCCAGCATCCCGATGACAATGCCCACCAGCTCGTCGCCAGCGTAGGCGCCCAGGACATGGCCGCCGTGCCGGGCAATCGAGCGCAGCATGTGCAGCGGCGTCAGGTTGTGGGCGTCATCGCCCCAATGCACCCGCTGCAGGGCGACGGCTTGATCCAGCTCGCGGGAATCGCGCAGGGCTCGGATCGCGATGTCAGCCACGGCGCGCCAGCCTCATGCGAGCTGCGGCCGGCGGCGAAACGCGTCGCGCAGAGCCTGGCGCAGATGCGGGCGCTCCGGCAAGTATTCCAGCAGAGCCTCTTCAAAGCGGCGCGGCCGGAAGCCAAAGTGCTCGTAGGCGCTGCCCAGGGGCGCGGCGCGATTGGCAGCCAGGATGTCCAGCCATTGCGCCGTCATCAGCGAACGCGGCAGGAGCCGGCTGTAAAGGTTCGTCGTCCAGCGCAGCAGGTAGGGCGGCGCGCCAAACAGCGGCCGACGCATGCCGGTCACCCGCATCACGGTCAAGATAAGTTCGCGCAGCGACAAGTATTCCGGTCCGCCCACTTCCACTGTCCTGTCCACCAGGCGCGGCCGATGAAGGCTACGATATAGGGCTTCGACCAGGTCGTCAATATGGATGGGGTGCAAGACATTTTCGCCTTTGCCGGGCATCAGAAAGAAGAAGGGATTCAGGCGCAGCATGCCGGCGATATGATTGACGAAGGCGTCGTCGGGCGCGTAGACGATGCCGCTGCGGATGACGGTGCAGGCGACGCCGCTCCCCTGCAGGATGCCTTCGACTTGTCCCTTGACGCGGTGCAAGCTGTAGGCGGATGAGGGCGACGCGCCCAGCTGACTTAGGGTGATGACGCGCCCGACTCGAGCGGCCCGCGCCACCGCCGCCAGAGCCCGCGCCCCGGCCAACTCCACCGCTTCCAGCTCGCGCAGCCGCCCCCACCATTGCGCGCTTTCCAGGTGTATGACGGCATGAGCGCCGCTGACCGCGCGGAAGAAGGCTTCTTCGTCGCTCGCGTCGCCGATGATGATTTCAGGGCTGTGCGGGTCGCCCGCGTTCCATGGCAGGCGCCCGGCGCGATGCGCCGGCAGCAACGCGCGGGTCGGCGTTGATTCGCGCATGAGCCGCTGGACGAGATGCCGCCCGACCAAGCCCGTCGCGCCGGTTACCAGGATCATCGCTCCCCTGCGCCCGTCGGCTCAAGTCCGCTCTTCTGCCATGCTCCCCAACGCGGGTATTATAAGCGGGCGGCCGCGGCCTGTAAAGCGACGGATGGGCGCGGGCAGTGTTACAATGCGTAGAAGGTGGCGGAGAGTCGACGCGTGGCGCTGGAGGCGGAGTTGGATAGAGCGCGGATCGTCATCACGGGCATGGGCATCGTCTGTCCGACGGGCAACACAGTCGCGGAAGCCTGGGCGAATACGGCGGCGGGCCGCAACGGCATCGGCTATATCACGCGCTACGACCGGGCGCTGACGCAAAACCAACTCGCGGGCGAAGTCAAGGATTTCGACCCGGCGGCGATCTTTGGCAGGCGCGAGGCGCGGCGCATGGACCGGGTGGCGCAGTTCGCCCTGGAAGCGAGCCGGCAAGCGCTGGAAGACAGCGGGCTGCAAGTGACCGCGGACAACATGTACGAGGTTGGCTGCATCGTTGGCTCGGGCGTGGGCGGCATCAACTCTTTCGTCGAGGCGCAGCAAGCGATTGACAAGCGCGGCCACCGCGGCATCAAGCCCCTCGCCATCCCCAAGATTTTGAGCGATTCCTGCTCCGGCGTCGTCTCGCTCACCTACAATTTGCGGGGACCGAATCACTGCATCGTCACCGCCTGCGCCTCGGGCAACAACGCGATTGGCGAGGCGATGCACATCATCCGGCGCGGCGACGCCAAGGCCATGGTAGCGGGCGCGTCCGAAGCGGCGATCGTGCCGCTGTGCGTCGCCGGTTTCAACAACATGACCGCCCTCAGCCGCAACGACGACCCCGCCAGCGCCTCCCGGCCCTTCGACTTGCAGCGCGACGGTTTCGTGCCGGGCGAAGGCGCTGGCATGCTCGTCCTTGAAGAGCTGGAGCACGCGCGGGAGCGTGGCGCGCGGATATACGCCGAGCTCCTCGGTTATGGGCACACATCCGACGCGCATCACATCACTGCGCCGATGGAGAGCGGCGAAGGCGCGGCGAAAGCGGTCGAGTTTGCCCTGCGCGACGCCCGGCTGCAGGCGGCGGACATCGACTACATCAACGCCCACGGCACCAGCACGCCCCTCAACGACAGCGCCGAGACCAACGCCTTGAAGCGGGCGATGGGCGATCTCGTTTACGACATTCCGGTCAGCTCGACCAAGTCCATGACCGGGCATCTGCTGGGCGGCGGCGCGGCGATCGAAGCCATCTTCTCCATCATGGCGATCAACGAAAGCTTCATCCCGCCTACCATTCACCTCGAAAACCCCGACCCGACTTGCGATCTCGATTATGTGCCCAATCGGGGGCGCGCCAGCGCATCGCGTTATGTCATGTCCAACGCTTTTGGCTTTGGCGGGCACAACGCCGTCGTCATATTTGGCGGTTACAGCGACAATGGCCAGCGCTAAACGAAGCGAAGCGATCGCGACGCCGGCGGCGCGTTACGCCCATATCATCGGCTGGGGCATGGCGGCGCCGGAAACTGCCATGACCAATGACGAGATTTCCGCTTTCGTCGACACCACCGACGAGTGGATTTTCGCCCGCAGCGGCATCCGCCAGCGTTATATCGCCAACGAGAGCGAATCCACCGCCACCCTCGCCTACCTGGCAGCCCAGCGCGCCCTGGAAGTCGCCGATATCTTGCCCACCGAGCTGGACCTGATCATCGTCGCCACTTCCACGCCGGAGAACATTTTCCCCAGCACCGCCAGCTTGGTGCAAGATTGGCTGAACGCGCACGAAGCCGGCGCCTTTGATTTGAGCGCGGCTTGCTCGGGCTTCGTCTACGCGCTCAACATGGCGGCCGATTCGATCAAAGCCGGCTCCATTCGCGCCGCCCTCATTATTGGCGCGGAGACGATGAGCCGAATTCTCGACTGGCAGGACCGGGGCACCTGCATCCTCTTCGGCGATGGCGCCGGGGCGGTTGTCCTGCGCGCCAGCGACGCGCCCGGCGGCGTGCTGAGCAGCGTGCTGCGTTCGGATGGCGCGGGCAGCGACCTGCTGGCCATCCCCAGCGTGGGCAGCATCGACGCGAACCAGTCGCGGGCTGGCGCAAACGGCGCAAAGCTCTACAAGATGTACATGGCGGGCAGCGAGGTCTTCAAGTTCGCCACCCGGGTCGTCAGTGAAAGCATCGAGCAGGCTTGCGCCGGGGCGGGCGTCCGCGTGGAGGACATCAATCTGGTGGTCCCGCACCAAGCCAACCTGCGCATCTTGCAGGCGGCGGCGCGCAAACTCGGCATCGACCCGAAGAAGTTCATGAGCAATGTCGAACGCTATGGCAACACATCGGCGGCCTCGATCCCGATCGCGCTCTGTGAAGCGATCGAGCAGCGGCGCGTCCAGGACAAGAATCACATCGCGCTGGTGGGTTTCGGCGGCGGCTTGACCTGGGCGTCGATGATCATCCGCTGGGGCGTGCCCAAACCGAGCGAGCAGCATGGCTCCCGGCTCAATCGGCAGCGGCGGCATGTCCAGTATCACATCGCGCGCTGGCGAGGCAGGACTCGCCGTTGGCGGCGGCGCGTCGGGCGCAGAGCCCGGGAGATGGGTTCCTAAGCTGGCTACGGCAGGGGCGTGATGGTCGGCAGCGGGTCCGAGATGTAAATGCGCACCAGGCAAGACGCGGCCAGGGCGTTGGTGATGTCGAAGACCATGAGCCGAAACTGATACTCGCCGGGTTCGTAGCCGGCCGGCACAAACTGGCTGAACTCGGCCACTTGGCGCACTTCTGTGGGCTGATCCTCGATGACCTGGAAAGCGCCCAGGGTGCTGGGCCCGCTTATTTCAATCGACGCGTAAGAAAACTGATCGGCGAAGGCGCTGCCCACCACGGGAATGGGCTGGAAGACGCGCATGCCATTGCCCGGGATTATCAGGCGCGCCTCTGGCTGGTCGCAGCCCTCGACGGGCTCGGCCGGGATGATCGTGCCAACCGCTGTCGGCGTCGGCGGGGGCGTCGCCAGGATCTGGTTGGAGCGGGCCGATTGCGGCAGCGAGACCGGCTCAATGCCCAGCCCGGCCTGTGGCGCCAGCGGCACGGGCGTACGAAATTCGCCGTCGTCGCTGCGGGATCCCAGAGCCAGGGCTTCAATCTGACGGTCGCGCCACAATTCCGGCACGACCACGGCGCGGATGCCGGCGATGATCAGGGCAAGCTCCAGCAGGAAAATGATGGCGGTGATGGCGTTGGCGCGGCGGAAGCGAGCCAGGTCGCGCTCCAGCTCAAAATACGAGGCGCGGTAGGCTTCGCCCTGGACGAAATAACGGCGCAGCGCCAGCAGGATGCCGGCGGCGATCAGAAAATAGATGCCGATGGCGACCTGATCGATGAGCGCGATAAAGGCGGTCATGCGGGGAAGTCGGCGAGGACGCCTTTCAGGATTGTCGTCAGACGCGGCACAATGAGCTCGCCCGCCTCCAGAACTTCTTCGTGATTGGTCTCCGCGTCGCCGTCGATGGAATCGATGGCGCAATTGGTAATGCCGGAGAAAGCCAGGACGCGCATGCCAGCGTGGCGCGCCACCAGGGTCTCGTGCACGGTCGACATGCCGACGGCGTCGCCCCCGAGCGCGCGAATCATGCGGATCTCGGCCGGCGTCTCGAAGGCAGGGCCGGAAAGCCCGAAATACACGCCGCTGCGCAAGGGGATGGCATGGGCTCGCGCCACCTGGAGAGCGCGCTGCCGCAAGCGCCTGTCGTAGGCCTGCGCCATGCCGACGAAACGCGCGCCCAGGGCCTCGTCGTTCGGTCCCATCAGCGGATTGGCGCCGATCATGCCGGGCAGGTTGATGTGGTCTTCCAGCAGCATCAAGTCGGCCACGGCGTAGTCTGGATTGACGCCGCCAGCCGCGTTGCTCAGGATCAAGGTCCGGACGCCCAGCTCATGCATGACCCGCGTGGGAAATGTCACCTGCTGCATGGAATAGCCTTCGTAGAAATGGGGGCGTCCCTGCTGCGCCGCCACCACCTGCCCCTCAAGCATGCCGATGACCAGATTGCCTTGATGGCCCTGGACGGTCGCTGGGGGCCAGCCGGGGATCTCGGCGAATGGGATGACGACGCCGTCTTCGATCGCCCGGATCAAGCCGCCCAGGCCGGAACCCAGGACCAAGCCGATGGTCGGGCGCAGGGGCGCGACCTGGCGGATCGCCTCCGCCGCCTGGCGATAGTCGTCGCGTTGATACATGGCGCGCCTCCTCCCCGGTCCATGCCGCGCGCTGCCGTCATCATATCACAAGCGCGCAATCTCCGATATAATGAGGGCGCGGCTGGCCGTGGCGGGGAAGACAGCTTTGAACGATGTGCGCAGGCAGTTTCGAGCGGCGGCGATCCTCATCTTGATCGTCGTGCCAATCGGCATCGCCGGCTTCGCCATCATCGAGGGCTTGCACATCTTCGACGCCGCCTATCTCACCATCATCACGCTGACGACCATCGGCTATGGCGATTTGACGCCGAAGACGGGGCTGGGGCGGCTCTTCACCCTGGGCTTGGTGGGCGTCGGCATGAGCGCCCTGCTCTTCTTTTTGTCGTCGTCTTTCGCTTTGCTCTTCAGCTCCGAAGCAATGACGCGCCGCCGCCTCTTCCGCACTCGGCAAAAGATCGCCAAGCTGAGCAGCCATTACATCATCTGCGGCTCGGGCGAAATGGTGGACAAGACCATTGGCTTCATCTTGCAGAGCGCCGAAATCCGCCGCCGGCAGCATCGCGACAATTTCTATCAACCGCTGGCCAAGCGTCTCAATCGCGTCTTTGGCAGCGAAGACGAGGCGCGCCTGCCCGGCCTGCGCCGCTTCGTCCGCCGTCTATTCACCTGGTATCACAGCAATTTCGTCGAGCACACCACTTTGCTGGATCTGCTGGTGGTGGTCACGGAAGATGTCGAATACGCCGAGCATCTGCGCAGCGCCGGCATCCTGGTGGTCAATGGCGACCCGAGCGACGACGACCATCTCGCCGACGCCGCCATCCACCGCGCCCAGGCGATCATGGTCATGCTCAACCAAGACACCGAGAGCCTGCTCACTGTGCTGACGGCGCGCAACCTGAACCCGCGGCTCTACATCACGGCGGCCGCCGTCGAAGAAGACATCAAGCTCAAGATGATTAAGGCCGGCGCCAATGTCGTGCTGGCGCCCTACGAGGTGGCCGCCCAGTTCCTCAATAGCGCGACCCTGCGACCAGCCGTCAACGACTATTTCAACAGCATCCTCTTTGAACAGGACAAGCAGCATCAGATCACGCAGCTGGAGCTGGAAGATCGTTCGCCCTGGATCGGACAGCGCGTTGGCGCCTTGAATCTGAAGCGCGATTTCGACGCCGGCGTCATCGGCATTCGTCTGGATTCGGGCGATTTCATGCACGCGCCGGGCGGGGAGCGAGTCTTGCGCGAGGACGAGATTCTGCTGGCGGTGGCCCCCGGCCCGATGATCCCGCGGCTGCAAGCGCGCTGCCAGCCAGGGGGCCGCAACGAGATGCGTTTTGGCGCTTTCCAGCGCCTCGTCCCCGTGCGCGAGTCCAAGCGTCTGCCGACAGTCTTGAGCCTGGACGAGAGCGAGACCGCCATAGACGGCATGGCGAAGCACTTCGTGATTTGCGGCAACGACCAGATTATCCAGAGCGCCGTGCGCTTCCTGGATCCGTCGCGCCCATTCGTGCTCATCAGCAACGACAGGGCCGTCACCGAAGGCTGGCTGGGGCGCGGCTTCCGCGTGATTCACGGCGACCCCGCCAAAGAAGACACCCTCAAGCGGGCCGGCATCGACCGGGCTCAAGCCATCATGATTTCGATACAAGACAAAGCGGCGGCCGTGCTGTCGGTCTTGTCGTCGCGCAGCATCAGCAAGTCGCTGTTGATCTCCGTCACCGCGACCACGGACGACATGGTGGAGAAGCTGCGCCGCTCGGGCGCGGACCGCGTCATGAGCCCCTTCCATGTCGCCGCCCAATTCGTGCTGCTTTCGACCACCCGCCCCGAACTCGCCGACTTTCTGCAGCATGTCCTCTACAACGAGATCACGGGCCTGGAGACGGCCGAGCTCTACATGGAAGACGATTCGCCCTGGATCGGCCGCCCGCTGCGAGACCTGGCGCTGACCCGCCGCTTTCGGGCCGGGGTGATCGGCGTGCGCCGGGCGAAGAGCGCGGATTTCATTTACGCGCCGCCGCTGAACCATGTGGTCCAAGCGCATGAAGTCTTGATCATCATCACGCCGATGGAGCATTTCGACGAGATGCGCGAGGACGCCACCGGCGGCATGAACAAGCGGCCGGCCACCCTGCGCCTTGTAACCGACGAGGCCACCAGCGGCATTTGGTCGCGCGATATGATCCGTGAATTGATCCAGCTGCAAGAAGGCGGCTAGGCGCTGCCGCTCTTTTGCCGTGTCCGCCCGCGCAGGCGAAGCGCGCTCGAAGCGCCGCCGTCGTGGAAGATGCTGTCGCTGTCGACGCTGAGGTAGGCGACCGCCTCTTGATGCCGCTCGATGATGGCGCGCAGGTCGCTGCCGGGCGGCATGTTCACGATTTCGTCCCAATAGCGGCGCGCGATCAAGAGCGGATGTCCGCAGCGCATGCGGCGTCGCGGGACGAGAAAGTCGCCTTCGCCCCGGGCGTAGGCAGCCAGCACATGGTAAATCACATTCGGCTGCAGACGCGCTTGATCGCCGGGCACGATGAGCGCGGCCGCCACATGCTCTGGCAGCGAACGCAAACCCGCCTTGAGCGCGCTGGCCATCCCCCCGGCTGCGCAGGCGCGGTCGTGGACGGTCTTGACGCCCAAATGGCGAACGGCGGCGCGCACGGCCGGCGCCAAGTGCCCGGTGACCACCCGCAGATGATCAATGCGCGAGCGCTGTAGCTGCCCGGTAACGCGAGCGACCGCGCTGGTTCCCCGCTTGCCCGGTCGCAGCATTTCACCGCGCGATTCGCAGGGCGACGCGCCCGTGGCCAGCACCAAGGCGCCCACGGCGCGCTGCGTTTCGTAGACGGGCTCGTAGCCGCGCGAGGAGCCGAGAGCCACCGCGCTAATCCGTTCGTTCTGCAGGCAGAGCCGCGCAATTAGCCGGGCGCGCCCGCGCATGAAACCGCGCTCTGGCGTCTGATTGAGGTAGACGAGGACCCGCGCTGAAGCCGGCAAGCCGCGCAAACCCAGGCGCTCGTCGCGCAGCACCTGCGCCAGCCAGGGCGATTTCACCGGGCTGTTCTCGACGAAGCCGTAGCGTTCGGTCATGGCGGCCGGGTTGTAGATGTGCTCGGCGTTCAAAGGCAAGCCCAGGGCCTTCAGTGAAGCCACCGAGATCACCACCGTCGCTGCTTGGGGAACTTGCGGCTCGCCGGCTTTGGGCGCTTTGAATGGCAGGCCGGCCGCTTCGTCGGCTTCGACCAGCAGAATGTCCGAATCGACGCGGTCCAGCAAATGGCGCAGCCACTCCCGCGGCGGACCATAGACCCGGCCGCCCTGGATCTCGTCGTGCAGCAAAACGAACTGACGCTCGGTAAGCGCCTCGGAAATCGCGCGGGCGTCGGCGGTAAAGGGCAAGGTGGCGGGAAAGAGCGCGAGCTGACCAGCCGAGAGTCGGGTGGTGGTCGTGGCGAGCACGCGCCAGCCGGCTTCCGCCAATTCGTAGCCCAGGCTGACCAGCAGGGAGCTCTTGCCACCAGCGCCGATGAAGGCGACCACATCGCCGCGGGCCAGCTCAAAGGCTTGTTGGTAACGCATTGGGCTCCGTCTCCGCCCCGCTTCGACCGACAAGCGCGAGACTCGCTAGCCGCCGGCCTGTTTCCATGAGCCAATGATAACACGAACGAAGCCTGACCGCGCGAAACAGGCGGAGGGGCGCCTCAGTGGCGGCTCACGGGCAGCCGATGCCGCGCTCTCGCAATGCCTTGACGATCTTCTCGGCGGTGAATGGCTGGGAGTCGATCCAGACTCCGACGGCGTCGTGGATGGCGGCGGCGATGGCTGGGGCCAAGGGCAGCAAGGGCATCTCTGCCATGCCGCGCGCGCCCCAGGGGCCGATCGGGTCCGCTTCTTCCAGCACCACCGCTTTCACCCGCGGCGGCATATCCAGGGAAGTGGGAATCAAGTAAGTTGACAAATAAGGATTGAGGACGCGCCCTTCGCGGGAGACCAGCTGCTCCATCAACGCGTAGCCATGCGCCTGGGCGATCGCGCCCTCGATCTGCCCCTGCAGCTGCTGCGGATTGATGACCTTGCCGACATCGTTGGCGCAGACGACATCCAGCACCTGCACCTGCCCGGTTTCAATGTCGAGCTCGATCTCGACCGCTTCCGCCACATAGCCATAAGCGAAATTGGGCTCGGCCTGGCCTGTCTCCGGGTCGAAGGGCGTGGTGGGCGGCGGACGATACATGAACTCGCCTTTGGCGGGCCGTTCTTCCTCTTGCCACTTTTGCAGCGCGATTTCGGCCGCCCCGCGAATGGCGTTGCCGGACATGAATGACAAGCGCGATGCCGACGCGCTGCCCGAGGAGCCGGAAGTCGCCGTGTCCGAAGCGACGATGCGCGCCCGCTCGATGTCGACGCCACAGGCTTCAGCCGCCATTTGCAGCAGGGCTGTGTGCGCGCCCTGGCCGACGTCTGCCGCGGCATGATACAGAATGAGCTCGTCGACCTCGGCTCTGCCGCGCAGCTCGATGCCCGCCCAGCAATGCTCCGGGAAGCCGAAGCTGAAGCCGACATTCTTGAAACCGCCGGCGAGGCCTCGGCCTCTGCGTTTGCGGGGGTCGCTTGGCTTCTGCGGCGCTTCCAGCCGCCAGCGCCCGCCATTGAGCCGCCACCAAGACTCGCGCCCGCAAGCCTCGAAGACCCGGGGCATGCTGACGCCGGGCGGGAATGGCGTGCCGACCGTGCCGATGCTGCCCTCGCGGATGCTGTTCTTCAGGCGGATCTCCAGCGGGTCCATGCGCAGCGCGGCCGCCAGCCGGTTCATCTGTCCCTCGGCCGCCAGCAAAGCCTGGGGCGCGCCAAAACCGCGAAACGCGCCAGAAGGGATGTTGTTGGTGTAAACGGCGTAAGTGTCGACCCAGGCGTTCTCGATTTCGTAGGGTCCGGTGACGGTCAGCTGGGCGTTGCCGAGGACTTTGTTGGAGGTGTAATTGTACGCGCCGGCGTCGCCGATGACCTCGGCTTCCATGGCGGTGAGCTTGCCGCCGCGGGTCGCGCCCCATTTCGCGCGCACACTGATGGGATGCCGCTTGTGATGGTAAAGGATGGACTCTTCGCGATTCCACTGAATCTTGACTGGCTGCCGCAGGGTAGAGGCCGCCAGCGCCAGGATGATCTGCACCGACATGTCTTCGCGCCCGCCAAATGCGCCGCCAATCGCCGGATAGACGACCCGCACTCGCTCCGGCGGCAGGGCCAGGGCATGATAAATCTGCTCCTGGTCTTCGTGCGTCCACTGCCCCGCCACCAGCACCGTGACCCGCTCTTCCTCGTCGATGTAAGCCAAGCCCGCTTCCGGCTGCAGGTAGGCGTGCTCTTGCCAGGTGGTCTCGTATTCGCCTTCGACGACGACATCGGCTTCCGCCCAGCCCCGCTCCATGTCGCCGCGGCGGATGCGGTAACGCGCGACCAGATTGCCCGGGCTCTCCGCGTGCAGCTGGGGCGCGCTTTCCCGCATGGCTGCTTCCGGCGAGAAAACGGCGGGCAAATCTTCGTAGTCGACTTCGATCAGGTCCAGAGCGCTTTTGGCGATGGCGTCGGTCCGCGCGACGACCGTGGCCACCATGTCCATGTAGCAGCGGACGATATCGGTTCCCGGCTTGTCGCCGCCAGGCCCGCAGAGCACCGGCTGGTCTTTGATGACCAGGCCATATTCGTTCACCGGCACATCGCGGCTGGTGAACACGCGGATCACGCCGGGCAGAGCTTCGGCGCGGCTGGCGTCGACTCGCAAGACGCGGGCATGGGCGCGCTCGCTGAATTTGACCCGCATCCAAAGCTGGCCTTCGATGTCGATGTCGCCGGGATAGAGAGTCTCGCCCGTCACTTTGCCGCGGGCGTCTATCCGCTTGATGGATTGGCTGAGGACTGTCGTTTGCTTGGCCACGCCGGGATCATTCCTTAACTGTGTAACCGCGCCACCGGCTCAAAAGGCGGGCAACGCTTCAAATGTCGTCTCGATGAGTTTTTCGGTCTCGTTGAAGAAGACGCGCCGCAAGATGGCGATGGCAGCCGCGTAAGTCGGTTCGACGCCGCCCCAGCTCAAGCCGCCCGCGCCCAGGTTCTGCCCGGTCTTCATCGGCTTGTCCGACGCGTAATGCAGGAAGCCAATGTCGAACTTCACCGAATGCAGGTTGACGATTTCGTTCATCGGGTGGCGCTGTGGGCGGAAGGCCTCGTACACCGCCGAAAGGTAGGGTCCGCCTTCCATTTCAATGTCGGTGTAGCCCTCTTTGTAAAAGACGCTCATGTAATTGGGGTTCTGCAAAAATGTGCCGAGTACGCTGACGGCTTTCTGGTTGTCCAGAATGTTGCCGTGCTGCATGTAGCTGCGCAGATGGCGAGCGGTGAAGCAGTTGCGGAAGAGGAAAGTGTTCTGCGAGTGCTCGTCGTGGATGACATTGGGGATCATCACATCGCCGATGCGCCCGTTCAAGGTGGCTGCCTTGCCCATGACATAGACGCCATCAAGCCGCCCGGCGCCCTGGGTGATGCGGCTGAGCAATTCGTAGGAAGCCATGCCCAGGGGGTAATCGATGTTGATGATGATGGCTTTGCTGTGCCGCAGCGGCGCCAAGTCGTCGGCTCGGCCCAGGCGCGGGTCAAACCAGCGCGCTTCCAGCTTGCCCAGCTCGATGACCTGGGTCTCCATCTCGAAACCATGCCGGCTGGGGATGCGGTGGATGCCGAGGCGGGTCTCTTCCTGAGCGAATTGTTGGCGGGCGCTGCTGCCCTGCTCGGACAGGTAGCTGCGCAGCACAAAATACAAGAAGTTGTCGATGCTCTTGTGATAGCTCTCCTTGATGTCTTCGTATTCGGTGAGCAGGGATTTCTCTTCAAAAGTCTCGATGAAGTCGACCAGACTCTCTTCATAGCGGCGGGCGAAGCCAGCCAGCAGGTTGACCAGGGAATGCGTGTTGCTGGAGACAAAGTAGACCGGGCGCTCGCCGGGATCGATGCCGACGAGGGAGAGCTCGTCGCAGAGCTCGTCCCACCAGGCGGCGGTGGCGCGGCGATAATCGGCGAGGGAGCCGGCGATAAGGCGCAGGCTCATGTCTTTTCGGCTCTGGCTGATGGTGAGCAGGTTGCTGGCGAAATCCCGCTCCCAGAGCAGGTGCAGCCGCCTCAAATCGCTGACTGCCATGCGCAGGCCCCGCGCCAGCGCGGCGAAGTCGGCCGCGGGCAGCTCGGCGGCATCCAGGTTTTGGCGCAGGATCTCCCTCAAGACCGCATCCGCCAGCAGCAGATGCAGCTTGTTCCATTCGATTTGGAAAGCGGTCAGGATGGGCACGAGGTCGTCGATATCGGAGCGACTGACGATGTAGACCGCCAGCGAGCGATCGCCATTAAAATGGGCGCGGCGGCGGCGGCCGGTGGCGTAGACGCGCTGCCAGGTGGCGATATCGCGGTAGCCGGCGGCGATGAAGGCGCGTTCCATCTGGCCGATCAAGACTTCGTCGGCGCGGATGATGCAGGCGGGCAGGCGCAGGGCGCTGTACATCAGGGCGGAGGCGTCGGGATGGGCTTCGGCGGCGTATTCGTGCAGCGACGAGCGCATCGCCAGGTGGCTCTCCACCAGAGTCTCGATCTGGATGTTGTCGCTGGAGCGCAGCAGCGAATAATAGGTGCGCATGTAGAGTTCGATCTCTTCGCTGCCGGTCTGGGGCACGGTGCGGTCCATGATTCAGCCTCGCTCTCCAGCTTCTTGGCTCTGGCTGGCGCGGCGGAAAGCCTCGACGATCTTGTAATAACCCGTGCAGCGACACAAGTTGCCGCTGAAGCCATAGTTGATCTGTTCGGCGCTGGGCGCGTCGACCTCTTCCAGCAGCTTGGCGCCGGCCATCAAGAAACCGGGCGTGCAGTAACCGCACTGAACGGCCGCTTCGTCGATGAAAGCCTGCTGCAGCGGGTGCAGCCGCTCGCCATCCGCCAAGCCCTCGACGGTCAGGACTTCCGCCCGGTGCGCGCGCGGCGCATGCGCCATGCAAGCCATCACGGCCGCCCCGTCCAGGATGACGGTGCAAGCGCCGCATTCGCCCTCGGCGCAGCCTTCTTTTGTGCCGGGCAAGCCAAGATCGTCGCGCAGCCAATGCAGCAGCGACTTGCGCTGGCCCGTTTCGACCCGCACGTCGACGCCGTTGACGCGGCTCTCGATCGGCGTGTCCGGCAGATGGACAAAGCCCGCGCCCAAGCTCTGTTCCAGCGGGCCCTCGCCATCCCACAGCATCGGCGGATTTTCCGGCAGGCCCGTCTCGATCTCGTCGGCCGCCAGCTGGCGCAAGGCGCGGACGACCAGCGCGCGAACCATCTCGGAGCGGTATTCGGCGCTGCCGCGAATGTCGTCGATGGGCTGCACGGCGGCGCTGGCGAGCTGGCCGGCTTGCGACATCGTTTTGTCGCTGAGTCGCTTGCCCTCCAGATAACGCTCGGCTTCGGCGGCGCGAACGATGACCGGGGCGACGCTGCCCAGAGCAATGCGCGCATCCCAGACCCTGCCCTCGGCGTCGCGCTGGAGGACGACGGCGGCGTCCACGACCGAGATCGCCTGCGCCCGCCGCAAACCCAGCTTGAGGAAGACGCCGCGCTGACCGTCGGCCAGGGGCGGCACGCGGATTTGGGTCATCACTTCGTTTGGCTGCATGACGGTCTGGCGGAAGCCGCTGCAAAAGTCGCTGAGCTTGAGCGTTCGCGCGCCGGCCAGCGATTCCAGCCGGACTTCAGCCTCCATGGCGATGAGGGGCGTGATGGTGTCGTTGGCGGGCGACGCGGTGATGAGGTTGCCGGCGACGGTCGCCCGATTGCGGATCTGGGGCGCGCCCACCTCCCAGCTGGCTTGCGCCAGGGGCAATGCGCGCTGGCGGACGAGCGGGCTGGCGACGACATGATTGTGCGTGACCAAGGGACCGAGGACGATGCGCCCGTCTTGCCGGCTGATCCGGTCCAGCCCGGGAACGCGCGTGATATCGATCAGAATCTTGAGATCCGGCCGGGCGCCGCGCTCCATCTCGATGATCAGGTCGGTGCCGCCGGCGATGATTCGCGCCGCCCCGCGATGTTCATCCAGCAGATTCATCGCCTCGGTCAATCTGCTGACGCTGTGATAGGCTTGCCACATGTCCCCGCGCTCTCCTTAAGACTTGGCCGCGCCACCCCTTTGCTGCGGTTCCAGCTCCAGGACGGTAAAGGGGTTGATGTTCAGGACGCAGGTGGCTTCAAACTGGGTGCGCACGGTCTTGCGCCGGTCCCAGGTGTGCACATGCCCATGCAGCATGTAACGCGGTTTGAACCATTTCATGAAGTTGACGAAGCCGTCGAAGCCGCGGTGAGCGACATCGCGCCCGTCGTGGATGTTGCGGGCCGGCGAATGCGTGACGAAGAGATCGATGCCGCGCCGCAGCGCCCAGCGATGCCACAGGATCCGCGGCGCCATTTCCAGCACCTTGCCGTGCATTTCGGTCTGCGTGTACTGAATGTCGCCTTTGTTGTAGCGGATGGAACCCTCCAGGCCCGCCATCGTCAAGCCGCAGTAGCGCACGACTCTGCCATGCAGGTCGATGCCGCCGGGCGGGTCGTCGCCGTACATTTCGTCGTGGTTGCCGCGGACATAAAAGAGCGGCGCGCGCAAAATGCTGGTGATGAAGTCCAGATAATGCGGCCGCATGTCGCCACAGCTGACGACGATGTCGATGTCGGCGTACTGGCGGCGCAGGTTCACCGCGTTGTGCAGTTGCGGCATTTCGATGTCGCTTACGCAAAGGATCTTCAAGCGGCAGGCCGCCTTCCCTTCCGGGGCTTGCGTCGGGCTTGCCCGCGGCGCCTTCAGTCGCTGTAGCCGCCGGCGAATGTATCGATCATGAGCCGCACATCCTCGCCCAGGGGGTAGAGGATCGGGCAAGTGGCGCCGGCCGCGACATACTCGCGCACTTTCGCCTTGACTTCGTCGGGCCGGCCCGAAGCGGTGATCATCTGCACGACATCGTCCGGCACCAGCTTCATCGCCTCCAGAATCTGCGCTTCAGTGGCGGGCCATGTCAAGACCTGGCTGATTTCGTCCAGCAAGTCCTGGCTGACGCCGCTGGCTTTCATGATATGCGGCTGCTGACCCAGGTATTGCGTCACCAGCTTGCGCGCCGCGTCCAGGGCTTTGCCGCGGTCGTGATCTACCGAGCAGACCACCAGCTGGGGACGATCGACCTCGTCAATCGACTTGCCGGCTTTCTTCGCGCCGAGCTCCAGCTGCGCCATCGCCATGTCGTTGTATTTGGGCGAAACCAGGTAATTCAGCACGGCGCCATCGGCGATTTCGCCCGTAAGCGCCATCATCTTGGGTCCGGTCGCGCCGATATAGATGGGCACATTGCGCGGCGTCTTCCGCCCGTGCACCACATCCAGCTCGACATCTTCCAGCTGCACGAAGACGCCATCGTAGCTGACGCGCTCGCGGTTGAGCAGGCGGCGCGTGACCGTCACCACTTCGCGCATGGCCAGCAGATTGCGGTGACGCCGGATGCCGACCTTGGCTGCCAGCGGATCCCACCAGGCGCCAATGCCGCAGTAGATGCGGTCCTCCGCCAGGTCGTCCAGGGTGAGGAAGGTGGCGGCGATGACGGCGGCGTTGCGGGTCCAGTTGTTGATGACGCCGGAGCCGATCTTGATGCGCGAAGTGACCGCCGCGAAAGCTGCCATCGGCACGATCGCGTCGCGGACCAGCCGGCTCTCCGCCTGCCAGACCGCCTCAAAGCCGCGCAGCTCGGCATACTTCACATATTCAATCGCATCGGCCAGGGGATGCGCGTCCTGCAAATAAAGCGCTACACGATCCGCCATGAGAAGTCTCCTGTAGTCTTTGCCGCTCGTCTCCCTGTATTATCGGCTAGACCGGGCGGGTTTGGCAAATCCAGCAGCCTGCTCAATCCGAGTCGGCCGCCGGAAAAGAAGGCAGATGAGCATGAGCGCCGCTGGCCAGCAGCTTCTGGTAAGCGCGAAAGTCTCGGGGCCAGTCGATATCCAGCGCCAGCCGCGGCGACTCGCGCCGGAAAGCGCGCAAGCCAGCCGCTTCCGCTTGTTGGATGTGCCGCTCGTAGCTGCCGGGACCGTATTCATAGTCGATGAGGCCGGGCGGGCGCGCCAGCAAGGCGTTGGTGCCGTCGCCCTCGCGGTCCCCGGCGATGACAATGGAGCGCTCCGTCGAGGCCTCAACGAGCGTGGCGATGTCGTCGACTGTGATGAATGGCAGATCGGCCGGCAGCACCAGCACCGCCTCGGCGCGCCAGCTGCGGAGGACCATGGTGGCGCGCAGCAGAGCGGGATTGAGGTTGGAATCCGCCCCCTCTTGCAGAGTCTTGGCGCCCAGCTCCCGGGCAATCGCCAGGGCCTTGGTGTCCCGCGAAATGACCAGCGCGCCGCTGACATGCCGCGAGGAAGCGGTCACGGCCAAGACATGGCGGAACATCGCCTGCGCCAGCTCAAAGCGCTGTTCCGGCAGCAGCATGCCGGCGAGGCGGCTCTTGGCTTGTTTCAGCGGCTTGACCGGGATGATCGCCCACAGGCTCATGCGCGCCAGCCTTCAATCCACTCCAGAATCGCCCGCGCCAGCGCCGCCTTGTCGCTCTCGTCGCGCATCAGGGTGTTGGTTCGCAACGCGCGCAAGCCGTCGAAGGCGCAGGCTTGATTGCGGATGTCGTCGACGAAGCCGTCGAGAACGGCGCCATAATAACGCGCCACGCTCGCGGCGGAGACTTCCAGCTTCAATTCGCGCATGATTTTGGCGGTGGGTCCCTTGACGGCGGCGCCGGCGATGATGGGCGTCACCGCCACGACGGGCGCGTTCAGCCGAGTCAGCTTGTCGCGGAGACCCGGAACCGCCAGGATCGGCGCGATGGACAGCCAGGGGTTGGAAGGCGCGATCAGCACCAGGTCCGCTTCCGCCAGGGCGCGCTCGACCTCCGGCGACAGAGTCGCGCGCTCGCGCTTGGCGTGCCGGATGCCGCGCAAAACCGGCTGCCAGCGATGCTTGACAAAATATTCCTGGAAGCCGAGTTCGCCTTGGTCGGCCGTCCGCGCGATGGTCGGCATGTCTTCGTCGCACATGGGCAAGATGGCGGCGTCGACGCCCAGGCGGCTCGCCAGCTCGGCGGCGACCTCGGTCAGGCGCATGCCGTTGCGCAGCCACTGGGAGCGCAGCAGGTGCGTCGCCAGGTCGCTGTCGCCCAGGCGGAACCAAGGCTCAAGCCCGTAATGCCGCGCCAGGCTCTCCAGGGCATAGGTGGTTTCGTCGCGCATGCCCCAGCCTTGCCCGCGATCGACGATGCCGGCCAGAGTGTAGACCAGGGTGTCCATGTCGGGGCAGATTTTCAAGCCGAGATGCCAAAAGTCGTCGCCGGTATTGACGATGAAGGTCAAGCTCCGCCCGGGCAGGACGGCCGCCAAGCCTTCCGCCAGCTTTGCGCCGCCGACGCCGCCGAGCAAAACCGTAATCTTCGCCGCTAGCGCCACAAGGTTTTCTCTTCCCAGGATTCGCGCCCGCGTTCGCGCTGCTGCGCCGGGTAGCCGAGGGTGATCATGCCCTGCGGCAGCCAGTCTTCGGGCAGGTCCATGACCGCGGCGACCAGATCCTGGCAGAAGAGGGGCGCGCACATCCAGCAAGCGCCGAGGCCCAGGCTCTCCGCCATGAGCAGCATATTCTGGCCCGCCATCGCCGTGCTTTGCTGCGCCATGACGCGCTCGTGGCTCATGCGGGCTTCGTCGGCGTAGACATCCATATCGCGCAGGCTCATGCAGAGCAGGATCAAGAGGGGCGCCGTCGTGATGCGCTGGTACGAGCGGCTCGCGTCTGCCTCGATGAGCTCGGCCGGCGCGCCGTCGGCTTGCAGATCCCGCCGCAGCAGCGCGCCCATTTCGCCCGCCAGCCGCTGCTTGGCTTGCGCTCCCTCGATGACCGCAAAGCGCCAGGGCTGTCGATTGTGGGCTGAGGGCGCCCAGGTGGCCGCTTCCAGGATCCGCTCGACGCATTCGGCTGGCACGGGCGCCGGGCGATAACGCCGCAAAGAGCGCCGCGCCCGCATGAAATCCAGCAGCGCGCCCGCCTTGATCCTCATCTCAGCGGTACAGGTCGTGCTCGGCCGCGCGAATCAAGTCGGCTGCCCGGCCGGACGCCTCTCCCAGATCCAGCCCCCTCAGCAGCACGGCCGGCAAGCCTTCGTCGGCTTCGCCACAGAGCAGATGCGCCGCCGACGCCACCAAATCGGCATACGCGACCTGGGTGACTTCCAGCTCGCGCCCGTAGAGATCGCGCTTTCCACGCAGGTCTTTGAGAGCGGGCAGCCCGGCCGCGCCGATGGCCACGCCGACATTGCCGATGCGGAAGGGCCGCCCGTGGGTGTCGCTGATGACCACCGCCAGGTCCAGGCCGAGGCGAGCCGCGATCTCCGCGCGGAAGTCTTGCGCCGCCCCGTCCGGATCGACCGGCAGCAAGAGCGCCATGTCGTCGCCCGCTTCGATGTTGCTCTGGTCGACGCCGGCGTTGGCGGAGACGAAACCGAGGCGGTGCTCGGTGACCAAGACGCCTGGCCGCTGTCGCGACACCCGGCTGGACTCGCTCAAGATCAATTCGACCAGGCGCGAGTCTTTGCCCGTCTGCGCCGCAAGCCGCTGCGCTTCTTTCGATGGCCGCAAGTCAGCCAGGGCGACCAGCCTGCCTTTGGCTTTGGCGACGATTTTGGACGAGATGACCAAGGCGTCGCCCGCCTGGGGGACGATGCCGGCCGCTTCCGCCTTGTCGAGCGCGATGGCGATGATGTCGTCGCCAGCTTCAATCAGCGGGATATCCGGAATCGCCCAGGCGACGAAACGCGGCGCGCAAGTCATTGTTGGGGGTCCAGGCCCGTGATGCGGATGCCAGCGCCTTGCGCCTTGTAGACGCGGTTGATGTGCAGCAAAACCGGCGTCAGCGATTCGGCCGCCACCGCGTTCTTCAGGGCGCCGGCGTCGATGCCGCGCATGCCGGCCGCCGCCGCCAAATCGATGACCTGGGCCTTGGCTTCGGCGCTGTCGCCACAGACCAGCACATCGCAATCCACATCTTTATCGAGCTGCCGCAATTTTACCGCGCTGACATTCTGGAAGGCGGCCACAACCTCGACAGCGTCGCCCAGCAGGCGCTGCGCCTCGAGCGCGGCCGCGCCGCCAGGGGGCAGGTTGACGCCGCGGACGTCGGGCGGCTGCAGGGGCACCGTCAAGTCCACCAGCACTTTGCCCTGGCATTGCTCGCGCACTCCGCTCAAGGTCGCCGCATGGGCGCTGTAGGGCACGCTCAGGATCACGATATCGGCCGCGTCGGCCGCCGCCGCGTTGCCCCGCCCAGCCAGGTATTCGCCGCCAAGTTCAGCGTTCATCTCGGCCGCCCGCGTTTGCGCCCGCTCTTCGGAGCGCGAGCCGATCAAAACGCGGTAGCCCTTGAGCGCCCAGCGCATCGCCAGGCCCGCGCCTTCTTTGCCAGTGCCGCCCAAGATCGCCAAAGTCTTCATCGCGTCGTCCATCGATCCCTGTCCCTAGTGCCCAGTCTCATTCCAGCGCCGCCTGAACCTGGCGCGCGTAGCTTTCCCAGAGGCCCGGCGCCAACTCCAGGGCTTCGGCCGCGATCGCTTTTTCGTCCAGCGACAAGATCTGGCGGTCGCGCATCAAGACCTGGCCCGCGCAAATCGTCGTGGTCACCATCGACGCCTCGAAACCGAATATCAGATGCCACGGCAAGTTGCCGGCCTGCAAGGGCGTGAAAGGCTGATAATCAACGAAGATCAAGTCGGCCGCGGCCCCCGGGCTGATCTCGCCAATGGTCTGTCCGGGGAAAAACTGCTCCAGCAGACGGGCGTTGGCGCCCCAGGCCATCTCCGCGATGGCGTCGCCCGGGGCCCGCCGCGGATCGCGATTCCAGACTTTGTGCAGCAGGTAGGCCGCTTTCCATTCCGCCCACATGTTGTTGCTGAAGCCGTCGTTGCCCAGGCAGAGCTTGAGGCCGGCCGCCCGCATGCCGTCGATATCGGCCACGCCGACGCCGTTGTTCATGTTGGAGCGCGGCTGATGGCTGACCCAAGGGCCGCGCTCGCGCAAGATCTCGCGTTCCCGCTGGTCGATGTGCACGCAATGCGCCGCGATGCTGTTGGCGCGCCAGATGCCATAGCGATCCAGCCGCTCCACGACCCGGGCGCCCGAGCGCCGCAAGCTGTCTTCTTCGTCGGCTTCGTGCTCGGCCACATGGATGTGAAAGCCCGCCTCGGCCGGCGCGGCGTCGGCGCAAGCCCGCAGGCTCTCGTCGTCCAGGGTCAGGCTGGCGTGCAGGCCAAAAGTCCCCGCCAGGCGATCGCGCCCGTCCACGGCCCGCATGAAACGCAGGTTTTCGGCGATGCCGGCTTCCAGCTTGTCGCGGCCGTCGCGGTCAGTCGCCTCATAACACAAGACCGCCCGCAGGCCGGCCTCGTCAACCGCGTCGGCGATGAGGTCCAGGCTGCCGTCGATGCAATTCGGGCTGGCGTGATGATCGATTAGAGCGGTCGTGCCGTGCTTGATGGCGTCCACCAGAGAGACCATGGCGCTGGCGCGGACGCCGTCGCGGTCGAGCGCTTTGTCCAGGGGCCACCACAAGCGCTCCAGGATTTGGGGAAAGTCGCGCGGCGCGGGACCCGGTATCGCCATCCCCCGGGCGAAGGCGCCATAAAAGTGCGTGTGCGCGCAGATGCCGCCCGGCATGACATACTGGTCGGCCGCGTCGAGGATCTCGTCTTCCGGGAAGCGCGCCAGCAGGTCGGCCGGCGCGCCGATTTCGGCGACGCGCCCGTCGGCGACGCGCAGAGCCTGACTGCTCAGAATCCGGGGCGTCGCGCCCAGGGTGATCAGCTTCGCGTTTGTGATGAGCATGGTCTGTTCCGCTTTCCTCCGGCGGCCGCCCCGATAATACGCCCTCCGCCCGCGCCTGCAAAGGTCAAGCTGGCCGCCTCAGCCGCGCAGGGCATGATAGACGCGGTCGACATAAAACTCGGCGCCGCTGTACAAATCGCTGACGGTGCGGGCCTGGATGAAGCGGTCCCAGGTCGTCCGAATGAAGCTGACGGCTCTGGCCGGCTCGTTGAGGATGGGCGGCTCTTTGCGGATGAGGTCGCGGAACTGCACTTTGTAATACAGCGCTTCGGCGCGCCGCGCTTCATCGGGCAGCAGATCGCGCCGCCGCGCCAGCTCCAGGCCGGTGATCCGAGCGAAATACGCGATGCTGCCGCCGCGACCCCGGAAAGCCCTGCCGCTCAGGAAGAAAGCGATGTACTCCGCGTTCAAGCCGCGAGGAAGCTGGGCCTCCGGAATGCGATACCAGCGCTGCTCCCGCGCGATCTGGAAATCTTTGCGGCGTTTCATCACGCCCACCAGGACCCGATCGTCCGCGAACACGGACCGCTCCTCTCCAAGCGCTGCGGCCGGGCATTTCGCGCCCGACAGCCGACCCTCGTCCACCGACCTCGCCCGGGCCCGGCCACCGCCTCAGGCGCCGCGCTGAGACCGCAGCATAGCGTCGATATCGGCCACCCGCGCCTGATGACTCTCCCACCAGGCCGGATCGCGCTGGGCCTCCAGGGCTTCGACCGACTTGCCCTGCTGCTCGACCCAGGTGTAATACTTCAGGTTGTGCCAGCGTTGCCGGGCTTCGCGCCCGCCTTCCATAATCCAGTCCAGGCCCGCCCGATGGTAGACGCCGTCGACAATGGCGGCCGCTTCCGCCTCGTCCAAGGCGCCTTCCGCGCGGCGCAAACCAGCCATCACCGAGCGATAGCGCTCCATGGCGTCGGTGGCGACCGTCACGATCACATCAGTATCGCCCATATCATAAAATTTCGCTGTCTTGATGGCGCCGATGATGTTGCAGACGCCGCTGATGCCGAGGACTTCCGCCAATTGCTCGACCGCGTCTTTCGCCACTCCATAGCGCTGGGCCAAGACCTTGCGGCCGGCCGGCTCGGCAAAGACCCGCAAGCCATTCAAGGCGTCGCGGTCGTCGATGGCCATCAGCGCGTCCATATTCAGGACATTGTGAATCCAGGTCACATGCTTGTCGCCGATGCCCTGAATCTCGTGCGCGCCATAACCGTTGTTGAACAGGGTCGGGCATTGAATCGGCTCCAGACCGACAATCTTGTGCTCCGGGAAAACTTGCTTGAGCCGGTCGCCCGCGGCGATCGTGCCGGCGCTGCCCATGGCCGAGACGAAGGCGGAGACCCGCCCGCCGCCGACGCCGGCCTCGGCCAGCTCGGCCGCCAGCTCGACCAGGGTGTTGCCGGTGACATAATAATGAAAGCGGTAATTGCCCATCACCTCAAACTGGTTGAGAATGCGGATTTGCGGGTCGCTGCCGCGGAGGCGCTTGACCTCGTCGTAGATTTCCTTGACATTGCTCTCGCTGCCGGCCGTGCGGATGACCCGCGCGCCATAACGCTCGATGCGCTCGAAGCGTTCCTGGCTCATCTCTTCGGGCAGCACGACGATGCTGTCGTATTCCATGCGGCAGCCGATGAATGCGCCGCCGATGCCATAATTGCCGGTCGAAGGCCAGACGAGGGTGTGGGCGTCGGGGTCGACCTCGCCGAGCAGCTGCCGCTCCAGCAAGACCGAATAAGCCGCGCCCACTTTGTGGCTGCCGGAAGGGAAGCGCCCGCCATAAATCACGACGATCGGCGTCTCGACGCCGGTCAATTCCCGCGGCAGCGTGATGTGGTACACCTCGTTATTGGGGTCGCGCCAGGTGATGTTGTACAAGTTCAGTGGATTCAGCGGGTCGGCCTCGAGGGCCGCGATCGCGTCGCGCCGAATCCGCCGTTCGATAGTCTGGGGGTGCAGCATCTCTTCGAATGTGGGACCGGTGATCATGCCTCGCTCCTCGTTTATCCGCCCGCCAGGAATCGCTCGACCAGGGCCATGGTCACTCCTCGCCCGCGCCCGACCGTGACCGCCCGGCCGCTTCCTCCGCCGCTTGTGGCGCCCCGCCCAGGCCCGCCGTCGACGCGACCACATACAGCGGGCGGTCGCGAGCCTCATCGTAGCCGCGAGCCACATATTGGCCGATGATGAATAGAAAGAAAAGCTGAAAGGAGCTCAGCAACAGCAGCAAGACGATGGTGGTGGCTTGGCCGCCGAAGAATTCTTCGCCCAATGCCAGGCGCAGGACCGAAATCACCAAGCCCACCGCCAGCGAGAGCAAAGCCAGCGCGAAGCTGATCGCCAGCATGACTTGCAGCGGGAAGAACGAAAAACTGGTCACCGCGTCCAGAGCGAAGCCGATCATCTTGCCCAGGGGATATTTTGTCTCGCCCCAGAGCCGCCGTTCGCGCGCGTATTCCACGCCGGTTTGCCGGTAGCCGACCCAGCTGGTCATGCCGCGCACAAAGCGATGATGTTCCCGCATTTGGCGCAGGACCCGCGCCACCCGCTCGTCCATAAGCCGAAAGTCGCCGGTATCGACCGGGATCTTGATATCGGTAATGCGGTGCAGCAAACGGTAAAAGAGCTTGGCACTCAGTTTCTTCCAGGGGCGCTCGCCCTTGCGTTGGGCGCGGACGGCGTAGACGACATCGTAGCCTTCTTTCCATTTGGCGATCAATCGCGGGATCACGCTTGGCGGATCCTGCAGGTCGGCGTCGATAAGCACGATGGCGCGGCCCGTGGCGTAATCGACGCCGGCCGTGACCGCGATCTGATGCCCAAAATTGCGGGCGAATGCGATCACCCGCACCCGCGAATCGGCGCTTGCCAGATCCAGCATGATTTCCAGCGAGCCGTCAGCGCTGCCGTCGTCCACCAGCAGCAGCTCCCAGGTTTCGCCGGTCGAGTCCAGGGCGGACGCGACCGCCGCGTAAAAAGGGCGCAGATTGCCGGCTTCATTGTAGACCGGCGCGACGATCGAATACACCGGGTCCGCGCTCATAGCCGGCCGGCCCGCTTCAGCGCCGCCTCGACCGCAGCCGAATCAGCCGCGACGCGCAAGCCCCCAGCGACCGATTCGCGCGCCCGCGCCACATCCTTGAGCCCATTGCCCGTGCTCAAGACGCAGACGCTCGCCTCGGGCGCAATCAAATTCCGCGCGACAGCCGCCTTCAGGCCGGCGTACGCGGCCGCCGCCGCCGGCTCCGCGAAGACTCCGCTCAGCTGCGCGAATTCGGGAATGGCGGCCAGAATCGCGTCATCGCTGACGGTGACGAAGGCGCCCCCGGTCTGACGAACGGCGCGCAAAGCCTTGGCGCGATCGCGGGGCAGCCCGGAGCTGATGCTGTCGGCCAGGGTCTCGGCCGGGCGCGGCGTCATGGTTTCGGCGGCCAGGCCATTGTCGAAGGCTTCGGCCAAGGCGGCGCTGCCCTCGGCCTGGACGCCGATCAAGCGCGGCATCGAATCGATCCATCCCAATTCAAGCAAATCGCGGAATCCCTTGTGGAGGCCGCTGATGATGCTGCCATCGCCGACGCTGACGACGACGGCGTCGGGCGCCCGCCAGCCCAGCTGCTCGGCGATCTCCAGCGCGACCGTCTTCTTGCCCTCGGTCGTGAATGGATTGACGCCTGTATTGCGCGAATGCCAGCCCAGACGGGCGCAAGTCTCCATGCAGAGGGCGAAGGCCTGGTCGTAACTTCCCTCGACTAGCAGCGTCTCCGCGCCATAAACCAGGAGCTGGGCGATTTTGGCGGGGGGCGCGCTGGCGGGCACGAAGATCACGATATCGACTTCCGGCATGGCCGCGCCCAGGCCGGCAAGCGCGGCGGCCGCGTTGCCCGTGCTGGCGGTCGCCACCGTCGTGAAACCCTTTTCCAGAGCGTGGGTCAAGACCAAGGCGCTGGCCCGATCTTTCAGGGAGCCGGTTGGGTTGGCGCCGTCGTCCTTGACCCAGACCCGGCGCAGACCGAGCGCGTCGGCCATGGCGGGCCTCGCGTAGAGCGGCGTCCAGCCTACCGACAAGGGCGGCTTCCGGCTTTCGAGACCGACCGGCAGCAGGTCCGCGTAACGCCAGCAGTTCGTTAGACGATTGGCGCTGAAGGCGTCGCGATCGAGCCGAGCCCGCAGTTCGGCGTAATCGTAAACGATGTCCAGCGTGCCGACCTCGCCGCAGACCGGGCAAGTGTATTCGAGCTCGTCGGCGCCAAAGCGGCGGCCGCAGACAGCGCAGCGCAATTCCAGGATTTCCGCCATCGCGTTTCTGTCCTCGCCCTCCGTCCGCCTGATTCTTCTCGTTTATGCAAGTTAAGGCGAGCTCGGTCCTGGTCTTTAGCCGGCGTCGCCGGGCACGATGCGCGTGCCGGTTTCGTGGCGCAGGGCGCGGGTGATATTGGCCGGATTGGTGATGATGGCGCGGGGACCGCCATTGTGCACGAAGTCGATGGCGGCGTCGATTTTGGGATACATGCTGCCCCGGGCGAAATGCCCTTCTTTCAAATAGCGCCGCGCTTCTTGCAGGGTCAGCTCGTCCAGTTCGCGCTCGCGGTCCGTGTTGAAATGCAAGCAGGCTTTTTCCACGCCCGTGGAAATCAGAAGCAGGTCGGCGCGCAGAGTCTGGGCGAGCAGGCTGCTGGCTCGGTCTTTGTCGATGACGGCGTTGATGCCGCGCAGGCTGCCATAATCGTTGCGCACCACCGGCACGCCGCCGCCACCGCAGACGATGACGATGTAGCCCGCCAGCACCAGGGCTTGAATGGCGTTGATTTCGTTGACCACCTGGGGCCGGGGCGAAGCGACCACGCGCCGCCAGCCGCGACCGGCGTCTTCGATGACTTGCCAGCCCTGGGCGACGGCGGACCTGGCCTGGGCTTCATCCATAAAGGCGCCGACCGGTTTGTCCGGCTCGTCGAAAGCCGGGTCGTCGGGATCGACTCGCATTTGGGTGATGATGGTGGCGACCGTGTGATTCATGCCAACGCGCCGCAGCGAATTGTCCAGGGCTTGCTGCAGCATGTAGCCGATGCTGCCCTGGGTGTCGGCCACCACCAAATCCAGCGGCACCTCGTGCAGGCCCGCCTCGCGCTTGGCGATCTCCGAGCGCTGCATGATGTAACCGACCTGGGGACCGTTGCCGTGGGTGATGATCACCTGCCAGCCGCCGGCGATCATGTCGGCGATATGCCGGCAAGTCTCGCGGGCGGAATCCCACTGCGCCTCGACATGCGGGTTGCTCGGGTCCGCGATCAGCGAATTGCCGCCGATCGCCACGACCACCAGTTTATCGATCATCGCTCCTGGCTCTCATCCGGATTAAAGCCTAGCGCATCGTCAGCGCCATCGCCGCCTTCTGCGCGTGCAGGCGATTCTCCGCCTCGTCGTAGACGACGCTCTGGGGACCGTCGATGACGCTGTCGGTCACTTCGATATTGCGGTCGGCCGGCAGGCAGTGCATGTAAATCGCCTTGTCGCTGGCCAGCTGCATGCGCCGGTCGTCGGTGATCCAGTCAGTGTATTTCGCGCCGATCTCGGCCGATTCTGCTTCGTCTTCGGTCGTCAGCCAGCTGCCCCAGCTCTTGGGATACAAAATATCGGCATCGGTGAAACCGGCGTCGAAGTCGTCCAGGATCTCGAAGGAGCCGCCGTGCTGGCGGGTGTTGTCGCGGGCTTGCTGGACGATATCGGGCATGAGCTGGTATTCCGGCGGCCGCGTCAGCCGGACATTCATGCCGAAACGCGACATCAGCAGCACCAGGCTCTGCGGCACCGAAATCGGCTTCTGGTAGCTGGAGGCGTAAGCCCAGCTGATGTTGATGGTCTTGCCGCGCAGGTCGCGCCCGAATTTCTCCTGGATGGTCATCAAGTCGGCCAGGATCTGGAAAGGATGGTAGACCTCGCATTGCATGTTCAGGACGGGGACGCGGCTGGCCTCGGCGACCGCGTTGATGTAGGCGTTGCCGATGCCCCAATCGCACTGGCGAATGGCGATGCCGTCGGTGTAACGGCCGACGATCTCGCCGATTTCTTTGGCGGTGTCGCCATGGCTGATTTGGGTGGTCGTGCTGTCGATAAACTGGGCGTGACCGCCGAGCTGGGCCATGCCGGCTTCGAAGCTGATGCGGGTGCGCGTGCTGGTGAAGAAGAAGAGCATCGCCAGGATCTTGTCGCGCAGCAGCGCGTGAGGCTCGCCCAGGGCGCGCCGGCGTTTCAGGTCCCAGGCGACATCGAGCAGAGTCTCGATTTCTTCCACCGTCCAGTCTTGGGTGCTGATGAGGTCGCGGCCTCTGAGGTCGGTTTGCATTGGTTTCTCCTGCAATCTATGGCGGGCGAGCCAGCGGCTGGCCCCTGCGTCTCATCGGCGGGCGAGCCAGCGGCCAGCCTGCCCTTCTACTCGCGCGCGCCGTTTAGCGTCTGGCGCAGGATGGCGGGGAAGAGGGCGTACCATTCGGTCGAGCGCACGACATCTTCCAGCGGCACCTGGTCGAGCACGGTGTGGGCGTGAATCTCGTTGCCCGGCGCGAAGCCGATGCTGGGGATGCCCGCCTTGCCCGCCCAGTATATCCCGTTGGTGGAGAAATCCCACTTGCCGGTGTCGACATGCCCGTACAAGACCTCGGCCGCGGCGCAGCCAGCCCGCACGATGGGCTCGTCTTCCTCAAAAGCCCAGGCCGGATAAATCTTGTCCAGGGGCAAGGTGAAACCGGTGTAGCTGGGCTCGTCATAGACCAGGATCTCGGCGCTGATGTCGTCGCGCTGGCCGATGATGGCTTGCAGGCGCCTGAGCTCGGTGGCGGGCTCCTCGCCAAAGGTGATGCGCCGGTCGACATAAATCGTCGCTTCGTCGGGCACGGCGTTGATGCTGGGAGTCTTGACATCCATGTCGGTCACGGTGATGCGCCCCTGGCCGAGGAAATCATGATCGCCCAGCTCGGGCTCGATATGGCTGATGCGCTCGATAATGGGCAGCAGCTTGTAGATCGCGTTGTCGCCCAGATAGTTGCTGGCGGCGTGGGCGCTCTTGCCCTTGGCGACGATCTTGAATTCGACCCGGCCTTTGTGTCCGCGGTAAATCTGCATCTTGGTCGGCTCGCCGATGACGACGAAGTCGGGCCTGACGCCCTCCGTCTCGACGAATGCGTGGGGCGCCTGGCCATCGTTCCATTCTTCCATATTGCCGAAATAATAGGCGGTGTAGCCATCGAGCAAGCCCAATTCCCGAGCCAGGGCCAAGCCGTAAACCATGCCCGGCGTGCTGCCTTTTTCATCGCAGGCGCCGCGGGCGAAGAGGACGCCATGCTCGATCTTGCCCTCAAAAGGATCCCATTCCCATTCGTCCGGATCGCCGATGCCGACCGTGTCGATATGGCTGTCGTAGAGCAAGATTTTGTCGCCATCGCCGACGCGGCCGACGATGTTGCCCATCTGGTCCCAATATACGTCGTCAAAGCCGAGGCGCTCCATCTCGGCCGCGACGCGCTCGCCACAAGCGCGGATCTGGCTTTCCATGCTGGGAATGGCGCAGATTTCGCGCAAGAAAGCGATGATGACTTCGCGCTGCTCTTCCACCTGGTGGCGCAGGCGCTGCAAAGTGATATGGTCAACCATGGCAATCCCCGCTCCCCCGCGGTCAGCCGCCGCGTTTCGCCGCTACTTTAGCGAAAGATACCAAAAAAGGCAGTTGTCTTTCTAGACAAAAAGGTCAACCAGCGCAAATCGCTCCACATCCACCAAGCCCAGGTCGGTCAGTTTCAGGCTGGGGATGACTTCCAGGCCCATAAAGCTCATCACCATGAAGGGGTCGCTCAAGCCGCTGCCGAGGGAGCGGGCCGCCGCGATCATGCGGTCGTACTGCTGGCGGACAGTCTCGATGGGCGCGTCGCTGAGCAGGCCCGCCACCGGCAAAGGCAAGCGCGCCAGGGGCTCTCCGCCGTCCACCGCGACCAGGCCCCCGCCCATGGAGGCGACTTCGGCGACGGCTAAAGCCATGCTGGCGTCGTCGACGCCGATGACCGCCAGATTGTGATGATCGTGGGCGACCGTGCCGGCGATGGCGCCGCGCCGCAAGCCGAAACCGTGAATGAAGCCGAGGCCGATGCCGCCGCCGCCGCGATGCCGCTCCAGCATGGCGAATTTGAGGATGTCGCGCTCGATGTCGCTGACGGCGCAGCCAGAGTCCAGCTTGGCGCGCTCGACCAGATGCTTCGTCACGACCTGATCCCTCACCGTGCCGATGACGCGGATGCGCTCGCCACGAGCCGGAATCTTGAAATCGGGCGGCGCCGCGCCGAGATTGACCGTGCCGGGCAGCGATGTCGGGCGCGCTTCTGCCCTGTCCGCCAGCATTTCGCCGTCGCGCGCCACCAGCTGGCCGCCGCAATACACCAGGGAAGGGCGAAAATCGCCCAGGTCCTCCACGACGAGCAGGTCGGCAAATTTGCCCGGCGCGACCGCCCCGTGTTTTTTCAAGCCGAAATGCCGCGCCGTGTTGTAACTGCCCATGCGGATAGCGAGCAAGGGATCGACGCCCGCGGCGATGGCGACGCGGATCATGTAGTCGATGGAGCCGTGATCGATCAGATCGGCCGGGATGCGGTCATCGGAGCAGAAACAGAGAGCCTGATGATTTTCGCGGCTGACCAGGGGCAGCAAGGGCAGCAGATTGCGCGTGGTCGTGCCTTCGCGGATGAAAATCGTCAAGCCCAGGCGCAGCTTCTCGCGGGCTTCAGCGACGCTGGCGCATTCATGCTCGCTCATCACGCCGGCCGCGACATAAGCGTTGAGCATGGCGCCAGTCATGTCGGGCGCGTGGCCATCAAGGGCTCGGTCCGCGAAGAGGGCGATCTTGTCCAGCATGCCTTCGTCGCCCAAAGCCAGGCCCGGGTAATTCATCAGCTCCGCCAGGCCGAGCACGGCGGGATGCCCGGCCAGCTGGGCCAGATCCTCGGCTTCCAGGCGGGCGCCGGAGCTCTCCATGTCGGTGGCCGGGACGCAGCTGCTGAGCATCACGAACATGTTCAGCGGGCTTTGCTCGGCTTGTTCCAGCATGTAGCGGATGCCGCGCAAGCCGAGCACATTGGCGATCTCGTGGGGGTCGGTGACGACGCTGGTCACGCCATGGGGCAAGACGGCACGGGCGAATTCCGGCGGCGTCGCCAGGCTGCTTTCGATATGGACATGAGCGTCGATCAAGCCCGGCGTCACGTACTTGCCTGCCAGGTCGAGCTCGCTCTTGCCGCGGTAACCCGGACCCAGGGCCACCACATGGCGGTCGTGAACGACGATGTCCGCCGCGTGGATTTCGCCGCTGACGACATTGACCAGCCGCCCGTCGCGCAGGACCAGGTCTGCCACTGCGTCGCCGCGCGCGGCCGCCAAACGATCAACGATGGACATCGTCGCGCCTCCTCAATCTCAGCCTGGGCCGGTCGCTTCGTTTCATGCTTCGTCCCGCAGCAGCGCCAGCGAAGCGCGGTTGTGCCGCTCGATCAGCCGGGGCAGCTCGACGCCGAGCAGCTGGCCGTCCTCGATGACGAGCGCGCCGTCGATAATTGACAGATCCACTTGGGGCGGCTGGCAAAAGACAAGCGCCGCCAGCGGATCCTGCAAGGCGCCGGCCAGGCCCGGCTGATCGAGGCGGTAAGCGACGATGTCGGCGCGATACCCGGGCGCGATGCGGCCGATGTCGTCGCGGCCCAAGACAGCCGCCCCGCCCAGAGTCGCCATTTCCAAGGCTTCGCGCGCCGTCAAGCCGGCCGGGTCGCCATGCGCCCGCTGCAGCAGCAGGGCTTGCCGCGCCTCGCCAAGCAGGTGTCCGCTGTCGCTGGAGGCCGAGCCGTCGACGCCCAGGCCCACATTGACGCCGCGATCGAGCATCTGGCGGATTGGCGCGATGCCGCTGGCCAGGCGCATATTCGACGAAGGACAATGGCAGACGCCCGTGCCGGTGATTCCAAATTGGCGGATTTCGCGCGGGTTCAGCTTGACGCAATGGGCATGCCAGACATCCTCGCCCAGCCAGCCGAGCTCGGCGGCGTATTGCCCGGGCGATTGGCCGAAGCGCTCCAGGCTGAAGGCGACATCGTTGTCGTTTTCCGCCAGGTGCGTGTGCAGGCGGACGCCATAAGCGCGCGCCAAATCCGCCGATTCGCGCATGAGATCGACGCTCACGCTGAAAGGCGAGCACGGCGCGACCACGACCCGCAGCATGGCGCCGGGCGCGGGATCGTGCCAGGTTTCGATGACTCGCCGGGTGTCGCGCAGGATCGCGTCTTCGCTCTCGACCAGGCTGTCCGGCGGCAGGCCCCCCGCGCTCTCGCCCAGGCTCATGCTGCCCCGGGCGGCGTGAAAGCGGATGCCCATGGTCTGCGCCGCCTCAATTTCGTCTTCCAGGCGGACATCGTTCGGGTAGAGGTAATGGTGATCGCTGGCGGTGGTGCAGCCCGAAAGCAGCAGCTCGGCCAAGGCCAGCTGGACGGCCGCCTGGACATCGGGCCCGCGGAGCCGCGCCCAGATAGGATAGAGCGTCCGCAGCCAGCCGAATAGCTCGCAGTCTTGCGCCATGACCCGGGTCAAGCTCTGAAACATGTGGTGATGCGCGTTCACCAAGCCAGGCAAGACGACATGCCGCCCGAGGTCAATAACTCTGTCGGCGCTTTCCGGGGGCCGCTCGTCGCCCGCGCCCAGCCCGTCGACGCGCCCGCCGCGAATTAGAATCCAGGCGTCGCGCAGCTCGCGCCGAGCCGCGTCCATGGTCGCCAGATGGCGGATGTTCTTGAGCAGGATCGTCTTCATTCGCTGCGTCGGCCGCTTTCCCTTCAGTCGGGCACGGAGCGCCGCGCCGCCTTCAGCGTGTTGGCGAGCAGCATGGTGATGGTCATCGGTCCCACGCCGCCCGGCACCTTGGTGATGTAAGCAGCGCGCTCGCTGGCGCCGGCGAAGTCAACATCGCCAACATAACGATAGCCCTTGTCACTGGCGGGATCGGGCAGGGAATTGGAGCCGACGTCGATGACGATGGCGCCGGGCCGGATCCACTCACCGCGGACAAACTCCGGGCCACCGATGGCGGCGACCACGATCTCCGCGCCGGCGACTGCCGCGGGCAAGTCGCGGGTGCGGCTGTGGCAGAGGGTGACGGTGGCGTTGGCATTGGCGAGCATCAACGCGACGGGCAAACCCACGATGTTGCTGCGCCCGATGACGGTGGCGCGCTTGCCCTCAATCGCCTGTCCGGACTCGCGGATCAGCGCCATGACGCCGGTCGGGGTGGCGGGCGTGAAAGTGGGCTGGCGGCCGCGCATGCCGAGTCGGCCAAGATTCTGAGGGTGAATGCCGTCGACGTCTTTGTCCAGGCTGATCTCGTTAAGCACCGCTTCTTCGTCTATCTGGGCGGGCAGGGGCAGCTGAACCAGGATGCCGTGAATGGCGGGGTCGGCATTGAAAGCTCGGACCGCTGCTTCAGTCTCGCTCTGCGTCGCGTCGCCGGGCAAGAGCCGCGCTTCGGAGCGGATGCCCGCGCGTTGGCAGGCGCGCCGCTTCATGCGCACATACATGGCGGAGGCGGAGTCGTCGCCCGCCAGCACGACGCCCAGGCCCGGCGCCGCCAATCCCTGAGAGCGCATGTCGGCGACGGCGGAGGCGATATCGCCTTGCATGCGCTTGGCGAGGGCTCTGCCGTCAAGGATGGTCGCCGGCATGTCGGGCTCCTTTCGCCGCGTTCTCGCGCTTGCTCGAGGGCGATTTCTCACTGGAGAATGCCGCGCGCCCTTGTTACACTTTCGCCTGCCCACTGATACGCAAAGGATAGCACAAGGTGGCTGCATCCGAGAGGCTTCCCGGGCTCATCTTCGTCTTGATCGGGCCTGGCGGCGCGGGCAAGAACGCGATCATGAAAGCGGTCATCGCGCGATCGCGGCGGATCCAGCAATTGGCGACCGCCACCACCCGTCCCATGCGCGGCGACGAGCGGCAGGGGCGCGAACATCTCTTCGTCAGCCTGGGCGAATTTCAGCGAATGAAGCGAGCCGGCGAACTGCTGGAATGCCAGGAAGTGACGCCGGGCAAGTTTTACGGGATACCGCGACGCACGGTCCTGGACGCGCTGCGGCGGGGCTGCGTGCGCATCGCCGACATCGAAGTCCTGGGCGCCAAGATTCTCGCTTCCGCATTCCCGGCGAATGTGACTCAAATCTTCGTCACCGTGCCCGGCGCGACCATGGACGCGCAGCTGCAAGTGCTGCGCCAGCGCATGACGGAGCGCGCCGATCTTGCCACCGATATCGACGAACGCCTGCGCCGCGCCAAAGCCCTGGAGCTGCCCTATCAAGCGGCTTGCGATTACACCGTCTTCAACCAGGATCTGGAGCGCGCCATCGAGGCGACCATGGCGATCATCGACGGCGAGCTGGCAGCGCGCCAGATCAAGGCGGAATCGCGATGAACGCGCTCTTACGCCGCCATCAGGCTTTGGGAGCCCGCTTGGCGCCGGATGGAATCCCGCTGGATTATGGCGATCAAGGACGGGAATACGCCGCCGCGTTGGACGCGGCGATTCTGCTGGACCGCTCGCATGAGGGCCGTCTGCTCTTAAGCGGGCGCGACCGCTTGGCGCTCGTTCAGCGCATGTCGACCAACGATGTCGCCGGTTTGCCGGTCCATGGCGGCGCCGCCACGATCTTCACCAATGCCACTGCCCGGACCCTTTTCCGCGCTTTCTGTTTCGAGCTCAGCGGCGGGCTGCTGCTGGTCAGCGAGGCTGGTCAGGGCGCGGCTTTGCTCGCCTTTATGCGCCGCAGCATCTTCTATGGCGACCAGGTCGGCCTGGAAGATCTAAGCCAATCCACCGCCCAATTCGCCCTCCACGGTCCCCGGGCCGACGCGATCGTGGCGGACCTTGGCTGGGACGCAGGCGACACGGCTCTCGGGCGCGGTGGCGAGCGCGAGACACCGCTCGGCATCGTGACTCTCGCCAGGCGCAAGCGACTCTGCGGAAGCCACTGGCTCTTGGTCTGCGCCCGGGATTCCGCGGCGGCGCTGCATGAACGACTGCTTGAAACGGGGCGCGCGCATGGATTGCTGGCGGCGGGCTCGCTGGTCTACAACTGTTTGCGCATCCGGGCCGGCCGGCCGGCCGGGCTGGAGCTCTCGCAGGAGTATTTGCCCCTGGAAGCGGGCTTGTGGGACGAAGTCAGCTTCAGCAAGGGCTGCTACACAGGGCAGGAGATCATCGCGCGCATGGAGAGCCGCCAGCGTTTGGCGAAGACCCTGGTCAAAGTCGAGCTGTCGCAAATGGTCGCGGCGCCGGCGCCGGTGACTGTCGCGGGCAGGCCCGTTGGCCAGCTCACCAGCAGCGTCGTCGCGCCGGACGGGTCGATCTTCGCCCTGGCCATTCTCAAGCTGGAGGGGGCGGGGCCGGGCGCGCGGCTGCAGGTCGGCGATTCCAAGATTGAGGGCCGCGTGCTGGATTACGCCGGCGCGCAGCCTGCCTGGATTGCTGGCTGAGGGCTTATTCCTGGCCGGGCGGCGGCGCGTCAAAGAAGAGCGCCCACCACAACTCCCAGTTTTTCGGCTCGGGCGCGGTCGTCTCGAAATCCACCAGCGGCGTCGGCGCGCTCTGCTCAGCGGCTGCGGAACGGGTCGTCCGGGGCATGATAAGCACTTCGCCCTGGCGGATCATTTTGCCTTCGTCGCGAGCCCAAAACTCGACATAGGCGTCGCTCTTGACATAGCTTAGCTGGGCGATCAAGGCTTGCTGCTCGCGCCGCAAGGTTTCGATTTCGGTGGTGAACTGGGCGTGAATCCGCCCCAGATCGCGATCCAGCTTGATGCGTCCGCTTAGGTTGAGGGCGAGGATCAAGCCAATCGTCAAGGCGACGGCGAAGATGAGCTGGATGCTGGTCAAGCGCCGGTCAGGCCCGCGCCTTCCGCCAGTCTCCGCCACATTCCGCAAGCTCGCTTCCGCCATGCGCCTCTCGCTTTCGCCCCCCAACACAATGGTAATGCAGAATCGCAGGCGGGCAAGCGCGACGCCAAACAAAAAGCCCGGTCGCGCGACCAGGCTTGAGCGATGCCGAAGGTGGGAGTCGAACCCACACTCCCCGAAGAGAACTACGCCCTGAACGTAGCGCGTCTGCCAATTCCGCCACTTCGGCCACCGCGGACCAGTATAGCCGCAAAGGCGCGGCTGTCAATACAAGTCTTGCGGCGATTTCGCGATCTGGCCCTGGGCGCGCGTGATATAATGCGGCGCGGTTCTGCGGCGGCGCAAGTGAAGGAGCGGCGATTCTGAAGATTCGATTCGCGCGGACGGGATTCGCCACAGTCGCGCTCATGCTGCTGTTCAGCTTGCTCAGCGCTGTCGTCGCCCAGCCGCCGGCGTCGAGCGCCTTCGCCGAGGCCATTGGCCAAGCCAACCTGCGGGCGTCGGCCAGCATCGACGCGGCCCTTCTCGGCGAGATCCGGGCGGGCCTGCGCTACCCGATCATCGGCCGCAGCCAGCTGTATCCCTGGCTTTTGCTGGGCGACGGCGAAGGTGGCGCGCCCATGGGCTGGGTCTACGAGACCCTGGTCGTCGTCAGCGGGGACATCAGCGGCGCGCCCTTCTCCGAAATGGCGATTGACCCTAGGGCGCCCGTCGTCCGGACTGCCGCGCCAGCCTTCCAGCTGCCCGAAGCGTCGCCCGTTCCAGCCAGCACCTCGCCGACGGCGACCCCTGCCACCGGCGCCTTTGGAGTCAGCGGCCGGGTCACCGGGCAAGTCAATATCCGCTACGGACCGGGGGTCGAGTATCTGCGGGCGGGCGTGGCCCAGGCCGGCGAGCAATTCGCCGTCACCGGTTACCACACGCAGTTCCCTTGGCTGCGCATCGCTTACCCCGGCGCCGCCAGCGGACAAGCCTGGATCGCGCGCGACTTGCTGGAGCTCAGCGGCAATGTCTTCGACGCTCCTGCGATTTCCCGCTTGCAATTCGAGCTGCCGCCGCTGACGCCGACGCCGGCCATGGTCCGCCCCAGCGGCATCAATGGCGGAAAGCCCGAAGCGCTCGACGGCGAGCTGCAGTACCTGGCGAACGAGCTATGGAATCTGCTGCTGGAGCGCGGTTTCGACCCGCAGACCAATCGCTTCGGCGCGCTCTTCGTGATGGACCTGGCGAGCGGGCAAGCTTTCAGCTTCGGCGACGATTTCGCTTTCAGCGGCACCAGCCTCATCAAGATCGGGATCCTGGCGAAGCTCTACGAAGAGCTGGGCGCGCCGCCGACCATCGAACTGGCGACCGATATCCTGAATACGATGATCTGCAGCGAAAACGCGGCGACCAACCGCTTGTTGCGGCGGATTGGCGATGGCGATGTCTACGCCGGCGCGGAAGCGGTCACGGAGCTGCTCTGGCGGCTGGGGCTCGGGCGCGCGTTCTTGACCGCTCCCTTCGTCACCGTCGGCACGCCAGAACCGCCCACCCGCCCCATTGCCCGGCCACAGACCGAGGCCGACCAAGTGAAAGCCCAGCCCGACCTGTCCAACCAGCTGACCGTCTCCGAGATGGGTTCGCTGCTGGCGAATTTGTATCAGTGCGCCTACGAAGAAAGTGGAATCTTGCAGGAACGGGCGCCGGGCATAGAAGCGCGGGAATGCCGCCAAATGCTGCATGTGATGAGCAACAACACGGTGGACGCCTTGCTGAAATCCGGCGCGCCGGCCGAGACTCGCGTCGCCCACAAACATGGCTGGATTCCGGACACGCACGGCAACGCCGCCCTCTTCTTCACGCCCGGCAGCGACTATGTCATCGTCATGCTGCTCTTCCAGCCCAGCTGGCTCAACTTCCAGGAGTCGCTGCCGCTCTTCGCCGAGGCGTCGCGCCGCGTGTACCAATACTTCAATCCGGGGCTGCCGCGGCCGGCCGAGCGCGAATGGCATATCCCCGACGCCAATAGCTGCAATTATTTCGGCGACCCGCTCATTGCTGACCTGCTGCAATCAAGCTGGGACGGCTGAGGGCGCCCCGCCTTTACAGCGCCGCGTAATGCTTTTCGGAGGTGGCTCGCAGTCTGCTGGCGGCCGCTTCCGGCGCGATGTCTCGCTGCGCTTCCGCCAGCATTTCGTAGCCGACCATGAATTTCTTGACCGTCGCCGAGCGCAGCAGGGGCGGGAAAAAGTGGGCGTGCAGCTGCCAGTGCGGGTTGTCCTCGCCGTCAAATGGCGCGCCATGCCAGCCCATGGAATAAGGAAAGGGGGCCTGGAAGAGATTGTCGTATTTTACCAGCAGCCGCTTGAGCAGGTCCGCCAAGCCGTCGCGCGCCGCGTCATCCAGCTCGGGTAAACGCCGCACATGCCACTTGGGCAGCACCAGGGTCTCGAAGGGCCAGAGCGCCCAGAATGGCACGAGCGCCAGCCAGGCGTCATTCTGCGCGACGACCCGTTCGGCGCAGCCCGCTTCCCGGCGCGCGTAATCCAGCAGCAGGGGGCTGTCATGCTTGGCGAAGTACTCGCGCTGCTGCCGGTCTTCGCGAATGGCGATGCTGCCCATTGCGTCCGTCGCCCAGATCTGGCCATGGGGATGCGGGTTGGAAGCGCCCATCATGTCGCCCCGATTCTCGAATACTTGCACCCACTGGAAGCGCTGGCTCAGCTCGGCTGTCTGGCTCGCCCACAGATCGACAACGCGTCGAATGTCCGCCGCCGGCATGCGCGCCAGGGTCAAGTCGTGGCGGGGCGAGAAACAGAGCACGCGAGCCTCGCCGCGAACCGAGCGCGTCTTGAAGAGCGAGTCGTCCGTCGCATCGAAGGCGGGCGAGTCTGGCAGCACGGCGGCGAAATCGTTCACAAACACAAAGTGATCGCGGTAATCGGGATTGACTTCGCCATTGGCGCGTCTGTTGCCCGGGCAGAGGTAGCAATCCGGGTCATTAGGCGGGCGCCGCTCCAGCCGGGGCGCTTCGACGCTGCCTTGCCAGGGACGCCGGGCGCGGTGAGGCGAGACCAGGATCCATTCGTCCAGCAGCGGATTGTAGCGCCGATGCGGGTGCTGATCGCGATCGAATTCCACTGCCTAGGCTCGCAGTGTGGCGCGGGCCTGGCTCAAGACGAGGCCGCCGCGTTCTTGCGTTTTGGTCCGAAAGCGGACTTCGCCGCCAGCGTTGCGCCAGATCTCGGTGACCAGTGTCTCGCCGGGGAAAACATGCCCGGAGAAACGGGCCTGGATGGCGCCCAGGCTGGCGGCCTGGTTGCCGCCGCAATGTTTGAGCAGGGCCCGGGCCGCGAAGCCCAGGGTGCAGAGGCCGTGCAGGATCGGCTTGTCGTAGGCGCCGCGAGCCGCCATGATCGGGTCGGCGTGGAGGGGGTTGGCGTCGCCCGCAAGACGGTAAAACAGGGCTTGGGACGGCAGGGTCTTCTCCGCATGGACGATGTCTGGCGAGCCTGCGGGCGCTTCCAGCCGAGCGCTCTGCCCGCGCCGGCCGCCGAAGCCGCCGAGCCCGCGAATGAAGACCGATGTGCGGGCCGCCGCCAGCCCTTCCCCGCGCTCATCGCAGCTGCGAACATCGATGCTCATCAGCAATCCGCTGCCCTTGTCCTGAATGTCGGCGATTCGATGGCGGGACTCGACGGTCGCGGCGGCGGGCAGCGGCTGTAGAAGCTCCAGGCTTTGCTCGCCGTGCACCAACATCATCGGGTCGTACTGGATGCCGGCGAAATCTCCGCGCAGCAGCTGGGCGATCAAATCCCGGCTGAAAATCGCGGCGAATGTGGGCAAGACCTGAAAGCCGCGCTCGCTCAGCTCGTAGACGAATTTCAGCTCGTCTTGATCGAGGGGGTCGGCTGGAGCGCCGACGCCAAGCGCGTAGAGAGCGGCGTCGCGGGCGTCGTAACGGTAGACGGTTGCGGGCAGTTCCATGCCGATTGCCCGATTGACGGTTTGCAGTGAGGGCGGTGAAATGGCGCATGTCCTTTCTTCTGCGGTTTTGCGCTCGAGGCTTCAACCCTTGACCGCGCCCTGAGTCAAGCCGCCGACGATCTGATCTTGCAATGCCAGGTAGATGACCAGGGCGGGCGCGGAGCCGATGATGGCGCCGGCCGCGAATACGCCCCAGTCCAGGGCGAAGCTGGCGCTGACATAACTCCAGAGTCCGACCATGAGCGTCCAGCTGTCGCGCTCGCGCAGCATGATCCGCGCCAGGACGAATTCGTTGTAGACGCCGACGAAGGTCAAGATGCCGACCACGACCAGCACCGGACGCACCAGCGGGAAAATTAGCCGCCAGTAGGTCTGCCAGTGATTGGCGCCGTCGACCAGAGCAGACTCGTCAATATCGCGCGGGACGGAATCGAAGAAGCCTTTCATCAGCCAGATGTTGATGCCCATGCCGCCGCCGACATAGACCAGGATCAAGCCGCCATTGGTGTTCAAGCCGAAGAAGGGGATGTGATTGCCGATCTGCTGCAGCATGAGGAAGATCGCCACCATGGCCAGCAAATTGGGAAAAACCTGCGCCAGCAAGATCAAGACCAGCAGGTTGCGCCGCCCGGCGAAGCGAAAGCGCGAAAATGAATAGGCGCTGAAAGCCGAGATCAGCACCACCAGGACCGAGGTGATCGAGGCGATGACCAGGGAATTCCACATCCAGCGAAGGAAAGGCTTGCGCTGCGTCCCGAGCAGGATGTCGAAATTGATGAGGTAACTGGAAGCGACATCGTAAAGCGGGTCGCCGGCGGCGAAGGCATCGCCCTCTTTCAGGCGGAAATTGCGCACATAGCCGTTCTTCGGCGCCCGCAGTTCTTTTTCCGCGCCGTCGATCTCCACCAGCAGCACGAGCTCGCCGCCGCGTTCGACGCGTTTGCCCTCCGGCGCGGCAATGCGCAGCAGGACGCCGTCCGCATCGGCAAGCACGACACGGGTCTCCGGCAGGGGCGGGATCACCGATTGCGTGACCATGGACTGGCTGGGATTGAGCGAGGCGGATACGACCCAGATGACGGGAAACATGGCGAAAACGACCGCGATGACCAAGATGGCAATCTGGATTGCCAGTTGGACATTTTCAGCCAGGCTGTAGCGTCTGCCGCCGCGCTGCTTCCGCCTAAACATTTTCCGAGATTTCCTCCCAGCCTTTGGTCAAGCGGTATTGCGTCAGGGTGACGCCGGCGACCAGCAGGAAGATGATGATGGTGATGGCGGAGGCCAGACCGAAATCCGCCCCGCGCCCGCCGCCAAAAGCCAGCCGGTAGGCGTAACTGATGAGGATGTCGGTGTGCCCGGCCGGCACCGTGCCCGCCTCGACCATGGGCGGTCCGCCTTCGTTGAAGGCCTCGATGATGATGAAATTGTTGAAGTTGAAAGTGAAGGAGGCGATCAGCAATGGACCCACCGCCACCAGCAGCATCGGCAGGGTCAGCAGGCGAAATTTTTGTCGCCAGTTGGCGCCGTCGACTTCAGCCGCTTCGTACATGTCGCGCGGGATGGCTGCCAGCGCGCCGCTGCAGACCAGCATGAAATATGGATAGCCGAGCCACAAATTGATCAGGATGATGCCAAATTTCGCCCAGCCGGGGTCGATGAAGAATGGCGGCGGCTCCAGGCCGAAGGCGCGGATGATAGTGGAGATGACGCCCAGATTGGGATTGAGCATGCCGCGCCAGATCGCGACGGAAATCAAACCCGGGATGGGCCAGGGCACGATCAGCAAGGTGCGAAAAGCTTTCTTGAAAGGAATGCGCTTGTTTTGCATCAAGAGCGCGAAGAAGAGCCCGAGCGAGAATGTGCTCGAGACCGACGCCAGCGAGAAACCGACCGTCCAGGCAAAGATGCGCCACAGGGGACCGCGAATGTCGTCGCGGTCGATGAAGCTCTCGTAATTCTCGAAGCCGATGGCGCTGATGAAACCGGTGAAGAGCGTGCGCCCCTGGTCGTTTTCAAATTGCCCGATATCGTAATTGGCGCGGTAGAGCGAGCCGGTTTCCTTGTCCAGCACGGCGTCCTCGTCGGGGAGGAACTGGTAACGCGGCGCGAACTCGCCCGCTTGCCGGCGCCCGGCGATGCCGATTTGCGATTCGTCGCCGCCGAAAGTCTGCGATTGGGCGGCAGCCAGCGCTTTCATGCTCTCGCCGCGGCTCAGCTGGCGGTAGCCTTGATATTCGCCCGGCAGGTCCGCGCCCGCCGCCACCGAGCTCACCGGCGCGAAGCCGCCACCGTCCGCGAAATAGTAGGCGTCGCCGGCGGCCTCGTCGGTCAGCCAGAGCGCGTATTCGCCAGCCTCGTTTTGGTAGATCGTCCAGGCGTAGACTTTGCCGCCTTCGGGCAGGTAGGTCCGTTCGTCCAGCAGCTTGAGCACCTGGGTCTTGGTCAGCAGGTTGCCGTCGCTGTAATTGGTGAAGGAGACATAGACGGTGTAGACGATGGGAAAGACGACCAGCAGGATCATCAGCGATATGGCGGGCGCGATCCAGCGCAGCGCGTATAGATCGGCTCGCAGATTGACGACATTGACGAGCAGCGTGATCAAACCGACGGTGATCGCCAGCTCCCAGACGCCATCCGAGGCGAAGGCGTAGATGAGATAGAGCGCGAAGGCGTCGACCAGGATCAAGCCCAGGTAGGTCGCGCCCAGGCGGAGGACGGTCCGGCCGGCAAACGATCCCAGCCCGCTCCGCCCCGAACCTTGCGATTCTTGCTTCGTCACGATTGGCTTGTTCCCGCTGCCTGCGCCATTGGACGACTCGCCGCTTGGCCTCTGCCATAGGGGCGACCAGGCCGATCGCCCCCATTATTGCCTTGCCCTTCAGCAGACTCGCGGGCGATCAAGGCGACCGCCCTGGAAGCTGCTGGAGAAGCTGGCTTTATTCCTCGCCCTCGATGAGCGCGCGGATCTGCTCGCCGGCCGTGCTGAAAGCTTCTTCCGCGCCCAGCTCGCCGGTGCGCACCAAGGTGATGGCGTTGGCCCAAGCCGCCCAGACGGAGCCCATCTCCGGGATAGCGGGCATGGCCAAGCCCTCCTCGCCGGCGGCTACGAAGCCCGCCATGATCTCGTCATCCAGGCTTTCGCGCACGGCGATATTCGCCGGAGGACGCGGGTCCGCGCTGTAGAGCGAGCTCATCACTTCTTCGGTGGCGATGAAATCCAGCAGGAAGGATTCCGCCAGGATCTTGTTCTCGCTGAAAGAGCTGATCATGAAGCCGACGACGCCGAGGAAGGGCTTGGCGCTGCCGCCGGGACCAGCGGGCAGACCGCCCACGGTGAAGTTGACGCCGGACTCCTCGATGCGCGTGATGGCCCAGGGACCGGTGATGATCATCGCCGCTTCGCCCGTTTCGAAGAGCGTGTGCATGACATCGTAGTCGACGCCGGTGGGCATCAAGCCGTCGGTCACATAGCCTTCAATGTAAGAGGCGCCGGCGATCGAGCCGTCGCTGTCCACGCCGACGTCGCTGGGGTCGTAACCGGCGTCGGTCCAGCCGAAGACATAGCCGCCATGCGCCGTCAGCACGGAGAAACTGTGATAAGGGTCGCTGTCCTGGATGATCCAGCCATATTGCGCTTCGCCATCGGCGACAAGCCTTTCGCTGATCGCGCGGACTTCTTCCCAGGTCTCCGGGTTGTCCGGCACGAGATCGGTGTTGCGAATGAAGGCGACATTCTCCGAGGCGACTGGCAGCCCGTATTGCACGCCTTCATAGACGAACGCGTCACGGGCGGAGGCGAGGAAGTCGTCTTCGACATCGGCGAGGTTAATCTCCGCCAGCAGGCCGTTGACCGCCAGATCGCCCAGCCAGTCGTGCGCGCCGATCAGGATATCCGGTCCTTCGCCGGCGGGCGCGGCCGTCTTGAATTGGTCGCGGATGTTCAGGAAAGGCACCTCGTGCACGGTGACGGCAATCCCGAATTCTTCTTCAAATTGCAGCGCCAGTTCCTCCAGCACCGGGGCGGAGGATTCGCTGCCCCAGACGGTCAAGCCGTCGTCTTGCGCCGAAATGACGAATGCGCCCAGCAGCATCAGCGCGAGCGCCAGAACCAGTTTCATGGCTTTCATCGGTCGTTTCCTTTGCCTTAGCCTGCGAATGAAACACGGATAGTGTCGTGCGGATTATAGACGACGCGCGCCGAATTACAAAGCGCGGGCGATACGCGAGCGGCTTGGCGCTGAAACGCGACCGTCTGGCCCCTGGCAAAAGCGCGCCCTGGGGATCTTGCTTCAAGGCATGAGCCAGGGCGCTGCCTAGGCCACTTCGGGCGATAGTTTTCGCAAGTATTCCCAGGTGTAAATGCCGGTGTGGTGGCCGTCGTCCCAGGTCGGCTGCAAGGCGTAATTCCCAACGGCGCTCAAATTGGTGATGCCGTACGCGCGGCGCGGTCTAAGACTGAGGATGTCGTCCGGCGCGCGCTCCATGCCCATGTTGGCGTGGCCGCCGCGGCACTGGACGCAGGGGCAGGCTTCGCGCAAATGCGACAGCGGGTAGCGGCTGAGCAAGCCGTCGTCCCACTCGATCTCCAGCCGCGCCTTGCGCCTGTCCAGGGTGATGTTGACCGGTCTGTTCGCCATGCCGCGCCACCGATTCCGCCTTCGCGCGTATTATGATACAGGTCGCGCCGTCGCCTGAACAGCCCGGAGCGGCCCGCGCCATGCTCTGCTAGAATGTTCGCGTCCCTGGAGGGGGAACACGCATGCTCTTGACGCGCCTGTGCTGGATCGCGCCGATTTGCCTGTTGCTGGCGGGCTGCGCCGGCGCTGCGCAGTCGCCGCCGGAGCTCAGCGCCACCGCCAAGACGGTGACGGACCTGCGTCTGGAGGCCACGGCAATGGCAGCCCAGGCGACGCCTGCATCCGCTCCGCCGACGGCCACGCCGGACCCTTTCCCGACGCCGGTGCGGGCTCAGGTTTATGTCGCCGAACAGCGCTTTGAAGGCGGTTGGATGCTGTGGCTGCAACCGGTCGCGCAGATCTGGCTGCTCACGGTCGACGACGGAGCGCATGTCTGGACCGCGCGCGGCGACAGCTTCGTCGACGGCGAGGCGGAAAGCGACCCGCAGATCGCGCCGCCAGCGGGCAAGTTGCAGCCGGTTCGTGGTTTCGGCAAGCTCTGGCGCGAAGATCCGCAAGTGCGGCATGTCTTGGGCTGGGCGCTGGCAGCCGAGCGGGGCTACATGGCGCATTATGAATATCATCACGGCGGCCATCTGAACGCTGCCGGCAAATATGAGCCGGCGCCGGGCTTCCACCGCGTCCGCAGCGACTCCGGCGCGGTCTTCATGTTCTTTGAAGCCTCGAAGTCCTGGAAAGTCGAAAGCTGATCCCGCGCCCGGAAAGTGCCTGATGAAGAACCCCCGCCGCCAAGACATCGACGCCTCGCAGCCATTTGAGCTGCATCTGGCGGCCGACGCCCGGCACAGCCGCAGCGATTACGCCGACGACCAAGCCTGGACGGCGCGGCTGGGCAAGGCGGACGAAGCGGCGCTTGCCTTTCAAACCCGCTACGGCGGCCGCGCGGGCCTGGCGAGCCTCGCGCCGATTTGGCGATTCGGCGAGCAGGTCGTCTATCAGGCGCGCGCGTATCACAGGCAGCCACAGCTCCGCGGCTTCGCGCCAGATCTCGTGTTGATTCAGGCGGCGCCCATCGCCGGTCTGGAGCTGGAAGCGCGCTTCTGGGTAATGGAATCGCGCGCGGCCGGCGGAGAATTGCGGCTGCGCAACGACTTGGGCGAGCCGATTGAACTGCAATTTGAGCTTTTTGGCCATGTCGTCATCAACGGCGAAGCGCGCAAGCTCAATGTGCTGACCAAGGCCGATGGCGCGCTGGCGCTGCATCTGGGGCAAATTGGCAACATCAATCCGGTGCTGGCCCTGGATGGCGCGCAGATCGAGATTTACGGCGGCCGCGTGAGCAGCCCCAAGCTGGGCAAGCGATTCTCCGTCGAGCCAGGCGCGGAGTTGGTATTGCGCTTTGCCGCAGCGGGCTTGGAAGACATGCGCGATTCTTTCAGCGTGGCGATGAACTGGGCGGCCCGCGACTGGCAGCCGCATTTTGCGCGCGTCGACCGCGATTCGGCCGCCATCCCCCAGATTCAAACGGGCAAAGCCAGCTGGGACCGCGTCATCGACCTGTCTTACAAGCACCTGGTCGGCGCCTTCATCGGTCCGACCGAGCATCTGCCGCAGGCTTCCTTCGTGGCGAACCGCGCCATTCACCGTGGCTGGAGCCGGCGCGGCGACGGCAGCGATCACATCCGCGCCTGGGCGGGCCAAGACCCAACCCTGGCCTGGCTGGCGGCGCCCGTGATCGCGACGGTCGACGGCGACTTGGCCAAGGGCGTCGTGCGCAACTACCTGGCGACCCAGGACGCCAGCGGCTTTGTCGATCGACAGCCGGGCCTGGCGGGCCAGCGGCAGGGTTTGCTCATGATGCCGCTGCTGGCCCGGCTCGCCTGGACCGTCTACGAGCGCACCGAAGATCGCGCTTTTCTCGCTGAGGTCTTCCCCGGGCTGCTGGCATTTTTCGGGCGCTGGCTGGCGGCGGACCTGGACGCGGACGACGATGGCGCGCCGGAGTGGCAATCGGAGCGGCAGACCGGCTACATCGCTTTCCCCACCTTTAGCGAGGGGCAGCTCTGGGCGCAAGGGGCCGACATCCGCCAGATGGAAACGCCCGACCTGCTCGCGTATTTGATCTCGGAAGCGGAAGCGCTGCGCCAGGCCGCCGACGAATTGGGCGAGAGTGAAGCGGCGCCGATCTTGGAGAAGCAGCGCGACATGCTGGAAGCCAGCCTGGAAGAATTCTGGGATGGCAAGCGCTACGCCTACCGCGACCGGGATTCGCATTTGAGCCCGGCGGGTGAAGATCTGCTGCGGGGCGCGCCGGCCGATCAGCCGCAGGAAGTGAACCACGCATTCGCCCAGCCGTCCCGCGTGATGATTCGCGTCGTCGGCGGCTTGAGCCAGCGCCCGCGCCGGCTGCGCCTCAAGTTGGAAGGGGCGGATGAACATGGCGAGCCGTATCAAATCGAGGCGACGACCGACGATTTCGCCTGGCGCAATCGCGGCGGCATTTACACCAGCGAACGCCCGCTTTCCCGGGTGCACCGCATTGCCTTTGACGGCCTCAGCCGGGTCTACAAGATTTACGCCAGCGCGATTGATTGCAGCCGGCTTGATGTCAACGCCTTGCTGCCGCTCTTCAGCGGGCGCCTGAACGAAGACCGAGCGGAAGCCCTGGCCAGGCTGGCCATGGACGAGGAGCATTTTCTGCGCCCGCGTGGATTGACCATGGTCAGCGCCCGCGACCCAAGCTTCGACCCGTCGAATGCCCGCGGCGGAGGCGGCGTCTGGATGTTCTGGCTGTCGCTGGTCGGCGAAGGGCTGCTCCAGGCTGGCTATCGCGCCGAGGCGACGAACCTGCTCCAGCGCGTTCTGGCTGGCTTGGCGCGGGTCCTGGAGCGGGAAGGCAAGCTCTCGCGCTTTTACCATGCCGACGAAGCCAAGGGTTATGGCGAAGATCATCACATCGGCGGCATCGCCCCCTTGAAGCTGTTGAGCGATGTTCTTGGCGCGCTCATCCCGGCGGGCGACCGAGCCTGGGTCGGCGGCGAGTTCAGCTGGGGCCAGCCGGTCAGCGTTAAGCAGCATGGCTTGACCGTGACCCGCGACGCCGAGCGCATCCAAATACAATTCCCCAGCGGCGCCGAAGTCGAGCTGCCTGCCGACGCGCCTTGGCAGCTGGTCCGGGATCCGTCGCCGTCCGCCGCCAGGCCGGCCGACGACGCGCCTGCCCCGCCCAGCGAACCGCCCCTGCCCAGCCAAGTACTCAGCGAGGGTCGCGTTGAAATTGAAATCGAGGAAGACAGTGACCAGAACAGCCAGGAAAACGACGCTGCCGCGCCCGCTGAATAGACGCCGCTGATGTTCCGCGCTCGCTTTCGCGCCCGGGCTGACAAACGCGATGTCCCGGCCCGCCCGATGCAATGGCGGCGGCTGCTGGCTTACCTGGCGGGCTACAAGCTGCGCCTGCTGGTCGCCCTGCTCGGTCTGTGCGCCGCTTCGGCACTGGGCCTGGTCTTCCCGGCGGTCATCCAGCGCGTCATCGACTCGGTCTTCATCGACGCCGATTTGGCGCTGTTGGACAGGATCACGCTCTTGCTGCTGGGGGTTTTCGTCTTCCGCTCGCTGGCCAGCTTCCTGCAAAACTACAACCTGAATTATGTCGGCGAACGCATCGTGGTCGACTTGCGCTGCCAGCTCTATGCCCGCTTGCAGACCCTGTCGCTGCGCTATTTCGCCGAGGCGCGCGTCGGCGAGCTGATCAGCCGCGTCTCCTCCGATGTCACGGTCGTGCGCACGGTGCTTACAGGCAATATCGGCGCATTTCTGCAGCAGACACTGACCCTCTTCGGCTCGGTGGCGATCATGTTTGTCTTGAATTGGCGTTTGACGCTCTTCATCCTCGCCCTGACGCCGCTGATCGCCGGCATCGCCTGGTTTCTTGGGCGCAAAATCCAGCGGACAAGCGCCTTGGTGCAAGACGAAATCGCCGGCGCCACAGTCGTCGCCGAAGAAGTCTTCCAGAATATCCGCGAGGTCAAGAGTTTCGCCCGCGAAGATTACGAGATCGGGCGCTACGATCGGGCAGTGGACACCGCCTTCCGCGCCGCCGTCAAGCTGCTGACGACGCGCTCGGTCTTCGGTCCCGTCATCGCCTTCATCGCTTTCACGGGCCTGGCGCTTATCCTCTGGTTTGGCGGGCGCGAAGTGCTGGCGGGCCGGCTGAGCGCGGGCGAGCTCATCGCTTTCTTGATCTATGGCTTGACCGTGTCCGCCAATTTCGCCGGCGTCATCAGCGTCTACTCGCAATTTCAGGAGGCCCTGGGCGCGACCAAGCGAGTCTTCGAGATCCTGGATACCGAGCCAGACATCCGCGACGCGCCCGACGCCCGCGAGCTGCGCGATGTCCGCGGCGAGATCGCGCTGCGGCGGCTCCGCTTCGCCTACGATGAACGCGACGCGCTCAGTGGCATCAACCTGGAGATCGCGGCGGGCGAGATCATCGCCTTGGTCGGTCCCAGCGGCGCCGGCAAGAGCACGCTCTTCAATCTGATCCCGCGCTTCTATGACCCCGACGCCGGCCTAATCGCCATAGACGGGCAGGATCTGCGCCAGCTGACCCAGAGGAGTCTGCGCCAGCATATCGGCATCGTGCCGCAGGAGACTCTGCTTTTTGGCGGCACAATTCGCGAGAACATCCTCTACGGCAAGCTGGACGCGAGCGAAGACGAGATGACGGCCGCGGCAAGATCCGCCAACGCTCATCGCTTCATCATGGACTTGCCCAAAGGCTACGACAGCATCGTTGGCGAACGCGGCATCAAGCTGAGCGGCGGCCAGCGACAGCGAGTCGCCATCGCCCGCGCCCTGCTGAAGAATCCGTCGATTCTGCTGCTGGACGAGGCGACTTCCAGCCTGGACAGCGAAAGCGAGGCGCAGGTGCAGGAGGCTTTGGCGCGCTTGATGCGGGGCCGCACCACCTTGATCATCGCCCACCGGCTCAGCACCATCCGCGTCGCCCATCGAATCGTCGTCCTGGATGGCGGGCGCATTGCCGAGCTGGGCAGCCACGACGAGCTCATGGCGCGGCGCGGGCTCTACGCCAGGCTATACGAGATGCAGTTCCGCGAAGCCGATCTCTTCGCCGGCGAAGCGCCCGCAGGATGATCTTGGTCGTCGTGTCAGGGGCGCTGCTGGGCGGCGCTTTCCTCGTCTGGTGGCTCATATTTGAAACCGAAGGCGTCTACCTGGGCAAGCGGGTCGTCGTCGCGCTCTATGATCTGTACGCCGGGCGCTATGACCGCATCAAGCAATTCGACGACTACGCCGATTTTGTCTTGCTCTCGCAGCCGCTGCTGGAGCGAATCGCGCCAAAGTCCACGCCGCTGATTCTGGATGTGGCTTGCGGCACGGGTCGGCTGCCCCTGATCATGGCGCGCGACGCCGCATTCAAGGGACATGTCCTCGGCCTTGACGCCAGCCGGCGCATGCTTGAGCTGGCGCGGCGCAAAGTGGCGGCCGAGCATGTCGACGAATTTATCAGCCTGGTCCGCGGCGACGCCATGGACCTGCCCTTGCCGGATCAGTCTGTCGACGCAGCGAGCTGCCTGGAAGCGCTGGAATTCATGCCGGATCCGGCGAGAGCGCTGGCGGAAATGATTCGCGTGCTGCGTCCCGGCGGCCTATTGCTGACGACCATTCGCATCGGCACGCGCTGGATGCCGGGCCGAGCCTGGAGCGAGACGCGGATGCGCCGTGAGCTGGAGCGCCTGGGCATGGTCGATGTTCAAGTGAAGATCTGGCAGGAAGATTACAGCCAGGTCTGGGCACTGAAGCCGGATGCGTCGCCGCGCGGCCAATCCAAGTCGCCATTACCGCCGGCGCGCAAGCCTGCTAAAATCCGCCAGCGAGCGACGCCCCGCCATAGCCAGGAAGAGACAATTTGAAACTGCCACGCCGCGAATTGCAAGCCGCCATCCAGCGCGCCCTGGAGAGCGCCCAGGCCAGCGGCGAGTTGCCCGCTTTTGATATCCCCGTCATCCCGGTCATCCCGCCAAAACGAGCGGGGCAAGGCGACCTGGCTTACCCGGCCATGGGCTTGGCGCGGCTGGCGCGCCGCAAGCCTCTCGATATTGCCGAGATTATCCTGACGAAACTGCCGCAGCTGGACTTTATCGGGACGGTCGCGGTGGCGCCGCCCGGCTTCATCAACTTCAGCTTTTGCGACGCCTGGCTGGCATGCCAGGTCGATGCGATTTTGGCGGAAGGCGAGGCTCTCTTTCAGCTTGCGCTGGGAGCGGGCAAGCGCGCCCAGGTCGAGTTCGTCAGCGCCAACCCCAGCGGACCCATCACCATCGGGCATACGCGGGGCGCGGTCGTCGGCGACGCCATGGCGCGTCTGCTCGAGGCGGCCGGCTACCGCGTACAGCGCGAATATTATTACAACAACGCCGGCAATCAGATGATAACGCTCGGCAATAGCCTGCGTCTGCGCTATCTGCAGCAGTTGGGCGACCAGCTCGAGCTGCCGGTCGATCATTATCAAGGCGAGTACCTGGTAGAAGCGGCTGCCGAACTGGCCGCCCAGCAGGGCGACTCCCTGCGCGACGAAAGCTGGGAGTATTTCAAGGACGCGGCCGAGCAGCGCATGTTCGCCTGGATCAAGCGCTCGCTGAAGTCGATCGACATCCAGCACGACGCCTTCTTCAACGAAACCTCGCTGTTTGAGACGGGCGCGCTGTGGCGGGCGCTCGACGACTTGCGCGCGACGGGGCACATTTACGAATCGGCGCATTGGGAAGGCGCCGAGGCGGACGAGATCGCCGATCTTCAAGCCAAGGGCTACCGTCCAGCTACCTGGTTCCGCAGCTCGACCTTCGGCGACGAAAAAGACCGGGTGATGGTCAGATCCGACGGTTCGCCCACGTACACCCTGCCCGATATCGCTTACCACCGCCACAAGCTGGAGCGCGGCTACGACATCGCCGTCATTGTGCTCGGCACGGACCACTACACCCAGGCGCAGGTGGTAAAGCACGGCTTGCGCGCGCTGGGGCTGGACCCCTCGCCCATCCATGTCATTTTCAACCAGATGGTGCGGGCGGTGCGCTGGAATGACGAACTGGGCGACTATGAAGCGGTGAAGCAGTCGAAGCGGGCCGGCGAATTCGACACGCTCGACGACCTGGTCGCCATGACCAGCGCCGATGCCGTGCGTTTTCACATGCTGGCGCGCAGCCCCAATTCGCAGCTGGATTTCGATGTCGACAAAGTCGTCAAACAGACGAACGAAAATCCGGTCTATTACATTCAAAACGCCTATGTGCGCTGCGCCGGCATCTTGCGCGAAACCCGGGAGCGCGGCCTGGACGACGCGGGCGCGGATCTGTCGCTGCTGGGGGCGGCGGAGCTGCGTTTCATCCGCAAGGCGCTGGAGCTGGGCAATGTCATTGAGCAAGCGGTGGACAACTTTGAGCCGCATCGAATCGCTTTCTTCGCCCAGGAGCTGGCGGCAGTCTTCCACCCGATTTACGATGAAGCGCGAGTGCTGCACAGCGACGTGCCACCGGCGACGGCCAAGGCGCGGCTGCGTTTTTATCGGGCGGCTGCCGTCGTCTTCAAACGCGTCCTGCATCTGATGGGCATGTCCGCCCCCGAGCGCATGTGAGCCAGGATTTGTCATGGGACTGAAACCGGACCGCTGGATCAAAGAAATGGCGCGGACGCGGCGCATGATCGAGCCCTTCGTCGAGCGGCAGGTGCGCGACGGCGCCATCAGCTACGGCGTCTCGTCTTATGGCTACGACATGCGCGTGTCGGACGAGTTCAAGATTTTCACCAATGTGCGCTCGGCGATTGTCGATCCCAAAGATTTCGCCAGCGATTCCTTCGTCGACTTCCGCGGCGATGTCTGTATCATCCCGCCCAATTCTTTCGCCCTGGCGCGCTCGGTCGAGTATTTTCGCATTCCGCGCAATGTCTTGACCGTCTGCCTGGGCAAGTCGACCTACGCCCGCTGTGGCTTGATCGTCAATGTCACGCCTTTCGAGCCGGAATGGGAAGGCTATGTGACCCTGGAGATCAGCAATACGACGCCCTTGCCCGCCAAGGTCTATGCCAACGAAGGCTTGGCGCAGGTGCTCTTCTTCGAAGCCGACGAAGTCTGCGAGCAGTCTTACGCCGACAAGAAAGGCAAGTATCAGCGGCAGACGGGGGTGACGCCGCCTCGCATGTGAGCGCAAAAATCGCGCTTGACGCCAGCCAATGGCCGCCGCTACAATGAAATCGCATCGGGGCGATTAGCTCAATTGGCAGAGCGTCCGGTTTACACCCGGAAGGTTGTAAGTTCGAGTCTTACATCGCCCACTGCCCCGCCTGCGGCGCCCGAGATGGCGCTCTTTTTCGTGCCGCGCCGCCGCCCATCCGCGCCAGCCAGCTTGACATGCCCGCGCGTAGAGTCTACAGTTGCGCGAAGCCGAATCGCCCGAACAGGCCAGCATGACAGCAGCCACGCACTACATCCTGGAAGCGCGCGACCTGCGCACCTACTTTCACCTGCCCGAAGGCACGCTGAAGGCGGTTGACGGCGTCGATTTGCAGATTGCGCCGCGCCAGACCGTCGGCGTCATAGGCGAATCCGGCAGCGGCAAGAGCGTCACCGCGCAGTCCATCTTGCAGATCGTGCCGCCGCCGGGGCGCGTCGAATCGGGCGAGATCCTCTTGCGTCGCAGCGATGGCGAGGTGGTCGACATTCGCCAGCTGAGCCCGCGGGGCCGCGCCATTCGCGATATCCGCGGCGCCGAGATTTCGATGGTTTTCCAGGAGCCGATGACCAGCCTGTCGCCCGTGCACGCCATCGGACCCCAGATTGTGGAGGCGATCCGCCTGCACATCGAGCGCGACAAGAAAAAAGCCAAAGCCCTGGCCCTTGACATGATCAACCGCGTCGGCATCTCCAACCCGCGGCAGCGCTTCGACGAGTATCCGCATCAGCTTTCGGGCGGCATGCGGCAGCGGGCCATGATCGCCATGGCGCTGTCTTGCAGCCCCTCCCTGCTAATCGCCGACGAGCCGACGACCGCCCTGGATGTAACGGTGCAGGCACAGATCCTCGAATTGATGAAACAGCTGCAAGACGAATTCGGCATGGCGATTATGTACATCACGCATGATCTCGGCGTCATTGCGGAGATCGCCGACGAGGTCAATGTGATGTATCTGGGTCGGGTGGTGGAACGCGCCTCGACGGTTGAACTCTTCAAGAATCCGCTGCACCCTTATACGCGCCGCCTGCTCAAGTCGATTCCGCGATTGGGCCGGCGCGGCGGCCGGCTGGACGCCATCCGCGGCAATGTGCCGGTGCCGCTGAACCCGCCTCTGGAATGCGGTTTCGCCTCGCGCTGCGACGAATTCATGAGGGGCGCCTGCGACGCGGCCGTGCCCGCGCTGGTGAATATGGGCGGGGATCACTATGCCCGTTGCTTCCTGCACAGCGAAGAGAGCGAGCCGGTCTATGCCTGAGCCGCGGAAAGAAACGGGCGAAGTCTTGCTGGAGGTGCGCGACCTCAAGAAACATTTCCCGATCGAAAAGGGCTTTTTTCGCAGCGTGCGCGGCTATGTCAAGGCGGTCGACGGCGTCAGCTTCAGCATCCGCGAGGGCGAGACATTCGGCTTGGTGGGCGAGTCCGGCAGCGGCAAGACGACCCTGGGTCGCTGCATCGTCCGCGCCATCGAGCCGACCGCCGGGCAAGTTTTCTTCCGCCTGCCAGAAGGCAAAGCGATCGACCTCGCCGCCCTGAGCAAGAGCGAGCTGCGCCAGGCGCGCCAGCACTTTCACATGATTTTCCAGGATCCCTACTCGTCGCTGGACCCGCGCATGTCCGTGCTGGATATCATCGCGGAGCCGATCCGCAACAACAATCTCTTGAGCGACAGCCGCGCGATCCAGGACAAAGTCCGCCTGCTGATGGAGAAGGTGGGCTTGGATATCCGGCATCTCAACCGCTATCCGCACGCTTTCTCCGGCGGGCAGCGGCAGCGCATCGGCATCGCCCGCTCCCTGGCGCCGGATCCCTTGCTGATCGTCTGCGACGAAGCGGTGTCGGCGCTGGATGTTTCGATCCAGGCGCAGATCCTCAACCTGCTCGAAGACTTGCAAGAAGAATTTCACCTCACCTTTCTCTTCATCGCCCATGATTTGAGCGTGGTTGAGCATATTTCCGACCGCGTCGGCGTGATGTATGTGGGCAAACTGGTCGAAATGGCGGATACGGAATCGCTCTTCGCCCAACCCAAACACCCCTACACGGAAGCGCTGCTTTCGGCCGTGCCCACAACTGACCCCGAAATCAAGATGGACCGCATCATCTTGCCCGGCGAAGTGGCGAACCCGGCCGCCCCGCCCTCCGGCTGCTACTTTCATCCGCGCTGCCGTTACGCTCAGGAAGTCTGCCAGACGACGGCGCCGGAATGGACTGAAGTGGCCGACGGACATTACGCCGCCTGTCATTTCGCCGACGAGCTCGAGCTGCGCGGGGTGGATGACGAGCTCTGATGGATTTGCTCGGGCTCTTCCTGCTCGCTTCGCTAATTGGCGCCGCCATGGTGGCGCTGGTCATCGTCTGGTCGACCAATCGCGCCTCGTCCGCCGCCATCACCAGCCACTTCAAAGCCAGCGAACATATCCTGGACACCGGGCAGCCGCCGCCCGATTGGCTCATGAGTCCGCTCTGGAAGCGTTTGCTGGCTCGCCCCGCGCCGCCCGACCGAGACGCGCTTCTGCAACGCCTGGACAAACTGATTCGCTACTTCGAGAGCAGCAGCTTCGTCGAGGACGAATGGACCCGCCAGCAGCTGCTCGCGCAGTTGGGCGCGGTTCGCGAACGCTGGCAGTCACTCCAGCTTGAGAATCGCCCACATGTCTAGCCGCGGCGCGCTCACCACCGTGGCTTCCGCTTCCTGGCGACAGTCGACCGCCTGCGGACTCGCCCCGGGCGCGTAGAGAGTCGCCTCGCTGTAGCGCCTGCCCAGCAACGGCCTCGCAATCCGCAGCTGGAAATCGCGCTGAGGGGTGAATGAATCGGCCTCGGGATCGTAATTCGCGTTGAGCAAGTGCAAGATGAGCGGCGACTCCGGCGAACCCGGCTGGCTGCGCGGCACGATGCAGAGGCCGGGCGCGCCCAAAACTTCAATGTCGCGGCCCGCCACCGCCAGCAGATCTTCAAGACCCGACCAAGTGTGAAGTCTTCCGCCGCATGACTCGAGTTTGGCTTCCTGCTCGGCGCTGAGGTAAGACGGCTCAAAGCGGACGACAGCGCGATACTGTCGCAGGTCCGCGTCCAGCAAGCGGTCCTCCACCCATTGGTCGCCGGCGACGAGGATGCGCGCCGGCACATTGGCGCGGCTCAGCGCGAGGCAGGCTTCGGCCAGTTCGGTCTTGGGCGCGCTGCGATTCTGGCCGCCCAGATGCCCCGTGTTCAGGCGATCGCCGAGATACTGCCGCACGGCTTGGTTGCTGAAGACAAGAGCGACGCTGGCGACCGCCTCGCAGCCGTCGAAGAGTTCCGGATAATCGCGGACAAAATGGGCCAGTGGCTCGTAATCGCCCGGCTTGCTGTGATACCAGCGATCGGGCTGGCCGGGGTCGCGCCGCGTCCACATCTTGTCGGGCATCATGAAGACATGCCCGTGGGCGTAGGCTTGGGCGATCCACAGGCGAATGTGCCCGGGTCGATCGCGCTGGCGGTATGGCTCGAAGGCGCCGGGAACGCCGGTGATCGCCAGCAGCTTGCCGAGCGCGTCCGCCAGCTTGAATGTGTAAATCGGCTCGCTGGGCAAGATCTCTTCTTCCGGCGGGCGGTACTGCATTTCATTGGTGTAGAAATCGTGGGCGTCGGCGGCGTAGAGAAATTCCGCCCAGTAGAATGGCGAATTGGAGCTCATCGGCATATCGCGGCCGAAGCCCTGTGCGCGCTGCTTGAAGGCGCGGAAGAGCGCGTTTACTTCTCGCCACTGATAATTGTAGAAGGCGTCGGCCAGGGGGATGGTCGGCGGGTAAGCCAGGATCTCCGCCCGGTAGCGCTCGTCGGCGACGCCGCGCTCCAGCAGGTAGGCGCGATAATCGAATCGGTCCGGGTCGTCGACGCCTGCCGCCGCAAGCTCAGCGTCGCTCAGCGTCTCCTTGAGATACTCGCGGAAACCCGCCAGGCAATGCTGGCAGAAACAGCCGCCATAACGGGCGTTCAGCGCGCCCATCGTGGGAATGGCGGAATCGATCATCAGCCAGTCGACGCCCGCGTCCAGAATCCGCCGCAGCTGATAGAAGAGATAGCGCCGATAGCCAGGCGCATTGGTGCAGAAGTGGTACGATGGATGCCCCTTGTAAGCGTGTGTCCACCAAGTGACGGCTGGTTTGTCGTTCAGGTCGCGCACGGTCGATTCCATGAAGTTGGAGTCGTAATCGATCATGCCCATCCAGTCGGCGTCGAGCTCGACCCTGCCCTGAAACTGGACGCCGCAGCGATGCGCTTCGTCGACATCGCGCATCATCTCTTCGTCTGGCGGCAGGCCGCGGCGATCCGGCTCCGGCAAGAAACCCCAGCCCAGCGCGGTCGCCCGATAACGGCGGTAGACATCCATGCCGCAGGGACGGGTGATCAGCACATCCGCTCGCTTAAGCGTCATGATCCGTCGCTTTCTATTCGCGTGACATAGACATAATATGCGCCCCTCTCGCGTCCGTCGGCGGTATGCAGCCAGCTCTCCAGCCGCTTTCGGCCCGGCTCAAGGTCCAGCTGGAAGCGCGCGCAAAGCTCTGATTCGCCGAGGGACTTGGCGCATTCCGCTTTGCCGACGCGCAGACGAGCCCAACAGACTCCGCCCGGCAAGCCCGCTTCTCGCGGATACGCGCGCAGCTCAAACTCGTATGCGCCCGCGCGCAGGACATCCACGATCCAGTAACCGTTGGCGTCGCGGGCCGGGTCGTCGATCCAGGCTTGCCGCCAGGGCACGGTCCCGGCGGTCGGATGCCAGTCGCGAGCGGACAGCGGCGCAGGATCGTCAATGGTCTCGCCGACGGGAATGGCGACCGTCGACGCGAAGGCGGGCTGCATTTCCGCCCACCATGCATCATAATCTTGGCGCAGCGCGGCGACGACTTGCCTGTGCTCGCCGGCGATGTCGCGTTCCTGGCCCGGATCGCGGGAGACATCGTAGAGCTCGTCCTCCAGTAGACGCCAGCTTCCGCGAATGACGGCGGTCTGATTCCACTTGAGCGGCTGGTCCGGCTGCAGCTGGATGACGATGGCGCGCTCCGCCAGCGAGTCGACTTCGCCACGGATGAGCGGCGCCAGGCTCTCGCCGTCAAAGTCCAGATCGCAGGTCAAGCCGCAGAGCTCGACGAGAGTGGGCATGATGTCGATGTGCGCCGTCGGCTGATCCACTGTCTTGCCCGCGGGCAGCTGCCCCTTCCAGCGCAAGAAAAAACTGACTCGATGCCCGCCGTCGTAGAGGCTGCCTTTTTTGCCGCGGAGACCAGCGTTGTAGCCGGCCCCGGTCGCCGGGTCGCAGCCGGCCGCCGTGCCATGATCGGAAGTGAAGATGACGATGGTGTCTTCATCCAAACCCAGCTCAGCCAAGCGCGTGAAGAGCTTGCCCATATTCTCGTCGAAGTTGGCGATCATGCCATAAAACCTGGCGCGCCGTTCCGGAATCCCGCGCTTCATGTAAGGCGCGATGTATCGCTCCGGCACGATGTGGGGCGCGTGCATGGCGTTGGTGGCCAGGTAGACAAAGAATGGCGAGCCCGCGCGGGACTCGATGAACTCCAGAGCCGCGTCGAAGAAGACATCGGTGCAATACCCCTGGCAGGCTTCGGCAGCGCCGTTGCGGAAATAGCTGTCATCCACATAGTTGTTGCCCCAATAATCGGGCAGCTCGCCAATGCCGCCGCCGCGATGACAGAGGCTCTCGTCAAAGCCGCGACAATGCGGAGCGAAGGGCGCGCTGTCGCCGAGATGCCACTTGCCGAACATGCCAGTCGTGTAACCGTTGGCGGCGAAAACATCGGCCAGGGTGGACGCTTTTGGATCAAGCAAGTGACGACCGTGGATCACATGCCACACGCCGTTGCGGGCGGCGTATTGCCCGGTGAGCAAGGCGGCTCTTGATGGCGAGCACAGCGGATCGTGATGCTGCTCGTCGAGCTGGACGCTCTCCCGCGCCATCTTGTCCAGGTTTGGCGTGCGCAGCCAGGGATTGCCGTGACAGCCGATGTCGCCATAGCCCTGATCATCGGTGATGACAAAAACGACATTGGGCGGCATCAAGGCGCTCCCGCGGCCGCGCTCAGACCCAGCCGAGAGCCTGGCTGTGGCGCTCCCAGCGGATGAGGAAATCCCAGGGCTCGTCAATCGCCGCGATGCCCAGCGGGTCTTGGCTCTGTTGCGTTTCGTGCCCGCTCCACTGGGTCACATGGCTCAAGCCCCAGCGCAAGCCCGCCAGCGGCTCGTCGTTCTCGCTTGCCGGGACGCGGAAAGCGCCTGCGGCTTGCGGCGGATTGATGACGCTGGCCATCGGCTCGAAGTTCAGGCCGTCGGCGGCGAATTGGATCGTGTTCTTTTCCGGCCCGCAGCGGGTCAGCAGCGCGCCCGCGCCTCCAGCGTAATTCCAGACCATGACCTCGTGACCGCTGTTGGTGATCGGGTTCAGCGGCGACTTCACATACGGTCCCAGCGGCTCTTCGGCGATGGCGACGCCCCATTTGCTCTCCATGTTGCTGTGGCCGATGCCTTCGCCCTTGAAGTAGAGCCAGAACTTGCCGTCGCGGAAGAGCAGGGCCGGGTCGTGCACGCGCAGGCTGTCGAATGTGCCTTGCGCGCGATGCTGTAGTGGATGGGCGCGGATATCGACTTCGCCAGAGGGGTCCGGCTCGACCACCGGCGCAGGGCTCTTCGTCCAAGGACCATGGGGCGAATCCGCCCAGGCCAGGGCAATCGACTCCGGCGTACAGCGAAAAGTGGGCGCGCGGGTCACTTGATAGACGAGGTAATAGCGCCCCGCATGCGCCAAGACATCGGGCGTGAAAACACTGCGCTCGTCGTAACTGCCCGCTGGTCCGCGCTCTATGGCGGGTCCGCGCTCTTGCCAGGCGATGCCATCGGCGGAGGTGGCGTACCAAAGATCGGTCAAATCCCAGGGCATGGCGGGGATGGTTTCGCTGGCGGCGTCGTGACCGACGGCTCGGCAGGGATGCGCCCCGCGGGTGTACCAGACAAAGTACTCGCCATCGACCTGGATGATGCAGCTTGGGTCGCGCCGGACGATGCCGCGTTCGTAGCCCAGGCCGGTTATGGTCGAGTAGCGGAATTTGGCGAACCAGGGATTGTCGCGGTCGCGCCTGTGAAAGCGCCGCATGGCCGCGCTTTGAGTCATGCCTGCAAATCCTTCATTGGAGCGCCGCCCGCCTTGGCAAGACGCGCCGGCAGGAAATACCCCCTCCCGCGCGATCGGGGAGGGGATTGCGCCGATTTCGACCTGGACTCAGGCAGCTTCAGCGAAGTACCACTGCTCGGGCATGAACATGACCCACTGGCGGTAGCTGAAGCTCCACATGGCGTCGTTGTCGTTGGGTGGCGTGTTCTTTAGCGCGTTCTTGAAGAGCAGGGGCTGCGGCGGGCGCTGCACCGTGCCGATCTGGTATAGGCCGCGGAAGCTCATGTCGTGGAACTGCTTGCCGATTTCCAGGTAGGATTCCGAGCCATAGGGCTGCTGCAGCCAAAGCTGACTGAGATCCCACAATTCCAGGATGTCTTCTGGCGGCTGGCTGCCGCGTTCGCCGCCGCTGTTGAGCCAGTCCGTCCATTCTTTGGAGCCAGCCCGCGCGCCCCAATGCGGCCGGATGTTGTTGATCGCGCCCGAGAATTCGCCGATGTCGACAATGTCCAGGCCCCAGCCGGCAATGTCATGCCCGCCCGTGCCGCGCAGTTCATTGTAGTAGCTGCGCTCGATCAGCTTCAGCTGCGTCTTGACGCCGACCGCGTTCCAGTAAGACACGACCAATTCGGCGATCTGCCCCCAGGCTTCTTCCGGGACGGCGACTTGCATGTTGATGAAGAGCGTATCGCCATCGTTCCGCAAGCGGAAGCCATCGCCGTCGCGCGCGTCCAGGCCCATCTCGTCCAGCAGCGCGTTCGTCATGTCGGGGTCGTATTGGGCGAAGTATTCCGTCATCCAGGGCTCGTAGAAGCTGGAATCGGGCGTCGGCGCCGATTGCGAGGGCGTCGCCAGGCCGAAGTAAATCAGCTCGTTGATCTCGCTGCGGTCGATCGCGACCGACATCGCCTGGCGGAAGCGGACATCGTTGAAGATCTCGCGCATGACCGGGTCGGGGTGCGTCAGATTGAACATCATGCTGTATTCGTTGCCGCGGTTATAGGTGACCAGTGCCGTGCGATAATCGCCCGCCTCTTCGTTATCGCGGTAAGTGGGCACGCTGAGCAGCTTGCCCCAGCCGAAGTGGCTGTATTCGCCGGCGATGGCGCGCAGGTCCTGGACTTGCAGGTCTTCCACCAAGACGCGCCGCAAGCCGTCCGCGTAGGGCAGCTGGTTGCCCGCGATATCGACTTTGAAGAAGTAGGGATTGCGCTCGAAGCTCTTGTTGCCGAAAGAGTCTTCGCTGACGAAGATGAAGGTGTTCAGGGTGGGGATGCCGGCGATGGTGTCGGTGGCGGTCGTGCCGGTGTTCGTGTTGGGCCGCAGGCGCGCGTTGAGCAGCTGCGCCCAGCCATCAAAGCCGGCTTCCGCCGCCAGCGCGTCGGCTTCGTCGTTGTAGTCGATGTGGAATTGCTTGAAGTAATGCGCCGCGCGGAAACCACGATGCCGCGGATTGCTCGCCATGCGCACGATCATCGACGGGTGCGGCTGCGCGAAAGTGTAGCGCAATGTCGTCTCGTCGATAATCTCCAGCAGCGGTTTTTCATTACCGGGGCGCCATTCGCCGGGGATGCCGCCGGTGACATCGCTGTTCCACAAGATATCCTCGAACCAGAAGCGGAAATCCTCAGTGGTGAAGGGATGCCCGTCCGACCATTTGTGGCCCTCGCGCAGGAAAATCGTCAGCCGGGTCAAGTCTTCGGACAGCGAATAATCGAGGGCGATGTTGGGGATGATGGTCTGCAGGTCGGTGTCGATGGTGAAGAGCTTCTGCATCACCATTTCGCTCACATCCCAGCCGCAGCAGGTCGGGCTGGTGGAGGGCGCGGCCAGCTCGCCGCCATAAGTCCCGATCGCGTCCAGAGGCTCGACGATGACCGGCGCCATTGGCAGGCGCGCTTCGACCGGAGGCAATTCGCCCGCGGCGACCCGCTCCGCCAGCATGGGCGCTTCGGCATAGTCGCCAAGCATGCCGCCGGAGGCCGCTTCATAGTCGCCGGGCGAGCCAAACTGCCGCGGGTAGGTCTTTTCGCTGATGTCCTGCGCAGCGGCGACTCCGCCCAAAAGCAGCAGCAAGAGCGCCAGCGCAATCAACCTCGCGTTCATTTGAAGATTCCTTTCGTCTCATAAGGAAGGGGGACTGGCAAAGCCGCCAATCCCCCAGTTGAATCTGGCCTGGAGCGCTTTACATGTCGCTCTCGAAGTACCACTGCTCGGGCAGGAAGAGCACCCACTGGCGGTAGGTCCAGCTCCACTGGCCCGTCGTGTCGTTCGGCGGCGTGTTCTTCAAGTTGGTCTTGAAGAGGAGGGGCTGCGGCGGGCGCTGGATCGTGCCGATCTGGTACAAGCCTTCCATCGACATGTTGTAGAAGGTCTTGCCCAGCGCGACCCATTCGTCAGAGCCGTAAGTCGCTTCGAGGAAAGCCTCGCCGGCCGCCCACAGGTCCTGGATCTCTTGCGGCGGTTCTTCGCCGTCTTCGCCGTCGGACTGCATCCACTGACGCCAGAGATGGCCCGAAGCGCGCGCGCCCCAATGCGGCCGCAGGTTCGCCAGGCTGTTGGAGATCTCGCCGATGTCCAGGATGTCCGCGGCCCAGGCCGCCATGTCCACTTGGTTGCCGTTGCGCAATTCACGATACAGGCCGATCTCGATCAGCTTGTAGCTGGTCTTGACGCCGACCGCGTTCCAGTAGCTGGTCACCAGTTCGCCAATCTTCTGCCAGGCGTCTTCTGGCACGGAAACCTGGAAGTTGATGAAGAGGGTCTCGCCGTCGGGCCGCATGCGGAAGCCATCGCCATCGCGCTGGTCCAGGCCCATTTCGTCCAGCAGCTGGTTCGCCAGGTCGGGGTCGTACTGCGCGTAATGGCCCGGCATCCAGTCCTCGAAGAAGAGCGACGAAGGCACGGGCGCCGTCTGCTGGGCGTTGGCCAAGCCGAAGTAGACCAGTTCGTTGATCTCGTCGCGGTTGATGGCGACAGACATGGCTTGACGGAAGCGCTTGTCCCAGAAGATCTCGCGCAGGGGCAGATTCTCGGTCGTGAAATTGAACATGATCGAGTATTCGTTGCCGCGGCTGTACTCGGCCAATGCGGTGCGATAACCGCCAGCTTCTTCGTTGTCGCGGTAAGTCGGGAAGCTCAGCAGAGTGCCCCAGCCATAATGGCTGTATTCGCCGGCGATGCCCTTGAGGTCCTGCACTTGCAAGTCCTCGACCAGGATGCGGCGCAGCGAATCCGTATAGGGCAGCTGGTTGCCGGCCGTATCCACCTTGAAGAAGTAGGGATTGCGCTCGTAGAGCTTGTTGCCGAAGGAGTCCTCGCTGGCGAAGACGAAAGTGTTCAGGGTCGGCGCGTAGGGGTCCGTCTCCGAGCCCAGATTCCAGGTGAAGTTGTAGGGGCTCATCTTGGCGTTGAACATCTGCACCCAGTCTTCAAAGCCGTTCTCTGCCGCCAGCGCGTCGGCGTCTTCGTTGTAATCGGCGTGGAATTGCTTGAAGTAATGCGCCGGCCGGAAGCCGCGGTTGCCCACTTCGCTGCCCAGGGCGATCGCCAGGGTCGGGCGCGGCTCGGCGTAGGTGTAGCGCACGGTGGTCTCGTCAATCACTTCGAAGCCCGGCAGCTCGCCGCTTACCGCCCAGGGTCCGCCGGGGTTGGGCGTCAAGTCGCTATTGCCGAGGATGTCTTCCAAGTAGAAGCGGAAGTCTTCGGCGGTGAAGGGCTCGCCATCCGACCATTTGTGCCCGTCGCGCAGGTGGATGGTGAAGGTGGTCTGGTCGTCCGAGATTTCCATCGACTGGGCGATATTGGGGATGATGCTGGTCAGATCGGTGTCGATGGTGAGCAGCTTCTGCAGACGCATCTCGAGCGCGTCCCAGCCGCAGCAAGTCGGATTGGTGGAGGGTCCCGCCAGCTCGCCGCCATATTGGCCGATTTGCTCGAGCGGCTGGACGACGACGGGTTGCGCGGGCAAGCGCTCATCCACCGGCGGCAAATCGCCCGCGGCGACCATATCCGCCAGCATCGGCGCTTCGCCATAACTGTCAATGGACTCGCCGGTGGCAGCCATGTAGGCGTCGAGATCGGCGAACTGGACGGGGTAAACAAGCTCGCCCTCGCTCATGTCTTGCGCCAGGCCCGGCAGCGACAGCAGCGGCAAAGCGGCGATGAGCGCGATAATCAAGGTTAGTCGTTTCATTGGTGGTTTCCTCGCTGGTACAGTTGACGTTTTTGGGTTTTCACTGAAATCACTAAGCAGACCTTCTCCTTTCACGCTGGATTATACAAGCAAGCGCCATGTCGCCAGACTATACCGCAGCGCCGCCGCGCGCCACAATGAGGCGGTCAAGGCTCGCTCGCTGCGTCGCGGCCGGCTTCAGGCGACTTCGTGCCGCCGCAGGCGCTCCCAGTCAAACTCGACGCCGTGGCCGGGCGCGTCCGGCGCCTGCATGACCCCGTCCTTGAGCGCCGGCGGATTCTGCATGAAGCGCTCCAGCCCAAAGCTGTGCACCTCAAGGAAAGACGGGTTCGGGACCGCCGCCAGCAGATGCAGATGCAGCTCGTGCACGCCATGCGAAGTCACGGGCAAATTGTGGGCGTAAGCGAGCCGGGCGACCCGCATCCAGTTGGTAATGCCGCCAATGTTGGAGACATCCGGTTCCGGGAATGCGACTCTGCCCTGCTCGATTGTGTGGCGAAACTCGTAAATGGTATGCAGGTTCTCGCCAGCGGCAATTGGCAGGCCGCCCTCGCTGGCGATGCGCGCCAGGCCCGGGTAGTCGTCGGGGATGGTCGGCTCCTCGAACCAGTAGACGTCAAAGTCGCGGAATTTGCGGGCGGCGTTGATGGCTTGCTCGACCGTGTAGCGCATGTTCGCGTCGACCATAAGCGGCATATCCGGCCCGACGCAATCGCGCACCGCTTGGACGCGCTCGACATCTTCGCGGAGGCTGTCGCGCCCGACCTTGATCTTGATGGCGCGGAAGCCCGCATCCAGGTTGCGCCGCGTCTGTTCGACCAATTCTTCGGGACCGAGCTGCAAGTCGATGCCGCCGGCGTAGGCGCGAGCCTCGCCCGAAAAGCCGCCCAGCAGTTTCCATAATGGCAGGCCCGCCCGCTTGCCCTGCAGATCCCATAGCGCGATGTCGACGGCCGACATGGCGAATGAAGCCAGGCCGCCGCGCCCGACATAATGCAGCCGCCGCCACATCGCCTCCCAGACGGCTTCGACTCGTTCAGCCGACGCGCCCGCGACTACTTGCCGCAAGTCGCGTTCAATGAGCGCGCGAATCGCCGCCCCGCCGCTGCCGATGGTGTAGGTGTAACCGCGCCCACGCAGCCCGCTCTCGGTTGTCAACTCGGCGAGGACGACTTCAAAGTGGGTCATGACGCCGTGCGACGCATCGGTCATAGGGTGGCTCAGCGGCAGCAGATAATGTTTGGTCGTCAAGTCGCTGATTATCATCGCGCCACCCCGCAAGCCCCTTTCAAGGCCGCCAATGCTACCGCATGGAGCGCCGCTTTACAATTCAGCGACGCCGCGCCGCCGTCGCCCATTGGTTGACAAGCGACGGCGCCAAAGTTAAGATTGGCGCGCAGTCCCGACCGACACGACCGAGCGGCCGCAATTCATGCAAGGTTATGTTGCCCAGCGCCTAATCTATTTGGTTTTCCTGCTCTGGATGGTGTCCATCGTCACTTTTGTCGTCATCCAGCTGCCGCCGGGCGATTACCTCTCCACCTACATCAGCCGCCTGGAGCAAGCCGGCGAAGAACTGAGCGACGAAGAAGTGGAGAATCTGCGGCGGCAATACGGGCTGGATCTGCCGATTTTCCTGCGCTACTTCAAGTGGATTGGGCAGGTGGCGCAGGGCAATTTCGGCTTCTCTTTTGATTGGCAGCAGCCGGTGCGAGACCTGATCGGGGAGCGCCTCGCCCTTACTTTCACCATCGCCATCATGAGCGCGATATTCACTTACGCCGTCGCCATCCCCATCGGCATTTATTCCGCCACGCACCAGTATTCCATCGGCGATTATCTGGTTTCCATCATCGGTTTCACGGGCCTGGCCATTCCCAATTTTATGCTGGCGCTCATCATGCTCTATGTCGCCTTCAAGGGCTATGGGCTGAACCTGACGGGCTTGTTCTCGCCGGAGTATCTGGACGCGCCCTGGAGCCTGGCGAAGATTGCCGATTTGCTGAAGCACTTGCCCATCCCCGTCATCGTCATCGGCACGGCGGGCACGGCCGGCATGATCCGCGTTTTGCGCGGCACCTTGCTGGACGAGCTCAACAAACAATATGTCGTCACGGCGCGCAGCAAGGGCGTCGGCGAAGTCAGGCTGCTCTTCAAGTACCCGGTGCGGGTGGCGCTCAACCCCATTGTCAGCGGCATGGCCTGGCTCTTCCCGTCGCTGATTTCGGGCGGGACGATCACGGCGATCGTGCTCGGCTTGCCCACGGCGGGCCCCATGCTCTACCGCGCCTTGATCACGCAAGACACCTTTCTCACGGCGACCTTGCTGATGTTCGTCACCATTCTGACCGTCGTCGGCACCACCGTTTCCGACATTTTGCTGGTGGTGGTGGACCCGCGCATCCGCATGGAACGCGGCGCGAATTAGACACGGGGGACGCATGCTGCAGCGCATAGGCTGGCGACGCGCAGCCACCAAGCCGGAAGCGCGCGACTTCGACGAGAGTTATTATCTCGCCTCGCAGTGGCAGCTCATCTGGCGCAAGTTCCGCCGGCACCGGCTGGCGATGGCGTCGTCGGTCGTCATCCTGCTGCTGTATTCCATGGCGATATTCTCCGAGTTTTACGCCGTCAACGACTATCAGAAGCGTCATGTCAAACACGCCAAGTCGCCGCCGCACACGATTTACTTCGTGGATGAGGCCGGGCGCTTTCAGCTCCAGCCCTTCATTTACGCGATGGACCAGACCCTGGACATGGCCACCCTCAAGCGCGAATACAGCGAGGACCGCTCGAAGCGCTATTACTTGAAGTTCTTCGTCCGGGGCCTGCCCTACAAGCTGCTGGGCCTGATCGAGACGGACATTCACCTGGTCGGCGTGGACGAGCCCGGGCTCTTCTTCCCCTTTGGCACGGACGAGCTGGGCCGGGATGTGTACTCGCGGACGATGCACGCGGCGCGGATTTCACTCTCCATCGGCTTCGTCGGCGTGGTCATCAGTTTCTGCCTGGGCTGCTTGATCGGCGGCGTCTCGGGCTATTTTGGCGGCACGACCGATGTCGTCGTCCAGCGCGTCATCGAGTTTCTCATCTCCATCCCGCATATCCCGCTTTGGATGGCGCTTTCCGCGGCGCTGCCGCCGGAATGGAGCTCGACCCAAGTGTATTTCGGCATCACCATCGTGCTGGCGATCGTGAGCTGGCCGCCCCTGGCGCGGACGATCCGCGGCAAGCTGCTGGAGTTGCGCGAAGCCGATTTCGTCATGGCGGCGCGGATCTCCAACATGGGTGATTACGACATAATCGTGAAACACCTGCTGCCCTCTTTCGCCAGTTTTCTCATCGTCGTGATGAGCCTGGCGGTGCCCGGCATGATCATGGCGGAGACGGCGCTGAGCTTCCTGGAGATCGGCATTCGCCCGCCGGCCGTCAGCTGGGGCGTGCTGCTGCAAGACGCGCAGAATATCCGCAGCTTAAGCCAGAGTCCCTGGCTCTTGATTCCGAGCGTTTTCGTCATCGCGACCGTGCTCGCCTTCAACTTCTTCGGCGATGGCCTGCGCGACGCGGCCGACCCCTACAAGCAGTAAAGCTGCCCCTTTGCAAAAAACGTTAAGGACAGACGATGGCGCAAGCGGCGTATTACGAAGGCGAACGGCGGATAAGGCTGGGCGAGAGCCAGGCGATCGCGCCCGGCCCCGGCGAGGCTCAGCTCAAGATCTCGCATTGCGGCATCTGTGGCACGGACCTGCACATCTTTCACGGCGCCATGGACGCGCGGGTCAAGATGCCGCTGGTAATGGGGCACGAGATGTCCGCCACCGTCGAGCGCGTCGGCGCGGGAGTCGATGCCTTCGTCGCCGGCGACAAAGTGGTGGTTATGCCTTTGGCGCCTTGCGGCAAGTGCCCGGCCTGCGCCGCCGGTCACGGGCACATCTGCCACAATCTGAACTTCCTCGGCATCGACGCGCCGGGCGCCTTCCAAAGCTACTGGACAGTCCCCGCCTTCACCCTGCATCGCATGCCGGCGGCCATGGAGTTGCGGCATGGCGCCTTGATTGAGCCGCTGGCGGTGGCTTGCCACGACGTCCGCCTGGCAAATGTCCAGCCGGGCGACCAGGTCGCGGTCCTTGGCGGCGGGCCCATCGGCATGCTGGTGGCATTGACGGCGCGGGCGGCCGGCGCGGATGTCCTCGTCTCGGAGATCAACCCCTATCGCGTCGAGCTGGCGCGACAGCTGGGCTTGGAGGCGGTTAACCCGCAAGAGACGGATTTGGTCGAGCTGGTCATGCGGCGGACACGGGGGGCGGGCGCGGACATCGTCTTCGAGGTCAGTGGATCGCAGGCCGGCGCGTCCATTATGACCGAGCTGCTGCGGACGCGGGGCCTGGCTGTGATTGTCGCCATCTTCGCCCAGGCGCCGCAAATCGACCTCTTCCGCTTTTTCTGGCGCGAGCTGCGCTTGCAGGGCGTGCGCGTGTATGAAGCCCAAGATTTCGCCGACGCCATTGAGCTGGCTGCCAGCGGCGCGCTGCCCCTGGACGAGCTCGTCACCGACATTCGCCCCTTGGGGGATTTGCGCTCCGGCTTCGAAGACATGGAACGCGGCGGCAATGTGATGAAAATACTCCTGGAGCTCTAAATGAATGTGCTGGATCAATTCCGCCTGGACGGCAAGACGGCGCTGGTCACCGGGGCGCGCCGCGGCATTGGCAAGGCGATGGCGCTGGCATTGGCGGAGGCGGGCGCCGATATCATCGCCGTAAGCGCGAATCTTGAGAAGACAGGCAGCGAGATCGAGCGCGATGTGCGGGCCAGCGGGCGTGAATTCGTCGGCTACCGCTGCGATTTGGCGAATCGCGACGCGCTCTATGAGCTGATCTCCAGGCTCAATTCGGAGCAGCCCGTCATCGACATCCTGGTCAACAACGCCGGCACGGTCCTGCGCGAGCCAGCCGAGACCCACCCCGACAGTTACTGGGATCAGATTATCGCGACCAATCTGAGCGCCCAGTTTGTGCTCAGTCGCGAGATCGGCAAAGGCATGCTGGCGCGGGGCAGGGGCAAAATCGTCTTCACCGCCTCGCTGCTGACCTTTCAAGGCGGCATCACCGTGCCGGGCTACGCGGCCAGCAAAGGCGGCGTCGGCCAACTGACAAAAGCGCTGGCGAATGAATGGGCGGGCCGCGGCATCCAGGTCAACGCCATCGCCCCCGGTTACATCCGCACCGATGTGACCGAAGCGCTGCAGAACGACCCGGAGCGCGCCCGCGGCATTTTGGAGCGCATCCCGGCCGGGCGCTGGGGCGAGATCGACGACTTTAAGGGGCCCGTCGTCTTCTTGGCCTCGGCGGCGTCGGACTTTGTAAGCGGCGAGATTCTGGTGGTGGACGGCGGCTGGATGGGGCGCTGAGATCTAGGTTCCGGCGGTGGTCTTGTCGAAATCGGCTTGCTCCGCCAAGATGCGCGCGCGCCATTCGGCTGGCAATTCGGTGGCGGGCTGAAACCAGGTCGCCTCTCCAAAGCGGATGTTGCTGCCCTTGAACTCCGGGCGGTGGCTGTCGCGGCTCAAATCGCAGTCGAAGCGGATGATGAAGCAGTCATGCTCGCCGGGACCGCCGTCCGCGGTGATATGGCTCAAGCCCCAGGTAATTCCGCGTCCGTCGCCACTATCAGCGAAGGCGTCCGGGCAGAATGGACCCGGCGCGACCGGCGCCAGCTGCACATGCGCTTTGGGCGCGAAGTTCAAGCCGTCCGGCGCGTATTGCACGGTGTCTTTCTCCGGTCCGTCCAGGATGAGCAGGGCGGCGATTCCGCTCTCCCAGGGCCAGAGCATGGTTTCGTGTCCGGAATTGCTGACCGGGTTCAGCGGCGATTTGATGTAGGGTCCTTCCGGCTGCTCTGCGATGGCGACGCCTTGGGCGCGCATCAAGGCGCCCGGCGATTTGTCGGCAGGCGAGCCCTTGTAATAGACCCAGATCTTGCCTTGATACACCAGCGGGTAGGGGTCGTGAATCGCGCAGCTGTCCCATTCGCCATCCGCGCCTTGCGGGATCACGGGCCGGTCCAGCCGCGTCCAGGGTCCGTCTGGCGAATCGGCGTAAGCCAGGCTGACACTGACGCAGTCGTTGGCGCGCCACATGGTCGTGAAGCACTGATAATACAGATAGTAGCGTCCGCCAAAGACGAGCACGTCCGGCGTCGACAGCGAGCGGTCGCCATACTGCCCCTTGGGCGCGCGCGGCACCGCCACCCCCTGCTCTTCCCAATGAAAGCCGTCGCTTGAAGTCGCGTAACAGATATCGGCCAGGTCCCAGTCGACGACCGGGATCTCGTCGTCGGCCTGGTCTATGTTGAATCTTCCGACGGGCTCGGCTCGCGTGCGGCGGCGCGTGTACCAGACATAATACCGGTCGCCGATCTTCAGCACCTTGGAGGGATCGCGCCGCGAAACCGAAAACGCGCTCTCGTCTTTGCCGATGCCGCTGACCCGCGAGTACTTGAAGACGGAATACAAGGGATTGCCGATGTCTTGGGCCGGCGTCCACATGTCGTAGAGGCGCTCAGTGGCGGCGCTCAAGGGACGGTCGCTCGGTTTCTCCGGGCTCAGGCGGCCGGGGAAGCCGGCTGGCTGCTCGCTCTGGTTCATGCTGCCTCCACGCTGTCGCGTCGCGCTGCGTCGCCTGAAATTGCCCGCCACACAGACACAGGCTATACTGGCGCGATTGTAGAAGCTGGCCGAAGGACTGTCAAATGGCGGGCGGGCGCGATGACGCTTGAAGCGGATTACATCGTCGTCGGCGCCGGCTCGGCGGGCGCGGCGGTGGCGGGCCGTCTCAGCGAAGACGGGACGCGCTCCGTGCTGCTGCTGGAAGCGGGCGGGCCCGACAGCAACCCGGACATCCATATCCCGGCCCGCTTTTCGGAGCTGTTTCACAGCGACGAAGACTGGGATTATGAGACCGTGCCGCAGCCGGGCTTGAATGGCAGACGCGACTATGTGCCCCGCGGCAAAGTTTATGGCGGCACCAGCTCAATGAACGCCATGGTTTACCAGCGCGGCCACCCCTCGGATTACGACAATTGGGCGGCGCTGGGCAATGAGGGCTGGGCTTATGCCGATGTCTTGCCATTCTTCCGCAAAATGCAGCATCAAGAGCGCGGCGCGAGCCCGCATCACGGCGTCGGCGGTCCCATCAATGTGGCCGACCCGCAAGATCCCAATCCGCTCAGCCTGGCATTCGTCGAGGCGGCTCTGGAGCTGGGCTTCGCGCACAAGGCCGATTTCAATGATGGCGCGCAAGAGGGCTTTGGCCTCTATCAAGTCACGCAGAAGCGGGGCCGGCGGCACAGCGCGGCTGTCGGTTATTTGCGGCCCGCGCTGGAGCGGGAGAATTTCAGCGCGCTTCCTTTCGCCCTGGCGACGCGGCTGCTGTTTGCTGGCGGGCGCTGCATCGGCGTCGAGTGCATCCAGGCGGGCCAGCGCAAAACAGCCCGCGCCCATGCAGAGGTAATCGTCTGCGGCGGCGCCATCAACTCCCCGCAATTGCTGCTGCTCTCCGGCCTTGGACCGGCCGATCAACTGGCGGAGCTCGCCATCCCGCTCATGGTCGATTTGCCCGGCGTCGGGAAAAACCTGATGGATCACATCCAGGTCCCGCTGGCGTATCACTGTCCGGCGCCGGTCAGCCTCGTCGCCAAAGACGGACCTGAGCAGCGGCGGCTCTACGCCGAGCGCAAGATGGGTCTGCTGAGCTCGAATCTGGGCGAGTCCGGTGGGTTCGTTCGGCTGGACCCCGCCTCGCCCGCGCCGGAGCTGCAATACCATTTTGGACCGGACTGGTTCATCCGTCATGGATTCGAGACGCCGGCGGGCCACGGCTTCACCATCCTGGCCGGCATGGTCAGCACGAAAAGCGTCGGCGAGCTGCGCCTGCGAAGCGCGGATCCGATGGCGGCGCCCTTGATCGATTTCGCCTGCCTGGAAGACGAGGCCGATGTGGCAGTGCTGCTCGAGGGCTTAAAGCTGGGCAGGCGGCTGGCGGCGGCGACAGCTTTTGATGGCTTGCGCGGCGACGAGTTTCTGCCCGGCGCGGATGTCATTGGCGACGCCGAGTTGATACACTTCATCCGCGAATTCGCGACCACGATTTATCATCCGGCCGGCAGCTGCAAGATGGGCGGCGACGAACTGGCGGTGGTGGACGAGCGGCTGCGGGTTCATGGCGTCGAGGGCTTGCGCGTCGCGGACGCTTCCATCATGCCGCATATCATCAACGCCAACACCAACGCGCCCTGCGTCATGATCGGCGAAAAGGCGGCGGCCATGATCCGCGAGGAGGCTTGATTGGCAAGCAAAGTTTTCAGCGACAAAGCGCCTCTGCCCGGCGAGCCCAGCGGCGACAAACCGCGCGATCGTCCGCTGAGCGCGGCGCATGCCCGGCTGCATGACAAGTGGGGCCCGCATCAGGATTCGACCAGCGAATTCTATACGACATTCAAGTACAGCCGGCTCAGCGGAATCGGCAAAGAAGCGGGGGTCACCCGGCGCGACCCGACCACCGTCCTGCGCGTGAACGGCGCATATTATGTCTGGTACACGCGGCGCAAAACGGAGAACGACCGCGACCACGGCAACAAGCCGCCGCATCGAGAGCAGACTTGGGATACGCCCGTCTTTGACTGGGACTTGGCGGAGATCTGGTACGCGACTTCGGAGGACGGCTTTCGCTGGGTGGAGCGTGGCGTGGCGGCGCGGCGCGGACCCAGAGACGCCTACGATGGCCGCTCGGTCTTCACGCCCGATGTCTTGATGACCAAGGACAAATTCTACCTCTATTACCAAGCGGTCGATTATCCGTATCGGACGCGGACGCGCAACTCCATCGGCATGTCCTGGTCGGAGTCGCCCGACGGTCCCTGGCATCGGTCAGAAGCGCCGGTGCTGCGGCCCGGTGCGCCCGGCGCGTGGCTGGGCGATGACGACAGCGACGAAGTCCAGCGCTACGGCGAATGGGACAGCCACAAAGTTCACGACCCCTTCATTCTCGCGCGCGACGGCCATTACTGGCTGTATTACAAAGGTCAGCCGATGGGCTGGACGACGAAGTATTCGCGCGGCATTGGCTGGGGCGTCGCCATCGCCGAGAGTCCCGAAGGACCTTTTCGCAAGTCGCCGCTGAACCCGGTCACAAACTCGGGCCACGAGACTTGCCTCTTCCCCTATGGCGAAGGCGTTTTGGCGATCTGCGGTCACGATGGACCGGAGAAAGACACGATTCAATACGCGCCGGACGGAATCAACTTTGATGTGGTCGCCCATGTGACTCTGCCGCCCCTGGCCGCCGGACCGTTCGCGCCGGATTCGTATTGCGATACAAAAGCCGGTCAGGGCATCGTTTGGGGCTTGTCGCACATCGCCACCGAAGAGATGAAGACCGGCAATTCGTACATCGTCCGCTTCGACTGCAACTTGCGCCGCGGTCTGGAACGGCCCGGTTTCCGCGGCACGAACCTGCGTTACCCGGAGGAAGTCTATTTCTCGCCCGACCTGTCGCTGAACGAGCGGAATATGGAGCCGCTGACCTATGCCAGCGAGCCGGAACGCCCCGACGAGAGCCGCCCGCCTGGCCCCTTGAGCGCGGCGACGCGGCGCGTCCATGACCGTTATGGCCTTTACAAAGATCAAGGCAGCGAGTTTTTCAGCGCCTTCCGTTACTCGCGGGTCGCTGGCATCGGCAAAGAAGCGGGAATCACGCGGCGCGACCCCTCCAAGGTCATCAAAGTCGGCGACCGCTATCATGTCTGGTACACGCGGCGGCAGACCGCGGAGCGTTGGCTCGGCATCGAGGCCGCCAGCGAGACGCGCCCGGCCTGGGACTGGGACATGGCCGATATCTGGCATGCCAGCTCGCGCGATGGCTTCCACTGGGAGGAGCATGGACCCGCCGTCCGCCGCGGGCCTGAGGGCGCCTTCGACGATCGCGCCGTCTTCACGCCGGACATCCTGCTTCACGCGGGCAAGTATTATCTCTACTACCAAGTCACGCGGGGCGTCTGGCGGCATCGCTCGATTCACCAGATCGGCCTCGCCTGGGCAGATTCGCCGGCGGGACCCTGGACGAAGCTGGATCAGCCCCTGCTGCGGACGGGCGAGCGCGGGCGCTTCGTCAACGACGCGGACGACCCCGACGCCATCGACAGTTTCGGCGACTGGGATTCGCACAAGCTGCACGATCCCTTTGTCTTGAAGTATCGCGGGCAGATCTGGCTGTATTACAAGGGCGTCCAATTCGGCCGGCACTATCGGCATGATCTGGGCTGCGCCTGGGGCGTCGCCATCGCGGACGATCCGCGCGGACCCTTCCACAAGTCGCCCCTCAACCCGGTGACGAATTCGGGCCACGAGACTTTCCTCTACCCCTTCCGCGAGGGCGTCGTCGCCATTGCCAGCCACGAAGGACCGGAGAAGAACACCGTGCAGTACGCGCCGGATGGCTTGAACTTCAAAGTGATGGGCAAGGTCAGCGTACCGCCGGTGGCAGCGGGACCGCATCTGCCGGACGCCTTCGATGACAGCGGCGACGGACGCGGCCTCGCCTGGGGGCTGGCGCACATCCAGCATGGGCATGGCGAGCGCCTGGCCAACGGCTATATCGTGCGCTTCGACTGCAATTTGAGCCGCGACGAGCAGCGGGCCGATTTCTACCGCGCCTGGAATTACCGCTTTCCAGAGTCCGCTTATTTCAGCCACGATTTCGCCCTGAGCGACGCGATGCGGGCCGAGGCCCTGCGTCTGACGCGCGAAATTGACAGGGACACGCAAAGGCCGGAGTAAAGGCTGGCCAGCGCTCAGTCTTCCGCCAGCAGGCTCGCGATTGCGGGCGCGATGGCAGAGGCCACCGTCAGGTTGCCGGTTTCGGCGATGTGCACCATGTCGATGAAGACATTGGCGGCCTCGTCGGCGAAGAGCTCGGTCAAGAAGAGCACATCCCCCATGTCGTCCGCCTGGCGCAGCTCGCGGTCGACGGCTTGATACAGGGCGCTGAAGCCGGTCCGTTCGCGCTCCAGCTTTTGCGCGATCTGCGCTTCGCTCGGCGACAGGGCGGTCTTGGCGAAAATGGCTGGCTGCCAGACAAAGAGGACGCGCGTGCCATATTCGGTGGCGGCGGCGCGGATCAGCCGGTGGTTGGCGCGCCAGCGAGCGGCAATCTCCGCCGGGCTGTTGGAGTCGCTGGCCACCAGGCTCCAGTCGTAAGCGGCGGCGTCGGCGGCGAAGGGCGCGAGGATGGGCTGGCCCCGGCGCAGCAGCCGTCCCATTTCCACATCGCTGGCGCGCTGCATCTCTTGCAGGGTCAAACCCGCGCTGCCCTGCAGAAAGGCGGCGTATACATCGTTGAATCCATGATAAAAGACGGCCACATCGGGCGCGTCGCCATTGGCCAGCTGCGCCTGAAAGAGCAGCAAATCCTGCCAGCTCACATAGCCGGATTGGGCGTAATTCTTGACGATTGCGGGCTTGTCGCTTTCGGCGAGCAGCTTGGCGGACCACGCGGGTATCGTGTAGGCGTCGCGGGCGCCTTCGCCCCACATGGTGGAGCCGCCGAAGAAATACACCCGGGGCGCGTCCGCAGCGTTCGTGAAAACGGGCGTATGGCGAATGCCGCGCTCGTCGACATGGATGTATGCGCCGGCGAAGGGCGACATTGTCCAATAACTGTAGGGCAGCCAGCGGGCCAGCATCTGGCTCTGCTCTTCCAGGTACGCGCTTGTCTCGGGCGCGGCGCCATCGTCGACGAATTCCAGCTCGCGATAATCGAGGCTGCCGCGAATCCGCGCGTTAAGGCGCATGTCGTCCAGCAGTCGGCTCGTCGTGATCAGCAGCAGCCCGCAGAGCGCGATCGCCGCCAGGCAAATGCCCGTTAGCGCCAGAAAATCGCGCCGGCGGCGGAAGGCGTCGGCAGCGCGCCGCCAATTCGCCGTCAGCAGCAGGGCAGCGAATACGAGCGACCAAAAGAAGAGGAGCAGGCGGAAGGGCGTGACGATGGACGGGGCGATATCGCGCAGGGCAAGCAGCGCCAGGATATTCGCTTCCAGCAGCGCCAGGGCGAAGAGCAGAGCGCGCCAGGGATGCCCGAAGAGCCGAATGAGAAGACGGGCGACCCGCCTGGAAGCGGCTTCATCGCAGCGATAGGCAAGAGCCGTGAGCAGCAGCCCGGCGGCGCCAGCGATGCCGGCCCCGAGGGCGATCGCGTGACGCAGGCTTTCGTATGCGGCGGCGGGCGACGGCGGCGACAGCAAGATCAGGATCCAGACGAGCGGCAGCGGCAGCCAGGCTAGCAGCGCGAAACCAAAGAGACTGCGGGCCAGCAGGGCTTCGGTCGCTTCGGGCGCGCCTGGCAGGCTTTCGCTCACGCCGGGCGCTCGGCGACCAGACTGAACATCAGCGGGAATTGCCCTGGCAGGGTCGCGGGCATGCCATAGCGGCGTCCGCCCAGATCGCGCATGTCGGCCATGGGCTTGAAGCCGTTGCAGTGGCTGTATTCCGCCAGCTGCCGCAGCTCCAGGCCCGCCCCGACAAGAGCCATCACTGCTTCGGCAAGGCCCCACTGATATTCGACGCCCGGATGGGGATTAACGAAGTCCTGGATACCTGGATCCAAGCTGTCCGTTTCGGCGGCGGACCCGGTCAAGGCGACATAATCGCCCACGCCGGACTCGAACTCGGTCGCGACGCCGCCCATGTAGGCATGCCGAATCCGCCAGTCTTCATCGACGATGGCGAAAGCGGGATGAAAGTCCACCAAGACAAAGCGGCCGCCGGGCGCAAGCATGCCAGCGACGCCCCTCCCCCAAGCCTCCAGGTCGGAGAGCCAGCAGAGCGCTCCGTAAGAAGCGAAGGCGCAGCCGAATTCGCGGTCGCTCTCGACGAAGAAATCGTAAATGTCGGCGCGAACGAACTCGGCCGGGATGCCGCTTTCACGCGAGAGCCGCCGCGCGAAACGGACAGCTTCGTCGCTGATGTCGACGCCGGTCACATCCGCGCCCAGATGCCGGGCGATGCTGAGGCTGTCCTGCCCGCTGTTGCATTGCAAGTGCAGCAGGCTCTTGCCCGCCAGGTCGCCCAGCAGCGCCTTCTCTTCCGGGAAGAGCGTACAGCCGCCATCGCGGAAGAAACGCGCCTGGTCGCCTTTGTGGCTGTTGTGCGCCTTCGTGCCCGCGTTCCAGGACAGGCGATTGAGCTGGTGATGCGCCCGGTTGGGCTGGCGATTCGTCTCGTTCATGGCGGCGAATTTGACCACAGCATTGGCGAATGTTCAAGCGTCGCCCTTGCCCGATGTCTCGACAGAGGCAGTCACGCATATTGTCGAGGCGGCTTTGGACCGGGATGTGGATGTCTTGGTCACGCTCAGTACGCCAGTCACCCAAGCCGCTACCGCCATCACGAGCGATATGGACGACCCGCCCGTCGTGCTATTCACCGCTGTGCAAGCGCCGTACAGAGCCGGCATCGCGGACGCGCCCTGCATCAAGCCCGATCATGTCGGCGGCGCTTTGACCCACACCGAGTACGAATCCGTCTTCAAGGCGCTGCGTCTGCAAGATCCTGACCTGGAGACTGTCGGCTTTGTCTACGCAACCTCGTTGACATCGGGTGAATATGCCTACGAGCGCATCACGGAAGCGGCGATGGCAATGGGCATTGAAGTTCTGGACGCAGGCATTACGACGCTCTCCGACGTATCTGTCGCTGCGCAAGGCTTGATTGAGCGCGGCGCCAATGCGCTGCTCATTTCTGGCGACTACTTGATGTCCGCCAGCTTGCCAATCATTGTCGCGGTAGCCAACGAAAACGCCGTCCCGGTCTTCCATCCGACCGCGGGTTCGATCCTGTCTGGCGTCACCATCGGCGCTGGCTATTCCTCCTTCTATGCTCGCGGGGAAAACCTCGGCGTGATGCTGGCCGGGCACTTGAACGGCGAGCTCGATATCGCCGCCAGCATGATCCATGTCGACGGCCTGGGCAACAACGCTAACCTGCTGGGGATCAACCTGGACTCGGCGGCCGAGCAAGATGTCGAGATTTCACAGGCATTGCTGGACGCGGCGCAGGCAACGCTGGTGGTCAGCGACGGCACGGTGTCGCTGGCGCAAACATCGCCGGTCGTGCTGCTGGAATTTGCGCGGCAAGGCATGATCGCGCCGATGGAAGATCGCCTCGAAGACGACATGGCCTTCCTCGCCTCGCTGGCATGCACGGAAGAGATGATCGCCGAGCAGCAAGCGGCGCTGGACGCGGCAGAGTAGTCCAAGATCCGCCGCTAAAGCACAATCGACTTTGCGCCCGGTCGCGTTTTGGGCGCTGAACGCAAGACAGTTTCGCCAGGCAAGCTCCCCCTGCCGCAGCATCAGGGAAGGGGAGCTTGCGCTTTTGAATCAACCGCCCTTCTCAAAGCGGGTCAGCCCACCGAGCGACCCGACGAGCGCGATTCAGTCCCGAATCCTCAGGGGCGCGCCGCTCTTGCCCGCGTCGATTTCAATAACAGCGCGCGGACCATGACGCCAAGTGCATGACATTCCCCGAAACGCCAGGTTCATTCCGCGCGCGACAGGCACTATAATCAGAGCCAACAAGCGCCACGCGAACAGCACGGAAAGCCAAAGTGGTATTCCGCAGTTACATCAACCCGCAAGAGAACCGCGAAGCCACGCGCAAGCTGCCGCGCTTGATGGTCGAAGGCTTGCTCCTGGGCGGCAGCGGCCTGGGCGTGCTCGCGCTGATCTTCGAGATCGCCGCCGATGCCTTCAGCGTGGCTGCCTACCAGACCCTGCTCGCCCTCCATGGCGCCAGCGGCCACCATGACATCGCCATCCTCGCTTTCATCGTGCTCTCCGTCATGCTGTTTTTGGGCATCGTGCCCGCTTACAAAGCCGGCGCCTACATCCGCCCGACGGCCGGCGGCAGCGGACCCTTGGTGGAAGCCATCGGACCGGCACGGCTGCGCTGGCTCTCCTGGCTGGGGACGAGCCTCTTCTTCCTGGACGCGGCGCTTACGATCATCATCAGCTCGATCTCCGCCGCCGATGTGCTCATGCTGCTTTTCCCGGAATTCGCGCCTTACCGCATCCTCATCGCGGAGTGCTTCGCCTTCTTCATCATGGCGGTGCTGGTCGCTGTGGGACCAAAGCGCGCCGTGCCGCTGTTCTTGCTGGGGGGCGGCGCATTCACGATTTTCACGCTCATGGCGCTTTCCGTCGTGGGCTACAGCGCGGTGGCGAACCCGGAATGGGCTTTCTTGACCAGCGGAATCGTGCATCGCCTGGAAGAAGCGCAGGTGGTGGAGCATGTGGTGCGGGCGGCCGGCGACGCCCCGGCGATCGGCTCCGTGCTCTTCTTTCAATTCTTTTTCCGCTCGATGAGCAGCGCCATGCTCGGTTTTTCCGGCTATGAGGTGATCCCGGCCAGTGGCAAGCACGCGGCCCGCCCCAAGTGGAAAGTCATCAACACGGCGCTCACGCTGGCGGCGGTCTTCTTGATCGGGACGGGCGTCCTGCAGCTGCTGGCGGCGCGAGCCTGGCAAATCCCGTCCACCGAGGGCTACAGCACCCTGCTCATCGAGTACGAGATCGTGGCGGCGCAGTCATTCGGCCGCGGCGTCCAGCCAGACGAGGTCCGGCCGCGTCTGCGGGATGTGGAAGCGGCCGAAGCGTTCTATGACCAGCGTCTGCTCCACGAGCGCGAAACGGAGCATCCTCCCGACGATGAAAGCGGCGGTTCGATGGCGTCGATTGAGCGCGCCGACGCCATCAGCGAGATCGCGGCCGACATTGCCGTCGCGCGGGCTCTGGCATCGGCGCTGAGCGGCACGGGCGGCCAAAGTCTCCTGTCGCTGGCGGCGCTCTTGCTGGCGATTATCTTGCTGCTGGCGCAGGGTGGCGGCTATGTGGGCGGCGCGGCGGTGGCTGCAAACGCCGCCAAACTGGGGCGCTTGCCCGGTTTCTTCGCCAACGACCGCATCGGCATCGCCGTCATCTGGGGCTTCTCGGCGGCCGCCATTCCGCTGATCCGCGAAGTGGTGGTGGTGGAAGCCTATTACGCCTTTGGCTTCGTCAGCGCCTTTATCATCACCAGCACGACGGTCTTCTTCGTCCGCGATGACGCCCTGCGCGACCGCGGCATCCAGCCCGGGTCCTCCGAAGCGCGCTCGCTGCGTTTCGCGGGTTTGCGCGGCATGATCGCCAGTTACGCCATGGGCTTGGTGCTGATCACCCAGAAGACCGAGGCTCTCGGCGTCATCGTCGTGCTGGCCGTCATCATCACTTTATTCCAGCTCTATTACGCCTTTGGCGGCGCCCGCAAAGACGCCAGCAAGCTGCGCGCCTACCGCCCCGTGCCAGCGCAAACGCCGGAATACGACAGCGGCATCCAGCGGGCCCGCGACAAAGCCCGCGCCCGGGGCATCATCGACCGCGTCAACGCGCTCATTGAAGAAGGCGCCATGGTCCGCTTCAATGTCGACTCCAGCCGGATCCGCCGCCTGGCGACTTATATCTTCAACCTTGATCCCGACGCCTTTGAGCTGCAACGCATGGAAGCCGAGTACGATGACGACATCGCCCACGAGCCAAGCGTCGACCTGGAAGCGGTTTACCACGAATACTTCGACGCCCGCGACGAAATCTTCAAGAAAATAGAGAGCTATTCACATTACGGCATTTTCACCTTCATCGACAAGTATTACGCCAACTGGGTCAACCTGGAGCACGGCCGCGACGCCGCCGAAGTGCAGCGGGCGATGATCAGCCTGCTCTTCCCGCTGACGGATGACGATCTCATATTCGAGCAATTTCAGAATTACACTTGGGAGAAAATGCCAGAGCCGATCTGGCAGTTCTGCCGCGAGCGCTATTCCTGGGCGAAAGACCAATGGCCCAACCTGAGCGGGCGACTGACGACCGTGTGGACCCTGCAAGAGCTGGGGCTGATACCGGATGAGCTCGATATCAAGACCATCATCTCGGTCAACGCCCGCAATGAACTGCGCGAAGTGAAGATTCACACGCATGGTCCGCCGGAAGACTCCGACGCGCCGAGCCCAGCGCCCGAGCCGCCGGAGTGACCGCGGCCGGCGCATTGCCCGCAAGCTGGCGCAAGTCTATAATCTTGGCGATTCACGAGACGAGGGAGCCGCATGTCGCGCGCCGACTTGACAAGAGCCGCGCTGGAGGCGCTGCGCTGTCCGCCGGAAGCGGGCCCCGGCTCGCTGCGGCATGGCGAGGCGCTCCAGCTGCGCGACCGGGTTCTGGGCGCGCTGATCCGCAAATTCCGCCAGGATGCCGCGCTCTCCCCCGCCGACTGCGCCGAAGGCTTGCAGCTGGCCCCCCAAGACATTGAAGCCTGGGAACTTGGCGAAGCGTCGCCCGGCTTGCCTCAAGTCGAATTGCTCGACGCGCTCTTCAGCGGCCGTGGCGGCGATCGCTGGAACGGCGATGGCGAGGCATTCGCTCGCGACGAATTCCTGCTGCTGCGCCAGCGCGTAATCGGGCTGCGGCTACGGCGGGCGCGCCAAGAAAATGACTTGGATCTGCGCGCGCTAAGCGAACGAGCCGGCCTCGACCCGGCGACTGTGGAGCGCTACGAGCTGGGCGAATTGCGGATTCCCATGAGCAAGCTGGCGATCTTGGCGGGAGCGCTGGACCTGGATCCGCGTCTGCTTGCTGAGCAATCGCCCGCGCAGGCACGCGAAGACGAATCCGGCGGCGAAGACGACGGCGCTCGCGTTGGCGTCGCGGCCGACGCCGACGAAGACCGCGCGTTCATCCGCCTGGCGATGGCTTTCCGCGGCATAGAGCGCGACGACCTGCATCGCATCGCCGAGGCCTTGTTCGGCATCATCCAGGCCCGGGAAAGCGCCCACGACGCCGGCGCGGATTCCTGACGCCAACGCGATGAGCGCCGCCGCCCGAAGGCATCAAGCGCGCCTTTTCCTCGCCTTGGTCAGTCTCGTGATCAGCGTCTACCTGCTTACCTTTCGCGCCATCCCGCAATCGGGCGACACGCTGCAAGCCTTCGACGCCGTCAGCAGCGCCGCGCGTTATGGCGACTGGCTGATGGACGAGTCCAACTGGGCGAAGCCGTCGACCCGCATCCGCGAAAGTCAGGGCTTGCCCCTGGCAGAATACGCCGTGGAAGAGCGGCTGAACGCGCTGCTGGCGATTCCCCTGTTCAAACTGGCCGAGTGGCTGCCGCGGCTGGGCAATCTGCATGCGGTCTGGCTGCTCAATGTCATCATCTGCGGGCTCTGCGCCGGTTTGGTTTACCTGCTCGCGCGCGCCATGGAATACCGCGACGCGGTGGCTGCCCTGCTGGCGGTCTGCGCCGGGCTGGGCACGAATCTCTGGGCATACAGCCAGACATTTTTTCGCGAGCCGCTGGCCGCCTGTTTGCTGCTGGCCGCTTTCCTGGCGCTGCAGCTGGGCCAGGGAGCCAGTCCACGAACGCGTCTGGCTTCTTTGGCGCTGGCTGCCCTCGCGTTGATCCTCGCCTGCGCCGCCAAATACAGCGCCGCCCTCGCCATCCCCGCCTTGCTGGTCTTCGCCTTGCCAGTGGGTCAGTTTTCGCGGTCGCGCCATGCACGAAGGGTCGCCTGGATCGCGCTGCTGACGCCCCTGATTCTGCTGTTCCTCTTCATGTTCGTGGCGCCGCTTTCTTCCGCCATGAGCCGTCCGCTGGCGCGAATCGGCCTGGAAAGCGACTACATCGGCATTGCCCTGCGCGCTTATCTGTTGAGCCCCGGCGCAAGTCTGTGGGCGAGCTCGCCGCTTTTGCTGCTGGCGCTGCCGGGCTGCGTCGTGCTGTGGCGGCGCGAGCGGCGTCTCGTCATCGCCCTGTCATGTCTGCTGGTCGGCTTCACGCTGGGCCATGCCTTGCTGACCGGGCGGCACTGGTTCGGCGGCTTGAGCTTTCCGCCACGCTTCCTGCTGCCCGCGACGCCCGTCTTGCTCTTGGCGGCGGCGCCCCTGGCGGAAAACATGCTTTCGCGTCGGCGGTTCTGGCTGCGCTTCCTCTGGTTCGGCCTGCTTGGCTATGGCATCTGGATTCAGTTCAGCGCAGTGTCCTTGAGCTGGATTCACTTTGGCGAATCGCTGCCGCCTGGCGCGAGCGGCCTGGCGGAATGGGCGCCAGCCATGCTCGAGCCGCGTTATTTCCGCTGGTTCGTGACACCCGGGCGCTGGGCGGATCTCGGCCTGGAATTTCTGTGGCAGCGCGCCGATCAGCCCGTCGCCAGTCTCAGTTTTGCCCTCATGGCGCTGTTTTCGAGCCTGACTCTGTTTCGGCTGCTGCGCAATCCACGCGGACCCTGGCCTTACGCGCCCGGGCTGCTGGCGATCGCCCTGGCGGCTCTGACCCTGCTCAACTTGAGCGCGGCTTACGAGCGCGACCCGCGAGCCCAATCCAGCCAGGCGGCGCTTCACGAAGCCTTCGCTTTTCTCGCCGAAAACGCGACCGTGGGCGACGCGCTCGTCTTGCCCAGCAATCATTATGTCCCCTTCATCATGAATCACCAGGACTCCGCTTGGCCCCGCCCCGTGGCGCTCAGCGGCTCCCCGGCCCAGGCCGCCAGCCCCAAGCAACCCGCCACCGTCTTCTCCGAAAATCCCTATTCCTGGTTCGACTCGCACAGCCTGCGCGTCGTCCAGCATCTGGCAGGCAAGCGCGAGCGGCTGTGGCTGCTGGCGAACACCAGTCCCTTCATGCGCTGGAGTTTCCGCCCGCTGGAGCGCTACCTGGCGCAGCATTATTACCCATTGCGCGAAATTCCACTGTCGGCGGCGGACCCGAGCGTCAGGCTCCTCGAATACAGCACGCGCAGCCCGGCGCCGAATCCGCTGGAGCCTTTCGCCGGGGACATTGAGTCGAATCTCGTCTATGGCGACCGCATTCGCCTGCTCAGCCTGGAGCTGCCCAACGGCGTCGTCTACCGCCCGGGCGAGACGATTGAGCTGTCGCTGCTGTGGCGGGCGGAGGCGCAAGTCCGCGAAGATTACACTGTCGCCTGGTTCATCGTCGCGGAAAACAGTGGTCCGCCAATCACCCAGGGAACCGACAGCGGACCGCAAGCCGGCTTCGCGCCCACTTCCAGCTGGCAGCCCGGCGCGCCGATCTGGGATAACCGCGCCCTGCGCCTGCCGAGCGACGCGTCCGCCGGGCCGTACCGGATCTGGGTCTTGCTCTACCGCGTCAACGACAGTGGCGCGATCGAGCGTCTGCCGGTCCGCGGCGGCGACGTCGCTGAAGCGGGCACGGTCGGCGTCTTGCCGCTGGTCATCAGGCTGGAGTAAAGGCGGCGAAATCGCGCATTCTGCAATCGTTGACAATCGGATACACTGCTTGCGCCACAGCCCAGGGAGCCTCCATGAGCGCCGAGTTCAGCGTCAAGTCGCCGATTCAGAGCGACCGCAGCAGCCCCCTGCGCTTCATCGTCTCGCATATTCTGCGGCATCCGATCGCCGCCTTGCTGTTGGTGGCGGGCGCCTTCAGCAACGCTTATCTGGCGGGGGTGGTGCCGGGCGCGGTCGGCGACGCCTTCAGCGCGGTCTTGCTCAACAACGAGCGGACCCTGCCCCTGGTCTGGAACAGCGTGCTGCTCATCATCGCCTCGCAGACGCTTCGCTCCGCGCTGCAATTCGCGCGCAACTTCTCGGCCGAGGTCTTCGCCCAGCGCTTCGAGCGGGACATCCGCGACGAGCTCTATTCCAGCCTGCTCGGCAAGAGCATGAGCTACCACGACATGCAGCCGGTGGGCGAGACGATGGCGCGGGTGACCAACGATGTCCGTGAAATGAATTTCATGATGAACCCGGGCGTCAATTTGATCACGGGCGCCAACATGTTCTTGATCATGCCGGCGATTTACGCGCCGGGCATTCACCCGCAGCTGATCATCGTGCCGCTGTTTTTCATAATCGCGCACAGCCTGTCGCAGATATATTTCATCTTGCGGCTGCACCCGATCGCCCAGCAGGTCCGCCACAGTTTCGGGCGCATGAACGCGAGCCTGGCGGAGTCGCTGGAGGGCTTGGAAATCGTGAAGGGCGCGGCACAGGAAGCGAGCGAGATCGACGCCTTCAACAGCCTGGCGGACCTGGTGAGCGACCGCTTCATCGAACAGGGCGAGTTTGAGGCACGCTATCTGTCGGTGCTCCTCTTCGGCTTGACGGTGGTGCTGGCGCTGCTGCACGCGGCGACGATGTACAATGGCGGCGCGATTGGCGAAGGCGATGTAATCGCTTTCCTCGGGCTCATCAGCCTTTTCCAGTTCCCGGTCTTCATATCGCTGTTTTCATCGGCGCGGCTGGCTTCGGGTTATGCCAGCGCCGGGCGCATCCTGGAAGTGCTGAACGCCAGCGCCAAGCTGGATCAAAACGCGGCGGGAAATCGCGGCGCATTGCGGGGCGGCATTCAATTCGACCGGGTAAGCTTCGGCTATGACGGTGGCGAGCCTGTGTTGAGCGATGTGTCCTTCCGCGCTCTGCCAGGGCAGACCGTCGCCATCGTCGGCCAGACGGGGGCGGGCAAGAGCACGCTGAGCAAGCTTGTCAACCGCATCTACGATGTCGATCAAGGGCGCGTGCTGGTGGACGGCGTGGATGTGCGCGATTGGGATTTGCAAGCCCTGCGCTCGCAGATCAGCATAATCGAGCAGGACATTTTCCTCTTCAGCCGCAGCGTCGCCGAGAATATCGCCTTCGGCAGAGACGAAGTGGAACTTGAGCGCATCGTCGAATCGGCGGCGGCGGCGCAGGCTGACGAATTTATCTCCGCTTTCCCGGCCGGCTACGACACGATCATCGGCCAGCGCGGCATGACCCTCAGCGGCGGCCAGCGACAGCGCCTCGCCCTCGCCCGCGCATTCCAGACGGACCCGCCGATTCTCATCCTGGACGACAGCACCAGCGCCATCGACAGCGCCACCGAAGACAAGATCCAGCGCGCGATCTGGTCGGCTGCCAGCGGCCGCACCACCCTGCTCATCACGCATCGCCTGTCGCAGATTCGCTGGGCGGATCACATCGTCGTGCTGCGCCGGGGGCGGGTGGTCGCCCAGGGACGGCATGAGGAGCTGCTGCGAAGCTCCGAATCGTATCGGCACATATTCGACCGCTACAGCTCGTCCGACGCTGCGCTGCCGGCGGCGGGAGGCTGAGATGGCGGCGATATTCGGCGGCTTGCAAGGCGACAAATACGACCGTCAATATGGCGACGCGGCTTTGTTCCGGCGCATCGGCCGGTACATGGCGGCGCACAAATGGCTGGTGATTCTCGGTTTGCTCGGTTTCCTGCTGACTGGCATGGCGCGGGCGGTGCGGCCCGTTTTCATCAGCGCGGCCGTGGACGAGATGGTGGCTGGCGGCGGCGCGCTCGCGCTCTTGCTGGCTGTCATGACCGCGATCACAGTCTCGGAGTACATCGCCAATTATGGACGGCGGCGCTTCACGGTGGTCGTCATCGGGCGGATTGTCGCCCGGATGCGCAAAGACTGCTTTCGAGCCGCCATTGAGCGCGACCTGGCATTCTACGACCGGCACAAAACCGGCGCGGTCATCAGCCGGGTCACCAGCGACACGCAGGAATTTGGCGATGTCATGCTGCTGGGCAGCGAAGTCATCTCGCAGTTCCTCTCGGTCATCATTCTCCTCAGCGCCCTGCTGAGCTATTCCTTGGAGCTGACGCTGATTCTGCTGGCGACGATGCCGATGGTCATGCTGGCGGCTCTCGTTTTTCGTCACTTGGCGCGCATCGTCACGCGGCAAGGCGCGCGAGCCATGGCGGTGGTCAACGACAACATTCAAGAGAGCGTCACCGGCATCAGCGTGGCGAAGAATTTCCGCCAGGAAGCGATGATTTACGACGAATTCAGCGCCGTCAACATTTTGAGCTACAAGATCAATCTGCGGCGCGGCCTGATCATGTCGCTGGTCTTCCCGACCATGGGCGTCCTCTCCGCCATCGCCCTGTCCATCATCGTCTGGACGAGCTCGCATTCCGTGCTCGCCGGGGCTTTCAGCGCGGGCGCCTGGTATCTCTTCATCCAGAGCGTCGACCGTTTCTGGTTCCCCTTCATGAATCTGGCTTCGTTCTGGAGTCAGTTTCAGCAAGGTTTGAGCGCTGCCGAGCGCATCTTCGCGCTCATCGACGCCGAGAACACGGTGGTCCAGCGCGCCAGCCGACGCCTGCCCAACATGGCGGGCGCGATCCAATTCCAGAATGTGAGTTTTGAATACGAGCGCGGGCAGCCCGTTCTGCGCGATTTCAGCCTGGATATCCGGCCGGGCGAGAATGTCGCCTTCGTGGGCCACACCGGCGCCGGCAAGAGCACCATCGCCAAACTCATCACACGCTATTACGAGTTCCAGGCCGGGCGCATCCTGGTCGACGGCGTCGACGCGCGCGAGCTGGATCTGACCGATTTTCGCTCGCGGCTGGGGATCGTCCCGCAGCAGCCTTTCCTCTTCAGCGGCACAGTTATCGACAATATCCGCTACGGCAACCCCGACGCCAGCCGTGACGAAATCAACGAGATCGCTTACGGCATCGGTCACGGCGAATGGCTGGAGAGTCTGCCGCAGGGCTTGGATACGCCCGTCGGCGAGCGCGGCGCCCGCTTGAGCGTCGGGCAACGGCAGCTCGTCAGTTTGCTGCGGGTCCTGGCGCAGAAGCCGGCCATCTTCATCCTGGACGAGGCCACCGCCAGCATCGACCCTTTCACCGAATCGCAGATTCAAGACGCCATCGAGCTGATTCTGGCGCGCTCCACATCCATCCTCATCGCTCACCGCCTGAGCACCGTCCGCAGCGCCGACCGCATCATCGTCTTGCGCGACGGCGCGATCATCGAAGAAGGCAGCCACCAGCGGCTCATGCAAAACGGCGGGCACTATGCCGAGCTCTACAACACGTACTTCCGCCACCAGTCGCTGAATTATGTGGAGCGCGCCCGCGAGATGTTCGCCGCCAGCGCGCAATGAGGCTCGCCGTCCCCTGTCTTGAGAGCGCGAGCATTCGGCTGGAGCGCGGACTGGCATTATACTTGCGGGGCAGGCTGACTGTTCACGATACCGCATTCAGGCAAGGAGCGACCGCGCAGCCATGCGAGACAAACTGGCGAGGGGGGCGCATTTCACGCGCTTCGGGCTGAGGCGGTTCGCGCTCGCGATTCGCTGGCTGCTCGCGTTGGCGAAGGCTGGCTGGCGGTGGCTTGAGCAACTGCAGATTCCGCTTAGCCCGCTGCAGTGGGTCCTGGCCCTTTATTTGGCTTTTGGCGCGATCTACGCCCTGGCGACGCCGGTCTTTGAGGCGAACGAAGAACTCTGGCATTTCGGCTTCGTCGAGCATCTGCGGCGGGAGGGCGCGCTGCCGGTCCAGGATCCCTGGCAGAGGGATACGATATATCGCCAGCATGGCAGCCAGCCGCCGCTGTATTACGCCCTTGTCGCCCTGCTGACCGCGCCAATCGACATTGAGGACGCCGCCAGCCTGCGCCAGCTCAACCCCCATGTCAATGCCAGCCAGCCAGCCAAGTTCGGCAACAAGAACCTGGTCATCCACGACGCAACTCGGAGCCGCTTCGAGGGCGCGAGCCTGGCGGTGTTGCTGGCCCGCGCGGCCGGCATTGCGCTTGGGGCGGGCACGATTGCGCTGGTCTACAAGATTGGCGAATTGATCGCGCCGCAGCGGCAGACCGTCGCCTTCGTAGCGGCCGCCATCACCGGCCTCAACCCGATGTTCATTTTCGTCAGCGCGTCGGTCAACAACGACTCGCTGGCGATGCTCCTCAACGGCGCCACGGTCCTTCTCGCATTGCGGACTCTGCGCGATGGCTTCGACTGGCGCAGGAGCCTGGCGATATCGCTCTGCTTCGCCTTCACCAGCCTGACCAAGCTGACAGGCCTCGTCTTCTTGCCGGCGCTGCTGGGCGCGGCCCTCTTCGCCTATCGCAAGACCCAGGACCGCCGCGGCCTGCTGCTCCAGCTCTACTTGCTGGTCATGTTTTGGACGGTGATCGCCCTCTGGTGGTATTTGCGTAACGCCGAACTCTATGGCGAGCCCCTGGGCCTGCTCACGATGGCGGAGATGGCTGGCGCGCGCGGACCAGCCTTCAGCCTGGTCGATCTCTTCGCCGAATTTCAGCAATTCCGCATGTCGTATTGGGGGCTCTTCGGCGCGCTCAACATTCAAGTCTCGAGCCTGTTTTACATCTTGCTCGACCTGATGACCCTGCTCAGCGCCATCGGCTGCGTCTTCTTGATTTTGCAGCTGCTGGCGATCAGCGATTTCGCCTACGCGCGATACGAGCTGGCGCAGCTGCTGGCTTTGATCGGCGCGGCATTCTTGCTCTGGATCGCTTTGCTCTACTGGAGCAGCCTCACGGCGGCGGCCGGGCGCGTGCTCTTCCCGATGATCGCCGTGTTGAGTCCCTTGCTCGCGGTCGGTTTCGTCGAGGTGGTCTGGTGGGTGGTCTTTTCACTGCGGCCGCCCAACCTGGAATTTGTGCGCGCCGGCGACGCCGTGCCGAAAGCGCTGCTGCGCAAAAGCATGATCTGGCAGCTGCGTCTCTTGGGCCTGGCGGCCTTCTTCGCGCCCATCACCGCCATCGCCGGTCATTACGCCGCGCCCGCCCCTGTCGACGAGCTGCCCGCGGGCGCCCTGCCCATTTACGCGGAATACGGCGATCTCGCCTTGATCGGCTACGAGCGCATAGACCGGCGCTATTCGGCGGGTGACAGGGTCGGGCTTACTCTGTACTGGCAAGTGCTGGAGCGATCGGCCAGCGACGCCAGCATGCGCTTGACCTTGTTGGACGACTATCGGCAAGAGATCGGCCGCTACGCCAGCTTCCCCGGCGCGGGCGCGCTGCGCACTTCAGCCTGGCAAGCAGGCGCCGTTTATCCCGACAAGCTCGAGATCGTCATCAGCCCGGCCGCTTACGGACGCTACCCCTTCGATTTGCGCGTCGAATGGCGGGCGCCGCCCGAGGACCGCGCGATCCCGGCCCGCGGCGTCGACGGCAAAGTCGTCGAGCCGGTGCTGCTGCGGCTGGGCGCGGTGGCGACGGCCGGCATCCAGACCGCCGACACCGGCTTTTCACAGATCCCGCTGGAAGCGCAGCCGGTTTTCGACGAGGTCATCCGCCTGGAGGCTTTTCAGCTGGATCTGGAGCTCAACGAAATCATCTTGAGCTGGAAGGCGGATTCGACGCCGGACGAGTCTTATACCGTCTTCGCTCATCTGCTGGACGAGGAAGGCCAGCTGCGCAGCCAGGACGATCGCATGCCGCGCCTGCCCACCAAGTATTGGCGCTGGGGCGAGACTTTCACGACAGCGCACCGCTTCGCCGCCGAGCGCCCCATGCTGGACTATCGCGTTTCGGTCGGGCTCTACATCAACGACGGCTTGACTTATCCGCGGGCCGAGTTCAAAGCGAGCCCGCCGGAACCGGAAGCCGAACCGGGCGCGACGCCGCTGGGGGCGGATATGGCGGACAGCGCGGAGGAGACGGCGATGCCGGAAGAACCGCTGGCGGAAGAGACTCTGCTCGACGCCTATACGATCCCCTGGGATATCGCCCAGGCGCTGCTTGATATGACCGCGACCGCCGAAGCCGAAGCCGGCGCCGAGGAAAGCGCGACCGCCACCGACGCTTAAGCCCCGCCTTGCAGCGGGATGTCGACGCTATGCCCTTGGGGCTTGCCCATCTCGTCCAGAACCTGGGCGTTGAGCGCGCGTCCTGCCGCCGACCCCGTCCCCAGACGGTACAGCGCCACTTTCAAGCTTGCCGCGTTCGCCTGGTCTGGCATTGGCCCCCAGGTCAAGAGCCGATCGCCGGCGCACCAGTGCCTGCCATGCCAGAAGGTGGCGTCCAGCTGCGCCAGTCGCTGGCCCGCGGCGTCGAAGGCTTGGGCGCTGAATTGATAATCGGCGCCGACGCGCTGGCCGGGCAGAGCCCATTCCAGCGTGACGCGATCGTCGCCCCAATGGAAGCCGGTCAACTCCACGCCATTTTCGAAGCGCCGCGGCTCGATGCGGGCGAGCGGCGGTCCTGTCCAGGCTGGTGGCGACTCCCATTGATGCAGCTCGTAGACTGGGCCGCCGGCCCGCGTGGGAAAGGATAGAAAGTCGTCGCGGCGGTAACGCTCCAATGACGGTCCCCTCTGGGCATCGGGCGCGACCAGCGCAACAAATGGACCGGCTGGAAAGACGGCGTAGCCCTCGGGGACGAGAGTGCGGACGCAAGCGACCTCGTCCCAGAGCAGGGTGTCCCAGACCGCGACTTCGTGATGCAGATTCCAGGCCATGCCGCCGCTGACAACGAGCGCGTCCTTCGCAGGCGCCAACCGCTCGCGAATGGGCAGCAGCCGCGCCAGGGGCGTCGTGAAGCCGGGGTAGTCAATGTGCTGGCCTGCGACCAGGTCGATGGCCCCGCGTAACTCCAGTGCCTGCGCCGCGAACATGAGGGCGAGGCCGAGCAAAACGACAGAGCGCAGCCAGGACTTCGCCCCGGCCCAGCCCAAGAGCCGGCCCGCGCCCAGGCCGCTCAGAAGCGCCAGCGCTGGCAGCGACGGGATGAAGTAATGGATGTAAACCGGCGTCCATTCGACCAGCAAGATCAAGTACGGCAAAAGTGCGCAGATCAAGATGGGCGCCGCCAGCCTTCGCCATTTTCGCCACAGCGCCTGCATGCCGAGGCCGATCAGGGGCAGAGCGAGCAAGGTCAAGGGCGAAGCTTGCAGCGGCAATCCAGGCGCGAGCCAGCTGCCCAGATCCCAGCCGGTGGCCAGGCGAATCGCGGCGCTGATGGAGGCGAGACTGAACTGCGGCGCGCTGTCGGCCGAGCGAGCGAGCGCGTCCGAGATGCGCGTCGGGTCGGCCTCCAGCGTGCGCGTCAGGCCGGCGGCGTAGGGCAGCAGCGCAAGCGCGCACAGCAGGATGGCGCTGGCCAAGGCGCGCTTGTCGAGGCGTCGGCGACCCGCCCAGAGCGCCAGCGGGAAAAGCAGCAGCAGGGGCGCGGCGGCGAAGTGAAATTGCGCGGCGATCAGCAGCAGCGGCGGCCCGCAGCACTGCGCCAGAAACGCGAGGCGGCGTCGATTTGAGGACCGCGTCTCAAAATAGCCATAGAGCAAGACCAGCAGCGCCAGCAGAAAAATCGGCGTGTGCAGCTCCTGCGCCCAGAGCTTGCGGCTGAAGAGGGCAGCCCAGGGGTTGAGCGCGTAGGCGAGACTGGCGATCGCGGCGACCGTCCGCCCGAAGTAGCGCCGCGCGATGAGCCAGAGCAGCGCCACGCCCAGCGTGTTCCAAAGCATGACAAAGTGTATTGCGCTTTGAATTTCGCTGGTGAAGGCGAAGGGCAGCGCCAGCAGATACACGCTGACCGGCGAATTGGGTATGCCCGTCGACGACAAGATGCCCGTCAGCGGGAAGCGCGTCCCGGCCGCCATCTCCAGCGCCAGACTGGCGAGCATGGCGTCGTCGTGAAAGTACTCGACGATGTCGCTGCGCCAGAAGCGTGTCAGCGCGGCCGCCAGCAGCGCGATCAACAGCCAAAGCGCCTCGCGTTCAAGCCAGCGCTGGCGAATCTTGATGTGAGCGGGCATGGACATATGGGCTATGGCGGGCTTGGCGATTGCGCTCAGGCGTCGAGCCGCTGCATGACGCCGCGCAGCGCGTGGCATACATTCGCCAGGGTGTCGGGCAGGGCTTGCATGACGCGATTCGCCATCGTCATCTGGTCGGCGAGGCCGGCGGCGCTCGTTGCCTCGCAGCTGGCGATGTGCGCGTACGGGATAATCATGACATGCCCGTAAGTATAGGGATAGCGATTCAAAACGGCGAAAACATGCTCGGAGCGGGCGGCGACGAGCTGGGCGGCGTCCTCATCCGGCTGGGCGGCGCACTGGCAGCAGACGCAGCCATCCCGGCCCTTGCCTTTGCCGCGGAGGCACTCCATGCGCCAGGGCGCCAAGACTTGATTCATGCTCCGCTCGCCTTGTCTTGCCCGGCCTTTCGCGCGTCCGTCTATTCTAGCGCCCTTGCGGAGTCTGCTACAATGCGGAGTATGGACTTGGAAAGCGGGCACGCATGAGCTTGACGCAAATCGCCCTGGAGCGGCGCCTCGGCCAGCCTTTCCGCTACTTTGAGCGCATTGGCAGCACGAACGACAATGCCAAAGCATGGCTCTTGGCGGGGGCGGAAGAAGGCGCGGCGGTCATCGCCAACGAGCAGACTCGGGGCCGGGGCCGGCATGGGAAAGTATGGCATACGCCACCGGATGTCGCGCTGGCGCTTTCCGTCATCCTCAAGCCGCCGGCCGAGCTCCTGCCCCGCGTCAACATGATTGGCGCGCTTAGCGTTTACGACTTGGCTCGCGCTTGCGGCTGCGACGCCGTCGCGCTGAAATGGCCCAACGATGTCTTGGTCCGCGGCAAGAAAGTCAGCGGCGTATTGCCGGAGCCGGTCTGGCGGGGCAGCGCGCTGGCGGGCGTCGCCCTCGGCATAGGCGTCAATATAGGGCTGGGTTTCCCGTCCGGGCAGTTGGCGGAGCGCGCGACCAGCCTCGAAGCAGCGGCCGGCCGACCCCTGGACCGGGCGCGCCTGATCGCGGGCTTGCTCGCGCGCGTCGCGCATTGGCGCGGACTCCTGGAAACGGACCTGCCCTTCTCGACCTGGCGCGAGCGACTGGCGACCCTGAATGCGCCCGCGCATATCAACGGCATCCGCGGGACGGCTGTGGACGCGCAAGCCGACGGCGCGCTTGTCATTCGGGACGCGGCCGGTCGCCTGCACCGCGTTTATGCCGGCGATCTCCTGCCCGAGGGCGACGGCGGAAAACCGACATGAGCCGGATTCGCCTGGAATGGGACATCGAGTCGCGGGCGATCAAGCGCTCGGCCGACGAAGACGATTTGGCGAAGCGACGCCGGCGGCGGGCTTGGCTGGTCTTGCTCTTGCTCGCGCTGACGCTGCTGGTCGGCGCTGCCGGCGGCGCGGTATTGATCCGCCAGCGCCTGCAGGATATCGAACGGACTTACGCGCAGCTTCTTCAGGACACGGTGAAAGCCGAAGTCGCCGCCATCCGCATTGGCGATATGAACAGCTTCCTGCGCTTTCAAGACTCGGCCGACAGCGCCTGGCTCGGGCTGCAGCAGGCGCGCTTTCTCCAGTACGACGAGCTCAAGCGCGCGGGCGTGATTGCGCTGACAGGCGATATCCTGGATCTGGCCATTGAGGGCGAGCGGGCTCGCGTTCTCGTGCAAGAGGACTTGCGCGGCATGCCCTACGCGCGGTTATGGTTTTATCGACGCGGCGACGCCGGCTGGCGACGCATCCCGCCGGACTTCAGCTTCTGGGGCGAAGAGGCCAGTTACGAAAGCGGCGGCCTCACGGTGCGCTATCGGACCGTGGACGAGCGGCTGGCTCGAGAAGTTGGCGAGGAACTGGCTGGCTGGATCGCCAGCGGCTGCGCCATCCTGGATTGCGGCGCATGGAAGACTCTGAGCGTCGAGATCAGGCCGACGGCTTCCGCGCCCATCGCCTGGGAGGCTGGCGAGAATCTGGTGATTCGCTCGCCCTATGTCGATATTGCCCGCACCGACCTGCCCTTCGACGATGCCCTGCGAACGCGCGCGAGCGAGCTGCTGGCGGAGCGGATGGTCGCGGCGCATACCGGTGGATTGAGGCCGAGCGCGACCAGCGATGCCTGGTTTCTGCGCCGATCGTCCATTCTCTGGCTCGCCGAGCAATTCACGCGCGCCGATCGCGATTCGCGGCTGATAAGCTCGCTGGCGCTGAATTATGGCGCGAACACGGTGACGGACATGCTGGCGCGGCTGACCGAAACCAGCGACATGTCAGTCTTGGCGCGGGCCCTCGACCAGCCACTGGGCAGCGCGGACCTGGACTGGCGCGACATCATCGAATGGCGACTGAAGCTGGAGGCGGAGCTCCTAGCCGCTGGCGACGCAGCCGCGTTCTTCGCGCTCTACGACGCCTCCGCCGACGCTGCCTTGGAGCTTGCCCGCGACCGATTCGCCTCGGGCGTTTCAGCGAGCGCGCAGGCCGTCTTGGAGGCGCTGGCATGGCAGACGGCGGCAGGCGGGCATCAGCTGCGGGCGACCGTCCTCCTTGGCGGCGGCGAACAGCGGATCGTGCATTTCAATCTGGTTGGGGATCTGTGGAAGCGCGCCAGCTAAGCGGCGGAGCGCGAAAAAAAGAGCCGGACCCGCGCATTCAGCTCGCGGACCCGGCCTCGTGATTGGCTTGAATTTCGCGGCGGCTCTATTTGCCGGCGCCACCCATGCCCAGGGCTGCGTCGCGCAGCACGACGATGAAGGCGAGCGCGTGACCGAATATGATGTGCCCGTAGAAGCTGGGACCTATCGTAAGCTGCAGCGCATCGCCGCCAGCCACAATCGGCATGATGATGTTGCCGCCGACGATCCACCAGATCAGACCGTAGATCAAACCGCCAACCGCGATGTTGAGCAGCGGATTGCCCAAGTCCACATATTTCATGAAGATGCCGGTGTAAAGCGCGCCGATGACTATGCTGATGACGACATGCAAGATGAAGCCGATAAAGGCGTCAGCGCCGATCATGCCGCCGACCGTGTCCTGCATCCCTGGCCCCGCATAGGCGAGGAAGATGTAGCCGGCGATCACGCCCGGCAGAATCCCTCTCCTCATATCATCGCTGTCCATTTTGATTCCTCCCAAGAATCTTGACGAAGATCGATCGCCAACAGCCGCGTAAGCCATCTTGCAAATAGGCAAGATACATAAACCGGGCGGCTGCCGCTTGGCAATAGTATACGCAACCCGCGCGCGAGTGGCAAGCAGAATCGGGAGGCAAAAGGCGGATCTGAGGTTTTTCCACCCGGTCGCGGCGCTTTCTGTATCAAGTCGCCAAGCCCGCCGCCACGGAATCCGCCGGCGGCATTGAGCGCGTCGCGCCCCGGCAGAGAGCGCGAAGCTTGGCCTGCGGAAGTGGCGTTTGCCGCCCGCGTATGCTAAAATCGGGTTGGAGAATTGCGTCGCCTGATCGTCGCCGCTGCTATTGGCTTTGCTTGCTTCACGCGGGCTTGGCGAAGGCGGCAGCGAGGGCAAGCAGGCGGCGAAATGACATGCCGAACAGCGACATGACGGGCGGCGAGCGATGGACCTAATCGAAGCGGACCTGGCGGAAAACGGCGCCGGCGACATCCGCCAGATCACCATCAACGAAGAAATGCGCGGCAGCTACCTCAATTACGCCATGAGCGTGATTGTGGCGCGCGCCTTGCCCGACGCCCGCGATGGCTTGAAGCCGGTGCACCGCCGCATCCTCTTCGCCATGCACGACATGGGCTTGCGGCCTGGCAGCGCCTACAAGAAAAGCGCGCGGCTGGTCGGCGAAGTGCTGGGCAAGTATCACCCCCACGGCGACCAAGCGGTCTACGACGCGATGGCGCGCATGGCGCAAGACTTTTCGCTGCGATACCCGCTGGTCGATGGCCAAGGCAACTTTGGCAGCCAGGACGGCGACAAACCGGCAGCCATGCGTTACACCGAAGCGCGCATGGCCAGCATCGCCGGCGAAATGCTGACCGACATTAACATGAACACGGTCGACTTCGCCGAGAATTATGACGGCGCTCAAGAAGAGCCAACAGTCTTGCCGGCGCGCTTGCCCAACCTGCTGCTCAATGGCGCCAGCGGCATCGCCGTCGGCATGGCCACCAGCATCCCGCCGCACAACCTGCGCGAGCTGGCCGACGCCATCGTCTATTTGATCGACCATTACAGCAGCGTTGACGAAGTCAGCGTCGCCGATTTGATGCGCTTCGTCAAAGGTCCCGACTTTCCGACGGGCGCCACGGTCGGGGCGGGGCCTGTTTTGCGCGCGGAACTGCAAGCGGCCTACGCCAGCGGCAAAGGCCGGGTGACGGTCCGCTCGACCTTTCATGGCGAGGACGCGGCCGGCAAATTCATCAAGCTGAAATTGGGCGAATCCGATGAGGACGAGCCGCCAAACCCGGATCTGGCGCGGGTCGTCATCACCTCCGTGCCCTACCAGACCAGCAAATCCGGCATCATCGAGCGCATCGTCGCCTTGGTCCGCGACGGCTACATGGAGGGCATCCGCGACTTGCGCGACGAGTCCGACCGGCAAGGCATGCGGCTGGTGGTGGAGCTGAAGCGCGACGCCCAGTATCAGCGCGTGCTCAGCCAGCTCTTCTCCTTCACGCATTTGCAAACGACGCACAGCATTCAAATGCTGGCGCTGGTCAATGGCGAGCCCCGCACCCTGAGCTTGAAGCGCTGCCTGCAAATCTACATTGAGCACCGCAAAGAAGTGATCGTCCGGCGCTCCCGGCACGACCTGGCGCGGCAGCGAGCCCGAGCCCATGTCCTCAGCGGGCTGCTCAAAGCGGTGGCCAACATCGACCAGGTCATCCGCATAATTCGCGAGTCCAGCGATGTCGCAAGCGCGCGCCAGCAATTGATGGCGGATCTGGAGCTGGACGAGATTCAAGCGAATGCCATCCTGGATATGCAGCTGCGCCGCCTCGCCGCTCTGGAGCGCCAGAGGCTGCAGGAAGAGCACGACAGCGTGCGCGCCCGAATCGAGTACCTGGAAGACTTGCTCAATTCGCAGGAGAAGATCCTGGCGCTAATCCGCGACGATGTCCGCGAGATCGCCGAGAAATATGGCGACGAGCGCAAGACGGCGCTGGTGAACGACGACTTCAACAGCGAAGAAGGCGACCTCTACCGGCGGGAGCATGTGGTTATTTCGCTGACGGAAAACGGCTACATCAAGCGGGTGGCGGCACAGCAGTATCGGGCGCAGAAGCGGCGCGGCAAAGGCATGCGCGGCATGGCCATCAAAGACGACGACGCCCTGCTGGATATCTTCTTCGCCCACAGCCACGACAACATCCTCTTCTTTAGCGACCGCGGCCGGGTGTATTCGAGCAAGGCTTATGACATTCACAATACCCAGCGCGATCGCCGCGGCATCCCGACACAGCGCCTGCTGCCCCTGGAAGGCGACGAAAGGGTGACCGCGGCTTTGGCGGCGCCGGAAGACCTGCTGGACAACCCGAGCGGCTACTTCGTGCTGGCGACGCGGCGCGGGCGCATCAAACGGGTCGAAGCGGCTGAGTTCGCCAGCATCCGGCGCAACGGCCTGCTCGCGATCGGCCTGGCGGAAGACGATTCCCTGCGCTGGGCGAAATGGACGACCGGCGCGCAGAGCATTGTCGTCGCCACCGCCAACGGGCAGTCTATCCTCTACGACGAGAGCGATGTGCGGGCCATGGGCCGGGCGGCGGCCGGGGTGATGAGCATGGGCCTGGAGCCGGACGACGAAATTGCCGGCGTCGACATTGCCAGCGCCGACCATACGCATGTGCTGGTGGTCACGCAGAATGGCTACGGCAAACGCACCGCCATCGGCGAATACCGCAGTCAGCGTCGCAGCAGCATGGCCAAGGGCTTGCGCACACTGAAACGCAACGAGCGCACCGGACCAATCATCGCCGTGCGCTGCGTCCGCGAGGGCGACGACTTCGTCCTGGTTTCGCGCAACGGCATCATGCTCATTTCCCGCAAAGGCAAGATCATCCGCACCGATCTCTCCCAAGTGAATGAGACCGGGCGCAACACCCAAGGCGTCATCATGATGCAGCTGGACGAGGACGATGAGGTGGCTGGCATCGCCATTATGCCGGCGACGCCGTCGCCTGAAGATGCCAGCCCGGCAGACTCGCCCCCGGACAAGGGGCAAAAAATGCTGATTTAGTCGGTCTCTTCCACCGGCTCGTCTTCGCCCGCTTCGCCCTCTTCCAAGCCCTCGCCCTCGAGCTCGTCGAGTTCTTCTTCGGCGCGGGCGGCGGCCGGCTGCACGATCTTGGCCAGCATCTCATTAGGGTCGTTGTGCACGCTCACGCTTTCGCCGAATTCCAGATCGCCCACCAAGACCTCCGCGCCCAGCTCGGTCAAGCGGGTGAGATCAATCGTGATGCGATCGCGAATGTCGCTCGGGTAGACTTCGAGAGTGAGCGAGCTCCTGCCGGTGATGAGGATGCCTTCGCGGGCAGCCACAACCGGGCTCTCGCCGACAGTCTCGATTGGCACTTCCACGCTGATGCGCTGGCTCTGGTCGACCGCGAGGAAATCCACATGCAAGATGTCGCCGCGAACGACATCGCGCTGGACTTCGCGGGCCAGGGACGGGTAGGTTTCGCCGTTGACCTCGATGTCGATGAGGTTGGTGCCGCCGGCGGTCATCAAGGTGACTTCGACGGCGCGGTAGGGGAATTGGATGCTGAGCGGCTCGGTGGATGGTCCATAGAGGATGGCCGGCACCAGCCCCTGCCGCCGCAATTGACGATTCTTCTTGCCAAGGGTCTCGCGCGCTTCCGCTGCCAGCTGGAACTCTGCCATGATGCGACTCTCCTGGACTCGCCTCGAAGGCGCCCCACTCTTCTTCCGCAACAGCGCGTCATTGTAGGGGGCTCGTCGGCTTCGGTCAATGCCTGGTACAAGCAAACCGCCCGGCCCATAGCGAGCCAGGCGGCGAAAGCGGGTAACGGGACTCGAACCCGTGACCTTCTGCTTGGGAAGCAGGCGCTCTACCAGCTGAGCTATACCCGCGCGCAGCCAAGACTGTAGCCGACGCCCCCATGGCTGTCAAGCGCTCGCCGGCGAGCATGGCGCGGCCTTCAGAGCGGCGCTTGAGTATGACGGGCGCGGGCCGCGTGCGATTGTCGCAGGCATGATAAGATAAGCTCGCGCCGACAAGCGACTGACCGAGTGACCGTGAAATCCCAACGCAAGCTGAGAATCCTCATTCTGCTGCTGTATTATTTTCCGCATTCCACCGGCTTGACGCATTATGTGCGCATGCTGGCGGAGGAGCTGGCCAAGCGGGGCCACAGCGTAACAGTGGTCGCCTCGCGCCATTCGCGGGATCTGCCGCGGGGCGAGGATTGGCTGAACGGCGTGCGCGTCCTGAGGCTGTGGGCGCCGATCGCCTTGAGCCGGGGGCGGATTATGCCCGGCTACCCTTGGGCGCTCTTTCGCTTGCTGCGCGAGCACGATGTCGTCAACATGCACATTCCCTTGCTGGAGACGGCGCTGGTGGCGGCGCTGGCGCGGGCGACAGGCCTCAAAATCGTGCCGACGCATCATGGCGATTTGATCCTGCCGCGCAACTTCATCAACGACATGATCACAAAAATCATGTTCGCGTTCTACAAATACATGGCGAAGCGCGTCCCCTGCATCATCGGGCTCAGCGACGACTACGCCGACAACTCATATTATTTGCTGCCCTTCCGCGACAAAGTCCGGATCATCTACCCGCCCATGATCATCCCCGTGCCGGACCCGGCCCGCGCCGCTGTCCTGCGTGAAAAGTGGGCGCATGAAGGCGGACCCGTAATCGGCTACGCTGGCCGCTTCGTGCAGGAGAAACGCCCCGACCTGCTCATTCGCTCGCTGGATGTCATCAATCGCGAACATCCCGGCGCGCGCATCGTCTTCGCCGGCGAATACGAGATCAGCTATGAAGGCACCTGGGAGCGCCATCGCCAGCTCGTCGAGCGTTACCGATCGCAGCTTGTCTTCCTCGGGCTCATCAAGGACAAGCAGGAACTGGCGAATTTCTACGCCGCCTGCGATGTGCTGGTCATGCCCAGCGACAGCGACTGCTTCCCATTGGTGCAAGGCGAGGCGATGCTCTGCGGCACGCCCGTCGTGATGACCGACATTGCCGGCGGGCGGGTGGCGGTCAGCATCACCGGCATGGGCAAACTGGCGCAGCCGGGCGACCCCCGCTCCATCGGCGAGACGACCCTGGCTGTGCTGGCCGATCCGCAACGCTACACCCGGCCTCGCGACGAAATCGCCCGGATCTTTTCATTTGAAGAGTGCGTGAACCAGTACGAGGCGGTCCTGCGCGAACATGCCCGGCCCGGGGCGAAAGCCGACTAGCATTCGCTTGCTGCGGGCGCGCCTCGAAGAAAATGTGATAGAGTGAATTCTTGCCGCATCCGGAGCTTGCGGAGGCGCTATTGACCGTCCCGCCAGGAGCCGAGCGCTTCGCCAGGGAGACGCTGTGGTCGATCCTCAAGTCATCGCCTATATGACGCGCAACGAAGCGGACATGGCTTTCAAGCGGCGCGTCAAGACGATCTTCGAGTATGTGCAGCCACTGGACGACATGCGCATCCTCGATCTGCCCTGCGGGCGCGGCTTCTACCTGAATATGCTGCGCCATGTCAGCGGCTGCGCGCTTGTGGGCGCGGACCTGGAGTGGGAAGTGCTGCGGCAAGCGAGACGCAACCTGGCGCCGGCGCCCGACCTGGGCTTGCAGCGGGCCGACATTTATCGCATGCCTTACGCCGACGCCGTCTTCGACGCGGTGATCTTGTCCGAGGTGCTGGAGCACATTGACGATGACATCGCGGGCCTGCGCGAAGCCTACCGCGTGCTGAAACCGGATGGCGTCCTGGCGGTGACGGTGCCGAACGCGGATTATCCCTTCTGGTGGGACCCGATCAACAAGAGCCTGGAGCGCCTGTGCAAGCGCCACATTCAGCAGGGACCCCTGGCCGGCATCTGGGCGAATCACCTGCGGCTGTACTCGGCGGGGCAGCTCCGCGACGCGGTCGAGGCGGCCGGCTTCGCGATAGAAGACGAGCGCTGCATGACGCACCACTGCTTTCCCTTTATCCATAATCTGGTCTACGGCATTGGCAAGCCCTTGCTCGAGTCGGGTCTATTGTCCCGGTCGATGGCCTCTGTGGCCGACCGCATCGACCTTGAGGCGGAGGGCGGGCGCTTCAACCCGGTCTCGCTGGGCATCAAGCTCTTCGAGGCTTTTGACCGCAAGAACGCCGACCGCGAGCCGCCAGGCCGGGCGACAGTCAACCTCGCGCTAAAAGGACGCAAGCCCCATGCCTGAGCAGAACGCGCCGCGCCCCATCGAAGACTTGACGCTCAGCGAGCTGGCGGCCCAATTCGCGGGCGCGCCAAAGCACACCTGGCGGCAGTTGCAGCGAGCGCATCGCGATCAGTCGGCGCCGGTCACAATTGCGGTCGCTCCCGCAGCGCCCGGGGTCGCGTCCCGGACGATCGCGTCGCCGCGCCTGCCGGAGCCTTTCTCGATCCAAGCGTTGCGATCGGCCCTGGGCCGGCCGGAGGCGATCCAAGTCTTGATTTGCAGCGCCGCGATACTTTGCGCCCTTGCCGGCAGCCTGGCGATTCGAGGCGGCGGGGGCGACACGCAAGCGAGTCAGACCGCGATGGCCGGCGGCGGCGCGCTGCTTTGGCTGGGTTTCGGCTTGTGGCTGTCGGCCGACATTCTGGAGCGCTGGGCGAATCTCAAGACTCGCTGGCAAGACTGCGATCGGCGCGGACGCCTGCTTTGGCTGCTTCGGCTGGCTCTGGGGCTGGTCGCGGTTGGCGCGCTCTACGCTTTCGCGCAATCCATGACCGCGCCCGCCGAAGTCGCGGTGGATCGCGCGCTGGCTGCCCTGGGGACATTCCTGGCGGCGGGCCTGCTTTGGCTCCCCCTTGAGTTTGCCGTCGGTCGCTCCAGACTCCGCAAGGCAGATGCGAGCGGCGAGCGCAATGTCGTGAGCCTGGGGCCGGCGCGGCGCATGCCCTGGCATGGAGTAAGCAGATTCCGCATGGGCGTCCTCGCCCTGGCGGCGCTTTCCAGCATCATCGTCTGGGAGCGCGCGGCTGGCAATCGCATCGAGCCGCCAGTCTTGCTGCTCTGGCTCGCCAGCATCGCCTTATGGGGCGTCGCGCTCTTGCCGGCCCGCTGGAATTGCTTTGAGCGGGCGAGCGCATGGATAGACATGTGCCGCCGCGTTTCTTGGCGGGAGCGCCGCTGGCAGCTGGCCGCCTTCGCGCTCGTGATGTTGCTTGGCGCGCACTTTCGGCTGGAGCGGCTGGACGAGGTCTTGCCCGAGCTGTACAGCGACCTGGTGATCAACATTATCGACGCGTATCGCGTCCATACTGGGGCGGATCAGCGCGTTTTTCTGGCGAACAATGGCGGCCGCGAGCCGATGCATGTCTACCTCTACGCGCTGCTGGGCAGCCAGCCGGGCCTTGGCTTCAGCCGCTACTCGCTGAACTTGCTGGCGGCGCTGGAGAGCATTCTGACGCTGCCGATCATGGTGTGGCTGGGCGTCGTCGTCATGGGCGGGCGGCGGCCCAAGGAGGCCTGGCGCTATGGATTGCTGGCCGGCGCCTTGGTGGCGGTCAGCTTTTGGCATGTCGCCCTGGGCCGGCAGGGGCTGCGAGTCGCGCTGTCGCCCCTGTTCACGACCTTGTCGGCCGTCTTCTTCGTCCGGGCTTTGCGAGGCAATGGACGGGCCGACTTTCTGCTGGCGGGGATCACGCTGGCTTTCGGCTTGTCCAGTTACAAGGCGATACGCGCCTTGCCGCTGGTGTATGTCGCGTGCGTCGGGATAGCCTTGATCTTGCGTCGGCATTCCTGGCGGCGGCGGGCAAGCGTCGCGCTCAATCTGGCTGCCCTCGCCTTCATCGCCTGCATGGCATTCTTGCCCATGCTGCGTTTCTGGCACGAAGACCCGGATATGTTCACCCTGCGCATGACCACCCGCATGTACGGCGACAGCGCGCTCAACGAGGCTGACCGCAGTTTGCGATTCCGCGAAGACGGGGCGACCCTGCTGAGCAATTTGCGCAACGCGCTGCTGATGTTTCACTCCAGCTATGACCGGGCTCTCGTGTCGTCCGCGCCGGACGAGCCAGCGCTGGATCCCGTTTCGAGCGCCTTCTTCACCCTGGGCTTGGCGGCCTGGCTGAGCCTGCTCCTCCGAAAGCGGGACCCGGTTTTCTGGTTCGCGCCGCTTCTGCTGGCGGTGATGGTCGGCATTGCGGCCCTGGCGATCGCCTACCCGATCGAGGCGCCGAGCTATCAGCGTTCGAGCGCCGCCATCCCGGCCGCGTACTTGATCGCAGCCCTGCCTATGGCGCTGTACAGTCGCAAGCTGCGGCGGGCGCTGCCGCGACGCGCGGGCACTGGCGCCGTCCTGGTCTTCATTGGCGCCGCCCTGCTCGCCGCTTACCAATACAATCATCAACTCTACTTCGGTCCCTACGCGCGCCACTTCGCGGATTACGCTCAGCCGCACTCGGTCGCCGGGCGGGTTTTGCGCGGCTTCGCCAATAGCGACGGCGCGTATGGCAACGCTTTCGTGATCAACTCCGCCCATTGGTGGGACAACCGCGCCGTCGGCATCGAAGCCGGCGCCATGCTCTGGGACAGCGGCGGCGACATCAGGGCCGTGCCAAGCATGCTGCGGGGAGGCTTGCTACGGGCGGAGCAGTACCGGCTCGACCCGGAACGCGACCTGCTCTTCTTTTATTCCAGCCAAAACAGCGAAGCGGCCGCCCGGCTGCAAGCTCTATTGCCACAAGGCCGCGCCCAAGAATTCCCGCAGGAGAACCCCTACCGAACCTTCTTCGCCTATCGCGTGCCCGCCCTGGGCGAAGCGGGCCTGAATGCCTGGCTCGCCCGGCACGAATGAAGCCGTCGTCGTGTAGACTTGCATGGTGATGACGGATACCGCAGGCAAACCCGCCACCGAGCGGCCCGCAGTCAAGTCCCTGTTGGCGGCGCTGCTGCTGGCGCTGATACTCGGCTTCGGCGGCGCCTTGCGCTTCGTCGGGCAGAATTGGGATGATTTCTCGCACACCCACCCGGACGAGCTCTTCCTGACCTTGCTGGTGCTGCCCAATATCGGCGGAGCGAACAGTTACACCGACGACCACGACAGCTTCCCGCCGCTGCAAGTCTTGGTCCGGCGCGACTCCGGTATCGCCCTCAGCGGCGACGACCTGCTCCATGCCAGCGGCTTTCGCCTGGGCGGGCTGCGCGGCTCGAGCGCCCGGCACGCCATCGCGACGATCGCGCAAGGCGAGGCCAGCTTTTACGCCAACAGTTACGAGGCGATCAGAGCCCTGCAAACCGGCGCAATCGACATCTTGCTCCTTCATGAGGCGCAGCCGGCCGACGAGAGCGAGATCCAGCGCGTCGACCAGCTGTCCACGCGGGATCTGCAGCGCCTGTTCTGCAAGCGGCTCTATCCGGATTCCGATGGAAGCGGCGGCTTCTTCGACGCGCGCTGCTCGCCCCTGAACCCGCACAACGCCGGCTACAGCTTCTATGTCTACGGCACATTTCCCTTGCTGCTAGCGCACTTTGGCGGAGAATTCGTCCAAAACGCGACTCAAGCCGGGCTGCCCCTGTTTGATTATCAAGCCGGTCATCTGGTGTGGCGCGGCATTTCGATGATCTTCGACATTTTGTCGATAGTCGTCGTATTCGGGCTGGGGGCGCGGCTACACAACCGCTGGGTCGGTCTGCTGGCCGCCTTGTTTTACGCAGCGGCGCCGCTGGCGATCCAGAAAGCGCACTTCGGCACGGTCAACGCGACGGCCGCCTTTTTTGTCATGCTCGCGCTCTACTTCGCCGTGCGCGCCCAACAGCGTGGCAAGCTCAGACTTTATCTGATGTTCGGCCTCGCTTGCGGCACGGCGGTGGCATGCCGCATCAACCTGGCGCCGCTGGCTGGAATCATCGTCGTCGCCGCCTTGTATCAATGCGCGCCAGCCTTCGACAGCCGCCTCAACCGCCATGAAAGCCTGGCGATTCTGCGCTATCACTGCTTCGGCCTGGTCTTGGCGGGCCTGGGGGCTTTTCTGGCCTTTCGCGTCTTCAACCCTTACGCCTTCGTCGGTCCGGGCTTCTTTGGCTTGCTGCCCAACGCGCGCTGGCTGGAGAACCTGGCCGAAGCCAGCCGGGGCGTCGGCGGGCACTCGGATTCGCCGCCCAACTGGCAGTGGCTGGCGCGCTCGCCCCTGGTCTATGTGAGCAAGGACTTGCTCTTCTGGGGCATGGGCTTGGCATTTGGCGCGCTCGCCTGGACGGGCTTCGCCTGGTCGGGCCTGCGTCTGCTGCGAAATCGCAAGCGGGGCTGCGACAATCTGCTGCTCGTCCTCTGGGTCGGCTTGTACATGCTCTGGATGAGCCGCCTGTGGACCATGACGATGCGCTATTATCTGCCGCTTTATGGCGCGCTGGCGGTCTTGGCGGGCTGGTGTCTCTACGCGCTCTATCATCACCGCCGCGAACACGGCCGGGGCCCGCCGCTGGCTTCTTTGCTGGCGCTCTTCTTCGCCTTGCTGCTTGGCGGCGTCGGCCTGTACCGGATCGCTATCGGCCAGGCGGACGCCACCGCCATCAGCGCGCTCGTCCTCGGCATCGGGCTGCTGGCAGTGGCTGTCAGTCCGCGGCTTGAGGCGCTCCGACCGCAGCTGCTGGGCGCTTTCGCCGTTGCTTTTTCCTGCCTGTGGGCGCTGATGCATTCCAACATCTACCAGCATCAGACCACCCTGGTGCAGTCGTCGCGTTACATTTTCGAGCGCGTTCCGAGCAACTTCGCCATGGCCATCGACGGCGCGGACGAGAGCGTGCCGCTCATGAATATCGCCTTTGACAACACCGGCCTCTCATCGCCCGAATATCAAGGCGAGCCCTTTCGGCAGACGACGCAATTCAAGGAAAACGCGCCCGCCCGCGTCGGCTTCAAAGCGCCGGCCAGCGGTCCAGTCAGCCGGGTCTTCGCGCCGCATCTGGCTGACATGCAAGCCGACGCCGAGCCGGAAAAGCTGCGCATTCGCGTTTACCGCGCCAGCGATAGCAGCCCCTTGGCGGAAGCGACGCTGGAGGCGAACCTCGCCCCGGTCGAACATCCCCTGGGCGAAGCCTACACGATTCCATTTGAACGGAGCTGGCTCGCGGAAGCCGGCCTGAATTACGAATTCGAGGTCATGGCGGCGGCTGGCGCGGGCGATGTCGTCAGCTCGGGCTCGGTGGTGCTGAACGAAGGCAACTGGGACAACCGGGCCACGGGCATCAACATCTGTCCGCTGCCGGGCGGCCTTACCCTGGCTGACGATCCGCCATCGGGCATGGTTGGGGCGCGCGACTGCCGCGGGACCCAGGCTTTTTTCAAGCTGGTGAACGCCCAGGACCAGATCATGTCCTTCCCGGTGGACAACCAGGTCAAATACGACGACATCCTGCGCGCGCTGGAGCTGGGCGACTACCTGACCATCGCCAGCAACCGTTTCTACGACAGCGAGACGCGCAACCCCCAGCGCTGGCCCCTCACGACCCTCTATTATGAGAAGCTCTTCGCCGAGGAACTGGGTTACGAACTCATCGCCGTCTTCGAAGAGACATTCGAGCTTGGACCCTGGCGCGTCTCCGACCAGCGCTTGCCACATTACGATTCGCCCGCCTGGCTGAACGAGCTGGAAGCGGACGAAGCCTTTCATGTCTACGACCATCCAGCCGTTTTCATCTTCAAGAAGTCGCCGTCGTATTCAAGGGCGCGGGTCCAAGCCGCCCTGTCGCCGGCGTCGCTCAAGCAGGCGCATGAATTGCAGCCTGGCGCGGACAGGGCCCAGCTGCTGGGCGTCTTTTACTGGAGCTCGGTCGAGGCCGACCCGGCGCCCACGGCTTTGACATTTACGCCCGCGGAATACGAGAGGCAGAGCGCAGGCGGAACCTGGTCGGAGCGTTTTTTCAGCGACGGCCTCGTGAACCGAAATCAAGCGGCTGGCGTCGCCCTCTGGTACTTCACCATATTCGCCATAGGCCTGTTGGCCTTTCCGCTGGTGTTCGCGCTCTTTCCGGCCATGGCGGACGGCGGCTACGGATTCGCCAAACTGGTCGGCATGCTGCTGGTCGCCTGGCTGGCCTGGGCGCTCTCCAGCCTAAAGATCCCCCTGTGGTCGCAGGCGGGCATCGCGCTGTGTCTGGCGCTGCTGGCATTGTGCAGCTTGATCCTGGGCATTCGCAATCGCGCTCGACTGGGCGCTTTCCTGCGCGCGCGTTGGCGGCGGCTCGCCCTCATGGAAATGCTCGCTCTGGCGGCTTTCCTGGCGATGATTCTGGTCCGCTTGACCAATCCGGACTTGTGGCATCCTTACAAGGGTGGCGAGAAGCCGATGGATTTCGCTTATCTGAATGGCGTTTTGCGCAGCACGACTTTCCCGCCTATCGATCCCTGGTTCGCCGGCGGTTTCATCAATTACTATTACTTTGGCTATGTCTTGCTGGGCGCGCCGACCCTGCTGCTGGGCATCGTCCCCGCTTTCGCCTACAACTTGATGATCCCGTCGCTTTTCAGCTTGACGGGCATGGGCGCCTTCTCCGCCGCCTTCAACATCCTCGCCCGTTGGCGCCTTGGCCTCGAGCGCGGAAGAAAACATGCCGCGACCACGGTTCGCGCATTGGGCAATCCCTGGGTGGCCGGCTTGATGGCGCTCGCGCTCTGCGTCGCCCTTGGCAACCTGGATACCGTGCGAGTCTTTGGCACAGGGCTCGCCAGGCTCGGCGGCTATCATCAGCCGGCCGGGCTGGAGCAGTTTCTGCTGGAAGAGAGGCTGGCCGAGGTTGATGCGATCGCGGCTGAAGAGGGAGCGGCGATCGCCAGGCGGGCTTCCGAGCGGCATCCCCTGGACAGCCTGCGATACGAGCTCGACCATTCGCTGGAGCTGGCTGGCAGCTTGATCCACGGTCTGGGCAAGGCATTGAGCGGCGAAACCTTGCCTATCGGCAGCGATCGCTGGTATTGGGGACCGTCGCGGGTCCTGGCGGAGACGCCCGGCGTCGGCGGCGGCGCCATCACCGAGATGCCGTATTTCACCTTCCTCTATGGCGATCTGCACGCGCACATGATCAGCATGCCGCTGATTTTGCTGGGCGCGCTCTTCCTGTTCAACGAACTGGCAGTGGCGAGCCAGGACGAACGCCGCAACCTTGAGCGATTCCTGGCTCTGGCTCTGGGCGCCTTGACCATTGGCATTCTGCGCGCGACCAACACCTGGGACTGGCCGTCGATGACATTGTTCGCCGGCGTCGGCCTGGCATACATCTGGCTGCTGCGCTGGAAACACAGCTTCCGGCCCGTGCATGACCCGCGCTTTCACCTGGCATTGCTCGCATTCTTCGGCGGGGGCGCGATCCTGTGCAGCCTATTGCTGCCTGCTTTCGGCGGACCGGGCATGGCGGCGAACACAGTCTCGCCAAGAGCCGCGGCCGAAGTGGCTCGCGCGCTGCTGCTGGCGGGCGGGGCGACCGTCTTGCTCATCATGAGTCTGCGCTTCTGGCTTGGGCGCGCCTCGGCCCTGGATCTGCTCGGCCGCCTGGGCGGATTCCTGCTGCTGAATGTCGCCTTCGCCCTGCCCTACAGCTCATGGTACGCCGCGACATACAACAGCCTGCGTCTTTGGGACGGGGGCAAGACGCCGCTCTGGGCTTATTTCGACATTCACGGGCTTTTCCTGTTCTTGACTGTGTCGCTGCTGTGCTGGGAGACGGCGCATTGGCTGCGGCAGGCCCGCGTCGACCAGCTGCTGCGGAACTGGCGTCGGCTGCGCTGGTTCGGCCTGCTGCTGGCGCTGCTGCTGCTGCTTTCGCTTGCGCTGACCCTGAGCGGCTACCAGGTGGCCCTGGTCGCCCTGCCCCTGATCGCCTGGATTGCGCTCTTGTTCTTCCGCCCCGGTCAATCGCGGGCGCTGCGCTTTGTATTGGCGCTCATCGGCTTGGCGCTTTCGATGACCCTCGGCGTGGAGATCGTCGTCCTGGGCGGCGACATCGGCCGACAGAACACCGTCTTCAAGTTCTACATGCAGGTTTGGCTGTTGCTGAGCGTGGCCGGCGGCGTCGCTTTCGCCTGTCTGCTGCGAGCATCGCGCGATTTCAATCCGCGTTTGCAGCTGCTGTGGCGGGCGCCCTGTCTGCTGCTGTTTTTCGCCGCCGCGCTCTTCCCGCTGATGGCGACCCGCGGACGGTCTTTCGACAGAATGGCGCCGGATCTGCCGCTGACGCTCAACGGACTCGATTACATGACCCGGGCGACGCACTACGCGCATTCGCCCGAAAAAGGCGAGAGCGCCGCGCTGGATCTGGCGGTCGATCATCAGCTGATCCGCTGGCTCCAAGAGAACGCGCGTGGCTCGCCGGTGATCATCGAGGGCAGGCGCCGCCCCAGCGAATATCAATGGAACGGGCGCGTCTCCATCAGCACCGGCCTGCCCTCCGTGCTCGGCTGGAACTTTCATCAGCGGCAGCAGCGCACGCTGGGCCAGATGTCGCGCTGGGTGGATCAGCGAGAGCGCAACATCCTGCAGTTTTACGACAGCGCCGATATTGATGTCGCCGTCGACATCTTGAATCACTACGACATTCGCTACATCATAGTTGGCGGGCTGGAAAGGCTGCAGGCCAGCGCCGAGGGCATAGCGAAGTTCGAGCGCATGGCGGAGCGCGGCTTGCTGAGGCTGGCTTTCTCGGTGGACGGCGGCAGCATTTACGAAGTCGACAAAGCCGCCTTGTTTGAATACCTGGTGGAGCGCTATCGATGACCCCCCTGCTGGAATGGCTGGCCCGCGAAAGCCATCTGCTGCTGCAATGGTGGCTTTGGACGGCGCTGGCGGGCTTGGCGGCGCTCCCGCTTTGCCTGGGTCTGCTGGGCGGCCTGCCCGACCGGGGCTACGGCCTGGCGCGGGCACTCGGGGCAATGCTGGTCACTCTCGTATTCTGGCTGCTGGGCAGTGGCGGCTTCCTCGATAATTCGCGCGGATCTATCGCATTGGCTTGGATCTTGCTCGCGCTCATCTCGCTGGCGGCATACAGCCGAGCGCGCCGGGAAGGCGAATGGCGGTCCTGGTGGCGGGAGAATCGGGCGCATGTCGCCGTCTGCGAGCTTCTCTTCGCGACGCTGTTTCTGGCTTGGGCGCTGTATCGGGCGCACCAGAACAGTCTCCTGGGCACGGAAAAACCGATGGAGCTGGCTTTCCTGAGCGCCGTCCAGCGCAGCCCGGGCTTTCCGCCGGCCGATCCCTGGATGTCCGGTTACGCCATCAGCTACTACTATTTTGGCTATGTCATGTCGGCGGCGCTCTCCACGCTCAGCGGCATAAGCAGCACGGTCGGCTTCAACTTGACCAATGCCTGGCTCTTCGCGCTGACGGGGCTGACAACTTACGGCGTCGCGTACAACCTGGCGCGCTCGCGAGCCTTCGAGGCATTTGGACGCTTCGCCGGGCGGGGCGCCTCTCGCCGGGCCGCCAGCGCCACCGGGCTGCTGGCGATGACCCTGCTGCTGCTGATGGGCAACTTCCAGATGCTGTTGATCGAAGCGCCTTACCAAACGCGTTCGGCTTCGCCACAGTACCTGGACAGCTGGGGCGCGCAGGCACGCTCTGGCTTCGGCGAAAGCGAATACGCCCAGGACGAAAGCGCCAGCTACGCGCTGCACTCGGCGAAATGGGGGCATTGGTGGTGGTTCCGCGCCAGCCGCGTCTTGACCGATTATGACTTGAGCGGCAATGCCACCGGCACGCAGCCCATCGACGAGTTTCCCGCCTTCAGTTTCATCTTGTCGGACAATCACCCGCATGTGCTGGCGCTGCCATTCGTCGCCATGGTCCTCGGCATGATGCTCAACCTGCTGCTGAACAAGCGCGCGCCGACCAGTGGCGAGACTCTGCTTTATGGCAGCGCCATCGGCGGCCTGGCCTTTCTCAACGCCTGGGACGCGCCGATATATTGGCTGGGCATGGTCGGGGCGGAGGCGCTGCGGCGCTTGATGACGAGCGAGCGCGGCCGCCTCAGCGCCGCGGACTGGCTGGCGCAGGCGAAGTTCGGCCTTTGGCTGGCGGGTATCGCGGTCGTCGCCTGCCTGCCCTTCCTGGTCAGCTTTCGCTCGCAAGCGGGCGGTCTGCTGCCCAACTTGCTCAACCCCACTTATTTCCCGCGTTTCTTCGTCATGTTCGGTCCCTTCGTCCTCATCCTCGGCAGCTACCTTGTCGCGGAGGCCTGGCGCGGGCGTCGGCTGCGTCGCTGGAACTGGCGGCTGGGCCTGGGCGCGGCGACCCTGCTGCTGCTGGCGCTGTCGACATTGACCTGCGCCTTGGCTCTGGTCCTCGCCAGCGGCAACTACGGCAATCCGGTCATCGGCAACCCGCCAAATCCCGCGGCGGAGGGCGGCTCCTTGCTGGCGCAGCTGGTCCAGCGCCGGCTCGATCACGCGGCGACAACCATCATTCTCCTGTTCAGCATAGCCTTGGTGGTGGCGCGGCTCTTCCCATCCGCCCGGCAAGCGGCGCTCGACGGCGACGTGGCTGTCCGCTGGATCAAGTACCCGGGCGCGACTGGATTTGCCCTGCTCTTGACTGGCATGGGCTTGAGCCTGGCGCTGATACCGGAATTCGTGTACCTGCGCGACAACTTTGGCGTGCGCATCAACACCATCTTCAAGTTCTACTACCAGGCCTGGGTCTTGTGGAGCATCGCCGGCGCCTACGCGCTCTTCAGCCTGCTCGCCGAACGCGGGCAGCCGCGGCCGCATTTGCTGCTCCGCCTCGTACTGGGGTTCGGCGCTGGCCTCTGTCTGCTGGCGGGCCTGGCCTACACCGTCGAAGGCGTCCACCATCGAGCCTGGATCGAGAGCGGCCGCCAAAGCGCTTCCAGCTGGAGACGCTATGCTCCGCCCGCCGATTGGGAGCGCGCCATCCGCCGCGTCGCTCAGGGCAGCGCCGTTGAAGCGGGAGTCGTCTTGTTCTCCAATGGCGAACTGGAAAACGCGCCTGAGAAGAATCTACTGCGCGCTGGAGAAAGCGGCATCGCCATGTTTGACGGCGAGGCGGTGATCATTTACGCGCCCCTCACGCTGGACGGCGCAAGCGGCCTGCTTCACGCGGACGATCAACGCGCGATCGCCTGCCTCAGCGAGCTTACGGGACGAGCGGACACAGTCGTCGCCGAGGCTGTCGGCGATCCTTATCGCATCGAATACGGGCGCGTGGGGACTCTGGCAGGCATACCCATCGTGCTCGGCTGGGAGAATCACGAGCGGCAATGGCGCGGTCCCACTTATGACGAGATCGCGGGCGAACGCGCCGCGGACATCAGGCGGCTGTACACGGCGAGCGACATGGAAGCAGCCCAAGCCATCATTGACCGTTACCAATTGGACTATATTCTTTATGGCGCGTCCGAGCTCGAGAAATATGGCGGCCAGGGCGAAGAGAAATTCCTTGATAATCTGTCGGTGGTCTGCCAGGCGGGCCAGTCGCGCGTGTACGCCAGCGGCCGGCGAGGCTAACGACAACGGGCGGCGCTAACTTGGCTGGCGCGGCGAAGGAAAGACGCGTGAGATGGAAGCGGAACGCCGATTGACGCAATGGAATGCTGGCGAGAACGAGGCTGGCGCCCTACTGGATCTTGGGCGGGCAAGGGTCTCTGTCGAGCTGCTGGCTTACCTGGGTCTGGCGCTGCTGGCTCTCGTTTTGCGTTTGAGCGCGCTCGGCGGCGTCGCGATCAGCGAGAGCGAAGCGGAAGCGGCCCTGCATGCCTGGCGCGTGATCGAGGACGACGCCCCCGGCGCCTTCTCGATTTCACCCAGCCCCATGACGCATATCTCGCAGATCATCGCGTTTTCGGCCCTCGGCGCGAACGAATTCACGGCCCGCGCCGGCGCCGCCATCGCCGGCTTCATGCTCGCGCTCTCGCCGCTGCTGTTCCGCGACAGCCTGGGCCGGACCCGCGCCTTCGTCTGGGCGGCCTTGCTGGCGCTGCTCACGACGCCGCTGGCCAGCTCGCGGATCGCCGATGGCGCCTCCTTCATGATGCTTTTCACCTTGCTGGCGATTTGTCTTATCCGCCGATACTGGTATTCGCTCTTGCCGCGACACGCGATTCTGGCGCTCGGCTGCATCAGCGCGATGCTGCTGCTCTCCAGCCCGTCAGGACTGCCGCTTTTCGTGATTTTGCTGTTGGCGGGCTGGCTGGCGGTCTGGCGCACCGCGCTCAGCGCCCCCCAGCGCCTGGACTTGCCCGGCGACGACATCTTGCAGCTGGCCCTGAAACGGCTGCGAGAATTCCCGTTTGAGAAGGCGCTTATCGTGCCGCCGCTGACGGTCGGCCTGGTCGCCACCATGCTCATGCTCCATCCGGGCGGCTTGAAGACTGTCAGCCAGCTCCTCGGCGAGGCGCTGCGCGGAATGAGCGAAAGTCACGGGGCCGACGGGCTGCCGGCCGGTTTCGCCGTCTTGCTCTTCCAGGAGCCTCTGCTAATCGTCTACGCCATGGGCGGCGCCTGGCTCTTGTGGAAGAAGGGCGATGTAACTTACCTGGATCGCTTCGCGGCGGCCTGGGCGGCATTGGGCGCGCTCGGTTTGCTGCTGTACCCCGGCGCCAGGCCCGGCGACGCCATGTGGGTGGCGCTGCCGCTGACGCTCTTGGCCAGTTACGGCATCACCCAGCTCATGGTCAACCGCCGCGTCGTCTTGCTATGGGAAGCGGATGACGACGAGGCCGCCCCGTACGAAGGCGAGCTTTACTCGACGCGATATTGGTGGGTGAAATGGGCGATCTCGGCCGGCGTCTTCATGTTCCTGCTCATGCTTTCCGTCCAGTTCATCGATCTCTCGCGTTTGACCCTGGGCTTGCCAGCCGGAGCCGGCCTTGGCGAGATTGTTGCGGCCTTGAGCGACGGGACGCAGCTGCGCTTCTTCGAGGCGGCCAGCTTGCTGGCTCTGACCGTCATCATCGGCTTGGCAGTCTTCTTGCTGCTGGCGAATTTCTGGGGAATGGGCGCTTGCCTGCAAGGCCTTGGCTTGGGCTTCTTGTGGCTGCTGCCGCTCTCGGGGCTGGGCGGGGCCTGGACCAGCACGGCGATCACTGGCGCGGGCCCGGATGGATTGTGGCGGAGCGCCGTCATCGCCGACGACGCGTATTTGCTGCGCGAGACTCTCTTTGAGCTGGCCGACCGCCAGACCCAGGGCTTGCCGCTGCTCGAGTTCACCATCGTCGCCGAGCCCGGCGGCCCGGTAAGCGATCATGGCGCCCTTGCCTGGCTGGTTCGCGACTTCCCGAAGGCCCGCTTCGTGCGCTCCATGGCGGAAGCCCGCGGCCATCCCATCGTCTTGACGCCGCATGACGAGGCGGCCAGCCCGGACCTGGGCGGCGATTATGTCGGGCAGCGTTTCGGCTGGCGGCGTTCCTGGTCCCTCGCCGGGCTGCAACTGCGCGACCTGCCGGCTTGGTGGTCGCATGGGCATGTCCGCGCCGAGTACATGCGTGAAGCGGCCTTGACGCTGTGGCTGCGCCAGGATGTCTACGACGGCGTCTTGGCTAATTCGCGCTCGTGAAGGTAAGGAAACCGAGGCTGGCATGTGTAAGGGCTTGAGTGGCGCGGGCGACTCCAACAGCGGCGGGCAGGGCATGAAGGCGATCCCCAGGCGAGATCACAGCGAAATCGACGCCCTCATCGCGCGCGCCCTCGACGGCGATCAAAGCGGCTACTTTGAGCTGTACGAGCGCTTCGCCGCCCCCTTGTATCGCCTCTGTTACAGCCTGCTGATGAACGAGCAAGACGCCGAAGACATCTTGCAAGAGTCTTTTCTCTACGCCTTCAAAAACCTGCATCGCTTTGATTCGCGCAAAGCCTCGCTGAAGACCTGGCTTTCGACCATCGCCGTCAGCCGCTGCCGCAACACATATCGCCGCAAGCGCTTCCTCACCGTGGACATCAGCCAGTGGCTGGGGCTGGAGCTCAAAGCGCCGCCCTCCGAAGCGCCGGAAGCGGCTGTCATCCGCCGCGACGCCAGCGAGTCCATCGCCGCCGCCCTGCAAGATCTGTCGCCGCGTCTGCGCGAAGCCATCGTGCTGCGCTATGGACAAGGCATGACTTATCGCGAAATCGCCGAGGTGATGGGCTGCCCGCAGAAAACGGCGGAGAGCCGCGTCCGGCTGGGGCATCAGCGATTGCGGAAGACCTTGCAGCCGGTAGGCACGGGCTTGCTCGAAGAGCTGCTGAGCGTCCATTGAGCCAGAATCGGGAGCGGGCGCGCGCATGATTCAATTCAAGGTTCGCTACTGCAAGGCGCACATGGCGCGCTATGTTGGCGGCGACCTGGGCGCAGTTGCCCGCCGCCGCGTCGCGCGTTACATCGACGAATGCGCGCTCTGCCACCGCGAATATCTGCGTCAGCGCGAGCTCGCCCAACAGCTGGAAAGCAAGCTGCCGGTTCTGGGGCGGCCAGAGCCGCAACAGCTGGATCAGATTTGGTCGTCGCTGGAGACGGAATTGGGCTCGCCAGCGAGGCCGCGCCCGCTGCTGAGCGATTTCGGCGCGAAGGCCGGCGGCTCCTTCAGCTTCGGCCTGGTCGCGCTGGCGATCTCGCTGGCTTTGCTGCTGCCATTGATGATCGGCTTTCACCCTGCCCTGCTGCTGGTGGACACGCCGCCGGCCCCGGCAGCGGCGAATGCGGCGACGACGCCCTTCACCGGCGACGCCAACGGGACTTCCGCCATCGCCACTTCGCGGGCCCCGGTCGGGCAGGCGCCGCGGCTGCAGAACACGCCCGCTCCCGGCGTCCAGAGCGCGTCCTTCGCGGGCATTTAATCACAGCAGGCGAGACGAGACGAGATGGTAAGCGCGCCCAACCAACAAGAAGACAACCTCCTGGGCATCACGCTCTCCCGGGGCATCGCGCTCAATCGCGAGCTGGCGCTGTGGCTGGCGATTCTGCTATTGGCGCTATTCACGCGCTTCCACATGCTGGGCGACCGCGTGATGAGCCACGACGAGAGCCTGCATACCCGTTTCGCGTACAACTTGTACAACGAGGGCAACTTTCAGCATACGCCCCTGATGCACGGACCAGTGCTCTTCCACGCCACCGCGTTTTCTTATTTTCTCTTTGGCGACAGCGATTTCTCCGGCCGCGCGTACACCGCCGCGCTCGGCGTCTTGATGGTCATGTTTCCGCTGCTGCTGCGCAAGTGGCTGGGTCGCTGGGGCGCGCTGCTGGCCGGCTTCATGCTGCTGATCTCGCCACTGCTGCTGTATTACAATCGCTATATCCGCCACGACACGCCATCCATCCTCTTCGGCATGGTCATGGCATACTGCATTTTGATGTATCTGGACGGTCCGCGGCGCTATCGCGGGCGCGCCGGCTGGCTCTATCTCTTCGCCGCCGCCATGATCCTCAATCTGGGCAGCAAAGAGACCGCCTTCATCTACATCGCGATTTTCGGCAGCTTCCTGCTGCTGTATTTCCTCGTCCGCCTGGCGCAGCGCCGCTACCAGCTGCGGGGCAGGACGCTGTTCTCCGCCATCATGCTGGGCATCTTGCTGGGCGGCGTGATGACCCTGGGCATGTACATCGTCGTCGATGTCGTCCACGCCGATTTCCTGCCTGGCAGCGCCAATTGGACGGAGCTGTCCGCGCTGGACCGCGCCAGCTGGCTGAACTGGACTCTGCTGTCGCTGCTGAGCGGCCTCTTCGTCTTGGGGGCGACGGCGCTCTATGCTTTCCGCGATCGCTGGCGCCGCCTGCCCTGGCGCGAATTGGCGCTGATCTTCCTGCTCGCGCTCTTTACGACGGGCGCGCTGCTGCTGCTGGAAGAAGTTTCGCATGTCTCCGCCACGACCGAGACCGCCGAACCCGCTGACCCGGACGAGCAGACGAGCGACGCAGCGGTGGCAGCCAGCGCGATTCGCTGGGCGCCGGGCATAGCGCTTTGGCTGATCGCCATCGGATTGATCGTCGTCTTGATCCGCGATCGGCGGCGGGCGCGGTCCGCGCTGGAAAATGCCGACGCAGACTACGAAGGGCTGTGGCGATTCTTGCGGCGCTTCCCGGAAACCGACTTTCTCGTGCTTATCCTCACGCTCGTTCTGCCCTGGACGACGGCGCTGTTCGTGCGTTTCATGGGTGGCGCGGAGGCCGATTTCAGCCTCGTGGCGGGCGCGCTGCCGGAGAGCCTCGGCAATTTGCTGACCAATTTGCCCAACATGGGTTCGGCGGCGCGGGTCGGCCAATTCATCGCGGGCGCCAGCGTATTCGTGCCGCTGCTGCTGATTTCGCTGGCCGTCGGCTTGAGCTGGAACTGGCGGCGCTGGCTGGTCGCGGCGGCGATATTCCACCTCATATTCGCCTTCTTTTTTACGACGGTCTTCACCAACATCGCCGGCCTGGGCACGGGCATGATCTACAGCCTCGGTTACTGGCTGGAGCAGCAGGGCGTGCGCCGCGGCAGTCAGCCGCAGTATTACTATCTGCTCATCATCTTGCCGACCTACGAGTTCCTGCCCGTCATCGGCAGCGTGAGCGCCATGTTCGCCGGCCTGACCGCCTACTGGAAGCGGCGTCGCAAGCGCATCGCCGCGCTGGAAGATTGCCGCCAGCGAGAACTTGAAGCGGAACTGGCAGCCCAAGCCTCGGACAACGCGGACCTGGAGGGAGCGGCCGCAGCCGCCCCGGAACAGCCGGCCGAAGTCGCGCTGCCGGCCCCAGAAGCCGACGACGGCAAATTGCGGCGCTTGCCCTTTTTGCTGCTGCTCGCCTGGTGGGCGGTGCTGAACCTGGTCGGGTATTCGCTGGCGGGCGAAAAGATGCCCTGGCTCGGCACGCATTTGACGACGCCCATGATTTTCATCAGCGCTTGGTACTTCGGCGGTCTCTTCTCGCGCATCGACAAAACTCGCTTCGCGGCGCGGGGCTGGCTGGCGCTGCTTGTCTTGCCGCCATTCGCCATCTGCCTGGCCCAGGTTTTTGGCGCTTTCATCGTCGGCGATCCACCATTCGCCGGCCTGCAGACATTCCAGCTTGAGCGCACTTTCGGCTGGCTGGCGGCCCTCGCAACCGCCATCAGTCTCGGCTATCTGCTGGTTCGGCTGGCGCGCTTGACTGGCTGGCTGCATCTGCGGCGGCTCGGCGCGGCTGTCGTCTTCGCCTTGCTGAGTCTGCTGACGGCGCGGGCGGCCTGGATGGCTTCTTTCATCAATTACGACTTGCCCACCGAGCTGCTGGTCTATGCCCACGCGGGTCCCGCCGTGAAATGGGTGCTGGACGACATCACCGAGATGAGCCTGCGCCTGACCGATGGCAAGAGCCTCAAGTTCGCCTACGACGACGAAGTCTCCTGGCCCTACAGCTGGTACTTCCGCGATTTCACCGATGCCGTTTTTGTGGGCGGCAACCCCACTTTGCAGAACACCGAAGACGCGATCTTCGTCGTCGTGGGCGGCGGGCATCGCGGCGATGTCGAGCCAATCCTGGAAGACCGCTATTACCGCCGCGACTACATGCGCATGTGGTGGCCCATGCAGGAATACTTCGGCTTGACGCCACAGCGGCTGATGAATGTGCTGGACTTTTCGCCTGGCGCCGCAAAGGCGGCCGAGCTGCGGCGCGGCATCTTCGATATCTGGTGGGCGCGGGATTACGACCGCTATGGCGAGGCGACCGGCAAAGACTTCAGCTTGACCAACTGGCCCGTTTCCGACCGCATGCATGTCTATGTGCGCAAGGACTTCGCCGCCAAGATCTGGGAATATGGCCTCGGCGACGGCCTGGCGCCGAGCAATCTGCCAACCGAAGTCAATCTCTGCGTCGCCAACTGGCAGGCGATCATGCCCATCCTTGAATTCGACGCGAGCGAGCCCCCCTTGGCGAACGCGCTGGGGATTTCCGTGAGTGGCGACCGCGTCTTCGTCGCCGACGAGAAGACCCACCTGGCGCACGAATTCAACGCGGAGGGCGATTATCTGGCGAGCTACGGCGGGGCCAGCGGCGCGATTGGCGCGGGCGGGCTTTCGTTCAACCGTCCCAACAGCGTCGTGGCGATGCCCAATGGCGACCTGCTGGTCGTCGACACCTGGAATTACCGAGTCCAGCGCATTGACCCGGCTGGCAGCCCGGTCATGAGCTGGGGCAGCCCGGGCGAGTTCGGCTTCGACGCGCCCAGCGAACCGACAGACGGATTCTGGGGACCCCGCGATGTGGCGCTGGACGGGCAAGGCCGGGTCTTCATCGCCGACACCGGCAACAAACGCGTGCGGGTGTATCGCCTGGACGGGGGCATGGCCAGCCACGAATACGACATTGGCGGCGGCGGCAGCGGACCGGGCGAGCTCGACGAACCGAGCGGCCTGGCGATTCATTCCGACGGCAGGCTCTTTGTCGCCGACACCTGGAACCGGCGCGTCGCCGTCTTTGACGTCGGCGGCGGGCACATCAGCGATTTTCGCGTGCGCGGCTGGTACAACACGACATTCAACCGTCCCTACCTGGCACTGCACGAAGCCAACGACTCGCTTTATGTGAGCGACCCGGACGCCAAGCGAATCCTGGTCTACACGCCGGATGGGGATTGCCTCGGCGCCTTTGGAGAAGCGGGCGGCGAGCCCATGCTGGGCCAATTCAGCGCCATTGGCGGCATCGCCGTCGACGAGGCTGGCTTCGTCTATGTGAGCGACTCCTCGGCCGGGCGCGTGCTCAAGTTCCCGCCTTTCCCCCGTGGCTAAGACCGGGCGCCAGCGTCGTGGGCGGCGAGCCCTCTCCAGACGCGCCTTGACGAAGGTCCGCGCCCGTGCTAGGCTATGGGAAAATGATCGTCTTTTGGAAAAGTGGGAGCGCCCACTTTTCGTTTTATATGGGGAAGAAATTGTTGTGGGCGAGCCCGGTGGCCCGCCCGACGGAGTGAAGCAAGATGTCAAACGAATTGCAAAGCGCATTCAAAGAGATCACGGAATTCCGCGCCCTGCCGTCGGATATCGTGCTGGAAGCCTTGCAGAGCGCCTTGGTATCCGCCTATCGCAAAGACACCGGCGCCAGCACCGCGCAGATCATTGAAGCCGAGATCGACCCCGATACCGGCCGCGCCAAGGTCTTCGTCGAGAAAGAAGTGGTCGACGATGTCATGACCGACGCCACCGAAGTCACCCTGGAGCGCGCGCGCTTCTACAACCCGGAGGCGGAGCTCAACGACATCGTGATGGTCCAGGTGGAGAATACGACCAGGAGCTTCGGGCGCATCGCCGCGCAAACCGCAAAGCAGGTCATCCTCCAGAAAATCCGCGAAGCGGAACGCGCCTCGCTTTATGACGAATTCATCAACCGCGAAGGCGACCTGATCACCGGCACGGTGCAGAGCGTCAACAGCCGCAAAGTGACCCTCAGCCTGGGACGAGCCGAAGCCGACTTGCCGCGCCCGCAGCAAATCCCTGGCGAGCGCTATCGCACCCACGAGAAGATCCGCGTCTATGTGGTGGAAGTGGTCAAGAGCAACCGCGGACCGCAGATCATCGTCAGCCGGGCGCACCGCGGCATGCTCGGGCGGCTGCTAGAGTACGAAGTGCCGGAGATTTACAACGGCCAAGTCGAAATCAAGAATATCGCGCGCGAGGCGGGGCATCGCTCCAAGGTGGCGGTGGCGGCGCTGCAAGACGGCATCGACCCGGTCGGCGCCTGCGTCGGCATGCGCGGCATCCGCATCCAGAACATCGTCAAAGAGCTGCACAACGAGAAAATCGATGTCATCGAGTGGAACGACGATGTCGTCGCCTTCATCACCAAAGCCTTGAGCCCGGCCCGGGTCACCGGCGTCTACCTGGACGAAGACCCCATCGACGGCAAGACGGCCGTCGTCTTGGTGCCGGACGACCAACTTTCCCTGGCCATCGGGCGAGAGGGGCAGAACGCGCGGCTGGCCGCCAAGCTAACGGGCTGGCGCATCGACATCAAGAGCGTCACCGAGACGGTCCAGAGCGCATTGGAGAACCTCGATGTCCCGCCCATGGACGCGCTCACCCAACGCTACGCGGATCTCATTGCCGAAGCCCTGCGCATCATGGAAAAGAAACGGCTGGAACTGGCGATCATGCCGGAAGAATTCAAGTCGCTGGGGCGCTTCGCCGATGTCGTGGAACAGCTCTTGCAAGACGAGCGCGACCAAGCCCGCGAAGTCTACCTGACACGGCGTGAAGAGCTGCGCGAATCGCTGCCGGAGCAACTGTTTCAGCTTCCCCTGGATGTCTTGGCGGTCTCGCAGGAGAGCCTCGATATCCTGGAGCCCTTTGGCGATATTGGCGAGCTCATGCTGACGCGGCTGGTGGACGCGGACCTGGTCAACCGCAAGTTCGCCGCCGTCGAGGGCGAGCCCCTGGAAGAACTGCAGGCGGCTTTGGATTCAGTCGCGGCGGCAGATCTGGACCAGTTGCTGGCCGAAGCCTGGTCGATTGAAGAGACTGAAGACGACGAAGCAGAGGAAACGCCGAGCGACGAAGCGGAAGCGGAAGAGACCGTCGCCGAAGCCGATGGAGACGCGCCCGCCGAAGAAGATGCCGAAGCGGAGCAGCGCGATGTCTTGCTGGACGCTTTTGGCCAGCCGATCTTGCCGGAAGAGGAAGAAGAGCCCAGCCCGACGCCGGAGACTGAAGTGGCGGCAGCAGCCGCTGTCGTCGTGGACGCGCCCCAACGCGAGAGCAAAGACGCGCGCGACGCCGCGGAGCCCGGTTTCTTCGTTGAAGAAGATAGCGAGCAAGACTTCGAGCTGGAGCGGCAGAAGGGCAAACAGCAGCGGCGCCAGGACCGGCAGCGGCGGCGTCAGCTCGTGCTGGACGAAGCCAGCGGCGAAGTCATCGCCAAGCGCCGGCGCAAAGGCAGCCGCGGCAGCTGGGACGAAGAGTCCTGGGAAGATTACGATTTCTAAGCCAGCGATTTGGGGCAGCGCCATGGGCAGCAAGCATAGGCCGCAGCGGAGTTGCGTCGCCTGCCGCGAAAAGCGCGATAAGCGCCAGCTGACGCGGGTCGTCTTCGTGGACGGCGGCCTGCAAGCGGACGCTTCGGGCAAGCGCGACGGGCGCGGCGCCTATTTGTGCGGCAGGCGGGCTTGCTGGGCGCTGGCCGCCAAGGGCGGGCTAATGAGCAAGGCGCTGCGGCGCGAATTAAGCGACAGGGACCGCGCGTATCTGCGGCAGATGACGCCATCATGACGCATCAAAGCTGAGAGAGGCGGGCGACGCGCGCCTGCCTCGGGGCCGCGGCAATGCAATAGGAGGCAGGCATGGCAGAAGCAAGCAAGACCGTTCTCGTACCCGATTTTCTTACAGTGCGCGAGCTGGCGCAGCTGATAGAGACAAGCCCCATCGAAGTCATGAAGACTCTGATCTCCAACGGGATCATGGCTTCCATCAACCAGCAGATCGACTTTGACACCGCCGCCATTGTCGTCGAGGAGCTCGGCTTCAGCGCCCGATCCGAGAGCGCCGTCGCCGCCGCCGAGGAAGAAGAAAAACGCGCCGAGCAGCGCGAAGAAAAATGGAGCGCGATGTACGCGGGCGAGGCGCCAGCCTCTTTGACCCCCCGCCCTCCTATCATCACCATCCTCGGTCATGTCGATCATGGCAAGACCACCCTGCTGGACACCATCCGCAAGACGGCGGTGGCGGAAGGCGAGGCCGGCGGCATCACCCAGCACATCGGCGCGTACCAGGCCATGCACGACGGGCGGGCGCTCACCTTCCTGGACACGCCGGGCCACGAAGCCTTCACGGCGATGCGAGCCCGGGGCGCGCAGGGGGCGGATATCGCCATCTTGGTCGTGGCGGCCGACGACGGCGTCATGCCCACCACCCGCGAAGCCCTGGATCACGCCCGCGCCGCCAATGTGCCGCTGGTGGTCGCCATCACCAAGATCGACCGCAACAACGCCAACCCGGAGCTGGTGAAACAGCAGCTGGCGGAGCTGGAGCTCATCCCCGACGACTGGGACGGCAGCACCATCATGGTGCCCGTCAATTCGCTTTCCGGCGCCGGCATTGAAGACTTGCTGGAAGCGCTGGTCTTGGTGGCCGATGAACAGGAAATCGTCGCCAACGCCAAGGGCAGGCTGCGCGGCACGGTCGTCGAAGCAGAAGTCGATCGCAGCCGCGGCGCCATGGCCACCTTGCTGGTGATGAATGGCACGATGAAGCGGGGCGACGCGATTGTCGCTGGCGGCGCCCATGGCAGGATCAAAGCGATGTTCGATTCCGCCGGCAAGCCGGTGAAACGGGCACTACCTTCAATGCCGGTCGCCGTGCTCGGGCTGGATTCGCCGCCGGCGCCAGGCTTGATGTTCGAGGTGATGGAGAGCGACAAACAGGCGCGGTCCATTGCCGAAGCGCGTCGCCTGGAAGAGCGGGCGCAGGCAGCCAGCGGGCAGCAGCCGCCGTCCATGACCCTGGAAGACTTCTTGCAGCAGTTCCAGACCGGCGCCGCCAAAGAGCTCTCGATTATCCTCAAAGCCGATGTGCAGGGCTCGCTCCAGCCGATCACGGACGAACTCAAGAACATCTCGCGGCGCAACGAAGAAGGCATTGAGGTGCGGGTGCTGCGCAAGGAGGTCGGCCGCGTTACCGAGACCGATGTCATGCTGGCGAGCGCCTCGAAAGCCATTATCTTTGGCTTCAATGTCGGCGCGGACAACGCGGCTCTGTCTTCCGCCGACGCCCAAGGGGTGGAGATTCGGCGGTACAATATCATCTACAAGCTCTTTGAAGACATTGAACTGGCGCTGCACGGCATGCTGGAGCCGAAGTATGTCAACCGCGTCGTCGGCGAGTCCGAAGTGCTGCAGACCTTCAGGATCCCGCGTGGCGGCGTCATCGCGGGCAGCGTCATCCGCCGGGGAGAGGCGCGGCGCAACGCCAAGGCGCGGGTTCGGCGCGGCAGCCGCGTCATTCACGACAGCGTAAATGTGGCGTCGCTGCGGCGCTTCCAGGACGATGTGCGCGAAGTGCGAACCGGCTTTGAATGCGGCATTGGCCTCGACGGCGTCAGCGACTTTCAAGCCGGCGATGTCATCGAGTTCTTCGTGCGCGAGCGCGTGACTTAAGGCGGGAGCATGTCCATCAAACGCGGCCGCATGAGCGAGCGCATTCATCAAATCCTCAGCCAGCTGCTCCTGCGCGAGATCAGCGACCCGCGGCTGCAAGACCTCACGGTGACCGAAGTCTCGCTCGATCCGGAGCTGATGTACGCCAAAGTCTATGTCAGCGCGATGGGCGACGAGAGCCGCGAAGCGGAAGTGATGGCCGGCTTGAAAAGAGCCAGCGGCTTCCTGCGCCGCGAGCTGGGCAAGCGCGTCCGCCTGCGCAACACGCCCGAGCTGCACTTTTACTGGGATGCGACCCTGGCGCAGGCCGACCGCATCAATCGCATCTTGTCCAGCCTCGAGATTCCCGCCGAAGTCGCGGACGATGACATCGCTTGAGCCGGCCCCGGCGAGGGCGCCTGAATGGCAAGCCGCGGCCGAGGCGGTGCGCGCGGCGCGCAAGATCCTGCTCGTCTCGCATATCGCGCCCGATGGCGACGCCGTCGGCTCGCTCCTGGGTTTGGCGCTTCCGCTGCGAGCCCTCGGCAAGCGAGTCACGGCAGCCCTCGACGACGGCGTGCCACAGAACTTGCAAGCGACGCCCGGCAGCGAAATCGTCGCGACCAAAGTCCGCGAAGCCGCTTTCGATTTGATGATCGCCCTCGATTGCAGCGATGTGGAGCGGCTGGGCAGGAACGGCGCGCTTGGCATGCGACGCGGCAAGCGGGTCATTAATCTGGATCATCATGCGACGAACACCGGCTACGGCGACATTCACTTAATCGTGACCGAGGCGGTGGCGGCGGCGGAAATCGTCTACGACTTCCTCGATTACATGCAACTGGAAATCACGCCGGACTGCGCCCAGGCCCTGCTGACGGGCTTGGTCACCGACACCCGCGGCTTTCGCATCAGCGCCACCAGCCAGCGTACGCTGGAGATCGCCCAAAAGCTGATGGAGCGGGGCGCGGATCTGGCGCGGATCATGGCGCAAACGCTCAACCGGCGCGCCTTCGCCGAGGTGGAATTGTGGCGGCTGACGCTGCCTTCGGTCAGCCTGGAGAATGGCTTGATTCAGGCCGTCATCCGCCAGAGCGACATCCAGCAGGCGGGCATGCAAAAGATGGGCGACGGCGGCCTGGTCAGCTACCTGGTGAATGTCGACGGGGCGCGGCTATCGGCCGTCTTCAAGGAACTGCCGAATAACGCAGTCGAGATCGGCTTCCGCTCCAAACCGGGCGTCGATGTCGCCAGCCTGGCTTATGCTCTGGGCGGCGGCGGTCACAAGCAGGCTTCCGGCTGCACCATCGGCGGCACGCTGGCGGAGGCGCAAGCGCGGGTGCTGCCCCTGGCGCGGCAGGCGATCGCCGAAGGGACCGACGCTTGAGCGCAAGGCTGGGCGCGGGCTTCCTGAACCTCAACAAGCCCCTGGGCATCACCAGCCACGACGCGGTGGCGCGGACGCGGCGGCGGTATCGCGGCTTGACCGGCGTCAAGAAAGCGGGCCACGCCGGCACGCTGGATCCCCTGGCTGACGGCGTACTGGTCATCTGCCTCGGCGGCGCCACCCGCCTCAGCCAATACATGATGCGGACGCGCAAAGTCTACCGCGCGACGGTCAAGCTCGGCACGACGACCACTACCGACGACGCCGAGGGCGATATCCTGAACGAAACGGACCCCGCTGGCTTATCGCTGGCGGACATTGAGGCGGCCCTGCCCGCGTTTGTCGGCGAGATTCAACAGATCCCGCCGATGTACAGCGCTGTCAAGGTGGGCGGGCGCAAGCTCTACGAATTGGCTCGCGCTGGCCAAGTCATCGAACGCGAGCCTCGCAAAGCGCGGATTCACGCCATCCGCGCGCGGGCCTGGCGGCAGCCTTTGCTGGATCTGGAAGTCGAATGCGGCAGCGGCGTCTATATCCGCAGCCTGGCGCGTGACTTGGGAGAGGCTCTGGCGGTGGGCGGGAGCCTCGCGGGATTGACTCGAATCGCCAGCGGCATTTTCCATCTGCGCGACAGCGTCAGCCTCGAATGCGTCGAACAGGGCGAAAGTTGGCTGGAGCGCCTCGTTTCGCCCTACGACGCGCTGGAGCGGCATCCACGCCTGTTCGTCCAGGCCGACGAAATCAAGCGCCTGCGCCAGGGTCAGTTCATTGCCAGGCCAGCCGAGGCGACGGCGGAGGAAGTCTTCGCGTTTGACAGCGAGCGCGAATTGGTCGCCATCTTGCAGCCGCGCGGACCAGAGTGGAAGCCGCGCAAAGTATTCCAGAGCCGCGCTTGACGCCATGAAACCGATGCGAAACGAAGAGACGCTGCGATGAGCCACCTGCGGCAACTGAAAGACGCGAGCCTCGACAAGGACTCGCTTTTGACAGTCGGCGCCTTTGATGGCTTTCACTTGGGCCACCGGACCTTGGTGCGCCGCCTCGTGGCCAGAGCCCGCGCCACCGGCCGGCTCGCCCTCGCGCTTACCTTTTTTCCGCATCCGGACAAGGTCCTGCAGCGGGCGCCCCAACGCCATTACTTGACGACTCCCGAGCGACGAGCGGCGCTGCTGCTTGAAGAGGGCGTCGACCATGTCATCACCCTGCCCTTCGACGCCTCCACGCGCCAGCAGCGAGCCGCCGCATTCGTCGAGCGGCTGACACGCCATCTGCGCATGAAGGAGCTCTGGGTGGGCGCGGACTTCGCCCTGGGCTTCCAGCGCGAGGGCGACATCGACTTTCTGCGCGCGCAAGGCGAGGCCCGCGGCTTCCAGGTCAAGGCGATCGACTTGATCGCGAACCAGGCTAGGCAGGGGCTCATTCACAGCGCCGAGATTCGCGACTGCCTGCGAGGGGGCGAAATCGCCGCGGCGAATGCCATGCTGGGGCGGGCGTACGCCTTGAGCGGCCGGGTGATTCGCGGAGAACAGCGCGGCCGACGCATCGGGGCGCCAACAGCGAATCTGGAGGTCTGGGACGAGCAGATCGTCCCGGGCAATGGCGTCTATGCCGCTTGGGCGCGCCTGGGAAACGCGACCTTCGCCGCCGCCACCAATATCGGCACGCGGCCCACCTTCGCCGGCGACAGCCTGAGCATCGAAGCGCACTTGCTTGATTTCGAGCGCGACATCTACGGCGAGGAGCTGGAACTGCGCTTTGAGCGGAGGCTGCGCCCGGAGCGGAAATTCGATGGGCTCGACCAGCTCGTCGAGCAAATCCAGGCGGATATTGAAGCGACGCGCGCGTTGCTGCGGCAGGACTAATCTCGGCCGCGACCAGGCATGATATAGCCGACCCGGCGCATGAAGCGTTCGTTGCCGCGCCAGTTCTTCAAGACTTTGACCCGCGTCTCCAGGTGGACCGGCGCCTCGAGCAAGTCTTCCAGCTCGGCCCGGGCCTGGATGCCGATCTCGCGGATCATCGCGCCGCGCCGCCCAATGAGAATGCCCTTCTGCGACTGCCGCTCGACGAAGAGATTCGCCTCGATGATCGTGATGTCGCCGCGCTCGCGAAAACGCGTGATCTCCACCGCCACCGCATGGGGGATTTCGTCGCTGGTGAGATCGATGATCTTCTCGCGGATCGCCTCCGCCGCGATGAAGCGCAGGTTGACCTCGCTGGCCTGCTCGGCCGGGTACAAGCGCGGTCCCAGGGGCAGCAGCGGAATCAGCCGCCCGAGGATCGCATCCAGGCCCCTTCGCTGCAGCGCGCTCGTCTCCAGCGCAGCCAGATGCTGGCACAGGGCGCGATGCGCGGCCAGGTCGGCTTGATCGCTGACCAGGTCGATCTTGTTCAGCAGCAGCAGACGCGGCGTAGAGGGCGCCAGTTTTGTCAGCATATCGGCGATGCGCTGGTCGTCGCCGGTTGGCGGCAGCGACGCGTCCACCAGCCACATCACGACATCGGCTTCGCGCAGCGCTTTTCTGGCGGCGCCCGCCATGTAATTGCCCAGGCTGTTGCGCGGCTTGTGAATGCCCGGCGTGTCGATGAATAGGATCTGGGCGGCGTCGCTGGTGTAAATGCCGAGCTGGTGCTGGCGCGTCGTTTGGGGCTTGGCGCTGACGATGGCGATTTTCTGGCCCAAGATGGCGTTGATCAAGGTGGATTTGCCGACATTGGGCTTGCCCACCACTGCCACCAGCCCGGAGCGATGATCGGCGCCCCAGTCGTCGCTGAAGATCGAATCAAGCGCGCTCATGCTGCCAGGCGCTCAAGCTGGTGAAATGCGGCAGATGCTCGCGCAGGCGGGCCGGGAAGCGCTCCGGCTCGGCGGTCACCAGCGCGCTCACTTTGGTGAAAGGCAGGTCGTCATCGGCGTAATGATAGACGAAAACATCGTAGGGATAGTCGAAGTCCAGCAATTTAAGCGGCAGCATTTCGCGCTCGCCAGTATTCATATAGCCGCAAACATCGGCGCGCGGATACAAGTGCCCCTGCCGCTGCATGAAATCCCAGGCGGCCTCCCCGGTCAGCAGTTCGCCATAATCGGCGACGACGAGGTCGGGCACAATGGAGAATTGCGGTTTGCCCATGAGCGTTATGCCGTAGCGGATGACGAATTCGCCGCTGGCGATCATCGCGCCGCCCGCCAAGGCTGCCGACGAGAGCAGGTCCGCGCCGCCTACCCGCGTCGCCAGGCCGCTCGCCAAGTCGGAGATCGGCTCGCTATGCGGGGCGCTCTTGCGTTTCATGAGCCTGGTCAGTGCGGCTCGGCTTCCGCCGGGACATTGATGTCGTCGAAGCGCTCGAAGGGGCGCGCCCAGCCCAGCCAGAAGCCGATGGCGAGGACGAGGAGCAGCAAGCCGACGACCAGGGTCAAACCGAGCGAATGCGTCGCCTCGGCGTCGAGAGCGGCGCCAAAGACCACGCCAACCGCCGCCGCCATGATCATCAGCGTCATGCCCAGGCCGCCTGCCATCGCCAAACAGTACCGCGTCAATTTGCTCGCAACCATGGCGCCGCCACCTCGTTCTGTCATATTCCAAAGGTCTTCTGTATGATTCGCGCGTCCAGCAAATTGGATTTTGCCCCCGCGCGGGGATTTCGTCAAGTCTGAGAGGGCGCGATGCGCTTGACAAGGGTGCTGTGGCTCCGCCATGGCCAAACCGCCTTCAACCGCGAACGCCGCTTGCAGGGCGCGCTGCCCGTGCCCCTCGACGAGGCCGGCCGGCGACAGGCGCGGCTCCTCGGCCAGCGTTTGCAATGCTGCGCGGTCGGCGCCCTCTACGCGAGCCCGCGTCTGCGCGCGCTGGAAACGGCGCAGATCGTCGCCGACGAGCTCGGCTTGGAAGTCCGCTGCGATGAGCGCCTGGCGGAGATTGCATTTGGCGACTTTGAAGGGCGCACTTTCGCCGAGGTCCGCCAGATCTATCCGGCTGCTTATCGCAAGTGGGAGTCGGGTTATCGCGCTTATCGCGTGCCGGGCGGCGAGTCGCGGCTGGATGTGCAGCGGCGGATGGAAGCAGCCTGGAGAGACATCGTGGCGGCCGACGCGGCGCAGACGATCGCAATCGTCGGGCACAGCTCCGCGATGATGATTTGGCTGGCGTCGGTCTTCGCCCAGTTGCCCGGCAAGCCAATGCGCAACTGCTCCATCACGACATTGGCGCGCCTGCACGAGATCTGGGAGATCGAGGCATTTGGCGATGCCGCCCATCTCGACAGCCAGGGCGAATGAGCGCTGAAAAGGCTGGCGGCTTGCTGTACAATGCCGGCTGCAAACGACAGCGCAAGGGAGAGGAAACCAGTCCATGACAGCCCCCATTCGTATCGCGGTGACCGGCGGCGCGGGCCAAATCGCCTACAGCCTGCTCTTTCGCCTCGGCAACGGCGAAGTCTTCGGCGCGGAGCAGCCGGTCGTCTTGCAGATTCTGGAGATCCCGCCGGCGATGGACGCGCTCCGCGGCGTGGTGATGGAGTTGGAAGACAGCGCCCAGCCCCTGCTGCAAGACATTCGTATTTCCGACGACCCCAATGTCGCCTTCAAAGACGCCAATTGGGCGATCCTGGTGGGCGGGATGCCGCGGGGGCCGGGCATGCAACGCAGCGACTTGATCGCCGCCAACGGACCCATCTTCGTCGAGCAGGGCAAAGCGCTGAACAAGCATGCCGCCGCCGACATTCGCGTCGTCGTGGTCGCCAATCCCTGTAACTCCAATTGCCTGGTGGCCAAAGCCAACGCGCCGGACATTCCTGCCGAACGCTTCTTCGCCATGACGCGTCTGGATGAAAACCGCGCCAAATCACAGCTGGCGCAGAAAGCCGGCGCCTCCCTGAGCGAGCTGCGCAAGCTGGCGATCTGGGGCAACCACAGCTCGACTCAATTTCCCAACTTTGAGCACGCGCGCATTCGTGGCAAAGCGGCTGAGGAAGTCATCGACGATCGCGCCTGGCTCGAGGGGGAGTTCATGCGCACGGTGCAAGACCGGGGCGCCGCCGTCATCGGGGCTCGCGGCAAGAGCTCGGCTGCCAGCGCCGCCAACGCCGCCCTGGACACAATCCGCAGCCTCATCCAGCCGACGCCGGCCGGACAGTGGTTCAGCGCCGCCATCCCCAGCGAAGGCAATCCCTATGGCGTGGCGGAAGGCCTGATCTATTCATTCCCCTTGCGGCTCGACGAAGCGGGCAACGCGGCGATCGTCGAAGGTTTGGAGCTGAGCGACTACGCCAGGGGCAAGATCGACGCCTCGGAGGCGGAACTGCTGGCGGAACGCGAGGCGATCCAGGATTTACTCTAGCGGCTGTGGCAGGCTCTGTATGGGCGACAAATGATGTTGTTCGCATGCTTGCCGCAGGGAACCGCTGCGGCGCGAGCAGCGGCGCCGGATGCCGCAGCCGCCTAGAGCGATTCCGGGTTCTTGGCTTTGTCGGCCGTCGTCTCGACGAACTCCGGCTCTTCCGGCACGACGACAGCCATGATGATGTAGAGGACGACGCCCGGTCCGCCCGCCAGCGCCAGCAGCACCCATAGCAGCCGCACGATGGTCGGGTCGAGGCCGAGATATTCGGCGATGCCGCCACAGACGCCCGCGATATGTTGATCCTTGCGTGAGCGATAGAGTCGTTTCTTTGTGTTGATCTTCATGTTTCCATCCACTTCTCGCAGCTCATGGAGGCCAGCGCGGGCATCCTGAACTTTCGCTTCTGGTCTTGATATTGTATACGCGATACGGGCTGGAAGGGCGCGCCGGTGGAGCTTGGTCTATTGGCCGCTGGAAAGGCCGCGAAAGGGACTGTCGCCGAAGCCGGGGAAGACCCGCGCCACGCCCCATAGCGCGCGAACGGCGATCCAGAAAACCGTCGCCAGCCAGACGCCGCTGAAGAATTCGCCGTTGTCGGTCGGGGTTTGATGCAGCGCGAACAGGCTCAAGACGGTGGCGAAGATCATGGCGTTGCGCAGGAATCGATAGTCGCCGCTGCCCCAGTGGATGCCGTCTGTCACGAAGGCCAGGGCGTTCAGAGGCTGCGACAAAGCGGCGATAACCCAGGCGCCCTGGAAAGCGACGGCAGCCGCGGCCGGCACCAAGGCATCCAGCGCGACGGGCGTCGACGCGAGCATCAGCGCCATCAGCGCGACGCCCGTCGCCAGGCTCCAGCGCATGGTGGCTGCGGCGACTCGCTTGGCGAAATCCATCCGCCCGGCCCCGCAGAAATACCCGACCAGGCTCTGCGCGGTGGTGGTTACCGCTTCCGCGAGCATCGCCGTGAAGAACCAAACCTGGCGGATCACTTGGTGCGCCGCGCCCGCTTCCGCGCCCATCTGCGTCGCGACCCGCGTGGCGAATATCATGAAGAGGGTCAGCGAAGCCGAACGAATGACCAGATCTTTGCCGACTCGCAGCAGCTGCGCCGCCTCGCGCCATTTGAGCGCTCGCGTCAGGCCGATGCGCCGCCGCAGCACTCGCAGCATCAAAATGGCGCCTAGCCACTGGCTGATGGCGCTGGCGACAGCGGCCCCCGCCACGCCCCAGGCCGGCAGGAAGAGCCAGCCGAAAATCATCACATAATCGAGTACGACATTGGCGAGGTTGATGCCCAGCGCGATCCACAGCGGCGTGCGCATGTCTTGCAGGCCCCGCAGCGCGCCAAAGCCGATAATGACGACCATGACCGCCGGCGAACCCAAGAGCCGCAGCAGGATGTATTCAGCCGCCAGCTCCAGCACGACGCCTTCCGCGCCTAATGCCCGCGCGACGCCCTCCGCCCCCAGCGCCAAGACCGCCGCCAGCAGCAGACTGAAGGCGATGCCCACCGCCAGCGCCAAACTAACCGCTTTGCTCGCGCTGGCGACATCGCGCCGGCCGAGTGTCTGCGCGACTTCGGTCTGGGTGGCGACGCCGAGGAAATTGAAGACCCAGAAAATCGACGAGAGCGCCCCGCTGCCCACGCCCAGCGCCGCCAGCGCCTCGGTGCCGAGCCGGGCGACGAAGGCGGTGTCGATGAGCCCGGTCAGCGGCTCCGCCACCAGAGACAGCAAGATGGGCGCGGACAAATACAAAATCGTCCGATTGGGCTGACGCAAGAAAGGGTGCGCGAGAGCCGGGTCCCTTTCGCCGCTCATCGCCCGAGCCGAGCGCCAACAAAACCCCGATGGCCATTGATGAATTCCGCGACGCCCAGGCGACGCTTGCCCGCCAGCTGCAGCGCAAGCGGACGCAACAGGCCCGCGCCCGCCCCGATGGCGACCTTGCCCGCCCGTTCGACGACCAGGCCTGGCTGCGCTTCGCCCTCGCCGCGCTCGGCCGCGATGATCTTCAGCTGGGCGCCATTCCACCAAGTGAAGGCGCCGGGCCAGGGACGGTACGCGCGGGTCATGCGCTCAATGGCGGCGGCCTCCAATGACCAGTCGATTTCGCCGTCGCTTTTCTTGATCCGCGGCGCGTAAGTAGCCAGCGAGTCGGCCTGGGCTTGGGGCGCGATTTCGCCATTCATGTAACCGGGCAGGGTCTCGATGAGCAGCTCCGCGCCCAGTTGCGCGAGGCGATCGTGGAGGCTCTGGCCCGTTTCGTCAGCCGCCAGCGGAACGGCGCGTTTCGCCAGCGTAGGACCGGTGTCCAGGCCCGCGTCGAGCAGCATGATGGTGACGCCGCTTTCGCGATCGCCGGCGCGAATGGCAGCCTGGATCGGCGCCGCCCCCCGCCAGCGCGGCAAGAGCGACGCATGAATGTTGACCGCGCCAAAGGGCGGAATATCGAGGAGCGCCTGGGGCAGGATCTGGCCATAGGCGGCGACGACGAAGAGATCGGCCGACCAGGATCGCAGAGTCGCCAGCGCCGCTTCGTCGCGGATTCTCGCCGGCTGCAAGATTGGCGCTCCCGCGGCGACGCCCAGCCGCTTGACCGGCGATGGCAGCAGCCGCCGCTGGCGCCCAGAGCGGCGATCGGGCTGGGTGACGATGCCGACCACTTCATGCGCGTCCAGCAGTGCCTTCAAAGCGGGCAGAGCGAAATCCGGCGTGCCCATGAAGACTATCTTTGCCATAGCGCCTCGTCGTTGCCGGTGGTAGCATCGGCCAGTCATTCTAGGCGAAAATCGGGGCGGGGTCTATGATGCGAAAGGAATGGGCTCTCGCGCCCGCCACGCCCGCCGAGCAGCTGGAGGCATTCCGCGGACTCAGCCCCATCCTGGCTCAGATCATGCGCAACCGCGGCTTTGAAGACCCTGCCGCCGCCGATTCGTTTCTGCGCGACCTCGATCTCAACGACGACCCATTCTTGCTGCGGGACATGGCAAGGGCTGTGGAACGCGTTGAAGCCGCCATCACGACCGGCGAGCGCATGGCCGTCTATGGCGATTTCGACGCCGACGGAGTCTGCGCCACCGCCCTGCTGATCCAGGTCTTGCGCGCCCTCGGCGGGAAAGCGCAGCCCTACATCCCGGACCGCGCCGACGAAGGCTATGGCTTAAACGCGCCCGCCCTGCGAAAGCTGGCGGAAGCCGGCTTCACCCTGGTCATCACGGTCGACTGCGGCATTCGCTCGGTCGACGAAGTGGCGGCGGGCATGCGAGCCGGGCTGGACATCATCGTCAGCGATCATCACTCCATCGGCGAGGAGCTGCCGGCCGCGCTGGCGGTCATCAATCCGCAGCGGGAAGACTGCCCCGGCGACGGGCGGCTGGCGGGCGTAGGCGTCGCGTTCATGCTGGCGAAGGCGCTGCTGCAATCGCGCTGGCGAACTGACCGCGGCGATTATCCTCCCGGGCTGCGGCTGTCGGATTTGCTGGATTTGGTCGCGCTGGGCACGGTGGCGGATGTCGTGCCGCTGAAGGCCAGCTTGAATCGGCGCTTCGCCCGACATGGACTGCGGGTCATCAACGAGATGCGCCGGCCCGGCATCGCAGCCCTGGCGCGGGTGGCTGGCTTGCGGGAAGGCGAAATCAAAGCGAGCCACATCGGCTTCGGTCTGGGACCGCGGCTCAACGCGGCGGGAAGGCTGGGCTCCGCGATGGTGGCTTACGAACTGCTCTTGGCGCCCACGCAAGAAGAGGCTTTGCCCCTGGCGCAAGCCCTGCAAGCGCTCAACCGCGAACGCCAGCGACAGACCCGCCAGGCACAAGCCACAATCGGCGAGCAAGTGGCGGAAGAGCGGGGCTCGGCCCTCATCTTCGCCGGCGACGAGACGATCGCGCCCGGCATCGTCGGCTTGGTTGCGGGACGCCTGGCCGAGGAATTCTATCGCCCGGCAGTCGTGCTGGAAATTGGCGACGAGCTTAGCCGCGGTTCTTGCCGCAGCATCCCCGAGTTCAACATCACCCGGGCCCTCGACGCTTGCGCCGACTTGCTGCTGCGGCACGGCGGGCACGCGATGGCGGCCGGCTTCACTGTCGCCAACGACAACCTCGACGCGCTGCGCCGCCAGCTGGGGCAAATGGCGCGCGAAAGCCTGGACGGCCGCGAGCTCTTGCCCCGTCTGCCTATCGACATGGAGATCCGGCTGGAGGACATCAGCCAGGATCTGATCGCCGAGCTGGACCGGCTGGAGCCGACCGGGCATGGCAACGAACCGCCCACTTTCATGATCCGCGGCTTGAGGGCGCTGCGCAGCCGGCGCGTCGGCAACGATGGCGCGCACCTGAAGCTCCAGCTGCAGAGCGCGGGCGGCGCCAGGATCGAGGCGATCGGCTTTGGATTGGGCGCATGGGGGCGGCGCATGCCGAAGCGCATTGATGTCGCCTGCCAGCTGGAAATCAACGAGTGGAATGGCCAGCGCAGTCTGGAGCTGCGGCTGCTCGATATCCGCCCCGCCCAACCACCAAGAACGCATTAAGGCCGCTCGTCGAGACCGGGCGCTTGCCTTGGCTGTGCGGTCTTGAGCGCCAAAAGCCCCGGACATCGCCTCGCTGCCCTTAGTGGCAAGAGACCAACGGCGAATGCCCGCATAGCGCAGCCCTTGCCAGTTGACCGATGCGCCCAACAGGCGTATATTGAAGGCCTTGCAAGCGCGAGGGGGTTGGCTTGGGGGCGAAAGACAAACGACCAGCGGGCGAACTGAAGTTTTCATACGGCGGGCAGGCGGTCATTGAAGGCGTGATGATGCGCGGCGCGCACTCCATGGCGGTGGCGGCGCGAGACCCCAAGGGGCAGATCGTCATTCACGAGCAGCCGTTGAGCGCGCGGCTCTATCGCGGTCGCATCGCGCGGACGCCCTTCCTGCGCGGCTTGATCGGCTTGTGGGACGCCCTGGGCCTCGGCATCCGCGCCTTGATGTGGTCGGCTGATGTCGCCCTGGATGAAGAAGAGGACATCAGCTTCAACGGTCCCATCGGCTGGGCGACCATCGCCGTTTCGCTGCTCATCGGCGTCGGCATATTTTTCTTGCTGCCCACCGCCACCGCGACCGGCATCGGCAGCGCCCTTGGGCTCAGCGCGGCGCCAAGCGAAATCAGCGTGGACGAAGCGGGCAACGAAATTGAAGTCGCCAGCGAAAATACGAACTTTCTCATTTACGAAGCGCTGCCCATCGGCGTCGACGCCTTTCTCATCAACTTGATCGAGGGCGTCGTGCAGCTGGCGATCCTGGTCGTGTACATCTGGTTCGTCGGCAGGACGACCGACGGCAGGCGCATCTTCTCGTATCATGGCGCGGAGCACAAAACCATCAACGCTTACGAAGCCGGCGACGACTTGCGGCCGGCGATCGTGCGCCTCTACCCGATCGAGCATCCCCGCTGCGGCACCGCCTTTCTCTTGACCGTCGTCTTCGTCAGCGTGCTGATTTTCTCGCTGATTGGTCGGCCGCCTTTCGCCTTGCTGATTCTGTCTCGGGTGCTTTTCATCCCCGTCATCGCCGGCGTCGCCTATGAGTTCCTGAAATACACCGCATCCAATTTGGACAAAGCCTGGATACGCTTTATGATCAAGCCGAACCTGGCGCTGCAGCACTTGACCACCAACGAGCCCAGCCTGGACATGATTGAAGTCGCCATCGTTTCCTTCAAGCGCGTCTTGCATTCGGAGGGCCTGCTAAGCGCGGAAGAAGCAGCCATCCCGGCGCCCAGGCCAGAAGCGGCGCCGGGCTCGGAAAGCGCGTGATTTGCCTGCCCGCCGTCTTTGGGCGCGTTACCTGCTGGCAGCCATCGCCTTGAGCCTGGGCATCGCCGCGTATTTCCGAATCGCCAGCATCCAATACCAGGTCAACCAAAGCACCGAGTGGCACGACCAGCACGACTTCCTCCGCGAAGCGCGGCTGGCTTACGAATCCGGCTTCACCTACACCGGCGACCGCAACCGCATGCCGCTCTACCCCTGGGTGCTGGCGCTTTTCTATTCGCCCGAGTTAAGCGGCGACGAGTTTTTCGCCCGCTCCAAGAATGTGAACATCGCCGTCTCCCTGGTCTGCATGCTCGCGCTGTCTCTGGCTTTCTTTCGCCGCTTTTCCGCGCTCTACGCCGGCTACGCGCTGGTCTTGATCGCCTTCCTGATCTTCGCGCTCAAATCGCCCTGGACGCAGCCGGAACTGCCTTTGTTCACCTTCATGGCATTGGCTTTCGCGCTCTGCATCGAGTCGATTCGCGAGCCTGCTTGGGGCAAATCCATCGCCATTGGCGCGCTCTTCGCCCTCGCCCATTACGCCAAAGCCAGCGGCATTTTGGGCCTCGGTATCTACTCCTGCAGCTTTCTTGTCGTCCTGCTCGCCCAGTTGCTCGGCGGCGACAGAAACCGGCGCGCCCTCTTGCGCGTCATCGGCCAGGCATTGGCGCCGGCCGCCGCTTTTGGCTTGCTCCTTTTCCCCTATTTCAACGAGAACAAAGCCCGCTACGGCGAATATCTCTACAATGTGAACACGACATTCTACATGTGGTACGACTCTTGGCACGAGGCGAAGGCCGGCACGCTGGCGGCGGGCGACCGCGTCGGCTGGCCAGACATGCCGGCGGAAGACATCCCCAGCCTGGAGAAGTACCTGGCCGAGCACAGCCTGGAAGAGATTGTCGGGCGCTTTGATTATGGTATGCGCGCGATCCGCCATTGGGCTTGCGTCAAGTTCTCGCATTATTATGTTTATGGCTACTGCACGCAGTTCGAGCTGGGCGCGCAGGTGGCCCTGGTCGGGCTGGCGGCGCTCTTTCTGCAGCGGCGCGGGCGGCTCAGCGCGCGTGAATGGCAGGCCTGCCTCTTTGCCTTGGCTTTCTTCGCCATCTACGCCATGACGATTTTCTGGTACCAGACCATCGTCAGTCACCCGCGTTTCATCTTGCCGCTGTTCATACCGGCGCTCTGGACTTTCGGCCTCATTGGCGAAGCGCGCTGGCTGCGCGGCATCCGCGTCAAGATCTGTGGCAGCGCGTATAATCCACCGCGTTTGGCATGGTGGCTGCTGCTGTTTCTGGCGCTTTTCCAGGTCTTGGAGCTGGTCACTTTCCGCGCCTTTGAATTGTCCGGCGGTTAAGGGCTCGGCATGCTCGAGAGAAGCCACGTCGCGCGCGGGCTGCTGATAGCGGTCGCGCTGGCGCTGGGAGTCGCCGCGTACTGGCGCATCGTCGGCACGCAGTACGCCGTCAACTCCAGCATGCATACCCACGACCAGTCGGCCTACATGAGCAATGCCCGGCGCGCGCATGAATCCGGCTTCACTTACACCGGCGACCGCAATCGGATGCCGCTCTACATTTGGCTGCTGGCTCTCGTTTACGCCCCCGATATGAGCGACGACGCCTTCTTCGCCCGCGCCAAGCAAGTCAACATCGCTGTGTCCGCCGTCTGCCTGCTGGCTCTCGCCCTGGCCTTTTGGCGGCGCTTTTCCCGGCTCTACGCGACTTACTCGCTGGTCGTGCTCGCTTTTCTGCTCTTCGCCATCAAGGCGCCCTACGCGCAGGCAGAGCTGCTCTTCTACACCGTGTTCGCGCTCGCCTTTTTTCTGAGCGTCGAGTCGATCCGCCAGCCTTCCTGGGGCAAATCCATCGGCGTCGGCCTTCTGTTCGCCCTGGCGCATTACGCCAAAGCCAGCGCCCTGCTTGGCGTCGCGATCTACAGCGCCAGCTTTGTCATCTTGTTCTTTTTCGAGCGGCCCAACCGAGGCGACCGCCGGGAGATGATCGGCTGGCTGGCGCGCGCGCTGACGCCGCTGGCGGTCTTCACGCTCCTGCTCGCGCCCTATTTCATCGAAAGCAAAGCGAAATATCGACATTATCTCTACAATGTCAGCACGACCTTCTACATGTGGTACGACTCCTGGGAAGAGGTCCAGATCGGCACGCTCATGGCGGGCGATCATCGTGGCTGGCCGCACATGGCGGAAGAGGACATCCCGTCCCTGGGCAAATACCTCGCGGAGCACTCGCTGGAAGACATGCGCGACCGCCTCGATTATGGCCTGAACGCGCTGCTGCACTGGGCATGCCGCAAAGCTGACAGCCGGTTCAACTTCGGCTACTGCCAGCACCTCGCGATGGGCGGGGCGGTCGCTGGCGGCGGACTGGTCGCCTTGGCCTGGAGGCGGCGTCTGCGTCTGAGCGCCCGCGAATGGCAGCTGGCCGGCTTCATCGGCTTATTCTTCGTCGGCTTCGCCATGGCCGTGTTCTGGTATCAAGTGGTGACGGCGCACACGCGCTTCATCTTGCCTCTGCTCGCGCCGGCGCTCTGGACATTCGGCTTGATTGGCGAGTCGGATTGGCTGCGGCGGCGGCGATTCAGGTTCTGCGATCGCGCGTTAAATCCAGCGCGGGCGGCCTGGTGGCTGTTGCTGTGGCTGGCGCTCTTCCAGGTCTTGGAGCATGCCGCTTTTCGGGCGGCGGAAATGTACGGCGGCTAGCGGCTGTAGCCCAGCTCGCGCAGCATGACGCCAGCCTCGCGCATGAAGAATTCGCGATCGCGCTTGTCGTAGTGCCTGCGCCAGATTCCGCTCAGGCCCATCCTGGCTTGTTCCGCCGCGCTCGAGCGCCGTGCCAGATTCCCGACTCCGCGCAGGATCGCGTCGAAGCGTCCCGGGCGCCGCGCCGGTCCCGGCGTCTCCAGCGGAATCAGATTCGGGCGCAGCTCCAGATCGAGAAAGGCCGCCATTTTTTGGACGGTCGCCGCGTAATCGCTTTCCAGCTCGCGGTAGGCGATGGCGAGCAGGTTGGGCTGGTCCAGCCAGGTTTCGGCATGCCGCGCCCAGAAGCCGGGCACGCTGAGGCCGCTGCCTTCGCCATCGAGCACGGCCTCGCCATGCAGAAATTTGCTGAAGCTCTGTTTGCGCACGGTCTCGCTGAAAGAGCCCATGTAATAATACAGCGCGAGCACGACATCGCGGCCGTCTCGGTGGCTGTAGATCTTGGGCGAGTTGCGCAGGATGGCGCCGGCGAAGAGGCGCTCGTCCAAGCCTTTCCAGCCGTCGGCGGCCGGCAGCGCGCGCAGATTGACCAATGCCCGCCCCTCCAGACCGAGCAGCTGCCGCCGGAAGCGGGCCAGAGTGACGCCGGCGTCGTGGGCGCTCCGCAATTGCTCCAGGTCCATGAAAGTGTCGTTGATCCGGGGGCTGTTTTTGCGCAGCGCGTCGATCGTCCATTGCATGCCGGAGCGTCGATGCGCCGCCACGACGATGGTGTTGGCGAAAAACATCTAGGGCTCCGCCAGCATCCGCTTGAGCTCGTACAGCTGGGTCAAGGCTTCCAGCGGGCTCAAGTCGTCCACTTCCAGCTCCCGCAGCGCAGCCAGAGCCGGGTTCTCCGGCGCCTCGAAGAAATTGAGCTGCTGATGCTGCGGGCGGGGCTTGTGCAGGGAGAAATCGCTGCCGCCTTCTTCCAGCTGCCGCAGCAGCTCGCGCGCGCGCTCCACGACAGAACGCGGCATGCCCGCCAGCTGCGCCACATGCACGCCATAACTTTGGTCGGCGCCGCCCGGCGCGACGCGATGCAAAAAGACGATCTCGTCGCCCTGCTCCGCCACCGACACATTGAAATTCTCGCAGCGCGGCAAGATCCTGGGCAGCTCGGTCAGCTCGTGATAGTGGGTGGCGAAGAGGGTGCGACAGTTGAGCCGCGGGTTGTTGTGAATGAATTCGATGACGGAGCGCGCGATCGCCAAGCCGTCGTAAGTCGAGGTGCCGCGGCCGATCTCGTCCAGGATGAGCAGGCTGCGGGCGCTGCTGCCGCCGAGGAGGCGCGCCGTCTCCACCATTTCCACCATGAAGGTGCTTTGTCCGGCGTGAATTTCGTCCTGGGCGCCGATGCGGGCGAAGATGCGGTCGACCAGGCCTATCGTCGCGCTGTCAGCCGGCACGAAACTGCCGATCTGCGCCATGAGCGTGATGATGGCCACCTGGCGGATATAGGTCGATTTGCCCGACATGTTCGGTCCGGTGACGATGTGCACGCGCGAGGCCATGTCAAAGCGGCTGTCGTTGGCGACATAGCGCGTGCCGCTCTCCAGCAGCTTCTCGACCACCGGGTGCCGCCCGGCTTCAATCCGCAAGATGTTGTCGTCGCACAGCTGGGGCCGCGTGTAGCCTTCGCGGGAGGCCACCTCCGCCAGCGAGAGAAAGACATCCAGATGGGCGATGGCGCGGCCGGTTCGCTGCAGGGCGTCGCGCTCTCTGCCGATTTGGTGGCAGACGGCGGCGTAGATGCCGCGCTCCCGAGCCAGGATCTCTTCTTCGGCGTTGAGCACGCGCGTCTCGTATTCCTTGAGCTCCGGCGTGATGTAGCGCTCGGCGTTGACCAGGGTTTGCTTGCGCAGGTAGTCCTCGGGCACTTTGTCGGCATGGGCGTTGGTCACTTCGATGTAATAGCCGAAGACCTTGTTGTAGCTGACTTTGACGCTGGGGATGCCGGTGCGGCGGCGCTCGCGGGCTTCCAGGCCGGCGATCCAGTCGCGCGCTTCCTGCGAATCGCTGAGGATTTTGTCCAGCTCTGGCGAGTAGCCGGGTCGGATGAGGCCGATGGCGCTCGGGCTGGCTGGCGGCTCGTCGACGATGGCGCTGGCTATCAAGTCCAGGACCGGCTGGCAGGGGTCGAGCCGCTGGGCGATGGGCGCGAGGCTGTTGATATCGCCGACCAGCTCCTGCAAGCTTGGCACGCTCGTCAAGGTGGCTTTCAGTGCCAGCAGCTCGCGTGGGCGGGCTTGGTTCTGCGCGATGCGGTTGACCAGCCGCTCGATATCGGCCGCCTGGCGCAGAATCTCCGTCAATTCGTCGCGCAATAGATCGCTGCTGAAAAGGGCGTCGACCGCTTCGAGCCGGGCATTAAGACGTCCCAGATCCAGCAGCGGCTGATTGAGCCATTTGCGAAGCAAGCGCTTGCCCATGGCGGTGGCGCAGCGATCGAGGATGCTCAGCAGGCTGCCGCGGGTGGCGCCATCGCGGATGGTCTCCACCACTTCCAGGTTGCGCCGGGTGAACTGGTCCAGGACCATGAAAGAAGCCGTTGAGTAGGCGCGCACGGTCCGCAATTGTTCCAGGGCGTCCAGCTGGGTGACGCGCAGATACTGCAAGACGCCGCCAGCCGCGGCGATGGCGTCGCGCTGCCCCTGCAAGCCGAAGCCGTCCAAAGTCGCGACCCGGAAGTGCTCGCGCAAGAGCTGGTCCGCGCCGGCATATTCAAATGTCCAGTCTTGCGCCGCGCTGAGGTGGACGCCCTCCGGCACGGTGACGCCGCGCTCCACCCAGCTTTCGGGCATGATGACTTCCCGCGGCTCCAGCCTTGCCAGTTCCTCGAAGACGCGCATGCCGACATCGGCGCCGTCGAATTGAGTCGCGGCGAACTCGCCCGTTGAGATGTCGGCGAAAGCGACGCCGGCCCGGCTCCAGTCGCCCGTTCCTGCGTCGCCCACTGGCAAGATGCCCATGAGGTAGCTGGACTTGCCCGCGTCGAGCATGTCCGGCTCGGTGACGGTGCCGGGCGTCAGCACCCGGGTGACTTCGCGCTCGACGATGCCCTTGCCGCTGGGCTCGGTAATTTGATCGCAGACGGCGACATGGTAGCCTTTCTCAACCAGCCGGGCGATGTAACCGTCGACCGAATGATGCGGCACGCCCGCCATCGGGATTTTCTCGCCGCCTTTGCGCTGCGCCCGTGAAGTCAGGGTGATTTCCAGCTCGCGGGCCGCCAGCTCGGCGTCTTCGTCGAACATCTCGTAAAAGTCGCCCATGCGGAACATCAAGACGCAATCGGGGTATTGGCTTTTGATCTCGAGGTATTGCCGCCGCATGGGGGTGACGCGAGCCATTCCTTGATTCCCTCTTTGTCGAAACGCTAAAATGCTAAGCTGCGCCATGCTATTCTATCAGCCGCTACAGCGCGCTTCAAGCGAGCGAGCGCGAGGGAGAAAGTCCATTGGCCCGTTCCATAATCGCGGTCGACCTGGGCGGGACGCAGATACGCGCGGCCCGCTTCGACGCCGGGCTCAAGCTGCTGCGGCGTGAAAACACGCTGACGCGGGCGGAACGCGGTCCCGATTACGCCATTGGGCGCATCCTGGACTACATCGCCCAGGTCATGCCAGCCGATCGCGGCGAGGTCCTGGGGATCGGCCTGTCGGCGCCCGGCCCGCTGAACCCGGCGACGGGGGTCATCTTGTCGCCGCCCAATTTGCCCGGCTGGGACGATATCCCGCTGGGCGAGATCATCGCGGCCGAGTTCGGCCTGCCTGTTTACATCGGCAACGACGCCAATGTGGCCGCTCTGGCGGAAGCTTCCATCGGCGCGGCGCGGGGCAAGAGCCATGTGGTCTACATCACCGTCAGCACCGGCGTCGGTTCCGGCGTGATCTGCGCTGGCAGGCTGCTGCTCGGCCGGGCGGGCTTGGCGCCGGAGCTGGGGCACATCCCCATTCTCGTCGACGGCGACCGCGTATCGTCGGTGGAGCTGGAAGCGGCTGGTCCCGCGATCGCCCGCCGGGCAGTGGCGGCGCTGGAAAATGGCGAGCCGTCGCGGATCCTGGACCTGGTCGATGGCGATATCGCCGCGGTGGACGCCAAGGCAGTCGGGCAGGCGGCCGCCATGGGCGACGAGCTGGCGCGTGCTTGCCTGGCGCATGCCGGGCGCGTCCTCGGGCTGGGCGTCGTGGCTGCGCTGCATGTCTTCAATCCGGAGATTGTCGTTATCGGCGGCGGCGTCGCCAAGACCGGGGAGCTGCTTTTCGCGCCCATGCGAGAGGCGATCAAGCGGCATGTGCTGGACGAGGCATACACCGACGGCCTGCAAATCGAGCGGGCGGACCTGGGCGACGATGTGGCCTTGGCAGGGGCGGCCGCGCTGGTGGCCACGGCTGGCGGCGCGCGCGACATCAGCGAGCTCGACCGCTTGTTTTAAGGCGCCCCCGCCGGAGCGTCCGCGAGCGCGTGATACAATGCAGCCATGCTAACGCGACCTGACCTGCGCACACAGCAGCGCGATTTCTTGCTGGAGATCGCCCGCGCCATCACCGCCCAGCTGGACTTGAGCGAGGTCCTGCGCCGGGTGCTGCGCGCCTCGCTGGTGATGCTGGCTGGCCGAGCCGCCATCGTCGCCCTCAGCGACAAAGACGACGGCGCATTCAGCGTCCGCGCCCACCGTGGCGTCTCCGCCGAGGTCTTGCCCGCGCTGGACCAGTCGCTGCAGGAGTTGATGCGCCCGCGCGACGAAGGCGGTTTCAGCCGCGAATTCCTCAATGCCAAGCTGCGCGATATGGCGCAAAGCATCGACCCGCGTCTGGCGCAGTCGATCGCCATGCCGCTGGTCTTCGCGCGGGACCCGCTGGGTTTGCTCATCGTTTTCCGCTCGTATCAGACGAGCATCACGCCAGAAGACCTCAGCACATTGCAGAGCTTCGCCGATCAAGCGGCCATCGCGGTGAACAACGCCCAGCTTTATGGCGAGATCAACCGCGAGCATCAGCGCATGGAAGCCATCGTGGAGAACAGCGGCGACGGCGTCTTCATCCTCAACCGCGACTTGACGCTGCAGCGCGCCAACCGGGCTTTCGAGCGCATGACCGGCTGGCGGCAGGAAGATGTGATCGGGCTGCCCAAGAGCGAAGTCATCGTCTGGGAGCGGCTGGAAGGCGGCGACATTGAAGCAGCGCTGGCGCGGGGCTGGGCCAGCGGCGAGAGCGCGACGAAGCGGGCCGACACGCTCTATGTCGAGGGCGATCTCGTCCGCCGCGACGGCTTGCGCGTGAGCATCGGCCTCACTTACGCGCCCCTGTTCACCGCCGACGGCAGCCTGGAGAGCATCATCGCCAGCGTCCGCGACATCACTAACTTCCGCAAAGCCCAGGAGATGCAGTCCGTCTTCATCTCCACGGTGCATCACGAGCTGCGCACGCCCATCGCCATCATCAAGGGCTACGCCAGCACCCTGGCCCGCGACGATGTCGAGTGGGACAGCGCCGTCATGCGCGAGAATCTCGCCATCATCGAAGACGAAGCCGACCGCTTGACCGAGCTGGTCGAAGATCTGCTGACCGCCAGCAAGCTCCAGGCGGCGGGCGACTTGCGGCTCCAGATCGCCGATACCGACCTTAGTCAGCTGGCGGCGGATTCTGTGGCGCGCCTGCGGGGCCAGTCGACTCACGCGATCGCGCTGAGCTTCGCCGAGAATTTCCCGCGCATCCCCGGCGACGAAACGCGCCTGCGGCAGGTCATCGACAATTTGCTGACGAATGCCATCAAGTATTCGCCGGGCGACTCCACCATCACCGTCGGCGGGCGCTTCACCGAAAAGAGCGCCACCGTCTTCGTGCGCGACGAAGGCGCCGGCATCGCCAAAGATCAGCTTGACCGAATCTTCGATCGCTTCTACCGCGTCGACGACAAACTCACCCGGCGCGAGCAGGGCGCGGGCCTTGGGCTCTACCTGGTGAAAGCCATCGTCGAGGCGCACGGCGGCGAAATCTCGGTCAAGAGCCAACCCGGCAGCGGCGCCACCTTTTTCTTCACGCTGCCGCGGGATTGAAGCGCCGACGCGGCATCCACCGGTTTCCCCATGCTGGCGGCGAACAATTGGAAAACGCGCTTCAATCCGCTATTATTCGGTTGCTAATTCTGATGAAGTGGAACGAGGCTGGAATATGCGTTCAGGAACAAGTTTGCCTGCCTTCTGGAGATTGATCGCGCTGGCGCTGGCGCTTGCTGTGGCGCTAACCGCGACCGCCCAGGACGAGGCGGAAACGGCGGACACCCCGACTGACCCGCTCACGCAGGCGCTGATGCAGGCGCGAGAACTCATTGAAGAAGAGCATGGCGGGGCTTTGAAGGTCATGCGCTGGCGCTTCTATGAGGACGACTGGGCTTCCGAAGCCAGCCTGCAAGTCTACGGCAGCTTTGGAATCGACAATTGCGTCGCCGAAGTGCCGATGCTGCTGAAGCGGGCGGACGAGCTCTTCGGCTGGACATTCAGCATCCTGGACGCCTCGGGCAAAGAATACCAAGCGCGCGTGAGTTACGACCTGGAAGAGACGGCGCTCTGCGATGAAGTGCGCGTTCCGCCCAGATACGGCGGCACGGCAGCGGCGGCGGCGGCGGATCCAGCGGCGGGCGACCCGGCCGGCGACCCAGGCCAGACTGCGCCCCCGCCCAGCACCGCCAACACCGGCGGCTTTGAGCTCGGCGGGCAGGCGCTCTCTTTCGCCCATCCCAACCACATGAAGAACGCCCGCATGACCTGGGTCAAGCGCCAGGTCAAATGGCACGGCGAATCGGCCGGAACCTTCCAAAGCTGGATCGACCACGCCCACGGCCTCGGCTTCAGAATCTTGCTCAGCGTCATCGGCGACAAGAACCAGATCGCCGGCAACCCGGGCGGCTACTACCAGAATTTCGCCAATTTCCTGGCGGGCTTGGCCAGGGGCGGCGCGGACGCCATCGAAGTCTGGAACGAGATGAACATCGACCGCGAGTGGCCCAGCGGGCAGATTAGCGGCGGCAATTACACGCAGATGCTCAGCGCGGCTTACCATGCCATCAAGTCAGCCAATTCGGGCACCCTGGTCGTCAGCGGGGCGCCGGCCCCGACTGGCTTCTTCCAGGGCTGCGGACCCGGCGGCGGCGATGACGACTGCTATTTGCGCGAGATGGCGGCGGCTGGAGCGGCGAATGTGATGGACTGCGTTGGCGTCCACTACAACGCCGGCATCGTCCCGCCGGACGCCACAAGCGGCGCCCCGGTCGGCAGCTCCGGGCATTATTCCTGGTATCTGCCGCGCATGATGCAGCTCTACCGCAGCTTCTTCCCGAGCAAGCCGCTCTGCATTACCGAGCTGGGTTACTTGACCGGGGAAGGCATCGGCGCGCTGCCGGGCGGCTTCGCCTGGGCCTCGGGCAACACCCTGGCCGAGCAGGCGGCCTGGCTGGCCGGCGCGATTCACCGCACCCGCGGTTCCGGCTATGTGCGCATGATGATCGTCTGGAATGTGGATTCGACGCATTGGGGCGCGGACCCGCAGTCTGGCTACGCGATCGTGCGGCCTGGCGGCGGCTGCCCGGCCTGCGATACGATGCGGGTGGCGATGGGCGGCTAGGCGACGAAGCGGGCGGCATGCTATGTCGCCCTTACTGACTGGTCTTGGCGAGCGAGCCACTGGCCAGCCCCTACAGTCAATCGTCCAGGCTCAGCAGCCACAGGTCGCTGAAGCTGCAAGTTACATCGGCTTCTTCGTAGTTGACCGCCGCCACGCCCACGCTGCCGATCAGCGGCTGGTTCGGCAGGCTGCCGGCGTAGGCTTCATCCAGATAGAAGCGGATTTCGTCGTCCTGGACGATGAGCAGCAGATGCCGGCGGTCGGCATCGCTGGGCGCGCGCTGACCAAAGACGCCGGGCGCGAAACCCCGGGCATCGCGCCGCGACAAGCCATACTCGCCCGCGCTCGTCGTGTAGGCGAGGGTGTAATGTTCGTCGCCGCTATAGTGGAAGAAAAGCCCGCAGCCGCCATGCCCTTCGGTGCGCTGCTCCAGCCGCAGCGTCGCCGCGAACGCGAACTGAGCGAACTGCAGCTCGGAGGCGACGCCCAGGCGCGAGATGCCGGGCCGCACGCGCCGCACCAAGCTTTCGTCGAGCGTAATTTTGACTTCGCCGCCGGCGGGCGTCAGCTGCTGCCGGGCGAGAGTCTCGGCCGTGGCGTAGGCGCCGCGGGCAAGCAGACGGCCGGGCCTGATCAGCTCGCCATCGACGCGGGTCGGCAGGGTCGCCAGCATTTCGCGCACGAAGAAAGAAACGCTGCCGCCGACGCTCTCATCAGTGCGGATGGCCAAGCCCAGGCTGCCGGCGACAGCTGGCGCATCGTCCCAGGCCGCGCCGACGATCTGCCCGTTGTAGACGATGTCGTAGCGCCCGCCACTGATATGCGCGCCCAGGCGAAAGTCGCTCTCGCCAGGCCGAATAGCGGGGTGCGTCGTCCAGTTTCGCAGCGACGTCACGGCATCGCCATCGACGCGATCAACCCGCCAGTAACCGCGGCTGCTCAACAAGAGACGGTGATACTGCGTCGGCGAGAGATAACGAAAGACCAAGCCGACTTGCCATACCACTTCTGAATTCACGCTGGCGAAAGCGACCTCGAAATAACTGTCTCGCTCAATGGGCAGGCGCAAGCCGAGCAGCGCCGCCGAGCGCGCCACGCCACGCATGCCAGCCGCCAGCCGGCCCGATTCCGACAGGTTCACCGGCGCGTTGCTATGGACGACTTCCCAATTCGAGCTTTCCATGTCGCTGTCGCGCAGCGCCAGACGGTCGTAGCCGGGCAAGACATGCAGGCGATAGGCGCCGCTGCTTTCGCCAAAAGCGCTGACCGCGAGGGTATAGACGCCCGTCGCCGGAAGAACGAAAGCCTGGATGGCGGCGTCCCGGCTGGCGGGATAGTCATAATCGTCATTGGCGCTAATCAGCCGGCCGCTGGAATCCAGCAGCTCAAGACGCGGATCCAGGCTCTCGTCCAGGGCTTCGGCGCGGAATGACAAGAGCGTCAGCTCCAGGGCGCGCAGGCTGTAGCGCTGGGTCGCGCCGGCTGCCAGGCGGGCTTCGATGACGCTGCCGATTTGCAGGGCGCTGTCCTGGGCGAGGCTTGGGGATTGGCTAAACAGCAGCAAGGCGGTGCAGAATGCGATTCTGCCGAGCGCGGTCATTTGCTTTTGGGCATCCAGGCGGTATATGTGTTGGCGAGATAATCGAGATATTCGTGATAATCTTCCGGCGACATCTCCGCCCCCAGCTCGCCCCGGTGGAACTCGGCGCGGACAATGCGACGCTGGGCGCCGGCTTCTTTCAGGTCGCCCGATTCATCGTTCTTGCCCTTTTTCTTGCGCTGATACCGGGTGGACAAGCGCGCGAGCGGCAAAGCCTCGAAGTCTTTGGGCGACAGAATGCTGTAGCTGACGATGTAATCGCCGTCTTGCTCCAGCGCGTTCGCCACCACATACCAGCCCTTGGGCACGCGCGGGTGGCGCTTCGCCTCAAAATGCCACATGAAAAAGTTGACATCGCGGCTGGCGTCAATTTGCCCCTGGGCTCTGTCGCCGCGGGCCAGCTGGATCATGTCGCCGGCGAACTGCAGGTAGCGGTTGCTGGGCCACCAGGTCTTGGCGGCGTAATCGGCGGCATAAGTCAAGCCGACGCCTAGCGCCAGAGCCGCGCCCAGAGTCAGCAGGCCGCCATTGACGATGAGCGCGCTGAGCAGGAAGTAGCTGCCGATGGCGCCAATGATGAAAGCCGTACAGCCGACCATGCGCACGCCGGAATGTTCGCGGTCCACCTCGAATTCGATATCGGGCGCCGCGTCGGGCGCGTTGAGCTTGCGCATGCCAAAGTGCCTCCCGCGGACGCTCACTCGCCAGGAACGCGCCGTCATCGCCAAATCATAACGCAAATCGAGGCTCTTGCAAGTGCGCCGGCGGCGTCGCGTCGGCTACAATGCGGGCGCGAGGGCGCGGTTCGTAAAAGGGGCTAGGGCTTGCTGGGCGCTATTTGTTTCGGTTCCATATTTGGCGCGCCATTCATCGCCTGGGGGCTCATTTTGATGCTCGATCGCGACCGGAGCTGGCAGCGACAACTGCGGCGCAGCCAAGCGGATCGACCGCCCCGGCGCACGCGAAACTGGGACCGGCGGCAGATTCTCTACGGCTCGCTTTTGTGCCTTTTCGGGCTTGCCGTCTTCGCGCTGCTGACGGCATTTAACTTGCTGGCGCAGACAGTCTCGCCCGCCCCGCCCTTTTGAGCCGCCGCCGAGCAACACCCTGCCTGCGGGGACGCGCCACTGAAGCGAATTCACGGCATTAGACGAAGCGTTTGTGCCAGACTCCGGTGCACTCCGGCACGATGAGGCTGCCGGCCGCGCGAGCCTCGTCCGCGACCTCCGCGCCAAAAAAAGATCGCAGCAGTTCGTCCATTTCCAGTTGCGACTCGAAGCGGTAATCCGTGCGGAGCCAGCGCCGCTCAAAGCCGTGTTCCTCTTGCCAATGCCGATACAGCTGCGGCAGCCATTGACCAGGCGGATTGGGCCGAAGCCGCCCGGTTCCGAGGGTCTCGATAAGCATGGCTGTGCCGCCCGAGACGAGCACGCGCGCGATATCCGCCACCAGGCTGTCGCAAGCCTCCCGCCAGCGCTTTTTGCGCCAGGCGATGGCATGGGCGAAGCTCCAGCCTTCAATGACAAGATCCGCGCAGCTTTCGCGCAGGGGCATTTGCAGGCTGTCGGCGACCGCGAGGCTCCAGTTGGCGCGGTCCGTCGCTTGCAGCTTATGGCGGGCGACAGACAGCATCCTGGGTTCAATGTCAAACGCGCGCACAAAATCGGCCTGTTCCGCCAACTGCCGCGTGAGCCGGCCCGTGCCCGCCCCGTATTCGACGACCCGCAAGCCGTCGAGCGGGCGAATCTCGTTGAGCGCGCCGATGAGCCGGCCCCGCCAGTCTTCGCGCGCGACGAGCCGGTCAAAGAGCGCGCTCTCGCTGCGATAGAATTCGCGGAAGCCGCTGATCATCCCGCGGGCGCCTCAAGCGCTGAATGCGTCCAGCTGCTCGGCGAAGCGGGCTTGATCAATCGCCGGATACCGGTCCAGCTGCGCCTTGAAGACCCGCATGTAGGCCGCGATTTGTTCGCGCGTATATGCCTCGAAGCGGAGGGTGACGGCCGGCTGGGTGTTGCTCGCCCGCACCAGGCCCCAGCCATGCTCAAAAAGGACGCGGGCGCCATCGACGGTGACGACTTCGTAGGCGCTTTGCAGGCTGGCGGTCATCTCGGCGATCATCTTGAACTTGAGCGCGTCGGGCGCGGACAGCACGATCTCCGGCGTCGCCGCCAGCTTGGGGATGTCGTCGAAAATCTCGGCGATGCTCCGGTCCGACTTGCTGATGATCTCCAAGGTCTTGAGCGCGACCAGGGGCGCGTCGTCGAAGCCGTAATAATCCTCGCCGATGAAGAGATGCCCGCTGACTTCGCCGCCCAGCAGCGAGCCGATTTCGTTCATTTTCTGCTTCATCAGGCTATGGCCCGACTTCCACATGACGGGTTGCCCGCCGTATTTCTTGATTTCGTCCGGCAGAGCCTGCGACGCCTTGACATCAAAAACGATGGGGTTGCCGGGATGCCGCTCCAGCAAGTCCCGCGCCAGCAGCGCCAGCAGCCGGTCCGCCGCGATGTGATGCCCGTGATTGTCGATGAAGCCGCAGCGGTCGCTGTCGCCGTCGAATGCCAGGCCCAGGTCCGCGCCAATCTCGACGACCTTGGCTTCCAGGTCGCGGGTCATTTCCGGGTCTTCGGGGTTTGGCAGGTGATTGGGGAAGGCGCCGTCCGGCTCGCAGTAAAGGCAAGTCAGATCCAAGCCCAGCGCGCGCAGCACTGGCGGCAAGTAGCTGCCGGACAAGCCGTTGCCGGCGTCCAAAACGACTTTCATGGGTTTCGCCATGCGCACCTTGGCCTGGATGGCTGCCATGTGTCGGTCAATCATGGCGAAGTCCTGGCAGATCTCGCCCGCGCCTTCCGCGAAATCGCCCGCGTCGATCATGCGCAGCAACTCCTGAATTTGCTCCCCGGCCAGGGCCAGCTTGCCATAAGCCATCTTGATGCCGTTGTAGCGCGTGTCGAGGTGGCTGCCGGTGATCATCACGCCGGCGCCGCGCTCGCCATGCGACGCCGAAGCGAAGTACACGGTTGGCGTCAGAACCTCGCCGATATTGGTTACGGGCATGCCGGCGGAGGCCAAGCCTTTAATGAGAGCCGCCTTCAAGGGCGCCGAAGTCAGGCGATTGTCCGAACCGACGAAGACTCGCTCCGAGCCGAAATGTCGCTGGTAATATGTGCCAAGCGCCTTGCCCACCAAATTGGCGACCGCCGGTACCAGCTGGGGCGCGTCGCCGGCTGCCGTGCCCCGGATGTCGTATTTGCGGAAGATGGAACGGTCGATTGCGGTCATGTTCTCCTCATTTGCCTCTGTTATGCGTCGACGACGTATTGCTCGCCGTCGACGGTGGCTGCGAATTGCAGGCCGCCGCCGCGCTTTCGGCTGGCGCTGACGCGGACTTCGGTGCCTTCGGGCGGGTTGGAGCGCAGCAAAAAGTCCGCCAGGGGCTCGCGCAGGTTTCTCCGCAGGATGCGCCGCAGGGGACGGGCGCCATATTCAGGCTCGTCGTTCTGCGCCAGCAGCCACTTCTTGGCGCCGTCGGTGAAGCGCAGGGTCAAGCCGCGTTCATGCGCCAGTTTGTTCTCTTTTTCAATCAGCAGATCCAGGATGAGCTCGAAGTCGGCGTCGCTTAGGGCGTTGAACAAGATGACCTCGTCCAGGCGATTGACAAATTCCGGGCGCAGAAAGTCCAGCACTTCGTCCATGATTTTCTCGCGCAGGTCATCGGTGATCTGGCGCACCATCAAGTGCTCCGAGCCAATGTTGCTGGTCATGATGACGACCGCCTCGCTGAAGCTGGCGACATTGCCGCGGCCGTCGGTCAGCCGCCCCTCTTCCATCACCTGCAGCAGCACATCCATGATGCGCGGGTGCGACTTTTCGATCTCGTCCAGCAGCACGATCGTGTAGGGCTTCTGGCGGATGCGCTCGGTCAGCTGCCCGCCTTCGTCGCTGCCGACATAGCCCACCGCCGAGCCAATCAGCCGGTTGATGCTGCTCTCGTCTTTGTACTCGCTCATGTCCAGCGGGAAGATGTTTTCTTCGCTGCCAAACATGAAATCGGCCAGGACCTTCGCCAGCTCCGTCTTGCCGATGCCGGTGGGACCCAGAAACAAGAATGTGCCGATGGGCCGCCGCGGATCTTTCAAGCCGACGCGGGCTGTCTTGATGGCGCGGCTCACCAGCTGGACCGCTTCTTCCTGGCCGATGAGCCGCTCGCTCAGATGCTCCACCATGTTGGCGTAGCGCAGCCGCTCGTCGACGCCGAGTTTGGCCACCGGGATGCCGGTCATCTGGCTGGTGACCAGGGTCACATCTTCGACATCCAGGGTGGCGTCGTTGTTCTCCGGCTTGAAAGCCAGGTGCGCCTGCTTGCCCATGTTGACCATCGCCGCCGTCCGGTGCAGCAGCTGCTCGGCGCTCTGTGGCAGGGGGTGTATGGTGAGGAAACGCTGCGCCATCCGCGCCGCCATCTTGAGCGCGTCGTGGTCGACCGCGATGTCGTAATCGGACTCCAGGTGGGGCGCGATCGTCTCCAGGATTTGCACCGTCTCGTTGAGCGACGGCTCGTCGACGCGGATTACCTGGCTGTTCTCCATGATGGCGCTGACGCCCTGGATGCGCGCTTCAAACTCCTGGGTGTTGGTCGTGCAGATGACGATCGGGTCGCTGCTGAGAAAAGCCTTCTGCACCAGCGAGGTCGCCTTGTTGAAATCGGCTTTGATGGGTCCGCCGAAGAAGCGGTGAATCAGCGGCAGGAACAAGATGCCGCGCCGCGCCGCGCTCATGCCGGCCCGAAACGCTTCCTGATCGCCATCGAGCAGCGCCGTCTCGCTGATCTGCACCAGATTGTCCAGGCCGGCCGGTCCTTTTTCTTCCGCCATCAATAGCGCCAGGCTGTAGGCCAGGGTGCGCTTGCCGACCCCGTCGGAGCCAACCAGGATGATGTGCCGATTGACGGACTGGGTGAGCACATTGATCATGTTGCGCAGCAGGTCTTCGCGGAAGTGCACCGCCCGCAGCAGGCCCCGTTTCGCCCGCCGAACATAATCGACCGTCGTGCTGTCTTCGCGGGCGGGGATGATTTTGCTGGCGTCGCTGTAGGCGTCCTGGATGGACTTGGGCGTGATGCTGAACTGGCGCAGGATGCCGCCGGTGCTCACTGAAGTCTCCGCCAGGACGGCGAGCGCGTGATCGGTGTCGATCTTCTGCTCGTTCATGGAATTGGCGATGGTCAAGCCGTCGTCGAGCAAGACGATGGACTGGCGGCTGAGGGCGACTTTGCGATTGCCGATAGCGACGAAATCGAGGCTGCCGTCCGGGTCGCGCCGGGCGCCGATGGCCAGCTGAACTTGCCGCTCCAGGCGTTCCAGGTCGATGCCGCGGGTGTTCTCGAACATTTTGAGCATGCGCCAGGCGGCCGTGTTCTCGCGCCGGATCAAGGCGAGCAGGACCATTTCTGGCATGATGGAAGACTTGCGGAACTCGGCCAGCATCGGCGCGGCGTCATTCAGCACCGCGTCCATATCCTTGGATATCAGATCGGGATTAAGGGTAGACATTGCTCGCTTGCGTCCTGTCAAAAAACCTGCACTGCGGCGCCGGGCCTAGCCGCCACCATTATAGCTTACGCAGACCCGCGGCGTATAGTTGCCGTCGCCGGCGCGGATTGCCCTTGAGGCGCTCAGAACGCGTTTTGCTGCACGAACATGAAGTGCAGGAAATTGAGCAGATCCTCGCCTTCCAGCGGGCGCGGACGAGCGCGATCTTCGATGAAACCCGGGTAGAGCTCCACCGCCAGCAATTCGCCAGCGTAGATGTAGAGCGTGTCCAGGAAAAAGCGCTGCCGCCCCCAGCCAAGCTGATCGAAGAAGAGATTGCCCAAGCCATAATGGATGAAAGCGGTCTCGCCACGGCCCGTCTGATAAAACTCGAAGGTCATGGGCAAGTGCTGCGATACGCCAATGACCGCGTCGGCGCCCAGCTCGGCAAAGCCGCGGAAGTCGCTTTGATGGCGCGGGTCGGGCTTGTAGGCCTCGTATTCGCGATACTGCACGGTCATCAAGACCAAGTCGACATTTGCCGCAAGCACTGGCAGGGTCTCGCGCAGCCAGGCGCCGCGACAGTGGGCGCTGCCCGGGGCGGGCGGATCGTCGTCCGTGGCGAAGGCGTAAGCGGGACCGATGTCGTTGCAGGCGAGCCAGCCAATCCGCGTTCCATTGCTTTCCAGGATCAGGGGCTGGCGCGCCTGCTGGAGGCTGCGTCCGCCGCCGACCGTGGCGTAACCGCGCTCCTCGAACTGGTCGAGGGTGTTCGCGAAAGCCTCCACGCCATAATCGTTGATGTGATTGCCGGTCAGATCCACCACATCGACGCCGAGCAAGTCAAATAGCGGAAAATGAGAAGGCTTCATGCACATGCTGCCCGCGCCGCCCAGGACGCCATCGTGGAGCGCCGGGCAACCCGCGGCGATCGACGCTTCGTGCGTGATTTGAAAGAAATCGGCCAGCCGCGCGTAATCGCGAATGCCGCTGGCCGCGCGCTCCAGGCCCATCTGGTCCAGTGCCGTCGAGGTGTGCCGCGTCAAGGCGGTCGTGCCGGAGAGGGTGACCCGGGTCAGCTTCTCGGGCGCGAAGTTGGGCTGCTCGCTGGCGAAGGCCAAGGGATAGCGCTGCAGCTGGTCGATCACGGGCTTATGGTCCAGCCAGAGCGGGCGCAAGCGCAGATGCAGCCGCTCGAAAGGCGCCAGGGTATAGCTGCGCAAATCGCGCCAGAGGGCGTAGAAGAGCTGGCCATCCGCCACGATTCGCGTCCGCGGATGGAAAGCGATGCCGCGCGCGCCCAGACGACTGTGGCTGGATTCGCTCAGGATCAGTCCTTCGTCCAGGCCCCCAGCCAGGACCGCCTCAAGCCGCGCCGAATCGATAGATGCGAGCAATGCGCCAAAGCCGGCCGCCGGCAGCCACAGCTCGAGCGCGCCGTCTTGCGCTTGCGCCCGCCTCCACTCCGGCGCAGGCTCACGGAAAGCGCGGGCATAGAAGGCGGCGTAGTCATCCATGTATTGCCGCCAGCTGGCTTCCGAATGTTCCCCGCCCGGCTGCACATGATATTCGTGCGGCCTTTGGGCGCGCTTCAGCGTTTCGCGCATTTGCTCGACGCCGGCGGCGGCATAATCGCTCGTGCCGCGATCCAGCCAAAGATGAAGCCGCGTCGCCTCGTCCATGTCCCGCGCCAGGTTCAGCGGATTGTACGGCGGGGCAGCATGATCGCGGTCGAAGAAGGGGCTGTGCCCGCCGATGGCGACGAATCGCGCCGGGTAACGCAGGCCGAGATGCCAGGCCCAGAATCCGCCGCGGGAGATGCCGCCGATGGCTTGCGCGCCATTCGTGCGAAAGCGCTCCTGAGTTTGTTCGAGCAAGTCGAGCAAGATGGCGTCGTAGCTGATGCCGTCGAAGCGATTCTGGTTGGCCAGCGCGCCGCCATAAGGCATGACGACGATCATTGGCGGGGCGTCGCCCTGGCGCATCGCCTTTTCCAATGCCCGGATGAAACCGAGCCGCGACCACTGTCGGTCGTCCGCGTTGGAGCCGTGCAGCAGCAGCAAGAGCGGATAGCGGGCGTCGCTTTCGGCATAGCAAGGCGGCAGATACAAAGAGACGCGGCGCTCGTGCTCGGCAACGCGGCTGGTGTATGTCTCCCGCGTCAAGGCGCCGGACCCATCGCAGCTTTCCGCCAGCGCGCCCGGCGCGAACAAGAACAAGAGGCAACACAAGATCAGCGCTCGCCGCACGAATTCAGCCCGCCCCCAAGCCCTACATTCTAATCTGTCGCGGCGACCCCACAAATCGCCAGGCAATCGCCGGCCCGGCCAAGGCTTCTCAGTCTTCGCCGGCGCTTTCGCCCAGACGATAACCGACGCCGCGCACATTCACGATGAGCTCGATGTCGCCCAGTCGCTTGAGCTTGCGGCGCAGATTGCTGACATGGGGGCGGATGACCTCGCGGGCGTCGGCTTCGACGCTGTGGTAACCGCGCACTTCGCGCACCAGCTCGCTGCAGGGCACGACCCGGCTGCTATGCGCCGCCAAATGGAGCAGCAGGTCAAATTCGGTGGGCGTCAGGTTGATGGCCTGCTCGCCGGCGACGATCTGGTACTTGCCGGGCAAAATGGAAAGGTCGCCCAGGCTGATGGCGCTGCCAGGCCGTGGCGGACGCTCGCGCGGTCTTGTCGAGGCGGCGTCGACTGGCGGCGGTTCCGCTTTCTTTTCGCTGGCGGTCCGCGCTAATTCGGCGACATTGCGTTCGATCGCGTCCAGCAATCGACGGCGGCGCAAGCCTTCGCGGGCGCTATTGATGCCGCGCTCGACGCTCTCGCGGATTTCATCGCTGGAACACGGTTTGAGCAGATAATCCTGGGCGCCGGAGCGCAATGCCTGCACGGCGGTCTCGATGTCGCGGTCCTCGCTTAGGAGAATGACAACCGCGTCGGGCGCTTGCCGGCGGATGCCCTGCAGCAGCTCGATGCCGCTGATGCCGGGCAGGGCAATCTCCGCCAGCACCAAGTCAAAGTCGCTTTGGTCGTAACGTTCGAGCGCCGCCTCGCCGCTGGCCGCCTCTTCCACCAAGTAGCCGACGCGCTGCAGCGCCTTGCTCACCGCGTATCGATTCAAGCCATCGCCATCGACGAGAAGAAGGCGCATCAACTGTCTCTGTGCCATGAAGGCAATACCAGACCCGATTTCGAAAATGACGACTTCATTATAGGGGCAATCGGCGCATCACGATAACGCGAGCCGCGCCCATTCAAGACTAAGGCGGCGACTTCAGCCCAGTCGCAGGCGCGCTGCCAAACCGCCGTCTTCGGGCCGGGGCATATGCGCGAGATGCCAGCCTTCGCCCTGGCAAATGGCGATCAGCCTGCCCTCAAGCGCCAACAGTGGAATCCGATTGCGGATCGCGCGGGGAATCTTGCGGTCGATCATCCAATCCTTCAGTTTGCGCGAGCGGCCGTTCATGCCCTTGGGCTGGAAGCGATCGCCCGGGCGTCGGGTTCGCAAGCGCAATTCGCCGCCGGCCGGCAGCAGGATATCGCCGTCGACTGTATCGCCGGGCGGGAGCAAGTCCAGCTCGACGCGCAAGCCAAAGCCGCCGAACGCGACTCCTGGCGCAATGACGAATTCACTCTCAGCGGGCAGCAAGCGCCAGCCAGCGAAATCGCGCAGACTGTCGGCCCGCTCCATGTGCAATTCGGCGTAATCAAGCCGCAAGCGCAGACTCGCGCCCAGGTCTCGGCTCGTCCCGGCCCGCCCGTCCAGGCACCAGCGCGCCAGCTCGACAGTGGTGGCGTGGCTGAGGCTGTTCGCGCCGCCCGCCAATGCTTGATACGCTCGCCTCAGAAAACGCCGCCGCAGAGACTCTGGCAGCCGGCTGAAATGGTGGCGATCGATGCTCCAGCGCTCGCTGTCGATCCGGGAGCCGGGCAAGACGCGGGCGTCGAATTCGGACTGGATGAAGTCTTCGTCGATGGCGGCTGACTCCGCCAGGCGCGCCAGCGCGGCGACAAGCTCGGGATTCAGCTGGCGCAAAAGCGCAATCGCTTCAAGGCGGACGAAGTTGCGGCGGAAGGCGATATCGGTGTTGCTCTCGTCGTCGCGGAATGGCAGCTGGCGGGCGGCGCAATAGGCGTCGATCTGTTCGCGCGACAGTTCCAGCAGGGGGCGGATGAGACGCGTCTGGGGCTGGCCAGGCAGGGACGAGACGACGCGCATCCCGCCCAGCCCGCGCAGGCCCGCGCCGCGAATGAGCCGCAGCAGCACGGTTTCGGCTTGATCCAGCTGGTGATGGGCGACGGCGACGCCGGCCGCGCCAGTCGCCTCCGCCACCTCCGCGAGAAAGGCGTATCGGGCGCGCCGAGACGCGTCTTCTATGCCAATGCCCCATTCCCGGGCGCGTCGCGGCACATCGGCAAAGCCAGGCGTGAATGGCAGCCGCCAGCGCTCCGCCAGGTCCGCGACCAGCTCCAGATCGAGCTTGGCAGATTCGCGCAGGCCGTGATCAAGCGAGGCGACATGCAGCTCCAGCGCCAGCTCGTCGCGCAGGCGCCGCAGGACATCGAGCAGGACGACCGAATCGCGGCCGCCGGAGACGCCGACGACGACGGAGTCGCCGCGCTGCACGGCCCGGTGCTGGCGGATAGTCCGCAGCGCAGTTTCCAAGACGCTCATTCGCTGCCCGCCGCATTCCATAACTGGCTCAAGTCTCGCGTATCTTAGCCCTGCTGCCGCCGCCCGTGAATTGTAGTGGCGGCTTGCCTTCGTCGCCGTCATCGCCTGGGGAGCGCGCCGCCGCCCTCATATTCGTTCACTGCGACTTATGCTATAATGCGCGGCGTTCGCATTCCGTGTAGGAGCCCGCTGTGCTGAGTCCCCTGGATTTCCTTTTCGGGCTCTTTTCGCTCGACATAGGCATTGACTTGGGCACAGCTTACACCCTCGTGTATGTGCGCGGCAAAGGAATCGTCATTAACGAGCCGTCCTTCGTCGCCATAGACCGCAAGACTCGCGCCCCGATCGAAGTGGGCGCCCGCGCCAAAGAAATGTGGAGCAAGAACCCGCGCGACATCGTCATCGTGCGGCCCTTGCGCGACGGCGTCATCAGCGAATACGAAATCACCGCCCGCATGCTCGATTATCTTATCAAAAAAGCGCACGAGCAGAGCTGGGTGCCGGCGCCGCGGCCGCGAGTCGTCGTCGGCATCCCCAGCGGCGTCACCGAAGTGGAGAAGCGGGCCGTCATCGAAGCCACCCTGGACGCGGGCGCTCGTGAAGCGCATCTGATTGAGGAGCCGGTCGCGGCCGCCATCGGCGCCAACCTGCCCGTCTTGGAGACCCGCGGCAGCATGGTGGTCGATATCGGCGGCGGCACCACGGAAGTGGCGCTCTTCTCGCTGGGCGGCATCGTCATAAGCCGCTCCATCCGGGTCGCCGGAGACGAAATGGACGAGGACATCGTCCAGCACATGCGCAACAAGCACAACCTGCTCATCGGCGAGCCCACCGCCGAGCGGACCAAGATCGACGTCGGCTCCGCCTTCCCCCTGCCACAGGAGCTGACCTACATGGTCAAAGGCAGAAACCTCAACACTGGCTTGCCGGACTCGGTCGAAGTCAGCTCCATTGAGATCCGCGAGGCGATCGGCGGCTCGGTCAACATCATCATCGACACGGTCAAAGACGCCCTGGACGACACGCCGCCAGAGCTGGTCGCGGACCTGATGGAGACGGGCATCACCATCGCGGGCGGCGGCGGCCAGCTGCGGGGTTTGAGCGATCGGCTGCGCGAAGAAGTGAACATTCGCTCCTGGCTGGCCGATGACGCCATGACCTGCGTCGCCCGGGGCGCCGGGCGCGTCCTGGAAGATTACAACAACCTGCGTCGCTTGCTGACGGGGCCCGAACGCGGCAGCACGCGCCACTGACGCGCCGGAAGACCGCGCCACAATATGTGTTAAGATGGGGCAAAGTCCGCCATTCTGCGAGGTGTTTGCGTTGCGGCGTTTCGCCCGCCCCGGCCGGTTTTTCGCGCTGTTGCTGACCCTGGGCTTGTGCGCTTGCCTGGTCCTGCTCAGCGCTACCGGCCTCTTGTCGCCCCTGGAGAGCGTCGCCAGCGTCCCGCTGCATGGGCTCGCCGGCTTGTTCAATCGCGCGTCGCTGTCCCTCAACGACGCCATTGAGGACCTCAACGAGCTGGGCAGCCTTCGCAGGCGCATCGCCGAACTGGAAGCGGAGCTGGCGCGCCGACAAGCCGAATCCATCGCCCTGCGCGAGGCCGCCAGCGATTACGAGCGCTTGAAGCGCCTGCTGGCTTACACCGCGCCCCTGGAAGACCAGCAATTCCTGCCCGCCGATGTCATCGCCGTCGAGCAAACGGGCATCGCGCGCAGCGTCATCATTAACCGCGGCAGCCGCGACGGCCTTTCAATTGGCATGCCTGTCGCCACCGAGCTGGGCTTGGTCGGGCGCATCATCAAAGTCGGCGCCAACGCAGCCCAGGTGCAGCTGATCAACGACGAGAACAGCGCCGTCAGCGCCCGCCTGCAGACGACCCGCGCCCATGGCAGCGTCGTCGGCCAGGCCTCGGGCGTGCTGCGCTTGACCATGGTCGACCTGGACGAAGCGATCGCGGCCGGCGACCTCGTCATCACCTCCGGGCTGGGCGGCAACTTCCCGCCCGATATCGTCGTCGGCCAAGTGACCAGCGTGCGCCAGTTTGAGTTCGAGCTTTTCCAAGAGGCGGAAGCGCGCAGCCTGATCGACTTCGGCGCGCTGGAGCTGGTGCTGGTCATCACCAGTTTCGAGCCAGTCGACCTGTCGGTCTTTGAAGAAGAAGGGGCTGGCTGAGATGGGGCGTTACCTGTCCGTCGTGGCTCTGGGCTTTGCGGCGGCGCTTTCGGCTGGCCTTTTGCCGCATTTCGCCGCATTCGTCAAAGCCTTGGCTGGCAATTTCACCGTCATCGAGGGCGGCGCGCGGGGCCAGCCCGGGCTCGTGCTGCTGCTGGTCGTCTGCTGGTCGGTCCGCGCTCCCTTGGCGGAAGCCTTGATCTGGGCGCTGGTCGGCGGCATCGCGCTGGATCTGCTGTCGATCTTGCCGCTGGGCGCCTCGTCGGCGGCGCTGGCGCTCATCGCTTTCGCGGTGAACAGCCTGGGGCGGCATCTGCTGCGACTGCGCTACGCTTTCTTGTTGGCGGCGGCCGCCTTGGCCACCCTCTTCATGACCGCCTGGAGCGTCGCCGGCCTGGCGCTATTGGGCGCGACTTACGATCTTCAAGCTCTGGTCCGGCTCGTGCTGCTGCCGACGCTGCTGTACAACATGGCTGCCGTGCTGCCGCTCTACGGCTTCGTCCGCATTGCGCAGCGCCGGCTGGAGAGCGGCTTGACGGTCGCGCCGCAGACTTGGTCGATGGGCGGCGCGCAAGAATGAAATCCGGCCAGCTCGTCCCCTTCCAGACTTGGCGCCTGACCTTCTTTCAGGCGGTGATTCTCGCCGTTTTCCTCATCTTCGGCATCCGCATGTACGAGCTGCAAGTGGCGCGGCAGGGCGAGTTTCAAGTTTCGGCCGACGAGCAGCGGCTTAAGCGACTGCCGATCCCGGCGCGGCGCGGCGCAATCTTCGACCGCAACGGCCAGCGCCTCGCCTTTAATGTGCCCGCCTTCAATGTCACCATCATTCCAGCGGCGCTGCCGAGCGACGAAGAAGCGGAGCTGGCGGTCTTCAACCGGCTCTCGGCACTGGCAGGCGTGCCGCCGACCCGCGAAATCGCCGCCCAGGCCGGCCTCTTCCAGCGCAGCATCCAGGACCTGGTGGAAGAGGGCGAAGGTATCGAGCCATTCAGCCCGGTCATCGTCGCCTTTGATGTGCCGCAGCTGGTCGCCATGCAGATCCTCGAAGAGCGCATCTACATGCCCGGCGTCGACATTGAGCCAGTGGCGGTGCGCGAATACCCCACGGGCGCGCTGACGACTCACATCATCGGCTACATGGGGCCGATACCCGCCGAAGAAGCCGAAGAATTGAAAGCCCAGGGTTACAATCCGGCTTTTGACCGCATCGGCTACGAAGGCGTCGAGCGCTACCTGGAAACGCGGCTGGCGGGCGAGCGCGGCTCCATTTTGCGCGAAGTCGATGTCGCCGGCGAAGTTGTCAAAGTAATCGATCAAGTCGATCCCGCGCCGGGGCAGAATGTGCGGCTCACCATCGACACAGACTTGCAAGCCTTCGCCCAGCAAGCGCTGATCGACCAGCTGGAAGCGCTGAACTCGGCGGCAGGGCTCGTCGTCTCGTCTCAGGGCGTGGTCATCGCCATGGACCCGCGCACCGGCGAAATCCTCGTCTCGGTGAGCTACCCCAGCTACGACAATTCGCGTTTCGCCCGCGCCATCGACGGCCAGTATTACCTGGAGATCGTCAACGACCCGCTGCGGCCCCTGGTGAACAACACGATCAAGAGCAAGTATCCGCCGGGCTCGGTCTGGAAAGTGATCACCGCCGCCGCCGTGCTGGAAGAGAACATCATCGACCCGAATACGCTGCTGCTGGACGAGGGGCAGCTGCTGGTGGAGAATCGCTACGCGCCCTTGGATCGCGCCGCCGCCCAGCGATTCGTCTGTTGGCTGCGCAGCGGGCACGGCCTGGTTGACATGATCCGCGGCATCGCCTGGAGCTGCGATGTCTATTTCTACCAAATCGGCGGGGGCAACCCGAACTTGAGCTCCCAGACGATCCGCCCGGGGGGCCTCGGCATCGACGACCTGTTTCGTTATGGCACGGCATTTGGCATCGGCAGCGAGCTGGGCATAGAGCTGCCATTCGAGAATCCCAACCGCATGCCGGACCCGGACTGGAAGCGCCGCAACGAAGGCGAAAGCTGGTCGACCGGCGACACCTACAACGCCGCTTTTGGCCAAGGCTATGTTAATGTCACGCCCTTGCAGCTGGTCGCCGCGGTCGCCGCCACCATCAACGGCGGCGTCCTCCACCAGCCGACCATCATCCGCGACTTTCTTGATGAAGAGCGCAAAGTCATTGACGCATTCGAACCGCGGGTTCTGCGCGACATCAACCGCGAGCTGCTGGGGCCGGACGACGAGCTGACCCTGCTGCTGCTGGAAGACATGCTGATGCAAGGCGAGACCAGCCTGGCCTGCGTCTGCGAGCCAAACTCGCCTTGGTACGATCCCTACCGCTGCGACCCGGCCGGCTATCGCAATTCCGTCGACCTGAACCCGGATCGGGGAATTGAAGACCGGCGCGATTACAAAATTCACATCCCGCTGAATTACAGCTTCAACGGCTCGGTCTGCCAGCAAGTGCGCTTCCGCAGCGGCAACAATCCCTACATCCCGCCTTTTGTTTCGTCGAGCTCGCTGGATATGGTGCGCGACGGCATGCGCGAGGCCGTCATCGGAGAAGGCGGCACCGCCCAGCCAGCCGCCTTGCCCTTCGTCGAAGTCGCCGGCAAGACAGGCACCGCCGAATACTGCGACGACACCGCCTGGGCGCTGAATCTCTGCGTGCCGGGGCAATGGCCCGCTCATGCCTGGTACACCGGCTACGCCCCTTACGACGACCCGGAGATCATCATCATCGCCTTCGTCTACAATGGCGGCGAGGGCTCGCAAGTCGCCCTGCCGATCGTGCGCAGGACGATGGAAGAGTATTACCGCTTGAAGACCGAGCGCGACGGCCTGCCCCTGCTGGACGGCCTTGAGCCAGGCGAGGTTTAGGATGGAGCATTTGACTCCAGCGCGGCGAGCGTTTCTGCGGCAATGGAGCCCGGCCTTCATCAGCGGGGGCGTCGCCTGGCTGCTCCTGCTGGTCATTGGCGAGACTCCCTTCGCGCGCGCTTCGGGCCTGGCGCTGACGGTCCTGGGCGTCGCCGCCAGCATGCGCGCGATGGGCTTCGTCGCCTCTATCGCCGGCGGTTTGACGCTGGCGCTGTGCCCGGTCTTTTGGTCGCAGACAGGGGGCGCGCCCAGCCAGCCCGCCACGATTGTCATCGCGATCGCCACGGCCGGCGCCGTCGCCTTGGCTGCCAGTCAATTGCTGCGGCGCGGCGACCTGGGCATCGGCCTCGGCATCGTCATCTTCGTGCTGATTTTCTGGAGCCAGGTCGGCACGGCCCAGAGCCTGCGTCTGACCGGCTTGGCTTGCGCCTGGCTGCTGTACTTGCTGGCGGACATGATTCTGCTGACGAATCCGCGCCCGGGCCTCAAACCGGCTCGCTCGCCGAAACCCTGGCACACGCAGGGGCTGCTGTTTCTTTTTGTCATCGGCACGCTCAACGACCCGCTTGTGACCTTGCTGGCGCCGGCGCTCTTGCTCGCGCTTTTCCTGTCATACGCCAGGCTGCCGGCTTGGTATTGGCTGGCGATCCTGGCGACGGTCCTCATCGGCGGCCTCTTGCTGGCGCGGGCCTATCTGTCGGCGACGCCGGCCTTGATCGACCCCGGCGGCTGGCAAGACGCGACGCGCTGGATCGCCCTGGGCGAGCTCGTCATTGAGCAGTTCAGCGTCATCGGCATTGTCCTGGGAGTGGTCGGGCTGGCGAGGCTTTCGCGCTGGTATCCGCCCCTGGGCGTCGTGACGATGATCGCCTACGCCGCTTATGCCTTCTTCGGGCTGGTCTACGCGGGACCGCACATGGAGATCTTGCTCATCCCGCTCTTCATCGTGCAGATCTTGTGGATGACCTACGCCGTCAACACTTTCGGGCAGTGGGTGAACAAGTCCCTGGCGGCGGCTTCCGGGCGCTGGATACACTTGGTTTCTGCCCTTTACTTCGCGCTGCCTGGGCTGCTGCTGCTGGAGATCCTGGCGAGCCGCTAGTGGCCCCGGCCTGGCGAAATTTGCCGCCAGATTCTTCCTTTTCATTGACAAAGTCGTAAGCGCGCTTTTCCGGGGCGAGTATACTTAAGGCATTATCGTTGAAAGACTAGCCGAGCCAGCATGCACGACGAGCTCATCGCGATCAAAGGCGTCAACGGGCGTCTGCTCATCTCCCTTAGCCCGACTGAAAAGTGGGGCTCGGTTACCGACCAGCTGGCGTCGCGCATCGACGAACAGGCGGAGTTTTACGCCGGCGCCGAGATCACGGTCGAGCTGGGCGCCAGGCCCGTGCCCAAATACGAACTCAGCTCGCTGAAGGCGCTGCTGGAGCGGCGCGGCTTGAGCCTGGGGCTGGTGCGCAGCGAGAGCGAAACGACCCGCGAATCGGCAATCGCGCTGGACTTGAAGACGGATCGCGCCAGCCACAACGAAGCAAAACGGCCGCGGACCCGCGAGACGGACCCGGTCAGCCCGGAAGAGACGGGCACCCAGGGCGTCTTGTTCCGCCGCACTTTGCGCTCTGGCAGGACGATTCACAGCGACGGGCACATCATTGTATTTGGCGATGTCAACCCGGGCGCCAAGGTCATCGCCAGCGGCGACATCGTCGTCTGGGGCAAGCTGCGCGGTTACGCCCACGCCGGCGCCATGGGCGACGAAAGCGCCGTCGTCTGCGCCCTGGACATGAGCCCGAGCCAGCTGCGCATCGCCGGCTATCTGGTGACTTCGCCGCCCGGACAGCGCAAGGGCATCGCGCCGGAGGTCGCCCGCGTGCGCGACCGCCAAATCATCGTCGAAGCGCGGGACTGAGCCAAGACAGGAGGCTGCATGGGCGGGAAAGTAGTGACGATTTCATCGGGCAAAGGCGGCGTCGGCAAGACCACCGCCACCGCCAACCTTGGGATCTCCTTGGCCAGCCTGGGCAAGAAAGTGGTGGTAATCGACGCCGATATCGGCTTGCGCAACCTCGATGTCATTATGGGCTTGGAGAACCGCATCGTCTACGACCTGGTGGATATCGTCGAAGGCAGGAGCAAACTGCGGCAGGCGATGATCAAGCACAAGAAATTCGACCAGCTGTTCTTGATCCCGGCCGCCCAGACCCGCGACAAGATGGCGGTCAGCCCGGACGACATGGTCCAGCTGGCCGACCAGCTGCGCGAGGATTTCGATTTCATCTTGATTGACTCGCCGGCGGGAATCGAGCGCGGTTTCCGCAACGCCTTGGCGCCGGCCGACGAAGTGCTCATCGTGACCAACCCCGAAGTCTCGGCCGTGCGCGACGCCGATCGCATCATCGGCTTGATCGAAGCGGCCGACAAAGGCCCCGGCAAGCTCATCATCAACCGGCTGAAGACCGAACTGGTCAAAAAGGGCGAGATGCTTTCGTCCGAAGACGTCTACGACATTTTGGGCTTGACCATCATCGGCATCATCCCGGAAGACGAGTTGGTGCTTTCGGCGTCCAACAGCGGCGTGCCGGTAACGCTCAATCTGAGCTCCAAAGCGGGCTTGGCTTTCAACAATGTCGCGCGGCGCATCGTCGGCGAAGATGTGCCCTTTTTGAACCTCGACGACAGCCCCGGCTTGCTGCGGCGGCTGCTGCGCTTTATCGAAGGTCAGTAAGACCGGGCCGCCTGGCAGGCGCTCCCGTCATTGGACCGAGCAAAGGAATAAGCCATGGGCAGTCTACTCAGCCGACTTTTTGGAAGACACAGACAAGGCAGCGGCGCCACCGCCAAAGACCGGCTGCGCTTCGTCCTGCAGCATGACCGCATCAACCTGCCGCCGGAACGCATGGAAGCGATGAAGCGCGAGATCCTGGCGGTTATCGTCAAGTACCTCGTCGTCGACGAGAATCGCGTCGAGATCGACCTGGAGCAGCGCGACCGCGGTCACAGCAAACTGACGGCTGAAATCCCGATCGCCATCCACAAAGCCGGCAGCCAAGACCGAGCCGACGGGGCCGACTCCAATGGCGCGGACGCCGCCGCAACGGGCGACGACGGCGAGCCCGATGTCAAGCCAGAAGCCGACGCCTCCGCAACCGACGACTCAGACGACGACGCAGCAAAGCGCTGATTGCCGCGGCGTCCCCCGCCCTTCTGCGGGACCGCGAATCCGCTATAATGCGCCCGTGTCAGCCCAGGCGCGAGCGCTATACATGATTCCCGGCCTCAGCATTTGGCGGCGATTTGACTATATCCTCTTTTTCGCCACGATGACGCTCATCGTCTTTGGCATCATGATGATCGACAGCGCCACCCAGGACGCCATCGACGATGACATCATTTCGCGCGTGCCGGACCAGATCCGCTTCGCCATCATCGGCTTCTTTGTCGTCATCGTCATCGCCGCCGTCGACTATCGCCTGCTGGGCGGCTTGAGCCCCTGGCTCTACGCTGGCATGCTCGGCCTGCTGCTGATGGTGGAGTTCTTCGGCGTCGAGGGCGCGGGCGGCGCGCGGCGCTGGCTGAATGTGGGCATCCGCATCCAGCCCTCTGAAATTGGCAAGATCATCATGATCATCACCCTGTCGCAGTATGTCGCCGAGCGCTACCTGGCGCTGGACAAACTGTCGACCGTTTTCCGCACCATGCTGCATGTGGCGCTGCCGGTCGCCTTGATCTTCCGGCAGCCGGACCTGGGCACGACCATCGTCTTCCTGGTCATCTGGGCGGCGATCATCTGGTCGGCCGGCTTGCGGCTGCGGCATATCGCCTTGTTCCTGCTGGCTTTGGCGATCATCTTGCCCCTGGCTTTCCCGCGTTTCGAGCCCTACCAACAGGCTCGCGTGCAGACATTCTTGTTCCCGGATGTGGAATCGGACGCCTTTTACAACATCCGCCAGGCGCTCATCAGCATTGGCTCGGGCGGCATTCTGGGCAAAGGTTACGCCGTGGGACCGCAGAACACCGGGCGCTTCTTGCGGGTCCGCCACACCGATTTCATTTTCAGCGTCATCGCCCACGAATTTGGCATGGCAGGCGGCGTCGCCGTGATGGGCATGGTGGCGCTGGTGTTATGGCGCATCCTCAAAGGGGCGCGCGAAGCCAGCGATCCCTTGGGCAGCATGATCTGTTATGGCGTGGCGGCGATGATCTTCTTCCAGACCACCGTCTCTATCGGCATGAACTTGAATCTGATGCCAGTGACGGGCCTGACCCTGCCATTCGTCAGTTCCGGCGGCACTTCGCTGCTCTTCACCATGGCGGGCATCGGCCTGGTGCAGAGCGTCATCGTCCGCCGCCGGCGACTCAATGTCTGAAAGCGAAATCATGGGAGAGAGCGAATTGAACGACAGCGGCAATCGCCCGGTACGGCTTCGTTACGCGCCCAGCCCCACCGGTCCGCAGCATATCGGCGGGCTGCGCTCGGCGCTCTTCGGTTGGCTCTTCGCGCGGCGTCATGGCGGGCAATTTATCCTGCGCATTGAAGACACCGACCAGAAACGCAGCGTGCCCGGCTCGATGGACATGATCTACGAGTCGCTGGACTGGCTGGGCATCGACATCGACGAAGGACCGCGCGAGGGCGGCGAATACGGACCTTACATCCAGTCGCAGCGGCTGGAGCTGTACCAGACATCGGCGCGCCAATTGCTGGAGCGGGGGCATGCCTACAAGTGCTTCGCCACCGCGGCCGAGCTTGCCGAGATGCGCAAGGCAGGGCGAGGCTATGACCGGCGCTACCGCGACCTGCCCGGCGACGACGCGGACCGGCTGGAAGCGGAGGGAAGACAATTCGTCATTCGCTTCAAGATGCCGCTCTCCGGCAAGACGCATGGCGAAGACCTCATCCGCGGCCGCGTCGAATTCGACAACGCCGGGCTGCAAGACGCGGTCCTGCTCAAATCGGACGGATTCCCCACTTATCACCTGGCGCATATCGTCGACGACCATCACATGCGCGTCTCGCACATCACCCGGGCAGTGGAGTGGCTGCCGTCCTTCCCGCTGCACATTCAAGTCTGGCGCGCGCTGGGCTGGGAGATGCCGCGTTTCGCTCATTTGCCGGTCCTGCTCAATCCCAACGGGAAGGGCAAACTCAGCAAGCGCAAGCAGCAGTTCGCCGGCGCCGATGGCAAAGCGGTACCGGTTCTGGCGCATGAATTCATGGAAGCCGGCTATCTGCCCGAGGCGGTGCGGAATTTTTTGAGCAACATCGGCTGGAATTACGGCGACGATCAGGAGACATTCTCGACAGCCGACGCCATCCAGCGGTTTGACTTAAGCGCGGTCAACCCCGCCAACAGCGCCTACCCCATCGCCAAGCTGGACTGGCTGAACAGCCAATACATCGCCCAGGTCAGCGAAACGCGCCTGGCCGGTCTCTTGCGGCCCGTCCTGGAAGAAGCCGGCTACGCGGTGGATGAGCGGAGGCTGCGTCGAGTCGTGCCGCTGCTGCGCGTCCGGCTGAAATCGCTGCGGGATGTCGTGCCGATGGCGGGTTTCTTCTTTGCCGATTGGGGCGGCTTTCGCGCGCCAACCACCGATATATTGATCCAGCGCAAGATGGACGCGGTCAAAACGGCGCAGGTACTGAAAGGCGCCATCCCGATTTTGGAAGCGCTGGATGACTTCGCGCCAGACTCGCAGCACGAGACCATGAGGAATTACGCCAAGGCGAGCGGCTTCAAGAACGGGCAAGTCTTCGGCACGCTGCGCGCGGCGGTCACCGGGCAGAAGGCGTCGCCGCCCACTTTCGAGTCGATGGACATCCTGGGTCAAGCCGAATCCATCCGGCGGCTGAAGCTGGCGCTGGCGTCGCTGGCTACAAAGGAAACTTGAGCGCGGCGCGGGCTTGAAAACCGACACGAGCCGTGCTAGCGTAAGCGTCTGAACTTGGGAGATAGTTTAATTGGCAAAACAGCGGACTCTGGATCCGCCATTCCTGGTTCGAGTCCAGGTCTCCCAGCACTGATTGACGGCGGCTTCGGCGGCCGTTTTGCTTTCCCGCCCTAGGCGACTGACAGGACGACCAGCTCCACCCACTTGCGGAATTCTTCGTGCTGGGCGTTGTAAAGCAGGCGCGTCCGCAGCGGCAGAGCCAGCCACATGTACGAGAGTTTGCGCCGCTCCTCGCGCGAGGTGTGGTCGACGATTTCGCGATACCAGTGCGGGAAGCGCAAGAAGACCCGCGGGTGGCTCATCACATTGTCGCGGATCTTCCAGTATGTCATCACGAAGCCAACGAAGCAGAAGACGCCGATCAAGACCAGGAATGACGACGGCACGAGCAGAATGAAGATCATGTAAGCCAGGAGCAAGCCCCAGGCGAATGAATCGAAGAGCGGGCTGAAAGCCACTTCGTCGCCATATTGCTGAAAGGCGGACAAGATGGGCTCTTTGTAGAAGCCCAAAGTCACCAGGCAGGCGCGCAGGAAGAAGAGCGTCACCGCCAGCAACAGCAGGGGAATGATAGTCGTCATGCGCTAATCCACTTCCGCGGCGGAGCCTGCGCCGCGCCAGCCCGCGTCCAGCAAAAGACTAGCTTTCATTTTCCGCCCCTTCAATGCGGAATCCGTGCCGAATATCGCCCGGGACCCGCGCGCTGAGAGCGGGGTCAGGAAAAGGCGTGCAAGGCAGCGGCACATGCCAGCATTGATTGCCGTCGCGCGGCACATGGACGATCAAGCCGCTGCGGGTCTCGTACTCGATGTAAACCGGCAAGAAATGCTCGTGGAAGCCGTCGCCCGGCGCGGCCGACAAGAAGAGCGAGTCCCGCTGCGCGAGCAAGAAGCCGATGTAGGCCAGACAAAGCGCGACAATGGCGAAATAAGCTCGCAGCCGGCGACGCCAGGCGATCGCGCTCTCCGCCAGCAGCGCCAGCGTCAGCGACATGGCAGCCAATCCCCAAAACACATAGCGGGCGTACTTGTCGTCGGGCGCGGTCAGGAACCAGAACAGCAGCATGATAGCCAGGGGCGCCAAGGCAATCCAGCCTGGGCTCGGCGCCTGTCGCGCAGCGCGATTACGGAAGCGCGCCGCCAGATAAACCGCCAGCCCGCCAAGCGCAAGCCCGCATGGCAGCGCCACCGCGAACATGCTGCGGCTGATGTCTTCCAGCCAGGGACCAATCCAGGCCCCGGCCGCTTCGCCATCCGCCCGGTCCGCCTGTTGCGCGCGCGTGCTCGACGCGAGAAAGCGCTGGCGATACGCGATCTGCGCCTCCGCCATCGTCCAGTCAAGCTCGAAGCGGCCGAAGGGCTGGGGAAAAGCGAGATAACCGCTGGTAACCACGCCCCGGGCCAGCCAGGCGCCCGGCAGCAGCAGCGCCAGCCCCATGAGCGGCAGCGCCAGCTTGGCGATTTGCGCTTTCGGCAGCCGAAAGCCGCCGCGCCGCCACCAGACCCCGCCAGACAGAGCCGCCGTCGCCAGACCGTAGACGATGTAAGTCTGCTTGACGGTCAAGCCAGCCAATATCACGATCGCCAGACGAAGCGCCAGATAATCGCTGTGTTTGCCGCCAGCCCGCCAGCATTGCAGAAAGTCCAGCAAATAACACAAGGTCAAGAAACCCAGCAGGTCGACGACCGTGTCGGTCAAAAAGTGGGTGATGCCGCCTTCACGCACGGTGTAATGGAGGATGTAGGGCAGGGTGAGCGCGGCGCAAATCCAGGACCAGCGCAAGCCGGCCGGACTGCGCGAGCGGAAGACTCTAATAGCGCCCGCCAAAGCATAAGCCAGGTAGATGGCGATTAGCAGCCCGGTCGCGATGTAGACGCTGCGCCCTGACCAGATTCCCGCGTCCAGCAGGGCGTCGTAGAGATAACTGGAGTGGTTGTAAGCCAGCGACGAAAACAGATTGCCCAGCCCCGGCGCCAGCGGAAAGCTGTCCATCCAGGCAACCGCTTGAAGGTCGCGCAGGCCCGTGTCGTAGGCGATGGGCATGCCGAGGGCGCGATTGGAGAGCCACAGGCAGAGCAGCCCGAAGAGCGCGACGAAGAGCTTGTGCCTGCCAAGCCGTCGCAGGATTCGCCAGACTTCGCCCCGCTGTCGCAAGAGCTGCGCGCCGGCGACCGCCACCAACAGCAGCAGCAGCGCATCGTTCACTGGCAAGAAAAAATGCCAGACCTGCATGAAGGCCAGCGAGACCGCCCAGCCCAGCCAGAAGGCGTCCAGCCAATGCCAGCCAGAAGCCAGCCGCTTTCCCCCCGCCAACTGGGCCGCCAAGCCCAGGCCGCTGAACGCGAGAAAGAAGCATAGCCAGCTGAGCAGCGCTTGAGCCATGGGCAGGGCGAGTTCTGACATTTGCGCTCTGGCGACTGAATTGACAAGTTCGCCGCAAATGGGCAGCGGGAAACTCCATTATAATGAGATGCGTTGTTTCGCGCGATTATGGAATCGCGACGCGAGAGATTGATGCCTGTTCAGGCCACCATGCGCCCCGCCCCATGGATAGACTCCGGCGACGGACCGCGGCTCGCATTCGTCCCGAGCGCGGACCCGGCCCTCATTGCCGAACACATGGTCGCCTTCGCCAATACGGAGGGCGGAGTCGTCATCGTCTGCGCCTCTGACGCGGAGGCAGACAGCCAGGCAATGGATCGACTGCTGCGGCGCGCCGACGCCCTTTACAGCCCGCCAGTCGTGATAGAGAGCCGTGAGGAAGTTTTGCTGCCCGCAGACGACAAGGGCGGCGACAGCGAACCTGGTCTCGCCTGCGCCATTCGCGTGCCACGCAGCGCCGACCTGCACGCCCTCGCCGATGGCAGAGTCTTGATCCGCAGCGGCGCGGTCAACCGACCCTTGGGCGGCGAAGAAATTCAGCGCCTGGCCAGCGCCAAGAACACCGGCGACTTTGAGATGGAAGCGGCCCCCGGCGCGAGCATTGAAGACTTCAGCCGCGCCATGATTGACGAGTACATAGAAAAGCGGGCGGAGCGCGCCAATGCGCCCTGCAGCGGCGACAACCATGACATGCTGGCGGAGATCGGCGCGATAACCGCCGACGGCAAGCCTACCGTCTGTGGCTTGCTCCTCTTCAGCGAGCGGCCGCAGCGCTGGCTGCCACAGAGCAGCGTCGTCTTCGTCAAGTTCGTCGGGCCGACGCCCCGGGGCGAGAGCGGCCTGGCGGGCTATTCGCGGCGCGAGGAGCTCAGCGGTCCCCTGCCCCGGCTGATTGAAGACTGCTGGAATCTGGTCTGGAGCGAAATGGCGATCAGCGCGGTGGTCAAGGGCTTGGAGCGCGAAGAGACTTTCGAGTATCCGCAATTCGCCGTGCGCGAGGCCCTCGTCAACGCGATTTGCCATCGGGATTATCGTCTGCGCGGGCGACGCATCGAAGTGCGGATGTTTTCTGACCGGCTGGAGGTGATATCGCCCGGCGGGCTGCCCGGCTTCATCACGGTGGAAAACATCAAGGAAGAGCATTTCTCGCGCAACCCGCGGCTGGTCGGCGGTCTCTTCCAATGGGGCTACATCGAGGAGCTGGGCCTGGGCATCGACCGCATGCTCGAGGTCATGGAGCAGGCGGGCCACTCGCCGCCCGCTTTCGACGCCCGCCCTTACAGTTTCGCCGTGGCCCTGCACAACCAGCGAAAAACGCCTGGCTTGCCCGAATGGTCGCGCGACGCCAACCATCGGCAGGCCCGCGCCTTGCAGTACCTTCAAGAGACGGGTTCCATCACCAATCGCGAATATCGCCGACTGACGCCGACGGTCTCCGCGGAAACTGCGCGCCTCGATCTAGTCAATTTGGTGGAGAAAGGAATACTGCGCCGGCTGGGGGCGAACAAAGGCGCCCATTATGTCATGCGAGAAGCGCCGCTGCCCGAGCCAGAATGAGAGGCCGCAAGCGCCGCCTCGGACAATGAGAAGAAATCAGGAATCGTCTAGCGGCGTTCTTTGAGGCGAGCCGACTTGCCGCGCCGGTCGCGCAAATAGTAGAGCTGCGCTCGCCGCACTTTGGCGCGACGCAGAATCTCAATCTTTTCCACCCGGGGGCTGCGGGCGAGGAAAGTCCGTTCCACGCCGATGCCGTGGCTGGCGATGCGCCGCACGGTGAAGTTGGCTTCGTTGCCGCCCTTGCGCGAGCGGATCACCACGCCCTGGAAGACCTGGACGCGCTCCCGCGTGCCTTCCACGATGCGCACATGCACCTTCACCGTGTCGCCGGATTCGAGCTCCGGATGCTTGTGATTCTCCGCGACAAGCGATCGCACGAGGTCCTGGCTCATGGCTCGCGTCCCTTTCACAAAAACACGCCCGAAGGCGCGCTCAATCGTTCAGACTGCCCGGCATTGTAACACAGCCGCCAAGGGCGCTTCAAGGGCGCGCTGAAGACTTGTTGGGCGAATTCCTCTGGCAGCTTGCGGTTCGCCGCCTCAGGGCAGGCTCAGGATGTCCCCGGCGCTGATATCGTCCACATTCGCGATGCCGTTCATGCTGGCGAGGGCTTCGACGGATGTGCCAAAGCGCAGGGCGATTTCGAAAAGCGTGTCGTTCTGCTGCACGGTATAAGTGCCGCCCGCCGGCGCCAGTTGCGCGCTGAAACCAGCCTCGGCTTCAGTCTGGGCGTTGTTCAGCAGCGAGGCTTGGGCTTGCTGCACCAATTCGCTCCGGCTTTCTTCGACTGCCGCCACCGCCAGTTCGGTCGAGTCGGGCGTCGGCGGCAAAGTCGCCGGATCTTGCGTCGCGGTGGGGAAGGAAGTGGCCGGCGGGATGAAGCCGGTGGTGCCGCATTCTGGAATCGTCACATGCTGGCCGACGCCGATGCGGTCCGGGTTGGCAATGCCGCTGGCGATTGCGATTTGATCCACCGTCACGCCATAAGCGAGCGAAAGCTGGAACAAGGTGTCGCCGACGCGTATCTCGTGCACGCAATCTTCGCCGGGCGGGATGGTGGCGCGTGGCAGCGGAATCGCGGTCGCTTGCGCAATGGTTTCTTGGCTGGCGCCGTCGGCGGCCGCGCCCAGGCCAACGGAGGTGGCGGGGAGCTGAGTCTGCCGCGCGATCAAGGCGGTGGCGGTCAAGGCGAAGCGGTCCGCTTCCGGCTCTGGCTCGGCAAGTTCGTCAGTGGTGGCGGCCGGCGCCTCTGTCGCGGATTCGGCTTCGGCGGAAGGCAGCGCTTCTTCGGGCTGGGCGTCTTCGGGCTGGGCGTCCAGGGGCGGCGCCTCGGTGGCGGCTTCACGCGCGACAGGCTGCTGTTGGATCGCCTCGGAAGTATCGCGAAAGCATGCCGCAAGCAGCAGCGAGCACAAAGCAAGCATGGCAAGAAGCTGAAAGCGCCGGCATTCACTCATCGGTCGGCGACTCCTCATCACAAGCGATCAGGGTCTGCGCTTGACGCCCCAAGACTGGCTTGGGCGAGCAGACACGAAACTCATTATAGGCGTACTGCGAAATCGGACAAACGCGATAGGCTTGCGTTTGGGGAGAATCCGCCCCCGGCTGACGCGGATTTGCGGTCTAGGAGAGATGCCCCGCCGCCACCGCCAGCAGAATAAGCGCGCCGGCGACGATGCGATACCAGCCAAAAGCGACGAAGCTGTGCCCGGAGACAAAAGCCAGCAGCCAGCCAATCGCGAGCCGGGCGAAGACGGCCGAGAGCGCCGCGCCCAGCAGCAGCATTAGCAGCTGACCCGCCGAGAGCCGGCCGAGGCTGGTCAACAGCTTGTAGGCGCTGGCCCCGCCGAGGAGCGGAATCGCCAGGAAGAATGAAAACTCCGTGGCGACGCGCCGGTCCATGCCCGCCAGCATGCCGCCGATGATGGAGCTGCCCGAGCGCGACACGCCCGGCGCCAATGCCAGCGATTGAGCCAGCCCAACGATGAGCGCCTGCCGCGCCGAGATTTCCATGATGTCGCCAGCCGCATCGACAGCCTTCGACCCGAAGCGCGGAAGCCGCTCCACCAGCAAAAAGGCGACGCCGCCGCCGATCAAGCTCAGGGCGACAACCAAGGGAGAGAACAAGGCGTCCAGGATTGCGCCGCCAAAGAACAGGCCGAAGCCGGCAGCCGGCGCGCAGCCCAGCGCGATCATCAGCCAGAAGCGCCGAATCTTCGGCGAGCCCCGGAACTGCAGCGCGTGCCGCCCCAAGGTAGCGCGATAGTACAGCACCACCGCCGCCGCCGCGCCCACCTGGATGAAGATCTCAAAGACCTCGCCCATCGCGTCAAAACGCAGCAGCGCCTTGCCGACGATGAGGTGACCCGTGGACGAGATCGGCAGAAATTCGCTCAAGCCCTCCAGCAGCGACAAGAGGACGACCTTGAGGATGTCTTCAAGCGCAAAATGATCCATCGCTTGGCTGCCTCAGGCGACGCTGAACAGGCGCCCGCCGATGAAAAGCCCCAGGGCGACCGCGAGCAGGCAGAGGCCGTTGTTCAGCAGTAAATTCAGCAGCGTCTGGGCGAGGCCGCCCGCTTCCAGCAGCGCGAATGACTCGCTGGCGAAAGTCGAGAATGTGGTGAAGGCGCCGAAGAAACCGGTCCCGACCAGGAGCCGCAATTGCGGGCTCAGCAGGCCCCGCGCGCCCAGCCAGCTGCCAAAGAGCGCCAGCCCAAAAGCGCCCAGGACATTGACCGCCAGCGTGCCATAAGGGAAAGCCCCCCAGCCGGCGAGCAGGCTTTCGTTCGTCCATTGCGATAGCCAGTGCCGCGCGTTGGCGCCGAGGAAGCCGCCGACGCCCACATAGATCAAACTCTCCATTGCCGCGCTCCCGCCGCAGTTCTCGGTTTGCAGCCGCCATGATAACCCTGGAAGCGTCAGCGCGACAGCCCCGCCGCGCCCCATGCAAGACAGCGTCTTGTGCTGTACACTTGCCTTGCATCGCCAGGAGCGCCCATGGAATACTTCAAACTCATCGCCGGCAACCGGGACTTCGCCAAGCTCTGGGGCGCGCAACTGGTCAGTCTGCTCGGCGACTGGTTCAGCACCATCGTCATTTCGGCGCTGATCGTGTCTTACACTGAAGACAGCGGCTACCAGGGCATCGCCGTCAGCGCATTTCTCATCGCCCGTCTGCTGCCGCCCTTGCTGATGCGCCCTCTGGCCGGCGTCCTGGCGGACAGATACGACCGCAAGCGCCTGCTCATCGCAAGCGACTTGCTGCGCGCGCTGGCGGTGCTGGGCTTGCTCTTCACGACCCAGGGAGCGGAATACTTGCCCCTGGTCTACATTCTCATCGTCATTCAGTTCCTGGCGTCGTCGGTTTTCGAGCCGGCGCGCAACGCCATCATGCCGAGCATTTTGTATCGGCAGCAGCTCCTCGTCGGCAACACCCTGAGCAGCGTCACCTGGTCCGCCATGCTTGCGATCGGCGCGATCACGGGCGGGCTGGTGGCGGAGCTGCTGGGCACGCGAGCGGCGCTCCTGATCGATTCGCTGACCTTTGTCGTCTCGGCGCTGCTGGTGGCGACTATCGTCATCCCCGAACAGCCGCGCTCGGAGATTGGGCGGGCGGCGCGCTCCGTCCAGGACAAATCAAAGCGCACTTTCCGCGACGGCATGCGCTATTTGCGGCGGCATCGGGCCGCGGCGGCGGCGCTCTTCGTCAAGAGCAGCCTGAACATCACCAGCCTGGACGCGGTGCTCATCATCTATGGCACCCAGGTCTTCGCGCTGGGCGAGCAAGGCATCACCTCCATGGCGATCTTGTGGGCGGCTTTTGGCGCCGGCGCCATCCTCGGCCCGCTATTCACCAACCGCTTCAGCGACGGCAGCGTCCGCGTTTTGCGCCGGCTCATCATCGTCGGCTACGCTATGATCGTCTTGGGCTGGCTGCTCTGGGGGCTGGCGCCGACCCTGGAATTTCTGGTCTTCGCCGTCATCGTGCGCGCCATGGGCGGCTCCGTCAATTGGACATACAGCTCCGTCATCATCCAGCAGATCGTGCCGGACGAATATCTGGGGCGCGTGTTTTCGCTGGATTTCGCCGGTTACGAGCTGGCGCACAGCATCGGCATCGTCGTGATCGGCCTGCTCATCGACGCGGCTGGCAGAGACGGCATCCAGAGCGTCGCCTTCATTTCGGCCGCCGTCGCCCTGGCGCCGCTGCTGATCTGGATTTGGCTCACGCGAGCCCTGGAAGAAAGCGAGGCCGATTCGCGGGCGGCGCCGGAATTGGCAGTTGGAGGGTAAGATGACAAGTTTCCGCTATGACGCGCGCATCATCGAGGCCTATCCGCAGCTGACCGGGGGCGTCATCGTCGCCCGCGGGCTGCGCAATGGCACGGCGCCGGCACCGCTGCAAGCGCGCTACCTGGCCGAGCAGCAAGCGGTCAAGGCGAGCATTGGCGCGACGCCCTTGAGCGAACTGCCCTCTTTGCGCGCCTGGCGCAGAGCCTTCAGCGCATTTGGCGTGTCGCCCACCAAGTATCGCAGCGCGGCCGAGGCTTTGCTGCGCCGTTTGACGAAAAAGGGCGACATCCGCAGCATCAACGCATTGGTCGATATCGGCAACTTGGTGAGCATTCGCTACGCCTTGCCCGTCGCCATTTTTGACACGCGCCAGCTCGCCCTGCCCATCACCGTGCATTATGCCGCCGGCGACGAACGCTACCAAGAACTCGGCAGCGATGCCGCCATGCATCCCGAGCCGGGTGAAGTCGTCTTCACCGACGAGACGAACATGGTCGTGGCGCGGCGCTGGTGCTGGCGACAAAGCGCGACCTCCGCCGCCAGGGAAAGCGCGCGGGAAGCCGTCATCACCGTCGAAGCGCAGCACGAGAACGGGGGCGCTGACATAGAAGCGGCGCTGGCGGATTTGAGCGCTTTGCTGCGTGAATTTGCCGGCGGCGAGCACGAGCAGGCGGTGCTGCATGGCGAGCGGCGCGCCTTCTAAATCGGGCGCAAGCGGCAGGCGATCACGGGCGGAATCTGCGGGAAGTTCTGCCAGCTCAAACCCAGTTCGTCACGGGCGTCCTCGGCCCTGAAGGCCCGCTCCAGCAAGCCATCCAGCGCGAAGCCCGAAGCAAATGCGACGCCCAGCAATTCGCCCAGCGGACGGTGAAAATAATAGTGAGGGGCGGGTTCGCCCGGCGCGCCCGAGCCCAAAACTGGCGGCACGCCAAGATAGTGTCGAATCTTGACCGCGAAATGCTCGCTGACGACGCCGTCGCGATCTTCTTTCTCGCGCAGGAACACCGGGTTGTTGGAGTTGAAGCAGGGGTGCATGGTGGCGAAGACGAAACGGCCCTTGGCGCGCAGCAACTGACGGGCGGCGCGAAACAGCGGCTCGATATCCGCCATGTCCATTAGCGCCATGGACGAGACGACGGCGTCAAAGCGGCTCCTGCCCAAGCCCAGCAGCGCCGTCTCGTCGCTCGCGTCCATCAGCCGGTAGTCGATCGTCAATCCCGCGCTGCGTTCACGCGCCAGGCGGAGCATCTCGCGGCTGAAATCGATAGCCGTTACTCGCGCGCCCAATTTCGCCAGGCGCCGCGCCACCACCCCATTGCCGCAGCCAAGATCCAGGACCGCCTCGCCCGCGCTCAAGTTCAGCAGTTGCAAGATAGCGGGTTCCACCAAGCGCCGATGGAAGACATTGCCGGCGTCGCCGAAGAGCGCGTCCCAGAAGGCCGCCTTCGCCTCCCACATGGCGCGGCTCTCCGCGTTGAGTCGCTCGCGATCCGGCTGTTCGTCGTGCGCGTTCTGCATGACTGAAGATTGTAGCATGGGCGGCGAAATAGAGAATCGTCGCAAGCGCTCGAATCGGCATTCGGCCTGGCGTATAATGCTTGTCAGCAGCTCGCGGAAACATTGAGGCGCGCGTGGAAGACATCTTGCTATTCGTGGCGGTCGGCATCTTGGTCGGCTTTTCCAAAGGCGGCTTGGGCGGTCCCGTGCCGGTCGCCTTGACCGTGCCGCTGATGACGCTCATCATCGAGCCGCATGTCGCCGTGGCGCTGGTGCTGCCGCTGCTGCTCTTCGCCGATGTCTTCGCCCTCTATTTTTATTGGCGGCAATGGGACAAGCGCCAGATCCGCTTGATGCTGCTGCCCGGTCTGCTCGGCGTCGCCCTGGGCGCCTTCGCCCTGCAAGACATGGATTCGCTGACGCTGAAGCGGGCGATCGGCGGCTTGACCCTGTTGGCGCTGGCCTTCAAAGTCGGCAGCGACCGGCTGCAAGCCCTGGCGTACAAGCCGCGGAACTGGCATGGCTTCATGGCGGGCCTGCTCTCCGGCTTCGGCTCGACCCTGGCGAATGTGGGCGCGCCGCCATTCACCGCCTACATGCTCTTGCAGCCGCAGATGACGCCGCGCCGCTTCATCGGCACGACGACGCTCTTCTTCGCCGCCATGAATCTGACCAAGCTGCCGGGTTTCGTCGCCATTGGCATCTTCGATTTTGATCGCCTGCTGAGCATCGCCTGGGTCTTCGCGCTGATCCCGCCGGCAGTGCTGGTGGCGCGCCGACTCATCGACCGCATTGATCAGCGCCTCTTCGAATGGCTTATGATGGCGCCGCTCTGCGTCTTGAGCTTGTATTTGCTGCTCGCCAGTTAAGCCAGCCAGCGACTCAACTCGGCGATGCCCGCCAGCATTTTCGCCGCATGCCTCGCCGCTGTCGCCTCAATATGCGCCGCGTCCCGCAGGGCGGCCGCTCCGTCGAAGTCCACATAAGCCAGACGGGCGGTCAGCGCGCCGGAATCCATGCCAAAGGCCGAGCCGGGCAAGAGCGCCACGCCCGTCTCCTGCAGCAGCCGGCCGCAAAGATCGGAGTCGGCCCGGATGCCGCGCACCGCCAGTTCGCCCGCGAAAGGACTGAAATCGAGCAGGAGATAGAAACCGCCTTCGGGGGCATGAACGCGAATCCCGGCCTCGACCAGCGCCTGGTGAATGCCCTTGCCGATGGCGCGCAGAATGCGTCGCTGCGCCTTGAGGAAGCGCCCCGTCTCCCCGTCCAGCGCGTAGGCTTGCATGGCGGCCGCCTGGATCGGCGCCGGCGCGCAGGAATACAGCTCCGAGCCCAGGCCGACGAGCGCGTCGCGCAGCTCAGTTGGCGCAGTCTCGGGCATGATCAAGGCGCCCAGCCGCCAGCCGCCCGCCCCGCACCACTTGGACAGGCCTGTCGTGACCAGGGCGCGTTCCGGATAGACGCTGGCGAGTGAGTGATGACGCCCGCCGTGATCGAGCAAGGCATAAATCTCGTCGGAAATCGCCCAGACTTCGTGCCGTCGCAGGACCGCGCTCAATGCTTCCAGTTCAGCGCGGCTGTAGCTCAAGCCATCTGGATTGCCCGGATAATTCAGCACAAGCAGCTTCTGCCTTACCGGGTCGCCATTTCGCCGGATCGCCTCGTCCAGAGCTTCCGGCTGCAGCCGCCAGCGATCGCCAAACGCAGTCGGGATGCGCCGCGCTTGGTGGCCCGCCAGCCTGGCTTGAGGCGCGTACGACACCCAGGCCGGCGCCGGCAAGTAGACCTCGGCCGGTTCAAAGGCGCGCATAAGACTGTAGAGCAGGGGTTTGCTGCCCGGCGCGACCAGGATCTGATCGGCCATGATCGGGCGTCCGTCGATCTCGGCGTGAAATTCGGCGATCTTCTCGCGCAGTTCCGGCAAGCCCGCCACTGCCGTGTAGTCGCTGCGATGGGCTGCCCGCCGCAGCGCCTCTTGCAGGCGAGCCGGGGGCGGAAAAGGCGACTCACCGAAGCCGAAGCGATACACTGTCTTGCCCCCCGCCGCCAGCTCCGCCGACCGCTCGTTCAAACTCAAGGTGCCCGATTTCGCCACTTTCACAAATGCCATCGGCGCTCTCCAGCCGGCTCGCACGCGCGGGTCATTTGACCGCGATTGTATCGGCTTTGCCACCGCGCCGCGCGGCCATTTGACAGAGACGCGCCCCTCGGCATAATCAGCGGGGGCTCTCGTCGAGAGGAGAAGCGCGGGCGTGAAGACCGTTGCCGAATTCATGGCCGAAGAGTTGGCCGAGGCGGGCGTCGAGCGGGTGTATGGCTTGCCCGGCGGCGAAAATGTGGAGATTCTGGACGCGATCCGGCGCCGCGGCCTGGACTTCGCCTTGGTCAAGAACGAAAGCAGCGCGGCCTACATGGCCGCCACGGAAGCGCGCTTGACCGGCGGTATCGGCGTCGCCCTGACGACCTTGGGGCCGGGCGCAGCCAATTCATACGCCGGCATCGCTCACGCCTGGCTGGACCGAGCGCCCGTTCTGCTGCTCAGCGCCGCCAGCGACCCCGCGCTGCTTGGCAGGCACAGCCATCAAGTCCTGGATCTGGGCGCGGTATTCCAGCCGGTAACCAAGCTCAGCGCGGCGATCAGGGCGACGACGGCCGCCGAAACGATGCGACGCGCGCTGCGTCTCATGCGGCAGGGGCGGCCCGGTCCGGCGCATCTGAGCATTCACAACGATGTCGCGCTTCAGGCGATGCCAGCCCGCGCCCAGCCACCCGCCCTGCCAAACAGCCGCAAAGTCGCCTCCGCCGAGATCGACCGACTGCGTCAGCTGCTGGCGGGCAAGCGTCGGCCCCTGATCGTCGTTGGGCTCGGGCTCGAGCCAGACCGCCCCTACAGCCAGCTGCGGCAATTGGCGGAAGCTCTGAACGCGCCCCTCATCGACACGCCAAAGAGCAAAGGCGCGCTGCCGGCGGCGCACCCGCTCTTCGCCGGGACCATCGGCTTGACGCGGGAAGATCCAGCCTACGCCCTGTTGGACGAGAGCGACTGCGTCATCGCCATCGGCTTTGATGTGGTCGAGCTGGTCAAACCCTGGGAATATCAGAAGCCGCTGGCCTGGCTCGCCAACTGGGGGAATCGGGATCCGCGAATCGACTGCGCGCTGGAGTGCCTTGGGAATCTGGGCGAAATCCTGGAGGCGCTGGGCAGCCCGCCCGCGGCGACCGACCCGGCCTGGGGCAGAGCGCGCGTCCGGCGATTTCGCGATTCACTGGCGCGGCGGCCGCTGCCAGTGCCGGCGGAGGACCGCCTCTTGCCACAGGACTTTCTCGCTTCGCTGCGCGCGCGCGCGCCGGACGAGATCATCCTCTGCACCGACGTTGGCTCGCACAAGATCTTCGCGGCGCTGGAATGGCAGGCAGCCTTGCCGAACCGCTATTTCGTGTCCAACGGCTTGTCAGCCATGGGCTTCGGCTTGAGCAGCGCGATCGCCGCCGCCATGGCCACTGGCGAGCCGACCGTCTGCGTCACCGGCGACGCCGGGCTGGCCATGGTCCTTGGCGAGCTCGGTCTTCTCGTCGAGCGGCGGCTGCCGGTGATTGTGGCGCTGATGAACGACTCGGCGCTGGATCTGATCCGCTCGGCCCAAGTCAAGCGCGACCGGCCCGCATTTGGCACGGAATTCGCCAATCCCGATTACGAGCATATCGCCCGGGCTTATGGCATGGCATACAGGAGAGTCGCTTCTCGGCGCGCTTGCGACGCAGCCATTCAAGCGGGCTTGACTGCGCGAGCGCCCATGCTGCTGGATGTGATGATCGACCCGATCGGCTACCCGACAAGTCCTTGACCCGTTCAAGCGAGTGAACGCGCGAAAGTGAGCAGAGCCAGGAACAACACGGGGATCAAGCCGAGCAGAAGCATGCGGCGGATCACCGGTCCTTCGCGCCCGCCCAGGCCGACTGTGCTGCAGCCTACGATGATCTTGGCCGGCGCCAAGACGCTGCCCAGCGACCCGCCGGCCGTCTGGCCCGCCAGCACGATGGGCGCGCTCAAAGCCAATAGCGCCGCCGTCTCTTGCTGCAGCGCGCCAAAGACGACATTCGAATTGGCGTTGCTGCCTGTCATGAACGCGCCCAGGGCGCCAATGAAAGGCGCAAACAAGGGATAGACCCGGGCGTCGACGGTTTCGCTGACGCCGCGGGCGATGATCTGCGTCATGCCGGTGTGGGTCATCAGCGACGCCATGGCCACCAGCGCCAAAATCGACACGGTCGTCTTCACCGCGGATTTCCTCACTTTCGCCCAGATTTCGCGCCATTGCGACGAACTCTGGTAGCTGCCGGCGCGTCTGTAGAGCAGGAAAGCGAGGCTGCCAGCGTAAAACAGGATCGCGCCCGCGTGCCCGAAAAGGCTGATGGCGCGCCCGGGCTCGGCCGGCCTCTCCCAGCCTAATCGCGTCGCCACCGCCGGGAACTCAATGCGAATCACGGCGCTGTCCAACAGGCGCTCCAGCGGCTCGAGCAAATTGGCGGAGAAGGCCAGCAGCAGCAAGATTACATACGCGGCGAGAGCCAGGCCGATGCCGAGCGACGGCTGGTCTGTTGTCGACGCGCCCTGGCTGCGTTTGCCGCGGTGCAAAGGGCTAAGCACGAACAAGACGCCGACCAGCGCCCCCGCCAGCGCGCCCGAAGTCGAGCCGAGGGTCCACAAACCTCTGGTGGCGACCCACCATTGCGTCGCGCCCATGGCCGCCCCGACCAAGGCGAGCATCGGCAGCGACCGCAGCAAGCCGCCCGCGCCAGCGCTGACATAGGCGACCAAGCCGCCGCTGAAGAAACAGGCCAAGCCCAGGGCGAGCGCGGAGTCATGCGCCAGAGACTCGCCCGGCAGGCCGGTCACGGCGGTCAAGGCGACGAAAGAAGTGCCCAGCGAGCCGAATGTCACCGCCCAGCCATGCCCCAGCGACGCCATGATGACCGCCTGGGTCGCCGTGTAGCCCATGCCCGCCAGCAATGGCGCGACCACCGCGATGGGTACGCCAAAGCCGCCGACGCCTTGCAAAAGCGAGACGAAGACCCAGCTGATAAGCAGGCTTTGGGCGGCGCGATCGGCTGTCAGGCGACGCAGGCCCCGCCCGATCGCGGCGACGGCGCCAGCTTCATTGGTGACATGGTAGAAGAAGAGTGCCATCCAGACGATGTACAAGACGTCCGCCGCCAGCAGCAGCGACTTGCCGATAGCCACGAGCGCCAGCCCGGCGTCGCCGCCGAAGACCGTCAGCGCCAGCAGCAGCGCCACCATGAAAGCGGCTGTCCCGGCTCGTCCGCCACCCCAGCCAGCGCCCACCATGAGGCCAAGCAAGGCCAGCACCGGCAGCAGCGCCAACAGCCAGTTCAGCGGAGTCAATTCCAAGCGCTTGCTCCAGGGACGAAGGCGAACAGGCCGGCGCGCCTCAAGCCGGGTCGACGCAGATTGCAGGCTTGCGCCGGTAGAAGCGAGTCGCTTCCTGGAAGGCGTAGGCCAGCTGCAGGACGGCGAAGTCGCTGTGCGGGCGGCCCACGATCTGCAAGCCGACCGGCAAGCCATCGGCGGTGAAGCCGCAGGGCACGGAAATCGCCGGCAGGCCCGTGACCGTGATGAAGGCGCAGCTCATCATCCAGTCGATGTAAGTCTCCATCGCCTCGCCATTGACTCGCGTCGGGTACTCCCATTCGAGCAGAAAAGGCGGGACTTGCGCGGTCGGCAGCAGCAAGAATTCGTAAACGTCGAGAAACTCGCGAACGCGATGAAAGAGCTCGCTGCGTTTGACTTCCGCGCGGCTGATATCGGGGCCGCTCAGGTCTCTGCCTTGGGCGGCGTTCCAGCGGATCGTGTCTTTGAAGGCTTCTTCGCCAAATTCGGCGAATCGCTCGGCGAAGCTCTGCTCAAAGCTCCAGGCTCGCAAAGTCTGGAAGATTTCGTAGGCGTCGCGGAAGTCCGGCTGCGCTCGCTCGACATGGCAGCCCATGTCCTCCAGGACCGGCAATTGCGCTTCGATGGTCTCGGTCACGCTTGGCTCGACAGGCAGCCTGCCCAGGTCGGGGCTGTAGGCGAGTTTGAGGCTCGTGATATCGCGCTCCAGGCTCTGGGCGAAAAGCGAGGGCGGCTCATGCAGCGAGAGCGGCGCCCGCGGGTCGTAACCGGCGATGGCTTGCAGCGTCAGCGCCACATCCTGGACGGTCCGCGCCATGGGCCCCACGACGCCGAGGCTGTCCCAGGCCATGGACTTGGGATAGCTGGGCACGCGCCCGGGCGATGGACGAAAGCCGACGACATTGCAGAAGCTGGCCGGGTTGCGCAGGGAGCCGCCGAGGTCGCTGCCGTCGGCGATGGGAATCATGCCGGCCGCCAATGCCACAGCCGCGCCGCCGCTGCTGCCGCCGCAAGTCCGCGCCAGGTCGTAGGGGTTGCGGGTCGCGCCAAAGACGGGATTGAATGTGTGCGAGCCCGCGCCAAACTCCGGCACATTGGTCTTGCCCAGGGTGAGGCAGCCAGCCGCTTTCAAGCGCGCGATGATGAGGTCGTCGGCTTCCGGCACATAATCGGCGAAAATCGGCGAGCCCATGGTCGTGCGGATGCCCGCCGTTTCCGCCAGGTCTTTATGCGCGATTGGCAGGCCATGCAGGATACCCAGTTCCTCGCCGCGAGCTTGCTTCTCATCGGCTTGCCGCGCCCGCTCCAGAGCCATTTCCGGCAGGTAAGTGACGATGGCGTTGAGCCGCGGATTGAGCGCTTCGATTTGCGCAATGTGGGCTTGCAAGACTTCAGTGGCGGAGATTTCGCCGCGTCGAATAATGGACGAGAGCTCGACCGCCGTCAGCCAGTTCAGCTCGCTCATGGGCGGCTAGCCTCGGCCGACATAGGGCATGCCGGTGGCCATCACGGTCATAAAGAGCACATTGGCGTTGAGCGGCAGCTTCGCCATATACGCGATGGCATCGGCGACATGCCCCGCATCGATCTGCGGTTCCGCCGCGCCTTTCGCTTCCGCCAGGCTGCTCTGCTGCCGGTTCGACATGTCCGTGATGGCGTTGCCGATGTCGATCTGCCCGCAGGCGATATTGAATTCGCGCCCGTCCAGCGCCGCCGACTTGGTCAAACCGCTGAGCGCATGCTTGGAAGTCGTATAAGCCGCCGAATCGGGCCGGGGCACATGCGCCGAAATCGAGCCGTTGTTGATGATGCGCCCGCCCTGGGGCCGCTGCGCTTTCATTATCGCAAAAGCTTCTTGCAGGCACCAGAAAGCGCCAGTGACATTGACGGCGATGACGCGGAGCCACTGCTCAGCCGCCAGCTCGTCGCTTGGCGTGGCTGGCGCGCCAATGCCGGCGTTGTTGAAGAGCAGGTCCAGGCGGCCGAAGCGCTCCTTGGTGGCGGCGAAAAGCTGGCGAACGGCCTCGCGGTCAGCCACATCTGTCGGCACGACGAGGGCGCGCTCTTCGCCGACGCCCGCCATGGCGACGGTCTCGCGGAGTTTATCTTCGCGCCGGCCCGCCAGCGTTAGCGAGAAGCCCGCTTCAAAGAGCGCCAGGGCCGACTCCCGTCCAATGCCGGAGCCCGCGCCCGTGATCAAGCCAATCCGTCCGCTCATGCCCGTTCCTCGCTCGGTTTCGCCGCGCCAAGTGTACGCCTCGCCAGGCGCAATGTCAAATGATGACAAGCCGCCCGCGATCGGCTACCATCCTGCCGCGTGAACGGCGCGACAAGGACGAGCCTTATGAAAATCGCCTGCTGCATCTGGGCATTGAGCGGCGCGGAGACCGATGTCTTGCGCCAGGTCCGCGAGCTGGGTTTCGACTGGATCGACATTCAGCCGACGCATCTGCGCGCGCTCGAAAGCCGTCTGCTGGCGCAGGAGCTGGGCTTGCGCGTCAGCTGCCTGGGCGCGTCTTTTGGCATGCCGGCCGGGGCGTCGCTGGACGCGGGAGAGACCGCCGCCCGCCAGGCCGCCATCGACTATGTCGCGAGCGCCATCCGGCACGGGGCCGATCTCGGTGCGGACGCGGTTTATCTCGTGCCGCCCAGCGACCGGCGCGATGAGGCACTGGAGCGATATGCCGCTTCCCTGGAGAATCTGGCCGAGACCGCGGAGCGACGCGATATCAAGCTCGCCATTGAGCACTTCCCCGGCAAAGCCTTGCCCACCGCCAGCGAGACTCTGGAGTTCATCTCGAGCGCGCCGCGCGCCAGGCTGCATCTGCTGCTGGATACGGGGCACCTGCAAATGTCCGGCGAGGCGGCGGAAAGCGCCATCGCCAACGCGGGCGAGCGCCTGGCCTATGTGCATTTGGACGACAACGACGGCCTCAGCGATTGGCATTGGTCGCTCGCCGATGGCTTGATGACGGAAGAGACTCTGGTCGAGACTCTGCGCGCGCTGAAGGCGGTCGGTTATCATGGCGCGCTGAGTCTGGAGTTGAGCCCGGCCTTGCCCAATCCGGCTCGCGCATTGGCTGAAAGCCGCGATTTCACATTAAGAGCGCTGCACCGAGTTTCCCTTGGACAGCGCTGACCGGTCAATTGGCTGGCAGCATGTTGCCAGACGAAAAAGCGCCTGCTAGAATAATCGCCGTTCTGATTTTGGCTCGCTGCCAGTTCCGCGACGGTGGTTCGCGCGGGGCAGGCCGGGCCTTTTCATGGCAACTCATCTTCAATCACTCGTGAAAGGAGAATCTCGTGTTTAAGAAGTCCACGCTATTTTTGCTGGCGGGCTTGATGCTGGCGCTGCTGCTGCCCATGTCGGCGGTTTCGGCGCAGAACCCCGACTGCGAGGGCGATGTCACCCTGACTTACTGGCATCACTGGGGCGGCAATCGCGTGCCGCTGATGGAAGCGGTCGTCAGCGCATTTGAAGACGCCCACCCTGGCGTCTGCGTCAACAACCTCTTCCTGCCCTGGGACAACCGCTTGCAGAACCTGCTGACCGCCATCGCGGCCGGCAACCCGCCCGATGTCACCATGTTCGGCCGCCAGGACCTGCCCTTCTTCGCCGCGACCGAGCAGATCATCCCCCTGGACGACTACATGGCGGCCGATGGCGTAACCAGCGACATCTTCATCCCGGCCGAGTTTGTCGGCAATGTCTACAACGGCCAGACCTGGATGCTGCCCAACCCCAGCGGCGGCGCGCTCAATTTGATGTTCTACAACGTTGACCACTTCGCCGAAGCCGGCATCGAGAGCTTCCCCGAGACCTGGGACGAGATGCTGGACGCGGCCGCCGCGCTGACCCAGGGCGATGGCTCCTTCCTCGATCGCATCGGTTTCAACGCCAACGCGCTCGCGGGCGCCCCCGCCTTCATCACCTGGCTCAACGCCAACGGGCAGCAGTGGATCAGCGACGACCTGCGCACCGTGACCATCAACAACGAAGCCGGCGTCCAGACCCTGGAATTCATGCAGGCGATGACCGAGATCAACTACGGCGTCGAAGAGCAGAACGCCTTCTGGGAATCGGCTGGCGAATTCGACCAAATGGCGATCATCCTGGACCTGGTCTCGATTCAGTCGACTGGCTCCTGGGCGCTCTTCCAGCTGGAGTCGCACGCCGAAGACTTGAATTACGAAGTCGCCTCCATTCCTTACGGACCCATGGGCAGCCCGGACCGCCGCGGCGCCACCTGGGGCGGCTGGGGCTTCATGGTGCCGAAGAACGCCGCGCATCCGGACGAAGCCTGGCAGCTGGTTAGCTGGCTGACGACGGAAGTCGAGGGGACTGGCGCCTGCTGGTTCTTGCAGCAGCAGCAGCGCCCGTCGCCGATCGCCGCTTGCGACGGCTACATGAAAGACGGCGAGACGCACCACCGGGCCGAGGCGATCCTTGGCGTGGCCGCGCTCGACGCCGTCGCGCCGATTTCGCCGGTCCAGCCCGAAGCCAGCCAGATCATCGGGCGCATGGTCGATGATGTGCTCTTCGGCGACAAGACCATCGAGCAGTCCTTGATGGACGCCGAAGCCGAGGTGCAGGCTCTGCTGGACGACTTCTGGGAAGAATACGGCTAAACCGAGCCGAACAGCCTGGAGGGGCGTCGAGCTGGCGTCCCTTCCAGCCCACTGAGCGGCGAAGGGGATCGAGGACATGGCAACGGCATTTGGCTCGCAGCTGAGAGCCTTGCGCGGGGTGCGGCGCGAACGCTGGCGGGATCTTTCGCCCATGCGAAAACGCGAGGCGCGCTTCGGCCTGCTCTTCATCTCGCCCTGGATCATCGGCGTGCTGATGTTCAACCTCTTCCCCTTCATCGCCTCCTTCGTCTTCAGCTTCACCCGCTACAACCTGGTGCAGCCGCCGCAATGGATCGGCCTGGAGAATTACCAGAACATCCTGACTGACGATCCGCTATTCTGGAAATCCCTGGGCAACACTTCGGTTTATGTCGCCGGCTCGGTGGCGATTCGCATCGTGCTTGGTTTCGCGCTGGCGCTGCTACTCAACGCCAAGGTGCGCTTCCTCGGGCTCTGGCGGACGCTGTTTTATGTGCCGTCGGTGGTGCCCATCGTCGCCCTGTCCATCGTCTGGCTCTATGTCCTGAACGCGCGGGCGGGCCTGCTCAACTGGTTCCTGACGCTCTTCGGTTTGCCGCGAGTGCGCTGGTTTGCCGATCCGGATTACGCCATGCTGGCTTTCCTCATCATGAGCACGACCTGGGTTGGCGTGACCATGGTGATCTTTCTGGCAGGCTTGCAGGGCATACCGGAAGAGTATTACGACGCGGCCAAGATCGACGGGGCCAGCTGGCTGCAGCGGCTGTGGCGCGTGACAATCCCGCTGATGACGCCGACGATCTATTTGAATGTGCTCATCAACATCATCGGCGCGTTCCAGGTCTTCACGCAGATCTTCATCATGACCGGCGGCGCCCCGCGCGACGCGACCCGCACTTATGTGCTGCATTTGTTTGACCACGCCTTTCAGTTCCTGCCGCCAGAGATGGGCTATTCTTCCGCCTTGGCCTGGATTCTTTTCATGATTATTTTTGTCTTCACCGCCGTGATCGTGGCTTCGTCGCGGCGCTGGGTTTTCTATCAGGGCGATTGAGCATGAGCGCAGCCTACGACAGTCGTCAGCTTGCCATCGCCCAGGCCGCCCGCCGCCAGGACCGCGCGCGCCGGCTTTGGCGCATCCTCGGCCGCATTATGCTTTACGGCTTGCTCGTCGCCGTGTCGCTCTGGTATCTGGCGCCCTTGTTCTGGATGTTCATGAGCTCCTTCATGCCCCTGGAACAGGTCGGCATCTTCCCGCCGGAGTGGATCCCGCGGCAATGGCAATTCTACAATTACAGCGACGCGCTCGACTTTTGGGATTTCGGCACGACATTCAAGAACACGCTGATCATCACCATCTTTTCGCTGATTGGCGATCTGGTCTCGTCCACCCTGGTCGCCTATGGTTTCGCGCGCTTTCGTTTCCCTTTCCGCGACGCGCTCTTCTTGATTCTGCTGGCGACGCTGATGCTGCCCTTCGCCGTGCGCTTGATCCCGGTGTATATCGCTTATAACGAGATCGGCTGGGTCAACACCTTTTATCCGCTTATCGCGCCCAATTATTTTGGCAGCGCCTTTTACATCTTCATCTGTCGCCAGTTCTTCCTCGGCATCCCGCAAGACTTGCTTGACGCAGCCAAGATCGACGGCGCCGGCGAATTCCGAATCTTCACCCAGGTGCTCGTGCCCCTTTCCAAGCCCGCCATCATCGTCATCGCCATCCTCAGCTTCCAGAACAGCTGGAACGACTTCCTCGGTCCTTTGATTTACCTGCAAGACGCCAAGCTGCACACCCTCGCCATTGGCTTGTACAAATTCCAGAGCCTGCCCGGGCAAGGCGGCCAGTATCACTTGCAGATGGCGGCGTCGGTGATGATGGTGCTGCCGGTCCTGCTCGTCTTCTTCCTCTTCCAGAAGCAATTCATCCAGGGCGCCAATCTCTCTGGCATGAAAGGCTGAGGACCTTGCCGGCGGACGCGCGACCGAACATTTTGTTCATCCTGGTCGACCAGCTGGGCGCGCGCTGGCTGCCGAGCCATGGCAACCCAATCGTCTCTGCGCCCGCACTCGAAAATTTCGCGGCCGGCAGCGCCGTATTCGACCGGGCAATCTCCACTTCGCCGATCTGCACGCCTTATCGCGGCTGCCTGCTCAGCGGGATGTATCCGTCCCAGACGGGCGTCCGGCAAAACGGCCAGGCTTTCCCCGCAGGCCTCCCCAGCGTCGCGGATCACTTGAACGCGGCCGGCTACGCGACCCAGTACATCGGCAAGTGGCATCTGAGCGGCGCGCCACAATCGAATCGCTGGGTTCCGCCGGGGCGGCGCGCTGGCTTCCAGCGTTTCATCGGCTGGGAGAGCCACCATGTCGATCACTGGGACGGCCGCCTTTGGGAAGACGATCCGGAGACCTCCATAGTGATGCCCGGCCACGAGACCGACGCGTTGACCGAGATTGCCCTGGAGCAGCTTGTGGCGCTCGCCGCTTCGCCAAAGCCCTTCTTCATGCTGGTCTCTTATCAAGCGCCGCACCCGCCCTGCTCGCCGCCAGCCGAGTTCGAAGCGCTCTACGCGGGCCAGGACCTGCTGCCCGAGCCCAATGCCGACCGCGACGCCTGGTATCGCATGCCGCAATGGAATGCGGATTACGCCGTCGAGCGCTTCCGCCAGCGCTACTTCGGCGAAATCAGCCAGATGGACGCCGCCTTTGGCAGGCTGCTGCAAGCGCTGGACCAACTCAGCTTGAGCGACAACGCCCTGGTCGTCTTCACATCGGATCACGGCGAGATGGCCGGCGCGCATGGACGCTTCGGCAAAGGCAGCATGTTTGAAGAATCGCTGCATGTCCCGCTGATGATTCGCGCTCCCGGCCAGGAAGGGGGACTTCGAGTCGGCTGCCCGGCCGCGACACTTGACCTGTTGCCCACGCTGCTGGATTACGCCGGCTGTCCGCCGCCAAGCAAAACGGAAGGCATCTCGCTGCGGCCCGTCGTCGAGTCCAGCGCGGGCGCGCCCGAACGCGTCGTCTTCAGCGAGTTTCACGATTTCTGCGCGACGGACGGACGCTGGAAACTCCTTACCCGGGGACGCTCGCTCGAGTTGGCGGCGCTCTACGATATCGCTGACGATCCATATGAGCTCGACAATCGCATACACGACGACAGCTGCGCCGTCATCCAGGCGAAACTGGGCGCGGCTCTGGAGCAGTGGCATGAACGCGTCGGCTTGCCGGCGGAAAGCGAAAGAGCATGACGGCCAAGCAATACTTGAACGCGAGCGGCGTCTACCCGCACCTGGCGTTAAGCGCGGAGCTGGGACCGCCAAGAACGGAATGCGGCGTCGGCGCGCTGATGGCCTGGGCGGGCGCGCTCTGGCTGGTGACGTATGTCTCGCACAAATCCGCCAGCGGCGTCGGCACGGGTTTGTACCGCATCGACGAGAACCTGGAAATCGCCAAACATCCCGCCAGCTATGTCGGCACATACACCAACCGCATGGTCCATTGGGAGTCGAACCAGCTCGTCATCGGTCCCCACATCATCGACGCGGGGGGCAATGTCCGCACAGTCGAGGACTTGGTGGAGGTTCGAATCTGCGCCACCATGCGCCACCTGCATGACCCGGCGAACATGGTCTACATGCTGGGCATGGAAGGCGAGTTTTATGAGATGAATGTGCATACGCTCGAGTCCCGCTTCCTGGCTGACCTGGTCGACGAGCTGGGCATCCCCGATCACGACTACTGCCACTTCAAAGCCGGCTACAGCAATTTCGGGCGGGTCGTGGTGGCGAATAACAGCTACGACGAGCGCGATTTCAAGGGGCAAGAGGCGGCCGGACGGCTGGCGGAGTGGGATGGCGAGCGCTGGACTGTCATCGAGCGGAATCCCTTCATCGAGGTCAATGGCCGCGGCGACTTCGCCGGCACGATCTTCGCCATGGGCTGGGACAAGCGCTCGGCGATCCTGCAAGTTTTCACGGAGGCGAACGGGCAATGGAAGCGCTATCGCCTGCCCAAGGCCAGCCACTGCTTCGACCACATGTGGCAGACGGAATGGCCCCGCATCCGCGAAGTCGATCACGAGCGCTTCATCATGGACTGCCACGGCATGTTCTACGAGCTCTCGCCCTGGTCCTACGAGAATCATGTCTGGGGAATCCGCCCGATTTCGACGCATCTCTGGGTGCATGGCGATTTCTGCGCATACCGCGGCATGCTGGTCCTCGGCGCGGACAACGCCAGCCCGCACAACGGCGCCAATCATCTGGCTGGCGAGCCGCAGTCGGGTTTGTATTTCGGCAAGACGGACGACCTGTGGAGCTTTGGCAAGCCGGCTGGCTGGGGCGGCGTCTGGATTGAGGACGAGCTTCGCGCGGGCGAGGCCTCCGACCCCTATCTGATGACCGGCTTCGACAAGAAAGTCTTGCACCTGAGCAACGAGAGCGCCGCCGCCGCCAGCTTCGCGCTGCAGGTCGATTTTCTTGGCAACGGCAAGTGGAAGACTATGGAGCGCTTTGATCTGCGCGCCAATGAATACAGGCATCAGGCCTTCGCCGACGGTTTCAGCGCGCATTGGATCCGTCTGATTGCGGAAAGGGATTGTGTCGCCACAGCGTATTTGACTTATACTTGAGCCTGGCTGCCAAGAGGCGGATTCTTACAGGAGACGAAGATGGAGAGTTTTACGCAACTGAGCGACGCGCAGCGCCGGCAATTCCACGACGAAGGCTATCTCATCGTTCGCAACGCGCTCGACGACGCCGCCATCAGCGCGCTCATTGAAGCCGGCGACCGGCTCATCGCCACCGACGAGCGCCTCAACCGCTACCAGACCAGCGAATACTACGACGGCTTCCGCAACTGCATCGTCATGGACGACGCCTTCATCCCGCTCTTGACCAATGCCGTCACCTTGCCTCTGGTGATTCAGCTGCTCGGCTCGAATGTGCAGCTTTCGACCAGCCACTTGATCTACCGGCATCCCGACCCGCCAGGCGCGCCCGAGACGGTGCGGCGGCCCGGCTGGCATCGCGATGGCGGGCGCATCACCAACGACCTGGGCGAGGACAATTATCCGCGCATGGGCTTGAAATGCGCCTTCTACCTCACCGACCTCAGCGAGCCGAACTCGGGCGTCACCATGCTGGCGCGGGGAAGCAACCAGCTCACCGAGCGCGTCGAAATCCCGGAAGGGGCGACGGACCCGGCCGAGGCCTTGGAGCCGCTGCTGAACCCGGGCGACTGCGTCATCTTCGAATACCGCACCTGGCACGCCGGCGCGCCCAACTTCAGCCAGTTGACGCGCAAAGCCGTCATGATCGGTTATTGCTATCGCTGGCTCAAGCCGATGGATTATGTGCGGCAGCAGCCCGCCTTCGTGAAGAAACTAAGCGACCTGGAGAAGTACCTGGTCGGCGAGGAGATCGACGACACGCTGGAATTCCAGCCCAGCGGTGGCTACAATCCGCTGAACGAGTGGTGCGCCAGGCACGGCGTCATGACCGACCGGCGCGGGATGTAGGCGGCTCCAGCGCGCGATCCAGCAGCGAGCCCCCAGTGACAAGCGAACGCGAGCCAAAGGCGCGGACATGAAACAAGACAACCAAATCCCAAGAATGCTGCACGAGCCCTTCTCGCCAGAGCCGCGCCAGCCAAAGACGATCCGCCTGGATAGCGACTTGGTGATCGTTGGCGGCGGCCTGGCTGGCACATGCGCCGCTATCACAGCCGCGCGGGCCGGGATCAAGGTGATCCTCGTCCAGGACCGGCCCGTGCTCGGCGGCAACGCCAGCAGCGAAGTTCGGCTCTGGGCATTGGGCGCCACCAGCCACATGAAAAACAACAATCGCTGGTCCCGCGAGGGCGGCGTCATCGACGAGATCCTGGTCGAGAACACATTCCGCAACCGCGAGGGCAACGCCATCATCTTCGACACGATCCTGCTGGAAAAAGTGGTCGAAGAAGAGAATATCACCCTGCTGCTCAACACCGCCGCCACGAGCCTGGGCAAATCCGACGCCGATACGATCGAGTCCGTCAGCGCATTCTGCAGCCAGAATTCCACCCGCTACGAACTGTACGCGCCACTCTTCTGCGATGCTTCGGGCGATGGCATCGTCGCCTTTCAAGCGGGCGCCGCTTTCCGCATGGGCGCGGAATCCAGCGAGGAATTCGGCGAAAAGTTCGCGCCCAGCGAAGAATACGGCTACCTGCTCGGGCACTCGATTTATTTCTACACCAAAGACCTGGGCGAGCCGGTCAAGTTCGTGCCGCCGAGCTACGCCCTGGATGACATCACGCAGATCCCGCGCTTCCGCGGCTTCAACACGGCCGTGCACGGCTGCAAGCTGTGGTGGATTGAATATGGCGGGCGGCTGGACACGGTGCACGAGACCGAAGCCATCAAATGGCAGCTGTGGAAAGTCGTCTACGGGGTCTGGAATCACATCAAGAATTCGGGCGAGTTCCCGGACGCGGAAACCCTGACCCTGGAGTTTGTCGGGCAGATCCCGGGCAAGCGCGAGAGCCGGCGCTTTGAAGGCGATTACATGATGATCCAGCAAGACATCATCGAGCAGCGCCAGCATTACGACGCGATTTCATTTGGCGGCTGGTCGATTGATCTGCACCCGGCCGATGGCGTCTTCAGCGAGCGCCCGGGCTGCGATCAGTGGCATGCCAAGGGCGTCTATCAAGTGCCTTACCGGACGCAGTACAGCAAGAACATCCGCAATCTCTTCATCACGGGCCGGATCATGAGCGCGTCGCATGTCGCATTCGGCTCGACGAGAGTGATGCTGACCCTGGCGTCGGCTGCCCAGTCGGTCGGCATGGCGGCGGCGCACTGCATCCGTGGCGGGCTGCTGCCACGGGACATCGCCGCGCCGGATCGGGTCAAGCTCTTGCAGCGCGATTTGCAGCGCGTCGGCGGCTACATCCCGCAGTTCACGCTGGACGACGCCGAGAATCTCGTCCGCCAGGCCGAAGTGAGCGCTTCCAGCAAGCTCCGCCTCGAATCGCTGCCGGACGATGGACCGCGGCTCCCGCTCGAACGCGCCTACGCCCAGATGCTGCCCTTGCAACGGGGGAAGACGCCGCGCATGACGGTCACGGTCGACGCCGCCGAAGCCACCGGGCTCGTCGCCCAGCTGCGGACCAGCTCCAAGCGCGACAATTTCACGCCCGATGTGCTTCTGGGCAGCCTGGAGTTCGATCTGGAAGCCGGCGACAGCCAGGTCATCGAGCTGGACTTTGAGGCGACGATCGATGAAGACCGTTATGTGTTTGTCTGCCTTATGGAGAACCCGGCGCTGAAGCTGCGCCTGAGCAGCGCGCGCGCGACCGGGCTGCTGGCGGTGCAGTACTGGCGGTCGCAAGAACCGACGCCGGACATCGGGGCGGAGAGCTTCGAGTTCTGGACGCCGCCGCGCCGTCCGGAGGGCCAGAATGTGGCGATGACCTTCTCGCCGCCGATCGACGCCTGGGACCCGCGGCATGTCATCAATGGCGCCGCCCGCCCCACCAGCGCCGCCAACGCCTGGGTGGCCGATCCGAGCGATCCCGCGCCGAAGCTGGATGTCAAATGGCTCGCGCCACAGCGCATCCGCGAAGCGACTCTGATCTTCGACACGGATTCCGATCACGCCATGGAGACCGTTTTCAGCAACCACGCGGAAGACGCCATGCCCTTCGCCGTCAAGCATTACCGCCTGACGAACGGCAACGGCAGGGTCTATGCCGAAGCCCGCGACAACCACCAGACGGTCAACCGCATCGTATTCGACGAAGCAATCGAGACCGACCAGCTGCGGCTTGAAGTCTTGGCAAGCCATGGCGACGTGCCGGCCGCGGTCTTCGCGCTGCGCTGCTACGCATAAGCAAACAGAAGGAACGATGTATGAGGCAAGTTACCGACCGAGAGCGATATTTCTTCGACCTGCGGGGCTATCTGGTGCTGAAGGGCGCGCTTTCACCTGCTGAAGTGGCCGATATCAACGCCGGCATCGACGCGCTGTTGCCGATCGAGCAAGGCGAATGGAAAGGCTTTGTGCACGGCCACAATTACGGCGATGACGACGGCATCAACATGCAGCAAATCTACGAAGGCGGGGCCGCTTTCGAGAATCTGATCGACCACCCGTCCTGGATCGAGAAAGTCAAGTATTTCGTCGGCGGCGCGGACACCTTTGATTACAATCACGGTCCCTTGTTTATCGACGAGAGTTTCGCCAATGTCCGCGGTCCCGGCGAGGCGATAGGCTTGCATTCCGGCGGCCACCAAGGCGTCAAGCGCACCCAGTTCCGCTATCACAACGGGGCTTTCCAGTGCGGGCAGATCAACATTTTGATGGCGCTCACGGACATCGGGCCGGGCGACGGCTCGACCATGGTCGTCCCCGGCAGCCACAAATCGCACTTTCCGCACCCGGACGAGGACAAGCACCGCATGCATAGCGAGACCGCCTCAGTGGACGCGGTCGAGGGCGCGGTCAATGTCTACCTGGATGCGGGCGATGTTCTGCTCTTCGTCGACTGTCTCTGCCATGGCTCGGCGGAGCGCGTCAACCCCGGCGAGCGGCGCATCATCGTCTTCCGCTACGGTCCTTCCTGGGGCAACTTCCGCTTCGGCTACCGCGTGTCGGCGGAGCTGGCGGCGCGCTTGACGCCGGAACGCCTGCAGATCGTGCGGCCGCAATCGCCAATGGTGCCGGGCATCGACGACCGTCCTCAAGATTGAAGCTGGCGCAGACGCGCTTCGTCCAGCTCGACGCCCAGGCCAGGTCCCTCGGGAATCGCGTACTTGCCCGCGTCGCAAGCCAGCGGCTTAAGCAAGAGCAGATTTGCCAGCTCGAATACCGGCGGCTGATACTCCAGCAGGTACAAGTTCGGGATGGCCGCGCCCAGGTGAATTGACGCGGCGATGCATATTCCGAGGCCGACGCTCAAATGCGGCGCCATTTTCACATTGAAGGCTTCCGCCATGCTGGCGATTTTGAAGATCTCGCTGATCCCGGCTCGGCCCGCGTCCGGCTGCAAGATCTGCGCCGCTCCCCGCTCCAGCCAGGGGCGGAATTGATAACGCGTGCGCTCGGTTTCGCCATGGGCGATGGGCACGGCGACGGCATCCGACAGGCGGGCGTGCGACTCGATGTCTTCCGGGTTGATGGGCGCTTCAAAGAATCCAACATTGAGCTCCGCCAGGCGCTGGCCTAGCTGGACGGCTTCGTCGAGCGAATAAACCCAGTGCGCGTCGAGCAGCAGGGTCGTTTCGTCGCCGAGAGCGTCGCGCAATGCCTGGACGCTCGCCGCGTCTTCCCGCAGGCCATGTCCGGCCGCCAGCTTGAAGGCATGGAAGCCGCGCTCGACGAATTCTTGAGCCAGCGCGACCCGTTCCCGCGCCGTCGGTTTGGGCAAGCCGGAAACATAACAAGGAACGGCCTCGCGAAAAGCGCCGCCCAGCAGCTTGTACACTGGCTGGCCGAGCAGCTTGCCGCGCAAATCCCAGAGCGCGATATCGCAGCCGCTGATGGCGTCCAGCATGAAGCCGCCGTAGTAGCCGCGCTCGCGCATCAAATCGTACATCGTGTTCCACAGCGCGTTGCCATCCAGCGGGTCGCGCCCGACGAGGGCTGGCGCCAGCAGCTGTTCGATGATCTGGGCGACGACTTCGGGGGCGACCGGCGCCAAGGCCTCGCCCCAGCCAACCGCGCCCGCGTCGCTGGTGATCTTGACGAAGGCGGTCTCAAAATAAGCGGAATAGAGCGAGCGATACGGCGGCCGCGTGAAATAGGCGCCGGCTTTCGCGCCTTGCGGCAAGCCGCCAAGATAAGCTTCGTCGCGTTTGATCCGCAGCGGGATCGCCTCCACTTTCGCTATGCGCATCCGCCGCCTCCTTTTGTAGATTTCGCCCGGTTGACCGCCTCGCCGTCCGAGCGATATAGTCTAGTGGATGGCAGGTGACCGCGCAACGACCGCGCGACGAAGGGGGAGCGCCCATGCTCGCTGGCATCTATCAAATTCTGCAGACGCCATTCACCGCCGCCGGCGCAATCGACTGGGAGAGCTACGCTGACCAGATTGAGTACAGCGTCGCCGCCGGCGCGCATGGCTTGGTCGCGCCTGCCTTGGCCAGCGAATTCTTTACCCTCAGCGACGCCGAGCGCTTCGCCGTCGTCGAGTTCGCCGCGGAGCGCATCGCCGGGCGTCTGCCGTTTGTCGTTGGCGCGCAGGGGCTGAACCCGGGCGTCGCCGAGGCCTTCGCCGCGCATGCCAGCCGACACGACGCAACCGCGCTGATGGCGATGCCGCCCTACCTGCGCAAAGCGCGCAAAGCCGAAGTCCTCGACTATTTTCGGCGGCTGGCGCAGTTCGAGCGGCCGCTCATCATTCAGAACGCGCCCCTGCCCATCGGCACGCCGCTTTCGCCGCGCGAGCTGGTGGGCTTGCTGGCGGCGGAAGACAACATCCTCTACATCAAGGAAGAGACGATCCCCATCTTGCAGCACATCAGCCAGATCCTCGACCTGGACGACGGGCACTGCGCCGGGGTCTTCGGCGGCGCCAACGGCATCTACCTCACCGACGAGCTGCGGCGCGGCGCTTGCGGCAACATGCCAGCCGGCGGCTTGCTGGATATCCAGGTCAAGATCTACGAGCTCTATCGCGCTGGCGAGATCGAGCGGGCCGAGCAGATTCACTTCCGGCTGCTGCCGCTGCTGAATTACGCTGCGGTCTATGGCGTCGCCTTTCACAAATTCCTGCTCATGCGGCGCGGCGTCTTGCGCGGCGATCATGCCCGCGACCCGCAGAAGCTGCCCCTGGACGCGGCGGACATGCAAGCGATTGAAGCGCTTTGGGGGCGCGTCGCCGAGTTCGCCCTGCCCGAATATCCGCTTGAAACGACCGCTCAGTAAGTCCAGGACCGGGACCGGGGCTGTTCCATCTCCAGCAAGCGCGTGAGCAGCCGATGGCGGCAGTCGGCCAGCGCGTCGGCGTATTCCGGGGCGGCAGCCACATCGTCGTAGGCGCCGGGATCATGCTCCAGGTCCCACAGGCGCTCGACCCCGTCGGCATGAACCAGATATTGAAAGCGCTCGGCGCGCAGGCTCTTCCAGCCGGCCCCTTCGGTCAGGGCGGAGTCTTTTTCCGGCTCGGCCGTCCCTGCCAGGCAGCCTGCCAAGCTCTGCCCCTGCATCCAGGGCGGGATCTGGATCGCCGCCAGGTCCAGCAGGGTCGGCGCAATATCCACCGCTTCGACGATGCCGTCGCGGGCGTCGGCGCAATGCTTGCCGGGCGCGTCAATGATGAGCGGCACGCGGCTCACGGCATCGTCGGCCGGGTAGCCCTTGCCATAGCGCAGATGCTCGCCCAGCCACTCGCCGTGATCCGAAGTGAAGACGACGATGGTCTCGTCGCGCTTGCCGGCCGCGTCGAGCGCGTCCAGGATCCGCCCGACATAATGGTCGACTTCGCTGATCATGGCATAGTAGCCTTGCCGGGCGCGCTGCAGCTGCTGGTCGGAGAAGGGCGCGTCCGGTTCTTGCGGGCGCTGCGAGTCGATGGCGGCGGGAAAGCGCGGCAGGGCAAGTTCCGCCGGGTCATATAGATCAAGGTATTTTTGCGGCACATACCAGGGCGCGTGCGGCGAGTAGAAGCCAGCGATGCAGAAGAAGGGCTGCGCGTCGGCCTTCTGGATGAAGTCGATTGTCCGCTCGCCGACAAAGGCGCTGTGCGTCAAGCCATCGTCGGCGGCGAAGGGGATGCCTCGATCAAAGTCGTAGCGACCGTCGGGGTCGCCGCGATGCGCGATGCCGTCCTCGACGCCCATGGTCCGCTGCCACAGGCGCGACGCGGGCGGGATGCCGGCGCTGATGCCGTCCATCTGCTCTGGCGCCTTGCTTCTCGCCCAGGCCCGGTAAGCGTCTTCGTAGACGCCCGGCTCGTCGGCGATCTCCAGCTGGTCAAAGCCATAAGCTGGATGTGGCAGCCGGTGATCGCGGTTGGCGTGGGGCAGAAAGTGCAGCTTGCCGATGTTGGCTGTCCGGTAGCCGTACTGCTTCAAGATTCGCGGCAGGGTCATCAAGTCTTCCGGCACGGGCACGCCCATGTGGGTAATGCCCAGCGACGAGGGATAGCGCCCCGAAAGCATGCTGACGCGGCTGGGCATGCAGACGGGATTCTGCACAAAGTGACGGCGGAAATTGCAGCCTGTCTCCGCCAACGCGTCCAGCCTGGGCGTGACGATCTCGTCGTTGCCGTTGACGCCGAGCGCGTCCCATCGCTGCTGATCGGTATACAGTATCAGGATGTTCGGGCGATTCATGGCTTTTCTGAGGCTCCGGGCGGCTATGAAGGCGTGAGCGGCCGAGCAAGGAAATGCGGCAGCCGTTACAATATGATACCATTGTGGGTGGCATTCTGTCGCGCCGGTCCTAGCGCTTCAAGGCCGGAGTCCCCAGGATGTCGCGAACGCATAAACGGGATACAGCATGGTGATTTCCACTTTCGAGCACATCAGCGAGGTCAAGCGCACCCAGGCGGACTTTGACCAAGCCTTCCGCGACAATTTGTATTACACCCGCGGGCAAGCGATTTACACCGCCACCAAGCATGACTTGTATGTCGCGCTGGCGCACACCGTCCGCGATTACATGATGTATTACTGGCAGCAGAACGTAGATTGTTACTTCCGCCAGAATCCCAAATTCGTCTATTACCTGTCAGCCGAATACCTGACCGGGCAGCAGCTGGAAAAGAACCTGCTCTACACGGAGACTCACGGGCTGGCGGAAACGACGATGAGCCAGCACGACATTGACTTGAGCGAGCTGATCGGCCTGGACATCGAGCCGGGGCTGGGCAATGGCGGCTTGGGCCGGCTCTCGGCTTGCTTCATGGACTCGCTGGCCACGCTGAACATCCCGGCGGTCGGCTATGGCATCCGCTACGAATATGGCATCTTCCGCCAGTCCTTCCGCGATGGCTGGCAAGTCGAGAGCCCCGATGAATGGCTGTATTACGGCAATCCCTGGGAGTTTCCCCAGCCAGACGACATGGTCGAAGTCGGTTTTGGCGGCGAAACCGAGAGCTACACCGACAGCGACGGCAAGTTCCGCGTGCGCTGGCGGCCGGCGCAGACGATCATGGGCCAGCCGTATCACACCCTGGTGCCAGGCTACAAGACCAAGACGGTGAATATGCTGCGGCTGTGGAGCGCCCGGGCCACGCGCGAGTTTGACTTGCAGCTCTTCGATGTCGGCGATTATTCGCGGGCTGTCGAGCAGAAGACCAGCTCCGAGAATGTCTCCAAGGTGCTCTACCCCAACGACAACACGCCCCAGGGCAAGGAGCTGCGGCTGAAGCAGCAGTATTTCTTCGTCGCCTGCTCGCTGAACAACATCATCAAGCGCTTCATGATCAAGAACGCGGAATGGGAAGAGCTGCCGAATGTGGCGGTCATCCACCTCAACGACTCCCACCCCGTCATCGCCATCGCCGAGTTCATGCGCCTGCTGATAGACCAATACATGCTGGGCTGGGAGCGGGCTTGGGCGATCACGACGCGGACATTCGCCTCGACGCAGCACACTTTGCTGCCGGAAGCGCTGGAGAAGTGGCCCGTCTGGCTGCTGGAGAAAACGCTGCCGCGGCACCTGGAGATCATCTACGAGATCAACCATCGTTTTCTGCAAGAAGCGCGCATGAGCTTCCCCAACGACGGCGGCATGATCGCGCGGCTCTCGATCATTGAAGAAGGCGCGGAAAAGCAAGTGCGCATGGCCAACCTGGCCTGCGTCGGCAGCTACTCCATCAATGGCGTCGCCGAGCTGCAGTCGGAGCTGCTGAAGAGCCGCGTCTTCCCGGATTTCGCCAAACTGTGGCCCCACAAGTTCGGCAACAAGACCAATGGGGTTACGCCGCGCCGTTTCATGCGCATGGCCAACCCCATCCTGGCGGAGCTCATCAACGAGCGCATCGGCGATCTGTGGCTGAACGACCTGGAGCAGCTGGCGCGGCTGGAAGCCTTCGTCGACGAGCCCGAATTTCGCGAGGCCTGGCGCAGCATGAAACGCGCCAACAAAGCCCAGCTGGCGGCCTACATCAAACAGCGCCTGGGCCTGGAGGTAGCGGTCGACTCCATGTTTGATGTCATGGTCAAGCGCCTGCACGAATACAAGCGCCAGCTGCTCAAGACCCTGCACATCATTCACTTGTATCAGCGGCTCAAGAGCGACCCGGCCGCCGAGCAGCTGCCGACCACATTCGTATTTGGGGCGAAGGCGGCGCCCGGCTACCACATGGCGAAGCTCATCATCAAGCTCATCAATTCCGTCGCCGATGTCGTCAACCGCGATCCCGCCTCGCGCGATCGGCTGCGGGTGGTCTTCATCCCGAATTTCAATGTCACCAGCGGGCAGCTGGTCTACCCCGCGGCCGACATCTCGGAGCAGATTTCACTGGCGGGCAAAGAAGCCAGCGGCACCGGGAACATGAAGTTCGCATTGAACGGCGCGCTGACCGTCGGCACGCTGGACGGGGCGAATGTCGAGATTCGCCAGCGGGTCGGCGCGGACAACTTCTTCCTCTTCGGCTTGACCACCGACGAAGTCTTCGCCATCAAAGAAAGCGGTTACGATCCAGGCAGTTATGTGATGGCGAACGATGACTTGCGCTCGGCCATCGACTGGATCGCGGGCGGGCAGTTCTCCGGCGGCGACCGGCATCTCTTCCGCCCCATCGTCGATTCGCTGCTCTTTCACGACGAGTATATGCTCTGCGCCGACTTCGCGAGTTATCTTCAGTGCCAGCGCGACGCCGCGGCAGCCTACGCCGATGAAGAGCGCTGGACGACCATGTCCATCCTGAATGCGGCGCGCAGCGGGTTCTTTTCGTCGGACCGCACCATCGCCCAGTATAATCGCGATATCTGGAGAGCCTCCGTGCTGGATCTGGGCGAATAGGCGCGGGTCAGGTGGCGGTATGCGGATTCAAACAAGGAGAAAAGCATGAACCAGACTGAGTTGGCGCGGGTCACCATTGACACGCAGCGGGTTATCAGCGAGATTTCGCCGCTGCTTTTCAGTGGCTTCGCCGAGCACATGGGGCGCTGCATTTACGAGGGCATCTACGAGCCGGGCTCGCCATTCGCCCGGCCCGACGGCTTGCGCGGCGATGTGCTGGCAGCCCTGCGCGAGCTGAATTATCGCTCCATGCGTTACCCGGGCGGCAACTTCGTCAGCGGCTACCACTGGGAAGACGGCATCGGACCCAAGGACCAGCGACCGCGGCGGCGCGAGATGGCCTGGCAGTCCATCGAGAGCAACCAATTCGGCACGGACGAATTCATCCATTTTTGTCGCGAGATTGGCACGGAGCCGATGCTGGCGGTGAACCTGGGCACGGGCACGATCCAGGATGCCGCCAACCTGGTCGAATACTGCAACGGGCGCGGCGGCAGCCACTATGCCGACCTGCGGGCAGCCAACGGCTCGCCAGCGCCGCACGGCGTCAAGTACTGGTGCCTGGGCAACGAAATGGACGGTCCCTGGCAAATCGGCCACCTGGACGCGATCGAATATGCCAAGAAGGCTCGTGAAGCCGCCAAGCTCATGCGCCTGCAAGACGACGCGGCGGAACTGGTGCTTTGCGGCTCGTCCAGCTCGAAGATGCCCACCTACCCCGAATGGGATCGCATCGGCCTGGAGCATTGCTGGGAGCTGGTGCAGTACCATTCACTGCACTATTACGCCGGCAACCCCAGCGGCGACACCGCCAGTTACCTAAGCCTCAGCGCCGCCTTTGAAGATTATGTCGACACCGTCGCCGCCGTCTTGCGTTATGTGAAAGCCAAGAACCGCTCCAATCACGATGTGTATCTGTCCTGGGACGAGTGGAATGTCTGGTACAAGGCGAACGAGCTCTCGGACAGGCGCGGCCTCTGGACGGAAGCGCCGCATCTGATTGAAGAAGTCTACAACCTGGAAGACGCGCTGGTGGTGGCGCAGTGGCTGAATGTCTTCCTGCGCAAGTCCGATGTCTTGAAGATCGCCTGCATCGCCCAGATCGTCAATGTCATCGCGCCCATCCTCACCCGGAGCGACGCCCTGCTCAAGCAGGCGATCTATTATCCGCTGCTCATCTTCAGCCAGCTGGCGAGCGGCAATGCGCTGGATCCGCTGGTGGAGGCGCCGCTTTACGAGACGAAGGAATTTGGCGCCATGCCGCTGCTGGATGTCTCCAGCTCGCACAATCCGGAAACGGGCGCGAACTGCATCTTCATCGTCAACCGCAGCCAGAGCGAGGCGACGCCGCTGGAGATCCGCTGGGGCGGCGCGCAGCCCACCGGCTTCAAGACGGCGCAACAGCTGGCGGGCGTCGATCCCAAAGACCACAACACCTGGGAAGAGCCGAATCGCGTCAGGGCAAGTGAAATCGCGACGCCGCAAATCGTTGACGGTCGGGCGCAATTGAGCTTGCCGCCCTTGTCCTTCACCGCGCTGGAAGTCGCCTTGTAAGCGCTGTCAAGCGAGCCGCGGGGCGCTATTGATTGGGACGCGCCTGCCTGCCGCATGGGAGCGCTCCGCAGCCAGCATGAGTTCCATCACATGACGCGCCGTCCACAAGTTGGATAGCGCCGGCTGCTGGCCCCTTTCAATGCAGCGCAGCCATTCTTCGTGCTGGTTCGCCACCCGCGGCGGAATGATCTCGTCAACAAGCGGCGCCGCCCATTCGCGCTCGTACGAACTCGGGCGGACATATTTGATGCTGTCGCCCGCCTTGATCAGCTTGCCAGCCGTGCCGTGCAGGCGCAAATACGACGAACGCGCCGGATCGCACCAGCTGGTCTCGGCGGTGGCCAAAGCGCCCGTGGCAAACTCGAGAATGAGGCTCGCCGTGTCTTCCAGCCTGGTCGGTTTCGCCAGGGTCGCCAGCCGCGCCGTGACATGGTCCGCCTTGCCCAGGAGCGCGACCAAGTTGGCGATGGAATAGACGCCCATGTCGATGAGCGCGCCACCACCCGCGCGGTCGGCATCGAAAAACCACAGGTTGTTGGGATCGCGCGGTTCCTCGAAGGCGTCGCTCACTTCCGCGTAATAGACCTCGGGTCCGCCGTGACTGTGCCTTGCCAGGGCGCCGGAGATCTGGCCGATCGCGCCTGATTGCAGCATCGAGCGCATCTCATAGACGACGGCGTCGAAGGCGGGCCGACAGTAAACGATTTGGTCCGGGCGCGTCTCGCTGGCAGCCACGAGCGCGTCCGCCTCGGCCAGGGTGGCGCAGAGCGGCTTCTGCATGAAAAGGTGCAAGCCCCGCTCCAGCGCAGCCAGGCCCGCTTCGGCGTGCAAAGGATGCGGCAGAGCCACGATGACCGCGTCCAGGGTCTCGTCGTCCAGCAGCGCCGTCCAGGATGTCGAATAACGCGGCACATCAAAGCGCTGGCAGAGCAGCCGCAGACGCCGTTCCTGGCGCCCGCAAATGTGCGTGACCCGCATTCCGGGGACGTCAGCGATCTCCGGCAAATGGCTCAGCGCCGCGATGCCGCCCGCGCCCAAAATGCCGATATTAAGCATTGATGAACTGCCGCAAGAAGGCGTAGCTTCTGCCGATGGAGCCGATCATGTCCGCATTGCCGGTCTCGTCTTCAATCGCCAGCGCGCCGCTGTAACCGATTTCCCGCAAGGCGCCGATGTACTGGTCCCATGGCACCAGCCCCTCGCCACAGGTCGCTTGCTGCGTTTTCGGATTCCAGTCTTTGGCATGGGTATGGATGATCTTGTCGCCCAGGACATGGACTCCCTGGACCGTGCCGGCTTCGCTGCCAAAACGCAGCAGGTTGCAGGGGTCGTAATTGACGCGCAGCCAGGGATTGCCGACTTCGTCGATGAACTCGCCGAGAGCCTTGGGCGATTCCTGGCCGGTCTCCAGGGCGAAATAGACGCCGGCCGCCGCGCCATGCTCCGCGATCTCGCCGACCGATTCCAGCAAGATTTCATAGGCCGGCTCGGATTTGTCTTCGGGCAAGAGGCCCGCGTGAGTCGTCACGATGTCGCCGCCCAGCTCGGCTGTCGCGTCGAGCGCCTGCTTGGTCTTGTCGATGCGCCAGCGCAAGCCGTCGCGCTCTTCCAGGCCGCCCCAGGTGACCGCGCCTTGCAGTTGCGCGCAAGTGCCGCTGAAGCTCAAACCCAGCGATTCGGCGATCTGGCGGGCTTCGCGCCGGTCCTTAGCCGTGCCCACTTCGGGGTCCAGGATGCAGGGATCGTATTCAACATTCACGATCCAGGGTTGGACGGAAGTACAGCCGATCTCGGCGGCGACCTCCATTTGCCGCGCCAGCGCCGCCACATCGGGCGTCGCCCCCAGGGTCCAGAGCGCGCAGCCGATCGTCATTTCGCTCATCGCGATTGCCTCGGTATCATTCCCGGCGAGTCGCTCTCAGTGTAACAAATCTCGCCGGGTCAAACAGCCGCTCGATATTCCGCCCGCCAACAATTCGCCTCGCCGCGACAGATGTGATATAGTCTTTGCAGCGTGTCGGCGACAGACGCTTTGGAGTTTGCGGCGCGCGCTGAAGGACCGGTATCGTTCCGCGGCGCTGGGCTGTGGAAGACGCTTTGATTTGCTAATTGGGAGGACAACAGCATGAAACGCAATTCTTTGTTCATCAGTCTTGTCTTGGCGCTGGCGCTGTTTGCGCTTTTGCCCCTGGCTGCGGTGCAGGCGGACGGGCACTGTGAGTTCGCCGACTACACGATCCGTCTGGGCGGGCTGGCGCCGATGTCCGCGCCGGGCGCCGTGGCAGGCGGCGTCGCCATGGATTGGGCTTTCAAGCAGGCGGCAGCCGACATCAACGCGGACTGCGGCGTGTCCATCGACGGCGTCAATTACATGATTGAAGTGATCACGGGAGATTCCGAGGGCAGTCCGGAACGCGGCCAGGCGGTTGCGGAGCGGCTGATCCTGGAAGACGAAGTTGACGGCATGGTCGGCGTGTATCACAGCGCGGTCGGCCTGGCGACGATGGCTGTAATGGAAGCCAACGGCATCCCGACCATCTTCTCCGAGCCCTGGAATGACAATGTCAGCGCCAACGGCATCATGGAATTCGATGGCAGAGCGCCGCGCTTTGAAGACGGCATTGACCATATCTTCCGCATCTCGCCAACCAGTTCCATGGTCGGCAGCGTCGTCACCGACTGGCTCATTGAGCTGGGCGTGGAAGATGTCTTGCTGATCGTCGAGAACACCGACTATGGGCAGCCGGCCGCCGATGACGAGCAGGCGCGCCTGGAAGCCGGCGGCGTTTCCGTTACGCAGTTGGATATCGAACTGGGGACGGAAGACTTCGTGCCCATCCTCAGCCGCGTTCAGGCTGGCGAGCCGCCCGACGCGATTCGCATCGTGGTCACTGGCGAGACTTCCTTCAACCTGACGCAGCAGATGACCGAGCTTGGCATCGCGCCGACGGAAGACACCATCTGCGTGACCAACCAGATCGCTTTCCAGTCCGAGCAGTATTGGGCGACCGTGCCGGATGGCAATTACTGCGCGTTCAACCGCGTCGGCATCATCCCGAGCCTGTTCAACGACACCGCCATTGAGCTGAACGAAAAGTACGAAGCCGCCTTTGGCGATATCGTGCCCAGCTTCGGCATGGCGACTTACGACGCCGTCTGGATGATGAAAGACGCGATGGAGCGGGCCGGCAGCTACAGCGACGCCGCCGCCATCGTCGACGCGATCGAAGCGTCCGACATTACGCTGTCGCAGGGACATTACTACTTCTCCTACGGCGGCCACAATCCGGACCTGCCCGAAGGCACGCCGGCCTACATGTGGCATCAGTGGCCCGACCCGATCGTGACGGTCATGCAGTACTTTGAGCAGGGGCAGAGCGCGCTGGACGCCGCGGTCATCTATCCGCCGGTCTACCAGACTCATGGCACGAGCTATATCGCGCCGGGCACATCGCCCTAAGGCTCTGCAAGAGAGGAGACTGAGTCTCCGGTAAATCCACAGGAGGGGCGGGAGAGCGATTGTCCCGCCCCTTCGTTAACCAGCGGGGCAAGATAATATGGTCATTGAAGACACGCTCTTCGTACTCTGGCTCATGGTCGCTGGTCCCCTGTGGGCGGCCGTCGGCATGTTTGTGCTGCCACAGGTGAATCATGGCAAGGAAGAAGCCGACCAGCTGCCGCTGACGACCTTGCGGGTTGCCGGCGTCATCGGCGGTTTCGCGCTCGGTCCCCTGGGCGTCGGGCTCTTTTACTTTGAGCCGCATCTGATCCGCCGCACTACGCTGACCGTGGGCGTCATCGTAACGGTATTCGCGTCGTCGCAGGTGCTGGCGCGGGTCATCGATCCCAATCTTCCGTCGGCGATGTGGCTGCTGCTGGCGGGACCGCTGTGGGCGGCTCTGGCGGCGTATTTCATCCCGCGCCATTACCGTCAGCTGGAGGCGGACGACCGCAATGTTCTGACGGCGGCCGCGCTGGGCGGCTTCGCCATCGGTCCACTTATCTTCGGCTTGATGTGGAAGACGACGCCACGCGTCAACCGCGACTGGATGATCGTGCTCGGTTCGCTGGGGGCTTGGCAAATCTACACCATCTTCGCCATTCAAAACGCCACCAATCCCTGCGTCGCCGCGCCCTATCATGTGACCTATCTGACCCAGCAGACGGCGAACGGCATCGTCATCGGCAGCATCTATTCGCTGATGGCGGTGGGCTTGACGCTGATCTACTCGGTGCAGGGCATCGTCAGCTTCGCGCATGGCCAGCTCTACATGGTGGGCGGCTACTTTTCCTTTTACTTTTTGCTGCATGGCGCGAATATCTGGAAGGATTTGACCGGGCAGGAGATCGTCATCAATCCGCTCTGGGGCATTCCGGTGGCGGCCGTCATCGTCTTTCTGATTGGCGCGGCATTCGAGCGCGTCTTCCTCAAACCAATGCACGAAGGCTTGATTGAGCGCGTCTCCGAATACGCCATCCTCATCACCTTTGGCTTCGGCTTTTTCGTCGAATACACCACCCTGGCAATTGCCGGTCCCTTCCCGCAGCGCACCGACCGCTTCATCGAGATTCGCCGCTTCACTTTGCAGCGTACGCAAATCACCGACGACTTCGCCTTTGGTCCAATCCACCTCATCGGCGACCGCGCATTCGCGATGGTGGTCGGCATCGTCTTGATCTTCGCCCTGCTCTATTTCTTGCAGCGGACATGGACGGGCCGCGCCCTCCGCGCCACCAGCCAGGATCGGCAAGCGGCCGCGGTCACCGGCATCAATCCGACCAACATGAACACATTGTCCTTCGGGATGGGCTCAATGCTGGCGGCGATGTCCGGCGCGGCGCTGATCCCGATTTTCGCCTGGGTGCCCTGGGTTGGCGCGGAGATGGTGGGCCGCTCGTATGTGATTGTCGTGCTGGGCGGCTTGGGCTCGGTGCCGGGCGCGCTGGTGGGCGGCATCATCGTCGGCATCGTGGAGGCTCTGGGCGCGGGCTGCCACCCTGACCCCAGTCGCGGCGCGGCCTACAAAGAAGCCTTCGCTCTGGTCATATTCGCCCTGGTCTTGCTCCTCAAACCCACCGGGCTCTTTGGAAGGGAGCAGCACTGATGTGGAGCCTTTTCAGACGCTTCGAAACCACCATTGACCAAGGCATTGGCAGGCGGCGGCTGGGCTACATTCTGCTCGGGCTGATCATCGTCTACTTCCTCTGGTTCCCCAACGACACATCCCAATCCAATTACGCCAAGACCGTCTTCATCAGCGGCTTCTTCTACGCCATCATGTCGTCCAGCTGGGCGCTGCTGGCGGGGATCGCGGGGCAGTTCTCCTTCGGGCACATGGCCTTTATGGGCATCGGCGCGTATGTGGCTGGCTTGCTGGCGCGGGATGGCATCACGCTGGCCTGGCTGGGCATTGGCATCACGCCTGAGTCCATATCCGCTATCGGGGCGATCCTCGTTGGCACGCTGGCGGCTGGCCTGGTCGGCTTGATCATCGGCTGGCTGCTGCTGCGGCTGCGCTCGGCTTACCTGGCGCTCTTCACCATCGCCTTCTCCGAGCTCTTCCGCATTATGATGCTGACGGAATACGATTACACCGGCGGCTCCAACGGCTTGTCGCTGCGCCCGCTGCTGCAGATTGAAGATGTCAACGCGGCGCGGCAAGTCGAGTATTATTTGATGTTTGGCTTGCTCATCGTCTGTCTGCTGGCGCTGTACTGGGTGGCGAATTCGCCTATCGGCTTGTTCCTGCGGGCGATGCGCGAAGATGAAGACGCCGCTTCCGCCCTGGGCGTCAATGTGGTGCGCTACAAGATCCTGGTCTTCGTCTTCACCAGCATGATCGTCGGCCTGGCGGGCGCGATCTTCTACAGCGATGTCGGCTCGGAGCGCATCATCCCCGAGCAGCTGGAGATCTTGCAGATGTCGCTGATCATCGCCTACGCGGTCATCGGCGGGATGGAGAGTCTCATCGGCGCCGCGGCCGGCGCTTTCATCTCGCGATATCTGCTGGAGGCGATGCGCACGGTTGTCATCAATTTGCCCTTTGGCATGACAACAGCCGACGGCTCGGACGCCTTCGTCTGGGAGACGGGGGCTTGGCGTTTCGCCCTCTTCGGCGTCGTCATGGTCTTCACGCTGCGTTACATGCGCAATGGCTTGCTCTACCCCATCATCACCTGGTTCAGCGGGCGCGACATCGCCTTAAAGGAGACTGTTTCCAAACGCGACGGCGATGAAGCGCTTGACGGTGGACTGGAGGCGCGCGATGAGTGAGATCAATCTGGAGCTCAACCAAGTTTCACGGCGCTTTGGCGGCGTACAGGCGGTTGATCATGTCTCCTTCACGGTGACGGAGCCGCAGCTCATCGGCATGATTGGTCCCAACGGCGCCGGCAAAACCACGCTGACCAACTTGATGAGCGGCATGCTCAAACCGAGCAGCGGCACGATCTACCTCAACGGGCGGCGCATCGACGGGCATCCGGCTTATGATGTGACCCGGGCCGGGCTCGGGCGCACATTTCAAATCACGCGGGCACTAGGCCGCATGACGGTAATGGAGAATATGCTGGTGCCCGGCCTGGCGCACAACCCTGGCGCGGGCCGCAGCGACCTGGCGGACCGAGCGCGCGAGATTCTGGGCTTGCTTACCATCGACCATCTGACCAATGAATTGAGCCGAGCCTTGAGCGGCGGGCAGCGCAAACTGCTGGAACTCGGCCGGCTGCTCATGTTGGACCCATCCGTCATCATCCTGGACGAGCCCTTCGCCGGCGTGCACCCCCGCTTGCAAGAGACGATCTACAGCTACATTCACCGCGTGCATCGCGACGGCAAGGCGATTATCCTCATCAGCCACGACATGGGCGCCGTCTTTGAGCTGAGCCAGCGCTTGCTCGTGCTGCACAATGGCGGGCTGATTGCCGATGGCGAACCGCAAGCCGTCCGCGCCGATCCCGCCGTCATCGAAGCCTACCTGGGCGAGGACGAGGAAGACTAGCCATGCTCGAAATCAGAGACCTCTATGTCGGTTATTACGAAGATCTGCACATCCTGCGCGGCCTCAGCCTGGCTGCCCAGACCGGCAAGCTGACCACCATCCTGGGCGCGAACGGCGTCGGCAAGTCGACCCTGCTCAAGGCGATCTACGGCTTCCTCAATCCGCACAGCGGGCAGGTCTTGCTGAATGGCGACGATGTCACCGGCACGCCGACCCACGAGCTCATCAACCTCGGCATCAGTTACATCCCGCAGCAGCCGGGCGTCTTTCACCATATGAGCGTACGCGAGAATCTGATGATGGGCGCCTGGACATTCCAGAAAGAAAAAGCGCGCATCGAGCAGAAGATCGAAGAGAATTTCCACCGCTTCCCAATTTTGCGCGAAAAGCAGCACGATCATGCCGGCAGCCTCTCCGGCGGGCAGCAGCGCATGGTGGAGATCGGGCGCACGCTAATGACCGATCCCGAAGTCATCTTGGTGGACGAACCGACGGCGGGCTTGGCCAAGCTGCTCAGCGAAGAGGTTTACCGCATGCTGGTTGACCTGCGCGACGAAGAGGGCTTGACCATCATGCTGGTCGACCAAGAAATCCGCGAGGCGCTGAAGATCGCCGATTATGTCTATGTGCTGGAGCTGGGCCGCAACAAATTCGAGGGACCGCCAGCCGAATTTGACGACCTGGAGAAAGCTTTCTGGTCCTGAGTTTGCGGGCTGGCCTTTCAGCCCCGTCATCACCACGCCCTGAATAAAATACCGCTGCGCCAGGAAGAAGAGCAGGATGACCGGCAAGGTCGCCGCGGTTGAGGCCGCCAGCTGCAAGCCCCAGCTGATGTCGGTTTGGCTGCGGACGGAGGCGATGCCGACCGCAATCGTGAAGTTTTCGGTCGACCTCAGGCAGGTGAGCGGTCCGATAAGATCGTTCCAGGCGAAGAGGAAGGTGAAGATGCCAAACCAGAAATTCCGCCCCGGGAAGCGCAGCCGCGCGAAGCCGTAAGCGAAGAACGACGAAGTGAAGACGACCGCCAAGACAATCAAGACAGCGACCAACAGGGTGTTGCGGAAGTATGTGCCGAAGGGCTTGTAAGTCAGCGCGCGGCCGAAATTCTCCGGCATGATGGGATCAGGAATCAGGCTCGGCGGATATTGGAAAATGTCGATCTGCGTTTTCAGCGAGCAGGAGAACAGCCAGATGAAGGGCGTCGCCAGGAAGCGCACTCAGCGCCAGGCTTCGTCCGGATATTCGGAGTTTGTCTTTCATCTTGGGCAGCGCGCCCGTGCCCATCGCCAGCCGTCCGCTGTCGATCATCTGCGTGTTGTTCATGCCCAAGCTGGCCACGGCAGCGCCGCGCGGCGCCAACTACAAGCAAATCGCTCACATAATTCTTGCGGCAGCCGGCGACGCTCTCACGCACTCCTTAACATGACCGCAGCCAGACGCGCATCTCGCCCGGTTCCCGATTTGCCCACAAGAAATAAGGTATCGCCTTGAATGTGAACTCCGACTCCGCATTGCCCACCCGGCTGCGATGCCGATAGAGCGACGCGCTTTCTTCGGCCCGCTCGATACGCAGCGCCGTGCCAGTTACGACGCTGACGCCGCCGAAGAGATCGCCATCAAACGAGGCTTCCAAATTTGATTGCTCCGGTATGCAGACATTCGCCAGTCGCGCTCCATTGTCCCTTTCTTCCAGGCAGTACAGCAACGGTCCCCGCTGCAGCGCAATCTGACCAGCCGTCTGCCGGATGCTGGGATGGGGCAGCACGCGCTCGACCGGCATCGCCAGGTTCAGCTCCACAGAGTCGCCATTGGACCATTCGCGCGAGAGGATGGCGTAGCCCCGCTCCGGTTCCACCGTTTGCGCCTCGCCATTTACGGACAGCCCGAAGTCGTAACACCAGCCGGGAATGCGCAGCGCCAGCTCAAACGCGGCGGCGCTCTGCGTGTTGACCGTGAACTTGACCGCGCCGTCCCAGGGATAATCCGACGCCTGGGAGAGCGTGACCGCTTGGCCCGCGATCTCCAGCGACGCCTCGTTGTCGTGATAAAGCTGGACGCAAACGCGGTCGCCGGCCTGCGCGTAGCTGTATTCGCCGATGCTGGCGATCAGCCGCGAGATGTTGGGCGGGCAGCAGGGGCAGGGATACCATGGGACGCGGCGATAATGGCCCGCGTCGACAGTGGAAGGCCAGCGCCCCATCGGGTTGACACCGGGATAAGCCGCCAACGGATTGGCGTAAAAAAAGCCTTTGCCGTCATGCGACAGACCGCTGAGCGACGAGTTGTAGATGGCGCGTTCCATGACATCAATGTAGCGCGCGTCCATGTCCAGCGAGAACATGCGCCGCGCCCAGAAAGCCAGCGCGATGGCGGCGCAAGTCTCGCAGTAGGCGGTCTCGTCCGGCATGTCGTAGGCGAAGGTGAAGCCCTCGTTGTGATGCGATGGTCCAACCCCGCCATGCACATACATTTGCTGGCTGGTCAGGTCGTCCCAGAGCACGCGTGAAAGCGCCGCCAGACTCTCGTCCGCCGTGTCCAGCGCCACATCGGCGATGCCAGCGTAGAGATAACAAGCGCGCACGGAATGCCCGTTGGCTTCGGTGTGCTCGCGCAGGGGCAGATGCGCCTGGCAATAGCGATAAGTCTGCGCCCAGTAATCGTCGGGCGATTCGCCACGGGCCTCGGCTTCGTAATCGTAATAATGCGGCGCCTCTCCCCGCACATCAACCAAGAAACGCGCCAGGTCCAGGAAGCGCTCCTCATTCGTGTCGCGGTACATTTTGATCAGCGCCAGCTCGATCTCCGGGTGCCCGCCGTAACCGCGCCGCTTGCCCTCTTCCCAGCCGAATTCGTCGCTGATGTGATCGGCGAAGCGCGCCAGCACATCCAGCAGTTTGCGCTTGCCGGTCGCTTGCCGATATGCCACCGCCGCTTCCATCAAGTGGCCCGCGTTGTACATTTCGTGATAATCGCGCAGGTTGCCCCACTTGCCCGCAGGATGCACCGCCGGGAAATAGCTGTTGAGGTAGCCGTCAGCCTGCTGCGCCGACTCAATCTTGTCGATGAGGGCGTCGGCTGTCGCTTCCAATTCGGCGTCGGGATGAGTCATCAAGCTGTATGCGGCCGCTTCCAGCCACTTGCCGCTGTCCGAGTCCCAGAAGATGCGCACCCCCGGCGGTTGATCGGGCTTGAAGTCGCCTGGATTATTCAGCGCCCAGGATTCGACGCGCCCTGTCTCTTCCAGCTTGTCGTAGATCCAGGGAATGGTCGACTCGCGATTGACGCGCTGGCGCTCTTCCCAGAAGCCGCTCGTAATGCGCACCTGCGGGACAGAAAGCGGCGCCGCGCGACCCTTAGCGTTTGCAGTCATGACTGAACTCCCAGCGCGCTCGTCGCGGATACAATTGCAATCGCGAATGTATCGCGAATCAGGCGGTAAACGCAAATCGAATCCGCGCGTGTTTCGCAGCCGCGACTACCGGCGAAAGGCAGCCTACATGTTGATTCACACGCGTTCTCTGTCGCATAAAGCTCGCGCGATTTGGCGCAGTCCGGGGCGCTTCACCAAGAATCCCGACATCGTCGCCTTGCCGAGCGGACGCCTGCTGCTGATCTACAGCGATGTTGACGCGCACTGGTCGCTCCAAGACCAGGTCCTGACCCTGCTCGCCAGCGATGACGGCGGCGCGACCTGGTTCAAGCATCGCGAAATCGACCGGGCCGATCTGCGGGGCGGCGACGAGCGCCTGGTCACGCCGCGGCTGAGCTTGCTGGACGACGGCCGCCTGGTCGTCATTGTCGACCACGATGACGAAGGGCACTTTCACGAAGATCAGCTGCCGGGCAACTGGCTGTACTGGAGCGGCGATGACGGCGAGACCTGGACGGCGGCGCAGAAGAACAACGGCATCGGCGGCTTCGAGCCGGACCGGGTCATCGACCTGCCCGATGGGACGCTGGGCGCGGCGTCGCATTTGATGCGCGGCGACAGCCAGGAATTCGCCCAGGTCCTCTGGACATCGGCCGACGGCGGCGAGACCTGGGTTGAACGCGCCACGATCGCCCACGATGGCTATCATCGTTTTTGTGAAGGCGCGATCGTCCTGCTCGGTGGCGGGCGCCTGGCTTGCGTCATGCGCGAGAATCATTCCGGCGGGATTCCCGGCTTCGTCGCCTTTTCGAGCGACTGCGGGCACAGCTGGAGCGAACCGCGGCTGCTGCCCTTCGCCTTGCATCGTCCCTACGCCAAGCAGCTGGCTGACGGCCGAGTCTTGGTCACGGGCCGGCATGTGAATGGCGGGCTGGGCACATATGCCTGGGTCGGCGATTTGGAGCGCGAGGCGGGCGCGTATGCAATCGGCGGACCGCGCCGCAAATACGCCGCCACCATCGACAAGGGCGCGCTGGTCATCGCGAATCGACACGAGCATGAATGCCGCTATACCCTGCTTCCGCCGGAGTCGCCTTTCAGCGATGTCGACCTCGAGGCGGAGCTGCGCGTTGAGGCCTCGGCTGGCGACGCGCCGGTGGCGTTTCTGTCGATTTCGCGCTTGGGGATTTTGCTCAAGATTGCGCCGGCCGGCTTGCAGCTGGCGCGGGGACGGCACACAGTCCATCATCCAGCGGACATGACTCGCTTTCGGCGCGTCGGTATGCATCATCGCCGCGGCTGGCTGCGGGTCATGCTGGATGGCGAGACGGTCCTGCACGGTTGCGTCTTCCGCGAAGAAAGCCCCGCCAGCGATTTTCACGGCGGCGATCCGCTGAAGCGCACGCAATTTGGTCAGTTTAGCGAGACGGGACGCAGTTGGTGGCGGCGCCTTGCGTATCGGCTGGGCAACCCGAAGCTGGAGGACTTCGCCTGGGAGTGGCGCGCCAGCAGCGGCCTTTACCCCGACCAATACCAGCGCGAGCGCATGATCCAGCTGCACCCCAACCACCCGGCGCAGCAGCCTTGGCCCGATCACGGCTACAGCTCCTGGATTCAGCGGGACGACGGGAGCGTCTTCCTGGTGGATTACACGAACGCCGGCGACGCCCCGGATACGGCGCATTTGGTCGGGCTGAACATCGCGCTGGACGACATTACTTGACGAGATTTGGCAGCGAGCCGTCGCCCGCCTATAATCCCAGCCACTGGAAAACTACCCGGTTGGGAAAGGACGGCGATCATGCCAAGGCGTCTGGCGGTCACTGGAATGCACGAAGCGAGCGTGCTCGAATACGAAGACGGCCCGCTCGGCGAAATGGATGTGCTGGTGCGGACGGAGATCGCCTCCGGCAAACACGGCACCACCTTCGCCATGTTTGATGGACGCAATTTTGAAGGTCAGCGTTACGACAGCGAACGCAGGCTGTTCATCGACTCCGATGACGACGGTTTTGGTCAGCGGCCCAGCCCGGAAAAACCCTGGGGGACGGGCACCAGCGGCTATGGCGTGGTCGAAGCGGTCGGCGCGGGCGTGACCCGCTTCGCAGTTGGCGAAACCGTCGTCGGCTTGATGGATATCCGCGAAACCAATGTCGTGCATGAAGACTGGCTCTGGGACCCGGGCGCGCTCGACCCCATGATTGCGCTGTGCATGGAGCCGGCCCAAGTGTCCATTCACTGCGTCCGCGATTCCAAAATCCGCTATGGCGACCGCGTGGCTGTCATCGGGCTGGGCGCGCTGGGGCTGCTGGCGGTGAGCATCGCCAAGGCGGCCGGCGCGGAGACCGTCATCGCCGTCGATTTCCTCGCGAATCGGCGAGCCCTGGCAGAGGAATACGGCGCCGACCACAGCCTGGACCCGAATGACGGCGATGTCGCTTTAGCCATCCGCGATTTGACCGACAGCATGGGCGTCGATGTCTGCATTGAGCTGACCGGCGCGTACCCGGGTTTGAGCACCGCTATACGCAGCGCGCGCTTCAACGGGACGATCTGCTCGGCTGGCTTCTATCAAGGCGAGGCGCACTCCCTCTTCCTCGGTCGCGAATGGCACATGAACAACCTGACCATGATCGTGCCGAATGGCTGCGGCGGCTGGCACGAAACGCGGGGCTATCCGCATTGGACCAACCGCCGCGTCGGCGATACCATCTTGTCCATGATGCGCCAAAATCGGCTCAAAGCGGATGGCTTGATCAACCGTGTTTACGAGGGGCTGGACGACGCCACGCCAGTCTACCAGCAGATCCTGGAAGATCCCGACGCGCTGATCAAATTCGCGGTCGACTTGCGCGACTAGGTCTCGCTAGAATTTGACGCCGCCCTGGGTCAAGCCTTCGACGAAGCGGCGCTGCAAAGCCAGGAAGAGCACGAGCAGCGGGATGATCATCATGAAGGCGCCGGCGTTCGTTAGCGACCAATCGCGCCCGAAGCGGTCGGTGAACTTGTAATAGCTTGTCGTGACGGGGAACATGTCCGGGTCGTGGATGAAGATGACCGCGACCTGGAACTCGCTCCAGACCCCCAAACCCACCACCAAGCCGACAGTCAGGAAGCCGGGCCAGGCCAGGGGCACGATCACCTTGAGCAGAACCTGCAGTTCGTTGGCGCCGTCGACGCGGGCGGCGTCTTCCAGTTCGCGCGGCAAGCCAATCAGATACGAGCGCAGCAGGAAAATCGAAAATGGCGCGTTGAGAGCGATGTAAATCAGAATCAAGCCGTGGTAAGAATTGAGGAAGCCGAGCTGCCGCCACAAGAAAAACAGCGGCACCAGATACAGCCAGATGGGCACAGTGGAAGCCACCAGCAGATACACCATGACAAAGTTGCCGCCGGGCGGGTTCTTGCGCGCCAGGCTGTACGCCGCCAAACCGCCGAAGACGAGTTCCGCCGCCACCGTGCCGATGACATAGATGACGCTGTTCTTGAAAGTGCGCTCGAATTCGCCCTGTTCCCAGGCGCGCCCGAAATTGTCGAAACGCAGCTCGCGCGGCAAGCCCAGCGGGTTCAAGCCCATTTCGGCGTTGGACTTTAAGGAGTTGACGCCGAGCAGGACCACTGGACCCAGCGAAAACACCACCAGAATGGACAAGAAGAAGTGATTGAAGACGGTGCTCTCGCGCTGGCGGCGGAAGAGGAAAAACTCGCGCTTGGCGATCATATGTCCCAGCCTCTCTTGCGCAGGAAAGCGAAACCGCAGACCACCAGGCCAGCGAACAGGCAGATCGTCATGCCCTGGGCGGCCGCGTAGCCGGCTTCAAAGCGCTGGAAAGCGTTCTTGTAAATGTCGATGCCCAAGACCTCGGTCGCGCCCGCGGGACCGCCGCCGGTCAAGATGAAAATATAATCAAAGACGAGGAAAGCCCAGATCATCACCATCATCAGCATGAAGAGCACGACGGGGCGGATGCCGGGCAGGGTCACGTGCCAGAACTCCTGCCAGCGGTTGGCGCCGTCGACTTTCGCCGCGTCGTAGAGCACGGGGTCGATGCCTTGCATGGCTGTCAGGAAGAGCACCATCAAGAAGCCCCAGAAGTGCCAATTGTCAGCGAAGGCGATCGACCACAGCGCGGTGTCGGATTGGCCCAGCAATGCCTTGTCATAACCGACGAGGGTGGGCAAGCCATAGCGCGGGTTGTAGAGGTAGCGCCAGATCGTGGCGGTGACGATGCTGGGCAAGATGAAGGGCATGAAGAGCGCCGTGCGGTAGAACATGGCGCCGCGCCGCACTTTGGCCAGCAAGCTCGAGCCAAAGAGCGCGAAAGCGAAGGGCACCGTCATGAAGAAGATCATCCACTGAACATTCCGCGCCAGGGCGTCCAGGTAACTCTGATCTTCGAAGAACATCTCCTCAAAGTTGCGCAGGCCGATGAACTCCGCCTCGCCCATGCCTGACCAGTCCGTGAAGGAGTAATACACGCCCTGGAGCGCCGGGAAGACGACGACGAAGGCGTGCAAGCCGAGGATCGGCACGAGAAAGAGCCAGGGCACGAGGTAATAGCGCGTGAAGCGGTAGCGCGTCATGCGGCGCTTTTTCTTGTCTTGCGGCGCGCTTTGCCCCTGTGGCGCGGCATAGCTTGTCATAGCAGTTACCTCGTGCCGGACTTGGCTTTACCCGCGCGACGCGCCATCATGATCCGGGCGGCGTCGCGCGGTGAGCGACTGAACGCGGGCTGGCGTTCCAGCTTGATTACCGCCAGGACGCCAGCAAAACCCCTGCCTTAACGCGCCGGAATCGGCGGAATCAAGCCATCGGCGAATTCTTCCTCGAATTCTTTCTGCATGCCGGCCAGGTAGTCCTCCACCGAGAGCTGATCGTCATAGACTCGCGTGATCTGCTCCCAGAGCCAGACATTGGTGCGGGCGGGCCAGAAGCTCCAGCTGGTGTAGCCGTAGTTGCCGGCGGCGGAGGCTTGGCCGAACTCCTGGTACAGGCGCGCTTCCCGCGGGTCGGCGTCGGCGAAGACATCGCCCTCGTAGATCAGCGGGGCGGGCGCGTTGCCACAGACCGCGTGCGACTCCGCCTGGTAGCTCGTGCTGTAATAGAAGTCAAGCACGGCGGCGGCGGCATCCGGGTTGGCGGCGCCAGAGCTGATGCCCCAGCTGGAGCCGACGCCGATGATGAAGTGCGGCTCTTCGGAGAAGGTGGTCGGGAAGGCGAACCAGTCCCATTCGTTGTCATTGCCAGCCACTTCGCCGAAGTAATCGCGCTGGTAATTATCCAGCATCCAGGTGCCCTCGAAGCTCATGGCGATTTCACCGGCGCCAAAGAGCGAATGCGCTTGCTGGAAGGTGTCGGAGAAGAAGAGATCCAGCCCGCCCATGTACCAGCCGTCTTGCACGATGTCTTTCAAAGCCGTCATCGCCTCGACGAAAGCGGGGTCCGTCCAGGGGCGTTGGCCCGTCAGCGCTTCGTAGACTTTTTCGGGACCGGCGTGGTGGCTCAGGAATACGCTAACCGCCCATTCGAAGCAGGGCGCGCACTCGCCAAAAGCGGGACCCATCACAACCAGGCCCGCCTCGCGGATGGCGTCTGCCAGCGCGTAGAGCTCGTCCATGGTCTTGGGCGTGCCCCAGCCATGCGCGTCGAAAACGGTCTTGTTGTAATACAAGATCACGGTCTCGAGTTCTTCGCTCAAGCTGTAGAGCGAGCCTTCGACGCGCCCCAGATCAAGCGCCCAGGGAGCGAAACGATCGCCCCAGCCATATTCGTCGGCGTAATGATCCAGCGACAGCAGCAAGCCCGCGTTCGCCAGCTCCAGCATGAAGGAGGGGCCATGCGAGAAGGTGATATCGGGTCCCGCGCCGCCCTGGAGCGCCGTGCGCTGCGCGTCGACCAGGCCGGAGCCCGGCTGCAGCACGACTTCGATCTCGATGTCATCGCGGGGGAAGGTGTCCTCGAGCAAGCGCGCCCAGCAGCTGCCGGTGTCGCTGTCGGCCGCCCAGAGCGTGACCTTGTCTTGAGCCGCCGCCGAGCCCGCCAGGACGAGCGCCAGCGTCACTATCGCCGTCACTAGAATCAGTCGTTTGGCATTCATTCTCGTTTTCTCTTTCCGCGTATTCGCCTGTCTTGTGTGATATTGCCGCGGTCTCGTCTATGGCGCCTCCATACAGACTCTCTCGGTCGACAACTCGAATGTTAGCGCAAGGCGCGGCGAAAGGCAAAAAACTCTCGGCGGAGCGGGAAAAAGCAAACTCCCCGAGCGTCGGGGAGCGATGTGGCGGCGCGTATGGAAGTAGCCCCTACGGGACTCGAACCCGTGTCTCCACCTTGAAAGGGTGGCATCCTAGGCCGCTAGACGAAGGGGCCTCCAGCGAGCCGCGCAATCGTAGCGGTGGCGCGCCGGCGAGTCAAGGTCGAGTTGGCTGCTCGCCGCGCGTGAAGGGGGCGAAGCGCTGCCGGTCGCCCGGGCGCAGCAAGCCAACGGCCTCGCGGTAGGCCAGCAACTTCTCCACTTGTTCGGGCGGGATCGGCTTGAGCCGGTCGCTGACTTGCAAGGCGCGGTGAATGATGCCGGCGTTGTGCTCCAGCGATTCCAGCATGAGGTAGGCGTCCCAGAGCGAACGCGCCACCGTCAGCGAACCGTGATTGGACAGCATGATGGCGTCGTGCTCGCGAATCAAGCCGGAGATGGCGTCGCGATTCTCCTTGCTGGAGGGAGTCGAATAGGGCGCGGTCGGGATCAAGCCCAGCACCACCGTCACCTCCGGAATCAGGCATTGCTGAAAGTCGAAATCAGCCAAGGTGAGCGCGACGGCGGTGGGCGGGTGGGCATGCACGACGCCGTTCACATCGTCGCGCTGGCGATAGCACTCGAGGTGCATGGCGCTCTCGGATGTCGGTCGCAGGTCGGCGTTGGCAGCGGTTGGCTGGTCGACGCGCTCGCCCGCCAGGTTGACAATGAGCAGCTGGGCAGGCTGCAGGAAGCCGGTGGCCAGCCCGCTTGGGCTTACCAGAAAGGCGTCGTCGCCCAGGCGCGCGCTGATGTTGCCACCCGTCGCGTCGATATAGCCTTTGCCATGCATCAAGCGGCCGACGCGGCAGATCAATTCGCGCAATTCATTTTCGCTTTGCATGGGATTCTGCATTCTCCGCCAGCTCGAAGCTAGCTGGAGCCGCCGCCATAAGTGGAGCCGCGCCTGCCGCCCACTGCCTGATATTCATCGACTGGCGCGTCGCCATAGAGCTCCTGCCAGAGCGCTTCCAGGGTCTCTTGCTCGAACTCGGCAAAGTGGCAGACATCGCAGATATAGGCGCGCATGTTGGGCGCGCAGAGCAACTGGTCTTGGTAAATTTCGGTGAAGGTGGTCAGCCGCGGCAGACAGCGCCCGACCGTGCAGCGCGGGCAGGCGTAACCTCGTGTTTTGGATTCCATGTGCGCCCCGCCCTAGCCCGCGATGGGCCCGATTGCGTTCAATGGGAAATAACGGAAGATGACTTGCCCGACGATCTTGCGCAGCGGCACCGTGCCAAAGCGGCGCGAATCGCGGCTGTTGTTGCGGTTGTCGCCCATCACGAAGTACTCGTCTTCGCCCAGCTCCCAGCTGGCGTCGCCACAGCTGCGCGCGCGGCAGGGCTCCTTGGTGTAGCTCTCGTCCAGCGCTTCGCCGTCGATGTGGACGCGCTGGTCGATCAATTGCACGGTTTCGCCCGGCAAGCCGACCACGCGCTTGATGAGCATGATGCCCCGCTCCGCCTCGCTCGGGACCAGCGAGTTGAAGACGAGGATGTCGCCACGCTGCGGCGAGCCGAGCAAATAATGCGCCCGGCTGACGACCAGACGGTCCTGTTCGTAAAAGGTTGGCTCCATGCTATGCCCGTCGACCAGCGACCGCGGTATCGCCAAATCAAAAAGCACAGTGACTGAAATCACGAAGACGACCGTGCTAATCACTTCGTAGAGCAGACCCGGCGTCTGCAATTTGGGTTGCGGCATATCGCCGGTGTGGCTGCGAAACATCAACTCTCCTCGCCGGCGCGCCGGGCAGGCGGCGCTCGCCAGCCCAGATTATACGATTGAGCCGTCGCCGCCGCAATGGCTTTCATTGGCGATGGCGACAGCCGGTTCATTTGCGCGTCAGTCGCTTTCATTGCGGCCGTCGCGGGCGCGGAAGCTGAGGCGCAGCGGCGTGCCCTCGAAGGCGTAGCGCTCGCGAATCTGGTTCTCGAGGTAGCGCTTGTAGGTGAAGTGCACTTGGGAGGGGTCGTTGACATGGAAGAGGAACAAGGGCGGGTCCGTGCGGACTTGCGCGGCGTAGAGGAATTTCAGCCGCTTCGTGCCTTTGGCGTGTGGCGGGTGTTTTTCGATGGCGTCGCGCATCAGCCGGTTGATTTCAGCCGTCTGCAGGCGCAGGAAGCGCGCTTCCCAAACGCGGCAGGCGACTTCAAGTACCTGGTGAATCCGCGTGCCGTCGAGGGCGCTGATGTAGATGATCGGGGCGTAGCGCACAAAATGCAGGCGATCGCGTATCTTCTCGGTGAAGGCGTGCATGGTGAAGGCGTCTTTTTGCACCGCGTCCCACTTGTTGACCACGATGACCAGACTGCGGAATTCCTCGACGATGTAACCAGCGATGTGCTCGTCTTGCTCAGTGACGCCCAGATTGCCGTCGATCACCAGCAAGGCGACATCGGCCCGCCCGATCGCCCGCATCGCCCGGATGACGCTGTAGCGCTCGACCCCCGCTTCGATGCGCCCGCGACGGCGGATGCCGGCCGTGTCGATCAGGGTCACCGGCTCGCCAAAGTAGCGGATTTCGCTGTCAATGGCATCGCGGGTCGTGCCGGCCACCTCGCTGACGATGGCGCGGTCTTCGCCGATGAGCCGGTTGAGCAGGGTGCTCTTGCCGGCGTTGGGCCGCCCGACGATGGCGATCTTCAGCTGCTCGTCGTCCGCTTCGTCTTCAAATTCGGCGATCAAGGCGCCGCTAGCCAGCACGACTTCGTCCAGCAGGTCGCCGACGCCCAGGCCATGGATCGCGCTGATGCCGACGACGGCGTCCAAGCCCAGCGAGTAGAAATCATAGACCTCGCCGGCCAGCCGCTCGCTATCGATCTTGTTGGCTGCGACCAGCACAGGTTTGTCGGCGCGGCGCAAGATCTGGGCGATGGCTTCGTCTGCGGCCGTGACGCCGTATTGGGCGTCGACCAGCAGCACGATAAGATCGGCGTCGGCGATGGCGAGCATGGCCTGGGCGATGATCTCTTTGACAAAGTCTTTGCTGCCCTCCGCCAGGGGCGATTCATCGCGGGCGCCGGCCGGCTGATACACCTCGATGCCGCCAGTGTCGACCACCTGGAAAGCAAGGCCGTTCCAGAACGCCTCGCCATGCAGACGGTCGCGGGTGGTGCCGGGGATATCGTGGGTCACCGCCAGGCGCTCGCCCACCAGCCGGTTGAAGAGCGTGCTCTTGCCGACATTGGGCCTGCCCACCAAGGCGACGATTGGTTTTCGCGGCATGCTTCGTCCTGCTGCGCGTAATGGCTGGGGCGGGCTGTCAATTGTAGCGGCTGTGGCGGAATTCCAAAAGGCGCGATGCTTTCGGCGTCGCCGGGTCAGCCGTCGGCGGGTGCGGGCTCGTCGGCCGCTTCATCCGGCGAGTCGCTCTCGCTTTGCGGCGAAGTAATTTCGACATTCACGGCGCGGGGCACCAAGCTGACATTGCTCTCGCTCAATTCGCCGCGCAAGATCGAAGTCCGCGCTTCCAGGTCGTAGAGAGCCGGCGTCAAGCCCTCCAGATCGACGAAGACGCGGATGTCGCCGTCGGACAGGGCATCGACCATGACCACGGGACCGCTCACAATGGCGGAGACGCGCTTCGGCGCGATGGACACGGCGTAGCCCTCGCCCAGGCCGACATGCTCAATTTCGATATTGTCGAACTGGCGCGACTCCGTTACCGGGATGATCTCGATGCTGACCATGACGCTGTTGTCGCCGCCGACCACGAAGAGCTCCTCGTCGGGCAGCTGTACCGGAATGGTCGTCACGAAGCCTTCCTGGCGATTCTCCAGGCTGATGGGCTCGGTGAAGAGCGTGTCGGAGATCCTCGCCAGCCTGTCCGGCGCGCCGCTGACATAGAGAATCTCCGGATCCGGGCTCCAGTTCTTCAAGGTGTAGCCATCCGGCAGCGTATCCAGCATGACATTGGGGCGCACGACGATTTGGCGGATATCGTCGCGCCGCGCGATGTTGACGCTCACCTGGACCGACTCGGGCATGAGCTCCACATCGCTGACGCGATTGCCATCGGCGTCGACAGCCTGCAAGCGCAGTTCCGCCTCGATTGGATTGCGGCTGGCGGACAAATCCAGCATGCCACGCACCTCCGCGACCTGGGCGACGACGCTGGCGGCGCCGCTGACCTGGGCTTCGGCGACGCCGGGCAGGGGCGCGTCGTGGCGGAAGCCGATGGGTGGCGCGTTCGGCACTATGACAATGCCGACGGCGACCGTCTCGCGCTTTTCCAGGGTGACGCGGATCTGCGAGGGCGACACCTGGGCGACCGGTTTGCGGGTGGTGGATTCCGGCTGAACCACAGAGACCGTCAAGGGCACGGCATGGACGCCGGGGCTCAAGCGGGACAAATCGGCGCGGACGACGATGTCATCGGAAGAGAGCAGCGAAATTGTCGTCTGTGGACCCTGGACGGTCACGGTGGCGGTGCGCTGCGAAGCGTCGGCGCGCACGGTGGCGTCGCTGGAGACAAACTGGATGGGCAAGAATGTGAAGCGGCTCTGCTTGATGGGGTCGGCCGAGGTCACCGCGATGTACCAAACGCCTGAAGCCAACAACAGCGAGACCGCCAGCCAAAGGAAGTTGCCCGCCATCTCGGACTTGGCGAAACGCCGAATCATGACTGGGCTCGCTGCTCCCGGCGCGTTTGCATGCGCAGCCGCAAGTCATCCAGCATGTCGCTGAAGCGCCGCCGCATCGAGATTGCCGCTTCTTCGGTGGGTCCGTAATACGCGCTTAGGATCAACCGCAGACGGCGCGCGTCCAAATCGAGAATCATTCGCCCGCCGTTGGTCACCGATATCTTGCCGGTCTCTTCGGAGACGATGACGCAGAGGGCGTCGCCGACTTCGCTGATGCCGACCGCCGCCCGGTGCCGGGTGCCCAGGTTGGGGTTGGGCAGGTTGCGGCTGGCGGTGATGGGCAGCACGCTGGATGCCGAGGCGATTCGCCCGCCGGTGTCGATGATCACGGCGCCGTCGTGCAATTCCGTGCGGGGCCAGAATACCGTCGCCAGCAAGTCCGCGCTTACGAGGCTGTCCATCTGAATGCCGGTGCGGATGTATTCGCTCAAGCTGCTGTTGCGCTGCAGGACGATCAAGGCGCCATGATGGCGTTCGCTGAGCTTGGCGGCGGCGGAACAGATCTCGTCGATGATGGAGACTCGGGCCGCTTGCGGCGCCATGCGCGCGCCCAGGAATGCGCCCCGCCCCAGGCGCTCCAGGACGCGTCGAATCTCCGGTTGAAAGATGACGGGGATGGCGATGACCAGGGCGGTCAAGCTGTTGGCCAGCAGCCAATTCAAGGCTTGCAGGCGAAAGAGCGCGGCCACCGAAATCAGCAGGATGACGATGAGGGCGATGCCGCGAAAGAGCGCCACCGCCTGGGTGCCGCGAAACATGAAAGTGATGCTGTAGAAAAGCGCGGTCACAATCGCGATATCGACGACATCGCGCCATTCGAGACCTTGGAGGATGAGCAGAATCTGTTCCACAGCGACACGACCAAGTCTTCGGCGGCATCGGGCGGGCGAGCGCCGCAACCCATTCTAACATTTCATACGCGGGCGCGCAGGCGATGGCGCGGGGCAAAACCAAACGGGCATACGCTCGCGCATCGTTTGCGGCGGGCAATTGAAGCGATCGCCGGCTCAGGCGGCTATGCCAGCAGGCGCAGCAGGATCGCCTTCTGGGCGTGCATGCGATTTTCGGCTTGTTCGAAGACACGCGACCGCGGACCGTCCAAGACCGCGTCGGTGATTTCGTCGCCGCGATGGGCCGGCAGGCAGTGCATGACGATCGCCTCCGGGCTGGCGGATCGCAGCAGCGCGTCATTGACCTGGTATGCGCCAAACTCGGCGGCGCGCTCGGCCGCTTCCGCTTCTTGGCCCATGCTGACCCAGGTGTCGGTGTAGACGACATCAGCGTCGGCCACCGCGAAGGCGGGCCGCGTGTCCATCTCCAGCACGGCGCCGTTGCGCCCGGCGATTTCGTAAGCCTGCTGGCGGATCGGGCGCTGCATCTCGTAGCCTTCGGGCGTGGCGATGCTGAAGCGCAAGCCAAAATGCGCGCAAGCGAGCGCCACCGACGCCGCCACATTGTTGCCATCGCCGACGAAAGCCAGCTTCAAGCCAGCCAGCCTGCCAAAGCGTTCGCGAATCGTCAGCATGTCCGCCAAAGCCTGGCAGGGGTGGTAGCCGTCGCTCAAGCCGTTGATGACCGGCACGCTGGAGTGGGCCGCCAACTGTACGACATCGTCATGGTCGAAGACTCGCGCCATGATGCCATCGACATAACTCGAAAGCACCCGCGCCACATCGGGCACGCTCTCGCGGACGCCCAGGCCAATCTCCTGGGGACCGAGCATGATGGCGCCGCCGCCGAGGTGCTTCATCGCCATTTCGAAGGAGACGCGGGTGCGCAGCGACGGCTTCATGAAGATCATGCCCAGAGTCTTGCCAGCCAGGCGGGGCTGGTTGCCGCCGGCGCGCCATTCGGATTTCAGCTCCAGCGCCAGCTCAATCAGGTCGAGCAGCTCGTCGGTTGAGCAGCTGGCCAGTTCAAGAAAGTGATTCATCGCCCTGCCGCGCCTTCCACGAAATCGCTGTCAAATCGGGCCCGGGGCAGTATAACACAGCCCTAGCCCATCTCTTCCATATCGCGCCAATTGCGCCCCCAGCTCGCGTTCGCCCGCAGCGGCACGCGCAGTGGCTGGCCATCGGGGAAAGCCGCTTCCATCGTCCGCACGACCAAGTCGGTAACCGGCGCAAGCTGGTCTTCTCTGACTTCCAGCACCAGTTCGTCGTGCACCTGCAAGATCATGGCGGCATCGTAGCTTTCGCCGCTCAGGCGCTGATGCAAATTGATCATCGACTGCTTCAGGATGTCGGCGGCTGTGCCTTGGATCGGCATATTGATGGCGGCGCGCTCTTCGGCGGCGGTGTTGCGCCAGCTGCCCTTGGCTTTGATGGCCGGGTAGATGCGGCGCCTGCCGTAGAGAGTCTCCGTATAGCCGTTTTCCCAGACAAAGGCTTTGGTGCGGTCGATATAGTCTTTGACGCCGGGCATGCGCTTGAAGTAAGTGTCGATGAAGGCTTCCGCTTCTTTCAGGCTGAGGTCGCTGTCGCGGGCAAGACGAAAAGCGCCCATGCCGTACATCAAGCCGAAATTCACGCCCTTGGCGAAGTTGCGCAGCTCATAAGTCACTTCTTCCGGCTCGATGCCGTTGACGGCCGCCGCCGTCGCCCTGTGAATGTCCAGCTCTTGATGGAAGGCGTCGATCAGGGTCTCGTCTTCGCTGATGTGCGCCATGACCCGCAGCTCGATCTGGCTGTAATCGACGGCGAGCAGCACATACCCCGCCGGCGCCACGAAACCGCGACGCACCTCGCGCCCGACCTCCGTGCGGATGGGGATGTTCTGCAAATTGGGGTTGCTGCTGCTGAAGCGGCCCGTCGCCGCGCCCGTTTGATTGTAGCTGGTGTGGACGCGCCCGGTGTTGGGGTTGACCAGCTCCGGCAAGGCGTCGACATAGGTGCTCTTCAGCTTGGAAAGTTCGCGAAAGTTCTCGATGAGCGGGATGATGGGATGTTTGTCGCGCAGAGCTTCCAGGGTGGTGGCGTCGGTCGAATAGCCGAGCTTGGTGCGTTTCAAGCCGTCGGTCGGCAGTTGTAAATTGTCGAAGAGCGCCAGGTTCAGTTGCTTGGGGCTGCTGATATTGAATTTGCCGATGCCGCCCGCGTCGTGGATCGCGTCTTGCAATTCGGAAATCCGCGCCGCCAGCCGACCGCTCATTTGGCGCAGATAATCGCTGTCGAGGCGCACGCCCTTGAACTGCATCTCGCCGATGATAGGGATGAGCGGCAGCTCCAGGGACGCATAGAGCGCTGCTTGCCCGGCCTGCCGCAAGACCGCCCGCATCGGTTCCAGCAAGCGCCAGGTCATAGTGGCGTCGGCGGCGGCATAGGGCGCGGCTTTGTCAATCTCGACCAGGTCCATCGTGGTCTGGTTCTTGCCCTTGCCCAGCAGCTCGGCGATCTCCGTCATCTGCACATCGAGAGCCTGCGCCACCAGCGCTTTCAAGCCGAGGAATTTGCTGATCGGGTTGGCAAGCCACTCCGCCAGCATCGTGTCGAAAGCGACGGGCGCGACCGTGATTCCATAACGCCGCAAAATCATCAGATCGTATATGGCGTTGTGGGCGGTTTTGGGGATCTTCGGGTTCTCCAGGGGACCGCGCAAAGCCTCGATCACCGTTTCCAGCGGCAGCTGATCGCCGACCGGCTGGGCGAACAAATCCGCCTGTCCGTCTTCGCCAGCCACGCGATGCCCGACCGGCGCATAAAAGCCGCGTTCGCCGTCCACCGCCAGCGAGACGCCCACCAGGTCGGCGCTCATCTGGTCGATGCCGGTGGTCTCGGTGTCGAAGGCGATGATCTCCGCCGCGTTCAGTTCCGCCACCAGATCCGCCAGCGCGCGCTCGTCGCGGACGATGACGGTCTCGACGACTTCATGCGCCTGGGCGATGCCGGTTGCTTCCGCGTCGCCGCGCATGCCCGCGTAGACTTTGTGCAGCCGCTGGCGCAGCGTGCGAAACTCCAGGGCAGCGAAGACATCGTCCACGGTCTTGAGCGCGAAGTCTTGCCCGACGCAAGCCTCCAGATCCAGCTCAATATCCAGGTCGCGCATGATGGTGGCGAGCCGGCGGCTGAGGTAAGCCATGTCTTTGCCGGCGGTCAAGCGATTGCGGGCGCGGGTGGGCAGGCGTTCCAGGTTGGCGTAGATTTCGTCCAGGTCGCCGTATTCCTGCAGCAGCTTGGTGGCGGTCTTCTTGCCGACGCCGGCGACGCCGGGGATGTTGTCCGAGCTGTCGCCCTCCATCGCTTTGAGATCGACCAGCTGGCCGGGCTCAATTTCGTATTTCTCGCGGAATGCGGCGACATCAAAGACGACATCGGGGCCGCGGCGCTGCGGCAGCTGAACGCGCACATGGGGACCGAGGAGCTGCAGAATGTCGCGATCGCCGGTGGCGATATGCACATCCAGGCCCATCTCGACCGCTTGCCGGCTGATCGTGCCGAGGACATCGTCCGCTTCCATATTCGGCATGGTCAGCCGCGGGATGTTGAAAGCGGCGACCAGCTCGCGGATGCGGTCGAACTGGCTGCGCAGATCGGCGGGCATCGCTTCGCGGGTGGCTTTGTACTCGGGGTAGATCTCTTCGCGCGCGCTCAAGCCTTCGTCAAAAGCGACCGCCAGGTATGTCGGCTGATAATGTTCGTAGACATCGAGCAAGGTGCGGCTGAAGCCGTAGACGGCGCTGGTGCTCTCGCCGCTGGAGGTGGCGAAACCGGCCCGCTGCAAGGCGAAATAGCTGCGATAGGCCAAGGCGTGGCCGTCGATGAGATAGAGAACCGGGCGCGTTTCCATGGTCTGCGCTCACTGGCTGGGCGGGCTGCTCGTGAGCGCGAGTATAGCCGACGAAGCGGCGGGCTTTCAAGCGGGCTGGCCGCCCCGGCCTCAAGCGCGGGCGAATTGAAGAAAATGCCGCAGCTCGCGCTCGCTCAGGCCTCGGCCAGGCTGCAGCACCAGGTAGGCGTCCGCCCAGAGCTCGCTGGGCAGGTTCTGGTCTTCGGCGCAGGCGATCAAGCGGGCCCGGTCCATCACCGTGCGGACCAAGTCGTCGGGCGAGGCCTTGCCCGGCACATCAGCATGAAGGTAGATGAATTCTTGATGCACATCCAGCTGCCTGATGCGCCAATTCAAGCTGTTGAGCTGCACTTCCAGCCAGAAGACCAGCTGCCGCGCGACCGATCGACGCAGCAAGAGGGCCGGATCCTTGATGAGCCAGACAAAGGCGAAGGGCTGCCGCGCGTCCGAGTCGGCCTGGTCGGCCGCTTCCTCGCCCGTTTCGGCTGGCGGCTCGCTTTCTGGCGCCTGGCTGAGCGCTTGCCGCATGATGTCGCCCTGACGCCGGATCTCGCTGAGGCGCGCCTCCGCGGCGAAGATCATGGTCAATGTCAGGCCGGCCGCCGTCGCCCGCGAATAGAGCATATAATCCGCGCCATTTTCCGGCAGTTTGACGAAGCGTATCCGCGATTGCTCGCCCGAGGCCGTCCAGCTGTCGTCGACGCTGCGGCGCAAGCGGCGAAACTCCTCCAGGTCCAGCGCGCCAGCGTAAGCGACGATGCGGTCGTCGCGGGTCAAGACGGTGGCGGCGGCCGTGGTGTCGGTCATCATCTGCGTCATCGCCAGCGCCATCTGGGCGACCAGCGGGTCATCGTCGCGGCGCCACAGCGGGCTCGCGCCGGGCGCGCCGTATGCTGAATCGGGCGCGTCGTCTTGGATCGCCATCGCTGCATTCCGTTCTGCCGCCGTCTTCACCGTTGCTGCAGCCGGGGCTGGCGAATTGGCCAGGCCGCGGACGGTGGTTTCCTGGGCCGGCTGCGGCGTCGCCAACGCTGGCGGCAAGAAGCTGGGCTCGCGGATGAACTTTTCCGTCTCGCGCAGCCAAGCCGGCACGGCCCCCGTCCCCAGCGCGCCCGGCAGCTCGCGGGTGGTGTCAAAGAGCGATTCCAGGGTCAGATTCTCCAGCTGCGTGCTCTCGTCGAGGAGATGGCTGAGCATCTTCTCGAAGGCGTCGCTGTCTTCCAGCGCGATCTCGGCGGGGGCATGCGCAATGGTGGTGGCCGACGGTTCGACCGCGTTGCCGGCGTCGTTCTGCACTGCCCGCGCCAGATCCCCGACCGTCGTCTCGCTGGCAAGCCGGGCCGCCGAGGGCACGGTGTCGACGAATGCGCCGCCTACTTCCGCGGTCGTGTCCGCCAGATCGCCGGGAGCGCGCGCCAAACGATAACGGACCGTATCGCCATCGACATCGGGCTCGAGCAGCAGCTCAATCGCGCCGCCTTCTTCCGCCGATCGCCCATGCAGCAGCTCGTAAGACGCTTGCAGGCGTCGCCGCGTGTAATTCAGCGCCAGGTCTTCGGACAGAACGTCGTCGACCAGGGTCTCGATGTTCAGGGTGTCTTCGCTCAGTTCTTGGGCTGGCGCTTCCTGGGTGTCCGGCAAGGCGTCGCGGGCGCCGCGCATGGCGCTTTCCAGGGCCGGGATCAAGTCCCGCGCCAAGACAGGGATATCGACCACGCCCGGCAATTGATGGTCGCGGGCGAGCTGGCGCGCTTCGTCGCTGTCGGGCGCGAGCAGAATGGCGATTTCTTCCTGCCGCGCCTGGATCATCTCGATCATGATGGAGGGCGCGATGGACAGCCCCGCGGTATCCAGCAAGACGAGCCGCTGCGGTTTTTCGCGCAGCGCTTCGATGGCGTTGCGCACATCGGCGACGGCCGTCACGCTGTATTCGCCCAGGGCCTCCAAAGCCCGTTTGACATCAATGGCGAACTGGACATTGCGGGTCACCAGCATGATCCGTTTCATCGCCAAAGCCATTGCGCTCGCCGTTTTTCCTTCGCTTGCCAGAGGCATATTCTAGCACGGGCGGCTGATCTCGGCGAAGGCGCGCGAAGCGACTTGCAGGCCGATTTAACCAGCGACGACCGGCAGCCGGCTGCAATCGCCGTATTCGGTGGTGTAGTCGCCACTGACCCAGCCGACGCGATTCTCCACATTCAAGCGCCACCAGCTGTGTTCGCTGTTGCGCCCGGTGATCGGCGCGAGCGTGCCGCTGTCCAGGACGGCGAGGATCTGAAAGCCAGTGCCGGGACCACTGCGGAAATTCAAGCCGACGTTGACCAAGGCGCGGCAGACCCCGTCGTTCGGGATGAAGGGCACATTGGATTGCAGGATGGGCGTCGCCAGCACATCGGCGGGCGATTCGCGCACGGCGACCGTGACCTCGTCGGGCTCGCTGACGACCGTCCCGCGATATGCCACCGCCCGCAAAGTGACGCGTCCCAGGTCGGCGCGCTGGGGCGCATAATCGAGGATGGCCGACATGCCGAGGTCGCCCTGCAGCGACTCGGAAGAGACGGTGCGCACAATCTGATCATTGACGAAGAGCTGCACGCGGTTCACGCCGATGCTGTCCTGCGCCAGCACCGCGACCAGGATCTGCTCGCCGAGGACATATTCCGCGCCTTCGTTGGGCGAGTCGATCAAGATTGTCGGCGGACCTTGTGGCGGCGGCGTCGCCTCGGGCAATGCCACTGGCGAGCCACGCTGGCTCAGGTTGCAGGCCGCGAGCGCCAGGCAGAGTAGCAACGCGACTGAAGCGGGCCGACTGGCCATCAACCGGCGATGCGGATGGGCTGGGAGATCTGCTCTGGCTGCGGCAGGCGCGCCTGCATGCTCCAGGGTCCCGTCCAGGTCACTTCCAGCTCCGCCAGCTTGCCCTGCCAGTCGCCATCGGCTTCAAAGAAGACCAGCTTGTTCTGGGGCGTGCGCGCGCGCCAGCGTCCTTTGTGTTGGCCTTCGACCAGGGCTTCGACCGTCCGCCCCAGGTAGGGAGCGTTGATCTCCGCCACGACCCGCGCTTGCAAGGCTTCCAGCATGCGGTGGCGTTCGCGCTTTTCGTCTTCCGGCACATCGTCTTCCATGCGCCGCGCGCTCACGGTTTGGGGCCGGGGGCTGTAACGCGCCAGATGCGCTTTGTCCAGCTTGAGCTCTTCCAGGATGTCGTAAGTGCGCATGAACTGGGCGCGGGTCTCGCCAGGGAAGCCGACGATGATATCGGTGTGAATGGCGACTTCCGGGACGATCGCGCGGATTCTGTAAATCAGCCGGCGGTAATCATCGGCCGTGTAGCCGCGCCGCATCCTCGCCAGGACTTCGTCGTCGCCGGCTTGAATCGGGACTTCAATCTGCGGCATGACGCGGGGCAGCTCCGCGACCGTCTCGAGCAGATTGTCCGTCATCCAGTTGGGGTGGCTGGTGAGGAAGCGGATCCGTTCCAGGCCGACATCTTCGGCCACATCATGCGCCACGCGCAGCAGATCCGCCAAGTCGGGACCGTCAGGGATGTCCTTGCCATACCGGTCGACGATCTGCCCGAGCAGGGTGACTTCCTTGACGCCTTGCCTGGCGAGGCTGCGGATATGGGCGACGATTTCACCGACGCGGCGGCTGCGCTCAATGCCGCGGCGAAAGGGAATTATGCAGAAGGAGCAGGCGTGGGAGCAGCCATAGACCACCGGCACATGGGCGCTGACGAGCTGGCCGCGCTCCTGCAATGGCAGCACGAGATCGCCGTCTTGCAGCGAGTCGCGGGCTTGGCGCTTGTCAGCTTCGAGGGAGATGGCGTCGCTTTCGGCCTGGCGCTCGCGCAGGAAGCGGAGCATAGGCTGCGGATCGGATGGCGGCATGAAGACATCGACGAAAGGCAGGCGCTGGCGCATCCACAGCGGGTCGCGGACGCCCACCATGCAGCCCATCACGCCAATGACGCGGTCCGGGTCGTCGCGCTTGATCTGGCGCAGCAGATGCAGCCTGCCCAAGCCTTTGTCCTCGGCGCTTTGGCGGACGACGCAGGTGTTGACCACCATGATGTCGGCGTCGTCGCCCGCGGCCGCGGCGCTGCAGCCGAGCTTTTCCAGCTCCGACGCCAGCAGCTGCGAATCGGCGACATTCATTTGGCAGCCGAGAGTCCAGATGTGGTAGCGCATGGAGATGACCGTGTCTGTTATCTGCAGAACGCGGCGATTCTAGCGGAGGCGGGCGGCGCGGTCAAGCTGCGTCGGCTGGAAACGGGCCAGGGCTTCAGCGGAGCAGGATATGTAAACCGCCACGACCGCGCAGGGGCGAGCCGATGTCACACGCGCCCGAACCCTCAAGCCCAGACTATCTTCTGCGGCACGATCGATGTGTGCATGTACTCGTGATAGGGCAGTACGCGCACCGAGAAGCCGACATGCCCGGTTTGCAGGAAAGTGTGTTCGGCGCTGAAGTCGCAGATGCCCTCGCCATTTTCGCGCTGCAGGCGCATATCCACCGATTCGCCATTCCGGATGGCGCCCGCCGAGTCCAGGATGCCATAATACAGTTGCACCTTCACATCGCATGGCCGCAGCCGCCCCAAGACGACCCGAGCCTGGATCTGGGCGCGGCTGCCGATCTCGACATCGCCATCGCGCAGGTCCACCTCCATCACGGAGACATCGCCCCAGGCCTCGTCCAGATGCCGCCGCCAATCGACATAGCGGAGGGCGCCGGCGTAGCGCTCGCGGCTCATCGACTGGCTCACATGGAAGCGCGGCATGTAGAACTCGTCGGTGTATTGCTGGACCATGCGATGGGTGTTGAAGCGGGGCGCCAGCTCTTTCATGGATATCTTCACGCGGCGGATCCACTCCCGCGGCAAGCCATCGCGCGACTGGCGATAGAAGAGCGTCACGATGTCTTGCTCGAGCAAATTGTAGAGCGCCTGGCTTTCGACATAATCTTGATGCGCCCATTCGTCTTCGCGGTATTCTTCGCCGTGGCCGATGGACCAGCCGAGGTCGCGCCGATACGCCTCCGCCCACCAGCCATCGGGGATGCTGCAATTCAAGCCGCCGTTGTAGATGACTTTCATGCCGCTGGTGCCGCTGGCTTCTTTCGGCCGGCGCGGATTGTTCAGCCAGATGTCGACGCCCTGCACCATGTAGCGGGCGACATTCATGTCGTAATTCTCGAGGAAAACGATGGAGTTGCGGAAGTCGTGATCACGGGCCACATTCACGATGGTGCGGATGAGTTCCTTGCCTTCGTGATCGTGGGGGTGGGCTTTGCCGGCGAAGATGAACTGCAGCGGACGGTCAGGATCGGTTACGAGTTTGCGCAGCCGGCCCAGATCGCGGAAGATCAGCGTGGCGCGCTTGTAAGTGGCGAAGCGTCTGGCGAAACCGATGGTCAGGGCATCGGGGTTCAGCGCTTCGTCGGCTTCTTCAATTTCCGTCTGCGAGACGCCGCGGCGCTGCAGCTGTTCGCGCAGGCGGTCCCGGGCGAAAGCCACCAAGCGCTCGCGCCGGCGGACATGCGTGCGCCAGAGCTCGGCGTCGGGGATGCTCGCCACCCCCGCCCAGACTTCGCGGCGAGATTCTTCGGAGCGCCAAGCCGGATCCAGGTAACGGTCGAAGAGCTGCGCCATTTCCTGGCTGACCCAGGTCTGCACATGGATGCCATTGGTGATCGCGCCGATCGGCACTTCATGCACCGGCACCCGCGGGTAGACCCACTTCCACATGTCGCGGGAGACTTCGCCGTGCAGCCGGGCGACTCCGTTCGTGCCCGAAGACAAGCCCAGAGCCATCACCGACATGGAAAAGAGCTCGTAATGGCCCATGTCTTCGCGGCCGAGATCCAGGAACTCGTCGCGCGACAAGCCCAGATCGCGCATCAAATCGGTGAAGTGTTCGTCGATGAGATCGAAGCCGAAGCGCTCCAGCCCGGCCGGGACCGGCGTGTGCACGGTGAAGACGCTGCTGGCGGCGGTGAGGGCTTTCGCCTGCTCGAAGTTCAGCCCCTCATCGCAGACATAATTGCGGATTCGCTCCAGCAGCAGGAAAGCCGAATGGCCTTCGTTCATGTGGTAAATGTCGGCTTCGATGCCCAACGCGCGCAGCAGCCGCACGCCGCCGATGCCCATCAAGATCTCTTGGCGGATGCGCGTGCGGGCGTCGCCGCCATAAAGGCGATCGGTCAGATTGCGGTCTTCTTCCAGGCGATTGGCGTCGATGTTGGTGTCCAGCAAATAGAGCGAGACTCGCCCCACCTGCACTTTCCAGATCTGGGCATAGAGGGCGCGCCCGGGCAAGGGAACGGAGATGATGACCGGGGCGCCGTTCGCGTCCGTCTGCAATTTGACCGGCTGGTTGACATAGTCGTTCAGCGGGTACGACTCCAGCTGATAGCCGTCGGCGTTGAGGTATTGCTGGAAGTAGCCTTCCTGATACAAGATGCCGACGCCCACCAGCGGAATGTTCAAGTCGCTGGCGCTTTTGAGGTGGTCGCCACTGAGCACGCCGAGGCCGCCGGAGTAATTCTGCAAGCACTCGGTCAAGCCGAATTCCATCGAGAAATAGGCGATGAGCGGCTTGCTTTCCTGTTCGCCGTATTTGCGCTCGAACCAAGTCTGCTCGGCGCGCATGTACTCGTCGAAAGAGCGGCAGACGCGGGCGTAATGCGCCATGAAGGAGGTGTCATGCACGAGGGCGTTGAGCCGCTGCTGGCTCAGCCTGCCCAGCATCCATTCGGGATTGTGCTGCGTCTCTTCCCAGAGCTCGGGATCGAGCCGGCGAAACAGGGCGATGGACTCGTGGTCCCATGCCCAGCGGAGGTTGTAGGTCAATTCATGGAGTCTTCCCAATTGCGGCGGCAGCTTTGGCGCGACATTGACCCGCGCGACTGGTTGAATCATGAAAGCGGCTCCCTGGCGGTTGGCGAAGTGTTGCAGTTTGCGAAGCGCATATTATAAAGGGATTTTCATCTGGCGCTACGGCGATTGCGCGGCGCAATTCGGAGAAATCGATGAAATGCCAGCCCGCGCCGCCGCGATCCGAGCCAACTTTGGGCAAATGAGCGCGCCAGGGCATGCAATCGGCGCGGATTCGGGACGCGGACTATGATTACTTGATGGATTTGAAGCGCCCTGCCAAAAAAGACTCCAGTCCCCGCCGACGGATGTCTAGAATTTGCCCGCAAATGGACAAGACGCGCCAGCATGTGTCGCTGTTTCGGGAAAACTCGCGTCGATTCGAAGCGCGCAGACGCATGTTCGAAGAAGAAGTGGACGAGTCATGCTGGATCATGGGCGCGAAATCCACGATTGAGCCGCGTTATTGCGTTGCGAGCGGCCTATTTCGCGACAAACGGTCTATCTATGACAATCTTCGCGGGCGCAAAGGCAGAACAGAGCGGAAACATGCGCCCGTTCGCCGGATTTCATAGCAGACTCGCGCGAAACAGGCGCCAATGTCATGACGAATTCCGGCGCCGGAGCGTGCCGGCCAGCAAGGATGGCGCTTCCAGTTCGCGCTATTATCGCGCTCGTTTGGCTTCTTGAGCCGCAGTGTGTTGGCGCGATGAGGCCATGTTCGCAACCGAGTCGCCCGATATGGGGCAACTTTATTGGACAATTATCCGTCGAAGACAAACTCGGCGCGCTCGGCGGCGAAAGACAGCGGAATCATTCGTGAATTTGCGGCAATTTCGCCAGTTTGGAATGCACGCTGCTGGAGTCTTGTGCTAGGATTAGGCAAGGAGCGCGCTGCTCCCTTCGCGCAAGGCTTGGAGAGGATACATGCTTAAGAAACGAATCCTGCAATCGGGGAAGATCGTCAAAGTGTCGTTTTATACGGCGCGGATCAAACACGCGGAGTCCGCGCATCTGGTGGGCGACTTCAACAACTGGAACGAGCGCGCCACGCCCATGAAGCCTTTGAAGAGCGGCCGCTTCACCGCAGTCGTGCGCCTGCAGCCGGGGCGCGCCTACGAGTTCCGCTACCTCGTCAACGGCGAGGAATGGCACAACGAGTGGGATGCTGACGGCTACGCGCCCAACCCCCACGGCAGCGAAAACAGCGTCGTCACGACCTGAGGCGAGCGCCGCGCCCCAAGCAGCCTTGTCCGGCGGCTCATTTGTTGGCTTGGTCGCGCCAATCCAGCAGAGCCTGCAGCCGTCCATAATCCGGCGGGGCGGCCGTCATCATGATGAAGTGCGTACAGCCGGCTTCGGCGAAAGCGTCCAGCTGGCCGGGGATGTCGTTCTCGTTGGTGATCGACACGCTGCGCTCGATAGCGGCCGGGTCGCGCCCGACCTCCGCGCACCACTGATCCAGGATGCGGTTCTTGCGCGCCCAGGTTTCCGGCGGTCCGAAGCCGTTCCATGAATCCGCGTGCATCGCCGTCAGCTTGAGGGTGACTTTCTCCCCGCCCCCGCCAATCATGATGGGGATGCGCTTGCGGACGGGCGGCGGCAGCTCTTTGCCCATGCGCTCTTTGATGATGGGCAGGGCGCGCCCCAGATCGCGCAGGCGGCTGCCGGCCGTGCCAAATTCGTAGCCGAAGTCGACATAATCTTTCTCGAACCAGCCAGCGCCGATGCCCAGGATCAAGCGCCCGCCGCTGATGTGATCGACCGTGTTCGCCATTTGCGTCAGCAGAGCCGGGTTGCGGTAGCTGTTGCAGGTGACCAGGCTGCCAATCTCCGCCCGTTCGGTCAGCGTGGCGATCGCGCTGAGCAGGGTCCAGCCTTCAAAGTGCTCGCCGGGACCCTCGCCATAGAGCGGAAAGAAGTGATCCCAATTCCAGATCGAGTCGACGCCGAGGGCCTCGGTCTCTTGCACTGCTTTCGCGTAAGTCGCGTAGCTGACGCGCTGCGGATGCAACTGCGCCCCCGCCTTGAATTTCGCCATGAGTCTGCCTTTCGCTCGCGGTCTACCCGCCGGTCAATGATGCCGCTCGCCTGATCGTCCGATTACCTGGACGCGCGCGACAAGAATTCCACATCGCCGCCGGCCGGCACGGTCCTGTCCGGGAAGCGGGCGAAGCTGGCATGGGTGCAGTCCGAGCCGACCACCGCGCCGGCCCCGATCGCGAAGTCAGGCGGGATTCGCGCGTTCTTGCCGATGCTGGTGATCTTGAGATCGCCCATATCCTGCCAGGCGCCGACCCGGGCCTTCTTGCCGATGACGGCGATCTTGTCCACCAGCGCGCGTTCAACCAGCGCGCCCGTCTCCACATAGGCGTCGTTCAAGATGACGGATTCGCGGATAACCGCGCCCGGGCCGATGAAGACGCCCGGCGACAGGATCGAGCGCTCGATGATCGCGCCCGCGCCGATGACCGCGCCGTCGGTGATCATGCTGTCGACGATCTTGGCGTCCGCGCCGACACGCACCGGCGGGCGTTCTTCGCTGCGGGTGTGGATAACCCAGGTGCGATCGTTGAGATTGAGCGACGGCGGGCTGGAGAGCAGGTCCATGTGGGCTTCCCAATAGGCGTCGACCGTGCCTACATCGATCCAGTAACCGCCGTAGGGATAGGCGAAGATGTTCATTTTGTCGGCCGCCATCTTGGGCAGGATGTTCTTGCCGAAGTCTTTTTCAGATTCGGGGTCGCTCTGGTCTTCGAGCAGGACCCGCTCCAGCACATCGTAGTCGAAGACATACACGCCCATGTTCGCCAGATTGCCGGGCGGCGTCTCCGGCTTTTCGACGAAACCGGTTATGCGATAATTCTTGTCGGCGTCGACGATGCCGAAGCGGCTGGCTTCGTCCAGGGGCACGCGAATCGTGCAGACGGTGGCGTCCGCGCCTTTGTCACGATGGTACTGCACCAGCATGTCGTAATCCATCTCGTAGATATGGTCGCCGGAGAGGATGAGCACATACTCGGGCCGGCCCTGGCGCACAAAGTTGAGGTTCTGGGCGACAGCGTCGGCGGTGCCGGCGTACCAGTCGGTATCGAAGCTGCCCTGATACGGCTGCAGCATGCGCACGCCGCCGGTGAAGGAGCGATCCAGATCCCAGGGCCTGCCTTTGCCGATGTGGTCGTTGAGGCTGTGCGGGCGATACTGCGTCAGCACGAGCACATCAAAGACATTGGAGTTGACGCAGTTGCTCAGCGCGAAATCAATGATGCGGTACTTGCCGCCAAAAGGAACGGCCGGCTTGGCGCGTTTGATCGTCAAGACGCCGAGTCGCGTGCCCTTCCCGCCCGCCAGGATGACTGCCTTGATCTTCACCGTGCGCTCCTTTTCCGGTTCTGGCTAGGCTGGCGCGCCGGCCCGGGCCCGCGCTTTTTCACGAGCTGACTTATACAGCGCAATATACTCGCCGGCGCTCTTGGTCCAACTAAAATCTTGCCGCATGGCCCGCTTTTGCATGCGCCGCCAGGCATGGGGCCGGGTCTCGTAGACATCCAGCGCCCAGTTGAGCGTGCCTTCGACAGCGCCGGGCTCTTGCCACAAGAAGACGAAACCAGTGCCGCTGTCGGCGTCGTCATTGTCGTAGTTGACGACCGTGTCCGCCAGGCCGCCGGTTTCACGCACGAGTGGCAGCGCGCCGTATCGCATGGCCAACATCTGCCCGATGCCGCAGGGCTCGAAGTGGCTGGGCATCAAGAATATATCGCATCCAGCATAGATTTGCTGAGCCAGCGCCGCATCGAACTGCAGGAATGCCCGCGCCTTGTCGCCGAAATCTCGGTCCAGCTGCCAGAAGCCCTGCTCCAAATCGGCGTCGCCCGTGCCGAGAACGACCAGCTGCATATCCCGCTCGGCCAGCAGCGCGCGCAAGGCCGGCAGCGTCATGTCGAAGCCTTTCTGCGCCACCAGCCGGCTGACGACGCCGATGAGCGGCCGATCCGGCCGCACCGGCAAACGGGCGAAAGACTGCAGGTAGCGCTTGTTCACAGGGCGGCGCTCGGAGCAAGTCTCGCTATCGAAGTTGGCGAAGAGCGCCGGGTCGGACGCGGGATCCCGGCGCGCGAAATCCAGCCCGTTCAGGATGCCGCGCAGGTCGGCCTTTCGCGAGGCGATCAGCGGCGCCAGTTCATAACCGATGTCTCCATACTGAATTTCTTCGGCGTAGCGCGGGCTGACCGTCGAGATCATGTCGCTGTAGGCGATGCCAATGCCGAGCAGGTTGTCGCTCAAGCCAGAGACCGTCAATGCGTCAAGGCTCCGCGCCTGAATGCCCGCCCGCCACAGATGGCTGCCAGCCGCCGCGCCCTGATAAGCGATGTTGTGAATGCTCAAGACGCTGGCCAGCGAATCCCACAGGTCGCCCGTTCCATGCGCGCGCGTCAAAAAGGGCAGCAGGGCGGTGTGCCAGTCATTCACATGCAAGACATCGGGCAGCCAACCCTCCGCCTCGTTCAGCCGCGCCAGCGCCGCCATCAAGGCCTGGTTCAGGAAGACGAAGCGCTGCATGTCCCATTCCCAGTGACTATAGACCTCGCCTTCCAGGCCGAAGTAGGGCGGCGAGCGCAACAGATACACCGGGACGCCGTCGGCCTCGCCCTGAAATAGCGAGACTTCGTGCGCGCCCAGCTGATGCGCGAACTCAAAACTGAGAAGGGGCGCAAAGCCAAGAGCGAGCTGATCAATGAAGCCGTAACCGGGCAAGATGACGCGGGCGTCGACGCCACGCCTGCGCAGCGCCGCCGGCAGCGAGCCGACCACATCCGCCAGCCCCCCGACTTTGGCAAAGGGCGCCGCTTCCGCGCTCGCCAGCAAGACTTTCATCAATGTGCGTCGCTCCGCCATTTGCCCCGGACGCTGGCGATTGTAGCGAAACATCGCCGCAAAACAAGCTAAGGCGCGCCGCCTGTCATTGCCAGCCCAGACCGCCCGTGCTAGGATTCGCCTGTTTGGACGATTGGAAGCGGGAAGGGCCCATGATCGAGCGGCAGCGTGCCCGGCGGCGGGTCAACATCTTGCCTCAGGCGGTGTTTCTGGCGCTGACATTTTTGGCGGCGATGGCCGGCGCCTATGTCACGCTGCGCCTGGTCGGCGAAGACAGCCAGCCGCTGCAAGCGCCGCAGATCATCACGGTCGAGATCATCATCACCGCCACGCCCCTGCCTACCAAGCTCGCCACCGCCGCGCCCGCCCCGGGGCAGCGCTCGCAGGTGGAGCTGCCGCTGGATGTGGCGGCTGAAGCGGCGACGGAGTCGGCCGCCACCATTGACGCGAGCTCACTGGGCGCGCGGGCCGTGCCGATAAGCACGCCGACCGTCGCTGGCATTGGCGGCTCGATCCGGGCGGAGAACTGCATTTACCATTCCGTGCTAAGCGGGGACACGCCTTTGGGCATTGCCCAGCGCTACGGCGCGGATTTCAAAGAGATGCTGGAAGTCAACGATTTAACCGACGAGTCATCGCGTTATTTGCAGATTGGCGATTTGCTCATCGTGCCGCTGGAGGGCTGCGTGCAAGCGATGACGGGCAGCGTCGCGCCCGCCCCGGCCGTGCCAGCGCCCGCCGCCACCAGCACGCCCGTCAGCGCCCGGTTCGAGATTGCCGCTGTCGAAGGCCTCGGCGACATCACCGCGGAAAGCGTCCGCCTGCGCAACACCGGCGAGCGCGTCAACATGACCGGCTGGACCCTGGCGGACGAGTCCGGCGCCAGCTTCACCTTCCCGGTGACCATGCTCTTCCCCCAGGGCGAGGTCACGGTCTTCAGCCGCAGCGGCACCAGCACGGGCGACGCCCGCTTCTGGGGCCGGGCGGAGAGCGTCTGGGAACATGGCGAGGAGCTGACCCTGCGCGACGAAGCCGGACGGATCTTGCTGAGCTTGCAGATTCCCGAAAATGGCGAAGCCTGATTAGCCGGGCAGACGCGGAGCGCGGACATGGGACGCTGGCAGCGTAAAGTCGATCAGCTGGTGGGGAGCGTCATCGGCGATGGCGATGTCTCGCACTTGCCCGGCGCGGGGAAGCGGCTGGACCTGGGCGACAACGCCAACACGCCGGACGAATGGCGCATGGCATTCAAGATCATGCGCGAGAACGAGGTCGCGCCCGCCTGGATCACGGCCGGCAAAGCCCTTGAAACGCGAGAAGCGCAGCTACGATCGGAGATTGCGCGCGAGGCGACGCGATTCGTCCACGCGCAAAGCCCAGCACAAGCCCGCTGGCTGCGCGCTGTATCTGAATTTCAAGCATCTGTCGCGCGTTACAACAGCGACGCCTTAAGGCACAACCTCAAGCTGCCGCCGGGCATCCCGCATTGGCCAGCGCTAAAGGCGGAAGCTCTCGTTGAAGCCGCCCTGCGAAAAGCCCGCAGTCGGTCCGCGACCTGAATCGCTAGGCGCTTTCCGGCTTCTCCGCTTCTTCGGTCTTGCCCTTGGCGCCTTCTTGCAAGCCCTTGCGGAAATTCGCCACCGCCGAGCCGAGTTCGCCGCCGATGCGCGAAACCCTGCCCACGCCGAAGAGCAGCACCACGATGACAAGGATGATAATCAGTTCGGTTGGTCCCAAGCTCGCCATAAGTCCATCCCGCCTCAGATTCTTGTTTCGCCACCAGTATAACACGCTTTCGCCGCATTTCGCCATGCGATGTGCGAAGCCGGCGATTCGCGCGCAACCGCCCAGCCCCCGCCCCGCCGTTCTCAATTCACGATCATGCTATACTGCTTGGGACTCGGACGAAAGAGGCTCGCCGTGGACGCGCCGCAAGCTGACAGCCTGAGAAGCATCGCGCTTTTCGCCCAGCTGGACGACGCGCAGCTGCTGGCGATCCGCAACGCGATGGAACTGCGCAGCTATAACGCGGGCGAAGCGATTTTCCGGCAAGGCGCGCCAGCCGACGCCATGTTGATTCTGCTCTCTGGCCATGCGGCGCTGTTCCGGACTGAATCCGATGGCAGCCAGACTCCGCTGGGCACGGCGAGCGCGGGCCAGTGCCTCAACCAGGAAGCGCTTTTCGCCGAGACGCGTCACGCAGCCAGCTTGCGCGCGTCGCAGCCCCTGTCCCTGCTTGAGCTGCGGCGAGACGCGTTCACCGCTTTGCTGGAGGCGCGGCCTGAATTGCGGGGCGTCTTTGGCGGGGGCGCGCCAGCCATCAAGCTCGCTTTCGCCGAACAGCGCGACGACGAAGAAATCCTGATTCGAACACATCGGCATTGGTTCGCCTTCATTCGCAGCGCGTGGCTGCCGCTCTTGCTGCTGCCGCCTGTGTTGCTGGGCGCTTTCCTGGCGCCGGCCCAGGCCCTGTCGCTGATCTTGCTGGGGCTGTCGCTGCTGCTGCCGGGGCTAGGCCTCGTGTATTGCTACCTGGAGTGGCGCAACGACTGGGTCATCGTCACCGACCAGCGCGTCATCCGCATCAACCGCCGGATTCTGACGCTCTTCCGCCAGGTCACCCAGGTGGGCTTGGATAGCGTGCACGAAATCAACTTCGAGATTCCCTCCGGCGACCCCTTCGCGCGGCTTTTCCGCTATGGCACGGTCTTCGTCAAGACGGCTGGGGCCCAGGGCAACCTGGAGATGGACCTGCTGCCGAGGCCCGAGCGCTTTCAGCAGCTTGTCATGGAAGACCGGCGCTATTTTGAGCAACGCCAGGCGCAGCGGCACAGCCGACTCCTCCAGGAAGAATTGCGGCGGGGCGCGGACGGCGCGGCGGAGGACGACCTGGATTCGCATTCAGCGGAAGCGGAAGGACCGCCCAAACCCCTGCGCGGCAGCAACGGCTACTTGAGCTCGCGCATTCAACTGAGCAATGGCGATCTCGTCTTGCGCAAGCACCTCAGCGTCTGGGCGCGGCACACTGCCCTGCCGCTCGCGATCATCTTGGTCTCGCTGGCGGCGCTGCTGCTCACTTTCACCCTCGTCAGCCCCGATCTGCGGGCATTGACCTTTGCCGTCGCCATGATCGCGCTCCTGGTTGGCAGCCTCGCGTATTACTGGATGGATTGGGACTGGCGCAACGATCTGTACATCATCGCTGACGATACGATCACGCTGGTGCGCAAGCGGCCCTTTTTCCTGCAGAACATCCGCGATCAGATCCTGGTGGAGCGCATCGACAATGTGGAATCGATCTCCAGCGGGCTCTTGGCGGCGCTGATGAAGTACGGCGATGTGCGCATGTCGCTGGTTGGCGCGGACGAACCCAAGCTGTTCCAGCGCGTATCGCGTCCACAGGACATCCAGCAAGAGATTTCACGCCGGCAGCACAACAAAGCCCGGCGGCGCGCCCGTTACGAAGCGCGGCAGCAGCGACAGATTCTGGATGAGTATCTGGGCGCAGCCAAGCCGGCGCCAAGCCTTGGCGGCGTAAATGCGGACGCGCCGCTTGACTGGACGGATGGCGCAATTCGCCCGGCTTTCAATCTGGACCGGAATCGCCCGCCCAGCCTGCCCCGCAAGGTCTTGGCGCCCGCCCCCAGCGACGGGCAGCGAGACTCTGCCGCGATCGCGCCAGACGACAGCCGGCGGCCTTCCCGCTTTCGCAGCCGGCCCGGCCGCTGAATCCAGCTACAGATCCAGGCGCATGTGCCAGAGTTCGCGCTGGACTTTGAATTGGCGTTCCTTGAGCAGCTGGCTCATGGTCTCGTCGTCGAGCGGGTGCTCCACGACGATCGCGGCGCGCTCGTGACGGCTGACCAAATTGGCCAGCAGCGCGTCCAGATATGGCTGGCTGTCGATCTGTGGCGCGGCGTAGAGCCAGGCGCGCAGACTGCCGAAGCCCAGGCCGCCCTCCAGCCAGCAGGCAGCCAGGATCTCGTCCGTGGCCTCGTCGCGGATGATCAGTTTGTCCTTGCCGTTCATGGCGAGCAGGTCTCGCAGCCGGCGCCAGACCGGTCGCCGAAAATCGCCTTCGTGCACAGGTTTCAGCCAGCCAACCCCGCCGAGAGCGTTTGGCCGCGCCGCCTGCGCCAGTTTCAACTCGGCCTGCCATTCGTTCGCGCGGGGCCGGACGATGCGGAAGCGACGCCCCTCGGTCATCGGGGCCGGCAAGAAGCCGCTGCGCCGCCACGCGCGCCAGGCCCGCTCGTAGATGAAGCCGCGCCGAGCGTAGAGCCGCAGCGCCGCCTCGTTGTCATAGTTGACTTGCAAGATGACCCGGGCGCCGCCCCGCTGGCGGATCATCTCCAGCCCGGCATCCACCAGGCGACCGGCAATGCCGCGGCCGCGATAGCGCGGGTGCACGGCGACATTCGCCAAAATCCAGGTCGCGCCCAAGGCTCTCGGATAACTGGCGGGATACACCGAAACATTGCCCACCAAGGCGCCGTCCATGACATAGACGAAGCCCAGGCTGATGCCCATCGCCAGGTCGTTAAGGCGCGAAATCGGACCGAGCAGCAAGCCCATGTGGCTGAGGTAACGCATTTCGCGGATTGCGGCGCGGCCCGCGCTGTCCATGTTGTCGGCGAAGACCAGCTCAATGAGATCCGCCAGCGGCCCCAAGTCATGGCGCAGGCAGACCGGGCGCAGCCCATCCAGGTCGCGCGCGCTGATTGGAGCTTGCCCGATGCTGAATCCGGTCACTGGAGTCTTTCCCGCGTTTGCCGTCAGTCCACTTGCGCAGTAGGCTATTATTGTATAGAAAAGCGCTGGCGTCGCCACGAGCGGGGGCGACGGATCGCGGCGGAGTGAAAGCGAGGCGGGATGTCTTACAGACCGATCGGCGGCAGACGACGGCGCAGCGCCGCCTGGCAATGGGCGGTGATCGGCTTCATACCCGGTTTCTTCTGCGCCATGAGCCTCATGATCGGCGTCATCGCGGAAGGCAGCCTGCCCGCCTATTTCTTGCCGACGCCAGCGCCGCAGGTGGTGACGACGGTCGTCCATATTGTGATGACGGCGACTCCAGCGGAGCTCCCGCTCTCTCCCGCGCCGCCCGCGCAAGTCGTCATCGTGACGGCGACGCCGGTCGCCCCGGCCCCGGCGAACACGGAGATCGTCTCGGTGCAGGTGCAGCCGACGCCCCTGCCCAGCGAGCCGCCGACCGAAATCCCGCCGCCGCTGACTCCGCCGACGCGGGGGATCCCCGAGGTCCTCAAGTTCATCCGCAGCTTGACGGTCACCATCCCGGGCGGCAGCTTCGTCATGGGGACGACGCCCAGCGAAGTGACGGAGGCGGTGCGCCAGTGCGTCACCCGCGACGCCGGCAGCTGCGAGGCGAGTTACGCGCAAGATTCTTTCCCCGCCCACCAGGTCCGGGTAGACTCCTTCTTGATGGAGACCACCGAAGTGACTTTCGAGCAGTATGTCGCCTTTCTGAACGATCGCGGCCCCGACACGCACATCAACCGCTGCGCCGGCTTCCCTTGCATCCAGACGCGGAACGAAAACGAGAACGCGCCCATCACGTTCGACGGCTCGAATTACAGCATCGGCGCGGGCTTGTCGCAGCATCCCGTGTTTGGCGCCAGCTGGTATGGCGCTCGCGAATACTGTGAAGCGATAGGCCGCCGCCTGCCGACGGAAGCTGAATGGGAGCGGGCCGCCCGGGGCGAAGACGGCAGGATTTACCCCTGGGGCAACACCTGGGACAATGCCCTGGCGAAGACCAACCGACCGCTGGACGCGCCGCCCGGCTCCCTGGCTGTCGGCAGCTTGCCCCTGGGCGCCAGCGTGTATGGCGTCTACGACATGGCCGGCAATGTCGCCGAATGGGTGAGCGATTATTACAGCGAGCGGCACTACCAAGAGCAGGCGGCGCTCGGCGAGGTGCAGAATCCGACCGGCCCCCTGGTTGGGCAGCAAAAGACCCTGCGCGGCGGCTCCTGGGATGGCGTGCCGTTTTTCAGCCGCAGCGCGCACCGTCAGTCCGAGCGGCCCGACGCACACAAGCGCTGGATCGGTTTCCGCTGCGTCGAAGACCCGGCCAGCGACGCCGCCATCGGCACGGGCGACTTGAATCCAGCCAGCCTTGGCGCGGTTGTGCCGGCCGGCCCGCCGACTGAGACCGCCGTTCCCAACGCGCAGCCGACTCAGCCGCCGCCGCCAGCCAGCCAATCCGACGCCGGCGCGACGGGCGCTACAGGCTAGGGGAGCGCGCATGGAAGGCGATTATGTACTGGTGGCGGGCTCGGCCGTGCTGGAGCTCAGCGGCAAATCCGAGACAGCGCTGAAGCTGGGCGGGCGTCACGCCGGGCAGATTCACGCTTCGGTCAGCGGCGTGGCGCGCAACATCGCCGAGAATCTGGCGCGCCTCGATATCGAGACGGTGCTGCTCTCCGCCATCGCCGATGACGACATCGGGCAGCATCTGATCACGCATTCGACCCTGGCGGGCATCGACTGTCGGCATGTCATGCGCGTCAGAGGCGCGCGCACCGCCAGCTCCATGCTGCTGCACGAGACGGAAGACAGCTTCACCCGCGTCGACGACTTGAGCATCGCCGACGCCCTGGACTCGGATTACCTGCTGGAGCATGAATGGCTCTTTGAAGGCGCCGCGCTCATCGTCATCGACGCGACTCTCTCGGCGGAGGCGCTGGAGACTCTCTTCGAGCTGGCGGCGCGTTATCAGGTTCGCGTCTGCGCCGACCCGACATCGCCTCTGCTGGCCAGTCGCCTGAGCAAATTCATTCCGAATCTCTATCTCATCGCGCCCAACGCCAGCGAAACCGCGGCTCTCTGCGATTTGGAAGAACCCGCCACCGAGCGCGAATCCGCCATTGGCACGGCGCAGCATCTGGTGCACCTGGGCGCGGACATCGCCGTCGTCACCCTGGGCGAGCGCGGCCTGGCTTATGCCGATAGCAGCGGCGGCGGTTACATTCGCGCGATCCAAACCCGGGTCGTCGACAGCGCGGGCGCCGGCGACGCCTTCTCCGGCGCGGTCATCTTCGGCATGCTCAACGGCGTGCCCATCGACGGAGCGATGCGCCTGGGCTTGACCGCAGCCTCGCTGACCCTGGCCAGCGAAGGCACCGTGCTGCAATCTCTGAGCCAGGAGCTGCTCTACGCCGAGCTTTGAGCGGGATAGCGATCCAGCACCCAGCGCAGCAAGACATAATGCCCCGCCAGCCCGGCGAAAGCGCCCAAACCGCCCAGCGCGGCATTGACGCTTGCGGCGCTCTTTTCGTTCGCGTCAAAGTAATGGGCGACCGCCGCTTGCAGGGCGACATCGTTGTGGCTGAGCAGCGGATACAATCCGAAGGCTCGCCCCAGCGCGTTGTTCGCCGTCCAGTGGCCGACGCCCTTGATCCGCATCAGCCGCTCGTATGCGATCTGGGCCGGCAATTGTCTCAGCGACTCCAGTTTGAGCGCGCCGCTGGCTTCCGCTTTGGCGATCTCCATGATCATGTCGACGCGCCGATTCGTGATTTTGAGCTGCTTGAGCTGGTCGCGTCTGGCGGCCGCGAGCTGGCCGGGAGCGGGAAAATCGTAGACGCGCCCGCCGCCGATGCTGCGGGATCTGCCAAAAGCGCGCAGCAAGACCTGTTGCGCCCGGAGCGCGCCCTTCCAGCTGATGTGCTGCTCGATGACAAGCGTGATCAGCGCCTCGAAGACGGTCTCCGCGCAGAAGAGAGGCAGGCCGCGCAGAGGCTCTATGACTTGCCACAGAGGAGGATGCCGCGCCGCGACGGCGCAAAAGGCGCTCTGATCGCGCTCCAGGCCCAGCCAGTCAATGGACGCGCGGGCGATGCCCGGCTCGTCTTCCGGTTTCAGGTCGGGGCCGGCGATGACAATGGCCTCCGCATCCAGACGGTGGGAGAGCGCTTGGCTCGCCGTGAAGCGCCAAAGCGTATCGCCCTGGACAAGCAGCCGCGCGGGATACGCGATGCGCCTGGCGAACTCCAGCAAGAGGTCAAAGCGATAGTCGAAAGGCGGCAGCGGGAGACGAATCTCCCTCATGCCGGGTCGTCGGTCGCGGGCGGGTCGCCAAGTTCGCGTCCCAGCTGGTTGAGCAGCTCCACCTGGCTTTGATAGCGGCGCCGCGCCAGCTGCCGCAGATCGGCGACTGGATCGGACTCGTCCAGAATCTCGATGCCGAGCAGGGTCTCGACCGTGTCTTCGAGGGTGATCAAGCCGGCCGTGCCGCCGTACTCGTCGATGACCAAGAAGATGTGGTCTTGCTTGGCGATGAAGTCGTCCAGCACCTGCGCCACCGAATTCGTCTCCGGCACGACTTCCAGCTGGCGAGCGAATTCTTTGAGCCGCGCGCCATGCTCGTCGGCGGCCGCCCGCCGGAAGATCTCGTGACGAAGCACATAGCCTTGGATGTCGTCAGCTGATTCGCCGTAGAGCGGAATGCGCGAAAATGGCAGCAGCTTGTGGGCGTCGACAATCTCGCCGACGGTCTGGTCTTCTTGAAACATGACGACAACCGTGCGCGGCGTCATGATGGTCTCGACTTGCACATCCGCCAGCTGCAGCAGATTGGCGACGATTCGGTTTTCGCGCTCCTGAATGCCGCCTTCTTCGGCGCTGATGCGCGCCATCACTTGCAATTCTGAGCGGGTCACGGTGGGCGGCTCGTCGCTGGGTCGCATGGCGCGGGTGAAGAAATCAAAGGCGAAGACGGCCGGCCGCAGCAGCCACAGCAGCGCGCGCACTGAGTAGGCGGTGAAGGGCGTCAGCGGTTTGGCGTAGACCGCGCCCAGGGTCTTGGGGATGATCTCCGAAAATACCAGGATCATCAGGGTGAGGATAGCGGAGATAATCCCGAAGAATTCGCTGCCGAAGATGGCGGTGGCTTCCGCGCCGGCGCCGGCCGCGCCCACGGTGTGCGCGATGGTGTTGAGGGTCAGGATGGCGGCGATGGGATGTTCGACATTTTGGCGCAAGCCCTGCATGATGTCGCCGGCCCGGCTGCCCTGCTGCGCCAATAGCTCAATATGCGAGATGGGCGTGGACAGCATGGCGGCTTCCCAAATCGAGCAGAGGAAAGAAACGCCCAGGGCGATGACGACATAGATGAGCAGCGCGCTCCATTCGCCAGCGCCGCCTGCGCCGGTTCCTGCCGCCAATAAAGGAATGTCAGGGAGAATGCCGTCCATCCGTGTCTGCCGCCGCGCCGGCTCTCGCCAGCCGGGGGCGCGGGATACCGTTACGGCAAAGCATAACAAGTTGGAAGCCAGCCTTCAAGCGGCAAGGGAAGCGGGCGCGACTCTGCCTCACTCCAGGTCCGGCAGCGCGTCGGCCCGCATGACGATCCGCAGCCGGCATTCCAGTTCGCTCAACAGCATGGCGGTGGCGCCCCAGACCTTGTGCCCGGCGACGGCGTAATAAGGCGCGCGCACATCGACGCCGCGAACACGACGGTTCTCGACGCATTTGAATCGCTCGCGCGGCAAATCGTCCAGCGCGAAGCTGAAGACTTCCGCCACCTCGGCCGGGTTGGGCGCGAAAACGGGCTGACCCTCGAACAAGCCGATCACGGGCAGGACCTCAAAGTGCGACGCCGGGATGTAGAGCGGCGGGAGCTGCCCCAGAATCGTGATGGCGCTCTCGCAAATTCCGATTTCTTCGCGGGTTTCGCGCAGGGCGGTCTCATGGAGGCTGGGGTCTTGTCGGTCGCGCCTGCCGCCGGGGAAACTGACTTGGCCGCTGTGGCCGCGCAGGCTTCGCTGGCGCAGGGTCAGGACCAAATGAAGCGCGCCCAGAGCGTCGGCGTAAATGAGGATCATGACGGCGGCCGGCCGCGGCGGATCCGGCCGCTTTTTCCAGCCGCGCGGAACCGGCGCCATCGCTTGACGCGCCTTGGCTGAATCGAATCCTTCCAGCCGCAGTCCACGCCGAAGATGCTCGACCTGGATCAAGCCGGGCACGGAGCGTCGCGAAGGCGAACGATTGGGCGCGCCACGAGCGGACTTGGCTTGGCGGGCCGCGTTCAGGCGGAGTGATACCAGGCGCGGCGTTTGCGCAGGGAGACGCCCGCTTCCGCGCCACTGCGCCTTGCCGTGCGCACGCGCCCACGCGAATCGATGTGGACCTGGCCCTGGCGCTGCAGCCGCTCAAATTCTTCCGGCGTGATGGCTGGCGCCGGCTCGCCACCAAGGCGTTCCAGGCGGCCGCCCATTTCTTCGCCGGCCTCGCCGTCGTCGATGCTGTCGTTGGGTGTTCTGTCGTCGCTCATTTCTTACCTCGGTTTGGACGCAGTGTAGCCGATTGCCGTCTCGTGCACAAGAGATTCCACGCCCTTGCGGCGAACACTGTCTAGTGTAGACGAAAGCGGTCGCATTTGCCAACTTGGCTTCATCTTCTTTATGCGCGCGCGGACTCGGGATGGCGCGGCGCGAGCGCTGCTGCGCGACGACCCGCGGTCGATTCATCATACAATTTGGGCGAATAATCTCCCTCGCACTGGCTTATGCTGAAGATTCTTCGTACACTGTGTCGCAAAAGCGGCAGCGCATTTGAACGCGGCTGTGTGATGAAGCCGCGCCTCGCCTGTGATACAAAGTAAGTAGATTTGCTGCCAAAGGAGTCCAAACGAATGAATCGCCATCTGTCGAGGAGCGTCACAGACCTGCGCCCGTCCGGCATCCGCCGTTATTTTGATATCGCCGCCACCATGGACGATGTGGTGACCCTGGGCATCGGCGAGCCCGATTTCGTAACGCCGGCGCATATCGCCGAGGCGGGCGTCGGCAGCCTGCGAGCGGGCAAGACAGGTTATACCTCGAATGCCGGCGACTTCGAGCTGCGGGCGGCAATCGCGGCCTTGATCGAGGATCGTTACGGCCTGCGCTACTCGCCGGAGCACGAAATCCTCGTCACGGTCGGCGTGAGCGAGGCGCTGTATCTGGCGCTCAAGGTGCTGCTGGATCCCGGCGACGAAGTCTTGGTGGTCGAGCCTTGTTTTGTCGCGAATCCCGCCCTGGTGGAGACGGCTGGCGGCGTCCCGGTCGCTGTGCCGAGCAGCGCCCAAGACAGCTTCCAGGTGCGCGGCGAAGACCTGGATGCGCGGATTACGCCGCGGACGAAGGCGATCTTGCTCAGCTATCCCAGCAACCCGACCGGCGCCGTTTTGAGCCGCGAAGGCATGCTGGAAGTGGCGGCCGTCGCCCGCAAGCGCGACTTGGTCGTAATCTCCGACGAGATTTACGAGCGCTTGGTCTATGGCGGCGAGCACAGCAACTTCGCCAGCTTGCCCGGCATGTTCGAGCGGACGATCGTGCTCAGCGGCATGAGCAAGTCTTACGCGATGACCGGCTGGCGCATCGGTTATGTCTCGGCGCCGGCGGATTTCACGCGAGCGATGTACAAGATTCACCAATACCTGATCATGTCCGCGCCGACCATGGGGCAGGCGGCCGCGCTCCAGGCGATCCGGCAGGGCGAAGACGACATCGAGCGCATGCGGCAAGAATACGACCGGCGGCGGCGCCTCATCGTGGACGGCTTCAACCGGCTGGGTTTGAACTGCTTCGAGCCGCGCGGCGCTTTCTACGCTTTCCCCAGCATCGCTGGCGCCGGCATGGACGACGAAGCTTTCTGCGAGGCGCTGCTGGCGGAAGAGCGGCTGGCGCTCATCCCCGGGTCCGCCTTTGGCGAGAGCGGCAGCGGCCACGCGCGCGCCAGTTACGCCACCAGCATGGACAACATTCACGAGGCGCTGCGGCGCCTGGAACGCTTCCTGGCAAAGCGGGATCTGCTGCCAGCGTCGCGGGCCAGCCTTCCGGCCGCTTGACCGCCGGCATCGGGCGCCGCCTGGACCTGAAATCGGCGACAAACGCTGACAGGCTGTGAATAATTCGCCGTCCGGCGCGAATGTCGTGACCTTGGGCGCGTTTTGCAGTACAATCCTCGCGTGAAGGCGCGCCTTGCAATTGCGAACTTTTGTGCTATAGTCGGGCGCGAGCGGCCGGGCAGGGCTGGAAGAGCGTCATGAGCGAATGGAAAACGGTGATCGGCCTGGAAGTCCATGCCGAGATGGAGACCGAGAGCAAGATGTTCAGCGCTTGCCCGGTCGTGGACAGCGTCGAGGCGGCGCCCAACCGCGCCGTCGACGCCTTGTCGCTGGGCATGCCGGGCACGCTGCCGGTCATCAACATGCGGGCGATGGAATACGGGATCATGGTCGGCCTGGCGCTCAATTGCGAGATCCCGCCCCTTAATCAATTCGCGCGCAAGAATTACTTCTATCCCGACCTGCCCAAGGGCTACCAGATCAGCCAATACGACCGCCCCCTCGCCATCAACGGGCACATCGATATCGAAACGGAAGACGGCGACAAGCGGATCCGCGTCCGCCGCGCCCACATGGAAGAGGACACCGGCAAGCTGACTCATGTTCTGGGCGGCAGCCTGGTGGACTACAACCGCGCCGGCGTGCCTCTGCTGGAGATTGTCTCCGAGCCGGACATCAACAGCGCCGCCGAAGCCGAAGCCTACGCCCGCAAGCTGCGCTCGATCCTGCGTTACCTCGGCGTCAACAGCGGCCATATGTCCAAGGGCGTGCTGCGCTTTGAAGCCAATGTCAGCGTCATGCGCGAGAGCGACGCCGACCTGCGCGAGCGCTCCGAGATCAAGAATCTCAACAGCATCCGCAACATGGTCAAAGCCATCGACTATGAAGTGAAGCGCCAGATCAAGCTTTATCGCGGCGGCGGCACGGTGCGGCCCGCCACTCTCGGCTGGGACGAAGCGGCCCAGCGAATCGTCGTCCAGCGGTATAAAGAGCGGGCGGATGAATATCGCTATTTCCCGGAGCCGGATTTGCCCGTTGTCGAGGTCAGCCGCGCCTGGGTGGCGGAAATCGAAGCCCGGCTGCCGGCCCTGCCCGACGAGCTGCGATCGCGCTTCGTCAACGAGCTCGGGCTCAGCGAGACGGAGGCTTCCGTGCTGACCGCGGAGCGCGCCGTCGCCGCTTATTTCCAGGAGACGCTGGCTGCGGGCGCGGATGCCAAACAAGCCGCGAATTGGCTGACGACGGACCTCTTTCGGCTGCTGAACGCGCATGAGATAGAGCGGGAAGCCATCGAGTCGATTCCGCTGTCGGCGCGGAACTTCGCCGGCTTGTTGAAGCTGGTGGCGCAAGGTACGATCAACCAGCGCACGGCGCGCCGCAAAGTCTTGCCGGAGATGTGGCGGAGCGGGCGCGCTGCTCAAGCCATCGTCGACGCCGAGGGCCTGGCGCAGATCTCCGACAGCGCCGCCATCGCCGCCATCGTGGAGCGAGCCCTGCGCGAAAACGAAGACATGGTTCAGCGCTACCTCGGCGGCAACGCCAAGGTCATGAACGCGCTCTTTGGCAAGATTATGGGCGCGCTGCGCGGCAAGGGCGATCCCAAAGTCGTGCGTCAAGTCTTGCTGGCGCAGCTGAACCAATTCGAGGAATAGACATTTTAGCATTGGGAGCACGCAGAGATGACCTGGCATCAGACAATCGTCGTCGGCAACCTGGGCGGAGACCCGGAACTTCGGTATTTGCAGAGCGGCCAGGCAGTCTGTAATTTCAGCGTCGCCGTCAGTGAACGCTGGCGCGACCGGCAGTCTGGCGAACAGCGCGAGCGCACCACCTGGTATCGCGTCGCCGCCTGGGGACCGCTGGGCGAGACTTGCAATCAGTATCTGTCGCGCGGGCGTCAGGTGATGGTCACCGGCAATGTGCGAGCTCGCGGTTATGTGAATAACAACGGCGAAGCGGCCGCGTCGCTTGAGCTCACGGCGCGTGATGTGAGATTTCTTGGCGGGCGCGATGGCGGCGGCGGCGATCAGGGCGGCAACTGGAATCAGGGCGGCGGGCAGCGTGGCGGCGGCAACCAGCGCGGGGGCGGGCAGCGTGGCGGCGGCGGGCAACGCGGCGGCGGCTATCAACGCGACGACCGCGCCTCCAATTACCCGGCTGAATCGCCCAGCACGGTCGACGACATCCCCTTCTAGCCGTTCGCGATACTTCAGTGTCCAATCTTCACGTCGATCTCGGCGGTCAGAACGCGCTGGTCATCGGCGGCGGCTCCGGCGGCGGGCGGGCGATCACCATGGCTTTGGCTCGCAGCGGGGCCGCCCTGGCTGTGGCCGACCTCAACATTGAGCGCGCGGACAGCGTGGCCGAGTCGATCGTGGCCGCTGGCGGGCGCGCGATCGCCCTGCAAGGCGACGCCTCCAACCGCTTTCAGTGCGCCAACATGATCGAGCGCAGCCGCGACGCCTTTGGGCGCGTGCACATTCTCGTCCACGCGGCGACGATCGCGCATGCCGAGCCAATGCTGCAAATCGACGAATGGAGCTGGCGGCGGCAACTCGAATTCAATGTGACCGGCGCGTTTTTCGCGACGCAGCTAATGGCGCGGGTGATGGCGGACGAGGGCGGCGGGCTCATCCTCCAGGCGGTCGGCGCGGGCGCTCCAGAATCGAGCCAGTCTCATGGCATCGGGTACGCGGCCGGCATGGCGGCGCGCCTGGACATGATTCGGGTGGCGGCGCGGGAGCTGGCGCCATTTGGCATCCGCGTGAACGGGGTCGCCGGCCTTGGCGAGACGGTGGCAAAGGCGGCGCTCTTCTTGTGCTCGGAAGCGGCGCGCCACATCAGCGGGCAAGTGACAGGCGGAGATTCCGCGTTCGCCGACTGATCATGAACGCCCTCAGTCTCCGGTCGAGCCGAAACCGCCTTCGCCGCGCTCCGTCGCCGACAAGTCCCTCAGCGAGACCACTTCTTCGACAGCCGGGCAATTCACCGACACGATCAGCAGCTGGGCGATTTTCTGGCGCGGGCGAATCTTGTATTCCGCATCGCCCAGGTTGACCAGCAAGATGCGGAGCTCGCCGCGGTAGGCGCTGTCGATGACGCCGGCGATGGCGTGGATGCCGGCAATTGCCATGCTGGAGCGGTCTTTTACCAAGCCGACATAGCCCGGCGGAATCTCCAAGTGGAGGCCCGTGCCGACGGCGGCGCGTTCGCCGGGCGCCAAGCAATGCTCCGCCAGCGCGTACAAATCATAGCCGGCGTCGCCTGGCCTGGGCGCGCGAAACTCGATATTCAGCCGGCGCATTTTCTGATTGCGATACGCGCGCATCGTCGTCAGCTCCCGCGCAGCAGCCTGCGGTATTCCTCAGCCAGCGCTTGCCAGGGGGCCCAATCCCAGTGGCCGCGAGCCGCGCCGGATGGCGATGGCAGCACGAAGAACCGCGTCGCGCCCGCGCCCGGCTGCCAACCATAGTCCACCGGTCTCGAGGCCGACGCGCCCATGAATTCGCGCCAGGCGCGCTTGCTGGTGAAGGCGACAATTTGCGGCTGGCATCGCGCGATTATGCCATGCAGGCGCGCAGGCTGGAAGTCGCCCGGACGCAAGTGGCGATCGCTGCCAGCGCGCGCCTTCGCCAGGTCAGTTAGCCCGATTCGGTGGCGCAGCAGCTCGCGGTAGGCCTCTGACGCAAGGCGTCGCGGCGTGATGCCAGTCTTGTGCAGCGCCGCCCAGAAGCGGTTGCTCGGGTTGGCGTAGTAGGCGCGCTCGCGGGCGGAAACTTCGCTGGCGGCCGTGCCGCAGAACAGCAAGATCAGCCCATGGTCGAGGAGATCTGGCAGTGCCTCAGTCATGCAGATTCAGGCCGCCGGCGGCGACCAGCAGGTTCTTCCGGTGCGCCTCGCGATAGAAAGCCTCCAGCTGTGTCGGCAAGCGAAAATCGCGATTGCCGCCCAATGCCCGCAGATAGGCGACGGTCGCGTCCAGGCAGTGGCGGCCCCCAATCTCGCCATGCGCCGGAATCGCCAGCTCAAGCGCGTCGAGGCCGGCCCATGCGCCCAGCCGACGCCGCCATGCGGGCAGCAAGTCCGCGCGATTGACGACGGGCAAGGGCGACTCGATGGCGTCGCCGCCGAGGAAGACTCCCCACTCTGGCAGCCAGCCAACGATGCTGTCGCCCGTGTGCCCGGGCAGATGATGCAGCTCCAGCGTGATGCCGCCCAGGTCCAGCCGCAGGCGCGACGAGAAGCTCATGTCGGGCTTTAGGAGGCGCACGCCGTCCCCGAGGCCCGGCTGCGTCTGCCGCTTGTTTCGCAGCGTCGCGGGCGCCTCGGCCTCAAAGCGCCGCCGGCAGTCCATATGCGCGACGACCGCCAGCGGCGCCCGCGCCAAGCCGGCCGCGCCCCAGATGTGATCCCAGTCGGCGTGGCTGTAGACAATATAGTAAGGCTTATCGCCGATGATTCCGTCAAAAAGCCTCAGGTCGCTCGGTCGCGTCAGCGTATCCCAGACGACGGCGGCGCGCCCGCCTAGGAGCAAGACCACGCGGACATGAAAGTCGGGCAGCGAAAGCTCCAGCGTCCAGAGACCAGGGCGGATCGACTGGAGGCGAGGCGACGCCGACATCAGACAAGCCCGGCGCGCTCACATGACGGTTCGGCTCAGCTGGCGGCGATTTCGAGCTCGGGCAGCAGCCGGAAGCTGTCCAGGATCGGCAACCAGGGGAGCCCGCTCTGGTCGGCCGCGAGCAGGTCTTCATCGACTTCGCTGAGGCGCAGGTTGGCGTAGTGCAGGCGGTTATCGGCGCCATTGAGGGCGATCGCCAAGCCGCTCTCTGTCGCGCCGTCGACCGTCGTGCGGGCGTACGACAGCCTGTAACCGTCCGCGCCATCCACCTCGACCGCTTCCACCGTCCGGGCGTAGACTCCGCCGCGCCAATTTTCGATCCAGTCGCGCGCCGCTTCTTCGCTGGTCAATGCCACATTGTCCGTGCCAACAATCAGAGTCGCCGAGTCGCCGACGATTGTCGCCGTGGCGCCGGCCGCCGCATCGCTCACTTCCCAGTCGCCGGGGTAGCGCACGATATGCTTGTCCAAATTGTCAAAATACGCGTCCCAGTCAAAGGGCGCGTCGGCGTAGACAGCGAGCCGCTCAATCGTTTGCGACAGGCCGACAAGCAGGAACTTGAGCTCCTGGGCGGCGTTCTCCGCCGTGACGACGCGGGCGCTGTAAATGTCTCCGTTGGCGAGCCACGATTCTTGCCGGGCGATGAGGCGGGCGCGGCCCCGCTGGAGGTTGAAATCGATCTGGACGACGCCCCCTGGCAAAATGGCGCGGGCGGTCTCGTCCCAGCCGCTGTAGCCGCTCCAGCTGTAGCGAAGCCAGTCCGCGTCCAGATGCTCGCTGAGGGCGTCGGCGTCGGCCAGGCCGGTGAGATTCTTGTTGATGCGCACTTCGACGACGCTCTGCAAGTCGCTGTTGCTCAAGCCGGCGCGCAGTTCGTCTGGCGTGTTGCTTTCGGAAGCGGGGCTCCAGCCGGTGGGCGCGCCAAAGGTGAAGAGGCCGGAGCGATGCAGGCTGCGGCTGTCGAAGTTGATGGCGGCAGTGTCCGGCGGGGGCGGCATGGTCGGCTCGGGGAAAGGGGTCGGCTGGGGCGTCTGCTGGTAGCTGTCGCCCTGTCCGACCTGGCTGGAAATCATGGGCAGGATCAAGCTGCCCACCATGGCGACGGTCATGACGATGCCGATGATATAAGTAAAGGTCTTGGTCGTCTTGTTCATGCAAGCCGCGCTCCAGCAGTCCCGTCAAAGCGCGGCAATCATACCGCAAAAGCCATAGCCTGTTAAGCAAGACTTTTCCGCCCTATAATGCGGGCCTGCGCCCGCCGCGGATACTGAATCCGCGTTTGACATTGAAGCCGCGACTTCGTCAGAAAAAAGCCGGCATGCCTTCAGGAAGAGCGAGAATGACCCACACCCTTTTGTCCCGGCGCTCGCTGACCATGGAAGACGCGGAAGACAGCGCCGCGATATCGACAGCAGTCTCGCAGGCGGCCGCCGCGAATGAAATTATCACCGCCGCCAGTCTGCGCCAAGAATGGAGCGAGCCGCGCTTCGAACTGAGTCGCTCCTCGCTGGGCATTTTCCAGGGCGAGGCGCTGCAAGCCTTTGCCGTCTTCTACGCGCAGAGCGAGCCACCAGTCCGCCCCAGGCTCCAGTTCGGCGTCGACCCCGCTTTGAATGGCGCGGAATTGCGGGCGGAGCTGCTCGCCTGGGCCGACGAAATGGCTCAAAGCGTGATCCCGCGCTGCCCGCCGGAAGCCCGCGTCGGCTTGTGGAGTGGCGCGCACACGGGCTACCGGCCGGATGAGATCGCGCTGCGGGCGGCCGGCTACCAAGAGCGGCGAATCTGGCACGAAATGCGCATCGACATGAGCGCGCCACCCGCGCCGAGCCAGCTGCCGCCGGGCTTTTGCCTGCGCCCCTACCGCCACGAGGAGGACCTGCCCCTGCTGGTCGATATCGTGCGCGACTCCTTCTCCGATCACTTCGGGCATATTGACCAGAGCTTCGAGCGCGACCTGGAAGCGATGGGTCACTGGCTCAACAACGATCCCGCTTTCGACCCGAAGCTTGTCTTGCTGGCCGCCGACGAAAAGACCGGCGACGCGGTCGCTTGCGCGCTGCCCATGACGGATTATCTGCGTCGACCAGGCCTGGGCTACATCGACATGGTCGGCACGCGGCGAGCCTGTCGTCGGCGTGGCCTGGCGTCGGCGCTGCTGAGAATGTGCTTCGCGCTGTATTGGGAGCGTGGCACGCGGTCAGTCTGCCTGGAGGTCGATGGCGCGAGCCTGACCAATGCGGTGGCGCTGTACGAGCGCGCCGGCATGCATGTCAGCCACAGTTTCGCCTCTTACGAGAAGCTGCTGCGCGATGGCGTCGAGCTGGCGAAGGTGTCCATGGAATGAGCGAAACCGCTTACGCATCCGTCCATGGCGCGCGGCTGCATTACGAGCTCGCTGGCCAGGGCGCGCCCTTCGTCATGCTGCACGCCGGCATCGCCGACAGCCGGATGTGGGCGGGCGAATTCAGCGCCTTCGCGCCACATTTTCGGGTCTTGCGCTACGACATGCGCGGTTACGGGCGCAGCTTGCCCGTGCCCGGCGCGTTCAACTTGCAAGATGACCTGCGGAGCCTGCTTGACGCGCTGGAGTTGACTGCGCCGGCGATCTTGATGGGCTGCTCCATGGGCGGCGGCCTGGCGATTGACTACGCCCTGGCTCATCCCGAGTCGGTTAGCGCCTTGATACTCGTCGGCAGCGGGCCGGCTGGCCTGGAGCTGGATGTCGAGGGACCGGAGGCGCTCTTCGCTGAATCCGAGGCCGCCTTCAAGGCCAGCGATATCGAGCGCGTCGCCGAGCTGGACATGCGGATCTGGTTTGACGGCTGGGGGCGCGCGACAAGCGAGGTCGACCCTGTCGCCCGCGAACGAGCCAAAGCGATGGCGCGCTTGGTCACGCGACACGAACTGCAGAACATCGGCGAGCATGTCCGCAAGCCGGTTGACATGCCAGCGGCGCGGCGGCTGGATGAATTGACCATGCCGGCGCTGATCGTCATCGGCGAGCACGATCTGCCCTTCTTGCAGGCGGCGTCGCGATTCTTGCTGGATGGCATGCCCGGCGCAAGCGAGCTCCGCCTGTCGAAGGCGGGCCACCTGCCCAACCTGGAGCAGCCGGCGCGCTTCCAAGAGGGCGTCTTGCGCTTCCTCGGCGTCGGCTGAATATGCGCGAGAACGAAGCGCGTTACGCGGAAATCTTGCGGCAAATCCGACAGCGCCGCCCCTTTGGCGCCCCCAAGCCAAAAGCGACGCCGCCTCAGCGCATCCAGGAGCGCGCCCTCGATCTGGTCAACGCCGTCGACAGCCTGGCCGAATTGAGCGCCCGCAGCTACGAGCGCATCACCTGTTACGGTCCGATGACGCTGCGGGGATCGACCTGGTCGGCCGCCGTCATCTGGCATCACGACAAGGGCTATCACGGCTATCGGCAGCTGAATCTCTTGGGAGTCTGGACAATTGACGACGGCGCGGGGCTGGAGTTGCGGGTCGGCACGCGCGGGCTGCCATATCGGGCGCCGGTCTATGACCCGGGCGTGTATCGCGTCGCCATCGAGCACAACTTCCGCGTATATTACGAAGACGACGGGGGCCCGCCCGGCGACAGCGACCGAATGCTGTACCGGGCGATCTTCAGCCTGCCAGACCGCCTGCGTCACCGACTGGCGCTGGAAGACGCGTTAAGGCGCTGGCGCGACGAGATGGAAGCGGACTAGCTTTCGTCGTCCTCGAACAGGATCTCCGTAGTCAAGCCGGAAGCGGCCAGGTCATCCAGCGAGATGGCTTGATCCGCTTCTTTGACGAGCAAACTCACGCCCTGCTTCAGCCGCTCGCCACAGACCAGGCAGTCGGGGTCGCGCGGGATATCGATCCAGAGGCTGGTATGCGGCTCGTTGATCTGTCCGTCGATGATGTCCATATAGTTGTTGGCGACGATGAGGGTGTTGGCCGGCATGGTTTCGTGGGCGTCGCTGCCGCGCAGCAGCTCGTTAAGCGCGAGGTCGGTCTGGATGCCAGCCACTTTGGTCACATGCGCCCACAAGCCGGGCTCCGCCGCCAGCGCGCCGCCTTCGCCAATCATGCCGTAATCCAGCTCGCCGACCGGATCCAGCGAGACTTTCACGCCCTCGCGCGTCGCCGCCGACCAGCAGGCGTAACACGGTCCGTCGAAGGGCTTGATGATGACATGGTCGCCGCCTTCGCCCCGCTCGTAGACGCCGGCGTATGAAGCGCTGAGGCGCAGCGACAGGCAGCGCTCATTAATGGCGAATTTGACGGCTTCGCTATCCACCGCCGCCACCAAGATGTCGATGTCATCCAGGCAGTCCCAGTGGTCTTCAATGCGACCTTCGCGGACTTCGACTTGCGCCGCCGGGTTGCGCTGGCGGATGAGATCGGCGACGGCCGCTGCCTTGTTCTCGCCGACATAACGCAGGTCCGCCACATGCCGCGTTACATTGCCGCTTTCGAGGAGGTCGTCATCAACCAGGACGAAATTGCCGACGCCGCTCATCGCCAGGCTGAGCGCCACAAAGCCGCCGCCGGAGCCCAGGCCGACTATGCCGACTTTTTTCTCGCTCAGCCGCTGAAGGGTTTCCGCGCCGAGCAGCCCGGCGACCCGCCCCCAGAGCGCGCTGGCCTCATAGCGCATGATCATCCGCCTCGGCGCTCCGCAAGCGTTCGATCCGCGCGCCCTCTTCACGTTCCGCCAGGGCTGGCGCGGGCGTCTCCGCGATCTCGTCGGCTGCATCGTGAATGACGGGGATGGATACTGCCGGCGGCTGGCCCAAACCCATCTCTTCTTCGATCTTGACGAGATAATCGACCAGGTACTTGTCGCTGGACCATTCCCAGTCCGGCGGATCGGCTATGGGCTCTGCCAGGTTCCACAGCTTCTGAAAGGCGTTCACCGGGTCGCTCAAGTCCATGCCGCCGACGAAAGGCGCCCGGTAGGCTTTGGGCGCGGTCTGCGGATAATCGTGCTGGGTAACAAACAGGAAGACGAAGGACAGGCCCTGGCGGATGGTGATGAAGCAGTATTCCAGCGGCACTTCGCCATCGCATTCGTAGAAGAGCGCGCGCGCCAGCAGGCCTTTGTCTTCCAGCGCGAGAGTCTCGCTGGTCAGGCGCTCGGCGTCGACGACATGCCAGCCATATTTCATCATCTGCGGCAGCGTTGCTTCCGGCACGACCCTGGGGTGCACCGGCTGGAAGACCCGCACATCGCGGTGGATGTACCACCAGTCGACGCGCATGTCGGCGGCGTGGTCCATCCTCACCGAGATATAGTTCACCGGCAGGTCGCTTTCGCCCAGGATCGGCGCGTGGCCGACGGTGACGATGGGCACGAGCAGAAAGTCCATGCCGGATTCTTCATCGTCCAGCCAGGAGAGGGCGGTCATCAAGTCGCCGTGACTGGGCTGTATCATGGAGCCGGGCTGTTTGTGCCAGTCGCCCAGGTAGCGCAGCGGCACATCAAAGCGGGCGGGGAGCGCGTCGCCGCCACGATGGCGCTCGCGGTGAAAATGCCAGTTTTCCTGCAGCCACCAGATGACCTCGTCTTGCAGCGCGTCGCCTTGCTGGAAAGTGTGGGAGCGGCGCACGGCAGTCTCGTCTGGCGAGATCGTGTCGAGCACATAAATCGTGGGCAAGCCCTCGGGCTGGTCGTCTTCGATAATGAAGCCCACCATGGCCTCGCCGGTTTCATCCTCCATATACTCGCTGGCGGCCGAGAGCATCTTGTCCACGGCGCGGCGCGAAAGGACCAGCCTGGGCACTATCCCGCGTGAAATCATCGCCATCCCTCGCAAGCGCTTCCTGATGTGATCGAGCTCAACTTGCATGAGCTTGAGAAACTCGGGCTCCTCCAGCGCGCGCATGGCTAGCGCCTCCGGCGGCGCGGCAAGGGCGTGCTCGCCTTGATGCGTTCTTCGATACCGGGCCACTTCCCGGTGGAGCGCCAGGTGTAATAGGCGTAGAGCCACTGAATCGCCCAGCCGCCGACGGTCACCGCGGTTGATTTCGAGGGATTCCAGCCGTATTGCTCGCCGTCTTTGGGATTAAACAAACAGAGCTGCCCGTCTTCGTATTGATGCTTTTCGCTGTAGATGCGCGGCTTGACGCAATAGGCTTCGGCGGGACGATTGGGGTATTCCTTCGGGTAGACCAGCTTGAGGCTGTGATAGGGCGAATCGAGGATGCTCATGTTGATCTCGACCGAGCCCTGCCAATAGAGCAGGCCGCCAAACGGGGGCACGACCAGCTTGAAGGTGTTGCCGAAGGTCGCCTTCATCGCCTCGACTTCCCAGACGAGCCGGGCGGAGACTTTCTTGCGCGAGCCCCACCAATTGGACATGTAACCTGCTCCGCCTTTGGGTCGGACGCAATCCGCTCCCGCTTACTGTATTGCCTAGCGTCGCGAATGTCCAGTATCAGCGCTGGATGGCGGCTTGGTCCGCCTGGTTTAACCGCCTGCAACAATGGCTTGGCTTGCGATTAAAGGCGCGCCCGACGCCCCCGCAATCTTCGGTTGTTCGGGCGGGAAAAGTGATATTTACCGCAGGCGTGGACAGGCGCGAAAAGCCTCTGCTAAAACGAAAGGGTCAATCGGGCTGGAAGCGCTTGTCACCGATTCTCAGCACCAATTGACCCTCGTACAGCAAGGCGAATCTTAGACGGGATCCGCCACAAACGCAAGGAGACCCCACATGTCACTGAAGCATCGTTCACTCATTGGCTTGGCGCTGCTGCTTTTCTGCTTCGCGCTTTCGCCGGCCTTGGCGCAAGACGCGCTCACCGTGTATTCCGGGCGCAACGAAAGCCTGATCGGACCCATCCTGGCGCAATTCACCGAGGACACCGGCGTCGAGGTCGAGATTCTGTACGGCGGCACGAGCGCGGTCGCCAACCAGATTCTGACCGAAGGCGCGAACAGCCCGGCTGATGTCTTCATCGCGCAGGACGGCGGCGCGCTGGGCGCTTTGGCGGCGGCCGACATGCTGGCTCAGCTGCCGGAAGCGACCCTGGGGCGGGTGGTCGACTCGGCCTTTGTCTCGCCCGATGGAGTCTGGACCGGCTTGAGCGGGCGCGCGCGCGTTCTCGTCTACAATCCGGAGCTGCTCGAAGAAGCGGGCCTGGAATTGCCGGAGTCGATCCTGGACCTGACCGGCGAGGAATGGCGCGGAATTGTGGGCTGGGCGCCGACCAACGCATCCTTCGTCGCCAATGTCACCGCCATGCGCGTGCTGCTGGGCGATTGCGACGCGGAAGACTGGCTGGCGGGCATGATCGCCAATGGCGCCCAAGTCTACCCCAAGAACACGCCCATCGTGCAAGCCACGATTGATGGCGAGATCGTTGCGGGCTTGGTCAACCACTACTACCTGTATCGCTTCCTCGCCGAAGACCCGAGCGTCACCGCCACCCTGCACTTCTTCCCGGGCGGCGATGTCGGCTCGCTGATCAATATCGCCGGCGCCGCCATCCTCGAATCCAGCGATCAGCCGGAGCTGGCGCTGCAGCTGGTCGATTACCTGCTCAGCGACGCGGCGCAGGAATACTTCGCCGGCAAGACATTCGAGTATCCGCTGGTCGAGGGCGTGCCGCCGTCGGTGGATATCAAGCCCCTGGCCGATATTGAAGCGCCGGAGATCGACCTTTCGGATCTGGACGATCTGCAGGGCACGCTGGAGATTATCGAAGACAGCGGCGCTCTGGATTAGGGCGCGGCGCCAAGACCGAGACGGGACGGGCTTCGGCTCGTCCCCTTGCACGACGCGGGAGCCTGCATGCAGCCGAGCGAAGTCATCCCCACGCACTGGCGTCCCTTCGGGCGGCCTTCGGCGAGCCTGGCGCGCTGGCAGGTCGGCAATCGGAAGCTGGCGCAAGCGGCCAGTCTGGTCGTCGTGTCGGTCGTGATGATCCCGGTCGCATACCTGATCATCGGGGCGGTCAGCGCCGGGCAAGAGGGCATCGACTACTTGCTGCGCGCCCGCACCATGCGCATCGCCGGCAACAGCGCCGCGCTCATGCTGGCGGTCACTTTTTTCGCCACCGTGATCGCCCTGCCATTCGCCTGGCTGACGAGCCGGAGCGACTTGCCATGGCGGCGCATGTGGCTGGCTCTGGGCTTGGCTGCGATGGTCATCCCGTCATACCTGACCGCGGTGACTTATGGCGAAGCTCTTGGACCCAAGGGCTTGCTGCAGCAGCTGCTGGCGCCCCTGGGCGTGGAGCGCTTGCCGGGCATCAAGGGTTTCTTCGGCGCGGTCATGACGATCACTTTCGTCACATTTCCCTACATTGCGCTGCCGGTGCGGGCGGCGCTGCTGCATTGCGACCGCAGCCTGGAAGAGGCGGGCCAGAGCCTGGGCTTGAATCGCATGCAAATCTTCCGCCAGATCATTCTGCCGCAGCTGCGCCCGGCTCTGCTGGCGGGGATGCTGATGACGGCGCTGTATACATTGAGCGACTTTGGCGCCGTCGCCGTCATGCACTTCAACGCTTTCACCCGGGCGATTTACCTGCAGACCAACGCCTTTCGCATGGACAAAGCCTCGGTGCTGGCTCTGGTGCTCATCGGCATGACGCTGCTCCTGCTGTATTTGCAGTCGCGGCTGCGCAACGGCGGGCGTCATTATCGCATCGGCAGCGGCTCGGCGCGAAATCTGGAAGCATTGCCCCTGGGCAAGTGGAAGCTGCCCGGCCTGCTGTTTTGCGGCGCGGTCGTCTTCATGGGCGTCGGCTTGCCGCTGCTCGTCCTCTTCAAGTGGCTGGCGGGGCACATCATCACCAACCCGGTGCAGATCCCGATGACCCTGCTGATGCGCAACACCGTCGGCGTCAGCGCGGTTTCGGCGCTCGTAGTGACGCTGGCGGCTTTCCCGCTGGCGCTGCTGGCGGCGCGCGGCCGGACGCGCTTTGATCACTGGCTGGTGGAGCTGGCTTACGCGGGCAATGTGCTGCCGGGCATCGTCATCGCCCTGGCGCTGGTCTTCTTCGCCTCGCAGCACGCCCTGAGCATCTATCAGACCTTGCCCCTGCTCATCATCGGTTACGCGATCCGCTACCTGCCCTTCAGCATTGGCGCCACCGAAAGCGCTTTCGCCCAGATCAACCCCCGCTTTGAAGAGGCGGCGCGCAGCCTGGGCATGTCGCCCTGGCAGGCTCTGCTGCGGATTACGGCGCCGCTCGCCAGGGGCGGCATTCTGGCTGGTCTGGCCCTGGTTTTCCTTAATGTGATGAAGGAGCTGCCCACTACGCTCATCCTGCGTCCCATCGGCTTCCGCACCTTTGCCACCCGCATCTGGAGCTCTTACGACGAAGCATTCTTGTCGTCCATCGCCGCGCCCGGTTTCGCGCTCATCGTCGTCTCCGCCATCGCCTTGGCCATCATGCTGCGCCACGATGACTTCGCGCATTAGCGCCGCTTCCGCGCCAAACTTGCCCTTTACGCGCCCCGCTTTTGACTTATGCTAAGGCGCGTATCCCGCCGATCGCTCGCCCCGCGCCTATGGAATTCGCGCTGCAAACCGAGAATTTGACCAAGGTCTACCCCGGCGACAAGCTCGCCGTTGAAGATGTCTCGCTGCGGCTGCGCCCGGGCGAATTCTTGACCATGCTCGGTCCCAGCGGCGGCGGCAAGACCACCACCCTGCGTCTTTTGGCGGGCTTCGAGCGTCCAACCAGCGGCAGTATCGAAGTGGGCGCGCAAATCGTGGCTGACGACGAGCGCTTCACGCCGCCTGAACACCGCCGCGTCGGCATGGTCTTCCAAGATTACGCGCTCTTCCCGCATTTGGATGTGAAGCGGAATATCGCTTTCGGCTTGCGCAACGGCAAACGCGACCGGCAAGCCCAGGTCAAGCGCATGCTGGACTTGGTGGATCTGGCGGATTGCGCCGACCGGATGCCGCATGAGCTCTCCGGCGGGCAGCAGCAGCGCGTCGCCCTGGCGCGAGCATTGGCGCCGAACCCGGACATCCTGCTGCTGGACGAGCCCTTTTCCAACCTGGACAGCCATCTGCGCGCCCAGGTCCGCTCACAGGTGCGCAGCATTCTGCTGGAGACGGGCACCGCCGCCGTGTTCGTCACCCATGATCAGCAGGAAGCGCTGGGCTTGGCGGACGAGATCGCCGTCATCTTTGAAGGCAGGCTGCTGCAAGTGGCGACGCCGCACATCATCTACAATCGCCCGGTCAACAGCCAGGTGGCGCATTTCATCGGCGACGCCAACTTCCTCTGGGGCGAAGCGCATGGCTGGACCGCCTCCAGCCCCCTGGGCGAAATCAAACTCTTTCACGCCAGGACCGGCCGGGTGCAGCTCATGATCCGCCCTGAAGCGCTGCAGGTGTCGCTGGCTGAAGAGGGGATGCCCGGCGCGGTGGAATGGCGGGAGTTTCACGGGCATTTCCAGCGTCTGGGCCTGCGCTTGCAGAATGGCGCGGAAGTGATCGCGAACGCGGGCGTCGACCGCTTCTTGAAGCGGGGCGACAAAGTGTGGGTCGCCGCGGCGCTGCCGGCCCTGGCTTTCGACGCGAATGGCGATGCCGGATTGGGTGAGCCAAGGTCGGCAGACGCGTCAATCAAGTCTAGTTGAGCCAGCCAAGACGGCGGAGTCGCTTATGCGACGCCTTCCCCCGGCAGCCACACCCGAAACTCCGCGCCTTGGCCAGGCCCCGCGCTGCTGGCTGTGATCCGCCCGCCCTGCGCCTCCACGATTTCGCGGGCGATCGCCAAACCCAGGCCCGTGCCGCGCTGGGGACCGCGAGCCTTATCCACCTGGTAGAAGCGCTCGAAGATCCGCCGCAGATCCGCCGGCGCGATGCCGATGCCCGTATCGCGCACCGTGATAGCCGCCCCGCCGCTCGCAGGCGCGGCAGTCACCCGCACTATGCCGCCACGAGGCGTGTACTCGATGGCGTTGCTGATCAAATTCACCAGCACCTGGGCCAACCGGTCGCCATCGCCTTGCACGGTCGGCGCCAGCTCAAGGCAGGTCTCCAGCGCGACGCCACGCTGTTCGGCCAGCACGCGCAGGCTCTCCGCCACGGCGTCGCAGAGCTGCGCCAGATCAATTGAGTCGCTGGCCATCGACAGCTTGCCCGCCTGCAGCCCTTCCAGGTCGGTCAATTCCGCCACCATGCGGTTCAGGCGGCTCGCCTCTTCGTAGATGATCTGGGCGGCGGCGCTCGAGTCTTCGGCTGCGCCATCGACAATCGCCTGCGCGTAGCCCTGGATCGAGGTGAGCGGCGTCTTCAAATCGTGCGAGACATTGCCCAGGAAATCGCGCTGCGCGATATTGGCTGCCAAGACTTCCGCCGTCATTTTGTTGTAAGACTCGGCCAATGAGCGCACTTCCGGCGGTCCCTTGACCGGAACACGCACCGAGTAATCGCCGCGCGCGATGGCAGTCGCCCCGCTGGCCACCCGCTGCAGGGGCCGGGCGATGGCGCGGCTGATGAGGGCTGCCAGCACTATCGCCAAGGCAAAACCCGCTATTCCCGCCTGGAGCAAGGGGGGCGCCAGCGCGCTGCTGAAGACCGCCAGCGTCTGTTGCAGGCTGACGGTGGGCAGCGGCTCCGCCAGCAACCACAGATCCGGGTCCTCGCCCCACTCGCCGACAAAGCGCGGCTGCCCGAAGATGACGCCGCTGAAGAGCCATTCGCCGGCTCCCGGATCGCGGAAGCCGCCGAAGTACTGCTCGCTGCCCCGGGAAAGCACGCGCGCCAGGCGCTCGTTCTTGTAACCGGCCAGGCGCAGCTGGATCGCGTCGCCGGGCTGGAACTTGCCGGCGCTGTCGTACAGCACGCGCGTACCCTCCGACAGCACGCGGATATGCAGGGTGCGCACATTGCGGGTGCTGGCGAAGGCGTCCAGCAGCTCCCGCACTTGATCCTGGCGGAGGCGCCGGTTGGGGTCAGTTGGCAGGTCGGCAAGGAAGTCGATGTAGTTCAGGCCCTGGCTCAAGGCGGCCAGGCGCTCGTAAGTGGGCTCTGGCGGGGCGGCTCGCGCGCCGATGAGGAGGACCAATGCCAGCGCGCCAACGCCCAGGGTCACGACCAGCAAGACGAGATACGAAGTCAGCAGCCGCAACCGCAGACTAAAGGCCAGCTTGGGAAATCTAGCGAAGATCAAGTTTGTAACCTACCCCCCAGACCGTTTCGATCGCGGGCGACATGCCGCGCAGCTTGTGCCGCAGATGCGCGATGTGCACATCGACCGTGCGAGTCTCGCCGGCGAAGTCGTAGCCCCAGACCACTTCCAGCAGCCGTTCGCGCGTGAAAACCAGGCTCTGGTTCTCCGCCAGGGTCTTGAGCAAATCAAATTCCTTCATCCGCAAGTCGACCGTCTTTCCCGCCACTTCGACGCGGCGGCGCTGAGCGTCAACGAGCAAGTTGCCGATCTTGACGGGCGGCTGCGGCGTTTCACGCGGGGCGGCGCGATCGGCTCGGCGCAAAATGGCGCGGATGCGCGCGACCAGCTCGCGAGGGTTGAAGGGCTTGGTCAGATAATCGTCCGCGCCCAGCTCCAGGCCGACGATTTTGTCGATGTCGTCGCCGCGGGCGGTGAGCATGATGATGGGCACATCGGATTCTTCGCGGACGCGGCGGCAGACCTCGAGGCCGTCCATCCCCGGCAGCATCAGATCCAAGACGACCAGGCTGGGCTTTTCGCGCAGGATCATCGCCCGGGCGACGGCGCCATTGGTCGCGCTGGTCACGCTGAAGCCGTCCGGCTCAAGATACATCCGCGCCAGGTCAATGATGCGCTGCTCGTCATCGACCACCAGAATCGCGTCGCTCATCGCTCCATCCCGCGTTCACTCACGCTCATATTCTAAGTATGGCGGTCGCCGGCGGCAAGTTTGTAAAGATCGTGTAAAGATGCGCAGTCGCCGGCCGCGCCGCGCCCAGACGCCCCGTTCTAGCCCGGGCGAATCTGCGCTAAGATGAGCGCCTTGTTCAAGCAAGCCACTGGAAGAGCGATGAGCGCCATCATCCGGCTGGCGTCGGTGGCGGACGCGCCCGCCATCCTCGAGATCTACGGGCCGATCACGCGCGACACGCACATTTCTTTTGAGCAAGTCGTCCCCGATGCCAGCGATATCGCGGGTCGGATTCGCGACGCTTCGCCGCGCTACCCCTGGCTGGTCTGCCAAGTCGCCGGTCAAGTCGCCGGCTACGCGTATGCAAGCGCCTTTCGCTCCCGCGCCGCGTATCAATGGACGGTCGAGACGACGGTCTATGTGCATGCCGGCTTCCTGCGGCGGGGCATCGCGCGGGCACTGTATCGCTCGCTGCTCGCCATACTGCGCCAGCAAGGCTACTGCCAGGCGATCGGCGTCATCGCCCTGCCCAACCCGGCCAGCATACGCGCCCACGAGTCGCTCGGTTTTCGTCATCTCGGCACATTTCGCAAGGCCGGCTACAAAGCGGGCGCCTGGCGCGATACCGGCTGGTGGCAGCTCGAGTTGGGTCAGCCGCTTGATCCACCGCTGCCGCCGCTGCCCTTGACCGGCATCGAGGCGGAGCGACTCGCGCGCTTGCTCCGGACCGGCCTGCCATCCATCCACAGTTAATTCACAGGAAAGGCGCATGACCCAATCCAAAGGCCCAATCACCGCCGAAGATCTCTATCGCATCCAGACCGTGGAAGACCCGCAGATCAGCCCAGACGGCGAATATGTCGCTTTCGTCAGAGTTTCGCCGGACGCGCCCAACAAGACGTACAAGCGCAACATCTGGCTGCTTCCGCTGGCGCAGGGCGAGGCAATTCAGCTGACCCGCGGCGACAAAGACAGCCAGCCCCGCTGGTCGCCCGACGGCCGGCAGCTGGCATTTGTCTCCAGCCGGGGCGAGAAGCCGCAAATCTACCTGCTGCCGACGGCGACGCCCGGTGGCGAAGCGCGGGCGCTGACATCAATGGCGAATGGCGCGCACAGCCCGGACTGGTCGCCGGACGGCGGACGCATCGCCTGCCTCGCGCCCATGAACGCCGCCGAACGCCAAGCCGAAGCGGAAGGCGAAACCAAGCCGGAAGCCGACGACCCGCTCGAGAGCAAGCAGCGGAAAGAGCGCCAGGAGCGCGACGAAGCCAATCGCTGGGATCCGCGAGGCATGTGGCGCATCCCGTATCGCCAGGGCACGAGTTATGTCGACGAGCGCTACGACCAGGTCTATGTCGTCGAGACGGCGGAAACTGCCGAAGCGACGCCGAAGCGCCTCACGGACATGGACGCCGGCTATTCGCAGCCGCGCTTTTCGCCCGACGGAAGCTGGATTTACAGCGACCGCACGCTTGACCCCGCCGGCGACGAGCCCTGGCGCGCCCGCGGCATCTTCCGGCTCGACGCGGAGACCGGCGCGGAGACCGCTCTGAGCGACATCCAGTTCAGCTCGTGGCAGCCGCTGCCCTCGCCCGATGGCAAGTGGATCGCGTATCTGCGCAGCCCCGTCGGAGTCACCGACGCGGCCGAGCGGCTCGTCTTGCAGTCCAGCGACGGCGGCGAGACTCGGGTTCTCAACGAAGCGCTGGATCGCGAAGCCTTCGATTTCGACTGGAGTCCAGAGAGCGGGCTGGCGATCGCCATCGAGAGCGAAGGCAATATCCTGCCCTGGGTCTACCAGCCGGCGCCGGACGCGCTGGAGCAGGCTGACGCGGGCTTTTACGAGATCGGGCAGTTGGCGGCGGGGCCTGAGGGACTGATCGCCATGACCGCGTCCACCCCCGCCAACCCCGGCGAGCTCTGGCTGCTGGAAGACGGGGCGCTGCGCGAGGCGACGCGTTTCAATCACGCGTGGCTGGCTGAGGTGATCACGCAGCCCGTGCATGAATTGCGCTATCAGTCGCGTCATGGCGCGGTCCAGGGCTGGTATCTGCCGCCAGTGGGTTATGAAGCGGGCAAGACTTATCCGCTGGCGCTCAACATTCACGGCGGTCCGCACTCGGCCTGGGGCTGGTCGAGCGCGTCCATGTGGCATGAATGGCAGTTTCACGCGGCTCGCGGTTATGCCGTATTCTACTGCAACCCGCATGGCAGCGGCGGCTATGGCGAAGCCTTTATGCAGAAGCTGCGCGGCGCCTGGGGGCCAGTGGCCATGGAGGACATCATGGCGGGGGTCGACGCTTTCCTGAAGCTGGGAATCGCGGACGGCGAGCGGATGGCGATCACCGGCGGCTCCTATGGCGGCTACATGACCGCCTGGATAATCGGCCACAGCGACCGCTTCAAGGCGGCCGTCTCGCAGCGGGGCGTATACAACTTAAACAGCTTCTACGGCACTTCGGATGTGCCGCTGCTGCTTTCCAGCGAGTTCGAGGCCGAGCCCTGGGAGCGGCACGATGTCTACTGGGACAATTCGCCCTTGAAATACGCGCCCAATATCACGACCCCCACCCTGCTCATCCATGCCGAGAACGACTTCCGCGTGCCTATCGAACAAGCGGAGCAGCTCTTCGCCTGGCTGCGCCGCAGTACGGCAACGCCCGTGCGCATGCTGCGTTATCCGCGCGACGGCCACGAACTCTCGCGCAGTGGCGAGCCGGAACACCGCGTCAGCCGCTTGAACGAGATGGTCAACTGGTTCGACAGATATACGGGCGGCGGCGGTCAGGCTGGCTAGGGCTGGTCCGCGGGGAATTGCTGCGCGAAGATGGCGAAATAGGCGCGGACCTTGGCGATGATGTCGCGGCGTTCAGCCTCTGGCAGCAAGCCAAACACCGCCCGCAGCTGATCCATCAAAGCCGTCTGCACCGCCAGGAAGCGTTCCGCGCCCGCTTCCGTCAAGATGACATCGACCGACCGTCCGTCGCTGGCGCTGCGCCGGCGCCGCACCAAGGGCGGCCGCATCGCTTCCAGGCGCTGGACGAGACCGGTCATCGTCGCGCTGGTCAAGTGATGGGCGCGGGCGATCTCGCCGATGCGGCACGCGCCGTCGCGCTCGGACAGGGTCTTGAGCACATAGAATTGCGGTGGCGTGAGCTGGCGCGCCGCAAAGTGGCTGGCGAGGCGTTTTTCGCCGTCGGTCACGATATCAAAGAGCGCCGCCCAGAGGTCCGCCACATCCTGGTTCAGCCGCTCGTCCACATCACACCGTCCGCGTTTCACTCGCCCAGAGCATCCCAGACTTCCAGCTTGCCCCGGACTTCGCGGATAACTTCGTCGACGAATTCGGTGGTGCTGGCTTGGCCGCCGAGGTCGGGCGTCTTGAAGCCGTTGTAGACCGATTCGAGGGCCGACTCGTAAATGGCGCGGCTGGCGAGGGCCGCTTCTTTGCCATCGATGTAACGCAGCAGCGCGCCGCAAGCCAGGATCATCGCCATGGGGTTGGCCAGGTTCTTGCCCTGCAAGCTGGGCGCGGTGCCATGCGGCGCCTCGGTCAAGACGGTCTTGACCTTGAATTCTTCGTCGAAGGAAAAGACGATGGATTCTGCGCCGGCGATCGTGCCGAAGAGCTTGAGCACCAAGTCGCTGAGGGCGTCGCCGTCGCGGTTCAGCGCGGGGATGACGAGAGCTTCGCCGGTCGTCTCCAGCAGCAGGGCGTAAGTGGCGTCGATCAACTGCGGGTTGTAGCGCACGCCCCGATGCAGGCCAGCGGCGCGGTCGAGCTCTTCCTTGAACATGCCTTCGTAGACCGGGCTCACGGTGTATTTGGGACCGCCGAAGACGGTGGCCTGGTGCTCGGCGGCGTACTGAAATGTGAATTCCGCCACCGCGCGACAGGTGCGCCGGCTGATGTGCCGCTTGTTGTAGGCGATTTCGTCCAAGCCTTGGCCTTCGCGCCATTCGTCCGCTGCATACGCGCCTTCTACCGCCATGCGCGCGACGGCGATGGGCGCGTGCACGCCAGCCAGGGGCATCACCGATGGGATGCGCCGCCCGGTGCGCAAGATGACGCTGCCATCAATGAGCTCGCGCAAGAGGGCGTTGGGGCTGCCGACATCATCGGGGTCGCCCGGCGTGATGGTCGCCGCCTTGATGCCCAGGCCGGTCTGGTTCAGGCGGGCCGCCGCCTCGCGCACGACATCGTTATTGCTGCGCCGTCGGCTTTCCAGGCTGAGGTCAAAAGTCTCGAAGTCCAGGCTGCGCATGCGGATCACGCTCGGGTCGAGCACGCGCAGCGCCTCGTCCAGCAGCTCTTGGCCCGTCTGATCGCCCTGCAAGATGCAAATCGCGTGTCTCTGCGCTGTCATTGCCTGTCTCTCGTCCAGCGTGCTTTTATTGTACGCCAAGAATCGCCCGCGCGCCCGACATCCACTGGAATGAGCGGTATCCGGGCAGCCTGTCTGTGCGCTAAAATCGACGCCGTCCGCTAGGCCAATGACGCGAGGACCCCAGCTTATGCCCCGCTTCCAAATATACGACCTTCTGCTGGCGTCGCTTTGACCTCGCTGCGGACACAGGCCAGCTCCCTCTTCGCGGTCGAGCTCTCGCCAGCCCAGCTCGCGCAATTCGAGCGGCTGACGGCGCTGCTGCTGGAATGGAACGGGCGAATGAGCCTGACAGCGATCGCCGAGCCGAGCCAGATTGAACGGCTGCATTACCTGGATTCGCTGTCGCTGGCGCAGGTCGAGAGCCAGTGGCGCGGTCAGCGGCTTATTGATGTGGGCACGGGCGCCGGCTTCCCGGGCCTGGCTTTGGCTATCGCTTTCCCGCAACTGCGACTCACCTTGCTGGATTCCACCGCCAAGAAATTGCGCTTCGTAGACGCCGCCGCCGACGAGCTGGGCTTGGGCAATGTCCGGACCCTGCATGCCCGCGCCGAGGACGCCGGCCGCCAGGCGCCGCATCGCGAAAGTTATGACATCGTCGTGGCCCGCGCGGTGACCCGGCTGCCGACTTTAATCGAGTACTGCCTGCCCCTGGCCGAGCCCGGCGGCAAAGTCATCGCCATGAAAGGCGCGTCGGCTTTCGACGAGACGGCCCAGGCCGCCAATGCCATCACGCGATTGGGCGGCGAGCTTTTCAGCATCGACGAAGTCCAACTGCCCGGCCTGGACAAGCCGCGTTATCTGGTCGTGATAGACAAGATCGAGCCGACGCCTCGCCGATTTCCGCGCAGAGCCGGCATCCCGTCGCGGCAGCCGATTCTCTAGAGCAAGCGCTCTTCAATCAGCCGGAAGGGCTCCGTCAAGCAGGCTTGATAGCGCGGCGGCGCTACTGGATCCAGCAGATGGCGCAGGCCGACAGCCAGGGCCGGATGCCTCACCAACTCTCGCGCGCGGGCCGGCGACGCCCAGCAGACTTCGGGCGTTTCTTCGCTGGGGCGCAGCTGGCCGCCCACACAAATGGCGCGGAAGCAAAAGATGACAATCGACGAGCTGAGATTGCTGCGGACCTGCGCCAGGCCGCCGATCTCGACGCTCAAGCCGCATTCCTCAAAGATTTCGCGCTGGAGGCCCGCCATCAGCGATTCGCCCAGCTCGATCTGGCCGCCGGGCAGCTCCCAGCCGCGGCGCGCGGTCTTGACCAGGGCGATCTGCCTCTTGTCGTTGCGGATCAAGGCACAGGCGGCGACGATGTGGCGGGGCGCTGGCATCGCTTATCCGCTTGGGGCGTTTTGGGGCGCGTGCAGGGCGATGCGATAGGGGAACCACTCGGCGCGAAAGAGCTTCTGCGCCACGCCTGGGTCCGCCGCGGTAATTGCGCGCATGTGCTCGTCGTCGCGGGCTTGAAAAATGGCGATGCCAAAAGCCGAGTAATCCTCGTTCAGCGTCCGCCCGGCCAAGATCAGCCAGCCTTCGTCGCGCATGCGCTGCAGATACGCGAAGTGCTCGCCGGCAATCCGCGCTTCTTCGTCGCTTGGTCCCTCGGACAGCATCGCCGGGCGCACGGGCTGAATGCGGTACATGTAGGTCGGCATGGGCGCTTCCTCCTCCTGGATGGATCATAGCGCATCCGGCAGCCCGGGCGGAAAGTAAGGCGCGCGTCGGCTATAATGTCGCCATCACGCGGGAGAGACGAGGCGCTCATGAGCGAAAAACCGGCCGGGAAGCGGAATGTCAAATTAGCTTTCCCGCAGGATGCCAGCGCCGCCTACTCCAACATGGTGATGATCACGCATACGGCGCACGAGGTCATTTTCGATTTTATCCAGGTCATGCCCAGCGACGACCGCGCCCGCGTCCAGCAGCGCATCATGATGACGCCGACGCACAGCAAACTTTTCCTGCACGCGCTGCAAGACAACATCGCCAAGTACGAAGCCAAACATGGCGAGATCGCCGCGGCGGGCCGCCAGACTTTGGCTGATCAGCTCTTTGGCGGGCTGGGGCCCGGGCCCGGCGAGGACGACGATGAATAACCTGAGCGCCGTCTGCGAGGCGGTCCGCGCCGACCTGGAAGCGCGCAACCAAGCCCGCGACCAAGCGATCGTTCGCTCCCGCGCCCTCATCCGCCTCTGCTCCGAAGCCATCCGCGGCATTCACCGGCGCGATTGGCGGACCGCCGACGCCAAGCTGGAAGCAGCCGCCCGCGCCGCCGGCGAACTGCGAGCGGTCACCCGCCCCTACCCCGAGCTGCATCACGCGGGCTACACCCAGGACGCCCTCAAGGAGCTGGCGGAAGCCTTCATCACGCGAGCCATCATCCGCGGCGGCCCCTTGCCCAGCGCCGGGGAACTGCAAATCGAGAGCGCCACTTACCTCAAAGGCTTGAGCGAAGCCGCCACCGAGCTGCGCCGCTTCATCCTCGACATTTTGCGGCGCGACGAGCAAGTCGACGCCGAGGCCGAGCGCCTGCTGCAAGCCATGGATCAGATTTATGACCAGCTGCAGAGCTTTGACTTTCCCGATGCGCTTACCCGTGGCTTGCGGCGGCAGACCGATGTCGTCCGCGGCGTGCTTGAAAGGACCCGCGGCGACTTGACGCAGAGCCTGCGACAGCGCGAGCTTCAGCGTGCGCTCAAACGGCTCGAAGCGCGCCTCAGCCGGGAGATGGCGAGCAAAGCGGAATGAAGCCGCGCTAGTCCACTGGCCGCCACTCGATCAAGGCGCCCGCCACCCAGGTCGGTTTCGGCTGGTCATAGAGCGCGGAGGAGTCGGTCACGCTGAGATCCAGCAGATTGCCGCGGATCGGACCGAGCAAGTAGCGATAGACTTGCCCGGTGTCTCGGGCGTCGCTCTTGGCTTCGACGCAGTGCCGATTGTAAGCGGGATAATCGCCCGCCTCCAGCAAGCGCATGCCCGACCGGATAACGGCGCTGGCGTATTGCAATCCGGCGGCGTCGGGTTCGCGCGCTGCTTCAGGCGGGTCGCCGTAACCGATGCCATGATGGAAGGGGTCGGCCGTGGACACAAGCGCCGCGCCCGCCATCAGTTGCCCGAGTTCGTCAATGCCGGGCAGCGCGCCGGGCTTGCCGCCAGCCAGCCAGGGGTAGCGTTCATGGACTTTGGGCGCCTTGTGAGGCGGAATGCCGCGCCGCTCCAGCTCGGCTTGCCAGAAATGTCGCCAGCTGATCAGCGCATGGTCGCCTTGCCATTCCGTCCTGCCGTCAATGCCCGGTCCCTGGATGCCCCAGAAATCGAAATCCGCCGGGTCCGCGCCAGCCGCCACCGCCACCCGCGCCGCTTCCATCTCCGCCGTGAAAGCGTGCAGCACGCTGAGCACGACGACCGTCTCCGCGCCGCTATCGAGAACCGCCTGGACGCAAGCCGCAATCTGATAGCCGCAGTCTCGCACGCCGGCATGGGGGAAGACCAAAGCGCCGCCCGCGTTCAAGGCCCCGGCCAGCTGCCATTCCTCGCCGCGCTCCAACTGTTCCAGAGTGCCTTCCGCGCCCAGTTCCGCGTGTTCCCTGGCGTAAAGTTCGCGCACTTTCCGCTGCAATGCGACGCGATCCAGTTCCATCCCGCATTGCTCCTTTCCCAGTCGCTCGCCTTCACAATCTATCGCGAGCGCGCCCGCGGGTCAACTTGAGAGACTCGCCCTTGACCGACCCGCCCCCCCATGTAGAATGCCGCTTGGAAGTACATGCGAATCACGACGCAACCCGAAGACAGCAGGCGGGCACGGGCTCTTAATCTCCTGCCGAGGCGAGCGCCACAAGCCGGTATCGCCATGGCGCGCGGCTTTGCGGAGCGACCTCGAGAACGGGTCGCTCGTTTGTTTTTGGCGGGAGCGGCGACGCAGCCGGGCCCGGGAGAGGAGCGGCAATTGCCAGTATCAAGAGAACGCAAGCAAGAGCTTGTCGCGAGTTATGTCGACATGCTCAAGGAATGCGACGGTTTCGTCACCGTCAAGACCCAAGGCTTGAGCGTGCCCCAGGTGCAGAGCCTGCGCAATGTCGTGCGCGAGCAGAACGGGCGCTACATCGTCGCCAAGAACACCCTTATGCGGCGGGCGCTGGAAGAAGCCGGCTGGTCCGTGCCGAGCGATCTGCTCGTCGGGCCGGTGGCGATCATCTTCGGCCGCGACAACATGCCGGGCGTCGCCAAAGCCTTGTTGGGGCACATCGAAGAAGAAAATTTTGACGAGAATATGCAGGTGACGGGCGGCGTGATGAGCGGCGAGATTCTGGACGCGGCCGCCGTCGACGCCATCTCCAAACTGCCGACCCTGGACGAGCTGCGCGCGCAGCTGGCTGGCATGGTCGTCTCGCCAGCCCAAGGCGTCGTCAACGCGCTGCAACAGGCGACCGGCGGCGTCGTCAATGTCTTGCAAGCCTACCTGGACAAGCAAGAAGAGAGCGAGCCGGAAGCCGCCTGAGCGCGGCCGCCTGGCATCGCAGTTCACCGAAACATCGGACCGAAGCAGGAAATAACGAACCCGAAAGGACAGCGACATGGCAGACCTGGACAAGCTGGTGGAAGAACTCAGCGCCTTGACAATCCTCGAGGCGGCCGACCTCAAGAAGAAGCTGGAAGAGGCTTGGGGCGTGGAAGCGGCTGTGGGCGGCGGCATGATGATGATGGCGCCGGGCGCTGGCGCCGCTGCCGATGCCGAGCCGGAAGAAGAGCAGACCGAATTCGATCTGATCCTCAAAGAGATTGGTCCGAAGAAGATCAATGTCATCAAAGCCATCCGCGGCATCACCCCGCTTGGCTTGAAAGAAGCGAAAGAACTGGTCGAATCTGCGCCGGCGACCGTGCTGGAAGAAGTCAGCAAAGACATGGCGGAAGACGGCCGCTCCAAGCTGGAAGAAGCGGGCGCTGTCGCCGAGCTCAAGTAAGCGCCATGCTCCGCGGACAATGGGCGGCCACGACGGTCGCCCTGCCCCGCATGTAGCTGAAGACAAACCGCGAGCCCTTTGTTTGGGAGACTGCGGGCGTTTCTGCTATCATGGTGGCAGGACGCAGTCGACGAGTACGCGACATGGCGAAGATCTCTTACAGCAAGCTGCTGGACCCCGTCAGCGACATCATCGCGCTGATGGAATCGTCGCTTGCGGGAGCCTTCGGCGCCAGCAGCGGCGACCAGCGCGAGTGCTACAAGCGCGTGCACGCTTACTGCTGGGGCTTGCACACCTTGGTGATGGATGTCATCACCGCCCTCGGCATCGAGAACGCCGCCACGCGCCCGGCCGTGCTGGAGCGCTTCATCGCCCTGCACGACCCCATCAAGCGCACGCTGGACAACCTGAGGGCCGGCTTTGACGGTCCCCTGGACGACGAGCAGCATGGCGTCATCGTGTATGTGGCGGAGTCGCTGCAAGCCATTGAGCGCATGATGACCAACCTCTGGCAGTATTCGCAGATCCGCCACGACAAGCTTGTGGTCGCGGAGGACGAGTTTGACGGCGCCGTCTTGATCCAGCGCCTGCGAGCGACCATGCCGGGCATGGCCAGCGCCAGGCCGTCCGCGGGCTTCCTCGTCATTGGCGACGAGACCCTGCTCACGCGGGCATTCGAGGAGATCGCCATCAACGCGCGGGTTCACGGCGGCGTGGAGCGGGTCAAGATCGCGACGCAGGACTTTGGCTATCGCGCCGACATCACGATATACGACCGCGGCGCCGGCTTCCGCCTGCCGGAAAAGCTCCTGCCATTCGCGCCCTTCTGGCAATCGCAGGCCGACAATCCCGGTCTGGGGCTCGGTCTCCATCTCGCGCAAGAATTCATCAAGCGCTGCGGCGGCAAGATCAGCCTGCACAGCGAGCCTCATCGCGGCGCCCTGGTCAAAATCTCGCTGCCCACCGTACCCTGATCGACCCGCGCAAACGCGATTGGAGCCCGTGCATGAGCCAAGCCAAAGTCTTCGTCACACGCGAATTGCCGCCCCATACGCTGGCAAGGCTGCGCCAGCACTGCGACGCCGAAGTCTGGGAAGACTTTATGCCGCCGGATTACGAGATCATCCTGGGCAAGGCCGGGCAGCTCTCGGGTTTGCTCAGCCTGCTCACCGACCGGGTGGACGCGCAGCTGCTGGAGGCCGCCCCGGGCCTCAAGGTCGTCAGCAACGTGGCAGTGGGCTACGACAACATCGACATCGGGGCCGCCACGGAGCGCGGCATCCCGGTCGGCAACACGCCCGGCGTGCTGACCGAAACGACCGCCGATTTCGCATTCGCCCTGCTGATGGCGGTTGCGCGGCGCATCCCGGAAGCGCGGCAATACATTCACGCGGGCCATTGGCGCACCTGGCACCCGACCGTGCTCTCCGGGCAAGACATCTTCGGCGCGACCCTGGGCATCATCGGCAGCGGGCGCATTGGGGCGGCGGTGGCGCGGCGGGCGGCCGGCTTCAACATGCGCGTCTTGGTCAACAGCCTGGAAAGCGAAGCGCAGATCCGCCAATTGGGCGGCGAGAAAGTCGAGCTTGATCAGCTCTTGAACGAGAGCGATTTCGTCAGCCTGCATGTGCCCCTGACCGACGAGACGCATCATCTCATCGGCGCGCGCGAGCTGGAGCGGATGAAGCCGAGCGCGATCCTGATCAACACCGCCCGCGGCAGCGTCCTTGATCCGACGGCGCTGTACGAAGCCCTGCGCGATGGGCAGATCCTGGCGGCGGGCATTGATGTCACCGAGCCAGAGCCGATCCCGCTGGACGATCCGCTGCTCAGCCTGGAGAATTGCCTGGTCGTGCCGCATATCGCCAGCGCCAGCGTCGCCACCCGCACGAAAATGGCGGAAATGGCAGTGGACAACATCATCGCCGGGCTGCGTGGCGAGCCCCTGCCGACCCAGGTTAACCCCGAGATATACGATCGCTAAAGCGCGGCGTCGGGCGACTTGCAGCTTGCGCGACGAGGCTGAACCGCGACGCGTCTTGCTTTTTTGAGGCCTTTGCAATAGAATGCGTTTCGATTCGGAATACGCGAGGTTTCGGCGCGTCCTGTCCTGCGGGCAGGGCGTTTATTCTACTATCCGCGCGTTGGCGGGCGATGAGCGCGGCTCTCGCGGCTGGCGCGGCCGCCAGGAAAAGCGGCGCGGGCAAGAAAGGAAAGCAGCATGGCAGAGCAACGCATTCGACTGACGCGGCAGGGCTACCAAAAGCTGCGGCGCGAGCTCAGCACGCTCACCGACGAGGAGAACACCAAAGTCGCGGAGATGCTGGCGGAAGCGCGCGAAGACGATCAGGGCGAAGAGGCTGTTTTCTTTGACGCGATGGTATCCAAGGAGCGGCTCGACGAGCGCGTCTCGCATTTGCAGGATGTCTTGGCTCGGGCGGAGATCATCGACGCCGATGAAGACCCGGACACGATCACGCCGGGCAACCGCGTCACCGTCTATGACACGGCCGAAAAAGAAGAATTCACGCTGGATTTGCTGGATCATGAAGAGATCACGCATGGACGGCGCGGCGTCTCGCTGGATTCGCCGGTGGGCAAGGCGCTGCTGGGCCAGCAGGTCGGCGCGCGAGTAAAGGTGGAAGTGCCCGACGGCTTGGTCACCTACCGTGTGCGCAAGATTGAGATGATCCCCGACGAGAGCTAGCTTTTGAGGTTGAGCTGGTCCATATAGTCGAGCATGGACGAGAGCAGGTAGGGCGTCAGCGCCAGGGTGGCGGCGGCGACTTGCGGCTCGGTGCGGGCCAGGCTCTCGGCGTCGTCCAGCAGCTGCAGCATGGCGTCGGTGACCAGTGACATCAGGCCGATCGTCTCCAGCATGACGATTCGCAGCAGGGCGGGGTCGCGCTGGGCATGGAGCACGAGCCAGGACGCGCCTTCCATCATGGGCATCATCGCCATCATCGACGCGGACAAGCTGAGCATCATGAGGCGCTGCGTTTCGGGCGGCAATTCGGCCATGGAAGTTTCCGCCTGCACCTGCCGCGCCAAGCGCGCCATGATGGCGGCCGCCAAACGCGCCGGCGCCCGTTGTTGCGGCGCCCGCCGCAGCATCCCCTCCAGCCGCTGCAGCTGGTCGAACTCCTGAGCCGCCTCCCGGTCGCGCTCCAGGATATCCGAAAGCCGCGTGGCCAGTTCTTCGGATGGCGCCTCGTCCAGGGCTTCCTGCATCATCCGCTGGCGTCGCTCGCGCTCCTCTTGCATGTCAGCTTCCTCTCGTTGCCGGGTCGGCCAGACGGTCGCCGTCGCTCGCAGCCTCGTCCACCAAGGTCGCCAGCTTCTTGCGCGCGCGGTGCAGGCGGCTCTTGACGGCGCTCTCGGTCGTGTTCATGGCGGCGGCGATTTCGGCGTAGGAATACTCGTACCAATAGCGATAGACGACAGCGAGTCGGTAGCTTTCGTCCAGCTGCATCAGGAGCCGCTGCACATCGGCGCTGATTTCGCCCTGGAGCGCGGCCTGCTCGGGCGTGGGGTCGCTGCTGCGCAGGGCGAGGGCGGCGGCTGTCGGCTCGTCGTCCAGCGAGACATATTGCATGCGGCGCTTGCGCAAGCGGTCGATGCAGTGGTTGGAGGCGATGGACAGCAGCCAGGTCTTGAAGGGGCGCTGCGTGTCGTAGCGGCGCAGATTGCGGAACACGCGCAGGAAAGTCTCCTGGGTGGCGTCTTCAGCCTCGCCCGCCTCGCCCAGCATGCGGTAACAGAGGTTGTAGGCCGAGTCCTGAAAACTGTAGACCAGCTCGGCGCAGGCGTCCTGGTCGCCGGTTTTGGCGCGCGCTACCCACTCCAGGATGACGGGATCTTGCTCGGCCACGCTCCTCCTTCGTCGCGCCGGCGCTCAAGCGTTGATGAGCAGCACGGCGGTCGCGGCATTCGTCGCCAGGGGCACATTGCGCACGTTGCAAATGCGCAGCAGGCTCTGGATGTCCGGATCGTGGGGATGCTTGCCCAGGGGATCCAGGAAGAAAAAGACCGCCTGGACGCGCCCTTCCGCCACCCGCGCCGCGATCTGGGCATCGCCGCCAAGGGGGCCAGAGAGGGCGCATGTGACCTCCAGGCCGACCTTGTCCTGGATGAGGGCGCCGGTCGTCGCCGTCGCCAGCAACTCGAATTCAGCGAGCCGCTCCCGGTGATCCATCACAAAGGCGACCATGTCGGCTTTTTTGCCATCGTGCGAGATGAGCGCGAGCGTCTTTTTCTTGGCTGCGTCGGGCATGAATTGCGCTTTCACAGGGACAGGCTGCGGCGCCTGCGCAGGATCTCCGCGGGGATCGAAAGCGGCAGATGATAGCGCGTGCCGCCAAACAAGCGCTTGAATCGCTGATTCATAAGATAAGCCTCTTCATAGTAGGCTTCCAACTGCGCCATCAAGGCCGACCAGGGGCGACGCAATGCGGCTGCGCGCGCCGCTTGGCTCATCCGCCGGCGCAGGCCGGGGTTGTCGCGCAAGAAACGCGCCTGCGCAGCGAAATCGGCGGCTGTGGGCTGGGCGACGACGCCATTCACGCCGGCCTCAATGACATCGGGCGCGCCGCCAGCGTCCACCACAATCGACGGCAAGCCAGAAGCCATCGCTTCCTGGATGACCTGGCCGAAAGTCTCGTAGGCGCCGGGAAAAGCGAAGGCATCGGCGCTGGCATAGGCTTTAGCCAGCTCGTCGCCGATGAGGTAGCCGGTGAAACGGGCGTCGGTATCGGCGAAGACGGCGCGCAGATCGTCGCGCAGGGCGCCGTCGCCCACGATCGTCAGGGCAAGGCCGGGCGTCTGCGCCAGCTCCAGCAGCAAGTCGACTCGCTTTTCGTTGGCCAGCCGCCCGACGAAGATAACCAGCATCGAATTCTCGTCGCGCCCGTCGAGGAGCCGCCGCCGCATTGAATCGCGAAAGTGCCGGGGACTGAAGCGCTCGGTGTTCACGCCCCGCCCCCAATGCCGCACCCGCCGATAGCCCTCCCCGCGCAGCCGCCGGATGATGGCGCCGGTTGGCGCGAGAGTCAGGTGGCAACCGTTGTGAATGTAACGCAGCCAGCGATTGACGGGACCCGAGAGCAGCGGGAAGCCATAATGTTCGGTGTAACCGGGCAAGTCGGTCTGATAATTGGCGATAACGGGCAGGTTCAAGTGCCGCCCCACCGCCATGCCATTGACGCCCATCGCCGCCGGGCTGAACAAGTGAATCAGGTCCGGATCGAAGGCTTCAATGTGCCGGGCCACCACCGGGTTGGGCAGCGCCATGCGCGTCTCCGGCGCTTGCGGCAAGCCAATCGACGGCAGGGGGATGACCTGCGAATCGCCCACTTGGTCGATGGCGATATCCGGCGCGAAGACCAGCACCTCGCGGCCGGTCTCTTGCAGGTAGCGCACGGTCAGGTAGGCGGTTTTGACGACGCCGTCCACCTTGGGCAAGAAAGACTCCGTCAGCACCGCCACCCGCCGAACCGCGTCGAAAGTCCGAGCCCCGAGCGCGGGGTCGATCAAGCGCGGACTGCCGAAATATTCGTCCAGGCTCGTGTCTTGCCGCGCGCGCAGATTGTTGATGAGCCGTTGCGCTTCCATGTTCGTCGTCCCTGGCGCCGAGGCGTTCCCCGGCAGTCTGGCATTTCTCGCGCCTCATTCTTGATAACACGCGAGCGCGGGCCGGGATATGCCAGCCGCTCGGCCGCCGCGCTAATTTGACGCGATGACGCTGCTTGATTGTACTATGAGCCGCCGCCGTAAAGCGCGCGATAGATGTTGTAATTGCGATAGATATACTGAATGTACTTGCGGGTCGTGTCGATGGTGACGGTCGTCAGGAAGAGATCGGGGTCGCCGCCGGAAAGCGCGTTCCAGTCGTAGGCGCGCCCCGGGCCCGCGTTGTAGGCCGCCAGGGCGACGACCGCGTTCTGATCGAAGCGATCCAGCTGCTCGTCAAGATAGTAAGCGCCAAAGGCGATCCCGGCCTGGGGCTGGAAGAGATCGCTGTGCTGATAATCCGGCCAGTCAAGACGCTCGGCGATGTACGCGGCGGTGGAGGGGATGACCTGCATCAAGCCTTTTTCGCCGGCGGCGGCGGTGGCGTAGGTGTTGAACAGGCTCTCCAGGCGGATCAAAGCGAGAATCAGCAGCGGGTCAATGTCGCGGGCGTCGGCGGCCGGCTGGATGATTTCGATGTAATGCGCCGGAAAACGCAGACGCGCCAGGTAGGGCGGCGCCGCGAGCGAGCCGACATTGGCGGCGTTGATGACATTGGCGGCGGCAATGACGCTCTCGCGGTAACTGCCCTGGTCGCGCAGATAAATCGCCAGCTGGAAGCCGCTGCGCACATCGCGGATGTCGCGGACGGCAGTCACCAGATCCTCGAATTCGCTGGAAGCGGCATCGCGCGCGCCGACAGCCAGCAGTTCGTTGCCGCGGATCATGCGCGGGTCCGTCTCCAGCGCGCTCGACAGCCGCCAAAGCTCGCCGTCGTCCGCGAGATCGAAGGTCTTGCGCAGCCAATCCGCCGCCGCCGCCCGATCCCGGCTTTCGTCGAAGCTGAATTGCAAACTGGCGGGACTCTCGAAGGGCTCTCGACCCGCGAGCATATCTCCAGCGCGAGCCGCGAAGAAACTGTCCGGCGCCGCCGCGATCGCGCCCGCAAGCGCTTCTTCGGCCGCTGTATTGTCGCCCCGCCGCAGGGCCAGCCTGCCCAGCCACAATGTTGCGAGAGCCTGGTCTTCGCCGGCGCTCAGTTCCGCGATGCGGGCGTAAATCTCCTCGGCGCTGGACCAGTCCTCGTCTTGAAGCGCCGCCGAGGCCGCGATGAAAAGGCCGTTGACGGTCAAGTCGTGATCGGGGTAGGCCTCCGCCAGGCGCAGGAAGACTTCCCGCGAGCGCAGTGTCTCGCCATTCACGCCATAGAGATAGCCGGCCCGCCAGAGCGCTTCGCCAGCAGCCTCGTCCAAATGCGGGTAATCAGCCGCCACTGCCAGATAGATCTCGATGGCGGCCGGGCTGTCCCCGGCCAGGAAGCGCGTCCGTCCGCGTTCCAGCAGCGCCGCGCCCAAGTGTGGATCCTCCGGGTAACGGTCAATGAGGGTCTGGAAGGCGAGCGTCGCCGCGTCCGAGTCGCCTGTTTGCCGCTGCGCCCTGCCCAGCAGCAAGTAGAGCTCGGCGGGGATCGTGCCCGGCTGCGGCGTCGCGGCATAGCGCTGGAAAGCGTCGATTGCGGCTGCATAATCGCCGGCGGCGTAGGCGGCTTTGCCCTGCGCGAAGAGGTCGATCTCGGCTTGAGCCTCGCTCAGGCGCTGCAAGGCTTGCCAGGCGGTGGCGCTGCCGGCGTAGTCTTGGGCGACCGCCTGCATGCGCGCCCGGCCTGTCGCTTCGTCCATGCCGTCGAGAGCCGCTTGCGCCGCGGCGAAGGCGATGCTGGCGCGGTAGGGGAAATTGCGCGCCACGGACAAAATCGCGTCGTACTGGGCGACCGCCTCGGCATGCCGCCCCAGGTCGATGTAGATCTGCGCCAGTTTCTCGCGAAGAACGAGCAGCGCCACTTTTGGACGGCCCGCTTCGATCGCCGCCAGGTAACTTTCGATAGCCGTCTCCGCCTTTCCCAGCGCCAGCTGCGCGTCGGCGACTCTCTCGCGCGCGTAGCTATCGATGAGGCCCGGGCGCAAGCTCAAGTACTGCTCAAAGTCGACGATGGCGGCTTCGGGCTTGGAAGCGCCCAGCCAGGCGTCGCCGCGCAGAAAATGGGCTCGCGGCGCCCGCGGGTCGGACGGGAATTCGTCAATGATCAGGCTGAAGGCGGCTGCCGCCAGCTCGAAATCGGACAGGCTCAGCGCAGCCTGCCCCAAGCCAAAAGCAGCGTCGGCGCGCATGGCCGGGTCAATATCGTCGCCAAGGTCAAGCAGCGCCCGATAGCGTTCCGCAGCCTGCTCCAGGTAGCCATCGCGCGACAGGCGCTGGCCTTGACGCATCAATTGCAGGGCATCCACGGTCGGCGTCGGCGCCAGGGTCGGCGTGGCGGTTGCGCTTGGCTCGGGCGGGGCTTCTGTGGCTGGCAGCGGCGTCGCCGTCACATAGATGATATTGTTCTCGTCCGGCGTCGGCAGGGTCGAGTCCACCGCCTGGGCGCGGCATGCGCTGGCGAGCAGGCAGACGAGCGCCAGAAGCGTGGCTGGGCGAAAGATCATTTTCAGCATGAGCAAGTCAGTCTTGCGAATTCTGATTGAAAGTCTCCAGATCCTAAGGACGATGCTCCAGCCCGCCCTCGCCGGCAATTCGCCACGGTGAAGATTGCATCCGCGTCCAGGCTTGTGGCCGTGCTCGCTCAGGAGCGCGCATCTCCGCCGCTCGCGAATGAACCTTCATGGTACGAAGCGGCTGCCAGGCTGTCAAGCGAGGCGCGTTCCGTCGCGAGTGCATAAAGCGACTCCTGCCACCTAGGTTTCGGGCGGGCGCAGCTCCCCCGCCAGCCAGGGCATGCCGTAGCCGACGATCAGATGGCCCGCTTCCGCCAGCGCCTTGCCCAGGGAATCGGTGTCGCGGTAAGTCCACCAGTGGTCGGCCGCGGGCAGGATCGGGACGCCGAAGTCTTCCACCACCAGTTGGCTCAATCCGCGCGTGACGAAGCCGGGCGCGCCGCTTGCCCGGCCGCCGCGATCGGGCGAGCGGGTCAGCTGCACGCGAAATCGAGCGATCGCGCCATCGGACCAAGCGGTATCGCTGTAGACGAGGGCTTGAAAGTCGATGATGCCGAAGCCGCCGCCGGCAAACTCCTTGACGAAACGCGTCTTGCCGCCGGCGGATTGCAGCGGCAGCGCTTCAAGCTGGTAGCCGGCTGCGGCGAAGGCCTGGCCCGCCACCGTCTGCAGCAGCGCGCGAAAATAATCCTGGCGCTTCGCCCGCGCTTCCAGCATGAGGCCCCGCCCTAGAACTCGGCCAGCTGGGCCGAGAGCGCGGCGGCAGTGGTCACCGGCAGCTGGCATACGAAATCGCGACAGACATAGACTGTCGTACCGCCGTCTATCTGAGGGCGCTGGCTGAGCAGCGGGATGGTCGCTGCTTCCGCCACATCGCCCGCGGCATGCGCGCTGACAAGATTGGGACGGTAGGCGGTTCGAATTTCGCGCAAAATGGCTTCGCCGGCGGGACTGGAGATCTCGCCGACGACGGCGACTTCCGCGATCCCGCGGACGAGCATGTCAGCCGCGTTCAGCGATTCGGCGAAGGCTTGGGGATACTGGGGCATGGCGTCGCTGAGCTTGCGCAGGACTTCGCGCGCTTTTTCGTCGTAGGTCCGCTCGCCGGTGTATGCAGCGAGGCGCAGCAGCTGCTTGGCCATCATCGCGTTGCCGGAGGGCGTCACATTGTCCTGCAAGTTGCGCGGCCGCACGATCAGGGTCTCGTGATCGTCGCTGGTGTCGTAGAAGCCGCCATCGTCCGACGGGAAGCGCGCCACTGCCACATCCGCCAGCCGCCGCGCCGCGACAAACCAACGCTCTTCAAAGCTGGATTGGTACAGCTCGAGCATGGCGTCGGTCAAGTTGGCGTAGTCTTCCAGGTAAGCGTTCAGCGTGCTGCGCCCGTCCTTGTGCGTCCGCCACAGTCTTCCGCGTTCGTCGAGCATTTCACGCAGCAGAAAGTCGCCCGCCCGCCGAGCCGCCGCAAGATAATCTTCCCGCCCCAGCACGCGCGCCGCTTCCGCCAGGCTGGCCAGCATCATGCCATTCCAGGAAGCCAGAATCTTGTCGTCCAGACCCGGCGCGACTCGCTCCAAACGCGCGGCGTAGAGCTGGTTCTTGAGGACGGCCAGGTCCGCTTCCAGCTCGTTAAGCGAAAGGCCCAGGACGATCGCGGTCTCCGCCAGCGGCCGCGGCAAATGCAGGATATTCGCGCCTTCAAAGTTGCCGGCGGTCGTCATGCCGTATGTTTCGATCGCGATTTCCAGGGCCCGCGGCAGCTCCGCTTCGATAGGCTGGAGCGCCGCTCGCGCTTCTTCGATCGTCCAGACGAAGAATTTGCCTTCCTCGCCCTCGCTGTCGGCGTCGGTGGCGCTGTAGAAGCCGCCTGCCGGCGCGGTCATTTCGCGCAGGATATAGTCATAGATGTCTTCGGCGATGGTCTTGAAAAAGCGCTCGCCGGTAATCTGCCAGGCATGCAGGTAAAGCCGGCTCAGCTGGGCGTTGTCGTAGAGCATCTTCTCGAAGTGCGGCACGAGCCAGCGCGCGTCGACGCTGTAGCGGGCGAAACCGCCGCCGATCTGATCATAGATGCCGCCTTCCGCCATTTGCCGCAGGGTATGCGCCGTCATGGCCAGAGCCTCGGCGTCGCCCGTCCGCGCATGATGCCGCAGCAGAAACTCCAGACTGATGGGGTTGGGGAATTTGGGATGCGCGCCGAAGCCGCCGTTTTCGCGGTCCATGCCATTCAGCAGCTTGCGCGCCGCCTCGTCCAGCATGGCGCTGGTCAAGCCGCTGTCGTCGCCGCGTCCGATGCCCAGCACATCGCGCTTCAAAGCCTGATGCATCTGATCGGCTTGCTGTTCCAGGTCGCCGCGGCGGTTGCGGTACGCGTCGTGCACGGCTTGCATCAGCTGCATGAACGAGGGCATACCGCGCTGCGGGCGTTTCGGATAGTAAGTGCCGCCGTAAAAGGGACGCCCGTCCGGCAGCATGAACACAGTCATGGGCCAGCCGCCTTGCCCGGCGATGGCTTGTACGGCCGCCATGTAAATGTCGTCCACATCGGGGCGCTCTTCGCGGTCCACTTTGATGTTGACGAAGAGCGCGTTCATCATGGCGGCGGTCTCGTCGTCTTCGAAGCTTTCGTGCGCCATGACATGACACCAGTGGCAGGCGCTGTAGCCGACGCTGAGCAGGATCGGCTTGTCCTCTGCGCGGGCGCTGCGAAAAGCCTCGTCGCCCCAGGGATGCCAGTGCACCGGGTTGTGGGCGTGCTGCAGCAGGTAGGGGCTGGTCTCGTCGCGCAAGCGATTCATGTGCCGCGTCCTTCCTTCTTGGCGCTGCCCGGCGCAACCCGCCCGCGAAATTCGGCGTAATTCGTGCTATGATGCCGCCGCGCCGGGCCCGCGCGCCCATTCTAAGACAAGTCTTGCACAAATCCCGCAATTGATAAGGTATAATCGACAGTTATCCAGTCAATCGTAAAGGACCCCTCACTCCATGCAGTTCTGGGACAACAACGAAAACGACGACGGTCGCGAGGGTGGCGGTTCAGGACCGCGGCAGCGGCCGCCCAACTGGCGCAGGTGGCTTTCGCCGGGGCTGCTGATCCTGGTGATGCTGCTCGCCCTGATATCCTCGCCGGGCTTGCTGGGCGGGTTCTCGTCCGTGCCCGAGATCGCCTACTCGGATGTGCGCGAACAGCTCCTGCTCAATAATATCGACTTGCTGCAATTCCAGGACAATGTCGCCGTCAGCGGCCGATTCAGCAGCGGCATCGTGGTGACGACCGCCTCCGGCAGGACGCAGAATGTGTCGCGCTTCACGGCCCAGCTGCCGCCCTACGCCGGCGCCGTGCTGCTCGATTTGGCGCAGGAACGCGGCGTCACCATAGACAGCGCCTGGACGCAGTCTTCGCCCTGGCTCTCGATCATCCTGAATTTCTTGCCGCTGCTGCTCATCATCGGCTTCTTCGTCTGGATGGGCCGGCGCGCCCAGGGCCAGATGAACGGCATCTTCTCCTTCGGTCAATCGCAGGCGCGGGAGAAAACGCCGGAGATGCCGGCGATCAAATTTGAGGATGTCGCGGGTCAAGACGCCGCCAAGATGGAACTCGAGGAAGTCGTCGATTTCCTCAAGCAGCCGGAGAAATATGTCAAGGTTGGCGCCAAGGTGCCCCGGGGCGTCTTGCTGATTGGACCGCCAGGGACGGGCAAGACCTTGATGGCGCGGGCGGTGGCTGGCGAGGCGAATGTCGCCTTCTTCAGCATCGCCGCTTCGGAGTTCGTCGAGATGTTCGTCGGCGTGGGCGCGTCGCGGGTGCGGGATCTCTTCAAGCGCGCCAAAGAAAACTCGCCCGCCATCATCTTCGTCGATGAAATTGACGCAGTTGGGCGACGACGCGGCACGGGCCTGGGCGGCGGCCACGACGAGCGCGAGCAGACCCTGAACCAGTTGCTTTCGGAAATGGATGGCTTCGACAACGACACGAATATCGTCCTCATAGCCGCCACCAACCGCCCGGATGTGCTGGACCCCGCCTTGCTGCGGCCCGGGCGCTTTGACCGGCAGATCACCGTCGACCTGCCCGATGTCAAGGGACGGCACGAGATCCTCAAGATCCACACCAAGAACAAGCCCCTCGGCAACAATGTCGAGCTGGAGTCGCTGGCGCGGGCGACCATCGGCTTTTCCGGCGCGGACATCGCCAACCTCGCCAACGAAGCCGCCATGCACGCCGCGCGCTTCGACCGGCGCCTCATCACCATGTCCGATTTTACGACGGCTTACGAGCGCATCCGCCTGGGCACGAAACGCCCGCCGCTGTCCAACGAGAAAGACCGCCGCATCACCGCTTACCACGAGGCTGGTCACGCGCTGGTGTCATTCTTGATCCCGGAGGCCATGGCTCTGCTGAAGACGACCATCATCCCGCGCGGGCGAGCTCTGGGCGTGGCCTTCTACATGCCCAAGGACGATTCGCTGCACCAGTCGCGCAAGCAGCTGGAAGCCTTCATTCGGGTTGGCCTGGCCGGGCGCATCGCCGAGGAAATCGTCTTTGACGATGTGACCACCGGCGCAGCCAACGACATCCAGCAGGTTACCCAGATCGCGCGGAGCATGGTCAAGATGTTTGGCATGAGCGACTCCGTCGGCATGGTGAACTACGGCGACGATTCCGACCAGCCCTTCCTGGGCTACGCCATCGCCAGCGGCCGCGATTACAGCGACGACACCGCCGCTATGCTGGACACGGAGATCAAGCGCATCATCGATGTGGCTTACGCCGAAACGCGCGACTTGCTGGAGGCGCACCGCCCGCAGCTGGACGCGCTGACGGAGGCTCTGCTGACCAAGGAGACGGTCGAACGCGAGGAGATCTTGCGGATCCTGGACATGGAAGAGGATCTGGAAGAGATCGTGCCGGAGTCTGTCGCCAAGCACTTGCGCGAGCCCCAGGCCGAGCAGAATGGCGCGGACAAGCCAGCGCCGCAGACAGAAGCAGAGACCTAGTTCATCGCGAAACCGCTGGGGCGAGTCTGCGCTCGCCCGTTTTGCAAGGCCGCCCCAACCGACGCGTCGTCAATGACGCAGGCCCGTCGAATGTCCTAGCCGGCCGCTTCCTCTTCAGCTTCAGCGATGATCTCGTCCTGCACATAGTTCGGCACTTTGTCGTAGCGGTTGAAGTCCATCGTGTAGATGCCCCGGCCGCCGGTCATGGAGCGCAAGTCGTTGCCGTAGCGCAGCATCTCCGCCAGGGGCGCCTCCGCGGTGACGACGCTCTTGATGCCGATCGTCTCCATGCCCTGGACGCGGCCGCGCCGGGTGTTCAAGTCGCTCATGATGTCGCCCATGAAAGCTTCGGGCACGGTGATGCGCACATCCATGATCGGCTCCAGCAGCACGGGCCTGGCTTTGCGGAAAGCATCGCGGAAGGCTTCGCGCCCGGCGATCTGAAAGGCGATGTCTTTGGAATCGACCGGGTGCTCCTTGCCGTCGAAGACATTGACCTTGACCCGCTCGACCGGGTAGCCGGCGATGACGCCATCGCCCAGCACGGCGCGGATGCCTTTCTCGGTCGAGGCGACGAACTGCTGCGAGATCGCCCCGCCAAAGACGCTGGACTCGAACTCGAAGTTTTCCGGGCAAGGCTCCACCTTGAGGTCGACCCTGCCATACTGGCCGGCGCCGCCGGTCTGTTTCTTGTGCGTGTAGCTGGATTCGGCGTTGCCGGTGATCGTCTCGCGGTAGGGCACCCTGGGCATGTCGGTGTCGATGGCGACGCCCAGCGCCTCGGCCCGCTTCAAGGTCACTTCGAGGTGAATTTGCCCCATGCCTTCCAGCACGGTTTGGCGGGTATCGCCATCTTGCCGCCAGCGCAGGGTTGGGTCCGCGTCGCAGAGGTTGCTGAGCGTGGGACCCATTTTGGCGCTGTCGGCCTGGGTGCGGGGCGTGACCGCCAGCATGTACAAGGGCGCCGGGAAATCTGGCGCGACGACCCGGATCTCCGCTTCGCCGTCGACGAATGTGTCGCCGGTTTTCGTCTCGGTCAGTTTCGCCACCACGCCGATGTCGCCCGCATGCAGGCGCTTGATCGGCAGCTGCTCTTTGCCGCGCATGACGAAGAGCGAGTTGAAGCGCTCGGCCGCCTCGCTGCTGGTGTTGGCGTAGCGCCCGTCGTTGGAGAGCGAGCCGGCGAAGACGCGGATGTAATTCAAGGTGCCGACGAAGCGGTCGTTCACAGTTTTGAAGACATAGGCGGTCACGGGATCGTCGTCGCTCATGGGCGCGTCCAGGATGTCTGGCTCGCCGCCGCGCAGGATGTTGACTCGGCGCTCGCTGGGCGGGGTGGTGTAAGCCACCAGCGCTTCCATCAGCGGGATCGTGCCGATGTTCTCGGTGGAGGACAAGGAAAAGACCGGCACGGTTTTGAGCTCCGGCGAGCGCGACGCTTTGCGCATGCCGTCGCGAATCTCGTCGAAGCTGAGAGTCTCTTCTTCAAAGTATTTCTCCAGCAATTCGTCGTCGGCTTCAGCGGCCGCTTCCATCAGCTCCATGTGGGCTTCTTCGAGGGCGTCGGCGTATTCTTCGGGCAAATCCGCCCGGTCGGCGCCGGCGCCATAATAGGCTTTCTGGGTCAGGGCGTTGGCGACGCCGCTGAACTCCGTCTGTTCGCCAATGGGCAGCGACACGGGTATGAATTTGTAATCGTCAAATTGGGCGCGCAGCTGTTCCAGGACGGCTTCGTAGTCCGCGTTCTCGCGGTCCATCTTGTTGATGGCGACGATGATCGGCTGCTCGGTGACGCGGGCGTACTCCCAGGCCAGCTCGGTGCCGACTTCGACGCCGGCGACCGCGTCCACCACCACGATCACGGAGTCCGCCGCCAGAATCGCGTTCTTGAGCTCGCCTTGAAAATCGGTGAAGCCGGGCGTGTCGAGGATGTTGATCTTGCAATCGCCAAATTCGACCGGCGCCAGCGAAGTCGAGAGCGACAGGCCGCGCTCGCGCTCTTCGTCGTCCCAATCCGACACCATGTTGGATTCGGAGATGTGCCCCATGCGCGTCGTGGCGCCGGCGCTGAACAGCAGCGCTTCCACGAGCGAGGTCTTGCCGCAGCTCTGGTGCCCGACCAAAGCGACATTTCTGATGTTTTCGGTTTGGTATTCTTTCATGGAGCCTGTCGCCTCCCAAAGCGCTTGCAAAATTGCGCGGAGCCTCAAGCAGCCGCGCCTGGAGATGATTTTAATGCCGCGTTAAGGAATCTCAAAGACGCAGTTTTGCACGCCGCCAGAGGGCGATTCAGGCTTTACCGTCAATGCCCGCAAGGCTAAAATGCGCGCCACTGGCACAAGAATGACGGGAACGAGACCGGCCGATGACCCAGAGCGATTACCTGTTTCGAGGCGGCGTCGACGAGCTGGATCCGGCTGTAGCCGAGCTGATCCGCCACGAGACGGCGCGGCAGCAAGAAAAGCTGATCATGATCCCGTCCGAGAGCACCGTGCCGCAGGCCGTGCGCAGCGCCATCGGCTCCTCATTTCACAACATTTACGCCGAGGGTTACCCGCTGGAAAACACGCGCAAAATGTCGCAGCGCGAGATCCTCGATTATGCGGCGCGCTTGCCGGAGCACCGGCGCGATGCTGACCTGCGTTATTACAAAGGCACGGAATACGCGAACATCGTCGAATCGCTCGCTCGGAGGCGGGCGGCCGAGCTCTTCGCCGCCAATGGCCATAGCGCCGACGATCTCTATGTCAATGTGCAGCCGCTCTCGGGCGCGCCCGCCAACAACGCCGTTTACAGCGCCCTGCTGCAAACCGGCGACACGGTCATGGGAATGGACCTCATCATGGGCGGCCACCTGACTCACGGCAGCCCGGTCAACCGCAGCGGCATCAATTACAAGATCATCAGCTACGGTATTAATCCCGAGACGGAGCGCCTGGATTACGACGGGATGCGCAAGCTCGCGCTGGAGCATCGTCCGCGGCTCATCATCGGCGGCTTCAGCAGTTATCCATTCGCGGCCGATTGGGAAGCCTATCGTCAAATCGCCGATGAAGCGGGCGCTTTCCTGCTGGCGGATGTGGCGCATGTGGCTGGCTTGATCGCCGCGGGCCAGTACCCCAATCCGGTCGGCATCGCCGATGTCGTCAGCTTCACGACGCACAAGACCCTGAATGGTCCGCGGGGCGCCGTCCTTATCACCCACCGGCGCGATCTGGCGCGGAAGCTGGACCGGGCGGTCTTCCCCGGCGAGCAAGGCGGCCCGCATATCAACACGATGGCGGGTCTGGCGGTGGCGCTGCGCCTGGCTGGCAGCGAGCAGTTCAAGAACCTGCAAAACCAGACTATCGCCAATGCCCGGCGTCTGGCGACGAAATTGCAGGAGCGCGGTCTGTCATTGCCCCATGGCGGCACGAACACGCATTTGCTGCTGCTGGACTGCAAGACGATCACCGGCGAAGACGGCACGCCCCTCAGCGGGGACATGGCGGCGCGGGTCCTGGACCTGGCGGGAATCGTCGTCAACCGACAGACCATCCCCGGCGACGCTTCCGCCCTGCGGCCCAGCGGCATCCGACTCGGCGCGACCTGGCTCACGCAGCGCGGCATGAGCGAGAGCGACGCCGACGAGCTGGGCGACATCATCGCCGATCTGCTCGAGGCTTGCCTGCCCTTCAGCTTGACCGGGCGCGTGCGTCCACTGGCTCGCGCCAAGGTCGATTTCGATGTACTGCAAAACGCCGCCCGCCGCGTCCGCCAGCTATCAGCCCGGCTCGGCATCGACACCGACGCCAAAGCCGACGGCTACCCGCACTTCTACACGCTTAACGACGAGCCGAGCGGGCGGCCCAGTGGCTCGCCCATGCAAATCGTGGTCGAAGGCGAGGCCGCTTGCGACTTCCTCCAGCTCGCGCTGACCAGCGATGTCGCCGCCCTGCAAGATGGCGAGAGCCAGCCGACGCATTTGCTGGAAAAAGACGGTTCGGTGATGGCCAGCGGGCAAGCGCTGCGGCTCTCGTCGAGCGAGTTTCAACTGAATCTGGCCGGCCTGGCGAATCGGGCACTGGCCTGGCTGCGCGCGCTCAGCGACGGCTACGTTCTCGTCGACGAGCGGGATGTCCACGCCAAGCTGCCCGGTCCCGTGTCGGTGGCGGTTATCGGCGCTGGCGAGCCCCCGGCCTTCGCGCCGACGGCGGGCTATGCCAGCAAAGCCTGGTGCATCGGCATGAGCGGCGCGCGCTTCCGCGATCTTGAGCCAGGCTCGCCACTGCCCCTGTTTGATAACGAGGTCGCCGCGGTCGACATGCTGCGGCAGACGCCCTTGCACCGCTTGCACCAAGAGCTGGGCGCGAAAATGGCGCCCTTCGCCGGCTACGAGATGCCGCTCTGGTATCAGTCCGTCAGCGACGAGCACGCCGCCGTCCGCCAGCGGGCGGGCCTCTTCGATGTCGCGCACATGGGCGTCTTCGAGCTGGAGGGGCCCGGCGCCGCCGACTTCCTGGATCTGCTCACGACCAACGATGTCAAGCGACTGCGGGTCGGCGGCTCGCAGTATTCGTTCTTGCTGGATGTCGATGGCTTGCCGCTGGACGACTTGATGCTCTACCGCCTTGACGACGCGCGCTACTTGATGGTGGTCAACGCGTCCAACAACGACAAAAACTGGGCTTGGCTCAACGCCGTGAAAGACCGGGCCGCCGCCATCGACCGCGATCGGCCGGAACGCCGAGTTGAAATGGCGGATCGCTTTGAGTTGCGCGACCTGCGGCTGCGGAAGGCAGGCGACGATCAGCGCGCCTTGCTCGCCTTGCAGGGTCCACTGAGCCGCGAAATCCTGCTTGCCCTGGGCGGCGAGGCAGCCGACTTGGAAGCGCTCAGTGGCTTGGCTTGGGCCGGCGCGCGGCAGCTCACTTTGGGCGGCTTTGATCTCATCCTTTCGCGCACTGGCTACACCGGCGAGCGCGTCGCTTACGAGCTCTTTGTGCATCCGGAGCGAGCTGAGCGGCTCTTCCGCGCTTTGATCGAGCTGGGCGCGACGCCTTGCGGCCTGGCAGCCCGCGACAGCCTGCGCACGGAAGCCGGCTTACCGCTGTACGGGCAGGAACTGGCGGGCGATCTGGCGATGACCCCGGCCGAGGCCGGCTTCGGCAGCTATGTCAAGCTCTACAAGCCATTTTTCGTCGGCAAGCGCCCCTTCATCGAGCGCGAGCGGCAGCGTAAACACCAGGTCAGCCGCTTCCGGCTGGATAGCAAAGGCGCTCGCCCGGCGCGCTATGGCGACCCGGTGCTCAGCGCGCGTGGACGGGTGGTTGGCAAAGTCACCAGCTGCTCCCTTGACGCGGACGGCTATCAGACGGGCCAGGCGCTGCTGGAGAAACCGGCGCGCAAGCCGGGCACGAAACTGTCGATATTCGCCGGTTCAGCCCGCGCCAAAGCCACCGATTTCGCCGACTTGTCGCTGACCCAGCGCATCAGACTGCCGGAGCCCGCGACTGTGCTGACGCGCTTCCCCCGCCGTCGATAATGCGCGGTTCGCTCAACGGCCGCCGGTTTCGTTGCGGCCGATGATCTCCGTGATGAGATCGTGCTGCGAGAACAAGACGATGGTGTCGCCGCCGCGCACGATGACACTGCCGCTGGGGTGCACATCTGGCTTGCTCGCGCTCTTGCTCGCGCCCGCCTCCGGCCGATGCAGCAGGACGATGTCGACGCCTTCGTTCTCTTGAATTGCCGCCACCGAGATCCCATCCATGAAGGAGCCCGGGCGCACGACCAGGCGGATCATGCTGTATTCCAGGCCCGCGATATGCAGGTTCTGCGTGATTTCCGCGCCGACAGCCGCCCCGGCGAAAGCGGGCGCCGCCAGGTCCGACGCGCTCAAGACTTCCACATTGAAGAAGCGTTCAATTTGCTGCGCCAGCCGCTTGTCCCACATCCGCGCGACCAGGCGAATCTCCTGGTTCATATCGCGGACGCGCATGGTCACCTCGAGATTGACGTGATCGTTGGAGGTGGCGACGATGGCGGCGGCCGCCTGGCTCAGGCCCGCCTGCTCCAGCACCCCGGCGATGCGGGCGTCGCCGGCGATCAGCGGCACATCCAGCTGGCCCAGCCGCTCGTGCGCTTCTTTGCTGATTTCCAGGTCCACCGCCACCACTTCAAAGCCCATTTGCGTTAATTCGCGGGTGATGCGCATGCCGGTGTGGCCGATGCCGATGACGATGATGTGCCGCCGATAAGTTGATGCCAAAGCCGCCTCCCAGGCGCTGCGCCTTTGTTCGCGGTCGATGAAAAGTCGCAGAAAATCCGCCGCGCCCCGCCCGACGATGTATACCGCCAGCAGCGGCAGGGCGTACCAGAACACGATCAGGTAGGGCTCGTCCGGCACTTCGATGGAGGCTTCCAGCACCATCAGCGCCAGCATGTAATAAGGCATGTCGACGAGCTTGAGCTGCGGATTGTCCGAGTAGGCGTTGTTGAGGTGCATGTAGACGAGGCCGCCGCCGACCACCGCCAGGAAGAAAATGAACAGGGGCTTGCGGAATTCGCTGAGGAGGGCGCGGGTGTCGTGCAGGCCGACCCGCAGAATCCGCATCTGCCGCGATGGCTTGCGCGTGGATACCGCTTCGACCAGTCTGTTTTCCGTCAAGGAGGCGCCCGTCCACGATTTTCGCCCGCATTATACATGTCGGGACGCCCGCTGTCGCCCGCCGCACCCGCGCTAGATGGCCGGCGGCAAGGCCGGCGCGCAGCAGAGCACCAGCTCCTTGGCCGCCTTCACCTCGTCCAGCCGGCGGACTGGAGCGTTGTGCGGCGCGCCCAGGAGCAGCTGCGGGTCAGCCCGCGCTTCGTCGGCGATCGCCTCCATGGCCGCCACGAAAGCGTCCAGGTCTTCTTTGACTTCGGTCTCGGTCGGCTCGATGAGCAGCGCCTCCGGCACGATAAGCGGGAAGTAATTTGTCGGCGGGTGAAAGCCGTAGTCCATCAGCCGCTTGGAGATGTCGAGGGCGTGCACCTGGTCGACGCCGCGGACCCGCCCCTCGAGGACGAATTCGTGGCCGCAGAAACGGGGATACGGCAGCTTGTAAATCGCCATAAGGCGAGCCCGCAGATAATTGGCGTTGAGCACGGCGTAGCGGGTCACATCGCGCAGGCCGCTGGCGCCATAGACGCGGATGTAAGCGTAAGCGCGCAGGTGCATGCCGAAATTGCCGTGGAATGCCTTGAGGCGGCCGATGCTTTTCTGCGGCATGACAAAGCCGTAAAGCGGCGGCTCGCCGGCCGGGTCAAGCCCGTCCCCCGGCCCGCCTTCCGCTGTGGACAAGTCCTCCCTTGACGCGTCGGGGGAAGATTTAGCTGCGGGGCGCCCAACAATCTCCACGATCGGTCCCGGCAGATAGGGCGCCAGTTTCGCGTTGACGCCGACCGCGCCGCTGCCTGGCCCGCCGCCGCCATGAGGCGTGGAGAAGGTCTTGTGCAGGTTGTAATGCATGACATCGAAGCCGAGCTCGCCTGGCTTGACCACCGCCATGAGCGCGTTCATGTTGGCGCCGTCCATGTACATCAAGCCGCCCGCCTCGTGCACCGCGGCGATGACATCGACGATGGTCGATTCGAAGAGCCCCAGGGTGCTGGGCACGGTCATCATCATGCCCGCGATGCGATGCCGCGCTTCGCCCTGGCAGACGGCTCGCAAAGCCCCCAGGTCGACATTGCCCTGGGCGTCGGCCGGCAGCTCTTGCACGCGCAAGCCAGCCATGGTCACGGTGGCCGGGTTCGTGCCATGGGCGCTGTCCGGCACGAGGATGAGGTCGCGTTCCGCCTCGCCGCGGTCGATGTGATATTGGCGGATCATCAAGATGCCGGCGAATTCGCCCTGGGCGCCGGCCGCCGGACTCAAGCTGACCGCCTTGAAGCCGCTGATCTCAGCCAGCCAGTTTTGCAGCTCATGCATCAGGAAGAGCGCGCCCTGCGCTCCGCTTTCGTCGGTCAGCGGATGCAGCTGGGCAAAGCCGGGCAGCCGCGCCGCGTCTTCGTTGAGTTTGGGGTTGTACTTCATCGTGCAGGAGCCGAGGGGGTACATGCCCTGGTCGATGGAATAATTGAGATGGCTCAGCTTGACGAAGTGGCGGACGACCTGAGCCTCGCCCACTTCCGGCAAGGGCAGCTCGTCGCGCAGCAGTTCGTTCGGCAATTCGGCCTTTGGCACATCGCATTCGGGCAGGTTGACGCCGACCCGGCCAGGCGCGCTGATGTCGTAAATCAGGGGTTGGAGCATGGTTCTCGCCTTCACATCAACTCTCGAAGCATTGCAATTGCAGGAGCTGCCCGGCATGTCGCCCGCCGAAACGGATTCACGCAATCAGACGCGCGTTTTGGGCGAGCCACCGTCTCGCCCGTTTTCTCGCTTTTGCGCGGACGAGCCAAGTGCCGCCCCTGCAAGCGTACGCGCCAGGGACTCGGCCAGCCGCGTCTAGAAATCCGCCAGCAGCTCCACAAGGCGGTCGATTTCGTCTTTGGCGTTGAGCTCGGTCACGCAGACCAGCATGCGGTTTTCCAGATGGTAATAATGCTGTCCCAGATCGTAGCCGCCGACGATACCCTCCGCCAGAAGCGCCTCGTTGATCTCCGAAACCGGCCGCGGGCAGGCGACGACGAATTCGTTGAAGAAGGGCTTGCTCTTGTCGACGCGGTAACCGGGCAGCTGGTTGATGGCGGCGGCGGCGTAATGCGCTTTGTGATAGTTGAGCTCGCCGACCCTGCGCAAGCCGTTCTTGCCCATCAGCGCCAGATAAACCGAGGCTGAAAGCGCCATCAAGCCCTGATTGGTGCAGATGTTGCTGGTGGCGCGCTCGCGTTTGATGTCTTGCTCGCGGGGCCGCAGGGTCATGACAAAGGCGCGCTTGCCGTCTTCATCGACCGTCTCGCCGATGATCCTTCCCGCGATCCGCCGCACATATTTCTGACGGATGGCGAAGTAGCCGAGATAGGGACCGCCAAAGCCCAGTGGGATACCCAGTGGCTGCCCCTCGCCGACGACGATGTCCGCGCCCAGCTCGCCCGGGCTCTTGAACAGCGAGAGCGCCATCGGGTTCGCCACCATCACCAGCAGCGCGCCATGAGCATGAGCCGCTTCCGCCAAGCCTTGCAGCTGGTCGATTTGACCGAAGAAGTTGGGATACTGCACGGCGACCATGGCGGCGCCGTCGTCGAGCATTTCAATCAGATCGATGATTTCGCCGCGGCCCCTGTCGCCGATGATGCGGATGTCGCGCCCTTGATGGTAGGAGCGCGCCACCTCGCGATAATGCGGGTGAATGGCGTGGCTGAGGATGACTTTTTTGCGCTTGCCCCGGCCGACTTCCAGGGCGACCGTGATGGCCTCGGCCAGGCTGGTGGCGCCGTCGTAGTGGCTGGCGTTGGCGGCGTCCATGCCCGTCAGCGCGCACATCATGCTCTGATATTCGTAAGTCGCCTGCAGCGTGCCCTGCGATATTTCCGGCTGATAGGGCGTGTAGGCGGTGTAGAATTCGCCGCGCAGCAGCATGTGGTTGACCGCCGACGGAACGAAATGATGATAGGCGCCAGCGCCGCGAAAGATGGCGAAATCTTGACCGTGGTCGTTGGCTTCGCTGATGGACAGCATCTCCGCCGCGACTTCCATCTCGCTCATGGGCGGCGGCAAATCCAGCTTGGGGAAACGATGCGAAACCGGCACGGCGCCAAAGAGATCCTCGATCGACGCGACGCCAATCTCCGCCAGCATCTCCCGCGTTTCGCTCTCGGTATGAGGGATGTAGCTCACGATGCGCCCTTCCTTTCAGCGCCTGGCCTTAGCGGCTGTCGCAATACGCGGCGTAAGCGGCGGCGTCCATCAAAGCCTCCAGCGCGGACAGATCACTGGCGCGGATCTGGACCATCCAGCCGGCGCCGTAAGGATCGGCGTTGACTGCCTCCGGCGCGTCTTCCAGCTCGCTGTTGACGGCGACAATCTCGCCAGCGACAGCGCTGTAGATTTCGGAAGCGGCTTTGACCGATTCGACCTCGCCGAAAGAATCGCCGGCCGCCAGCGCTTCGCCCGCCTCCTTGAATTCGACATACACGATATCGTTGAGTTGATCCTGCGCGTAATCGGTGATGCCGGCCTTCACCATGTCGCCCTCCACCGCGAACCATTCGTCGGTCTCGGCGTATTTCAATTCCGCCGGCGTCTTCCACTCGCCCATCGCCCTGCCCCCCAGTCAGTAAACAAAAAGGGCGCGCCCTCTGCCGAGAATGCGCCCTGTCGGTCACGCGACCTTCAGAGTAGCTTGTCCCCCAAGGATCCTTTTGCCTGAGAGTTTCACGCAAGTTGGCTGGCTTGGCGCTTGCCCCTTCGGCGTCTCGTCCGCGGACGAAATCTCTCTCCATGAGGTGGCGCCAGTGTAACGCCTTCCCCGCCATCCCGCAAGCAGGACCGGGAATCGCGCTGACTTTTATTGCCGAGGACGGAAAGGGCAAAGCGTCTCCGCTTATGGCGACAGTCCAACTCGATTGCCCGAAAGCCGGTTTGGGCAGCTTCCGCCCCGCCGCCGCCGACGCCTCGCCTGTATGAAGCGGCGAATCGCTGCTAGAATCGGGGCGACGCCCATGTCAAGCGTCGGAGCGTGTGTGGCGTGGAATCTCGCAAATGGTCTCAAGTCGCCTTCCTGTCGTGGCGGTTCATGCTCTACAGCGTCATCGCGGGCCTGCTCATCGGCATCGGCGCGCTCTCGCTCTTCCTGCTCGCCGAGCGGCTTGGCGCGTTTCAGTCATCCGACCGCCTGCCTGGCGACGCCACGGACCTGGACGGCGTCATCGACATCTACCCGCCGCAGCCCCTGCCGGATTTCGCGCTGGTCAATCAACACGGGGAGTCCACCCGACTCAGCGATCTGCGAGGCAAGCTGGCGCTCTTGACATTCGGCTTCACGCATTGCCCCGACATTTGTCCGCTGACCCTGGACGAGTTGGGCGCGCTTCGCGACATGCTGGGCGACATGGCGAGCCAGGCCAGTTTCGTCTTCATCAGCGTCGACGGCGCCCGCGACAGCCCGCGAGTCCTGCGCGACTATTTCGCATTCCGCAAGCTGGATGGCATCCTGGGCTTGACCGGCCAGGAAGCCGCCGTTCGGCAGGCCGGCGCGCCGCTGGGCTTGTCATTTGAAGTCAGCGGAAATGGCGAGGCAGGCTACTTGATCAATCACACGGTCGGCTATTTCCTGCTCGATCGCGACGGACGCTGGATCAAGCGCTACCACTTTGGCATTCCGCCGGCAACTATCGCCGAAGACTTGCGCGCGCTGCTCTCGTCATAATCCAGTCAAACCAGAACGCGCGGCGAGCGCGGCGCAACTGAAGTGGCGACTTCGTAATTGTTGCTGTCAATCCATTCGGCGATTTCTTCGGCGCGGATGGCCTCATCGCCCTGCCTGCCCAGCAGGGTGGCTTCATCGCCGATCTTGACATCCGGAATCTGGCTGACATTGACGCTGATCTTCTCCATGTTCACCCGGCCGACCAAGGGCGCGCGCCGCCCGCGTATCAAGACTTCGCGCCAGCTGGAGGGCGTCCGCCGCAAGCCGTCCGCGTAGCCGACCGGCAGCACGGCGATGCGCTCGAGGCGCCGCGTGCGGTAAGCGCCGCCATAGCCAACGGGACTGCCCGAGGGCAGCGTCTTGACTTGGGCGACGACCGTCGTCCAGCGCATGACCGCCCGCAAGCCTTCAACAATCTGTCGCTCCGGCATGGGCTGCAAGCCATAAAGCAGGACGCCGGGCCGGACCATGTTGAAGGCGCTTTCGCGGCAGTTGACGACGGCGGCCGAATTGGCGGCGTGGATGCGCTCAAAGTGGAAACCGGCGGCGCGCAGGCTGGAAACCGAGTCCTCAAATACCGCGAGCTGCTTGCGCGTGAAGGCGGGATCATCGTCGGCGCTGGCGAAATGCGTGTAAACGCCTTCAACATCCGCCGTGGCGCCCCGCAAGAGCGAGCCGAGTTGATCCAGCTCGCCAGGCAGCAGGCCGAGCCGCCCCATGCCGCTGTCGATCTTGAGATGCAGCTTCAGCGGGCGCGCGCACTGGGAAGCCGCCGCCAGATGCGCCGCCGCCAGGTCCAGGTCGTACAGAGTCAGGCGCAGATCCTGCGCGATCGCCAGCGGAATCGCCTCGGGGGAGACATAGCTCAAGACGAGAATTGGCCGCGCGACGCCCGCCGCCCGCAGCTCCAAAGCCTCGCCCAGGTTGGCCACTGCCAGCGCGTCCACGCCCTCCGCAGCCAAAGCCTTGGCGATAGCCGGCGCGCCATGACCATAAGCGTTGGCTTTGACCACCGCCATGACGCCAACCCCGGCGCCGACCCGCGACCGTATCCAGCGCAGGTTGGAGGCGAGCGCCGCCAAATCAATCTCGACGCGGCTGAGGCGGTCGTCGCAGGCTTGCGACTGTAGCGCGCTGTGGCTTGAAATCATGGCCGGCAGTATAGCAGCGGCCGGCTATGGCAGCCAATTGATCAGGTTTGCGGCGGGAAACGGACGGTCAAGAGGCGGCGAAGGGCTGTGCTACAATGCTCGGGCGCGGCGCTGAGCAAGGACGCATGATGGCATTCGAATTTGAAGTCGTGGCGACGGATGGCGCGGCGCGGGCTGGCATACTGCGCACGCCCCACGGCGACATTCCCACGCCGGTCTTCGCGCCCGTCGGCACCGCCGGCAGCGTCAAAGCCGTTCCCCCGCGAGATCTAGGCGAGCTCCAGGTGAGCCTCGTTTTGGCGAACACTTACCATCTGATGCTGCGGCCCGGCGCGGAGATCGTGCGCGATCTGGGCGGCGTGCACGGCTTTATGCGCTGGGATGGTCCAATTCTGACGGATTCGGGCGGCTTCCAGGTCTTTAGCTTGACCGAGATTAACCGCATCGACGATGAGGGAGTCACTTTCCGCAGCCACATTGACGGCAGCCGGCAGCGCCTTGATCCGGCCCGCTCAATGCGAATCCAGCAAAATCTGGGCGCCGACATCATCATGGCACTTGACCAGTGCCCGCCGCCACAAGACCGCGACGAAGTCCGGGCGGCGGTGGAGCGGACGCATCGCTGGCTGAGGCAATGCCGCGAAGCCCACCCCGACGACAGCCGGCAAGCCCTCTTCGGCATCGTCCAGGGCGGCGTTTTCCCCGATTTGCGAGAGCGATCGGCGCGCTTCGTCAGCGAGATGGACTTGAAAGGAATCGCCATCGGCGGGTTGGCCGTGGGCGAATCCAAAGCGGAAATGTACCGAACGCTGGACGAAACGATGCCATGCCTGCCAGCCGACAAGCCGCGCTACTTGATGGGCGTCGGCGAACCGGACGACTTGGTGGAGGGCGCGCGGCGCGGCGTCGACATCTTCGACTGCGTCATCCCGACTCGTTTGGCGCGGCACGGCGCCGCTTTCACGCACAGTGGGCGGGTCAACCTGCGCAACGCGAAATACAAGCGCGACGAGCAGCCAATCGACGCCGAGCTGGACAATTACGCGAGCCAGTTTTCACGCGGCTACCTGCGGCATTTGGTCGCGTCGAAGGAGCTGCTGGCGCATTACCTGCTCAGCCTGCACAACATCGACTTTCTGGTTTCGCACGCGCGCAAGATGCGGGCCGCCATCATCGCCGGGACATTCGCTGACTACGCCGAGCGCTTTCGAGCGCGTTATCTGGCGGGCGACGCCGTCGTCGCCGAAAAGGGCTGACGGTCAGTCCGCGTCGTCCAGGGCGACATTGGCGAAGAGATCGTCTTCGTCGACGCGGTTGCGGGCCGGTTTGGGGTAGGCCCGGGTGAAGCCCTGCTTGCCATACAGCAGCCGGCGCCACAAACGCGAAGTCCGCGACATGCGCCCGCCGCCCTGGCTGGCGTGGCAGCGGCTGGCTTGCTCCCAGACATCGAGATACTCCGCGATCGGGATGCGCGCGTGCGCCGGCTCAACATTCTCCATAGTCTTGACCGAATCGACATCGCCGTTCCGGCCCATGCGCCGCGGATCCTTGCCCTGCAGACGCGCCCGCCAGACCCGCAGGCGCATCATCAACTTGGGGTACGAGGCGTAATACAGCTTCTGCGGACGGTAGGCGCCCGCTTCCACGCCATTTTGCAGCGCCTCGAAGGCACGCGCGGTCGCCCGCTGAATCGCGATGTGATCCGGATGGCCGTAGCCGCCGTAGCGATTGAAAGTGATCACCACCTGGGGCTGGACCCGCCGCAAAATCGCGAGGACATCGCCGGCGACGCGCTCCGGAGCGTGCTCCCACAGATACGCGAGGCACTCCGGATGGCTGATGGTGGCGCTGCCCGTCATGCCGCTGTCGCGATAACCGAGCATGAAGACTTCTTTGAACTTCAGGTATTGGCGGGCGCATTCCAGCTCGCTCAAACGCAGCTCGGCGACGCTGCCGAATTTGCCGCGGAGCTCGGCTGGCACATTGCCCGATTCGCCATTGGTGGCGCAGATCAAATAGACATCGACGCCGTCGTCGATCCACTTGGGGATGGCTGCGCCCAAGCCGAAACTCTCGTCGTCCGGGTGCGCGTAACTGATCAGCAGACGCCGACCTGGCATAGTTCGCTCGCTCGCTACTGTGGGCTGCGATTCGCCCATTATAGTGACTGTGGCTTGCTTTAGGCAGTGGCGCTTCCCTATACTACTGTCGATGTTTTTCCGGGACGCGCGTATGGCAAACGAGAATTTGTCGCTGTCGAGCGCCAAGGCGGCGCGTGCCTGCGCGCTGTTCGTGGCCTTGCTTCTTTGCGCGAGCGGCGCGCGGGCGCAGGACCTGGCAGCGACTCCGACGCCCAGCCAAACGATCGCGCCAAGGCCGACGAGCAGCCCGACGCCCAGCCCCAGCCCGACTCCATCGGCGACGCCGACGCCGGACAACCGCCTCAAGTCGCCCATGATCCTGAGCCGGCTGATTGCCGACGCGTATGCGCCCGGCGCCAGCGAAACGGTCGGCCCGCGCAGCTACCCGCGGGGCCTCAATCCGCTGACTGGCCTGCCCTACCCCAGCGACGAAGCCAGCCAGCGCCGCAATCTCATCGTCAAGATCTCCAACTGGCCGCCCAAGGTTCGCCCGCAAAAGGCGCTGAACCAAGCGGACCTGGTCTATGAATTCGAATCCGAGGGCGGAGTCACGCGTTTCGCCGCCATCTTCCGCAGCCAGGCGCCTGAAAGAGTCGGCTCCGTGCGCAGCGCCCGCCTGGTCGATATGGAGCTGCTGACGATGTACGCCGGCTTGCTCGCTTACTCCGGCACCAGCGGTCCCATCCGCGAGCTCTACAAAGAAAACATCAATCGCTATCTGCTGCTTTCGCCATCGCTGGGCGACAATTGCGAATCGGCCGGTTTCTGTCGCGACGAAGCTTTCAGCGACCGCGGCTACGAGCACACGCTATTCGGCGACGCGCGGCTAATGTGGCAGGCCGCCAGCCGCCGCAATGTCAACTTCGGCTATCGCGCCCTCGGTTTCGCCTTTGGTTTGCAGCCAAGCCGCGCCGGCGAGACCGCGCGGGACATCTACATCAATTGGTACAACCGGACGGACACGCGCTGGCAGTACGACGAAGACAGCGGGCGCTTCCTGCGTTACAGCGACGGCGCGCCCCACATCGACGCGGCCGATGGCGAGCAGCTCTGGGCGGACAACCTGATTATGCTGCAAGCGGCGCACAACCGCCGGCCCGATCTTTTCGAGGCGGGCGCGCTCAATGAATCGTACGAAGTCGCGCTTTGGGGGCAAGGGCGGGCTCTGGTCTTGCGCGACGGCGAGGCGCATTCCGGGCACTGGCGCCGGCAGAGCCGCAACCGTGGCGAGGCCCTCAGCCTGATCTATGCCGAAAACGCGCCCATCTTGCTGAAGCCGGGCCGGACCTGGGTCACCGTGCTGCGCAACCTGGAAAATGCAGTCCTCAGCGACGAACTGGTCGACATGAACGCGCTCGCCAGCGAGACGGCGGCCGGCTAGCAGGCGCCGATGGCGGACGACGCGCGGCGGGCGACTCAAGGCTGCGTTCTTGGTTTTGCCATGCTGGCGCTGCTCTGCATTGGCGTCGCGCTGATCTTGCTGCTGGCTGGCGACGGGCGGATAATCGATATCGCGCAAGTGGCCTTCTTGCGGCTGCAGCTGCGGGCGCGGCAGGCGGAACTGCAGCAGCCCTACAGCGGCGACGCCAGTCCGATACGCTTTGAGATTGCGCCAGGCGCCAGCGCCGCCGACATCGCGGAAGACCTTGGTGAAGCGTCGCTGGTGCGGGATCCGCGGCTTTTCGTCGATTACGCGCGGGCGGAGGGTTACGACAGGCGCTTTGAAGCTGGCCTCTACTTTCTCAATCGGACGCAGTCCATCGCGCAGATCGCCGAGATCCTGACCGATTCCAGCCGGAGCTTCATCGCTTTCCGCAGCCCCGAGGGCGCGCGCATTGAAGAGCTGGCGGCGCTGATCGACGACAACGGCCTCTTCGGTTTCAGCGGCGGCGAGTTTCTGGCAGTGGTCGGCGAGGGCGCTGCTCTGCCGCCAGTTTTTGCGGCCTGGGCTGGCATCCCGGAAGGCGCGTCGCTGGAAGGCTTCATGTTCCCCGACACCTACCAGCTAGAGCCCGATATCAGCGCGACGGGCCTGCGCGAGGCATTGCTGCGATCCTTTCGCGAGCGCGTCGGCGACGAGCTGCGCGACGAGGCTTTGGCGCGGGGCTGGACCCTGCATAAAGCGGCGAGCCTGGCTGCCATCATCGAGCGGGAAGCGGTATGGCGCGACGAACACCCAAGCATCGCGGGGGTCTATCACAATCGGCTGGCGGCGGGCATGCCGCTCCAGGCCGACCCGACAGTGCAATATAGCCTGCATGGAGCGCGGGGCAGCTGGTGGCCCCCCATCACATTCGCCGATTTTCAAGCCGTCATATCGCCCTACAACACATTCTTGCAGCGGGGCTTGCCGCCTGGCCCCATCGCCAGCCCCAGCCTCTCCGCAATTCGCGCCGCCGTCTACCCGGCCGAGTCGCCATACTTTTTCTTCCACGCCGCCTGCGATGGCTCGCATTATCATGTCTTCGCCGTCAGCTATGAAGAGCACCTGGCAAATGTCTGCTCCGGCGGCAGCGGCTAGAGATCTGCGCCATCGACCAGGCCATGAAACAGCGGGAGCGGCGCCACCGGACTCTCGCTGAATTGGATCGCGCCTTCCAGAGCCTCCATGGCCGCGCCCAGGCTCGCTTCGTCGTCGGCGTGAATAGTCAGAAATGGGTCGTCCAACGCGATTTTGTCACCGACTTTCGCCCAGACTTCGACGCCCACCGCGTGATTGATGGCTTCGCCTTTGCGGGTTCTGCCCGCGCCCAGGGCCAGGGTCGCCCAGCCAACTTTCTCCGCCAGCACAGCCGCGACCCAGCCACCCCGCCGCGCCAGCACATCGCGCCGCAGCCGCGCCTGGGGCAGCTTGCTTAGATCTTCCAGCTGGGCGCTGTCGCCGCCTTGCGCGCGAGTCATGGCGACGAAACGCTCGAAGGCGGCGCCGCCGTCCAGCATCCGCTCGAGCTCGGGGCGGGACGAGTCCAGCTCTTGCCAGCGCTGGCCCCGGCCGGCCAGCCGCAGCATCTGCGCCGCCACCGCGATGCAATGGGCGCGGAAGTCGCCGGGTCCGCCACCCTGCAGAGTCCGGACCGCCTCCGCCACTTCGAGGGCGTTGCCGGCGGCGTAGCCCAAGGGCTGTGCCATATTGGAGAGCAGCGCCACCATGTCGCGCCCGGCGTCGACGCCTATCTGAACCATGGCTGAGGCCAAAGACCGCGCTTCGTCGACGGTCTTCATGAAAGCGCCCCGACCCGCTTTGACATCCAGCACGATGCCGCTGGCGCCGGCCGCCAGTTTCTTGCTCATGATGCTGCTGGCGATCAGCGGCACGCTCTCCACCGTGGCGGTGACATCGCGCAGGGCGTACAAAAGACCGTCGGCCGGCGCCAGTGAGGCGCTCTGCCCGGCGATAACGACGCCCGTCTCGCGCGCGATCCGCCGGAACTCGGCATCGCTCAGATTGACATTGAAGCCGCTGATCGATTCCAGCTTGTCCAGGGTGCCGCCGCTGAAGCCGAGGCCGCGCCCGCTCATCTTGGCGATGGGCACTCCAAAGGCAGCCACCAGGGGCAAGACGACCAGGGAAGTCTTGTCGCCGATGCCGCCCGAAGAGTGCTTGTCGACGGCGTAATCGGTGATGTCTGACAGATCGAGCATATCGCCCGATTCCGCCATCGCCAGGGTCATGGCGGCGGTCTCGGCGCGGTTCATGCCATTTAGCGTGATCGCCATCAGCAAAGCGGCGAGCTGATAATCCGGAATCGCGCCGCTTGCGCAGCCATCGATGAAGAAGCGGATCTCGCTCTCGCCAAGGGAACCGCCATCGCGTTTCTTCGTTATCAAGTCGATCATGCGCATGGGTTTGCCCTCCGCTGAGTCTGGCGCGCCGGCGACGCTGCCTCGATTATAATCCAGCCAAGCCAGGAAGCGCGCGATTGACGACCCGCCCAAAGCTTTGTAGGATTCGGGTGGCTGGCGCAGAGACGGCAAGCCTCGCGCGCCCCAGTACGCGAAAAGATGAGGACAGGCAAGCGATGCAGACACTCAAGAGCTCGCCGCGGCGAAACTGGATCATCCTGGGCGCGATCGGGCTGGTGGCGGTGATCGTCGCCATCGCCTTCGTCGCGCTCTCCAGCCAGAGCTCCTTCAGCGAGCTCAAGGTGGATTACGCGCAGATCCCGCAAGGGCGGCAAGACGACGGCGGCTTCGTCCTGGGCGACCCGGCCGCGCCGATCACAGTCGTGGCCTTCGAAGACTTCCTCTGCCCGTCGTGCCAGCGCTACAAAGCCACCACCGAGCAATTCATCGAGCAGTATGTGGCGCCGGGGCTGGCCCGCTTCGAGTATCGCATTCTGCCGGTGGTCGACCCCGGCTACTCGCCGCTGGCTGGCGCCCTGGCTGAATGCGCCGACGCGCTGCGCCCGGGTTCATTCTGGGAAGCGCACGACCGGCTCTTCGAAATCGCCAGCGCCCGCCGCTTCAGCGACAGCTCGTCGCGCAGCTTCGCCGAAATGATGGACCTGCCTTACACCGATCTGCTGGAATGCGCGCAAGACGCGACGCAAGCCGATGTCGACGCGCGCCTGGCCACCCAGATGAATGTCCGCGGCACGCCGACAGTCATGATCCGCTATGGCGCCGGACCCTTGATGCAGAGCCCGGTGGGCACGCAGCCGACAATCGAGCAGCTAGGCATCCTGGTAGCCCAGGCCGGCTAGCCACCGCTTGAGCCTGCGTGGCGACAGACGCTTGACATCGCCGCCAGCCACATACAGGAACGAGGCATGCGATCTGTCGAGTGGGACGGCGACGCCGTCAAGATGATCGACCAGCGGCGCTTGCCCTGGGCGCTGGAGCTGGCGCGGCTGGAGACGGCTGCGGCGGTGGCGGAGAGCATCCGCAACATGACCGTGCGGGGCGCGCCGGCGATCGGGGCGGCTGCCGGCTTTGGCATGGCGCTGGCGGCGAAGACAAGCGCGGCGACCAGCGTCGACGCCCTCGTCGGCGAGCTCCAGCAAGCGGCGACGCTGCTGAAAGGGGCGCGGCCGACGGCGGTGAACCTGGCCTGGGCCGTCGACCAGCTGCTGGAGATCGCGAGCGGCGGCGGATTCCACGATGTCGACGCCCTGGGCGACGCGCTGCTGGCGGCGGCGCAGCAAATCGCCGATGACGATGTGGGCGTCAATAGACGGATTGGCGCGCACGGCGCGGACCTGGTGCCTGAGGGCGCCACCATCCTGCACCATTGCAACACGGGTTCCCTGGCCACGGTGGATTACGGCACGGCACTGGGCGTCGCCCGCGCAGCCCACGAAAGCGGCAAGCGAATCCGCGTCCTCCTCGACGAGACCCGACCGCGCTTGCAGGGCTCGCGATTGAGCGCCTGGGAGCTGGAGCGGCAGGGCATCCCCTACGACATCATCCCGGATACCGCGGCCGGCTACTTCATGCGCCAGGGCGCGGTCGACATCATCTTGGTCGGGGCGGACCGCGTGGCAGCCAATGGCGACTTCGCCAACAAAATCGGCACTTACCAGCTGGCCATCCTGGCGGAAGCGCATGGCATTCCCTTTTTTTGCGCCGCGCCGACTTCGACCATCGACTTGAGCCTGGGCAGCGGCGACGAGATCCCCATTGAAGAGCGCGATCCCGCCGAAGTGACGACGCCCTATGGCAGCGAGATTGTGCCGGCGCATTTCAAGGCGCTGAACCCAGCCTTTGATGTGACCCCGCATCGCTACCTGAGCGGCATCATCACTGAGCAGGGCGTCGCGCGCCCGCCATTCAACGAGAGCCTGCCAAGAGCCGTCGCCGGCGAATCGCTTTGAGGGGCGCAGCGTAGATCTGTGTAGGGGCGATGTAGCATGTCGCCCGCCTCCGAACGAAGACATCGCGCTTGCATGTGGGCGACGCACAGAGTTGCCTCGACGCCAGTCGAATGACATGGCCTTTGTCGCAGCCGCTGGATTATCCGTATGCCGCGCGCGCCCTCTGCGTTATACTCCGCCGCTGCGCCAATTTCTATGAAGCGGATGCCACCGATGCAGATTCTGGTTACCGGCTCCATCGCCTACGACTACCTGATGCGTTTCCCCGGCCGCTTCCAGGAGCACTTCATCGCCGGCGAGCTGCACAACCTGAGTCTCAGTTTCCTGGTTGACGACATGACCAAGCACTGGGGCGGGGTGGCGGCGAACATCGCCTTCACGCTGGCCCTGTTTGGCGAGCGGCCCAAATTGATGGGCGTGGTCGGGCGCGATTTCGGCGATTATCGACGCTGGCTGGAGGACTGCGGCGTCGACTGCGGCACGGTGATCCAGCGCGACGATGTCTTCACCGCCTCCTTCTTCGCCAACACCGACGAGGACAACAATCAGCTCGCCTTCTTTTACGGCGGCGCGATGAACCTGGCGCGGGAATACGCAATCGCCGATGTCTTGCCGGGCAAACCCGATATCGCCGTGATTTCGCCCAACGATCCCGTGGCGATGACGCGTCTCTGCGACGAGTGCCGGCAACGCGGGATCCGCTTCATGTACGACCCGGGCCAGCAAGTGGCGCGCTTAAGCGGCGACGAGCTGCGTCGGGGTTTGCAGGGCGCGCGCATGCTGGTCGTCAATGCCTATGAAGCCAGCGTCATTTACGAGAAAACCGGGCTCCGGCTGGAGGATCTGCGCGACACGGTCGAGATCGTCGTCATCACCGCCGGCGACAGGGGTTCCACCGTGTACGCGGGCGGCGGCGAACAGACGGTGGAGGCTTTCGCGCCGGACACGATCGCCGACCCAACCGGCGCCGGCGACGCCTATCGCGCGGGCTTGCTGTTTGGCTTGAGCAAGAACCTGCCCTTAGGGCTCTGCGCCCAAATCGGCGCCTTGAGCGCGACCTACGCCCTGGAAGTCGTCGGCACCCAGAATCACCGCTTCACGCTTGTTGAATTCGTGGCGCGCTTCCGCAGCCTGAGCGATGACGCCGGCGCGCTGGACTGCCTGCCGCAAGCCTGAGACGCGGTGCCGCGCTCGAAGGCGAACCGCCGGCCAGCCCGCGAATCACTCTATCACTGTTACGCATTATTCATTGCTGCGGCGGGCGGGCTCGTCGACGCAGACTTGGTCGGCCCTTTGCAAAGCGCGTCGACTTGCGCGGCGACATAGCGGCGCCTCTATGCTAAAATGCCGGCGATTAGCCTCTGCCTCGATTGATGGGAGAAGACATGACCGTCGCGCATGACATCAAGGACCTGGAGCAAGCCACTGGCGGGCGTTACCGCATTGACTGGGCGGGCAGAGAAATGCCCGTGCTGCGGCAAATCCGCGAGCGCTTCGCCAAAGAGAAACCACTGGATGGCTTGCGCGTTTCGGCCTGTCTGCATGTGACTACCGAGACCGCCAACCTGATGCAGACCCTGCAAGCCGGCGGCGCCGATGTCGTGCTCACCGCCTCCAACCCGCTGTCGACTCAAGACGATGTCGCCGCTTCGCTGGTGGCGCATGACGAGATCCCGGTCTACGCCATCAAGGGCGAGGACAACGACACCTATTACCAGCACATTCACGCCGCGCTGGATCACAAACCGCACATCACCATGGACGACGGCGCGGACCTGGTTGGCACGATTCACAAAGACCGGCGCGAGCTGCTGGACGAGGTCGTCGGCGGCACCGAAGAGACCACCACCGGCGTCATCCGCTTGCGGGCGATGGCGCAGGACGGCGCGCTGCAATTCCCCGTCATCGCCATCAACGACAGCTCGACCAAGTTTCTATTCGACAACCGCTATGGCACGGGACAGAGCACCTTGGACGGCATCATCCGCGCCACCAACATTTTGCTGGCTGGACGGGTGGTGGTGGTGGCTGGCTATGGCTGGTGCAGCCGGGGCATCGCCATGCGGGCCGCGGGCCTGGGCGCGAATGTCATCGTCACCGAGGTCAATCCGCTGCGCGCGCTGGAGGCGGTAATGGACGGCTACCGCGTCATGCCCATGCTGGAGGCGGCGGCTGTTGGCGACATATTCGTGACGGCGACGGGCGACATCAATGTGATCGACGCAAGCCACTTCGAGCGCATGAAAGACGGCGCCATCGTCTGCAACAGCGGGCACTTCAATGTCGAGATCAACCTTGAGGGCTTGGCGGAAATGGCGGATGAAGCGCCCAGCCTGGTGCGGCCCTTCGTCGAGCAGTACCGGCTGGGCGAGCGCGTCATCTATGTATTGGGCGAAGGCAGGCTCATCAATTTGAGCGCGGCCGAGGGGCACCCGGCCTCGGTGATGGACATGAGCTTCGCCAACCAGGCTCTCGGCGCGGAGTACTTGACGCGCAATGTGGAAAATCTAGGGCCCCAAGTCTATACTATCCCTGTCGATGTGGACATGGAAATCGCGCGGCTGAAGCTGCTGGCGATGGGCGTCGGCATCGACTCCTTGACCGACGAGCAGGAAGCCTACCTGAATCAATGGCAGGAAGGCACTTAGCGCGCCGGGCGCAGGCCCGCAAGACTGGCGCGGGCGGAGACGGCAAAGTGAACGGAACAGCAAGCAAAATTCGCGAGCCAAACATGGCGCGGCTGTGGTGGCTGGCGCTGCTCTTGCTTTGCGCGGGCGGCCTCCAGGCTCAAGACGAGGTCCGCGCTCGCTTCATTCATCTGGCGGCCGATCACGGGGCGCTGGACATCTACATCAACGGCGAACTGGCCCTGGCGAATATCGAATACGCAAGCGCCTCAAGTTTTGTGCGAATCCCGGCGAGCCAGACAGCCCTGTCCGCGACCCCGGCCGGCCTGGCGCCAACCGCTTTCGACGGCGAGATCGCGCTGAATACCGATGCGACGATCCTGCTGGCGGGCGCTCCGCCGTTCCAAACCGCACCGGCCGACTTGAGCCGGCTCGACTTCCCCATAGCGCGGCTGCAAGTGGTCAACGCCTTGTCCGACGGCGCTGCATTTGACTTGGTAGCAGATGACGGCGCGATCTTGGCGGAGGATCTGGCGAGCGGCGATTCCAGCCCGTTCATGGAATTGGACGCGGCCCGGCTCGACTTGGCTCTGAAGACGAGCGACGCCGGAGAGACGCTGCTCGAGTTTCCGCTTGGCTTGCCGGCCGGGGCGCTCAGCACGGTCGTCGTCCACGGCGACGCCGCTTCTCCGCAGTTTATCCATGCCATCGCCGCGGCCGACCAGGGCGAAGGCGACGGTGGAATCCGTTTCCTCCATGCCGGGCAAGGCGCCGCCCCGCTGGACATCAATGTTGATGGCGCGCTCGTCGTGCCTGGGCTGGCCTTCGCCGCGCCGACGCCGCACCTCGCCATTCCCGCCGGGGCGCGCCAGCTCAGCCTCAGCCTCGCGGGGACGAAGCTGCTGTCGGCCGACCTGGAAGTGAAGGCCGGCCAAATGCAGACCGTGATGGCGCTGGGCTCGCCCGCCGCCTTAACTATCGAGTCTTACGCCGACGACTTGCCCATTCCCGACGCAGCCGGCGCCGTGCTGAGCCTGGTTAACGCCATGCCCAATGGCAGCGTCCAGCTGGCGCGACTGGATAACGGCGCTGTTTTCCAGCCCAACATCGGCTTCGCGGAGCTTGGCGGTCCGGTAGAAGTTTGGTCAGGACCGGCGTCGCTCGCGCTAAGCCTGGACATTGACGGCGAAGAAGGCGAGATCGCTGGTCCTGGCTTGTACATTTTCGGCGGCTCGCATTACCTCTTGGTCGTGCTGGAAGGCAACGCCTTCACCCCGCCGCGCGCATTGGTCATGGAGGCCTACCGCGAGCGTCAGATTCAGTCGATCTTCCCCGGCCACCCAATGAGGCCTGCCAGCGCCGCAGAACCGCCCGAAACGGAATCGGCGACAGAAACCGAGACGCCGCCAGAGACCGACCAGCCAGCGGAGTTCCGGCCTCGCAGCCCCTACGGCATCGTCATCCTGGATCCTGGCGGGCGGCTGCACATGCGCCAATACCCCAGCGCGCAAGCACTGTCGCTTGGCTTGATCCCGCCCGAAGCGCGTCTCATTGTGCTGGGCAGACGCGGCCCCTCCAGCTTTGACGAGGGCGAAGAGTCGGACATGCCCATCGACTTGAGCGAATACACGGAGGATCCGGCGCTGGTCCTGGATTTGACCGAGGACCTGGAAGCGCGCGAGACCTGGCTCTTCGCCAGCTATCTTACGCCCGATGGCGGCTTGCTCAATGGCTGGGTAAACGCGCATTATCTGCGTCTGTATAGCAGGCACGGCAATTATCAGCGGCGCGCCAGCCTGCCCTTGACGCCACAGAACCAGCCGGGCGGCGCTCACGGCACAGCGATGCAGCCGCCGGAGCTCGCCGAAAGCATCAGCGCGCGGGTCTACCGGCTGGAGGCCGGCGCCATGCTCAACCTGCGAGCGGGCAACCATGCGCAAAGCGAAGTGCTGGCACAGCTGCCGCAAGGGGCGCTTCTGAAGCTCGCGGGCTTCGACGCCGACGAAGACTGGGCTTATGTCGAACATCCGGAGGCGGACAAGCTCAGACGCGGTTGGGTCAGCGCCGCCTACATTCAAGTGCTGCTCAAGGGCGAGCCGGCGCTGTTGGCTTCGCTGCGGGCACTGGATGACACCGCGCTGCCGGTCATCAGCGGGAGCGTCCCCGGCGAGGTCCGCAGCCTTGTCGATGTCGCCGACGAGCCGCCCGCATCCCCGACCGCGCTGCCAGGCATTTCCGGCGAAGTCGCGCTGAATCCTGGCGCCAAGCTGCATTTGCGGGCCGCTCCCAGGGCCGACGCCTTGTCGCTGGAGCTGATCCCGGCCGGGGCGATGGTCGCCATCGACGGCGTCACGGAAGACGGTCAATGGCTGCGCGCCCGCTATGCCGAGAAAGACGGCTGGGTAGCGGCGCATTATCTGCGGCTCTTGCTCCGCGGCCGGCTCTACAACCGCGACTATGTGCGGAGCCTGCTCAATGTCTACGACGCGCTGGGCGTCCTGACATTGGATCGGCGCGCCCCGGGATGAGCGCAGCCATGCCTGCCTTTCACGGCGTCGCCGCCACACTCAGCGGAAGTCTGGAACCAGGCGGGCCTCGGCTTTGCGCGTCTTAATCACGGGCGCGGGCGGCTTCGTGGGCCACCATCTTGCGGCCCAGATCGCCGAGTCTTCGCCGGGCGCGCGCCTTATCGGCACGACCTGGGCGCCAGGCGAAAGCGTTCACCCCGCCGTCGCCGAAGCGCGTCAGCTGGATTTGAAAGACCCGCGGCAAACCCGCGAACTGCTGGAGGCGGTCCAGCCCGGCGCCATCTATCACCTCGCCGCCCAAGCCTTTGTGCCGCGCTCCTTTGAAGACCCCTGGGAGACCCTGGAGAACAACATCCGCGCCCAGCTGAACATCATCCGCGCTTGCCTGGAGCTCGGCATCGCGCCGCGGATCCTCATCGTCAGCTCGGCCGAGATTTATGGCGCCGTCGAGGCGGAGCGCCTGCCAATGGACGAGGACACGCCGATCCGCCCGACCAATCCCTACAGCGTGAGCAAGGTGGCGCAGGACATGCTGGGTTTGCAATATTATTTGAGTCATGACCTGCCGATTATGCGGGCGCGGCCCTTCAATCACATCGGGCCGGGGCAGAACAGCCGCTTTGTCGCGCCAGCTTTCGCCAGCCAAATCGCCCGAATTGAGGAAGGCGAGGCGGAAGCGGTTATCTATGTGGGCAACCTGGCGGCGAAACGCGACTTCACCGATGTCCGCGATATCGTCCGCGCGTACCAGCTAATCGTGGAAAAGGGCAAGCCCGGCGAGGCTTACAATGTCGCTTCCGGCGTCGCCCGCAGCATCGGGCAGCTGCTGGACGCCTTGCTCGGCTTGACCGGCGCCGCCATTGAAACGCGGGTCGATCCCCAGCGGCTGCGCCCGGTCGATGTGCCGGAAATCCGCGGCGACGCCACCAAGCTGCGACGCCATACCGGCTGGCGGCCGGCGCACAGCTTTGAAGGCGCCCTGCGCGATGTGCTGGGGGACTGCCGCCTCCGCCAGCACCGCGACTGCCCGAAGCAAGGCTGAAGGATAGGAACGGATGACGAAGAAAGCGCTGATCACCGGCATCACCGGCCAAGACGGCTCCTACCTGGCGGAGTTCTTACTGGCCAAGGGCTACGAAGTTTATGGCATGGTGCGGCGGACGAGCACGGTCCGCTACGAGCGCATCCAGCATATTCAGAGTCAGCTCCGCATGGTGCAGGGCGACATGGGCGATCTGAGCAGCCTCATCACCGCCATCCGCGCCACCGAGCCGGACGAGGTCTACAACCTGGCGGCGCAGAGCTTCGTGCCCACTTCCTGGAATCAGCCCGTGTTCACCGGCGACATCACCGGCCTGGGCGTGACCCGCATGCTGGAAGCCGTCCGCGCCGTGAACCCCGCCATCCGCTTTTACCAAGCCTCCAGCAGCGAAATGTTCGGCAAAGTGCGCCAGGTGCCGCAGACCGAAGCGACTCCCTTCTACCCGCGCAGCCCATACGGCGTGGCGAAAGTTTACGGGCACTGGATCACGGTGAATTATCGCGAAAGCTACGACCTCTTCACTTGCAGCGGCATCTTGTTCAATCATGAATCGCCGCGGCGGGGCATGGAATTCGTCACCCGCAAGGTCACCTATCACGCCGCCAAAATCAAGCTGGGGCTGGGCGCCGAAATCCGCATCGGCAATCTCGATTCCAAGCGCGATTGGGGCTTCGCTGGCGATTATGTGCGAGCCATGTGGCTGATGCTGCAGCAAGACAGGCCTGAAGATTTTGTCATCGCGACCGGCGAGACCCACTCGGTGCAGCGCCTGCTGGAAGTCGCCTTTGGGCATGTCGGCCTGAATTGGCGCGATTATGCCGTGCAAGACCAGCGCTTCATGCGGCCCGCCGAAGTCGATCTGCTGGTGGGCGACCCCGCCAAAGCCAAGCGCGCGCTCGGCTGGCAGCCCCAGGTGAGCTTTGAAGAACTCATCGGCATGATGGTGGAGGCAGACCTCAAGAAGCTGCGCGACGACCCCAGCCAGGTCATTTGATGGCTCTGGTCGACACGCACTGCCATCTTTACTTCGAGCGCTTCGACCAAGATCGCGGCGCGGTGCTGCAGCGGGCGCGGCAAGCCGGCGTCGAGGGCATTATCGTCCCCGCCATCGACCTGGAGAGCGCTGAGCAAGCCCTGGCGCTGGCGCGGGCGCACGACGGAATCTTCGCCGCGGCCGGCATCCACCCCAACAGCAGCGCGGACTTTCGCCCGGGCGATGTCGCCGAACTGCGGCGCATGGCAGAGGATCCGGCCTTGGTCGCCATTGGCGAGATCGGGCTGGATTATCATTGGGACCGGAGCCCGAAACGACAGCAGATTCATGCATTGGAGGCGCAGCTGGACCTGGCGGCCGAGCTGGAGCTGCCCGTCATCATTCACAACCGAGAGTCCAGCGACGACCTGCTGGATGTCCTGGAGACCTGGGCGCCATCGACGCCGGCGAGCTTGCGCGGGCGGCTCGGCGCGCTGCACTCTTTCTCCGCCAGCTGGCCAATCGCCCGGCGCGCAATCGACCTGGGTTTCTACCTCGGCTTCACGGGTCCGATCACTTACAAGCAAGCGGACGAGTTGCGGCGTGTCGCCAGTCAAGCGCCCGTCGACCGCTTGCTAATCGAGACGGACGCGCCTTTCCTGGCGCCTCAAGCGCGGCGCGGCAAACGCAACGAGCCCGCCTGGCTGCCCTATATCAACGCCAAGCTGGCGGAGCTGCGGGGCATGACCGCCGACGCCATGGCGCGGCAGACGACTGCCAACGCGGAGCGGCTCTTTCGCCTGGAGCGCTGAGCGACAAAGGCGACGGCTGGCGCTCTCCGAATCCGCCAAACCCTGCTAAACTGCCAGCTGCAGCCAGCCACGAGGGCGAGCGACTTGCCGGTTATCTCCATCATCATCGTCAGCTGGAATGTGCGCGACTTGCTGGACAAATGCCTGGCGAGCCTGGACGCGGCTCTGGCAGCGATTCCGGAGAGCGAAATCTTCGTCGTCGATTCGGCCAGCGACGATGGCAGCGCCGACATGACCCGCGCCAAGCATCCCCAGGCGCGCGTGCTGGAGCAAAGGGAGAATATCGGCTTCGTCCGCGCCAACAACCTGGCTCTGGAGCGCGCCGCCGGCGAGTTTCTGCTGCTGCTCAACCCCGACACCGAAGTGGCGCCCGACGCCCTGACTACGCTGCTGGATTTCATGCGAGCGAACCCGCATGCGGCAATCGTCGGCCCGCACACCCGCAACAGCGACGGCAGCCATCAGTCGACGCGCCGCCGCTTCCCGACGCTCTGGACGGGCCTCTTCGAAAGTTCCTGGTTCGCGCCTTTCGCTCCCGCTTCCATTGAGCGCCACTATCGCATGCTTGAATGCGCCGACGACGCGATCCTGGAATGCGACTGGGCGCAGGGTTCGGCATTGCTACTGCGGCGGGAAGTATACGCGGACATCGGCGCGCTGGACGCGGGCTTCGCCATGTATTACGAGGAACTGGATTATTGTCGGCGAGCCAAGCAGGCTGGCTGGCGCGTCTTTTATCATGGCGGCGCGCGCATCACGCATCATGGCGGCAAGAGCAGCGAGCAAGCGGTCGCATTCAAGCAGATCAGCTTTCACAGCAGCAAGCTGCGCTACTTCCGCAAACATCATGGATTTGGGCAGTATCTGGTCCTGCGTCTGCTGCTCCTGCTGCAATTCGCGTGGCAGCTGGCCCTGGAGAGCCTCAAGGGCTTGCTGGGCCACAAACGCGAACTGCGGGCGCGGCGAATGCGAGTCTATTGGCAGGTGCTGCGCAGCGGCTTGAAGGCGAAAATATGAGGATCGGCATCATCAGCGGCGAGTACCCGCCGATGCCTGGCGGGATTGGCGCGCACTGTCGCGTCTTGGCGGGGAGGCTGGCGGCGGAGGGGCACGACTTGCGCATCCTCAGCCGGCGGGGCACGGTCAGTGAAACGCTGCCACTGGCGACGATCGATGGCTGGGGACCGGGCAGCTTGCCGGCGATGCGCCGCTGGACAGCCGAAAACCGCCTCGAGATCGTGAATTTGCATTATCAGACGGCCGCCTTTGACATGGCGCCCTGGATACACTTTGCGCCCTCCATTCTTGGCGCGCCCCTGGCGACCACCTTTCACGATCTGCGCGCGCCCTATCTTTTCCCCAAGGCGGGGCGGATGCGTCCCTGGATCGTCCAGCGGCTGGCGCGCTCATCGGCGGGGATCATCACGACCAACGCCGAGGACGACGCCGCCTTGCGCTTTCACCAGCGCTGCAAGCTCATCCCCATCGGCAGCAGCGTCGCCCGCGCTCAGCTATCGCCGGACGAGCGTAAGTCGCTGCGAGCGACGGCTGGCGCGAATGACAAGACCTTGCTTATCGGACATTTCGGCTTCATCAAGCCAGTCAAGGGCGTCGATCTCTTGGTGGAGGCGGTCGCCTGTCTGCGCGGGGCGGGCCATGATCTGCGGCTGGCATTCATTGGCGGCAGCAGCAACACGGTCGATCGCGGCAAGGACGCCGGGTATCTGCGGCGGCTGCGCGAGCGCATAAACGCAAGCCAGCTGGCAGAGGCGACGCACTGGACGAGTCATCTGCCCGAGGCCGAAGTGGGGCGCTGGCTGGCGGCGGCGGATTTGGTGGCGCTGCCATTTCGCGATGGCGCGTCGGCGCGGCGCAGCAGTTTGATCGCGGCGATCCACTCCGGCTGCGCGATCCTGAGCACGACGCCGTCGCCGACGGTGGACGCTTTTGAGCACGGCCGCAATCTGTGGCTGGTCGCGCCTGGGTCGGCCGAGGCGATTGCAGCGGCGATCGACCGGCTGGCCAGCGATCGCGAGCAACTCCGTCTGCTGCGGGAAGGCGCCGCGGCCTTGGGAAAGCGATTCGCCTGGGACGAGATCGCCCGCCAGACTCTCGCCTTTTTTGAGACTTGCCTGTAGAGGAGCGCCTCCATGCGGCGGCTTCAGCAGCTTTCGAATAACCCTGACCTGCGCGCTATCGCCGCGCTCGTCTTGCTTTGGCTGCTGTTTTTCTGGCGGCTCTTCACGCCGATCGCGGCCGACCAGGCTTCGGTGGAAGTGGGCGATTTCTCGGGCCAGTTTTTCACTTGGGCGACCTACCAATATCAGCGCATGACGGCGGGCGAAATCCCGCTTTGGAATCCTTACAATTACGCGGGCTTGCCTTTCATTGCCGATCCGCAGGCGGCTGTCTTTTATCCGCCGCGCTGGATAAACATCGGCCTCAGCAGCTTGCTTGGCGGCTGGAATTACAACTCGCTGCAAATGGAGATGACTTTCCACGCGCTGCTCTACACGCTGCTGATGTATCTCTTCGTCCGGCGCTTGACCCTGGGCAGCGCGCAATCGCCGATGGCAGCCTTCGCCGCCGCCGTCATCATGGGTTATGGCGGCTACGTGACCGGCTATGCGCCCTTGCAGCTGGCCGTCCTGGAAGCGGCCGTCTGGCTTCCCCTGGCTTGCCTCGGCATCCTGGAGGCGACTCGCGGGCGAGCCCTGGCGCCGCGATGCATCGCCCTGGCTGGCATGAGCCTGGGTTTGTCCTGGCTGGCGGGCCACCCGCAAACGAGTTGGTTCTTGACTTATGTCGTCGCCGGCTATTATGTCTTCCGCTGCATCGCCGGCGCCTTTGGCTGGAGAGCTTTCCTCGGCGGGTTGGTCCTGCTGGGCTTGAGCTCCTTCGGCGTCACCGCGGTCACGATGATTCCCGGCTTTGAGTATCTTTCGGAGGCAACCCGCGACGGTCTCGGTTTCGCCGCCAAGGGCAACGGCTTCCCTTTCAGAGATATCGCCCAGTTCGTCTTCCCCGGGTCGGTAAGCCAGTGGTCGCCGCTCTATCTGGGCATTCCGGCGCTCTTCTTCATCGGGGTAGCGGTGCTGCGCCGGGCGCCGGACAGCGCCTTTTGGCTGCTCGCCGCTTGCGCCGGGCTGCTGCTCAGCCTGGGCGAGAACTCCGCCTTTTATCACGCCGTCTACAATTTCACGCCGGGTCTGCGCTATTTCCGCGGGCAAGAGCGGGCCGCCTTCGTCGTGGCGAACAGCTTGACGATCCTGGCGGGCATCGGCATCGCCACGGCCGCGCGCTGGCCGAATCAAGCCCATCGCCAACGCGCGCTTCGCTGGTGGCGCGCTTTTGCCGGGCTCTTGCTCGCGATCGCGGTCGCCGCTTTTTTCGGCTGGTCGCAAGACAGCGCCGCCTGGGGCGATCTCTTTGAAATCGTCTCGCGCAGCGCCTTGACCGCCATCGCCGCCTGGGTCCTCATCGCCCGCTTCGTGGAGGCGCCCGCCCGCCCGCTCTGCCAGCTGGCATTGCTCGCGCTGATCGTATTCGAGCTCTTCTCGGTCAACATGGACCACCCGGCGAATTTCGATTCCAAGCCATACGACGAACAGCTGCCGATGAAGCCGCCGTATCTGGTGCAAGCGGTCCTGGACGACGACAACGGCGGGCAGCCTTTCCGCGTCGACGCCTGGCGCGGGCTCTATGACAATCGCGGCAGCATCTATGGCGTGATGGACATTCGCGGCATCAGCCCGCTCGTGCTCAAGGGGCCGGGCGCGCTCATCTACATCGACTATGTGAACAATCCGCTGGCCTGGGAAGTTTTCGCCGTGAAATATGTCTTCAGCGGCGAAGAGCAGCTGTCCGTGCCGTCGCAGATAATCGAGCGCGGCCACGACTGGCACGGTCCGGTCAACCTGCACCAGCTCGAGGATCCGCGCCCCTTTGCCCGGCTCTATTACGAAGTGGATCTGGTCAACACCGACAAGTGGGCGCTGGAGTTGATGGGCGACATTCGCTACCACGAGCGCGACAAGATCGTCGTGCATGAGCCGCCGTCGCTGGAATTGGCCGGGGGGGCGCCGGGGGGCGTCGTCTCTGTCGAATCTTTCGCGCCGGAAGAGATCAGCTTGACGATTGACGCGCCCGCCAACGCGATCCTGTCGCTGGCCATGCCGCAATATCCGGGCTGGGAAGCGAGCCTGAATGGCAAGCCGGCGCGGATCTTGCGCGCTTACGCCGGGCTCGTCGCCGTGGAGACTCCGGCCGGGCAGCATCGGCTCGTCCTGCGCTTCGCCCCGCGGAGCTACACTCTCGGTTTGAGCCTCACTGTGGCGACCTGGATCGGCTTGGCGCTCTTGTGGCTGAGCGCGCTTTGGCGGCGCTGAACCATGGCCAGCGCCAACGAGCTTCAAGTTCGCCTGAGCCGCCTGGGCGGAAGGCGATTCGGTCTGTGGCTGGGCTTGAGCCTGGGCTTGATCGGCGCGGCAATCGGATTCTTGGTCGCCGGGCTGGGTCCTGCGCTGGCTATGGCGGCCCTCGGCGGCGGCCTGGCAGGGCTCTACGCGCTGACGGACATTCGCGTCGCCTTGTACGCGGTCGTGGCGACGGTCTTGCTGCTGCCCTTTGGCGTTTTCCCGGTCAAAGTCGCGATCACGCCCACCCTGCTCGATCTGGCCCTGGGTCTGTTTCTGCTGGTGTACGCCAGTCGCTGGATGAGCGGGCGCGGCGGGCGGCTGCGCTTGACGCCGGCGCATGGCATGATCGCCGTCTATGTCATGTGGCTGGTCTTCGCCTTCGCCCTCGGCATGCGGCACGCCAGCCCCACATCCGCCAACATCCGCCAATTCGCCGAGACACTGCTGAGCATCGCCATGGTCTTCTTGCTGGGCGATTTGCTGGCCGACCGCGGCATCTTCCGCCGCTTGGTCCTGGTCGCGCTCTTGCTGGCGGGCGCGCAGGCTCTGCTCGCGATTGCGCTGTATGCCGCGCCGGACAGCTTGGCGGAGGCGCTGCTGACGCGGCTTTCGCGGATCGGCTACCCGGCTGGCGGCGTCGTGCGCTACATTGAGGACAACCCGGATCTCGGCGAGCGCGCCATCGGCACCTGGGTCGACCCGAACGCCCTCGGCGGCATCCTCGCGACGGCCGCGCTCGTCATCGCGCCGCAGCTGGTCGCCCGCGAGCCCGTCTTGCGGCGGCGCTGGCTGACCCTGCTCATCTTCGCCGCGGTGGCTCTGGCGCTGTTCCTGACGGCGTCGCGCGCTTCCTTCCTGGCATTGGGCGCGGGCATGCTCTTGATCGCCTTGCTGCGTTACCGCCGCTTGCTGCCCGTTTTGCTGGCTGGCGGCTTGCTCTTCCTTTTCTTGCCGCAAACGCAAGCCTTCATCGAGCGACTCTCGCAAGCATTCACCGGCGCGGACCTGGCGACTCAGATGCGCATAGGCGAATGGAGCGACTCGCTGCGGCTGATCGCGCGTTATCCGTTTTTTGGCGTCGGCTTCACCGGCGCGCCGGAGATCGACATTTATACCGATGTCGCCAACATGTACCTCATCATGGCGAATCAAATCGGGCTGACGGGCCTGCTCATTTTCTTGCTGGCGATGGCGGGAGTCTTCGTTTATGGCTGGCGAGCCTGGCGCCGCGCCCAGGCCGACCCGCAGCTTGCGCCGATTCACCTGGGCTTTCACGCCGCGCTCTTCACGGGCTTGGTCAACGCCGTCGCCGATCTGTATTTTTTTCGCCTGGATTTCCAAGCCTCCATCACCTGGTTCTGGCTGCTCGTGGCCCTTTGCCTGGCGAGCTCGCGGCTGGCGCTGGAGCAATCGCGGAGAGGGCCGGAAAGCGGCATTGCAAAGGCGGCAAAGTTGCGCTAACATGGCGCGCCGACAATCAAATCACAGCTTTCCGCTCCGGGCCTTTGTCGCGCGGGGCTGCCACCCGAGGAAAGGCGCCGGCATGAGAGATTACGAACTCACCTTTATCGTCCGCATATTGCCATCGGACGAAGAAGTCAACCAAGCCATCGACCAAGTCATCAGCTTTATCGAAATCGGCGACAACGGCGTGGTAAACAGCGTCGACCGCAAGATCTTCGGCCGTCGCCGCTTCGCCTACGAAATACAGGGCCAGCGCGAGGGACACTATGTGCTCATCCGCGCCGCCATCAACCCGGAGCACATCGAGGAGCTGGAAACCGAGCTCAAGCTCTTCGACGCGGTGCTGCGCTACCTGCTGGTCAAGGAAGAAGGCGTCATCAAGTCCCTCGCCCGCTGAGACTTGCAAGCGTGGACGAGAGCGTGAAACGAATCTTGCAAACCCCTAGCCTATTGCGGAGAGAAGCGAAGTGAGCGAAGAAACGACGAGACGCAGCAGCCCGAGCAGCCAACGAGCGGCGCGCCCAGCCCACGAGCGCAGCCGGAGCCGGCGTGGCGGTCCACCGGGCCGGCGCCGGGGCCGCCGTCGTCGCGGCAAGACGACCTACTGCCCCAAAGGCAGATGCTTTGATTACAAAGAGCTGGACATGCTGGCGCGCTACATCAACGAGACCGGCAAAATCAAGCCGCGGCGTCAGACGGGCAACTGCTCGCGCTGTCAGCGGCAATTGGCGCGCGAAATCAAGCGGGCGCGGCATCTGGCGCTGCTGCCCTTCGCGGTGGGCGATTAGAGACGCCGCGTCTGAAGCAGGATCCTCCGCCAGCGCGACGGCGGCCATGGCTTAACACCTGAGGAGTGTACGCGGTTATGTCGAAGAGAGCCCAAACGACTGGCGCGCCCAAACGCAGGCGGCGTCGCGCCCAGCCGGCGCCGGGAGTCGCGAGCCCCGCCCCGGAAGCCGGCGATGCCTCATATCGCAGCCGGGCGGAGCGGGAAGCGCAGCTGCAGACTTGGGCCATTCGCGGGGTCATCGCGGTGGCGGCGCTGCTGGCTCTGATGGTGGCGGCCACCTTTGCGGTGGAGCAGCTGGTCGTCCCCAACCAGGCGGTGGCGCGGGTCAACGGCGAGGACGTCTCGGTGCGGGAGTTTCGCCAAGAATATCAACTTGAGTACAACCGGCTGCGTCTGCAGCTGAACCAATTCCAGTCGGCTGGCTATGATTTGCAGCAACTGGCGCAGCAGGAGCCCTACAAGACCTGGATCAACGAAGTCAGCGTGCCGGACCAGCTCGGCCTGCGCGTCATCAATGACATCATTGACGACCGTTTGCTGGCGCAAGAGGCGGAAGCGCGGGGCCTGAGCGTCGACGAGGCTTCCATTCGCGGCGCGGTGGAAGAATTCTTCGGCTTTGACGCCACCGAGGTCGCCCTGATTGGGGCGCCGCCCACCGCCACCCTCGAGCCCACCATCACGCCGACGCCTTTCGTCTCGCCGACTCCCAGCCCGACGCCCATGCCCAGCGCCACCCCGGATCCGGCCGCCGAAGCGGCGGAACCGGAAGAAGAAACCCAGCCAACAGTGACGCCGCAGCCGACGGTCGTCGAGCCCACGCGGACCGCCGACGAAGTCCGCCAGGATTTCGAACAGAACGAGCGCGATTACCGCAGCTACCTGGATACGGCGGGCGTGGCGGCTGAGACGGTGACTGCCTTCTTCGAGCGGCAGGCGCTGGAAGCGCAGCTGGCGGACAGGCTGATCCCCGATGGTGGCAGCCTGCTCTTCGCCGATGTGCGGCACATTCTGGTCGAGGACGAATCGACGGCGAACGCGGCCCTGGCGGCATTGCAAGGCGGCGAATCTTTCTATGCCCTGGCGCGCGCGATCTCGACCGACGCTGGCAGCGGCGCGCGCGGCGGTGAATTGGGCATGGCTTATGTCGGCAATTATGTGCCGGAATTCCGCCTCGCAATTGAAGAAGCGGCGGTCGGCGCCCTGGTTGGGCCCGTGGAGAGCGAATTCGGCTTCCACATATTGCAAGTCCGCGGCAAGGAAGCGCGCAGCGGCGACGAAATCGCGTCCATGCTCGAAAGCGCAAAACGGGGCGAAGTCGAAGCCCTGAAACAAAGCCTCCGCGAAGAGCACAGCGACAATTTCGAGATCTTCGACTCCTGGCTGGATTACATCCCGCGCGGCTGAGCGCTGCCTACCGCAAGCCAATCGCGAAAACACGGACCTCGTCGAGCCAAAGGGCGGCTCGCTGCGTTTGCCCTGTCACTGCTTCGGTCTATAATGCAGGCATGAGCGCAACCGCCGTCGACCGGCTTGAAGCCCGCCTGGAGACCTTGATAGAGGGCGCTTTCGCGCGTCTCTTTCCGAGTTCGGCTGGCGCGCGAGAGATTGGCTTGCTGCTGCTGCGCGCGCTGGACGACGCCGCCCTGACGAAGCGCGCGTACGACAGCGAACCGGTCGCGCCCGATTCATTCCGCATTCACCTGCACCCGGACAAGCTGGCGCTCTTGAACGCGCAAGCGCCGGATCTGGAATCCCGCCTGTCCAGCTTCTTGAGCCAGCTCAGTCGCGAGCGCGGCTATCGGAGTCGGGGCCAGCCCCTGGTGGAGTTGCGGGGCGACTCCAGCCTGCCCAACCGCGATGCCAGGGTGAGCGCGGCCTTCTCCCGTTCGCGCAGCGCCCCGACCGCGCGGATGCCAGCGGCCGCCTCAAGGACTCGAGCCACGCTGCGCGTCGCCGGCGTCGGCGTCAAGAGCCTGCGCGAGCCGATAGTCCATATTGGGCGCGCCCTTGAAAACGACATCGTCATTCCCGGCGCCAGAGTCTCGCGGCGGCACCTGCAGCTGCGCCGGCGATCCGGCGGCTACACGCTGGTCGACCTTGAGAGCCGCGGCGGCACGCGAGTCAATGGCAGGCGACTGCGCCGACATCGGCTGCGGCATGGCGATGTGATTCGCATCGGCGACGCGACCCTTGTCTATGCCGAAGAGCGCGCGCAAGCCGACGTCAAACGCCTGCCCTAGGTCGATTCGGTGAGCCTGGAAGTCGGTCTGTTTCTCTTGCGCTTGCTGGCGGCGCTCAGCTTGATGAGTTTCTTGCTGGCGCTCTTCTTGTACATGTGGCGGGATCTGCGGCGGCTGGGCGAGGCGCAGGCTCCAGGGCCCGCCTTCGGGCGGCTGACGCGCTGGACCGAGGGCGGCGGACCGAAACAGCCGACGGAGACTTATCCGCTTCTGCCAGTCACCCGGCTGGGGCGCGCCGAGGGCAACCACATCGTCTTGCGCGACGAATTCGCCAGCGCCGAGCACGCGCTGATCCGATTCGAGGGCGGAAGCTGGTGGCTGGAAGACTTGCGAAGCCGCAACGGAACGCTGCTCAACGACGCGCTCGTCAAGGGACGGGCGACCCTGGCGGCCGGCGACATCATTGGCATCGGCAGCCAGCGCTTCCGCCTGGAGCTGGACGGCGGGCCCGCCAAAGATGGAGGAGACTGACAATGAACGAGATCAAGATCGGCGTTATCGGCGGCTCGGGCTTGTACAACATGCAGGCGATAAGCGCCGTCGAATCGCTCGAAATTGACACGCCATTTGGCAAGCCCAGCGGCGCGATCCGCCTGGGCCGCCTGGCGGGCAAGCGAGTCGCGTTTTTGCCGCGTCATGGCGAAGGCCATCGCTTGGCGCCAGCCAGCCTGCCCTACCGCGCCAACATCTACGCGCTCAAGCGCCTGGGCGTCCGCTACATCATCGCGGTCAACGCGGTCGGCTCCTTGCGCGAGGCGATCGCCCCCGGGCACATCGTCACGCCCGATCAAATCATCGATTACGCGATTCACACGCGGGCGCGCTCATTCTTTGGCGACGGCGTCGTGGCGCATGTCAATGTCGCGGAGCCGATGAGCGCTTACCTGCGGGGGATCCTCGGCGACGCGGCCGAAGCGACTGGCGGCACAGTCCACCGCGGCGGCGTCATCCTGGTTGAAGACGGTCCGCGTTTCGCCACCCGCGCCGAGAGCCATCTGTTCCGCGCCTGGGGCTGCGACCTTATCGGCATGACGGCGGCGCCGGAAGCTTTCCTGGCCCGCGAAGCCGAGATCGCCTACGCCTCGCTGGCGCATGTGACCGATTACGATTGCTGGCGCGAAGACGAAGAAGCCGTCACCTCGCAGCTGGTCATCCAGACCCTGCAGCGCAACATCCGCGCCGTGCAAGACGCCCTCGTCCAAGCGATCGCCAAGCTGGACGAGGACAAGACGGTGGCGGCGCACGTTGCCCTGGACGCGGCTCTGGCGACATCGCCCGAGGCCATGGACCCGGCCGTCGTGGAGCGGCTGCGCCCAATCCTGTCGCGGGTCCTCGGGCTCGGCTAACAATGCGATTCAGCGCAATGAGCCGCCTGGGCAGGCCCGCCGCGGGCGACCGCGTCGAATGGCTGTTGCTGGCTCTGGCCGCCTGTTTCGTCGCCGCGGGGATGGCTTCCCTGTCCCTGGCTTTGCCGGATCGTCCGGGCGCCTGGATCGGACTGGCAGTTTGGCTGGCTGGCGCGGGACTGGGCGCGCTGCTGCTGCGCCGCTATCTGCCCCGGCGCGATCCCCTGCTCTACCCGGTGGCCATGCTCTTGAGCGGCTGGGGCTTGGTGGCCATCGAGCGTTTGGCGCCGGCTTTCGCAGCCCGGCAGAGCGCCTGGCTCCTCATCGCTCTGGCGGGGATGCTGGCGGTCGCGCTGAAACCCCAGGCACTGCGCTGGCTGCGGCGCTACCGTTATGTCTTGCTGGCGCTGGCATTGACGCTGCTGCTGGCGACCATCGCCCTGGGCAGCAATCCCTCCGGCTTTGATCTGGCGCCGCGACTCTGGCTGAGCGTTGGCACAGTCTTTTTCCAGCCCTCCGAGCTGATGAAGATCGTCTTGCTGGCATTTCTCGCCAGCTACCTCGGCGAAGGCAGCGCCGCTCTCCGCTTGCAGGAGGCGAGGCCCGCGCCATTCTTGTCGCCGCGATTGCTGGGACCGACGCTGCTCATGTGGCTGCTCTCGCTGCTGATCTTGCTCTGGCAGCGGGATCTGGGCGCAGCCATGCTGTTTTTTCTGGTCTTCTTGCTGCTGCTCTATGTGGCTTATGGCGACTGGCGCGTGCTGCTGGGCGGCAGTCTGCTGGCTCTGCTCGCCGGCGGCGTCGCCTATGCGATTTTCGATGTGGTGCGCTTGCGAGTCGACATTTGGCTGAATCCCTGGCTGGAGGCGGAGGGGCGCGCTTACCAGGTCGTGCAGAGCTTGATGGCGGTCGCGTCAGGCGGCATCTTCGGCGCGGGACCCGGCTTGGGCTCGCCAGGCTATGTGCCGGTGGCGCATTCCGATTTCATCTTTGCCGCCCTGGCCGAAGAATGGGGTTTGCTAGGCGTAATCGCGGTCTTGGGCTGCTTCGGCGCGATCGCCTGGCGCGGTTTCGCCATCGCAAGCCAGTGGTCCGGGCGCGCCTTTCACGCGCTTTTCGCGGCCGGCTTGACCATCATGCTCGTCGGCCAGGCCTTGATGATCATGGCGGGCGTCCTCAAGCTCGCGCCGCTCACTGGGGTGACTCTGCCCTTCGTCAGCTATGGCGGCAGCTCCCTGCTCGTCTGCTTCCTGATGATCGGCCTCTTGCTGCGTCTGTCCGCGGAAGCGCCCTAGATGCAATTCGCGCGCGAAATCCGCCATGTGTTTTTGGCGCTGCTGCTCATGCTGGCGGCGCTCGGCTTGTCGGCCAGCTACTGGGCGGTGGCCGGAACAAGCGGGCTGCTGCAGCGCGACGACAATCCGCGGCGCATTGAGGCGCAAGCGAGAATCCAGCGGGGCGCAATTCTGGACCGCGACGCGCGCCCTTTGGTCCAGACGGTCGCCGGCGAGCGCGCTCTGGAGCGCCAGTATCTCGCGCCTGCGACATTCAGCGCAGTTGGATATCACAGCTTGCGTTATGGCGTCGGCGGCGTGGAGGCGGCTTTCGACGCGCTGCTCTCCGGCGGCGAACCCGACAGCCTCGCTGAATACTTCAGGCGTCATCTGCTGCGCGCGCCGCAAATCGGCGCCGATATTCGCCTGACCCTGGATCTGGACATGCAAAGCGCGCTCGCCGCTGCCATGGCGGGTCAAGCGGGGGCGGCCGTCGTGCTGGACGCGAGCGACGGCGCGATCCGCGCTCTGCTCAGCCTGCCCAGCTACGACCCGAACCGGCTGGACGCGGAATGGGACGCGCTGGCGGCGTCGGCGGGCAAGCCCTTTTTCAACCGCGCCCTGCAAGGCCAATATCAACCGGGCGGCTCAATGTACAGCTTGCTGCTGGCGGAGGCGCTGGCGGCCGACTTCGACCTTTCCACGCGCTTCATGGACGGCGCGGAGACGCTCGCGCTCGACGCGAACACAACTGTCGCCTGCCTCGTCCCGCCGCCACAAGACGCGCTGACGCTGCCCGAGGCCTTCGTCTACGGCTGCCCCGCCCCTTTCGCCGCATTTCTGGCCGGCGAATATGGCGCTGCCGCCGCTGGAATGCTGGAGTCGTATCGCTTTGACAGACCGGCGACCCTGGACGGTTTCCCCCAGCCAGACGCGCTGGCGCCGCCAGAATCGCAAGTCCGTGGCACTCTTGACGACAGCCTGCGCGACGCCTTGGGTCAAGGCAGAGTCACGACGCCGCCGCTTCACCTGGCTTCGATCATGGCTGCCATCGCCGGCGACGGCAGTTTCAGCCCGCCTTACATCCACGAGGCGACCCGCCAGCCTGAGACCGATTCCTGGATGCCTGCGCAGCGGGAGTCTAGCCGCTTCCGAATCTTGGGCGAGTCAGTCGCCGCGGAGCTGCGCGCGCTCTTGCGCGATTCCTGGGCAAGCCTGGCCGACGCGCCAACGGCTGGCTGGGAAGCGGGCGCCCAACTCGCCCGGTCGCAATCCGGCGAGGGGGACCAGACCTGGCTCAATGGCTATGTGGCAAGCCAGTCTGGCGAGCGACTCGCCTTTGTCATCGTGCTGGAAGCGGCCGCCGACATTGGGGACGCGCTGGCTGCTGGCGAAGCGCTGCTCAAAGCGACCGCCGGCAACGCGTCGCGCTGAAGACTGTCGCCGCCTCCGAGTCGACCGCCGCCTCGGACGCGCTAGCCCAGGTGCGCCACGCCCCGCTCGCTTAGCGCTTGATTGAAGTCCGCCAGCTCCTCGCCGCGCAGGCTCTCGAAGGCGTCGAGACCCGCGCGAATGAGGCCGGAGAGCTTGTCAAAGACGGCATAGGCTTGCGTCGTCGGCGGGTATTCGCCCAAGCCAACGACCGAGGGCAAGCCAGCCAAGCGTCGCAGCGGATCCGTCCCTTGATTGAGACGCCCGGGCCAGCCTTCTGGCAGGTCCGGGATGAAGACGCGCTTCTCGATTTCCAGCAGCTGCGCTTCAAGCGACGCGGCCCGCTCCGCCAGGTCGGCGCTTTCGTCCGTGTCGCGCAGTCGCTCGGCGAGGCGCTTGAGCCCATGGCGATGGCGGCGCATGGCGTTCAGGTCTTCGGTCGTCCGCGAATACAGCTGGTAGATCTCCAGCAGCAGGTCGAATTGCGCTTTGAGCTCGGCTTCGCTGGCTTCGGATTGGGCGTCGCGGATCAAGCGGAAGCCCTGGCTCTGCGTCGCGCCATTCACCTCCAGCGTCGCCTGGTATTGCCCGGGCTTCACCGTGGGGCCGGGCATGCGCTCGAATTGCGGATCCTTGCCATTCAACTTGGGCGAGGCCGCCAGGCGCATATTCCAGACGAAGCGATTCCAGCCGGGCTCGGCAGTCAAGTAAACGATGGACCGGTCCGGCTTGTCTTTCTGGCGCTGGCGGTCCGCATCGTCCATGCTGTGAAATTCGCGCAATTCCTTGCCGTCGGCGTCGGCGATGCGGAGGCGGATCTTCTCCGCGGGCGCCGCCGGCAGGTAGTAAGCGAACTGGACGCCCCGGCCCAGATTCTCCCCCGAGTCCAGAAAGTGACGCTGCACCGCGTTTTCCGGCGTTATCGTCATGGTGTAGGCGGCCGACACGCCGGTGGAGCTCATGTAAGTCTTGCCCGGCTGGTCGACCATGCGCCGGGCGTCGATGCTCTCGAGGATGCGCTGCGTGTCGCGCGGCTGGAGCAGAAGCGCCGATTCGAGCTCGTCGCCCAGCTGCCGGAAGCGCGTGAGATCGTCCAGGATCCAGAACGCGCGTCCGTGCGTCGCCGCGATGAGGTCGTCGTCTTTGACCAGCAAGTCGTGAATCGGCGCGACAGGCAAGTTCAGCTGCATGGGCTGCCAGCGCGCGCCGTCGTCGAAAGAGATGTAAACGCCAGTTTCCGTGCCCGCGTAGAGCATGCCCGCCCGCGCCGGGTCGCAGCGGATGACCCGCGTGAAATCGTTTTCGCGGATGCCGGCGTCGATGCGGGTCCAGCTGCGCCCGTAATCGCCAGTCTTGAAGAGGTAGGGCGCGTAATCATCGAGCTTGTAGCGCGTCGCCGCCAGGTAACAGACCGCCGGATCATGAGGCGAGAGCTCGAGCATGCTGACCATCGTCCATTCGGGCAGCTCGGCCGGGGTGATGTCTTGCCAGCTGTCGCCGGCGTCGCGGCTGATGTGGACCAAGCCGTCGTCCGTGCCCGCCCAGAGCAGACCGGGCTGCTGGAAAGACTCGGCCAGGGCGAAGACCGTCGCATAGACTTCCGCGCCGGCGCCATCGCGATTGATGGGACCGCCGGTAACAGCCAGGGTGGCTGGGTCGTTGCGCGAGAGATCCGGGCTTATCGGCCTCCAGCTGTGGCCCTCGTCGGTGGATTTATGGATGCGGTTGCCGCCGATGTAGAGCGTGTTCGGGTCGTGTGGCGAGAACACGATGGGATAAGTCCAGGCGAAGCGCTGTTCCAGATCGGCCGCCGCTTCGCCGGATGTCGTCTCGGGCCAGCTGGTAACCAAGCGAATTTGCTTGCTGCGGTGGTCGTAGCGCTGCAGGCAGTTGCCGCCGCCGGGCGAGCTGCCGATGGCGCCGACGAAGACGATGTCGTCGTCGTCCGGCTTGATGGCGATGTAGCCGCTTTCGCCGGAGCCGGCGATGAAGCAGTCCATCCACATCAGGGACGACTTTTCGTTGCGGCTGGGCACGGCGATGCTGCTGTTGTCTTGCTGCGTCCCATAGACGAAATAGGGCTCGCGGTTATCGGCCGCGACATGGTAGAACTGCGCCGTCGGCTGGTTGTAGATCGTCGACCAGGAAGCGCCGCCGTTGAGCGAGACGCACGCGCCGCCGTCGTTGCCCTGGATCATGCGCTGGGGATTCGCCGGGTCGATCCAGAGGTCGTGGTTGTCGCCATGGGGCGTGCCGATCGCTGAATATGTCTTGCCGCCATCGACCGATTTCCAGAAGCGCAGATTGTTGACATAGACGGTGTCGGGGTCTTGGGGGTCGGCGGTCAAGTGCATGTAATACCAGGCGCGGGAGACGATGTCGTTGTTGCGCGCGACACACTTCCAGCTGTCGCCATAATCGTCCGAGCGGTACATGCCGCCGTCTCCATGCTCGATCAAGGCGTAGACCCGCCCCGATTGCGCCGGCGACGCGCAGACGCCGATCTTGCCCAGGACGCCAGCCGGCATGCCCTTGCGCGCCGAGAGGTTCTCCCAGCTGTCGCCGCCATCCAGCGAGCGCCAGAGGCCGCTGTCTTCGCCGCCACTGCTGATCATGTGAAAGTTGCGGTAGGTCTCCCAAATGGAGGCGTAGATGACGCGGGGATTCTGCGGGTCGATGCTCAGGTCGACCGCGCCCGCCTTGTCGCTGACGAAGAGGACGCGCTCCCAACTGTCGCCGCCGTCGCTGGAGCGGAAGACGCCGCGCTGCTCGTTGGGCCCGAAAGCGTGGCCCAAGGCGGCGACGAAGACGGTGTCCGGGTCGCTGGGATGGACGCGAATCTTGCCGATGTGACGCGTGTCCTCCAGGCCTGTGTGCCGCCAGCTGCGTCCGGCGTCGGTCGACTTGTAGACGCCATCGCCATGCGAGACATCGATGCGGATGGTGGCTTCGCCCGTGCCGGCGTAGATGACATTGGGGTCGCTCTCGGCCACGGCCAGGGCGCCGACGGAGGCGGTGTTGAAGTAGCCGTCGGAGATGTTGCGCCAATACAGGCCGGCGTCATCGGTTTTCCAGACGCCGCCCGCGCAAGCGCCGAAGTAGAAAGTGGCGAGTTCGGTAGGGTGGCCAGCGACAGCGACGACGCGCCCGCCGCGGAAGGGTCCAATGCAGCGCCAATGGCCGATGTTGTCGAGTGGGAGGGTCATGGGATGGGCTTTCTGTGTCAGTAGGCGCTGGATGTGCAATGGGCTGTATTGTAGCGCGAAAAGCAAGTTACAATCCAGTCATGAGGAGCGTTGAAAAGGTCTCATTCTGCGGTAAACTGCGGGCACAGATCACTCAGCCCCAGGCGCGCAAGACAAGGTCGTGTCCTCATGCTAATTCGATTCAAGGTCGCTAATTTTTGGTCGTTCCGAGACGAAGTCGAGTTCTCGATGGTGGCCGGGACGACTACTGACCATCCCGACCACATCACCGAGATCGGCGAGGAGTCGGATGACAGGATCCTCAGGACAGGAATCGTATACGGAGCGAATGCGGCTGGCAAGTCGAACCTAATCAAAGCGCTTCAGTTTGCTAGAGACTTTATCGTGTTTCACCCTGACTCCAACAACCGTATCAGCGCGATTCCTTTTATGCTTAACTCCAGATCGGAGGTCGCTCCGTCGAAATTTGAGTTTGAGATTGAGTGCGAATCGGGCACTTACATTTACGGCTTTGAGGTTGATAGCGACGAGGTTCATTCGGAGTACCTTGTAATAGCCTCTCATGATGGACTGAGTACGGCGTACGAACGCGGAATCGGTGCCGATGGAAACCAGGAAGTGTGGCTGAAAGAGATTCCCACTGGAAATTCCCAGGACCGGCGGATTCTAGAAGCTACAAGAGTAATTGTAGATCCTCGTGAGCTGTTCCTTTCTGCGTTGGCAAGAACAAGATTCAAATACCTTAAAGATGTATATGACTGGTTTCGGTACTCTTTGAAGATCATTATGCCGGATGTCACTGCATTTCTGACAAAGAGCTACATTTCAGATGTCGACTTTGAACGGAATTTCCCTAGACTCTTGCAGCTGATGGATCTAGACATAGCGGATGTATCGCTTCGAGAGCTGAGTGATCATGCCAGTTCGGACTATATTGAAGAATTGCTTCTAACACACGGTGAAGACGAACGTGATGTCGCTTTGCATATTCCACAAGAGGGAACGTATTTGTTTGTACGTGCAGATAAGCATGTACGTATGAAACAGCTATTTACGATACATAATCAAAAGGGCAAGAGTGACAGACAAACTTTTTACCCAATTCAAGAATCGGACGGAACCAGAAGGCTGTTTGACTTGAGTTGGGCATTCATGGATCTGTTTTCTGGCAACGAAGATCAGGTACTCGTCATCGACGAACTTGATTTGCGGCTGCATCCCGAAATGACCAGGCATATCCTCGAGATCTTTCTGCAGAATAGCGTTGGAAAGCGAAGCCAGCTAATCGCAACCACTCATGAGGCAGGTCTTCTCGACCTGGACTTGCTGCGGAGAGATGAAATCTGGTTTGTCGAGAAAGACAACGACGGCAACTCCACGGTCTACTCGCTTGATGAGTTTGTCCCGCAATTCGGCAAGGACATCCGTTCAGCGTATCTTCAAGGGAGATTTGGCGCCATTCCTATAGTGCCGAGCTACAATATACTGGAATGGGCGAAGACTAGTGGTCAAGCGTAAATCTCGCGCTCGCCGCCGTCAATTCCGACCGCTGCGCAGCGTAATTGTCATCGCTTCGGAGGGCAAGGAGACCGAAAAGCGATACTTCGATGCTTTGAACATGCGATTCCGAGACGCCAACATTAAGCAGATACGGCGAAGGACAACGCGAACAGCGCCATCACAGGTACTCGAAGACCTTCTTGAATTCAAAGACAATCCTGACAACACTTATGCGCCTGAAACACCGTTCTGGTTAGTAATTGACACTGACGGTCGTAAGGTCGACGAGTTGAAAGCGGTTGCCAAGCAAGCCGAAGACAACGACTGTCTCTTGGCGGAAAGCAACCCCTGCTTCGAGGTGTGGTTGATTCTCCATTACGGGAAAATACAGGACTACAAGGGACTAGCGGGAGACGTGGAGATCGGCGGATGTAACAGCGCAATCAGGTTTCTGAAACAACGGCTGGATACGAAGTATCACAAGACTAGGTATGATGCGGAAACTTATGTCACCGAGATCGAACGCGCAATTGCCAATGCTAGGGCTGGCGACTCGAATCCCAATTCTCCGCTTCTAGATCAAGTCGGCTCCCGCGTCTACAAACTGGCCCAGTCCATCATCGACTCCTCACCCAACCACACCCTCAACTAACTCAGCAGCCCGCTCGATTCCGCCCAGGGCCGCCATTTCCCGCGCCAGCCGCTTCGCATTCTCCGCCACCCAGCCCGCTTCCAGGATCGCCCGCGCGCCTGCCTCGAGCTGCCCGCGCCGCACATCCTGCGCCGTCAGATGCAAGCCCACTTTCGCCTGGGCCACGCGCCGCCCTTGCAGCCGCTGGTCCGCCGCCTGGGGCACGACGATCTGGGGCAGGCCATGCACCACCGGCCCGTGGGTCGTGCCTATGCCGCCATGATGGATGATGATCTTGCAGCGTGGTAGCACATGATCGTATGGCGCCCAATTGAGCAGGCGCGTCCCGCCCGGCAGCGCCCGTTTCAAAGTCGCCTTTTGTTGCGACGAAATCGCTTTCCAGCCCAGGGTCACCAGCGGGATCAAGCCCGCCCTCGCCACCGCATGCGCCGCCAGCGGATAAAAGCCCAGATCGCCGGTGAAGCTCGTGCCCAGGGTGACCAGCCCAAGCGCTTTCTCCGGCGAGATATCCAATAGCCACTGTGGCGGAGCGCCGCTTGGCACAGGCGCGCGGCCGCCGACAAATTGCGTCTGCGGCAGCATGGTCGCCTGCTCCAGCCCATACCAGCCCGGCGTGAAATAACAGATGTGCAGCGCGTCGCTTATGATGGAAGGCGCGGCGCCCCGGCTGAAATTGCGCCCGGCGACGCCGAATCGCTCGCAGAGCCGTTGAATCCGTCGTTGCCCCTCGCTGCTCAAGTCGCGCTGGATCCGCGCCAGGCTGCCCATATCCGCGGCGGCCTGGGCGGGCCAGCCACAGATCGCCAGCGGCACATCGAGCTTTTCGGCAGCGATGGCGGCGGCGCTCAAGAAGGGATCTGTGACGATGGCGTCGGGCGGGCCAATGTCGTCAGCGACTTCCAGCAAAGCTTCCACCGCATCGCCAACCAAGTCTTCGCTGAGCCAGGTATTGAGCCCGCGCTCGTGGCGCAGCTTGGCAGTCTCGCCCGGAGTCATCTCTTCAGTGTCGGGCCAAGCCGGCGGGGGCCAGAGCCAGCCGGTTCGTCTCAGCGCGCGAAATGGCAGGCCCGCTCGTTCAATTGCGTTCTTGAGCGGCGCCTCGCTCAGCCAGAGCGCAGCGTGCCCGCGCCTTTGCAGCTCCCTCGCCGTCGCCAGGAAACCGCCCCAGTCCGTGTGGCTGTACAGCTGGGCGGAGAGGAACCAGAAGGATGCCACGAGGCGCGCTCCAGCCCGTCGGTCAGACCGGCTGCGGCATATTCAGGTAGTGCCGCAAGTATTGACCGGTGTAGCTCTGTGGGCAGGCAGCCACTTCTTCGGGCGTGCCCTGGGCGATGACTTCGCCGCCGCCGCCGCCGCCCTCCGGACCGAGATCGACGATATGATCCGCCACTTTGATGATGTCGAGGTTGTGCTCGATGACGATGATGGTGTTGCCCGCGTCCGCCAGCCGCTGCAGCACATTGATGAGCTTCTCCACATCCACCGCGTGCAAGCCCGTCGACGGCTCGTCGAGGATGTAGAGCGTCTGCCCGGTCGCCCGTTTGGAAAGCTCGCGGCTGAGCTTGATGCGCTGGGCTTCGCCGCCGCTGAGCGTGGTGGCTGGCTGGCCAATGCGAATGTAACCCAGGCCGACCGCGTCCAGGGTCGCCAGCTTGCGCCGAATGCGGGGCAGATTCTCGAAGAATTCCAAGCCTTCGCTGACGGTCATGGCCAGCACATCGGCGATGGACTTGTCCTTGAAGCGCACTTGCAGGGTTTCGCGGTTGTAGCGCGCGCCGCGGCAGACTTCGCACTGGACATAGACATCGGGCAAGAATTGCATCTCAATCTTGATCAGCCCCTGCCCTTCGCAATTCTCGCAGCGCCCGCCCTTGACATTGAAGCTGAAGCGGCCGGCGCGGTAACCGCGGATCTTGCTCTCCGGCAATTCGGCGAAGAGCCCGCGTATGTCGTCAAACATTTTGGTGTAAGTGCCGGGGTTGCTGCGCGGCGTGCGGCCGATGGGGCTCTGGTCGATGTTGATGATTTTGTCAATTGCGTCGGCGCCGAGGATCTCGTCATGCTCTCCAGCCCGCTCCCGGCTGCGGTTGATCATTTGCGCCAGCCGCCGATACAAAGTCTCCACCACCAGCGACGATTTGCCGCTGCCGCTAACGCCGGTGACGCAGATCAGCTTGCGCAGCGGAAAATCCACATCGATGCGCTTCAGGTTGTTGGCGCGGGCCCCGAGGAGCCGCATGCGTTCGCCGGAGCCATCGCGCCGCCGGGCCGGCAGCGGGATCTGAAAGCGACCCGCCAAGAAAGCGCCGGTGCAGCTCTCGGCCACCTGCTCCACTTGCTCCGGGGTGCCGCAGGCGACGACTTGCCCGCCGTGCTCGCCCGCGCCCGGACCAAGGTCGATAAGCCAATCCGACGAGCGCATGGTGTCTTCGTCGTGCTCCACAACCAGCACCGTGTTGCCCATGTCGCGCAGGCCCGTCAAGGTCTTGATGAGGCGCTTGTTGTCGCGCTGGTGCAAGCCGATCGAGGGCTCGTCCAAGACATAGAGGACGCCGGTGAGCTGGCTGCCAACTTGAGTCGCCAGGCGGATGCGCTGCGACTCGCCGCCGCTCAAAGTGGCCGCGCTGCGAGAAAGAGAGAGGTAGTTCAAGCCGACATTGCTGAGAAAGCCAACTCTGGAGCTGAGCTCGCGCAGGATCTGTTGGGCGATCTGCTGTTCGCGCGGGCTCAGCAGCGCGCCTTCCCCCCACAGCGAACTCACCCAGTGCTTAAGCTCGTCAATCGGCAGCTGCGTAATCGCGTGGATGTTGCGCTCCTGGATGGTCACGGAGAGCGCTTCGGGCCGCAGCCGCTGCCCGCCGCAAGCGCGACAGGGTATCTCGCGCATGTATTCCTGAATCTTGTCGCGGATGAATTCGGACGAGGTCTGCTGGTAGCGGCGCTCCAGGTTGGGGATGACGCCTTCGTGCCGCGTCGACCAGGTCCGCTCTTGCCCGCTGGAGTGATAATAGCTCACATCAAAGCGATCCCCCTGCGAGCCATAGAGGACGAGCTCCTGGTGCGCCGGGTCGAGCTCTCGCCAGGGCGCCTCCAGCGCAAAGCCGTAGTGCCGCGCCATGCTGCGGAAGACATTCCAGCCCCAGCCATTTCTGTCTTGCAGGTTGTAGCCATTGGCGTTGATCGCGCCATCAGCCAGGGACTTGTTCTTGTCGGGGATTACCAGGTCGGGGTCGATTTCGCGGCTGAAGCCCAAGCCCTGGCAGACCGGGCAGGCGCCGCTGGGCGTGTTGAAGCTGAAGAGCCGCGGTTCCGGCTGGGGCACGCTGCCATGCCCCTGCGGGCAAGCCAGATCTTCGCTGTACAGATGGTCGACCGGGTTAAGGCGGTCGCTGACATCCTGGATGATGATCCGGCCGTCGCCGTGCTCCAGTGCCGTCTCCACCGCGTCGGTCAAGCGCGTCTCGAAGGCGTCAGCTTCCTCAACGGTTTCGTGCTGGCGAATGATCAGCCGATCGACAACGACTTCGATGTCATGGATGACATAACGGTCGAGCTGGATGTCTTCGTCCAGATCGCGCACGACCCCGTCCACCCGCGCCCGGGCGAAGCCCTGCCGGCCGATGTCTTCCAGGACTTTGATGTGGTTGCCTTTTTTGCGCTGCACCAAGGGCGCCAAGACCTGGATTCGGCTGCCGGGCGGCATCGCCTGCACTTGATCGACGATCTGCTGCGCGCTCTGCGCCGACACCTCCGCGCCACATTCGGGGCAATGCGGCACGCCAACCCGCGCGTAGAGCAGCCGCAGATAATCGTAAATCTCGGTCACGGTGCCGACGGTCGAGCGGGGGTTGTGGCTGACGCTTTTCTGGTCGATGGAGACGGCCGGGCTCAAACCCTCGATCTGGTCGACATCCGGCTTCTCCATCAAACCGAGGAATTGCCGCGCGTAGCTGCTCAAGCTCTCGACATACCGTCTCTGCCCCTCGGCGAAGATGGTGTCAAAAGCCAGCGATGATTTGCCGGAGCCGGACAAGCCGGTGATGACCACCAGCCGATTGCGCGGAATCTCCACATCAATGTTCTTCAGGTTGTGCTCGCGGGCGCCGCGCACGATGAGCTTGTCTTGCATCTCGCCCCGCACCCCTCTATGTCGCCGCAGCCGATATCGCATTATACCCACTTGGGGCGACGGCGAGAACGGACAAATCAGGCTTGGCGCGACCGACGGAGGCCGATTGCGCGTTCTCAAGGCGGCCTGAAATCGCTATCATTGCAGTCAGTGGCGGCTGACCGAGGCGGGGCGCAGATGGCGAGTCAATTCCAATGGGACGATCCCTTCTTGCTGGACGAACAGCTGGACGACGAAGAGCGGATGGTGCGCGATGCAGCACGCGAATACTGCCAAGCCAGGCTGATGCCGCGCATCTTGCTGGCGAACCGGCGCGAGCGCTTTGACCGCGAAATCTATTACGAAATGGCGGAGCTCGGCATGCTCGGCGCGACCCTGCCCGAAGAATATGGCGGCGCCGGCCTGAATTATGTGAGTTACGGCTTGATCGCCCGCGAAGTGGAACGGGTAGACAGCGGCTATCGCAGCGCCATGAGCGTGCAGAGCGCGCTCACGATGTACCCGATTTTGGCCTATGGCACGGAAGCGCAGCGGCGCAAATACCTGGGCCAGCTGGCGGCGGGCGAGCTGGTCGGCTGTTTTGGCTTGACGGAGCCCGATCACGGCAGCGACCCCGGCGGCATGGAGACGCGGGCGACGCGGACGGCGGGCGGCTGGATCTTGCATGGCAGCAAGATGTGGATCACCAACTCGCCCATCGCCGATGTCTTCATCGTCTGGGCGAAAACTTATGGCGCGGACGACGGCGACGGCGCAATTCGCGGCTTTGTCCTGGAGCGCGGCATGGACGGTTTGACGACGCCGTCGATCGACGGCAAATTCAGCCTGCGGGCCAGCAGCACCGGCGAGATCGTGATGGACGAGGTCTTCGCGCCGGATGAACATTTGCTGCCCGGCGCTCGCGGCTTGAAAGGACCCTTCGCCTGCTTGAATCGGGCGCGTTACGGGATCGCCTGGGGCGCCTTGGGAGCGGCCGAATTCTGCTGGCACGCGGCCCGGCAATATACCCTGGACCGCCACCAATTCGGGCGGCCGCTGGCGGCGAACCAGCTGATCCAGTTCAAACTGGCGAACATGATGAGCGAGATCGCCTTTGGCTTGCAGGGGGCGCTGCGGGTGGGGCGGCTCTTCGACGCGGGGCGGGCGACGCCGGAGATGATCTCGCTGGTCAAGCGCAACTCATGCGGCGCGGCGCTGGAGATCGCCCGCACGGCGCGCGACATGCACGGCGGCAACGGCATCGCCGACGAATTCCATGTCATCCGCCATGTGATGAATCTCGAGGCGGTCAACACCTACGAGGGCACGAGCGACATTCACGCGCTGATCCTCGGCCGCGCGCAGACGGGCATCCAAGCCTTCTTTTGATAAGCGGCGGAGAAGCGCGTGGCCAACCCCAGCCCCCGGCCCCTTGCCCCGAAGCATCAGGGAAGGGGAGACTGGCCGCTGTGCCCGCGCCAATCCCAGCGTGTGGCCAACCCCAGCCCCCGGCCCCTTGCCCCGAAGCATCAGGGAAGGGGAGACTGGCCGCTGTGCCCGCGCCAATCCCAGCGTGTGGCCAACCCCAGCCCCCGGCCCCTTGCCCCAAAGCATCAGGGAAGGGGAGACTGGCCGTTGCGCCCGCGCCAATCCCGGTTTGTGACACGAGGGCGGCCTAATGGCTCGCCCCTACAGGATTCAATAGGATCGTAGTTTGTAGGGGCGACTCGGTGGTAAAATCAGCATACGAATCCGCGATTCCAGAGGCAAGGCCATGACCAGCAAAACATTCGAAGTGCCCAACATCCACTGCATGGGCTGCGTGCAGGCGATCAAGAACGAGCTGCGCGAATTGCCCGGCGTGGCGGCCGTCGACGGCAATGCCCACAGCCGCCAGATCGACATCGAATACGAGCCGCCCGCCAGCTGGGAGGGCATCGTCAAGGCTCTGCGCGAAATCGAGTATCCGCCGGCCGCCAGCTAAATCCGCCGGACAAACATGCGACGGCGCCCGCAATGCCGTTGAGAGCGGCAAGCGTCAAAGGCAAGGCGCGCGAGCTCGGCTTCAATCTCTGCGGGCTGACGCCAGCCAAGCCCTCGCCCACCCTGGCCGCCTACTTGCGCTGGATCGAGCGCGGGATGCAGGGCGAGATGGCTTATCTGGCGCGGCCGGATCGTCTGCGGCGGCGGCGGGATCCCCGCGCGATATTGCCCAGCGCCAAGAGCTTCATCTTGGTCGGGCTGGATTATCAGGCGCGCTTCGCCGACGAGGCCTCGCTGGACGACCCGGCCCGCGGCCGCATCGCCGCTTACGCCTGGGGTTTGGATTATCACAAGGTTATGGAGCTGCGGCTGGAGCAGCTGGCCGATTGGCTGGGGCGCCTGGGCGGGCGAGCATCGCGGCACAGAGTCTATGTTGACACCGGCGCCATCCTGGAGCGCAGCCACGCGCAGCAGGCGGGCCTCGGTTTCATCGGCAAAAATACGATGTTGATTCACCCGCGCCGCGGCAGCAGCTTCTTCATCGGCGAAATCCTCACTTCCCTCGAGTTCGACGATTACGACGAGCCGCACCGCGAGACGATGTGCGGCACATGCGCGCGCTGCCTGCAGGCCTGCCCGACCGACGCTTTCCCCGCCCCCTTCACGCTGGACGCGCGCCGCTGCATCAGCTATCACACAATTGAGAACAAAGGCTGGATCGAACGGGCGCTGCGGCCCGATTTTGGCAACTGGATTTTCGGCTGTGACATCTGCATGGATGTTTGTCCATTCCAGCGCTTCGCCGAAGAAACCGCCGAAGTCGCTTTCCTGCCATTTGACGCGGAGCGGGTCGCGCCCCGGCTGACCGATTTGCTGATGCTGGACGACGCCGGTTTTCGCGCGCTGTTTCGGCGCACGCCCATTGAGCGCGTCGGGCGGGAGCGGCTGCTGCGCAACGCCTGCGTCGCCGCGGGCAACTGGCAAGACCAGCGAGCCATCCCGCATCTCATCCAGCTGCTCTATGACGCAAGCGGGCTGATACGCGGGCACGCCGCCTGGGCGCTGTGGCGGACGATGGAGCTGGATAGCGAGAAGCTGCTGACCGACCTGCATCGGCGAGACGAAGACCCGCGCGTGCGGGCCGAGGTGGAGGCGCTGTTGGGCTGAGCCGGTGGTGGGCGACCCTACAGATTCCATTGTTGCGGGCTTGGGATTAGAGCGCGGGCGACATGGAATGTCGCCCCTACAGATTCGATGATTGCGGCGGTGGGCGACAGGGGATGTCGGCCCTACAGATTCGATGATGGCGGCGGTGGGCGACAGGGGATGTCGCCCCTACAGATTCGATGATTGCGGCGGTGGGCGACACGGAATGTCGCCCCTACAGATTCGATGATGGCGGCGGTGGGCGACATGGTATGTCGGCCCTTCAGATTCGTCTATTGCGGCGGCGGCGCGGCGGGGTCAGGATGCCGCAAATGCCAGTCGGTGGCGTCTTGGTACGCCTTGGCGACGGCCAGGGTCTGCGCTTCCTGGAAGTGCCCGCCGACGAAGCTGATGCTGGTGGGCGTGCCGCGCTCGGTGAATCCATTGGGGACGACCACCGTCGGATGCCCGGTCAGATTCGTCAGCCCCAGCGCGTCGCCGCCGAAACTGGGCGAGACGAAGACATCGACCTCGCGCATGACCCGCGCCATGTCCTGCATCACGCGCGTTCGAACGCGGTTGGCGTTGATGTATTCGACCGCCGGGATGAAGCGGGCGGCGCGGAAGACATTGGGCCAGGCGCTGTCGTCTTGACGCGTCAGCGTCGACGCCGAGCCATCGCGGGTGATCTGGTCGAAGGCGGCCGCCGCCTCGGCCGCCAGGATGATCCAGAGCCCGCTCATGTCGACTTCGGGAAGCTCGATCGGCTGCAAATCAAAGCCATGCCCGCGCATGACATCGAGGACGGCGGCGCTGTTGACCTGGTTGACGCGTTGCAGCTCGACGCCTTGGTCGCGGTGATGGGCGCCGGTCTGGCCGGCCTCTGCCGCTTCAAAGGCGCCAGCCAGATACCCGACGCGCAAATCCCGCGGGTCGATGGCTGGATCCCAGGTGAAGGGCTCGGCGCTGAGGCTCATGTCTTGGCCGTCGGGTCCGTAGATCGCGCTGAAGACGAGTGCGCAATCCTCGACCGAGCGGCACATGGGACCGATCTTATCCAGACTCCAGCAGAGCGCCATCGCGCCATAGCGACTGACGCGGCCGAAAGTGGGGCGCAAGCCAGAAAGCCCGCAGCGCGTCGATGGCGAAACGATGCTGCCCATGGTCTCGGTGCCGATGGCGAAGCCGACCAGCCCAGCCGCGGTCGCCGCGCCCGAGCCAGCCGACGAGCCGCTGCTGCCCTCGCTTGTGTCCCACGGATTCTTGGTCTCGCCGCCATACCAGACTTCGCCATTCGCCAGCGCGCCCAGACTGAGCTTGGCGATGAGCACGGCGCCGGCTTCTTCAAGCCGCTGGACGACGGTGGCGTCCACATCCAGCATCTGCCCCTGGTAGGGTTTCGCGCCCCATTGAGTCGGATAGCCGCGGGTCGCCAGCAGGTCTTTCGCGCCCCAGGGGATGCCATGCAGCGGACCGCGATAGCGCCCGCGGGCGATCTCGTCATCGGCGCGTTTCGCCTGTTCCAGGGCGAGCTCTTCCGTGTAAGCGGCGACGCACTCCAAGACCGGGTCGTAGCGCTTCAGCCGAGCCAGGTACATCCGCGTCAGCTCGACGGACGAGACCTGGCGCGTGCGGATGAGCTCCGCCAGCTGCGTTACGGGATAGAAGGCGGCGTCTTCGAGGTCGGCCGGGCGCGTGGCGGGCGGCTGCGGGCTCATGGCGTAAGTTCGCGGGACGGGCACCGGCGCGGGGTCGGCGGCATGAACCTGGTAGTGGAGCGCCATGGGGACGCTGTTGTCGAGTTCGGCGGCGCGGATGGTGGTGTACTGCGAGCGGCGTCCGTTGACGATTTCGAGCATCTGCTCGCGCTGGGCGGGGGTGAAGTCGAGGTCGAGCAGGGTCTCGGCCGCGGCGATTTGGGCGGGGGTGATGGGCGAGTCGGAATCGGGCATGGAGGAGTCCTCGCGGGCTGGGGATTCTGGGGGAGTTTACCATAGCTTGCTTCGCCACCGAGTACACTGAAGTCACCGAGTCGAAATCCAACGGGTTGCCATTGTCTCGCGGCGGGCCATGGTGCAGGGACAGACGCGCGTAGATTCGCGCAGAGACGCCGAGGCTTCTCCCGCCGAGAGTGGCGAGACATTTCACAGATTCTGATAGAATTGTCGCTTGGTATGGCCTGATGCAGCGGCGGAGTACAAAAATGTCAATTGCTACCAAGATGCTATTGCCGGTGGAGGCATATACATCGCGCGAGTGGTTTGAGCGAGAGCGACGCCAGCTCTTTGGCAATGTCTGGCAGTTCGCCGGCATGGCTGGCGATTTGCGGGAAAGCGGCGACTGCATTTGCGTTCAGGCGGGCGCTTATCCCCTCATCGCGCTGCGCGACGCCGCGGGCGGCCTAAAAGCCTGGCACAACATCTGCCGGCATCGCGGCACGCAGCTGCTGGAGGTGACTGGCAAGCGCAAGAAGGTGATTCAATGCCCATATCACGACTGGGTCTATTCGCTGGAGGGCAAGCTAATTGGCGTTCCGCAAAAGCGGGCGCAATTCCCGGATCTAGACATGAGCGAATGGAGCTTGTTTCCGGCCGCGGTCGCCGAGTGGAATGAGATGCTTTTCGTCAATCCAAATGCCGCTTGCGCGCCTTTCGCCGAGTGGCTTGGCGATTTCCCCGATCATTTCGGTCCTCATCAGCCGAGCCTGCTCATGGAAACCGACCTGCGGACCTATGATGTCCAGGCGAATTGGAAAGTCTTCGTCGAGAATTACATTGATGTTTATCATCTGTCGCATCTGCATTCGGAGACGCTCAACATGTATAACCACGCGAAACTTGAAAGCGCGGTCACCGGTCCCGGGCACATTGCCACCTATGACCCGCCCACGCGTGAATTCCGGCGCTACCTCGAATCGACGCCCAACAGTTATATGCCGCTCGCTATCCTGGACGCGGAGAACTGGGGCGCGTTCATCCACATGATGTTCCCCAACTTCGGCATCGCCGGTACCGAATATTCCTGGTCGACCATTGAAGTAATTCCAGTAGAGCCGGCGCTCACGCGCGTCAAGATTCGAACGCGGACGGCATTGGAAGGGATCAGCCTCGCCATCGCGACAGTATATGAAAAGGTCGGCGCCTGGATGAGCCAGGTGATAGGCTACACGGGGGAGGCTGGCCCGCTACAGTCCGGTGATTTCATGCTCGAGGACATTTACGCCTGCGAACAGCAGCAGAAGGCGATGGCGTCGCCACGCTTTGCCTTTGGGCCCACTTCGGTCGATCAAGAGCAGCTCATCGTTGATTTCCAGCGCGCAGTGCTGTCGTTTTTGAATGACGACGGCGCATGAGGCGGGAGCGCTATACACGCCCAAGAATGACATGGCGGGCGAGCCAAGGCTCGCCCCTACGGTTTGTAGTTGAGCGCGTTTGGGATGTCGAGCGAGGACAGCTCAAGCGAGAGTTCGGCTGACGCGCTACTGAGGCGCGATTCTCTTCCCACGCAGCCGCAGCGAGTTGCTCACCACGAAAACGCTCGAGAAAGCCATCGCAGCCGCCGCGAACATGGGCAGCAGCCCGCCCAGCATCGCCACCGGGATCAGCACGACATTGTACGCGAAGGCCCAAAACAGATTCTGGTGAATCGTCCGCAGGGTCGCTTTGCTGAGATCGAAGGCTTGCGCCAGACCGCGCAGCTCGCCGCTGACCAGGGTCACATCGCCGGCTTCGATGGCGATATCCGTGCCCGTGCCCAGCGCGATGCCCACATCGGCTTGCGCCAGGGCCGGCGCGTCGTTGATGCCGTCGCCCACCATCGCCACCAGCCCGCCTTCAGTTTGCAGCCGCTCCACTTCGCGCGCTTTGTCCGCCGGCAGGACCTCCGCCAAGACGCGCTCAATGCCGACTTCGCGGGCGACGACCTCTGCGGTGCGCCTGTTGTCGCCGCTGATCATCGCGACTTCCAGCCCGCGGCGCCGCAAATCGCGGATGGCCTCTTTCGCGCCCGGCTTGAGCGAGTCGCCAATTGCCAGCGCGCCGCCCAGCTGCCCGTCGATGGCGAGCAGGATGACGGAATGGCCGCGATCTTGGGGCGCTTCAAGGGCTTGAGCGAGGGATGCGATGTCGATGCCATTCTCTTTGATGAAGCGGGCGCTGCCCAGCAGAATCTCGCGCTCGTCGATGGTGGCGGCAAGGCCGCGGCCCGGGATCGCCTCGAATGTTTGCAGCGGCAGCAGCGCAATGCCCCGCGCTTTCGCTTCGTTCAGCAGGGCCAAGGCGATCGGGTGCTCGCTGGCGGCTTCGGCGGAGGCGCTGAATTGCAGGACTTCACGGGCGTCGCTCGTCGCGGCGGGGATGACATCGACGACGGAGGGCTGCCCGCGGGTGATGGTGCCGGTTTTGTCCAGCAGGACGCGACTGACGGACCCGGCTTGTTCCAGAGCCTGGCTGCTGCGGAAGAGGATGCCGGCTTCCGCGCCGATCCCGCCCCCGACCATGATGGCGGTTGGCGTCGCCAGGCCCAGCGCGCAGGGGCAAGCGATGACCAGCACGGCGATCATGTTGAGGATGGCGCTGGGGAAACTGGCGCCGCCCAGGGTCAGCCAGCCCGCGAGCGTGATGATGGCGAGCGCGATCACGGCGGGCACGAAAACGGCGGCGACGCGATCAGCGACAGCCTGAATTGGCGCTTTGCTGGCTTGCGCCGCTTCGACCACGCGGATGATCTGCGCCAGCACGGTGTCCGCGCCGACTCGCTGCGCCTCGATGACCAGCCTGCCCTGCTGATTGATCGTGCCGGCGATGACCTCGGCGCCAACGGTCTTGTCGACAGGCAGACTCTCGCCGGTGAGCATGGACTCGTCGACGGCGGAGCGGCCTTCGGTGACGATGGCGTCGACCGGGACGCGCTCGCCCGGCTTGACCAACAGCAGGTCGCCCGGCGCCACTTGGTCAATGGGCAGCGCTTTTTCTTTGCCGTCGCTGAGCAAGGTAGCGGTTTTCGGCGCGAGGCGGATGAGCTGCTTGATGGCGGCGCTGGCGCGTCCCTTGGCTCGCGCTTCCAGCAGCTTGCCCAGGGTGATGAGGGTGAGGATGACGGCGGACGACTCAAAATAATCGGATTTGCCGACCACATGGGAGAAGCCGAAGACGATGCCAAGCAGGACGATGAGCCCGTAGATGTATGCCGCCAGCGAGCCCATGGCCACCAGCACATCCATATTGGCGCTGCCATTGCGCAGAGATTTGAGCGCGCCGCGGAGGTACTGCCGACCCAGCAGGCCGACGACCGGCGTCGCCAGCGCCCCAAAGACGAAGAGCCAAAGATCGTCGAGCAGCCAGGCGAAGTGGTCCATCAAAAATGGAATTTGATGCAGAAAGTGGCGCGTCATGCTGAGGACGGTCAGGGGGATGGTGAAGACGGCGCCGACGACGACCAGGTTCCGCTGGCGCTCGATTTCGGCTTGGCGGGCGGCCGCTTCGCTGTCGGCGGCGGCTTCATCCGTGGCGCTTGCGTCGATGACGCCATAACCAGCCCGCTCCAGGGCGGCGATCAAGTCGCGGCGGCGCGCCAGACCTGGCAGCAGCGTCACGCTCGCTTTCTCGCTGGCGAGGTTGACGCTGGCGTCGATCACGCCGTCGACGCGATTCAAGGCGCGGGCGACATTCTTGACGCACATGGCGCAGGTCATGCCGGTCACGGGCAGCTCGATCGTGGCGGAGGCGACTCCATAGCCGGCCTGCTCCAGCCGCTTGACGAGAGTCCGCGCCGGCAAAGCCGCGTCGTCAAGCTGAACGCTGGCTTGCTCGCTGGCCAGATTGACGCTGACGCCGGCGACGCCCTCGGCGCGTTTTAAGCTGCGCTCGACATTCTTGACGCACATGGCGCATGTCATTCCGGTGACGGGCAGGGTGATTTGTTTGGCTGTCATCTCGGAGCGGACTCCCGTCAAGTGTCGTTGAGCTGAAGGCTGGACCGCGTTTTGGCTGGCGGCGCAACCGCTTGCAAGTCGCTGCGACGCTTCGCCTGGCGCTGCCTCTCAGCGATTGGACAGCTTGAGGCGCGCTGCTCTTACGCGGCAGGGCTCACTGACGGCGGGCGACCAGGGGCAGGGCTTGGCAATTGCCGCCGGATGCGGTGGCGTCGACCCGCGCCCAGAGTCCCTCCGCCAGCTTCCACCAAGGCAAGTCGTCGTCGCCGATGGCGCGGGCCAGTGGCTGCGCGCTTTCACGGTGCGCCATCACGGCGACGATGAGCGCGGCCGGATCCGGACCCGAGCGGATATTGACCCCGGCTTGCAGCGCCGCCACCGTGCAAGGATCTTCAGCCGACAATGCTGCCAGCGGGTTGCTGCCGGAGGCTGGCGCTGGCTGCACGAGAGCGTATCGATCCAGGGCGACGCGGTTTGCATGCGGCAATAATCGCGCGGGCAGGCGGCTCATCGCATGATAATCGTAGGCGGCCGGCGGCGACGGCGGCCCGGCAGGCAATATCTCGCCACCCGGTCCCCGATGCAGCGCTATGGTCGTGTAGCGCCCGGCTGTGAGCGGCTGCGATTGCCCCACAGCGCTGATCCGCGCTTGGCCATCCAGAGCGTGAATCACCAGACCGCGGCTGAGCTGGGCTTGCATCCAGAGCGCGCCGGCGAGCGAAATACGAAGCCCATTCACCGCGAAAATCAGAGGACTTTGGTCTTTGGCCGCGCTGAGCAGGATGCCGCTTTCCGGGGCGTCGGCGCAGGCATTATCGTCCATGCCGCTGCGAAATTCGAATGCCTGAAATGGCAGCCAGAGCGGCGTCGGTTCCGACTGCGTCTCGACAATCGCCAAGTCCTCGGCGGGCGCGCTGACGACGGCGCTGCTGATCCAGCCCTGGCGCAGCGGTCGGTCATAAGCCAGCAGCCACTGGCTGTCCGGGCTGCGGGCGATCGCGATCAGGTTGCGCTTCTGCGGCAACTGGGCCAGGACGGCGGCGCCTTGGTTTGGCTGGGCGCGCAGGTTCGCGCCTTGCGCTGCCGTGACCGCCACGACGCCGAGGCTCCGATTGGATTGTGGCGCGAAGAAAAGCGCGACATTGCCCAGCGCCAGCATGCCGGCTGCCTGTGGCTCGACGCTGTCGGCGGGATAGGCGTCGAAGATGGCGCGGGCGACGCCCCAGGTCTGGTCTTCGCCGCTGAGGTTCAGCCAGTCAATGTCCGCGACGGCGACCGTATCGCCCGGTTCATGCAAGGGCGCGCCGTCGGCGGCGAAGTCGCGATAGACGGGCGAGACGGTAGGATGGCCGAGGCAGAGCGCCCCGGTCTCTTGGTCGGCGCAGTGCGTCGCGATATTCTCGAGCGCCGCGTTCTGCATGGCGGGGCAGCCAAGATCCTGGGCAAGCGCGCTCATCGCGACCAGAGCCAAGAACGAAAGAATCGACAGCCGTTTCATGCCGCCTCAGCCGGTTTCGGCTCGCTCGTAGAGCTCCAGCAAGACGCCGCCAGCGCTGCGAGGATGAATGAAGGCGTAGCGCCAGGCGCCGCGGTGGCGCGCTTCTTCGTTGACGAGCTCGCAGCCGGCCGCCTTGAGTTGGCGCAGCGTCGCGTCCAGATCCTCCACTTCGAGGCAGAGATGGTGCATGCCGGGCCCGCGTTTCGCCAGGTATTTCGCCACGCCGCTGTCCTCGTCTGTTGGCTGGATGAGCTCAATGCTGCCGCCCTCAAGCTCCAGGAAGGCGACGCGCGCGGCTTCCTCGGGCAGGGCTTGGGTGGCGCCGGCTTGGACGATGCCTAGCTGGTCGCGCCAGAATCCAAGCGCCGTTTCGATGTCGTCGACCACCAGCGCCAGGTGGTTGAGCGCGATTTTGGACATCCTGTTTTCTTCCTCGTTTGCGCCATGCAACGCGCCGAAAGCCCGCGCGTTGAATGGTATAATACCGCGAGAAGCGCGAAAAGAGAGAGGACCGCTAGCGTGAAGGATGGCGAAGATGAACCCGGCTGAAGCGACGCGGCCCCTGACCCTCGTCATGAGCGACGAGCACGATATGCTGCTGACGGCTGTGCGGGATTTCGCCCAGCGCGAGATCCGGCCCGTGGCGGCTGACTACGACGAATCGGGCGAGTTCCCGTTGCCGACCGTGCGCAAAATGGGCGAGATGGGCTTGATGGGCATCGAGATGCCGGAAGAATATGGCGGCGCGGGCATGGACGCGCTGGCGCATGCGCTGACGATGATCGAGATCGCCAAAGCTGACGCCAGCCACAGCACCATCCTCAGCGTCAACAATTCGCTCTATTGCAATGGCATCTTGTGGTTTGGCACGGAGGCGCAGAAGCGGGAGTGGATCCCGCCGGTCGCGGGCGGCGAAGCGATTGGCGCCTACAGCTTGACGGAGCCCATGTCCGGCAGCGACGCCGGCAATATGGCGAGCCGGGCAACCCTGAACGCGGCCGGCACGCATTACCTCATCAACGCGCGCAAGAGCTGGGTGACGAGCGCGCCCTACGCCGACCGAATCGTGCTCTTCGCGATGACTGCGGCTGACCCCCCTCGGTCCCCCCATGGCGATGGGGGGAAGAATCATGGCAATATCACCGCCTTTCTGGTCGACGCGAGCCGGCCGGGTTTCAGCCGTGGCAAGACTGAGCCGAAGCTGGGCATCCGCGCCAGCGCCACCAGCGAGATCATCTTCGAGGACTACGCTTGCCCGGTCGAGAATGTCCTGGGCGGCGTCGGCCAGGGATTCAAGATCGCCATGGCTGTCCTCGACGCCGGGCGCATTGGCATCGCGGCGCAGGCAATCGGCATCGCGGAGGCGGCTTACGAAGCGGCTCTGGAATACGCCCGGCAGCGCGAAGCCTTTGGCGCGAAAATCGGCAGCTACCAGATGATTCAGCAGAAGATCGCCGATATGAAGACCCGCATTGAAGCCGGGCGGGCGCTGATGTACGCCGCCATTTTGGCCAAAGAGCGGGCGCGGGCGCATGGCGGGCGCTACACCACGGAAGCGAGCATGGCGAAGCTCTTCTGCAGCGAGGCGGCCGCCTTCGTCACCGACGAAGCGCTGCAGATTCACGGCGGCATGGGCTATAGCAAAGAGATGCCGCTGGAGCGTTATTATCGCGACGCGCGCATCACGCGGATATACGAAGGCACGAGCGAAATCCAGCGCATGGTGATCGCGCGGAATGAATTGGGGATGCGATGATGAAAGCAGCGGTTTTGACCGGGCACGGCGGCGCGGAAGTCGTCGACTACAGAGAAAACCTGCCTGTGCCAGAGCCAGGCGCGGGCGAAGCGCGGGTCCGCATCCGGGCGGCGGCGCTGAACCGGCTCGACCTGTGGGTGCGGGCCGGCTGGCGCGGGCTGGAGCTGGATTGCCCGCATGTGATTTGCGCGGACGGGGCCGGCGTCGTCGACGCGGTGGGCGCGGGCGTCAAGGCATTCGCGCCCGGCGATCGGGTCTGCATCGACCCCAGCGTGGTGGCGGCTGACGACCCGGCCCTGCGCGCGGAGTACGAGAACCAGGGGCGCCTCGCCATCTTGGGCGAGCATCACAGCGGGACGGCGGCGGAGTATGTCGTCTTGCCCCAGCGCAACTTGCTCAAGCTGCCCGAGCATGTCGATTTTGGCTTGGCGGCGGCCGCGGGCTTGGTGGGCGTGACCGCTTGGCATTCGCTGATCACGCGGGGCGGCTTGCGGGCGGGCGAGACGGTCCTGGTGGTCGGCGCGGGCGGCGGCGTCAACAGCGTCAGCATACAGATCGCCAAGCTGGCGGGCGCCAAGGTCTATGTCGTCGGCAGCAACGCCGAAAAATGCGCCCAGGCGGAAGCGATTGGCGCGGACGCGACCGTCAACCGCGAAGAAGAACCGCAGTGGTCGCGCGCGGTCTACAAGCTGACGAGCCGGCGCGGCGTCGATGTGGTGGTGGACAATGTGGGCGCGGCAACCTTGGGGCAGAGCATGCGCGCCTGCCGCAGCGGCGGACGGATCCTGGTGGTCGGCGGCACCAGCGGTTATGGCTACGAGCTGAATGTGGCGCAGCTTTTCGCGCGGCACATCGCCATAATCGGCAGCACGATGGGACCGCATCGCGATTATGTGGCGGTGATGAACCAGGTCTTCTCCGGGCGGCTGCAGCCGGTCATCGGGGCGCGGCTGCCATTGAGCGAGGCGCGGCGGGCGCAGAACATGCTGGAAACGAACGCGGTCTTCGGCAAGGTGGTGCTGGAGGTCTGAAGCGGCAACTGCCAGACCGGCCAAGACCGTCGGGAATGTCCATCTTTTCCGTTGAGGCGCCCAATCAGGCAGCCAATCGACCCCGGCCAAGCGACATGAGCGAAGAGAGTGGGGACGACTTGTCAAGTCGCCCGAGGCATCCGTATACGGCAAGCCGCTCAGTTGCGTCATGTACCGTCGTGGAACGGGCGACTCACAGAGTCGCCCCTACCGCCTTAGTCCATGAGCGGACTGAAAATGTTCCAACTGCGCTGGCGGCGGCCGTCAGCTGCCATGACATTTGACGGCGCGGAAATTTATGAACTGGCCTGGCGGCTGGGCATGCCGGAGCTGGAGCGGGCGGCGCGGGGCGCGGGCGTCATAAGCGTCCTGGAAATCGCCGTGCTCCATTCGGGGCGGCTGCGGCATTCTGTGGCGCGCGCAATCGAGAGCCAACTGGGCGAGGTTGAGCTGCGAGTCGCGTACGAGGGTTTGCGCTTGGGCGCGCCTTTGCGGACGACAGTGGATCGCCAGCGCATGGAGCGGCTCAACGCGGCCTTGCTCGCGATCAAGTTTGGCCAGCTGAGCGATCAATCCGGGCTCGGGCGCGGCGACGCCCCGCTGTGGCTGCTTTCGCGGGCTTCCGGCTCACACGCGCATCGCGTCTTGCTGGCGCCAGGGAAGCCGGAGCCGCCTTGGTCCGCGATTGTCCAAGCCGTCCAGACCTGGCTGCCCGAAGCCATCCGCGAGATCCCGCTGAGGTGAAGGACCATGCCCGACGACCTGCGCGAAGTGGAACTCAAGCTGCATACGCCCGACCTGAAAATGGTCCGCGATCGCCTGGAAAGGGCCGGCGCCCGGCTGATCCAGCCACGAATCTTCGAGCGAAATCTGCGTTACGACCGCGCCGATGGCTCGTTGGCGGCGGGCGGAGTGGTATTGCGGCTGCGGCAGGATGTGGCGGCGAAATTGACTTACAAGGCGGGCGGCAGCATGGAGCGCGGCATCGTCTCCCGGTTTGAAGCCGAGGTCGAGGTGAGCGACTTCGCGACCATGGATTTGATCCTGCGGCGGCTGGGCTTTGTCTTGGCGCTGGTCTACGAAAAGTATCGCACGACTTATGCGCTGCCGGGCGCGGAGGTGGCGCTGGATGAGCTGCCTTATGGCAATTTCACCGAGATCGAGGCCGACGCGGCGACCATCGAGAGCGTCGTGGCGCGGCTGGGCTTGGCGGAAATGCGGCGCATGACCGGCAGCTATGTCGATATGTTCCAGGAGCTGCGAGAGCGACTCGGCCTGGAGGCGCGGGACTGCGTCTTTGAGGCTTTCGCCGGGCTGAACGCCGGTCCCTTTCTCTAATCATCGCGGCGCAAGCGTATCCAGAATCGCGCAAGCCACCCGGGTCCGAATGGCCGAGTCGACCGCCCGCCGGACCTGAAGTATAGTTGGGCGACGATATGGCATGTCGGAGGCGCCCGGTGGCAAGAGAGCAAGAGCCAAGCGCGGGGGCGCGTCTGCCTGAACAGGAGCGCGCCCGCGAAGCACGGCAGGAGCGGCTTAAGGCGCGGCAGGAGCGCGAAACCGAGGCGCTGCGCGATATCCTGAAAGACGGACTCTCCAGAGACCCGCACATTGACTTCGACCAGCTCAAGCGCGACCCGCCCGACTTGCGCTTTGGGCGACGGCGACCGCGGCGAGCGGACTACCTCCCGGAAGCGCCCTCCGGGATCGGCAAGCTGAACCCACGCTCGCGGCGCGGCCATGAGCGCCAGCTGGAAGAAGCAGATCTGGCTTACCGGCAGGCGCTGCGGGAGTACAAGCGAGCCAGCGCGCAGCACCAAAGGCGCGAAAAGGCGGCTCAACGGGAGACCGAAGCGCACAACCGGCGTATTGAGCAGCTACAGGCGCGATTCGCCGATGGCGATGCGGAGACAGTCGAGGGCTACTTTTACCGAGTGCTGGACGCCAGCCCCTACCCCGCCGGAATTCAGCTGAAACCCCGCCTGCGCTACATCAGCGAGAGCCGCGCCCTCGCCATCGAGACCGAGCTGCCGCCGCTGGAGAACCTGCCAGCCAGCGAAGACGACACGCTGTACGCGCTCGTGTTGGCGGGGATCGCGCTGCGCTGCCTGCACGAGATCTTTCAGGCGGATCGCTCGGCCCTGGTGGAGCGGCTGGTCTTCAACGGATTCGTCTCCGCGATTGATCCGGCGACGGGCAGGCCGGGGCGCTTCTGCCTTGCGGCGGTTTCAACGACGCGAGCGCGCTGCCTGGCGCTCAACCTCGAGCTGGTTGCGCCGGTCGCGTGTCTGCATGGCCTGGGCGGGCGGCTCTCACGATCGCCAGCCAACTTGCAGCCGGTGCAGCCCGTAGACGCCGAAGCCGCAGCCAACCCGCAAGATACCGGCGCGGCAATCGCCAGCCTTGTCGCGGACTTGCAGCGCCGCATTGACGAACTGGAAGCGACGGCCGAGGCGCAGCGTGAACGCGTCACCGAGCTCGAAAGCCAGCTCCAGCGCGAGTCGGTGGAGGCCCGCGACCTGGAAGAAACCGACGCCATGCCCGCCGTCCGCGAATTGACGGAGCGGAGTGAAACGGACGCGGAAAATCCGCCTTCGCGCGTTGCGCCGTCGCTGCCAGACGCCGAGCTTGTCGAGAGTTTGCGCGTCTTTGTGGAAGCCCAAGGCGCTTTTGTCGATTGTCTGGCCCGCCAACTGCCCATGCCGCCGGTCGACTTCTTGGTGTCGGAAGGGCTGCTGGAGCGCTCCGACGCCGATTGGCACGCCGCCCGCGCCACTGCCAGGGGAGAGGCGTGGTACGCGAAGCAGCAAGCCGCCGGGGCCGACATGTCGGAAGACGCCCGCGAGCCGGAGTCGAGCGACGCCCTGGAGCTGGACGAGCCGGCAGCGCCGCCGCCCGCTTCGCCAGCCAACCTCGCGTTGGTCGCGACGATGGAATCCTTCGTGGCTGCCGATGGCGAATTCGTCGATTACATTGACCAAGACCTGGCAAAATCGCTTGTCGACAAGCTGGAGGCGGAAGGGCTGCTTGCGCGTCAGAAATCCCGCCGGCATCGTCTGCGCGCGACTGCTGAGGGCTTGACATGGTATTGGGCGCGGACGACCGGGCTGGACGAGACCGATGCGAATCGCGCCGAGCAGCCAATCGAGCGGCCGCCGACAGCCACGGATGCCGATTTCGTGAATACGCTGCGAGTCTTCGTCGAGGCGGAGGGCGCGCTCGTCGACTGCCTGGAGCAGGGCTTGTCCATGGAGACGGTCGACTATCTGGCGGCGCAGCGCTGGCTGGAGCGCAATTGGCACAACCGCTACAAAGCGCGCGTCACTGCCGCGGGCAGGGCTTGGTATTACGATCAGCTGACGGCTGCATCGCCGGCGAAGGCGCCCGAGAGCGAAGCGGAGGCCGAGCCCGAGCCAGACCCGAGCGACGCCGCCACCGTCCTGGAATCGGCCGACGAAGAATTCTACCAAACCGTCTACGAGGCGCCGGACACTGACGACGCTGGCGCGCCGATCCCGCCACGGCCGGAGGCATACGCCGAGCTGCTCGAGACGATGCGCGTCTTCATGGAAGCCGAGGGCGGTTTTCGCGATGCCGTCCGCCTTAAGCTGCCGCAAGACGCGGTCGACAGCTTGGTAGCCGCTGGGCTGCTGCGCTCGCACATTTATCATTCGCACTGGCTCAAGCCGACCGATGCCGGCGAGCGCTGGTACCGCGAGAATACTGCGCCATTGCCCGCTGCAGAGCCGGGCGAAGCCGGATCCACGCGCCTGATCGACTTGATCCGGGGCGCATCGAGCGAAGTCGAGGCAGCCGCCCCAGACGACGCGCCAGCAGCGAACGCGGACGCGAGCGACGCCGATACCCGGCCGATGCCCGCCCTGTACCCGGCGGAAGCGGACGACGCAATTGATCTCACTGCTTTGGCGGCAATCGTCAGCGACCCCGGCAGCGACGCGGCGCGCGTGCTAAATCTGCTGCGCCAAGGCGACTGGGCTTGTCCGACCGCGGACCTGGAAGCGCATTTCGACGGCCGGTTCATCAGCGAGATCGTCGACGAAATCAACGAAATCGCGCTGGACAGCGTCGGCGACAACATCATTGATGAAGAAGGCGGGCGCTGCCTGCTGCACGAAGAATACCGCGCCGGGATCGCAGGGCTACTGCGCGCCGGCTGAATGGGCTGCCACCGGGCGCGCGATTTACAATTCCAGCCCTCCGCGCTAAGCTGGAGGCGGCGCATCCAGGCAGAGGCGATTCATGGCAGGCAAACTGAGCAAGCGACAATCTACCGCCATCTTAAACGCGCTGAGCGGCGGCAATGTGCCGCGGCGGGGCGTGGAGCATATCGTCGTCGGGCGCGAGGCGGAAATGGAGGCGCTACTGCACGACCTGGACGACATCATCGCCGACGGCGGCGCCACTTGCCGGCTCATCGTCGGGCGTTACGGCGCGGGCAAGAGTTTCATGCTGCAGCTGCTGCGCAATTTCGCATTCCAGCGCAACTTCGTCGTGGTCGACGCCGACTTGAGCCAGCAGCATCGTCTGACCGGTTCCAAGGGCGAGGGCTTGGCGCTGTATCGCCAGCTGACGGCAAACATGGCCACCAAGACGCGCCCGCTGGGCAAGGCTTTCCCCGCCCTGCTGGAGAAGTGGATCAGCAAAGTGCAGTCCGGCATTGTGCGAGCCGGCATCCGGCGCGACTCGCGGCGCTTCGCCGACGCGGTGGAGAGCAGCATCTACGCTGTCGTCGACGAGATGGAAGACATGGTGCACGGCTCGGATTTCGCCAAGGTGATTCACAGCTACTGGAAAGGGCATCAAGACGGCAATGAAGACTTGAAATCGGCGGCGATGCGCTGGCTGCGCGGCGAATACAGCGTCAAGACCGAAGCGTGGCGAGCCCTGGGCGTGCGCGTCATCATCGACGACAAGACCTGGTACGACTATCTCAAGCTGATGGCGCGATTCGTGCACGAGATCGGCTATCGTGGCCTGATCGTCTTCATCGACGAAGCGGCCCAACTCTACAGCATCCCGCATCCCGTATCCCGCGAGAACAATTACGCCCGCCTGCAGCAGATCTACGACGACACGCGCCAGGGCGGCGCCGAGCATTTGGGCGTTTTCATCGGCGCGACGCCAGAAATGGTGCGAGACACGCGGCGGGGCCTCTTCAGCTATGAAGCGCTGCGCACCCGCCTGGAAGACAGCCGCTTCGTCCACCGGGGCCTGCGCGACATGAACGCGCCCGTCATTCAGCTGGACATGCTGGACAAAGCCGAGATTACGGCCCTGCTGCAGAAGCTGTGCCAGATTCACGGCTTCCATTACAAGTACGCGGTCGCCCTGGAAGCGCGGCATATGGACGCCTTTATGGACGAAGTTGGCAACCGCATCGGGGCGGAGGCGCAGATGACGCCGCGCGAGATCGTGCGCGAATTCGTGACGATCTTGAACCTGCTGCGCCAAAACCCGGATCGCTCTTTCGAATCGCTGCTGAATGGCGCCGATTTCCAGCCGGATCAAGCGGCGCTTGAGGCGGAAGACTCGCCCTACGCCGACTTCGATGTCTGATGCGCGACAGCCCCTTTGACCGCCTAGCCCCCTTCATCCAGGAATACATTTACCGGCACAAGTGGCGGCGTCTGCGCGACATCCAGGCGGCTGCCATCCCGGCTATCCTGGACGGGCGCGACCATATCTTGATTTGCAGCGCCACCGCCAGCGGCAAGACCGAAGCGGCGCTCCTGCCCATCCTCACCCAGCTGCATGAAGACCCGCCTTCCAGCATTGGTGTCTTGTACATCGGTCCCCTCAAGGCGCTTATCAACGACCAGTTCGCCCGCCTCGACCATTTGCTGGAAGTGAGCGATATCCCGGCGCAGAGCTGGCACGGCGATGTGGCGCAGTCGAAAAAGCAGCGTTTCTTGCGGCGCGCCCGCGGCATCCTGCAGATCACGCCGGAGTCGCTGGAAGCGATGCTGATGCGGCGGCATCATGAGCTGGGGCGGCTCTTTGGCGACTTGCGCTATGTCGTCATTGATGAAGCCCATGCCTTCATCGGCACGGACCGCGGCGTCCAGGTCATCTGCCAATTGGAGCGGCTGGCCCGCCTTCAGGAGAAACCGGCCCGACGCTTCGGCTTGTCCGCCACCCTGGGCGAGCCGCAACTGGCGATGGACTGGCTGCGCGGGCGATCGCCGCTGCCGGTCGCGCGCATCGACTCCCGCCAGAGCTCCAGCATCCAGCTGGGCCTGGAGTATTTCCTTCGCCCTGGCTCTGAGCGCAAATCGCATGCCAGCACGCCCGAATGGCAAAGTGATGACAGTCTGCTGGCGAACGACGACGACTACTACAGCCACATTTACGCCATGAGCCAGCGCGAACGCAAGACTTTGATCTTCGCCAACAGTCGCGGCGCGGTGGAGAACATCGGCTTGAACCTGCGGCGGATCGCAAGCCGAAAGCGGCAGACCGGCATCTACCATGTGCATCACGGCAGCATCGCCGCCCCCTTGCGAGAGTCAGCCGAAGCAGCGATGAAGGCGGAAAGCCAGCCCGCCTGCGTCGCCGCGACGGTGACCCTCGAGCTGGGCATCGACCTCGGGCAGCTGGATCAAGTCTTGCAGGTGGACGCGGCGCCGTCGGTCGCGAGTTTCGTGCAGCGTCTGGGGCGTTCCGGGCGCAGGGAAGGCGCGGCCTCGCGGCTCTTCTTCTACTCGACAGAGTGCCAGAATCAAGCGAAACACTTCGGCGAAGACATCCCCTGGAACCTGCTGCAAACCCTGGCAAGCGTCCAGCTGTATCTGGAAGAGAAGTGGATCGAGCCGCCGAAGCTGCAGCGACTGCCGCTTAGCCTGCTCTACCACCAGACGATGAGCGCGCTCTATGCCCATGCGGGTTTGCGGCCGCCAAGGCTGGCGCAGCAGGTGTTGAGCCTCAGTCCTTTCCAGCATGTCCGCGGGGAGCAGTATCAAGCGCTGCTGCGGCATCTGCTGGAGATTGAGCACCTGGAGCGGGACGAGCGGGGCCGGCTCATGATCGGCGTCGGCGCGGAGAAGCTGGTCAACGATTATCGATTCTACGCCGTTTTCAGGGCTGAAGAAGAATACCGCGTCCGGCATCGCTCGCGGGAGATTGGCACGATCCAGGCGGCGCCACAGATCGACGCGACCCTCGTGCTGGCGGGCTATGTCTGGCGCGTGCTGACGGTGGATGAAGCGCGGCGCGTGATTGATGTGGCGCGGGCCCGCGGTCCGCAGATTCCGCCATGGCGCGGCAACGGCGTCCCGATTCACGGTCGCGTGATGCGGAAAATGCGCCAGATCCTGCTTTCGGATAACGACTTTCATTTCATCGGAAAACGGGCGAAGAAGCGGCTGGCGATCGCGCGATCGGCTGCCCAGAGGACGGGCTTGGCGGAACAGTCGATCTTGCCACTGGCGCCGGGGCGGTTCCTGCTCTTTCCATGGGTCGGCACGCCAGCACTTAACACGCTCTGCCTCTTGCTGCGGCAGGCGGGACTTGGACTCAAACAGAACGCGCCATATTTTGTCATCGTCGAGACGGGCGCGGAGTCCCGTGAAGAATTGACGAGTGCGTTGCAATCGCTGCGGCACAGCCCGCCAGCAGCGAGCGAACTGGCGGAACAAGCGGCGCCGGAGGCGCTCCTGATCGGCAAGTACGATGAATTTGCGCCGGAGGCATTGCTGCGCGAGGCCTACAGCGTCGACCAGCTGGACATCCCTGGCGCCCTGGACTGCATCGGCCAGCTCCGCGCGGACGCGATGCCCGGTGAAAGCGAGCGAGAGCCACCTCCAGCCTAAGCCGCTTCTGCCTCAGCGGGGCGCGCCAGCCAGCTCCAGCTCGTCGGCGAAATGACAAGAGGACCATTGACCGGGCGCGACCTCAAGCAGGGGCGGCGTTTCTTCGCGGCACTTGGCCTGGGCGTATTGGCAGCGCGGGTGAAAGGCGCAGCCCGACGGCGGAGCGGCTGGATTGGCGATTTCACCGGGCAAGATGATGCGCTTCTTGCTGACATCGGGGTCCGGCGTGGGCACAGCCGAGAGCAGCGCTTCGGTGTAGGGGTGTTTGGGGAAGAAAAAGAGCTGGTCTTTGGGCGCGACTTCAACGAGCTTGCCGACATACATGACGGCGACGCGGTCGGAGATATGCTCGACGACGCTCAGGTCGTGCGCGATGAAGAGGAACGACAAGCCCAGCTCGCTCTGCAAGTCATTGAGCAGGTTGAGGATCTGCGCCTGGGTGGAGACATCGAGCGCGCTGACCGGCTCGTCGGCGATGATCAGACGCGGGTTGGTGGCGAGGGCGCGGGCGATGCCGATTCGCTGTCGCTGGCCGCCACTGAATGCATGGGGGTAGCGCCGCAGGTGTTTCGCTTCCAGGCCGACCACATCCATCAAATTGGCGACCCGCTCTTCCAGCTCCGCGCCGTCGGCCAGCTTGGCGAGCTTCAGCGGCTCGCCGACGATATCGAGAATTGTCCAGCGGGGATCCAGCGAATAAAAGGGATCCTGGAAAATCATATTGGCGTAGCGCCGCAGTTCACGCAATTCGCGGCGGCTGACCCGCGCCATGTCGATGGTCCGGTCGCCGTCGACGCTGAACTCGATCGTGCCCGCCGTCGGCGCCAGCGCGCGCAAAATGCAGCGGCCCACGGTCGTCTTGCCGGAGCCCGATTCGCCCACCAAGCCCAGCGTCTCGCCCGCGGCAATCTCCAGGCTGACATCGTCGACGGCTTTGACTTGGCCGACGACCCGGCGCAAAAAGCCTCGTTCGACCGGGAAATATTTTTTCAGCCCGGCGACTTTGAGGAGGGGCGGCTGAATCACGAGGCGGCTTGCTCCCTTTGCTCGGCGTGCAGGAAACAGCGGACAAAATGCGCCGGCTCGATTTCCACCAGGGCGGGCCTGGCCTGGTCGCAGTGGCCGGCGATGACATCGGGGCAGCGCGAACTGAAACCACAGGCGACCGGCAAGCCAATCGGGATGGGCACGGTGCCCTCGATCACTTGCAGGCGCTGGCTGCGTTTGCCGATCCTGGGGGTGGCTTCCAGCAGCCGCCGCGTATAGGGATGCAGCGGGTTGTGAAAGATGTCGCGCACGGAGCCGAACTCGACGATCTTGCCCAGGTACATGACGGCGACCGCATCGCAGATATCGGCGATGATGCCCAGGTCATGCGTGATGTACAGCACCGCCATCTGGAATCTGGCTTGAGACTGCGCCAGCAGATCCAGGATTTGCGCCTGCACGGTCACATCCAGGGCGGTAGTCGGCTCGTCGGCGATGAGCAGCCGCGGCTCGCAGGAGAGCGCCATGGCGATCATGACGCGCTGGCGCATCCCGCCGGAGAAGTGGTGCGGGTACTCGTCCATGCGCTGGGCGGGGTTGGGGATGCCCACCAGATCGAGCATTTCCAGGGCGATTTCATAGGCCTCGCGTTTGCGGCGCGTCCGATGCAGCAGGATCGGCTCCATCAATTGGTTGCCGATGCTGTGAATTGGCGACAGGCTGGACATCGGCTCCTGGAAGATCATGGCGATTTCATTGCCGCGGATGGCGCGGATCTCCGTCCCGGCTGGATCGACATTCGCCAGGTCGATGGCGCCGCCGCGTTCGCTCCTATAATCGATCCGCCCCTTGACGATGCGCCCCGGCCTGGGCATGAGCCGCATCAAAGCCTGAGCGGTGACCGTCTTGCCGCAGCCGCTCTCGCCGATGAGCCCGAAGATCTGCTGTTCGTCGATGGCGAAGCTGACACCGTCGACCGCCTTGAGCGTGCCTTCCTCGAGGGCGAAATGGACAGCCAAATCGTCGACCTCGATGACGGGCGCCGCGTCGGACTTCACAGGCGCGTCCTCTCGCGCCGGCGCTTGCATGGCGCTACAGCCTCGCGGCCTGGGCGTTCCAGGCGCAGACGCCAATGCCCCCGGCCTGGCTTACCGCTAGCGCGCGTTCTTCCCCGGCGTCGAGCCAGAAATAGCTGTCGTCGCAAATGAAGCGATCGCTGATGTCGGGCACATCAAAATGGACGCCGACGGCGGGCAATTCGCCGATATTGCTGATCATGACCGATTGGTCGTCAAGTGCCTTGATGGCGAGCCGAGTCGCCGGCCGGTTGAAGAGGCTGCCCTGGGCCGCGCGGTAATTCAGCCAGTAGAAGACGCGGTCTTGCAGTTGCCCCTTGGCCACGACCTCGGCTGTGATGAAGAGGGGCCGCGCCCAGGTCTGGTCGGCGTCCAGCGAGAATTCACCAAGCCGGCGGACGGCGCCGTCGCTGCCTCGCCCGGCATATTCGCTCGCTTTCACCAGGCTTAGGTCGCCGCCAAATGCCCGGACGCGGACTGTCCAGTCGGCGTCGTTCAATGCGCCTTGATCATCGAGCAGGAAGACCGGCAGACGCAGCGGCGCGCCCTCGCAGGAGAGGCGGCTGAAGAGCATACAGGCGTGCAGCGGGCGAAAGGCGCCGCGCAAAATGTGATACGCGATCTTGGGCACGCCCCGCCAATCGGCGCTGGCCCAGCTGGCGGCCGGGTTGTTGTCGGTGAGCTTGTAATAGCAGACGCCGGTCGCTTCTGGCCAGCTGGTCCGCGCCAGCTCCAAGGTGTGGCGCATGCCGGTCGCCTGCGCCATCTGCATGCCGAGGATGAAGTTCTTCAGCGAGTCGTTGGGCGCGAAATCCGGCACATAGCTGGACATGATGGCTTGGCCGTCTTTCAGGTTGAAGACGGGCATGTGATGCGTGAAGCCGCTGTCGCTGGCGGGGGGCCAGACATCCAGCTCCTCGGCTGGCAGGTAGCGCTCCACAGTCTCGTAATTGGGCACGGAGGCGAGGCCAAACTCGCCGATGAAAATGGACTGGTAATGCAGGTTGCGCTCCAGCGGCTGCCGGCCCCAATAGACGTCGTAATTGTGCGAGCTGCCGCCCCAGGGTTCGCCGCGGTGGAAGGGGCGCGTGCCATCCAGCTCGACGCTGTGCCTGCCCATCATGTCGATTGCCGCGCCAAACGGCTCGCCGGATTCGTTGCCGCCGCCGTACATCACCAGGGAGGGATGGTTGCGCAGGCGGATGGTGTTGTGGCGGACGGTCTCGTCGAGGATGTCGTAAGGCTGGACGCGATGGCTGTTCCAGGCGGTGGGCCATTCTTGCAGGACCATCACGCCATAGCGGTCCGCCAGGTCGAAGAATTCGTCCGTCTCCGGCATGCCGCTGCCCCAGGCGCGCAGCAGCTGCATGTGCGAATCGCGGGCGAGCTGCAAGAAGCGCTCGTAGCGCTCTCGCTCAAAGCGAAGCAGGGCGTCGATGGTGCACCAGTTTGCGCCCTTGATGAACATGGGCTTGCCGTTGACGATGAAAGTCCAGTTATACGTCTCCGGGTCGGGTCCGCCGGGCAGGGCCGCCATCTCTATCGTGCGGATGCCGAAAGTGAAACTTTGTTCGTCCGGCATGCCGCTTTCGGGCGCGAAGCTGAGCGTCAGCCGATACAGGTTGGGGTCGCCATAATCGACCGGCTGCCACAGTTGCGGCTCGGGAATCGCGAATTCGAGCAGTTCGCTGGCTTGGGCGTCGCTGGATGCAAGATCGCGCTTGAAATGGAAGCCGGGACCGTCGAAATTCTCCGCTTCGATCGTCCCCGTCAAGCACCCGCGCCAGCCACTCTCCCCGCCTTTGAGATCGACGCGCAGGCGCATCAAGCCGGCCTCGGCGTCGACGGTGGCGATGAAGGGATCGACGATTTCGACGGAAGGAGTCGCCCGCAACGAAACGGGCCGCCAAATCCCGATGGTGGGCAGGTTGATGTAATGCCAGCCGTAAATGTTGTTGATGACGGCGGTATCAAGCCAGCCGATGTTCATGCCGGTGAAAAAATCGTTGGGCTCGCTGCTGCTGTAACGCTGGGGCGCCGGGTCAAGGCGGACGATGAGCGTGTTTTCGCCATCGACGAGGAGGGACGCCACATCGTATTCAAGTTGGGCGAACATGCCTTTGTGCGCGCCCAGCTCGCTGCCGTTGAGCCAAATCGTGCAAGAATCGCAGATGCCGCCGAAGACCAGGCGCTCGTCGCGCATGCCGGCTTCCCGCTCGAAGCGCAGCCGCAGCCACCATGTTTTGAAGCTCTCGACCCGGGCGATTTCGTCGTTGCGCCCGATGTATGGGTCGGGCAGCAAGCCCTCCTTAAGCAAGGCGGTGGTGACGCTGCCGGGCACGACGGCCGGGATGGCGTCGTCCCATTCGCGCGCGAGTCGCTCTCGCGGGTCGCCCCCTTCCGCCAGCTGCCAGCCATCGTTCAGCGAAATCCACGCGGGGCGCGCGGCATGCTCAGCGCCGCCTGGTGAAAGCGCAATGGAAAGGGCGTCGCCGCTTAATGGCGCGGGACCCGGCGCGTAGGATTCGAGGTCGATCTGGTCGAGGCTCTTGACTTCGGTCATGGCGGGCTCCTGAATGGCTATCACAGCGAATAGGGGTCGGCGGCGTCGCGCAGGCCATCGCCGACGAAGTTGAACATGAGCACCGTGACGATGACGAAGAGGGCCGGGATGAGCTTCCAGGGCTGGTGCACGAGCGCGCCGAAATTCATCGTGTCTTGCAGCAGCACGCCCCAGCTGACGCCCGGCTCTTGCATGCCGACGCCGATGAAGCTGAGCGCGGTCTCGCCCAGGATCATGGCGGGGATGGTCAAGGTGAGCGACACGATGAGGTGGCTGGCGAAATTGGGCAGCAGGTGGCGCGTGATGATGTACAGGTCGGAGCCGCCGCAGAGCTTGGAAGCGGTGATGAAATCCAGATCGCGCAGAGAGAGCAGCTTGCCGCGGACGACCCGGGCCAGGCCCGTCCAGCCGACGACCGAAAAGACCAGGGTGATGGCGAAGTAAGTGCGCTCCACGGACCAGTCGCGGGGAATGGCTGCCGAAAGCACCATCCAGAAAGGCAAAGTCGGGATGGCGATGAGCAGGTCTATGACGCGCTGGATGAGCTCGTCGATGATGCCGCCGAAATAACCGGAGACGCCGCCGATTAGGCAGCCGAGCACGAAGCTGATGGCGACGCCGCCCAAGCCCACGAAGAGCGACACCCGCGCCGCCAGTGCCGTCCGCGAGAAGAGATCGCGGCCGACCATGTCCGTGCCGAAAAGCGTGATGTTCGTGTCCTCGGCGACGCCGAAGAGGTGCAGGTCCAGCTCGATAATGCCCAGGATCTTGTAGCTCTCGCCGCGGACGAAGAAGTGAATCGGCCACTTTTTGTCTTCTTGCTCGGTGTAGATTTCGCGGAAAGTCTTGGGGTGAAAGCCAAGTTTGCGCGCATACACATAGGGCTGGAAGGGATAGGAGTCGACGCCGAAACGGATCGTGCTGGGCGGCGCGTCCTTGTAGCCTTTAAGGCGGGTGTCGGCGCGGTAGGGGGCGACGAAATCGGCGAAGATGGCAATCAGGTACAAGACGAGCAGCACAACCATGCCGAGCCGAGCCAGCCGGTGGCGCATGAAGCGGCGGCGAATCAAGGTCCCGCGCGAGAGATACTCGATTGAGCCTTCCGCCGGGCTGGCCGGCGCTTGCGTGGTCGCCGCATCCATCAGCGAGTAGCCTGGTCTGCGCGCGGGCTAGTCATAGCGGATCCTCGGGTCCAGCCAGACGAGGGCGATATCAGAAATGAGGGTGCCGATGAGAGTCAGGGCGCTGAGGATCATGATGATGCTGCCCGCCAGGTACATGTCCTGGCGCAGCACGGCGGTCAGCAGCACGGGACCGATGGTCGGCAGATTGAGGATGATGGAGACCAGGGCCTCGCCGCCGACCATGGCCGGCAGCAGCCAGCCGATGGTGCTGAAGATGGGGTTGAAGGCGATGCGCACCGGGTACTTCCAGAGCAGCCGCCGTTCGCTTAAGCCCTTGGAGCGCGCGGTGACGACATATTGCTTGTTGAGCTCGTCGAGCAGGTTGGCGCGCATGACGCGGATCAAGCCCGCGGTGCCGGCCGTGGCGAGCACGAGCACGGGCACCCAGATGTTCTTCAGCATGTCGATGATCTTGGCGATGGACCAAGGCGCGTGCTTGTACTCGAGCGAGAAGAGGCCGACGACGGCGTGCCCGGTCTGGGCGAAGACGATCCACATGATGATGATGGCGAAAAGGAAATTGGGCAGGGCGAGGCCGATGAAGCCGATGAAAGTCGCCAGGTAGTCCATTAGCGAATACTGATGCGTGGCGGAATAGATGCCGATGGGAATGGCTATCGCCCAGACGACGATGGTCGAGACGATGGAGATGATCATCGTGGCCGGCAGGCGCTCGGCGATGATGTCGCTGACGGGCTTGTTGTCGTAGCTGCTGCCATAGGAGCCGAAGGAGCGCCCCAGATCGCCATTGACGAGGAAATTGCGCATCCAGCGGAAGTACTGCGTGTAGAGCGGCTGGCCCAGGCCGTAGCGCTGTTCCAGGCGCGCCACCTCCGCCTCGTCGACTTTCAGGCCCTGGCTCTCCAGCCGGGTGATGTAGCTGCTGAGGTAATCGCCGGGCGGGAGCTGGATGACGATGAACGAGATGACCGACAGCAGCGCCAGCATGGGGATGAGGATGAGAATGCGGCGAAAAATGATTGGCAGCATCGCGCGCCCCCGGGCGATGGTTGGGCGGCAATATTTGACTCGCGCCGCCGCTTGCAGGATAATGCCCTGACCGGTCCGTCTTCGCTAGCTGGCGGTCCGGCTCGCTCTGCCCGTAGTGTAACAAGTTTATGGTCAAAGGAGAAAGAAATGTCCCTCCCCTTTCGCAGAATAGCGCTCTTGCTGCTCGCATTGGCGATGCTCGCCGGTCCCGGCTTCATCGCTGGCGTCGCGCAGGACTGCATGTACAACGAAGCGCCGATGCTGGCGGAGATGGTGGCGGCGGGCGAATTGCCGGGCGTCTGCGACCGCTTGCCGGATAACCCGCTTAGCCTTTCCAGCGGCGTCTTGCTGCCAGAATCTTTCGTCGTGCCGGAAATCGGCAATTATGGCGGTGAACTGCTGATGACCTGGCAGAACAATGTCGTCATGAAAGAAACGCTTTTCATCACCCAAAATCGCGACCCGAACACGCTCGCGCCCAACATCATCGAAGAATTCATGATCAGCGACGACGCCAGCGAATACACCTTCAAGCTGCGCGCCGGGCACAAATGGTCGGATGGCGCGCCGTTGACGACTGAAGATGTCCGCTTCGCCTGGGAAGATGTCATCACCAACGAAGAGCTGCGGCCTTCGGTCCCGGGTTACTTGCGCACGGGCGGCGTCCCGACTGGCTCGCCAGCCATGCTGGAGATCGTGGACGAGACCACCTTCAAACTCAGCTTCGACGCGCCCTACCCCGGTTTCGCCGCCAGTTTGGTGGCGCTGGGCACCGGCTACCTCGATATCTTGAAGCCGAAACACTTCCTCTCCGCTTATCACATCGACTATGGCGACGCCGATGAGATCGCGGCGGCAGTGGAAGAAGGCGGGCTGGCTGGCTGGTTCGAGCTTTTCAACCAGATGGATGTCTCCGGCTGGTGCGAAAACTGCCTCTCCGCCATCGGCTTCCCGCAGTTGGGTCCCTGGGTCCGCGTTGAAGGACCGGAAGAAGAAGTGGTCACCCAGCGCAACCCCTATTACTTCGCGGTCGACGCAGACGGCAACCAGCTGCCCTACCTGGACGGGCGCCGCGCCGTCATCAACCAGTGGGGCATCATGGAGACGGCGGAGCTGATGATGTTCGCCGGCGAAGTCCACTATTTCTGGACGACCAGCCTGGCCAACTTGCCGCTGCACATCGAAAACGAGGAGAACGGCAACTACTCCACGCACATCTACCCCAACCGCGACTCGCGCATGCTGCACCTCAACCTGACTTTCGCCGACGAAACGTGGCGCGAAGTCACCTGGGACAAGCGCTTCCGCCAGGCGCTTATGCTGGCGATTGACAGCCAAGACCTCATCAACGCGATCTATTACGGCCAGGCGAGCCTGCCGACGATCGCGACCGGCGAGTATGATGTGGACGCGGCGAAGGCCTTGCTGGACGAGATGGGCATGACGGAGCGCGACGCCGATGGCTATCGCTTGTCGCCCAGCGGCCAGCCATTCTCGATCATGATGGAAGTGGGCGCGGGCGGCGGCGACTACAGCGACCCAGCGCCATTCTTCGTCGATTATCTGGGCGATGTGGGCATCAAGGCGGACTTCCGCAACATTGACCCGGCCCTGCTGGGCGAGCGCCGCGCGTCCAACGAGATGCAAGCCGGCATCAACTGGAACACGGCGCCCGTCTTCGACGCGCACACCTACCCGGATTACATCCCGACGTCCAACTGGGGTCCGCTGTGGTCGCAGTGGTATGGCGACAACGAAATGGGTGAAGCGCCGCCCGACTGGATGATGGAGCTCTACGCCATCCATGAAGACCTGGTAAGCCACACGCCCGGCAGCGAAGCCTTCATCGCCGCTTCCGCCGCTCGAGACGCCTGGCTCTACGACAATGTGCCCTTCTTCACCCACGCGCAGCAGCCGGGCATCGTCCATCTGTGGTCGAACTGCATCGGCAATGTGGCCAGCGGACCGCTGCATCATGGGTCATGGTCGAGCCACAAGCTGATCTACTTCAAGGACGAGTGCATGTAGGCTGGCGGCATTGAGCAATTAGCGGGCGAGCCAAGGCTCGCCCCTACAGCGTCGTGGTTTGATGCGGGCGAGTCTAGGCTCGCCCCTACAGCGTCGTGGTTTGATGCGGGCGAGTCTAGGCTCGCCCCTACAGCGTCGTGGTTTGATGCGGACGAGCCAGGGCTCGCCCCGCCGGCGTCGTGGTTTATGCGGGCGGGGCGGCTTTCGTGATCTTGAGCGTCAGCGGATTCGGCCACTGGCGGTTGTTGTACAGGCGCTGGGCGCGACAGAAGGCAATATGCAGGCCATCGTCCGCTTGCCGCCAGCGCGCCTTGGGAACGACTCCCGGCTGATACTCCAGCACATCGCCCGCTTGCCCGAGGACTTCAATCTCCGTGTCGGCGGTCGCGCGCAGGCATTGCAGACGCAGGTCGCGCCATTCGCCCATCTCCAGCGGTGCTTGCATGTCAAAGGCGTAGACCGTCGCCTCACTCTCGCGCCAAGTGAATGAGACGCGCCCCTCGCGGCTGACCTGCCAGGGGCGAACCTGCCGAAGCGCCTCGCCATTGACGAAATTCCAGAGGCCGATCTCGCGGACGCGGTCGTCCATGTTGCGCGGCAGCCGGCCGTCGGCGTCGGGTCCTCCAACCGCCAGCAGCAGCGTGCCCCCACGCGAGCGAATGTCAATCAGCAGCTCGATCAGCTCGCGCCCGCTTTTGAGCCGGTCATTGCCGGCTTTGTATTGCCATTGCGTGCCGATGGTGTAATGCGCTTCGAAGGGACCGCGGACATCTTCGCGCCTTTCCTGCTCCGGCGTGACGATGCCGCCGCGGGTGATCATGAGGTCGCGGTTGAGCTGCCAGGCGTATTCCACCAGGGAGCGCGTCGCGTCGCGGTAGCCATCGAAGCACAAGATATCGGGCTGGTGGCGCTCCAGCAGTTCGCGCAGCTGCGCCTTGTCGTATTCAAGCAGCTCGGGGTTATGTTCCGGATTGGCGTAATCGGGGGCGCGGGCGGGGGTCTTGCCGCGGCGCCACTGAAACCAGGCGTCGTCCGGCGAGAAATACATGCCGACCGGCAGGCTTTGCTCGCGCAGAGCCTCCACATACTCGCGCAGGATGTCTTTGCCATAGGGCGTGTTCATGACATTGAAGGGGGTGGTGGCGGTATCCCACATGCAGAAGCCGTTGTGATTCTTCGCCGCGACAGTCACATAATCGAAGCCGCAGAGCTTGGCCAGTCGCGCGTGCCAGCGGGCGTCGAAATGGCGGGGATCAAAGAATTGCGGCAGCCAGCGAAAATAGCGCCGCAGATACTCGCGGGAGGCGCCGATGGTGGAATGGGCGTTGACCAGGCCGAGCGACGCGTCCACCGTCCAGTAGAGGTACATGCCCAATGCCATGTCTTGATACCAGTTGAGGCGCTGCGGCGAATTGCGCAGCCTCGTGTAGACGGCCTGGGAAGCGCGGTCTTGCTCGCGGTCGGCGCTGGCGGTCATGTGCGCGTGCCCCTTCGCTGCGTCCGGTGGCAGGAGTATAGCACGGGCGAACCCGCTTCTGCGGCGCATCGCCGGGTTCGCCACAGAGACACAGAGACCACAGAGGCATTGCTTTGAATGCTCCTGTGCGCTTATCCTCATACCATCCCAAGCCGTAGCTCGCCCGCAAACTCGCGAACTCGCATGCCGCCAGCAATGAGGAAAATCGCAATGTGCGACCTTGAGGAATTCCTGGAAGAACGCTCGAAGATTCCAATCCCGAAGGGCGACGCCGCGCGTGTGAAGCTGCTGGCGAAGGAATTGGCCATGGGATATGACAAGAGCCTTTGGCAGCAAATTGGAGAATGGGTAGGCTCTGGCGCTCCGCATCCGACGAACTCGTGCTTGCGGAGGAACTTCAATTCACGATGGCACATTTGGAATCTCGGCGACAGCTTAGATCGGTTACGGCATCATGGTTTCTCTACGGTTGGTCAGATTCATGAAGAGTTAACGCAAGCAGCCTTCGACCTCCTCGAAGAAACAGAACCCTACACCATCTTCATCTCGTACCGCCGCCTCGACAGCAGCGCGCTCGCCCTGCTCGTCCTGGCCCGCTTGAAGGAACACGACCTCGTCCCCTTCGTCGACATGGCGCTCGAAGCCGGCGGAAAGTGGCACGCCGACCTGGAAGCGCGCGTCAAGGATTGCGATTACTTCATCATCCTGCTCGGGAAAGACACGCTGAGTTCTGACATGACTGTCAGGGAAATCCGGTGGGCGGTCGAAAATGACCGGGCGATCATTCCCCTTTGGCACAGTGGTTTTGATATCGGCGACGGCAAATGGGCGAATGTCGGCGAGACGGTCAAGGACGCCATCCAGCAAACGAACGCCATCCGCGTCGCCGACGAATCCGCCAGCGGGTACAACAGCGCCATCGTCGAGCTGTTGGGCCGATTTGATATTATGCCGTGATCGGGATTTCGAAGCGGGCGAGCCAAGGCTGGACCCTACGGCGTGGGATTGAATTCGCGTTTGGGAGTTCAAAGCGGCCGAGCCACTGGCTATCGCGTACAAAATGCCAGTTGCGAGGCGGGCGACGCGCCCTACAGTTTTCGCGCCCCTCTGTGGTAGGATTTGGCGGCGGAGCACCCGGCGGCAGCGACCAAGCACGGAGAGACTGCATGAGCATCAGCCCCAAGATTGCGCAGCTGCGCGCCAAACGCCGTGAAAGCCAGGCTGGCGGCGGCGAAGCGCGGATCCAGCGGCAGCACCAAAAGGGCAAGAAAACTGCCCGCGAGCGGCTGGATATTCTGCTCGACCCCGGCACCTTCCGCGAGGTAGACGCCTTCGTGCATCATCACAACAGCAAATTCGGCCTGGAGCGCAACCGCCCCCTTAGCGACAGCGTCGTCACCGGCTGGGGCACGATCGACGGGCGCCTGGTCTATGCGTATTCGCAAGATTTCACCGTCATGGGCGGCAGCTTGAGCGAGGCGCACGCAGCCAAGATCATCAAAATTATGAAGATGGCGGTCAAGGTGGGCGCGCCCGTCATCGGCTTGAACGACAGCGGCGGCGCGCGAATCCAGGAAGGCGTCGAGAGCCTCGGCGGCTATGCCGATATTTTCTTGCAGAACACCCTGGCCAGCGGCGTCGTCCCCCAGATCAGCGTCATCATGGGTCCCTGCGCGGGCGGCGCGGTCTACAGCCCGGCCCTCACCGATTACATCATAATGGTCAAAGACAGCAGCTACATGTTCATCACCGGCCCCGATGTGGTCAAGCAGGTGCTCAACGAAGATGTCAGCTTCGAAGACTTGGGCGGCGCGTCAGTCCACGGCAGCGTCAGCGGAGTCTGTCATTTTGTCGCCGATGACGAGACGCAAGCCCTGACTCTGGCGCGGGAGCTGCTGAGTTACCTGCCCCAGAACAACATGGAAGACCCGCCGCCGATCGCCACCAGCGACGACCCGCTGCGGGCGGAAGCGGCGCTGGACAGCATCGTGCCGGAGAACCCGAATCAGCCTTACGACATCAAGCGGGTGATCGAGCTCATTGTCGATGACGGGCATTTCTTCGAGGCGCATGAAGATTACGCCGGCAACATCGTCGTGGGATACGCGCGTTTGGGCGGCAGCGCGGTCGGCATCGTCGCCAACCAGCCGATGGTCCTGGCGGGCGTGCTGGATATCAAAGCGAGCGAGAAAGCGGCGCGTTTCGTCCGCACTTGCGACGCCTTTAATGTGCCGCTGATCACCTTCGTCGATGTGCCCGGTTACCTGCCCGGCGCCGACCAGGAGCACAGCGGCATCATTACCAGCGGGGCGAAGCTGCTCTACGCGTATTGCGAGGCGACCGTGCCCAAGCTGACGGTGACGACCCGCAAGTCTTACGGCGGCGCTTACTGCGTCATGAACAGCAAGCACACGCGCGCCGACCTGAACATCGCCTGGCCCACCGCCGAGATCGCCGTGATGGGACCGGAAGGCGCAGTCGAGATCATCTATCGCCGCGAGCTGCAGCAGGCCGACGACCCCGCCGCGCGCAAGCAAGAGCTGGCCGACGAATACCGCGCCACTTTCGCCAACCCCTACATCGCCGCCAGCCGCGGTTTCATCGACGATGTCATCGAGCCGCGCAACACGCGGGCGCGCTTGATCAACGCTTTGCAAGTTTTCCAGAACAAGCGCGACGAGAACCCGCCGAAAAAGCACGGCAACATCCCGCTCTAGCGCGCAAAACACAAAGGCGGCTGACTTTGCGAACCGGACCCATCAACAAGATTCTGATCGCCAATCGGGGCGAGATCGCCGTGCGAGTCATTCGCGCCGCCCGCGACCTCGGCATCCCGAGCGTGGCCGTCTACTCCGATGTCGACCGGACGGCGCTGCATGTGCGCTACGCCGACGAAGCGGTGCCGATCGGCGGACCGCGGCCAGCCGAGAGCTACTTGCGCGGCGACCGGCTGATCGATGTGGCGCGGCGGACGGGTGCGGACGCCATCCACCCCGGTTACGGCTTCCTGGCGGAAAACGCCGATTTCGCCGGCGAAGTGCAGGAAGCGGGCCTGGTGTGGATTGGCCCATCGCCCGGCGCCATCGCCACCATGGGCGACAAGCAGGCGGCGCGGACGGCGGTGACCCGCAATGGCGTGCCGCTGATCCCGGGCACGGAAGCGGGCATGCCCGACGACGAGCTGATTCACGCGGCGCGGCGCATCGGCTTCCCGGTGTTGATCAAGGCGGTGGCTGGCGGCGGCGGCAAAGGCATGCGACCCGTGCAGCGCGAAGAAGACTTCGCCAGCGCCCTGGCCACTGCTCGACGCGAAGCCGAAAGCGCCTTTGGCAACGGCGATGTCTATGTCGAGAAGCTGCTGCTGGGCGCGCGGCACATCGAATTTCAGATCCTGGCCGATGCGCATGGCAACACGATTCACCTGGGCGAGCGCGAATGCTCGATTCAGCGGCGGCATCAGAAGCTGGTGGAAGAGGCGCCCAGCGTCTTCGTCGACCGCGAACTGCGCGAGAAGATGGGCGCGATGGCGATCGCCGCGGCGGAATCGGTCGCCTATGTCAACGCTGGCACCATCGAATGCCTGGTCGACCGCGACAAGAATTATTACTTCCTGGAGATGAACACCCGCTTGCAGGTGGAGCATCCGGTGACCGAGCTGGTGACGGGCGTCGACCTGGCGAAAGAGCAGATCCGCATCGCGCGCGGCCGGCGCATGGGACCCGCCGAGAATGTATTGCAGCCCAAGGGCTGGGCGATTGAATGCCGCATCAACGCCGAAGACCCCTACGCCAATTTCATGCCCTCCACGGGCCAGATCACCACCATGCTGCTGCCGACCGGCCCTGGCGTCCGCGTCGACAGCGGCGTCTACACCGGCGCGGAGATCACCCCCTATTACGACAGCATGATCGCCAAGCTCATCACCTGGGGCGAGACTCGTTCCGAAGCGATGCTGCGGATGCGGCGCGCCCTGGCGGAATACCGCATCATGGGCTTGAAGCACAACATCCCCTTCCATATCAACCTGCTCAACAGCATCAGCTTCATCGCCGGGCAATTCGACACCAACTTCGTCGAGCGGCGCTTCAACATGATGACTTACGAGCAAGAGCCTACCGAGAGCGAGCTGGAGACGGTGGCGATCGCGGCGACGCTCTATGCCCATCGCAAGCGGCGGCTGGCATCGCAGGTGGTGGCGCCCGCCAAGCGCGACGCCAGCAACTGGAAATGGATGGGGCGCTTCGAGAGGATGCACCGATGAAGTATGTCGCCATCATCAACGAGCGGCGCTACGAGATTGACATCGACAGCGATGGCGGCGTCACCGTCGACGGGTCTCCCCGCGATGTCGATTTTCTCAATCTCGGCGGCTCGCTGTTTTCGGTCATTACCGAGAACAAGTCGCTGGAAGCGGTGATCGACGACGACGATGCCAAGATCGCGGTGATGATGAGCGGCCGCCTGTTCGAGACTCAAGTGCTGGACGAGCGGGCGATGCTCTTGATGCAGCGGCGCGGCGGCGCGACCACTGGCTCCGGCGAGGTTAAAGCGCCCATGCCCGGCTTGATCGTCGAAGTTACTGCGGAACGCGGCCAGGCGGTTGCGCAAGGCGAGACCCTGATCATCCTGGAATCGATGAAGATGCAGAACGAGCTCAAAGCGCCGATAGCGGGCCTCGTCAGCGCGATTCATGTGGAAGCGGGTCAAGCGGTGGACAAGAACGATCTGCTGGCGGAGGTCAAGGCGGCGCCCCAGGAGAGCGGCCCGGCGTAAGCCCAGCGCCCGGCGCAAGACTCGCGGCGCGCTCAAGCGAACCAGCCCCAATATGAAGACTCCATTCGAGCGAGGGACAACCGGAATGAAGCGCTTTCCGCCCTGGCTGGACGGGCTCTGGCTCGCCTGTCTGGGGCTCTACATCTTGGCGGGCGCGCAGATCATGCCTTTTCACGGCGACGAATCGACCCTGATGATCATGGGCCGCGATTATCATTACCTCGCGGTGGAAGGCGACTTGTCCAAGGTCCTTTACGACGAGACTTGGCAAGACAACCACGGCGAACAGCTTTTGCGCATTCTGAATGGCACGATTTCGAAGTACATCTACGGCTGGCTGCAAACGCTGAACGGGAGGGGACCGGGCGACCTCAACCGAGACTGGATGTGGGGACGCGATTACGACTTCAACGCCTCGCGCGGCGCGCTGCCCGCTGCGGACCTGTTGCGATGGGCGCGGCTGGCGTCGGCGCTGCAGCTGGCATTGGCGGGGGCCGCTTTCTTCCAGTTCGTCAAGCTGAGCGTCGACCGTCCGACAGCCTGGCTGGCGAGCGCCCTCTTCGCGCTGCACCCGAACATGCTCATCAACGGCCGGCGCGCCATGATGGAGGGCAGCCACATCCTGGGCTTGACGCTGGTCTTGCTGGCGGGCATTTTGCTGCTGCGGGAGCGACGCTGGCATCAATACGCGTTGCTCGGCTTCTGCGGCGGGCTGGCGGTGGCTGCCAAGCACCCGAACGCGATTGTCTGCGCCCTTGTCTATCTGGCTTGCCTTCGAGCGCCGATTTGGCGGCTCGCGCGCGGTCATGCCTGGCGGGGGGCGGCGAGGGACCTGGCGGGCGTCGCTCTCGCTGGCGGAATCACGGCCCTGGTATTTCTTCTGCTGAATCCCGCCTGGTGGAATGCGCCGCTGGAGCTTCCACCCGTCATCATCGATTTGCGAACCGACTTGCTGCGGCGGCAGGTTACCATGTTCGGCGGCTACGAATCTTTCGCCGGGCAGCTGAGCGGATTCTTTGAGTTTACTTTCGTCGGCGCGCGGCAATACTTTGAAGTCGACGCCTGGAGGCACTACGATGTCATCAGCGGGCAAATCGCGGAATACGAGGGCTCGGGCCTGGCTGGCTTGCGGTTCATCGGCGAGTCGGGCCGGCTGGGTCTGCTGGTCTTGCTGATCTGCGTCTTTGGCGCATTGAAGCTGGCGCTTGACAGCGGCGTCTCCAGAGAGGCGCGTTGGCTGATCCTGCTCTGGAGCGCCGGCGCCGCCCTGTCGACGCTGTGGCTGACGCCCCTGCCCTGGGCGCGTTATTATCTGCCGCTTCTGCCCGCTGTCAGCCTGCTCGTCGCGTATGTGGCGGTGCGCGCGGCGCGTGATTTGACGCGGACGCCGGGTCCCCGCGCTGATGGAATCGACCCTTTGGATTAGCGAATCGCTGGCGGGCTTGCTGCCGGCGCTATGGCTGGTCGGCGGCGTCGGCTTGCCCTGGGCGCTGGCAGCGACGCCACGGCGGGATTGGCGCTGCCGATCCATGATTGCCGCGCTTGCGCTGGCATTGGGGCCGGCCTGGATGGCAGCCTGGATGCTGGTCTTGGGCCTGCTGGGCGCGCAGCTGGAGCAGCCCCTGCTGAAGCCGGCCTGGATCTTGCCGGGCAGCCTGCTGATTGCTGTCAGCGGCGCCGCGATCGCCTGGCGCAAGAGCGCGGGGCCCGCCCCTGCCCACGAGCCCGCTGCTCCGCTGGCGCTGGACGAGAAACTCATCGTCGCGTTGATCGCGGCCGCCATCTGCCTGCGCTGGATTCACGCCGCCTTCTGGACCTTCACCGTTTACGACGCGCTTTGGGTCTTTGGCTACCAGGGACGACTCTTCTTTGTGGAGGGGCTGATTCCGCATTCGCTCGATTATTATCCGCCCTTTCTTTCGCTGCAATTCGCCTACATCCAAATCCTCATCGGCGAAATCAACGACCACGCCGCGCGCATAATCTTGCCGCTGCTGCACATCGGCAGCATATTGGCGGCTTACTTGCTCGGGCGACGGCTGCTGAATCGGCGCGTTGGCTTGTTCGCGGCGGCGCTCTGGAGCCTGCACCCGCATGTCGGCCAATGGTCCATCGCCGGCGACCTGGAGATTCCGCTGGCATTCAGTTTCACGCTGGCGGCGCTGTTCTTCTTGCGCGCATGGCGAGCGGCTGCGCATGACGGGGCGGAGGCGCGAAACGACGCGCTCTTGGCGGGAATGATGCTGGGCGTCGCCCTCTTCACAAAACCGACGGCTGGCGCGTTTTTCTGGGGTGTCTTGCTGCTGCTGGCGGCCGAGGCGCTGCGGACGCGGCTGAAGCTGGCGCGCATGCGGCCCCGGCTCCAGCTGGCGCTGTGGACAATCCTGGCGAGCCTGCCATTGGGGGCGCCTTGGTATCTGCGCAATTTGCTGCTGGGGCACGAGGCGGTGACCTTCCCCAAGGCGGTCTGGCTGACGCGAGCGCTGCGCAGCGGGGATTATCTCTTGCCGCTGCTGCTGTTGGCGATATTGACGGCGATCGCCATGCTGTGCCGGAAGCGGCTCGGACGACGCGATGCGGCCCTGACCCTGGCTGGCGTCGCTTGCCTGTTATTGAGCGCGTTCACGGCCAGCCTGGCACTCTCGCCTTCCCGAGCCAATCCGCCAGCGAGTTATGTTCGGGCGGAAGACGCGCTGCTGATGCTGGCGGGCTTGGCATTGATCGTCATCGGACTGCGGCGACGCTGGCGCGGTCCCGGGCGGCTGAACCCTGGCCTGGCAGTGGGCGGCGGCGCGCTCCTCTTGGCAGGGCCTTATTATCTGACCTGGTTCTTCGCCTACAGTTATCATTATCGCTTGGGATTCGCCATTTTGCCCTTGCTCTGCCTGCCGCTGGCAATCGCCCTCTGCGCGATTTTCGAGCCAGCGCGGCTGCGAGCCTGGCGCTCTGGATGGCGCCGCCTGTATTATGCGGCGCTTGTGTTGCTGTGCATGCCCGGGCTGCTCGCGGTCGCCACCGACGCGCGCCGAAGCAAGCTATGGCTGCTGGACGAGACGCTGGATAGCGATTTCAAGAAGTATCAAGTCTTCAATCCGTCGCTGATGCAGGTCGTCCAGGGCTTGGAGGAGTATCAGCGCGAGAGCGAAATCGACGCATTGGTGGCCGCCCCCGGCGAGGAGCGGCTGCCATTCTTCTTTCCGCGGCTGGCGATTGTTGACCAGCCACTGACGAGCCTCGCCGAGCTCGAGGAACTGGGCGCGACGCATTTCGTCTATGGGGCGAAGGCGCGCGACGCCTACGAACGCGCGGGCATCGCGCCGGCGGCGACGCAGTGGATCGCGGCATTGGGGCGCAGCGACCTCGTCGGGAAAACGCGCTCGCATTACGATGCCACTTTCAGCTATGAACTGTACCAGCTGGGCGATCTGGCTTTGCGGCGAGTCCCGCCGGCGCGCGACTCGGGCGAGCCCCAGGATGTGGTCTTCGGCGAGCGCATTCGCCTCTACGATTACAGCATCTACCCGCCGGTCATTTACCGCGACACGCCCATCACCTTCCGCGCCAGCTGGGGCGCGCTGCAGCCCTTGTCGCGGGACTACGAATTCGTGATGCGCCTGCAGCGAATCCATGCCGAGGCGCCCGCGGCGGAGTGGGTCTTGCTGCCGGCGCCGCATCGCCAGGGGCATTACTCGACGACGCATTGGGAGCGCGACGAATTCGTGAATGACCGGCAATCGATTCGCCTGCGGGAGGGCGCGTCATTCCGGCGGCGTCAAGACTTCATCTTCTTGCTGGGCGTCCGCGACCGCGCGACCGGGCGATACCTGCCGCTGGAAGTCGACGGCGAGCCCGCTATGACCTTTTATCGGCTGAGCGGCTTTTACGAGGCCGGCGCCTGAGCTAGCGCAGGACGAGCAGCGCGTCGGCGAAGAGTCGCTGGTTGGCGCGGCGGTTGAAAGCCCGCCACAGCCCTTCAAAGTCTTGACGCAGCTGCTTCTGTTCGGCCAGCCTCGCCGCTTGATAAAGCGCCAGGGCCTGGCTTTGCTCGGGCGACAGTTTGTTCAGCTGGCCCGCCGCTTCCATAAAGACCGAGATATCCTGGATGCGGCCCAGCAAGTCTTGCATCGCGCGCGCCGACAGCAAGAAGCGCCCGGCCGAGACTCCGAGTATGGGCTGGAAGCACTCCAGGGCGTAGCGCAGCTGCTTGAACTCGACGCGCAAGTCGTGCAAATGCTCGATATCCGGCGATGGCAGGACGACGTCGTAGGCTTTGACTTGGGACAGGCGCTGATGCAGCAGAGCCGGCAAGACATGACGCAGTTGATGCGGCGCGCTGCTCTGCTGGATTCGGCGGGCGCCTTTGCCGGAGCGCTTGCAAAAGCGATTGAATCGGCGCAGGCTGCGGGCATAGCCTTTGGAATCCAGAAAGCGATTGAGGCGGCGTCTGCTCCGGGCGCGGCGACGGTCGAGCCGGTCGATCAACTCGCGCAGCGCGGCTTGCTGAGCCTGTGGCTGGCTGGCGGCGAAATTCTCCAGGTCGATGATAAACACATCCAGATCGCGGACCGCCCCCAAAGCGCGGGCGATATCGCGCAGTCCGGTATCGAGCTTGCGGACAGCGCCGGCTTGATAATGATCGGCGAGCAGCTTCAGCAAACTGCGCATGCGACGTATGGCAACGCGCATGCGGTGAGCGGACTCGATGTCCTCGCCGGTGCGGCTGCCGGCTTCCTGGCGCTTCATGCGGCGCAGCTGTCGCGCGAAGAGCTGCTTGCCAGCCACCGACACGGGGTCGCTGGCGCGGAAGAGGGGCTTGCGCGTGGGCTTGACCGGTTCGACGCTCATTCCAGGCTCTGGCGCTGGGCAATTTCATGGCAACATTAGCGAATCGACGGGCGCGCGTCAAATCTCTTAACATTCGCCCTCGGGAAGGCGAGGCATGACGAGACGGACGGTCTTCATCACCGGCGCCTCCAGCGGGATCGGGCGAGCCGCCGCCATCGCCTTCGTCCGCGCCGGCTTCAATGCCTGCGGGATGGCGCGGCGGAACGAGAAACTCCAGGACTTGCAAGACGAGATCGAGGGCCTGCCCGCCCCGCATGGCGATTTTCAGGCAGCCGTCGGCGATGTGCGCGAGCCAGCGCAAGTCCTGGCGGCTGTCGAGGCGACCCTGGCGCGCTTCGGGCGGCTGGACATCTTGATCGCGAACGCGGGAATCGGCCAGCATGGCGCGCTGGTCGAGGCGGATTGGGCGCACATTGAGGCGCTGCTGCGGACGAACATCGACGGCGTCTTGCACAGCCTGCGGGCTTGCGCGCCGCAGCTGCCGCCCGGCGGGCAGATCCTGATCGTCTCGTCGATCGTGGCCGGCATCCACACGCCCTACACCGCCACTTACGCCGCCAGCAAAGCCTTCGTCTCCAGTCTGGCCGGCTCGCTGCGGCTGGAGCTGGAAGAAGCCGGGATCGCCGTGACCGATGTCCTGGTCGGGCGGACGCGCACCGAATTCAATCAGAATCGCCTCGGCTCGAGCGCGAGCAACCGTGGCGGCCTGCCACTGACAAGCGCCGAAGCGGTCGCCGACGCGCTGGTGGCGGCGGTGGAGGGCAGGAAGCGCCGGCTAATCATGCGCCTCTTTGACCGTGCGCTGCTGGCTGGCGGCGTACTGGCGCCGGGCCTCATGGCGCGTCTGGCAAAGCGACAATACGAGCCCAAGTGAGAATTATGGCGAAGCGGAAAAAACTCAATTCCATGCGGCTGCTGGATGCCAGGTCCGTTCCCTACCAGGTCATCGAATACGACCCGGCGATCCGCGACGCTCAGGCGGTGGCGGCCACGATGGGTTATCCGGCCGGTGAAGTCTTCAAGACCCTGGTGGTCATGGCGGCTGGCAAGCCCAAGCCGATCCTGGTCATGCTGCCGGCGGACCGGAGCCTGAATTTGAAGCGGCTGGCGAAAGCCCTGGGCGAGAAGAAAATGGCGCTCGCCCCGCATGCCGATGCTGAAAAGCTGACGGGCCTGCAAGTGGGCGGCATCAGCGCGCTCGCTCTCGTGGCGAAGAATTGGGCAGTATATCTGGATCAGCGGGCGGAGACTCTGGACCAAATTGTCATCAGCGCCGGGCGCCGGGGCCTCCAGCTGCGTTTGCGCCCGCGCGATTTGGCGGCGGTCTTGGGCTGCCCGTTGCTGGATGTGGCGGATTAACGCGAGAGCACCCGTGCCAGGTCGTAATATTCGGGCGTGATCTGACGGGTCTGCGCCGTCGATTCCGCCAGCGGCACCGGCACTTGATCGCGGCCGACCCGCGCCACCATCATGCCGCGCTGCCCGCCCAGCAGCAATTCCACCGCGTAGACGCCCATGCGGGTCGCCAGCAGGCGGTCGAAAGCGGTCGGGCTGCCGCCGCGCTGCGTGTGCCCCAGGATGGTCAGGCGAATCTCGAAGCCGATGTGCTTCTGTTCCAGGTAACGCGCCAGCTGCGGTCCCTGATATGGCGCGCCTTCAGCCAAGACGGCGATGGCATGGCTCTTGCCGCGGATGTAGGCGTCTTCCATTGCGACGGCGATCTCGTCCATGGTGACTCCATTTTCCGGCGTGACGACGATCTCCGCCCCGCCGAGGATGCCCGCCATCACCGCCAAATAGCCACAGTCGCGGCCCATCACCTCGACGACGAAAGCGCGGTTGTGCGAGGTGGCGGTGTCGCGCAGGCGGTCAACCGCGTCGAGGATGGTGTTGAGCGCCGTGTCGACGCCGATGCTGGTGTCGGTGCCCCAGATGTCGTTGTCGATGCTGGCCGGGACGCCGATGACGGGCACATCCATCTGGTGCAGCGCCAGCGCGCCGCGGAGGCTGCCGTCGCCGCCGATGACGATGACGCCCTCGATGCCGTGCTCGTTCAGCCGCCGCTGCCCTTTTCTCTGCCCCTGGGCCGTCTTGAATTCATCGTTGCGCGCCGTCTGCAAGACCGTGCCGCCACGCTGCAGGATGCCGCTTACCTCGCGGCTGCTGAGCAAGGACATGTCGCCGGCCAGCAAACCTTGATAGGCTTGGCGGATGCCGAAGACTTCCACTTCATGATCGAGCCCGGCGCGGACGACGGCGCGCACGGCCGCGTTCATGCCCGGCGCGTCGCCACCGCTAGTCATGACGGCGATTCGTCGCATGAGGGCTAACTCCCACTCACAGTGCGCGGCGCAAGGAGCGCTACTAGGCGTATTTTAATCAGTTTCGCGGGGGCTTTCAAATTGGAATGCGCCGGCGCAAGCCAGCCTTCATGCCTCGTCCTCGACGCGGATGGGCTCGCGGCTGCCGAAGATCTCCGCCAAATCCTGCAGCAAGCCATCGCAGAGGCCGGTCGTGCGCTCGGGGAAGCGCATCATCCGCGCTTGGCCGCCGCGCAGGAACGCGATCTTGAAGCGGTCGTCGCCGGCGTATTTGACCAAGCTGTTGAAAACGCGCTGGAGCTTGAGCTTGTCCTTCTCCAGGTCGTCGCTGGCTTGAAATTCAATGACGACCGTCCGGGGCGGGCGCTGGAGCGGCGCTTCGTCGCCGGGCAAGGTGGCGCGCTCGACGCCATTGGTCCATTCGGGTTCGGCTTCGGGGGCGTCTTCTGGCGGGCGCGCTTGGTCGATCGCTTGCGGCGCTTCGAAGGTTTCGGCGGGCATTGCGGGCGCGTCCAGCGGGACTTCGTCATGCGGCGCGGACGGCTCGTCCACTTCTGGCGGAGCATCGTCTGACCAAGCTGGCGGCGCGTCGTCCATGGCAACGGGCGCGGCGTCGGCGACGAAAGGCGACGCAAAATCGATGGACAAGCCTTCGGCGATGATTTGCGGGTCGCCGCGGCTCTCGTCGTAACGCCCATGCACCAGCACGATCTCGCCTTCCGCCAGCATCCCGGCCGGGTCGCGCTCGGCGAAGACATTCATGACCTTGGCGTAGACGCGGGGGAAGAGCACGACTTCGATGACGCCGGCGCTGTCGTGCCAGTCTTCCAGGCTGAGCACCGCCATCTGGTCGCCATTGCGGGTGGTGAGTTTGCGCAGAGCGGTCACTTCGCCGGCGATGCGGGCATGCTCGGGCTTCTTGCGCTCCGGATTCTTGAGATCGGCGATCTTTTGCAGGTTCTGCGTCTCGAAGGCTTGGCGGTGGCGGTCGACGGGCCGGCCGGTGAGGTACAAGCCGATCAGCTCCTTTTCCCATTTGAGCCGCTCGCGCGCGCCGACTTCTTTCACGCCTTTCAGGCTCTTGAGCAGATCGTCGCCATTGCTCGCCTCTTCACCGAACATGGTCTGCTGGCCGATGGCTTGATCGCGATGGTAGCTGCTGCTGTAACTTATGCAGGCGTCGAGCGCCGCCAGCAATGCCGCGCGCTTGCCGAATTTGTCCAGCGCGCCGACCTTGACCAGGCTCTCCAGCGAGCGCTTGCCCACGCGGCTGAGGTCGACCCGCTGGCAGAAATCCGTCACATGCTCGAATGGCGCTTCACCGCGGGCCGCCAGCAACTCTTCCAGGGCCTTGGCGCCGGCGTTCTTTACCGCAGCCAAGCCAAAACGGATGCCGCGAGCGCCGCTCGGGGTCGTTTCGATATCGAAGTCCAGCTGGCTGAAATTGACATCGGGCGGCAAGATCGGGATAGTCAGCCGGCGGCACTCTTCCAGAAAAGTCGCCACTTTCGCCAGGTCGTCCCGCTGGACGCTGAGCAAGGCGGTCATGAATTCTTCGGGGTAGTGGCATTTGAGATAAGCCGTCTGCACGGTGATGACCGCGTAATCGGCGGCGTGAGCTTTGTTGAAGCCGTAATTGGCGAAGAACTCAATCATCTCGAAGATTTCTTCGGCTGTTTCGCTGTCGACGCCCTTCTGTGGACCGCGCTCCATGAAGATCGCCCGATGCTTGTTGAGCTCGGCTGGCAGCTTTTTGGACACGGCTTTGCGCATCAAGTCGGCTTCGCCCAACTCGTAACCGAAGAGTTCGCCGGCGATCTGCATGATCTGCTCTTGATAAACGCAGATGCCGTAAGTCTCGCGCAGGATGGGCTCCAGCAGCGGGTGCAGGGTGGCGATCGCTTCTTCGCCATGCATGCGGCGGCAATACTGGGGGATGAACTCCATCGGACCCGGCCGATAAAGCGAGATCGCGGCGACGATATTCTCGAACGCGCTGGGGCGCATCCCGCGGAGCATCTGCTGCATCCCGCCCGATTCGACCTGGAAGACGCCGATGGTCTCGCCCCGCCCCAGCATGGCGAAGGCGGCATCCAGCCGGTCCCGCGCTTCAGCGGCGATGGCGGAGTCGTGTCGATACGGGATGCTGTCGAGGCTGTACTCGACGCCGCGATGGCGGGCGATCAACTGGCAGGCGACGCGCATGATGGTCAGGGTGGACAGTCCCAGAAAATCAACCTTGAGCAAGCCGATGGATTCAGCCGTCTCCATCGGGAATTGGGTGACCGCGCTCAAGGCGCCGCCGGAGGGGTCTTTGCCGGCGATGCGATGCAAGGGCGCCAGCTCCACCAGCGGGCGATCGGCGATGATGACGCCGGCCGCGTGCGTCGAGGCGTGGCGCGTCATGCCCTGGAGCTCGATGGCGGTGTCGATGACCTCTTTTAGGTCGGGTTCGTCTTGATACAGCGCCAGCAATTCCGGGCTAAGGTCGACATATTCGCGGATTTTCTTCTGGCGCGCTTCTTGCGGGATCATGGCGGCGGCGCGGTTGATCAAGCCGAGATCGACATCGAGCGCGCGCCCGACATCGCGGACGGCCGCTTTGGCGCCCATGGTGCCGAAGGTGATGATGGCGGCCACTTTGTCTTCGCCGTATTTTTGGGCGGCGTAAGCGATCATCTCGCCGCGGCGGTCGTCGGGATAATCCAGATCAATATCGGGCATGGTCACGCGCCCGGGATTGAGGAAGCGCTCGAAGAGCAAGCCATTCTGGATCGGGTCGATATTGGTGATTCCCAAGCTGTAGGCGACCAGGCTGGCGGCGCCGCTGCCGCGCACATTCCACCAGATGTCGGCGTGGCGGGCGAACTCGCAAAGATCCCACACGATCAAAAAATAACTGTCGAAGCCCATGCTGTGAACGATGTGCAGCTCGCGTTCCAGCCGTTCGGTGAAGACCGGGTCTTTTCGCCAGTCGGCTTCATAGCGCCAGTCCATGCCGATTTCGATGAGATGGCGCAGGTAGCTGTGCTCGTCGAAGCCCGGCGGCACGGGGAAGACCGGCAAGTGATAACCGGTGGGCGCCAGATCGATGTCCGTCATCTCGGCGATTTTCAGCGAATTGGCGAAGGCTTCGTCGACCAGGCTCGGCGGCAGATCGGCGAAGCCCGCCCGCATTTCCTCAGCCGACTTGAGGTAGTAGCTGTGAAATGGCTCCATCTTCATGCGGTCGGTTTGAGACTTCAGGGCGCTCGTCTGAATGCAGAGCAGGGTGTCGTGAGCGTCGGCGTCGGCGCGCCGCACATAGTGGACATCATTAGTGGCGAGCAACTGGACCGGGCTGTGGCTGCCCTGTCGATAATCGCAAAGCCAGCGATTGACATCGCGCAAGGCGGGCAGATCATGGCCCTGCAGCTCGAGGAAGAAGTTCTCCGCGCCAAAGACATCGTGATACCAGCCAATGGCTTCGCGGGCGCCGGCCTCGTCGCCGTCCGCGATCCGCCGCGGAATCTCGGCCGCCAGGCAGCCGCTGGTGGCGATGAGCCCTTCGGCGTGGGCGGCGAGGAATTCTTTGTCGACCCGCGGTTTGTAATAGTAGCCCTCCAGCTGCGAGGCGGAGGCGATCTTGAGCAGATTCTGGTAGCCGGTCATATTGCGCGCCAGCAGCAGCAAGTGATGCGAATTGCGGTCCAGGCGCGGGTCGCGGTCTGCCATGCCGCGGCGAGCCAGGTAGCCTTCCATGCCGATTACAGGCTTGACGCCGGCCGCTTGGCAGGCGCGGTAAAAGTCCAGGACGCCAAACATGACGCCGTGATCGGTCAATCCCAGAGCCGGCATCTCCAGGGCTTTGGCGCGCTCTACCAGATTCTGGATTCTGCTCTGCCCATCGAGCAGGGAGAATTCGCTGTGGACATGCAGGTGGACGAAATCGCTGCTCATGCTCTCTGTTCCGCGGCTGTCGCTCTGGCTGGTCATCGGGGACGGCAAGCCGTATTATAGCCCAGGCAGCGCCCAATCACACGGCGCATCCCGCAAGAAAAACAGCCAATCCAGGAGCGCCACGGCGGCTCAGACCATGCCCGAATTGCCAGAAGTGGAGACCGTCGTACGCGGCCTGCGCGAGCCCCTGCTGGGCGCCAGGATCGAGTCGATGTGGCAAGACTGGGAACCGGCGATTCAAGGCCTGGCGCCGGAAGAATTCGCCGCGCGGATCGCCGGGCAGCGCGTGACGGCGGTCGAGCGTCGTGGCAAGTACATCCTCATCGCGCTGGAGCATGACACCCTGGTCATCCACTTGAAGATGTCGGGCCGCCTGTACCTGGCCCGGGCGGACGAGCGGAACGAAGCCGACAAGTGGGTGCACGCGCGCTTCGACCTGGAAGACGGGCGGCAGCTGCGATTCTCCGATCTGCGGAAGTTTGGACGCCTGTACCTGAGCGACGATGTCGGGGCGCTGTTGGCGCATTTGGGGCCGGAGCCGCTGAGCGACGATTTCACGCTGGCGGTTTTCCGCGACGGGCTGCGCGGGCGGACGCGGGCGATCAAGGCGCTGCTGCTCCAGCAAGAATTCGTGGCCGGCGTGGGCAACATTTACGCTGACGAGGCGCTCTTCGGCGCGGGCATTCACCCGGCGACGCCGGCGGGCGCGATCTCCCATGCGGTGGCGGGGCGGCTGCGAAACACGATACGCGAGGCGCTGCGAACCGGCATCCGGCATGAAGGCGCGAGCATCAACTGGTATCGCAAGGCGGACGGCGGCAAGGGCAGTTCGCAGGAGCACTTCTTTGTCTACGGGCGGGAGGGGCTACCCTGCCGGAAATGCGGGACGGCCATCAACAAGATTCGCCTGGCGCAGCGCGGCACGCACTTCTGTCCGGCCTGCCAGCCGGCGCGGAAGTGACGGGTTCCGCCCCATATTTGAATCTGCAGGGGCAACTGGGCGAGACGCCCGCCCGATTGCACGATGGCGCGAATCGGGCGACCCAGTGGCTCGCCCCTACAGATTGGGAGTGTGGCGATTACGGATTGTCGTATTCGACCGCGACTGGCTGCAGTGACGGGCGGCCGCGCTCGTCTTGAGAGAGCCGGCCCGCGGGCTTTTGGATGTCGTGCGGGAAGATGAGCAGCGCCCCAGTCTCCAGCGCCCAGCTCTGCCAGCGCCGTTTCGCCTCCAGGGTCGCCAGGGGCTCGACATCGTAGGCGGTCATCCAGGCGAGACGCTCGAAATGTATCGCCAGGGAAGCCATGTCGCAGAGGAAAGCCGCGCGCTCTCCCCCGCTTTCAATGATCACGCTCATGTGCCCGGGGGTGTGGCCCGGGGTCAAGACGGCGCGAAGGCCGGGCGCGATTTCAGCGTCGCCCTCAAGCAGCCGCAGCTGCCCGGACTCATATAAGGGCGCGTAATTCGCTGGACGGTAAGTGGCGCGGGTGCGCTCGTTCAGCTGGGTGGCGTCTTCGTATTCGCGAACCTGAACCAGGTATGTCGCCTGGGGGAAAGCGGGTTTTCGCTCTCCATTCGGATCCAGACGGAAGTTGCCCGTGCAATGGTCGTCGTGCAAATGCGTGCAGACGACGATGTCGATTTCTTGAGGCGCGATGTCCAGCGCTGTGAGCCCGCGATGCGTGCCGTCTTCATCGCCGAGGCGCATAAAGCGGCGCTGCGAATCGCTGGCGCAGTTGCCGTAACCGGTGTCGACGAGGATGGTCGCGTCGGGCGTCTTGACGAGCAGATTGTGAATCGCCGTGCGAATCAGGTGGCGCTCGTCGGCGGCGTAGAATCTTGACCAGAGCGCGCGCGGCACGAGCCCGAAGAGGCCGCCCGGGTCCATCCAGGCGGTCGCGTCATTGAAGAGATGTAGCTCGAAATCGCCGATTTTGAACATGGCGGGCGCGGCTCAGCCGGCTTGCTGGAATTTGCCGGAGAGACTGTCTTCGCGCATGTGGCAGTGTTTGTATTTCTTGCCGCTGCCGCACCAGCAGGGTTTGTTGCGGCCCGGGCGCTTCCCGCTGCGGCGCACCGTCTGCTGGCGCGGGCGCTCGCCGCTGCCCAGCTGCATGTCCGGGCGATATTCGCGGGTTTGACGCCGGCGCTGCTGCGTCTGGGCGATGGCGGGCTGCGCGAGGAAGATGTTGCGCGAGGCGAATCTGCGGTAGGTGTCTTCGACGACGCGAAACATCTGAAAGCCCTGGCGCTGATATTCGACGAGTGGATCTTTCTGGGCGATGGCTTGCAGGCCGATGCCTTCGCGCAAGATATCGAGGTCAGTCAAGTGGCGCTGCCAGAAGTGATCCAGGGCGCGGATGACGGTCTGGCGCTCGGCGATTTCGGTGAGGCCGTCGCGAGCTTCTTCCAGCTGCTGCCGCTTCGCCTCCAGCAAATCGCCGGCGTGGGCGCAGATCTTGGCCGCCGCTTCTTCAGCCTCGAGCTCGTCGAGAGCCTCCGGCGCGACCGATTCCGGCAAGGGCAAGCCGGCGCTGGCGAGCTGCTGGTACATCGCGCCAGCCTCGAGCTGCTGCCCTTGATGATCTTCGGCGAAGGCTTCGTCGACGACGGCCTTGACCTGGTCCTCGATCATCGCCTGATAATCGCGGTGGAGGGCGTCGGCGTCTTTGCGCAGCCACTCCAGGCGCTGCCCATAGATGATTTCGCGCTGACGGTTGACGACATCGTCGTACTCGACCACGCGCTTTCGAATATCGAAGTTGTGCCCCTCGACGCGGATCTGGGCTTGCTCAATGGACTTGCTGATCATGCCGTGCTCAATGGCTTCGTCTTCGGGGAAGCCGGCCGTCTTCATCAAGCGCTTGACATTGTCGTTGGCGAAGCGCTTCATCAAGTCGTCATCGAGGCTGAGGAAGAAGCGGGACGCGCCGGGATCGCCCTGCCGCCCGGAACGCCCGCGGAGCTGATTATCGATGCGACGCGCTTCGTGGCGCTCCGTGCCGAGCACGAACAAGCCGCCGGCGTCCAGCACGCGCTTGCGGTCTTGGTCGACGCGCTGCTCCGCTTGCGCCAGCGCTTTCCGCCATTGGCTGTCGCTGGCGGAGGTGAGGTCGATGCCTCCCCGCCGCAGAGACTGGCGCGCCAAGCCTTCCGGGTTGCCGCCGAGCAGGATGTCGACGCCGCGGCCCGCCATATTGGTGGCGATGGTGACCGCGCCGGGCCGGCCCGCCTGGGTGATGATCTCGGCTTCTTTCTCGTGCTGCTTGGCGTTCAGGACTTCGTGCTTGATGCCGGCTTTGTGCAGATACTTGCTCAGGCGTTCCGAAGTCTCGACGGCGACAGTGCCGACCAAGACAGGCTGGCCGCGCTGGTTGCGCTCCTGGATCGTGCCGACGATGGCGTTCCACTTGGATGTCTCGTTGACATAAATGAGGTCGTTGTCGTCGTCGCGGATGACCGGGCGGTGCGTCGGAATGGGCACGACATCCAGCTCGTAAGTCTTCTCGAATTCTTCGGCTTCGGTGAGGGCGGTGCCGGTCATGCCAGCCAGCTTGTCATACATGCGGAAGAAATTCTGGAAAGTGATGGTCGCCATGGTGATGTTTTCACGGCGGATCTGGACGCCTTCTTTCGCCTCGATCGCTTGATGCAAGCCCTCGCTGAAGCGGCGGCCCGGCATGAGGCGGCCCGTGAAATCATCAACGATGACGACTTCGCCATTCTGCACGATGTATTCTTTGTCATTCTGATAGAGAGTCTGGGCGCGCAGGCAGTTATCCAGGTAGGGCAGCATCTCGGCGTTATCGGGATGATAAAGCTGCTGCAAGCCGAGGGCGATCTCCACCTTTTCGACGCCCAGCTCGGTGAGGTAAACGATGCGGTCGCCGATATCCAGCACAAAATCGCCATCGGGCGCTTCGGCCTCGACGCTGTCTTCGCTGCTGCCTTTGAGGCGCTTGACGATGGAGGCGAAGCGGCGATAAAAGTCCGACGGCTCGTCGGCGGGGCCGGAGATGATGAGGGGCGTGCGCGCCTCGTCGATCAAGATGTTGTCCACCTCGTCGACGATGGCGAAGCGCAGCTCCCGCTGGACCAGGCTGGCATGCGAGAGCGCCATGTTGTCGCGCAGGTAATCGAAGCCAAACTCGTTGTTCGTGCCGTAGAGGATGTCGGCGGCGTAAGCGTCGCGGCGGCTGATGGGGCGCAGGTTCTGGTAGCGCGCGTCATCGGAGACAAAATCCGGGTCGAAAAGGAAGGAGCCACTGTCCGGTCCAGCGCCGCCGGTGTTCTGGATGACCGAGGCCGACAAGCCCAGCAAGTGATAAATGGGACCCATGGTTTGCAGGCCATGCTTGCTGAGGTAGTCGTTGGGGGTGACCAGGTGGGCGCCGCGCCCGTCCAGCGCGTTGAGGTAGAGCGGCAGGGTGGCGACCAGGGTCTTGCCCTCGCCCGTTTTCATCTCGGCGATGCGCCCCTCGTGCAGGACGATGCCGCCGATGAGCTGGACATCATAATGCCGCAGGCCGATGGTCCGCATTGATGCCTCGCGGACGAGCGCGAATGCCTCGACCATGATGTCTTCGCAGCTGGCGCCTTTGGCCAAGCGCTCCTGGAAGTCGGCGGTCTTGGCGCGCATCTCGGCGTCGCTGAGCTTCTGCGTCGCCGGCTCCAGGGCGTTGACTTGGTCCACCGTATCTTGGTAGCCGGAAAGCGCCTTCTGCATCGGGTCGCCGAAAACTTTCTTGACGAGATTGCGGAACATATCGCCTCGCGCGCTGCTGGACGGTTGCCTGGGCGTAATTATAGCATACCGGCTGAAGCGTCGTTGAAGGGCGAGCCGCCGACCAGCCCGTACGGAATTCGACTTCTGCGGCGGGCGAAACGCGTGGATTTACGACCGCATGCGATCCCAGAGCCGGGCAAGCTGCCGGCGGAAGAGCAGAAACACAGCAAAAAGCAGCGCCGCGCCGATGTAAAAGGCGAGCAGCAGATCCTGGCTTTGCGCCGCTTCGCTGCCGATGAGCACGAAGAGCCAAGTGGGCAACAGGCCGCCAAGGAAGGAGATGGCGATGTAGACGCGCAGGCGAATATGCCCCAGGCCGACGGCGTAGCTGATGAAATCGTAGACCGAAAAGAGCAGCAGCCGCGCCGCCAGCAGCGACTTCCAATCGTCCAGGTGGCGCTCGTAGAAGTGGTCGACGCGCCGCATGGCTTGCTCGCCGACGAAGCGCTTGACGATGCGCTTTCCCAGGTGGCGCGCGATGAGCACATTGACCGCCCCGCCGATGACCTCGCCCAAGACCGAATACAGCGTGCCCGGGATCACGCCGAACAAGATGCCGGAGGCGAATTGAATCGGACCCGCGGAGAGCGGCGCGAAGGTGAAGGTCAGCGCTTTGATGAAGATGTAGACGACTGGTCCCCAGATGCCAGCCCGCGCGACCATGTCCGCCAGTTCGTCGCCGCCGATGGATTGGACGAGCAGGTAGAGCGCCGTCAGCAGAGCCAGCAGGCCGCCGCCGCCAAGCACCAGAGCGCGCGTCGACAGCTCGGGCGCGGCTGGCCCGGCGGGGGCGCCGTCATTCATTGAAGAGGGCGCCGACGCTTCTGCCTTCGTGGGCGCGCAAGATGACCTCGCCGAGCAAGGGCGCGATGGACAGGCTCGTCATGTTGGGCAGGCGCCGCGATTCGTCAATCGGCAAGGTGTTGCTGAAGATGATTTCGCGCAGGTTCAGCGCGGCGAAGCGCTCGTATGCCAGGTCGCTGAAGAAGGGGTGGGTGAAGGCGAAGAGCAGATCCTTGGCGCCATTATCGCGCACGACATTGACGGCTTCGACGATGCTGCCGGCGGTGTTCACCTCGTCATCGACCAGGAGGACATTTTTGCCTTCGACATCGCCAATGAGGGAGAGGGCGCGCGGGCTTTCGGCATTGTCGGTGCGGCGCTTTTCGACGAATGCCAGGGGCACGCCCAGAGTCTCCGCCCAGTTGCGCCCCTTCTTGGCGTAGCCCAGATCGGTGGCGACGACGACCAAGTCGCTCAACTCGCCGCTGCGCAGCTTCTGCAAGACATAATCGCAGAGCAGGTGCATGGCGGTGAGGGCGTCGCCGGGGATGTTGAAGAAACCCTGGATTTGCCCCGAGTGCAGGTCGACGGTGATGTAACGGTCGACGCCTGCCGTTTCGATGATGTTCGCCACCAAGCGGGCCGAAATGGCGACCCGCGGCTGGTCTTTCTGGTCGGAGCGGGTGTAGCTCATGTAGGGCACGACCAAGTTGATGCGCCAGGCGGAATCGCGCTTGAGGGCGTCGATCATGATGAGCATTTCCATGAAGTTGTCGTGCACGGGCGAGGCCATGGTCTGCACGAGGTAGACATCTTTGCCGCGGACGCTCTCTTCGAGCTTGATGAAGATGTTTTCGTTGGAAAAGACGCTGCGGGAATAGACGCCGGGCTTGATGTTGTACTCGGAAGCGCTGCAGATGTAATCGACGATTTCGCCGCCCAGGGCCTGGGAAGCGCTGCCGCAAAAGACTTTCATGGAGCCGAAGCGCATGGTGGAGGAGCGCTGCTGCTCTTCTTGCGCGTCGCGCTCGGCGGCTTCGGGGTGGAACTTGGCGCCGGGCACTTTCAGCATGTCGGTCATCCGCGTCTGTTTCACGGTCGCTCCGTTGGGCTGGGGCTGGGGAGGATGGCTGGATGATACCAGCAGAGGCGGTCGAACTCAAACTGCGGGGCGCCAGTCGACGGCGCGATCAAGCTCGTCGAGCGCGAGAGTAAAGTCGCCCAAGAGCAAGCCGAATCCCGGCGGCCGAGACCGGCGGGCAGGCGATCGCCCAAAAAGCGAAAAACGCCCATCGTCGCCGATGAGCGCTTTTGGCTGGTGGCGGGGGAAGCCTAGATGTGCGTGGCGATCTTGCTGACGATCTTGCCCTTGGGCTTGAAGCCGGTGATGCGCTCCACCGCTTCGCCGCCTTTGAAGAGGATCAAGGTCGGGATGCCCATGATGCCGTAATTCATCAGGATTTCCTGGTTCTCGTCGGCGTCGACTTTGGCGACGCGCAGCTTGCCGTCGTACTCGTTGGCGATCTCGTCAACGATGGGCGCGATCATCTTGCAGGGCCCGCACCACTCCGCCCAGAAATCAACCAGCACCGGCGTCTGGCTGTCCAGCACTTCGCTTTGGAATTCCGCTTTGTTTACATCGAAAGTCTTGGCGCCCATGTGCTCTCTTCTCCTATGATCCTGGTCTGGCGACCGCGTGATTAGCTGGCCTGCGCATTCGCTTTTCGGACGACTGCCCGGGCGCTTATCTTACATTAGAATCGCCTTAGAGGCAGCGCTTGATTCAGCAGCGGTTTGTCAAACGGGCTCGCTCATGCTAGCATTCACTGCATTCGCGCGGCGCAACTCTGCGAGCCAGCATGAACGACGAGAAGCAGCTGCCGGAGCTCAGCAGCCGGCAAGAAGAGATCCTCGCCTGCATCGTGCAAGCCTACTCCGAGAAGCCGGAGCCGGTCGGCTCGCGACATTTGGTATCGAATTATGATTTGAGCATCAGTTCGGCGACGGTGCGCAACGAGATGGCGCGGCTGGAAGAGATGGGCTACATTGCGGCGCCGCATCGCTCCGCCGGGCGCGTGCCCACGGCGGCTGGCTTCCGCTACTTTGTGCGCCGCCTGCTGCAAACGCGCAGCTTGACCCGCGGCGAGCAGAATCACATTTCAGAGCGAGTCGGCACGCTGCAAGCCGGCATGGAACAGTGGATGCGGCGGACCGCGGCCCTGCTGGCGCGCTCGGTGCAGACCGCCTCCATCGTGACGCCGCCAGTCTCGCAGACGAATTCATTCAAGCATCTGGAGCTCATCGCGATACAGGGGCGGCTGGCTCTGCTGGTCCTGGTCTTGAACAGCGGCAGCGTGCATCAGCGGATGCTGACCCTGGCCGACAGCGTGCCCCAGAGCCAACTGGGCAAAGCGGCGAAACGCGTCAACGACGCCTGCGCCGACCTGGGCGCCCGGCAGGTGCGGCTGCGCAGCATCAACCTGCCCATGCTGGAGCGCGAAGTGGCGGAGCTGACGGCCGAGCTGATCGAGAATGTGGATAACAGCCAAGCCCGCTTCATCTATCGCGACGGGCTGAGCCGCATCCTGGACAGCTTCGCCGATGAAGAAGGCGCGCAGCAGGCGATCCGCATCCTGGAAGAGCGCACCGTGCTCAACGCGCTGCTGAACGAAGTGCTGGATCGGCTGCCGCCAGCCGATAGCGACGCCCGCGATGTGCGCGTGGTGATCGCCGGCGACGGGCGCTACGAAGACCTCAGCCGCATGAGCATGGTGCTGAGCCGTTATGGCGATCCGGAGAAAATGAGCGGCGCCGTCGGCATCTTGGGTCCGACGCACATCAATTACGGGCGCGCCATCAGCACGGTGCGCTACGTCTCCAACTTGATGACAAATGTGCTGGCGACCCTGTATCAAGACGGCGTGGAAGACAGCCCGCCGGTGAATTGAGCCCGCTCCGCCGCGCGCTGAAGCCTTGCCCTGCCCTTGCGAAGCCCGCCGCGTATGAACTTCATTAGAACCGCCACGCCCGCCTCGAATCGCGCCAGAATGCCACTATAATGCCAGCCATTCTGACGCCCGTCTTACGCTGTCGCGGCACAATGATGGCGCGTCATGACATGCCAGGCGGGGGAGCGCGGGGAGGATTGATGAGCGAAATGGACGAGCGCGCCGACGAGCTCGAGCGCGACGAGACTGAAGCGGCGGAGACCGGCGAGACGGCCCCGGAAGCGCCGCCCCAAGACGAAGCGCCGGCCGCCGAAGCGGACGATAGCCTGGAAATCCCCGAAGGCGCCAACTTGCTGGGGATGTTGATCGAGGCGCAGAAAGAAGCCAAGGTCAACGAAGACGGCTGGCAGCGAGCCCGTGCCGAATTCGCCAATTACAAGAAGCGCACCGAGCGCGAACGCGGCGAGCTGTTTCAACGCGCGGCGCTGGACACCCTGGGGGCGCTGCTGCCCATCATCGACGACTTCGACCGCGCCTTCGAGAGCCTGCCGGAAGACATCCGCGACAGCGCCTGGATCGGCGGCGTCGAGATGATACAGCGCAAGTTCGCCAGCCTGCTCGATGGCTACGGCGTGGAGGCGATCGACCCGACCGGCGCCGCCTTTGACCCCGTGCTGCACCAAGCGGTGCTCGCCGAAGACAGCGACGAGCTGGAGAGCGGTCATGTGATCGAGACCCTGCAAAAGGGCTACCGCGCCGGCGACGCCGTCCTGCGCCTGGCATTGGTCAAGGTGGCGAGTTAAACGCGCTGTCCGTCGCAGCGCCCGCGAAACACGAAGATGAGGAGAAACGCAGATGGGCAGAATAATCGGAATTGACCTGGGCACGACAAATTCGGTCGTCGCGGTGATGGAAGGCGGCGAGCCAGTCGTGATTCCGTCGTCCGAAGGCGGCAACTTGATACCGTCGGTGGTGGCGATCAACGCGAAGACGGGCGAGCGGCTCGTCGGGCGGGTGGCGCGCAACCAGGCGGTGGTCAACCCGGAGAACACGGTCTTCTCCGTCAAGCGCTTCATGGGCCGCAAGTTCAGCGATGCCGAAGTGAGCGACGCCTCCAAGCTGGTGCCTTACAAGGTATCGGCGGCATCCAATGGCGATGTGCGCATCCGCATGAACAACCGCGATTACAGCGCGCCGGAGATTTCGGCGATGGTCTTGCAGAAGCTCAAGGCGGACGCGGAAGCCTATCTGGGCGGCGCCGTCGACCAGGCGGTCATCACCGTGCCGGCCTACTTCAACGATGCCCAGCGCAACGCCACCAAAGACGCCGGCAAGATCGCCGGGCTGGAGGTGCTGCGCATCATCAACGAGCCGACGGCGTCCAGCTTGTCGTATGGCCTGGGCGACCGCAACGAAGGCATCATCGCCGTCTACGACCTGGGCGGCGGCACCTTCGACATCTCGATCCTGGAGGTGGCGGATGGCGTCTTCGAGGTAAAATCCACCAATGGCAACACCTACCTGGGCGGCGACAACTTCGACGAGCGCGTCATCGACTGGATCGCCGAAGAATTCCGCCAGGAGAACGGCATCGACCTCCGCGGCGACCGGCAGGCTTTGCAGCGCTTGAAGGAAGCGGCGGAGAAAGCGAAGATCGAGCTCTCGTCCACGGTCAACGCCGAGATCAACTTGCCCTTCATCACCGCCGACGCCAGCGGACCGAAGCACCTGAACATGAGCATCACGCGAGCCAAGCTGGAGAGCCTGGTGGACGACCTGGTGCGGCAGTCGATCGAACCCTGCCGCCAAGCCCTGAACGACGCGGGCCTGTCCGCCAGCGATGTCGACGCCGTGCTGCTGGTGGGCGGCATGACGCGGATGCCGGCGATCCAGGAAGCGGTCAAAGCCTTCTTCGGCAAAGAGCCGACCAAGGGCGTCAACCCGGACGAGGTGGTGGCGTTGGGCGCGGCCATCCAGGCGGGCGTGCTCGGCGGCGATGTCACCGATATTCTGCTGCTGGATGTGACTCCGCTGACCCTGAGCGTGGAGACCCTGGGCAAGGTGGCGACGCCGATGATCGAGCGCAACACCACCATCCCCAGCAAGAAATCGCAAGTGTATTCGACGGCGGCCGACAGCCAGACCCAGGTTGATATTCACATCGTCCAGGGCGAGCGGCCGATGGTGGCGGACAACAAATCTCTGGGACGCTTCATCCTCGATGGCATCCCGCCGGCGCCGCGGGGCCTGCCACAGATCGAAGTTACTTTCGACATCGACGCCAACGGCATCCTCAATGTCAGCGCCAAGGACAAAGCGACCGGGCGCGAACAGGCGATCACGATCACGGCCAGCAGCGGCCTTTCGGACGACGAGGTCGACCGGATGGTGGCGGAAGCGGAGAAATTTGCCAGCCAGGATGCCGAGCGCAAAGAACAGGTCGAGGTCGAGAATCAGGCGGAAGCAGCCATCTTCCAGGCGGAGAAGCTGATCGAAGAGAACCGCGACAAGCTGCCGGCCGACGCCGTGACGCAGACGGAAGAAAAAATCGCGGCGGCTCGCGCGGCGCTGGAGAGCGGCGATGTGGCCGGGATCAAGGCGGCGACGGAAGCGCTGATGGCGCAGCTGCAAATCCTTGGCGCGCAGATGTACCAAGAAGCCGAGAATCAAGCTGGCGCCCAGGCCGCGCCCAAACCGGATGACGAGGATGTCATCGACGCCGAGTTCACCGAGACCTAGGCGACACAATCAGCGCAAGAGAAGCGGGGCGTATTGACTTATGCCCCGTTTCGCATTATTCCTAAGTGAAGCGCCCGGTTTCGGCGCGAATCATTGAGGACCCGGCTCATGCCAAGAGATTATTACGATGTGCTCGGCGTCTCCCGCGAGGCGGACACGGCGGAGATCAAGCGCGCCTTTCGCGGTTTGGCGCGGCAGTATCACCCCGATGTCAGCCGGGAAGCCGACGCCGAGAACAAGTTCAAAGAGATAAACGAAGCCTACGAAGTGCTCTCGGACGATGAGAAGCGCGCCCGCTACGACCGCTTCGGGCATGCCGGCGTCAATGGCGGCGCGGGCGGCTTCGGGCAGGGCATGGGCGGCTTCGAGGACTTCGGCGATATTTTTGACATCTTCAACAGCGCTTTTGGCGGCTCGCAGCGGACGCGTCGCGGCGGAGTCAGCCAGGGCCGCGATCGGCGCGTCGATGTGACCATCGACTTTGTCGAGTCCGTCTTTGGCGTCGAGAAAGAAGTCGAGCTGGCGCGGCTGGAGCGCTGCGACGCGTGCGCTGGCACGGGGGCGGCGGCTGGCTCGCGCCCGACAACTTGCCCGCGCTGCAATGGCGCCGGCGAAGAGCGCACAGTGCGCCAGACCCTGCTCGGCTCGATGGTGCAGGCGACGGTCTGCGCCCAATGCGGCGGCAAGGGCCAAGTCATACCCAACCCGTGTCGCGAATGCGATGGCAGCGGGCGGCGGCGGAAGCAGGCTCGGCTCAGCGTGAAGATCCCGGCGGGCGTCAGCGATGGCATCCAAATTCAAGTGCGGGGCGATGGCGACGCCGGCGAACGGGGCGCGCCACCGGGCAATCTCTTCGTCGTGGTGCATGTCCGCGAGCACGCGGTATTCAAACGCCGCGAGAACGACATCATCCTCGATATTGGCATCAACATCGCGCAGGCGGCTTTGGGCGACCTCATCCCGGTGGACACGGTCGACGGCGAGGTCGAGCTTTCGATCCCGCCAGGCACGCAGACCGGCAAGGTAATCCGCATGCGTGGCAAGGGCTTCCCGCGTCTGCGCAACGACGGCAGCCATTCAGGGCGCGGCGACCAGCTGGTGCGCGTGCGAGTGCAGACGCCGACCCGGCTGAACGAGCGGCAGCGGCAGCTATTCGAGGAACTTGCCGACAGCTTTGGCAGCGGCGCTCCCATGCCACAAGAGAGCGGCCGCGGAATCTGGTCGAAAATGGCGGATTTTCTCGCGGGCGATGACGACTGAGCCGCGATGACCCGCTGGATTGAAGTGAGCCTGCGCGTCGATGGCGAAAGCGCGGAAGCGGTCGCCGAGGTCCTGGCGCGTTATGGGCATCAGGGCGTCTCGCTGGAGCAGGCCGACATCGCGCCCGAAGCATGGGACGAGAGCGATCTAAGGCCAGCCCAGGAGCTCATCCTGCGCGCCTATCTCCCCGATGACGGCGAGCTGAAGAGCAAGCAGCGTCAACTTGAGGCCGCGCTCGGGCACCTGCGCCTGGATTACCCCATGCCCGCCCCCGCCTACCGATCGCTGGACGAGGCCGATTGGGCGGAAGCCTGGAAAGCGCATTATCGTCCGCTGCGGGTCGGCCGACGCCTGCTCATTCGACCGCTGTGGATTGAGGTGGAGCTGGGGCCGGACGACATTGAGATCGCGCTGGACCCCGGCATGGCATTCGGCACGGGCACGCACCCGACGACTCAACTCTGCCTCGAGGCGCTGGAAGATTGCGTCGCGCCGGGTCAGGACGCGCTGGATCTGGGCGCGGGCAGCGGCATCTTGTCGATTGCGGCGGCGAAACTGGGCGCGGGCAAGATCCTGGCGCTGGACATTGATCCCATCGCGGTGGAGGCCACCCGCGAAAACGCAGCGGGCAACGGCGTCAGCGGGCAAATCGTCGCCGAGCATGGCAGCCTGGAGTCGGCGCGGGGCGGGGCGCGGCGCTTCGACATCCTGATCGTCAACATCCTCGCGCGCGTCATTTTGCAGCTGGCGGGCGCGGGCTTGGGCGAAGTCGTCCGGCCTGGCGGCGTCGCCATCGTCAGCGGGCTTATTGACACGCAGCTGGACGAAGTGGAAGCGGCGCTGCGAGCGACAGGCTTGCAGCCGTATCGGCGGCGGCGGCGCGGCGACTGGCTGCTCATTGAGGCGCGGCGGGCGATCGAGGCATGACCGAGCTTCGCGGCGACGACCGCTCCGAGTATGTGCAGGCGATGTTCGACCGCATCGCCGAGCGATACGACTTGATCAATCGCGTGATCAGCGCCGGGCAAGATTTGAAGTGGCGGCGATTCGCGGCGGAGATGACGGCGCTCCCACCCGGGGGCCGGCTGCTGGACATCGCGGCTGGCACGGGCGACATCGCCTTTGAAGCGCTAAAGCAGGTTCCGACTGCGCGGGTCGTTGGCGCCGATTTCGCGCTGGAGATGATGCGGGTGGGAAGAGGCCGCCTGCCCCAGGGCCCGCGTGTAAGCTGGGCTGGCGCCGACGCGCTGCGGCTGCCCTTCGCGGACGAGAGTTTCGACGCGGTGGTCTCGGGCTATTTGATGCGCAATGTCGCCGATATCCCGCGGGCCCTGGCGGAGCAATGGCGCGTGCTGAAACCGGGCGGGCGCATCGCCATCCTTGACACCTCGCCACCGCCGCCGGGTCTCTTGAAGCCGCTGATCTTGCTGCACTTGCGCGTTGGCGTGCCGCTCATCGGGCGCTTGCTGGGCGGTCCAGCCGTGGGCGACGCCTATCGCTACCTGCCGGAATCCACCCAAGCCTTCAAGACGCCGGCTGAACTGGCGCGCCTGATCGAGGCGGCCGGCTTCGAGCGCGCGCGTTACCGCAGCTTCATGTTCGGCACGATGGCGGCTCACTGGGCGACCAAAGACGAACCGGCACCGACCAAGCTGGCCGCGCAAGCCGCTTCGCTCTAGCTAGATATTTGCCTTGTCGTCGCTGCCGCAGCGGAAGGCTCAGGCGCGTACGCTGTCCTTGTGGCGATAGATGATGCGCCCGCGATTCATGTCGTAGGGGCTCATCTCCACTTTGACGCGGTCTCCCAACAGAATGCGAATGTAATACTTGCGCATCTTGCCGGACAAATAAGAGAGCACACGGTGTCCGTTCTCGAGTTCGACCATAAACTGCGTGTTAGGCAGAGCCTCAATCACCGTGCCTTCTACTTCAATCTTTTCCGCTTTGTTGGCCATAAGCCTCCTTGTAGAGCTTCGCAGGATTGGGATTGTATACCGGCAGCCCGCCCTTCGCCAGGCGACGGCGGCGACTAGCCCAGCGACGCGAGATTGCGCCTAGAGTTTGCGCTGACGCCGGCGCGAACGGCGGATCGCCTTCTTCTTCTCGATGCGGCGCAGCTCGCTCTTGGAGATGTGCCAGCGTTTACGCCGCACCGTGCTCAAGATGCCGGCATTGGTCACGCGTTTGCGAAAGCGCCGCAGCAGCTGTTCCTGGCTCTCGCCGGGCTTGAGTCTCACAGAAGCCATATTTTTCTCACCACCTTTTGGCAACTCGCTTTTCGATAGCGCAGCTTGACGCGCCTTCAGTGTACCGCAGACGGCGGCTTGGCGACAGCCTCATTCCCTCAGTCGGCGGCGAACTCGCCCTGGGACGCGAGCGCCTCGCTGGGAGTCTCGTCTTCGTCGCGCTCCGCTTCGAGGGCGGCGGCTTCGGCGGCTTCAGCGGCTTCGGCAGCTTCAGCGGCTTCCGCCACCAGTTCGACCTGCCGCGCTTCCCACTGAGCTTTTTCGCCGGCGGTGACTTCGGTCAAGCTCAAGCCCAGGCGCTGGCGGTCGGATTCGATGCTGATGATGCGCATCTGCAGCTTCTGGCCCTCGTAGAGATGGCGCTGGGGATTGTCGTCGGGGTTGCGCGACATCTGGCTGACATGCAAGAGCGCCTCGATTCCCGGCTCCATGCTGATGAAGGCGCCGAAGCTTTCCTGGCGGCTGATCGTGCCTTCGACCAGCTCGCCAATGTGATACATGTCGTCGACCAGGCTCCAGGGGTTGGGCTGCAGGCGTTTGAGGCTCAAGCCGATGCGCTTGCCCTGGGCGTCCAGATTCAAGATGTAGACATCGACTTCGTCGCCGACCGCGACCACCTGGCTGGGATGGCGCACGCGCCGCCAGGCCAGCTCCGAGATGTGAATCAAGCCATCCGCCCCGCCAAGATCGACAAAAGCGCCGAAGTCGCAGATGCCGCTGACGACGCCCTTGCGCGAAGTGCCCTCCGCCAGTTCTCGCAGCAGCGCTTCTTTGCGGGCGGCGCGGCTTTCCTGTTCGGCCGCCAGCTGGCTGAAGACGAGGCGACGCCGCTTGCGGTTGACTTCGATGACCTTGACCGTGATCTCGTTGCCGACGAAGCTCTGCAGCCGCGCCTGGCGCTCTTCTTCTTTCAGGCCGCGGGGCAAATCCAGCACATGGCTGGCGGGGACGAAGGCACGCAAGTGGCCGAAGCCGACGATGACGCCGCCCTTGTTGGTGTCCGTGATTTCGCCCGTGTGCAGCGCTTCGCTGTCCATCAGCTCCTGGGCGCGCTTCCAGTCTTCATTTTGTCGCGCCTGGGCGGCGGAGAGGATCAAGTTGCCCTCTCTGTCGTTCAAGTTCACGACGGCCACATCAATCTCGCCATTGACGGTGAAGTCGGTCGTGCTCATGCCCATGCGCTCGATGTCGCCTCGGGTGACGATGCCGTCCTGCTTCCAGCCGATATCCACGATCAGCCCTTGATTGTCTATCGACAGCACGGTGCCGCTGACGATATCGCCGCGCTCGACCGCGCTGCCGGACAGCGACTCTTCCAACAGGGCCGCGAAGTCCAGCTCTTCGTGCATTTCACTAACCGCAGTATCCATTTGCATCGTCAATTGATCTCCCAGTACGATAAATGCCAGAGACTTGGCTGGCGCTGGCAAGGCGATTCCCGCGTTCAGCCGATGCTGCGCGAAGGAACCGACCAAGCACAAAATCGCCGCGCATTGTACAGAGGCGAGGCGCGACTGTCAATAACGGCGTTGGCGTGAAGCGGATTTGCCCGCCGCCGGCGACGCGGTTCGCGAAGGGCAAGCGCGCCTTACTCAGGCGGGCTGCTTTCTTCTTCTTCGAGCTCGGTGCCCCAGCGCTGGGTGAAGCCGACGCGGCGTTTTTCGGGCTCAAGATGGCTGATGCGCAGCGAGAGGTGATCGCCCTTCTGCACATACGAATAGGGCTCTTTCAGCGCGCCGTCGCCCATTTCGCTGAGGTGGAGCAAGCCCTCCAGGCCGTCTTCCAGGGCGACGAAGGCGCCGAAGTCGACGACATTCGTGACATAGCCCGCCACCAGCTGCCCCTCGTGATAACGGATTTGGGCGTCGTCCCAGGGGTCGCTGAGCAGGCGCTTGCGGCTCAAAGCGATGCGATTGGTTTCGCGGTCCAGGTTCAGCACATAGACTTCGATCTGCTCGCCAATATGCAGGATGTCGCGAGGGTGATCGACGCGGTGCCAGGCGAGCTCGCTGACATGGATCAAGCCGTCCGCCCCGCCGATGTTGACGAAGGCGCCAAAGTCGCGCAGGCCGGTGACGACGCCCTTGACCACATCGCCCACATTGAGCTCCGCCAGCAGTTTCGCTTTTTGGCGGGCGCGCCATTCTCGCTGCGCCTCGCGCTCGCTGAAGATGAGCCGGCGCCGATCTTGATCGACCTCGATCACCTTGACGCCGAGGGTGTTGCCGATCAACTGGGTCATGGCTTCTTTGCGGTCGACCGACAAATTGGTGGATGTGATGTGCGAGCTCGGGATGAAGCCTTCAAGGCGATTCCAGCGGACGAGCGCGCCGCCTTTGTTGTAGCCGCTGACTTTGACATCGACCGCGTCCTGGCTCTTGAGCAGCTCGCGGGCTTTCTCCCAGTCGTAGCGCTGCAAGCCCATGTTGATGGAGACGATGAGGTTGTCGTTCTGGTCGCGCGGGTTGATGATGTAAACGGGCACATTGGCGCCGGTTTCCAGGCTCTCGCGGAAGGCGGCGTCCATGCGCTCCAGGTCTTGCGAGGGCACGATGCCGTCTTGCTTGGCGCCGAGGTCGACGATGATTTCGCGCTCGTCGATCTGCAGGATGGTCGCCTCGCGGATTTCCCCGCGGCGCGGCGGCGTATACGAGAAGTCGAAAGACGAGGCCAGCATCTCCTCGAAGCTTTCTTCGGCGGGCGGGTGGTTTGCCTGGTGCTCTATCATGGGGTCTGGGTTGCCTCCTGCTGAAGCAGGTCGTCATCTCGCCTTGGCGCGGGACCGCGGCGTTTGGCGACAAAGTGGATTTGGGCTGCGCGTTTTGTCGTATGGCGCTCTTCTACTATACACCATGTACGCCCGTCTCCGCCGCCAGGTAGCGCCGCGACAGAAATTCAAGTGTAGCGCATCAAGCGAAAAAAGTCACGCAATCTCCCTTGGCTATCGCGTCTCTAGAACTCGGGCTGCGCCTCGCCAAAGCCCCTGCCAAGCAGACCGCGATCAATCTCCCAGGGATAGACGACATAGGCGTCGGTGACATCGCCATAGAGCTCCGGCTTGATGTTGGAGAACATGGTGCGGAAGGGGTTGTAATGGAGCACGCAATTGACGGGGAAGCCGCCGGCGGAGTCGACGCGCTCGCGGACGGAGATGCTGGTGCGGCCGCTGCCCCAGACATCGTCGACGATCAAGGTCTTGCGCTGGCGCAGCAATTCGTCATCGGGGAACTGCATGAAGGCGGGCCAAGCCATCAAGCCAGATTGCGCCGTGGCGACAAAATCGACCGAAGCGGTGAGCAAGTGCTGCATGCCCAGGGCTTCCGCCAGCAAACCGCCGGGGATGACGCCGCCGCGGGTAATCATGACCATGGCGTCGAACGGTCCCAGGCTCTGGATGCGCGGCACGAGGCCGTCAATCAGTCGATCGACTTCCGCCCAGGTAATCAGTCGCGGCTGACGCGGTTCATCGGGGCGCATCAGCATGAGCCATCCCTTCGGTCGCATGGACGCGTTTGCGCGCTGGCTTCATTATACGGGATTCGTTCATTTTGCCCAAAGCCGGGCGGGCGACAAATGATGGCGATGGCGCGGCCGCCGTGGCGCGTCATGACCAGCACCCGCGATTCGCCGCCTCGCTTCAAGCGCAGCCGCTGGATCAGCTGTTCCGGGGTCATGGGGAAGCCGCGTTTCTTGACCGTGATCTCGCCGACGCCCCGCTCCGCCAGGTAACGCCGCAAGCGCTTGAGCTGGAAAGGCATCCAATCCAGGATCTGCCACTGCCGGCCCCAGGGCGTCGCCGCCGGCCGCTCCAGGGTCATGTAGGCGATGCGCTCGTCGAGCAGGCTGGCGCTCAGATCCAGAGCCAGGTCATGCGTCAAGCCGGCGCGCAGAATGGCGGGGTCGGGCTCCAGCAGCCAGCCCTTTGGCGGACCGATCGGCGCCACTGCCCCGCCCGGCGCTGTCAAGCGGTGCGCGCCGGCCGCGTCGAGCCTGGTCGCGATGGGCGGTCCAGCCGGTCGATGCAGCCAGAGCAGCGCCTCGCTCAGCCGCCCTTCCAGGGACACGAATTCGAGCTGGCCTGGGTAGCCCGCCAGTTGCCCCCGGTCGACAGCCGGCGACAGCTTGACGACGAGCTCGCGGGCGCGCCACCTTCGGACCAGCGACAGCGGCGGCAGGTAGCGCTCGACATGGCCTATGCGCTGGCCTTGGGAGTCGCGGCGGCTCGGATCATAGAAGACGCAAGCGTGCCCGGCCGGCAGAGGATCGCGGGCCTCCGCGACATGGAAACGCGCCGACAGGCCGAGCGCCGCGGCGTTGTGACGGGCGATGGCGATGCGGACGGGATCGATGTCCAGCCCCAGAACCCGTTTGCCGCTCCGGGCGAATGCGACGCTGTCCGCGCCGATCCCGCAACACAGATCGAGGACGCTGTCCGACTCAATCTGCCCGGCTCGATACTGGCTGATACGGGGCTGGCTGGCTTGTTGCAAGGCGTCGGCGGTGAAGAGCATCTTGCCCGCGTCATCCCCGAATTTGCTCCCCGCGCGCTGTCGCAGGATGAGCGTGGTCAGAATAGCGGCGGCTTCGTCGGGGGAGAGCGTCTGACGCAGCTGGCTGAGGAGCGCGAGGCGGTTGGGCTCGGATGTATCGCAGTCGGCGCAGGCAGCCAGGACCTCGCGGCCGCGCGCGCCACGCAAGAAATCGATATCCTGGATACGCAGCGCCATGCGGCTATTCGTCGGGCGCTTCGGCAGTGGCGGGGTCGATCTCCAGATAAGTAATGGAAGCGCCGCGGAGGGCTTCCGATTCCGGATTGATCAGCAGCCCCCACTCCCAGCTTCGCGCGGTCTCGCGGCTGAATTTGCCCACTTTGTTGATGTCGCGGATGGCGTCCTGGAGGACGGCGGCCTGCATGAAAGCAACGGCGCGAGGCAGTCCGCTGAAGGCGAGCAAGATTGGCCGCTTAGCCTGGATGGCGGCGGCGCGCCAGCGAATCGCTTCGTCGGGCGCGAGCTTCCAGACCGGCTTGTTGGGCAGCTGCTGGATGAGGAGATGCAAGTAGCGCCCGCTGAAGTCGCGCGGGGCGATGGATGCCGCGTCGATGGCGGCGACGGCCCGAACCCGCTGCCGCGTGTTAGTGCTCGGCTGCGGTTTCTCGCCGCGCAGCAAGAGGCCCGTTTCATCCAGCGCCGGCTCGACCAAGATGCGCGTGAAGCCGGCTTGCCGCAGCGCCTTGGGCTGGTCGGCATGAACCGTGGCCTGGCGCTGCAGGATGATCAAGCGTCCACCAGGCCGCAGCGCGTCGCAGAGGGCGCGCAGGCTGGCGGAGTCGAAGGCGACATCCAGGCCGACCACCGCGTCGACGCTGTCACTTTCTATCGCGGTTTGTAGCGGAAGCGCCGGGTCAAGGAGGCGAATATGCAGGTCCGCTCGCGTTTCGGCGAGGATCGCGCCGCTGCGCCCGTCCAGATCGAGCAAGCGCAAGCAGGCGCCGCTGGGCGGCAGGTGCTTGGCCATGATGGCGACAAACTCCCGCCGCGCGCGCATCAAGTGTTGCTCGCCGCCACCTTGATCAGACTCAGAAATTCGTCCCATTCTTCGCGGAAGAAGTGCAGGGTGAGCCCGCCCAGCTCGATGTGGTAGGTGGTCTCGCCGTCGGGCTCGCGCACTTCCCAGACCATGTAGTTCTCGGTCTCGGCCAGGGCGCTGCTGTTGTCTCGCTGCTCGCTCACGCTGCGCTCCGTCGCGTCGCCGAGCTAGTCGCGCCGCGGACCGCGCCGGTCGCCGCCCCGGCGGTTGCCATCGCGCCGTGGACCGCGCCGGTCGCCGCCTCGACGATCGCCCCCGCGACGGCTGCCAGCGGCATCGCGGCGTTTCGCCTCTTCAACATCCCAGCCTTCGAGCACGGCTTGGCGGCTGAGGCGGACGCGGCCCGTGTGATCGACATTGATGACCATCACCATGATCTCGTCGCCGACGCTGACTTCGTCTTCGACGCTCTTGACATGATAATCCGCCAGTTGCGAGACATGGACCATGCCCTCCGTGCCCGGCAGGAACTCGACAAAGGCGCCGTAATTCTCGGTGCGGACCACCTTGCCGGTGTAGATCGTGCCGATTTCCGGCTCTTCGACCATGCCGCGGATTTTCTCCAGCGCTTTTTCCACTTGCGCGCCGGATTCGCCAGCGACATACACCAAGCCGTCTTCCTGGATATCGACCTTGACTTGATGGTCTTCTTGCAAGGCGCGGACATTCTTGCCGCCGGGGCCGATTACCGCGCCGATCTTGTCCACAGCGATGCGGAAAGATTCCATGCGCGGGGCGAAATCGCTGAGCTTCTCGCGGGGCGAGCCAATGGCGTCGCGCATCACATCGAGGATCTGCAAGCGCGCGTCTTTGGCTTGCGCCAATGCCTGGCGCATGATGTCGCGGGTGACGCCCGCAATCTTGATGTCCATCTGCAAGGCGGTGATGCCGTCGACGGTGCCCGCCACCTTGAAGTCCATGTCGCCGAGGTGGTCTTCCATGCCCTGGATGTCCGTCAGGACCGCCACTTTGTCGCCTTCCTTGATCAAGCCCATGGCGATGCCGCCCACCGGGTTCTTGATGGGCACGCCCGCGTCCATCAGCGCCAAGGTGCTGCCACAGACGCTGGCCATCGAGGTGCTGCCGTTGGAGCTCATCACTTCGCTGACGAGGCGCAGGACATAGGGGAACTCGTCTTCGGGCGGGATCATGCCGAGCAGCGCTTTTTCGGCGAGGGCGCCATGGCCGATTTCGCGGCGGCGCGGCCCGCGCAAGGGGTAGGTCTCGCCGGTGCTGTAGGGCGGGAAGTTGTAATGGTGCATGTAACGCTTGTCGTCTTCGGGGCTGAGGCCGTCCATGAACTGGGCTTCGCGTGGCGTGCCCAGGGTGGCGATGGTGAGCACCTGGGTTTCGCCGCGCAGGAACATGCCGGAGCCATGCACCCGCGGCGCCAGCCCGACATCCGCCATCAGCGGGCGCATCGCGGCGCTCTCTCTGCCATCGGGGCGGACGCCGTCGTTGACGATGCGGGCGCGCACGACCTTCTTCATCACGGCGTCGTAAGCCCGCTGCACATGCTTCATGTTCACCTGGGCGCCGGCCTCGGCCGCTTCGTTGCGCTGGGTGAATTCATCCAGCAGCCCGCTCTTGATCTGCTCCAGCGGCTCGCGCCGGGCGTTGCGGTCGCTGTGGGCTGCCATCACCTCTTGCAGCGGCGCTTTCACCTTCGCGCTGACTTCGGCGAGCAGCGCGTCGTCGATGGCGTCGACCGACGGCGGCAGCTTCTCCTTGCCGAGCTCGGCGCGCATGCGGTTCTGCAGGGCGATGACATCCTGTACCGACTCGTGAGCCAGGAAGAGGGCTTCCAGCATCGTGTCTTCATCGACTTGATCGGCGTTGCATTCGACCATGTTGATGGCTTCGGCCGTGCCCGAAACGCGCAGGTCCAGGCTGCTGTTCGCCATGTCGCTGTAGGTGGGGTTGACGGTTAGCTCGCCATCGACCAGGCCGACGCGCGCGCCGCCGACGGGACCGTCCCAAGGGATGTTGGAGATCATCAACGCGGTGCTGGCGGCGATGATGCCGAGCATATCGACATGATGCTCCTGGTCATGCGAGAGCGAAATCAAGATGACCTGGACATCGTTGCGCATGTTGTCGGGGAAGAGCGGGCGCAGGGTGCGGTCGATGACGCGGGAAGTGAGGATCGCGCCTTCCGATGGTCTGCCTTCGCGGCGGAAGAAGCCGCCCGGCACGCGGCCGCCGGCGTACATCTTCTCTTCGTAGTCGACGCTGAGCGGGAAGAAATCCAGGCCTGGGCGCGGCGAGCCCATCGTGGCGGAACAGAAGAGCATGGTATCGCCCATGCGCACGGTCACGGCGCCGCCGGCTTGCTGGGCGAGGCGACCCGTCTCGATGATGACCTCTTTGCCGCCGACCATGCAGCGGTATTCGCGTATGTCCAATGTCATTGCCTTCTCCATATCATTGAAATGCGCTGCCATGCCGGCCGACGCGCGCCAAGCCCGCGATCTCCGCGCATGGTTGTGGCATTTTCATTCGTCTGTGATTTGTCCCAGCCGTCTCGCGTTTTTGGGCTGGTCCCTTGAGTCTGCGCGCGCGACATTAGCGGCGCAAGCTCAGGCGCTGCAGCAGATCGCGATAGACTTCCGGTTTTTTGCGCGCGATGTACTTGAGGTGGCGGCGGCGCTGGCCGACCAGTTTCAAGAGACCGCGGCGCGAGTGCTCGTCGTGGCTGTGGGCTTTCAGATGCTCGGTCAATTGGGTGATTCGGGCGCTGAGCAGGGCGATTTGCACTTCCGCGGAGCCGGTGTCGCCATCGGCGCGGCCGTACTCCTTGATGATCTGTTCTTTAGTCGCTTTGTCCAGTGGCATGGATCCCGTCCCTTTCTTCGTCGCCAGACAGGCAGGAGCGGTCGCCTGTCGGCCAATTTGTCGCGGTGATTGTAGCAGCCAAAAGAAGCGCGGACAATGGCGAGCTAGCCACTGGGCGGCGCGACTTCGTCCACATCGTCTTGAGCCACCAGCTTGACGGTGTGATGCGTGCGGAAGAGGCTGAATTGATCGGACCGGCCCGGCAGTGGATTGAGGACATTCTCCGTCTTCATGATGGAAATCCAGAGGTCCAGGTCCCATTCCTTGGTGGCGCGGCTCTGGACGCTGGCGACCGAGATGGCGATGTTGGCGCGGTACATGTCCAGCAAGACGCGCACGAATTCGTCGCGCTCGGCCAGCAAGGCGGCGACGAAAGCGCACGCTTCATTCAGCTCGATGCCCTTGGTGTTGTAGTCGCTGCGCGGGTTGGCGTATTCGTTGACGGCCACCATCTTGTTCAGCAGCAGGTATTCCACCGCGTGCTGGAAGATGACGCCGCTGTCGAACTCGCGCAGGCGCCGGTGCAGGCTGCCCAGCGGGCACCAGGCGAATTTGCGGAAGCTGGTGAATTGCTGGACGCTGACGACGATGCGGGTCACCATGCGCGCCACTTCGGCGTCGGTCTCGTAGAGCTCCTGCGGCGGCACGCCATCCCAATTCTGCGAGGCGAGCTCGGCGCTGGCGGGGCTCTCTTCGGCAGGCGCTTCGGTCGCGGGCTGGCTGGCCTGTGGCAGGCGGATCACCGGCACCAGGTCTTCCGGGTTGTGGCGGTGGGGGACGAGGTCGCGCTGCAAGATCCGCTCGCGGACGAGGCAGTCGATCCAGTGCGAGCGCCACTGATCGCTCTCATTCAGGCCGGGCCGGTCCAGGTCGCGCTCCATCGCCAAGCCCTTAAGCAAGAAGCCGTAATTCACATACTCCCAACTGCGCGAGCTCAAGGTGTTGGCCACGCGCCGCGCCATGCGATTGACGATGAGCAGGGTCTTGTCCACCACCGGGTGCGCCCGGCTGAGCTCCAGCAGTCCATCGGCCTTCGCCTGCGTCAAGATGCCCAGCGACAGCGCTTGAGAGACCAGGTCGCGGCCGCGCTCGGCGGAAATCACGGCAGACACCTCGATCAACTGGCTGATGAGGCGCTCCTGGTCAATCTGCTGAGTCGGGTTGTCGGTTTGCAAGCGGAAGAACTGGATGATGACGCTGGACCACTGCGACGGGATGAAGCTCTCGGTGTCCTGTTCCGGCTCGACATCGCCCAGGGACTGGTGCGTCTGCATGTCGGTGAAATCGTCGATGTATTCCAGTTGCAGCGACGGGTGGCTCTGCAGCAGACGGCCCGTGCTGCCGCGGACGCCCCAGACGACGACGGTCTTGTTGCGCTGCAGCAGGGGGTTGATGACATCGTTGAAGTCGCGGTCGCCAGTGGCGAGGATGATGACATCGCCGGCTTCGGGGTGGCCCGCGTCGGTCAAGACATCGCGGGCGATGCGAATATCAGCGCTTTGTTTGCCGGGCAAGTGAAATACTGGGTCGATGTTGGCCATCATCAATCGAGCGGGCGCTTCTTCGGCGACTTCGCGGCCCGACGAATCCACCAAAGGCGGCAAGGCGCCGCGCTGCCCCCAAGGGGCGTAAGCCGCCATCTTGACCAGCTTGCCATGAGCTTGGGCTTGGGCGACGAGACGCTCGATAAGATGATCCAGGTTGACGACGAAACCCTGCTCGTTGAGGCTGATGGAGATGTTCTCGAAGTCGATATAGACCCAGACATTCTTGGTCTGGATGCCAGCCAGGCTGACGAGGCGCTGGAAGATGACGGCGTCGCCCCAGGCGGGGTCGCGAGCGACGCTTTCATCGTCGCCCCAGACGCGGATCCGCCCATGCCGCGAGACATCGATCTTGGGAATTATGGGCAGCATATCGCGGCTGGTGGTCGCCAGGATCAGCTCGTCGATCGGGGCCGGGTCGCTGTTGAAGACGCGCTCGACCAGGGCTTCGGGCAGGCTCGCCCGATCGGCTACATCGATCACATAATAGCCGACGCTGCGAAAAATAGCCTCTGGCTCGGCTGGCGGACCGTCACCCGTCTGCAGCCTGCGCCAGTCGGCCACGGCAATCGCGCGCAGGAAGCTGGTATCGAACAAGCCGGCGACCAAGGCGGCGCTGCCCCGCAGAGCCACCGCCAGCTCGTGCAGGTCTATGCCTTGTTTGGTCGTGAACTTGATCAGGTCGTCGACATCTACGATCAAGTAAGCTGCCATGATTTAATCCAAAAAAGCGGGCTGCCAGCCCAGCCGAACTGGAACAAGCGCCTCACACGAAATGTCCATGTATTGGCATGGGTATTCAAGAACCGAAAACAGCCAGAGAGAAATTGCATTCCTTTGTCTTTTTGCGATTCTATTAAGCTGCTGCTCCTTTTGCGGCCGCCGGCGCCACCCTGCCTGCCTTGCGCGCCCAGCCCTTTGTTCAGGCGCAAGCTCAGTGTAGAACAAGGCAGCGCGCAACACAAGCCATTTTACGCGAAGATTTCGCTTGTGTCAATTTTCACAATGCAGCTGGCGCATACTCGCGATTGTCCGTCGATATGCCGCGCTCAGTAGGCTTTGGCGAAGAGCGCCACCCGAGCGCTCCCCCGACCGGTCAGCACGCACGCGCCGGGTTCCTCGGGCTGCGCGAAAGGGAAGCAACGGATGGTCGCGCCGGTCTCGTCTTTCACCGCCAGCTCCTGCGCGTCGTCGCCGGCCCAGGCAGCGCGAGCCCAATCGCCAGCCTCCACGATTTCGCGCAATTCGGCGTAAGTGCCGGCTTCCTGGATGTGGGCGTCGCGGAATGCGCGGGCATCCTCCAGCAAGCTGCGCTGAATATCCGCCAGCAGTTCACGGACGGTTTCGACGATGCCCGCTTGCGTGACGAATTGCTTGCCCGCCCGCCCTGGCAGATCCCGCCGCGCCAGCACCGCCTTGCCGCTCTCCACATCGCGGGGACCAATCTCCATGCGGATCGGCACGCCGCGCATCTCCCAATCGTTGAATTTGAAGCCTGGCGAATGCCCCTCGCGCCGGTCGACATGGACGCGCAGGCCCCCGTCTTGCAGTTGGCATTGGAGCTTGTCGACCGCTTCGAGCACGGCGGCTCGCTGGGCGTCGCGGCGGTATATCGGCACGATGACAACTTGATGCGGGGCGAGCTTGGGCGGCAGGCGCAGGCCCTTGTCGTCGCCATGCGTCATCACGACCGCGCCCACCATGCGCGTGCTAAGCCCCCAGGAGGTCGTCCAGCAATACTCTTGCAGGTTGGATTCCGCCAGATAGCGAATGTCAAAGGCTTTGGCGAAATTCTGCCCCAGGTTGTGGCTGGTGCCGGACTGGAGGGCCCGCCGATCGCGCATCATCGCTTCGATGGTGTAGGTGCGCAGGGCGCCGGCGAAGCGCTCCAGCCGACTCTTCTCGCCTTTGATGACGGGGATGGCGGCGTCCTCAATCGCGAATTCGGCGTAGATATCGAGCATTTGCCGCGTTTCTTCTTCGGCTTCGGCTTCGCTGGCATGGGCGGTGTGCCCCTCTTGCCAGAGGAACTCGGCCGTGCGCAGGAAAGGCCGCGTGCGCAATTCCCAGCGCACCACATTCGCCCATTGGTTTATGAGCAGCGGCAGATCGCGGTAAGACTGGATCCAGTCGCTGAAGGCTTCGCCGATGACCGTTTCCGAGGTCGGGCGCACGACGAGGGGCTCTTCCAGCTCTTTGCCGCCGGCGTGGGTGACGACCGCCAGCTCCGGGCTGAAGCCTTCGACATGCTGCGCCTCGCGCTTGATGTACGATTCCGGGATGAAGAGCGGGAAATAGGCGTTTTGGTGGCCCGTCGCCTTGAAGCGCCGATCCAGGCCCGCCTTGATGCCCTCCCAGATCTCGTAGCCATAAGGCTTGATGATGACGCAGCCGCGCACGGGCGATGGCGCCGCCAGATCCGCCCGGTAGACGATTTCGTTGTACCAGCGCGAGAAGTCTTCGCTCTGGGCAGTGACGGCCTGTTCGGACATGCGCTCGTTTCCTCTGTGGCAACGGGTGGCTCGGCGGCGAGACGCCCGCCATTATAGCCGCGCCGGGGCGGATTAACAGGCTGGATGGCGCGCCGCGTCTAGGTGGAGTCGCTCCAGTCGCGCTGGTAGTTCTTCTCGAGCTTCGCCATCACCGCTTGGCCGAGGTCAATCTGGCTGAGGCTGGCCAGCTGCAGCAGGTACAGCATGACATCGGCCAGTTCGTCAGCCAGTTCTTCCGGCCGCCGCGCTTCTTCGCTCCATTGAAAGTGCTCGAGCACTTCGGCCGCCTCCAGGACGAGGGAAACGGCCACGCTGCGCGGAGTCTGGCGCTTGGGCGAGTCCGCCGCCAGCCAGCCCTGGCTCTCGACGAATTCGTGCATGGCTTGGCTCAGGTCATTGAGGCGCATGGCGGGCTCCTTTGTGCTTGGTGAGCGCGATTCTAGCGTGTGTCGCGGCGGGCGACTCAGATGACGACTCGTAGGGGGCCGCCCGCGTACAGGCCGCAAGCATCCGGGCGGGCGCAACCGAATTCACCCCTACAGCGTGACGAGAAGCAGAGCCTTCGATCTGATTCAATACGCGTTGGGGTTGGAGCGCGTGAAAGACTGCCAGATCGTGCGGATGATGATGACGATATCCAGCCAAAGCGACCAGTTTTCGACATAGAATCGGTCGGCTTCGGTGCGCTGGGCGACGGAGGTGTCGCCGCGAAAGCCGTTGATCTGCGCCCAGCCGGTCATGCCGGATTTCTCGCGATGGCGGATCATGTAATCCGGGATTTGGCGGCGGAATTGCTGTACGTACATCGGCCGCTCCGGACGCGGACCGACCAGGCTCATCTGCCCGACCAGCACATTGATCAGCTGCGGAATCTCGTCCCAGTTGCTGCGCCGCATGTAGCGCCCAAGCCGGGTGACGCGCTCGTCGTTCTCCACCGTCCAGGTCCTTCCGTTGGATTCGGCGTCCTGGCGCATGGAGCGGAACTTGATCATGGGAAAGGGTTTTCCGTCCAGGCCCATCCGCACTTGCCAGTAAAAGACGGACCCGCGCGACTCCAGGCGGATCAGCAAGGCGGTGAGCAGCATGAAGGGCGAGAGCAGCACCAGACCGGCGGTGGCGCCGAAGAGGTCCATGGCGCGCTTAAGGCTGAGCTTCCAGCCGCGCAGGGCGATATCGCGCACGGTCAAGAGCGGCGTGCCGCCCAGATCGTCCACATTGAGGTCGCCCGCCATATACGAGAACATATCGGGGTAGACCTTGATATCGACCTTGCCGCGCTGGCACAGGTTGATGAGCTCCACCAGCTCGCCGCGGCGATAATCCGCCAAAGCGACGATGACCTGCTCGACCTGGCGGTCGTCGATGAGCCGCGGGATGTCGTCGTAGACGCCCAGGTAGGGGTAGCCCAGCATATCGCCTTCGCGCTCAACGGCGGTGACGATGCCGACGATTTGGTAGCCAAGCTCGGGGCTGTTGCGTATGTTTTCGCTGATTTTGCGGGCGATGGCGCCTTCGCCGACGACGAGCAGGTTGTCGCGCACGATTCCGCGCCGGCGCAAGAGAGTCCAGAAGCGGCGATGCAGCTCGCGCCCGGCGACCGTGAAGGCGACGCTGAAGAACCAGACATAAAAGAGCAGGCTGCGCGGGTAGACCGCTTCCAGGGCGGTGTTCTGCCAGAGGAATTCTTGCGTGCCGCTGGTGAGCAGGCTGCCCAGGGTGACGATGCCGATGACATTGCGCAGCTGATCGATGCGGCTGAAAGCGCGCTTGAGGTGATAGAGCTGCGAGAAATAGAAGAGGATGACGATGGCGGCTGTGTGCACGAAGATGGTCGGCAGATAGCTGCTGAGGGGCGGCTGCCCGGCTGGACGGTCGAAGAAGGGCAGCGCCTCGCGCGATTCGTAGCCGGCGGCGAAGGCGATGACGAGCATGAGCGCGTCCGTCAGCAGCAGCGAGGCGGTGGAAAGCGCTTTGAGGTGGTCGTTGCTCAGGCGGATTGGCCGCTGCCTCAGGCGGTCCGGCGCGGGTTGCGGATCTCCTGCCATAAGCCCGGTCCTCCCTTGAACAAGAGCGCCGCGAGAATCAGCAGATGCACGGGAAAGAGCGTGTCGCGGCGGAAGTGCTTGCGATAAAAGATCAGCATGGCGCGCCAAAACTCGAATTGGGCTCGCGGGCTCTTGCGGCTGGCGGCGCGCTTGACATGGCGGACGCGGACGGCGGGCTGATACCAGACCTTGTAGCCGGCCTGCTTGACGCGGAAAGCCCAATCCAAGTCTTCGCCGTACATGAAAAAGCTCTCGTCCAGCAAGCCCGCCTTGGCGATCGCGGCTCTGCGCAGCTGCATGTAAGCGCCAACCACAGAATCCACCTCGAGCTCCTGGTCTTCGTCGGCGAAGGTCATGTTGTAGCGGCCGAAGCGCCGATTGCGCGGGAAGAGCCGCGCCAAACCCGAATAATGATAAAAGCTGACCAGGGGCGTGGGGAAGCCGCGGCGACAGGCTTTGTCCAGGCTGCCATCGTTGAGCACGAGCTTGGGACCGGCGATGCCGATATCAGGGCGGGAGTCCATGAACTGCGTCATGCGGCAAAGCGAGTCCGGCGCCAGCTCCGTATCCGGGTTGAGCAGCAGCGCGTATCGCGGGGCGTCGACGGCGACATCGCCGATTCCGCGATAGCCGAGGCGCCGCAGACCGATATTGTTGCCCCGCGGATAGCCGAGATTCTCGCGCTCGGCGATAAGCTCCACGCCCGGGAATTCGCGACGGACCATCGCCGGGCTGCCATCCGCGGAGGCGTTGTCGACGACCACGACGCGGAAGTCGACGCCTTCGCTGGCGAGCGTCGTTTGCAGGCAGCGCCGCAGCAGATCGCGAGTGTTCCAGTTGACGATGACGATGCCGAGGTCCTGCATACGCTCCTCGCGTCGTTTTCCTGGCAGCATTCTACCATAATCCAGAGCGGGCGGAATGCGTCCGGTTCAGGCGCGATTCACTGGCCTGGTTCACACAGCGTCGGCTTGACGCAGTATACGATGAGGGATGGGTTGTGCCAGAAAGCCGCCGTGTTCATCATCGCCTCGGAGCCCGTCCAACTGGGGCGGTGGATTTCCTTCAGGCGCTGGTAGCGTTCGTCGAGCCGCCGCAGGTAGGCGCGCTGGATTTCGACGACTTGTGGCGGGACGATGGCATGCGAGCGGAGTATGTCGAAGGCGATGGCGTCCGAATAAATCATGTAGTCGTAGTCTTCGGCAGCCGGCATCTCGTTGGCGTAATCGGGCGAGCGCGCTTCGCTGGGGTAGATGGCTTCGTCAAGCGGCACATTGTAGGGTCCATTGAGCAGAAAACGCGAACCGGGCGGGATATTCTCGTGGAGCCACTCCAGCATGATCTGGCGCGTATCGGGCTGGGCGAAGCGGTTCACGACTTGCAGCGACAGAATCAAGGGCTGAATGATGAGAATGATGGCGACGGCGGGCATCGTAAAGCGGCGCGGGAGCGGGAGCCGCCGGACGAGCCAGTCCGCCCCGACAGCCGAAAGCATGGCGATGAATGGCAGCGCCAGCATGAGCAGGTTGTCGCTGTGTCCGGGGCGAATCGTCCGCAAAGCCACCAGCATATAGAGCAAGATCAAGCCGCCGAAGAGAGCGACGAAAAGCCCGCTGTCGTTGCGCCTCAGGCTGAAGCCGCCGCGGGCAGCCGCGCCCAGAGCCAGACAGGCGCAGACCATGGCCGGCATGCCAAGCGAAAAGAGCGCCGCATAGAGCAGCAAGTACGCCAGCCCCGTCCAGTGATCCACCAGAAAGTAGTCCGGCACCTCCGCGCCGGTGACAGAGAACTGCCCGACTATGTAGGAGAAATCGCGCCAGAACAGCTCAAAGTCTCGCAGGATGTAGGGGCTGCCCAGCAAGAAGACGGCTGGAATCAAGAGCCAGGCCAGCATGACCGCGCGCAGCATGGACGGCCTTCTGCGCCGATATACCAGGATCGCGCCGACGAGGAGCACCAGCGGCGCCACTGCCAGCGCGTTGTAGCGGGTGGTCGTCGCCAGCCCCGCGACTGCGCCCGCAAGCAAGTAGAGGCGTCGTTGCTCGCGCGCGCGCCGACTGTGGAGCGAGGCGACGGCAGCCCAGGCCGCCAGCGTCATCCAGCCGGTGGCGAGGGAGCCGGGCTTGATGTAGTGCGCGTGCTGGACCAGCGTGTAAGACACGGCGACCAGCAAGCCCGCGCAGAGCGCCGCGTACCGGCCAGCGAAGAGCCTGGTCATGGAATAGGCGCAGGCCACCATGAGCAGCCCGCCGGCGACCGAATACATGCGCGAAAAGACATACAGCGAGAACTCGGCATAGGCGCGCAAGGTCCTGCCCTCGCGGTCGGCCAATGACAGACCGTCGAGCGCGCCCGTCAGCCGAAAAAGCAGCCAGTTCGAATTCACGATCAGGGACGGATATTGGAAGAAGCCGGGATTCAGCCGACCCCGCAGCGCCATATCCACCGGAATCGCCACGCTGTAGAACTCGTCCGGCTGGATCGGCAGCTGCTCATGCGTCATGCCGTAGGGCGCGTACGACGGAAACCATTCAGGATTGGGTTGGCCATGGCTTATTCCGATGAGGCGCAGGCCGGCGGCGAAAAGCAGCAGAACGGCGACAGCCAGCCAGTCAACGCGGCGCATGGCGCACCCTCGCGGTGGGCAAGCTGGACACCGGCTTACCGCGCAGAGCCGAGCGCATCGCGGCGCGGTCGTCCCAGGGATGTTCGGTCTCGCCGAAGCACATGCTCTGTTCGTGGCCCTTGCCACAGGCGATGACGAGGTCGCCGGCCCGCGCCAGCTGGCAAGCCTGGAAAATCGCCTCGCCACGATCGCGCAGGCGGACGAAAGTTTCGCCCTCGACGCCGCCCTGGGCGCGGCAGCCGGCCGCCATCATCTGGAGAATATCGTCCAGCGATTCCGTGCGCGGGTCTTCCGCGGTGAGCACGGTCACATCCGCCAGGCCCGCCGCGGTCTCCGCCATCAGCCGGCGTTTCTGCACATCGCGCAGGCCCGCGCTGCCAAAAACGGCGATCAGGCGCGCTCCTGGCGCCAGCATCTGTCGGCCAGCTTCCAGCGCTCGTCGCAGGGCATTGGGGGTATGGGCGAAGTCGACGATGGTGGTGAAGTCCTGCCCCTCGTCGATGCGTTCCATCCGGCCCGGGATCTGCTCGACGCCGGCGATGCCCCGCTCGATCGCGCTCCAGGGCAGCTCGAGCGCGCGGGCGGCAGCGATGGCAGCCAGAGCGTTGGCGATGTTGAAGCGGCCGGGCAAGGGCAATTCGATTTGCCGCTGGCCGAGCCGAAAGACAGTGGAAGCGGGTCGATGGAGGATGTCGCCAGCCTGAAAATCGGCGCCGCTCTCGATGCCATAAGTCAGGGCGGAATCGGCGGGGAACCGCGCCATGTATGCCGCGGACGGATCATCAGCGTTGATGACGGCGACCTTGGCGCGTCCCGGTTTGCGCCGGGCGTCAGCCAACATCTTGAACATGCGCGCTTTGGCGTCGCGGTAGGCTTCCCAGCTGCCGTGGAAATCCAGATGCTCATGCGTGATGTTGGTCACGACGGCGACATCGATGTCGACGCCGTTCAGCCTTCCTTGGGCCAGGCCGTGGCTGGTCATCTCGAGGATGCAATGCGTGAGGCCCGCTTCCGCCATTGCCGCCAGGTAAGCCTGCGTTCGAGGCGCGCCCGGCGTGGTGACATGGAGGCCCGTCGCCGCGGTCTCGGCGCCGAAATCCGCGGATATCGTGCTGATGTAACCGGCTCGGATTCCGGCGACCCGCTTGAGGATGCTGTGCAGAAGGTGACAAGTGGTGGTTTTGCCGTCGGTGCCGGTCAGGCCGATGACCGCGAGCTTGCGCGATGGGAAACCGTGCCAGGCGGCTGACAGGTAGCCGATGGCTTCTTGCGGATCGCGCAGGCGGATGTAAGGGACGGGCAAGCCATCCAGCTCGCGTTCGCCAATGACGGCGGCGGCGCCAGCCTCTATCGCGTCGGGGATGAAGTCGTGGCCGTCGCTGCGATCGCCTTGCCGGGCGACGAAGAGGCCGCCGGGCTGGACATCGCGGCTGGACTCGACGACGGGCGCGTCGACAGCGATATCTTGTGGCGCGGACGCGTCGACGATGGCGTCGGGCGGGAGCGCGGCGAGTAAATCGCGCAGGCTGGCGGGCATAGCGGCATCCTCTGCGGAAGCGGAAATCGCCTTTATTCAAGCATGGATGCGGGGCGCTGACAAACGAAAACGCGCCGGAGGGATTCCAGCGCGTTTGATGAGTTCGCTGTGGCGGTCAGCCGGCTAGTTCAAGCTGCGCGCCATCTGGCTGAGCTGCGAGCGGACGCTGCCGTCGACCATGCCGCCGGACCAGCGCACGATCAAGCCGCCGAGGATAGCGGGATCGACGCTGAATTCGGCCGCTTCCGCGCCCGTTTCCGCCTGGACGCGCTGCTGCTCCGCCTCGGACAAGGGCATGGCGCTGACGACTTCGACGCTGCCGCCGAGGTCTTTGGCGCCCGCCGGCAGATCGGCGATGAAGCCATCGACCAGGGCCGCTTGCTTGTCTGGGCTGATGCTCTCGCCGAGGATGCGGCTGGCGACCGCGACCGAGATGCTCAGCACCTGTTCGCGCAAGTTGCCGAGCTCGGCGTTGCGGATGGCGACCGCTTCGTTTTGGGCGTCGTACTGGATGCGCGCCGCTTCTTGCCGGGCTTCGCTTTCAATGCCGCCGGCGACTTCTTCGCCCCTGCCGCGGGCTTCGTCGATGACCTTCTGCGCTTCACTGCGGGCTTGCGCCAGGATCTTTTCCGCTTCCGCCTCGGCGTTTTCGCGGGCGCGGGCAGCGGCGGCGGCGTCTTCCAAGCCCTTGGCGATGCGGTTGCGCCGCTCGTTGAGCACATTCGTCAGCGGGTCGTAGATGAAGCGCGTCAGCACCGTATAGAGCACGATGAAGGCGATCGCCCAAATCAGCATCAGACCGGGGTTAATGCCGAGGTTGTCAAGTACGCTCATAATTGCCTCCTGGGATGCTCCCGCCCTGCCTAGCTAAGGACGAAGAGGATAATCAGCGACACAACCAGGGCGTAGATGGCGACCGCTTCCGCAAAGGCGACGCCGAGGATCATGTTCGTCTGAATGGTGGGCGTGTGATCGGGGTTGCGCCCCATCGCCTGGACCGCGCCGCCGACCGCGAGGCCGATGCCGATCCCGCCGCCAGCCGCGCCGATCATGGCCAAGCCCGCGCCAATCGCCTTGCCCAAGATTATCGTTGATTGTGGATCCATGGATGTTTCCTCCAGATATGCGCTCAGATCGTGCGTGATTGGTAACTAATGCGCTTCGTCGTGGTGATCGTCCTCATGATGATGGCTGATGGTCGCCAGGTTCATGAAGATCGCCGTCAAAAGGGCGAAGACCAGAGCCTGGATGACGCCGACGAAGAACTCCAGGATGAAGAAGGGCCAGGGCAAAATCGGGATCAGGAAGCTCATGACGAAGAGCAGAATCGACCCGGCGAAGATATTGCCCAGCAGACGGAAGCTGAAGGAGAGAATCTTGGCGAAATCGCCGATCAGCTCCAGCAAGCCAACCGCCACATCAATCCCGCCCAAGGGCGACTTGAAGAGCGTGGCGAAGTTGAAGAACTTGGTCAGATAGCCGATGCCCAGCGCCTTGAAGCCGATGTACTGGATCATGACGAAGGAGATCAAGGCGATCGTCAAGGTCATGTTCAGATCGGTCGAGGGGACGCGCACGAAGGGCAGCACGACCCAGGGCACGAGCTTGGCTTCGTCGCTGCTTGGGTCCGGGTGCAGCGGGATTTTGGTCTTCTTGCTTCCCGCTTCGCCGTCGCCGGCCTCCGCGCCATCGGCCCAGGGGACGGGCCCCACGCCGCTGTAGCAGCCGCGATCGGCTCTGGCTTGCTTGGCGGCGACCCTGGCGTCCAGGACTTCACCGCGAGCGAGCGCGACCGAGTCGCCCTCGACAGCTGCGTCGCTTCCATGATCGTCGCCGGTTTCCGCCTCGCCGTCTTCGCCATGGCCATTGTGCGCCGCCTTGTAGCGGGCGTAAGCCGCGTCTTGCAGCAGGGCCGCTTCGGCGGAGGCCGCGGCGGCGTCGGCTGCCACGAGAGCCGCTTGATCGGCTGCCGCTTCACTCGCCGGGCTGACCCAGTCGCACTGCCCGTTGACATACGAGGCGCCAAGGAATCCTTGATAAATCTCGTAGCCGTCGGTGGTGATGACTTTGTATTCGCCGCTGTCGACGTCGTATTTCTCCTTGACATGCGGGTGAATGAAGCCGACGGTGTCGACGCCGGGCACGAGTTCCATCCAGTTGGCCAGCAGCACGACGAGGAAGATCGTCATGAACATGTTGAAGATCAGGCGGAAATGCCTGCCGCCAGCGATGCCGCCGACAAAGCCCATCAGCCCTTCGAAGAGCACTTCAAACAGGTAGTAGAAGCCGCCGGGCGGGACTTCGTTGCCGTCTTTCGGGCGTCGCCGCGAGACATAGACCGCAAAGAGCAGGAGCAGAATCCAAACGATGACCGAGCCGACGAAGGTGTTCGTCAGGCGGATATCCAGGAAGGGTATGTCGAAGCCTTCGGGGAATTTCTCGCCGGGCAGCTGAATGAACGGGATGACCGGCGGAACGCGAAGCGCGACGAAGACCCCTGCCAGGAACATGAGCAAGGCGACGAAACGGCGTTTTCCGTTCCAAAAGCTATTCACTTATATCTTCCTCCTTCTGTCTCGCGCTGCCTTGTAGCTGTTTCGCTTTATGCCGCGTGTAGAAAAAGATCGCCGCCGTGCTGACTGGTACGCTGACCAGGATCATGATGAAGACGAAGGTCGGCCGCGTGCCAAAAGCCTCGTCCAATGCCAAGCCAATTAACAGCGCCCCGGCGATGACAAGCAAGATCATGCAGCCCACTTGCCCCACCACCCCGGCCACCATGCCATAGGTGGACAGCGGATTGTGTTCTGGCTTCATTCGGCGCGCGCGTTGCCATCCACAGCTCAGCGGACAAACTTTGAGAACTTTATCACAAACGAAAATGGATAGCTATACGCGATTATAAGCCGCTGGCGCCAAGCGTCGCCCAATCGTAAATCGGCGTGACCGCGATCGTGCCCAGCAGAATCACCGCCAGCGCAGCGATGCCCAGGGACCAGGCGTAAGAACGCGGCAAGCCGATCGGCACATGGTCGTCCGCGCCGACATCGACATACATCACCTTGATGACGACCAGATAATAATAGAGGGCGATGATGGCGTTGGTCACCGCGATGAGCGCCAGGCCGACGAGGTTGGCGTTGACAGCCGCCTGGAAGAGAAAGAATTTGCCGAAGAAGCCGGCCGCCGGCGGGATGCCGCCCAGGCTCAGCAAGCCGATGGTGATGAAGAGCGCCAGCCAGGGGCTGCGCCGGTTCAAGCCGGCCATGTCGCTGATCGCTTCGCTGCCGGTCGCGGAGATGAAGACGATGACGCCGCCAAAGACCAGCAGATTGGTGAAGATGTACATGAACATGTAGAAGGACACCGAGGCGACGGCCAGGCTGGGGTTCGCGCCGCCGAGGGCGACCACGCCAATCAAGGTGTAGCCGGCCTGGGCGATGGACGAGTAAGCCAGCAGGCGCTTGATGTTGCTCTGCCGCAGCGCCACCACATTGCCCAGAGTCATGCTCACGATGGAGACGACCACCAGCAGGTTGATCCAGAAATCTTGTATCACGATGCCGCCGATGACGAGCTCGAGCGGGAACACGGCGGTCAGGAAGCGGACGAGCAGCGCGAAGCTGGCGGCTTTGCTGGAGACGCTGACGAAGGCGGTGACCGGCGTCGGCGCGCCTTCATAGACATCGGGCGTCCAGAAATGGAAGGGCACGGCGCTGATCTTAAAGCCGAAGCCGACAACGACCATGGTGAGGGCCGCCATGACCGCGACGATGCCATCGCCGACGCCAGCCGCCAGGCCCGCCGCGATGCCGCCGAGATTGGTCGTGCCGCTGAAGCCATAGAGCAAACTGAAACCGAAGAGCATGATGGCAGAAGCGAAAGCGCCATAGAGGAAGTATTTCATGCCGCTCTCGGCTGAGCGCTGGTCGCCGCGGCGGAAGCTGGCGAGCATGTAAAGCGGGATGGACAGGGTCTCCAGAGCGACGAAGACCAGGATCAGGTCGGCCGCGCTGGACATCATCAAGCCGCCCAGGGTGGCGACGATGACGATCAGATAGAACTCGCCCTTGTCGCCGACGCCTTTGTCGCCGGCCGCCATCAAGCAAGTGACCGCGCCCGCCAGCAGCAGCATGACTTTGAAGATCTGCGATAGCGGGTCGTAATTCACCATGCCGCCCCAGAGCAGGGTCCCGTTGTTGAAGAGCGCGGGATCCGGCTGCCAGACGAGCGGCGCAAGGGCCAGCAAAGCCATGCCGACGGCCGACAGGTACACGACATTGCGGCGGGCGGAAGCCGAGCCATAGAGGTCGACGAAGAGGACGACGACCGCCAGCGCGGTCAAGCCAAGCTCGGGCAAGACGGAGGGCAGCTGCGCCCAGAGCTCAAATTCCATCTAGCCACCTCCCAGCAGGGCGATCAGAGGTCGGACGCCGGATTCGATCATTGGCGCCATGACAGGCGGGTACAAGCCCAGGATGAGCAGGGGCGCGCCCAGGATAATCAAGACAATGCGATCGGTCATTTCGATGTTGCCGACATCGTGAAAGCGCTCGGCGTCGAATTCGCCGAAGAAGACCTGTCCCGCCACCCGCAGCACATAGGCCGCCGTGATGACGATGCCCAATGCCGCGATGACGACCAGGACGCTGTAATAATTGCTGAGCTGGAAAGCGCCCAGCTGGAGCGTGATCTGCTCCGACGCCGCCCACATGCCCTGGAAGATGGGGAACTCCGCGATGAAGCCGCTGAGGCCGGGCATGCCCATGCTGGTCAAGCCGCCGATGACGAAGGCGACGCCGACCCAGGGCATGACTTTCATAAAGCCGCCCAGACTCGGGATGTCGCGGGTATGCGCGCGATCGTAGACCATGCCGACGACGCCGAAGAAGAGCGCCGTCATCGCGCCGTGGCTGAACATCTGGATGCCGGCGCCGGTCATGCCCGTCAGGTTCATCGTCGCCCAGCCCATGCTGACCAGGCCCATGTGGCTGACGGAGGAGAAGCCGATGACATACTTGAAGTCGCGCTGGCGGAAAGCGATTAGAGCGCCATAGACGACATTGATGAGCGTCAGGAAGACGATCCAGGGCAAATGCGTGTCCGCGCCCTCGGGCAGCAGCTGCACGCCCGCGCGCAATGCGGCGAAGGCGCCCACCTTCATCAAGACGCCGGCGTGAATCATGGATACGGCGGTCGGCGCGGCGACATGGCCATCGGGCGACCAGTTGTGGAAGGGGAAGACCCCCGCCAGAACGCCAAAGCCCATGAACATGAAGGGGAACCAGAATTTGGCGAAGTTCAGCCCGTCGACGCCCAGGATGTCGATGCCGAATGCGCCATTCTCCGCGGCCAGGGTCAGCTGCGCGATGCTCCAGCTGTAGGGTCGGCTGTCATCGGGCAAGATTCCGCTTTCGAGGGCGGCGTAGAAGACATCGGCGCCGCTGCCGGCGAAGAACGCGCCCGCTGCGAAATACATGGCGACGGCAGCCACCAGCGCGAAGACCGAGCCCACCAGAATATAGAGCGTCAGTTTCATGGCGGCGTATTCGCGCAGCTTGACCCAGCCCCAGCCAGCAATGAGCAGGTACATGGGGAAGATCGCCAATTCATAAAAGAAGAAGAGCATGAAGAGATCGACCGCGATGAAGACGCCGTAGACCCCGGCCACCAAGAACATGAAGAAAGCCATAAATTCGCGCAGGCGGTCCTGGATGTTCCAGGAGATCAAGACCCCCGCCACCGCCACCATCCCGGTAAGCAGGACCATGGGCGCGGACACGCCATCGACGCCGACATGGTAGGCGATGCCCAGCGACTCCACCCAGACGATTCGCTGCTCGAACGCGAGGGCGTCGACGAACATTTGCGCGCCGCTGAGCGAGACGCCCGAGTCCAGCATGGCTGCTTGCTGCTCGAGGAGGCCACCGGAAGTCTTGACATAATTGTCGTAGCCGAAGAAAACGGCGAGGGACAGAGCCAGCACTGCCGATGCCGCCGTGACGCCGACGCCGCGCACCAGATCGCGATTTTTGCGATCCAGGAAGAGGATGACGACGCCCGCGATGATCGGGATGAAGAGGATGGCAGTGAGGATCGAGAAGCCCGTCGCTTCCATAGACGCAGTCCTAGCTCGCCAAGCCGGCGAAAATGGTCGTGACCGTCGTGTTGATCATGGGCAGGATCCAGTTGGGATACACCCCCGTCAGCAGCATCAGCAGCATCAATGGCGCGATGCCGAGCAGCTCCGCCCGCGTCAGCTCTAGCTTCGCGTCTTTCCAGCGCAGGTTGAAGGGACCGTGCAAGACGGCGCGGATGCCCTTGAGAATGTAGCCGCCGGTGAAGAGCAGGCCGAGCATGGCGATGGCGGTTAAAGCGGTGAAGACCGGGAATGTGCCGCGCACGATCAGGAACTCGCTGACGAAGCCGTTGAGGCCGGGCAAGCCCAGACTGGCGAAACTGGTGAAGAGCAGGATCGCGCCAAAAACCGGCGCCTTGACCCAGAGCCCGCCGTAATCGTTGAGGTCGCGAGTGTGCGTTTTGTGATAGAGCGCGCCCGCCAGCAAGAACATGCCAGCCGAGCTGAGCCCGTGATTAAACATCTGCAAGACTGTGCCGTTGCCCGCCAGGATTGCCGACTGAATATCAGCCTCGGCGCCGGCCCCGCTCCACAGCTGGGCGTAGGTCTGGGCGAAGACGGCGATGCCGATGCCGACGAATCCCATGTGATTGACCGAGCTGTAGGCCACCAGGCGCTTGATGTCGTTTTGGCCGAAAGCGGCGAAGGCGCCAAGCACGATGCCGGCGACAGAAAGGATCGCGAAGAGCGTCGCCACATTGACTCCGAGCAGGAAAACTTCCGTCAGCCAGACATCGGGGAAGAGCGGGATGACCAGGCGAATGAAGCCGTAAGCGCCCAGCTTGAGCATGACGCCCGCCAGCAGCATGGAGCCGGCCGTCGGCGCTTCGCCATGCGCGTCGGGCAGCCAGGTGTGGAAGGGCCAGATCGGCACTTTGATGCTGAAAGCGACGAAGAAACCGATGAACGCGAGCGCTTTGACCGCGTTGACATCAATGCCCAGCAGCGCCTCCCCTTGGCGGAAGAGGGGCCAGCTTTCGGTGAGCGCCGCCATGCTGTAAGTGCCGGCCGACCAGCCGATGAGCTGGGTCGCCAGCAGCATGCCGAGGGTGCCGCCAAACGAGTAAAGCATGAACTTGGTCGAGGCGTAGAAGCGCCCGCTGTACTTCACGCCGGCCTTGGGCATGCTTCCCCATTGATTGATGAGGAAATACATCGGCACCAAGGTGAGCTCGTAGAAAAGGAAAAAGACCATCAAGTCCATCGCGGCGAAGACGCCCATGCTGCCGGTCTCGAAGAAGAGCAGCAGCGCCAGGTGCATGTTCGGGCGGTCGTCGATGTTCCAGCTCGCCAGGATGGCCAGGGGCGTCAGAATGCCGGTGAGCAGGATCATGACGGCGCTGATGCCGTCGATGCCCAGGGTCCAGCGCGCCCCGAGAGCCTCGAACCAGGCTGCGTCCTGGGTCACGATGAACTGTTCGTCGCCGATGGCCAGGTTGGCCGCCTGATAATCGAAGAAGACTTGAATCGAGAGCAGCGCCAGCAGCAGCGACAAAATGAGCGCCAGCCAGCGGCTCAATTCTTTGCTTGCGCCAAATGAAGCGATGGCGGCGACCAGGAAGGCAGCCAGGGCCGGACCGAAGATGAGTACGGAGAGCGCGTCAATCCCGAAAACTTCAATCATGGAAGCGTCTCCCTAGAGCGCGGGCGGTCCGCCGGCCGTAAGAACCAGGACGAGCCCGATGCCTGCCGCCGCCGCCAGCAACAGCAGCAGATAGAGCTGGATGCGCCCGCTCTGCAGTTGTCGCAGCCAGCCGCCGAAGTTGAATATCGCGATCGGGATGCCATCGCCCACGCCGTCTATGAGCCAGAGATTCAGGGCTTTGATGAGCTCGCCCAGCCAGCTGAAGAAGCGGGCGATGATGTGCAGCAGCGCGTCGATGATTCCGCGGTCGAGGAAGACGATGACCTGCGCCGCCAGCCACTGCGACGGCTTGACGAAAACGGCGCTGTACAGGTCGTCCAGGTAACAGCGATTCTTCAGCACCGGATGCAGGGGGCCAAGGAAGCCCTCCAGCGGGTCCGGCTGACCGGCTTTGAGCGGCTTGCGCCAGTAGACCATGTATCCCAGCCACAAGCCCAGCAATGCCACGATGACGGAAGTGGCGACGGGCACGATGTTAAAGGGCGGCGCCTTCGGGTGATAATCTGGCAGCGTGGCGAAAGCGGCCGTCGTCTCTGGCAGGGGCAGCGCCTCTATCACGAGGTGATGGAAAGAATTGTGCTCCGGCGAGAAGATTGCGTTCAGCACCGGGAAGTCCTTGGGCACGCCGACAAAGCCCGCGCCCAGCGCGAATGCCGCCAGGATGATAAGCGGCAGGGTCATGGTGAAGCTGACGAGCCCTTGGCCCAGGCTGGCGTGCTTGGCCGCTTCCGTACGGCCGTCGCCGGCGAAGGTCAGGGCGATTTGGCGCATGGTGTAGAAAGCGGTCATGAAAGCGGCCAGAGCCAGCATGACAAAGACCATGCCGTGGGCGCCGCTGCCGTACTTGTTCAGCACCAGCCAGGCGTCCGCCAGAATCTCGTCTTTGGACCAGAAGCCAGCGGTGATGATGGGCAAGCCGGAAAGCGACAGACCGCCGATAAGGAAGGTCCAGAATGTGACCGGCATCGTCTTGCGCAGGCCGCCCATGTTGAACATGTCCTGTGGATCGAAGGCATGTCCCTCTGCGTCGCCGTGGCCATGATCGTCGTGCCCGTGGTCGCCGTGTTCATGGACATGATGCTCGCCGTGCTCCATGCCGTGGATGACCGAGCCAGCCGCCATGAAAAGCAGGGCTTTGAAAAAGGCATGGGTAATAAGATGAAAGGCGGCTGCGATATACGCGCCGATTCCGAGCGCCGCCATCATGAAACCGAGCTGCGAAATCGTCGAGTAAGCCAGCACGGCTTTGACATCGCTCTGCGCCAGGGCCATCGTCGCCGCGAGCAAAGCCGTGAAGGCGCCGACGACCGCCATGAAGGCCAGGGGCTCGGTGAAGACTCCGTGATGCGGGTCGCCGCCAGCCGCGAAAAGCGGATACAGGCGAATGAGCGCGAAGATGCCGGCCGAGACCATGGCGGCCGCGTGAATCATGGCGCTGACGGGCGTCGGACCTTCCATTGCGTCGGGCAGCCAGACATGCAGCGGAAACTGCGCGGATTTGCCGACCGTGCCGATGATGAGGAAGATGCCGATGATGCTCGCCGCGCTGACCGTCCAGCCGCCGAAAATGATGGGCGTGGTCGTCGCCAGCAGGTCGAGGGTCTCCGGGCTGTACATGATTTCGCGGAAGCTGAGCGTGCCGGTGATGCTGTAGAGGTAGGCGATGCCGAGCAGCATGACGACATCGGCGACGCGGGTCGTCGTGAAGGCTTTGATGGCGGCTTTGTAGGCGCTTTCTTTCTCGAACCAGAAGCCGATGAGCATGTACGAGCAGACGCCCATGATCTCCCAGCCGACGAAGAGCAGCAGGATGTTATCCGCCACAACCAGCGTGAGCATGGCGCCGGCGAAAAGCGAAATCAGCGCGAAGAAGCGGGCCTGCCGCGGGTCCTGCGCCATGTAGCCGATGGAATAAATGAAGATCATCAAGACGGCGATGGGCACCATGACCAGCATGATGACAGTCGCCGGGTCGACCAGGACGCCCATGTGAAAGCTGGTTTCGCCGGTGCTCATCCATTCAATGTCGCTTGCCAGCACTTCTGGCCCGATGTGATGCAGCTGCGAGGCATTGGCAAGGGTGAGCCAGCTGACGACGAGCGCCGCGATGACCCCCGCCATGCCGACGCCGACGCTGAGGATTCGGCTGTAGCGCGCCACCACCGGCACGGTCATGCCGTCGTAATCGGGATGATGCCCGCCGTATGCGTGGCTGTCCGTCGCCGGGACGAGCCTGGCTTTGTTGGTAACGAGCGTGATGATGAGGAAAGCCAGCAGCGGACCCGCGGGAATGAGCCAGGGCAGGGTGTTGGGATCGTTGAAGATTTCCATGGCGGTGGCTAGCCTTTCAGCGTCGCGGCATGTTCCGGGATCACCGAACGCCGATTGCGGTACACAGTGATGATGATGGCGAGGCCGACGGCGGCTTCAGCCGCGGCGACGATCAAGACGAAAGCAGTGAAGGCGTAGCCATTGAGCAGCAGGTCGGTGCTCGTCTCGCTGTAGCGCCAGAATGCCACCAGGTTGATGTTGACGGCGTTGAGCATCAGCTCGACGCTCATGAGGATGGCGACGGCGTTGCGCCGCGAAAGCACGCCAAAGACGCCGATGGAGAAGAGCGCGGCCGCCACCGCCAGGTACATCCAGAGAGGAACCGTCATGCGCCGCCTCCCTTGGCTTTGTCTTCGCGGGCGATGAAGATCGCGCCAATCATCGCGCCCGTCAACAGCACCGACGCCAGCAGGAAGGGCGCCACATAGCCGTTCTCGTCCACCAGAGCCGCGCCCAAATCACGAGTCGAAGCGACATATTCTGGCGCCGCTTCTGGCAAGTGTCCGCCAAATATGGGCAGGGTGATGCCGAAGAGCAGAATCAAGAATAGCGCCAGCGACGCGACGAAACTGGGCAGCAGGCGGAAATAGCGGCTCTTGATGCGGGCGACGCTGCGGGTGAGCATGACGGCGAATGTGATCAAAATGGCGATCGCGCCGATGTACACCAGGATCTGCACGGCCGCCAGGAAGGGCGCGCTGAGCAGGACGAAGTAACCGGCGACGCCGAAGAGGCTGAGCATGAGCCAGATGGTGCCCTGGAAGAGGTTGCGGGTCGTCACCACGCCCAGTCCGCCGCCCAGGGTGAAGATGGTGAAGACGGCGAAACCGATAGAAATGGCGTTCAGTTCCATCTTAGGCGCCTCCCCGGTCCGCCGCCAGGCCCCTTGCTTGATCCAGGCTGGCGCGCGACATTTGCTCGTCGCGGCGGGCTTCCGCCCCGCGTTTGCGCAGCAGGCCGAGCAGGTATAGCGCCAGGCCCAGATTAACGAGCAGCATCAGCGCGGTGGCGGGCAGCATGTCGCCGACGCTGGCGCTCAGCAGATCTCGCGGCGCCCAGCCCAATTCTTGCAGCAGCTTCAGCCCCAGCGACAGCAGGATGAGGTTGACGATGGACAGGGGCACCAAGAATTTCCAGTTGAAAGCCATGATCTGGTCGATGCGCAGGCGAGGCACGGTGTTGCGCAGCCACAGAGTCGTGAAATAAATCAAGCCGCCCTTCAAGCCCAGCCAGGCGAAAGCGATCAGGGGCGATTCGTAATACAGCGGACCCATCCAGCCGCCGAAAAAGAGCAGCGCCATCAGGATGCCGTTGGTGAAGACATGCAAGAATTCCGCGGCGAAGAACATGCCGAATTTCATGCCGGAGTATTCGATGTTGAAGCCGGCGACCAACTCGGATTCGGCCTCGATCAAGTCGAACGGAGCGCGCCCGGTCTCGGCTTGGGAGGAGACATAAAAGATAATGAAAGCCAGGGGCGAGAGCACGACGAACCACATGCCGGTTTGCGCGTTGACGATATCGACCAGGCTCATGCTGCCGGCCAGCATCACCGGCGCCAGCAGGGCGAATACCAGCGGCACTTCGTAGCTCACCAGCAGCGAAACGACGCGGAAAGCGCCGAGGAGAGCGTATTTGTTGTTGCTCGCCCAGCCGGCCGCCATGATGGCGAGCGTGCCAAATGAAGCGATCGCCACAAAATACAGCGCGCCGATTTCCAGGTCTACTCCATAATGGAATGGCGTAAAGGGGATGACCGCCCAAATCAGCACGACCGAGGCGAAAGACACCAGGGGCGCGGCGTTGTAGAGGACGCGGTCGGCGGCGGTGGGCGTGATATCTTCTTTGCTGAGCAGCTTGAGCATGTCGGCGAAAGTCTGCAGCAGGCCGATGGGACCGACGCGGTTGGGGCCGATGCGGTCCTGGATGCGCGCCGCCACTTTGCGCTCGATCCAGATGAGCAGGATGACGGTGACGAGCGGGACGCCGCTGACGAGCAGGACGCCGACCAGGAGGGACAGGAACTGCGCCAGGCCGGGATCCGCGCCGGAATCCGCCAGGAGGCTGCACAAGCCGCTGCACATGTCTTCCATCGTCATCGTTATCGTCTCCCGATCGCCCGCGCCTATTTCCAGTCCAGGGCGTTTTTCTTCCAGGCGTAAAACAGCGCGTCCGTCAACAGGAAGATAAAGAGAAAGCCGGCGACAAAGCCGAAGAGGCTCATCTCGTTATATGCCACCGCCCAGGGGAAGAGGAACACCATTTCGACGTCAAAGACGAGGAATATCAAGCCGTAGATGTAGTATTGCACGCGGAACTGGACCCATGTGTCGCCGATGGTCTCCACGCCGCATTCATAGGTGGAGCTCTTGAGCACATTGGGCTTGCGCGGCCGGAAGAGCCAGGCGATGACGATTGGCAGAGCCGGGAAGACTGGCGCCATCAGCGCAAACAAGCCGATAAAAGCCCATTCATTGAGTACATTCATCGCTGGTCGATCCTGAACGCGGCTGCCACCGGGGCATTTGCGCCATTTATCACAAACGCCGTTAGTATAGCAGGGCGAGCGCGCCAATGCAACGCGCTTTCAAACTCGACGCCCGCCACAAGGGCGGCATTTTATCACAGCGAAAAACGCTTTTCTAGGCGGCTATTGACTGATTTTCGCTTGCATCGCATGCGCTTATACTGTAGCTATGATTTCGTCCCGCGCTCGCGCAAAATAGCGCCATGGTCACTACCGCCAGCCCCGACGCCAGTTTGCGGCCGATCCAGCCAAGCCCGGCGGAATGGGACGCCTTCGTCCTGGCTCAGCCCGGCGCGCATCTGCTGCAGCTCTCCGGCTGGGGAAGGCTGAAGGCGCGCTTTGGCTGGGAGAGCCGCATCGTGGCTCTGGCCGGCGACGGGGAGATTCAGGCGGGCGCGCTGGTTTTGCTGAAGCGGCTGCCGCTGGCCCTGGGGACGATGGCTTATGCGCCGATGGGCGGTTACGCGAGCTCGCCTGGCATGCTGAAGCCCTTGTGGGCGCAGATCCGGCGCGAGACTCGAGCCGCGTTCCTCAAGCTGGAGCCGGGGCATGTCGCCGGCGAGGCGCTGCGCCTGCTGCAAGAGGCGGGGTTTCGGCCGAGCCCGCAGACGATCCAGCCGCCGCGGACGATCGTGCTGGATATCGACGCGGACGACGCGACCATCCTCAAGCGCATGAGTCAAGGCACGCGCCGCAAAGTGCGCAAGAGCCTCAAGAGCGGCCTCCATTTTGAGATCGCGGGGCGCGGCGACCTGAACGCGTTCCAGCGGCTGGCGCGGCAGACGGGCGAGCGCAACGACTTCGGCGTGCACAGCGCAAGCTACTTCGAAAACGTCTACGACATATTCATGCCCGAGCGGGGAGCGCTGTGGCTGGCGCGGCTGGATGGCGAGCTGCTGGCGGCGGTCATGGTCTTCGCGGCGGGCGAGCGGGCCTGGTATCTCTATGGAGCGTCGTCGCGGGCGCGGGGCAATGTCTACGCCAGTTACGGCATCCAGTGGCAGGCGATTCAATGGGCGCGGGCGCGGGGCTGCCGCTGTTACGATTTTTGGGGCGTGCCGGATTACGACCCGGCGACTCTGGAAGCGCAGTTCAAGGGACGTGGCGACGGGCTCTGGGGCGTCTATGGCTTCAAGCGCGGCTGGGGCGGCCAAGTGCTGCGGACGGCGGGCGCCTGGGACAAGCCCTTCAACCCGCTGGTCTACGCCGCTTATCGCGGGGCGCTGCGCATCCGCCAAGCGCGCAAAGGGGGCGAGCATCCTCAGTCTGCATGAGGTGGACGAGCGCGACCGCTGGAACGACGGCCTGCGCGATTTGCCCGGCGCCCATGTCCTGCAGACCTGGGAATGGGGCGAGTTCAAGCGGGCGACAGGCAAGTGGCAGCCGACGCGACTGGCCTTCAAGCGGCGGGGGCAAACCGTCGCCCAGGCGAGCTTGCTGGCACGGCGCGCCGGTCCCTTTAAGCTGGTCTACGCGAGCAAAGGACCTTGCCTCGATTGGGGCGATGCGGCGCTGGCGGAAAGGACCCTCGACGAGCTGGAGCGGCGCGCCCGGCGGCTGGGCGTCGTCTGGCTGAAAATTGATCCTGATGTCGTCGCGGCGACCGGGCTGCCAGGGAGCGACGCCGAGCGCGTCGACGAGACCGGCGCGGCCACGCTGGACCGACTGCGCGAGCGGGACTGGCGCTTTTCCTCAGACCAGGTGCAATTCCGCAACACTTTCCGCATCGACCTGGGCCGGGACGAAGACGCGATCCTGGCGGCGATGAGCGGGGGCGCCCGGCGCAAGATCCGGCTGGCGGACAGGCGGGGCGTCACAGTGCGCGAGGCGGGCCTCGACGAGCTTCCCCTGCTCTACCGGCTGTACAGCGAAACGGCGCAGCGCGACCAATTCTTCATCCGCGCCTTCCATTATTACGAGCGCGCCTGGGCCGACTTTATGCGTGCGGGTTTGGCACAGGCTCTGGTGGCGGAGTACGACGGGGCGGCGCTGGCGCATGTCATCTTGTTTCGCTTCGGGCGGACATGCTGGTACTTTTATGGCGCGTCCACCAGCGAGGAACGCGGGCGCATGCCGAATTACGCGCTGCAATGGGCGGCTATCCGCTGGGCCAAGGCGCAGGGCTGCCAGACCTACGACATGTGGGGCGCGCCGGACAGCTTCGACGCGAGCGACCGCCTGTGGGGCGTGTACCAATTCAAGCGGGGTTACCGCGGGCGGCTGACTCGTTACATCGGCGCTTGGGATTTTGCGGCCTCGCCGCTTCTGTATTACATTTACGGGCAGTTGGCGTCGCGCGCGCTCAGCCTGATGTGAGGGAGGGAAAAAATGGACCGCAGCGCTCTGATAGAAGCATACCGCCGCGAAGGCTTTGTGGTCGTTCCAAACTTGTTTACAAGGGACGAGGCGGCGCGCTTCAAGGCGCATTTCCTGGCGCTGAACGCGGCCGGCCATGGTTTCGCCGGCGACCAGCCGCATCTGCTGCCGGACGACGATCCGCTCAAAGCTTACCCGCGCATCATCCATTCGCATCGCTGGGACAAGCTCTCGCTGGACTGGCTGCTGGACGAGCGCTTCCGCTGCTGGACGACCGATTTGCTGGGCATCGAGCCTTACGCCGCGCAGACGATGTTTTACTTCAAGCCGCCGTCGGCGCGGGGCCAAGCCCTGCATCAAGACCAGGCGCCGCTGCGCGTCCAGCCCGGCACTTGCCTGGCGGCCTGGATGGCGGTGGACGACTGCGACGAAGAGAATGGCTGCCTGCAAATCGTGCCGCGCACGCATGAGCTGCCGCGCTTGTGCCCGGTCGAAGCCGACTTGACACAGAGCTTCAGCGCGAACGCCGTGCCGCTGCCGCCGGGCGCAGAGCCCAAGCCGGTCCTGATGAAGGCGGGCGATGTCGTCTTCTTCAATGGCCAGGTGATCCATGGCAGCTTCCCCAATTCCAGCGCCGATCGCTTCCGCTGCTCTTTGATCGCGCACTACATCGTCGGCGAGGCGCGCAAGGTGGCCGAGTTCTACCACCCGGTGCTGAATTTCGCCGGCGACGAAGTCGACCTGCTGGTCAGCGACAAGGGCGGTCCCTGCGGCGTGTTTAATGTCGAAGGCGAGCCTGGGATTGAGATGATTCCTGGCTAGGGGGCCAGTCTCGCGCAAGCTTGCTCGGCCCGCTCGACGACATCGCCGGGCGCGAAGAGACGCCTGAATTCCCGCAGCGACTGCGCCAGTTCGCGTTCGCTGACAGCTGACAAGAAAACGCGCTCGCCATAATCCGCCAGCTCCTGGATGACCCAGTCAGTCTTGTAATAGGCCAGGGCCAAGGGATCGATAGCCGCCGGTCCGTAGCCCGCCATGAAAGCGGCCGCGGCGTCGCTGGACGGGCTGTCGTCGATGAAGAACATCAGGTCGCGCTCTTTTGGCGCCAGCAGCGCTTCATCCCAATCGACAATGTGAATCGTCCCTTCAGCGTCCAGGATAATGTTGGCGCGGTGGATGTCGGCGTGGCAGAGGACAAATGGCGGATTCTGTTCCGCCAGCCGCGATCCCAGCGCGAGGCATCGCTCTTTGTGCAGCGCGATCTCCGCCGTCCGCTCCCGCCAGATTCGCGCCATCCGTCTCGCGATCTCGTTCTCGAATCGGCCCTGTCCGATCGCCGCTTCGACCTTTGCCAGCCTGTCGAGCCACTCTTGCGCGAAGACTTCACGCCTTATAACGGCCGGCAGGGGCGCGTCGTGAATCCGGCGCATGATCCCGCCCCAGGCGCGCCACTGCTCCTGCGTCAACGGCATATTCCACTCCGACTTGCCGCGAATGTGCGGATAGAGAATCAGCGCGAAGTCGTCCAGACAGGCGTAAAGCTGGCCAGACGAGGCTGTCAGGGGCGCGACCGCGTGCGTGACGCCGCAGGCTTGCAGGTGGCTGGGCGCGAGCAGACTGGCGCGATTCAGCTTGCCGATGCGCAATTTGAGGAAGAATGTGTCGGCGGCTGTCTCGACGCGGAAGGACCAGGCGCGGGCGTCGTTGCCGACGGGCAGGAAGTCCAGCGAGGTCGGCCTGATGCCGTAAGCGGTCCGCAGCGCCTTGACGATGGCGTGGTCGGGGATCTCCGGTGGCGAAAGCATGAGGGCGATTTATAACACAGAACGGGCGCCGTTTGCGGCGGATTCCAATCCCGGGCCCAATTCCAACCCCACCCCCGGCCCCCTACCGTAGCGCGGTGTCTGCGCGCGCCAAAGCGTTGGAGCGGGGGAGTTAACCTGGCACGCAGATGGGATTGCGACGGGCGGCACTTATAATCGCCTGCCGTAGGAGCGACCCTTGGGTCGCCCGCTTTCAAATCCCGTGCCCGCGCAAAGCGGACTCCCCCTCCCTGAAGCCTCGGGGAGGGGCCGGGGGCGGGGTTGGAGTCGGTGCGGCGGGCGCGTCGGCCGCGTCTGGCATGGGGCGCAACAGGCCTGATCCGTGCTATAATCCCTATCGGCGGCAATTGAGCCGTCGGCGAAACGGGGAAAGAAGCGCATCGTGTCCAGCGCGACCATATTCCAGAGCCGCGTCTTGCTGCTGAACGGCAGCACATGGGAGCCGCTGTCCGTCATCACCGTGCAGCGGGCGATGAACCTGCTGCTGGGCGGCAAAGCCATCGCCGTCGAGATGACGGGGATGTACCTGCGCACGGTGCGGACCCGCTTTGAAGTGCCGTCGGTCATCGCCTTGAAGTCTTATGTCAATGCGCCGCGCCGCCAATCGCACTGGAGCCGCAAGGGCGTGCTCGTGCGCGACGATTACACCTGCGTCTATTGCGGCGTCCAGCTGGGCGCGCTGGTCAAGGGCAAGCGGCTGGCCAAGCGCGATTTCACCATCGACCATATCATCCCGCGCTGCAGAGGCGGCCGCGACACATGGTCCAACACGGCCTGCGCCTGCCCGAAATGCAACCACCGCAAAGGCAACCGGCTGCACAACGAGGCCGGAATGCGGCTGCTCTGGGAGCCGAAAACGCCAAGGACCAGCTACCTCGTCATCGCGCTGGGCAGCGGGCCCGAAGTCTGGAAGCGCTACATCGAGATTTAGCCGCGCTGTCGTTTTCCGGGCGACTCTCTCCGGGCGAAAAATCGGACTTTGGCATAGTTGCCGAAGACGGAGACCGGGTGGTTTCGGCAGCCTTGGTGGCGAAAAACGCGGGCGCGACTTCCCAGGCCAAAGGCACAGCCCGCCTTGACAGATTAGAACACTTGTACTATGCTGGAGGCGTCGCCAGTTCGCTTGCGCTGGAGCCGCCGGATGCGCCCGCCGCAGCCCTTCAAGCCAGGCCGAATCGTGCGCCTCGTCATGCCGTATCGTGGGGCGGGGCGCGGCATCTACATGGTCGTGTATGTCTATCGCAATGGCTGGCTGGGCGTCGTGGCGCGTGGCGACGGCGGTCCTTGCGATGTGCCGCCGCAAGTCTGCCGCCTGGTCGAGGATTGTGGCCAGCCCTCGGATCGGCCGGCCGCTAGCTCGTCCACTCCTCCAGTATGGCCGCGATGACCGCCGCCCCTCGCGGCAAGCTGCTGAGGATGATGTGCTCATGGGGGGCATGCGCGCCATCGCCGTGAGCGCCGAGGCCATCCAGAGTCGGGATGCCCATGGCCGCCGTGAAGTTGCCATCGGAGCCGCCGCCGGAGCCGCTTTCGTCCAGCGTAATGCCCTGCCCTTCCGCGATTGCCGCCGCCTTGGCGAAGAGCTCGGGCCGGCGCTCCATTGGCGGACGAAAGGCGCCGCGCAGGCAGCTGACTTTTGCGCCGGGCATCTTCGGGTAGAGGCTGGTCAGGGCGCGATGCGTCTCGTCCATGGCCGCCTGGCTCAGGGCGCGCGCGTCGATATGCGCCTGGACGCGGGCCGGGATGACATTGCCGGCCGTGCCGCCGTCGACCACGGTGATGGAAACCGAAATGCCGTGCTTGAGGTCATTGAGGCGATCAATCTCCAGGGCTTGTCGGGCGAATTCCACGATGGCGTTGATGCCTTCCTGCGGCGCGATGCCCGCGTGCGCTGCTCGTCCTTCGATTGTCAGCGCATATTTTGCGCCGCCCTTGCGCCAGGTCTTGAGCGCGCCTTCTTTCGTGGCAGGTTCCATCACCAGGACGAGGGCGCAACCCGCCGCGACTTCTTCTATGAGCGCTTTGCTGCGCGGGCTGCCGATCTCTTCGTCCGTGTTAAACAGAAAGCGAATCGGGCGAGCGGGCAGCAGGCTGTTTTCGGCGAGAGCCTGGATGGCCGCCAGCGCGATGACGGCGCCGGCTTTCATGTCGAAGACGCCGGGACCGCAGAACCTGCCATCGACGCTTCGCAGCGGCATGGATTCCAGCGCGCCGATGGGATGCACCGTGTCCAGGTGCGCCAGAAACAGATACGGCTTGCCGGGCGCGCCCGCGTTCCAGGTCGCCAGCAAGAAATCCCCGACATCGCTCTGCGGAAAGCGGCTTACGGCGTCGGCCCCCAGGCTCTTGAGCTCCGCCTCAACATAGTCGACCAGGCGATCGACGGCCGGCTTGGCGCGGGTGAAGGATTCGCGCCGGGCGAGCTGAGTCAAGCGCTCGAGCATGGCAGGCTGCCGCGCCTTGAAATAATCGAGCCAGACGGTCATCCCTTGCCTTTCCAGTCGCTTAATTGTCGCCGGCGCGCCAGCTGGCCCGCCAGGACAGTCGCTTGTTCCCGTTGGACGAGAACGATCGCGGCGCCCATGTTGAAGGCGCTCACTGCCCGGCGGCATGCACGATCATGCGCTCGCTCTCCGCGTCGAAAGTCCCGCCCTCGGCGTCGCCGAAGACAGCCGCCACATCAAAGCCGCAGCGCTCCAGCAGCAGGCGCAGCTCCGGCAAGAAGAAATACCGCAGGCGATGCGGGACGACGAGGCGCCTGACGACGCCGTCGCCGTCGATCTCGTCGTAGATCCAGTCGACGCTCAATTCTTGACGGGCGCGGTCGAGCAGGCTGACCGACTGGAGCATGATCATGTGTCCGGTATGCGGGTCGAGGAAGCTGCGTTCCAGGGTCAGAGCCTCGTTATCCGGCGCGGCGAAGGCGAGGCCGGCGTTGGGCAGGTCAATGATCAGCAGGCCGTCGCGCGCCAGCCAGCGGCGCAGTCTCGCCAGCAGCGCGATCTGCGTCGCCTGCTCGTGAAAGTGCATCAGCAAGTTGTAGCTCAACAGGATCAAGTCAAAGCGGCGCTCAAAATCGTGGCGCAGCACATCGGCCTGGACAAAGTCGACCAGCCCGCGCAGTTCGGGGCGCAGGCTCAGTTTGCGCTCCAGCCGCCGCAGCATGTTGCGGTCGTTGTCGACGCCATGGACGCGCCGCCCCTCGCCGGCCAGATGCAGCAGCACGCGCCCGCTGCCGCAGCCGACATCCAGGATTTCGCCGTCGCGCTCCGCCGCCAGCCGGCTGTACATGCGCAGGTCGTCGCTCTTGTCGCTGTTTTCCGCGTCGTAGAAGCGCGCCACCGCGCTGTAAAAGGCGGACATGCCGGCTCCTGGCTGGTCGCGCCGCTGGCAAACGCTAGTTGAGATTCTGGAAGAGGCCCGCCGCGCCCATGCCGCCGCCGACGCACATGGTCACCAGGCCGTGCTCGCTGCCGCGCCGTTTCATCTCGTTGAGGATCTGCACGGTCAGCTTGGCGCCGGTGCAGCCCAGCGGATGCCCCAGGGCGATGGCGCCGCCGTTCACATTGACGCGCTCCGGGCGCAGCTCCAGCTCGCGCATGACAGCCAGGGCCTGGGCGGCGAAGGCTTCGTTAAGCTCGACGAGGTCGATATCGTCCAGGCTCATGCCACAGCGCGCCAGGACCTTGGGCACGGCTTTGACGGGACCGACGCCCATGATCTCCGGTCGCACGCCCGCCACGGAGAAGGCGATGAATCGCGCCAGCGGGGTCAAGCCAAGTGCCTCGGCTTTTTCGCGCTCCATCACGATGACGCCGGCGGCGCCGTCGCTCAAGGGGCTGGAGTTGCCGGCGGTCACCGCGCCACCGGGCTTGAAGGCGGGCTTGAGCGCCGCCAGGGCTTCGACTGTCGTTTCGCGGCGCAAGTGCTCGTCCGCTTCCAGGGACATGGCGACCGTCGCTGGCATGCCGTCCGCGCCGATGACCGTCTCTTCCCATTGGAGCGGGACGATCTCGTCGGCGAAGAAGCCGGCGTCGGTGGCGCGGGCCGCTTTGCGGTGGCTCTCGCAGGCGAATTGATCCATGTCCTGGCGGTTAACGCCAAATTCCCCGGCGACGCGCTCGGCGGTCAAGCCCATGCTCATGTAGACATTGGGGTCGCGCGCCGCCATGTGCGGGTTGGGGCTGAGATGATGCCCGGTCATCGGCACGGACGACATCGACTCGGCGCCGCCGGCAATGACGACGTCGGCCTGGTCCGCGATAACGCTGTTGGCAGCCAGGGCGATGGTCTGCAAGCCGCTGGAGCAGAAACGGTTGACTGTCTGCCCGGGCGTGTCGACCGGCAGGCCCGCGCGCAGTGCGATCACCCGAGCGAAGTTCAAGCCTTGCGAGCCCTCTGGCATGGCGCAGCCCATGATGAGATCGTCGATATCGGCCGGCTGGAGGGCGCCTTCGGTCTGGCGCATCAAATCGCGGACGACCGCGGCTGCCATGTCATCGGAGCGAGCGTTCTTGGAGCGGCCGCGATGGGCTTTGCCGACGGCGGTGCGGGACGCGGCGACGATGACTGCCTGGCGCATGGGACTGTCCTTTCATGAATGCTGTGCGGGTATTGTAGCGAATCTGCGCAGCGGGTCAATGCAACTTGGGCTGTGGTAAGATGGGCGCGAGGATGAATGGGGTGCGGTCATGGCGAAGAAGCTGGCTTTGAAGTCGTTTCGGCTGAAGAATTTCAAGGCGATAGAGGATAGTGGCGTGGTGAAATTCACGCCGCTGACGGTGCTGATCGGGGACAATGGGAGTGGCAAGAGCAGCCTGATCGAGGGCTTGCAAACCTATCAGGCGATTGTGAAGGATGGCCTGGACGCGGCGATGGGCATGTGGCGGGGGATTGAACATGTTACCAATCCACCGTTCAATTACATCGACAGAAAGATTGCGCATCTAGATGAAGTTAATGTGTTGGAGTTTACGCTGAGAGGTCAAACCCAACTCGGTGCATTTCAGATACAGTCGTCCATTAGTCCAAACCCCAATAGTGATGGGTTGTCTTTCGAGAGAGAAACTTTGCATCTTCGCAACAGGAAAATCTTGGAACGCGACAAAGATGGTTCTATCGCCACTAATCATCCGAATTGGCCGTTCAAATGGCTCGATCCAGGCATATCAGTGCATTCAGTGAAAATATCTTTTGATCACATTGCATCGGATGTGGACTTGTCGACTATACAGAAAAGATTTGATCTTAATGGCTTTGCATCAGATTGGCAGTTTCTGGCGCTCGACGCATGGGGCATGGGCGAGCCGCGGCCGATTCAACGCACCGGCGGCTCGATTCGCTTACGCAGCGACGGCGCGAATATCGCCGAGTATCTGAACGAGATCCGCGAGCGCGACCCGGACGCATTCGACGGCATTATCGACTCCATGCAATTCGTCATGCCCTATATGCACGATATCAAGCCGGTCTTGACAGACTTCCTGGGACGGCAGATGCATCTCACAATGAAGGAAGACGATTTCACTGTGCCTGGCTGGCTGCTGTCGACAGGAACGCTGCGGATTCTGGCGCTGCTGGCGCTCTTTCGCCATCCCAATCCGCCGCCGGTGATTGTGATTGAGGAACTGGAAAACGGGTTGGACCCGCGCTGCATCCACCTCATCGTCGAAGAGATTCGCAATGTCGTCGAGAGCGGGCGCTCGCAGGTTATCGTCACGACGCATTCTCCCTATCTGCTGGATCTGCTGCCGCTGTGGTCAATCGTGCTGGTGGAGCGCGGCGATGGTCCGCCGACATTTACTCGACCGGGCGACCGAGAAGAAGTCGTGGAATGGGCGAAGAAGTTCAGTCCCGGGCGTCTCTACACCATGGAAGCGCTTAGCTCAAGAGAAGAATGATGAAGGTTGGCATGATATTCGAGTGCGGTCCTCAAGGCGCCGACCGCAAGGTCTGTGCGCGTCTGGCCAAACTACTCGATAGCAAGCTGCGAATCGTAGTCCGAGCAGCCGGCAATAAACCGAAACTTGTGCGTGACTGCGGCGACCTCGCCAGCCAATTGTTCGATAGAGGGTGCGAACGGGCCATTATCGTGTGGGACTTGTATCCGTCTTGGACCAGCGAGAATCCATGCCGCAAACACGATCGCGAAACCATATTTGCTTCGTTGAACAAGGCGGGCGTCGATCAGAGCAAAGTTGCACTGGTCTGTATAGAAGAAGAACTGGAAGCGTGGTTATTGTCTGACGAACGGGCAATTGCGCAGACGCTTTCCAAACCCCATCGCCCAGTGCGAATCAGCCGCAGAAGAAATGTAGAGCAGATCCGGAATCCCAAGTCAGCGCTTCGAGAAGTTTTCCGGCAGCAGGGGGGAATCGACTACAACGACTACTATCACGCAGAACAGATCGCGAGGGAAATACCTGATTTGCAGCGTCTGCGCCGCGTCGAGACTTTCCGCCGGTTCGCGCTCAAGGTCGCGGATGTGACGCTTTAGCCCTCAATTCCGCAGCGGCTTGCCCGTTTGCAGCATGTGCATGATTCGTTCTTGAGTCTTGGGCAGTTGGATCAGCGCCAGGAAAGCCTCGCGCTCCAGGTTCAGGATGTACTGCTGATCCACCCATTGCGGCTCTGCCAGCGCGGCCCCAGTCAAGATGTAGGCCAGTTTCCGCGCGATGAGGGCGTCGTGCTCGCTGGCGTAGCCCGCTTCTTCATAGCCGGCCACCCCCAGCAGCAGCGCGGCCTGGGCGTCCCTGCCCGCGGCGAAGACCCGCTCCGGCCCCGGCGCTTCGTAGTTTTCGCTCAATGCCAGCGCCAGCGATTTCGCCTCGCCCAGCAGATGCGCGCGGTTCATCACAATCTTGTCGGTCGACGCCAGAAAACCGAGTTCCTTCGCTTCCATGGCGCTGCCGCTGACCTTGGCGGTCGCGATAGTCTCGAAGGCGCGCTGCAAGCCGGCCAGGACATCGTCCGCGCCAGCCGCCGCAAGTGGATTGACCAGCCGCCGAATCAGCTCCTTGCAGCCGCCAGCCGCCGGCACGAGCCCGACGCCGGCCTCGACCAAGCCCATGTACAGCTCGGCATGGGCGACGACGGCCGCGCCCGCCATCGCCAGCTCCGCGCCGCCGCCAAGAGCCATGTCATGCGCGGCGACGACCACCGGTTTGGGCGCGCGTCGCACTGCCTGCGCCAGCTGCTGAGCGGATTGCAAAGCGCGGTCGACGCCTGCGACTCCCGCCGCCAGCTGCCCCGGGTCGAGGTTCGCGCCGATGGAAAAGCGGGCGCCGTCGTTGCCGATGACCATTGCCTTGCGGCTCGCGTCTTGCAGCAGCTCCAGCGCTTTCCCGCCGGACTCGATCAGCTCGGGCGTGAGGCTGTTGTGCTTGCTGTGGAATTCCCAAAGCAGGACGCCGTCGCCCATGTCGTGGACCGTGCCGTGGCGGTTGCCGTAGAGCGGGGCCTTGGCGGCGCGCAAGTCGCTCACGCTGATTTCACGCGGGTCGCGCTGTAAAGGAACATAGGCGCCGACCTGCGGGCTGTAGTAGCCGACGACCATGCCGGCCGCGTCGCGCTGATAGAAGCTCGGGCAGCCGCCCGCCTGCATGGCTTTGACCCACTGCGCCACCGGGTAGCCGTCGCTCTCGAAACGCTCGATCGTGTTTTCCAGGCCGATCGCGTCCCAGATTTCAAATGGACCCAGCTCATGCGCGAAGCCCCACTTCATCGCCTTGTCAATATTGAGGATGCTGTCGGTGATTTCGGGCACGCGCTGCGAGGCGTAAGCCAGCAAGAAGCCGTGCAGATGATAGAGATAGCGCCCGGCCCGGTCGCCGGCGTTGACGAGCCGGCGGATGCGCTCGCCGAGGGGCTGGACGCGGCGCAGTGCTTCGACGCTGTCAAAGCGCGGTCGGCTGGGCGCTTCGTATTCCAGAGTCTCCAGGTTGAGCGCCCACAATTCCTTCTTGCCGCCGTCGCGCCGCATCTGGTAGAAGCCGCCGCCCGTCTTGCGCCCCAGCCAGCCGCGCACCAGCAGCGTTTCGGAGAGGGCCGCATTCTTGGCGTGCAGCAGAATCTCGCGAGCCGGGTCATCGGGGATCGCCTCGTACAAGTTGCGGGCGACGCTCATATGAATGTCAAAGCCGACCAAATCGTTGAGATTGAAAGTGGCGGTCTTTGGCCGTCCGATAAGCGGACCCGTCAGCGCGTCGACTTCTTCGACCGTGTAGCCATGATCGAGGGCGTAATTGGTGGCTTGCATGCCGGAAAGCGACATGAAGCGGTTGCCGATGAAATTGGGCTTGTCCTTGCAGAGCACCGTGCCCTTGCCCAGGGTCTCCGCGCCGAAACGCAGCATGAAGTCGACGATCGCCGGGTCGCTGCCATCGTGGGGGATGATTTCCAGCAAGCGCAGGTAACGCGGCGGGTTGAAGAAATGCGTCCCCAGGAAGCGGCGCGTGAAATCGCCCGGCAAACCCGCGGCGATGCTGCCGATTGGAATGCCGGAAGTGTTGGTCGTCACGATGGCGTCGGGCGCGGCAAGTTTGGCCAGCTTGGCCATCAGAGCGCGCTTTACCGCAAGATCTTCGACAACGGCTTCGATGATCCAGTCGGCGTCGGCGACTTTTTCCAGATCGTCTTCGATATTGCCGATGCGGATATTGCGCCGATCGCCGGCGCTGTAGAGGCGGGGCGGCTTCATCTTGCCAAGGGCTTTGAGGTTGGCGGCGACGACAGCGTTGCGGGCTCGCGGTCCGTCGGCTGGCTGAGACTGCGGCGGCGGAATATCGAGCAAGCGCGTCTCAATGCCGACTCCCGCCAGGAGGGCCGCGATGCCCCCGCCCATCGTGCCGGAGCCGATCACCGTCGCTTTCTGGATCTGCATGGTCATCGCGCCTTTCGTCTCTCGCCGCGCGGGTCCGCTCACCAAGGCAGCTCCGCGCCGTCATATTGGAAGAACTTGCCGTTGTCCTCGGGTCCGACGCCGAGGATGACCTTTCTCAAGCCGGCAGCCGATTGCTCTGGCGTGACCGGCGCCGAGGGACCGCCCATGTCGGTGCTGACCCAGCCGGGATGCGTCGTGATGGTGGTGATTCCCGCCATCGCGCTGTCCAGCGCCAGGACTCGCGCCGCCATGTTCATCGCCGCCTTGCTCATGCGGTAGGCGTAGGAGTGTCCATCAGCCAGGGCAATCGAGCCCATCCGCGACGAAATCATGACGACCAGCGGGCTCTCCCCCCGGCTCAGCAGAGGGCGGCAGGCTTGGGTGAGGACGAGCGCGCTGACGGCATTGGCCGAAATCACGCGGCTGGCTTCGTCAAGAGCCAGCTTGCCCATGACGCGTCCGGCGTCGCCGCCGCCGATGCCAGCGTTGTTTATCAGGAGGTCGAGGCTGTCGCTTTGCGCGGCGACCGTGGCCACCGCCGCCTTGATGGACGCTTCGTCTGTCACATCCAGTTGCACGATGGAGACGCGGTCTGGATGCGCCTTCGCGAGCGCTTGCAGCTGGTCGGCTCGCCCTGGCCCGCGGCAAGCAGTGAAGACGCGGGCGTCGTCCTGAAGGAACTGGCGCGTCAGTTCGTAGCCGATGCCTCTGTTGGCGCCGGTGATGAGAATGTTTTTCATAGCGCGGCTTCCTCGATTTCCAAAATAACACAGGCTTGCGCGGCTCGTGGCAGCCAGGCGGTCAAGCGCCGTCGTTCCGCCATGGGTCTCACTCCCGTTTCAGCGCCGCCAGCCAGGTCTCCGCCATGACATCGGCGACTTCCTCGCCACTGAGCCGCCCGCCATCGCGATACCAGACGCCCACCCAGTTGTGCGCGCCAAGGATCGCCTTGGTCACGATGTCGGCGTCGACGGCGCGGAACTCGCCCGCTTCAATGCCCGCCCGCAGCGCGCCGCGAAACAGGCTCTCGAAGTAATCGCGCCGGGCGAAGAATCGGTCGCGCCGCCGCACGAATTCCCCGGTCAGGCCGGCGCCATTCTGTCGGCTGCCGGTCGCGTTGAGCAAGGCCCGAATCTCGAAGACCATGGACGCGGCCACCGCGACATTGCCGGTGACGCTTTCGACATGGGAGCGGATCATCGCCGCCAGCTGGTCCGCATGGGCGCCTTCGGCATGCGCCACCGCCTCCAGCTTGGCAATCGTCAGCTCCAGCCCGACCTCCAGCACATTCAGCAGCAAGAAGTCTTTGTTCTTGAAATGGTGGTAGAGGCTGGCCGCCGTCAGATTGACCTGGGCGGCGATGTCTTTCATCGTGGTCGCGTCGTAGCCCTTGCGCTGCAAGACATCGGCCGCCGCCCACAAGATGTCTTCGCGGTCCACCGATTGGTCGGCCGGTTTGCGCGCCAATGCACTGCCCTTTCCGAGCGCGGGAAGCCCGCGTCTGGCTGAATCGCGCCGCCATTGTAGAGGAGTCGTCCGCCGGTTTCAAGCCGGCGACGAGCGCCACAGACCACGCTACACATCCGCGCCGAAGCCACTATAATGGCGGCCGCTCTCAATTTGGCGAGAAGCGCCTTATGCCCCACCCGCGCTGGACTGGCTACGATCTGGTGTTTTTCGATTGCGACAGCACGCTTTCGACCATTGAAGGCATCGACGAGCTGGCGCGGCTGAAAGGCAAGGCGGGGCGCGTCGGGCTGCTGACCAACAAAGCCATGGACGGCGAGCTGGATCTGGGCGATGTCTATGGCAAGCGGCTGCGCGCCATCAAGCCTACCCGCGCCCAGCTGCATGCCATTGAAGAGCGCTATTGGGAGACCCTGGTCGAGGACGCCAGCGCCGTGATAGCGGTCCTGCGCCGCCTGGGCGTCGAAGTCTTCATCATCAGCGGCGGCTTGATCGACGCGGTGCGCGGCTTCGGAAGGAGGCTGGGCGTCGCGCCGGATAAAATCCGCGCCGTTGAGCTGGAGTACAACGAGCTCTCCGGACGCTGGTGGGATTATCACGAGCCGAGCGCGCAGCAAGCCAAGACTTATCTCGATTACAGCGAGGGTCCCCTGACCGTCAGCAGCGGCAAGGCGCGGGTCATCGAAGAGCTGGCCCGCGACCGTACCGGGCGACGCCTGATGATCGGCGATGGCGCCTCGGACCTGGCGGCCCGCTACAGCGTCGACCTCTTCGTCGGCTATGGCGGGGTGACTGCCCGCGACAAGGTGGCGGCGGAATCCGACATTTTCGTCCGCTGTCGCTCGCTGGCGGCGGTCTTGCCCTTGGCGGTCGGGCGCGGCGGCTGGCGGGACCTGCGCGGCGGCGAGCACGAGTCGCTGTTCCGCAAGGGCGTCGACCTGGCGCGGCGGCCGGACAGCGTCCACTTCAGCGACGCGAACTTGCGAGAGCGGTTTATCCAGGAACACGAAGGCATCGCCGAGACATGACATTCGACGCCATCATATTTGACATGGACGGCTTGCTGGTGGATTCGGAGCCGGTCTGGCATCAAGTCGAGATCGACTTGATTGAGGCGGCCGGCTACCGCTATTCGCCGGAGCTGCGCGACATGGGCGTCGGCATGCGCGTCGATGAGTTCGCGGCGATCTTGCAGCGGCAGTATCCGCGGGTCGGCGACTCGCCGGCGGCAATTGAAGCGGCTCTGACCGGGCGCATGCTGGACCTGCCGCGGGGCAGCATTCAGGCGATGCCGGGCGCGGACGAATTGCTGCGTTATGCGGCGGAGCGCGATATCCCGCGGGCGGTCGCCTCGAGCTCGTCGCAGCGGATCATCGACCATTTCGCCGCCATGCTGGGCTGGTCCAGCTTGATTCCGCGGCGCTTTTCCGCAGAGTTCGTGAAGCGCGGCAAACCGGCGCCGGACATTTACTTGCGGGCGGCGGCTGGACTGGGCCTGCTGCCAGAGCGCTGTCTGGCCTTGGAAGACAGCCGGCATGGCACGCAAGCGGCCCTGGCGGCCGGCATGACTTGCTGGACCGTGCCCGATCCATCGCACTCGTCAGCGGCGGACTTCGCCGACATCAACCGGTTCGTTTATCCCAGCCTGGGCGCGGTCCTGGACAAGATCAAGCAGAAAGGCCTATTCGCTTGAACGAACAGCTTGTCGTAGTCGCGACCGACTTGACGCCGGAGAGCATCGCGCTGCTGGAAGCCGGCGAAAACATTCGCGTCGCCTGCGTGCCGCCCAAGACCGCGGCCGTGCGCGCCGCCCTGCAAGACGCCCATGCCATCATCACCCGCTCCGATTTTCAGTTGGACGCGGCTCTGCTGGAAAGCGCGCCGAAGCTGCGTTTGATCGCGCGCATGTCGGCTGGCTTGTCCGGCATCGACATCGACAGCGCCACTGAACGCGGCATCCTGGTGATGAACATCCCGGGCGTGAGCGCGGTGGCGGCGGCCGAGCACACTTTGACGCTGATGCTGGCCTTGAATCGCAACCTGCCCGCCCTGCACGAGAGCCTGCGCGACGGCTGGTGGCTCTTCGATCGCGGGCAGCAAGTGGGCGCCCAGCTGCATGGCAAGACGATTGGCATCGTTGGTCTGGGGCGCGTCGGTCAACGGGTGGCGCAGCTTTGCCTGGCGCTGGGCATGACTGTCCTGGCCCACGACCCCTACATCCGCGACGAAAGCGTGAACGACAAGCGCGTGCAGCTGGTCGGCCTGCGCGAGCTGCTGGGCGCTTCCGATTATGTCAGCATGCATGTGCCGGCGACGAAAGAGACAAGCGACTTTCTGGACGAGGAGTCGCTGCGGCTGATGAAACCGGGCGCGTGCTTCATCAACACGGCGCACGGCGGGGTCGTCAAGGAGGCGCTGCTGGCGGAGGCGCTGCTGGACGGGCGCCTGGGTGGCGTGGCGGTGGATGTCTGGAACGAGGAGCCGCCCTTCAACAGCCCGCTGATCGGCCTGGACAAGGTCATCCACACCCCGCACATTGGCGACAACACAGCCGAAGCGCGGCAAGACTTGTCGCTGCAAATCGCGCGGCAGGTCATCGACGCCCTCAGCGACCGCGATTACCGCAATGTGGTGAATTTGCCGCTGCTGCCCGGCGTCGCCTATGACCAGGTCCGCCCCTACCTGCATTTGGCGGAGAGCATCGGCGCGCTGCAGCATGTCCTGGCTGGCGGACCCATTCGCCGCATCGCCATCGAGATCATCGGCGAGGACATGAACGGGCTCATCAAGCCGATGACGGTCGGCATTCTCAAGGGCTTGCTAAGCCCGATCCTCGGCGAGTCCGTCAGTTTCGTCAACGCGCCCCTGCTGGCGGCTGAGCGCGGCTGGCAGATCACCCAGGCCAAGGGCATCAAAATCAGCGAATACCGCGATGTCATCACCTGCCAGGTCACCCTGGACGATGGCGAAGAGATCAGCATCGCCGGCGCCTTGCTG